>NZ_CP094529.1:0-2400000 GCF_022811665.1 Chryseobacterium oryzae
GAATCTGCAAGAATTCTTTCTTCATCTACAAAGCTAAGCAAAGGATTGCTGCTTAAGTCTTCCTCTTCATCAATCTCATTAAGTTCATTATTGAATGCTGCTTCTTCCTCCAAATGATCAGAAATTTCATCGGATACAAAATTCGGTGCTGCTTCCGGAGCATTTTCTTCAACAAAATTTACAAGTTCTTCATGAAGATCGCTTTCTATAATTTCATTAATCTGATGATTGAAAATTGCCTGCTCTTCTTTTGGTTCGGAATGAACTTCTTCTTCCGAATAATTGCTGCCTATTTCGTTCAACTCATTGTTGAAAATAGCTTCTTCTTCTAGTTCTTCATTAGGATTGAAGTAATTTTGCTGTTGAAAAGCCGGAATATTGCCTAAATTTTCCAGATTTTTATTGAGAAGTTTTAAAAAAGAAATCTTTTCTGCAAGATCGTCTGCAAGACCGTGCTTAGAAATCAGTTCGTCTACATTATTTATTCCGTTAAGATTTTGAATGATAATCTGGGATTCGGAAAAAATTTTATCCTTTAAATCTTGAATGTTCTGCATCGTAGATTCTTATTAAAATTGCTTACTTTTGATATTAAAATATTACGGCTAATTTAACAAATGTTTTTAGAAAATACAATTAATCATTCCAAACAGAGCGGTTGGATGGAAGTTATTTGTGGCTCAATGTTTTCCGGAAAAACTGAAGAGCTCATTCGGAGGCTGAGAAGAGCAGAAATGGCAGGACAGAATGTGGAGATTTTTAAACCAAAAATTGATGTGCGTTACTCGGAAGATGATGTAATTTCTCATAATCAAACCAAAATACGGAGTACACCGGTAGAAAATCCCAACGAAATTCTTCTTTTGGCTTCCAATTGTGATGTAGTGGGAATAGATGAAGCTCAGTTTTTCGACGAAAGCATTGTAGATGTAGCCAATCAACTGGCAAATAACGGAATACGTGTAGTTATTGCAGGATTGGATATGGATTTCTTAGGAAGACCTTTCGGACCCATGCCTAATCTGATGGCAACCGCAGAATATGTAACTAAAGTGCATGCAATTTGTAGAAGAACAGGAAATCTCGCCAATTATTCTATGAGAACTTCTTCGGGTAAAGATCTTGTAGAGCTCGGAGAAACAGAAGCTTACGATGCTGTGAGCAGAAGAGTTTTTGTAGATGAAGTTTTAAACAAAAAATAATATTTGTAAAAACCGTATTTCTTTAGAAATTGAGAAGCCTATATTTTAATTTATGAAGGGAAAGATATAAATGAATTATACAGCACATCAAATCGCAGAAATTTCCAATGCAAAAGTTATTGGAAACGAAAGTTTATTAATTAAAAACATTGCTTTTGACAGCAGAATTATATATTCAACAAAAAATACTGCTTTCATTGCCATCAATACTCATAAAAATTCTGGTGAAAAGTTCATTGAATCTGCCATCGACAGAGGTATAAAAGTGATTATTTCTGAGCATCATTTCCCACAATTTGAGAATATCACCTGGATAATTGTTGAAAATTCGGTGGAATTTCTTCAAAAATTAGCCAAATATCATTTCGAAAATGCTCATCTAAAATCGGTAGGAATTACAGGCAGTAACGGAAAAACCATTTTAAAAGAATGGCTCTATCAATGTCTGTGGAATGAATTTTCAACTGTAAAAAGCCCTAAAAGCTTCAACTCTCAAATCGGGTTGCCGCTTTCTCTTCTTCAAATTAACGATTCTCACCAGCTCGGAATTTTTGAAGTGGGAATTTCCAAACCTCATGAAATGGAAAAATTGGAAAATATTTTCCATCCCCAGATTGGTTTGCTTACCCATATAGGAACTGCACATCTTGCCAATTTTAATTCGGAAGAGGAGCTTATAGATGAGAAAATACAACTTTTTAAACATTCTGAAGTCATTATCTATAACGGCGATAATGAGTTGGTTTCTAAAAAGATAAAAGAAATATATTCAAGTAAAAAATTAATATCATACGGATTTAAAAACTTGAATAATGTTCATTATAAAAATGGAATTTCCAAAAATGAAGATGTTGTAATACAATATTTTGATGAGGAAATCTCTTTCCCGGTCCATCAGATAGATGAAGCTACTCTGTCCAATGCTTTGGCTCTGGTAACTGTTTTGAAAGAACTCGGACTTGATAATAAAAAAATAGTAGAAAAAATTAATGCCCTGAAAGCTGTTGAGATGAGACTTGAAGCGATTGAGGGAGTTAAAAAGAATATTATTATTAATGATTCGTTCAACCTAGATTTGGATTCGCTGAAAACAGCTTTGCAATTTCTGAATGAATATAGAAAGCCAAAAAAATCTCTTGTTTTAACGGATATTATTGGAGTGAATGCCAATGCTAATGAGCTTTACGAAGAGGTTGCCGATTTGGTAAATGACCAAAACTTCGATTGTGTATTTTTAATCGGCAATGAAATAAGCGAATTTCATAAACTTTTCAAAGCTAGAACTTTCACTTTTATTAATACTCAGGAACTTATTGATAGTAAGTATCTTAATGATCTTGAAAATCAAATTATTCTTCTGAAAGGTGCACGAAAATTTGAAATTGAAAGAATAAAAGATATTCTGGAACTCCGTAAGCATGATACGGTTTTGGAAATCAACCTCAACGCTCTTCTTCATAATATTAATTATCATAAATCTCTGCTGAAAACATCTACTAAGATGATGGCAATGGTAAAGGCAAATTCTTATGGATTAGGAAGTTATGAGATTTCAGAGTTTCTTCAGCATCATCATATTGATTATCTGGGTGTTGCTTTTGTAGATGAAGGAGTAGAACTTAGAAAAAAAGGAATTACCGTTCCTATTATCGTTATGAACCCTGAACAGCACAGTTATGAAACGGTAATAGAATACAATTTGGAACCAGAAATTTATAGTTTCAGAGTTTTAGAGTTGTTTTATGAAGCAGTTCAGAAATCCGGCTACGATAAAAAATATCCTGTCCATATTAAACTGGAAACAGGAATGCATCGCCTTGGTTTTAAAAAATTTGAACTCGATGAATTAAGTAATACTTTAATTAATACAAATTTAAAAGTTCAAAGTATTTTCAGTCATTTATCGTCTTCTGATGTACCCAATGAGAAAGATTTTACTTTACATCAACTGGAAGTTTTTGAGGAAAATTCGAACTATTTAATAAATAAACTTGGATATAAGCCTATTAGACATATTCTTAATTCTTCAGGAATCACCAATTATACAGATTATCAATACGATATGGTGAGAATTGGTATAGGAATGCTTGGTGAATCATCCAACCCCGAGATACAGAAACAACTACGTTCGGTAGTAAGTTTTAAGACAGTTATTTCTCAGATTTCTTTGGTAGAAAACGGAGAATCTGTTGGTTATAGCAGAAAATTTAAGACAGATCATCCTACCAAAATTGCGACCATACCTGTAGGATATGCAGATGGAATCCCACGTTTAATAGGAAATATGGCAGGAAATGTAGGCATTCATAAAGTATTAGCTCCTATTGTAGGAAATGTATGTATGGATATGATGATGATTAATATAGATCATATCAACACTGTTAAAGAAGGAGATTCTGTAACCATTTTTAATGCAAAACCATCGCTTAAAGAGTTTGCAGAGTATTGCAAAACCATCACTTATGAAGTTTTAACATCTATTTCACCTCGTGTGAAAAGGATTTATATAAAAGATTAAACGTATGAGAAAAATTCTGACTTTAATTTTTCTGCTTTCATTAATTACGATTCATTCTCAGGTTAAAAAAAATCTGAAAATACCTGCTAATCCTAAAATTGGTCTTTCTCTTGCGGGCGGCGGTGCAAAAGGTTTTTCTCATATTGGTGTTCTTAAAGTTTTAGACTCTCTTGGGGTAAAAGTAGACTACATATCCGGAACCAGCATGGGAGCTATTGTTGGAGGGTTGTATGCCGCCGGATATACCGGTAAAGATATCGAGAAAATTGTGATGAATACCGATTTCTACTCTCTCATCAGAGATCCTAAATCCAGAAAAGAAAGTACATTTTTTAACAAGTCTGTAGATAAATATTTATTTTCTATTCCTCTACAAAACGGTAAAATAACACTTCCATCATCCATTAGTTCTGGACAGAAAAATGTGTACTTGCTTAAAGAATTGTTTAAAAATGTATCTAATATTGACGATTTTTCTAAGCTCCCTATTCCGTTTATGTGTGTAGCAACTAATCTGGAAAGTGGAAATATGGAAATTTTTGAGAAAGGTGATCTCGTACAATCTATCATGGCAAGTTCTGCCTTTCCTTCCTTAATGGATCCCGTGAAAATTGGAGACAGTATTTATATTGATGGGGCAATGACGGTAAATTATCCATCAAAACCTCTTAAAGATAAAGGAATTGATATCGTTATTGGTGTAGATCTCAATCAGGATTTATCCAAACGTGAAGATTTGAACAATATTATCTCTATTCTAAACCAGATTATAGACTTCGGAATTAAAAAAGATACAAAAAGGCAATATAGATATACCGATATTAATATCAAGCCCAACCTTGATGGCATGACTTCCACTAGCTATGATGACAAGAAAAAAATACTAGACAGTGGTTATGTTGAAGGGTTAAAATATACCGAAATACTTAACCAACTACCTAAAAGAAATTTTGAACGCCTAAGACAGACCGTAAATCCCGTATTTTCTAACGTCTATAAGATTGATAGTCTTTATATCGATGGAAGCCGTATTTACGGTAAAAACTATGTTTTAGGGAAAATGGGACTGCATCTCCCCTCTTTACAAACCTATGGAAACATTAATAAAGGCATAGATAAGCTTATTGCTACCAATAACTATCGTTTTATTAATTATGATATTGTTTCAGAAAATAATTCAAACTATCTTAAATTATATGTAAGTGAAGATGAAGCAAGACATTTTTTGAAAGTTGGCTTACATTATGATGAAATTTTTAAAACCGGATTGTTACTCAACTATTCCGCAAAAAGATTATTGTTTAAAAACTCTAACCTTTCTTTTGATGTAATCGTAGGAGATAAACCCAGATATTATTTAAATTACTTTGTAGATAACGGTTATATTCCAGGATTTGGATTGTATTCTTCGGGCATGAGTTTCGATATAAAAGATGAAAGCAATTACAATAAAGAGAATTGGGACTGGCTAAGAAATGAAGTTTACATTCAGTCTACATGGAAAGATAAGTTTGCTATAGGAGGTGGTATAAGCCACGACTATTTTGTAGGTGAATCTAATACATTTGTGAAAAAATACAGCAGATTTATAAATCCTTATGTTTTTCTAAAAAGCGATACCCAAAATGATAAAGATTTTGCTACCCGAGGTATCTATATCAATGCAGAAGGTAAGGTGATAGATCTCATGAAATCTGAAGTAGACAAAAGAATAGTTCAGGTACAAGCAGATATTAGAATAAATGTTCCGTTATCCAAACAATTTGCATTTAGACTTAATTTATACGGAGGAATTACTATTGGCGAAAATACACCTGATTTTTACAGATACAGATTAGGAGGAATCTTCGAACAGAATATAGTTAATTTTAAATCATTTTCTGGTTTCTATTTCGCGCAGTTATCTTCTAATAATGTAGTTTTAATATCTAATGACTTACAGTTTAATTTCAATAAAAACTATTTCATTACGGGAAATTTTTCATTTGCCAATTTATCAGATGACATCAGTTTCGAAGATGCGGTAAAACTCAATTACAGTTCCGCTGGGATTACTGCCGGTTACAAATCACCATTCGGACAGATAAAAATCAATTTTAGTCACTCACTCAAAAATAATCAAAAAGGTATATTCAGTGTAATTTTAGGACACTGGTTTTAAACGATGATACAGTATTTTTACGAAGACATTACAGAAATTGTTAATGCAAATTATAAACAATGGCTGGAAGAAATAATTCTTGCAGAGCAAAAAAAACTAGGTGAAATTAATTACATATTCTGTAATGATGAATATTTGCTTAAAGTAAATCAAGACTATTTGCAGCACGATTACTTTACAGATATCATTACCTTCGACTATGTAAAGGGTAAAACCATTAGCGGTGATATTTTTGTATCTTTGCAGCGCATTTCCGACAACTCCTCTACTCTACTGAAAGATTATGAAGAAGAACTGAGGAGAGTTTTGGCTCATGGAATTCTTCATCTTTGCGGTTATAAAGATAAAAAAGAAGAAGAAGAAAAGTTGATGCGGAGTAAAGAAGATTTTTATCTCGAAAAATATAAATAATATTAACTGTGTTTTTTGGAGCTTCATCCCGCTTTCCGCACTCGCTATTTTCTTTTGCAAAGAAAATGAGCTCAAACAAATGCTACAATCGGGGCTAAAAACCCTGCACAAGCACATTCCTGCTTGTAAATTACTACAATGTTTCACGTGAAACATTTATAAAAAAATATAAAATTCAAGGCTTAAAATAAGCAATAAATATGATTTCAGAGATATATGATGTAATCGTTGTGGGTGCCGGTCACGCAGGATGTGAGGCAGCTGCAGCAGCCGCTAATCTAGGTTCTAAAACTTTATTGGTAACAATGAATATGCAGACCATAGGACAGATGAGCTGTAACCCAGCAATGGGAGGTATTGCAAAAGGGCAAATTGTAAGAGAAATCGATGCAATGGGTGGTTACTCCGGTATTGTTGCAGATAAATCTGCCATACAGTTTAAGATGCTTAACCTATCCAAAGGTCCTGCAATGTGGTCTCCAAGAACACAAAATGACAGAATGTTATTTGCCGAAGAATGGCGTTTAGCGTTAGAAAACACTCCAAATCTTGACTTTTTTCAGGATATGGTAAAGCAGCTTATTATAGAAAATGGAAAGGCAGCGGGAGTCGTAACTTCATTAGGAATTGAAATAAGATCCAAATCTGTAGTTCTTACCAACGGTACTTTCCTAAATGGTTTAATTCACGTAGGAGATAAACAGCTAGGCGGTGGAAGAATGGGTGAACCTAGAGCTTTCGGAATTACCGAACAATTGGTTTCTTTAGGTTTCGAAGCTGGTAGAATGAAGACAGGAACTCCTCCAAGAGTAGATGGAAGAAGCCTGGATTACTCTAAAATGGAAGAGCAGAAAGGTGATGAAAATCCTCAAAAATTCAGCTATTTAGATACTCCTAAATTAACCAAGCAGTTAAGCTGCCATATCGTTTATACTAATGAAACGGTACATGATATTTTACGTGAAGGGTTTGACAGAAGTCCAATGTTTAATGGTACAATCCAAAGTTTAGGACCAAGATACTGCCCAAGTATCGAAGATAAAATAAACCGTTTTGCAGAACGTAACAGACACCAGCTTTTTGTAGAACCTGAAGGATGGAAAACCGTAGAAATTTATGTAAACGGATTCAGTTCTTCTCTTCCGGAAGATGTACAGATAAAAGCAATGAAACACATTCCGGGCTTTGAAAACGTAAAAGTTTTCCGTCCTGGTTATGCTATTGAATATGACTACTTCCCTCCTACTCAGCTAAAGCATACTTTGGAAACAAAATTGGTTGATCATTTATATTTTGCAGGACAAATAAACGGAACTACAGGATATGAAGAAGCAGCTGGACAGGGTTTAATTGCAGGGATTAACGCTCATAATAAAGTTAAAGACAAAGAAGAATTCATCCTAAGCAGAGATGAAGCTTATATAGGCGTTCTGGTTGATGATTTAATTACCAAAGGTACTGAAGAACCTTACAGAATGTTCACTTCAAGAGCAGAATACAGACTTCTTTTAAGACAGGATAATGCAGATATCAGATTAACTGAAAAAGCATTTCAACTGGGATTAGCAAAAGACGAAAGACTCAAAAAAGTGGAACAAAAAATAGAAAAAAGTCAGGAACTTGAAACTTTTTTACGTGAAACTTCTTTAAAACCTGGTATAATAAATCCTATTTTAGAAAGCATTGAAAGCAATCCTGTAGATCAGGCTTACAGAGCATCACAGTTTCTTACAAGACCCAATATTACCTTAGATAAACTGGATGAAATCGATGTAATTAGAGAATTTTCTTCTCAATTTGATGATGAAGTTAGAGAACAGGCCGAAGTAAATATCAAGTATAAAGGTTATATAGAAAAGGAAAAAGAAAATGTTGCAAAGCTTAACCGCTTAGAAAATGTAAAAATACCGGAAGATTTTGATTATTTAAAAATTTCAAGTTTATCTGCCGAAGCAAAACAAAAAATGAATAATGTAAGACCAAAAACTGTTGCTCAAGCCGGAAGAATAAGTGGTGTTTCTCCTGCAGACATCAATGTTTTATTGGTTTATTTAGCTAAATAAAAATATATGTTTCACGTGAAACATTATAAAGAACAATGACAATTAACATTGTTCTTTTTGTTTAAAATATAATTTATAATGAAAATAAAAGACCATTTTCTTACTCAGGAAGAATTTGAAATTATAGAAACAGATACAAAAGGAGTTTTCAAAACCTTCCCTATTCCATCTAATATTTCAAGATATTATGAGAGTGAAGATTATATTTCTCATCATCAGGATTCTGGAAGTTTAAAAGAAAAATTGTATAAGTTTTTGCAATCATTTAATCTAAAATACAAAAGAAATATTCTTTCAGAGCGTATAAAAAAAGGTTCAAAAGTTTTGGATTATGGTTGCGGAGCAGGCGAATTTGTAAAATTTATAGAAAATAATTTTGAAACTTTCGGATTCGAGCCCAACGATGACGCAAGAAAATCTGCGGAAAATAAAATTTCAAAAGCTAAAATTTTAAACGATTTGGATGTTATTGAAAATAATACATTAGATGCAATAACCCTGTGGCATGTTTTTGAGCATATAGAAAATCAGGAAGAAATGCTGGATATTTTTAATAAGAAGTTAAAAGAGAAAGGACTTCTGATAATAGCTGTTCCCAATCCTACTTCTTATGATGCCAAACATTATAAAGAATATTGGGCAGCTTATGATGTACCAAGACACATCTATCATTTTTCTAAAAATGGTATGGAAAATCTAATTTCAAAAAAATCAAACTGGAAACTCAGAAAAATAAAGCCATTGATACTAGATTCATTTTATATCTCGATGTTAAGCGAAAAATATAAAAAATCACCTCTTTTTTGGCTAAAAGCAATAGTTCACGGAACGATTTCTAACGTAAAAGCATTATTTTCGAATGAATTTTCTAGTTTGATATATATTATCGAAAAAAAGTAGAAAATCGATTTTTGATACAATTCTGAAAGCCAATTTTTAGTCATTTTGTTCAAAACTTGTCAGTAAATTTAAAATTATTAAAAAATTAAACTTTTTTGGATTTCAATTAAAACTGCTGAGAATCGTTTAAAAATTTTTTCCTGAAACTTATTCAGATATAGACAAAATAAAAACCGACAAGAATTTGTCGGTTTTTATAATTTATGTAGAAAATTTATTTATTAATGGCTGCAACTCCGGGAAGCTCCAATCCTTCTAAACTTTCAAGCATTGCTCCACCGCCGGTAGAAACATAGCTTACTTTATCATCATATCCAAATTGCTTAACAAACGCTACACTGTCTCCTCCTCCAACTAAAGAGAAAGCACCTAGTTGAGTCGCTTCTGCAATACTTTCTCCCAATGCAACTGTTCCAGCCGCAAAATTAGACATTTCAAAAACTCCAATAGGACCGTTCCAAAGAATCGTTCTTGAATTAAGCAATACATCATTAAAAATTTCTCTGGATTTCGGGCCTGCATCTAAACCTTGCCAATTTTCTGGAATTTCGTAGATATCACATTCTTTTCTTTCTGCTTCATTATTGAAATCATCTGCAATAATAACATCAGTAGGCAAATAAACTTTTACATTATGTTGTTTGGCTTTCTCCAAAATCTCTAATGCCAAAGAGAGTTTATCATCTTCAACAATAGATTTACCAATCTTACCGCCTAATGCTTTAATAAAAGTAAAAGACATCCCTCCACCAATAATTAAATTGTCTACAGCGGGCAAAATATTCTCTATAATTGTAATTTTGGTTGAAACTTTAGAACCTCCCAATATAGCTGTAACAGGTTTTTCTCCACTTTTAAGAACTTTATCAATAGCCTGAAGCTCTTTAGCCATTAGCAAACCGAAAAATTTAGTTGATGGAAAAAAATCAGCAATTACCGCTGTAGAAGCATGAGCTCTGTGTGCAGTACCAAAAGCATCATTTACATAAGCATCTCCTAATTTAGACAGTTTTTCTGCAAAATCTTTATCCCCTTTTTCTTCTTCATTATGAAATCTCAGATTTTCAAGCAAAAGAACTTCTCCAGCTTTCAATTCAGAAGCTGCTTTCTCAGCTTTTTCACCTACACATTCTTCCACAAACTTAACTTCTTTACCTAAAACACTGGAAACTTCATCTACAATATGTTTTAATGAAAATTCATCTTTTACTTCTCCTTTTGGTCTTCCTAAATGCGCCATAAGAATAACAGAACCACCATCAGCCAATATTTTGTCTACAGTAGGTTTTACCGCAACAATTCTGGTATTATCGGTTACATGAAGCTTCTCGTCTTGAGGAACATTAAAATCTACTCTTACAAGGGCTTTCTTTTCTTTAAAATTGAAATCTTTGATTGTTTTCATTATTTAAAATATTGTATGTGTTATATTTTTTAAAATAAAATTGTCTGTACAGAAGATCTGATTTTTTTTGAATTTTACTTTCACAAATGTAAGATTTTAAATTTTCGTCCGGAATTGAAAACATTAAAAGTTATTAAAAAGTTTTTCTTTCCCGTTCATTCATTAATCAACATTATCTTTCTTTTTTTTAATAAAAGAAATTGAATACTGTTGTTGAGTATTGTGAGTTTCGGGGATAAGTTTCTGTTATAAACTTTACCACAGAGATACGTTTTGAAATTCAGATATAACTCACAATATAAAAGGTTGTAAATCTGATGATTTTGGTAATTATCAACAATTATGGATAACTTATCTACCGATATCATTCCTGATAATTTTTCTATGGAAAAAAATAAGAATACCCAAAAAAAAATTCTGAAAAAGTTTTTTGAATTTTTTGAAAATATCTTGCATTACGGATTTTTCGGATACAAAAAAACATTATTTTTAACAAAGTTTTCCACAGTTATTCACAATTGTTTTAACATTTTATTAGGGTTTAATTAACAATAGTGAAATTTTTTAAATTATAGTCTTTTAAATGATTAAATTATGCTGAAAATCAAATGGTTATTATTTTCATTTCTTACCATTAATGTCTATTCTCAAGAAAATTTTGTTACCACTGCTTCGTCAATAAAAGAAGTTAATATTTATTCTAGCGGAGGATTTGTAAGACATTCTTTCTCTGCAAATCTCCTTCCGGGGAAAAATTATGTTATCGTAAATGATTTCGGGAAAAATGGTGTTACAGATATTTCTAATTTCAAACCCGACAAAAAAATAAATATTCTTCGGTATGAATATTATAATAACAATTTATCTTTTTATTCCTCAAAATTAAAAAGTAGTAATAAAAATGATCAGATTAACGATAGCATCAACTATTATAAAAAACTGAATGAAGTATTGGATCAGGATTTGGTTCTTACTAAAAATTCTCTGGATATCATCAGAAAAAACCAGACATTGGAGAACCCCTCGCCTGCTGAAATTAGCAAACTTATAGATTATAATAAAATTAATCTTAAGGATTTGTTCAAGGAAGAAACTAATCTCCAGACAAAGATTAATGATAATAAATCCAGAATTTCCAAACTTGAAAATAAAAGATACGAATCTTCTCAGGAAGTTAATAACAGAACGAATAATACTATTGTTCTTCTGGTAAACAGCGACAAAAAACAGCATGTAAATTTTGATGTGAACCAGCTTATTCAGGATGCATATTGGGCTCCTTCCTATACAATAAAATCTAATGGAATTACAACTCCATTAAAGATTAGTTATAATGCAAAAATTCGTCAGAATACAGGTTTAGAATTAAGAAATATTCCTATAAAATTAATCAACGGAAGCTTCAACGGAGAAGATAAACCTTATGAGCTCGATCGTTGGTTTCTAAGAACTGAAAGAGATTATTATGTTTCTAACCAAGCATTTCAAAAACCTCCAATAGACAAAAGCGTAAAAAGTGTAAGCGTTCAGGAAGTTGCAATCATGGGAAGTCCCAGATTTTCGCAGAAAACAATGAAAACAGAGATCAGTTTAGATAAAAATGTAGTGGTTCCTTCCAATGTTCAGGTTACTGAAGAATTAAATGAATTTGAGGTAAGCACTACTTACAAATATTTTTCGACTCCAAAAACTGAAACTAAAACTTTTCTTCTGGCTTCTATAAAAGATTATTCCAAATACAATTTCCTTCCCGGAAATGCCGATATTTATATGGACGATACACAGACGGGAACGGTAATGATAGATGCCAATCAGCTTAGTAATGAAATGATGATTAGTTTGGGAAGTGATCCCAACGTGCTTACAAAAAGGGAATTAATAAAAAAAGAAACTAAAAGTTTAGGTGATAAAGAAAAAACTGAATTTTATGCTTATGAAATTACAGTTAAAAATAACAAAAATACAGATATAAACCTGGAATTGAAAGACCAAGTACCACTTTCTACAGACGAAAAAATTAAAATACAGATAACAAATCCGGATAAAGCCGATTATGACCCAAGTTCTGGTTTCCTAATCTGGAATTTGAATATAAAACCTAACGAAACAAAGAAAATTTCTTTCGGATTTAACGTAACTTTGCCAAAAGAATTAGTAATTCTGGATATTAAGTAAAAAAGTAAAAATGAAAAGAAAAATTGCAATAGCAGCAGACCATGCGGGTTTCGAATATAAAGAATATCTGAAACAGCAATTACAGGATGAGTTTGAAATTCAAGATTTTGGAACTCATTCTTTGGAAAGTGTAGATTATCCCGATTTTGTACATCCTGCAGCTTCTTCTGTAGAAAAAGGAGAAAATGAATTGGGGATTTTAGTTTGCGGAAGCGGACAGGGAGTTCAGCTCTCTGCCAACAAGCATCAGGGAATTCGTTGTGCTTTAGCCTGGATGCCGGAAATTGCAGCGCTGTCAAAACAGCATAATAATGCAAATATGGTTGCTTTGCCCGCAAGATTTCTAGCGAAAGAATTTGCTTTAGAAATTGCAAAAACTTTTCTTACAACTGAATTTGAAGGCGGAAGACACCAAAACAGAGTTGATAAAATAGCATTCTGCTAAATATATAAAGGCTTGTAATTCAGTTTGCAAGCCTTATTTATTTTTTATTGTGTATATTTGCATCGTCCAACGGTTATTACCAAACTGTTGATTCCATAAAACTTTCAAAATTCGGACAGAAAGTTTATTTCTCCTTCTCCACTTTTTTGTTTTAAATTTAAAGAAATATTATCGGTAGAATTTCTCATTCATTAATGAAAAATAGTTTTATTATTCTGTTTCTGATATTCATTATTTCTGTGCAAGCGCAGAAACCCTATGATTCTATAAAACATTCCAGATATTTATATGATGATACTGATTGCAGTGTTGTTTGGAAGAATAACCAAAAGTTATACAAGCTTTTTAAACATGAAGCAAGAAAAATAGATTATAAATCATTAAGTAAAATTATTATCAATGATTTGGATATCAATAATATACCTGATAGAAATATTGTCTTTACACTGTATTCAACTGAAGTAGTGTATGCTACTAATTTTGTACTTTGTAGCAGTAATTTAAATATTAAAAATCCTAATTATAATTATCTTAATTTTTATACTCCGGAAAACATCAAATTGCTTCAGAAAAAATTGAAAAAGAATCTCTATTTTGATTTCAGCGATTCTAATTTTGAAAATAATGAATACAGGCCATTAAAAAAGGAAACAATGAAACATCCTTTCTACAATTTTTTGGCGGATATGAAAAGTGCGGGTAAAAACATCTGTTATGATCCTTCAGCTGTAGTGAGCGAGCCATTAACCTTAGATGGAGCTGGTTATGTAAAGCTTGATTTTAGAAATCATTTAGGTGGAATTGTGGTAGTAAAATATGATTATTTCATCTACAATAAGTTTTCTCCGATAGTTTTTAAAACATATAAGTATCAGGATAAAAAATGGGTAAAAATACCAACAAAAGATGAACATTTATTTTAGAAATTTCTGATGAAAAAATATGTTATTTTCCTTTCACTTTTTGTTATTTCTTATGCAAATGCACAGGAAATTACCGACAAAGAAGCTTTCAAAAAATGCCGTAAAGAGTACAGCAGGAAGATTTGTCTTTCGGATGAAGATAAAGACGGTGTTTTATTTTATTTAGACCAATGTCCGAAAGAATCAGGTTTTGTTGAAAATAATGGTTGCAAATGGCCAGATTCTGACGGAGACGGAGTTTTAGATAAAGATGATTCTTGCCCTTCAGTTGCCGGACCACCTGAAAATAATGGCTGCCCTTGGCCGGATACGGATGGAGATGGAATTTTAGATAAAGATGATGCCTGTCCTACAGTTCCGGGGGTATCCGAAGAAAATGGCTGTCCTAAAAAAGTAAATCATTCTTACAGGTATTCGCAGGAAGAATTGAATGAAATAAAAAATAAGTTTTTAGAAAAAACAAAAAACTTTAATTACGAAAAGCTGGCAGATTTTATCTTCAGTAAAATAGATTTAAAAGAATTTAATTCTGAAATAATTAACTTAGAAGTTGCAAGTTTTTCTCAAATAGGGGGTTGTGGAGAAGATTCAACAGATTATTCTCCTTTAAATTTAGAAGTAAATTTGGCTTCAGAATTGTTTTGGAATGAGAGAAATTTCAAAAAATTTATAAGAAAATTTCCTTCAAAAATTATTTTTCCGTTCAGCGAGAATGAAGTGGTCAATAAAAAAGTACAATCATTTAAAAAGATGTATTCCAAAAAAATTAATGGAATAACTTTTTACAATGCAGAAAATAATTTCAAAGATTTAGAAAATAAAAAATTTAACCCTTACGAAAGCTTTCAGATATACATTTTCTTTAAAGATAATGATGAAATTTTGGTTAAGGTAAACGAAAAATCAGAAATTGAACGAAAAAATTTCAGATTACAAGAGAAAGGAAATACCTTTATACAATTAAATTAAAAAATGGCAAAAAAGAAAAAATATATAAGTCAGAAAAACGATCATAAACTCATGGAAATCGGAAGATTGATTATGAGATTTATGAATCAGAATCAAACCAGATTATACAATTACAAACAGATCTCAGACGGGATTGATTATAAAAATCCCAGACAGCGCGAGATGGTAATTCAGGCTTTGCATAAGCTGTTGGCAAACAAGCGTATAAAAGAAACCGAAAAAGGTAAATTCAGCATCAATCTTAATATTGAAGGTACTTTAACGGGAACTATAGACTTCAACCAAAGCGGAAATGCGTATGTTACCGTTGAAAATTTGAAGGATGATATCTTTATTCATTCAAAAAACGTGAAAGATGCCCTTCAGGGAGATAAAGTTCTCATTGTTACCTATAATTTCAAAGGAAAAAAACTCGAAGGCTCCGTTTTGGAAGTTTTAGAGAGAAAAAGATCTGAATTTGTGGGAACATTCCAACTCGTTCCTCATAAAGAATTCGGGTTTGTAGTTTGCGATAAAAAAACAATCAATACTGATATTTTTATTCCGAAAGGAAAAATAAACGGAGCAGAAAACGGCAATAAAGTAGTTGTAAAAATGACAGAATGGAAGCCCGGAGACAAAAATCCTGAAGGCGAAATTCTGCAGGTTCTTGGAAATCCAGGAGAACATGAAACCGAAATCCACTCTATTCTCGCAGAATATGGTTTACCATACGAATTTCCTGAAGAAGTAGAAAGGGAAGCCGATAAAATCGACCGCAGAATTACCGATGAAGAAGCGAAAAAACGTTGGGATATGCGAGATGTTTTAACGTTTACAATTGACCCAAAAGATGCAAAAGATTTTGATGATGCTTTATCGATGAGAAAGCTGGAAAACGGAAACTGGGAAGTTGGAGTTCATATTGCAGACGTTTCTCATTACGTAGTTCCGGGAACTGTTTTGGATGATGAAGCGTACGAAAGAGCCACTTCAGTTTATTTGGTAGATCGTGTTGTACCGATGCTTCCGGAGGTTTTGAGTAACGATGTTTGTTCACTTCGTCCGAACGAAGATAAATATACATTCTCTGCAGTTTTTGAGTTGAATGACAAGGCAGAAATTCAGAAACAGTGGTTTGGAAGAACGGTGATTCATTCCGACAGAAGATTCACTTACGAAGAAGCTCAGGAAAGAATTGAAACCCAGAAAGGCGATTTGCATGAAGAAATTAATGTTCTCGACAGATTAGCCAAAATTATGCGTGCTGAACGGATTAAAAACGGTGCAATTACTTTTGACAGAAGCGAAGTTCGTTTCAATTTGGATGAAAACAATCAGCCCATTGGAGTTTACTTCAAAATCAGCAAAGATTCAAATCATTTAATTGAAGAATTTATGCTTTTGGCGAATAAAAAAGTGTCTGAATTTGTTTCGCTAAAAAAAGGAAGTCCGAACGGAAATACCTTTATTTACAGAGTTCACGACGATCCGGATCCTGCAAAATTGGAAGCTTTGAGAGATTTTGTATCTACTTTTGGGTATAAAATGGATTTGGCAAATACCAAAAAAGTCGCAGAATCTTTAAATACTTTACTGAAAGACGTCAAAGGAAAAGGCGAAGAAAATATGATTGAAACCCTGGCGATGCGAAGCATGAGCAAAGCAGTCTACTCTACCGAACCAATTGGTCATTATGGTTTAGGATTCGATTATTATTCGCATTTCACCTCTCCTATCCGTCGTTATCCCGATTTGTTGGCGCATAGATTATTGCAGCATTATTTGGATGGAGGAAAATCTCCTGACAGAAATGAGCTGGAAGAAAAAGCAAAACACTGCAGTGCAATGGAGCGTTTGGCAGCCGATGCAGAAAGAGATTCTATTAAATTTATGCAGGTGAAATTTATGGAAAAACATTTGGGAGAAACTTTCACGGGTGTGATTTCCGGAGTTGCAGAATTTGGTTTTTGGGTTGAAATCCCTGAAAACGGTGCTGAAGGTTTAATCAAGCTTCGAGATTTAATGGATGATTCTTACACCTACGACAAAGCAACACACGCAGTTTACGGTTCACGCACAGGAAACCGCTATCAGTTGGGAGATCAGGTAAAAATTAAAGTAGTAAAAGCTAATTTAATTGCAAAACAGCTTGATTTTAAGATTGTTGATTAATATTAGATAAATTATTGAAATATGGAGACCACAGAAATGTGGTCTTTTTAATTGTTAGGCAAGCATTCAAATTATATTCTTTTTAAACCCCAATAAAAATATAATCTTTAAATTTGGCTTTGAAACAAATTTTGCATGTTTGAACTCATATTTTCAGCCATTGGTTTAGGCTTTATGCTGAGTCTGGTTTTTATCGGGCCTATTTTTTTTCTGTTAATAGAAACCAGTTTTACAAGAGGTCCGAAACACGCTTTAGCACTCGATTTTGGGGTGGTAACAGCAGATTTACTTTGTATTATTGCTGCTTATTATGCCAGTGCAGATATTGTTAATCTCATCGATAAACACCCAGGATTTTACAGAATTACATCCATTCTTATTCTCGCTTACGGGATTATTATGATGGTTACAAAAACCAAAATGCATATGCCCGGAGAAGAAAAACTCATCGGGCAGAATTATTTTAAAACATTTATCAATGGTTTTTTACTGAATCTTCTCAATGTCGGGGTAATCCTTTTTTGGTTAGTTACCGTAATTGGCGTAAGAAATCAGTATCCGGATACCGAAAGTCTTATTCTCTATCTCGGAATTGTGATTGCAACTTATCTGGGAATAGATTTTCTTAAAATTTTTCTGGCAAAACAGTTTCACGATAAACTTACCCAAAAACTGGCAAACAACATCAGAAAAGGGGTAGGTATTGTGCTGATTATTTTCAGTTTCTTTATATTCCTTCAAAGTTTTAAAATGTTTAATCAGTTCGACAGACAATTGGAAGAAGCCGAGAAAAAAGAATTAAAATACAAAAAAAACTGATGAAAATATTTCCAAAATCACTTAAAAAAGGGGATAAAATAGCCATAATTTCTCCTGCAGGTGCTGTAGAACCGGCTCAACTGGAAAAGAGCCTCCAAATGATTACCTCTAAAGGTTTTGAACCTGTTTTGGGTGAACACTTATATACCAAATTCTCAAACGGCTACAACTATGCGGGAACCGAAGCCGAAAGACTAAAAGATATGAATTGGGCGTTGAACGATCCGGAAATTTCAGCAGTTTGGGCTTCGCGTGGCGGTTACGGCTGCCAGCATTTATTGGAAGGTTTAAGTTTAAAAGAATTTGCCAAAAATCCGAAATGGTATATCGGTTATTCAGATAATACCGCAATTCAGAGCTATTTGCTGAAAAAAGGTTTCGCATCTATTCATGGGCAGACTATAAAAACTTCAAGCTTTGGCGTAACGGAAGAAAGTTATGAAGTAATTTTTGATATTTTAAAAGGGAAAAAGCCAAAATACAGTTTAAAATCGCATCAATTAAACAAGCAGGGAAATATTGAAGGAGAATTGGTTGGAGGAAATTTAGCCCTTATTTATGCACTTTTAGGGACAAAATATTCTTTTGATTTTAAAGATAAAATTTTATTCATCGAAGATATTGGCGAAAACTTCTATGCTTTAGACAGAATGATAATGAGTCTGGAATTAGCAGGTGTTTTCAAAAAAATAAAAGGATTAATCGTTGGTGGTATGACCAACATGGGCGACGAAAAAGAGAATAAGCAATATGAAGAAAGCTTCGATGAATTGTCTTATAAACTCATCTCAGACAGAATTTCAAAGTATCATTTTCCCGTAATTTTTGCATTTCCGAACGGGCATATTAAAGATAACCGACCATTAATAATAGGAAGTAAAGTAAAAATTAAGGCTGGAGAGAAAGTAAAAGTTGAGTTTTGAGGAAAGGTAATTCTTTGAAACTTCTTACTCAAACAAGAAAAATATGGCAGATCACAATGAATTAGGAAAGAAAGCTGAAGATTTAGTCGCTGAATATCTGGTAAAAAACGGCTATACAATTCTTGTCAGAAATTTTCGGTTCAAAAAGAATGAAATTGATATTATTGCCGAAAAAGACAACAAAATAGTTGTGGTTGAGGTAAAAGCAAGATCCACAGATTTTTTTATTCTTCCGCAGGAAGCGGTTACCAAATCAAAAATAAAGGCAATTGTACTCGCTGCCAATCATTTTATGGAAGAATTTAATAAAAATCAGGAAGTAAGATTTGATATTATTTCGGTTCTTCCAGATCCAGACGGTCAATTAGAAATAGAACATATTCAGGATGCTTTCGAAGCATTCGATGCAAATTAATCAATGTAATAATATATCAATATAAGAGTTTACTAATAATTGTTACATTTAAAAACTGAAAATTTTTATGAAGACAATACTCATCACCGGAGCTACTTCCGGTATCGGAAAAGCCACTGCAGAACTTTTAGCAAAACAGGGAAACAGGATGATCATCTGCGGAAGGCGTGAAGAAGTTTTGGAATCTTTAAAAAAAGAATTATCCGCATTTGCAGATATTTTCAGCTTAAAATTTGATGTCCGGAATTTAAAGGAAGTTGAAAACGCCATTTCATCGCTTCCCGCAGACTGGAAAAACGTAGATGTATTAATCAATAATGCAGGAAATGCACACGGTTTAGAGCCTCTTTCAGCCGGAAATACCGAAGATTGGGATTCTATGATTGATGGAAATGTGAAAGGGCTTTTATATGTTTCTAAAACCCTCATTCCTATCATGAAAGAAAGAAATTCAGGACAGATTATCAATATCAGCTCTGTTGCCGCAAGACAAACCTATGCCAACGGCGTAGTTTATTGTGCTACCAAAAGAGCAGTAGATGTGATTTCTGACGGAATGAGACTTGAATTAACAGAATTCGGCATCCGTGTTACCAATATCCAGCCAGGAGCTGTGGAAACAGATTTTTCCCTGGTGAGATTCAAAGGAGATCAGGAAAGAGCAGCAACGGTGTATGCCGGTTACGAAGCCTTAAAAGCTGAAGATATTGCCGATGCCATTGCCTACTGCATCAATGCACCGCAACACGTTACCGTTTCAGATATGACCATTTATCCAAGTGCACAGAGCGAACCGAGAACCATTTACAGAAAAGGGTAATTTTTAATTTGAAAACGATTTAATTTGAGAATTTGGATATGAGGTTCTTCCCTATTCTATTTCTTTTTTGCTGTATTTTTGGATTTTCTCAGAAGTATTCTATACCGGGAAAAAAGTTGCTTTCTCAAACTAGAAAGCTTGATTCTCTGATGCAGTTTAATAATCCTAAAATTCTCGATTTGTTGGATACAGATGTTTCGTTCGGTCATTCTAATGGCTGGATCCAGAATCTGGATGATTTTAAAAAAGATTTTTCTTCCGGAAAAGTTGAATATAAAGAAATCAGTCAGATAGAAGTTTCAGAAATGAAGAAATTCAAAAATACTTTCAGCATCCGCAGGAAGATTAAGGTAAAAGGTTTCTATAAAAAAAAGGAATTTGAAATGAACTTATCGCTTCTCGAAATCTGGATTAAAAAGAAATCTCTATGGAAATTGTGGAGCCGGCAAAGTGTGGAGATAAAGCCATAAATTTGCAAAAAAGCAATATTTTGATTGCACTAAATTAATTTAAAAATGAAAATACTATACCTAGAAACTTCCTCTAAAAACTGTTCTGTTGCTATTTCGGAGGGCGATAAACTTTTATGTGTATGTGAAGAAGTTTCAGAAAACTATAAACAGAGCGAATCTTTGCACACTTTTGTAGAATGGGCGTTGGAAGGAGCAGAAATTTCTCTGAATGATTTGGATGCCGTCTGTTTGGGAAAAGGTCCCGGCTCTTATACAGGTCTTAGAATTGGAGCTGCTTCGGCGAAAGGCTTTTGTTATGGCTTAAAGATACCTTTGGTAGCCGTCAATTCTATGGAAAGCATGATTGAGCCGTTTTTAGGACAAAACTACGATTGTATTATCACATTGGTCGATGCAAGACGAATGGAGGTTTATACTGCGGTTTATGATGGTAAAACAGGATATGAAACATTTTCCACAGAAGCAAAAATTTTGGATGAAACCTCTTTTCAGGAATTTAAAGATAAAAAAGTTCTCTTTGTAGGTGACGGAGCTTCTAAAGCCCAAGACATCTTAGATCTTCCTAATGCCGAATTCAAAGCAGATGTTTATCCTTCTGCAAAGTATTTAGTAAGAAAAGCTTTAGAAAAGGCAGAAAAAGAAGATTTTGAAGATATTGCATATTTTGAACCGTTTTATCTTAAAGATTTTCATGGGGTGAAAAAATCTCAGTCGTAGTGCACTTTAAAATGAAATAAAAAAGCGAAGATTTAATTTCTTCGCTTTTTCTTTATTTTCCATAACCATTTGCCGGAATACTATTAGGAACCATTTGAAGATCATTTAATTGTGGCTTCTTGGGAACTCCGTTTAATGTTGGCTGATTTTTATTCTGTTGATTGCTTGGCTGCTGTATCTGGTTGTTTTGAGGGATATTTCCGGGTGTACTGCCTTTATTTTCAATCATCTGCGGATTGTTATTATTTGGGACAGCATTTCCTTTATGATCAGTAGTCTGAAATTTAAGATCACTTTTAAGGTAATTCAGCATCTCTTTAGCCTTCATCCCTTCTGGAGTTTTGGCATAATTAAGAACAATTTGTTCCAACTGAAGAATCATTACTTCTTTTCCGCTGGTTTTTCCTGCATTAAAAGCATTCAATAAGCTCAGTTTAGGGACAAGTGCATCTTTTGGATATTTAAGGATGATCTGGTCTATTTTGGCTTGGCTTTCTGCAAATTTTTCAGATTCGTAAAGTGCATATGCCGCTTTGTATTCGTTCTCTACTTCATCCGAAGATTTTACAAAATTACTGTTTTTAGGATTTCTTGCGAATTCTGCATACGATGTATACGGATAATCAGTAATTAGAATTTGTTTTGCTCTTTCCGAAATCTGAGGATTTTTTTCATAATTCATAGAAAAAATCTCGTATAAAGCCTGAAGCATTACTTTCTCTTCCGGTTTCACATCCACAAGATCGTAAAGTGTTTTTGTGGCTAAAGGCGTATTGGTAAAATAATTTTGATACATAATACCCAATCCTAAAGAGGCGGTATCTCTGTCTTTTTTTAGTTGTGAAAGTTTTGCAACATCCGTAGGAATTTGTTCGATATAATATGCGGGTTCAAAACGTCTTGGGTTAGGAGCTGCGTTCACTCCCAATGCTTCATTTTTCATATCTTCCAGAGAAGCCATTTTTTTGGAATAACGCCAGTTATCTGAAAGTGCACGGTCTCCCCAAATCTGTTTAAATGTTGCAGAACCTTTACTTACCGTATTATTATTGCTGAAATAAAATCCTTTTGCAGCTACTCCAAAATCCTCGAATCCTCCGTTACCATTAGCAAAAATAGAGTTGGCGTTGTAATCTCCGGTATCAAAACCTTTACTTCTTTCTGCTCTTCTTCTCTCCTGCTCTGCTTTTTCTTCTTTAATTTTCAATGCAGCAATATATTTAGAAAAATATTCGGTTTTCTGTGGTTCGGTCATTTTTGCCAAAGAAAGAATACTGTCGTTTTTCTTAATAAAATAATAGTTTTTGGATATTTTTTTGATATAGTTAGACTGATCTTTAAGGAGAAGTTTAGAGGGTTCGTAAGTCATGGCAACCAAAGCAGAATCGTAATATGCTCCGGCTCCTATGTAATCATTTTTCTCTAAATATCCTTTTCCGATTTCATAATAAGCCAATCCTCTTACCTGAGAATCTGAAACTTTTTCTAACAAAGACTTTCTGAAAAATTCCTGCGCTTCTCTTTTTTTACCTGCTTTATTGGCCATGAGACCAAGAGCATAATAAAACTCATTTTTTCGGGATGCGTAAGTTCCTTTTTTGCTTATTTTTTCGAGATAATCTTTTGCACCTTCATAATTGCCTTTTCCGTTGAATGTTTTTGCAATTTCTATCTGAGATTTCACTTCAAATTCAAAATCGTTGGCATATTTATAAGCGGCAAGAAAGCTTTCTCTTGCAAGATCAGATTTCCCCTGTTCCTGCAAAACCTGCCCTCTAAGAAATGCAATTCTGCTCTTTAATTTTCGGTTTCCGTTCACTTCAAAAGCACGGTCTAGTTCTTTTACAGCTTCTTCTTTTTTTCCGGCATCCAAAAGAGATTCCGCATAATAAATGCTCATTACTTTTTCGTGGTCTTTGCTTAGTTTCTCGCTTTTAAGTTCGGCGAAAATATCTTGCGATTTGCGAAAGTTTTTCATTTGAGCATACGCCAAAGCTTCGTAAACATGAGCCAATGGAAGCCTTTTGTCTTTTTTCATGTGAGTAAAGACGTAGTTAAGTGCATCCAGAGCCGAGAGATATTTCCCCTGATAAATTCTCGATTGTGCCAAAATAATGTAAGCATCGAAGATCTTTTTATTCTGCTCCTCTCCTTTTCGGATAACCGAATATTTGTTGATGGCTTTTAAAGCTTTTGCTTCAGCAATTTCTAAAACGGTTGCTCCTTTATTCTGCATTGTACCATCAGGATTTTGAGACATTGGAGAATTTCCCGGCATTCCGGGAGGCATTCCGGGAACATTTTTAGAGTTTGCGGAATTGTTAAGCCCAGCCATTTTCATCGTATTTTCGGCAAATGCTGAAGACTGTCCCAAATCGCTTCCTAAAGGCTGATCTTCATAGGTAAGAATAGGAATATAGGGTGCATAGAAATTGTCTTTGTGAGACTTATCTCTTGATGTAAACTCACTGTTTAATGCATCTTTCGCATTAAATAAAGTATTATAGTAGGTAGAAAAGCCTTTTAGAAACTTTGATCTTGCTTCCGGTTTTTTCACTTTTGTGGAACAGGAAACAACAATAATCGCTGCTAAAAGGAATATGATTTTCTTTTTCATTATTTCAATATAACTCGCTAATTTACTTTTTATTATCAGCAGTTTGATGATTTTGTAAAAATAATAAAAAATTATTTTGGAAATTTCTGTATTTGTTTCAGGTTTTTATAAACCAAGTGTGTTGGTAATCCCATAATGGTATAAAAACTTCCTTTTATGGATTTAATTTTTGCCATTCCCAACCATTCTTGTATTCCGTAGCTTCCGGCTTTATCGAAAGGTTTGTAGTTTTCGATGTAAAAGTCTATTTCATTATCTGAAATCTCATCAAATTCCACTTCGGCAACATCGGTTTCAGTAATTGTTTTATGAACAGTTTTTAGGGTAATTCCCGTATAAACCTGATGTGTTTTTCCGGATAATGATCGAATCATTTTTCGGGATTCGTCTTTATCTTTTGGTTTTCCAAGAATTTGATTTTCAAAGGAAACAATGGTATCTGCTGTTAAAAGCACTTCATTTTCTGATAGACTTTCACAACTTTCAGCTTTTAATTCAGAAAGATAAGCTGCAGCATCTGAAATTTGAATATTTTCGGGTAAAATCTCGTCACAATCTATCTTCACAACTTCAAATTCGAAGCCTAAACCGGCTAAAAGTTCTTTTCTACGCGGCGACTGTGAGGCTAAAAGTATTTTCATAACTCGATTTTAAACAGATTGTGTGTTATCGTCATGCCAATTTCCCTGTACTTTCATTACCTGCTCAATAACATCCCGAACTGCTCCGCTCCCACCCTTTTTTGTAGAAATATAATCTGCGATGGCTTTAATTTCCGGAACGGCATTTTCCGGGCAACTTGCAATTGAAGAATTTTTCATCATGTGAAAATCTGGAATGTCGTCTCCCATTGTAAGAATTTCATCATTTTTGAGATTATATTTTGCTTTAAAATCTTCATAATCTACCATTTTATCGTGAGATTTTGCATAATAATCTTCAATACCGAGATAATTAATGCGATGTCTTACCATTTCGTCGTTTCCGCCGGTTATTACTCCGATTAAATAATTGTTTTTCAGGGCTTTTACAACCGCATATCCATCCAAAACATTCATCACTCTGCACATATTTCCGCCAGGCATTAAATAAACACTTCCATCTGTGAACACGCCATCTACATCAAACACAAATGCTTTTATATCTTTTAATTTTTCTTTATAACTCATTGTAAATGATAATTGAAAAATGATGATTGATGAACGATAAAAAATTCAAATCCATAGCAATCACTAATCGTTTTTTTAGTTTTAAATTATTTTAATCAAGATTATAAGTAAGTCGAACGGTAATTCTTGCAGATTTCTCTTTACTTGAAGTATCGAAATTTCCTCCATAGCTGTCTTCATCCGTAGAACCTTTTGCAGTAATCTGGAATACTCCCATAGAAGCGTCTTTAAGTTTACCCAAATCTCCGTCTGCACTGCTTACAATTTTTTCAGCTCTTTCTTTGGCATCTTTTGCACCGGCTTCAATAAGACTGTGTTTTAAAGAAGCAAGGTCAGAATATGTATATTGTGCAGAAGAAGGTTCAAACTGAACTCCGTTGTTGATTAATTCTGCAGTTTTATCAATTACGCTTTCTATCTTTTTCATTAAAGCAGGATTTTTTTGTGCTCTGAAAAAAACACTCTGCGTTGCTTTATAGCCATCAAAAATTTCTTCAGACTTTTCGCTTCCGTCTGATTCTTTTGTGGTTACTGTGCGGTAAGATCTGGAAAAATTAACTCCGCCAAAAGAAAATTCTCCGGCTTTAAAACCTTTGCTGTAGAAAAAAACTTTTACCTTTTCTTTATCCTGAGAAATAATGTTGTAAGCATCTTTAGCATCCATTGCATTGGCATCGAAACTTCCGCTCCAGTTAATTTCGTCGGAAATAAAATCCTTTGTTCCCAAACCGGTTACCGAAATGGTGTCTTGTTTTAAATTTCTGTTCTTAAAGCTAGAACCTAAAATAAATGCAGTAATTACAATAGCTGCTCCTATAATGAGTGAACGGATGATGTTTGTATTCATTTTTTTGTGATTTTTCTCAAAGATAAAATATTATGGGAGATGATACATTTTTTTAATGGAAAGATTCATAGTTTTATAAATACTGAGGCTTTCGTCTGACAATAATTCTTCATGAAGCTCCAATATTCTTTTATCATTTCTTACTGCGGGACCTGTTTGGGCAGATTTGGGTTCCATTTCATGAATTTTCTGAACGGTTTCATCTATAAGCGGTAAAAAATAATCGAACGGAATTTCCTGAGAATCTGAAATTTCTTTAGCTCTGGAAAAAAGATGATTTGTAAAATTGCAGGCAAAAACAGCAGTAAGATGTATGTATTTCCTTTTTTCGTAAGAACTTTCCATTACTTTATCCGAAATTTTAGAAGCTATTGCAGTAAGTAACTGTTGATCTTCGGGATTTTCAGTTTCAATAAAGAATGGTATTTTTTTGTAGTTTAAAATTTTAGATTTAGAAAATGTCTGTAAAGGATAAAAACTAGATTTTCTATATGCTCCACTAAGAATTTCTTTAGGTAAAGACCCTGAAGTATGGGCAACTAGACAATTTTTTTTAGTAATCATCCGAGAAACCTCTTCTACAGAATGATCGCTTACACAAATAATGTATAAATCTGCATCTGTAAGTCTTTCAGAAGAATAAGGGATGTGTAGTTCTGTAGAAATCTTTTGAAGGTCATTTTCATTTCTGCCAAAAATCTGAGCTACAGAAATACCGTTTTGCTTCAATGCTTTTGCCAGATGATACGCAACGTTTCCTGAACCAATAATAACTGTTTGCATTACACAAAGATAGATAATTTGGCTCATTGGTTTTACGGTAAAAAGACAGGTTTATAAAAAAATGAATGATTATATTCTAAATATTTAGCATAAAAATTGGATATATAGTTTAACTTTTAAATATTTTTGTCATCAAAACAATGAAAGCATCACATGAAGAGTAAAGACGCAGAGATAATTGCGCTTATGCAAGACTCACGAACACTGGATAAAGGGATTCGTGTGATGATGGATGCTTATCAGAGTAGATTATATTGGCACATTAGACGTATTGTAGTGGATGGAGATCTTGCTCAGGATACGTTGCAGGAAACTTTCATCAAAGCATATCAGAATTTTCATCAGTTTAAAAACGACAGTCAGCTTTATACATGGCTGTACAGAATTGCAACCAACGAAGCTTTGCAGCAAATAAATAAACTGAAAAAAATGCAGAAAACAGATGAAGATCCTTCCTATTACATGCAAAATATTATTGCAGATAATACAGAAGATGATGCCGAAGAAATACAGATTTTATTGCAGAAAGCTATACTGAGCCTCCCTGAAAAACAAAAACTTGTATTTACGATGAGGTATTATGATGATTTGCCGTACGAAGAAATATCGAAAATTGTAGATATGTCGGTAGGAACGCTTAAGACAAACTATCATTATGCCAAGCAAAAAATAGAAGAATACGTTAAAGAAAATTACGAAAGATAATTTTTGATAAAACATTAAAAATGAAAGATTTTAATCTAGATAATTTAGAACGCAAGAACATTTATAAAGTTCCTGAGAATATGTTTGAAAATATTCAGGAAAGGGTTTTGGGCGGAGTGAAAGATTTTGATCTTGAAGAATTGGAGCGTAAAAATATTTATAAAGTTTCTGAAAATTTATTTTCAACAGTTCAGGAGAATGTTTTAGAAAAAATTTCGGAAAAAAGAAAAACTCCTATTTTCAAAATGAACTGGGGATATGTTGCAGCAGCTTCTTTAGCTTTAATCTTTGGAACAACTTGGGTTTTTAATTCTAATTCTGACATTTCTGAAAATACTGATTCAGTAACAAATTATGTTCAGAATGTTGAGGTTCCTAAAACGGATAATGAGATTGCCAACAATACTGCGACATCAAATATAGCTGCTGAAGATCATGAAGTTATCAAAACAGTAAGCGAATCTAATCCTAAAGTTGCCGTTTCTCATGTTTCGGAGAACACATCAGAAAATCAAATTAGAAAAACAGCAAAAGCTAATAATAATGAGATTCACATGAATGAATATATTGAGTCTCTTTCCAATTCGGAGATTGCAGAATTGGCGAAAAATTCTAGTCAGGATGTTTACCTCGACTTATTTAATTAAACGAAGATGAAAAAAATATTATTTATACTTTTTATAATGACAGGTTTGATGCTGAATGCACAAATCAATAATTATGATTGGAAAAATATGACCCGCGAGAAAAGACAGGCGGTAATAAACAGTCTTCCTCCAGATGAAAGAAAGGCACTTCTCACAGATTTGAGAAATAAAATGGTTCTGGATATGTTGGATGTAGCACCTAAAGACAAAGATGAATTTACCGAGGTTTACAACGAGTATCTGGATAATCAGAAAAAAATAATGAAACAGTTTAACTCCGATTTTGATCCTGAAAAGCTTAGCGAAGAAGAGGCAAAGCAAAAACTTCAGCAGAGTTTCGAGTTAGGTCAAAAATTATTAGACAATAAAAAGAAATATGCGGAAAAAATGCAGACTGTTATTCCTTGTCAGAAAGTTTTAAAATTATTTAACTCTGAAGCGATGATGAGAGATAAAATGAACCAAAGAAAACCGCATAACGAAAAACATACTATGCCCGAAAAAAAACAAAACCCATAATAGTTTATTTTTTTAATGTTGGACGACTCTTGCAATTTATTGTGAGGGTCGTTTAATTTTCAAGAAAAGCTTATTTTTGCAAAAAAAATAAGTATGAAGAAATTGTTTCAAATCGTGTTTTGCTTTATGGCTGTCTTATCATTTTCTCAATCTACAGAAGCCATTAAATTTAAAGGAAATATTACCAGATTTGATGGTGTTACTTATAAAGGTTTTAATGTTTTAGACCAAAGGCAAGATAAATCGATTGGAAATTTACCCTTTAATGAAAATAAAGAAATGAAAGAAGTGGTTTTTTCTACAACTCCAGAAAACGATTTCAAAGCTTGGTTTAGCAGAGGGAATACTTTAGATGGGAAAAATGAACTGATTCTTATTTTAAAGAAACTGAAACTTTCTACAGGCGAAAGCGACGGAAAGAAAACCAACGGAAATATGGATTTTTCAGCTCAAATATTCCAAAAGGAAGGCGACAAATACCGTTTTCTGTATAAAAAAGATACAGCTTTTGCTTTTCAGGATAAACGAGTTTCAGAGTTAATGGTGAAAAATATTCCAGTAATTTTTTCAGAGTTTATTAAAAAAGCTTACACTTTAGAACCTGCTAAAGATGCAGTGTTACTCAGTAATCTTTCTGATTATGAAGCGTATGTAAAAAACAAATATGAAGCCTTTAAAAGTGACAAACTCAAGGATGGAATATATTTAGATTTCAACTCTTTTTTAAATCAAAATCCGTTAAAAGGAAATTTTGAATTAGAAAGAAATGATAAAGGCGAAGTAACCAAGGCAATAAAAATAGAAAACGATAAAAAAGAAAAAATATCTGCCAATAAAATGTTTGCTTATGTGGAAAATGGCAAAGCTTATAAGAAAACAATGTCAGGCTTTATAGAAATCAATAAAAATGAAAACGGATTTTATATAATAGCCAATAGAGGACAGATTTTTCCTGCAGACTACAATAGTACTTACGGTATGTTTGGCTTAATAGGTGCAGTAGCCGGTTCTATTGAGCAAGCTTCCAAACAGAAGAAAATGAAAAATGAAGATAAACAAGAAGTTTATATTGATACTTTAACGGGAGAATACGATTTTCAGGATAAATAAATCAATTTATTTCATTGCTTACAGATTAAGAGAGACGAATTGTCTCTCTTTTTTTTATCTTTGCAAATTACATCGTTCATCAATGAAAAACATACGAAATTTTTGCATAATCGCGCATATTGACCACGGTAAATCTACTTTGGCAGACCGTCTTTTAGAATATACTAATACGGTTACTCAGAGAGAATTACAATCTCAGACGCTGGATGATATGGATTTGGAAAAAGAACGTGGGATTACCATTAAATCTCACGCCATCCAGATGGATTATGAATATAAAGGAGAAAAATTTATATTAAACTTAATTGATACACCGGGGCACGTCGATTTTTCTTACGAAGTTTCCCGCTCTATCGCTGCTTGTGAAGGTGCACTTCTTATCGTAGATGCTGCACAAAGTATTCAGGCTCAGACGATTTCTAATTTGTATTTGGCGTTAGAAAATGACTTAACCATTATTCCTATTCTTAATAAAATAGATTTGCCTTCTGCCAATCCAGAGGAAGTAACCGACGAAATTATGAATCTTATCGGTTGCGATTATGATGACGTTCTAAGAGTTTCCGGTAAAACTGGAGAAGGCGTTCATCATTTGTTGGAACAGATTGTTGAGAGAATTCCAGCACCGGTTGGAGATCCCAATGCGCCACTTCAGGCTTTGATTTTTGACTCGGTTTATAACCCATTTAGAGGAATTGAAGCTTACTTCAAAGTAGTAAACGGAAGTATTTCTAAAAATGAAAAAATAAAATTCTTCGCTACCGGAAAAGAATACGGTGCGGATGAAGTCGGTACTCTGAAACTAAAACAAGTTCCAAAGAAAACCGTAGAATGTGGCGATGTAGGTTACTTGGTTTCTGGGATAAAAGATGCCCGAGAAGTAAAAGTAGGAGATACCATCACATCATTTGATAAGCCTGCAGCCGGACCGATTGAAGGTTTTGAAGAAGTAAAACCCATGGTTTTTGCAGGGATTTATCCAATTGATTCTGAGGATTTTGAGGAATTGAGATTTTCATTAGAAAAATTAAGACTGAATGATGCTTCTTTGGTTTTCGAGCCAGAAAGTTCAGCGGCTTTAGGCTTCGGTTTCCGCTGCGGATTTTTAGGAATGCTTCACATGGAAATCGTTCAGGAACGTCTCGATAGAGAGTTCAACATGAATGTGATCACCACGGTACCCAACGTTTCTTATCACGGGTTTACAAAGAAAGATCCGGAAGAAGTTATACTGATTAATAACCCATCCGAAATGATGGATCCTACCACTATGGATAGGGTAGAAGAGCCATTTATCAAGGCTTCTATCATTACAAAATCCGATTTTGTGGGAGCTGTGATGACGCTTTGTATCGAGAAACGTGGCGAAATTGTCAACCAAAGTTATCTGACTTCGGAAAGGGTAGAATTGATCTTCAATATGCCTTTGGCAGAGGTTGTTTTCGATTTCTATGACCGACTGAAATCTATTTCTAAAGGTTACGCATCGTTTGATTATCATCCGATTGGTTTCCGTGCTTCCAAATTGGTAAAAATGGATATACTGATTAATGGTGATATGGTGGATGCTTTATCATCATTAATTCATGATTCTAATGCTTATCATATTGGTAAAAAGATGTGTGAAAAACTGAGAGAATTAATCCCGAGACAACAGTTTGATATTGCGGTTCAGGCGGCTTTGGGTACCAAAGTTATTGCCAGAGAAACCATCAAGGCTTTAAGAAAAGATGTTACTGCAAAATGTTACGGTGGAGATATCTCCAGAAAGCGTAAACTTCTGGAAAAACAGAAAGAAGGTAAGAAAAAAATGAAACAGATTGGTAGAGTAGAAGTACCTCAATCGGCATTTATGGCTGTTCTTAAGCTGAATGATTAAGAAAAACATTCCAATAAAAAAAAGTAATCCACAGAAAATTTCTGTGGATTTTTTATTGAAAAACATTACCAAATAAGAAAACTTATTTTAAAATATAAAACAATTTACTGGTATATGTTGCTGAAGAGTGTGTTTTTTCCTTTTCAAACGATGCTTTGTCTTCTCCTAATTTTTTTATTAAAGGAATATTCGAATTTAATCTTGGGTTGATTTTTATATCATTAACCAACAAAGCAGCTTTCTCAAATTCATCGGTTATGAAATATGAAATGAAGAGATTTCGTTTTAACGCAAGTAATACATCTTCGTTTGTTGTGAGTTTTATTTCGTTTTCATAATAGTCTGAAAGAGACTGTATCTGCGTTAGTTTTTCTTTAGGAATGTATTTGTCTTTATAGGCAATAGATGCAATATCTTTTGCTAATTGTTTCAGTTGTTCTGTTTTGGTATTGTATTCAGCAAATTTTTCATTTTTTTTATCTTTAAAAAATTCAACGAAAAGAGTTCCTGTATTATCAAGAGTTATGCTGTATTTTTCATTGAAAGCGTTCCATGATCCTGCTATTTGGTTTTGTCCAATTAATGCATCGAAAATCGCCATAGTAATATTGCTTGCCTCTTTGGTAAAGTACGCTTTTGAAGCTTCCTGTGCTTCGGATAACGTAGGGAAATCTGTTTCCGTTAGTTTGCGCATTTCATCTCTGGCATAAACTTTATCCGAAAAGTTTAGATTTTCATATTTTATATTTAAGGTATCTTCTTTTACCAATTCTCCGCTAAACGAATCCTTAAAAGTTATATGAAGAGGAACTTCTAAAAACACTGAAATACGGTATTTATTTTCCCATGCAGTGCCGGATTTATACATTTTAGAGTCAGCTATTAAATCACCTATTTTTACAGTCGCATCCAGAACACCACTTCCGGATTTTGTAGTTTTTTCTAAATTTCCAATTCTGAGGTAGCTTTCCTTAGAGTCGTTTCTTATTTTCGTGAAATTATTTTCGTTGATACTCGTTTCTGATATGGGTTTTCCATCAGATTTTACGATCATTTTAGTATTAGAAATATCAATTTGAGTTTTATACTCTAAAAATTTATACGAAAAAGCATATTCCGGATATTTTATAAAGTAACTACTAGCAGATTCTGAATAAGTTTTGACTTTTTGCGCAAATGCACCAATAGCAAAAGTCACTAATAATAGAGTGAGTCTTTTTTTCATTTTATGTGTTTTTTCAAAAGTAAAAAAAATATAAAAGAGGCACAATAGGTTTATGATAATTTACTGAATTTTCCTTTAATGCACAGGCAACCAAACTAATTCTGCTAAATCTATTAAGCTGAATAATTAATTATCTCCATTCATTTTAAAATATAATCCAAAGAATTTTCTGTGGATTTTTTTGTTTCGATAACTGAAAAGTATATTTTTGTGTATTCATCACACAAACTAAACTATGCAGAATATCAAAGTGGCTGTAGACGCCGTTATTTTTGGCTATTTCGATAAGAAAGACCTCCAGATTCTTTTGATAAAAAGAAAGATAGAACCTTTTAAAGGTGATTGGGCACTTCCCGGTGGATTGGTTTTGGATGATGAAAATCTTGATGATGCGGTAAAGCGTGAGCTTCACGAAGAAGCGGGCATAAAACCTGATTTTTTAGAACAACTCTACACCTTTGGCAATGTTGGTCGGGATCCGAGGAATCGCGTCGTTTCTATTGCTTATTTGGGTTTGGTAAATCCTTCTTATCATGAACTTTTTGCAGATTCTGATGCAGATGATGCACAGTGGTTCAGTATCAATCAGCTTCCGAAAGTGGCTTTTGACCATCAAATAATTATTGAAACAGCACTCAAGAGGCTTCGCACAAAAATCCAATATCAGCCAATTGGTTTTAACCTTCTTAATGAAGAATTTGCCTTTTCTGATCTTGAAAATCTGTATAAAACCATTATTGGAAAAGAGATTGACCGCAGAAATTTCAGAAAGAAAATAATGAGTTATGGACTCCTGAATGACACTAATATTCTTAAAAAAGAAGGTACGGGAAGACCTGGAAAATTGTTTACTTTCAATCAGCAGAAATATAAGGAACTGGAAGAACAAGGTTTCTATTTTGAGATCAAATAATTTTAATTTACTGGAAATCAAATTTTTAAATTAATTAGCGTAAAAATAACGCAAATAAATTTGGAAAACAGAATTATAATTCTTTAAATTTGTGTAAAATTAACGCAATAAGAAAATTGTTTCATTTTTAATTAGCGTAAATATAACACAAATATTAACTTAAAATTGTAAAGCTATGTTCGGTTTCAGACACATTAAATTCGATTCTATGACTTACGTTCTTCATTTTAAAAATGGAAATATCGTAAAAGAAGGAAGAGGTTTATCATTCTTTTATTTTGCTCCCAATTCGTCCATCGTTGCGATTCCGATGGGAAGTAATGATCTGCCTTTTATCTTTAATGAAAACACGCACGATTATCAGACAGTGAAAATTCAGGGGCAAATCAGTTATAAGATTACAGATCCGAAAGCACTTTCAAATACCTTAGATTTCACCGTAAACGAGACTGGAGTTTATAAGAAAAATGATATCGAAAAGCTGAATCAGAGAATCATCAATCTTGCTCAGACTGCAACTTCGTCTTTTATTCATCAATTAAGTTTAAAAGATGCCATTCGTTCTGCAAAACAGATTGAAGGTAATATTCTGGAAGGATTGATGAATTCTGAAGCCATAAAAACAATGGGGATTGAAATTCTTGGAGCTAATATTCTCGCTGTTCAAACTACCCCGGAAATGGCTAGAGCTTTGGAAACGGAAACCAGAGAAAAACTACAGCAGCAAGCTGATGAAGCAATATATGAAAGAAGAAATTTTGCCGTGGAACAGGAAAGAAGAATTAAAGAATCTGAACTGAATACGGAAATTGCAGTAGAAGAAAAGCAAAAACAGATTGAGGAAAAAAGAATGGAAACCGAAGTGCAGCAGGAAGAAAATAACAGAATTCTGAGAGAGATGAAAATTGCTGCGGATATTTCTGTCGAAAATCAAAGAAAACAGCTTATAGAACAAAAAACGGAAAATGACAGAAAAGAAGCTGAAACACAAGGTTATATTTTGGAAACTTCTTTAAAACCTTACAAAGAAATCGACTGGAAAGTTTTGAGTGCTTTAAGCGGAAATCAGGATGCGAAAAGTAATATTGCTTTGGCTTTCAGAGAATTGGCTGAAAATGCGGACAAAATCGGAACGTTAAATATCAGTCCTGATTTATTAGACACTGTTTTGAAAAAGTAAAAGAGTAGGTCAAAAATTTTATCTCACAAATCAAAAAAATGAAAAGGGAATACGCCATAATCATCAAAAATAAAACTAGACTCGAGTCTTTGATTGAACGGTTCAATACCAAAGCTCAGGCAAAGTTTTACATCGAAAGTTCTGGAGGTAATTTTCAGGAATATGTGGATGAACACGAAAAATTTCATCAGTCATTTCTGGAAGTTCAGACAAAGCTTTCAAAAGTGATTAAAAATAAAGTAATTGAAAAAGAATTTGTTCCGTCTTATATTTTCTCTGAAAATAATTTAATTGTAGTGGTAGGACAAGATGGGTTGGTTGCCAATGTAGCAAAATATTCTAAAAATATTCCGATTGTGGCAATCAATCCTGATGAAGAAAGATACGACGGTGTTTTGCTTCCTTTTACGGTAAAAAACTTTCTGAACGGTGTAAATTCTGTATTAAACGAAAAGTTTAGTTCAAAGAAAATGAGGTTTGCAGAAGCGGTTTTGAATGACGGGCAAAAACTTTTGGCAGTAAATGATTTGTTCATCGGGATTTCTTCTCATTCTTCGGCAAGATATAAAATTATACTGAACGGAAAAGAAGAAACCCATTCTTCCAGCGGGATTATTGTTTCTACAAAAACAGGAAGTACAGGTTGGCTGAGTTCAATTTTCAATATGGCTTTCGGAATTTTAGGCGAAACAAAATTGCAATACCCCAAACTAAAAGAGGACGATTTGTATTTTGCCGTAAGAGAACCTTTCAAAAGCATCAGAACACAAACCGAAATTTGTGGCGGAAAGCTGAAAAAAGGAAACAAATTAGTGATAGAATCACTAATGCCAAATAATGGTTTTATCTTTAGTGATGGAATTGAGCAAGATTTTCTACAGTTCAACAGTGGTTCAACAGCGGAAATAAGACTGTCTGATGAAGAAGCGGTTTTGGTGATGAATTAATATTAAAAAAACTATGAAAACAAAAACATTATTTAGACCTGTCGGAGAAAAAGAAATGATTTTCATTATTGAAAGTAATTACAAAAAATTCCCTCGAAGATTTGAATGGCAACCGATTTTCTATCCCGTTTTGGATGAAGATTATGCTTCCGAAATTGCAGAAAAATGGAACACAAAAGATGAATCAGGAAATTATCTTGGATTTGTTACCGAATTTGAAGTTTTGGAAGATGAAGTGAATCAATATCCTGCACAAAATGTAGGAGCAAGGAATCACAACGAATTATGGATTCCTTCAGAAAAATTGGAAGCTTTTAATCAGGCAATTGTAGGAAATATAGAAGTCAAGAAAGTGTTTATCGGAAATGAATTTAAGAGATCCGAAAATACTGATGTGGAAAAATTATTATTAAAACTAAAAAATGAAACCAACAATTGAAATCATAAAAGGCGACATCACAAAAATTAATGCTGATGCAATTGTAAACGCCGCAAATTCTTCTTTGCTTGGCGGAGGCGGAGTTGATGGAGCCATTCATCGTGCAGGAGGAAAACAAATTCTCGAGCAATGTATGGCAATCAGAAACCGACAAGGAAAATGCAAAACTGGAGAAGCGGTTTTTACTTCTGCTGGCAATCTTCCTGCAAAATATGTGATTCATACTGTCGGTCCAATTTGGAATAATGATGAAGAAAAAACCTTTAAACTTTTAGCTGATTGTTATAATCATTCTCTGAAATTAGCAGAAACTCTTGGAGTAAAAACAATTACTTTTCCGAATATCAGCACAGGAGTTTATAGGTTTCCGAAAGAATTGGCTGGAAAAATAGCTATTGAAACTGTAAGAAATTTTAAGTCAGAAGTAATTGAAAAAATCATTTTCGTGTGTTTTGATGATGAGAATGAAGAGATTTATAAAAAGTTATTAGAACAAAAAAACAAATGAAAAAACTAACCATATTAACTGGCGCAGGAATTAGTGCCGAAAGCGGAATAAAAACTTTCAGAGACGGAGATGGTCTTTGGGAAAATCATAATATAACAGATGTTGCAAGTCCGGAAGGATGGCAAAAAGATAAGGCTTTAGTTTTAGAATTTTATAATCAGAGACGTCGTCAGCTTCATGAAGTGGAACCTAATGAAGCTCATCTTCTATTGGCAGAACTGGAGAAATATTTTGATGTACAAATTATCACTCAGAATATTGATGATTTGCATGAGAGAGCAGGTTCAACAAATATTTTGCATCTTCATGGGGAATTATTCAAATCTTGTTCCTGCGAGAATAAAAATCTCATTTACGAACAAAAATCTGATATCAACTTAGGAGAAAATGCAGAAGATGGGGCACAACTGCGACCATTCATCGTGTGGTTCGGAGAAGATGTGCCGTTAATGAGAGAAGCAACTATTATGGCACAAGAAACAGATATTTTTTTGGTTATAGGAACTTCTCTGCAAGTGTATCCTGCAGCAGGATTGCTTCATGACATCAAAGATAATTGCCTTTTAATTGTTGTTAATCCCAACGAAACGGGTTTCGGATATGGGCAAAGAGCAGTCGTGATAAAAGAAACAGCAACCCAAGGAATGAAACTGCTCTTTAAAGAACTGTTAAGTCTTGCTTAAACCTATAACATCAGGAAAAATTAAATGATTTAAAGCAGAAAAAACTAGAACCCTTACCGGAATTTTGACATTAAAAAATTGAAAAAGAATAATACGACATATTTTGTCGCTTTTAGAATTTATATTTGTTGAAGAAACTTTTTGTAATGAAGAAAGATTTTTACCTCACAAGATATGCACTCATCATTAAAAAGCTTGAAGCTACACCATCTACTTATTCGCAGATAGAGGAATATTTGCTTAATTCTTTTGAGTTTCAGGATGCGGGTATAAAAAGTTATTCGATGCGGACTCTTCAGAGAGATATTCGGGAAATATCGGATCTTTTCAGTCTTTCCATTCATAATAAAAAGAGAAGAGATAACAGATATTATATAGAAAGTCGCCCTATAATGGAAGTGGATGGGTACAACCAAAAGCTATTAGAGTCTTTCCAAATAAGCAATGCACTGAATGTATATCCCGATTTTGCCGATTTTATCTTTTTTGAAAGCAGAAAAGCTACGGGAATAGAGAATTTTTATGACCTCTTTTTTGCTATCCGAAATAAAAGAATTCTTCTTTTCGAGCATTACAATTTTAAAAATAAAAAGATGACTTCAAGAAAAGTTCATCCTTTGGCACTTAAAGAATCTAAAGACCGTTGGTATCTCATCGCTGTAGATACCAAAGATAAGCTTTTGAAATCGTTTGGGTTAGACAGGATTAATTATCTTACGGTAGGTTCTCAGAATTTCAGGGAAAAGTATGAATACAATTTAAGAGACCATTTCAAGAATGCTTTTGGAGTAATGAATCTTGTAGAACAAAATCCTCAGAAAATTGTTTTGCAATGCAGCAGACATCAGGGAGAATACATTAGAAGTTTTCCTTTGCATCAATCCCAAAAAGAGATTAAGGAAACTCAGGAACATATTTATTTTGAATTTTTTCTTCACCCAACATACGATTTTATGCAGGAAATTTTATCTTATGGGAAAGAAGCAAAAGTATTGGAGCCTGAAACTTTAATACAGCAAATAAAAAATAATTTATCCGAATCTTTGAAAGCTTATACAGACCAATAGTTACAACAAAATTCTTTTTGAGTATATTTACCCTTACAAAGATATTTTTTTTGAAAAAAATTGTTTTATTTCTCCTGTTTCTCTCGTCATTCTGTTTTTCTCAACAAAATGAAGAATTCAGAATGATTAAGAACTACTACAATCAGCATCGCCGAATGCTCAGTAACGAATTTCGTAAAAAGTTCGACAAAGAATCCGATTCTGTCTCTAAACGAGCTGTAAAGAATGACTTTAGGTTTTTTATGAAAAAGATGGACAGTATAGAAAATGTAGCTCTTGTAGGAGCACTTCTGAAAGTGAAAAATTTGGAAGATCTCAAAAAAATTAATGATTATCCTCAAAATTCTGTAAAACAAAGCAACGAAATAACTACCGTAATTGTAGAAAAAACAGCAGATTATCCGGGAGGTATTAATTCTTTAAGAAAAGAAGTAGCAGATTTATTTTACAGCGACGGTGTTTATTCCGAAAGTACGACACTTAAAACGGTTGTTGCTTTTGTGGTAGAAAAGGACGGAAAAGTTAGTGATGTAAAAGCCGAAGGAGAAAATTTTACATTCAACAGACAGGCAGAAATTGCACTTTATTCTTTATCGGGAACATTTATTCCTGGTCAAATTAATGGCGTTCCTGTAAGATCCAGATTCAGGTTTCCTTTGTCTATTAATTTTGAGTAATTTTTCATTATGTAGTGTTTTATTTTTTATATTTGACCCGAATTTGTAAGATGAGATTCATCAATAATATATTGAAATTCAATAAGATTTAAATTGTGTTTTTTTGAAAATCTCATTTAAAACTTAAAAACAAATAAAAACTATAATTATTTATATATGAAAAAAATCCTTTTAGGATTATTCCTTACCGCCGGATTATGCTCTGCGCAAACAAAAGACATTAGCGAAAACCAAAGAAAGAACGACATCGTTGCAGATCCTGTTTTGCTTGTGGCAATTCCTTTGGCAAATGTTTCCTACGAAAGACTGATTTCGGAGAATAAAGGAATCGGGGTAAACGCAATGGTACATCTTGATAGAAAAGAGGACAGATTTACTCAGTTTTCTGCATATTACAGAATGTATTTTGGTAAAAAATATGCTTCAGGTTTTTTTCTTGAAGGTTTTATTCCTGTAACTACAAATTCTTACGATGATTATCATTACCAATACGATAATATTACAGGGTTTTACACTTCGACTCATGTTACCAAAAATAATCTTACTACAGTAGGCGTTGGTTTTGGAGTAGGAGGAAAGTGGGTTTTAAGAAATAATCTGGTCATTGAAGCCAGTGGAGGAATTGCAAGGAGATTTGGAGACCGCAGCAATTATCATTTTGAAGAAGTTACCGGAAAAATAATGGGCGGAGTAGGTTACCGTTTTTAATTTTTGCTATTACTGAAATAATAATGAAAAGCTTAGTTTTGTACTAAGCTTTATTTTTTATGTTTACCGACGAATATTTTATGAAAATGGCTTTGCAGGAGGCAGAAACTGCCCTTGAGAAAGATGAGGTTCCTGTGGGCTGTATAGTGGTTTCTAACAACCGTGTCATTGCACGATCTCATAATCTTACAGAAACTCTTACCGATGTTACAGCTCATGCAGAAATGCAGGCGATAACTTCTGCTGCCAACTTTTTAGGCGGAAAATATCTTGTAAACTGTACTTTATACGTTACTTTAGAACCTTGTGTAATGTGTTCTGGGGCGTTATCTTGGTCCCAAATTTCAAAAGTTGTGATTGGTGCGAGAGATGAAAAACGAGGTTTTATCAATAAAAATCTTCAGCTTCATCCCAAAACAGAAATCGTTACCGGTATTTTAGAAAATGAATGCTCGGCAATTGTAAAAGAGTTTTTCAAAGGAAAAAGATGAATTTTCAGCGTTTTGAAATTCAACAAAATTATTTCAGCCAATAATTTATCTGCAAATTTATTTTATGAATGATAGAATCTGGCAGTTTAGATTCCTTTTTTGAATTTATTTCTTTTAGCAATTCTTTATTTTGTTGTAGGCTTTCGCTGTAAGAAATTCCGTCTGTTATTGCTTTTCTTTCATAAAACTGTTTTTCTAATGTTGGGGGATAAACATTAGGAATACCAAGTACAAATTTCATTTCAGATACTGGTTTATAGAAAACCATACCATCGAAAATATAATCAAATTTTACTTTTTCATAATCGCCACCGAAATTATAGAGATCAAAAGGAGCGTTTCCGAAAGGAGAATTTTTTAGGTCAAAACCTACATTATCTTTTCCTACAGATTGAAATGCGGCATCAAAAATCCCATTATTGCTAAGTCCGTTATGAAAGTCTTGAGTGAAATAATTGATGTAAATATTGGTGGTTATTTGTGGATAAGTTTTATAAATATATTCTGCTGTACTGTAGATATCCGGTTGATTGGGCAAGGGAAGGAATTTTGGGATTCGGATGTACCCGTGATAAGTATTCTCGATAACCAAAGCTTTTTTCCTTTCAGGGTTTCTTGTTTTGGCATATTCAAAAAAACGGATAAAATTTTTTCCCATGATGATATTGCGGTCTATGGTAGAATTTTCGGCATAATCATCAAACATTTTGTATTGAGAATTACATTCTATATTTTTCCAATCGAATTCTAAATCTAGCGGAAATAAAAGAATTTTGTCTTTGTCTTTTCTGGTTTTATTTGCCAGAAAAATAGTATTCAGAAGGAAATAATAATTGTATTTTTCCCAAAGTACAGTATAATCTAAATCTCTGAAAATAGATAAAAGTTCTTGCTCTCTTTCTTTATCCGAAAGCTTAGCGTTTAATAAAAAACTGTTGATTTTCTTATAATTGTTCCAGCTTCCGACCTCTGTGTAAACATTTCCAGTAAATTTAGGATCTGTAATTACCTCTGTATACAATTCGTATTGTGTAATATCTCTGTGATCCCGTTCCGAAATAATTACAATATCTTTAGTTTTATATTGGTCTAAAATATATTCTTTAGCAGTCGGAAGATTTTTATTTTTCAGAAATTCGGTAAAGGGTTTTAATTCCTTTTTCTGTGAAAAAGTAATCATGCTAAACAGAAAAATGGCAATACTTACTATTTTGAATTTCATAAAACCAAGAAATATATAAAGTGAAAAAATTACAAGTCTTTACCTAAGAAATAAAGCCCTTTCAGAGTATGAAGTCGGTCCGCAATATGAATTTTATCTGTAAGCGGTTTATAAACGTGAGAAACGCCTCCCGTTGCGATTACAAAGCAATCATCATTCACTTCGTCATTAATGCGGTCTATAAAGCCTTCAACCATACCTAAAAATCCGTATACCATTCCGCTCTGCATACAGGTTACGGTATCTAAACCTAATACAGATTTTGGTTTTACTAATTCAATTTCAGGAAGTTGTGCGGTTTGGCTGATGAGAGAATTAAGAGAAGTAATAATTCCCGGAGCAATAATTACTCCCAAAGTTTCACCATTTTCTGCAACACAGCTTGCGGTAAGTGCAGTACCAAAATCCAAGACAATTTTTTTTCTGTTGGGATAAAGGTTTTGAGCTGCAACGAGATTAGCATAAATATCGGTTCCCATCTGTTTAGATTTTGCCTGAACTCCAGAAAATGTGGTGCGGTCTACAATAACAGGATCTTTACCGTGGATTTTTCTTATCGCAGAGCTCATTATTTTTGTTAACTGAGGAACCACGGAACCCATAATTACTTTTTCAATCTTTTCGGGATCTACTTTGTAAGTTTGGTAGAGCATTAAAATCTGAACATACAGTTCGTCTGCAGTACGATACGGTTTTGTATTAATTACCCAGGAAATATCGCAATTATCATTATCAAAAAGACCAAATCTGATATTGCTGTTACCAACGTTGATTACAATTGAATTCATTAAAGGATTTTTGGGCAGTAAATTTAATAATTTTAGAAAAAACACTTTTTCTTTATTGTTAAATGATTTAAAAACATCAAAATATTAAAAAAAGAAAGTGAAATTTGCTTCCTGTAAAAATTACTGTTGATTATTTAAAAAGAATAAAGCTCCTGAAAATCAAGAGCTTTAATTTATATAGAAATTTAATAATTATCTTCTTCGCCTTTCATTTTTTCGGCATTTTCTGCCATAATTACGGCGTCTATCATTTCTGCGATATCACCATTCATGTAAGCATCGAGATTGTACATAGACTTGTTGATTCTGTGATCGGTAACTCTTCCCTGAGGATAATTGTACGTTTTAATTTTGGCAGAACGGTCTCCCGTAGAAACCATCGTTTTTCTCTGTGCAGCAATATCACCCTGAACTTCCTGTAGTTTGATGTCGTATAACTTAGCACGTAGCATTTCCATTGCCAACTCACGGTTAGCCAACTGAGAACGGGCTTGCTGACAAACAACTACTAATCCTGAAGGTTTATGGGTAAGCTGAACTTTGGTTTCTACCTTGTTCACGTTTTGTCCTCCTGCACCTCCCGAACGTGAGGTCTGCATTTCTATATCTGCAGGGTTAATTTCTACATCCACTTCCTCAGCTTCCGGAAGAACGGCAATCGTAATTGCCGAAGTATGTACTCTTCCCTGAGATTCTGTTTCAGGAACACGCTGCACACGGTGAACTCCAGATTCGAATTTCATGATTCCGTAAACACCTTCGCCTTCAACTTTCATAATAAGTTCTTTATAGCCTTTTGCCGCTTCGTTGGAATCTGTTACTTCATGTCTCCATCCTTTGGCTTTAAAGTACATAGAGTACATTCTGTAGATATCTTCAACAAATATTGCTGCTTCGTCTCCGCCGGTTCCTGCACGCAGTTCTACAATAACATTTTTGTCATCTGCCGGATCTTTAGGAATTAAAAGAACTTTTAGCTGTTCTTCTAATCCTGGGATTTTTTCTAAGGCTTCATTTTTTTCAATTTTAGCCAATTCAACAAAATCTTTATCAGATCCGTCTGCAATAATCTCATCAGATTCTTCGATGGTGTCTAATGCGCCTTTATACTGATCAAATACCGATACAATTTTCCCCAGATCGCTGTATTCTTTATTAAGAGAAGAATATCTTTTCTGGTCTGAAATTACATCAGGCTGTATAATAAGGTCTGCAACCTCATTATATCTTTGTTTAATCGCTTCTAATTTTGGAATTAAAGACTTAGACATAGTAAAAATTTAGTGTGCAAAGATACGGAATTGACAATGAAGAACAAAAGTTCATTTTCAAGACTTTACAGTTCTTATTTTAAAAAGCCAAAGCTCATGCAAATTACATGAGCTTTGGCTGAAAAAATTAATATAAATGTTATTCGTTAAAGAATATGAAATTTTAATTTTTGATGATTTTTTTTGAAATTTTTTCTCCGCCTTTTAATTGAATTTCAACAATGTAAACTCCATTTGGAAGAGATTGAATGTCTATTTGATTATCATTATGCTGAATATTCATTCTTTGTCCTACCATATTCATCACATTTACTTTTTCTATTGAAGAATCGGTTTTAATGTTTAAAATTCCATGGGTTGGATTGGGATATATTCCTAATGAAATTTTCTTCATATCAGAAGTTCCCAAACCGGATGTACTTTTTATACATCTTACAGAAGAACCTTGTCCTCTCGGTGCTCCGGCTGAAGGGTTTCCAATAGTATTGCCTACATATAAGTACTTAGCTCCCAATCCTGTAGCTGTTGAACTCCAAAAATAACCTCTCTGCCCAACAAATTCAAAACTCCCATTGGTGAAAGAACGGTTACCTCCGGCAGGTAGTTTAAGTTTACTTGCAAAGGCTGTTGCGGGATTATTTATACCTTCAGCATTTTTAGCGGCTGTCCAGTCTGCCTGAGATGGCATTTTCCAATCTGTTCCTATTGCTTTACAAGGATCTGCCCCATTTGTTGAACTTACGGAATTAGAATTGGCTGTCCATTCGTCATTGAGATCATTACCTCCCCACCAAGATCCCAAAACATAAGCAGAAGAATTATTCAAACCAATAGGATTGTTTGGTGAAGGCTCAGTAGTAGTTGCAGAATTTCTATTTTGATGCCCATCGTCCCATCGTCCCCACTGGAAGAGATCTCCATACGAATCTTCATCTGATATAGAAGTTGCAACTTGCGAACTTCCGAGATTTTGCTGTAGCCAGATTTTACCGTCTGCTCCTCTTACTGTGGTATAAGTTGTCTGCTGACCTTTGTAGGTAAATGTTACGCAACCTGTATCTCCTGGATTGTTTCCCGGATCATTATTGCTGCAAACAGGATTTGTATTTGTTAAAGAAATCTTTTTTACTTTAATTCCGTTTTGAGAATATGTAAGGACCAAGTTGTTGTTTACAGAATCATATTGCAAGTCATTATAGGTTGCAGTACCATCGGAAACAAAATCTCCCCCGAAGGTTTCCCATATATTGTTGGTAGAATTATAGTGGTAAACCGTATTTTTTCCACCATTTACAATCCATCCGCTAGCTACAGTGTAAAGCTCTCCTGAAGGAGTAATAGCAATAGAAACATTGTATAAATCATTAGAAATTCCGAAATCTGCGTTTCCTATCTGTATCCAGTTGGTACCATCGAATTTCTTTACATTTAGTTTTCTGTTATTGGCAGCGGGTGAAGAATAGACCACATAAATGGTATCATCTATACCTAAGGTAAAATCTGCCGTGGAATTGACTCCTTCTGTAAATGAGTTCCCTACATTTGTTCCTCCTACCAAAGACCATTGTTCTGATGCAGTTGCGGTTACAGAATTTTCAAATACCTTTACTCCTGAAGAAACTCCGCAGATATATATTTTACCATTTGTTCCTATCATCATTTCAGAATAAGAAGGAGTACCAAAACCATTAGTTCCTACCTGTTCCCAAGCATTGTTAACATATCTTTTTACCGATCCAGATTGTGCATTAGAGTATACAAACAAAGTATTGTTGGCAGATACTGCAGATGCATGATAATTAATTGTGGTGGTAAAAGGTTTAGAGTATGAAGTCCATGTGTTTCCGTCGAATTTTCTTACTTCCATTCCGGAGTTAGGATAACTGTCTTGGTTTGTGTAATAAAGATTTCCTGAAGAATCTTTTGATAATGAATTGTATGTTGCAATACCACTGGTGATTCCTGGACTTCCTCCCACGTAAGACCACGAAGTTCCATTAAATTTTTGTACCGATCCTTTCTGAACCGACCCATCATAGTAAGAAACGTAGTAATTTCCCTGTGGATCAATAACCAGATTATTATAACTGCTTCCTCCCGCAGAAATATTTCCTGAGCCTACATCTACCCATTGTTGTGCATTAACAGAACTCATGGCAAGGGCAAAAATACCCAATCCTTTTATGCATCTTTTAGTTACGAATTTCAAATCAACCAACATATTATTTTTATTTATTCTAAATTTAATTTATTTTTGCGCAAAATTAGTCTTCAAGATAATTTCTGAGTTATCATTTTCAAACTTTCAATTATCAATAGCAGATTTCCTGCTTTAGAATTATGAAACAAAACTGAATAACAAGATGACAGAACCTAAAACAATCTTACTCTTTGATTCTGAATACATTCAGGTGGTTCATTATGAAGATGCAACATCAGAAAAATATCTTAAATCAGTTTTTATTGAAGGTGAGACAAGCTTTAATCTGCTTTTTTTATTAAGTCCGAATATCAATTTGAGTGCTTCAGATTGTGGAACCCATTTTCAATTCCAAAAAAATCAATACATACTTCACTATTCTTCATTAGAAAACAAAGCAGAATTGTGGACTGAAAATGAAGAAACATTACAATATTTCCAGATTCAGGTAAACTATCAGTATATATTTGATTTAATTGAACCACATTCTAATTCGGAGAGTGCAGAAATTCTCGAAAATATGAAGAACAACAATTATATTTTTCTCCATAAAGAAACTCCTCCATTTATGACGGTCGAAATGCACATGATTTTGAAGGAAATATCCGGTTATTCTAAAAAAGGAGTGATGCAAAAACTGTTTATTGAAGCCAAAATTATTAAACTTCTCATTTTAATCTTCGAACAGTTTAAAGAAAAAAATGTTGAAGAACTTGGATCTGATAATCCCGAAACCATCAAAAAATTTTTAGATGAAAACTATCATAAAAATATTAAAATTGAAGAAATTTCGAGAATTGTAGGTATAAACCAGAATATGCTCAGAAAAGAATTCAAAAAACAATACAATACTACCATTGTAGATTATATCTCCGAACTCCGCATGTTAAAAGCAAAAAAAATGATTATTGACAGCAAGATTATGATTAAAGAAATCGCCATAGAATGCGGTTATGAATATGTTCAGAATTTTACTCGGGCATTCAAGAAAAAGTATGGCGTTTCACCAGAAAAGCTGAGACTGGGTTAAAATAAAAAACCACTCAGAAAACTAAGTGGTTTTGTATATATGTTGTTTTGCTTTGATAGCCCTTTTTCAGAATTCGTGTGAAAAAGAACTGACAATCAATTAATGATGTCCGTGATCGTGACCATGCCCTTCATGAATAAAAGGACCGTGACCTTTCGGAGCACTGTAAAGCACTTCTACGCCTTCCTGTTCTGTAAGAAGTTTGCTTCTAATTTGCTCAGGATCAAAAGGTTTTACTTTTCCAAAATGCTCTTTTAAACCTTCTGTTAACCACATTGGGATGACCAATCCGAAAAACATAAAGATACACCAGAAACCTACTAGGAACATGATTATAAAATATACGGTCCAGAGGAACTGATAAAACGGCCAAAATGCTGATAAAATCATTTTATTTTCTTAAAGATTAGGGCAAAAATATAACATTTTTCTTTTTCAAACAAAAGTTAAAAGCTGATTTTTACTATTTATTTTAAATTTAAACTAATTAATGAGCCAAATCTGCAAAAAAATCGTTGCCTTTATCATCGGTAATAATAAATGCGGGGAAATCTTTGACCTCAATTTTTCTCACCGCTTCCATTCCTAATTCCGGGAAATCTACAACCTCAACAGACAGAATATTATCTTTAGCTAAAATCGCAGCAGGACCACCAATTGAACCAAGATAGAACCCTCCGTATTTTGCACAGGCATTGGCAACATCGGCTGTTCGGTTTCCTTTTGCCAACATCACCATACTTCCTCCATTTTTTTGAAATTCATCCACATATACATCCATTCTTCCTGCGGTTGTAGGACCAAAGCTTCCAGAAGCCATTCCTTCGGGAGTTTTTGCAGGCCCTGCGTAGTAAATTGGATGATTTTTGAAATATTCAGGCATCGGTTTTCCGCTGTCTAAGAGTTCTTTAATCTTTGCATGGGCAATATCTCTTGCAACAATTAAGGTTCCATTTAATTTAAGCCTTGTTTTAATAGGATATTTTGAAAGTTCAGCTAAAATTTCCGGCATTGGTTTATTCAGATCAATTTCTACGGCTTCTTCCAAATGTGGTGGTGTTGCAGGTAAAAATCTTTTCGGATCTTGTTCCAGTTGCTCTAAGAAAATACCGTCTTTGGTAATTTTTCCTTTAATATTTCTGTCTGCTGAACAGGAAACACCCATCCCAACCGGACAAGAAGCTGCGTGACGAGGAAGCCTGATTACTCTCACATCGTGCGTAAGGTATTTTCCGCCAAACTGAGCTCCGATTTCACTCTCCTGGCAAATTTTCTGAACTTTTGCTTCCCATTCCAAATCTCTGAATGCCTGTCCGGCTTCATTGCCTTCTGTTGGAAGATTGTCGTAATATTTTGCTGATGCTTTTTTTACCGCTGCTAAATTCGCTTCAGCTGAAGTTCCTCCAATTACCAAAGCCAAGTGATATGGCGGGCAAGCCGCTGTTCCCAAATCTGAAATTCTTTCTTTTACAAAAGCTTCCAAAGATTTTTCGTTCAGTAAAGATTTTGTTTTTTGATAAAGAAAAGTTTTATTGGCAGAACCGCCACCTTTTGTAAGGAATAAAAACTCGTAATAATCCCCCTTTTTAGCATAAATATCAATCTGAGCAGGAAGATTGGAACCAGAATTTTTTTCATCAAACATCGTTAAAGGGACTACCTGAGAATATCTTAAATTTCTTTTTTGATAAGTATTGTAAATTCCTTTGCTCAGATATTCGCCATCATCAACCCCTGTGTAAACATTTTCACCTTTTTTTCCCATTACAATTGCCGTTCCGGTATCTTGGCAAGAAGGTAAAGCTCCTTCTACGGCAACTGCAGCATTTTGCAGTAAATTATACGCCACAAATCTATCATTATCAGTAGCTTCCGGATCATCAATGATTCTTCTTAAGCTTTCTAAATGCGAGGAACGAAGCATAAAAGAAACATCTGCCATTGCCTCTTCAGCAAGAAGCTCAAGACCTTTCGGGTCTATGGTTAAAATTTCTCTTTCTCCTAATTTTTCAACTTTTACATAGTCTGAAGTTAGTTTTTTGTAAACCGTATCATCTTTAAGAATCGGATACGGATCCTGATATTTAAATTCCATTTTACTTTCTTTTTCTGTACAAAAATACGGCTTACCCAAAAAAACATGAGTAAAATCAATCACTTATATTCGTATTTATAATGATTATAAATTGTGTGTGTTTTAATTTCTCAGTAAATTTATACAACCTAAATTCAACCACAGTTTTATGCTGAATAATTAATTATTTCTACTAAATCTGGGAAAAAAATAAAATTCAACAGAAATAAAATTCAATCAACATGAATTACAGAATAGAAAAAGACACCATGGGCGAAGTAAAAGTGCCCGCCGATAAATTTTGGGGTGCACAGACTGAGCGCTCTAGAAACAATTTCAAAATAGGACCAGAAGGTTCTATGCCACACGAAATTATTGAAGCTTTTGCTTACCTGAAAAAAGCGGCAGCCTTTACCAATACAGAATTGGGAGTTCTTTCCGCTGAAAAAAGGGATATGATTGCCAAAGTTTGCGAAGAAATTTTAGAAGGAAAACTAAATGATCAATTCCCTTTGGTCATCTGGCAAACCGGTTCGGGAACACAATCGAATATGAATGTGAATGAGGTTATTGCCAATAAATCTCATGTAAATAATGGTGGAAAGCTTGGAGAAAAAACGGAAGTCCACCCGAATGATGATGTGAACAAATCCCAGTCTTCTAACGATACCTACCCTACGGCAATGCACATTGCTGCCTATAAGAAAGTAGTAGAAACCACGATTCCCGCTGTTGAAAAACTAAAAAATACGTTGAACGAAAAAGCAGAAGCTTTTAAAGATATTGTTAAGATCGGGAGAACGCATTTAATGGATGCCACTCCGCTTACTTTGGGACAAGAATTTTCGGGTTATGTTGCACAATTGAATTTTGGAATTAAAGCTTTAAAAAATACATTGCCCCATCTTTCGGAGCTTGCGTTGGGAGGAACGGCAGTAGGAACCGGTTTAAATACTCCAAAAGGGTATGATGTAAAAGTGGCGGAATATATTTCAAAATTCACAAATCTTCCGTTTGTAACCGCAGAAAATAAGTTTGAAGCTTTGGCTGCTCACGATGCGATTGTAGAATCTCACGGTGCTTTAAAACAATTGGCGGTTTCTTTGTACAAAATTGCTCAGGATATCAGATTATTGGCTTCAGGACCACGGTCTGGAATCGGGGAAATTCATATTCCGGAAAATGAACCGGGATCTTCTATTATGCCGGGGAAAGTAAATCCTACCCAAAATGAAGCAATGACAATGGTTTGTGCACAGGTTTTAGGAAATGATACCACGATTTCATTTGCAGGAACTCAGGGAAATTATGAACTGAATGTCTTCAAACCGGTAATGGCGTATAATTTTTTACAATCTGCCCAGTTAATTGCTGATGCATGTATTTCGTTTAATGAGCATTGTGCTGTGGGAATTGAGCCAAATCGTGAAAGAATTAAAGAATTGGTTGATAAATCTTTGATGTTGGTTACCGCTTTGAATACGCATATTGGGTACGAAAATGCTGCCAAAATTGCCAAAACGGCTCATAAAAATGGAACTACTTTAAAAGAGGAAGCTATAAATCTTGGTTTATTAACTGCTGAACAGTTTGACGAATGGGTAAAGCCTGAAGATATGGTGGGAAGTCTGAAATAAAATTCAAACTCATCAAAACAAAACACTCCGCAGAATTTTCTGAGGAGTGTTTTGTTTGTTAATGTGAATGTTGATTGGTATAATTCAATTCTCATACCAAAGAGAGTTTTCGGTTATTTTGTCATGTTTTTATCAATTATTTAATTTTACCAGCCAAGAGCGACGCCAAAGACTAAAGCTTTATCATTTTCAAAATAAGAATCTTTAAAGAAATTGCTGAAATCTTTTTTCACAAAAAGGCTTACATTATTATATGAAACGGTAAATTGTGCACCATATACAAAAGGATTTACCTGATAGTTCGAACGGTCACGCAAATTTCTGTCATCTCCTTTTACTATATTGTTGGTAGACATTTTTATCCCTCCATATACGTTGGCTCCCACTCGGAATCCGTCTGAATAAGGTCTGTACTGGATATCCATTCCTGCATTTTTCAGTTTAGAGAAATTATACTGTAAACCAAGAGGAACCATGATGTAACCTGTTCTCAGTTTGCTTTTACTAAGGCTTCCATCAAACTTAGCTAAAAAAACATCGGCATCCTGTTTTGCAAAAACCATATTGTTGTCTGATCTTACCGTTCTCCAGGAAAATCCTATTCCGGAAATTAATCCCCATGGGCTTGTTCTGCCAAATTGGTAATTAAATTTCAGACCAAATTCAAGATTATTGGCATATCCAAGATTTTTATCCAAATCATTATCTGGCTTATCGTTGGTAAGTGTCATAATTCCGTAAGAAAAATAGCCTTCAAGATTTTTAACAGGTTTATATTTCTTTAATAATTGAGCTTTCAATTCTTCGTTTGAAGTTACGTCAGAATTTAAAAGAGAATATCTTACCTGTTTTTGGATAACCTGATCCAAATCAAAACCTATTGCTTCAATTTTAGAATCTATTTTTTGAGAATACTGATCTGCAATCTGGGCTTTCTGTTTGTTGAATTCAGCTTTATCCAGATTTTTAGCTTGTAAAGTAGATAATTCACCTTCCATGAGCTTTTTTTCTTCCTGAATAATTCCGTTGATTTTTACTGCATATTCTTCAACTTTCTCCTTTACAATAGGGCTTACCGTAGTGTCTTCTTTGGGTTGAAGGTTTAATCTTAATGCTTTTTTCTGTGCGTTTGCAGAAATCGTAACAAGGCACAGCATTCCTGTGATGATAAATTTCTTAATCATTTTTATTAATTTTTTTAAAGTTTTAATTTGAATTATCTTTCGTTGAGGTCTATTTGGGCAACGTTGCTTCCGCCTTTGGTTTTCTCAATAGCTTCTTTATTTTCTACCGAGAAAAGTAGAGTAGAAGGATCTACATATCTCTTTTTCTTCGGTATTTTTACAGAATCCGATTTTGCCATAATTCTTTCCTGTGGAGTTTGAATAATCTGCGCAGCAATTTCCGAAGGATTTTCTTTCATTAGCGGAAGATTGGTTTTAATCGGCGAGTATTTTTCAATTTGTTTTTCTGCATCAGCATTTTCACTTTGTACCAATCTTTGCTGAATAGGTTTTGAGGAGTCTTTATCAGAATTTATTTTTTCAGGCTGAACAATTTCTTCTCTTTTAGGAAAATCTTCTTCTGTTTTTGTTATTTGTACAGGAGGTTCGTTTTTATTATTGATGAAAAGAAAGGCTCCCAAACCACAGATTAAAACAAAGCATGCAGCAAGCAAAACGCGGTTCCAGTGATGTTTTTTGGAAGGGTTATTTTGCGTCTGAGTCTGTATTTCTTCCCACAAATCTCTCGAAGGACTAATTTCTCTCTCGGAAATCTGCTTTTTTATCTCACGATCTAAATTATGCTTAAATGAATTCATTTTTCAGTGTTTTTTGTTGTTGAAAGTAAATCTTTCTCAGTTTTTCTTTAGCTCTGAAAAGTTGCGTTTTGCTTACTGCAGTGCTAATATTCAGGGTTTCGGCAATTTCCTGATGAGAATATTCTTCTAATACATAGAGGTTAAAAACCATTTTATAGGAATCCGGAAGCTGGTCTATCAATTCCTGCGCATTAAAATCGAATACAATCTGCTCATCTGTAATTTCTTCTAAAACAGAAGCGTGAACATCATCCAAATAAAAAACTGTTTTATGGCTTTTAATGAAATTAAGACATTCGTTTACTACAATTCTTCTTGCCCATCCATCGAAATTTCCTTCTCCTCTAAAACTTTCGATATGCTTAAAAATCTTACAGAATGCTTTTATTACACAGTCTTCTGCCTGATAAAGATCACTGATATAGCTTCGTGCTACACTCAGAAATTTCTTTACATTCTGATCGTAGAATATTTTCTGAGCTTTAGGATCATTTTTTTTAATCCCGCTCAGCAAATTTTCTTTTTTATTTCCAAACGAAAGCTTCATGGTTTGTATGCTGTTTCTATACTAAAGACAGCGAAAATTATAATTGGTTACACAAGAAATGAGAAAATTTTAAATAAATTTTTAAAAAGCTGTATTTCAGGCGTTTAAAAATGAATATTTTTTAGTGAATTGATGGCTAAATTTAAGATAGCGAGAAAATATAGAACAATGAAAATAATTCAAATACAATTCAAGAAAATTTTAGGTTTGAAATTTAATAATGAGATTTTATACAGGAGAAACAAAAAACCGCAGATTAACTGCGGCTTTGATTATTTTTTTAAATCTTCTTTAAGCTTTCTTGCTCCGTCTTCCACTTTCTGGGCTCCTTTAGCTGTGGCGTCTTTTACATCTCTGCTTACATCCTGAGCTCCTTTTTTAATATCTTGTCCCACTTTATGGGCATCGTTTTTCATATCTTTTGCTGCCGAATTAATATCTTCTTTTGCTTTTTGCGTAGTATTATCAATTTTTTCTCCAGCATTATCAATAGAGTTTTGAATTTTGTTTTTTGCCTCATTTACTTTAGAAGAATCTACAAGACCGGTGGTTGTTTCTGTAGTTGTCGTCGTTACAACAGAACCATCTTTATTTTCTACTGTTTCTGTTTTAGAAGTAGACTCTTTACAAGATACAATCATTGCTGCAACAGCAAAAGCTGCTAAAATGTGTTTTTTCATAATAAGAATTTTTTATAATGTTTTTTATTGATTAGACTCTTTCAACGGTTTTTCTGTGTTTTTATTTTTTTCTTCTTCTGTCTTCTTTTTATTTTCTTTATCCACCTCATCTTTGATGCGTTTTTCTTCCTGCTGAACTTTAAGAGCCTGTTTAACAGAATCTTTGTATTTCTGGGAAGACATTCTTATCTGTCTTGCTACATCTACCGATACAGCGCCATTAGAAAAAGAATCTACTGCCATGGTATCATAATGAGGCTGAGAAATTGTTTCGTTAGCTTCAGTTGCGGGCAATCTCTTCGAGCATGCATGAAGTAATAGTGCAGAAAATAAAATAATAAATAATCTTTTCATTATAGATTTCAATGGACAATTATTGAGAATTATTTTAAAAACTAAATTAATAAAAATAGGACATACAGCATTTAAAATAATAAATTTTTTGCATGTTCAGAATTAAAAAAGAAGCTGTAAAAAGAACAATCACTCTATTTTAAAACTGGCAATTACAGGAAAATGATCCGAAAGATGAGCAGAATGATCAACACTGTAATGAATGGGTTTTATAGTTTCCGAAGTAAAAATATAGTCTATTCTCAAAGGATATTTAAAATCGTGAAAGCTGGTTCCGCTCCCTTTTCCTGTTTCGAAGAATGCATCTTTCAACACTTTAGACATTTGGTAATATTCGTAAGAATTGGGGACTGCATTGAAATCTCCTGCCACAATTACCGGATAAGGAGATTCTTCTACACTTTTTCTGATGAGCTGTATTTCTTCCTGATGAACTTTAAATGTCGGAATCAGTTTTTTAACCAGATCTTTCATTTTTTTCTCGTCTTCATTACCATTTCCGTCTAGTTTTACCATATCTTTTACAACCCCGAATGACTGAAGATGAACGTTGAAAACTCTGTATATTTTACCTCTTATTTCAATATCTATCTGCTCACATTGTGAAGTGACATCTTTTTCTGTAAGCGGTTTGAAAATATCTTTCCTGTCCAGAATTTTGTATTTCGAATAAAAGCAAATAATTTGTAGAGTTTCTTCTGCTTTCAGATGATCCAATTCGTAATCTGGTCCGGATTCCTGAAGGAAAACAAGATCTGCTTTTTGTGCATTAATGTAATTCTGAATTTCATTTTTTCCCCATTTTCCCGATTTTACATTGAAGGTTACAATTTTAAGATTTGGTGTTTCTTTGTTTTCGGATGAATAATTCAGCCACCTTTTTGTAGGATTCAGAAAGAAAAGACCTGCAAACATAAAGAAAAATGCTCTTTTTTTCCAGCTGAAAATCCAGAAGAAAGTGATAATTACATATAGAATCATTATCAAAGGAAAACCTAAAGAAAGAAAACTAAAACCCCAAAAAACTTTTGGCGGAATGTATGCATTCAGCAAGACTCCGCAAAGCAGAAAGAGCAATACGAAATGAACAACTAAAAGAATAGAGCGGAATAATTTCACAGTAATTTAGTTAAATCGATATAAATGTTTTTTCCAGATTATTGCGAGAATATACCCCACAATAGCTCCTCCAACGTGGGCTAAATGAGCTACACCACCACCGTTTCCGGTAATTCCTAAGTAAATAGATCCAATAACCACCACAGGAAGCACATATTTTACTTTTACGGGAATAGGGATAAACATAATGCCGATTCTGGCTTCAGGATAAAGTGTTGCAAATGCGGCAATAATGCCGAAAATTGCTCCGGAAGCACCAAGCATGGGCGATTTAAGATCTATTAAAAGTTTTTTAGAAAGATCGAAAATTTCAGGAGTTTTATTATTTAAAAGTATGTTTCCGGCATAATTTACATCTGCCTGTCTGTAAATTTCAGTAACATCTACTCCTAACGCTTGAAGACTGTTTGAAATTTGTTGAATTTCAATAAAATTCCATAAATTAAATAGAAAAAAAGCTCCCAATCCACTCAAAAAATAGAGAATTAGATATTTTTTATCTCCTAAAGACTGTTCTAGAATAGGACCGAAACTGTAAAGTGTAAACATATTGAAAAGAATATGCATTATACCAACACCTCCCTCAAGTGGAGCATGCATAAACATGTGAGTGATGATCTGCCAAGATTTGAAATTCGGCGAAAAAGGATAAAATGCAGACAGCAAATTATACAGTTGGGGATTATTGAGTGCATACAGGAAAAAGTTAGAAATAATATAAACTATAATGTTTATAATAATTAGATTTCTTGTAATTGGCGGTATATTATTAAACATCTTACTTAAAATTTATTTTTAAAATCATTAAAAGGAACTTCAAAATAGCATCTTTTGCCCGTTGGTAAAAATTCTGGGAAACCCAAAGCCGAAAAGTCTTTAATGAGTTGTTCCGCATCTATTTTGTAAATAAAATCGAATCTGGATTTGCTCTGCATTTTGTTCCATTGGTTTTGGTAAAACTGCAAGAAATCTTCTTCGGTACGATATTCTAAAATTTCGAAAAGATTTTCTAAGAATTTCATTACCTGAGATTCTTTCAAACCTTCGGGAACGGCATCTATTCTTAAAACATTTTCGTGGGCAATGGTCATTTCAAAACCGAGTTCGGGAAGATATTTTTTAATGGATTTATACTTGTTCTTTTCGATCTCATTCATGTGATATTCTAAAGAAAACAAGAGAGACTGGCTGTTTGTACTGCCTTTTTTTGCAGATTTGTTGCTTTCGGAAACCACAAGTCTGTGCATTCTTCCCAAATCCAGCATCAGCGTACGGTCGCCTTTGTTGAAAAGCCAATATCCGTTCGGAAGTCTCATAAGATCTTCATCAAAATCTTCTTCTTCAAAAAGGTTGATTTTTGAAGGTTCCGGAGCAATATTTTGATGATACATCTCCGTAAGATGATGAATTTCGGTCTTTGTTGCCGGTTTTTCTTCCAAAAAAGGATTGTAATCTCGGTCTACAATAATTTCCGGCATTTTAAAACTTGCAGAATTACTCTTGCTCGGAAAACTTTTCTGCATAATTTCGTCGAGATGCGGATCTCTTTCAAAATCGAGACTGGGAGCGATATTGTAAATTCCTAAAGACCGCTTGATGGTAGATCTCAACAACGCAAAAATAAGATGCTCATCTTCAAACTTTACTTCTGTTTTCTGCGGATGAATATTCACATCTATTTTCTCCGGATCTAATTCCAGAAAAAGAAAAAATGTAGGAATGTAACCGGGCATCAGTAATCCTTCAAAGGCTTCCTGAACTGCTTTATTGAAATATGGGCTTTTAAAATACCGTCCATTCACAAAAAGAAACTGTTCCCCTCGTGTTTTTTTTGCACCTTCTGGTTTGGCAACAAACCCATGAAGTTGGCACCAAACAATATCTTCTTTAATGGGAATAAGCTGAGGCTGAAGTTTTCTTCCGAAAATATCTACAATTCTCTGCATTTGAGTCCCTTTTCTCAATCGGAAAACAGGCTCATCATCGTGAAATAAAGAAAATTCTAAATTTTCATGAGCCAGAGCAACTCTTTGAAATTCATCAATAATATGACGAAATTCTATATTGTTATTTTTAAGAAATTTTCTTCTTGCCGGAACATTGTAAAATAGATTTTTAACTAAAAAATTAGATCCTTCCGCAGTCTGTACAGGCTCCTGAAACTGAAATACACCGCCTTCAATGTAAATATTGGTTCCCAAAGGAGAATCGGGGCGTTTAGTTTTTAATTCAACCTGAGCAACAGCAGCAATCGAAGCCAAAGCTTCTCCGCGAAAACCTTTGGTAGCAATTTTAAAAATATCTTCGGTTCCTTTTATTTTAGATGTGGCGTGTCTTTCGAAAGCCATTCTTGCATCGGTTTCGGACATCCCTTTTCCGTCATCCACAACCTGAATAAGGTTTTTTCCGGCATCACGAATAATCAGTTCAATTTTTGTAGCTCCCGCATCAATAGAGTTTTCCAAAAGTTCTTTCACAATAGATGCAGGGCGTTGTACGACCTCACCTGCTGCAATTTGGTTGGCTACATGATCGGGTAAAAGCTGAATGATGTCTGACATAGATGAATAATGAACTTACAAAAATAGGTAAAGCAAATAAGATTTAAAATAATTAAAGAATGAATTAAAAATTAAGTTTCTTTGAGAGATTGGTTTCATCCATGAAAAAGCTCTCATTACGTTTTAATTTAATGAGAGCCAAAACTAAGTAAACTATGATTATGCTTGTGTTTGAAAAATTATTTACATCATTTTCTTTTCCAAAACGAGTTTAGATTTTTCCGGTCTTTTTTCTTTTACTGTTTCCTCTTCGGTTCCGTGTATTTTATCGTATATAAATGCCATGAAATTTGGTTTGTTATATATTTTGGAGTATCTGTAATTCGTATAAAAATGTCTTAAATGAATTTTATAAAAATCGTACCCGATAACTACGAGAAGACATGTACTGATGACATAGAAAACCCTAAATTCAAGATAATAATAGGTAAGTCCAGAAAAAATAGCTCCCAAAACATAAGAAATCATAATACTGGAAAGTAACTTTGCTCTTGCAATAAGTTCCGGATTTTTACGGTATTTCTTTTGGGTAAACATAGATGTTAAAATGCCCAAATCGGTAGTAGTTCCTGTTAAATGGGTTGTTTTTACTAAGAAATTAGAAATACTTGCTGTTAAACCATTCTGAAGACCTGTTGCAAAAAGCATTAGTGCAACCATTACTTGTGCTTCTTCAATGGTTTTCTGGTAATAAAACTGACCATAAATTCCGACAGATAAAAGACACACAATCTCCAGTACCAAAGGGAATGCATGGGCAAAATATTTACTTTTCTTGTTGAAATTAATTACCGAAAAATTTGCCGTAAAACTTCCGAAAAAGAAAAGGAAAATCCATGCGCCAACTATTGCAACCTGAGTCCAGTTGCCTTTGCTTATTTCTGCGGCAAAAACAGCGTAATGACCGGTTACATTGGAGGTAAAAGATAAAAAAATAAGGAGAGATGCTATATTTATAGTTCCTGCCGTAAAAGCAGTCAGCGTTCCCAGTCTAATGTTGTCTCCCAACGTTCTGCTGTTACTATAATTTCTTAACATGATGATTGATTTTGAGGTGAAATAATGTTTTAAATTTCTGCGAAAACTTCTGCAAGCCTGCCTTTTTCCGGCATTACTTTAGGTGTTTCTAATACAATTTCGGATGAAAAAGTTTCTTTACATTTCTTAATAAAAGGTGTAAGATCGAATTTGCCTTTAGTATTTTTATTTTTGAGCGATGGAGAATAGTATATTTCAGCAATATTTTCTGCCTTTACATAGTTGTTAAAAGATCTCTGCAGACTTCCGGTAAAAATATCGCACACTATTTTATCTACTAAATGAGAATATTTATTCGCAATGATAGAATAGGCATCGCAAAATTCTTTAGTTCTTATTTTGCTGAAAGTAGTTGTTTTTGTGTTGAATAAAAGATCTCTTATAGAATCTCCGGTATCATACCCCGAAACCAATAATATTCTGTATTTTGTATTTTGTTCGGTTGTACTTTTTTCTTTCAGTACCTTTTTTAAAATATTGAGGGATTCAAGAGAATAATCTGTTGCTATTAGAATTGTTGTGCTCATATATGGATGATTTAGTTGTGTAACATTTTTATATTACAAAATTATATCTGCCATATTAAAAGCTTTTTGGAAAGGAATTAAAATGTAATTAGAGAGATTAAAATCAGATTAAAATTTATCTTAAACTGAACTCGGGATAAGCAAGTTTTTTAGTGTTATCCTGAATTCACGTTATCCTAATATGTTGGATTAAGAATTATCCAGATTCATTAAAGTACCGTAAAGACTGGGAAAACGCATCTGAACTGTCGTTCCTTCATTCTCGTTTGAACTTACCAAAAGTTCTCCGTTATGCATTCTTACAATATTCCTTGCAAGAGGCAACCCGATTCCGTAACCTTCATAGTTTCGAGTGTTAGATGCCCGGAAAAAAGGATCGTATATTTTATTCATTTCAGACTGCGGAATTCCTATTCCTGTATCTTTTATAATGATATAAAGATCTGTGTCTGTTGCACCTAAAGAAACCCTTACCTGTTGATGATTAGAATACTTGCACCCATTATTAATGATATTGGCAACTGCTAAGTGAAGAAGCTGTTCATTTCCCTGAACTTTCAGTTTTTTGGGATTATCGGGAAGCATACTGATGTCAAGAAAAATATTGTTTCGGGAATCTATTCTTCTTAAGGTTTCGATAACGTCCCAAAGAAGCTGATCCATTCTAACACGGTCTATTTTCTGAATCTTTCCGTCAAAACCTGTTTGCGCAATAAGCAGAAGTGCTTTTATTTTTTTATCTAGTTTTTCGGCTTCATCTAAAATAATTTCCAGTGTTTCTTTATATTCTTCGGCAGTTCGGGTAATGGAAAGCGCAACATCTGCTTCTCCCATAATTGAGGTAAGAGGCGTTCTCAATTCATGCGAAACATTTCCGATGAGGTGGTTTTGAGTTTCAAAGGAAGTTTCAATTCTCGTAAGCATGGTATTGAATGTTTCTACCAGCTCATTCAGCTCTTTATTTCCGGGCTGAGGTTCCAACCTTAGATGAAGATTTTCCGAACTGATTTCCTTTACTTTTCCTGTAATTTTAAGAATAGGTTTAAAAAGGGTTTTAGAAAGGTAAAAAGAGAAAATCATGCTGAAAAATATCGAAAGAATCATACATGTAATTAATGTACGTTTCAAAAACCCGAGATAATGAACTACGTAATGATTTTTTGCTGAAGCAATCGCAATGTAGTCTTTATTTTGATACCGGAAGGTTTGCCCAATGTAATAAAATTCTTCATCATTGAAATTGGCTTCCCCTTTTTTGATGATGTTACGAAAAAAAGTATCCGGAATATGTATTTTTTGAGAAATATGGCTGAAATTAGAATCTGTAGGTACCGCAAAAACATAATCTCTTTCCATGGGAAGTTCTTCATCATTTGTACTGTTGAGAACGTAGTTTTCCGGAAGATCGAGAAGTTCTTTATTTTTTTCGATCTGAACAATGGTGGTTGTTCGTATTTTCAGCAATTCATAAAAACGTTGATGCGAAAAATTAACGATAGAAAAGTACACCGAACCTCCAAAAATAAGAATGACAGTTGTAAAAACAGCCATCAGAAGAATCATCGTTTTGGTTTGGTTGGTAATAACTTTTTTAAACATTTTCTAAGGTTTTTTAAGCACATATCCCATTCCTATAACCGTATGAATGAGTTTTTTATCTTCCTGACTGTCGATTTTTTTCCTGAGATAATTTACGTAAACATCTACAACATTGGTTCCTAAATCATAGTTTACGCCCCAAACCGCATCCAGAATTTCTGCTCTGGAAATTACTTTTTCAGGGTTGTTGAGAAAATACATAAGGAGTTTATATTCTGTAGAAGTTAGAGAAACTTCTTCTCCCGACCGGGTTACTTTTTTGGTGTAATCGTTTACAACAAGATCAGAAAACTGATGAACATATTCGCTGTCGGGCTTATCTTCGGTATTTTCGTTTTTCATGGGGTTGCTTCTTCTGAGAAGAGATTTTATTCTTGCAACCAATTCTATAAACTTAAAGGGTTTTACAAGATAATCGTCGCCGCCGTTTTCCAGCCCTAAAACGATATTTTCTGAAGTTCCCAAAGCGGTAAGAAAGAGAATAGGAACATTTTTGTTGGTTTTTCTGATTTCCTTGCAGACTTCCAGCCCGTTCATTTCGGGAAGCATAATGTCTAAAATAACAAGATCGAAATCATTTTCCTGTACGAGATTTACGCCGGTACGACCGTCGAATGCAACAGAAATTTCGTAGCCTTTTTCCTGAAGTCCTTTTTTAATAAAAGAAACCACGCTGGTTTCGTCTTCAATCAGCACAATTTTTTTCATATCAGTAACCAATATCACAAAAATAGGGAAAAGAATATTAATGAGTTGGAGATGATAAAAAATAGGATGTATTCAAGACTCAATTTTGAGTTTTAATATATTTATGAGAACGGCATAAAAAATCCGCTTCAATAGAAACGGATTTTTTTGTTATTGTAACTCGATAGGATTGCTGTTGTTTTTAGCCTCTTCTTTTATTCTTTCCTCCATTCTTTTTCGCATATCCGCAGGATTAGGATTTCCGCCACCGCCTCTCATTGGTGGCGCAATTCCACCACCACGACCTGCAGCTAAAAAAGACATGGGATCTTCTCTAAATTTTTCCTGCTGTTTAAGATAATCTTTACGTTTCAGTTTGATGATGTTTCCGAACTGGTTCATTTCAGGAAAATCTGAAATTTTATAGTTTTTCATTAAATCGAAAGAATAGTCTCCGGAAGAATCTTCCACTTTTATAATTAAACCCGGAAGACCGGTAAACTTATACGGGCCGTCCTGATAGGGTAAATCTGTAGTAAACCATGCAGTCCATTTTCTTCCCGCAAACTCAGTTTCGGCTTTCTGCACTTTGTAATCGCCAATTTTTGTAGTTTCGGCTAAAACTTTCCAATCTAAAGGACGGTCTTCCTCATAAGCGTAAATATCTCGTCCAATACGGTCTTTGAAAGTTGTTTTCTGAGATTTTTTATCCTTTTCAACAGAATAGTTAATATTAGATCTCAGACTTTCCATTTGTTCGCGGTTTACACCTCTTTCGCCTCCACTTTGGAAGTTAGAACGTAATATAGAATCTCTTTTTATTCTGTTTTCAGAGTAGAATAAAGATTTTTCCCCGGAAATATCTAAATATGCATTCTCGGTTTTTACATCTTTTTTATCGCTTGCGTTGGGTTTCATGGTAACTTGGTAAACGAATCTGTTCGTTTGCGCCATAGAAATTTGTGCCACAATTAATAATGCTACAACGGCAATTTTTTTCATTGTTATTTTGATTTATTCTTTTGATTTTAAAATACCTGCAAAGTTAAGCCCATCAATAATAAATATAGGCAAAATAAAATCACCAATTTTTATTTACTAATAATTGTTCGTATTTTTGCATGATTAAATCATTCTAAATAAATACAATGATAAAGGTTTCAGATCAGGCAAAGGTTAAAGCGGTTCAGCTGATGACAGAAGACGGCTTTAATCCTGCTGAAGATTATATAAGAGTTGGGGTAAAAAGTGGAGGATGTTCAGGCTTAGAGTATGTTCTTGGTTTTGATAATAAACAAAACGAGACAGATCAGATTTTTGAAGATAACGGAATAAAAATAGTCGTTGAAAAAAAATCGATACTTTATCTGGCAGGAACCACATTAGAATATTCCGGGGGATTGAATGGAAAAGGATTTGTTTTTAATAATCCTAATGCATCCAGAACATGTGGGTGTGGAGAGAGTTTTAGTTTATAGACACGAGATGAAAGGTGTTGGATGTCGGGCTTTTGTCTGAAATCTGATGTCTGGATTCTGAAATCTTAAAAAATGAGTAAATACACAGAAGACGATTTACGCGTCGATTTAGAAAATAAAAAATACGAATTCGGTTGGGAAACCAAAATTGATTATGAAGATTTCCCGACAGGATTGAATGAAGACATTATTCGGGCTATTTCTGCAAAAAAAGAAGAGCCGGAATGGATGACTGATTGGAGATTGGAGTCTTTCAAAATCTGGTTGAAAATGACTGAGCCAGACTGGGCAAATATTAAATATGAAAAGCCGGATTTTCAGGCAATTAAATATTATGCAGCCCCGAAAGCAAAACCAGAACTGGAAAGTCTGGATGAAGTAGATCCTGAGTTATTGAAAACCTTCGAAAAATTAGGGATTAACATCGAAGAGCAAAAAAGACTTTCTGGTGTTGCAGTAGATATTGTAATAGATTCCGTGTCTGTAAAGACTACTTTTCAGGATACGCTGATGGAAAAAGGGATTATTTTCTGTTCCATTTCTGAAGCCATTAAAAACCATCCTGATTTAGTGAAAAAATATCTCGGCAAAGTAGTTCCTAGAGGAGATAATTTCTACGCAGCTCTAAATTCTGCTGTTTTTTCAGATGGAAGTTTTTGCTACATTCCGAAAGGAGTAAGATGCCCTATGGAACTTTCTACCTATTTCCGTATTAATCAGGCAGGAACGGGGCAGTTCGAAAGAACTTTAGTGATTGCTGACGAAGGAAGTTACGTTTCTTATCTTGAAGGTTGTACAGCACCATCACGAGATGAAAATCAGTTGCACGCAGCTGTTGTAGAACTCATTGCGATGGACGATGCGGAAATTAAATATTCTACCGTTCAAAACTGGTATCCTGGTGATGAAAATGGTAAAGGTGGTGTTTTCAACTTTGTGACGAAAAGAGGACTTTGCGAGCGCAATGCAAAAATATCTTGGACGCAGGTAGAAACCGGTTCTGCTGTTACCTGGAAATATCCAAGCTGTATTCTGAAAGGTGATAACGCTGTGGGCGAATTTTATTCAATCGCCGTTACCAATATGCATCAATATGCCGATACGGGAACGAAGATGATTCACATCGGAAAGAATACCAAATCAACGATTATTTCAAAAGGTATCTCTGCTGGGAAATCGAATAATTCTTATCGAGGTTTAGTCAAAGTAATGCCTTCTGCAAAAGGTGCGAGAAACTTTTCTCAGTGTGATTCACTTTTGATGGGTAATGAATGTGGTGCACACACGTTCCCTTACATCGAAATCAAAGACCCAACGGCACAACTGGAACACGAAGCAACCACTTCAAAAATCGGGGAAGACCAGATTTTCTACTGCAACCAAAGAGGAATTGATACAGAAAGAGCCATTGCTTTGATTGTGAATGGATTCAGTAAAGAAGTATTGAATAAGTTGCCAATGGAATTCGCCATAGAAGCTCAGAAGTTGTTGGAAATTTCTTTGGAAGGTTCAGTTGGATAGTAGATTTAACATTAAGGAATTAAGAAAATTAAAGGCTTAACTTTTTAATGTTTAAAAATTAAGGAATTGATAAATCAATTCTTTTGAAGAAAAATTAAATATGACCAAAGCAGAAGTAACACAGCTTTCTTATGATATTGTAGGATGCGCAATCAAGGTTCATAAAGAATTAGGACCAGGATTGTTGGAAAGTGTTTACGAATTGTGTTTGGCTTATGAATTAAGAGAAAAAGGATATTTAGTTAATCAACAGGTTACTACAAAAATCAACTACGGAAAGATTGAAATCGAAACTCCGCTTAAGATTGATTTACTTGTCAACGAGATAGTCGTTGTAGAAATTAAAACTGTTGAAAAATTATTGTCTGTTCATCAAGCTCAATTGATGACCTATATGAAAATTTTGAAAAAACCTCAAGGACTTTTGATTAATTTTTATACAGATAATATTACTAAATCAATGATTCCATTAGTGAATGACTATTTTTCAAAACTGCCGGAATGAATCATATAACATTAAGGAATTAAGTTAAATAGTAAAAACTTAAAAACCTTAATTTAAATCAATTTATTGATTTACTTAAAATAGAAAACAAACATAAGATTACTTCAATCTTTAATGTTTAAAATATAATATTTAAGAAAATTTGCGATAATTTATATAATTAAAATGTTAAATATCAAAAACTTACACGCCAAAATTGAAGACGGCGATAAAGAAATTTTAAAAGGAATCAATCTTGAAATAAAACCAGGCGAAGTACACGCTATTATGGGGCCTAATGGAGCCGGAAAATCTACTCTTTCTTCTGTGATTGCAGGAAAAGAAGATTACGAGGTGACTGATGGTGAAATCCTCTTCGATGGCGAGAATATCATCGAAGATGCTCCGGAAGAAAGAGCTCATAAAGGGATTTTTCTTTCGTTCCAGTATCCGGTAGAGATTCCTGGAGTTTCGGTTACCAACTTTATTAAAGCAGCTTTAAACGAAAACAGAAAAGCCAACGGATTGGAAGATATGCCTGCTAAAGAAATGTTGGCAATGATTCGTGAAAAGTCTGAAAAACTAGGAATTAAAAAAGATTTTCTTTCCCGATCTCTAAACGAAGGTTTCTCTGGAGGTGAAAAGAAGAGAAACGAAATTTTCCAGATGATGATGCTTAATCCGAAATTGGCGATTTTAGATGAAACCGATTCCGGATTGGATATTGATGCCTTGAGAATCGTTGCTGATGGTGTAAATGCTTTCAAAAATGAAGGAAATGCAGTTCTTTTAATTACGCATTACCAGAGATTGCTTAATTATATTCAACCAGATTTTGTTCACGTTTTGGCAAACGGAAAAATCATCAAAACGGGAGATAAATCTTTAGCATTAGAATTAGAAGAAAAAGGTTACGATTGGTTACTAAATTAAGATTATTGAATTGTAATTAAATCATTGCAAATGAAATATACTCTTAAAATTTGGGGAATTACAAATTTAATTTCAGCAACATTTTTTTTAATTTCATATATTATCAAACCTTACGAACTATTTAGTTTTATAGTTGTTTATGTGATTTTTTTGGGATTAATTTTATCTATTCCAGCAATGATTATATTTTGGTTTTTGCAAAAAAAGCTTTTTGAAAAATATACTGTTATTAAATCAAAAGTAATTTTAAGTATATATTCTTTTGTTTCGGTTTGGGTTACTTTATTCCTTTTAAATATTTTGATGTATTCGATTCCGATTAAGAATTTTGTAAGCACATTTTATCGAATGGCATTTTTATATATAATTCCTATGATTTTTGCAATTTGGCTTTTTAAAAATTCTAAAGCATTAAAATTAAATTTAGAGTAAAAGTTGTTTCAAACCAACAAAAATAAAATAAATAATAAATGGTGCAAACCACAGAAATACCAGCAATGGCATTAAAAGAACAAATTTTAAATAATCACAGCGAATTTCTTGGTGCTCTTCGCCATCGTTTTTTAGATGAAACAAGAATTGAAGCATTGGCAAGATTTGCTCAGATTGGCTTTCCTACAAAGAAAGACGAAGAATATAAATACACGAATCTAAAAGAAATTACAGAAAAGGATTACAATTTCTTTCCAAAAGAAAATCATCATATTACTAAAGAACAGCTTAATGAGTTGCATTTAGGAGAAGAAAATTTCGACTGGATTGTGTTCGTGAACGGCAAGCTTCATAAAGAGCTTTCTAATATTTCGATTGAAAATGCTGAGTTTTTGTCTTTCAATTATGCTTTGAATGATGATAAACATAAAGATGTTTTCGAGCAGTATTTTAATACAATTGCTGCGAAAGATTTAGCTTTTACCAATTTGAATCAGGCTTACTGTAGACATGGTTTTTTCCTTAAAGTGCCTAAAAATGTAGTAATTGAAAAGCCAATTCATATTTTTTATCTTTCTCAGAATCAGGATGAAAACACTTTTTATAATACAAGAAACCTGCTTATCGTAGAAGAAGGTGCCAAAGTGGAAATTATAGAAAGTCATCATAATTTCGATGAAACGTATGTTTTTACGAATTCTGTGACAGAGATTTTCACTTCCCCTAATGCTAAAGCAGACTGGCATAAATTGCAAAATGATAATGACACGTCTTATTTGGTAGATCATACATTTGCAAAACAGGAAAAAGACAGTTTAACAACTGTAAATACCTTTTCTTTTGGAGGAAAGTTGGTGAGAAATAATTTAGATTTCATACAAAACGGATCGAATATTAATTCTTTCATGAACGGAATTACCATTATCGGAAAAGATCAATTGGTAGATCATCATACCGCTGTTCATCACAACCAGCCCAACTGCGAAAGTTACCAAAATTACAAAGGAATTTTTAAAGATCAGTCGCACGGAGTATTCAACGGGAAAGTTTTTGTAGACAAAATTGCTCAGAAAACCAATGCTTATCAGCAAAACAACAATGTTTTATTAAGCGAAGGGGCAACAATTGATACTAAGCCTCAACTTGAAATTTTTGCAGATGATGTTAAATGTTCTCACGGATGTACCGTAGGTCAGCTGAATGAAGATGCGATGTTTTATTTAAGAGCAAGAGGTATTTCTAAGAAAGAAGCTCAGGCACTGCTTTTATACGCTTTTGCCAATGATGCAATGCAAAATATTGATATTGAACCGTTAAAAGAGAAAATATCTAAATTACTTTCAGAAAAGCTTGAAGTAAATATTGAATTTTAAAATCTTAATAAAAATGGGCGGTTACTTTTGCAACCGCCCATTTTTTTTGTCATTGCTGACTATTTTTTCTGCCACCACTGGCTGTCTTTTCTGTTAGATCTTTTTACTCCATTGTCGAGATTATAAGCAAAGCCGATTCCTAAAGTTTGTTTCAGCTGTGTTTTTTGTATTTGGTTGTGGTCGTACATTAAATCTAAAGTAACAATTGAAGAAACGAATTTGTTAATCTTCATCTTCAGCAACATATTGTACGAAAGAACCATATGATCCGGATTTTCCAGATAATTGGAGAAAATAGAACCCGTATTGGTCATTTCAATATTCTCCATTAATTTAACTTTATAAATTGCAGAAGCCAAGAAACCTAATTGCATTAGGAAGAAATCTCCATCAGCCTTTAAACCATAGTTTCCGGCAAGCTGAAGATCTTTATCTAATACAAACGTAAACCTTCCGTTGATGGGTCTTAGAGTAACTGTTAGATTATCACTTGGTCTGTATGTAATACCAATACCGGCATTTACATAACCTGGTGCCATGAAATTTGAAATTTTATTAGCTTCCGGATTGTTTCCGTCATCAAATCCACCCGAAAACTGAGAAAGTAAGCTGGCTCCTGTAGAAACATACCAACTCTTAGAAAACTGAAGTCCATAGTTCGTAGAGATATTAAGAACGTCCTGGGTTTTTCTTGTGCCTACTCCTTTAGTCGTATTTTGCCCATAATTCATAATAATGATGTTTTCCCAAAGATTACGGCCTTTCTCGTAAACCAAATTATAATTTGCACTTGCAAGCCAACCAACATTATTGGCTCCACCACCTACCCAATTGGAGAAAGCAGCCTGATTAAACATGACACTGTTGTTAGCATTTATAGACCAATGTCTCGGTTTTTTGATGGTGTCTACAGCTACAGAATCATTAATTACCACTTGTGCCTGAGTGCTTAGACCAAAGAATAGAATAGAGAAAACAAAGAGTTTTTTCATAGAAATGTGTTTACTTAGTTTTAAATAATCAAAAAAATAGGTTTTTTTAAAATTTTTGAAGCATCAAATTTATTACTTTTTGTCTCAAATCACAACTCAACACCTCAATCATCGCCAAAATTACCGAAATTTATCCTTGGCTTTTGATTTGACAGCATACAGATATGATTAGAAATATTATTCATAAAAAAGCGATTCTTGCTCCAATAATAATGCTCGCCGCGATGTGGTTTGGCTTTTTGCTGCAACATTTTGGTTTTTTTTCAAGTTGTTTTGGGGCTATTATTCCTTTATTACCAGAGGGATTATTGGGTATTATTACTTCTCCCTTATTGCATGGAAATATTGATCATATTATAGGAAACTCCATTCCTATTGTTTTTCTGCTGTTTCTCCTTTACCAGTTTTATCCTGAAGTGGCAACTAAAGTTTTTATTACAGGCTGGATAAGTAGTGGTTTTCTTCTTTGGATACTTCCTCCAATAGATATTTTTTCGGGCGAATATCTCTACACATGTACTATTGGAGCCAGTGGTATTGTTTATGTACTCGCTTTTTTTCTTTTCTTCGGCGGTGTTTTCAGGTGGAATATGAAACTGCTTACCATTTCCCTGCTTGTCGTTTTATATTATGGAAGTTTAATTTGGGGAATGTTTCCCGAAGAACTATTTTATACAATGAACGAGCCGAGCAGGATTTCTTGGCAGGCACATTTATCGGGAGCAATTATAGGAAGTATCATGGCGTTCGTTTTCAAAAAATATGGAGAAAAAAAGAAGAAATATATCTGGGAGTTTCCCAATTATTACAGTGAAAAAGATGATAAATTGTGGCAGGAATACAAAGAAAACAATCCTGACGATTTTATGGAATTACCCTATAAAAAAAGAGATGATATTTGGGATCATTTAGAAGAATTAAGGAAAAAATAAATTCGTTAATTTTGGAAATAAAACACAAATGTATAAAGAAGAACATCTCTACTCAATCGCTTTAAGACAATGCAATTTTATAGGAGATATTACTTTTAATAAGCTTGTAAGAAACTTTGGAAGTGCTAAAAATGTTTGGGAAACTGCTAAAAACGAACTTGCGAAAACCCATGGAGTAGGAAAAAAAATTATTTCGGACATTGGTAATTCTGAACATTTGAAGTTTGCAGAAAAAGAGATAAACTTCTGCGAAAAAAACCAGATAAAAATAAATTTGCGTCATCAGAAAGATTTGCCATTTCTCCTGAATGAATGCGATGATGCTCCTGCAATACTATATCAAAAAGGAAATTTTAATCCTGACTTAAAATGCGTAAGTATAGTAGGAACAAGGAATATTACCTCTTACGGAAAAAAGTTTATTGAAGATTTTTTCGCTGAAACCAAGCAGTGTAAATATCAGTCTGTAAGTGGTTTAGCTTTAGGTGCAGATAAAGAAGTACACGAAAATTCTCTGAAAATGGAAGTTCCTACTATTGCAGTGTTGGCTCATGGTTTTCAGACACTTTATCCTTCTAAGAATAGGCAACTTTCCGAAAAAATATTAGAAAATGGCTGTTTGTTTACAGAATTTAATTCAATGCGCAAACCCGATAGGGAAAATTTTATTCAGAGAAACAGAATTGTTGCAGGAATATCATCTTCAACAATTGTAGTAGAAACAGCCTTTGGTGGAGGTTCCATAAGCACTGCCACTTTTGCGAATCAGTATAACCGGGATGTCTTTGCACTGCCCGGCAAAATTACAGATAAATACAGCCAAGGATGCAATCAGCTTATATTACAGAACAAAGCATCTGCAATTTCAACCATTAAAGATCTTTCGGAATCTCTAGGATTATGCCCGAATTCCCTTAATATGGAAGAACTTTTTCCTCAAAGTACATTTTCGATTCCGCTTACTGAAAATCAGGAAGAAATTTACAGGGTTATTGCAGATCATCCTCAAATTACTTTAGACGATTTGTCCGGGAAAATATTGCTTGCATCACACAAAATATTGCCTGTTATTCTAGAGCTTGAGCTTTTAGGTAAAATAAAATCATTTTCAGGGAGACAATTTGTTGCTTTGTAAGAATTAATGATTTCTTAATATTTCATCATTTCATAAATAACATTTAATTTTTAATAACATTTAAACAACTATTATTAATTTAATAATATTTTGTCGCATTATTATTTAATTTTTCATAAATAACAAAACTACTATTGTGAATATTGAAAAAAAAATTAAATTTGTTGAAATAATATTCAACCTTACCTAATATGGAACAATATAATGTTGACCAGAAAATTCAGGAGTTTATTGCAAAAATAGAAGCAAAAAACCCGAACGAACCAGAGTTTTTACAGGCTGTAAAAGAAGTTGCGGTTACTGTAATTCCTTTTATTCTAACAAGAAAAGAATATACCGGCATGAAGCTGCTTGAAAGAATGGCTGAAGCTGAAAGAGTTATCATTTTCAGAGTTCCGTGGGTTGATGATAAAGGAGAAATCCAAGTAAACAGAGGTTTCAGAATTCAGATGAACTCTGCAATCGGACCATATAAAGGAGGAATTCGTTTTCACCCTACAGTAAACCTTTCTGTATTAAAGTTCTTAGCTTTCGAACAGGTTTTCAAAAACTCTTTAACGACACTTCCTATGGGTGGTGGTAAAGGAGGTTCAGACTTCGATCCTCAAGGGAAATCTGATATGGAAGTAATGCGTTTTTGTCAGGCATTTATGACAGAACTTTGCAAACATATCGGTCCTGAAACAGATGTACCTGCAGGAGATATCGGTGTTGGAGCAAGAGAAATCGGATATTTATTCGGACAGTATAAAAAAATAAGAAACGAATTTACAGGAGTTCTTACCGGTAAAGGTCTTGCTTATGGAGGTTCGCTTATTCGTCCTGAAGCTACAGGATATGGTGTTGTTTACTTCGCAGAGCAGATGCTAAAAACTATCGGACAAACTTTCAAGGATAAAGTAGTAACAGTTTCAGGATTCGGAAACGTAGCTTGGGGAGTTATTAAAAAAGTAAACGAATTGGGCGGAAAGGTTGTTACCATTTCTGGACCAGACGGTTACATCTACGATAAAGATGGTATCGATGGAGAAAAAATAGAATATTTGCTAGAGCTTAGATCTTCGGGTAACAACAGAGCTGAAGATTATGCTAAAAAATATCCTTCAGCAGAATTCCATGCTGGAAAACGCCCTTGGGAAGTGAAATGTGATGTAGCGATTCCTTCTGCAACACAAAATGAACTCGATTTGGAAGATGCTAAAATTTTAGTAGATAACGGATGTGTATGTGTAACTGAGGCAGCAAATATGCCTTCAACATTAGATGCGATTAACTACTTCCTAGAGAAAAAAGTATTATTCTCTCCAGGGAAAGCTTCTAACGCTGGTGGTGTAGCAACTTCAGGTTTAGAAATGACTCAAAACTCTATCAGATTAAACTGGACTTCTGAGGAAGTAGATGCAAGATTGAAAGAGATTATGATCGGCATCCATAAAGCATGTAGAGATTACGGAAAAGAAGAAGACGGATACGTAAACTACGTAAAGGGAGCAAATATTGCAGGCTTCGTAAAAGTGGCAGAAGCAATGTTGGCACAAGGAGTAGTGTAAAATAAATATAAAGGTCGGAAGTTTTTTCGGCCTTTTTTCTTATAACCTGTCCCGGGTTAATGGGAAAAAAGTAAAGTGAAAGAAAAAGCACAGAAAATTATTTTTCTGCGCTTTTTTTGTAGTGATAGATAGAGTGAATTATAGCATTCCAAGTTCAAATTTAGCTTCTTCACTCATCATGTCTTTATTCCAACTTGGCTCAAAGGTAAGTTCAAGATCTACCTCATTTACATTTTCAACTGCTTTTACTTTATCTTTTACTTCCTGTGGCAGAGTTTCTGCAACCGGACAATTGGGAGTAGTTAATGTCATGATGATTTTAATATCTGCATCATCCGAAATCTGCACATCATAAATAAGCCCCAATTCGTAAATATCTACCGGAATTTCGGGATCATAAACGGTTTTAAGAACTCGTATAATTTCGTCACCTATATCTGCGATTTGATCGTCTGTAAATTTCATTATTTAATTTAATCTAAATTCAAATTTCTTTGTAGTAAATCTTCCTGACGCATTCGCCGGAAAATATTTGCCAAAGTTAATACATCTTTTTCACAATAATCAATTATTCTCTGCAAGTCTTTTTCTATGTAGTAAATTGATGAAACCATTGAGCCATCAATATCATCTTTAGGGGTTGGAATTCCAAAAACATGGGCTAAAAGCTCTAAAGAAACAAAACTTTTATAATCCCCGAATTTCCAGAGTTCCATTGTATCTATGTGAGGGATTTCCCAAGGTTTTTTACCAAACATCTGAAATGGATAAGGCGGTTGCATTCCGTTGATAAGAAAACGTCTTGAGATCCAAGGGAAATCGAATTCTTTTCCGTTGTGAGCACAAAGAATGACTTCCCGAAGTCTTGGGCTGTTAAAAATTTCTCCAAATTCAAGCAATATTTTTTTCTCGTCATCTCCAGCAAAACTTTTTATTTTTAAAGTTTCATTCTTCTCCAGCATACCAATGCTAATGCAGATAATTTTGCCAAATTCTGCCATTATTCCTGCTTTCTCATAAAAATCCTCAGCAGAAATTTCATCTTTACGCTGATATTTGGTTTTTTTGTCCCACAAAGCTTTCTCAGTTTCGGGAATTTCTTGCCAGTTTCCGTATAAAGGAACGGTTTCTATATCAAGAAATAAAACTTTTTCTAAAGGAATATTTTGTATCATATTTGTGTTTTAAAAATTTAGCTTTAACCTACTTGAAGCCCATTTTTTACAGGCAAAGACGGACTTAAAAGGGTGACATTTTTTACATCCTCTCCGTAAACGCCCAAAACAAGGCATTCGCTGAAGAAATTGGCAATTTGCTTTTTAGGAAAATTTACTACAGCTAAAATCTGTTTTCCTATCAATTCTTCTTTTGAATATAGAGAAGTAATTTGCGCAGCAGATTTTTTAATTCCTAAATCTCCAAAATCAATTTCAACCTGATAGGATGGGTTTCTTGCTTTCTCGAAATCTTTGGCAGAAATAATGGTTCCGCTACGGATGTCTAATCTCTCAAAATCCTGCCAGGAAATTTCAGGCTTTATACTCATTATTAGCTAATTGTTTGTGGTGTCTGTTTACACAAAAGTATAAAAAGACGTATAAAATTAGCAAAAAACAGCTTTAAAAAGTAACGAAAAGTTTTAACTTTACTAAAAACACAGCGATATGTTGATAAAAATTTATGGAAGTGCCATCTTCGGAGTTTCAGCTCAAACCATCACCATAGAAGTGAATGTAGATACTGGTGGAGTTGGTTATCATCTTGTTGGTTTACCAGATAATGCCATTAAAGAAAGCAGTTACAGAATTTCTGCTGCATTAAAAAATGTAGGCTACAAAATTCCTGGAAAGAAAATTACGATTAATATGGCTCCCGCAGATTTGCGGAAAGAAGGTGCTGCGTATGATTTGAGTATTGCTATGGGCATTCTGGTAGCTTCAGACCAAATTGTTGCAGAGAATGTACAAGATTATATTATTATGGGTGAACTTTCTTTGGACGGGAGCCTTCAACCTATAAAAGGGGTTTTGCCAATTGCCATTCAGGCTCGGGAAGAAGGTTTTAAAGGAATTATTTTACCAAAACAAAATACTAGAGAAGCTGCAATTGTAAATAATCTTGAGGTATATGGAGTTGAAAATATTAAAGAGGTTATTGATTTTTTTAATGAGGGGAAAGCTTTAGAAAAAACCGTTTTAGATACAAGAAAAGAATTCCAGGAAAAAATTAATCAGTTTCCTTTTGATTTTTCTGAAGTTAAAGGTCAGGAAACAGCCAAAAGAGCAATGGAAGTTGCTGCAGCAGGAGGCCACAACATTATACTCATCGGTCCTCCCGGAAGTGGAAAAACGATGCTCGCCAAAAGAGTTCCGAGTATTTTGCCTCCGCTCACCTTAAAAGAAGCTTTAGAGACTACAAAAATACATTCTGTTGCCGGAAAAATGGGTGCAGAAACATCATTAATGACGGTTCGTCCTTTTCGTAGCCCTCACCACACGATTTCGGATGTAGCCCTTGTGGGCGGCGGAAGTTATCCTCAACCCGGAGAGATTTCTTTGGCTCACAACGGAGTTTTATTTCTTGATGAAATGCCGGAATTTAAAAGAACCGTTCTTGAAGTGATGAGACAACCTCTTGAAGACCGGGAGGTAACCATTTCGAGAGCTAGATTTACGGTAAATTATCCTTCAAGTTTTATGCTGGTTGCCTCGATGAATCCAAGTCCCAGCGGTTATTTTCCGGATGATCCCAACAATACTTCTTCTGCGTTTGAAATGCAGCGGTATATGAATAAACTTTCGGGACCGCTGTTAGACAGAATTGATATTCATGTAGAGGTGCAGAAAGTAGAATTTGAGCAACTTGCAGAAAAACGGAAAGGTGAAAAAAGTGAAGATATACGGAAACGTGTTTTAATCGCACGTGAAATTCAAAATGAACGATATAAAGATTTAAAAATCAGTTATAACGCTCAAATAGGATCTCGCGAGATTGAACAGTTTTGCGAACTTGATGATGCTTCGTTTCAACTTATCAAAATGGCGATGGACAAGCTTAATCTTTCAGCAAGAGCTTACGACAGGATTTTAAAAGTTGCCAGAACAATTGCTGATCTTGAAGAATCTGAAAATATTTTATCACATCATATTTCGGAAGCCATACAGTACAGAAGTCTAGATCGGGAATTTTGGAATGTTTAATAAATATTTAATACATATTAGCTTCCAGAAATTTGATACCAATAGGTGCCATCCGATTGAAGGCAAACTGTAGAGGTTATGTTTATACTGTTTTGAGAGCCTGTAGATTTCATTATTTTGGGTGTTGTGTTAGTAGTTACGATTGTGTCTGTAGTTCCAACATTCATGATATGAAGAATTCTTCCAATATTCGTGCTTGAGGGATCGGGTAATGTAATTGTAATATTACTATTAGAATTTTTAATAATGGTATAATCTGAATCCGTAATAGTATAATCTGAACTTATGGTTTTAATAGACATACTAACGCTTCCAGCAACTTGGAGAGAACTGTTAGGAGTAGTTGTTCCAATCCCAATCTTTGTAGAAGCTGTCGCATTATTTATACCATTTATAGACCCTAAAACCAAAGAGTTGCTTGCCTCAACTCTAGAGTTTTGTCCTATAGCAGTGGCGTTAGAAAGGGTATCTGCAACGTCAGAATTTGTCCCAATAGTGGTATTGCCATTACCAGTCTTGTTAGAGTATGCGGTGTTATATCCTACTGCAACATTATCTTGACCAGAGAGAGAGGTTCCGCTGGAGGATCCAATCATGGTATTGTTGGCTGTAGAGGAACTTGCGCTTGATGCTGATAGAGCAGCATAACCCAAAGCTGTATTATTAGAGCCTTTCGCAAATTGTCCTGTGCTATTGCCTAAATATGTATTTTGTGCACTATTCCCAGCAGAAGCACCACTGTTGACACCAATCATGGTATTGTTATTACTACTGTTTTGAGAACCTGCACTTTCACCAATCAGTATATTGCCGTTGCCAGACAATGTATTTCCAGCAGATGCACCAAGGAGAATATTTTGATTTCCATGAGCTCTGGCACCAGCCTGCGAGCCAATCGCTATATTATTATTCATGCCACTATCGGTATTGTTAAAGGCTTGATTACCAATGGCAATATTGCCGCTACCTGTGCTTATGTTGTTTGCGGTACTTTCTCCAATAAAAATATTTTGGCTGCCGCTAGATAAGACTCTGCCAGAATAATATCCAATAACGGTATTGCTACCGCCAGTCATGTAAGCCGCTGCGTTTTGTGCGCCCAAAATAACGGCACCAGAGGCATTAATATTGTTGCCAGATCCTGCTCCAAATACTGTACTGTTGCTAAGGTTGGCATTGGTAGATTCGGAATCATAACCAATTATGGTATTGTTAACATCAATTCTCCCAGAACGGTTATTGTAGATCTTAAATTTGAGAGGATTACTGTCATTGGTCCCAATGTAGTTGGTTGCTGCAGATGTACCAGAATTTCCTGTTGTGCTCCAACTGCTTGTAGAAAGTGGGGTTACACGTACCCAAACAGTATCATTCCAGTAATGGAATCCTTGAAAATAAGGAGAAGCATCTGTAATTAGATAGACTAACTGACCATTAGTAGAGCCATTAGTAGATAAAGAATTTACACGAGGAACTAAAATACCGTCATTAGAAGTAACCGTACCAAGATGATTTTTTGCTCTTATATCTAGTGTAGATTCTGGGGTTGTAGTATTTATACCCACTTGTGAAAATAGATTTACAGAAATCATTAAGCACGCAGCTATTGATAAATTTTTATTTTTCATCCCTTTGTTTTTTAGTATAATAATTCAAAAATAAAAAAAATATATATTGTTTGTTACTTTAATTATTGAAAAGTATTTTATCTTTTAAACACACGAATGTTTAATAAAAAAACCGCAAAATTAAATTTTGCGGTTTAAATAGATATTTTTTAAAATATTATTTTTTCTTTTTTGCAGGGGTAGCTGTTTTTATTTTAGAAGCACCTGCATCAGCAGGAGTATTTTCATCTCTTACCAATTTCAATTCATCTACTAATCTTCTTGCACCTGCAAATTTATCAATCGTCCAAAGAACAAATCTAATATCAACATTAATTGTTTTTTGCCACTCTTTCTCGAAAACAATATCGCCACTTAAAGCTTCACTGTTCCCGTCAAAAGCAATACCAATAAGGTTACCTTCTCCATCAATTACCGGAGAACCAGAGTTACCTCCTGTAATATCATTATTAGATAAGAAATTTACAGGCATATATCCCGCTTTGTCTGCATATTGTCCGTAATCTTTAGCGTTATTAAGCGCAATAAGTCTTTGCGGTAAATCGAATTCTTCATCACCAGCTTTGTATTTTGCCACTAAACCGTTCATATCGGTATAATAGTTATCTGTAATACCATGATAATCTCTATCATTTCTCATTGGAAGAGTATCTACAGAACCGTATGTTAATCTCATTGTAGAATTAGCATCCGGATAGAATTTTTTCTCTGGCTGAGCTTTTCTCAAACCATCTAAAAACAGACGGTTGTTTTTTGCGAAGAAATCATCAACCAAAATAAATTTGTCGCTATAATACTTTTGGTCTGTTACAATACCTCTGGCAATTTTTAATAGTGGATCTGCATCCAGTTTCAAACGGTCAGGGTTGGCAATAAAATTACTTACAGAAGTTTTATTGGCAAAAATTGAAGAAAATGCAATATTAGAAAGAGTGGATGCATTAAGTTCCATTAAAGTTGGAGATGCAACTTCTTTATTTACTCTTGTCTGATAAAGATTTACCATAGAATTCAACATTTCTCCTTCAAGATCTGTATTGATGTTTTCATAAGTAGTCTTTACAGCTTCTTCCAGTTTTGGTTTCATAGCAAGTCTTCCTGCCATATCCTGTTTAGCATACGCATCTAGCATTGATGAAAGCTGATATGCAAGAGAAATATATTTAGCATTTCTTGTTAATAAAGAAGAATACATTTTTTCCACATTTCTGTCCGAAACCTGTTTGTAATATTCTCTTATGTTTTCTAAAACTCCATCGTACATTTCGTTTCCAGGCTGTAATGCCCAGTTTGCATAAACTTTTTCAAGATTCTGCTTATCTTCAATAGTTCCGTTTTTGTTTACGGCATCAATAGTTCCTTGTCTGTTTTTCCAATAATTGGCAACACTTGCATATTGAGAAGCGTAATTAAGCTGAGTTGCTTTATCTTTATCCATGTACTTCTTCATTACATCCATTGCCATTTTAGAACCTTCAACCCAAGCTGGGTAGTCTTTGGTTACCATTTGTTGGATTCCGTAAGATGTTAAATAACGGTTGGTTCTTCCCGGATAGCCTAAAATCATCGCAAAATCCCCAGGTTTTACTCCTTTAAGAGAAACCGGAAGATAATGTTTAGGTTTCAAAGGAACGTTTGTAGGCTTGTATTCGGAAGGATTTCCCGCAGCATCTGCATATACTCTGAAAACAGTAAAATCTCCTGTATGTCTTGGCCATTCCCAGTTGTCTGTATCGCCACCAAATTTTCCGATTGAGGATGGTGGTGCACCTACTAATCTGATATCTTTATAATCTTGGTATACAAAATAATAAAATTCGTTTCCGTTGAAAAAATCTTTTACAATTACAGTGTACTTTCCGTTTTCAGAATTTTCTGTCTGAATTGCTTTGGTTTCCGCATCAATTACTGCCTTTCTTTGGGCACCCGTCATGTCATTATTCAGTTTAGAATTAATTCTCTGCGTAGCATCATCCATTCTAACCAAAAATCTTACATACAAATCTTTAGCATTAAACTCATCTTTGTCTTTCATTGCCCAAAAACCATTCTTCAGGTAATCTTTTTCCGGGGTAGATGCTGCTGCAACTGCTCCGTAGCCACAGTGGTGATTGGTAAAAATTAAACCTCTGTCTGAAACTATTTCTCCGGTACAAAAACCACCGAAGCTTACAATAGCATCTTTTAAGCTAGAATTGTTTACAGAATAGATTTCTTCAGGAGTTAGATGAAGACCTTCTTTCTGCATATCCACGCCATTTAATCTCTTGATGAGCATCATTAGCCACATCCCTTCGTCTGCCCTCATTTGGACAAAACTCAATAAGAAAGTGAATAGTAAAAATATTCTTTTCATTGTATTAAAAAATTTTTGTGTGGCTAATTTACTAATTTTTGCGGTATTTCAGGTTTAAATGGTATGAAAATGGTTTTCTGCGAATAATGAAAAGGTTTCTTTCTGTTTTTTTCTCCTTCTTTGTTTTTATTTTATTATTGAATTGCCATTCTGTACAGCGGAAAAATGACTATGTCCAAAGACAATGGATGTTGGTTTCTTTTAATCAGTTTAAAAAAGCTGAACTGATAAAAAACAGAGCAGAAGTCAATCTCACATCAGAAATTAAAGACCGGAAAATAAATGGCTCCGCATTTATGGGTTGTAACAGAATTTTCTTTAAAATGGAATTTAAAACCAATAACAGAATCGAAATTTCAGGAATCAGAAGTACGTATATGTCCTGCGAAGCAATGGATTTAGAAACAAAATTTTTACAATCTTTTCAAAAAATGTCTCACTATCACATTGATGGTCATTTTCTTATTTTGAATGATAAGCAGGGAAATACAATAAAGTTTTTGGCAGCAGATTGGGATTAATAAATATCATCAAATTCAGTATTTATAGTTATTTTAAAGTTTTAAAAATAGCTTTCTCTTGGAGAAATGAATGGTTAATTTTCGAGGCTATAATTTGAATAAGAGGCTATGCCTTCGCTGCTTTAATGGTAATTTGTATTTCTTGTATAAAAATGTTATCTTGTGAAACATATAAAATAGGTAGATTTTAATGTTAGAAAAAAAACAGCACAATTACGAAAAATCAGTATTAGTAGGCGTTATTACGCAGCAACAGGACGAAGATAAACTGATAGAATATATGGATGAGCTGGAGTTTCTTGCTTTTACAGCTGGGGCTTCTGTAGATCGCCGTTTCACTCAAAAATTAACTCAGCCAGACTCTAAAACTTTCGTGGGCAGCGGAAAAGTTCAGGAAATTAAAGACTATATAAAAGAAAATGAAATAGGAACTGTCATTTTCGATGATGAGCTTTCACCTTCTCAGCTAAAAAATTTAGAGAGAGAAATGGAAGTTAAAATCTTAGACAGAACCAATCTTATTTTAGATATTTTTGCACAGAGAGCACAAACTTCTTATGCGAGAACTCAGGTGGAATTAGCTCAGTATCAGTATCTTCTTCCCAGATTAACAAGAATGTGGACTCACCTTGAAAGACAGAAAGGAGGTATCGGGATGAGAGGTCCCGGAGAAACCGAAATCGAGACAGACCGAAGAATTATCCGCGACAGGATTACTTTGCTAAAAGAAAAGCTGAAAACCATCGACAAGCAAATGGCTACCCAAAGAAACAACCGCGGAAAAGTGGTGCGTGTTGCTTTGGTTGGGTATACCAATGTGGGTAAATCTACCCTGATGAATGCTTTATCGAAGTCTGAAGTTTTTGCTGAAAATAAATTATTCGCAACACTGGATACTACGGTAAGAAAAGTAGTTATCGGAAACCTGCCTTTTCTTCTTACGGACACGGTAGGATTTATTCGTAAACTTCCTACACAGTTGGTAGAATCTTTCAAATCTACATTGGATGAAGTTCGTGAAGCGGATCTTCTTATTCATGTTGTGGATATTTCGCATGAAAGTTTTGAAGATCATATCGAATCTGTTAATCAGATTTTAATGGAAATCAATGCCCATCAAAAACCGATGATTATGGTTTTTAATAAAATTGATGATTTCAGCTACGAAAAGAAAGACGAAGATGATCTTACCCCAAGTTCTAAAAAGAATATCTCTCTGGAAGAATGGAAAAATACTTGGATGGCAAAATCTAAACATCCAACCGTATTTATTTCTGCACTTACCAAAGAGAACTTCCCGGAAATGAAGAGAATGATTTATGATGAAGTAATGAAAATTCATATTTCCAGATTTCCTTACAACGATTTCCTTTTCGAATATTTTGATAATGATGAGGAAGAAAACGAAAACAACAAGTAATGAAATGTAAAATTTTCTTCCTTTTGCTAATGATTCCTTTTTTGGGAATTGCCCAAATGAAACTCAATTTAAAAGAAATTGAGAAAGATTTAGGTAATTCCAAATCTCAGTATAATTACGAGAAACTGATATTCAAATTTAAAGGATATCCCAAGTCATTAGACAGCATCGAAGCCCAACATTTGTACTATGGTAGAAATTTTTTAAAAACAAAAGTTTCTGTAACCGATGAGGATTTTAAAAATCTTGCAGACGCTTTTAAAAGCGGAAATTTTGAAGAATGTATTAAATTAGGGAAAATTTTATACGAAAAAGACCCTACAAATCTAGATGTTATTCTTATACTTCTCAGAGCATACGATTTTACGAAAGATGCAGGAAATTTTGTGCATCACCTTAATCAGCTACGGTTACTTACAGAAGCAATAAAGGATTCTGGGGACGGAAAAACTGAGAAAACGCCTTACATCGTAAATTCTGTCGGAGATGAATACATTCTGCTGAATGTTTTAAATGTTGGAAAAGATTTTACAAGGAATTCCACAACCTATAAAGATTCGGTAGTTGATGTTTGGTCTAGAGATGATCAAAAAATTTACATCAAAGTTCTCTATTTAAATTTTTAATATTAATCAAATAACTATTTAACAAAACTTAATTTTGGAATTATATTATTCTTTTTCAGTACTCATTGTACTCGCTTCTATTTTTGCATACATCAATTACCGTTTTCTAAAACTGCCAAGTACAATTGGGATTATGGTAATTGCCATTGTTGTATCTATTATCCTGGTGTTTTTCGGACAGAGCTTTCTGCCAAAAACATTCAATCATCTAAATAATTTAATGAACAGTATAGATTTTACGGAGGTTCTAATGGGTGCAATGCTTAATTTTCTTCTTTTCGCAGGAGGAATTCATATCAACATCAACGATTTGAAAGAACAGTTGCGGCCCGTCTTGATATTTTCTACAGCCGGAGTCGTAATTTCTACTTTTATTGTCGGTTTTGGAATGTTTTATCTGCTGCCGTTTGTAGGGATAAATATGCCTTTCATTTATTGCCTTTTATTTGGAGCTTTAATATCGCCAACAGATCCTGTAGCTGTTCTAAGTATTTTGAAACAGGCAAATGTATCAAAGTCTTTAGAAACAAAAGTTGCGGGAGAATCTTTATTTAACGACGGGATGGCGGTTGTTGTTTTCACAGTTGTTCTTCAGCTGGCAATTGGGAAAGAAGTAGATTTGGGAATAGAAAGCATTACTCTTCTTTTGCTGAAAGAAGCCGGAGGCGGTTTGCTTCTTGGAGTGGTTTTAGGATACATTACATCCAGACTTATGCGGGAAGTAGACGATTATATTATTTCTGTACTTGTAACTTTAGCAGTCGTAATGGGAGGTTATCTTGTCGCAAGGCAACTTCATATTTCCGGACCGCTTACTATGGTTGCTGCAGGACTTTTTATGGGTAATTTTAATGTTAAATTTAAGATGAAATCGATTACTCAGGATTATTTAATTAAATTCTGGGAACTGATAGATGAAATATTGAATGCAGTTCTTTTCCTGTTCATCGGTTTCGAATTGTTGATGATTAAAGATCTGAACCACTACATTGTTCCTGGGATGATTGGTATTTTGGTGGTTTTGGTGGCACGTTTTATTTCAATTTGGGGACCTACCAAATTTATGTCTTTCAGAACAAGATTTAGTCCGCAGACGATTAAAGTTCTCTTTTGGGGCGGAATTCGAGGCGGGGTTTCTATCGCTTTGGCAATGTCGATCCCTAAAAGTGAAAACAGCAATATTATTTTAAGTATCACTTATTGTGTTGTTGTATTTTCTATTATTGTTCAGGGACTTACCATTGCTAAAGTTGCCAATCCTAAGCAGATTGCCAAAGAAGAGCAGGAAAAAGAAAGTGTTACTTTAGAATAGGTTTGTTAACGGATTGTATTTCAGACATAAATGGTAAATGAAATTAAAAATGCTCTTGCAGAATTAGCTATTCCTGAAAAAGCAGCATTTCTGCCGAAATTTTTCAAAACCGGAAAAGGAGAATATGGTGAAGGCGACTTGTTTTTAGGGATAAAAGTTCCCGACCAGAGAGCGGTTGCGAAAGAATATTATCTGCAATTAAGTTTAAAGCAAATCAGTGAATTGGTGCAATCTCCTTATCATGAACACCGTTTAACCGCTTTGTTTATGCTCGTCTTTAAATACGAAAAAACTAAAGACATAGATGTACAAGCTGAAATCGCCGATTTTTATCTGAATCATTTAAAATATATTAATAATTGGGATCTTGTAGACTCCAGTTGCTACAAAATTCTTGGCAGATATGCTTTTGACACTCAAAATGATGATTTGCTGAGGAAATTGTCTTTGTCTGAAGCAATGTGGCATAAAAGGATTGCGGTTGTAGGAACAATGTATTACATCAAAAAAGGTTTTTTTGAGCTTACCAAAGAATTTGTAATGCACAATTTGCAACATCCACATGATTTGATGCATAAAGCCAACGGATGGCTTCTGAGAGAAATGGGCAAAAAAAATGAAACTGAACTCATTTCGTTTTTAAATAAAAATTATCAAGAGATGCCAAGAACAACGCTTCGCTATTCGATCGAGAAGCTGGATGAGAATCTTCGGCAAAGTTACCTTAAAGGAAGAATATTGTAAAAATAGTCTTCACCAGAGTATGATATACGATAAAACATTATTTTTGCTTTTTTAATTCATTCGATGAAAATTATTATAAAAACTTTTGCTCTTTTTACGGCTCTGCTTTGTTTAACAAGCTGTTTTGATATTTTGGACAAAGTAAATCTTAAAGCCGATGGAAGTGGCGAATATTCTATCATTATAAACGGCAGCAAAAGCAAAACCAGATTGGCTTCTATTGCTAAAATGGAAACCATTAACGGCAAAAAAGTGCCCAAAAAAGCAGAAATTGAAGCGAAAATAAATGAGGCAGCTAAAATTTTTAAAGCCACACCGGGAATTTCTAATGTGAAAACTTCCATGGATTTTGATAATTATATTCTGAAGCTGAGCTGCACATTCAAGAAAATTGAAAATATTAATGCAGGATTGGAGCAGTTAAAAGCAAAAAATATTCTCGGGAAAATGGTTCCTACACAGATTTACAGTCATAACCAGGTTAAAAATATTTTTTCTAAAAATAAGGTGAACACCTTTAAAAGCGATTACGAAAAACTCAGCAAAGCAGACAAAGAGGTCTTCAACGATGCAAGATACGTTTCGGTTTTACAGTTCGAAAACAGCGTAAAATCCCAATCTAATCCTTCTTACCAAATGTCTCCCAACAAAAAAGCATTAAAGCAGGAAGGAAATATTCTGGATTTTATTTTTCAGAAAAAACAAATTCAGAATACCATTCAATTACAGTAATACAGTCAATCATGAAAACTCTATTCTCAAAGACATCGGTTTTATTATTTATTCTTATCAGTACAGTATTTTGGGCTCAAAAAAGCGCAAAACTTCCTGCGGATGCTGTTTTTTATATGGAAATAAATGGCAAACAGCTTAATAAAAAAATAAACTGGGATAAATTTAACCCGATTTTAAAGGAAATCAATAAAAAAGAAGATAAAAAGAATTCGTGGAATGATTACTCGAAGACAGGAATCAGATATGATGCAACTCAGTATCATTATGGAACAATTAACGATTCTGTACAATCTTACACCACGCTTTTTACTTTAGAAAATAAGGATAAGTTTCAGGAGTTCATCAATTCAGTGAAAAAACACGGTTTAGAAGTCAGTAAAAAGAACAATTATTCTTATGTAGATATTGAAAATGACATTTTCGTGGCGTGGAATGATAAAAAGGCTGTCCTAAAATTCATTAATTATAACAAGAAAGAAAAAAATGTTTGGGAAGATAATGCTGAGGTAGATAGTGCAGTTGCGGCAGTAGATACTGTAGCAATAGACAGTGCATATGCAGAAGTAGAAAAACCGTTCGACTATAAAGAAGAAATTGGGTATCTGAAAGACGATATTAAATATCTGAAAGAAAGTATTAAAGAAAATAATGCAGAAATAGCCAAGATTCAAAAAGATATAAAATATCTGCAGAAACACCACAAATACCCGGAAGAAAAGAAAGAAGATTCTGAAACAACCGACAGTAATTATCAGCACGACAGTGCAGAAGTTTCGCCGCCATTATCTCAGGATGATTATTACGGAAGCGATCAATATGAGTTTGATTCGGTGTATCAAAAACAGCAGGATTCTATCAGTATTGTGAGATTTAAAATGCTAAAAAAGTTTGCAGAAAATGATTTCGACGAATATTTCAGTTCTAATCTGGAACTGGATGTAGACAAAAACATGCTCAGCTTCCGAGATGCTAATTCCGATGCTTTTATTTACGCAGATTACGATAAAATTATCTCCAAAGGTTTGTACGATAAGCTTTACAAAGGCTTTAATTTTATGAGTGCTTTGGGGAAACTTTACAGTTCAGATTCTGCTTATAATTTGTATTTTGATAATGAAAAAGTACGTCTTGTAAACAACCACAGAAATAAAAATCCGGAGCTTCAGAAAAGTATTTCGCAGGTTTACAAAGGCAAAAAGAATAAAAAGCTTGCAGCACTTATTAATGATAAAAGTGTAGGGTATTATACAATGAATATCAACGGATACAAGTATTTTGATATGATGTACGATATGATGCAGAATGCCGGAGACGAAAAGTATCAGAAAGAAATTCAGCTGGTAATGGAAACCATTAAGATTGTTCTGGACGAAGAAGCGATTGCAAAAATTGCTCCCGGAAACGGAATTTTTGTACTGAATGAACTTAAAACTAAAAATGTAGAATACACAGATTACACGTATGACGACGACTATAATGAAAAAGAAGTAAAGAAGAATAAAGATATTGTAGTTCCGGATTTCACATTTGCATTTGCTACAGAAAACGAGAAGTATTGGAACAGAGTGTTCGATGTAATTACTAACAACAAAGAAATTGCAAAGAAATTTACAAAAGATGGAGATTTTTATGTGTTTAAAGATGAAAAAAACAAAAATAGCTACATAGACCAGCTGTTTTTTACGGTAAAAGACGGGATTGTTTATTTAACGACTTCCAAAAATACACTTGAGCAGCAAAATCAGTCTGAAATGTCTAAAAAATGGATGAAAGACTCTTCAAAATATCCTTTATCGGGGAGATTAGATATTCAGAAATTGATGTTGGGATTAGATAAAGAATTTAAGAAGAAATCTGAAAGAAAAATGCTTGATGCCGTAAGAAAGAATGTTGGAGAAATGTACTTTAAAACTGAAGTTAAAGACAACAGCATTCAGACCGAGATAAATTACAACATCAGAAACTCCTCCGAAAACAGTCTGATGTATTTCTTCGATCTTTTCGACGAGTTGTATAAAATTTCTGAAGAAGACCAACCAAGCCAGACTTTATAAATGAAGCCGAAAAAAATTGGTCTTGTTCTTATTGTTTTACTTTCTGTAGGAATCTATTTTCTGCTTTATCACAAAGACAAAAGCCTGAAATTTATTCCTGAGAATTCTGATGCCGTTATTTTAATCGACAAAAAAAAACTAATTAGGCAATACATTTCTGCACTTGCAGTTCATCCTTCCGAGTGGTTTGGAAGTCGCAAAAAAGAGCAAAAACAGATTTCAATTTTTAATTCGGGGATTAAAATTCCGGATTATGTACAGATATTTCACCTCAAAAATTCAAAACTGAACGAATGGTACAGTGTTTTTGAAATTGAAAGCCAAGAGAAACTTTCAGCTTTTTTAAAAGAAAGAAAGTTTCAGAATTTAGGAAACAATCTTTACAGAAAAGACTTTTTCTATATTAAAATTGAAAATAATCTGTGTATTGCAGGAACGAGTAAAAACTTAGAAACTATAGGGAAATCTTTTTACGGAAATTCCAGAACCAAAATCCTGAATGCAGATGTGTTTATGGAAGGAGGTGTAGGAAGTGTTGCATTTATTTCTGAAAGCAGAACCAGAAATATTTCCATTGAACTGAAAGATAACAGAATCGAATTCAAAAAAGGGGATGGTTATCAACATTTTCTTTCTTTAATTTCAGAATTGAACAAAGAAAACCTTTTCATAAACGCAGATTTAGACCAAGAAAATCTGTCTTTGTTAAGTAGAATTTTTCCAACTGTTTCTAAGGATTCTCTAAAGATGAATCGTCTTAAAATGAATGCGAAGCTGGAGCTTAAAAATGATACAATAATTACTTATGGCTACGATGAAGACTTCAACGAAGTGCAGAAGCTAAGTTACCAGAAAATTGTACAACCCGAATATTCTGTTCAAATTGACACAAAAAACAGGGACGAAGTCTGGAATTATTTTAAAAATAAAAAATGGCTGAACGATAAAAATGAATTTCTTGCCATTCCGTTTCAGCCAAATACAGCTTTCAAAACCAAAAATGGCATTGAAATAAAATCGGGGCAAAATTCAGCATTGCCAATAACTCATAAAAACAGAAATTTTGTTTTGGTAAAGAACGATCCTTTATTGTTCTCTTTCTTTAAGGGTCTGAATGATTTTAAACTTCTAAAAAATACAGAATACCTTTTCTACGGAAACGATAAGCAAAGTTTTTTTCTTACCTTGAAGTTTAAAGATAAAGAACTTCCCTTAATTCTTCAATAATTTTAAAATGTGCTCACCGGAAATTGTTGTCCTAAAAAACGTTACACACTATTTTTTACATTTTGGTTTTCCTGCGGTAGTAGCATTTTTATTTTACCGTAAAGACTGGAAGAAGGTTTATCTGATTTTTTTAGCCACAATGCTCGTAGATTTGGATCATCTTTTTGCGGATCCCATTTTCGATCCAGACCGCGGAAGCATAGGTTTTCATTTTTTACACTCGTATTATGCAATAGCGGTGTATTTTTTGCTTTTATTTTTCAAAGGAAATCTGAGACTGATTGGGATTGGTCTTTTATTACACATGTTAACAGATTTTCAGGATTTCCAATGGTGGTGCCATTAGAATAAAAGTATTTTTCTATCTGTATTACGGCAGATTACACAGAATTTTTGTATTTTAGAGACAACTATGAAACTTAAAGAAATCTTTCATTACACGTTTGTTTTTCCGATTATTTCGGTTATTTATTATTTCGCAGGATTATTAGGAACAGGAGCTATTTTTGATTTGATTGGCGGTGTATTATTAACAGGAAGTGTGCTTTCTGCCGTACATCATGCCGAAGTGGTTGCCCATAAAGTTGGAGAACCTTACGGAACAATAATTTTGGCACTCTGTATTACCATTATAGAGGTTGCTCTTATTATTTCTCTTATGGTTGCGGGCGGAGAACAGGCAATTACCTTGGCAAGAGATACTGTATTTGCCGCAGTAATGATTATTCTGAACGGAATTTTAGGAATATGTGTATTAATAGGTGGCGTAAAATATTTTGAGCAGTTTTTTGCTAGAACATCTGCAACTACTTATCTAGTGTGTATTGTTTCTATTTTAGTTATAACATTGGTTCTTCCCAATTTTACATCGAGTGTAAATGGTCCTTTTTATAATAATGCCCAACTGGTATTTGTTTCTATTGCCTGTCTTGTAATTTATGGAGTTTTCCTAATGGTTCAGACTGTTAGACACAGAAGTTACTTTGTGGCATCAGATAGCAATACTCAAGAATATTATATTCCAACAAAAAACCAGGCAATTTTAAGTTTTTTCTTTTTGGTAATTTGCTTAATCATTGTAGTTCTCATGGCGAAAGGTCTTTCTAAAACCATTGAAGATCTTGTACAAAGTATTGGTGCTCCAAAATCCTTAGTGGGAGTAATTATTGCAGGAGTTGTACTGCTTCCGGAAAGTTTAGCGGCAATTCGGGCAGCAAGAAACAATCAGTTTCAGTCGAGTTTAAATCTTGCATTGGGTTCTGCTTTAGCAAGTATAGGACTTAGTATTCCGGCAATTTCTGCGGTAAGTATTATGTTCGATATTCCTCTGGTATTAGGTTTAGACAAAAAAGATATTATTTTGCTTACTTTGTCTGTATTTATTGTAATGCTTTCTCTAAGCCGTGGTAAAACCAATATACTTTACGGAACGGTTTTACTGGTAAATCTGGCGGCATACATTTTTACAGTCGTAGTCCCTTAAAAATTGTCTAAAACCTAAATTTTTAAATTTTTCTTGCCATTCCCATTTTGTAGGACATCAATTTGGCGATATTCTCAGATTTGGTTATTGCCATTGAAGCATTTTCTCCTTCAAAATTTTCTGAAATTGTTTCCTTCCAAAGGCTTAGCCATCTGTCGAAATGCTTTTTCTCCATTGCAGTACTCTCATTAATGGGAAAATGTATAGCCATAGGGTTTCCTTTGTAGCTCATTTGTCCGAAAAGAATGCTTTCCCAAAAAGAATACATTTTGGGAAGGTGGAGATCCCAATTTACTTTTACTACTTCTTTAAAGAAGAAACCGATAACTTCATCTTTAACCACTTTGGAATAAAAGGAATTTACCAGCAGTTCTATATCTTCTCTTGATTCTAAATTTTTCATTTCAGTTTTAAAAATATTTCCAAATTTAAGGTGAAATTAATATAATTATTAATGAAAGATAAGATTGTGGTATTGATAAGATTCATAAAAACAATATTTTATCTTTGCATTTCGAAATAAAAAGAAAGTATTGAATTTAGACTTTTATAAAACTCAGGCTCTGCAAAAACAGAAAGAGCATAAAAAATTTTTAGACGGACTTAAAAAGAAGCCCCCCAAAAATCTGGACTATATCGTACAGGAAACCCATGATGAGGTTTTTGAAGAGATTGATTGCCTTCAATGTGCGAACTGCTGTAAAACTACGGGACCTCTATATACAGAGAAAGATATCGAAAGAATATCGAAACATTTGAGAATGAAGCAAGCCGATTTTGAGACTAAATTTCTCAGAACTGATGAGGATAATGATAAGGTTTTGCAAAATCTTCCATGTTTTTTTCTGAATGACGATAATACCTGTTCTATTTACGAAGTGCGTCCCAAAGCCTGTCGCGAATATCCTCACACAGACCGAAAGAAAATTTACCAGATTAATCACCTCATGATTAAAAATACGGTTATCTGTCCCGCCGCATTTGAATTTGTGGAAAAGATGATGAAGAATATTAATGCTAAATAAAATCATAAAAAACCGCAGAATTTCTGCGGTTATGCTTACTGATAAATAAAAACCATCGTCTGTACCAAATCTGGATGAAGACTTTTGGCAACAGGGCAATCATGGGCTGTTTCTTCAATGAAAGCTTTTTCCTCTTTAGAATATTGGTCAGAAAACACAAAATTACATACGATTTCTGTTATCCTTCGGGGGTTTGCAGCCATTATTTTCTGAAGATTACAATAGGCTCCTTCAATATTAATTCCTTTATCTTTTCCTAAAATAGCAATAGTTGTAAGAGCACATTCGGCTAAAGAAGTTGCACAAAGGTCGGTGGGAGAAAATTTTTCACCTTTTCCGTGATTATCCGTAGGTGCATCGCTTTCTATAATTGTTCCGGATTGTAAATGTTCTGCAGAACATCTTAAATCTCCTATGTAGGTTATTTTTGAAGTCATTTTTTTTAAAATTTAATGATTTTTGAGAATAATTTTTAGAATTCTTGTTTGTTGAATATCAACTTTCACTGAGTAATATTACAAAAACTATTCTCTTTTTTAAAAATGAAAAATATCTTTTGCTTTATTATATGAGCTTTCAAAATTCAGTAAATTAAGCTTATGATTTACCTTCTCTACACTCATAAAATTAATTACCTGTTCTGTTGGCATATTTCCTACTAAATCATCTTTTGCCATTGGACAGCCGCCTATTCCCTTTATGGCAGAATCGAATCTTCTGCAACCTTTGTCGTAGGCAGCTTTTAATTTAGAATAAGAATCTTCGTATCTGTTATGGAAATGGGCTCCAAAATCTATTTCTGGATATTTAGAAGGAATTTTTTCGAATAATAAACTTATTTTTTCTGGTGTTGCTACTCCGGTAGTATCCGAGAGTAAAATATTTTTAATTCCGATCTCCGAAAATCTCTGAGCCCAAAAATCCACATCTTCCCATTTCCACATTTCTCCGTAAGGATTTCCAAATGCCATGGAGAAATAGAGATTAAATTCTCTGTTTTCGGATTTTGTGAGTTCAAGAATTTTTACAATATCATCAAAAGCTTCTTCCTGATTTTTGTTGGTATTGCGATGCTGAAAGGTTTCAGAAATAGAAAAAGGAAATCCTAAAATATCTACAGACTGATGCTTCAAAGCCTTTTCTGCACCTCTGTAATTGCCAATAATAGCAGAAACTTTGGTGTTAGATAAAGACTTGTCTATATTTTCGGCAACTTCGGCAGAATCTGCCATTTGCGGGATGGCTTTCGGAGATACAAAACTCACACAATCGAGCACATCAAAACCCACTTCCATCAGCGAGTTGATGTAATCTATTTTTTTACTGGTGGGTATAAATTCGTCCCAACCCTGCATGGCGTCTCTCGGACATTCGGTAAGAAACATTTTACTTTTGATTTTCTCAAATATAATAAAACTAAACTATTTAAATCGGAATAGAGATTGTTAATTCATTTAATTGATTGTCAGTGTTTTATTTTGCATTCATAAAATCAATGAAATTTATTGGATAACAATAATCTGTTCGGACATTGAGAATTGCTAACTTTGTTAAAATTTAAAAATCAAAAATGAGTACAATAGAATTCAACTCAATGTGGAGAGAAAAACTGCTGAACCGTTTTATCAGCTATGTAAAAATATATTCAACAAGCGATGCGGAAAGCGAAACAACCCCTTCTACCAAAAGACAATGGGATATTGCCAATTATATTACAGAAGAATTGAAAAAAATCGGTCTGGAAGATGTTTCTATTGATGAGCATGGATATATTATGGGATATGTTCCTTCAAATTTGGAGAATGATAATCTACCGACCATCGGATTTATTTCCCATTACGATACTTCACCGGATTTCAGTGGTGAAGATGTAAAACCTCAGATTTGGGAAAACTATCAGGGTGAAGATTTGGTTTTAAATAAAGAAACAAATTTCACTTTATCTCCTTCAAGATTCGAAAGTTTAAAGAAATATGTTGGTCAGACTTTAATTACGACTGATGGAAATACCCTTTTAGGAGCCGACGATAAAGCTGGTTGTGCAGAAATTGTTACGGCGGCAGAATATCTTATTGCTCACCCGGAAATTAAACATGGAAGAATTGCTGTAGGATTCACTCCAGACGAGGAAATTGGGAGAGGAGCACACAAATTTGATGTAGCAAAATTTGGAGCAGAATTCGCTTATACAATGGACGGTGGAGAGGTAGGAGAACTGGAATATGAAAATTTTAATGCAGCCGGAGCGGTAGTTAAAATTCACGGGTTGAGTGTTCACCCAGGTTATGCTTACGGAAAAATGATTAATGCCGCTTTATTGGCATCTGAATTTGCACAAATGCTTCCTGCCAACGAAACTCCTTCTACTACGAAAGGTTTTGAAGGTTTTTATCATTTAATGGATATTAATGCAGATATTTCTGAAGCAAAACTTCAATACATTATCCGTGATCACGATGAAGAGAAATTCGAAGCCAGAAAGAAATTTATGGAAGAGAAAATTGCCGATTTTAATAAAAAGCATGGAGAAGGAACTGCCGAAATCGAGATTAAAGAGCAATACCGCAATATGAAGCAACAATTTGAAGGTAAAATGCACATCGTAGATCTGGCTGCAAAAGCAATGAAGGAAGCGGGAATTGAGCCTAAAATTAAAGCAATTAGAGGTGGAACAGATGGAGCACAATTATCTTACATGGGATTGCCTTGTCCGAATATTTTTGCGGGCGGAATCAATTTCCATGGGCCTTACGAATATGTAGCTTTGGAAAGTATGATGAAAGCAACTGAAGTGATTGTGAATATTGTGAAAAAAGATATTTTCTAAGAAATCAAGCTATCGGATTATAAAAAAGTCCGTTTTCACAATTTGTGAAAACGGACTTTTTAATTTAAGTCGAAAATTTTATTATTCGTCAGATTTCTCTTCTGTTGTAGGAACAAGAGGAGATTGATCTTTTACTTCTTCTTCTAATTCTTCATCTTCTTCATCCATTGCTGCTGCACCACCTTTCATTGCATTTCTAGACATCTTAACAGCTACAACAACTGCATTATCTGGGTGCATGAAAGAATATCCTTCTGCTTTAATGCTTCCTACATAAAGTTTGTTACCAATTCTTAATGGAGTAACATCTACAACGATTTCGTCTGGCAAATTAGCAGGAATCGCTTTTACTTTTAATTTTCTGAAAGACTGACGAAGAACACCACCAGCCACAACACCTTTAGAACGACCTGTAATTCTAACAGGAACTTCCATAACAACAGGTTTGTCTTCAGCTAACTGATAGAAGTCTGCGTGAAGAATTTTGTCTGTAATTGGGTGAAACTGAATATCCTGAAGAACAGCCGGAATAGTTTGTCCGTCAACCTCAATAGATACCGTGTGTGCTTCAGGAGTGTATACCAAACCTTTGAAAGATTTCTCTGTAGCAGAGAAGTTCAAAGGAGCTTCACCTCCGTAAACAACACAAGGAACTAATTCAGCATCACGTAAAGCTTTTGTAGACTTTTTGCCCACGCTTTCTCTTTTTGTACCTTGAATTGTAATAGATTTCATTTATAAAAAATTTAAAAAATTGTTTTTAATTTTAATTGCAAATGTTTGGTTATTAATTAAATAACAAACTTACTGCTGATAGATTGATGCTCGTGCACCATCTTCATAACATCTGCAAATAATGGGGCGCAAGATAGCACTTTTATTTTAGATGACAAAGATGTTTTTACAGGAATTGAGTCAGTTACAATAACTTCCAATAATTTTGAGTTCTCTATATTCTCATAAGCTTTTCCCGAAAGTACACCATGTGTAGCCATTGCTCTCACAGATTTTGCTCCTTTTTCCATTAAAATATCTGCAGCTTTACAAAGTGTACCGGCAGTATCTATCATGTCGTCGATAAGAATAACGTTTTTACCTTCAACATCTCCAATAAGGAACATTTCTTCAACTACATTTGCCTTTTTTCTCTCCTTATAAGCAATTACAACATCGGCTCCTAGGTGACCGGCATAATTTTTTGCTCTTTTCGCGCCTCCCATATCTGGAGATGCAATGGTAAGATTCTCCATTTTAAGATCTCTAATATAATCTACGAAAATGGTAGAAGCATAAAGGTGATCCACAGGGATCTCGAAGAACCCCTGAATTTGATCTGCATGGAGATCCATTGTCATAATTCTTGTTGCTCCGGCAGCTGTTAAAAGATTAGCAACCAGTTTTGCACCGATAGGAGCTCTTGGTTTATCTTTTCTGTCTTGTCTTGCCAAACCAAAATAAGGAAGTACTACAGTAATGCTTTTTGCAGATGCTCTTTTTGCAGCGTCAATCATGAGAAGTAGCTCCAAAAGATTGTCTGCCGGCGGAAATGTAGATCCTATAAGAAATACTCTTCCTCCTCTTACGGATTCGTCCAAAACAGGCTCGAATTCTCCGTCGCTAAATTCCTGAATGATGATTTTTCCTAACTCTTTCCCATAATACTGGGCGATTTTTTCTGCAAGATCCTTGCTCGTTCTTGTTGAAAACAGATAACTTTGTTGATCAGCCATTTTTACTTTTTAAAAGATTTTGCAAATTTAACAAAAAACCACAAGAATTAATCCTGTGGTTTCTAAGTTTTTATTTTTATTAATTTTTATGGGAAGGTAATCCCAGAATATTTGTTAGGATCTACTTGTGGAAGGGTAGATTTGTATTTAGCATTAATTGCTTTAATAAACTCGTTTGCTATAATGGCATACCCTCTTCCGGTTAAATGAACTCCATCTAAAGAGAAAGCTCCGCCTGTTACAAATTTAGCACTGTATCTTACTCCATCCCACACAATACCAGATTGTCCTCCAAGTTCATTCATCTTCGTATTTGCATCAACATAAGCAAGTCCTTTAGAAGCTGCAATATCTTTAAGGGCATCATTGTAAGCCTTTGTAGCAGTTATAACTTTTAAAGTTTCTTTTTGTGTAAGTACATATTTGTCTGCTAAAGGAACTGCAGTTCCTGCGCTCATTCCTTGAGGATTGCATGTCGCATCGAAAGGTTTGATAAGATTTGCAGCAGGTAATATGATGAAATCTTCGCTTGTTGTCTGTCTGTAAGATTTAAGTGCCGGATTCAATCCTGTTAAGTCTTTCAGATCTTTGTCTAAAATTACGGCACCGTTGGCAACGCTTCCTGCGGTAAATTTAATTACTCTGCTTTGATATTCTGCATCTGAAATTACCCCCATAGATTTCAACTGTAGAATTCCTGCATTGTAAGGAGCATAAGCTGTGTTCAGTTGGCTCGCTTGTGAATCAGTAAGGTTAGAAATTGGCTTACTAGGAACTGTAGTGAAAAAAGGAATTGATGTTACATTCGGAATATTTGCTAATACACCTTTAGCACCATTTGCAGTAAGTGCTGTTACGTAAGTGTTGATTACTGATTTGTAAAGGGTAGGATCTGTAATGTCATTATTGCCATAAGTTGTTACATTAGCATTACCTGTTTGGTCTACTCCTGTTCCTCCACTTGTGGCGTAAGAAAGGACATCGTTATTTCCTATCCATAATGAGAAAAATGTTGGAGCTTGAGAAACTGCGGCGTTTATCGGACTTACCCCTGTAGAAAATCTTGTATAGTAAGGGTTTAGCATTCCGTAACTGCTAAGTCCTAGATGAAATGACTTGGCTCCAGGAATTCCAAGGTTTTGGTAAGGGCCTCCAGTAGAGATATTGTCCAAAGCTGCTCCGGGTGCAGATGGTTTTGGTGCTAATGCATTATTACATCCAACACCTAAAACAATTTTGCCATAAAAATCTCCTGTCGCAGGATTGGCAAGATTAGAAAATCCTCCCGAATTGTTTGGCATCATAGGTTGTTTAAATGCACCTCCTCCTGCAAGTTTCATCTGGTTAGAGAGAATTAACGGATAAGATTCGTTCTGTCCGTCAATATACAATGCATTATCTCTAAAGCCTGAAGTAAGTGAGTTTCCAAGTGCTACATATTTCGAGAAGTTTGCTTCACCATTTGTAACAGCTATATCTTTTACATCAGTATCAAAATCTGTTTTACAACTTGTTGTAAAAAGAAGTGCGGATATAGCTAATGTTGATATTATAATTTTTTTCATATTCTTAATTAAAAACGTTATACGATAATCCAAGACCAAAATAGAATGCTTTAGCTTTAGCCTGTCCGTAGAAACCAATGTTTGGGTTTTTTACATCTCTTGCCTGTGGCATAGCATATCCTCCCGCAACATCTACACCGAATTGTTTCAGTTTAAATCCAAGACCTCCTGTTACTACATAAGTGTTGAATGATGGCGTTTCGGGGATGAAGTTTTCATCTGAATAAGGAGATTCGTCATAATATGCTCCTAAACGACCGTAAATCATATTGGAGAAAGCATATTGGGTTCCCAATCTGAAAGTTTTAGAGTTTTTGAAGTTTTTAGGAGCTACCAAAACTGTAGGATCTGCCTGATTTCCGATAGGAGCATTGGCGAAATCTAAAGTAAGTTTACTGTATCTTCCCCATCCGTGATAATTAAAATCTGCAGAAATAAGCCATTTTGAAGTGGCTTTGTATGTCATACCAATGGTGTATTCTTCTACAAGAGGGAGTGTTGCGGTAAAACTGTCTTGTCCTGCACTGTTTAGTCCCAAAAGAGCATTTACTGTGTTTTGAGAAGGAGCTTTAAAAGTTGCTGTACCATTTTTTGCTTTCATGTCTACAGGAGAACGGTAGGCAATACTCATATCAAACGAAGGGTCTGGTCTGAAGTAAAAACCAAATCCGTAACCATGTCCGCTGGCTTTATTATCATTAATATTAACAGTGCCTCCGAATTGTGTTACAGCCTTATCCCAGTCTACTTTTCCTTTAGCATAAATATAACTTGCTCCGAAAGAAAGCCAATCGGTCATTTTCACAGAAACCATAGGCTGAAAATAGAAACTTTTAAGTTCCATTTTCTGAACCAATTCTTTTCCTTCCCAATCGTTAGGATATTGCACCGTGCTCCCAAAAGGTGTGGAGAAGCTAAAACCTACTGAAATATTTTTAGCTGGTTTATACGCAATTGCCGCATAGATAGGAGTTCCAAGAGGGTTGTCGGTTTCTGCACTGCTTAAGGTGTTTAGATTTTGAAAAGTAACCTTATTGCTTGCCCCGAAACCTCCGGCTACAATACTCAATTTGGAAGGAATGAACGACATTCCCGCAGGGTTGAAGAATGCTACACTTGCATCTTCAGCATGAGCACTTGTATGAGCCATTGCCAATTGCTTTACACCTTGCAGAGAAACCCTGAAGCCTCCCGCATAAGATAAAACACCAGCCAATAAAGCGGTGGATATTAATATTTTTTTCATAGACTATATATTATATAAGTCAAATATAAAATTATTTTGAATACATCTGTTAATATTTCTTAATATTTTAAACGTAAGCATCAATTAAAACTATGTTTAAAATAGCAAATTGATTTAGTAAACTTCTAAATGCCTGATTAATAAATGATTAATTTTGATTTTTAGATTTGAATACCTTCTAGTTTAATATTAAACAATATCTGAAATTAATATTTAGTACATTTGGAAATGGTATAAAGATAAAAATCAATAAATTTGCAAGATTAAATAAATTATAATATGAGTTGTGGATGTAAAACATCCGGCGATTCTGGGCATTCATGCGGAACAAAATCTGCGAATGGCTGTGAAAATGTAAATACCTGCGGTAATAGTTATAAATTAAGTGTTTTCGACTGGCTTTCAAATATTCAAAATCCATCATCTAATAGGTATGATTTTGTTGAAGTTAGATTTAAAAATGACAGAAAATCCTTTTATAAAAATGTAAATAATATTCCTTTACATATAGGTAGCGTTGTAACAGTAGAATCTAGTCCGGGGCACGATGTGGGCGTAGTAAGTCTCACAGGCGAATTGGTGAAAATTCAGATGAAGAAAAAAAGATTTTCGGATGAAGGAGCACCCAAAATATACAGGCTTGCCAACCAAAAAGATATAGAAATTTGGCAGGAAGCCAGAAAAAAAGAAGAAAGTGTAAAAATAGAATCCCGTAAAATATCGCACAGATTGGGTCTTGAAATGAAGATTACAGATGTGGAATATCAGGGAGATGCTTCTAAAGTTACATTTTATTATACAGCAGATAGCAGGGTAGATTTCCGAATGCTTATTAAGGAGCTTGCAGGAACTTTCCGTACCAAAATTGATATGAAACAAATCGGTTTCCGACAAGAAGCCGCAAAAGTTGGAGGAATAGGATCTTGTGGAAGAGAATTATGCTGTTCTACTTGGTTAACAGACTTCAGATCAGTAAATACAAATGTAGCAAGATATCAGCAATTAAGCATCAATCCTCAGAAATTGGCGGGACAGTGCGGAAAGCTGAAATGTTGTCTGAATTACGAACTAGACAGTTACTTGGATGCATTAAGCGATTTTCCATCTTCGTCTACAACACTTGAAACTGAAAAAGGAAAGGCTTTTTGTATTAAAATTGATGTTTTCAAGAAGAAAATGTGGTTTGCGTATGTCGATAGTTCTATGGCATGGTACGATTTTGATGTAGCTTTGGTAAAAAAGCTGATTTCTCAAAATAAAAAAGGCGAAAGAACGTTACCTCTTGAAGAATTGAAACAGCCTGAATTGGCAGTTCAGACCGTGGATCTTATTCAGGAAAACAGTGTAGACCGATTCGAGAAAAAGAACCGAGGTTCCAACCGAAACAGAAATCAGAACAAACCGAACAATAGCCAGAACGGAAATAGAAAGAACCGTCCTGAATCGACGGATAAAAACGTACGTGCTGAGAAAAGTGAAAGACCGGTAAGACAAGAAAGAAGTACAAAACCGAATTCTAATTCTGCAAACACTCCAAAACCGCAGCAAAAGCAATCTCCAAAACCGGTATCGGAAAAAACAGAGGCAATAGTTGCTAACGATAGTGAGAAAAAACCTCAAAATCAGCAGCCTAAAAAGAAATTTAAAAAGAAATTTCCTCCCAAAAAAGATAATAATGCGTAAAATTTCAGGTTTTCTTCTTTTAATGAGTATTGTAGCATGTAATGCATCTGAAGATCAGGTAATGATGAATCATGTTGATAATAAATGGGATAAAAAAAATCAACAAAAATTTAATCTTGATATTTCCGATCCTGAAAATGCTAAAAATATTATATTTGTTGTAAGAAACAATAACGATTATCCTTACAGTAATATAAGATTTATCGTAAATTTTACCAATCTAAAAACCAAAAAAGCAGAGATAGATACGCTGAATTACATATTGGCAAATCCGAACGGAGAGTGGTTGGGAACGGGGTTTGGTGAAACGAAAGAAACATTATTTCAATATAAACTGAATTATAAATTTCCGGCAAAAGGGAAATATGAGATTGCAGTTTCTCAGGCAATGAGAAACGATGCACTTCCGGGAATTGAAGATTTAGGAATAAAAGTAGAAACGGCAAAAACCGTAAGTACAAATGGAACAAAATAATCAAAATACAAGCAGTACGGGAAATAAGTTCCCGCTTCCTCCTAAAAAAAATCAAAAAAATACTGCTTGGAAAAGATGGGTGAAAATCATCTGGGTAGGTTTTATTGCAGTGGTTTTAGGGATTTCGGGACTCTTTTTTGCGGTCTCGCAAGGTTTTTTGGGCGAAATGCCGGATGTGAAAGAGTTGGAAAATCCGGATATTTATGTAGCGTCTCAGATATTTTCTTCAGATGGAGTTCTGTTAGGGAAATTTGAGAAAGAAAAAACACAGCCGGTTGAGTACAAAAATCTTCCGCCTTATCTTATTTATGCTTTGCAGGCAAAAGAAGATGAACGTTTTAAAGAACACTCTGGGATAGATTTGCAGTCGGTGGTAAGAGCTGTAGTTTTCAGAGGTGGAAGAGGTGGTGGATCTACCATTACCCAACAGCTTGCAAAATTGCTTTTTACCAAAGAACCCTCCAAGAACTCTGTTAAAAGAGCGATTCAAAAGCTTAAAGAATGGGTAGTAGCAGTAAGTCTCGAAAAAAGATATACTAAAGAAGAAATCATAACTTTATATTTCAATAAGTTCGATTTTACCCACAATGCCAATGGTATTGAAATGGCATCTAAAATTTACTTCAACAAATCTGCTTCTCAGCTCACATTACCAGAAGCTGCGGTATTTGTGTCTATGTTGGAGGCTCCAAATGCCAATAATCCTCTTCGTCATAATAGTGCAAGACCAAAAGAAAGAAGAGATGTCGTTTTAAAGCAGATGCTGGAAACAGGTTATATCGACCAGCCAACGTATGAAAAAGCAGTTGCAACTCCAATTGTAACAGACTATCGTCCAATAAAAGATATTACCGATGATTATTCTGCGTACTATAAATTTTATTTGAGAAAAGAAATAGATAAATATCTTAAAGACTACGAAAAAGATACGGGTAAGAAACTTAATCTTTATAAAGATGGTTTGAAGATATATGTTACTTTAGATTCCAAAATGCAGAAGTATGCAGAAGAAGCCATTAAAGAACATTTAACAGACCTTCAAAGAAGATTCGATGCAGAACAGAGAGGAAGAAAAGACAGACCTTTTTATAAACTGAACTCCACTCAAATAAATAATTTGATGATGCAGGCTGTTAAAAGAACAGGTCGTTATAAACAAATGGTTGCAGAAAATATGCCTGAAGATTCAATCTTAATGGAATTTCATAAACCCGTTAAAATGACAAGGTTTACTTGGGCAGGAGAAGAAGAAGTAGAAATGAGCCCTTGGGATTCAATAAGATATCATAAGCAAATTGCACAGGCGGGGTTAATGTCTATGGTTCCGGGAACAGGAGAAATTAAAGCATGGGTTGGAGGAATCAATTGGCAGCATTTCCAGTATGACCACATCAAACAAGGGAAAAGACAGGTAGGATCTACTTTTAAACCATTTGTATATGCAACTGCAATCATGAAATTAGGTTTAACTCCATGTTCAACAATTTCTAATGCATCTTACAGAAAAGGAACCTGGAATGTTGTAGGTTCTGGTGGAATGTTAACACTTAAAAATGCTTTGGCTCATTCTAAAAACCCTGTTGCTGTTAGATTGGCAGAAATGGCAGGTACTCAGAGTGTTATTCAGACTGCAAGAGATTTGGGAGTTACGGAAGAAATATCTACCAGTTTACCGATGGCGCTTGGATCTTCCGATATCACAATTTATGAAATGTTGGGAGCCTACAGTACTTTTGCCAACTATGGTAATTACAACAAACCTGAAATGATTTGGCGTATAGAAGATGTAAATGGTAGAGTTATTAAAGAAGTAAATCAGGATCCCAAAGAGGTAATGAACCCTAATTATGCTTACACCATGATTGAATTGATGAAAGGTGTGGCAGAATTTGGTACAGCCTCCGGAGAATTAGGAAGAAGAGGAATATCTAAAGCTGTTGAAATTGCAGGAAAAACAGGTACTACACAAAATAATTCCGATGGTTGGTTTATGGGTATGGTACCGAAACTGGCAACCGGAGCTTGGGTAGGATGGGAAGACAGAGCTACTCACTTTTTAGGAACTGGTGAAGGGCAGGGAGCGAAAATGGCATTACCAATTTGGGCAATTTATATGAAGAAAGTATGGGCAGATAAGAGTCTTAAAATTTCTCCAGACGATAAATTTGTAAAACCAAGTGATTGGAAAGATGGCTGTAGCAATCTTCAAGGTTTAGGTGGTGGATATGGTGACGAAGGTGGTTTACAAACCATAGATGATCTCAAAAATCCTAGACCTGCAGATAATTCACCTAAAAATAACTCAGGTAAGAAAGAAGAAAACATCAATGAGAATCTCAACACAGGAGAAAATATTGATTTTAATAAGTAAACAATCTTAATAATTGTTATAAGACCTTTCAATAATTTGGAAGGTCTTTTTCTTTTTAGTTTTTAATATCTTTGATGTATGAACATCGACAAAATACAGCAACCTTTTACTGAGATTTTTCCCGGAGATTTTTCAGGAAATACCATGCAGAGAAACACTCCGAAAGTTCTTTTTTCTTTGGTGAAACCTGTTGGGTTTGAAAATACAACACTTATTCATTTTAATGAAGAACTGTCCGAAGAAATAGGACTTGGAAAATTTGAGGATCAAGATATTCCGTTTTTAACAGCTTCAGATTTACCACAAAATATTAAAACTTATGCAACTGCCTATGCGGGACATCAATTTGGGAATTGGGCAGGACAACTTGGAGACGGGCGTGCAATTTTTGCAGGAGAAATTATTAATGATTTCGGGCAGAAAACAGAAATCCAATGGAAAGGAGCAGGAGCCACACCATACTCACGTCATGCAGATGGAAGAGCGGTTTTAAGATCTTCAGTTAGAGAATATTTAATGAGTGAAGCCATGTTTCATCTGGGAGTTCCTACAACAAGAGCTTTAAGTCTCGCTTTGAGTGGAGAAAACGTGGTTCGAGATATGATGTACAATGGTAATCCAGAGTCGGAAAAAGGTGCAGTAGTCATCAGAACCGCAGAAAGTTTTCTCCGATTTGGTCATTTTGAATTAATTTCTGCACAAAAAGAATACGATACGCTTCGAAATTTGGCAGATTTTGCTATAGCCAATTATTTTAAGGATATAAAATCTGAAGGAGTTGAAAAATACAAAGATTTTTTTGCTCAAATATGTAAAAGAACAGCAGATTTAGTAGTAGAATGGTATAGGGTGGGGTTTGTACACGGTGTTATGAATACCGATAATATGTCAGTTCTTGGGTTAACCATAGATTATGGTCCATATTCTATGATGGATGAATATGATTTGAATTTTACTCCCAATACAACAGATTTGCCCGGCAGAAGATATGCTTTCGGAAAACAGGGACAGATTTCGCAATGGAATTTGTGGCAGTTAGCTAACTCTTTATTTCCTTTAATAAAAGATGAAAAATTTTTAGAAGAAACATTAAATCAGTACGGAAATTACTTTTGGGAAGCGCATGATACAATGTTATGCAAAAAATTTGGGTTTGATGAACTGGAAAAAAATGATGAAGAATTTTTCAGCAATTGGCAAGGGCTTATGCATGAATTGCAATTCGATTACACATTGTTTTTCCATGAAATTGAAAAGATGCGTAACGAAAAAGATGTTGATTTCGAAGCTGTGAGTTATGGATCTTTAGATCAAAATAAAAAAGACAAGCTTAATCATTTCCTTGAAAGTTATCAAAATAGACTGTTGGACAATACTTTCTCAAGAGAAGATTCTTTAGAAATTATGAAAAAAAATAATCCGAAATTTATTCTTCGAAATTATATTCTCTTCGAATGTATTGAAGAAATTAATGAAGGAAAGAAAGAATTGTTTGAAAAACTAATTTCAGCACTAAAAAACCCGTATAAAGAAATTTATCCTGAATTTTCCATCAAAAGACCCTCAAAGTATGATGATGTTTCAGGATGTTCTATGCTTTCATGCAGTTCTTAGAATAATTTTGCTTAAAATTTAAAAATAATTCATACATATAACGGTTTAATTATTAATTTTAAACAAAATTAAATCTTATGAAAAGAACTTTACTTTCTGCTTTTGTATTAATATTTTCTACATCAGCATTTGCTCAGTATTGGGGCACACAGAATTCCGGATTCAGTACGGCATCCAGAGGAATTTCAGGATTAGAAGTTTTCGATTCTAATGTTGTTTGGGCTTTTGCTTATGATGGAGGATCTACGAATCCACCGAATGTTCAGGAGTTTACTAAAACGTCTAATGGTGGTACTACTTGGACTGCGGGTAGTATTAATGTTGGAAACCCTGCACTTACCATTACAAATATCTCTGGAGTAAGTGCCACTACAGCATGGGTTGGTGCATTATTGTCTACTTCAAGCGATGGTATAGGAGCTGTTTATAAAACAACAAATGGCGGAGTAACTTGGACGGCTCAACAACCTTTTTCAACAGCTGGAGAATCTTTTTTGAATTTTGTACATGCTTTTGATGCTAATAATGTAATTGCCGGAGGAGATCCTGAAAATGGAGAATTTGAACTTTATACTTCTTCTAATGGAGGAACTTCTTGGACTAGAGTTGCTTCAGCAAACATTCCAAACCCGCAAGGCTCGGAATACGGATACAATGCGGGATATTATGCCGTAGGAAATAATATATTCTTTTATACTAATCAGGGTAGAGTTTATAAGTCTACCGATAAAGGTTTAACATGGAATGTAGCATTTACAGGATCTTCTTATGGATTAACAGATTTTGGAGGATCTAGCGTAAATGGTGATATGGCTTGGAGTGATGCTAACAGAGGTATTGTGATGAAGAAAACATTTACAGGAACAGGAAGCTCTGCTACACCAACTGGATTGGAAATTTACAGAACTACTGATGGTGGAACTACTTGGTCTTCAGTAACCTTTACGGGTATTAATGCTTCAAATAAAATAAATGACATAACATATATTCCAGGAACAAATTTTTTGGTTGCAACAAGTACATCGGGAGGATCGTGGAAGAGTTTAGATAATGGTACAACTTGGGCATCTCTTGATACCGGTGTGCAACATTTGGCTGTAAGATGTTCCGATGTGAATACATGTTTCTCAGGAGGTTTCAATACTTCTTCTACCGCGGGCGGAATGTTTAAGTCGACACAAAACCTCGGTGTTGCAGATGTTAAAAAAACTAAAAATTCTATAAATGCTTATCCTAATCCAACAAAAGATTTTGTTAGTATTAAAACAGATAAAAAAATAGTATCTTCTTCATTATTAGATTTTTCAGGAAAAGTAGTTTCTAAAGGAGATTTCTCTGGTAAAGCAGATTTAAGGTCTTTAGAAAAAGGTATTTACCTTCTTAAAGTAGAGTTTGTAGATGGTACTTCCGCAATAGAAAAAATTATTAAAGAATAATCTTATCATTTAAAACAAATAAACCCACTGCTAAGGTGGGTTTTTTATTTTATTTTTGCAAAAACTTCTCTTGTGTCATTTAAATCTAAACTGATTTCTTTTTTTAAAATTGTTTTTCCTTCAACTTTAGCAGAATTGCTATTGTTTGCTTTTTTTGTAACTATGTATGGTATTTTGGGTACTTATCTTGCTCAGCATTACAGAATAATCTTTGATGCAAGAATTCCTTGGGATGCTTACTTTAGTTTCGACAATAAAGCTATTGTAATGACCGGCGGAAGTTTTGAAAGACATCCTCTTTCTTACTATTTCTTTAACTGGGTTAGAGAATTGGCATTTTGGGTTTCCAACGGTAAAACAGGTGTGGGTTTCAGGCTTACATTAGCTTGGCTGAGTAATCTTACCATCAGCTTAAGTCTTATTCAAATTTTTAAATACCTAAAAAATATTGTAGAAATTCCGCTTTGGTTAAGTCTGTTAATTGTCTTGTTTTTCAGTGTGTTTTCCACAAATATTCTATTATCCTTTACTCCGGAAACTTATACGTATACATTTTTCCTTTTAATACTCTATAATTATTATACAGCTATTCAGATTAAAAAAAATAAAAAAATAGCTGGTTCTGCTATGGTTTTAGCTGGAGTTTCGATTGGCGGACTTACGGTAACCAATATTGTAAAAGTTTTTATCCCAGTTTTATTTGAGAAAGATATATTTAAAAGCTGGAAAAAATTCGGTAATGCAGTGATAAGAGTGGTAACTACAATTGTTGTTTTCGTTTTGCTGTATTTGTATCGAATAGATTTTAAGTATCAGAATATTCTTTCCAAATCTGGTGAGCAATATGAGAAATTTTCTAATGTGAAGTCGGTTCCGGTTTGGGATATGATTGTTTCATATTTTTTTGGAGGAAATATTTTGTTTCCTGCTTTTTTCATTCGTGAAAAACATAATATGAAGGGATTTTATTATCAGGCTTTATTCATGGATGTGTATACAACTTTTTTTCAGTATGCTTTTATAGTTATATTAATTGGGTTAGTATTATGGAGTTATGGTAAGAATTTTAAAAACAAATTGGTTCAGATTCTTATGCTTTCCTTTTTAGTAGATATTTTAATTCACTGTGTTTTGAGGTTTGGACTTCATACCTCGTATATTTATGGTGGACATTTTGTCTTTGTATTTCCTCTTTTATTGGGCTGGCTTTTCTATTCTTATAAAAACTCTCCCAAAATACTTTCTTTTTTAACCGCTGTTGTGGGAGTAATGCTTGTTTTTATTATTGAAAACAATTACATCAGAATGTATGAATTTTTCGATTTTATCAATCAATTTTACAGTTAAAAAAACCGGAAAATAATTCCCGGCAATGTGTTATTGTTTTAAATAAATATTATTTTGCTTCTGCACAGAAAACCCTGTATTGTACGGCAGTAGCAGATTTGAAGTATTCTTTTATTTTTGCAAGATCTCCCGATGCACTTTGTTTGTTGAAATAACTTCCGGCAAGTATTTTATAATTTGGTCTAAGTGAAGCATCTGTTTCCACCTTTATATTGGGAAATCTTTTTCTGAAATATGTTTTAATTTCATTAGCTTCGTCATTACTTTTTACAGTTGTTATCTGTATTTTATAACCTAAAATTCTAGGATTTCTTCTGCAAATTTCGGCATTGGTCAGTTCTCGGCTAGGAACAAACACTTTTGCGGGCTTTGTAAAGGTTTCTTCATCCGAAGTTTTAGAAACTGTAGAATTATTGCATTTATTTTCAAGTGCAGAAATTGCGTCATTTACCTTAGTATCCATAGTTAAGGTAAGAGCAGTTCCGGATAGAGTGTCTTTCTTTACAACTTGTTGTGCATCAACAGTGTAAAAGCCGGTGAAAGATAAAAAAGCAAATATTTTTATTAAATTTTTCATTTAAAGTTGTTTCAGCAAATTTAGGATAATTATAAAAACCCCACAAATGCTACTATTTAGAATAGTTATAAATTAAACTTAAATGACATTTTACCTTTTGTTAAGGTCGTTAAATTCTTCTTAAAAATATTATTTTTGCGGAATTGATTACATACTCAATATTTACTAACATAAGATAATTTAAATGATTAGTTGGAGAAAGCATTATAAAAAAGGGCTGGTTGCAATAGGATTATTGCTGTCAACAAGTGCTTCAATTTACGGGCAAGCCGGCGATCCTAAAAACGGCGAAAAACTTTTCAAGGCAAATTGTACAGCGTGTCACGCACTAGACAAACAGGTTGTAGGACCCGCATTGAAAGGTGTTGTTGATAGATTGAAAAAAGATCAAGGGCTTAATACAGATTGGCTTCATAAGTGGATTAAAGACAATGTAGCTTTAAGAGCTTCTGGCGACAAGTATGCCAATGAAGTTTTCGAAAAGCACAACAAAACTGTGATGCAGCAATTTCCAAATCTTTCGGATAAGGATATTGATGATATTTTAGAGTACACAACTAATCCGCCTGCTCCGGATACAGATAAAGCTGCAGATGCTACCAAAGCGGGTGCAGATACAGCGCAGGCTCCAGCAAGTAATAATACCACTTCTAATGTTGCTATTATTTCACTTTTGGCAATTGCTGGTCTTTTGGTTTGGATTTTAATCAAATTAAGACAGCTTGTAAAATTAGGTCAGTCTGAAGAATTATCAGGGCTTAATGAAACAAGAGTAAAATCTTTCAGCGAAATCTATGCAAAATATCATTACGTTGGTAAAGGGCTATTAGCAATTTTGGCGATTTTGGCAACTTATGGTATTTGGAACTGGATAATGTGGATTGGTGTTTACAAAGGATATAAACCAGAGCAACCAATTTATTTCTCTCACAAAATTCACGCTGGTGAACAGAAAATCGACTGTCAGCTTTGTCACTCAAGTGCTAAATACGGTAAAGTATCCGAAATTCCTTCGATGAATGTTTGTATGAACTGTCACAGAACAATTTCAGAATACAACGGTAAATACCTTGAACCAGGAAAAGATAAAGCATTCTATGATGGTGAAATCCAGAAAATTTATGCTGCAACAGGTTGGGATCCTGCAAAACAACAATATACAGGTAAAACAACTCCTGTAGAATGGACGAGAATTCACAATATGCCGGATTTCGTTTACTTTAATCACTCTCAACACGTTATTGCTGGTGAACAGGCGATTATCAATTCATTCAACAAGAAAAATCCTGACAACAAAATTGACGTAGTTTGTAAAGCTTGTCACGGAAAAATCGATACCATGAATGTTGTACAAATGGCGAACGACTTTACGATGGGATGGTGTATCGAATGTCATAGAACGACAGAAATCGATATGAACAACGGTTATAATAAAGAATACTTCAAAAATCTACACGAAAAGCTTAAAAAGCAATACCCTAAAGATGGCGGTAAGATTACTGTAGATGCAATTGGAGGTCTTGAATGTGGTAAATGTCATTATTAATAACTAAAAAATTAGAAGTATAAATGGCTTCAAACAAAATACAATTTAGAAGTATTCACGAACTTAAAGATCCGGCTTTAAATAATAAGCTGGCTCAGAAAGAGTTCCAAGAAGAAATTCCGGTAGAAGATTTCTTAGAAGGTGCTCAGAAGAACGAATCCGGAACGTCAAGAAGAGATTTCTTGAAACTGTTAGGATTCTCTACAGCAGCAGTTACACTTGCTGCCTGTGAAGCACCGGTAATCAAAACGATTCCTTACGTGGTAAAACCACACGAAATTATTCCGGGTATTCCTAATTATTACGCTTCAACTTATTTTGATGGATTCGATTTTGCAAGTGTTTTAGTAAAAACACGCGAAGGAAGACCTATTAAAATTGAACCCAATCCTGTTGCGGGAGATTTAGGTAAAACAAATGCAAGAGCTCAGGCAAGTGTACTTTCTCTTTATGATAATGATAAAGTAAAACAACCTAAGCTAGACGGTAAAGATGAAACTTTTGATAAAGTAGACGATTTTGTTATCAAAGGTCTTAATGAAGCTCAGGCTTCAGGAAAAAAGATTGTTTTGCTGTCGCATTCTTTTGCTTCACCAACATTCAAAAAATTATTTTCTGAATTTAAAGCAAAATATCCTACTGCCGAACTGGTAACTTACGATGCTTTTCCATATTCTGCAGGTTTAGATGCAGCACAGGAGGTATTTGGTACAAGAGCATTACCAGTATATGATTTTAAAGGAACAGAATTAGTTGTTTCTTTCCAGGCAGACTTCTTAGGAGATTATAATGCATCAGGTTTAGAGTCATCTTATGCTGCGGCTAGAACTCCGGGAGCAAATATGTTAAGACACGTTCAGGTTGAATCTAATATGTCTTTAACAGGAGCTAATGCAGACGAGAGAATCAGACTGAAACCAAGCTTGGTTAACAAAACTTTGGTGGAAGTTTACAATGCAGTTGTAGGAGGAGGTTCTTCAGATAAAGTTGCTTCAGGTATTGCAAAAGAACTTCAGGCGAAAGGTAGCAAAGCTGTCGTTTTTGCAGACGGTTCTAAAGCGGCTCAGGTCTTAGCACATTTAATCAACCAAAAATTAGGTTCTGTTGCTTTCACTGGTAAAGCAAACTTCCTAAAAGAATTTGACAAAGCAAGATTCCAGGAATTTTTAGGATGGGTAAATGCAGGTCAGGTTGGTGTTTTAATCACAAACAATGTAGATCCAATCTATTCTTACAATAAAGGAAATGATTTCAAAAAATCTTTAGAAAAAGTTCCTTATGTAATTGCGGTTACTGATAAAAAGAACGAAATGTATAAAGCAGCGAAAGCTGTAATACCAGTAGCTAACTGGCTAGAGTCTTGGGGAGATTTAGAACCTCAGACAGGTGTTTATACATTAATGCAGCCAACAATTCAGAAAATCTATAAATCTAGACAGATTGAAGAATCTTTATTGGTTTGGAAAAACGGTAAAAACAATGCTGCTAATAATTATTATGATTATTTGAAAGCAAACGCTGCATCTATCCTTGGTGGTACTTCTTTTAATAAAGCACTATATAATGGTTTTGTAAACTCTGCGAATGCAACTTCTTTAGCGTATGCAGGAGGAAATGCAAATCAGGCGATTGCAGAATTAGGAAACTTTAAAGCTTCAGATTTAGAATTAGTTTTATATACAAAGACTTCAATGGGAGACGGAACTCAGGCAAACAATCCTTGGTTGCAGGAATTACCGGATCCGTTAACAAGAATGTCTTGGGATAACTATTTAACTATTTCTCCAAAAGATGCTGAAAGATTAGGCATTGAGAACGATTTGAATGCAAGAATGCAGTTAGATGGTTCTGTAGTGAATCTTACAGTAAATGGCGTTAAAGTTGAAAATATTCCGGTATTCATTCAGCCAGGTCAAGCAGACGGATCTGTTGGTCTTGCAGTAGGTTATGGTAAAAAAGATTCTGGTGCTACAGCTGATACAGGAGTAAATGCTTATCCATTATACGATGGATCTAACTTAGCGGTTTCTAATGTTGCCATTGAGAAAACAGGTGAAGATCATGAGTTTGCTGGAATTCAGCTTCAAAATACTTTAATGGGTCGTTATGATATTGCTAAGGAAGTTCCTTTGGCTGAATTTATTAACGTACCTTTCGATGATGAGCATAAAGGTTGGAATAAACCATTGGAATATCACACCATAAGTGGGGCACTTCCAGCGGGTAAAATAGACCTTTGGGATGCTTTTGATGACACAGACGGCCCTCACTTTAATTTATCTATAGACTTGAACTCTTGTACTGGTTGTGGAGCATGTATCATTGCTTGTCAGGCAGAAAACAATGTTCCAGTTGTAGGAAAAGAAGAAATAAGAATGTCTAGAGATATGTATTGGTTAAGAATTGACCGCTACTATTCTTCTAAACAGAAAGTTGATGTTTATGACGGATTGAAAGAAGGAATGTCTGTTCCGGAACTTTACGGAAGCAGAGTTTTAGGTATTGAAGGAGCTTTAGAAAATCCTGCAGAAAATCCTGATGTTATCTTCCAGCCGGTGATGTGTCAGCATTGTAACCACGCTCCGTGTGAAACTGTTTGTCCGGTTGCGGCAACATCTCATGGTAAGCAAGGACAAAACCACATGGCTTACAACAGATGTATCGGTACAAGATATTGTGCGAACAACTGTCCATATAAAGTTAGACGTTTCAACTGGTTTACATATAACTTGAATGACAAGTTCGATTTCAACATGAATAACGATCTTGGAAGAATGGTTCTTAATCCTGATGTTGTTGTAAGAACAAGAGGGGTTATGGAGAAATGTTCTATGTGTATCCAAATGACTCAGAATACCATACTTGAAGCTAAGAAAGAAGGTAGAAAAGTGGTAGACGGTGAATTCCAAACAGCTTGTTCTAAGGCTTGTTCTACAGGTTCTATGAAGTTTGGAGATATGAATGATAAAGGATCTGAAGTTAGAAAACTATATTCTGATAACAGAAGATATTATTTACTTGAAGAGATCGGAACAAAACCAAATGTGTTCTATCATACTAAAGTAAGAAACAGAGTAGAAAAATAAAGTTTAAATAATAAATAGGTAAAAAATGTCAGGACATTACGAAGCTCCGATAAGGGAACCTCTGATTATTGGTCACAAAACTTATCACGATATCACAGAAGATATTGCACGACCTATCGAAGAAAGAGCAGGTAAATTATGGTGGATTTCACTATATGCAGCCTTGGTTCTGTTCATCTACGGATTTGGCTGTATCGCTTACACTATCGGGACAGGTATTGGAGCATGGGGGCTTAACAGAACTATTAACTGGGGTTGGGATATTACCAACTTTGTATGGTGGGTAGGTATTGGTCACGCCGGTACACTAATCTCAGCGGTATTATTATTATTTAGACAAAGATGGAGAATGTCGGTAAACCGTTCTGCAGAAGCGATGACAATCTTCGCTGTTGTACAGGCGGCTATCTTCCCGGTAATTCACATGGGTAGAGTTTGGGTAGGTTATTGGGTATTCCCTTTACCGAACCAGTTCGGTTCTCTTTGGGGTAACTTTAACTCTCCTCTACTTTGGGACGTATTTGCAATCTCTACTTATTTCTCTGTATCTACAGTATTCTGGTTCATGGGATTAATTCCTGACTTTGCAATGATTAGAGATAGAGCAAAAACACCTTGGACTAAGAAAATTTATACTTTCCTTGCATTTGGATGGGGTGGTAAAGCAAAACACTGGCAAAGATTCGAAGAACTTTCTTTGGTTCTTGCAGGTTTGGCAACACCGCTTGTATTCTCAGTACACACTACTGTATCTTTTGACTTCGCAACTTCAGTAATTAAAGGATGGCACTCTACCATTTATCCTCCTTACTTCGTAGCTGGAGCTATCTTCTCAGGATTCGCAATGGTACAGACGCTATTATTGGTTGCAAGAAAAGTTTGTCACCTTGAGGATTATATTACAATGTATCATATCGAGATTATGAATATCGTAATCATCTTAACAGGTGGTATGGTAACTGTAGCTTATGCAACAGAATATTTCATCGGATGGTATTCAGGTTCTAGATATGAAGACTTTACTTACCTTTCTCCTGGTGCAGCTGTTGGACCTTACTGGTGGGCATTCTGGTCTTTAATTATCTGTAACCTTGTTATCCCGGCTTCATTCTGGTTCAAGAGATTGAGAACAAATATTATCTGGACATTCATTGTTGCATTAATCATTAACATTGGTATGTGGTTTGAGCGTTTCGATATCATCGTAATTAACCTTTCTAGAGATTATTTACCAGGATCTTGGACGATGTTTAAGCCAACAATTATTGATGTGGGTGTATATCTAGGAACAATAGGATTTTTCTCTGTATTATTCCTATTATACGCAAGAACATTCCCTGTAATTGCACAGGCTGAATTGAAATCAATTTTGAAAATCTCAGGTGAAACTTATAAAGCAAAAGAAGGAGATGAGCACCACTAAAATTGTATACGGACTTTATGCTGATGACGACGATTTAATGAACGGCGTTAAAGCATTCAACGATAAAGGAATCGCAATCAACGAAGTTTATACTCCGTTTCCGGTTCATGGACTAGACAAAGCTTTAGGCTTAAAGAAAACAAGAATTTCTGATGCTGCTTTTATTTATGCTTTATATGGTGTGAGTATTGGTGCAACTGTTACCTGGTATGTTATGAATCACGACTGGCCTCAGAATATTGGGGGTAAACCTGCTTTCGACTGGGCACACAATATGCCTGCATTTGTGGTTCCAATGTTTGAATTGATGGTTTTCTGTGCAGCACACATGATGTCTTTAACTTTCTTGGTTAGAAACAAAATGTATCCTGGTGCTCCAGCACAAAACCCAGATCCTAGAACAACGGATGATAAATTCTTAATGGAATTTGTTACCAATGATGTTGAATCTGTGAAACAGTTACTTATTGAAACAGGAGTAGAAGAAATAACCGTTAAAGATGCTTAAAATGAAGAAAAATATTTTAAAAATTACAGCGGTTTTAGGTTTAACTACAGTTTTACTTAATTCTTGCGGACCAAAAGAAAACGCACCTCTTGTTTATTTTCCAGATATGTATTTCCCAGTAGCTTACGATCCTTTGATGAAAGCTCAAGATGCATACTCTGATCATGAAAATGAAATTCCTGCGTTTGTAAGAAATAATGGTGCTACTGGTCTTTCTCCTGTAGAAGGTTCGGTTGCTCAAAATAAAGATGGCGTATTTGAAGAAGGTAAACTTCCAAAAACACCAGATGAATATAATGCAGGATATGATGCATCAAAAGCAATTACCACTTCTCCGCTAAATCCTGCGAATGCTGCAAAAGATTTGGAAAGAGGAAAAATTCTTTTCGATCATACTTGTGCAGCATGCCACGGAACTGGTGGTGACGGACAAGGAACAATTGTACAAAGTGGAGCATATTCTGGTGTACCAAACTACGCAGATAGAGATATTACTGTAGGATCTGTACATTATGTATTAACAAACGGTAGAAATGCAATGGGATCTTATGCAGGTCAATTAAATGCTGGCGATAGATGGAGAGTTGCAATGTATGTAATTAATACATTCAAAAAAGCATCTGCTCCTGCTGCTGCAACTGCTGCTCCGGATGAGAAGAAAGAAACTACCGAAACTAAAAAATAAGAAAAGAAATGTATAGTTTTTCACCAAAATTAAAATCAGCTTCTATAATACTTCTTGTTGTAGGTTTAGTTCTTTTTGCTGTTGGTTTCTTTATGAACAAAGGGATGTCAACAGAAAAAATTGAGCACATGATGGAGGCATTACATGCTTCAGGTCATACTGCTCCTACACATTCAAGCGAAATGGTGGGTCCGCAGGATCATGAAGCACATCTTAAACATGCTGAATTGCAGGTTCATAATTCACCATTAGCAGCTATTCACTTTGTAGCCGTATTCTTTTTCGGAGTTAGCTGCTGTGTATTGTTTTTCTATTGTATTCAGCACGCTGCACACGCAGGTTGGCCAATTATTATCACTAGAGTAATGGAAGCTATTGCTTCTTACATTCCTTGGGGTGGTGCTATTTTGATTATTATTATGATTCTTAATATCACGCACAATGGACATCTTTTCCATTGGATGGATCCTGAATTAACTAGAGAAGGTTCGCCGGAATTTGATGTAATCCTGTTCGAAAAGAAAAGATTCTTGAATATTCCTTTCTACGCAGTTAGAACAATTATCTACGTTGTTGGAGCTTCGTTCTTCGCTTGGAAACTTAAGGCAATGTCTAAAAAAGTAGACGAAACAAAGTCTAGAGTAGATTACCAATATCTTTACAGATGGGCAGTAGGATATATTGCATTCTTCGGATTTGCTTCTGCAGCTTGGGCATGGGATTGGTTAATGTCTATTGACCCTCACTGGTATTCTACAATGTATATCTGGTACTCAATGGTTAGTTGCCTTTCTAGTGGAATTGCTGTTATTATTTTACTAAGTGTATTCTTGAAAAAGAATGGTTTCTTACCACAATTCAACGATAACCACTTACACGATTTAGGCGTATTCCTTTTTGCAACAAGTATGCTTTGGACATATACTTGGTTCGCACAGTTTATGTTATACTGGTATGCAAACGTTCCGGAAGAAGTTAATTATTTCTTCGGAAGATTCGAACACTATTCTTCTACTTTCTTGCCAATGCTTATTGTAAACTTCGTATTGCCATTATTGGTATTAGTAAGCAGCAGCATCAAGAGAAATTACAAAGTAGTAACTACAATGGCTGTAATAGTTATTTGTGGACACATTTTAGACTACTTTAATATGGTAATGCCAGGAACGGTAGGTCCTTACTGGAAGACACCTGAAGTTCTATTGCTGGTATTAGGTTCCATATTATTTGTAGCAGGATTATTTATGTTTACTGTGCTTTCTGCATTAGCTAAATTGAAATTAATTCCTACAGGTAACCCTTACCTACACGAATCTGAAATTTATGAATATCCTTTCTAAATTTAAGGATTACTAATATTAAAAGAGACTGATTTCAATAAATCAGTCTCTTTTTTTTGAACAATTTGTAAGTTTAATTTTTAAAAGGCAACCTTTTTATAATTTGGGAGTCTTTTAAGTGTATAACTTATTATCTTAATTCAATTAAAACTAAACTATGAAAAAGACCTATTTACTGAATTTTCTATTTCTGATATTTTTTAGCTTATTCAATTCACAAAATATCAGATTTGTATCTGAAAAAACAGGTTTACCATTATCTAAAGTGGTTGTTTTTGGAAAGGATGGTAATATTCTTGCAACTTCCGATATTGATGGGAAAATAGATAAATCTGCTATTAAACAAGATCAGGAAGATTTTCAATTGATATATGATAATTTTCCGTTAGCAAAACTTTCATTCAACGAGATCAACAAAGATATTGTTAAGCTTAATGATAAAGTAAAAGATATTGAAGCGGTTGTAATTAAAAACAACAAACCGGCGAAATATATTTTTCTTAAAGGGAATTTTAATGCTTATGTAACGGTTAACGGAAAGCTAAATTGCTACATTGATGGAATTGCCACTTATGTTTTTGATAATAAAACCAAAAAGCTTAAAAGTAAAAATATAGAACAGTATAGATTATTTACACTTCAAAATCCCACGGAAGATCATAAACAGACAAGTCTATTCGATTATAATGCTTTTCTTAATTTGCCAGAGCTTAAAAATGCAGGCAATATAGAAGATTTTAAAATTGGAAAAGCAAATATTAAAGAAATTAAAGGAACATCCAAAGACGAGATTGAAATAAGCGGAAGTGCTTTGCAGGAAAAAGAACTTGCTTTATTCGGTTATAGATTATACGATATCAGTGCTGTTATAGATCACTCTTATGAAAAAGCATCTCAAAAAACCTTACGAGACTTTTTGGAATCGGCTGAAATAGGATATATTAAACTGAAACATAAATCTGAACCGGAATATAATCAACTCATTTCTTACAGAAATTTTTATGTTACAGAAATAGATTTCAGTAACGAAAACGATGTGGAAGGAAAAGTAAGACTCAATAAAAATTATAGCAATTATTCTACAAATTACTGGCAAGAATCATCATTTCCAAATATGCAGTCCGTTTTCTCATCATTTTTTAAAGAAGATCTGAAGGAAAAAGAAAACAAAAAATAAAAAAACGGTATTAATAAAGGTTTTTACTAAATTTGTCGGAAACCATTATTAAAATGAAAAAGTTTTCTTTACTGTTGTTGTTCAGTCTATTCTTGTTTACTTCTTGTAAGAAAGACAGTGTAGATGCATCCACTACTCAGACTTTGCAGTCGAGTATCAACGATATGGCATCGAGTCTTACTACGATAAAGCAAATTAAATTTAATGAAGCTCTTTATATTCTTAAAACTTTCGGTGTTGAAGCAGATGGTGATGTTGCAGAATTAAAAGCACTCGGTCAACTCATTAATGGAAAAAAAGTGCCTGAAATTTTGGCAATGGCAGATCAGGTTGCTCAACAAAATGGAATAGAGTGGGCAAGTACTGCACCGCCTTCATTAGGTGAAATGAATATTTTCGGGGATGATTTAGCAAAAGAAAGCGATCCTAACGATGTTAAAGCAAGTGGATTAAGTATTGCGACTCAATTATCTGGCGATAACGGAAATGGTCCTACTGCTATTCAGATTATTCCTCGTTTGGTGGATAATGCCGGAAATCCGGTTGCATTTACAGGGGCTGGCTTAGAAGCTATATTGGAGGTTTACAGCAACGGAACAAAAATTTCTACGGCAAAAAATCTAATGCAGGATAATAATTTTAAAGGGTTCAATTTAAAATTTGCTTCTTTGTTGGCGTCGAAAATTTATGATAATAAGATCGACATTACTGTTTCTGTTAAAACTACTGCAAAAACGTTTAAAATGTCTAAAATTGGTTTGGATGTTAACCCTTCTGCTCTGAAAGTTCCGGAAGCTCCAAAAACAGATTCTACGATGGTTACCCAAGATCCTAATGCTGTTATCGATCCGAATAATCCCGCAGGAACTCCAACGGGTACAGAACCTTCTGTTTCTGCGCCGGTACAGTCTAAACAGCCAACTGCAGATCCTAAAAATACAGTGAGTAAATTTTTGAATAATGTAAATTCTCAAAATTTGAAAGCCGCTTTTGAGTCGTCCAATAATCCAAGTTGGGGAAGCTACGAATCATTCTCGAATCCTACTTCTGGTTTTGGTGCCATTAAAAGTGTGAGTGTGAAAAATATTACAACCAATGGTTCTTCCACTAATTCATCCAGTGTAAATGCTACGTATGATGTTACCGATAAAAACGGTAAAACCACATCTTTAAAAGCAACATTTGGTCTGAAGAATGTAAACGGAGAATGGAAAATATCCAGTTACAAGATTAATCCCTAAATTATGGTATCCAAAGAACTAATTGCCAAGCTGGAAGCAACTATAGAAAATATTGCAGATTTTCCTATTCCGGGAATTCAGTTTAAAGATATTTCACCTGTTTTTCTTGATCCTAAATTGTATGAAGAAGTCATTAAAGATTTTGTACAATTCAGTAAAGGTAAAGTAGATGCGGTATGCGGAATTGAAAGTCGTGGTTATCTTTTTGGGATTGCCATTGCTGTAGCATTGGATGTTCCGTTTATTTTAATCCGAAAAAAAGGAAAACTTCCGCCTCCTGTTATTTCAGAAAAATATGATTTGGAATACGGAAGTGCTGAAATAGAAACCAGAGAAGGACAAATAAAAAAAGGACAGAGAATACTCATACATGATGATCTTTTGGCAACCGGAGGAACTACAGAAGCTGCAGCAAAATTGGTAGAAAAACAAGGTGCTGAAGTCGTGCAGTTTAGTTTTTTGATTGGTTTAAAAGACCTAAAAGGGGATGATAAGCTAAAAAAATTTGGTGCAGAGATTTATCATATTTTAGAATATTAAAATTAATCTTAACGACATCAAAAAGGAAGATGTTTTTAAAATGAATTTAATTTTGAATGAAATGAGTTAATAGATTTTCAAGTATTTAAGAGGATTCATTAATAATACAAATAAACATTTTGTAAATCATTCAGAAACAATTAAATTTGCAGTTCAATTTTTAAGAATTTATGGCAAAATTGGGAAAAAATGCTCAGGAAGAGCTGGAAGGAAAAGAAACAGTAGAGTTTTTTAAAGATCTCGATAGAGAGGCTTTAAATACAGAAAAATTCCTGGAAAAATATCAAAAACCTTTAAGTATTGCTTTTGTAGTGCTAATTGCAGGAGTTTTAGGATTTTTCGGATATCAGCAATTTATTGTGGCTCCAAAAAATGCAGAGGCAGTAAAAACTTATTTAGCAGCACAGAAAAATCTTACAGAAGGTAAAGATAAAGAAGCTTTTGGAGGGAAATCAGGGGCAAATCCTGGTTTTATGGGAACCTATAACGAATATTCTTCTACTGAAATTGGGAAATTATCTGCTTACAATGCAGGGCTTATAAAGTTTAAAGAAGGTAAATTTCAGGAAGCTTACGATCTTTTAGATAAATTTTCTTCAGATAATAAGACTTTAATGGCGATGAAATATGGAGCAATGGCAGATGCAAAATCTGGTTTGAATAAGAATGATGAAGCATTGTCTTTATTAGATAAAGCAGCTTCTGCATCAGACGATCCATATACTTCTTATTATTTTACAAGAAAAGCTGGTATTTTGGCTTTAGGAATGAAGAAAAATACCGAAGCTAAAAAATACTTTACTACAATCGACGAAAAATATCAGGATTACGACAACGGAATGTCGGATTCTTACATTGAAATGTCTAAATATCTAAACTAAAATGGCAACAGTTAATCTTTCAGATTACAAGCCACTTGATATAACCAATGCCGAAGATTTTTCTATCGGCATTGTTTTTTCTGAGTGGAATGATTTTGTAACACATAATCTTCGTGATGCAGCTTTGGAAATTCTAGAAAAAGAGGGTGTAAAAGCAGAAAATGTAAAGGTTTTTTCTGTTCCCGGTGCTTTCGAATTAAGTTATGCAAGTATGCAACTGTGTAAGGAACGTAAATTTGATGCGGTAATTGCAATTGGTTGCGTTATAAGAGGAGAAACGCCTCATTTTGATTTCGTATGCGATGCTGTAGCGCAGGGAATAAAAGATTGTAATATCCTTACAGATACCCCGACTATTTTTTGTGTTTTAACGGACGATAAAAAAGAACAGTCGATTGCTAGAAGTGGAGGCGATTTAGGCAATAAAGGGGTAGAAGCAGCTGTTACTGCTCTAAGCATGATTAATTTTAGAAGAAATCTATCCGATAAAAAAGGGAATATAGGATTTGGGCATTCTCAAAACCAATAATTTCTGATTGAAGAAAATTTTTAACTTTACTTTAAAAATTACAAATTATGAAATGGACAGACGATAGAAGCGATAATGTAGACGACAGAAGAGGTTCCGGCGGAGGCGGAGCAATCGTTGGAGGTGGTTTAGGAACCATTATTATTGCTGCAATTGTGTTTTTCTTAGGTGGCGATCCTTCTGCAATACTTTCTTCGGGAGTTAGCTCACCACAAAGAACAGAACAGCGACAGCTTACACAAGAAGAGCTCAACACAAAAGAATTTATACGAATGCTTACCAAAGAGAATGAAGAAACCTGGACTCAGGTTTTTGGTCAAAACGGTATGCAATATCGTCCGGCTAGAGTGGTTTTATTTGAAAGAAATACAGATTCGGGATGTGGTACTGCACAATCTGCTATGGGACCTTTTTATTGTCCGGCAGATCAAACAGTGTATATGGATATGAGTTTCTTTAGTGAGTTGCAGCAAAGATTTGGTGCAAAAGTTACCGAGTTTACTGTTGCGTATGTTCTAGCTCACGAGATGGGGCATCATGTACAGAATTTGTTGGGAACACTAGACAAAACGAACGAAGCCCGAAGAAGCGGAAGATATTCTGAAGAACAACTGAATAGAATTTCTGTTGCCACAGAGCTTCAGGCAGATTTTTATGCAGGAGTTTGGGCGAGAATAACAGGCGATCGTGAAAAATCTTTTATTGAACCTGGAGATCTGGAATCTGCCGTAAATGCGGCTGAAGCCGTTGGAGATGATAATATCCAAAAAAGATCTCAAGGATACGTCAATCAGGAGAGTTTTACGCATGGTTCTTCCGAGCAAAGGAAAGAATGGTTTATGAAAGGATACAATACTGGAGATATTCGACAAGGGGATACCTTTAGCCAGTTAACGAGATAAATTTACAACCTGAAGTTTTCTTCAGGTTTTTTTATGAACCTAATAGATATTTTGAACCAAATTTTCAGGAAAAAAGCCGTAAATTTGAAGAGTTCTAAATAAGGAGCTTTATTATTAAAATTTTATTAAATGTTTGACATTCACGAAATTAGAAGTCAGTTTTCTATATTAAATCAGGAAGTAAATGGTAAACCTTTGGTTTACTTGGATAATGCCGCAACATCGCAAAAACCGAATTCAGTTTTAGAAGCTTATAACCGCTATTATACTGAGATTAACGCTAATGTTCATCGTGGAATTCATACTTTGAGCCAATTGGCAACAGAAGAAATGGAACTTTCCAGAAGAAAAATTCAGAAATTCATCAATGCAGAGCATGATTTTGAAGTTATTTTCACGAAAGGGACGACTGAAGGTATAAATTTAATTTCCTATATTTTAACTTCAGAATTAAAAAAAGACGATGAAATAATCATCTCATATCTTGAGCATCACTCCAACATTGTTCCTTGGCAAATGCTTTGCGAAAGAACCGGTGCAAAACTGAGAGTAATACCAATGGATGAAAATGGTGTTTTGCAACTGGAATATTTAGATGAATTTCTTAGTGAAAAAACAAAAGTTGTTTCTTTAAACCAAGTATCTAATGCTTTAGGAGTGGTTAATCCGATCTCGGAAATTACTGCTAAGACAAGGGCAGCTTCAGATGCTTATATCATTATAGACGGTGCACAGTCGGCTCCACATTTTAAGATAGATGTACAGACTTTAGATTGTGATTTTTTTGTTTTTTCCGGGCATAAGATGTACGCTCCTATGGGAACCGGAGTTTTATATGGGAAAAGAGAAATTCTTGAAAAGTTACCACCATTTCAGGGAGGTGGGGAAATGATTGCCACTTGTTCTTTTGACAGAACTACTTATGCAGGTTTGCCTTTCAAATATGAAGCTGGAACACCCAATGTAGGAGGAAACATCGCTTTAGGTGCCGCTGTTGATTTTATCGAAAGAGTAGGACATGAAAATATTCAAAACCATGAAAATGCTTTGTTGGAATATGCCCAAAGACAGCTTCTGGAAATTGAAGGATTAAAAATTTATGGTGAGAAAGCCAATAGAACTGGTGTAGTTTCTTTTAATCTTGAAGGAATAGGTATTTCATCCGATGTAGGGATGATCCTCGATAAAATGGGTGTTGCGGTAAGAACCGGACATCATTGTACGCAGCCAATTATGGATTTCTTTGATATTGCCGGTACTGTAAGAGCCAGTTTTGCGGTGTATAATACCTTTAATGAGATAGATATATTGGTAGAAGGAGTCAAAAAGGCAAAAAGAATGCTTGCTTAAATGGTTTTAGTTAGCCAAACAGAAGTTTTTTGATAACAATTTTAATGTAATAACATTTGTTACATTATAGATTTTAACAATAATTCAAATTTAGTTTTTATGCAGTTTTTGAAGTGTATTTAAATTAATTTTGTCAGCGAAAATTTATTCAATTATGGAATTGTTAGAAAAACTAAACTGGAGATTTGCTACAAAAGCAATGAATGGTAAAAAAATACCACAGGAAAAGATAGACATCATATTAGAAGCGGCAAGGCTTGCTCCTACTTCCAGTGGGCTTCAGCCTTACGAAATTTTGGTCATCACCAATCAGGAGGTTAAGGAGAAAATAAAACCTCACGCTTGGAATCAGTCTCAGATTACAGATTGCTCGCATCTTTTGGTTTTCGCAGCATGGGATAATTATACCGAAGAGAGAATCAATAATATGTTCGATTTAACAAACGAAATTAGAGGATTCAAAAATGAAGGTTGGGAAAACTACAGACAGCAGCTTTTACAGGTGTATCCTCCGAGACCGGCTGAAGAGAATTTTACTCACGCAGCAAAACAGGCATATATTGGTTTTGGAGCCGCTATTATCGCAGCAGCTTTTGAAGAAGTAGATTCAACACCCATGGAAGGGTTTTCTCCTGATGCAGTAGATGAAGTTCTGAATTTAAGAGAGAAAGGACTAAGAAGTGTTCTGCTTTTACCGTTAGGCTACAGAGATTCTGAAAACGACTGGTTGGTAAATCTTACCAAAGTAAGAAAAACAAAAGAAGATTTCATTACTGAAATTAAATAACGAGTGTTTGGGATAAGCAATATTTTAATCTTTAGTTTAACTTTGCATTTTATTATAAATCCTTATTTCAACTCAGATTAAATAACAATTATTTTATAAAAACCGGCTTTCAAAATTTTGAAAGCCGGTTTTATTTAGTTTAGAATTTCACAGATTAATTATAAGCAAGAATTGCTTTAAATTGTTAATCTGTTTAATAATTTGGTTTCCAATCTACTACAGCTCGTATAAATGCTTCTGCATTTTCTACAGGGATGTTAGGTAAAATTCCGTGTCCCAAATTAGCAATGTATTTATCTTTACCAAAACGGTTTATCATTTCAGTTACCATTTTTTTAATGGTTTCCGGAGTAGAATGTAATCGAGAAGGATCGAAATTTCCCTGCAATGTTACAGAATTGTTGGTGAATTTTCTTGCAAGTTCCGGAGTTATGGTCCAATCTACTCCAAGAGCAGATGCTTTAGATTTTGCCATATCTTCTAATGCAAACCAACATCCTTTTCCGAAAACTACAACATGAGTTAATGGGCTTAATGCATCTACAATCTTATTGATGTATTGTAGCGAAAATTCTTGATAATCTGCTGGAGAAAGCATTCCTCCCCAAGAATCAAAAACCTGAACTGCAGATACTCCTTTTTCTACCTTTCTTTTTAAATAAGCAATTGTGGTGTCTGTAATCTTCTGTAAAAGTTGGTGTGCCGCTTCTGGCTGTAAGAAACAGAAAGATTTAGCAATGTTGAAATCTTTGGATCCTCTTCCTTCAATACAGTAACAGAAAATAGTCCATGGGGAGCCGGCAAATCCGATAAGAGGAATCTCGTTGTCCAGTTTCTGTAAAGTAAGTTCAATGGCATCAAAAACGTATCCTAAAGTATCATCTACATCGGGAACAACCACATTATCTACCTGTTCGGCTGTTCTAATAGGTTCTTCAAGCCAAGGTCCTACAGATTCTTTCATTTTAAAATCTATTCCCATAGCTTGCGGAACTACCAAAATATCCGAAAATAAAATTGCAGCATCCAAAGGAAATCTGCGGATCGGTTGAACTGTGATTTCAGATGCTAATTCAGGAGTTTGGCATCTCGTAAAAAAATCATATTTATCACGAAGTGCAATAAATTCCGGTAAATATCTTCCTGCCTGTCTCATCATCCAAACAGGAGGTCTTTCTACAGTTTCTCCACGAAGTGCTTTTAAATATAGGTCGTTTTTAATCATAATCTTGATAGATATTATAGGTTTCAGGATTAGATTTTGCTAATCTTAACCTTGTTTTTGATAAGCGAAATTAAATTCAGCAAAGTATTCTCTTTACTGGTGAAAATTTCAGCTTTTGTAAGTTTTTTCAGTTCTTTGGAAGTGGTTTCACCTATCGAAAAAAGAAGAGTGTTTTCCAGAGAATTATTTTTCGCAAAACTACGAACTCCACTTGGGCTAAAAAAAACTATTGCATGATATTTTTCATGTACCTTAGGATTTAGTTCTTTCGTCTCATAGACCGTAACTTTTTTATACTGAATATTCTGTAGCGGAAGCTCCCGATCCAGAATATCTAATGCAAGATTTCCACAAAAATGAAGAAATCTTTCCTGAGCACAGTTTTCTATAATGAAACGGGAAAGAGTTTCTGCGTTTTTTAAGACTTTAAAGGTTCCAAACCTGTTTTTTCTAAGTTCTTTTTTGGTCTTCTCACCTACACAGTAGATTTTATTATAATTTTTTTCGGTAAAATCTTCATGAGGCTGAAAACCGTTTTCAAAAAATGCTTTTACACCGTTACTACTTGTAAATATGATAGATTTATCTTTTAAATCGAAATTTTTTACAGGAAGAGATGTTGTTTTTATGACCTCTATGCAGTCAGCCGAAATATCGTCTCCTAATTTCTCAGAAAGATAATTTTTATTGATATTTTTAGTGAATAAAATGTTCATTTCTCAATTGCCTTTTTTAAGTGGCAATATTTAATGTAAAGGTCGCAAAGTTTTTTTAAATGCTAACTATTAATGGGCTTGAAAAGCTTTGTTCTATTGGAGAAGAAATGGAAAAATTAGTTTATGAATTTATTTTAAGGCTTTTCCTTTAATTTTAAATCGGCTACTTGATATCTCACTTTGCTCATAAAATCTTTTCCGGGATCTTCTTTTTCTGTGAAATATTTAGAATCAGTTTCTTTCCATAATTTAGAATTTCTGAAAGCTCCATATTCAGAATGCCCGATCAGATATTCAATTTTATATTTTTGAGTTAAAAGTCTGATGAGCTGAGCATTGGCAACGACCTGTTTCTCTGTAAGCGGTTGGGTTTTACTGCCAATATTTTCAATTCCTATGGCGCAATAATTAAGACCGATGGTGTGTCTAGCAAATTGATAGGGTTCCATTAACTGATAAACAGTTCCGTCTCGGTCGATAATAAATTGTGAAGAAACGTTTAATTTACTTTGTTTTTTTAAGGTATTTCTTGCACTCTCAAGATAGGTTTTGTTGAAGTATTTAAAATTACTTTCAACATTTCCTGCGGCAGTATAATGAAGGACAATTATTTTCGGAGTAATGGTTGCCGTTTTCTGTATAAGACCATGATGGTCTTTGAGATATTCTAAACTAAGCTGAATTCTTTCCGGAGAATAATTAATGGGTTTTTTGATGATTTTTAAATCTGAATTTTGTGCAAAACTGAAATTCAGAATCATTAAAAAAATAATGGAAGTTATCTTCTTCATCATAAAATTATTTTGAATATTGATAATGCCCTGTAATGGTAAATTTAAAAAGACAGTCTTCCAAAACCTGTCCTGCACCGATGTTATGAACAATTAAATATCGTTTTCCGTCTGCGGATTTTTTGTTGACAACTATTCCGATATGGGTTAGATTTCCAGGAAGTAGCCATGTAACAATATCTCCGGGAACGTATAATTCAGGTTTTGTTTCCGTTGATTTGGAAATTCCGAATCTGCTGAAAAATACCATAAGATTAGGAACTCTTCGATGATCTATATTGGTGTCTGGTCTTTTTAAACCAAATTTTTTAGGATATAAAGAAAAATTCTTCTTCATATCTTCATGCACTTCTTTCTGTAAATCGATGCCTAATTTCCTGTAAGCTCTTATAATTACATCTGTACAAACTCCTTTATCTGCAGCAACATCCCCATTAGGATAATTTATCGTGATGTATGAAGGATCATAGGTTACCTTATCTTTGGTTAAAGCTAAGGCGGAGGTTGACAGTTTCTGTGCAAAAGGGTTTTGTGCATTTGCAGTAAAGAGGACAAATAAAAAAATAAAGAACGAAAAATACTTTTTCATAGGCAGAAAACTTAGAACCAAAAAGTGGAAAATTAAAAAGAAGTTCTGAAAATAAAGTATAATAACTTTATTAATTAACTGAAAAATAAAACTTTATAATTGAGTTTTAATTTCAGCCATTAATTCTTTACCCCCATTTTCTAATACAATATTAGCAAATTTTTCACCGAAATTTTCGTCCTCATTATATTCAAAACTTTCATCGGTTGAGATGCAATTTTTACCGTCCAAAGAACATAGTGCGGCTTTAAATCTTACCTGATTTTCTATTATTTCTGCAAAAGCACCAATTGGAGCTGTACACCCGCCTTCTAATGTACTTAGGAAATTTCTTTCAATTTCAACACAAATTTGGGTTTTCTGGTGATTAATTTTTTTAAGGATATCGTTTATTTCTTTTTTGTCAGAATGTCCTGCAACAGCAACTACGCCTTGTGCAGGGGCAGGAATCATCAATGGAAGCATTTCGTAGTTAATTTCCATATTCATTCTTTTAATTCCTGCTAAGGATAAAAGTGTTGCATCGAAATCCTGCTCTTCAAGTTTTTGAAGTCTGGTTTGTATATTTCCACGGATATCCGAAAATTCTGCTTCAGGATAATATTTAAGCCAAAAAGCTCTTCTTCTTAAACTGCTTGTTGCCAGTTTAAGTTCATGAAACTCTTTATTTTCTGCAGATTTTCTTCTGATAAGCACGTCTTGTGGATGATCTCTTTCGAGATACGCAACGAGTTCAATGCTTTCCGGAAGTTTTGTAGGAACATCTTTTAAAGAATGAACTGCAATATCAATCTCATCATTCAGCAGAGCAATATCCAAATCTCGGGTAAAAACACCTGTAATTCCTAAAGAATAGAGCGGTTTATGGAGGTTTTTATCGCCAGAAGAAACGATTGGGATAATTTCTGTAAGATAATTGAGGTTTTGTAATTGTCTTGCAACTTCTCTAGCCTGCCACATTGCAAGCGCCGAATTTCTGGTTCCTATTCTAATGCTTTTCATTGAATTCTTTATTGGGTTGTTCAACTAAAATTTCGTGCATTAATTTACTAATTTCTTCGGCTTTTAAAGGGTTATCGATGATATATTTTGCAAAACGGCTCGTAATTTTTTGAATCATTTTATCTGAAAGCTCCATGTCGTTGATATTGACATATTTATTCTTTCTGTAGAAATTATGCATTTCGTTGCGTTCCATATTTTTAAGAACAGCTTTGAAATGATGAATGTTAGGAGCCAATTTTCTCTTTTTTTCCCATTCGATAAAATCCTTAGCCATTTCTTTGATGATTTTTTCGGCTTTCGGAATTTCTTTTTCTCTTTGCTGAATAGTTTCCTGAATTTGTTTGGAAAGCTCATCAACATCAATTAAGGTAACATGTTCCAGTTCAGAAACACTTTTATCCACATTGTTTGGGATAGAAAGGTCGATAACCAGAATTTCTTTTCCGCTCGAAAAATGAGATTGGTTGATAATGGGAGATTTTGCCCCTGTTGCAACAATTAAAATATCGGTATCATTCAGTTCACGATCAAAATTATTATAATCGATATTCGGAATATTGTATTTCTCTGAAATCTTGGCAGCTTTTTCCTGAGTTCGGTTAGCGATTTTAATTTTCGGCTGATAAACGTGTTTTACCAAGTTTTCTACCGTGTTTTGTCCGATTTCTCCTACACCGAGAAGTAAAATGTTTTTTTCGGTAATTTTCTTTTGATTGTTTAAAATATAATGTACCGCAGCATAAGAAACCGAAGCTGCTCCGTTGGAAATGCCGGTTTCATTTTTTATTTTCTTTGAAATCTGAATCGCAGAATTAATCGATCTTTCTAAAAATGGATTAGAATTTTTTCTTTCCCTTTTAAAACGGGCGTAAGCTTTTTTAATTTGCCCTATGATTTCGAAATCTCCGATAATCTGGCTTTCCAAACCTGCTGCAACCCTAAAAAGATGGTTTAAAGCTTCATCTTTTGTTAAAATATTGGCAAACTGAAGAAAATCTGAAAGATTTACACCAATGGTTTTGCAGTATTCTTCTGCTACAAAAAGATAATTGGAAGTAGTGGTGTAAATTTCTGTCCTGTTACAGGTAGAAACCACAAATGCATCCCCAAGATTCTCCTGATGGATTCTTTCAACAAAATTTTTAATATTATCATCAAAAAAAGCAAATTTCCCTCTTGTTTCTACATCGGCTTTTTCGTAGCTCACCGATAGAACGGCAAAATTTGAGGTCTGATGAATATTATTATACTGTGTCATAATCAGCTGCAAATTTACATATTTTTTGCCGAATGATTCTCTGATTCTCTGTATGATAATTATCGTAAAAAGCTATAAAATTATGATGAGATTTAAAAAAATGTAAACAAAAAAAGCAGTCAATAGACTGCTTCTGTTTTATTTAAGATTTTAACCATTCCGAGGAAGAGAGATAATTTTCGTCTGGATAATAGATGAAAAGTACATTCTTACCTTTAATGGTATTAATAATCGGCTCAGCCAAATTTCTAGGAACTGCGGGACAACCCCAACTTCTTCCGATTCTTTTGTGGGCGGCTGCAAATTCTTCGCTTACATAATCTGCACCATGCATTACCACTGCTCTTTGTAAGGCAGCATCGTTAAAGCCTTTATCCATCCCTAAAAGTTTGAGAGAATAGCCATTTCCGCCTTCATAAGTTGTGTCTGTAATATAAAATCCTAAACTGCTTTGGTAAGAACTTTCGGTATTAGAGAATTTCTCTGCAAACTCTTCACCGGTATTTTTTCCATGTGCCACAAGAGAATTGAAGACAACTTTTCTCTCGTTCATGTCGATTACCCAAAGTCTTTTTTGGTTAGAAGACATAGAAAAATCGCATACAGTAAGAAGATGAGAATTTTCATCCAGTTTTCCTGCTTTTTTAAGATTGTTATATCCTGTTAATGCTTTTGCGAAAACATCAAAATTCAGTTTGTGGTCAGTTTCAAAAAGAATAGCATTATAAAGTTCTTCAGAAGAGCTTTCGGTACTTTTTATCGCCAATTTACTTTCTGCTTTTGTTTCTTTGCTGATGGAGGTATGATTAGAATTGTAAATCTTTTTATCCGGAGAAAGGTAAAAAGATGTTGTTACAAGATAAACCATTCCTAATAAGCTATAAAATCCTTTCATTAATATTATGTTAAATTAAACTCGGTCATGCAAAATTATAAAAACATAATTATCAATACGTTAATCTCAAAAAAGTTTAACTCAATTTAAGAGTATTTAACTCAATTTTCTCCAAAAAACGGGTGTTTTGTTGTTAGAAATTATGTTAAAACAAAATTATGGAATGTTTTTTGAAATGTTTTTTGGTTAATTATACACACCGAAACTTATCGTAAAACGGATTCATTGCGAATTTATTATATTTGATTATGAATGACGAAATTAAACGCAAACAGCTTAATAAATACAAAGCTTTTGCTACCGGACTTTTTGTTTTGATGGCTTTAGTTTTTATTGCAACCACTATTCTGCAAAAAACACAAGAATCTCATTGGATTGGCTATGTGCGAGCTTTTTCTGAGGCGGCAATGGTAGGTGCTTTGGCAGATTGGTTTGCCGTAACTGCCCTGTTCCGGCATCCGTTGGGATTGCCCATTCCGCACACGAATTTAATTGAAAACAGTAAACAGAAACTGGGTGATAATTTGGGAAATTTTGTGGTTTCTAACTTTCTTTCTCCCGAAAACATCCGCCCCTATATTCAAAAGCTTAAAATCTCAGGTTTTGTCGGGGAATGGCTCGGAAAAGAGAAAAATCAGGAAGTTTTAATTAAAAATCTATCAGATATTATTCTGGATATTTTAAATAAGCTTGATGACTCTCAGGTCAGTCATTTTATCAGTAAAAAAGTGTCTGAAATGACCGATAATATTAAGCTCAATACGATTCTCGGAAACGGAATTATTTATCTTTTAGACAAAAACGACCATCAGAAAATCATTACCAATCTTTCAAAACAAATTAAAGATTATATTATTGAGAATGATGAAATGATTCAGGAAAGGGTGAAGAGGGGAAGTTATTCTTTTATTCCTTCGTTTGTGGACAATAAAATTGCCGATAAAATTGCCAGCGGACTTTCAGATTTTTTTAAAGAAGTGGAAGAGAATTCTAATCATGAAATCCGGGATTTAATTACCAGAAAAATCTATGAATTTTCTAATGATTTAAAAGAAGATCCAAAATGGAATGATGAATTTAAAACCATTAAAAACGACCTTTTAAAGAACGATAAACTAGCAGAATATTCTACCGATATCTGGAATTCCATCAAAAAAACTTTAACAGAAGAGCTTCAAAATGAAGATTCTACGCTGAAAATTTATCTTTCAAAAAACCTGAATGAATTTTCTCAAAACTTAAAAACCGATGAAATTCTTCAGAATAAGATTGATTCTTGGGTAAGAGCGACGGCCTACAAATATATTTTAAGAAATACGCATCAGGCAGGGAACCTTATCAGTTCAACCGTCGGAAACTGGCAGGGAAAAGAGTTGAGCCAAAAACTTGAACTGGAAGTTGGGAAAGACTTACAGTTTATCCGCGTGAACGGAACTTTGGTTGGCGGTTTAGTCGGTTTGATTATTTACACGATTTCACATTTTTTCATCTAAAACAAAAAAAAGCGTATAAAATCCCTATCTCGGCAAACGACTTGCTCTCGTTAAAATTTCCTGATTAATATCGTTAATTAATTGTGGACCTTCATAGATAAATCCGGTATAAAGCTGAACTAAAGTTGCACCAGCATTCAGTTTTTCAATCGCATCTTTTGCAGAATGAATTCCACCCACTCCAATAATTGGGAAAGCTCTATTGCTTTTATCTGAAAGATATTTGATCATTTTTGTGCTTCTCTCACGAATCGGTTTTCCGCTTAACCCACCGTTTCCGATATGTTCTAAAACTTCAGGCGAAGTTTTCAGACCTTCTCTGTTCACTGAGGTATTAGAAACAACCACACCGTCAATTTTGGTTTCAGCAATCAATTCGATAATTTCATCAAGCTGATTGTTATTCAAATCCGGAGCGATTTTTAAAAGAATTGGCTTCTGAGTGGGTTTGCTTTGATTGATTTTTTTAACTGCTGTAATCAATTCTCTGAGGTATTCAACATCTTCCAGTTTGGCGTGGCTTCCCACATTCGGACAACTTACATTCAGCACAAAATAATCTACGTAAGGATGAAGTCCTTCAAAACATTCAAGATAATCCTGAGTATAATTTTCCGGTGTTGTGTTGGTGTTTTTTCCGATGTTTCCGCCGATGATTATTTTTCCTTTGTTGTCTTTCAGTTTTTCAATCGCTGCTTCTAAGCCGTCATTGTTAAACCCCATTCTGTTGATGATTCCACCGTCTTCAATTAAACGAAACAGTCTTTTCTTAGGATTTCCAGCCTGAGCTTTTGGGGTAACCGTTCCTATTTCTACAAACCCGAATCCTAAATCACCCAATTCATTAAATAAAACTGCATTTTTATCGAAACCTGCTGCTAATCCAACCGGATTTTTGAATTTTAATCCGAAAACTTCTCTTTCCAGCCGTTGGTCTTCAATAGGTTTTGGAAGAAATAATTTGGTAATAAAACCAAAATTTTTGAGCATTGAAAAAGTAAAATGATGAACTTCTTCAGGATCAAATTTGAAAAGAATGGGACGGATGAGCGATTTGTACATTGAAAAAAAGTTTTACAAAAATACTCATTTTAAAATTAATGAAATCTTGATGTGAGATAGTTTTTAAGAGTATGCTTTTAAATCGAAACCTAAAAGATCTCCTACTTGTCTGAATTCTTCATCAACAGTTGCATTAAGCATAATTCTATCTTTGGAAACCGGATGAGTAAACACCAATTGATGAGCGTGAAGCGTCATTTTGTTGATGCCGAAAGTTTGAAGCCAAAGTTTGTTCTGTTTATTGCAGCCATGCTTTCTGCACCCTAAAATCGGATGTAAAATGTGTTTAAAATGTTTTCTCAACTGATGGAATCTACCCGTTTCAGGGGTTGCTTCTACCAAACAATATCTTGAAGTTGGGTGTTTTAAGAAGGGGAGATCTATTTCTGAAGTCTGCAGTCTGCGATAATGGGTAACAGCATTTTGTCTAACCTCATTTTCGTTAATTAAATCATAATCAATGGTTTCTTCTTCTTTTGCCCAGCCCCGGAGAATGGCAATGTATCTTTTTTCAACCATTTTTTCCTCAAATTGGGTACTCATCGCTCTTAGCGTATCTTTATCTAAAGTAAACAATAAAACACCAGAAGTTTTTCGGTCTAGCCGATGCACCGGATACACTTTTTGCCCGATCTGCTTTCTCAGTTCCTGAATCGCATAAGTATCTGCTTCTCCGGAATAAAAAGACTTGTGAACCAGCAATCCGCTGGGTTTGTTGATGGCAACAAGGTATTCGTCCTGATAAAGAATTTCTAACATTTTGCAAAACTAAATATAATTAGCTCTACAACTCTCTTTTAAAAGTATAAATTATACCATAAGAGCTTCCTCCATAATCTCTACTTTCTGCAGTTACCAGTTCCCAACCTTCATTACCATGTTGGTTTAAAATTTTATCCATTTCAGCCGGTTCATATCTGGTTTTCCAAAAACCTTTAGGCTCAATAACAACTGTTTTGTACTCAAATCTTTTTTTCATGATGAATTTCTTTTATAATTCTAAATGTAGAATAAATTTTTGAAATTTAAACTTAAACCTAATGGGTTTCAAAAACCCGTTAGGTTTTGGACAATTATACGTGCTCCAGTAATATGATTTGTAGGTTTGCGGAGCTCCGGAGGAGCGACACCTTTGTGTTTTTTTTAATTTGAAGGCTTAACTATGCGAACAAATAGGTCTCTTAAAACTTGTTTTGTTTTACAATGGACTCGTAACTAGCCCTGATTGCAGTGGAAATCCCGCAGCGAGGCGGCGGAGCGAAGCGGAGCTGCCCGAGCGAGGAATTGAAACGGAAAGCAGGTTCCCGGCTCCTAAAAATTTTAAAGTTAAAAACTTCTCTTTTCCATCTTCCAACTTCCCGCTTTTTCACTATTTTTGCAGATAAGACGAAAAATTTATGGCAAAGCAAGAAGATGTTTTCAGGAAAGTGATTTCCCACGCTAAGGAATATGGTTTTATTTTCCCTTCCAGTGAGATCTACGATGGTTTATCCGCTGTTTATGATTACGGGCAAAACGGTGCAGAGCTCAAAAATAATATCAAACAATATTGGTGGAAAGCGATGGTACAGCTTAACGAAAATATTGTAGGTATTGATTCTGCGATTTTGATGCATCCTACAACATGGAAAGCTTCAGGACACGTAGATGCTTTCAACGATCCATTGATTGATAATAAAGATTCTAAAAAACGTTTTCGTGCGGATGTTTTGGTGGAAGATTATTGTGCTAAAATTGAAGACAAAGAAAATAAGGAAATCGAAAAAGCGGCAAAAAGATTTGGGGATGCTTTTGATAAAGATCAGTTCGTAGCTACAAATCCAAAAATTTTGGAATACAGAGCAAAAAGAGAACAAATTCTTTCCAGATTGGCAAAGTCTCTTGAAAATGAAGATTTGGCTGATGTAAAAGCATTAATTGAAGAGCTGGAAATTGCCGATCCTGATACCGGTTCTAAAAACTGGACGGAAGTAAGACAGTTTAACCTAATGTTCGGAACTAAATTGGGGGCTTCTGCAGATTCTGCGATGGATCTTTATTTGAGACCGGAAACGGCACAGGGAATTTTTGTTAACTTTTTGAATGTTCAGAAAACTTCACGTCATAGGCTTCCTTTTGGTATTGCACAGATTGGTAAAGCGTTTAGAAATGAGATTGTTGCAAGACAGTTTATTTTCAGAATGCGAGAATTTGAGCAAATGGAAATGCAGTTTTTTGTTGCTCCGGGCACAGAACTGGATTTCTACGAACAATGGAAACAAAAACGTCTGAATTGGCATAAAGCTTTAGGTTTAGGTGATGAAAACTACAGATTCCATGATCACGAAAAATTGGCTCACTATGCAAATGCTGCAGCTGATATTGAATTTAATTTCCCATTCGGGTTCAAAGAATTGGAAGGTATTCACTCAAGAACAGATTTCGACTTAAAGGCACATGAAAAATTCTCAGGAAGAAAGCTTCAGTTTTTCGATCCGGAAAGAAATGAAAACTATGTTCCTTATGTTGTAGAAACTTCAGTGGGGTTAGATAGATTATTCCTTTCCATATTTTCTCATTGCCTTAAAGACGAAGTGTTGGAAGATGGTTCAGAAAGAACGGTTTTATCTTTACCACCGGCTTTAGCACCAATTAAAGCAGCTATCCTTCCGTTGATGAAAAAAGATGGTTTGGCAGAATATGCAGAAAAAATCTTCAATGATCTGAAATATGATTTCAATTTATTCTATGAAGAAAAAGATGCCATCGGAAAGCGTTACAGAAGGCAGGATGCCATTGGTACTCCTTACTGTATCACCATAGATCACGATTCTTTAACCAATCATACAGTAACGATAAGAGACAGAGATACTATGGTTCAGGAAAGGGTTCCTGTTTCTGAGCTGAGAAGAATTATTGATGAGAAAACGAACTTCAGAAATTTACTTTCTAAAATATAAATTAAAGCCTTGAGAAATCAGGGCTTTTTCTTTGTTGGTAAGAGTGAATGATGATATTTGATATTAATGCAGTACAATACTTATATTTTCTTTAACATCAGGTGAAGAAATGTTTTGTCAGATATTCAGATTTTAACTTAATTTATTACATTTGGATTAAAATAATAGAGAATGAAGAAAATTTCCTTTTTAATTTTTGGATTATTCCAAACATTTGCTTTTTCACAAACTCAGGATCTGGCTTCGTTGGCATCAGGAACCAATGTCGGGATGAATGCCCTTTTTGATACTAAAGACAATCTATACGGTTACGTATCAATCTATTCTTACGGAAAAACGCATGATAAAATGCAGAAGTTTGAGTATGTACTGTTAGATAAGAACCTCAATCCTGTTGCGAATAAAGAATTTGAAGCCAATATGCTGGTCGCCAATTATTATGGTTATGTAGATTTTAAAGGCCAGATAATTCTTCAGCCATCAGAATTCAATTACCTTCAGGCTTTCTCTAAAGATGCCACAAGACCCGTTTCTATGGTTATTGATCCGCAAACCAATACTGTAAAGCCCAAAGTATATTATGACTATCTGGAAAACGGAACTTTTGTGGAAATTACTCAGCCAAAAAGCTTTAAGGAGGAAAGAAAGGAAAACCGTGCCGAAAAAAGAGAAAAAGGCTATAATTATATTTCTTCTGTATCAGAAATTAAAGAAGGTGGTTATCTTGCAGTGGAACTCAATGATTACGGTAGATATGTTAATAAAAACAGCCTGATAAGATTTGATGAAAACAAAAAGCAAATGTGGAAGTACAGTTATAATACTGATGGCAGCAAAAAGGTTTTTTCTGATCTCACTATTCTGGAAAGAGATGAAAACTATCTTTACGGAATCCTGAGAAAAGTAAACGATGATGACAAAACATTTTCGGTTCTTATATTGGATATGAAAACTGGAAAAGAGGTTTCCAACAAGCCTCTTACCGGGCTTTCGCCGGAGACAATTTATAATATTGATGTATTATACTCCAACGGCAGAAAAATAGATAATGATAAAACATTTGATGATAAAGTGGTTTATTTAGGCAGAAACTACGAAAAAGGCGTTAAAGGCTTTGCCCGTTTGATGCTTGATAAAAAGAATTTTAATGTTGATCTTAAAACGTTAAATTATAAACCGGATCTGTCTGCCCGAATTCCTAGGTTAAGTGCAGATGGCGGTGTAGAAAACGGATATTATCTTCAGACGAAAGATGTTTATTTTATGAGTGACGGAAGCGTAGGGATTTTATCAGAAAAATTTAAGCCTGAAGGTCAGTACAATGCCCCAAAAACTACCGATTTGGTATTTATTAATACCGATAAAGATTTTAAGGTAAAGGATGTTCAGGTTTTTGAAAAAGAAAAATCAAAATGGGTAAACAGCGATTATCTGTTTTCGCAATACCTGAATAACGGGAAAGATGTTGTTTTTTTCTTCAGAGATTATCAAAAAGATGAGGTAACAAGAGAAAAAAAATGGAATCTTTTTATCAATACCATTATCAACGGAAAATTTAAGCAGGAAGTTATCCCTATTTCCCAAAAAGATAATTATGTTGTAACACCTTATGTAGCCAAGGAAGGATACATTCTGCTCCGCGAGTTTAACGAGAAAGAAAAGTATAATAAAGTTCGTTTGGAGAGATTAAATTATTAATTCTAAAAACAATATTCAGATCATAAATATTTAAAGTATAAAAACCTAGCAGACCTCAATATCTGTTAGGTTTTTTTTTCTTTGAAAATCCAGGGAATTACTATTGAAAAGCTAAGATTCTTTTCTGTAATAATCAGCAATATTTTTTATTTCATCCAAACTCAGGTTCCACATAAAATTGAGAAACTGCTGATAGCTTTCGCTTTGGTTTTTTGGATCTACACGGTCCAAATATCGGTTTAAATTATAATTTTTGCGTGCCTCATAAATTTTAGAAAAGCATTTCCCGAGCCAGCCTTTATAATAACGTTCTTCCTCATCGTCCTGCAAAAACTGAAGGCTTGCGTAAATTCCTAATCCGTAATTTTCAGAATGAAATAAATTGGGCAGGGTTTCCATTCTGGCAATTTTTTCGAGAACAGTATAAGAACCGGATGGCTTTTCATCTTTGATCTCTGTCTGGAGCTCCGGAAAAAGTTTTTTTAGCTGGTTAATTCTTAGCGTAATTTCGGGATGTGATCGTATAGAGTCTTTATCTAATTTTTCTTTAAAATGATTATAGTTGTAGAGCGAAAAATCTTCTTTCTTCATCCATTCTTCTCTGAATGCCTGATTGGGAAGATTAAAATACTTTTTGTAGGTTTCAGTCTGGAGGGTTCTTGGCGAAATAGTATCGAAATTTTCAAGCCTTTTCAAAGTATTTACAAATTCAGCGGGTTTGAAGCTGCTTTTTTTAAACAGCACATAGCCTAGTGAATCTGCCTGCATTTCCTGTTTTCGGTTTTCAATACCTTTTTTATAAATGCGGTTTTTCAGAACATCAAAAGCTCTTTTATTACGGTTTTCTTTGTTTTGCTTTATATTCTGCACCACAAGACGATCCATTTTGTTTTGATCAATTAATCTTACAAAAGTTTTCAGGGTATGATTTTCAATTCTGTGACCCAATTCGTGTGCAATTACCGCAGTGAGCTGCTCATCGTTATTCAGCCAGTAAAAAAGTCCCATATTGATTACAAAGGTGCCGTCTGCAAAACAATATGCATTCGGTGTATTGTCTTTGGCAACGAGGATTTTCAGGTCTTGTGGAATTTGGCTGTTATTCTTTCTCAATCCCGCAATCAGGCTGTTTATTTTTTCGTTAAAAACAGAATGGAAAACAAAATCTTTGTCGCGCACCTTTTCGGCAAAATCTTTCTCGAATTCTTTGTATATTTTTGCCAGTTCATTCCCTTGTTTCCCGGAGAAATCTGTTTTAGCTTTCTTGATGAGATTTTCATTGTTCAGGGAAAATGTTTTAAGAAATTCTTTTCTCTGCGGGTAATCTGCCGTATCTAAAGGCTTATAAGTCTGCCCGAAAGAAATAAAAAAAACACAGAACAAAAAGAAAATAGAGATTTTTTTCATGATGATGTGATGACTGTCTACAAATGTAAATCATTTCATTTTAGTTTTCAAATTTGTCTTACATTTGTTTTATATCAAACTATAGTTATGTGGGTGTTTTTATACTTTATTTTAATTTTTGCGGTACTTTTAACGGTTTTTCACCTTCTTGGTTACGGCTATCTGATTAACGGAATTTCTAAAACCTACCTTAAAGGAAAAACGAGTGCCAATATTGATGACGGCAATTTTTTCTCTAAAAATAATATCGAAACGAAAGATCCTAAGCCGTGGGAAACTGCAGAAAATTACAATAAAACAGTTTTACCTAAAAATATAGTTGATGATTTAATACACTCTGATACTGCTTCTTTTTTAGTAGTAAAAGACGGGAAACTGGTTCACGAACAATATTATAAGAACTATAAAAAAACGTCGCTTACCAATTCGTTTTCTATGGCAAAGGCAATAACTGTAATGCTTTTTGGTAAAGCTCTGGAAGAAGGAAAAATTAAAAATATCGATCAAAAATTTTCAGATTATTTTGATGAATTTAAAAATAGAGATTTTGCCAAGGATTTAACGTTAAGACATCTTGCACAAATGGAATCTGGTCTAGACTGGAGAGAAGATTATAAAAATCCTTTTCTTCCCAATGCAAAGGCATATTATGGCAAAAACCTGATGGACGCTACTTTTAGAAGAATATTTAAAGAAAAACCAGGTGAGAGGTTCGAATATCAGAGTGGTACTACTCAGCTTTTGGGATTTGCTGTGAGAAAAGCGGTTAACCAAACTTTGGCAAGCTATCTTTCCGAAAAATTTTGGATTCCTTTGGGGATGGAACATAATGCCATTTGGAGTACAGATTCTTTGGGGATGGAAAAAACTTATTGCTGCATTCATGCTACTTCAAGAGATTTTGCTAAGCTCGGACAGTTATTTTTAAATGATGGTCAATTTGAAGGCAAACAACTTTTAGATCTTGATTTTATCAATGAGATGCGAAAGCCAACCCAGAAATCTGAAGAAATTTACGGAATGGGATTCTGGATCAATCATGATAATCCTATAAAGCATTACTATTTTTTAGGATTACAAGGTCAGTACATTATTATAATTCCTGAGCATAAAATGGTTATTGTAAGAACCGGAAGCTATCAAAATCTGCCGAAAACAGACAGGGGAAGACCCGATCAGGTAAAGTTTTTGGTAAACGAAACAGTGAAAGTGTTTGTTTGAGAAAAATTTCAGTGAAATCGGAAATTAGCTTCAGAAAGGGTGTTGCTCTTCAAAAATTTTTCATATTCCGGAGATAATTGTTTTCTTCCCCATGTGTTTTCACCGCTCATGCTTCCAAGGCGTACTTTGTCTTTTCCGAATTTTTTGTTCATGGCATCCATAGCTTTCATCGCTGGAAGATGTTGGTTTTGAGTATCTTTTTCGAAAAGGCTGATTTGTCTTTGGTCTTCCGGAACAAAATTGTTCACTATTACTCCCGCTTTTTTATAATGATATCCTTCTTTAAATAAAGCTTCGAAAAGATCGTTTACCATTCTGCCGATAAGAATAGATGAATTGGTAGGGTTGGGGATTATCTGGGTTTTAGAATTTCTGTATTCCGGCAAATCTTTTCTAAAGCGGTTGGTTTGCAGAAAAACAGTAATCATTGTGCAGCAGGAGTTTTGTTTTCTTAATCTTTCGGAGCAGTACATACCGAAAGTTTCTACACGTTCCCGAACGTCTTCTTTTTGGGTAAGCATTTCCATAAAGCTTCTCGTTACGGCAATCGACTTTTTGGGCGAAGGTACATCCAGTTCCAACTGGCGGATTCCTTTAAGTTCATTAATCATTCTTACCCCATGAATGCCCATTACTTTACGAACCCACATTTCTGGTTTTTGCAATAAATCCCATGCTTTATGAACGCCGTTGTCGTGCATTTTTATGGCGAGTCTTCTTCCGATTCCCCAAACATCGCCAATGTTGAGCCATTTTAAAGCTTTTTCAATTTTTTCTGGCGTGTCTAAAGCGAAAACACCATTAAATCTTTCGGGGTCTTTTTTTACAATTCTGTTGGCTACTTTGCACAATGTTTTTGTTGGTGCAATTCCTATGCTTACAGGGATTTTAGTGCTGGATTTAATTTCTTCTTTAAGCTGAATGCAATACTCAGAGACATCAAAATATTTAAAGCTTCTAAGATCCAGAAAAAGTTCGTCTATACTGTAAATTTCATAATCTCTTTCTCCAACATAAGATTTTGAAATATGGATAACTTCCTGGCTTTTGAAATTGTACAGTTCAAATTTTGCAGAGAAACATTTTACATGGTGTTTCTTAAACAGTTCTTTGTACTTAAACGCAGGAGCAGCCATGGGGATTCCCAAATCTTTTGCTTCTTTGCTTCGGGAAACCACACACCCATCATTATTACTAAGAACAACAACGGGTAGACCTTCAAGATTGGGGTCTAAAGTTCTTTCGCAGGAAACAAAAAAGTTATTGCAGTCTACCAGAGCGTACATCGGAAAAAGTTATTTTAGAAACACAAATCTAAAGATTTCTCAACGAAATTTTGTTCTGAATTTAAATTTTAACTTTTGAATTAACGTATTGGTATTTAGTGGTTTAAATACTTTTAAATACGACGATTTTTGTCGCTTAAAGCTGTAGTATTGGCTTTTCTTAAATTTAAAGAAACTAATATTTAATCATACAACTTAAAAAAAAAAAATTGTAATTTTATGCCTAACCCTTAAATATTCACCTATGAGAAAAATTGTATACTTTATTTTATTTTTCATTTGTTCCTTCTTCTCTGCGCAATCGTTCCCTTACGATCGTTCTTGGGGGACATATGTAGGAGGAGGAGGGACGGAAGTTTTGAATCTTGTAGATACTAAAGCATTTATTGTTAATCAGCAAGATGAGGTTTTTGTAAACGCCAATACATTAGATGGTAATAATGTTTACCCGGCTTCGTATCATAATCAATTTGCGATTTCTTCAGGGGGGTATGCTTATGATAGTAGCCAACAGAATCAATTTTTAAATATATTTTCAACCAATGGTACCCAGTTGTATGGTGCTTATAAAGGAACTGTGGCTGGAAGTTCTGAAAGGTTAATGGCTATAGATGCGCAGAATAATAGATATATATTAAAGCGATTTGCGGGATTGGTTCCCAATCTTGCCACTTCTGGTGCCTGGCTTTCATCCCCGGTTGGTTCCACCAATAAAACAGTGGTTTTGTATAAATATGCCCCTAATGGTAATGTAATCTATGCAACATATTTACCTTACTCTATTAGTGTATCTTGTTTTGCTGATGGCGATGCTGTATATGTGGTGGGAGATGTAAAGCAGGAAATTGCAGGGCTTTCCAACCCCGGTGTTTTTCAGGAAAATTACACCAACTTTGGTCCATCAGGTCTAAATGGCTTTTATGTAAAGCTTTCGGCAACAGGAAGTAAGCAAATAGGGACTTATTTTCCAACACCTATCTATGCGGCATATTACAATGGAGGACTGTATTTTTGGACAGATTTTTCTCTGAGTGGACAACAGTCTTTGGTTACTCCCGGAACCTTTCAGTAAAGCAGCGGCAACCAAGTTCTTTGTAAGTTTAATGCAGATACGGCTACTTTGGTTTGGGGAACCAGTATAGGGGTAAATAATCCCAGTGCAGCTGGTAGTGGGATTTTTAATTTCAACGTAAACCAAAATGGTATTTATCTCTACGGAATTGCAGATGGTGTTGTTGGCAGCTATTATGCTACACCCGGAACTTACAGAACACAAATATTGGGAGGTACAGATTTGTTCCTGAATAAATTTGATGATACCGGCAATCGTTTGTGGGGAACTTATTTCGGCGGGAATGGCTTTGATGACATACTGGGCAGTGGGGAAATAGCATTAGGGAATAATAAAATTGTTGTTGGAGGAAATACTTTTGGAACAGACAATATGTCTACTCCCGGAGCTTTTTTGGCAACCCCTCCTAATAATTCTTATTGGGGAAATGTGTTTTTTACAAGTTTCGATGATAGTGGTAACCGTCAGTTCTGTTCTTATTTCGGAGGGGCAAAGAATCTAAATTCTATATATGGAGAGTCTATAAATACATCTTTCGATCATGCAGGTAATTTGTATCTTTGGGGGTCTACCACTGCAATAAGCGGTATTGCAACCTCTAACGGAGCTTATCCTAATGCCATAAACCCACAAGATTTACCCTTTGGTTATTTGGTGAAGTTTTCTCCCAAAGAATCTGAAATGGGAACTTCCGAAGTAGAACTGCTAAAAGATCTGGTGCTTTATAATAATCCTAATAACGGAAATTTTACCTTGTCGGGAAATGTTTTAGAAAAGCAACGCTGTAAGGTTAAGATTTATGACAGTGCAGGAAGATTTTTGGCAAGTCCTCTATCTAAAAAAGCAAAAACCCAGAATTTTGATATGCATGGCTTCCTGAAAAACGGCATCTACATGATTCATATTCTTGATGAAAACGATAAAAATTTGAAAGTTTTTAAAATGACGGTTAATTAGAAATCCAATAAGAATATATATTGAGTATAATTTCAAGGCACCCCTTAAAAAATAGGGGTGTTTTTATTTTGTAATATATTTTTTGTAAATTTGCCCCGTAAAAATCAAACCTAATATGTCAACTTTAAGATTCAAAGCGTTAGAAACTTTACCATTTAAGGACTTTAGAAAAGATAATTCTGTGGAAGTTCCTGTAAAATTATCAGAGTTATTCTGTCAAAATGTTTTCTCTGAAGAAACCATGAGAGAATATTTAACGAAAGAGGCATTCAATTCTATTATGGATGCTGTAAAAAAAGGAAGTAAAATCCAAAGACACATCGCAGATCAGGTTGCAGTAGCTATGAAAGACTGGGCAATGAGCAAAGGGGTAACCCACTACACTCACTGGTTTCAGCCATTAACAGGATCTACGGCAGAAAAGCACGATTCTTTCTTCACTCCCATCGAAGGAGGCAGAGCTATAGAAAGATTCAGTGGAAATTTACTGATTCAGCAGGAACCGGATGCATCTTCTTTTCCGAATGGTGGTATCAGAAACACTTTTGAAGCAAGAGGTTATACCGCTTGGGATCCTACATCTCCGGCATTCATTATGGGAACTACATTATGTATTCCTTCAATTTTCATCTCTTATACGGGAGAAACTTTAGATTATAAAGCGCCGCTGTTAAGAGCTTTGAACGCTGTAGACGAAGCTGCAACCAATGTAATGCAGTATTTCGATAAAAACGTAACCAAAGTAACGCCTACTTTAGGGTGGGAGCAAGAATATTTCTTGGTAGATTCAGCATTGTATCAATCTCGTCCTGACTTAGTTTTAACAGGTAAAACTTTGTTGGGGCATTCTCCGGCAAAAGGGCAGCAGTTAGATGATCATTATTTCGGTTCAATTCCTACAAGAGTAATGAATTTTATGAAAGAATTGGAGGTAGAATGTATGAAATTAGGAATTCCTGTTACTACAAGACACAACGAGGTGGCTCCAAACCAGTTTGAACTTGCTCCAATGTTTGAGGAAGTAAACGTGGCAGTAGACCACAACTCTTTGTTGATGGATGTAATGGCAAGAATCGCACACAGACACCATTTCCATATTTTATTCCACGAAAAACCATTTGCGGGTGTAAACGGTAGCGGAAAACACAACAACTGGTCTTTAGCAACCGACACGGGTGAAAACCTTTTAAGTCCGGGTAAAAATCCAAAGAAAAACTTACAGTTCTTAACGTTCTTTGTTAATACCATTAAAGCTGTTCACGAATATGCCGATCTTTTAAGAGCAAGTATCGCTTCAGCAAGTAACGATCACAGATTGGGTGCCAACGAAGCTCCGCCGGCAATTATTTCTGTATTTATCGGAAGCCAGTTATTCCGAGTTTTAGAAGAACTTGAAAAAGTAACCGAAGGCAAACTTTCTCCAGATGAAAAAACAGATTTAAAATTGAATGTTGTTGGAAAAATTCCGGAAATTTTATTGGATAATACCGACAGAAACAGAACTTCTCCATTCGCATTTACAGGAAATAAATTCGAAATCAGAGCGGTGGGCTCTTCTGCAAACTGTGCTGAATCTATGACGGTAATGAACACCATTGCAGCTAAACAATTAAACGATTTCAAAAAAGAAGTGGATGCTTTAATTGAAACAGGTCTTAAGAAAGATGAAGCTATCTTCAATGTATTGAGAGAGTATATCAAACAATGTAAAAGCATTATGTTTGAAGGTGATGGATATTCTGATGACTGGGCTAAAGAAGCAGAAAAAAGAGGTCTAAATAACCTGAAAACGACTCCTGAAGCATTAAAGCAGGAAATGGACCAGAAATTCTTAGAACTTTACGAAGAGATGGGAATTTTTACGCACAGAGAAGTAGAAGCAAGAAACGAAATTAAACTGGAAAAATATTCTACAGTTATTGATATTGAAGCAAGAGTTTTAAGTGATATTGCAAGAAATCACATCATTCCTTCTGCATTAAACTATCAGAACAGATTAATAGAAAACGTAAAAGGCTTGAAAGATATCTTCGGAGAAAAAGAATTCAAATCTTTAGCAAAAGAGCAAATGAGTTTAATTACCAATATTTCTGAAAATGTTTCTAAAATTAAGTTGGGTGTAGAAGATTTAATAAAAGCCAGAGAAGCGGCAAAATCTGTTACAGAAAGCCAAACTCAGGCGGAAGATTACTGTAATAAAGTTAAGCCTTTATTCGATACAATTAGAGATGCATCAGACGACTTGGAGATGATGGTTGATGATGAGCTTTGGCCAATGACAAAATACAGAGAAATGTTATTTACAAGATAACATCTGTAAAGTTCCATATTAGTGAAGGTTCTCCGGTTTTCCGGGGAACTTTTTTTGTTGAAGTTTAACACAGTGTTGCTAAAGGTAAAATATTATAAATCCCGATTGGGAAAAGAGATAAAATCTATTTTGTTAAAAAATCTTAATAAAAAAAACCGCCGGATCGCCATAAATGGGAGCTTGCGGTTTGTTTTTCTTTAACATACTTAATAGATATGTTAAAATGTGTTAAATCAAGAGCCGGATACTGTTCATATACAGCTGTTTTTTGGGGGAATATCTACTTTTGTAATGCTTTAGAGAAATAAATATTCCTTTTTAACACGGATAATAAAATTTATATGAAGAAAAGAGTTTTGTTTTATTTAGTTGCTTTTGTTTCTACAATATCATTACAATCATGCGTTACAAATTATGTAGTTTCAAAACCGGCAACTTACACTAAAGAGTACAAAACAGATGCCAAACTAGCAGATATAGATACTCAGCTAGAAAAGGATAAGAAATTACTAATCAGCTCATTCGTTTCAGAAAAGGCAGTAGCTTTATCTAATGCAAAGAACTCTTTAAAAAATTCTGAAATTGCAAAAGCAATTAAGCATACCCAAGCTATTGATAATATTTTAGCAGAAGCTTCAACATATTTGGGAACTCCTTACAGATACGGAGGAACTACCAGAAATGGAATAGATTGCTCGGCTTTTGTGCTATCTGTATTTGGTGCAGCTGCAGGTCTTAGCTTACCAAGAGTGGCGGCTTCTCAGGCTCAGGAAGGAGAAAGTGTAGAGAAAGGAAATCTTCAGAAAGGAGATTTAATTTTCTTCTCTCACGGAAAAAGAATTTCTCACGTAGGAATTGTAGAAGAAGTTACAGAAGATGGAGAAATTAAGTTTATACATTCTGCTACTTCCAAAGGAGTGATGGTTTCTTCTCTAAATGACTCTTATTGGGGACCAAAGTTTAGGTTTGCAAAAAGAGTAATTAATGAAAACGGAGAAAACTACAATGCTCTTGCTGCATCTTCAACGTCTTCAGCAGTAGGTTTTTAATCTTAGATAATTGATTGATATAAATATAAAGCCATCAGATTCTGATGGCTTTGATTTTTTAAAATTGATAAAATTTACTGTTCTAAAATTTGTGAAGCATGATCTTTTGTTTTCACTTTATCTATTACTTGGCTACAGATTCCTTGTTCATCAAAAATAAAAGTGGTTCTCACAATTCCCATAAATTCTCTGCCCATAAATTTTTTCAGCTGCCAAACTCCGAATTTTTCGATGATATCATGATTTTCATCTGCTATAACATCAAACGGAAACTCGTACTTATCACTAAAAGCTTTCTGTCTTTTTACAGAATCTGCACTTACACCAAGTAATTGATATCCTTTGTCTTTCAGTAAAGAATAATTATCTCTCAAATTGCATGCTTCCGCTGTACAGCCTGGAGTACTTGCTTTTGGATAAAAGAAAACAACAAGTTTTTTTCCCAGCAGATTTTCCGATTTTACCATTTCCCCATTCTGATTTACCCCTTCAAATTGGGGTAACTGATCGCTGACTTTCAACATAATGATTTATTTTTGCTCAAATTTAGTGTTTTCAATGACAAAAAAGCAAAGAGCCGAGCTGGTTCAAACCGAATTAGAAAAATTATATCCACAGGTTCCTATACCTTTAGATCATACCGATCCTTATACTTTAATGGTAGCTGTTGCACTCTCAGCACAAACAACAGATAAAAAAGTAAACCAAGTAACGCCAGAACTTTTTGCGGTTGCAGGAACTCCACAAAGAATGGCTAAGTTGGAAGAATATCAAATTAAAGAACTGATTAAAGAAATAGGACTTTCGAATACCAAAGCCAAAAATCTTAAAAGAATGGCGGAGCTTCTTTTGGAAAGACACAACGGAATTGTTCCGCAAACTTATGAAGAGCTTGAAGCGCTTCCCGGAGTTGGCCATAAAACCGCCTCAGTTGTTATGAGTCAGGGATTTGGTTTTCCGGCATTTCCTGTAGATACGCATATACACAGATTAATGACACAATGGAAACTTACTTCCGGGAAAAATGTTGTAGAAACAGAAAAAGACGCCAAAAATCTTTGGAAAGAAGAGCTCTGGAACAAACTTCACCTACAGATTATTTTTTACGGTAGAGAATATTCTCCTGCACGAGGCAAAGGAGAGAGAGATTTTATTACTAAAATGATGTTTGAAAAAGATTTGTAAAATCTTTTCTTAAATAATCACTTTTAAAAATATGCATTCATAATTTATTATAATAAAAGTAAATTATATTTTATGCAAAGCATTGGTTTTGAGATATTTAAAATAATTTCATTTTTTCAATAAAAATACTGTAACAAAATTTAATTTTAAATACTAACTATTCGAGAGTTTGTTTTGTTTGCTTGTAAATATGTAATTGAAACATACTGATACTTGGTTTTTATTTTCAACTAAAATCTATTTTTATTATTTAAAAATCATTTATTATTTAAATATTATTCAAACTAAAATTTATACAAATGAAAAAAATCTTACTTTTTACAGCTTTAATGTCGATTTGCGGATTGCATAAAGCGCAATTACTCTCTGAAAACTTTGACGGAACTCAAGGTTCAGCATTACCTAGTGGCTGGACAACCACAAACCAAACACAACCCAGTACCTTATGGTATTCTGGTAATGATTACTACAACGTTCCTGTGCTTAGTAAAGCCGCAATGTTTGGTGCTGTAATCGTGTCTCCTTATCAGTTTTTTCCTACTACAGACGCGACTCTAATTTCCCCGGTAATGAATTTGTCTAATTACCCAAATGCAACGTTAAGTTTTAAAGCTTTTGTAAGCAATGTTTTATTAGACCCCGATTGCACTTTATACGCAGAGGCATACACAGGAACAGCATGGGTGCCAATTTGGTCATCGGCAGGCCAGCAACTAGGGAGTGCAGCTGGTACCGAGATAGATTTCTTTCAAGTTTCAAACATAAGTTTATCTGCTTTTAGCAATTCCGACTTTAGAATACGTTTTATTTACAGTACCGGTAATGCATTTATTGCATTCGGAGCCATTTTAGACGATGTTATTATAACAAATGGCAGTTTATCTACTGTAGAAACAAAAAACAATGCAGCGAAGATTTCTGTATTTCCTAATCCCGCTACGGATTACTTCAAAATAAAAGGGTTGCAAGACGAAACCACGCCAATAAAACTAGTAGACATTTCTGGCAAGGTTATAAGAATTTATAAAAACACATCCATATATCAATTGTCTGGAGTTTCGCCAGGCGTTTACTTTGTTGTTTCAGATTTAAACAAACTGAAAGAGAAAATAATTGTAAAATAAGTAAACAACCAAAGGTTAAAGTTTTTAATGAAATTTTAACCTTTTTTTTTCATTAATAAAATTTAGAATAATTCATTTTTCATATCTTTGTAAACTTAAATCAAGCAGAAAATTATGAGTTTATTCGATATGTTTACGCAAGAAATTGCGATAGACCTGGGAACAGCCAACACGCTTATCATCCATAATAATAAAATTGTTATAGACCAACCTTCCATTGTAGCTATTGAGCGTTCTACTGGAAGACCGATTGCTGTAGGTGAACAGGCGAAACATATGCAGGGTAAAACCCATGAAGATATTAAAACGATCCGACCACTAAAAGACGGTGTTATTGCCGACTTCCACGCTTCGGAACACATGATTAAAGAGTTTATTAAACTTATTCCGGGAATAAAAGGTAAATTTATCCAGCCGGCGTTAAGAATTGTAATCTGTATTCCTTCAGGAATTACTGAAGTTGAAAAAAGAGCAGTAAGAGACTCCGCTCAGAAAGTGAATGCAAAAGAAGTACGCTTAATCTATGAGCCAATGGCAGCTGCAATAGGTGTCGGGATTGATGTTCAGAAACCGGAAGGAAATATGATTATCGATATAGGCGGCGGTACAACCGAAATTGCTGTAGTAGCTTTGGGAGGTATCGTTTGCGACAAATCCGTAAAAATTGCAGGAGATGTATTTACCAATGATATTGCTTATTTCCTAAGAACTCATCATAATTTATACATCGGAGAAAGAACTGCCGAAAGAGTGAAGATTGAAGTAGGTTCTGCTGTTGAAGATCTTGATGTAGATATCGACGATATTCCGGTACAGGGAAGAGATCTTATCACTGGAAAGCCAAAAGAAATAATGGTTGGATATAAGGAAATTGCCCGTGCTTTAGATAAATCTATCATTAGAATTGAAGATTCTGTAATGGAAACTCTTTCTCTTACTCCACCAGAATTGGCAGCGGATATTTACAAAACAGGAATTTATCTTGCCGGAGGAGGTGCATTACTAAGAGGCCTTGCAGACAGACTTCACAAGAAAACAGGGCTTCCGGTATTTGTTGCAGAAGATCCTTTGAGAGCTGTTGTAAGAGGTACAGGGATTGCGTTGAAGAATATGGATAAATTCAATTTCTTAATTAAATAATTTTTAATTTTTACGACTTTTTATCGGAATGGGATTTTTGCTGAGATTATTTTCTAAGAATGCTCTATTTGTATTCTTTGTTTTCCTGCAAATTATTGCTATTGTTCTGATATTTTCTAAAAATGCGATGCAGAAATCCTGGCTTGCCGGGCAGACTGCAGCATTCAATTCTTGGGTTTCGGGTGGAATTGATGAGGGGGTTTCTTATCTCAAGTTAAAACAGGTAAATGAAGATCTTGTTGCACAAAACAAATCTTTAATGGTACAGCTTTACGGGAAGCAAGGTGCTGCAAATCCTCAATTCCGAAAAGTGCATGATACTGTGGGAGGCGGACAAATATACACTTTTACAGATGGTGAAATTGTTTTCAACAGCATTAATAGACGAGATAATTATTTCACTATAAATCGTGGAAGAAGAGACGGTGTTTTTCCTCAGATGGGAGTAATGGCTCCAAAAGGAATTGCAGGGATCGTTATTAATTCTACCGACAGCTACGCATTGGTACAATCTATTCTGAGTGTAAATAAAATCAGAATAAATGCAGCCTTGAAAAATTCAGGATATTTTGGGACTTTAACATGGAGAGGAGATAATTCTCGACTTATGCACTTATCAGATGTGCCCAAATATGTTTCCCTAAAAATTGGAGATACCATAGAAACAGACGGAAAATCTGCGATTTTCCCTAAAGGAATTATGATTGGTACCATAGCAGGATATACTGTAGACAATAAAACCGGTTTTTGGGACATTTCTGTAGAACTCAGCGAAAAAATGGGAGCTTTAAACAAAATATACGTGGTGAAAAATCTCAGAAAAGCTGAAGTTCAGAAAATTCAGGATACCATGCAGGCTGTAATAAAAAAAGAACATGATTAGCAGAACATTATTTACCGATATTTTGATAATGATGTTTCTTGTTGCATTACAATTTTTTGTTTTGAACAGGATCGTCATATTTGGTAAATATACACCGGTTTTATATCCGGTTTTTGTCATGTTTTACCCATTTTTCAGAAATAAATTTCAATTTTTGGCATTAAGCTTTTTAATTGGGCTTATCATGGATACATTTCTGAATACTGGAGGCATTAATGCTTTTGCTACAACATTTATCGCTTATTTCAGAACTTTAATATTCCGTACATCTACGGATACGTCAACAGATTTTTTCTCTTTTCAATCTCTCCAGTGGTCTCAGTTTTTGCTGTTTTTACTGTCGAGTATCTTTTTGCACCAGCTTTTTGTGCAGTATATAGAGTTTTTTAAATTCAGCCGAATTTTTGAAATCTTACTTAATGTGTTGGTAACTACCGGGATTTCCTTTATATTTATCATTATTTACGCATTAATCTTTAAAATCAAACAAAAAGTTTGAACCCACGTCATTTAAAAATCTTATCCGTTCTTATCATCATTGCTGTAATTTTTATAGCAAGACTTTCTTACCTACAGTTATTTACAGACCGCTACGCACTCAATGCAGCCAACACATCCATTAAGACTGAATACATCATACCTCAACGAGGCGTTATTTTCGACAGAAACGGTAAAATTTTGGTGGGAAATCAGCCTGCGTATGAAATTTCTTTCACTCAGGCATTGATGAAACCCGACTTTGACACAGTTGCTTTCTGTAACCTGATGAAAATTCCCGAGCAAGATTTTATCAACAGAATTAATAAAATTAAGACAGAAAAATACTATTCTAAACTTACCCCAATGACTTTTCTGAAAGATCTAAGCAGAGAAGACATTGCAAGAGTACAGGAAATTATTTTTAAGTTCCCTGCTTTCAATATCGTTCAGCGTCCACAGAGACAGTACGAAGTTTCTACTTCGGGAAATTTATTAGGATACACCAGTGAAGTTAACGAACGCGATATTAAAAAAGATTCGGCATATTATTTACCCGGAGATCTTATCGGAAAAACGGGTGTTGAAAAAGCTTATGAAAAAGAACTCAGAGGAATAAAGGGAATTAAGTATATTCAAAAAGATATTAAACTCAGAAATGTTGGCCCTTACAAAAACGGAACTCTCGATCGTGATGTTGTTACGGGAAAAGATATTACTTTAACAATAGACTACGATTTGCAAAGAATGGCTGAAGAAATGCTCGTGAATAAACACGGTGCCATTGTTGCCATAGATCCTAACAACGGAGAAGTTTTGGTTTCTGCTACAGGACCAGATATTGATCCTAATCTTTTTACAGGACCTTACAAATCGAAAAATTTGTATGCACTTTCAAAAGACACTATTTACGAAAATAAACCTACTTTCGACCGTTCTTTACAGGCTGCATATCCTCCAGGATCTACGTTTAAACTTCTGACTGCTTTGGCAGCAATGCAGATGGGAGTAATGGATGAAAAAACAATTTTCCCTTGTGGTGGTGGTTTTTTCTATAAAGGAAAAAGAATTAAAGGACATGGAGGGGCAGATCCGCTTATTCCTTCTATTCAGGTTTCGAGTAACTGTTTTTTCACATATGCTTTTATCAAGATAATCAAAAAATATCCAGGAAATCCGTCTAAAGGTGTTGATGAATGGAAGAAAATAATGAGCAGTTTCGGAGTAGGAGAATTTCTGAATAATGATTTTGCCGTAGGTGCTAAAGGCAGAATTCCTTCAGGTGATTTTTACGAAAGAAGATTCAAAGCAATTATGAAAGCGAGCGGATCCAAAAGGCAGGATTTTAAAGACTGGGATGAAATGTCTACCGGAGCAATTTATAACGGAATGGGACAAGGAGATGTTTTGGTAACTCCTATTCAGCTTGCTAATTATGTTGCAGCCATTGCAAATAAAGGTTGGTATTATACGCCACATATTGTGAAATCTATTGATGGTAAACCAAATCCTGATCCAAGATTTAAGAAAAAACACCAAACATTAGTAGATAAAAAATATTTTGATCCTGTTCTGAAGGGGATGGAAGCGGTTGTACTTGCAGGAACGGCAAGAGGTTTAAAGTCTAATGATTTTACTCAACTTGCAAAAACCGGAACTGCACAGGTACCTCAGGGAAAAGATAATTCAATTTTTGTACTTATTGCTCCTGCTGATAAACCCAAAATTGTGGTTGTTGCGGTTATGGAACACGCAGGTTTTGGTGCGACTTGGGCTGGTCCTGCCTCTACAGTGATTGCCGAAAAATATATTATGGGCGACTTAAAAAGAGAAAATCTCTACAAAAAAATGGTTACGGCCAGTTTTATGCCCGAGTATAAAAGACAATGGATTGCAGATCTGAAAAGGAAAGGTCTTTATAAAGAACCAAAACCAGATTCTGTGAAACTGAAAAGAATTAAAGACAGTCTTATCATTGTTCAGAAAAAGAAAGAAGAATTACTGAAAAAAACGAAAGAGCAACAGCAAAATACCAAAAGACAATGAAGTGGACAGAAGGAATAGATAAAATTGGGCTTGGTCTTTATTTTCTGCTTTGCATTTTTGCTATAGCCAATATTTACAGTGTAGATGAAGGATTAGGAAAAAAACAGTTATTGTTTTTTGGAATCTCGATTTTCGTAGGAATTATTATCTTCTTTAGCCGCAGCAAGTTTTTCGAAAATATGTCTGGTATTATTTATATCGGAGGTGTACTCATGCTTGCAGGACTTCACGTGTTCGGAACAGAAATCCTAGGACAGAAAAACTGGTATAAATTCGGAAGTTTTACCATGCAGCCCGTAGAGTTTTCCAAAATTGGTGTGGCACTTATGTTGGCAAATTACGTTTCTAGTGCAGATTTCAATCTTCATAACAGAAAATCTCTGCTCACTGTTTTAGCTATTATCGGAATCCCTGCTATTACGGTTTTATCTATTCCCGATGTAGGTTCACTGCTTGTTTTTACTGCTTTTTTTATTGCATTATACCGAGAAGGTCTTTCCGGGAAGCTTTTTGTTGTGGGCGGGCTTTTTGCAGCAGTTTTCTTAATTGCCAATTATCTGAATGATCCACTACAATGGAGTTTATGGTACTTTACGGTTTTTATTCTGGTTATTGGCGGAATTTGGTTTGCATTTAATGCCGCTTTTCTCCGAAAAAACATTTACAACCTTTTACCAGGAGTAGCAATTATTGTTTTACTTGCTGGTTTATCGGTTATTTCACCAATCATTTTCGAAAAACTACCAAAACACCAACAAGAGCGAGTTGAAGTTCTCTATAAAGGAGAAAGAGAATTTCGGGATACTTCCGGATACAATTTGCTGTATTCTAAAACAGCAATAGGTTCTGGCGGACTTACCGGTAAAGGCTATCGTGAAGGTTCTGTTACCCAAGGTAAATTTGTTCCCGAACAAGAAACCGATTATATTTTCTGTACAGTAGGAGAAGAATGGGGATTTGTAGGAAGTGCTATTCTGGTTCTTTTCTATTTAATTTATATCGGAAGAATATATTACCTCTCCGAACAACAGAAATCTGTTTTTAATCGCGTTTTCGGGTATTGCTTCGCCTCAATATTATTCATGCATTTTTCTATTAATTTGGGCATGGTTATGGGGCTTTTTCCTACCGTTGGTATTCCGTTGCCTTATTTCAGTTATGGGGGAAGTTCTTTACTTGCATTTTCTATTATGACTTTTATATTTTTTAAGCTTAATTATGCTGATAAAAATAGCTTAGTATAATTAAATTTGAGTTTGTTATACTTCATTTAAGTATTTTGTTTTTAAATTCAAAACAAAAATTATGAAAGACAATTATATTTCTGATGATACTTTCGATACCGTAAATTTCACTCAAATAGCTTTAGCAGGAGGAGAATATGAAAACTGTATTTTTAAAAACTGCAATTTCGAGAATGTAAACCTTTCGGGTTTTAAATTTACAGATTGTGAATTTATAGAGTGTAATCTGAGCATGACTCAACTTTTGGGAACTGCTTTTAGAGAAGTGGCTTTTAAAGACTGTAAAATGTATGGAATGTCTTTTTGTGACTGCAACGAATTTGGAATGTCTTTTACATTCGATAATTGTTCTTTAAATAATTCTATATTTTATCAATCGACCATCAGAAAAACTGTTTTCAAAAATTCTAAACTAATTGAAGTAGATTTTTCTGAATCCGATCTTACAGCATGTATTTTTTCAGGTTGCGACCTTAGTGGTGCTGTTTTCGAAAGAACAAATCTTGAGAAAGCAGATTTCAGAAATTCTTACAACTATACTATCGAGCCTTCGTTAAACAGATTTAAGAAAACGAAATTTTCACTTTCGGAAATCCAAGGACTTCTACGCCAGTTGGATATTGAAATTGATGAAAATAGCTGATTAATTTTCAAAAAAACCTCTTTCCTATCAGAAAAGAGGTTTTTATATTTTTTCAGTTAGACATTTATTTAAAATCTACAAGGTCAATATCAAAAATAAGAGTTGCTCCTGGAGGAATTACATTTCCGGCTCCGCTGTCTCCATAAGCGAGATTAGAAGGGATATAAAATCTGTATTTTGCTCCTTTGCTCATTAGTTGTATTCCTTCTGTCCATCCCGGAATTACACCCGAAAGATTAAGTTCAATTGGTTTTCCTCCGTTTTTATCTGTAGAATCGAAAACGGTTCCGTCCAGAAGTTTTCCTGTATAAAGTACATTTGCGGTATTTGTTGCTGTAGGCTTGGTTTTTCCGTCCCCTTCTTTCAAAACTTCATATTGAAGACCGCTTGCTGTTGTTTTGATGTTTTTCTTCAGTTTATTTTTTGCGGAGAAATCTGCCCCGATTTTTTTGTTTTCTTCAGCCTTTATTTTCATTTCGGCTTGTTTTTTTTCATTTTGCTTCTGCATGAAACCTTGTAAAAAAGTTGCCATTTCTTCTTTTGGGAATAATGTAGCCTTTTCTGTGAGTGCATCTTTTATTCCCTGAGCCAAAAGATCGGCATCTGCAGGAAATCCTTGCTTTTTCATATTGGAAGCGATGTCCAGACCAATATAATATGAGGCTTTTTGCTCATCTGTATATGTTTTTTGTGCAAAAACGATGTTTGCTCCTGCAAGAAATGTTAAGGTAATTAATGCTTTTTTCATTGTTGAATGTAATTATTTTTGCGAATTTAAGGTTTTGCAGTTAAATGCATGAAATTATAGAAAAGATAAACTTAATTTGGTAAGGTCAGGTTTCTGAAGTTGAAATTAAAAGAAACTATTTTCTCTTTTTAGGTGTTTTCTTAGGTGTTGTTTCTTTAGGAGTCTCTTCAGGTTGTTTTTTTTGAAGCCGAGGGTTGTTTGTGCATTTTTTGGTGTAAACCTCAGTGTAAGTTCCGTTTTCTTTTACATTGGTAATAATTCCTGAAGATTTATTAACCGTTAAAGTAAAATGCTTCTTTTGATAAGGGCATTCCGTAGAAGTTATTTTCCCAAGATCTAAATAATAATTGGTTTTATCTTCGTAATAATTGGCGGCAACATCTACAAATTGTTCATCAATCATATAGCCTTCCAAAACAGCAGATAATGCTGCTTCATCTACATTGTCGATTTTTCCGATGAAACTTTTAAGATCTTTAAGTTCTGTGATGTAAGAAATTTTACCTCCAGAAGAATAAACGATATAGAAAAAACTGTCTTCTCCAGGTCTTAGATTAAATCCTGAAAATTGCGGAACATAATCTTTTTTAGTTCCTGAAACTTTAATTTCTTTCCCCTTTCCGTAATGATTGTGAACCAAAACCCAAAAATCTAATTTGGAGTCGGGTTTAATATTCAGTAAAACGTTTTCAACATTGGGAAATTTCTTCTTTTCCTGAGAAAAAGTAAAAATTCCAAGAGATAAAAGAAACAGTAAAAAAATATTTTTATATATCGACATAGCTTAATATAAAGACACAAAACGTGCCATAATTATACATATTTTTCACCTTTTTTTAGGCCTTTCAAGTCTAAAACATAGTCTTTAATCTGCTGATCGTGTTCACGCGGACAAATGAGTAAAACTTTATCTGTATCTACAATGATAAAATCTTGTAACCCGTCAATTACTACCGCTTTATTGCTTTTAGCATGAATAATATTTCCTGTAGAATCGTAGGTAAGGGCTGTTTTGATATTCACCGAATTGTTGTGTTCGTCTTTTTCGCTGTGTTCAAAAATAGAATTCCATGTTCCCAAATCGCTCCATCCCAAGTCTGCCGGAATCACATATACATTTTTTGCTTTTTCTAAAATGCCGTTATCAATAGAAACTTTCTGTATTTTAGGATAAATCAGTTCAATACAGCTTTCTTCACTTTCTGCATTATACTCGCAGGCGATAAACTGCTGAGTCATTTCGGGAAGAAAAATTTCAAAAGCTTTACGGATAGATTTTACATTCCAGACAAAAATTCCGGCATTCCATAAAAAGTCTCCGCTTTCCAAAAAGGTTTTTGCCAGTTCCAGCATGGGCTTTTCTGTAAATGTTTTCACTTTGTAATATTCAGAATTCTTTTTTTCAACAAACTGAATATATCCATATCCAGTATCTGGTCTTGTAGGAGTAATTCCTAATGTTAAAAGATAATCATTATCTGAAGCAATTTCAAGGGCAATTTTTACCTTTTCGAGAAATATATCTTCTTTCAAAATAAGATGATCCGCAGGTAAAACGATCATGGTAGCATCGGGATTTACTTCTGCAATTTTATTCGCCATGTAAAGATTACATGCAGAAGTGTTTTTCATTAAAGGTTCTCCTACAATATTCTGCAAAGGAACTTCCGGAAGTTGCTGATGAGAAAGGGCAATATATTCTTTATTGGTGATTACAAAAATATTTTCATTGGGAATAATCTTACTGATTCTGTCGTAAGTCTGCTGAATCATCGTACGACCTGTTCCAAGAATATCCTGAAATTGTTTAGGGAATTTCTGTGTGCTTAATGGCCAGAATCTGCTGCCGATTCCTCCTGCCATAATCACGCAGTATTGATCTGATTTTGACATTTTTAACTGCATTTTATCACTCTTGCTAATGGCTTGAAAGAATATTTTCTTCCACTAGCCAGATGCATACAAAGATAGTTTTTTTTAATAAGACTTTGAAGAACGTATTTTTCGTTTCTGTAGATAAACTGATCTCCGTTTTTTAGCGCGTGGATGTATTCTGAGCCATCATCTTGATTTCTGATTTCAAAATATTTTACCAAATCGGGGCTCGCCATAAAGTTGGCTTTTGGAGAACGGGAGAAGTTGATGATAATAGGCTTTAAATTGTCTTCGTAAACCTCAATACTTTCTAAAAGCATATTTCTGAAGGTGTGTTTCCATTCTGCGCCGTGTGGAGCAATTTTCCTTCCATATTTTTCAAATGCAAGGAGATGGGCTAATTCGTGAGTTAAAACGAAAAAGAAAAGTTGTGGCGGAAGCGTGGAATTCAAACTTATTTCATGAGAATTATCCCTCAGTTTTCTGTAATCTCCAAGTTTAGATTCTCTGTTTTTAGTTATTTTGATATGAATATAATGGTTTGAAAACCAATTTTTTAAATATGGGAACGTGTTTTCGGGTAAATAATTTTGTAAAGACTGAATAGACATTCTACAAACTTAATGGAATTCCTGCATAGAAATTCAATAATTTAAGACTGAAAACATAATTGTATTTTGCCTGCTCCACAGAACCTTGAGCATTAGCATAATTATTTCTTGCAATATTTAAATCGTAAATGGTTGTGCGTCCTGCCGCAAAGCTTTTATCTGCAAAATCCATTGCCAGTTTTGTACTTTTCTCTGCTTCTACTGCTGCAAGATAAATCTCGTAATTGGCATCTACATCAAACTGAGCCTGCTGTACATTTTGTCGTACAGCCTGTTTTTGTTGCTCTAAAGAATTTTTTGCAATAAATTCATTAATTCTTGATTGTTCTACCTGAAGTTTTGTTATTCCTTTATTGAAAATAGGAATGTTTAAGCTTATTCCGCCTTGTTGCCCGAAATTATCTTTATACTGCTGGAAGAAACTTGCTTCTTTCACATAGAAAAATTCATTTCCTACATTATTGGTGTTCAGTAAATTGTTATAAAATGTTCCGATTCCCACATTGGCGGTAAGAGTGGGCCAAAAAGCTGTTTTAGAAACTTCTGTCTGTGCTTCAGCAGATTTTATTCTGCTTTGGGCCGCTTTTACCTGAGGCTGAGTTTCGTATGCTGTTTCCAGGACATCACCCACGGAAATTAGCTGTGGACTTAAGGTTTCTGAAATTTCTACATCCTCCACATCAAAGTCTTTATATTCTTTAAGCTGAAGGAGTTGTGCTAATGCAAAAAGGCTTCGGTTTACGTTAATTTCTGCGGTTTTAAGATTTTGTTTTTCTCTTGCCCAAGCTGCTTCTGCTTCTGCTTCAATCGTTTTTGCTGTAGTTCCTACTTCGGTAGTAATTTTTGCTCTGTCGAATTGCTTTTTAGCATTTTCTGTCGCACTTTGGGCTATTTTAACGATTTCTTTATTCAGTAAAGTTGTAAGATATTGTCGTGCAATTTGAAGTGAAATATCATTTTTTACGGTTTCAATATCGTATTGGCTGGCTTCAACATCAAACTGGGTTTTTCTGATATTTTTTTCAAGCCGTCCGTTATTGTAAATTAAAATATCTGCTCCAATGTTGGCATTGTTGCTAAATCTGTCGTTCCGGATACTTCCTGTTCCTAAAGAAGCCTGTCCAAAACTTACATTATTGCCCATATTGGCATTTACAGAAGGAAGATAGTTTTTCTGTGCAATTCTAAGATTAGAATCCTGCATTTGTTTTGAATATTCGTTTTGAATTACCTGTAGATTGTGCTTTACGGCATAATCTACACATTCTTTCAGAGACCACTTTTCCTGTGCATTAAATCCTACAAAGGTTAATCCTAAAACAATCGTCAAAACTTTTTTCATGGTGAAATGTTTATTCTTTTCAAATATTACCTAAGCTATTCTAAGCTGGGGTAGCTGCTTTTTCTGCATTAGACGAAGAGATTGCTAAAAAGTTACAAAAAACGAAAAATTTTGTGCAAGAATTATAAAAGATTTTAGAATTTTGCGGTATGACAAATCTAGACTATAAAGAGGCAGTAGAATGGCTTTTTGTGCAGGCTCCCAATTATCAGATTGAAGGTGAAAAAGCGTATAAGCCAGGATTAGATAATATAAAAAAACTCTGTAGTTTTTTTGGAAATCCACAAGAAAAAATCCGCTGTATTCATATTGGAGGAACCAACGGTAAAGGTTCTACAAGCAATATGCTGGCTTCTGTTCTTCAGGAATCGGGTTACAACGTTGGGTTGTACAATTCTCCTCACCTTATAGATTTTACAGAAAGGATTAAAGTAAATGGAAAAAACTGCGATAAACAATTTGTCTATGATTTTATTTTAAAATTGAAAAAACTTCCGCAAGATATCCGACCATCTTTTTTTGAATTTACAACCATTATGGCATTCGAATATTTTTCTCGGAAGAAGGTAGATTTTGCTATTATTGAAGTTGGTTTGGGTGGAAGACTGGATTCTACCAATATCATTACGCCGCTGGTTTGTGCAATTACAAATGTTCAGTTGGATCATCAGAATATTCTGGGAGATACCATTGAAGAAATTGCAGCGGAAAAAGCTGGGATTATTAAGCCGGAAATTCCGGTGGTTTCCGGAGATGAAAATATGGTAGTAAAAAACATTATTAAAGCTAAAGCTGAAAAAGAACATTCCTTATTGATAGATGCCACGAAAATAGAAACTTTATTGGTGTCCGATTTAAAAGGAGATTATCAAAAGAAAAACATTCGCGTTGTTTTGGGTTTGGTTGAGCAGTTGAAGCAGTTAAATGTTAATATTCCTGAAGAAAATATAGAGAAAGGCTTGTTGAAAGTTCATGAAAATACAGGTTTTATAGGTCGTTGGTTTGAATATTCTAAGAATCCTTTAACGATTTGTGATACGGGGCATAATCAGGCTGGTTTAGAATATGTTTTTTCTCAATTAAATTCTATTAATAAGGATAAGCATGTTATTTTAGGCTTTGTTAATGATAAGAAAATTGAAGAAGTGATGGGGATTCTTCCCAATAATTCTAAATTTTATTTTGCAAAACCTTCTATTCATCGTGGCCGACACCCTGAAGATTATAAAGATTTACTACAAAAAGCAAAAATTAATTATAAAATTTTCGATTCGGTACAAGAAGCCTATCTTTCTGCAAAACAGGAATGTAAAGATGATGAAATGATTTTTATCGGAGGAAGTAATTTTGTTGTAGGAGAATTTTTAGAAAAAAATTTGGAGATTTCTAAATAAGTCGTATATTTGCACCACTCTAATCGAGGAAACAACGATAAAGAGGGTTCTTAGCTCAGTTGGTTCAGAGCATCTGGTTTACACCCAGAGGGTCGGGGGTTCGAATCCCTCAGGACCCACAGAAAAGGAAACGAAACCTTTCAAAAAAATTCGGGTTCTTAGCTCAGTTGGTTCAGAGCATCTGGTTTACACCCAGAGGGTCGGGGGTTCGAATCCCTCAGGACCCACAAAAAGTCTTCTAATTTATTAGGAGACTTTTTTATTTCCGTAATTTTCCTTTATTCGTTGGGTTTGTAGAAGATTGGCTCTTCTATAACATTCTTTTTAAATTCTCAATATTTTTAATTTCAAGGCGTACTTTTAGATTGCCAACTTTTGTATTTCATTTCAATATTTTTGGAAAGAAATTTGCTTTTTAGGGTGATGGGGTTTAAAATTTGTGTTTTTTTAAGCTTATTTTAAGATAAAATTTGATAATATTCGTTTATTTTTGTCGTTTAAACTATAGTAAATAATCTTGTAATGCTATTAACCGAACTTACACAACTTGTGTTTGCACAGGCAGTAACGCCTGCTGTTACAATCAAAAAAACTGAATTTTCATTTTGGGAAATCCTTTTTCATGGTGGTCCTTTTGCGAAAATTGTAATGGTAACAGTTCTTTTGTTGGGTGTTTTCTCTGTTTATCTTTTTTTTGAGAGGTTTTTCTTCATCAGGAGAATGGCTTCCAAAACCGATTCTAATTTTATGAATAATATTGAAGATTTCATAAGAAACGGAAAGATTGAAGCAGCAGCAGATTATTGTAAGACCCAGAATTCTCCTGAATCCCGTATCCTAGAAAAGGGGATATCGAGATTGGGAAGACCTGTTTCAGATATTGTAAGTGCAATGGAATCTCAAGCGCAGGTGGAAGTCGCCAATATGGAAAAAAATCTTAATCTTTTGGCGGCTGTACCAAGTATTGCGCCTATGTTGGGGCTTTTAGGAACTGTTATCGGGATGATTATTGCTTTTTTTGATTTGTCTCACTCGGAAGATGCATTCTCTCCAAAAACACTTTCGGAAGGTATTTATACGGCATTGGGACAGACTGCTGTTGGTTTGGCAGTGGCAATTCCTGCAAACTTTTTCTATAATCTTCTGCTTACAAGAATAGATAAATTTATTTTGAGAGCTCAGAATATTTCTGGAGAATTTTTAGATATTATCAATAAACCTTTATAATCGCGAAGGATGAAAATTCAAAGAAGAAACAAAGCGCATCCGGAATTCAGTTTAGCAGCAATGACCGACGTTATTTTGCTGATGCTGATTTTCTTTATGATTACCTCTTCGGCGGCAAACCAAAGTGCGATAGATGTAAGCTTGCCAAAAACGGCAAGTGTGGAAAATAATATCTCGAATCCGATGACGGTAAGTGTGAAATCTGACGGTTCTTATTATGTAGACGATAAACCTGTTAAAAAAGAATTGGTAGAACAAACGATAATTAACGACTTGCAGAATAAATCGTCTCAATCTTTTACGATAAGAGCAGATGAAAATACAATGCATAAAGATGTTGTTTTCTTAATGGAAATAGCCGAAAAACATAAACTTAGCATTGCTATTGCCACGGTAAAAGAATAATAGCTTAAATCTGTATTTTTGATGCAATAAATAGAAATGAAAGGTTATACAATAAATAAAAACGAAGAATATAAGGATAAGATTAAAAGTGCAGTGCTTTCTGTGTTAATTTGGTCTGCTGTCTTATTATTTGTTTTTATCTACAAAATGAAACCTAGTGAGCCTGAAAAGAAGCCGGAAGTAATTACAACAATGCTGGTTAATTTCGGAGATAACAGAAACGGGTCAGGCATTGAAGAACCCGCAAATCAAGAAGGGAGTTTGGCGGCTAAAGCTATTGAAAATACTCCTGAACCTATCGAAAATAAGGTGTCTGAGCCTAAAACCATTATAAATCCCGAACCTAAGCCAGAACTAAAAAAAACTGAAGCTAAAGACCACTTTATTACCGGAAATAATACAAAACTTACAGTACCTAAAAAAGAAGAATCGAAAACAAATAGCAAATCTTCTGCAAGTTCGACTCTTAAAAGTGCAAAGCCATCTTCTAATGCCGCAAATTCTAAAATAGGTGTAGGCGATGGCAAAGGAACTGCAGCTATTGGAAATTTATTAAATGGGAGAGGTACAAAAGCTGGAGGTCAAGGTACTGGAAAAGGAATAGGTAATGCCGGCGATCCTTTGGGAGGAGATGGAAATGGTGATAGTAAAATTGGCATCGACAGAAGGTTGGTGGGATATATTCCTGGAACAATGGGAAGAGGAGGTGCGCAACCGAGTCATAATTGTTCAGGAAGCGGATCTATAACTATTTCATATACAGTAGACAAGGCAGGAAATGTTGTTTCTGCGAGGAGATCGGGAGGGATTTCGGATCCCTGCATTGTTTCCACTTCGGTCGGTTGGGTAAAAAAATATGTAAAAGCTGAAAAAGCTTCGGTATCATCAACCGGTAGTTACAATATTACTTTCTAAAATATAATAACTGTCCCTCGGGGCAGTTTTTTTATTCAATATAATATTAATAAAAACTTATTCTGAAAATCTTTCAGTTTATTCCCCAAAATCTTAATTTTAAAAATTCATAAAAACTAAAGGATTGTATTTTAATCATTGTTAAGTGGTTAATTTTTAGTGATTTAAAATATTAAAAATATTTTTCGTAACTTAGCAGACTTTTTATAAAAATTTTAAATATATGACAAATTCTAGAGCAAGAGAAACCACCGAGGCAATTGAAAGACTTTACATTTCTATGAGACACCTGTTTTATAGAGGTTTTTTCAAGCCGAGCGGAGTTTCAGGAGAAAGCATTAGAAGTTTGTTGAAGACGATCAATCCGGAAATTTACGGTACCATGAGTATTCCAAGCAAATTGGAATTGGATGGTTTGATGTATGTTTTAGACAGACTTCCAGAAGGGATAGAAGAGTGTGCATTCATTCATCTTACATCGGATGAAGGTTTTGATAAAGGAAGCTTTGAGCCAATTGTCCCTAAAAAAAGAAGAAGAAACTGTTACAGAATAGACGAGCACCAAATGAACATTGAGGTGCTTTTGGGACGTTCCGAAATTTATGATATTCTTACCCATTTAACGTTTCTTTTTATTGAAGCAGATAAAATAAGAAACCTTGCATTTATTCAGGATGAAAACTGGAAGCCAACCAGAGCCTTCAAAATTATTGAAGAAGTAGTAAAAGGCGAGAAGAAATTCAGCAGAAAAGAGAAAGAGGTTGCCCTGATTCATTTATCTTCTTTAATAGGAAGAACCTTCGATGAAACTTTAAACGCTTATAACACTTTTGGCGAAGACGATAATCCCGACAGATTATTCAAAATCATCTACCATTTGGCAAAAGTAAGTTTGGAAGATGCAAAACAGATCCGCGAAAGAGAGATTTATTTCAGTGCAATTCTGAAAGAAAGAGTGGGGCATCATTATTTTGGTGAAAAATGGGCTCATAAAGTAAAAGAAGTTTTGTTTGAAAATAATCTCCACATGCGACCGTTGCACATTATTTCTGCGAACATGCATTCGGTGAAAAATATGCTGTATGCCAATGATGCTCTCAAGAAAAAACAAAGCAAAGAGGTAGATTACAAACTGTATGAAGAGATTTCAAACAAAAAAGATCTTAGAGATAAAGTTTTAAAATATTCTTTAGAACAGGGTTTAATTTATATTGATGACAATACGGGAAGCAATATTGATGTTCAGATTATTGATTTAAGTAAAATTGATTTTAAAAATACACCGTTTAGTCATACCAAGTTCAGTGGTGATGATGTAGTTTTGGTTTTTGATTATGCTTTCGGAGAACAGGCGTATGAAATTATGGATGAACTTCTAAGACCTTTTGAACATAAAGGAGAAGTTTATATGATGAAAGTAAAATCTGTTTCAATTATGGGAAAAGCGGGTATTCTTGCTGGTGGAAAAGGGGATATTATGATCCCAACTGCCCATATCTTTGAAGGAACTGCAGACAATTACCCTTTTGAAAATGCGTTAAAACTGGATGATTTTCAGGATGATGAATTAAGAGCTTTTGAAGGACCGATGATTACCGTTTTAGGAACATCCCTTCAAAACCGGGATATCCTTTCTTATTTTATGAATACTTCTTGGAAGGCTATTGGGCTGGAAATGGAAGGAGCTCATTATCAGAAAGCCATTCAGGTTGCCTCAAAAATCAGACATCATATTGCACCGGATCTTTTCGTAAGTTATGCTTACTATGCATCAGATAATCCTTTGGAAACGGGTGCTACACTTTCTTCAGGCGGTTTGGGATTAACAGGAGTGAAACCTACCTATCTGATTACTCTAAGAATCTTAGAAAAGATTTTGCAAAGCGGAAAGAAAGAGGTTTCTGACAAGAAATAAATTTTACATTTTTAATAAATCAATCCTTCAAAGTTTTCAGAATTTTGGAGGATTTTTTTATGGTCAGAAATGTGTTTCTCATTCATGAAATTTGTTAAGAAAAACTTATATTTAACCTGAGTTCGGGATAAAGATTTATAAAACGCAAAGCTAAACAAAAGATTAAAATTTTTGATTTACATATGTTTAAGATAAACCAAGGCGTATAACTTAGCAAAGTAAACACAAAACTTTGTGTTATTTTCCTAAACAAAGTGCCTTTGTATAGCTTAAAAGCATTTCAAAAAGTAAACTTCTCTTTGTTTTTCTTTGCGATAAAATAATTAATATCTGAATATCAGAACTATTTAAACTATTTAAAATATTTCTTATCCCTAACTCACATTATATTTAGAAGAAAATTAAACAAATGAGTTCAACATTACAATTAGCCAAAAGATTCAGAGAAGTCATTTTGGATGGAAGATGGATTGCCAATACCAATTTTAAAGACCAGCTTTCGGATATATCCTGGGAACAGGCAACCACAAGAGTTGGAGAGCTAAACACTATTGCAATGCTTACTTTTCATATTGATTATTATATTTCAGGTTTAGTAAATGTTTTCGAAGGGGGAAATTTAGAAATCAGGGATGTGTACAGCTTTGATCTTCCACCAATTGAATCTCAGGAACATTGGCAAGATCTATTGGATAAACTTTGGATAAACTTTGGAAAAATTCTGAAAAATTTGCTTCATTATTAGAAAAAATGCCCGATTCTAAAATGAATGAGAATTTTGCTGATGAAAAGTACGGAACTTATCTAAGAAATATTGATGGCATGATTGAGCATCTAGGGCAGATTACTTTGTTGAAAAAGATAATCAATAATTCTCATAAACACTGATGTTTTAATAAAGTGTCTCAAGCTTCCTATTTTATCTTGTTTTAAAATTTACATACCTTTAGACAAATAAAAAATTAAATGAAAAAATCAGTTGTAATCTTGTTTGCATTTATTTTTATGCAATTTCAGGCTCAACAAGGGGCGTATTATCAGCAATTTGCAAAATATAAAATGGATATTGATGTAAATGCAGAAAATTTTACCTACAACGGAACCCAAACCTTAGAGTACTCCAACAATTCCCCGGATGACTTAAAAGTTGTTTACTTTCACTTATACTGGAATGCCTTCAAACCCAATTCTATGATGGATCAGAGAGTTGCCGGACAGGGGAAAAATGGTGATTCAAGGTTGCAAAAAAACGGAATTTCCAGGCTGGCTGCAATTCCTAAAAATGAAGAAGGCTCACAAAACATTCACTGGATTAAACAAAACGGGAAAAACCTGAAGTTTGAAATTCAGGAAACCATTATGAAAGTTTATTTGGCAGAGCCTGTTAAGCCTCATTCTAAAACTAATTTTACATTGGAATGGGATGCTGTAATTCCTCAACAAATTAGAAGATCAGGAAGAAATAACAGGGAAGGTGTGGATATGACCATGACGCAATGGTATCCGAAAATCGCAGAATATGATTACGACGGATGGGCAACTTTCGATTATGTTGGAAGAGAATTTCATGCACCGTTTGCAGATTTTGATGTAACGATTAAAATCAATAAAGACTATGTAGTAGGAGCTGGAGGAACACTTTTGAATCCTTCAGAAGTAAAAGGCTACGAAAGTTCAGCAAAAATTAAAGCCGATAAAAACAAAGCAACCTGGAAGTGGTCTGCCAAAAATATGCTGGATTTTGCGTGGGCGGCAGACAGAGAGTATTCTGTAGAAAGTTTTGAGGTTCCGCAAGGCCCGAAAGTATTTTTTGTTTATCAGAAAAATGATAAAACGAAAGCTTGGGGTGAAGCAAAACCTTATGTCACAAAATATTTCCAGATTATGAATTCCCGGTTCGGGAAATATGCTTACCCTTCTTATGCTTTCATTCAGGGAGGAGACGGCGGAATGGAATATGGGATGTGTACTATGATTTTAGGTGAAGCAGAAAGTGTTGAAGAGTTAATGGGATTAATGGTTCACGAAGGCTCACATTCCTGGTATCAGCAAATGTTGGCTACTAATGAGTCTATGCGTCCGTGGATGGATGAAGGTTTCACTAGTTACGCAGAAAGTATTGTGATGCACGAATTGTTTCCGCCTAAAGACAACAGACCCAATCCTTTTGTTGAAAAAATTGATGCGTATAGAAATTTCATTAAAAGAGGAATAGAAGAACCTGCTGTTTGGCTGGGAGATCATCACGATAACGGAACGGCATATTCTTATGCTAGTTATGTGAAAGGAGAATTGTATCTGGTTCAGTTGGGATACATTGTGGGCGAAGAAAATTTAGCCAAAATTATGCAGGAGTATTTTAAAGAATGGAGCCTGAAACATCCTACAGACAGAGATTTCTTGCATATTGCACAGCAAATTTCCGGGATGGATCTGAAATGGTTTCAGCATTATTGGATCAATACCACGAAAACCATTGATTATGGAATTAAAGATGTAAAATACGATGATAAATCTACAACGATAACTTTAGTTAATAATAGTCAGGTTCCCATGCCGATTGATTTTTCTGTGATAACGAGCGATAATAAAGTAATTCAGTATTACATTCCTTTAAACATGACACGTACCTGGAAAACTAAGGATGCATACGGAGATTTCACTACTTTGAAATACTGGCCTTGGACACAGAAAGAATATACGTTAACAGTTCCTTACACCAAATCTCAGCTTAAAGTTTTAGGAATAGATTTCAGCCAAAGAATGGCAGATGTAAACCCTGCAGATAATTTTGTTGAGGTAAAATAATTCATAAAGATGACCCCTGAAATTTATATTTTGGGGGTTTTTAATTTTAAAGTATAGATAAGCAAGAATTATTAAAATTAGTTTATGAAGAAATAGACTTTAGCAAAGGAGAACTAAAGGAGGATGAAATTGTTTGGAAAAATACTTTTGGAGCAGAGCATTTCGTTTCTAAGTATAATATTGCTTTTCAAAAAGATAGATTAGCTTGGTATGAAAATAATGAGGTAGGCTTAGATGTTGTAAAATTAAAATTGAACAAAAATTTTACGCTCGAATGGAAAGTTTCTGTAAATTCTATGGGTTTTTCTTATGGCGGATGTCGTTTTATTCAATTTTGTAACAAATTTTTAATTGTTGTGTATGCTGATAAACACACAAATTTTCTTGCAATTATCAATATCAAAACTTTTGAGTTAGAAAAATTGGCAATAAAAGATTACAGTTCGGTTAATTTGAATGGAAATGTGTTAACAGTTATTTCAAAAAATGATGAACATCCTAATCTAACAGTAGAATTTCATGATGAAGGTTATTTAATACATAAGTCTTAAATGGGTGTAATTTTTAATAATTGAATATTGAAATTAAGAAAATGTAACAATAATGAAATTATCTTTACTAATATTTAAAAGGAATACAGCATGTTTTTAAAATTTCTGAGATTAGAGATTAAAAGTTTTTTCCGGGGGAATTCTTTAGGGATTAATCTTGCCATGAAGATTTTCCGTTTTCTGGGAATCATTTGTTTCATTTTATATTTTATCGGCGGAGCATTTCTCGCTTATTTTTATATCAATGAGAATATGGAGCAGGATCCTCTGAAGGTAGTATCCAGGTTTATTGTCATCGTTTGGGTGGCAGATCTTATTCTTAAATATATGATGCAGCAGATTTCTTCACAGAATATTAAGCCTTTTCTTACCTTAAATATTCCTAAAAGATCTCTGGTAAATTATACTCTGGTAAAAACCTTTCTTTCCCCTTTCAGTTGGCTGAATTCTTGGTTTTTTATTACATTTTCGGCCATTCTTCTATTTAATGGATATAGTTTTGTTGGAGTTTTGGCTTGGTTTCTCGGGATTTCTTCTCTGCTTTATCTTAATAATTTCATCAATATTTTTATTAACGGAAAAGAAAAAGTTGCGGTTGCAGTAGGAGTTGCGATAGCTGTTTTATCTGCTTTAGAATATTATCATGTAGTTTCTATTTTAGATTACTCTGCTAAGGTTTTTTACAGCTTTTACGAGAGTCCGTTTTTTGCATTAATTCCCATCGCTCTGTTTATCTTGCTTTGGCAGTTATGTTACCGATATATTTTAAAAGAATTTTATCTCGATCAGGGTTTAGAGTTAAAAAAAGAAATCGGAAAAACTGAAAATATTGCTTTTTTAAACAAATATGGCTCTTTGGGAACATTTATCAATAATGATATAAAAATGCTCCGTAGGAATAAAATGACCAAAAGTATTCTCTTCGGAAGTATTATGTTCACTTTTTATGGTTTATTAATGTTTACCTCGCCTGTTTATAAAACGCCTTATATGATGATGTTCATGGGATTGTTTGTAACTGGAGGATTTCAGTTTCTTTTTGGGCAGCGGGTTCCTGCCTTCGACAGTTCGTATTATCCGTTGATGATGACGCTTAATGTTCCGTACAAAGAATATCTTAAAGCAAAATGGTGGCTCATGATTATTGTGACTGCTGTTTCCATGATTTTGGCCCTATTTTATGCTTTTATCGGGTGGGAAATCTATGTTACTTTTTTTGCAGCAGGATTGTACAATATTGGCGTAAATTCTCAGTTTACACTGTGGTCTGGAGCTTACAACAAAACGCAGATAGATCTTAATTCCAAGGAAAAAAGAATGGGGCAGAAGAATAGTTTTAATCTGAAAGCTTTATTACTGCTGATTCCCAAATTATTACTCCCGATGGCGGTATTCGGGATTACAAAATATTTTTACGGAATGACTGCCGCGGTAATAAGTATCGCAATTTTAGGAATGATAGGTTTCTTTCTCAGAGAGAAAATATTTGATATTATCGTTAAGCAGTACAAGCGCGAAAAATATTCTACCATAGAAGCATTTAAAAATAAAGATTAGTACAATGATTACAATACAGAATTTATCTAAAACCTACGGAAAAGCTACGGTTCTTAATATTGAAAATCTCGAAATCCCGAAAGGCGAAACGTTTGGTTTGGTAGGAAATAACGGGGCAGGAAAAACCACCCTTTTCAGTTTGATGCTCGATTTAATTCAGCCAACTTCGGGGTTTGTAAAGATAGACGATATAAAAGTAAATGAATCTGAAGCGTGGAAATCCAAAGTTTCTGCTTTTGTAGATGATAGTTTTTTAATAGGCTATTTAACTCCAGAAGAATATTTTTATTTCATTGGCGAATTAAGAGGTCAGAATAAAGCTTCTGTTGATGAATTTCTTAAGCAGTTTCATGATCTTTTTAGCGGTGAAATTTTAAATTCAGGTAAATATGTAAGAGATTTATCCAAAGGAAACCAGAAAAAAGTAGGAATTGTGGGAGCTCTTATAGGAAATCCTGAACTAATTATTCTCGATGAGCCTTTTGCCAATCTGGATCCTTCCACTCAAATTAAACTGAAAAATTTAATTAAAGTTTTGTCTCAGCAAAGTGGTGTTACTTTCTTAATCTCCAGTCACGATCTTTCTCATACAACCGAAGTCTGCAACAGAATTGTGGTAGTAAATAAAGGCCGTTTGGTAAAAGATATACAAACAAGTCCGGAAACTTTAAGAGATTTAGAACAATATTTTGCAGATCAGGTAAGTGTAATCGACTAATACTAAGCCGGATTTTCGACAAAATAAAAGCTAGACAAAAATGAATTCTGTCTAGCTTTTTTATGGATTTTATTTGAAATTACTTATTCAGTTTTCTGATTCCCATTTCATATAAAGCAAACGAGATTAAATCTGCATTTTCGCTGATGATTTGGTCTGTAGCTCTCCCTGCTCCATGTCCTGCATTTTTCTCAATTCTCAGTAAAATAGGATTTGCACAAGATTGTTTTTCCTGTAATTCTGCCCCGAATTTAAAGGAATGCGCCGGAACCACTCTGTCATCATGATCGCTCGTAATAATCATCGTCGAAGGATAGCACACTCCAGACTTTACATTATGTACTGGCGAATACGATTTCAGATAATCAAACATTTCTTTGTTATCTTCTGCAGTTCCGTAATCATAAGACCAGCCTGCTCCTGCGGTAAATTTGTTGTATCTCAACATATCCAAAACTCCAACTCCGGGGAAAGCAACTTTTGCCAGATCAGGACGCATCGTCATCGTAGCTCCTACAAGAAGCCCGCCGTTGGATCTTCCGGAAAGTGCCATATATTCTTTTGACGTATAGCCTTTATTCTGTAAATATTCTCCTGCTGCAATAAAATCTTCAAAAACATTTTTCTTCTGCATTTTCGTTCCTGCGTCATGCCATTTTTTTCCGTATTCTCCGCCTCCACGAATGTTCGGAACAGCGTAAATTCCTCCATTTTCCATCCAGATAGCATTTACCACAGAAAAAGAAGGCTGCAGACTGATATTAAAGCCCCCGTAAGAATAAAGAATGGTAGGATTTTTCCCGTCCAGCTTTGTTCCTTTTTTATAATTAATCATCATCGGAACTTTTGTCCCGTCTTTAGAAGTGTAAAATACCTGTTCAGAAACGTAATTTTCAGGGTTGAATTTTACTTTTGGTTTTTGATAGACTTCAGATTTTCCGGTGTCTGCATTAAATTTATAGGTGGTTCCCGGAGTAATATAGTTGCTGAAAGAATAATAAAGCTCTTTTTCTGATTTTTTTCCACCGAAACCACCTACATTTCCTTTTCCGGGAAGAATAATTTCTCTGATCAGTTTTCCGTTTTTATCGAATTGTTTTACCTGATCAATAGCATCAATCATATAGGTTGCGAAAAAATATCCGCCACCTCCGGAAATTCCCAGTACATTTTCAGTTTCAGGAATTACATCTTTCCATGTTTCAGGAGAAGGATTTTGAATTGTTGTTTTTACCAAACGCATATTCGGAGCATCTTTGTCGGTAAAAATATAAAGCGTATCACCATCTGTATCAACAATACTGGCATTAATATCAAACCCTTTATTAATCTGAACAAAATCTCCTCCTTTTTTTAAATCTTTAATGTAAAGCTCATTTCCATTCGTTGCATTGGCTGCGGAAACAATTAGATATCTCTGATCTTCCGAAACTCCAGCTCCAATATATCTTCTTGGTGTTTTTTCTCCACCAAAAATAAGTTTGTCTTCGGATTGCTTTGTTCCCAGTTTATGAAAATAAACCTTGTGTTTATCGGTCATTCCGGAAAGTACTGTTCCTTCTTTCGGCTTGTCGTAGCTGGAATAATAAAAACCTTCATCACCCAACCATGAAATTCCGCTGAATTTAACATCTACAATGGTTTCGTCAATTTGTTTCTTCGTAACAGCATCAATAACGATAATTTTGTTCCAGTCGCTTCCGCCTTCAGAAATGGAGTAGGCCGCAAGATTTCCTTTTTTGTTGAAAGAAAGTCCTGAAAGTGAAGTAGTTCCTTTTTCTGAAAATTTATTGGGGTCCAGAAATACTTCAATTGCTCTTGTCTTATTATTGGTTCTGTATAAAACAGACTGAGCCTGTAAACCGTTGTTTTTATAGTAATAAGTATAATTTCCCTCTTTAAAAGGAGCGCCTATTTTTTCGTAGTTCCAAATGTCGGTAAGCTGCTTTACAATTTCTTGTCTGTATGGGATTTTAGACAAATAATTCTGGCTGAAAGCTACTTCTTCATCTACCCATTTTTTGGTGGGTTCAGAATCATTTTCTAAATCTCTGTACGGATCGGTAACGGCGGTTCCGAAATAAGTATCGGTTTGATTTCCCTTGATAGCTTTAGGATATTGCATTTTCTGAGCATAAAATTAGCTGAAAACAATACTCCAGCTGTTAATAAGATTGGTTTAAAATTCATCTTAGAGGATTTTACCAAAAATACGGAAAGTTGCGGGAATAAAAAAAGCTTCCTTTTGGAGAAGCCTAATATTTTAATCTAACAAATCAGGAAGTAAACTTTTTATCCAATTAACTCTTTAGCCTGCGTTAAAGCGGCTTCGGTAATCTTACTGCCTGAAAGTAACTGTGCAATTTCATTCAATTTTTCTTCATCGTTCAGCGGGATAATAGTAGATTGGGTTTTCCCATTAACATCCTGCTTTATCACTTTATAATTGTCATTTCCTTTTGCAGCAACCTGTGCTAAGTGAGAAATAACAATCAGCTGCATATCTTCAGACATTTCTCGCATCAGATTTCCTATTTCTTCGGCAACTTTTCCGGAAACACCGGTGTCGATTTCATCTAAAATTAAAGTCGGAAGTTCATCACTTTCAGCAATAATTTTTTTTACCGCCAACATTACTCTAGACCTTTCACCGCCAGAAATTGCAGTCTGAATGGGCTTCAAAGGAAACCCCGAGTTTGCCTGAAATAATAACTGAATATTTTCTTTCCCGAATGAGTTAAAATCTTGGGAAATACCGAGTTCAATATCCACTTTAGCTTTTTCCAGACCTAATTTTTTAAGCAAATCTTCTGTTTTTTTTACGAAAACAGGGATACTCTTTTTTCTGTTTTTAGAAAGCTTTTGTACTAAACTTTCCATAGATTCTTCTTTGTTGGAAATATCTTCCAGAATTTCTTTTATCTGAATTTCTGTTTCCGCAGTTCCTTTTTGTTCTCCCGAAAGCTGATCTCTTATTTCAACCAAGCTTTTGATGTCTGAAACATTATGTTTTAAGAATAAAGCATTGATTTTATTGTTTAATTCTGAAATCTGGGCTAAATTTTCGGGATTAATTTCTACTTTGTCTGCTTCGTTCTCCAATTCAGAAATAATGTCTTTTACTTCCACAAACGAAGTTTCCAGCCTTTCGTTGAGTTCGGTAAATGTATGGGAAACCTCTGCAATTTTAGAAAGTTTAGATTTTGCCTCATTGAAGAATGAAAGAATTCCCACTTCTTCCTGATGAAATCTCGATAATATCTGAGCCAGATTTTCAGAGATCATTCCGGCATTTTCCTGTACGGAAAGTTGGTTTTGAAGATCTTCAAAATTAAGATCGTCTAATTTCAGATCTTCCAGTTCATTAAGAAGAAAAAGTTTGTAATCGCTTTCTTTAGTACTTTCTGAAAGTTGGGTTTGAAGTTTTTTCAGCTGATTTTTAAGGCTCTGAAACTCCAAAAATTCCTGCTGATAATTTTCTATAATTGTTTTATTCTCAGAAAGCCCGTCAATAATTTTAAACTGATATTCTTGGGTAAAAAGATTAGATGTTTCAAACTGAGAATGAATATCAATAAGTTGCGAAGAAAGTTCTTTAAGGATATCCAAAGTTACCGGAACGTCGTTAATAAAAGCTCTGGATTTTCCTGAAGGTAAAATTTCTCTTCGGATAATGGTTTGATGTTCATAATCCAGATCATTTTCAATGAAAAACTTTTTGAACTGATTGTTTAAATCAAACTCAGTTTCTACAATGCTTTTCTCATCGGTTTTAGAAATAGATTTTATATCTGCTCTTTCTCCTAAAATAAGCCTGAGTGCACCTAGAATAATAGATTTTCCGGCTCCGGTTTCTCCCGTAATTACCTGTAAACCATTGTTTAAGGAAACTTCAAGAGCATCAATTAGTGCAAAATTTTTAATGTAAATTCTCGAAAGCATAAATCGGTAGCAGATTTCATTTAATACTGCAAAGATAAAATTTGGAAATCAGAATTTGGGATTTGTACGGGGTTATTTCCATTTATTCCAACGAGAATCTGCATTTTTTGGAGAGAAAATAATCATTTGCTGCTTCAGTTCGTTCATGTTTACGCCACCATTATTGCCTGAATTGAAAATATTGAAAATTTCATCGGCTTTGGTATCCATAAACAGATTGAAGAAATAATTTTGCTGAAAAGTGTTTTCATATATTTTAAGCTGCAGCAAAGCATCAGCAATAATTTTCTTAGCCTGAGTCTGATCCTGATTGTATAAAGCGTCTAATCCTGCTCTGTGATAGGTGTACATTGTAGCCCGAAGCTGGCTCATATTAGGATTCAGTATTTCTCCAATTAAAATAGATCTGCTTCTTGGTTCATTAATTTGGTTCCAGCCTTCATAACCTCTGTTCTGAGAGTTTTGGGCAATTTGCTGGGCTTTAGAAAACCATTGCGATCCGCTCATAGATTGGAAGCTGTCTGCATCGTACCCTAAAATAAGATATACATAAAAACTGATGACATCGATGAGGTTTCTGCCAGAAAATTGTCTTTCATTAAATATTAAATTTTCGTTTTCTGCGTATTCAAAACCGAATTTTGTGTCCTGAAGATTAAGCAGCGGCGACTCGTAAGAGGTGTTGTAAACTGGGCGAACTGCCTGTACAACGATAGATCCTTTATACTTGTTTCCGTCTCTTTCGCTGAGAACAATTGCGAAATTAGATTTTACTTTTTCAAAATTCTGAAGTTTTCTGCCTGTCCAGCTCGTATTATTAATGAAATCTCTTAAGCTTTTCTCTAATGATTTGTATGCCTGAGTGTTACTTCCGCCTAAAAGTTGAGAGTTTACCTGAACTGTAGCAAGGATTTCCTGGGAAAAACCAAAATTAAACAGGATCAGAAAAAAAAGTATGATTGTTTTTTTCATTTTTTTATTAAATATTCAGAACGGAAATTTATAACAATTATTTTAAAATTTGGGTTTCAATACAATCAAGTATATCTTTAGCAACCTCTTCTTTAGATTTCAGCACAAAATCAAATACTTCTTTTTTTGAGAAAATTTTTATTTTGTTGGTGTCATTTTTAAAACCTGCTCCTTCATCGCGAAGAGAATTTAAAACAATGAGGTCTAAATTTTTCTTCTCTAGTTTAGCTTTTGCATTTTCTTCTTCATTTTGTGTTTCAAGGGCAAAACCTACGAGCGTCTGATGGGTTTTTTGCTCGCCCATCGCTTTTAGAATATCCGGATTTTTGATGAGTTCTATGGTTAGGTTTTCATCATTTTTTTTAATTTTTTCAGGAGAAACTTCTTTTGGAGTATAATCTGCAACGGCAGCACTTGCAATGGCAATATCGGTGTGACTGTAAAATTCAAAAACCTTATTGTACATTTCTTTTGCAGAGGTAATTCTATACAAATCAATATTTTGGTGGGTGGTTTTTAAAGATGAGGGTCCAGAAATAAGAATAACTTTGGCTCCTCTTTTTGCTGCTTCTTCTGCTAAAGAAAAACCCATTTTACCGGATGAATGATTTCCGATAAATCTTACAGGATCTATAGCTTCGTAAGTAGGTCCAGCTGTAATTAATACGGTTTTCCCCAGTAAACTTTTTTTAAGATGAGATTCAAAAAAATCTTCTATTGTTTTTACAATGGTTTCTGGTTCTGCCATTCTTCCTTGTCCGTACAAACCGCTTGCAAGCTCTCCGCTTTCGGCAGGAATTACGATGTGTCCGAAATCTTCTGCCATTTCCAGATTGTTTTTGGTGGAAGGATGTTGATACATATCCAAATCCATTGCGGGAGCAATAAAAACAGGGCATTTAGCAGACATATAAGTTGCAATAAGAAGATTGTCGCAAATACCGTGGATCATTTTTGCTAAAGTATTTGCGGTACATGGTGCAACCAGAATAATATCTGCCCAAAGTGCCATTTCTACATGGCTGTTCCATGTTCCGTTTTCGCTGTAAAAATCTGAATACACAGGTTTTTTGGAAAGGGTAGAAAGACTTAGTTTGGTTACAAAATTTTCTGCATCAGGAGACATAATTACCTGTACTTCTGCATCTTTTTTGATAAGTTCTCTAATCAGAAAATGAATTTTATATGCTGCGATGCCGCCAGAAACTGCAATGAGAATTTTTTTTCCTGATATGCTCATGAAAGAAATTTTTAAAGGACTAATTTACTTATTTTTTTTCACAAAGATTACTATAAACAGTAAAGGTCATAAAAGAACTCTTCTATGACCTTTGCCTATAATATTAAAAAATTGATTACTTCTGTCTGTCTTCAGTTTTTCTGAAGTAAACTTCACCATCTAACCATTCCTGAATGGCAATAGAAGTAGGTTTAGGAAGTTTTTCGTAGTGTTTTGAAATTTCAATTTGCTCTCTGTTTTCAAAAACTTCTTCCAAAGTAGAGTTGTGTACCGCAAATTCGTCTAATTTATTGTGTAATTCAGTACGGATTTCTGCGTTAATCTGTTCTGCTCTTTTTCCCATGATAACAATAGCTTCATAGATTGAGTTTACTTTGTCTTCAATCTTATCTTTATCGTAAGTAATGGTGTTTACTTCTGCTTTTGTATCTTTTACGCTCATTTTGAGAAAATTAATTTAATTATAAGTTGGCAAATTTACGAATTATCTTTGAATTCTGAAAGTCGCTGCAGGTGGTGGTGTATTTATCGCTGCACTGTCTCTCTGGATCTGCATTGCCTGCTTTTCGTGAGAGATTTGATCTTTAATCTGCTGTTCTGTTTTAGAGTCTTTCGCTTGTTTATCTGCTATTCTTTTCTGTTTGGCAGTAAGCAAAGCTATTCTTTCGTCATTTTGTTTTTTAACTATTACAAAATCTTTCTTTTCCTTTTCAAGCTTTTCTCTTAAGTCTGCAGCTGTTTTGGCGGCCTGAGAATTAGGAAGTTCCTTTTCTACTTGTTTGGTGAAAGCTAAAGCATTATCTATACGTTCGTCTTTCAGCTCAAAGTTGGATCTCATTGCCAGAAAATAACGTGCATTCAGGATATAATCATAGATTTTTGGACGAAGCTTTGTACTTGGGAAATCTTCCAGAACATTTTCAAATGCAACGGATGTAGATTTGTAATCTCCCATTTTGTAGTATTGTTTAGCATTTTCATAAGCTTTAAATTCCAGCTTATAAGAAAGCTCATCAATCATTGTATTGATGTTTTTTGATCTTTCGGAATTCGGATAATTGTTGATGAATTCCTGTAGCTCATTAATAGCCAATTCTGTGCTCGACTGATCCAGGTTATAGTCCATAGAGCCATTATAATAACACAAAGCAGACATGTAAGCTGCTTCTTCTTTGCGGCTGTCTTGCGGGAAACTTACAGAGAAGTTTTTAAACTGATTTCCTGCAAGTCTATAGTTTTTGTCGTAATAATTAGCGTATGCAGAATTGAAGACTACATTCGGCGCATCATCTGTACCGGCAACCAGATTAGGAAGTCTATCGTATAATGCTAAAGCATTTTTCCATTTCTTTTTAGCAAAATTTTCGTTAGCAGTTTTCAGAATAAAATTTTTATCTGCACTTCTCAGAGCTTTTTCCTGCTGACTTTTACATGCTGCCAAAACAGCAACGGCGAAAATACCTAAAATATATTTTTTCATATACATTGTAACAGTTCACGGGTTTACCGTACTATCAATTTGCAAAAATATAACTTTTTTGCTAAAAGATTTTTTTTTATGATTTTTTAACGTTAAAGGAAAGCAAAAGTGATAATTTTTCCTATTCTGAAGCGTATCCCAAAACGGCAAAAACACTCATCAGTAAATTCATTTTTACTTTTTTCTCAGCTTCTTTTTGGTAGGTTTCTGCGTTTTTATGAGGAACATACATTTCGTAAAAACTTTTATTCCGAATTACAAAAAGAGTAGAACCAATAATGGTGGTGAGAAGATCTTCAGGTTTTGGTGTAAAAGTGAAAACACCTGTAACGACTCCTTTTTTTATAACTTCATCCAGTTTTCTTACAAAAAGCTGGTAAAATTCCATCAATTCATCTCTTAAACTTTCGGTGTGCCGAAGTTCTTGGGTTACAAAACCATGAAAGTAATTGTATTTAAAAAGCTGATTTACAATGTACTTTATAATTTCCTTCATCTGCATTTCCGGCTTTCCGTTCTTTATTGTATCTGTAAATTCAGAAAAGTTTTCTCTGGTCTTTAGCACACGATATTGGTAAAGCGAAGACATCATTTTTTCTTTGGAACCGAAGTAATAAGAAATCATGGCTACATTAATATTGGCTTTTGAGGAAATATCTCTTACCGAAGTGCCTTCATATCCTTTTTGGGCAATAAGCTCTTCGGCAACATCCAGAATGTGCATCTGTTTATCCGTAAATTTTTTAGCCATATCAGTTTTTAGTAAAAATAAGTATTTTTAATTTGATGCAAAATGTTTGTTTGATGATTTTTTGCGATTCTTAAATAGAATTATCTGTTTTGTTTAGTTTTTGAATGGTTTAAAGGTTTTTAAAATTATATAGTGAAAATCTCTCTTCGTATTCTTTAATGATTATCTTTTTCAAAATTTGTATTTTTGGTTATGGAATTTTTTGATTTTCATCATCATAAAAAACAGGTAGCTTATGGAATTTATAATATAGATATAGAAACCAGTGCACCCGATTTTTTGTATTCTGCAGGAATTCATCCTAAAGATATTGACGAGGAAAATATAGAAAATCAGTTTAAATGGTTACAGTCCGTAATTTCTGAAAACTGTTTTGCGATAGGAGAGTGCGGTTTAGATTCTACAGTTCTATCAAGCATGAAACTTCAGGAGGATGTTTTTTTAAGACAGATTCAAATGGCAAATGATTTTAATAAACCAATTATTATCCATTGTGTGAGAAAGTTTTATGAAATTATTTCTTTTAGAAAATTTTCTCAACAGCCAATGATTATCCATGGTTTTAATAAAAAAGAAAAGGTAGCCGAAGATTTGCTAAAGAATAATTTTTATTTAAGTTTTGGAAAAGCTGTACTGTATAATTTATCTTTGCAGAATACGGTGAAAAAAATTCCTTTAGATAAATTTTTTTTAGAAACGGATAACGATAATTTTAATATCGCAGACTTATACCTCAAGGTTTCTGAACTTAAAGGGATTTCTTTGGAAAAACTTCATTCGCAGATTTTAGAAAATTTAGATACGTTAAAAAATGGATAAATATTGGCTGGAAAGAACAGAACTGCTCATTAAAGAAGAAGGTTTGCAAAAACTGAACAGTGCTTCTGTTCTGGTAGTAGGATTAGGAGGTGTTGGTTCTTTCGCAGCAGAATTTTTGGCTAGAGCTGGAGTAGGAAATATGACGATTGTAGATGGTGACACGGTAGATACTACCAATATCAATAGGCAATTGCCGGCTTTACATTCTACGGTAGGAAAAAATAAAGTAGATGTTGTGGCAGAAAGACTTTTGGATATCAATCCTGCCCTGAATTTAATTAAAATAAATGAGTTTCTGAATCCCGAAAGAATGGATGAAATTCTCGATAGCGGAAATTTTAACTATATTTTGGATTGTATTGATAGTGTTACCCCAAAACTTACTTTAATAAAATCTGCTAAAAGAAGAAGAATAAAACTCATCAGTTCTATGGGAGCTGGAGGTAAAACAGACCCGTCTAAAGTCATGGTAAGGGATATCAGTAAAACTCAAAACTGCTATCTTGCGAGACAGATAAGGAAAAGATTACGAAAGGAAAAGATAAATAAAGGATTCAAGTGTGTTTTTTCTAATGAACTTCAGAAAGATGACAGTTTAAAAATGACCGATGGAACTAATTATAAAAGGTCTTTTTATGGAACCATAAGTTACATTCCTGCAATTTTTGGGTTGTATGCCGCTGCGGAAGTAATTAATTATTTAGTGAATAAAAATTAATGTCAGACTACAAATACCCGAAAGCCGAAAAGCTGAAGAAAAAAGCAGAAATAGATATTCTTTTTGCCAAAGGAAAATGGAAAACTTCTGGAAACCTCAGGGCGATTATTCTTAAAAATCATCCAAATTTGCCAATGGAAGGGGTGAAGTTTGGTGTTTCGGTTTCAAAAAGATATTTTAAAAAGGCAGTTCACAGGAATCGAATTAAAAGACTTTTGAGAGAATGTTATCGCCTGAACAAAACCCTTTTTAGAAAAAGTTTCGGAGAGAAAACTATTGCCATGCTCTTTTGGATTTCAAAAGATATACCGCAAAAATTTCAGGATGTTGAGGCTGAGTTTATTCAGCTTTGCGAATCTCAGACCCCCCCAAAAAAACTAAATTTTTAAAGAAAATGACTGCACTCTTTGGGGTGCAATTTTTTTATCTCTCCAATCATATAAATTTTTGTAGCTTTAGTTAAATATTACACGAATGGATACTTTAAATCAGATTCCTTATTTTGATTTTCTACTTAGTGCTTTTTTAGGAATCGGACTTTCGGCTGCAACGGGATTTCGGGTTTTTCTCCCGATGTTTTTGGTAAGTCTTGCGTCTTATTTTCATTGGATTCCTTCTCTTAATACTTTTGAATGGCTTTCAACACTTCCTGCTCTTATTACTACAGGAATTACGACTTTAGTTGAGATTTTAGCATATTATATACCCGTTGTGGATAATTTTTTAGATACCATTGCGGTTCCAATGGCAAGTGTGGCAGGCTCTGTGCTTTTTGCGAGTCAGTTTGCAGGTTTGGGTACTGTTCCTCAATGGGGATTGGCGATTATTGCGGGAGGAGGAACAGCGGCAACCATCAGCTCTGGTTTTGCAGGAATACGGGCTGTTTCTACCACAACAACCGCAGGTGTGGGAAATAATATTGTAGGAAGTTCGGAAACTGCCGGAGCAGGAATTATGACTGTATTGGCAATGGTAATTCCTGTAATTGCGGCATTAATTGCTATTTTTTGTGTTGTACTGGTTGTTTTTTTCGGAAGAAAAGCGTGGAAAAAATTATTAAGCAAACAAAACTGAAATGAACTTATAGTTGAATTGTAAAATCATCTCTGTCGTTCAAAAACTGAAAATGGCTTCTGAAATTTTCTAGTTCAGTTATATTTAATTCAGCTGAAATTAAATTATCTTTTTTGTCGGAAACTTCTCTGCCATCTGCAAAAAAGCAATGAGAACTTTCTTGGTAGAAAAGATTATTTCCATCTGTGCCGGTTCTGTTTAATCCAAATACATAAGATAAGTTTTCTATAGCTCTGGCTTTTAGCAAATGTTCCCATGCGGCAACTCTTTTTTCCGGCCAGTTGGCAACGTATAAAATGGCATCGTAATCGTTATTGTTTCGGGAAAAAACCGGAAAACGAAGATCATAGCAAACTTGTAGTAAAAACCTGAAGCCGCCATATTCTACAATAACTCTTTCTTTACCGGGAGTATAAACTTTGTCTTCACCCGAAAAAGAAAAAAGGTGTCTTTTGTCATAAAAGATAACATCAGAATTCGGTTTCACAAAATACATTCTGTTATAAAAATTTCCTTCATGCTCAATAGAAGCACTACCACAAAAAGCTGCATTTTTTTCTTTGGATATTTTCTTTAAAAATTCTAAAGATTCTTCATTTCTGTCGGATATTTCGTCTGCATCCATACAAAACCCGGTAGAAAACATTTCTGGAAGAAGAAATAAATCTGCACTTTCGTTGTTCAGTATTTCAGAAATTTTTTCAAAATTCTGCTTTTTATCTTTCCAAATGATATCTAAATTGATTCCGGTAATTCTCATGCGGCGATTTTTTCTTAAATGTATTAAATTTGAATCATTCAAATGAAACCTATTTTCAGTATAAAAGTAAGATTTTAAATTGATTTCGGTTTTATTTTTGATGCAGATATTTTTTAATATAAATTTGAAGAGTATGAAGAAAATTGTTTTAATGATGCTGTTTTTTGCCGGAATCGCAACTAATGCTCAGGCATATACCGGAAAGGGAGATCATAAAGTAAATGCAGGGCTTAACGCTTGGGGGTACGGAACCGGTATTGCCGCAACGTATGATTATGGTCTCAACAAACTTATTTCCGTTGGAGCCGGGGGAAATATTTATTTTGATAATTATAGAGATAATAATAAAGACAATAGAGTTTTTGTTTTCGGGCGTGTAAATTTTCATCTTAGAGAAACGTTAGATTTGCCTCAGCAATTAGATATTTATCCCGGTGTGGATTTGGGTGTTTTAGGAAGAGATTTTGGTATCGGAGCTCATATCGGAGCAAGATACTTTTTCACAGATAGTATTGGTGTTTTTGCCGAAGTCGGTAATAACGGCAGTCTTGGGGTTTCATTTAATTTCTAAATACATAAAACATCTGACAAAGCTTCTCATTATGAGGAGCTTTTTTATTTGGCATCCTATTGATAATTCTTACCTTTGCAAATTAAAATTTAAAAATAATTAATGGAATTAGCAATCAAAATTTTTCAATTTATATTAAGTATCTCTATTCTGGTTATTCTTCATGAATTGGGGCATTTTCTGCCTGCGAAATGGTTTAAAACTAAAGTAGAAAAGTTTTACCTGTTCTTTGATCCTTGGTTTTCTGTGGTGAAAAAGAAAATTGGAGAAACAGAATACGGAATTGGTTGGCTGCCATTTGGTGGTTATGTGAAAATTGCCGGGATGGTAGACGAAAGCATGGATACCGAACAGCTTAAAAAACCTGCACAACCTTGGGAATTTCGTGCAAAACCAGCGTGGCAAAGGTTAATTATCATGTTGGGAGGAGTTACGGTAAACTTTTTTCTTGCATGGATAATTTTTTCTTGTCTTATGGCAAACAATGGAGAAAATATTTTTGAAGCTGAAAAAATGACTACGCCTTTAAGTTATTCGGATGCAGCAAAAAAAATGGGGTTTGAAGATGGAGATAAAATCCTTAAAGTGGATGGGAAAACTCAGAAGGACTTCAAAAAATTGGCATTAGACGTTTTATTGAGCGATGAAGTTACTGTGGAAAGAAAAGGTAAAGAAGTTACTTTTCATACCAACGATGACGGTAAAGCTTTGGCATTTAATGATCCAGAGCCAAGATCTTTTCTTACTCCGAGATTACTGCCGGTAATTGATACTATTGCCTTTAAAGAAGCAAAAGACGCAGGTTTAAAAGTTGGAGATCAAATTACTGAAATCAACGGTAAAACCATTCATTTTTTTGATGAGGTAAGACCAATTGCAACTCAGTTCGCTGGAAAAACGATTGATCTTAAAGTATTGAGAGATCATAATGTTGTAGATCTTAAAGTGCCTGTATCTAAAGAGGGAGCAATAGGAATTAATGCCATGAAACAGATTGAAAAGTACAATAAACACATAGATTATGGTTTTGCGGGTGCTGTTCAGAGAGGATTTACCTTAACCATTGAAAGTTTGACTTATCAGATTAAACAATTTAAACTTGTTTTTAACAAAAAGGTACAGGGATATAAAAAAGTGGGAGGTCCTTTAGCGATCATCAATAAAATGGAAGTAAAGAAATCAGAAAACGGAAGCCTTTCTATAGACTGGAGCTGGTTTTGGGGATTTACTGCAATGTTTTCTGTATGGTTGGCTTTCTTAAATTTAATTCCTATTCCGGGATTAGACGGTGGACATGTTATTTTCACACTGTATGAAATGATTGTAGGAAAACCTGTTCCGCAAAAAGTTTTGGAAAATGCTCAAATGGTGGGAGTTATATTCCTTTTAGGATTAATGGTTCTTATCTTCGGAAGCGATATTTTCAAGTGGATTTCGGGAACATTATAATTTTTTGAAAAATATTTGAAAAATATTTGCGTGGTATAAATATCTGTCCTATATTTGCACCACTTAAAAACAAGGACATTCCTCCTTAGCTCAGTTGGTTAGAGCATCTGACTGTTAATCAGAGGGTCGCTGGTTCGAGCCCAGCAGGAGGAGCAAAAAGACTTACAGAAATGTAAGTCTTTTTTTATTTCTTTTACAAGATTTCTACAAGAGTTTTGATATGTAAAACGACTTATAAAGTTAATTTTTCATTTTTGTTCAAAGTGCATTTCGGTAGTTCGTTTATGTTCCTGACAAAATATTCGAATCAATATAGGGTAGAATGTATTCAGGTATAAAAAAGAAAAGACTTTTTGCCTTTATAACTTTTTATCCTAGTCAATATCCTTTCAATTTTACATTCTTCAAAGACCATCACCTAAAAAAGAAAAGAGACTGCCGTAAAAACAGCAATCTCTAATTTTATTATAATTATATAATACGTAAGTAAGTCTTATAATTATTTTTTTATGAATTTAAAGCTCTTTATTTGTCCATTTTTATTAATATAATTACCAACATAATCCCCTTTCAGTAAGCTACTAATATTTAGTCTCTTTTCGGTAAGTTTAGATGTTAATACAAGTTTACCAGATACATCATAAATGTTAACAACGATATTATCATCTTTATCATTAATTTGAATAAAATCGCTTGCGGGATTAGGGAATACATCTACTTTCAAGTCATTATTTTTAACCAAATCATTAGTAGATAAATTAGATAAATTATCGGAGGTAACAATTAATGTGAAATTTTGGCTACCAGAACGTAAATTGCCTTTATTAGTAACTACTATAGTATAAGTTCCTGAAGGATTATTAATATCGACTCTCTCAAAGTTATCTACATCATTTGTTCCTGAGTTTGTTGCGGCTGCAGAAGGATTAGACATTCCTTGTAGTTTCCAAGGATAATATGTGTTACCATCTTTAATAACTTTTACATCTAAATCATTAACCAAATACTTGTCGTTTGGATCTGTAGCTCCATTATTTACAAGAAATTGAGAAGCTTGTGGATCTGTCCAAGATATAGAAACTTTTAAAGGGTTTGTGCCTGATGCTGTTATAGTTTTGCTGTAAGTAGACCCACTCGTAAGATTAAGTTCTTGGATAATGCTTTGATTTGCGCCAGTTGAGTTTTTATCTCTAATTGTAATAGCTGCTTTTTGTGCATTTACCAATCCCCATCCAAATTTGTAATCTGGACCAGGAGTACTTCCTGCTTCATCAGCGGTATGGAGTATTAATCCCTTTACTGAAGCAGATTTCAAATAATTAGAATATAATTGGTTATGATATTGCTGAAGCAATAAAGTGACTGCAGTAATACCAGGTGCCGCCATTGATGTACCAGACATTAATCCTGTTGCATTATCAGCGATTGCTAAGGTAGATCTTACGTCTACACCTTTCATTGAGATTTCGGGCTTAATTCTACCGTCATCCGATGGTCCCCAACTGCTAAAGGGAGACATTGTTACACTTGATGAACCAGTATAAGGATCTACCTTATAGACGGCAGCAACGGTAAGAGCATTTTTCGCATTTGCATGTCCAAATATTAAATCATAACCATTTTTCGCATTTAATTGTGATAATGCTGGTTGGGTTGTTACATTTCTGTCATTACCTGCTGCATATACAGGTAAATAAAATGGGTTGTTATAGGTAATGTTATCAACTTGTTGTGCACGAGAATCATACGCACCATAGTACCAAGCACTGCTTAGTTGGCCGGATGCATAAGAATGATTAGATACTAATAATCCGCTTCCAGCTTCACTTGTCATTTCAGATAAATCATTATCCCAATTGTAGGACCTTACAGAAGAATTGAATGCCACGCCTCTTACACTTGATAAAATAATACCTTGTGCGCATATTGTGCCTGCAACGTGAGTAGCGTGATCATGATAAGGTGAACCATCAAGATTTGTAATTTTACTAGCGCCGTTTACCATAAATTCTATATGGGTATCTCTTACATTTCCTCCATCCCAAACACCTGCTATCATATTTTGTCCTTGGATATTTATGCCTAGAGAACCTCCATTGTAAAGAGTGTTTGCTCTAGCTGTAAGAGCTGCTCCCTCATTATCTGTTCTAGCAAAAACTTTTTCTCCATTTGGTAAAACATCTAATAACTCCTGTGTCCCATATTCTCCTATTTTTGTAATAGGATTATAGTTTGGATTTGTTTTTAAAAAATTTGCAAGTCTCGCTTTTCTTTCTAAATTTTCTTGTGATAATTTCTGTTGTAATAAAATGTTACCAGATTTATTAGATTGTTCAGCAATTATTTTTCTTTCCGATGCAGTTTGGGCATTCAATAGAATCGGGCTTAAAAACAAATAGCTTAATAAATATACATGCTTTTTCATTATTAATTATTAAATTTAGACAAATATATGTAATTTCCAAATAATATATAAAAGTTAGACCCAAAATAAAAGTTAAAATATTTGGTGGTTTTAATAATTATTAACATATTTGCAACAAATAATATTAAATTTTTGTTAATATGAATGTGAAATTACGTGTAATAACTGCAGGTATGCTGTTTTTTATTGGAGGGCAAACAATATTAGCTCAAGAAAAAAAACCGAAACTTGACACAGGTACAACAGAAAAAAAAATTGAAGAAGTAGTATTGCTTGGTTTTTCAAAAACAATTACTCAGGCAAAATCAACTGTTGCATCTAACACTGTTGGAGAGATTTTCATGAAAGATCGTCCAAACATTAATATGCTTCAATCACTACAAGGTTCTGCGCCTGGTGTGCTTATGAATGCGGGATCTGGAAGCCCTGGATCTGCAAAATTTAGCCTTTTGATTAGAGGAACCAGTTCAATTAATGGTAATACTGATGCCTTAATTGTTATTGATGATGTTCCATCTAACTCATCTGAGTTTAGAAACTTAAACCCTAATGACATTGAATCTTATACTGTATTGAAAGATGCAGGTGCAACTTCTCTTTATGGAAATAAAGGAGCAAACGGTGTTGTAGTAATTAAAACTAAGAGAGGTAGATATAATAGTGGGCTTAAATTTAGCTATACGGCTAATACAGGTTTGTCATTACGTCCTTTAACTAAGTATAATCTAGCAAATTCTCAAGAGTATTTTCAAATTATGAAAAACTTTGGAATTGATATTAATCAGCCAGGTTATGAATTAGCTAAAGAAGGGTTTCAAAAAGGAACAGATACTGATTGGGCTAAACGTTTCTTCAAACCAGAACTTTATCAGTCGCATGATTTATCAATATCTACTGGTGGAAAAAACATCTCTACATATAACTCTTTTGGATATATGGAGCAAGGAGGAGCGGTTCCAACAACAAGTTTTAAAAGATTTTCATTAAGATCAAACTTAAATGCTAGATCTAATGATAATAAATTAAATGTTAACGCTCAGTTAGGACTAGGTTTTTCTAGAAGATACGAACTAAACGAAGAAACTAATTCTGGAATTAGAAATAACTCTGTACAAAATCCACTATTAGGTGTTTTACAAGGGTTACCTTATTTAGAAGCTAACAAATATCAAACAGGTAAAGATCTTCAAAATGCAATCGGTACAAATTTTGACCGTGGACAAAATATTTGGGTTTTAGAGGATATTTTAAGACCTAATAGTATACCAAGTTACGTAGATCAGTTAACTGTATTGGCAAACGTTGGTGCTACATATAAATTGACCGATAATTTTACAATCGGAAATAAAGCGGGTATTGATTTCCGTCAAAGTGATGGAGTATTTGGTCGTGCACCTTGGGCATATTTGTCATTAGTTACAATGGGATCTGCTAAATATGGAGGATTCGAGAGACAATCTACTGGTAAAGACTTCAGTTTTAATAATGTTGCTAGTGTTAACTATTCTGGTAAAACGGGAGAGCATTCATTTGATGCCTCTGCAAACATGGAATATAATAAAGTTCAAGTAAAGAGTACGTTATTTGGACAGAACGGACTAGATCCAAGAACTTATATACCTGGAGCAGGAACTGGATATATTCCATTTGATAACTCTGCTACATCTCCGTATGTGCCGAATGTAAGTGCGGGAAGAGTTAGAGCAGGTTCATTATCATTTTTTGGAACATTTAATTATGACTTCGCAGATAAATATGGCTTGAATGCAACTATAAGAAGAGATGCTACTTATAGATTTGTTGGAGAAAATAAGTGGGCAACATTCTGGGCTGTCTCTGGTAGATGGAACATCGAGAAAGAAGACTTTATGCAGAATTCAGGATTTAATGTGCTGAAGTTGCGTGCATCGTATGGTACTAATGGTAACCAAAATATTGTTGCTGCATCTGCTGGAGGTAATCCTCTAACACCAGCAAATAGAGCTGTAAGAGATCAATTTGTTAATGTTACCGGATATGGTAACCAGTCATCATTCAATTTTAGCTACGGGAATCCTTATGCTCAATGGGAAGAAGTTACTCAGGCAAATGTTGGTTTAGATTTTAGAACTTTCAATAATAGATTAGAAGGAACTATTGATGTTTATGATAAGGTTACAGATAAATTGTTCAATTCAGTTTATACATCTGGAGTTTCTGGTTCTTTCACAATATCGGGTAATAATGGTAAATTGTCAAACAGAGGTGTTGAACTAGGTCTTAGATATAAACTTATTAATAACGAAAATCTTGCACTTTCAATTTTTGCAAACGGAGCTTATAATTATACAAAAGTAATTGATTATGATAGAGGTTCTAAGCAAGAGCCAGGAAGTACTGTTATTGAGCCGGGTAGACAGCTATATCAGTGGTATGTATATAAATATGCAGGTGTAAACAAAAGTAATGGTAATTTATTATTCCAAACTAAAGATGGTGGTGTAACAGAAACTCCAGATATTTCTGATGCTTCTTATGTAAACGCCAGTACAATTCCAAAATACAACGGAAGTTTCGGATTTGAAGCTAATTATAAAGGGTTCTTCCTTAACTCACTCTTCACATTCCAACAAGGTATTAGAAAATTTGATAATGCATTATATTGGTTAGCAAATCCTGTTGGTCTTGGTTCTAATGCTGTGGGTTCTAGTAATTTGTCAAGCGACTTGCTTAATGCTTGGACACCAACTAACTCGAATAGCGATATTCCAAGTTTGAACGCAAGCAATTGGAATTATACGGCAGATTCGGATTATTTCTTGAAAGATGCTTCTTTCCTAAAAATAAGATCAGTTTCATTAGGTTATTCTCTTACAAAGCAACAATTAAGCTCTCTTCCAATACAAGGACTTAAACTGTATGTTCAAGCAGAGAATATCTATACATGGACAAAATGGAGAGGGTTTGACCCAGAACCAATTGTAGGATCTAGTTTAAGTATTTATCCTAACCCAAGAATGTTTATGCTTGGAGCAACAATTGATTTTTAACTGTCAATTAAATTATTAAATTATGAAAAAGTTTTTTTTATTATTATCATTTTTTGCTTTATTAACGTCTTGCAAAGATGCAATTGATATAACACAAGATGCGGAGATTAATGATATTCCTACAAGATTTCAAAATGTAGAAGATATGCAAAGATTCATTAATGGAGCGGTTTATCCTGCCTTTAATCCATTAAATGAAATATACTTTACATCTATTTTTACGGATGAAGTTGGATTTGGTCCTAGTAGTGTTAGTACTGATGATATTTTAACGCATAGATTTGTTTTAAACTCAGCTAATGGTTCTGTAGCAGGTATTTGGACGCATAATTATAATATTATTAATAAAGTTAATATTTTAATTAAAGGTAGTACTTATGTTAACTTTAATTCTTTATCTACTGGAGACAAAAATTTATATTTAAATATTTTGGCTCAAGCAAAAGCAATGAGAGCGTTAGCTTACACTACTTTAGAATCTTATTTTTCTACAGATATGAAGGATCCAAATGCTTTAGGAGTTATATTATCAACTGAACCTGCTGATATATTTGGTCCGAAACTACCAAGAGTAGCAAACTCTAGTATTTTTCAGTTAATTGAGTCTGATTTAACATATGCTTTAGCAAATGCTAATACAACTACAGTAAATACGGGTTCTGTACCAGTGCAAAATTCACTAAGTAAAGGAGCAATCAATGCAATAGCTGCAAGATATTACAATTATAGAGAAGATGATAATAAAGCTAGAACGTATGCAACTGCTGCAATTACTACTAGTGGATTATCATTATCTAGTGCATCGGTTTATCCTACAATTTGGGCAGATACTGCAAGAGGTGAAATAATTTGGTCACTATATCGTCCTAATAGTACAACAGGTAGCTGGTCTAATATTGCAAGTCTTTGGACTACCAATACAACAGATTTAGATGGTTCTGTTAACTGGGATATGGGTAGAAAATTATACAACCTTTTTGGTAATTCAGATGTTAGAAAAACTGCATTTGTAGATGCAACATCTATTTTTGAATATCCATCATCTTTCGATCCTCGTAATAGAGATGTAATTGTAATTAATAAATATCCTGGAAAAACTAATGCAGCTTCTGCGGCTTTACTTCTTAGAAATGATATTAAGATGTTTAGAGTTTCAGAAATGGCTTTAATTCTAGCAGAGGTAGCGGCTAGACAAAATGATTTTGCTACAGCAGCAAATTATATAAGTGCTATTCAAGGTGCTAGAAATAATGACCCTTCAATTACAGTTACCTATACAACAGCACAACAAGCGTTTAGAGGAATTTTAACTGAAAGAAGATTAGAGTTATGTTTTGAAGGTCATAGATATGTAGATATTAAAAGATTGGGTGGTACAAATAGAGCAAATATAGGTGTTGATAGAGATGCTTACGATGATACTGATACTACAATGCCACTTACATTACCTGCTTCTGATTACAGATTTACTCTTCCAATTCCATTAAACGAATTAAACTCAAATCCAGTAACACAAAATCCAGGATATAATTAAAATTAGTTTATTTATGAAAAATAATATTTTATCAATACTATCAACACTAACAATACTTTTATTTGTTACAAGTTGTAAAGATGAGCCAGTGGTATATGATGGCGATGCATTTTTGCATTTCAATAAAGGTACAGAGACAACAGCCGTTGTAGAAGCAGGTTCTGGCTTTAAGACAGTAACGGTAGACTACGGAACTGTGCAAACGTTAAGTTCGGACGCACAAGTAACTCTAGTTGCTGATAAACAATTCAGTACAGCAGTTGAAGGAACAGATTTCCAAATTGTTAATCCTACGCAAACTTTGCAAGCAGGTAAAATAAGTGGTCAATTTCAAGTTAGATTGCTAGAATCAGGAGCAACTACTTCTTCTAAACTTATCATTTTGAGATTGAAATCTAATACCATTGCTAATGCAAATTTTAATCAAACTTATGTAATAAGTTATACAAAAAAATGTCCTGTTAGCCAATTATATGGTAACTTTACAAATACAGAAACTTGGTTTAATGATCCAGGGGGAAATTTTTCAATTGTTGAAAAGACTCCTTTAGACACTCAGAATCCTGCTATCGTGGTAAAAGAGTTTTTTGGAGCAGGAATGGATCTTGTTGCACATTATAACCCTCTTACTTACGTAGTTACTGTAGATAACCAAAATACTGGAGTTTACAGTGCTACAAATGGAGGATACGTTTGGGCTAAACAATCTACTGATGCTACTCAAGTTTCATATTTTAACCCTTGTACTAGAGAAGTAAGACTTTTTGTAAACTACGCTATTCCTAACGTGGGTGGTTGGGGTAACCAAAAAGAAACTTTTATTGGTAATTAAAAATTATATCATAATATAACGAATATTGATATAATATAATTTCAAATATTTTTAACCAAAGCATTAATTTGCTTTGGTTTTTTTTGTACTTTTAATAAAATTTATCTAAAATAAATAGCACAAGAAATTAAATTTAATAATATGAGAACATACATTAAAATAAGTATTTTAGCTATCAATGTATTTGTGGTTAATAATTTAATAGCTCAAGCAACCAACACTCCGTCTTTGTCAAACAATGGAGGTTCTTTATTTTCAGATCATACATTGCATGATTTGAATTCTGTTACATCCAAAGATAAACCTTTAACTTATGAAGATATCAACGGAACTCCTTATTATGACAAATTTTTTAAATCGGCTAAATTTACTTTTGATAACAATTCTGAAATTGCTTTGGCTCGATATAATGCTTATAGAGATGAAGTAGAATTTAGAAAAGGTGATGAAATTTTAGCTTTAAAACCAGCTAATGTTAAGAATATTTTTTTTCAAGATTCTGGTACCACAATGGTTTATTTTGATGGTCCCAATGAAAATGAGAAAGGCTATTTTTTTGAACTTGTAAATGGTAATAATTCTTTATATAAGAAAGTACATATTAAATACAATGAGTTTGTTCCAGCAGCTAATTCATATTCTTCAGATAAACCAGCTAATTTTTCGAAGGCGGATGTAGTTTATTACCTTAAAACTAAAAATGCTTTTATTAAAATTTCTAAGAACAATAGAGATTTCCTTTCTAATTTCGATTCTAATAAAAATGATATAAAATCTTTTATTAATTCAAATAAAATTAAATTAGAGAATGAGAATGATCTCATTAAGTTGGTAAATTATCTAAACAAATAGATATTCTTTGTATCGTACAAACTGTATATATTATAAATTATTAATCGATATGTTTGTATTCTTAATAAATCTGATTAGGTTATAAAAACGACAAATTTTTTCTTACCTATTCTTTATAAAAATTAAAAATTGCAATTTGCAATTTTTAATTAAAGATATTACGAGGCCTAATTAATATAGAAATTAATTAGGCTTTCTTTTTCTCTAAATATGTTCTTACTTAGTAATACAATAGAGTTTAGCAGTTTATTAATATTCTCGGTTTCAAAATTTTTATCTAAAAATTTTGAAACCACGGCTTATATATGCTATAGGTCTTTATTTCCTTTTATTTCTTACTTTTGCCTAACAAAAAATATTCATGAAATACCTATTGCTCATCATATTTTTCTTCAGTTTTTCTGCTGAAGCACAATTTGTTAGAAATAAAAAAGATTCTAGTAGTGTTGATAAGAAAAAGTCTGACACTTTAATAGTAGACTCTGGAAAAAAAGATTCTCTGAAAATTTTTAAGCCAACCATTAATGATTATCAATATCAAACACAGTTTTCTGAAAAGAAAATTTTTGATACGGTTATGACGTATAACAAGACGTTCATTTTTTCTCAATATAATAATCGTGATAACTTTGGGCGTGCGCAATTTGCAAATATTGGTAGTGGATTTAATCCTCTCTCTTATGAATTCAATCCAGAGCAGAATCTTTCACTGCTTCCATCAAATAAATCTTACGGTATAGTTGGTATCAACGATGTTAAATATTATGATGTTAAGACACCTACAGCAACTTTCATCTATCATACCGCGATGAAAAATGGTGCTGCTTTGCAATCTACTTATACTCAAAATATCGGTAAACAGTTCAATTTTGCGATAGATTATATGGGACTTAGATCGCAGGGTTTTTATAGAAATGCTTTAGCTACAAATAATAACACTATATTTTCGGGGCACTATATTTCTAAAAAAGGCAACTACGAACTTTTCGCTCATTACATCCATCAAAACGTAAATAATCAGGAAAATGGTGGTATTGTAGATGATGATCTTTTCATGTCTGGCGAAAAACAAATCAAAAACAGACAATATGCATTAGTTAATCTACAGGCAACAAATTCTAAGTATTCATACAGAAGATATTATTTAAGCCATCAGTTCACCCCTTTTAATTCGGAAAAATTTCCTTTTAGAATTAGGCATACACTTTTCAATCAGGGAAATAAATATTACTACCATCAGGACAATATAGAGAATTACTGGTTTGTAAACCCTCAGGATCTTATTAATGGCTTTCCTCTTTCCACCAAAAAATATTCTAATAATTTCAGTAATACAGTAAGTCTTGTCTTCGATAATGAACGTTTTAAACTGGATGCAGGTGTAAGATATCAAAATTTAAAATTTGGAATTACAGATAATATTTTATCTAATATAGATATGCCTTCAGAACTGAAAGAGAACAGGATAGGAGCTGTTGGTAATATTCAAATAAAATTATTTGATAAGTTTGAGTTGAAATCCTTTCTGGAAATTTCTAAAGGCAGTCAGTTTGGTAATTATCTCAGAACAACCAATAACGTGAAGTTTGAACCTATAAAAGATTACTTTGTAGATGCAAAAGTAAATTTCCAAAGTTCTTACCCATCATTTAATTATCTTGCTAATACTTCAATCTACAGAAATTTTAATTATTTTCTTGCAGATGCTAAAAACCAGTCTGTAACAGAAATTGGCGGAAGTTTACATCTTAAGTGGTTTCAGTCTCAGTTATTTGCTAATTATTTCAGGATAGATAATTATACTTACTTTGGATCCGACTCAAAACCTAATCAGAGCTCTAATTCGCTTAATATTTCTCAGATAGGAGGAGATGCAACTTTTTCTTACGGAAAATTCCATTTGAATACGCGCTTGCAGATTCAGAATGTTTTAACCAATAAAGAGCTTATGCCATTACCAAGCGTTATTGGGAGGGCAGATTTTTTCTTTCAGTCTAAAGCATTTAAAGGAGCTGCAGAAATACAGACCGGAGTAAAAGTTTACTATTTTTCAAAATTTGCTTCGAGAGAATATTTTCCTGTTCTTAACGAATATATCTTGCCAAGAGACAATTCTTTTTCTATAGGTGGACAGCCAATTGCAGATCTATATTTTAATATGAAGGTGAAGAAAATGTTTTTTTTCATAGAAGGTCAGCAAATAGGAACTTTAATCTCACATAACAAGGCTTATGCATTTCCTCACTATCCAATATATGATTTTAGATTGAATATTGGTATTGTTTGGTATTTGTTCAACTAAATAATTAGTCGATATAGCTGAATTGTTCTATAAATAGCCTTTAACATTAAATATTAACTTTTGAAAACAATAAAAAAAATATCATTTAATGATATAGAAAGCATTCCTCAACTTGTAAAAGATTTTCTTAAATCTGATATTGAGGGTTTTGAAAATGCTGTTTTTTCAAAAAGAAACTTTGAAAATCAAATTCAAAGGAAGCAAAACTCTTTTTCTCAGGAAAAAAGAATGATTCTTGCCGAGACCATAGAAAATCAACTTTCTGAGTATATTCTTACTTCAAAACAATCTGAAAATTTAGGTTATCTAAGATCGAACAATACTTTTACCATAACAACAGGACATCAGCTGAATCTTTTTTCGGGACCGGTTTTTTTTATTTATAAAATTTTGCAGACGATTAAAACCTGTACTTATTTAAAAGAAAATTTTCCGGATTATAATTTTGTTCCGGTATATTGGATGGCTTCTGAAGATCATGATTTTGAAGAAATAAATCACTTTAAAACTGAAAATAATTTTTATGAAATCAATGAAAAAAGTGGTGTTGTTGTAGGCAAGATTAAAATTAGCGATACTTTTTTTATTTCAGAGTTTGAAAAGGAATTCAGAGATACTGTTTTTGGAACGGAACTTACTTTAATGCTGAAGGAAGCTTACAAATCCGGAAATACGTTAACACAAGCGATACGGATTTTAGTTCAGAGAATATTTTCGAAATATGGTTTATTGATTTTGGATGGCGATAATAAAGCATTGAAAAATGAAATGGTCGAGGTTTTCAAAAATGAATTAAAACACTTCCGTTTACAACATGCTTCAAAAGAAAAAGTTGAATCTCTTACAGAAAAATATGGTAAAGTTCAGGTAAATCCCCGCAAGATTAATTTGTTTTACCTCACAGATACAAGAGACAGAATTGATTTTGATGGCGTAAAATATTTTGTGGTAGACAAAAATATAGAGTTTACTCCAGAAGAAATTTTTGAAGAGCTAGAAAATCACCCGGAAAAATTCAGTCCGAATGCTTTAATGAGACCGGTTTATCAGGAAACTGTTCTTCCTAATCTCGCCTACATAGGTGGAAATGCAGAAATTATGTATTGGCTGGAATTAAAGGATTATTTTAACGAACTCAGTTTACCTTTTCCTATTCTTATACCGAGAAATTCGATGCTTTTTTTATCTGAAAAGATTCTGAATAAAATAAACAAACTCGATCTTTCTATAGAAGATTTTTTTGGGAACTTCACAAAACTGGTTAATGATAAAATTTTGAATGATAACAAAATTTTAGATGTGCTGAATAGCCGAGAAGAAATACTTCATAAACAATTTTCCGAAATAAAAGATTTGGCACAACTCACAGATCAATCATTTGGCAATCTTGTGAAGGCTGAAGAAACCCGACAGACAAAATCTTTTGAAAGAATGAAAAAAAGACTTTTAAAAGCTGAAAAAATAAAACAAAATGAACTGTTGGAACGTCTGGAAAATCTTTTTCTTGCTGTGCATCCGGCTAAATCATGGCAGGAAAGAGTCTATAATTTCAGCGTTTTTTACTCAGATTTTGGTTCAGAATGGATAGATTTCTGTTTGGATGAAATGGAGGTTGAAGAATCGAAACTGATAATTGTTGCCATTTAATTTTAAAGAAGTATTTTTGTAAACTATAATATAGATTATGATAAAGAGGTTTTTTGTATTATCTGGTTTATGTGTTTTTCTAAGTATGTCTGCACAGAAAACTCATACCGTTGTAAAAGGCGATAATCCTTACAATATTTCCAAAAAATATGGGATTACGGTTGAAGAATTGCTTAAAATGAACCCAAAAGTAAAAGACGGAAAACTTTCTATTGGGGATACTTTGAGTGTGAAAGCTGGAAGCAATACAGGGGTTAAAACTAATTCTGGTTCCAAAACCACTCAGTTGGGTAAAATTGTTCTGCAGCCTAAACAAACCATTTATGGCATTACCAAACAATACAAAATTTCTGAAGAAGAACTAAGAAGGTTAAATCCAGATTTAGATTCTAATATGAAGATTGGCAATGAAGTGGTTCTCCCTCTTGAAAATGTTAAAAAATATGGCGGAGCTTCGGTAATTTCTTCTGCAAAACCAGTTGAAAGTTCTTCTAACACTTCATCAAGCACAAAATCTAAAATAGATTCGGATATAGACAAATCTTCGCATTCAGTCTCAGATAATTCTCAGGATGAATATGCTACTTATACTGTAGAACAAGGCGATACCGTTTTTTCCATCGTTAATAAATTCGGAATTACAATAGACGAATTGGTTGCCTTAAATCCAGATCTTGCCAAAGGTCTTAAAGCGGGAATGGTTTTAAAAATAAGAAAACTTGATCCTGGTTATATAAAGAAGAACGGAGATGCTTTAAGCGTTGTTTTGATGTTGCCTTTTGGGTACAGTACCAATGAAACTCAATACCGATCCATGGCTTTAGATTTTCTTACGGGAGCTAAATTGGCAATCGAAAGAAATGCAGCTTCAGGGCAGAAACTGGATATTAAAATTGTAGATTCCGGAAATGAAAATTCTTTTAAGAGTTCGCTTTCTCAAATCAATACCAATAATACAGATCTTATTATTGGGCCATTTTTCAAGTCTAATGTTATAGATCTTTTAGATTTTACTAAAACTCAAAAAATTCCTGTAGTTGCTCCATTTGCAAATTCTTCAGAATTATATGGTTACAGTAATCTTATCATTTTAGAAACTACAGATCAAACCTATGCAGATAAAATAGCTGAAGAAGTTAAAAACGCATATTCTAATCAGAAAATCTATATTTTGGCAGATGCAAAAAAAGAAAATGCCAATTATCTGAAGTCAATTCTTGAAAAAAATTTGAAAAACGCAAATATCATCATTGTAAATTCAGCATCAGAAATTCAGCTCGACCAAAATATGATGACGGGACAATCTGCTCCTGTTATTGCTGTCTTGGCAAATGATAATGACGCTGTGGGAGAGGCTTTTTCAAACAAAATGATTGCTCTCTCTAAAGAAGTTCAGGGGATAAAAGCATTCAGTATGTACTCCACCCCAAGTTTTGAGAAAAAAATTGACGATTTAAGTCAGGCAAGTTTGGTGTATCTTATGGATAGAAAGATAGATACAGACGGAAGATTCGAAAAAGAAGTTTTAGCAGCTTATAAGACCAAATATTGTAAAACACCAGGGAAATATGCCATTATTGGCTTCGATGTGGTAAACGATATGCTTACAAGAGAGAATAAAAGAGGTGAAATTTTTAAACAAATCAATAAAGTGCAGACTCAGTTGGCAACTAAGTTTGAATTTGTAAGAACAAAGTCTAACGGAGCTTACATCAACAAAGGTTTCCGAGTGATAAGACTGGTACCATAATTTTATCTTTATTTACATAATATATTATATTTGCATTAATATTTAAATTTATAAATGAAAGCACTTGTATTTCCTGGGCAGGGATCGCAGTATGTAGGAATGGGAAAAGAATTATACGATTCCCGAAAAGACATCAAAGATTTAATGGAATCTGCCAATGAAATTTTAGGGTTTGACATCCTTTCACTCATGTTCAGCGGAACCGATGAAGATCTTAAAAAAACAGAGGTTACTCAGCCTTCTATATTCATCCATTCTGTGGCTGCTTTAAAAGCTATCAATGGCTTAGGTGCAGAAATGGTTGCAGGGCATTCTTTGGGAGAATTTTCTGCTTTAGTGGCAAATGGAGTTTTGTCTTTCGATGATGGATTAAAATTAGTTTCTGAAAGAGCTAAGGCAATGCAGGAAGCATGTGATGCCAATCCTAGCTCTATGGCAGCAATTTTAGGTTTAGAAGATGCTGTAGTTGAAGAAATCTGTGCTTCAATTAGCGGAATTGTTGTTCCTGCAAATTATAACTGTCCTGGGCAGCTTGTTATTTCTGGGGAAACTGTGGCGGTAGAAGAAGCTTGTGTAAAATTAAAAGAAGCTGGAGCTAAAAGAGCATTGCTTTTACCTGTAAACGGAGCATTTCATTCGCCTTTAATGAAGCCGGCACAAGAAAGATTGGCTGCTGCTATAGAAAACACTAAATTCAGAAAAGCTACCATTCCTGTTTATCAGAATATTACAACAACTGCTGTTACAGATCCGGATCAGATTAAGAAAAATTTAATCGAGCAATTAACCGGTTCGGTAAAATGGACTCAATCTGTACAGAATATGATTAAAGATGGGGCTTCTCATTTCGTAGAAGTGGGTCCCGGGAAAACTTTACAAGGATTAATTAAAAAAATTAATAGCGAAGTAACTTCTGCTTCAGCAATTTAAATAATAATATGGGCGAAATATATTCACCGGGAAAGCTGATGCTTACTTCAGAATATTTCGCTGTAGATGGAGCTCTTGTTCTGGCTGTACCCACAAAGCTAGGACAAGAGTTTTTTTTTGAAGAAAAGCAAGATTCAGCATCACATGTTTTTTGGGAAGCTTATCACCAGAATAAACTGTGGCTGAAAGCAATCATCAATTACAAAAATTGGGAGGTTTTAGAAACCAATCTTCCTTCGAGTGCGGAATTTATCTTGAAAACACTCAAAAATGTTCAGTCTCTCTCAGGAACTAAATTTCAGGCAACAGATTCTTATTGTCTAAAAACAAATCTACAGTTTCCACCCGATTATGGATTGGGAAGCAGTTCTACACTGATGAATAATCTTGCAGAATGGGCAGAAATCGATCCGTTTCAGTTAAACGAGATTAGTTTGGGAGGAAGCGGATACGATATTGCTGTTGCCAAAGCGAAATCTTCCGTGCTTTATCAGAATAAACCTAAACCTCATTTTGAAAGTATTCAATATTCACCAAAATTTAAAAATCAACTCATTTTTATTCACCTGAATCAGAAGCAGGATAGCCGTGAGGGAATTCGTCTTTATAAGTCAAAAAATAAATCTCAAAATTTAATTGATGAATTTTCTAATCTCACAAGAAATATTTTATTATGTAATGAATTGGAAAATTTTTCTCAATTAATGATATTACATGAGCAAAGAATTTCAGATTTTATTGAAATTCCGACAGTTAAGTCTGTTTTTTTTGAAGATTGCCCTGTTTTTGTTAAAAGTTTAGGCGCTTGGGGTGGAGATTTTGTAATGACAGCAAAATTTAGCGGTTACAAGGACTATTTTTGGGACAGAGGTTTTAGCACTATTTTCGATTGGGATGATATAATTTACTGAAATTCAATGATATAAATCTTCTTATTTTTATTTGCCATTTTCGCTTATATGTTTATATTTATCAACGTTTAACAATTAGTTCACATTAAATTGTTTAAACCAAAAAAAAGAAACAGAAAATATAAGTAAAATGAAAAACGCTAAAATCATCCAAGATTTGCAAAAATTAGGGATTAGAGGAGATTACGAATTAATTTATAATCCTTCTTACGAAGAATTATATCAAGCGGAAGTTTCACCTGATAATCAGGGTTTTGAAAAAGCTGAACTTACAGAATCTGGAGCAGTGTCTGTAGAAACAGGTATTTTCACTGGCCGTTCGCCTAAAGACAGGTACATTGTTCAGGATGACGTTACAAAGGATACTATTTTCTGGGATGGTAAAGTAAACTTACCCACTACACCTGAAATTTTTGACTCTTGCAAAGATTTAGTTTTAGATCAGCTTTCTTCTTCAAAAAAAATCTATGTTGTAGATACTTTTTGCGGAACGAACGAAGATACAAGACTGAAAGTAAGATTTATAATGGAAGTTGCTTGGCAGGCTCACTTTGTAACGAATATGTTTATCCGTCCGTCGCATTATGATCTTCAAAATTATGGAGAACCAGATTTTACTGTTATCAATGGTTCAAAAACTACAAATCCAAACTGGGAAGAACAGGGATTGCATTCTGAAAACTTTATCATGTTCAATCTTACCGAAAAGCTTCAGATTATTGGCGGAACTTGGTATGGTGGAGAAATGAAGAAAGGGATGTTTGCTATGATGAATTATTATCTTCCGCTTAAAGGAATGGCGTCTATGCACTGTTCTGCAAACGTTGGTGAAAAAGGTGATGTAGCACTGTTTTTCGGACTTTCCGGAACAGGGAAAACTACTTTGTCTGCAGATCCTAAGAGATATTTAATTGGAGATGACGAACATGGTTGGGATAACAAAGGGGTTTTTAACTATGAAGGAGGTTGTTATGCGAAAGTAATTGACCTTTCTGAAGAAAAAGAACCGGATATTTTCAGAGCAATCAAAAGAGATGCACTTCTTGAAAATGTGGTTGTAAAAGACGGTGTTTGCGATTATTCTGATGGTTCTATCACAGAAAACACAAGAGTTTCTTATCCTATATATCATATCAACAAAATTGTATTGCCTTCTAAAGCGGGACATGCTCAGAAGATTGTTTATCTATCTGCGGATGCTTTTGGGGTATTGCCTCCGGTATCTATTTTGGATGAAAACCAGGCACAATATCACTTCCTTTGCGGTTATACTTCTAAATTAGCAGGAACAGAAAGAGGAATTACTTCTCCTGAACCGTCGTTTTCACCTGCTTTTGGCGAAGCGTTTTTAACATTGCACCCAACGATGTATTCAAAAACATTAATTGGTAAAATGAAGGAGCATGGTGCAAAAGCTTATTTGGTAAATACAGGTTGGAATGGTACAGGAAAAAGAATTTCGTTAAAGGATACCAGAGCGATTATTGATGCAATTATAGACGGATCAATAGAAAATGCAGATAAAACTGTTATTCCTATCATGAATCTTGAAGTGCCAACTTCTCTGCCTAATGTTACAGAAGGTATTTTAGACCCTCGTAATACTTATAATGACGTAGCAGAATGGGAAGATAAGGCTAAAGATCTTGCTGCAAAATACATCAAAAATTTTGAACAGTATTGCAATAATGAAGAAGCAAGGAAGCTTATTTCTTCAGGACCTCAACTAGTAGAACAGACGATTTAATAATTGTAAAAGACGCTCCAAATTTTTGGAGCGTCTTTTTTATTTAAAATTAAAAAATCATAAATTAGTTATAAAAAAGCTATAAATTTTTGATAATTAACACTTTATGTTTGTTTGTGATATTTGTATTCAATTTACATATTATTTGTAATGATTTTAAATTTAACAATTAATAATTAATTATTTAACAATCCATTGGGTTGTTTGTTAGTCATAATTTAATCTAAATGAAAGACGGTGGTATTTACTGATTCCATACTCTTTTAATGCCTGCTGATGTTTTTTTGTTGCGTACCCAAAATTGGTATCCCAGCCATAATGAGGATATTCATGGTGAAGTTCCATCATTAGTTTATCTCTATAATTTTTTGCCAAAATAGATGCTGCAGCAATCGATAAAAATTTAGAATCTCCTTTGATGATGCACTGGTGTGGAATAAAGTTGTAAGGGTGAAATTTATTTCCGTCTACAAGTATAAGTTCTGGTCTTATCGTAAGTTGGTCTAAAGCTCTGTGCATCGCATGTATACTTGCATTCAGAATATTATGTTCATCAATAAAAGCAGGCGGAAGTTCTGAAATTGCATAGCATTTTACATTGTCTTTTATATATCCATCTAGTTCCATTCTTGTTTTAAAGTTAAGCTTCTTAGAATCATTAATAAGTCTTTGTTCGAAGTTTTCATCAACGATTACTGCTGCGGCTACAACAGGTCCGCTCAAACATCCTCTCCCCACTTCATCGCAACCTGCTTCAATGTAATTTTCTGACCATTTCTTTGCTAATTCCATAAAATACGTAATACTCTAGTTTATGTAATGTATGTATTATTGTGCTTTATAATTACTAAACTTCTTGAAGCCAAAAATAATGAATTCCATTTAAGTTAACACAAATATAATTTCTTTATAGATAATTATTCATATTTACCGCCTTCGGGCGGTTTTTTTATTTACGTATATTTGCTTTTTCAAATTAGAAATAATGAATATTAAAAATATTATAGAACAAAAACTGGCAGAGGTTATTCTTAATGTCTTTCAGCTTAAAGATATACACCTTGAAGTTCAGGAAAATAAAACCGAATTTGAAGGAGATTTTACAATTGTAATATTTCCTTTAGTGAAACAGTTAAAGAAAAGTCCGGAAACTATAGGTATGGAAGTAGGAGAAGCTTTAACAACACAGACAGAACTCTTCGAAAGCTTCAATGTAGTTAAAGGTTTTGTAAATGTAAAAGTTAAAACTAATCTTTTCGTTGAACAGTTTAAAGGGTTGAATGAATTTTTTTCGACTATAGAAAAGAAAAATGCAACTGTAATGGTAGAGTATTCTTCACCCAATACTAATAAGCCATTGCATTTAGGACACATCAGAAATAATCTGTTGGGATTTTCTGTGGCGAAAATTTTAGAAGAAGCTGGTTATGATGTGATTAAGACTCAAATCATCAACGACAGAGGAATTCACATCTGTAAGTCTATGTTGGCTTGGGAAAAATTCGGAGAGGGAAAAACACCTGCAATGCAGAAGATTAAAGGAGATAAATTTGTAGGGAATTATTATGTTGAATTCGATAAACATTATAAACAAGAAATTGCTGAACTTGTAGCCCAAGGTATTTCTGAAGATCAGGCTAAAAAAGATGCCCCATTAATGAAAGAAGCACAAAAAATGCTTTTGGATTGGGAAAACGGAGACGAAAAAGTAAGAAACCTCTGGAAGGAAATGAATTCTTGGGTGTATGAGGGTTTCAATGAGACTTATCGTAGATTAGGTGTAGATTTTGACCAGGTTCAGTACGAAAGTAATACTTATATTTTAGGAAAAGATCTTATTCAGGAAGGTTTAGATAAAGGTGTTTTATATAAGAAAGAAGACGGTTCGGTATGGTGCGATTTAACGGATGAAGGCTTAGACCAGAAATTATTGCTCCGTTCGGATGGAACTTCGGTTTATATGACCCAGGATTTGGGAACGGCTGTAGAGCGTTTTAAAGATAACAATATTCAGAAACTGATTTATACTGTAGGAAATGAGCAGGATTATCATTTTCAGGTTTTGTTTAAAATTTTAGGTAAACTTGGTTATTCTTGGGCAGATCAGCTGTACCATTTGTCTTATGGAATGGTTGAACTTCCGAACGGAAAAATGAAATCCCGAGAAGGAACTGTTGTAGATGCAGACGATCTGATGCAGGAAATGCACAATATTGCAAAAGAAAAAGCGGAAGAATTAGGAAAACTCGAACATCTTAGTGAAAAAGAAAAAGAGAATAATTATGAGAATGTAGGAATTGGTGCTCTAAAATATTTTATGCTGAAGGTAGATCCGAAGAAAAAGATGCTTTTCAATCCGGAAGAAAGTATAGATTTTAATGGAAATACAGGGCCATTTATACAATATACTTTTGCCAGAATTCAGTCCTTGCTTGTAAAGGCAGATTATCATTACCGAGAAATCTCTGATGTTGAGCTAAATCAGTCTGAAAAAGAATTAATTTTGCAGCTAGCAAATTACAAACCTATTGTTGAGAAAGCGGCAGAAGCCTTAAGCCCAGCCTTAATTGCCAATTATGTATACGATTTGGTTAAAACGTATAATTCTTTTTATCAAAGTAATCCGATTTTGAATCAGGAAGATGAAAATCTAAAACAGATGAGACTGAATCTATCTAATCTCACTGCAGAAACCATCAAAAAATCCTTACAATTACTCGGTATACAAACCGTAAACAGAATGTAAAAAAAACTAATCCTCCTGAAATTTTCGGGAGGATTAGTTTTTTCATTAATGAATTAGTTATACGAAATAACTTTTTTCATCATCCTATTTTTATGTTTTGTCTGTTGTAAAAAACCACATTGCTTCTTACATCAAAGAACAAAATTTCGAAAAATAAAAAAAAGAAAATTACGGTTTTCCGTAAGGCTATTCTAAAATAAAGGTTATGCTTCTAATATTTCAATGCCTAAAAATTTAAAAGTTTATTTTGAAGAAATGATTTATGAAGAAGCAATATTCTTAGTTTGGCTGTCTCTATACAGTTTTGCACTGCTCCATTTAGCGTGTTTCGAAGGTTCTATACGAAGACCTCTTTTATAAGTATAGACTTTGGTAAATTCAGCACCGAAAAAAATAAGCATACAGGAATAGTTAATCCACATCATAATCAGAATTACCGTTCCTGCAGTTCCAAAAGCTGAAGTTGGTTTAAACTGGCTGAAATATAAACTCAGCAAAAATTTACCAAGAGTAAAAAGTACCGCTGTAAGCATAGCTCCTTTCCATACAGATTTCCAGCTCATTTCTACGTCTGGAAGTACTTTAAACATTAAGGCAAACAATAAAATAACAAGTCCGAATCCTACACCGAAATTGATAAGTTCTACAATGAGGTACGTTTCCAGACCAAAATATCGGGTAATAAAATCGTTAAAAAGACTAATAAGAGAAGACATTATCATGGTAATCATCAGAAGAAATCCCAATATGAGAATCATTCCCAAAGAGTTGGCACGATCAATAAGAAATTTAGCAAATGCCTTTTTGGGAGCTGCTTCTACATCCCAAAGGTTATTTAAAGATTTCTGAAGCTGAAAGAACAGGGTAGTAGAACCAAATACCAAAGAGCCTATTCCCACAATTTTCATAAATATATTTTCTTTATCAATTAATGCTCCTGCAATCATTTCCTGTATGCTTTTAGCAACATCCTGTCCCATCATTCCGCTAATTTGAGAACTGATTTGTCCGCGTATGGCTTCTTCACCAAAAAAATATCCGGCAATCCAAATAATAATAATAAGTAACCCCGGAATCGAAAATATGGCATAATAGGCAAGACTGGCAGAATCGCCGGAAGCACTGGAGTTATTCCATTCAGTAAAGGTTTCTTTAACAGTTTCCCAGAAAAATTTCAGTTTTTTCAGCATAACTATAATGTTTGTGTAAATGGTGTATTGTTTCTTTACAATATTCAAAATAAAAATATTGTTGGTGTAAAAGTGCACGCAAAGATTGTTCCTTTAAGACAAATGAAAACAATTATGAAAAATTTGTTCCTAATATTTTCAATGTAATTAATATTTTAGAAAGGATATCCGATGGCAATATTCAGAATAAGATTATCTCTTCTCCAGGCTCCGCTTCCAAAATTAATTTTGTCGAAAGTCCATCGATCACCTTTTTCATAATAAGGAACCCGAAGTGGCATGGCAAGATCTAAACGAAGGATAAGAATAGAAAAATCTAAACGTAAACCTAAACCTGCTCCCACAGCCGTTTCACTTAAGAAATTTTTAGAAAATTTACCTCCCGGTCTTTCATTTTGAGGGTCTTCCAGAAGCCAGATATTACCTGCATCTATAAAAGCTGCAACATTTAAAAACTTATACAAATTGGCTCGATATTCGGCATTCAGTTCCAGTTTTACATCTCCTGCCTGATCAAATAATGCGCGGGTATTGGTTTCCGTTCTCGGATCGTAACTTCCGGGTCCTAATGTTCTTGCTCTGAAAGCTCGTATACTGTTACTTCCACCTACAAAAAACTGTCTGGAGAAAGGGATGAAGTTAGAATTTCCATAAGGAATAGCCACACCGGCGATAAATCTGGTTGCTAAAGAGGTTTTCTCTGTAAATTTGTGATAAAAACGAACATCATTTTCCACTTTTACATACTGACTGAACGGTACTCCAAATATATTTTTTTGATTTCCATCTCTTACATTTGCTCCGGAAATGAGCCCTGTGAGATTCCCTGCCAAATCTAGCATTCCTTTATAATAAAAAGTATTTCTTTGAGGAAGCATCGTGGTAGAGTAGGTGTAAGAATAGGTAGGACCGAAAATTAACTGTCGCTCCGTAATTCTTGTAAGGTATGGGTTTCCCTCTTTTAATGCAATAAATTTTGGAGTTTCGTTTGCCGGAGCAATATAGGTAACATCTATAAGTTTCAGCTCGTGTTCTTTTCGGATATTTTCTTTCCACTGATATCCAAAAGATGCACTGAATGTATTTAAAGTATATAAAGTAGTTCTGTTCTGGAATTCATATCCGAGTTGAATATTAGTTCTCGGAACAAATGCACTGGAAGAATTGAAACGGAAAGGCGCCACAATTCTTGGGATAGAAAGCTGGGTATTGGCTCCTGCTCTGAAGATGTTTTCGGCATCGGCGGGACCACCAATCTGCACATCGAATGCACCGTAAAGAGATGCCTTAAACTGCTCCGCTCCACGGAAAAAATTTCTTTGAGTCCAGTTTAAATTAACCTCGCTTCCGGCATAATTGGCAGAGTTGGTTCTTCCTAAAGCTTCAAGTCTTAGAGATTGTAGTTCTCTCGGAGTAAGAATATAATAAGCATCAAACTTATGATTTAAAGAATCTGAAACAACAAATTCATTTTTCACAAATTTAAAAACCCCAAGATTAATAAGACGGTTAAGAGAAAGGTTATGATTTTTTCTGTTGTATAAATCGCCTTTTTCGAAATACAGAGCACGGTCGAAAACTCTTGGTTTAAATTTTTTGTCCGGATCGACAACATAAATATTGTTATATTCGTATCCCTTCAGAGAATCTGCATTCATAGGAATGCTGTACTTTCCTCTTTTTGCATCTCGAAGATTATAATTCGGGAACACCACTACTTTATCTATAGTAAACTGATCTTTTGCTAAATCTGGTGTTTTATCTTTAAGCTTTACGATGAGTTCTACCTCGTGTTTTTTGCTCACCGTACTGTCTGCCTGAACAATAATATTATCCGGATTAAAATAATAAAAGCCACGGTTTTTCAGTCCGTCATCAATTCTCTGTCTTTCTGCTTTAATAACTTCCAAATCGAAAGGATTGCCAGTTTTTAATAAGGTTTTATCTTTTAAAGCACGTATTTCCTTATTTATTTCCGATGAATCTGCAGGAAATTTAACATTGCTGATTAAATATCTGCCACCCGGATTTAAAGTGTATATTACTTTCGCTTTCTTATTTTTAGAAACGGTATCGTATTTTGCTCTTGCATTGAAATATCCTTTATTTTCGGAATAATTTACAATAATATCTTTATTGAATTCTTTATCTACATCTCCAAGCAATACCGGTTCTTCTCCGAATTTGTATTTCAGCCAATACCGCAATCCTTTTTGTTTTTTAGGCTCTTTGGTTACATTGTAAGCGTACAATTTAGGTCTTAATCCTAAAAAAGAAGAATTCGGCTTTGGGGTAAGATTGTCTTTTAAAGCCGATTCAAGATCATTTTTTTCTTTTTTGCTGAGAGAATCATTTTCGATCTTAACTTCGGCTCCGGTGTAAAGCATTTGTCCTTCCTTTAGGAATTTGGTGTTGGAACAAGATACAACAGCCGCCGTCATTCCGGATGCCAGAAAATATTTGTAGTATGTGCTAAAATTAATCTTCATTACTTAAATTCTACGACTTCTTTGTCTTTATTTCTTTTATTCTGAATGCCTTCTTTGTTTCGGTTATTCTTAGATTTTCTGAAAATATCTCTGAATTTATCATAATCCAGAGTAATAACAAACCCAAGACCTGTTTCTACAATCTGCCCCTGAAGTGCTACCTGATATTCATTCTTACGATATGCTCTTAAGGTATATCTTCCATCTCGGGAAAGGCTGTAGTCTATAGTTACATCTCCTGCAATATTGGTGGTATTTTCGTTCTGTCTGGTTTCACCTTCAAGCCCGAAATTGCTTCCTACGGTTACTTTTAATCGGTCATTCAGCAATTTTTTGCTGATGTCTACATTAAGATCTGTTCTCGTATTTTGTTTTCCGGTAGAATAGTCTTCAGTAGATTCCAGATCAAAGTTGAGATCAACACCTTTTATTAAATCTGATGCCAAATTATTAAGCTGTTGAGAAAGAATTTTACTTACACTCTGTCTTGCCATAGTTTCTGCCGAAAGCCCCGAATTACTTTGGAATGGATTTTCTCCGATAAAACGGTTAAGAAGAAGAAGAGCAAAAACCTGCTTATTCATTTCGTTTTCGTCTTCCCGAAGTTGGGCAAGTTTACCTTCTACTGTATCGGCAACATTAGAAGATATCGCATTGTTTTTCTCATCAGTTGTAATATCAAAACTGATTTGTGGCTTCATAAGCTCACCTTTAAGTTTCAGTAAAGTATTAAAAGGAATTCTTTGTTTGAACTGATTCAGCTCCGACTGGCTTCCCGAAAATTGCTGCTCCACAAGGTCAATTGGTGCAGCCTGAGTATTGTAAACTGCGGTAATATCGAGAGTAGCGGTCGTGGGTTCTCCTGTCCAAGTAATTGTGCTTCCTTTCTGAATATCAAATTTTCTTTTTAAAACACTTACAGACATTTCGTAGCTTCCTTTTTCAACCTGATATACACCTACTAAAGTTGTTTTGCCTGAAGGATCTATTCCTCCTGTAAGATCTGCTTCTCCCTGAAGTTTTACAAAATCGCCGTTGGCTTTATCTATCAAAATAGAAAGTTTGGCTTCCTTGCTGAGTTCGATATTCACATTCACATCCATTCCTTTAATGTTGGTTTGCGAATCTATAGAATCTGCTTTAATGGTTTTAGAAAGGGCTACCTGATCCTGATCAATAAATTCTACAATACCATCTCTTTCCTGTAATGAAGGAGAAGACTGCGGAAGTACAAATGTGAAATCTGTTGTATCTGAAACCGAAAGTCTTCCGTCTACTTTTGGTAAATCTAAATTTCCTCTTACTTTAAGTGCTGCATCAATCGCTAACACTCCATACATTAAGGCATCATTAGATTTTTCTGAGTTTACAACTTTAAAATCTTTTGCATCTACATCTAAATTGAAGGCAAAATCTTTGTAAGTCTGGGTTAAAACCTGACCGTCTATTTTAAGCGAATTACCGTCTTTATCGTTTATTTTAAAGTTATCAAACTCGATTCCTCTATTCGTAAACTCTATTTTATCGTTAATATTTCGGAAATCACTTCCCGTTTTAGCAATCATTAAGCCGACATTATTCATTTTCAGGTCGCCTAAAATTTTAGGTGCGGTGGTTGTTCCTGTAATTTTTAAATCTCCGGAAAGATAACCTTCTGTATTGTTAATGGCATTCATCGTGAATCCTTGAAGGGTTTTCATCTGAAGCTGATTCATATCCAAATTCAAATCGAAACTACTCGAAGAAGTATTATAATTTCCTAAGATTTTTACATCATTATTATTTCCGGAAAGTGCAATATCGGCGTTGAGAAGATTGGCAGATTGGTTATTCACTTTAATATCGAGATTTCCAACAGGATTTCCAAATACAAATAAGTCGGTTACATCAATATCGGAGGTAAAAGTCATTTTTTTGGTTAAATCCCGTAACTGAGCTGTTCCGTTGATGGTTCCTTTTGCCAGAAGCGAATCTTTTTTGATGATTTCGGTAATGGTTTCAATTTTAAAATCTTTTAAAGAAACATTTAAAGGACTGCTTGGAGAATTGCTCTCAGATTGCAGCGATATTTCTGCTCCGGAATTCGAAAGCCTGAAATTATCCGCCACAATTCCCTGACTGAAAATTTGTATTTTATTATTTTCAGTAACATTCCAATCCATATAATTCAGCTTTAAACCGTTGGGATTTAAAGAAATTTCTGTAATATCGTTCATCGACTTCGCATTTCCTGCAATAAGGAACTGTGTAGCGTCTTTTTCGTCTTTTGTAGTGATGTTGTAATTGATGATGTTGTTGGAAACATCACCGTTAACATTCACTTTATTTAAAGCAAAACTTTCACTTTTTAATGCTGCAACACTTAAATCATACTGTAATGCCTGATTTTGGTTGGTAATCTTTAAACTGGTATTTTCCAGTGTATTGGTTCCGTACAATACCTGCGGAATTTTTGCATCAAGTTCGATGTTTTGAGAATCTGCATTATAATTTCCGTTGATGGTAATCGTTTCAAAACTTTTTAAATCCGGAACAAATTTTCTGATGAGGTCGTCATTTTTAATGGCAGCATTAAGAGTAAAAAACTGTCCGTTATTAATTTTCTGAGCTTTTGAAGGTTTTTGGAACTGATAATATTGGTTAACAGTCTGCGTTAAAGCTCCAAAAATCTGTGTGAGCTTATATTTTCCTTTTAATTCCAGATCAGCAATCTGAGAATTAAGCTGTATTAATGTGGAATCTGTTGTAGAAACAGCATTCAGTCTGATTTCCTGAACAGGATAAATTTCTTTAGTATCTGAAATTGCAAAATTCTGGAGATTCAAATATCCGTTTAAATGATCGGGATCTAAATTTTTAAAATCTCCGTCTATTCCACCGGCAATAATCATTGGGGAACTATAAAACCCAAGTTTATGTAAATCTAATTTATTGATTTTACCGTTTACTTTCACAGTCGGGCTGTCTCGGAAAACTCCTGAAGCCGCAAGATGCAAATTGGCATTCGGATCTTTAGAATTTAAGTCAATATCATAAGCACCACGTATAATTTTTCCTTTCAGATTCATATTCTGATAGGTGTAACCTTTGTAAGTAGCAGATCTTACGTCTCCGCTCAATACTGCAGTCATGATTTTAGGATCGAAACCTTGTCCTTTTGCATTAATTTGAGCGGTAATGCTGCCTAAATCTTTATTCTGAATGATTTTTCCGATTTGTAAACTTTGCAGATTGGCTTTTACATCGAAAGTTTCACTGTTTTTTCTTCGTAAATCTGCTTTGGCGATAACTGCCGCATTTCCTAAAGTTGAAGTAAGACGCAGATTGGTATCTACAATTTTTGTTGTTCCTTTAGCTTTACCGCGAACCGTTAAAAAAGAAGGGAGCGTAATATTTTTTGGGATAGTATTTTTGGGAACTAAATTGTATATGGTTTTAGATGCAGTAGAAAACTCGCCAATGTTCATGTCGTAGTAAAGCTGGTCGGGTTTCATTGCATTTTTAATATTTCCGGATGCCAAAACTTTAAGCTGGTCTAATCCTGAAACTTTCAGATTCTGAATAGACAAATCGTTTACCTTCCCTCTCAGAATCGCGTTGACATTTAATGTTGAATGAGGATATTTATTAAATGGAGCGGTATTTCGTAAGGTAGGAACTAAATTCAAAATATCAGAAAACCCAATTTTGGAATCCCGGATGTCTGCGGCTATTTTTATTTCTCCCGGATTGGAAGATAACTGTTCTATTGAGTTATAATTTAAAATAATCTGATCTCTTAAAACAGTTTTAGGGGTTTGAAGATAAAGGTTTTTAAGGTAGGCTTCTTTTTCTCCATAAACAAAATCGGTATTAAATTTCTGAATATTAAGACCTCTATTTTCCAGAATTTCTGCTGATTTTACAGATCCTGCAAAACCTCCGTTCTGCATTTTGAAATTTCTTACATCGAGATTCATCTTAGAGAAATCTAGATGGTTAAAATCCATTCCGGATCGGGTAGGAGCAATGGCAGTATTGTTGTAAGTGACTTTTACATCATCCAAAAGAAGCTTTCCTAAAAGGAGTTCCATAGCTTTTTGCTCCGCAGAATTTTTTTCTGGTTCTGTTTTTTTAGAATCTTTCGGGTTTGCGTTTTGGGAAGGTAAGTAAAGATTGGCATTAATATCTGCTTTTGTGAGATACACATTGCCTACATCAAAACTATTATTGTCCAGATCAATTTTATTTACTTTGGTACTCAGCTCTTTGAAGAGAACTTTTGCGAAAGTTTTGGTGTTGTCATCTCCGTAATCAATATCAAAATTGGTAAGCTTAATTCCGCTTAATCCCAGTTTCATTGTTTTTTTCTGGTTGAGAGAATCTACTTTCTTTTCTACTTTATGGGTAACCTCTTTTACAAAATCCTGTTTCAGCTTCAGTTTTAAACCGTCGAGATTAATATCATTTACCGCATACGAGTTGTTTTGCAGATCGAAAGTCTTTACACGGGTATCAAAATTATTGAAGTAAACTTTGATGTCATTTCTAGACTGCTGATCGTTGAAGGTAACACCAATATCTTTCAGTTTAATCTTATCTAATGAAATAATAAATGGTTTTGATGGTTTTTCTTCCTTTTCAGAAGTCGCAAAAGCATCAATAATATAATCGAAATTGAATTTTCCTTTAGGATCTCTTACCACATTGGCTCGAACTCCTTCTAGATCTATTGAAGTAATATCTGCTTTAGACTTTATCAGCTGCCACATATCTAGACCTACATCAAATTTCTTTACGGCTAAAAGGGTATCGATATTCTGACCTTTCAGATAAAGGTTTTCCATTACAAGACTGTTTGGGAAACCGATGTAAACTTTATCCAGACTTACTTTCGTTTTAATTTTACCTTCTAAATAGACAACAAGCTTATCTTTTACATAATTCTGAACTGCAGGAATCCTTAAACTTAAGATGAGCAACAGTATTAAAACAATAATAGAGGTAATTGTTATAACAATCCCTCTGAGAATTTTCCTTTTATTAAATTTCAGTTTCAAATTTCTGTGATTTATACAAATATACAATCGTTTTAGTAATGTGAAAAAAATTCACGAATAATGAGTGGATTGTGTACTCTAAATCTTTAGAGCTTGAATTTTAATGAGTTTTAGCATGATTAAATTATTTTTGAGTGAAGCTTTTGAAGACTTCCACTTCAGTTAAGCAAGATTTTTGCCAACTGTAGTCTTTTTACGATAATAATGCCTTTTTATGGTATATTTAAAAAACAAAAACCCGCTCAAAATGAACAGGTTTTTGCATTGATGTATGCTTTGGATGTTTTAAATATTATGGAATATTTAAAAGTGAATAGGTTTTCAGATGTTAGTTGAGTTACAACCAGAGCACACATCTGATGGAGATTCAATTCATAGAGTAAATATATTTAGAGATTTTTTATTCTTGGTTATTCTTGCCATTTTACTTCCTCACCTTGTGGAGCAGCTCCGCCGTTTGCAGGAGTTATAGGAGCTTTCTCCTGATTGATGTGGTAGATATAAGATGCTATTTTTTCTGCGTCTCTTCCTGTAATGGTTCCTTCTTTTATGAAAGGTCTCATGGTAGGATTGTTAGGAGAACCATTTTCCAGCATCCAGAAAACATTTTTAAATAAACTTTTTTCTTTAATGTTAATCCAGTGGTTATCGGTTAAGTTAGGACCAATTCCGCCTTTACCACCATCTCCGTGGCATGTTACACAATTGGTTTTGAACAGCTGTTCTCCTTCTGCTACATAATCTGCACTGTATTTTGCAGTTTCTAGATTAATGGCAGGAGCACTTTTTTCATACTCTTCTATGGAAGCCAGCTGAACTTTAGTTTCTTTATCGTACTCAACTTCCGGATGTGCATAATCTGTGAAAGCAAATGCAACCATGTACACTACACAAAAGATAATTCCAAAATAAAAGAGACCGATCCACCATTTTGGTAAAGAATTGTCGAGTTCCGTAATTCCGTCGAACCCATGGTCTATTAAAATGTCCTTTTCTTCAGATTGAGACTGTTTTTTGAAAGCCGAATTCCAAAGTGTCTGGAAATAAGATTTATTCTTATCTGTTAGAAATGCCTGTTTTTCTGCTTCGGTAAGTCTTTGGAATCTTTCATTTTCTACCAGATCTCCAATAGAATTCATAATGAGCAGCAAAATCGTAATGATTATTAAAAGTGCCCAAAAGAAAGGGGTGGAAAAATAATTGGAGTCTGAGGCAAACATTTCGAATGCCATAATGGTAATTCCTATTGTTAAAGCAATATATATAGATATGGGAGTTCTTGTTTTCATCTCGAAAAGTTTTTAAAATTAATCTACACTTGCTGTTTTAATCTCTGTGGTTTTAATATCTGTTCCCAGTCTTTGCAGATAGGCAATCATGGCGATAATTTCACGTTGTTCCAATGGTACAAACTTGTCACCTTTGGTAAGTTTATCTTTTTCAACCTGAGTTTTTACGTCTGCCGCTTCAGAATAAATTCTTTTAACGATGGCTTTAGACTGATTGTCTGCCCACTGATTTGCGGAATCTATCTGTGCTTTAGTATAAGGAACATCGAAAGTGTTTTTCATCAACATCAGTTTATCCGTCATTTGTGAACGATCCAGTTTATTGGTAATTAACCAAGGGAAACGTGGCATAATTGATCCTGCTGAAGTAATTCTTGGGTTGTACATGTGTTTAAAGTGCCAAGAATCTGGGTTTCTTCCTCCTTCTCTGTGCAAATCTGGTCCTGTTCTTTTAGATCCCCAAAGGAAAGGTCTGTCGTAAATGAATTCCCCTGCTTTAGAATACTGTCCGTTTTTACCATCGAATCTGTTTACTTCATCACGGAACGGACGAATCATTTGTGAGTGGCAAGCATTACAGCCTTCTCGTATGTAAAGATCTCTTCCTTCCAATTCTAGTGGTGTGTAAGGTTTTACAGCTGATATTGTTGGTAGATTGCTTTTTACTGTTAGAGTAGGAACAATTTCTACTAATCCACCAATAGCAACTGCTACGAATGCTAATATTGATAATAGCTGAGGTGTTCTTTCTAACCAAAGGTGTACACCTTCTCCTTGTTTTCTTGCAGTTCCAATATTTGCTAAAGCTGGAGCTTCTGCCGGTACATTTTTCTGGAATGATCCTGCTTTAATAGTTTTTACAACATTTATTACCATTAAAATTGCTCCACTTAAATAAAACAGACCTCCAACAAATCTCATTTTAAAGTAAGGAATAACAGCAGTTACTGTATCTAGCCAGTTTTTCCACAATAAAGTTCCGTCCGGATTAAACTGTTTCCACATCAAGCCCTGTGTAAATCCTGAAATATACATTGGGACAGCATAGAAAATAATTCCTAAAGTTCCCAGCCAGAAATGCCAGTTAGCCAATTTTACAGACCATAGTTTTGTTCTCCACATCACAGGGATAAGGTAATATATAACACCGAATGCCATAAATCCGTTCCAGCCTAAAGCTCCTAAGTGAACGTGTCCAATTACCCAGTCTGTGTAATGCCCAATTTTATTTAAAGATTTTGTAGCTAATAATGGACCTTCAAATGTTGCCATACCGTAGCAAGTAACAGCTACTACAAAGAATTTTAGGATAGGATTATCTCTTACTTTGTCCCAAGCTCCTCTTAACGTTAACAGTCCGTTCAGCATTCCTCCCCAAGACGGTGCAATAAGCATAATAGAGAAACCAGTTCCTACTGCCTGTGCCCAAGCTGGTAAAGCAGTATATTGAAGGTGGTGAGGTCCTGCCCAAAGATAAACGAAGATTAAAGACCAAAAGTGAATGATAGAAAGTTTGTAAGAGAAAACGGGTCTGTTTGCGGCTTTAGGCATAAAATAATACATTAATCCTAAAACTGGTGTTGTTAAAACAAAAGCAACCGCATTGTGTCCGTACCACCATTGTACCAAAGCATCTTTTACTCCTGCGTATGCAGAATAAGACTTCCAGCTTGTAAAAGATAAAGGAACTTCTAAATTGTTGAAGATATGGAGCATTGCAACAGCAATCCAAGTTGCGATATAGAACCAAATCGCTACATATAAATGACGTACCCTTCTTTTGGCAATGGTTCCAAACATATTGATTCCGAAAATAACCCAAGAAAAAGTTATTAAAATATCAATAGGCCACTCATGTTCTGCATATTCTTTAGAAGTATTAATTCCCATTAAGAATGTAATTACTACAGAAATAATCATAATTTGCCAACTCCAGAAATGAATCCAAGAAAGTGTATCGCTATACATTCTTGTTTTCAAAAGTCTTTGCATGCTGTAATAAGCACCACAATAGAAAGAGTTGCAGACAAAAGCGAAGATCACAGCACTGGTATGAAGCATTCTGATTCTTCCGAAGCCCAAAGCTCCTTGGGAATTAATTAATCCCTGAATATTTCCACTTCGTAAGCTTTGGATAGTTGTATCATCAGTTCCAAATAAAAACTCAGGTAATTCTGGATAAAATAGCATTAAAGCTGCTGTTAATCCTAAAAGAAAACCAATAATTCCAAATACAATGGTTGCGTAAAGGAATGCTCTGACAATATTATTGTCATAATTAAATTTTTGCGTCTCCATAACTTTTGTTTCTTGCAGCCAAAAATTATTTTCTTGAATTCTCCCTATTATAAACCTATATTAATACAGGAAAAAATAAATATAATGCTGCTTGTCTAATATTTTCACAAAGGTATTTACTAACTTTGTCTGCAGCTATTAGATATACTTCTAAAATATACCGAAAACTACTAAAGCAATTTATGATGAAAATTTGTGGACAGAATATAAGGAAAATGAGGAGAGACAGAGATCTTACTCAAGAATATATGGCATTCGAAATGGGTATTTCACAGAAAGCTTATTCAGATATAGAAAACTCCAAAGTGAAAATCAATCTCGATATTCTTACAAAAATTTCAGATATCCTAAAAATAAAACCTTCAGACATCTGCAGCATCTCTCATAAATGTGGTGCTAATGATTACGAAGAAAAATACAATGAATTGTTAGATTTTATGAAGAAGAATAATATTAATATGCCAGAAAACTTACGATAGAATTTCTTTTTTAAAAATTATTTATTGTTGAATGAATATGAATTGCAATTGGTGGACTCTCACCAACTCAATGTTAATATGCCTTAATATCAATTCAGTGATACTTGAATTTGTTTAAAAAATAATAAAAGAAAGCTTTTCTCTCCTTAAATCTACCTCCATTCGGAGGTGTTTTTGTGTGATTACCTTTATTTGTGGGGCATTTATTTGTGCAAATGATGATCGAATTCTAGCTTTAGAATAAAAAATCAAACAAAGCTTAAAAAAAATCAACTGATATCCATGCTGTTATGGATTTAATGTTATGTGATGGTAAATTTTATGTTAAATTAATTTGTTTTGTGTTTGTATGAATATCTATCTTTGCGCCACCGAAAAACGGAAGTTAAGTAGGTAGCGCAGGGGAGTAATTGATAAATAGCTTTAAAAGATGTAACGAAAAAAAACTTTAATTTTTTTTAAAAAAGGGGTTGTGGTTTTAAAAATAGTTATTATCTTTGCAGTCCCGATTAGGGGAGAGCAGAAGCGTTATTGATTGGGGTGTTTGGGAGTTAGGGTTAATTAAAAAAAACTTTAAATTTTCTTCAAAAACATTTGGTCATTAAAAAATAAGTTATTACTTTTGCACTCGCAAATACGGAGTGACACTGACAGAAAGATTGCTACGTTAAAAAGCGGAAGAAAAATAGATCATTGACATACAATATAACAACCAAGTAAGGAAAAACTAAAGCGTTAAAAAACTTTGAGTGAGTCAGACAAACATACAATGGAGAGTTTGATCCTGGCTCAGGATGAACGCTAGCGGGAGGCCTAACACATGCAAGCCGAGCGGTATTGTTTCTTCGGAAATGAGAGAGCGGCGTACGGGTGCGGAACACGTGTGCAACCTGCCTTTATCAGGGGGATAGCCTTTCGAAAGGAAGATTAATACCCCATAATATATTAGATGGCATCATTTGATATTGAAAACTCCGGTGGATAGAGATGGGCACGCGCAAGATTAGATAGTTGGTGAGGTAACGGCTCACCAAGTCGATGATCTTTAGGGGGCCTGAGAGGGTGATCCCCCACACTGGTACTGAGACACGGACCAGACTCCTACGGGAGGCAGCAGTGAGGAATATTGGACAATGGGTGGGAGCCTGATCCAGCCATCCCGCGTGAAGGACGACTGCCCTATGGGTTGTAAACTTCTTTTGTATAGGGATAAACCTTTCCACGTGTGGAAAGCTGAAGGTACTATACGAATAAGCACCGGCTAACTCCGTGCCAGCAGCCGCGGTAATACGGAGGGTGCAAGCGTTATCCGGATTTATTGGGTTTAAAGGGTCCGTAGGCGGATCTGTAAGTCAGTGGTGAAATCTCACAGCTTAACTGTGAAACTGCCATTGATACTGCAGGTCTTGAGTAAAGTAGAAGTGGCTGGAATAAGTAGTGTAGCGGTGAAATGCATAGATATTACTTAGAACACCAATTGCGAAGGCAGGTCACTATGTTTTAACTGACGCTGATGGACGAAAGCGTGGGGAGCGAACAGGATTAGATACCCTGGTAGTCCACGCCGTAAACGATGCTAACTCGTTTTTGGGCTTTATGGTTCAGAGACTAAGCGAAAGTGATAAGTTAGCCACCTGGGGAGTACGTTCGCAAGAATGAAACTCAAAGGAATTGACGGGGGCCCGCACAAGCGGTGGATTATGTGGTTTAATTCGATGATACGCGAGGAACCTTACCAAGGCTTAAATGGGAATTGACAGGTTTAGAAATAGACTTTTCTTCGGACAATTTTCAAGGTGCTGCATGGTTGTCGTCAGCTCGTGCCGTGAGGTGTTAGGTTAAGTCCTGCAACGAGCGCAACCCCTGTCACTAGTTGCCATCATTCAGTTGGGGACTCTAGTGAGACTGCCTACGCAAGTAGAGAGGAAGGTGGGGATGACGTCAAATCATCACGGCCCTTACGCCTTGGGCCACACACGTAATACAATGGCCGGTACAGAGGGCAGCTACCAAGTGATTGGATGCGAATCTCGAAAGCCGGTCTCAGTTCGGATTGGAGTCTGCAACTCGACTCTATGAAGCTGGAATCGCTAGTAATCGCGCATCAGCCATGGCGCGGTGAATACGTTCCCGGGCCTTGTACACACCGCCCGTCAAGCCATGGAAGTCTGGGGTACCTGAAGTCGGTGACCGTAAAAGGAGCTGCCTAGGGTAAAACAGGTAACTAGGGCTAAGTCGTAACAAGGTAGCCGTACCGGAAGGTGCGGCTGGAACATCTCATTTTAGAGCGTTGAAGAACGTTAAACAAACAAGTACGCAAGTACAAAAAAAACTTACTTAAAGTTCAAGCTTTAGTTTTTATTTGGTTGTCATATATAAAAGATAAATGATGAAAGATCATTGATTAATAATAGCAGAGATGCTTAATCACTCATCCAACATCGATTATCAATTATAAAATACAAAACCCACTAGAAATTAGTATAGGGAGAGAGACAAAAGATGGTAGATAAAAGAAGATAGACTTAATGGTCTTGTATCTGAAATCTATTATCTCAAATCTAAATGAAGTCTCGTAGCTCAGCTGGTTAGAGCGCTACACTGATAATGTAGAGGTCGGCAGTTCGAGCCTGCCCGAGACTACTAATTGAAAAGACGGGAAGACATCAGATAAGAGACATCAGACAAAAAAGTCTAAAGTCTGTAATCTGACATCTGAAGTCTACTAGCGGGGAATTAGCTCAGCTGGCTAGAGCGCCTGCCTTGCACGCAGGAGGTCAAGGGTTCGACTCCCTTATTCTCCACGGATTGTACGAAGTACGAAAGTACAGAGTATAATGTATGAGGGTAATAAAAGGAAATGTATACTACATAGTGACGGAGCCGTCATTAGAACATTTTACTTGATTATTTAAGTACAAGAAAATAAGATCATTGACATTAACGGTAAAGACATCACAAAGAGAAAACCGAGCACTTATAAGTGCTTGAGTAACCTAAAAATAGGAAAGAAATCGTTAAGGGCGTATGGCGGATGCCTAGGCTTTCAGAGGCGACGAAGGACGTGGTAAGCTGCGAAAAGCTCGGGGGATTGGCACACACGAATAGATCCCGAGATGTCCGAATGGGGCAACCCAATACATTGAAGATGTATTACCTCGTAAGAGGAGCAAACCCGGAGAACTGAAACATCTAAGTACCCGGAGGAAAAGAAATCGAAGAGATTCCGTAAGTAGTGGCGAGCGAAAGCGGATTAGCCCAAAAGTCTTTATATATTTAGAAGAACGTACTGGAAAGTGCGGCCGTAGACGGTGATAGCCCGGTATTCGAAAGGTATATATAGATGATAAATGAGTATGGCGGGACACGTGAAATCCTGTCTGAATATGGGGGGACCATCCTCCAAGGCTAAATACTCCTGAAAGACCGATAGTGAACAAGTACTGTGAAGGAAAGGTGAAAAGCACTTCGAATAGAAGGGTGAAATAGAACCTGAAACCGTACGCCTACAAGCGGTCGGAGCACCAATAGGGTGTGACGGCGTGCCTTTTGCATAATGAGCCTACGAGTTAATTTTACTAGCGAGGTTAAGGACTTCAGGTCCGGAGCCGGAGCGAAAGCGAGTCTGAATAGGGCGCTGAGTTAGTAGGATTAGACGCGAAACCTTGTGATCTACCCATGGGCAGGTTGAAGCTTTGGTAACACAAAGTGGAGGACCGAACCGGTTGACGTTGAAAAGTCTTCGGATGACCTGTGGGTAGGGGTGAAAGGCCAATCAAACTGGGAGATAGCTCGTACTCCCCGAAATGCATTTAGGTGCAGCGTCGCAAATGAGTTTATTAGAGGTAGAGCTACTGATTGGATGCGGGGGTTTCATCGCCTACCAATTCCTGACAAACTCCGAATGCTAATAAATGTTCTGCGGCAGTGAGGGCATGGGTGCTAAGGTCCATGTCCGAGAGGGAAAGAACCCAGACCAACAGCTAAGGTCCCCAAATATATGCTAAGTTGAAGCAACGCGGTTGAACTGCATTGACAGCTAGGATGTTGGCTTGGAAGCAGCCATTCATTTAAAGAGTGCGTAACAGCTCACTAGTCGAGCGGTTCGGCATGGATAATAATCGGGCATAAGCATATTACCGAAGCTATGGATTTATAATTTATTATATCTGGTAGGGGAGCATTCTGTTTGCGCCGAAGCAGTATCGTGAGGTATTGTGGAGCGGACAGAAAAGAAAATGTAGGCATAAGTAACGATAAAGGGGGCGAGAAACCCCCTCACCGAAAGACTAAGGTTTCCTCAGCCATGCTAATCAGCTGAGGGTTAGTCGGGACCTAACGCGCACCCGAAAGGGGAAGTGGATGGACAATGGGTTAATATTCCCATACTTGCTCACACTAAAAAGGGGACGGAGTGCCGTACTTACTGAAGACTGACGGAATAGTCAAGACCTAGCCTTCGGGCGAAGTTGCTGTAGGGAAAGTGCTTCCAAGAAAAGCCGAAGTGAAGCAACCCGTACCAAAACCGACACAGGTAGTCGAGGAGAGAATCCTAAGGTGCTCGAGTGAGTCGTGGCTAAGGAACTAGGCAAAATAGTCTCGTAACTTCGGAAGAAGAGACGCCATCAGCAATGGTGGCCGCAGTGAAGAGGCCCAGGCGACTGTTTATCAAAAACACAGGACTCTGCTAAATCGAAAGATGCTGTATAGGGTCTGACACCTGCCCGGTGCTGGAAGGTTAAGGAAGGGCGTTAGCGTAAGCGAAGCGTTTGACTGAAGCCCCAGTAAACGGCGGCCGTAACTATAACGGTCCTAAGGTAGCGAAATTCCTTGTCGGGTAAGTTCCGACCTGCACGAATGGTGTAACGATCTGGGCACTGTCTCAGCCACGAGCTCGGTGAAATTGTAGTATCGGTGAAGATGCCGATTACCCGCAATGGGACGAAAAGACCCTGTGAACCTTTACTATAACTTCGTATTGACTTTGAGTAAGTAATGTGTAGGATAGGTGGGAGGCTTTGAAGCAGGCACGCTAGTGTTTGTGGAGCCAACGTTGAAATACCACCCTTTACTTACTTGGAGCCTAACTTCTTTTAGAAGGACATTGCGTGGTGGGTAGTTTGACTGGGGTGGTCGCCTCCAAAAGAGTAACGGAGGCTTTCAAAGGTACCCTCAGCACGCTTGGTAACCGTGCGTAGAGTGTAATGGCATAAGGGTGCTTGACTGTGAGACCAACAAGTCGATCAGGTGCGAAAGCAGGACATAGTGATCCGGTGGTTCCGTATGGAAGGGCCATCGCTCATAGGATAAAAGGTACTCCGGGGATAACAGGCTAGTCTCCCCCAAGAGCTCACATCGACGGGGAGGTTCGGCACCTCGATGTCGGCTCGTCACATCCTGGGGCTGGAGAAGGTCCCAAGGGTTGGGCTGTTCGCCCATTAAAGTGGCACGCGAGCTGGGTTCAGAACGTCGTGAGACAGTTCGGTCTCTATCTATTGCGGGCGTTAGATGTTTGAGAGGGCTTGAATCTAGTACGAGAGGACCGATTTGAACAAACCTCTGGTGTATCAGTTGTACCGCCAGGTGCACCGCTGAGTAGCTATGTTTGGAAGAGATAAGCACTGAAAGCATATAAGTGCGAAACTCGCCTCAAGATGAGACATCTTTTAAGGGTCGTGGGAGATGACCACGTTGATAGGCTACAGGTGTAAAGTTGGTAACAGCATAGCCGAGTAGTACTAATTACCCGTAGATTTATAGCCTATAAGTTTACATTAAATCAAGCCTTATAAGTGCGACACTGGTTTTGCCTTTGTGATGAAATTTACCGATAAAAAGATGTCAGATATAAGACATCAGATACAAGACTTTAGTTAGTCTGAAATCTAATATCTAACCTCTGAAATCTATATACCTTATTTAGGGTGGTTTTAGCAGAGGGGCTCACCTGTTCCCATTCCGAACACAGAAGTTAAGCCCTCTAGCGCCGATGGTACTGCGAAAGCGGGAGAGTAGGTCGCCGCCAGTTTTTTTCAAACCTCATACAAAAATGTATGAGGTTTTTTTATTGTTTTTTATTCTATTCTATTTTAATTGAAATACTAATCATAATATCAATCCCAATCCAAATCCTATAAGAATACTATTAAACGCATTCATTAAACACTTAAAATATATTGAATTTTCAATTATATCATTAGTGGTTTAATCTTAGTTCAAAGTCAGAAAAATTACTTCTTTCGTTTTAATAAGTTTAAAATGTACTTTTTTTATCCTACCTTGGTAAATGGTTGTTTAAATATTTTCATCTTCAATATGTTGCTGTTATCATATGTTATTGGTGATCTGTCATATCTTATTCATAAATAACATTATTGTTGCTATTTTTATATTAATTAGCTATTAAAAAAATCTTAAAACAGTGGCTTTACTTTGTAAAACCTATTACTATTTGTAACAATGTTGTAATTTGGTATACTTATTTTAGAATAATATCATCATGAAAAATACCTCTTCACTATTGCAATATAATCAGCATAAAATTAATTGGTTCCAAAAATTTTTAATGATTTGTTCAGGAGCTAACATTCATATTCTCAGGAAAACACCCAGCGAATGGAATAAATTTGCGGGTATTGGTGGAATTGTCCTTTTCACCGCTGTTTTTGCCACCTTATCGTCAACTTATGCCATCTTTACCATTTTTGATCAGTTTTGGGCATCTCTAGGGTTCGGATTGTTGTGGGGATTAATGATTTTTAATCTGGATCGATATATTGTTTCATCTATTAAAAAAACAGGCACATGGTGGAACCAAATTTTAATGTCGATCCCAAGACTTATTTTGGCAACATTTTTAGGAATTATTATTTCTAAGCCATTAGAACTCAAAATTTTTGAAAAAGAGGTTAATAAACAACTCAACACCATTATTCAAAGAAATAAAAAGGATCTTCAAACACAGATGAACGGGAGAATTTTACAACAAAATGCTCCTTTTGAAACTGAAAAAAAACAAATTGCGGAAAAGCTGGCTCAATATCAAAAATCTTACGACTCTGCTTCGGTGGAACTCGAAAAAGAAATTCTGGGTAAACAATCTAATCTAACCAGCGGAAAAGAAGGCTTTGGACCTAATGCCAAAAGAAAGCAAGAATTGAAAGAGCAGCGAAAGAGAGATTTGGAAAACTATCAGAATCAAACAGCTGCAAGACTAGAATATCTTGACAAGGAAATATCTAAAGTGTATAATAATCTTGAAACTGAAAGGAAATCTACTGAAACTTTCGAGGACAAGTATAACGGATTCGCTGCTAGAATCCAAGCATTAGATGAGTTAGGAAAGGGCTCTGCAATAATTGCTACTGCTGCAGCATTTATAATGGGAATGTTTATTTGTCTTGAAGTTTCTCCTGTTTTAATTAAGCTCATTTCTTCTGTTGGTCCTTATGATTATCTTCTGGAAAAAACAGAGAATGATTTCAGGCTTTATTCTAAAGAAAAAATTGAAAAAGGAAATGCATTGACTGATTTCAGAATAAATGATTTTAAAAGCAAACTTTAACGTATCGATTATAAATAAAAAATCGCCAGTTATCAATACAACTGGCGATTTTTTTTCAATGAATGAATTATATTTCCTATAAAGAATAATTTGGAGCTTCCTGTGTGATGATTACATCGTGAGGATGCGATTCTTTTAATCCGCTTCCGGTAATCATTACCATCTTCGTGTCGGTTTGTAAAGCGGTAATATCTTTTGCTCCGCAATAACCCATACCTGCTCTTAATCCACCAGTTAGCTGGAAAATAACATCTTCTAATTTACCTTTGCTTGGTACTCTTCCTTCGATTCCTTCAGGAACAAATTTTTTAGCTTCACTTTGGAAATATCTTTCTTTTCCGCCTCTTTTCATGGCAGAAAGACTTCCCATTCCCTGATAAGTTTTGAATTTTCTTCCCTGAAAAATAATTTCCTCTCCCGGAGCTTCATCGGTTCCTGCAAGAAGCGACCCCAACATTACTGCACCAGCTCCACTTGCAATAGCTTTTACGATATCCCCGGAAAGCTTTATTCCTCCATCAGCAATTACAGCAACATTTTTAGTTTGAGCATATTCATATACATTATAAATTGCAGATAACTGCGGCACTCCAACTCCTGCAACAACTCTCGTTGTACAGATAGAACCGGGACCTACACCTACTTTAAGAACGTTTGCTCCGGCTTCAATTAAATCTTTAGCGGCATCGGCAGTTACAATATTTCCTCCAACGATATCCAAATCCGGATATGCTCTTCTAATTTCAGCTATTTTATCTAAAACTCCTTTTGAATGACCGTGAGCAGAATCTATTCCGATAATATCTACTCCGGCTTCTACTAAAGCTGCAATTCGGTCTAAAGTGTCTTCTCCAACTCCAACTCCAGCTCCAACAATTAATCTACCATTTTGATCTTTGTTGGCATTAGGATATTCTAACTGATTGTCGATATCTTTAATGGTGATTAAACCTACCAATTTATTTTCAGCATCAACGATCGGAAGTTTTTCAACTCTGTTTTTAAGAAGAATTTCTTTTGCTTTTTCGAGATTCGTATTTTTATCAGAAGTAATCAGCTTATCTTTCGTCATGATCTCTTCAACCTTTATATCTAGATTTTCCTGATACTTTACATCTCTATTGGTAATAATTCCTATTAATATATTATCTGCATCTACCACAGGCAATCCGGAGATTTTATAGCTAGACATTAGCTCTCTTGCCTGTCCAAGTGTATGATCTTTGGAAAGAGTAACAGGATCAGAAATCATCCCGTTTTCAGAACGTTTTACTCTGTTTACCTGAGCCGCCTGCTCTTCAATAGTCATATTTTTATGGATAAAACCTAAACCGCCCACTCTTGCCAATGCAATTGCCAAATCGGCCTCTGTAACAGTATCCATTGCAGCGGAAACGATAGGAACGTTCAGCGTAATTTTATCGGTAAGTCTTGATTTTAATGAAACCTGATTAGGTAAAACTTCAGAATAAGAAGGAACTAGAAGCACGTCATCGAAAGTGATGGCTGTCTCTACAATTTTGTTATGAATAGACATCTTTACTTTCTTGCAAAATTAAACATTTTTGTCGACATACGAAAATCACATATTATAGTTTAAACAAAACTTAACAATTCTTTATATAAATCGCAAAAAAGCCACTGAAACAGTGACTTTACAAAATTAAATATGTTAAATATGAAGTTGATATTATTTAAACCCGTCAATTTCAGTTCAAAAAAAATCCCCAAAAAGTATCTCTGCAAGCTAAAAATTGGGATTTCATCAAATTTGAATGAATAAAAAATCTTTTTTAATCTATCTGTTTAAGCATTCCTCCAGAGTTTTTACTGATGTTTGAATGTATCTGTGGATTGCCTTTAAATCTGATTATTCCGCCCGAAGAAGCTTTTGCAGACAATTCTTGCGTTACGTGGCTTGTAATAATCCCCCCCGAACTAACTTCTGCTTTTAGTTTGTTGAATTTCATATCTTTCGCATTACAAACCGCTCCGCTACTGATGTCTATAATTCCTGAATTTGCATTTCCGGTAAAATTTGCAGCTGCTCCACTCGCCGATTTTATGAAAATATCTTTTGTATTGATTTGCGAATTGATTATAGCACCAGAACTTACATCTATAAATGCTTTTTCCTGAATATTGAAGTTCGCATTTACAACAGAACCCGAAGATACATCTACTGTAATCTGATTTTCATTAATGTTATTAACAGAATTGAAAATTGAGCCTGAAGAAGTTTTAATTTCGTTTATTTTAGGTGAGCTTACGTTTACATTTACATTTTTAAACTTCAGATTTCTCTGTCCTTTTGTATCAATAGAAACTTTAAGTATACCGTCTTCAACTTTTGTTACGATGTATTGGAGTTTATCGGCATCGGCAATAACTTTCACCAAAGAATTGGGTTCCTGTTTGTAGTTCACAACAATCCCGGTACTTACCTGAACTCCAGAAAATTCTCCTACATTTCTGCTTTCACCATTCAGATAAGAACTGTTGTTTTTGGAATTATTTTTTGCAGAAGGATTAGAAACTGAAATCTGCATCTCGGTAGAGTTGATAATTTTATTAACGTCATCCATTTTCATTTTACCATTTAGTAGAAAAAGAATGTTTTCGTCATCAGAATCTATATTGAAGACAAGATTTTGCAAAATATCGCCTTTTTCGGCTTCTGCAAGAAATTTCATAGAAACTCCATCATTATTTATCGACATCAGTTTGTCGAAATGAAGTTCTTCCAGAGATTCATTGATTTCATTGGTCTTTTCGATATTCAGTTTTATATTTTCTATATTTTCAGATTCAAGTTCTTTTGGGAACGTTGCTTTTGGAACAATTACCAATTTAAGACCGTCAACATCCTTCAGAATAGGTTTTATTTTTTTTAAATAATCATCATCCAGTTCAAGATTGCTTAAAATTTTGAACATTGGTTTTTTGATGCTAATCGAGGTAATTCCATTCTTATTTTCAAATTGCTGGAAGAGTTTATCCAGTTTTTCGTTTTGGGCACTGCCAATGCTAAAGCAGCCTAAAAATAACAGTATGGAAAAGAATATATTTTTCATTTTAGTTTCAGTATTCGTTAGTAAAACTTTCTTTTTCCTGCGACGATGCCACAGTTTTTTTAAACTCACGACCAATCTTCATTAAGGAATAGGTGGCCACATCTATTGCCTCTTTTTCGCTGGTAATTCGTTTGCCGTTTACAATGACAAAAGAATCCTGATATCCGAGAGAATCGGCTAGATTTTTTTGCGGATTATTGTAAACATATTTAGGTTTTCTTTCTTTTTTAATTCGGCTTCTTTTAGATAAAATCTCATCCAAAACATCGTTCTCGGTGAATGACTTTTCGTTAAATATAGAGTCTTTTTTAGCACCAGAAACAGAATCTACCGTATGAACTGCCACTTGAGATTCATGATTATGATTTTCTGATATGAAATCGTTTTTTTGCTTTAAAATTTCATTTTCCACGAGATTCTGCTTTTCCGAAATTTTATTTTGATTTACAGTAAAAACAAAAATGAACCCCATTATTACCATAATACTTGCAGCCATCCAAAACCATTTCGGGAACGAAGGTTTGTTCTTGGAAATCGGAATAACCGGTGTTTCGTCTGATGATTCTGATTCTGCTTTTTCTGCTTTTTCAAGAAAATCTTCAAAATCCCAATCCATTTTTTCTTCCTTTAAACTTTGGAAGACTTCTTTATATTTATTTTGAAATTGATCGTTGCTCATAGCTCATTAATTGAGTGATTTGTTCTTTTACTTTCTGTCTGGCACGCATTAGATTTACTCTTACTGCGTTTTCTTCCATTTCCATAATTTCGGAAATTTCAGACACTTCGTACTCTTCCACATCTTTAAGATGTATCACCATCTTTTGTTTTTCCGGAAGCTGATTGATAAAACTTAGAATATGATCTTTCAAATTATTCACATCCATACTGTACAGTTCAGACCGATGAATTTGTAAGTCTGCAAAACCTAATTTTACATCATGATGCTTCAACCGGTTAAGACATTCGTTTCTTACTGATTTTAAAACATAAGACTTTAAATTCCCAAACGTTTCCAGCTCATCTTTTTTCTGCCAAAACTTAATCATCAGATCCTGTACAACATCTTCGGCTTCATCACTGCTCATCACAAACCTTTTCGCAAAACGGAACATCTCATCCCTGAGAATAAATACCGTATTCCTGAAAGTTTCCTGAGTCATAATTTTGTTTCTATTAATAAGACAATCTGAAATATGAATTTATTACACAGAAAATAAAAAAACTTCAAAAAAAATTGAAGTTTTCGTTTATTATTGATTAATATTCGTCAAAAATATGTTTCAAAATACCTTTATCTACATCTGTTAAAGGCATTTTTCTTCTTGCCATTACTTTTTCGGCAACTTCGTAGGCTTTGTCTAGTTTGAACTTTTCATCACCTTTAAAACCTCCCCAAGAAAAATTTTCAATAAGATTGGGTGGAAATCCTTCTTTGAAAATATTGGAAGCTACACCAATCACAGTTCCAGTATTTAATTGAGTATTAATGGCTGTTTTAGAATGATCTCCCATAATTAAACCTGCAAACTGCAAACCTGTATCCTGAAAATCTTTGGTTCTGTAATTCCACAATTTTACATTTCCGTAGTTATTTTTAAGATTGGAAGAATTGGTGTCGGCTCCAAGATTGCACCATTCTCCAATCACAGAATTCCCTACAAAACCGTCGTGTCCTTTATTGGAATATCCAAAAATGATAATATTACTCACTTCACCACCAACTTTAGAATGTGGACCCACTGTTGTTGCACCGTAAATTTTAGCTCCTAAATTAAATTTAGAACCTTCGCAAAGCGCAATCGGGCCTCGCAGATTACAACCTTCCATCACTTCGGCATTTTTCCCGAGGTATATTTTTCCTGTTTTTGTATTGATGGTAGAAAATTCAACTTCGGCACCTTCTTCGATGAATAAATCTTCTTTATTTCCTAAAAAACCATTGGTAGAAGATAATTCTTGTGAAGTTTTTCCTTTCGTTAATAATTCAAAATCAAAATCAATAGCTTCTTTATTATAAGTAAATAAGTCGGTTGGCTTTTTAAAGAAAACGAGTTCTTCCTTAATATCCGTCATTTTTTCAATCTGATTTAAAGAAAAACCTTCCATATTGATTTTTGCAGCGACCAATTCATCTTCATAAACTAAAGCTTCACCTTGTTTCAAATCTTTAATTTGTTGAATAACGGTTTCTGTCGGTAAAAAATTAGGAACCAAAAACAAACTTTCCTTTTTTTCCGGCTCTCTGAATTTCTGCTGAAGATACATTTCGGTAAACCACGAAATTTTGGTAGATTCTAAAAGTTTCTGCCATCTTTCGGAGAAAGTGAGAATTCCGCATCGCATTTCTGCAATGGGACGGGTAAAAGTAAGCGGAAGAAAATCTTCCCAATATTGTGCATCGGAGAATACGAGTTGCATGTGGGTTTCGGGTTTAAAGTTTTATGTTCAATGTTTCGAGTCTTCGATAAGCTCAGACTGACATCGGTTTGAGAACAAAAATACGAATCATTGTGGGAAGTTGTGCTATGTGAATTTTAAATCTGAGTAAAGTGCAGAAAAGTCTTCCCGACCAACACGTACATTTCTTCATAGTATATTTAAGTCCAATTTCTGACAACTTTATTATATGTTAATATAAAATGTTATCTATTACAATTACTGAATTAATCTTGTAACTCAAATGTTATACGAGTACCTTTATTATATTCTTTTGTTATAATCTTTGGCAATTCAATTTTATTCTCAAAATCTTCAACATCACAATTTATCAACAAAACAATATTTTTTAATGAATTTATAAGCCTTCTTTTAGCTTCTAAATCATTTACAGGATAGAAAAAAGATGTAGTAAGATAATTATCTTTTTTTTCTAAAATATACCCTTTATCATCTATTATCACTCTTTCAGATCCATGTGGAAGATTGATATGTATAAAGTCTATATCTTCTTGTCCATCCTCATTAAAATCATATAAGTCTATTGACCTCCCGCCTTTTATCATTTTTAAAAGTATTCTTGGATTAATTTCTTTTAAAATCATATTACCATTAATGTTTTCTTTTGTAGAAATTATATAAGAAATACTCTTATCATGCAAATTAATTATTACAGATTCATCCACAGGTTCTAAAGTTACAATATGCCTCTCATCATTTCTTCTCCACGCATATTTTTTAGCAAATACACTTTTTTGTATTGTATTAATAACTTTTACCTGTTCATTACAAGCATCATAAAGAGTAATTTTCCCTTCTTTTAGTAATTTTAAAATACTATCAAAATCATCAGGTACTGTAATCTTAGACTTCACTATTGAAGATTTAGTTTTTAATTTTATTTTATTTTGATTTTTTTGAGCTATAATAGAACCATCTAAAAGGACGACTAACAATAAAGAAATAACAAACTGTAACTTCATAAATTATTTTTTTGTAAATAAATTAAAAGGAATACCAAGTGTAATTTTAACCATAAAATTATCTAACGCTTTTGTCTTATAAGGTTCATTTTCAACGCCCGCAAGTATTCTGAAAGTAGCCTTATTAACATCCTCCTGATTATTGATTCTAAAAACCAAACCTGCTAATAAAGAATATCTATTTCTGTAGTCTGTTGCTTCCAAATTCTGCAAAGCAAAAGTATGTGATGTAAACCCTGAAAATCCAAAACTCTTAACAATAAAAAAAGTTGCCTGAAGACCTGTTTGCGATGTCCAGAATGCTCTTTTTAGCATATCATATTTTCCTATTTGCGTCCCGGAAGTATCAAAAACATAAGTTTCATTATTGTTATTTACCAAATAAGGTTTTTCACTATTAATATTAGCATCAAGAAAATTCCCCATTATTATTTTTGTGAAAGCTTGAAAATTAAATAAATATTGATTCTTCTGTCTGTTGAAATTATAGGAAAAGTCCAATGATAATTTTGGGAAATTGGTAATCTTATCCCCTACAAGTAGATTTAATGAATCCAAACTGACATTTTGGTTTGTAATATTTGCAGTTGCTTTTAACCAATGCAATTTACTACCTTGTAAAATATCATTTTTTTTATCAAATTCAATCATTTCTTTTTCCATATATTTTGCTGCGTCTTTCTTCACAACATCTACATATTTAATTTTCTCCTCTATACTGCTGATATCTTTTTCAATCTGTTCATTTTTTTTATCTCTCTCGGATATATCAGTGATACTATTATTATTCTTTTTTTGTTGCTTTAAATCTTCTAGCTTTTTTTCGTAACGACCATAATCCTTTGATAAATCATTAAATTTTGTTATAATTTTTTCTTTGTATTTTTCTCTTTCTATATAGAGTTTACTACATTCTTTTGTATTAAAGAATTGTGTTTCTTTTCCAATAACTCTATTCAATGTAAATGATGCTCCAACATCATTTTTCCAAGACTGTTTGGAATACAAAAGACCTGTATTAGCCGCAGCTGTCTGAACAGTGATATTTAAAAACCATTTTTCTCTATAGTTAAAATTTGCCCCAATACTTATTTTAGTGTCATTAGTTCCATTTGTAAAAGCTAAAGCATTATTGTTGGTAGCTTCATCTGAAGAATTGAATACAACTGCTCTTTTAATAATTCTTAGATTGCTATCCAATACAGAGTCATGAACAGCCTGATTATTATTACAATCATAGTCAAGGTTATCATAAGCGTCAATTAACTCATACTTTGTTATTTCATTTCTATCATATTTTTCATTCTTTACGACATCATCTTAAAAAAATCCTCCGTTAGGATAATAATAAAGTTTTTTATCACTATTGCCTTTAATCACAAATACTTTTGCCTTTAGTATATCATTAATTATCGGTCTCCCGTTTTTAGAATAAATTGTTTCATAAACAAGAGTATCCTCAGATACGACATTCTTATCAATATCAGAAAGCAGTAATTTAGTATTACTTTTAATTAACTCTTCAAGTTCAATACTGTTTTTATTTTTATTTAAATTAATAATAAAACCAGCAATTGTTTTAGATTCTTGCAAATCGGGAAATTTATCTGGTTTTATTTCAGATATTTTCTTCTGTCCCCATACCACTCCTGCCCAAAAAAGCAGTAGTAATATTAGTTTTGTATTCATAATTTTTAATTTTTCAATGGTTTACTTTAGTATATCATTTGAGTTCCAACATTACTTAATAGCATATCCTTCCTTTTTTTCTATAATCTTCATTGTTAAATCTGTTTTAATCATATCAACTTGAACAATGTATAATTTATGATCATATCCAGTAAATGTACCTTTTGGCTCAATGTAAGATTCTATTGCTTCTATCGCTTTTGACTTATTATCATAAAAGATTCTTTTCATCTTTGTATGCTCACTTTCTCCATATGCTTTAACAATTACTTGTCTAAAAAATTCTGGTTGAGATTTATAAATATAAAATCTAATTTCATCTTGACCTTCATCCAATATATAATAATTATTTCTTAAACCTAATATTGCATTCCCAAATATATCTAAAACCTCATACATATCAGTATTAACTATCCTAGCACTTAAAAAATAAGTGCCATTTATTTTATAAACGTCTACGTATTTATTTTTAGGAATAATTCCCAACTCAATATTATCATACTTTATAATAGAATTATCAGATTCATAAAAGATTTCAACTTTAGAAAAATCTATCTCTTTTAGTTTCGTAACATCTTTAAATCTATTCTCTATTTTTCTCCGTAATTCTTTTTCTTCAGCCAAACGATTTAATTCTTTAGTTTTATTCTCCGCTTCTATCCTTTCTTTTTCTCTTTTCTGCTCTGCAATTCTTTTATTTTCAGCTTCTTTCGTCTTCCGTTCCTGTTCTGCTTTGACTGCTTTCACCATTTCAACTCTTTTGTCTTCCTTGGTTTTTGCATCTTTTTCCTTTTTGTCTTCCTGACGACAAAGCGGACATGTATAACTTGCGGATGTCACACCCGATAATTTACATTCTCCGTCTTTATAGGTATGCGAACTGGGATCTTGTGGTTCTGCCGATTTTTTATTCTTATCCTCCTCCGCTTCTTCTTCGATTTTTTTTCGTGTCAATACAATACCTTCTTCAGCTTTTTGCTTGTCTTTGACATTAATATAGCTTGCATCATAATACTTTGACAATGCATGATCGTAATTTTGGGCTGAGAAAAGATTTCTCGCTTCCAATAACAACTTATTGTATTTATCCAGATTTTCTTTCTCACCATTCTTTTCCTTTTCCTTTTCGAGATATTTTTCTATCGCAAGATGAACTTCACTGGCATCAAACGAAATACTTGTCGGAATAAATTCTATATGGGTTTCTTTTGAAAAAGAAGTGGGCAATTTATTTGTAATTTCAATATTGTTCCCGCCAACACTTCCCGACTGATCCAAATATCCTCCAATGAAAACTTCAACATTTCTTTTTTTTTCCGACTCCGACAGACCGCCGTTAGAAATCTTCAAAACTCCCGAAACTTTCGTGATTTCGATATTATTAATTTCAGGTATTTGGGAAGACGAATATTTTTTTCCTTTATAAGTATAGATTCTTGAATAATTTTTTAATTCCGTAAATTTTAATCCCATCCGCAAAGAGCCTACATGGTCATAAATTCTATAACGGCCCGAGAAACTTTCGGATTCCAATCCATTCATACCGGTAGAAGTATTACGGTAAATAATGGTTGGAAAATCTTTACTAAAATCAATTTTTGTCTGTGCATTTGTTTTGTTGTATGAAAAACACAGCAACAACAGTAATAATGTAAAGCTTTTCATGATTCAAATTTTTATGATTAATACGCTACCTTAATAAATTATTTACGATTAATATTCATCAAAATTATTTTTTATTCATTTATCACAAAATCCCTCGAAAAAGGTATTTTTAACATAATTTTTGTTAATTTTATAGAAAACTAAAATCATGAAAGATAAATTTCAGACAGGTGCTATAAAAGCACATCAGCTTACTGAGGTATGGAATGATTATCCGGAAATCCTTCAAAATAAAAAAATTAAACTTCCTGTTCCCAAGATTGAAGATTTTATCGGAGGGATGTTTGCTCCGGGAGAATTTTATTACTACACCATCAACTTTCACGACAGCAGTATAAATGGTGTGCATCAAAATATTTTAAAAATACATAGTTTAGATAGGATTCCGCATAATCTAAAAGATATTATAGACCTTATTCATCCGGAAGATTTAGAGTTTGTAATGAAAGCCGAGAGAATGTCTATTGAGAAAATGTGTGAAATAGGATGGGAAAATCAAAAAGAATTAAAATCTAGCTACTGTTTTAGAATGGATACAGGAAATGGCAATTATGAAATGTTTCACCATCAAGCGATTCATACTTACAGAGACGAAAAAGGAAATTTACTTCAGGCAATTAACATTCATTCTAATGTTCAACATCTTATTAAAGAAAATCCGTACACCGTTATAATTTCAGGGATAGGCAGCCGAAGTGATTTTCACCAAATGTATTATGATAAAAAAGGAAAAATAAAAATAGATTTTTCTCTTACTAAACGAGAAATACAGATACTTTCTTCTCTAGTAGAAGGTTTGTCGGCAAAAGAAATTGCAGAAAAACAGAATATCTCTTACCATACAGTAACTACTCATCGCAAAAATATTCTCAGAAAAATGAATTGTAATAAAGTTTCAGAATTGGTTAAGAGAGCAATAGAATATGGTATCGTTTAAAGCAAAAAAAGTCTTCCGAATTTCGAAAGACTTTTAAAATATGGTAAAATCAAAAAATTACTTAGCGAATTTTTTGTATTTGTTCATGAATTTATCTACTCTACCTGCAGTATCAACTAATTTAGTTTTTCCTGTGTAGAAAGGGTGAGAAGTAGAAGAGATTTCCATTTTAATTAATGGATACTCAGTTCCTTCAAACTCGATAGTATCTTTTGTATCTGCTGTAGACTTGCAAAGAAACATTTCGTCGTTACTCATATCTTTGAAAACAACAAGTCTATAATTTTCTGGGTGAATTCCGTTTTTCATGTGTAAACTTTTATAATTTTAAAAAAATTAAACTTTGCTTTCGAAATAGTAATGGATATTTCTCTGCTAAATTTTAGGTTGCAAAAATACAAATATTTTTATTATTTGCAAATAGTATGTAGGGAAATTTTTAATAACAACAATATTGAAGTATTTTCGTTAAATTTGAAACGTATATAAATTAATTTCCGAAGACTTTTATACGCTTGAATTTAGATTTTTCAATTTTGTTGATGAATTTTAGAGCATAAAAGAATTTATAAAAGAAATAATAATTGGCTATGAAACTTAAATCATTACTGTTTTTCTCTTCTTTAATTTTGCTGTTCACGATTTCCTGCAATCAGGATGATATCAGTTTTGATTCTCCTTCTAGAGAGTTAAGATTTTCCAGAGATACGGTTTTCTGCGATACCGTTTATCATCAGATAAGATCCGAAACGTATGCCGTAAAAGTTTTTAATAATGAAGATAAAGATGTAATGATTCCCAGAATTCATTTAGAAAAAGGAGCATCTTCTTTATACAGAATTAATGTAGACGGAAAACCTGGCTACGATTTTCAAAATGTACCTTTAAGAAAAAAAGACAGTCTTTATATTTTTGTGGAAATTGCTCCGCAGGCTTCCGGACCCGAAGCAATCGCGGAAGACAGAGTTTTATTTACAACAGGAGCAGCACAGCAACATGTAACTTTGTTTTCAGTAGTTCAGGATGCCGAATTTTTCATTCAAACTCCTACCAATCCCAATGTAATAAGCAATCATACTACTTGGACAAATAATAAAGCCAAAATCATTTATGGAAATCTTACCATAAATCCTAATGTAAGCTTAGATATAGAAGAAGGTACAAAAGTTTATTTCCACAAAAACAGCGGAATGAAGGTTTCAGCCGGAGCATATCTTAATATTAATGGTACTTTAAATAAAGAGGTTGTATTACGCGGAGATCGAAATGATACTTATTACGACACTATTCCAAGAAACTGGAATTCTATTAAAATGGCAGAAGGTTCTACACTAAACATGAATCATGCAAGATTATTTGGTGGAAAAAGAGGTTTAGATATGAAACAGGTAACTGCCAATATCAGTAATTCATTCATTCATACTTTTCAGGAATATGGGATTTATGCAATTCGTTCCAATATTAATGCCTCAAATTTGGTAATGAATAACTGTGGAGAGTCTTGCGTTGGAATTTATAAAGGTGGAATGTATGATTTTACACATTCTACGATTGTAAATTATTCTCAAATAATGAATCAGTTCCCAAGAAATGCATTATTTGTAACCAATGAATATAAAAATGAAAGCGGACAGACAGAATTGGGTTCACTTCATCTGAATCTTAAAAACAGTATTTTTTATTCGGACAGAGATAATTCGGTAACATTTGAACCGGTTCCTGGGCAGTTATTTAATTTTACCATTCAGAACAGTTTATTGAAATATTCCGGTATTAGTGCTGCAGGTTTTAATTTTGATAGCAGTATGGATGTAATTCAAAGTTATAAAAATCAGGATCCTAAGTTTATAAATTATTTTACAGCTAAAATGAATTTACGAGTAAAAGCAGATTCTCCGGCAAGAAATAAAGGAGATTTGGCTGTAGCTAATTCTGTCCCTACAGATATTGTAGGAGTCTCCAGAACTTCTAATCCGACATTGGGTGCATATCAGTAAAACAGTTAATTTTTATAATTTCTTAAGAGCTATTTTTTACGGTTTTTTTTGAAAATGTTTCAGCAATATTTTTTTTAATATGGAAATAAAAAATCTCCAACATCAAGTGGATGAATGGATAAAAACCATTGGCGTCCGTTACTTTAATGAACTCACCAATATGGCGATGTTAACTGAGGAAGTGGGCGAAGTGGCGAGAATTATTGCAAGAAGATATGGTGAACAAAGCGAAAAAGAAAGCGATAAAACTAAAGATTTAGGAGAAGAATTGGCAGATGTGCTTTTTGTAACCTTATGTTTAGCCAACCAAACCGGAGTTGATCTGCAGGATGCATTCGATAAAAAGATGAAAATTAAAACAGACCGCGATAAAGACAGGCATCAAAACAATGAAAAATTAAAATAATGAAGAAATCTCTCTATTTGCTTATTCTATCCATAATTTCCTTATCGCTCTCGGCGCAGGATTCGCAGGTTTATGTTCCGTTCAGAATAGGCGATAAATTTGGTATTTCAGACGAAAACGGCAAAATGATTATTCCGGCTAATTATGATGAAATTTCAGTAGGATATAATAATGATTTTACCGTCAGAAAAGATAATAAAGCTTCTTATATTCTGAACAACAAAATTATTATAAAAGACGGCGATTATACTTATTTTGATAATCAGGAAGATTTTGTAATTGGCGTTCTTGTAAAAAACAGCAAGGATTTTATGTATTCTAATGGAAGTCCGGATTATCTCTCAGAAAATTTATACAACAAAAGCGGAGAACCTCTTTTAGGAAAAAGTTATAACAACATTATTGTAATAGATGGCAGAAAAAACGAAAAGCCTGCACTTACAGGAACAGCGTTACTTTTGCTATACTCCACGCAAAACCGGTACTCTTTACATTTGTTTGATAAAAAACAAAAAAAAATCATTAAGACTTTTTTTGAAAACTCTTATGAAGTAGATACTAATTACGATAAATTTCCCAAATCGTTTTCAATTATTTACCAGGATCTAAACCGATCTGAAAAAAATCTTACCCTAAATTTTAATAACGGAAAAATAGAATCTGAAAAGAGAGAACCTATAAAAGTTGTAAAAGATTATTATTCTGACCGTTCCTTGGGTAGTCCCACTTATTCTATGCCACCACCCGCAATGGAAGGGATAGAAATGCCGCCTGCGGGCAAACCGTCTATTCCTGAGAATGCTTTGGAAAAGATTGGGTATGCAGATTCTTTTTACCGATATATAGAGCCCGATAGAAGTGAAAAATTAACCATATCATACAAAGATGCCACCTTTGATTATGGATATTTGAAGAAAGAAAACGGGAAAATAGGTTATTTTCTTGTGAGAGATAACAAATGGCTTGTTCCTCCAAAATATGACGAAATTTTTTCAGCGGATGGGCATGCCATTTACGAATCTGGTTTTGTAGTGAGAACAGGAGATAATTATCAGTTTTTTGTTGCGAGCAATAAAAATCTGGAGTTTATTACTTCAGAATTTAAGGATTTTCCTTTATTTTTCAGAAGAGATTATGGGAGAAAAGGTTTTCATCTGTTTAAACTTTATGACAAAGACAAGAATTTTATAGGTTACGCAAATAAAGACGGCAAAATTTATTACAAGAAATGATCATCACAAAATCTAAATTAATTTCAGGAAGAAACATACAAATAAGCGGTTCGAAAAGCATTTCGAATCGTTTGTTGATTTTAGAAAAATTGTTTAAAAATATAGAAATTGGTAATCTGTCTAATTCTCAGGATACTCAATTGTTACAAAAGGCTTTGTCTGAAAACAGCGAAGTGGTCGATATTCATCATGCAGGAACGGCAATGCGTTTTCTTACCTCCTATTATTCTATTCAGGAAGGAAAAACCACCATTCTTACCGGATCAAAAAGAATGAAAGAAAGACCCATTAAGAATTTGGTAACGGCTTTGCAAAATCTTGGTGTTGAAATAGAATATTTAGAAAATGAAGGCTTTCCGCCATTGAAAATTATAGGAAGGTCTATTACAGAGACAACAGTGGATGTTCCGGCAAATATTTCAAGCCAGTTTATTACCTCTTTACTGTTAATTGCAGGAAAATTAGAGAAAGGTTTAGAAATAAATCTTATTGGTAAAGTTACTTCTAGGTCTTATATTGAAATGACGCTCAGTATTTTAACTTATTTCGGAATTGAAAATACTTTTGAAGGAAATTCGATTAAAGTAGAACCATTTATCAACCATCCATCATCCATCATCAATTATGAAGTAGAAAGCGACTGGAGTTCTGTGTCGTATTTTTACTCATTTGCGGCGATTGGAAGAGAAACCATTCATTTGAAAAGTTTTTACAAAAATTCTACTCAGGGAGATGCTGCAATTGCGAGAATTTATGAAGATTTCTTTGGAATAAAAACGATTTTCAATGAAGATGAACATCAACTTACTCTTCAGCCCATAGAAAACTTTAAGTTTCCTGAAAAGATTATTTTGGATATGAATAATTGCCCCGACATTGCTCAGACGCTTTGTGTAACGGCGGTTGCCTTAAAAATTCCATTTGAAATTTCAGGTTTGGGAACGTTAAGAGTGAAGGAAACAGACCGACTTTCAGCTTTAAATATAGAATTGAAAAAACTGGGTTGCGAAACCGAAATTACGCAATCATCCATCAAATCAGTTCATTTTACAGAGCCGGAAGAAAATATTTCTATTAAAACATATCAGGATCACAGAATGGCAATGAGTTTTGCACCTTTTTGTCTGATCAAAGAATTGAATATTGAAGACGAAAATGTGGTAGAAAAATCTTATCCGATGTTTTGGGAAGATTTGGATAAAATCCTTGTCAAGGAATGATATATTTTGTCTGATATCCGTTACCTATTAAATCGCTATTTTTATAAACTTAAAAAATAGACTAAAAATAAAATGTCAAAAACCATTATTATTACAGGAACTTCTTCCGGAATTGGTTTCGTGTTAGCAGAATATTTCGGGAAGAAAGGTCATAAAGTATACGGTTTAAGCCGAAAACTAACTGAAAGTAAGTATTTCAAGTCTATCCCAACGGATGTTACCGATAATGAAGCGGTACAAAATGCGATTGTAGAAGTTTTAAAAACAGAAACAAAAATTGATGTGCTCATCAATAATGCTGGAATGGGTATGGTAGGTTCCGTAGAAGATTCTTCCAAAGAAGATATTCTAAAATTATTCAATCTGAATCTTGTGGGTGCGGTGCAAATGATGAGTGCTGTAATGCCGAAAATGCGTGAAAATAAATTTGGACAGATTATCAACGTTTCCAGCATCGGAAGTGAGATGGGGCTGCCTTTCCGTGGGTTTTATTCTGCTTCCAAATCTGCTTTGGATAAAGTGACGGAAGCGATGAGATACGAAGTTTACCCTTGGAATATTGAGGTTTGTTCGCTTCATTTGGGAGATATTAAAACCAACATTGCAGAAAACAGAGTTCGTACAAAAGTTTCAGAACCGTACAAAAATGTTTTTGATAATGTGTATGCTTTGATGAATTCTCATGTTGGGGACGGAACAGAACCTTTGGAAGTTGCCGAATATGTTGAAGGTCTTTTAAACAAAAAGAAATGGAAAGCACATTATTATTTTGGGAAATTCGGGCAAAAAATTGGCGTTCCTTTGAAGTGGATTCTTCCGCAGGGAACATACGAGAATTTAATGAAGAAATACAATAAACTTGATTAAATCCGGTTAAATAATGGTATGATGCAAGTAGCTAAATATTTGTTTTTATTGCTTCCTGTTCTGTTTTGTGCTCAGAATGGCAAACTTATTCCGGTGAAAGTTGGTAGTAAATGGGGATTTATGGATGCTAAAAACACATTAATAATCCCAGCAAAATATGATAGAGCAAATTCTTTTGCGGAGTATGAACGGTATGATAAAACAGAGCGAAAAATAAAAAAAATAACTCTGGCAAAAGTTTTCGAAGACAGGAAAATGAAATGTATCCTTACAGACAATACCGAATTACCGTGCGACAATCTTTCGAGAGCCAGTGAAAATTCATCTTCGGATATTTTAGTAGAATCTGAAAGTAAAATTCGTCAGGCAGAAATGATGCAAAGAGAAAAGGATGAAAAAATAATTGATGATTTCAAAAAACAGAATATTGGTAAGTTTGATGATGTTAAAATAGCAGCTAAAAATCCATTATTGTTCAGAATTGCAAAAAATAAGAAATACGGAATTACTGATGAAAAAGGAACAGTTATTATTCCTGCAGATTTCGAAATAATAGAAACTAAAAGCTTCAGCAATTCCCAAGGGAAGCACGAGGTGTATTTTATAGGAAAATCTTTAGATCCCAAAACCTCCAATTTGTATTTTTCTGATCGCGGAAAGAAATTGGCGGAAAATTTCATGCCTTATTTTCCCGTTCATCCATCTGGAAATTTAATTAAAATACAAGACAGTAAAGGCAAATACAGAATTTACAACTTTCAGCAAAAAAAATACATTAATAAAAATTACTACGACAAATTAGATTCTTCCTACGATAATGGTTTACTATTAGCACAGCGAAACGGATCAGAATTCTATATTGATGAAACAGGAAAAGAATATGTTTATCGCTAAATTTTTACCTATAAAAATCTTTTCATTTTGCATGGTAGTAATGCTTTGCTGCTGTACTTTTTTCAAGGCACAGAAAAAGCAGTATTTTCTTATAGATACCGAAACCAAAGTAAAAAAGAAAGTGAAAGATTCTCTTTCTGCGGCAAAGTTTCTGGATTCCCTGGCTCAAAGCAATTATTTTTTCACAGAGCTGAAAGATGTAAAATTAAAAGGCGACAGTACATTGATTTATTATGATAAAGGGAAAAATTTTAACGAATCGTATGTTTCACTCTCAGATTCTATTGTTCATCAATTAAAGCTTGAAAAAGAGTTTTTTACTAAAAATTTAGATTCAGTAAAACAGAATATCAGTAAAAAATATATAGATGATGGTTTTGCATTCAGCAGAATTAAATCTAAATTCAAAGGACAGAAAAAGGGTTATCCTGTTGTAGAACTCGAAATTAATAAAAATAATAAACGTACTATAGATGGCTTTGTGGTAAAAGGGTACACTAAAATACCGAAACGTTTTATAAAAAATCTGGATAAAGACTTTAAAGGAAAAACCTACGACGAAAAAAACCTTATTGCCATTAATAAAAACTTCTTAAGTCATCCTTTTATCAGTTTAGAAAGGCAGCCCCAGACTCTCTTTACAAAAGATTCTACACAGATTTATCTGTTTATGGAAAAGAAGAAAACCAACAGTTTTGATGGTGTTATCGGTTTTGGAAACGATAAAAAAGACAAATTCACTTTAAACGGTACTCTTAATGTGAATTTTAAAAATATGTTCAACGGTTTCGAAACACTAAACTTATATTGGCAGAGAAACCCGGATAAAGGTCAGACTTTCGATTTACAGAGTGATATTCCTTATCTTTTCAGTTCAAATGTTGGTTTGAATATGAAGGTGAATATTTTCCGACAAGATTCTACATTTGCCAATGTAAAGGCTTTGCCTGCTTTTTATTATCATATCAACAACCGTCAGAGAATTGGCTTTAGAGGTACATTCGAATCTTCAACGATTATCGATAGTCTGTATACCCAAGGTAAAGACTACAACAAAAAAGGGATTGGGATTTTCTTCGATATGACCGAACCTTCGGATATAGATTTGTTTTTATATAAATCTAAACTGAATGTAGGATACGATTTTCTGGCAACAAAATATACGTTGGAAAATATAGATTCTAAACAAAATCAGTTCTATTTTTTTGGAGAATATAACTATAACATCAAGGGCAATCATTTCCTCAACATAAAAGGCGAAGGTGCAATGATGGATTCAAAAATAGATTTTTCTGCCAATGAGCTATACCGCTTCGGAGGATGGAATTCGTTACGCGGTTTTAATGAAAACTCACTTGCCGCAGATTTCTTTTATTACGCTGGACTGGAATACCGATATCTCATAGGAAATCAGGCATTTTTTGACGTGTTTGGACAGTACGGTCAGCTTAACAACAAATCCCTAAATGTAAAACCCAAATTGTACAGCGTAGGTCTTGGTTTTAACTTTTTTATTCCTATAGGATTAATGAGTTTTCAGCTTTCTAATGGGAACGAATTCGGTAATCCATTCAAATTTAATGATATAAAAATTCACTGGGGAATATTAAGTCGCTTCTGATTTTCAGATCTTTTTAGGGAGCTTTTTCCGGCTATTCACTTATACTCCTCGTTCGTTCGGCTCCGCTACGCTTCGCCGCCTCACTGCGGGGTAACCGCTTCTATCCGGGCTATGAAAGATGGAAGTTTAAAGGAAGACCGCAATTTATGATTAGCGATTTTTTTTGCAGTCATCAACTCGCATTAATTTCTTATTTTTGACGGATTCAAGATTAAACAATGAAATTACATCAATTTTCTTTATTCATGGTACTTCTCGGAGGAACAGCTTTTGCTCAGACTCAGAAATTTACCATGGCAGAAGCAGTGAACGGATTAAGGACGAACTTAGCAGTAAAAAGTATCTCGCAGTTCAGTTGGTCAGACGACAGCAAATCTTATATTCAGGGAGTAAAAGGAGGTTATCTCATTACCGACCTAAAAAACAATAAGCAGGATACCCTTATTTCACTTTATCAGGTAAACAAAAACTTTCCCGATAAAAAACTGAAAGCTCTGCCTCCTGTAAAATTTACCAATAAGGCTAATGGTTATTTTACCTTAAACAATACGATGTATTGGGTAGAAAAATCTGGAAACGAATGGAAAATCAAGAAAAATTATTCTCTAGATGCAGACGCCGCGAATGTTAAAACTTTAGCCGATAATCAAACTATTGTTTACACGGTAAAAAATAATCTTTATTTAAACAAAAACGGTAAAATTACATCCATTACCAACGATTCCAATGAAAATATAATTAGCGGACAGGCAGTTCACAGAAACGAATTTGGAATTAATGAAGGTATTTTTGCATCTCCAAATTCAGAAAACATTGCATTTTACCGCATGGATCAAACAATGGTTGCAGATTATCCTGTGATAGATTGGTCGGTAACTCCTGCCGTAAATCATAATATTAAATATCCTATGGCGGGTAAAACTTCGCACGAAGTCAGTTTAGGAGTTTATAATATTAAAAATCAAAATACTGCCTTTCTTAAAATTGATGGGGAAAAAGACCAGTATCTTACAGCAATTACCTGGAGCCCAGATTCCAAATATATTTTTGTAGGGGTTCTCAACAGAGGACAAAATCATATGAAAATGAATCAGTATGATGCATCTACAGGAAATTTTGTACGCACATTGTTTGAAGAAACTAATGATAAGTATGTAGAACCACAGCATCCACTTTTATTTTTCCCCAATTCTAATACCGATTTTATTTGGCAAAGCCAGAGAACTGGCTACAACCATTTGTTTCATTACAATTTAGAAAAAGGTTTGGTATCTCAGATAACCAAAGGAGATTGGCTGGTTACCGACATCTTAGGCTTTAATGAAAAGAAAAAAGATATATACTATGTTTCTACTCAGGAAACTCCTTTAGAAAGACATATTTACAGAGTTAACTGGAATACATTTAAAACGCAGAGATTAGACAGTGCAGAAGGAATGCATTCTGCTGTTTTAAGTAGCGATGGAAATTATGTGTTCGATATGTACAGTAATGCCAATAGTCCACGAACAGCAAACATCATTAATACTGCAACATTAAAATCTACAAATATTTTAACTTCCGAAAACCCGCTGAAGAATTATCAACGTCCGGAAATTAAAAATGTTACTTTAAAAGCAGACGACGGAACATTATTATATGGGAAAATTATTCTTCCTACTGATTTTGATCCTAATAAAAAATATCCAACCATTGTTTATCTGTATAACGGTCCTCATCTTCAGTTGGTAACCAATACTTTTCCGGCATCAGGCAATCTTTGGTACGAATATATGGCTCAGAATGGATACGTTATATTTACGATGGATGGGAGAGGCTCATCTAATCGTGGTTTGAAGTTTGAACAGGCGGTATTCAGAAATTTAGGAACAACTGAAATGAATGACCAAATGAAAGGAGTACAATATCTGAAATCACTTCCTTATGTGGATTCCGAAAGAATGGGAATTCACGGATGGAGTTTTGGTGGATTTATGACGACAAGCTTCATGCTCCGCCATCCGGAAGTTTTTAAAGTGGGAGTTGCAGGCGGTCCTGTAATCGATTGGAATATGTATGAAATAATGTATACCGAAAGATATATGGATACTCCGCAGGAAAATCCACAAGGATATAAAACTGCCAATCTTTTGGATAAAGTACAGAATTTGAAAGGGAAATTACTGATGATTCATGGAGCACAGGATGACGTTGTAGTTTGGCAGCATTCTATAAAATTCTTGAAATCTGCGGTAGATAACGGTGTTCAGATGGATTATTTTGTATATCCGGGACATCAGCACAATGTTGTAGGGAAAGACAGAGTTCATTTAATGCAGAAAGTAACAGATTACTTCGATTTGTATCTTAAAAAATAAGTTGAAATCCGGCACAATTTTGTGTCGGATTATTTTTTTAAATGATAATATGATTTTCGTCCAAAATATTAATATTAAGAATTATGAAAATAGATTATCTTTAACTGAAATTTCAAATAAGATTGATAATAAAATATTTAGTGTAAATTATTTGAACTCAATTACTTTATTAACAACGTAAAAAAAATAATTATGAAAAAAGCTTTACTTTTTATCTTTTCTGCCGGGTTATTTTCGGCGCAGACCACTATTACAAAAACATTCAATGATCCCGTTATTGGGGATGTTGTTAATAATGTTCTGGTTAATGGGGCGGTAAACAATTCTTCAACAGGTAATAATGTTATTTTTAATAATTCATCTCTTACGGCAGGTTCTCCCACAGTAGTCAATTATGTAGCTCCGACAACAAGCGAAATTTCGACATTTCCAGGTACGACCATAAAAATGACAGGAAACGGAAATACAGCATTGTATAAGTCGAGCACTTCCAAACTAGAAATAACTGGCTTGGTTACATCGGATGTAACCCTTAATTTTAGTACCAATAACGGAACTTTTATTGTTTATCCAATGTCTTTCGGGCAGACAGAAAATGATATAGTTGGCGGAACTTTCACTTCTGTATCGGCTGGAGTATCCGGAACTTTTACGGGAACTATTGTTATTACAGCAGATGCAGCGGGAACTCTTTTAATTGGATCTAAAACGTACAATAATGTTCTCAGAATAAAATCTGTACAGAATTTAAATCTTTTCGTTTTTGCATTTCCTGTGGGATCGGCAAACAATACTTCTTACGCCTATTACGACAGTCTTCATAAATTTCCTTTGCTTTCCACTACAAACGCAACAATTACTGCTCAGGGAAATCCGCAGACTACTGATGTTGCTCAGGCTTTAAATGAAACTTTTTTATCGGTTTCGGATGTAGCTAAAAAGGATAATATTCAGATTTATCCCAATCCTGCAAAAAATTTCATCAGCGTAAAAGGTGATGTAGAAAAAGGAAGTATTGTAAATGTATACAGTCTTGATGGGAAATTGGTAAAAAGTCTCCCATATACGTCTGAAAATATTGATGTTTCTGATCTTCCTGTTTCTTCTTATTTTATTGAAATCAATAAATCAAAATCAAGCAACTGGAAAAGTAAATTGATTAAGCAATAGTTTTCATCAAAATAAGATATTCAAAATCAATAAGAATTGATTTTCAAAATTTGCACCATAATTTAATTGAAACTATTACCATGAAAAAACTATTATTTTTTATTTCTGTATTATTGATGTCCGAAATTTCGGCACAAGACGTTGTAGGAAATACCACGCAAAATTCTGTACCTGAAGACAAGATGAATATCATTAAAACCAATGTTACGGCTTTTGCTTTCAGGAATATCAATCTATCTTACGAAAGGTCTATCAATCGTTGGTTTGCCATAAATGTTGGATTTGGAACTGTTTTGGAAGGTCCCGTTCCTTTTATGAATGCTTTTTTGAGTAAAGAGGACGAAAAAGATTTTCAGAATATCAGAGTAAAAGCCTCTAATTTTACTATTGAACCTCGTTTTTATATCGGAGAAGGATATGGAAAAGGATTTTATTTTGCACCGTATTATCGTTATTCCAAAGTTTCATCCAATACATTCGATTTTATGTATGATTACAATGCTTTAGGAACAACTTATGAAATTCCACTAAAAGGAAAAGGAGATGCTAATGGAAACAGTGGGGGACTCATGGTAGGAGCACAGTTTTTTCTAAACAAACAGCATAATTTAGTGTTAGATTTCTGGATTGCTGGAGCTCATTACGGATCTGGAACAGGGGATTTTACTTTAAGAAGTGATGTTTTGCTCACTCCGGAAATGCAGGCTCAGTTGAAAAAAGAAATAGAGAATCTGGATATTCCTTTTGTTAAATATACGGTAGAAACCAATTCTAATGGTGCAAACATTAATGTAAATGGACCTTGGGCGGGTCTTCGAAGTGGATTTTCTCTGGGATATAGATTCTAAAAATAAAAAAAGCGGTAAATGAAAATTTTACCGCTTTTTTATGCTAACTGTAACATTCTCTGAATCTTGAAATGAGATTGTCGAGTGTATGTCTTTGTACATAAACCGTTTTTACGTCTTCATATCGGGGAGATTTGTAAAATACTTCATGGAAGTCCATACTTCCGTTTCCTACTTTTACAATTTTTTTCACTTCGATATTTAATTTTTTTAGTTCTTCTTTGAAAACTGAAAATTCGTCTTGGATACTATTCATCTTATTATTTTTGGTTTTAGTTAATAAATTTGGTTTTTTATTGTAATGATCCCTTTAAAAAAAGTTAATTTTTTAAATTTTAATTAAAATTACATTTTTTTTTGGATTAATTGCAGGGTATTGGAAAGAATTTATATAAATGCAAAAGTTATACCTAACTACATTGATATTAACTAAATGTTAATTTAAAATGAAATTAATATTAATTATGTCCTTTGATTCTATACTTACCAATATAAAAAAGTTCAAATCTTAGATTTGAACTTTTAGGAGATTTTTTATAATCTTTATTTCGATTGATCTTCGTCTTCCTCTATTTCATGCTTTAGTTGGGCTTTGTATAGAGTAGAGTAATATCCGTTCTTATCGAGAAGTTCGATGTGTTTACCTTCTTCTACAATTTTTCCGTGCTCCATCACTATAATCTTGTCTGCTTTTTCAATAGTGGAAAGTCTGTGGGCAATAATAATAGAAGTCCTGTTTTTTGTAATTTTTTCGGTAGCTCTTTGTATTAATTTTTCACTTTCGTGGTCGATAGATGAGGTTGCTTCATCCAGAATTAAAATTTTAGGATCAGAAAGGTAGGCTCTGAGGAAGGATAATAACTGTCTTTGTCCCAATGAGATGGATGAACCTCGTTCACTCACAACGTAATCATATCCACCGGGAAGATGCTCTATAAACTGATCCACTTCAATTTCTCTGGCTGCTGCCTTTATTTTGTCTAAAGTAATTTCGTCGTCTCCAAAGGCGAGATTTTCGTAAATACTTCCATGGAAAAGAAAAACATCCTGTAAAACAACACCGATATGGCTTCGGAGATTGTACAGTTCGTAATTTTTCAGATTAACATCATCAATGAAAATTTCTCCGGAATTAATGTCGTACAACCTTGTAATTAAACTGATGATAGTAGATTTTCCGGCTCCGGTTGCTCCTACAATAGCAACGGTTTCTCCGGGATTTACTTTAAAATCAATCCCTTTTAAAACTTCCTGTTTTTCATCATAAGAAAAATGAACGTCTTTAAATTCTATCTTTCCTGCAAAATGATCTTTTTGTACGGTTCCTGTATTAGGCATCGCATAATCTTCATCCATAATTCCTAAAACTCTTTCTGCTCCCACAATACCGCGCTGAATATTATTGAAACGGTCTGCAATCTGTCTCAACGGGCGAATCAGCATCGAAATAAACTGAATAAAAGCAATAACAACACCTGCACTAATTGTGATATAACCGCCGTAAAAAAGTACAAAACCTATAAACAGTGAAGAAATAAGCTCTACAACAGGAAAGAACAATGAAAAAATAAATACAGTTCTTAAAAGTGCTTCTTTCAGAGTAATGTTTATTTCATCAAACTTTTTAAATTCTGCTGCCTGTCTGTTGAAAACCTGAATAATAGGCATTCCCGCCAAACGTTCCTGTACAAATGAGTTTTGAGTGGCAGTCCAAGATCTTTCGTCTCCAAATGCTTTTTTCAGTCTTTTCTGGAAAAATCTCGTAATAACTACCATTAATGGTAAAATTGCCAGTGAAATGTAACTAAGATGTACATCTACCTGAAACATCATAAATAATACGAATACGATTCTTAAAACATCTCCAAAAACCATTAGAAAACCATCTGTGTACACAGTAGCAATGGTTTCTACATCTCCAACTGCTCTTGTAACCAGCTGCCCAATAGGCGTTTTGTCGAAAAATGCAGTTCTAAAGTAAATAAGTTTGTGATATAGTCTCTCGCGTATATCTCGGATAACATTCTGAGAAATGTAGTTGGAGAAGTAAACCAAAAAGAAATTCAGAACAGTTTCTGCAAAAACCAATCCTACGAGCATATAAATATGCTTCATCATTAAGGCTTTGTCTTTCAGTTTGGTAATATCATTATCTACAATCTGCATTGTAAGATAAGGTCGGTATGTAGATACTATAGAAAGTATTACAGATATTATAAGGGTGACAATAAACCACGACCGGAATTTCATCCCGATAGAAAAAAGTCGTTTTATGATTGCCCAGGTGTCTTGTTTTTTCATTGTACGATACTTCGCAGGTAATTATTTACAAAAAAATCTCTGCAAAAATACAGCTTTATAAATTGAATGGCGGAAGAACTAAATAGAAAATGACAGATGATGATTATTGATTTTCTGAACTTATATCCAAATGAATTATCCAAATTTAAGATTAATTGTTTTTTCCGATATTCTCAATTTCGGCTTCTTTACGAATTTCGGCTTCTTTTTTCCACTTCTTTTCCAGAAAAATGCGGAGTCGCCAAACGACAATTAAAGAAACAATACAGCTTAAAATATTTACAATAGAAAATGGCCAGAATTCCATTTCCTGAGAAAAATGATTCAGATCTAGGATTAATCCTGCCATTCCATACATCAACCAAAATAAAAATTGAACAGCAAGACAAACTCCCATTCCCAGCAAGCCATATTTCCAATGAATTTTCCCGTACCGAACGGCCAAAGTCTGATAATATCTGAAAACGCCAATGGCAATAATAATTGAAATCATTTTATATATTTAAAATTTATAACCAACATCCACCAGAAAAAGTCCATGAGCAGGAGCCGAAGTTCCTGCGGAATTACGGTTTTTATTTTCTATTACTTTTCTTAAATCTTCAGGCTTTATTTTTCCTGATCCCACTTCTACCATAGTTCCTACAATGGCACGCACCATATTTCTTAAAAATCGGTTGGCAGAAATGGTGAATTTCAGCTCTGTGCCGTTCTGTTCCCATTTTGCGATGTAAATTTCACAGAAATTGGTCTTGTTATCGGTATGAAGCTTGGCAAAACTTGTAAAATCTTCATATTCAAATAAAATGCTGCAGGCTTCATTCATTTTGTTAATATCTAAATCTCTTCTCCAATGTTGCCATGCAGAATCTCTGGTGAAAGGATTTTTATCTAAAGAGATATAATATTCATAGGTTCTGAAGGTAGCATCAAAACGGGCATGAAAATCATTTCTTACTTCGAATATCCTTTTCACAGAAATATCATCAGGTAAAAAACTGTTGAGTTGATGCGTAAGTTTTTCAGGTAAAACCAAATGGGTGTCGAAATGGGCAAACATTTTCTTTGCATGAACTCCAGTGTCTGTTCGGCCTGCTCCTGTGGTTTTAATTTCTTCTCTTAAGATGGTAGAAAGTGCCCTTTCTAATTCTTCCTGAACCGAAATGTCTTTTGGCTGAATCTGATAACCAAAATAATTTTTGCCATTGTAAGAAAATTCTATGAAATATCTCAAAGCTGATTTTTATTAAATTGAATATGTTTTTTCGTAAAAAAATAAAATAATTTCTGTTGAAGGAAATCTTTTCTGCAAAAATACTTTAATTAATACTATTTATTATTATAATTAATTTCTAAAAAACCGGCTTAAAATTTCGTAAGATAGTTTTTAAAATTCTTATTTTTGCCAAAGTATGAAAAGATGGTATCTCTATCCTTTTTCTTTAGGTTTTCAAATGGTTACGGGCTTCCGTAATACAATGTATGATCTTGGAATTTTTAAATCTACAAAGTTTAAAACCCCAATAATTAATGTGGGGAATCTTTCTGTGGGCGGAAGCGGAAAATCTCCGATGGTAATGTATTTGGCAAAATTTCTGTCTAAAAATTATAGAACAGGTGTGCTTTCTCGCGGATACGGGAGGTTAACCAAAGGGTATGATGTAACCAACTACGACAGCAATTATAAAACTGTTGGTGACGAAGCTATGCAGCTTTTCGAGCGTTTTAAAAACAGATTTGTAATTGCCGTTTCGGAGCAGCGTGTTCCGGGAGCTAAAAAGGTGATTAGTGATATGGATTTGGATGTGCTTATTCTGGATGATGCAATGCAGCACAGAGCCATAAAACCAGGTTTCAATATTTTGATGACCGATTTTAATGATCCTTATTTTAAAGATTTTATTCTTCCTGCAGGAGATTTGCGGGAATCCAGATCTGGAGCCAGAAGAGCAGATGTTATCATGGTGAGTAAATGCCCGGATGAACTTACAGAAGAGAAAAAGCAGTATTATATTTCCAGAATAAAACCTGCAAGTCATCAGAAAGTTTTTTTCTCATCCATAGGCTACGACGAAAACGTATATTCCAAAGATAAAATGTTGCCGGATAATAATCTGAATTATTACGACATTCTTCTTATTACAGGAATTGCCAATCCGAAACCTCTTCTGAATCATCTTTCTAAATTTTCGCAACGTGTAAAGCATTTGAAATTCAGAGATCATCATAATTTTTCGGAAGCTGATATTAAAAATATCATTGCAGAATATAAGAAACTCGGAGAATACAAACTTATTCTCACTACAGAAAAAGATTATGTGCGGCTTAAAACATTCGATTATCTAAGAGATTTGGTGTATTACTGGCCTATTAATGTGATTATTGATAAAAAAGAGGAATTCAATCAGTTGATTATCAATTATGTAAATAAAAAATAAAAAAATCTGCAATCTCTTTGCAGATTTTTTTTGGATAGTTCTTGTCAGAATTATTTATAAAATAGATTCAATCATTTTTTTCTGAAAATTAAAACAACATCATTAGATTTGTATAAAAATGAGATAGAGATGAAGAAGATCATGATTTTTGCATGGTTAAGTATGTGTACTTTAAACTTTGCACAGGATATTCCTAAACAAAATAAGACTCAGTTTTCTAAAGAAGCTTTAACACAGAAACTAGAAGATGAGAACGGAAATAAAATAAGCGTGCAGCAGATTTTGGATCAGCATAAAGGAAAAATTCTGGTTATCGACTTTTGGGCAGGATGGTGTAGAGACTGTCTTCAGGCTTTACCTAAAGCAGAGGAGCTCGAAAAAAATAATCCTACTATAGATTTTGTTTTTTTTTCATTAGAAAGATCTAAAGAGAAATTCGACAGCAGTCTTGAGAGATTCAACATGAAAGAAAAAGAAAATTATTGGTTTTCTGAAGGCTGGAAAAATAATTTCAATAATTATATTGATTTGAACTGGATTCCACGCTATATGGTAATAGACCAACAGTCTAAAATAGCCAAATACTATGCGATAAATCCTCAGGATCCGGAAATTCAAAAAACTATAGACAGACTTTTAAAATAAATTAGTTAAGTATTTTAGGTTAAACTAAAACTTTAGATTTCGATGAAATATTAGAATCCATATCTTTGTGATATGGATTCTTCTTTTCCCAACCGTAAAATAATTCATGTTGATATGGATGCATTTTATGCTTCTGTGGAGCAATATGATAATCCTGCACTTCGGGGAAAAGCAATTGCTGTGGGAGGCGGTCATCGCGGAGTTGTTTCTGCGGCAAGTTATGAAGCCAGAAAATATGGAGTTCGTTCTGCAATGCCAAGTAAAACCGCCAAAGAGAAATGTCCGCATCTTATTTTTGTTCCGCCAAGATTTGCCAGGTATAAAGAAATTTCTAAAAAAATACGTGAGATTTTCTACGAATATACAGATCTTGTAGAACCACTTTCTTTAGATGAAGCCTATTTGGATGTTACGGAAAATAAAATGGGAATGGTTTCGGCAAATCAGATAGCTAAAGAAATTCGGCAGAAAATATTTGAGCAAACGGGATTAACCGCTTCTGCAGGAATTTCAATTAATAAATTCTTAGCAAAAGTTGCTTCGGATATTAATAAGCCCAACGGACAAAAAACCATTCACCCTGATAAAATAGAATCGTTTTTGGAAGAGTTACCTGTAGAAAAATTTTATGGTGTAGGAAAGGTTACTGCCAATAAAATGTTCAGTTTATCCATTTTCAAAGGAAAAGATTTAAAAAAGAAATCGCTGGAAGATCTAACCAGACTTTTTGGAAAATCGGGTGCATATTATTATAATGTGGTGCGGGGAATTCATTTGTCTGAGGTAAAACCTCACCGGATTCAGAAAAGTGTTGCTGTAGAACGTACTTTTTTTGAAGATCTTTCCGATGAACAGCAGATTACAGAAAAACTTCAGAATTTAAGTGAAGAACTGCACATAAGGCTTCAGAAAAATAATATTTTGGGACGTTCTTTAACTTTAAAGATAAAATATAAAGATTTCTCACTTTTTACCCGAAGTTTTACAAAAGACGAATATTTCAGTTCGCCCGAACAATATTTTTCAACCGCAAAAAAATTATGGGAACTCCGCCCTTTCGATAAAGCGGTACGATTATTGGGATTATCATTATCACACCTCAACACAGAAGAAAAAAAGCAGATCTCTGTTCAGCTTAAAATTCCTTTTGAGGAGTTTGAATAAGCAAAATCTCATTAATTGATATCACAAAATTTACTTTTATTATGAACTCAACCATGATACAGTTTTTCCATTGGTATTCTGAAGGAAAAGGAAAACTATGGAATCACGCAGCAGAACAATCGCAATATTTATCAGATTTAGGAATAACTTCAGTTTGGTTTCCGCCTGCTTACAAAGGAACAGATGGAGAAAATTCGATAGGATATGATGCTTATGATCTTTTTGATCTCGGTGAATTCGATCAAAAAAATGCTGTCGGAACAAAGTATGGAACCAAAGACGATTACCTCAATGCTATTAAAACTCTTAAAGATAAAAATATACAGATTATTGTAGATATTGTGTTAGGGCATAAAGCCGGTGGAGATGAGCTTGAAAAATTTAAAGCAGTAAAAGTGGATGAAGAAAACAGAGATAAAGTGATTTCCGATACCATTGAAATAGAATCTTATACAAAATTTACGTTTCCCGGAAGACAGAAAAAATATTCTGAATTCGAATGGAATTTTACCTGCTTCAGTGGAGTAGATTATGCAGAAGGTAAAGATTCGCACATTTATAAAATTATTTCGGAGTACGGCGATGGATGGGAAAAAATGATTGATGATGAAAAAGGGAATTATGATTATCTAATGTTCAATGATGTAGAACACAGAAATCCTCATGTTCGTGAAGAGTTGAATAAATGGGCTCAGTGGTATTTCGAACAGACAGATTTTGATGGAGTAAGATTGGATGCTTTAAAACATATTTCGTTCGATTTTTACAAAGAATGGCTTACACTTCTCCGCTCTAACACCGGGAAAAATATTTTTGCAGTAGGAGAGTATTGGGCTCCCGGATATTTGGATTTGCTTCAGAAATATATAGAAACTACAGAAGGTTGCATGAGTCTTTTCGACAGTTCTCTTCAAAATAATTTCTGTACCGCTTCAAGAGAGGGAAATTCTTATGATTTGAGAAGAATTTTTGATGAAACTTTAACTCAGGCAGATCCTATGCATTCTGTAAGCTTGGTAGATAATCATGATACTCAGCCTTTGCAGGATTTAGAAGCTCCAGTGGAATATTGGTTTAAACCTATTGCGTATGCATTAATTTTGTTGCGTGAAAATGGTTATCCCTGCATTTTTTATCCCGATTTATATGGTGCTCATTACAAAGATTATGACAGGGAAGGAAACGAACAGGAAATTTTTCTTAATAAAGTAGATGGAATAGAAGGGTTGCTAAAAGCGAGAAAAGATAATGCTTACGGAGTTCAGCGAGATTATTTTGAAGATGCAAATTGCTTAGGCTGGGTAAGAGAAGGAAATGATGAATATTCTGGCTGTGCAGTAGTATTGAGCAATAAAAATGCTTATGAAAAACCTATGGAAATGGGCAAAAAATATGCTGGTAAAACTTTTTTTGATCTACTCGGACGATTTGAAGATAAAGTTGTGATCGATGAAAATGGTTGGGGTAATTTCCCTGTTCCGGCAGGAAATGTAAGTGTTTGGATTGCCGAGTAAATGATAGCTCCCAAAACCAATAATTGTAGCATCCTACATTTATTTATAGCAATGATTTTTTCATACTATAATTACTTAAAACAAAAAAACCGCTTTAAGTGAAGTGGTTTTTGTTTTTTATTGTTCAAAATGGGGAAATTTTGGGTAGCAAGTGCATTTTCATTGGTTTATTTAGTGGAAAGCACTTCTTCGCTAATATCTGCAACCTGAATGCTTTTAATAGCTGATTTGGTTGATGATGTTGTACTTCCGCCCATGATGTATAATTTATTGTTATTGATTTCCGCGGCAGCGTGTCGTCTGGGAATCATGTTGGATGATAACTTATGCAACTTGTTGGTTTCTGTATCAAAATAAGCCAGAAAATTTTGATTGTTATAACCGCCTGCAATAAAAATCTTATTACCCGATACCGCTAATGAATGTCCCGATATCGCTGCAGGCATCGTATATTGCTCAGTCCACTCATTTTTGTTGAGATCAAACACATTGACCAGGCGCGATGATGTACCGTTAAAACCACCAATAACATAGAGCTTATCATTCACAATTTTACCTCTTGCTTCTCTGGCTGTTGGCATATTCGGTAATGTGTGCCATGTGTCTGAAGCAATGTCGTAACATTGGAATCTGTCAGAAAATACTGTGGTGGCGGCATTGTTTAATCCACTTCCTCCGAAGGTATATATTTTTCCGTTGTGGATGGCAGAACCGGCATTTCCTGTGTAGGCACGGTTAACAGCTCCTTTTGTTTTTTGATGCGTTTCTAGGTCTATAATTTCAAGATTGCTGTTTCCCCAACCGTTAAAAATATAGATTTTATTACCGTAAATTTCCGAATTGGCGAATCTTTTAGGAACCAAATTAGAATTGATGACAGTCCAACGGTTATCTTTAATGCTGTATTTTTCAATAATCGTGGCATTACCATCCGAATCTTTATAGCCATTGCTTACATAGATATTGTCGCCTGCAATGGTACTGCTTATCGCTCCTCTTTTCACAGACATATCCGAAAGATGTTTAAAGTTTAAGGTTTGCGCATTGGCTAAACATAAACCGAAAAGTGAAAGGAGGAATGATTTTGTTTTCAAGGGTGTGGAGGTTTGGGTTGAAAAATATCTTTTAAATATAGGGAAAAGTAGTGGATTGGAAATTTGGAACATTGTGAAAAGTGAAAACCGCTTCCCAAAAGCGGTTTTTATGTTTTTGTAGGTGAAATTGTGACTTTCACACCATCATATCGTAATTTTTTTAATCTTTAAAACCTGTAAATCTATAAATACGTTTAGTAACTTTTCTGCCTTCTCCAGACATTCCAGCTTTCAAAGATTTCTCTTCATAGTTTACACCAAGATTTCCTTTGCCGAAACCTTCAAAATATTCTTCAATTTCTACTATTTCGGCACTTTCTATTCTTTTAGATATAGCTAATTCTTGTGCAACTTTAGCTTCTAGCTCAAGAATTTCAGTTTCCACTTTTTTACGATTCAGTTCTTGATTTATTCTTGATTCATCATTAGTTTGTAATATGTCGCGAGAACTCTTTTGTGAATCAATAAATTGTTCTGCAATTGTAGATGCTATTCCATACAAAGGGAATGCTGTTTTTATAGTATCATTTATCATAGGCTTTTAACTTTTTAAAAAGTAATTAATATAAATTTATAGAAGTAAAAATAAATAAATAAATCTAAATACTAAAGATTACCAACATAGCCTTTTTATGTCTTTATTCTATTGCTCAAAATTTGAGACTGTGAGCAGTTGGGGATACTTGTACGAACTTTGGTTATATTTTTTAGGATTAAGATCGGGTTTGATTGTGTACCTAAAATTTAAACAAACTATTATAGCCCTTAGACACAATATGGTAAATCATCAAAATTATTTTATTTAGAACTGCTTCAAATTCAGAATATTTGTCAACATCTTTAATTTTCATCAGATAATTCCCAAGATTAAATTTATTTTCTTTCTGAAACTCAAACATATTTTGTTGAAAAGCAGAAATGCCAAATTGATTTATATGTCCTTGAAAATCAATTTTTCGAGAATTTTTTGTTCTTCTTATTTTTGATTATTTATCCAATTAGTAAAAGAGCTATTTAATAATTAATAGTACAAAAAAACCGCTCAGAAAAATCTGAACGGTTTAAATTTATTTATAGCAGTTAAGACTACATCATTCCTGGCATTCCACCACCCATTGGCATAGCTGGTTCGTCTTTTTTCACTTCAGTAATTACACATTCAGTTGTTAAAAGCATTCCGGAAACAGAAGCTGCGTTTTCAAGGGCAACTCTTGTTACTTTTGTAGGGTCGATGATACCTGCTTCAAGCATATTTACATACTCGTCGGTTTTAGCATTGTATCCGAAATCTGCAGTTCCTTCAGAAACTTTAGCAACGATTACAGAACCTTCACCTCCTGCGTTAGCAACGATTTGTCTCAATGGCTCTTCAATGGCTCTTTTTACGATTTTGATCCCTGTATTTTCGTCTGCATTAGTACCAGAAAGATCGTTTAGAGAAGCGATAGCTCTTACCAAAGCAACACCACCACCAGCTACGATACCTTCTTCAACTGCTGCTCTTGTAGCGTGAAGTGCATCATCTACTCTATCTTTTTTCTCTTTCATTTCAACTTCAGAAGCTGCACCAACGTAAAGAACGGCAACACCACCAGCTAATTTAGCCAGTCTTTCCTGAAGTTTTTCTCTGTCGTAATCAGAAGTAGTAGTTTCCATCTGAGCTTTGATCTGGTTTACTCTACCTTTAATTTTAGCTTCTTCACCACCACCGTTTACTACAGTTGTGTTGTCTTTATCAATAGTTACTTTTTCAGCAGTTCCCAACATATCCAAAGAAATGTTTTCCATTGTGAAACCTTGCTCTTCAGAAATTACCTGACCGCCAGTTAAGATTGCGATGTCTTCCAACATAGCTTTTCTTCTGTCACCAAATCCTGGAGCTTTTACAGCCGCAATTTTAAGAGAACCTCTTAATTTATTTACTACTAAAGTTGCCAAAGCTTCCCCTTCAACTTCTTCAGAGATAATTAATAAAGATTTACCACCTTGAGCGATTGGTTCAAGAACAGGAAGCAATTCTTTCATTGAAGAGATTTTTTTCTCTACTAAAAGAATGTAAGGATTTTCAAGTTCAGCTAACATTTTCTCAGGGTTAGTTACAAAATATGGCGATTGGTAACCTCTGTCAAACTGCATACCTTCTACAACATCAACAGTTGTATCGATACCTTTAGCTTCTTCTACAGTAATAACTCCTTCTTTACCCACTTTTCCGAAAGCTTCAGCGATTAAAGCACCGATAGTTTCGTCGTTATTCGCAGAAACTGAAGCAACCTGCTTCACCATTTCTGTAGAATCTCCAACAGTTTTAGACTGAGATTTTAAGTTTTCAACTACAGCAGTTACAGCTTTGTCGATTCCTCTTTTCAAATCCATTGGATTTGCCCCTGCAGCTACGTTTTTAAGACCTTCTCTTACGATAGCCTGTGCCAAAACAGTAGCGGTAGTAGTACCGTCTCCTGCAATATCATTAGTTTTGGAAGCCACTTCTTTTACCATTTGCGCTCCCATGTTTTCTACTCTGTCTTCAAGTTCGATTTCTTTTGCAACAGAAACACCGTCTTTAGTTACGTGAGGTGCACCGAAAGATTTTTCGATCACTACATTTCTCCCTTTTGGTCCTAAAGTTACTTTTACTGCATTAGCCAATGCATCAACCCCTCTTTTTAAAGCGTCTCTTGATTCAATATCGAATTTTATTTCTTTTGCCATTTTATTTAGATGTTAGATGTTAGACGTCAGATGTTAGACGCCAAGCATTATTTGAAAATTTGTTTTGTATTCAGTTTTAAGTCTGAAATCTGATGTCTTGTATCTGGAGTCTTATCCGATAATTCCTAAAAGGTCTCCTTCTTTAACAATTAAAAAATCTTTTCCGTCTAATTTTAATTCAGAACCAGAATATTTTCCATAAAGAACTTTGTCTCCCACTTTTACAGTTGTAGGCTCGTCTTTTTTACCTGGACCTACCGCTACTACAGTACCTTCCTGAGGTTTTTCTTTTGCAGTGTCCGGAATAATAATACCTGAAGCTGTTTTAGTTTCTGCAGCGATTGGTTCTACCAAAACTCTGTCTGCTAATGGTCTAAAGTTTACTGACATAATATATTTAAATTTTTAATTATTTCTGTGGTGATTTTCCCCAAATGTATGCCAATAGATAACAGAGAAATTTTTGGCAGAGTTTATTGAGTTGAGCGGAAATTTTGGCAGAAAAAAAGGACTGTAAATTTACAGTCCTTTCATGTTTGTTTTTAAACGTAAAATTTAGTTTTTCTTTCCAGCGGCCTGCATCGGGTTTACTTTTCCGTTGGCTCCGCCTCTTACGGTTGCTTTTTGTTTTTCTTTAAATACTTGGAATTTAGAATTTTCTGCAGAACTTCCATCATTACTCCAAAAGTTGTTAGAGGTATCAATATCCGCAGTTTCTCGCATTGGATCCAGCTGAATAGATTTTATTTTCTTATCAAAATAAAAAGTTTTAGATACTTTCTGTTCATTGTGCCTCCAAATTTGTGCTGAAGATTTATCTTTTAATTTTGAGCCGTCTTCAAAAGTAAATTCAAGAATAATAGGCATTACCATTCCGCCTTTATTGGTGAAATCAATTTGATATGCAGTCATGTTTCTGAACTTTTCTTGATCCTTTTTGTCTAAAGATTCATTTCCGTCAGATTTAAAAGAATATTCTTTATTGGTGTCTATTTTTTCCTGACCACGGTCATATTTATAGTAGAAATCCTGAAGACTTTTATCTTTTTCGACTTCAAAACTAATGTTTTTATCTTCTCTGTTTCTTTGTTTGGATATATCATCAAACTCATTTTGTATAGGTTTTTCAACCTTATATTTTATCTCTTTTTCTGGTTGCGAAACTTCGAAATCTGGTGTTGCAATGGTAACTTTATCTATAGCAATATCTACAGGATCTGTTCCGTAAAACCAGCCTCTCCAGAACCAGTCGAGATCTTCGCCGCTTGCATCTTCCATTGTTCTGAATAAATCTGCAGGTTCAGGATGTCTGAATGCCCATCTTTTCGAATATGTTTTGAAAGCTTTATCAAAAAGTTCTCTTCCCATAATGGTTTCACGAAGGATATTCAATCCCGTTGCCGGTTTTGCATAAGCGTTCGGGCCAAACTGAATAATGTTTTCCGAATTGCTCATGATAGGTTCCAGTTGGTTTTTCGGAAGTTTCATATAATCCACAATCGTCCAAGCGGGTCCTCGTTTAGAAGGGAATTTATTGTCCCATTTTTCTTCTGTTAAATATTCTGTAAAAGTATTTAAACCTTCATCCATCCAGCTCCACTGTCTTTCGTCTGAATTGATAATCATCGGGAAAAAGTTGTGCCCCACTTCATGAATGATAACCCCAATCATTCCATTTTTTGTGCCTTCGGAATAAGTGCCGTCTTTTTCGGTTCTTCCATAGTTAAAGCAGATCATAGGATATTCCATTCCATTGGCTGCTTCCACCGATTGAGCTACAGGATATGGATAAGGAATTGTAAATTCTGAGTATGTTTTGATGGTATGAGCCACCGCTTTCGTAGAAAATTTTCTGTACAAACCATAAGCTTCTTTAGGATAGAAACTCATTGCCATTACTTTATTATTGTTTTCCGGAATTAAAACTCCCATACCGTCCCACACAAACTTTCGGGAAGAAGTCCAAGCGAAATCTCTAACATCTTTAGCTTCAAAAACCCATGTTTTTCTCTGTTTAGAATGATTTTTTTCTGCTTTTTTAGCTTCGTCTAGCGTTACAATTTCAATGGGTTCATTAGAAGTCTGTGCTTTTTTATACCTCAATAATTGTTCTGAACTAAGAACCAGATCATAATTTTTGCACTCCCCGGTTCCGCCCACAATATGATCTGAAGGAACATTGATAGATACTTTGTAGTTTCCGAAAACTAACGCAAATTCTCCTCTACCTGTAAACTGATGATTTTGCCACCCGTGAAAATCGCTGTAAACACACATTCTCGGGAACCACTGGGTAATGGTGTACAAATCATTGCCGTCTTCTGCGAAATTTTCGTAACCGCCACGACCACCCATTTTTATTCGGTTCGGGATATTGTAATTCCAGTCTACTTTAAAAACAAATTTTTCTCCTTTTTTCAGACTTTTAGGCAAGTCAATACGCATCATTGTCTTGTTGACTGTGTACAGTAAAGAATTTCCAGATGCATCCGTAACTTTTTCCAAAGTAACTCCATAGCCATTGTCTTTTACGGGAAGCTCAGAAACTTTCAGCTGTTGATCATTCAAAGATTTCGGAAGAGTAGAAGAGAACTGATAGTCTGCTTTTTTTACTGTAGACTGTTGGTTTTCATCCAGCTGTAGCCAAATGTAGTCTAAATCATCCGGAGAATTGTTGTAATAGGTAACCGTTTCAGAACCTTTAAGATTTCTTTTGTCTTCATCCAAATAAGCGAAAATTTCGTAATCGGCTCTGTTTTGCCAATATGCATGCCCCGGAGCTCCGGAAGCTGTTCTGTAAACATTGGGAGTGGGAAGAATGGTTCCCAGTTGCTCGAATTTATTTCCGTGGTTGCTTCCAGGATTATTCTGAATTTGCTGTGCGGAAACACCAAAATATAAAAATACTGAAAGGGCAGTAACCTGTAGTTTCATGAAACGAAAATTTAATAATTATCAAATATAATAATAAGTAGTTGAAAATTTAGAAATGTTTAAGCCTTAAAAAGGAATTCTTTCTAAAGTCATCTTCATAGAAAGTGCAAAAACACCCGAGGAAACAAAAAGAATCCAGTCTTTTTTATTAATCTTAAATACATCTAAAAGAATAAACAGCAGAAGTAAAATACCTAAAACAATTACAATCTGCCCAAGTTCCAACCCAATATTGAATCCTAATAAAGGAACTGCAATACTTTGGCTTTTGGCTATCATTACTCTTGCGGTATTGGCAAATCCCATCCCATGAATTAAACCAAAAAATAATGCCAGATAATAATTGAAATTGCTTTTGGATTTATTGTTGTTTTTGTTAATAATATTTCCAAAAGACGTTAAAACAATCGTCAGCGGAATTAAAAACTCCACCCAATCTGAAGAAACTCGTACAATATCTAAAATGCTTAAAGCAAGCGTGATGGAATGCCCAATGGTAAAAGCAGTTACCAAAACAAGAATTTTTTTCCAGTCTTTGGATGTGTAGACTGCAATTAACGCTAAAACGAAAAGCTGATGATCTAGAGCATCAAGAGAAATAATATGTTCCCAGCCAAGTTTCAGATAAAATAAAAAGTCCTGCATGATGTTTTTGAATATTAGGGTTACGAAAATAATGATTAATTTCGGAACTGATTTTGAACGGCAACCGTATTCTACTTATGAAAAAGTTTTTTGTTTTTTTGCTTCCGCTTTTATTTTTGTTCTCTTTTACAAAATCCAAACATCCGTATCATGTTGGCTCGGTTGAGGTTAATTATAATTCTAAATCCAAATCTTTTGAGGTTACCGGGAGATTTTTTCTGGATGATCTGGAAAATGCTTTGTCTAAAAAATATGGCAAATCTCTTCATTTTAATGATGCGAAATATAAAAGTCAGCTCGATGAGGCAATTAAAAATTACAGTTTAGATTATTTTAAACTTAGAAATAATAATCAGTTTTTGAAGGTGAATTATATCGGTTACGAAGAAGACAGCGAATCTGTAAATATCTATCTTGAATCTGAGAAAACAGAAAGCCCCAAAAAAGTTGAGGCCGCAGTAAGCTTTTTGTATAATTTATTCGATGATCAGATCAATTTGGTTCATATCATCGTAAATGGAAGCCGTAAAAGTGAAAAATTGACTTATCCCAACAGATACGTATTTCAGCAATTTTAAATTTTATTTTTGAAGTTGCAGCAATGCATTCTCTACCTTTGCATGTGCTAAAAGATCCGGAAAAAATTCGTTGTAGCAATTTTGCAGGATATTTTTATTGTCTAAAAAAGCCTCGAAAACAGGGATGTCTTTTTCCAAATACTTAGCTTTATTCAACACATTCTGAATACTGAACTTAATTCCCCAATCTTCACGGTAGTTAAAAAGCCAGTCGTCTTGTTCCATTTTAGTCAGCATTCTTTTAAAAGTTTCAGGAAAGTAATGTAAATTCTCGTTAAGTACGCGGTATACGTTTAGAGAATGCTTTTTCCAGCCGTTCAAAGAATGTAATTTGAAGTCGGTAGCCAAGAAATAGTCCATAGAAACATCTACAAATGCTCCTGCGTATAATCTTACCAAAGGACTGAATACTTTTTTAGCTTCATGAATGGCAGGATGCGCATCAGTAAAAGTATCTATAGCTCTGTGGAGAGTAATGCCGTCCTGAATGTCTTTTGGAAAATTAAACCGCTCTTTATTACGGATAAAATCTTCGAGAAACTGCCCGACAATTTGTCCGTCATTAAAGGTTAGAAAAGAATGGGCAAGAAAATTCATGTATTGATGTTGATTTGTAAAAAGCAAAAACCTTTATCTTACAGACTAAGATAAAGGTTTTTGGTTTATTTTCAAACAAAAATTATTTTATAATAAACTTTTTGCTTGCTACAAAGGTGTTTTTATCGTTGTAAACATTCAGAAAATATTCTCCAGAAGGTAAACCTCTTAGATTGATGGTTTTATGGTTGCTCGAAGCCACAGTTTGCCCCAAAACATTAATGACTTTAAAAATATAAGACTCATCATTTTTAATCCAGATATTAATTTCATCCTTGGCGGGATTAGGGAAAATGCTAAAATCTTTTACATCCTTATTTCCAACTTCAAAAGTTCCCAAATTGGCTGTCGGCATAAACTGTGAAACAACACAGGCAAATTTAGAAAAACCTACTGCTTCATTGGAAGGGTTTGGATTTCCTACCGCAATACCTGTAGGTTCGGAGTTGTAATTTACTGCTGGGTTCGCCCATTTGTTGACTCTTGTACAGCTAATTCCGCTGTTTGCACATTCGTTATTATAAGCCATTATGGTTCTCCATCTTTGGGAAGGAGTGCTGGATGTTCCTCCCGTAATAGCGGTTTGATTGCTGTAGCCATGATAATTGCTGCACGGAGTAGTGCTTGTATCTACATACCAATCGTGTCTGAGACCCATATTATGTCCCATTTCGTGAGAAAGACTGTAGTTGCTTACCACACAGTTGACTAACGAAACAGAAAAAGCTATATTGGAAGAATAGTTGGTAGGATTGGTATTAAGATAACCTAATCCGCAGGTATTTGTAGGGGTAGATGTAACTAAGGCACAAAGATCTGCACCGTAAGTAGTTCTTAATGTATGAACATCATCTAGTTGGCCATCACCATTATTTCTGAAATTAGCTAAATCTATAGACAAATCTCCAGATTCTGCATAAATGATTTCTCCAGAATAAACAAGATTGATGAATGTATTGGTAACTCCGGAATTATTTAAAGCGATATTAAAATTGGTAATTGCTGTTGCTGCAAAAGAGTTACTTTGTGAAACGCCACCCCAAACATTCTTTGCATCGGTTGTATACACAATGAGAACATCAATTGTGGTAGATGGACAAACGGGTGTAGCATCTAAACATACATTTGAATTCACTTTTTGGGAAATCCCCGAAGTGGGCATAACAAAATCAACTCCATTAGAATCTTTTTGAATAAATGAAGCTTCACTCACTTTAGAAACAGCAAAAAGATTGTTTTCTAACTGATGAAAAATAATTTTTTCTCCCAACGAAGAAGCATACATCCCGGTTATGGCATTTCCTGCTTTAGACAGAACCAATTCAGAATTTGGTTCGTTTTGTACAGTAAAAATGGAAGATTCGCTGCCATTGCTATATTTAAAACTTCTTGAAAATTCAGCCTGAATTTCTCTGTTGGAAGGTAAAATTATTGTAAGATCAGACTTTATATCGAAAGAAGACTGTATATAATATTTGGTTGAAAGGTAAGTTTCAGAAAGCTTTTTATCAATCTTCTGATTAGGATTTAGGCTGTTTTCACCGATATTGTTTTGGAATATTTTGTTTTGGGAAAACATAATGATGCTGCAAAAAAGCATCAAAAAAGTAATGTTATTCTTCATTGTTTGAATTGAAAATTATTGAATGACAAATATATAGATAAGTGATGATGAAATAAGTAATCAGTTTGTTAATTTTCGATTTTGTTATCTTTCAGCAAAAATTCAAATTCCTTTAAAAAAGTCTTTCGTGAAAATCTTCCACTTTGCTTACTTCTTCAATCTTAATTCCGAATTTTCTTTTAGGAATTTTATTAAGGTTAGACACAAAAATTTTTTCATAGCCTAATTTTTCAGCTTCTGTAATTCTTTGTTCTACCTGAGCCACAGGACGAATTTCTCCGCTTAGCCCAATTTCTCCGGCAAAACAGAACTGTTCGGAAATAGCAATATCTTCATTGCTCGATAAAATGGATGCTACAACTGCTAAATCTAATGCGGGATCGTCTGTTTTTATACCTCCGGTAATGTTTAAGAATACATCTTTTGCACCCAATTGAAAGCCTGCTCTCTTTTCCAGAACTGCAAGAAGCATATTAAGCCTTTTAGAATCGAAACCTGTGCAGCTTCTTTGCGGAGTTCCGTAAACGGCACTGCTTACCAAAGCCTGAATTTCTAGCAGCATCGGTCTGTTTCCTTCTAAAGTTACCGCAACCGAATTTCCGGAAAGTTCTTCAAATTTTTTGGTGATTAAAATTTCAGAAGGATTTTTTATTTCTTTCAGACCTTGAGAAATCATTTCGTAAATACCAATTTCCGAGGTAGATCCGAAACGGTTTTTATTAGCTCTTAACAGTCTGAAAAGATGGTTTCTGTCGCCATCGAAGTTCAGAACTACGTCTACCATGTGTTCTAAAACTTTCGGACCGGCAATTTGACCGTCTTTGGTGATGTGACCAACCAGAAATACAGGGACATTGTTTTCTTTGGCGTATTTAATAATTTCGTTGGAGCATTCTCGGATTTGTGAAACTGTTCCGGGTGAACTTTCAATTAATTGGGACTGTAAGGTTTGTATAGAGTCGATAATGACAAAATCAGGCTCCAGTTTTTTGGCTTCATGCAGAATTTTTTCAAGATTGGTTTCCGTAAAAAGAAAACAGTTGGGATTTTTAATTTCTGCCAAACGGTCTGCTCTCATTTTTATTTGCGAAGCACTTTCTTCTCCCGAAACATAGAATATTTTTTTCTTCATTTTGAGTGCAAGCTGCAATAAAAGGGTAGATTTCCCAATTCCTGGTTCGCCGCCGATTAAAGTAACCGATCCAAGAACAATTCCGCCTCCTAGAACACGGTTGAGCTCATCGGAAGGAGTTTTTATTCTAGGTTCTTCTACTGCTTCAACTTCGATAATGTTAATAACATGCTGCTTCGATTTGGAAAATGGGGGAGTTTTGGATGAGGTTTTTTCTACAATTTCTTCCACTAAAGTATTCCATTCTCCGCAGTTTTTGCATTGCCCCGACCATTGCGGATATTGCGAACCACAATTCTGACAGAAATATGCTGTTTTAAGTTTTGCCATTTTGCGAAATTGAAGATTTTTTTTTACATTTTCTAATTTTTAGAAGGTAAAAATTTTACAGATATAATGTTGGGTATTTTGGAAATTATTCTTCAGATAAAACATTTTAAATGATGAAATTTATTGGTATATAATAAAAAACCACCTCTATTTGAAAGACAAATGTAAGAGGTGGTTTGCAGAATTATCTATGAAAGTTTTTAGCTATTGGCTATATCAATAAGGATTTTTACTTCGGAAGGATCTTTAATCAGAGCTTCAAATCCGTCATTTACGATATTGTCTAAGGTAATTTTGCGTGTTACCAGTTTTTCTACATCCATTTTTTTAGAATCGATAAGCTGAATGACCTGTGGAAAAATATTTCGATAGGCAATGACGCCTTTCACTGTTTTTTCTAGACAAACTGCATCGAAAGCATCAAAGGTTACCGGTTTTCCAAATAAAGCCACCAATAAGTTGGTTCCACCATTTCTTAAGGCTTTCATTCCGTTAGTAAAAGTAGACTGTACACCTGCAGCATCAATAACACGGTCTACACCCAATCCTGTTATTTTGCGGATTTGTTCGGGGATATCGGTATCTAAACCGTTAATAATGTAATCGGCTCCAAGTTCTTTTGCTTTCTGAAGTCTTTTCTCTGAAACATCAATAACAAAAGTTTTTCCAGCTCCGGCAGCCATTGCAGCTTGCAGACACAAAAGACCAATAGGACCAGCTCCGAAAATTGCGCAGCTTTCACCCATTTTCAGTCCGCTTTGCATAACAGAATATACAGCAACAGCTGCAGGTTCTACCAATGCTCCCTGTTCGAAAGTCATGCTGTCTGGGATTTTGTGTACCATATAATCTTCTACAACAACAAAAGGAGCAAAACCTCCGTTGGCACTTAAACCTACAAATCCCAGAGGTTCAGAAAGATTGTATTCTCCACTGTTTACAAAAGGGCTTTTCGGATTTTTAAATATAGGCTCTACAACCACTCTGTCTCCAGGCTTAATGTCGGTTTGAGAGTCTTCTGAAACTTCGGTAACTACGCCGGAAAATTCGTGTCCTAAAGTGGTTACTCCAAAATGATTGTTTAAAGGATAAGGTTCTGTTGAAGGGATAAGATTGGGTCCGTGTACATATTCATGTAAATCTGAACCACAAATTCCTGCAAATTTTACTTCAATCTTAATTTGTTTTGTGCCTACAACGGGTTCGGCTGTTTCTTCTACACGTACATCTTTTGCGGCGTACCATCTTGCTGCTTTCATAGTTGTTTATTTGATTTTTTTTCTCTAACAAAATTAGTCAATATAAAGTGAAATTTCTTTAATTGTTTTGGAAATCAGAAGGTTTGTAGGGTGAAATATATCAAGTTTCTTGGTTCAGGAATCTGGGAAAAGATTTGTATATTTCATAGAAATGAAAATAAAAAATATACTTATCATAGATCAATGTTTTAGAATGCTGTTAGAAGTAAATTTGCACTATAAAATTTTAAAAAAATGAAAAAAATCGTATTAAGTTTTGTTTTTGCTTTAGTAAGCATGTTCACTTTTGCACAAACAACATGGTCTGTAGACCCAATGCACTCTTCTGTTAATTTCAATATCAAACACATGGGTATTAGCTTTGTACAAGGTAGATTCGATAAGTTTGAAGGAAGTGTTGTTACTCCAGGGGCAAATTTAGATCGTGCTCAATTTAACTTTTCTGTAAATACACAATCTATAAACACAGGAGTTGAGATGAGAGATAAGCACTTAAAAAGTGCTGATTTTTTTGACGCAGAAAAATTTCCTGAAATGAAGTTTGAAGGTGTTTCTGTCGTAGTTGGAAAAAATAAGTCTTATACTCTTAAAGGTAAATTAACGATTAAAGATGTTACTAAAGACATCAGCATACCTGTTACTTTTGGTGGTGTTGCTAAAAACCAGCAAGGTAAAGAAATTGCAGGAGTACAGGCAAAATTTACAGTTAATCGTTTAGATTATAACATTAAATACGACCCAACAGGAGCAGGTATTGCAAAAGATGTTGAGGTAAATGCATATTTTGAATTGGTTAAACAATAATTTTCATATATAATTTGGTTTAGGTGAAAGCTTCTCGGTTTCGGGAAGCTTTTTTTTGTTGTCCAACAGATTATGGATTTCAAAATAAATTGCTTTGCATTTCTTTTTCCCATAACTTTGCACAAACCTAATCTAATGAGTAAAAAGAATACAAAGTACATCTTTGTGACAGGAGGTGTAACTTCATCTTTGGGAAAGGGAATCGTTTCTGCTTCTCTTGGTCTACTACTAAAATCGCGTGGCTTCAGTGTAACTATTCAAAAGCTTGATCCTTATATCAATATTGATCCGGGAACTTTGAATCCTTATGAGCACGGTGAATGTTATGTAACCGAAGATGGTGCGGAGACAGATCTGGATTTAGGTCATTATGAGCGTTATCTCGATTCGCCAACTTCTCAGAATAACAATGTTACTACCGGAAAAATCTATCAGACTGTAATAGAAAAAGAGAGAAAAGGAGATTTTCTGGGAAAAACGGTTCAGGTAATTCCTCATATTACCAACGAAATCAAGCGAAGAATCAAGATTTTATCTAAACAGAATTACGATATCATTATTACTGAAATCGGTGGAACTGTTGGAGATATAGAATCTTTGCCATACATAGAAACGGTACGTCAGTTAAAATGGGAATTGGGTGAAAACAACTCAATGGTGATTCATTTAACATTATTACCGTATTTGGCATCAAGTGGAGAACTGAAAACGAAACCTTCTCAGCATTCTGTTCGTCAGTTGATGGAAAGCGGAATTATGGCAGATGTTTTGGTTTGCCGTACAGAACATACAATTCCTAAAGATCAAAGGGCAAAACTGGCTCAGTTCTGTAATGTTCCTTTGGACAATGTAATTGAATGTAAGGATTTGGATACTATCTATGAAGTTCCTATGTACCTTCAAAAACAAAATTTTGATGATGTAGTTCTTAAAGAATTAGATCTTAAAAGCGATAAAGAAGCAGACCTTAAAAACTGGAAATCTTTCTTGAAAAAATTTCAGAATCCTAAAAAATCTATCGAAATAGCATTAGTTGGTAAATATGTTTCTCTTCAGGATTCTTACATTTCTATTGCTGAAGCTTTTAAACATGCAGGAGCCAATTTGGAAACTGAAGTAAAAGTAAGATGGGTTTACAGTGGCGATTTAACGAAAGAAAATATTAAAGAAGCTTTAGACGGCGTTTCGGGTATATTGGTAGCTCCGGGATTTGGAGACAGAGGTATTGAAGGTAAAGTTCTTACTGCACAATATGCAAGAGAAAATAAAATTCCGATGTTGGGGATTTGTTTGGGTATGCAGATTATGACTATTGAATTTGCGAGAAATGTTTTAGGATATTCTAAAGCCAATTCTATGGAATTTGATACTTCTACCGAACATCCGGTTATTTCTTTAATGGAAGAACAGAAAAATGTTGTAGAAAAAGGCGGAACTATGCGTCTTGGAGCCTGGAAATGTTCTTTGAAAAAAGGTTCAGCATTAAACGATATCTACGGTTCGGAAAATATCAGCGAAAGACACCGCCATAGATACGAATTCAACAGCGAATATATGGATGAATTTGAAAAAAACGGATTCTTAGCCACAGGAACAAACCCGGAAACTGGTTTGGTAGAAGCTTTAGAAATGCCGAATCATCCTTTTTACGTTGGAGTACAGTATCACCCGGAATACAAAAGTACAGTAGCAACTCCGCATCCTTTGTTTAAGGCATTTATTAAAGCCTGTACATCAAAATAACTAAAATAATGATAACAACTTACAGTTCAGCAAAATCTTAGGCATAAAACCGGTAGAATTTGAAAATTAAAGTAATTTCTGAATTGTAAACGTCATATAATAAACTCAGACTGATTATTCTCAGCCTGAGTTTATTATATACCAACATATTATAGTATAGAGTTTTGATAAAAAAACAGTATTTTTGTCGATTCTAAAAAGGAGCAGATTTGCTACTTCATTAAATTTAAAAATTTTAATAAAAATAAAATGCAACAGAACAACGGACTCGATAAAAGTCAGATTATCAGTTTTGCGGTTTTATGTTTAGTTCTTTTCGGATTTATGTTTTACTTCCAGAAAGATGAGCAAAAAAAAGAAGCTTTAAATGCTGGAAAACAGAAAACAGAACAGGCGCAAAATGCTGCAAAGCCTACTCAGGCAACGAATATCAATCCAAATGTAACGCCCAACTCTATTCAGACTGCTACGCTTGCCAACAAGGAGCTGAAGTTAGAATTTTCGAGTTTGGGAGGTCAGGTTTCCAAAGTTGAACTCCTGAAATACAAAGCTTACGATCATAAAACAGATAAAGCAGACCTTCCGCTGTATCTTATCGATAAAAATAATTCCAATTACGGGTTTCAGTTCAAAGATAAAACAGGAAAAACGGTTAATACAAAAGATTTAGTTTTTACCCCAGTGGTAAATGGTAATTCGGTTACTTTAACCGCAAACTATAATGGTGCTGCTATCCAGTTTATTTATACCATTAATACTACGGGAGAACTTAAAGATCAGTATGCTTTAGATTTTAAAGTGAAATCTCAGGGGCTTGCCAATGTTTCTTCCGACAATAAAGCAGATTTTATCTGGGATTATAATGTTAGAAACTTAGAAAAAGGTAGAGCACAAGAACAGTCTCACTCCGAGTTTTCTTATGCTTTTAATAATTATAAAGATTACGATTACGATGGAAGAAGCACGATGGATGAAAAAGATGAAACCCTTAATTGGATTGGTGTAAAACAACAGTTTTTCTCTTCAGTTATTGAGTCTAAAAGTGGTTTCACGCAAAGTAAAGGAAATCAGGATGCTATCGAAGAAGGCGAATATCTTAAAAAGCTGAATTTCGAAGGTTTCGTTCCTATGAATGGAAGTGAGCTTAATCAAGACTTTACATGGTATTTTATACCGTTAGATTTACCATTGCTAAAATCTTATGATAAGAATTTTGATGAAATTTTACCTTTGGGTTGGTCGTTTATTGGCTGGATGAACAGAGGGTTTTTTATCCCGATGTATAACTTTATTGCATCTTGGGGAATTGCAGCAGGTTGGGTGATTTTCTTAATGACGATTATCGTAAAATTAATTTTGTCACCTATTATGTACAAACAGCATAAGCTGAGTGCAATGATGAAAGTTATTCGTCCGGAAATTGATGAAGCTAATGCCAAATTCAAAGATGCAGATCCTATGAAAAAGCAACAAGCTACCATGGAAATCTATCGAAAAGCGGGTGTGAATCAAATGGCGGGATGTCTTCCTGCGTTGGTGCAGATTCCTATTTTCTATGCATTATTCCGTTTCTTCCCGAATTTTATTGATTTGAGAGGACAGGGCTTTTGGTTTGCAAAAGATTTAACAGCTTATGATGATTTAATTAAACTGCCTTTCAAAATTCCTTTTTTAGGAGATCACTTAAGTATTTTTGCAATAGCGTGTACCGTTGTTATCTTAATTTACACGGTAATGACTTCCGGGAACATGCAACAGCCACAACAGGAAGGAATGCCGAATATGAAAGTAATTATGTACATTTTCCCAATTACATTCTTATTTTTCCTTAATACTTCTGCTTCCGGTTTGTCCTGGTATTATTTTGTATCGAATGCGATTAATATTTTAATTATTCTTGTTATAAAATATGTAATCTTAGATGAAAAGAAAATTCATGCTCAGATTCAGGCGAATAAAGCTCAGCCTAAAAAAGAAGGTAAGTTCCAGAAAAGAATGAGAGAAATGATGGAGAATGCACAGGCTCAACAAAAAGCTCAGGACCAACAGAGAAAGAAATAATAAATGATTTATAAAAAAAGACTGCTATTTTATGGCAGTCTTTTTTTTGTTCATTATGAAAAACTTTTTTGAATATGAACGATGAGTGTAGAGTATTGTAAATAAGTTTGTAGCTTATTGAAAAATTCAAACTTTAAGCAGTAATAATTTTACCAGTAGATTTCAGGTACTTAATTCATCTTTATTCTGAGTTTTATTAATAAATTCAATCCAGATTTATACTATCTACTGAATTAACAAAGCTCTCTTTATTCATACAGATTCAAAGTTTTTGAAAAAGTTTTTATAACATAAAAAAGGCTGTCCTAAGTAAGACAGCCTTTTATTTATAATTGTAAAATGAATGTTTTTAAGGCATTTTAAACCCTTTAGTGTAAATTCTTCCGTAGTTGTCTACAAATTTTACCTGAACGTTTCCTTTGTAACCATCAAGGATTTTTTCTACATCTTTCTGGGAATTTACAGGCTTTCCGTTGATTTCTATGATGATATAATCATCTACAATACCAATTTTTGCCATCTCGCTTCCTTCTGTAACGTTTTTAGAAACGACACCACTATTAAGACCATATTCTGTTTTAAATTTGTCGTTAAGAGGTTCAAATTCGGCACCAATTTTTTCGCTAACGCTCAAATCTGCTTTGGTTCTGGTAGAAGTTCCTCCTTTCTGATCTCTTAGTGTAACAGTGGCAACATTGTCTTTTCCATTTCTGGTAAATGATACCTGTACTTTATCTCCAGGTCTTTTACTCCCGATGGCAACCGATAAATCTGCAAAATCAGTAATGTCTGAACCATCTACTTTGGTAATTACATCTCCTTTTTTAAGTCCTGCATCCTGTGCACCGCTATTTTCAGAGAAGCCAGTTACATACACTCCAGAACCGGATTTTATATTGGTTTTATTTTCTCTGTTGTATGCTGCAACCAACTGGTCGTTAGATAAATCCATAGAAGAAACTCCTAAGAAACCTCTTTGTACAATTCCGAATTTCTTAATGTCTTCGATAATTTTTCTTGCCAGATTAGCCGGAACCGCAAATCCGTACCCTTGATAATAACCATTTGTAGAGGATATTGCAGAATTAATTCCGATTAAATCACCATTTACGTTAACTAAAGCTCCGCCGGAGTTTCCTGGGTTAATAGCTGCATCGGTCTGTATAAAACTTTCAATAGGGTTGGTTGCTTTGCCTTGTCCGCTTAAGATTCCTATTCCTCGTCCTTTTGCAGAAATAATTCCGGCAGTTACGGTGGAATTCAAACCAAGTGGATTCCCAACTGCTAATACCCATTGCCCAACTTCAACATTGTCTGAATTGGCAAAGTTGAGGTAAGGAAGTCCTTTTTCCTCAATCTTTAATAAAGAAATGTCTGTATTTGGATCTGTACCCACCAAAGTAGCAATGTAAGATTTTTTATTGCTTAAAACGACTTCAAGTTTATTGGCTCCCGCAACAACGTGGTTGTTCGAAATAATATAACCATCAGGAGAGATAATTACTCCCGAACCTAGACCAGATGGCATATTTTCCGGTGCTTGTTGCTGAGGTCTCTGTCTTTGGTTTCTTCCGCCACCAAAAGGATCTCCAAAGAAAAAATCGAAAATATCCTGTTCGGAAGCCCTGCTCGAAGCTCTCGTCTGATAATTTTTAATAGTTACTACTGCAGGAACAGTGGTTTTTGCTGCTTTCACGAAATCGTCGCCTACTCCGGCTGTGTTCATTCCCACGAAGGAAGCATTGGTAGATTTTGTGAAGTATGATTGGTCAGAAGTAGTTGAATCGTGACCAATGTATTGTTGTACGCCGACTGTAGTTGCTCCTGAGATTACGCCAACGACAGCAAATGGTAATAGTTTTTTAAATGTACTCTTCATTGTCTTCTAGTTGTTTTTATTTTTTATTCTTAAACAAATTTAATGCTAAATAGGTATTTAATTATTCTTAACTGTTTCAATTTTAACTAAAATTTAACGACAATTATATCAATTTACAGTTTAAGTCGTAATTCTGCCTTACGTTTAACACTGCTTAAAAAATAATTAAAGACAGAATGTCATACCGATAATATGTTTTAATATGACATTATGTAGCCTAGAAAGATGATATATTTTAGTTCTGCTTCTATAAATTTATAAAAACCTTATATTTGCAAAAATTTTTCTCACTTAAAAAGTTTATAGCATGCAACTGTACAACACCTTAAGCGCAGAAGAAAGAGCTAAACTTATCGACGAAGCCGGTCAGGAACGTCTTACACTGTCTTTCTATGCGTATGCCAAAATTGAAAATCCTAAAAAATTTCGCGACGATTTATTTATAGCCTGGAATGAATTAGATGCTCTTGGACGTATTTATGTTGCTCATGAAGGCATTAATGCTCAAATGAGTGTGCCTGCGGATAATTTTGAGGCTTTTCGTGATACGCTGGAAGAATATGATTTCATGAAAGGTATTCGTCTGAATGTTGCTGTAGAGCAAGACGATCATTCTTTCCTTAAACTTACCATTAAAGTTAGAAATAAAATTGTAGCAGATGGTCTTAATGACGAGACTTTTGATGTTACCAACAAAGGAATTCACCTTAAAGCCAAAGAGTTTAATCAGCTTTTGGATGACCCGAATACTATTGTAGTAGATTTCCGAAATCATTATGAAAGTGAAGTAGGGCATTTTGAAGGAGCTATTACTCCGGATGTAGAAAATTTCAGAGAAAGTTTACCTATTATAAACGAACAGCTTCAGGATTACAAAGAAGATAAAAATCTTTTGATGTACTGCACCGGAGGAATTCGTTGTGAGAAAGCAAGTGCTTATTTCAAGCATCAAGGATTCAAAAATGTATATCAGCTTGAAGGAGGAATTATAGAATATACACGACAGATAAAAGAAGACAATATCCCAAGTAAATTTATTGGTAAAAACTTTGTATTCGACCACCGTTTGGGAGAAAGAATTACCGATGATATTATTTCTCAATGTCATCAGTGCGGTAAACCGTGTGATAATCATACCAACTGTGCAAACGATGCGTGTCATCTTCTTTTTATTCAGTGTGACGATTGTAAAGCAGCCATGGAAAACTGTTGCTCTACCGAATGCTTAGAAATTATACATTTGCCGGCAGAGGAGCAGAAAAAACTCAGAAAAGGTAAGCAGGTAGGTAATAAAGTTTTCAGAAAAGGAAAATCGGATTCATTGGTATATAAAAAATCCGGGAATCTTTCGAATCAGCCTTTAGCTAAAGCAATCTCGAACGATGTCCGCCAAAAAATCAAACAGAAAAAAGTTCTTATCGGAAAATCTGAACATTATTTTAAAAATGCAAAAGTTGCACAGTTTATACTGAGTAACAAAAATCTTTCTGTTGGAGATAAAGTGCTTATTTCTGGTCCTACAACTGGGGAACAGGAGATTGTAATTGCTGATTTGTTTGCAAATGGTGTTCAGGTGGAAACTGCAAATTCCGGAGATCAAATCACTTTTGAAGTTCCTTTCAGAACAAGATTGTCTGATAAGCTTTATAAAATTATTCAACCTTCTTAAAGTATTCTTTAAATGCTTAAAGCAGATCTTAGAAAAAAATATATGGAAAAAAGAAAAACCTTGTCGAAAGATGAGGTTTTATCGTTTTCTAATGATATTTTTAAGAATTTTCAGGGTTATTTTCAGCTGAAGCCCGGAGATAAAGTTCATTTGTTTATTCCGATTGATAAATTTAAAGAAGTTAAAACCGAATTTTTTATTGATTACTGTCTGCAAAATGCAATTAGGGTTTTCGTTCCGAAAGTATTAGGAGAGCATCTTATTTCTGTGGAAATTTTCGAAAACACCGCTTTTGAAACAAATCATTGGGGTATTTCCGAACCGGTTTCTTCCATAGATTCTGGAGTTCTAGACTTTGATTATGTTCTTACGCCACTATTATACTGCGATTCGGCGGGAAATAGAGTTGGCTACGGAAAAGGATTTTATGATGCTTTTTTTGAAAATATTTCTTCTACCTCAAAAAAAATCGGAGTTAATTATTTTAACCCCGAAGATATGATTGATGATGTGAGAGAAGAAGATATTCCCTTAGATTATTTGGTGACACCAACCGAAGTGCTGTCTTTTTTAGGCTTAAAATAAAAATTCGTAAAATAAAATTTGAATTCTTTTTTAAACTGAATTTCTTTAGATACTAAAGTATATTGGGCATTTCTTTCAAAAATTCCAATCGATTTATTTTGGTTGTCAAAATATTCTACATTAAATTTTGCAAGATTTAGAGTATCCTTATTTTTTATTTGCTGATATACATTAATAGAGTTTACCATCGCTTTTTTTACTTTAAGACTTTCCAGCTCTTTAAAAAGGTCTTTAAAGGTTAAAGAATCTGGTTTCTGGAAGTATTTTTCCATCTGAGAATAAATTGCGGTATCTATTTCGGTATTTCTATTTCCAGATAAATATAGCGCAGACAAATCCAAAACTTCCTGAATTTTTTGTTGAGTAATAGTATTAATCGCCTGTGCACTGTCCATTTGCACAATTCTGTTATTGGTGTTTCTCAGCTTTTGGAGATCGCTTAGAGATTCCGTTTCTTTTTTTACACAGGAAAGGGCAGCTAAGCCAATAATTATGCTGAAAAACAAAATTTTACTGATTGTTTTCATTGTTAGAGATTTTAAATTTTATCGAAACAATTTTTCCTTTATCTTTTTTCATTTCAATCAACTTCAGATTCTTTAAAGAAGTGGTTGGTGTGGTTACAAGAGTAATATATTTCTGCTTATCGAGTGTTTCAACACCGTAGATATCACTGTCATACACCTGAGTAATCACTGCGTCATTGCTAATGCGGCTTTCCAGCTGTTTTCTTTTTTGCTTTATCAATTCTTCGGTATTGGCTCCCTGGATGTCTTTAATAGAAAAATAGTAGACCGCCATTTTATAATCGTCTGGTTTTAAAGCAATCGTTTCTTTTTCTGGAGCGTTTTCGAGATTTCTATTGATTTCTAAGTTTTCGTAAACGGTAGAACTGATTTGCATTTTAAGGTTTTTATCCTTTGAAGGATATACAAAGCACTCTCCAGGCTTAATTCTATAGAAAATAGGAGATTCGTTTTCTTTAATAACTTTAATTTCAATATCTCTTTGTACACTCAGATTTCTATCGGCATCCGTAAAACAGTAAGTATAAGTTTTTTGAAAAATTTCATCTTTAAATCCTAAAAGTCCGGCTAAAACAATAAAAATCGAGCTTGCCGCAATCCATATTGCTTTTTGATAGTTCTTTTTGGGCTCTTTTTTTAACGATTGTAAACTGTTTTCCTGAGAATTGTTTTTTTCTTTAATTATTTGATTTTCAGAATTGTTATTTTGTAAATCATCATTTTTAGCCTCGATTTTGATGATTTTTGATGGGGTTTGATCAGGTTCTGGCAGATTTAAGGCACTGGAAATTGTTTTCTCCAATTCCTGAAGCTCGTCATCATTCAAATCCTTATCTTCTGTAAGAATTTCATCAGCAAAAAGATGTTTTTTCTTGAATTCATACCACGAGCTGTATCCCGCATAAATACTCAATAAATTGAGCATATCTATTCTCGGAAGTTTGGTAACGGGAGAAGATTTGAAATAGGTGTAAAAAGATTTTTCGCTGATGTTTCCTTTTGCTTTTTTTCGCAAATCTTCCTGAAAATATATGATATCAATCCCCTTCCATTTAGAAATATCATCATAAGATGGGGAATGATCTTTTAAATATTGAGCCTGAACATCCTTTTTCAGCTCTTCAAAATGTAATAGTTCTAAATCGGTCACTTTATCAAAAAGTAGTTAAAATATTGATTTTCAGTTATAATTAATTGTAAAACTGTTTTACAAAGGTATTACAATTATTTTTCATAAACAAACTTTCTATCTGCTATACCTTTGTCTTGTTCAAATAACCGAACAGAGAAAAAGATTTTAAAAAACAATATTAACAAAATTAAATTTAATTGATTATGAAAAAGTCATTATTCGTAGCTGCTATCGCTGCTATCTCTTTAGTTGCTTGTAAAAAAGGTGATGCTACAGAAACTAAAACAGATTCTTTAAAAGTTGAAGGAGATTCTACTCTTAACGCTATCGATTCTACTAAAACTGCTGCTGTAGATTCTATCAAAACTAACGCTAACGCTGCTGTAGATTCAGTTAAAACTGAAGCTAAAAACGCTAAAGAAGAAGTTAAAACTGAAGTGAAAAACGAAGTTAAAAAAGAAGAAGTTAAGAAATAATTAACTCCAACTTTAAAATAAAAGAACCGTTTCGTTTACGAAGCGGTTTTTTTGTTGTTTACAGTTTTAAATTTTTCTGGTTGTGCAATTTAATTAATCAAGTATAATCATTAAGATTTTTTCTGTCTTAAAGTTTCATAACAGGTAATTGCAACAGCATTACTAAGATTTAAAGAATCTATACTTCCTGCCATCGGTATAAGAGTGTTTTTGCCTTTTCCCACCCAAAAATCGCTCAATCCGGAATGCTCTGTTCCGAATAAAATTGCAGATTTCTGCTTAAAATCTCTAGTATAAAGATCTTCGGAAGTATTATCCATAATTGTTGTATAGATATTGAACTTATTTTTGTGAAGAAAATCCACTGTTTCCTGATTTTCTGCCTGAAAAACTTCCATTCCGAAAAGGCATCCAACGCTTGAACGAATTACATTGGGATTAAAAAAATCTGTTTTCCCATCTGATACAATTAATGCATCTATTCCAAATGCTTCGCAGCTTCTGAGAATTGCTCCTAAATTTCCGGGTTTTTCCACACCTTCCACAACAATAATAGTGGAATTATCTTTTGGGATAAATGCCGACAATTGGCTTTCTTTTGTTTTGTAAACGCCGATAATTCCTTCTGAGGTACCACGATAAGCTATTTTTTCATACACTTTATCGCTGATTAAATGGATTTTCCCTTTGGGTAAATCTTTTTGGAATATCTGTTCGCAAATGTAAAATTCTACAGCTTCAAAATTGTATTTTAAGGCACGTTCGTTTTCCTGCTGTCCTTCTACCGCAAAAAAACCAGATTTTTTTCTAAATCTGTTGTCTGTAAGAAGTTTAGAAATATATTTTACTTTTTCGTTTTGAAAGCTTTCTATTAACATGCTGCAAAATTAGGTAAAATTTGCTGTTAACAAAAAGTCTTATTGGTCTGCTGTAAGGAATGCAGATTATTCTTCCGAGTTTTCGGGCAAATTTTCTCTTGTTTCGACTAGGCTTTGCGGGAGTTCTTTTTTATTTTTAATTCCTAGAGCCTTTAATTTTTGAGTCTGAATTACAAGATTATCATTTCCGGTATAAAGTTGCTTGTAGGCATCATTGTAAATATTCTTTGCCTGATCCAGACTTTTTCCCACTTTCTCCAGATTTTCTACAAAACCAACAAATTTATCATACAGTTTCGCTCCACGATCGGCTATTTCTATAGAATTTCTGTTTTGATATTCTCTTTTCCATAAATCTGCTATCAGTTTGAGTGAAGTGATTAAATTACTGGGATTGAGCAGTAAAATTCTCCTGTCATAAGCGAAATTCCAGAGGTTTTGATCTGCTTGCATCGCTGCAATATAAGCCGGCTCACTTGGGATGAACATCATTACAAAATCCAGAGATTTTCCGTAATCGTCGTATGCTTTTTGGCTCAGCTGATTAATATGATTTTTTACGGAAGATAAATGCTGATTGATTTTAATCTGATAAATTTCAGGATCGGTTTCATCTACCAATTCTGTGAAAGCGGTAAGAGAAACTTTAGAATCTATAATTACATTTCTTTCGTCGGGATATTTTACAACGGCATCGGGACGCATTTTTTTGCCTGAAAATTCTGAAAAAATGGCTTTATGGTCTTCATCTCTAAGTTCGTGTTCCAGAAAATACTCTCTGCCTTTTACCAGTCCGGATTTTTCCAGTATGCTTTCCAAAATCATTTCACCCCAGTTTCCCTGGGTTTTACTTTCGCCTTTCAGGGCTTTGGTAAGTCTTTTTGCGTCTTCCGAAATCTGTTGGTTAAGCAAAGCAAGTTCTTTTACTTTTTCCGCTAAAGAAAATCTTTCTTTGTTTTCTTTTTCATAAGCTTCATTAACCCGATTTTTAAGGTCATTTATTTTTTCCTGAAAGGGTTCTAGAATATTTTTAAGGTTATTTTGATTTAAAACAGTGAATTTTTCGGTTTTTTCTTCTAAAATTCTGTTTGCTAAATTTTCGAACTGAAGTTGTCCTTCTTCCTGAATTTTTTTTGTTTCTTCTTTTTGGTTTTTAAGAAAAGTATTTTCTGCTGATACTTTTGCAAATTCGGTTTTTAGATCACTTAAAAGATCTGAAAGCTGAAGATTGATATCTTTTTCCTGCGAAACCGTTTGGTTTAGCTCCTGTATTTTTAAATTTAGATGATTAAGATTGGCTTGGTTCTGAATGTTGATAGTATGAAGTTCATCAAATTGTTTTCTGGAAACTGAATTTGATTTTATTAAAAAATAGGCTACAATAAAGCCTAAAATTACTCCAACGAAAAGATATAGAAATTCCATTATTCAAAATTACGAAAGAAAGTAGTCTTAGAAAATTTTTCTTTTCCACAAAAAAACCTCAAAGGTTGATAAGCCTTCGAGGTCTGAAAAATGTTATGTTTTTTTATTTACCGTTGAATTGTATACGCCCCGACCTTAGTGGAGCTCTTTTTGCTATTGCTATACACGAGAATTTTAATCTGATGACCTTCGTTGTTCGCAATAACAAAAAAGCGGGAACGGAGGGCGGATAAAGGCGCCCCAATAAAATTTAATCTTTAATTCTTAAGAATTCTTTCGCAAGTTCAATCATTTTAGGATCTCCTGTGTATTTACCATGTTCATCCGAAAGTTTTACGGTAGGAATCCATTCTTTGTTAATCGATTGAACACCAATTAATTTCATAACAATGTTCATTGGTTTTAAGCCGACGTCATTCGTGAGATTGGTGCCGATTCCGAAAGAAATTCCGATTTTTCCATTGCAATAATTGGTGATTTCTTCAACTTTTTCGAGATTTAAACCATCGGAAAAAATAATGTATTTGAATAATGGGTTAATGCCGTGTTTTTCGTAGTGGGCAATCGTTTTATCTGCGAATTCTAAAGGATCTCCGCTGTCGTGACGAACGCCATCGAAAAGTTTAGCAAATTTTTTGTCGAACTGTTGGAAAAAGACATCTGTAGTGTATGTATCTGAAAGAGCAACACCCAAATCTCCGCGGTAAACATCTACCCAATGTTCTAAAGCCAGTTGGTTTGCCATTTTGAATCCGTATTCTGCTGCATGAAACATGAACCATTCGTGAGCGTGTGTTCCAATTGGTTTTACTCCGTATTTCATGGCAAAATGAACATTAGAACTTCCGATAAATGTAGAGCGTTTATTTTTAGTTAAAGCCTCCATTACCAAATTCTGTACTTTATAAGAGTGTCTTCTTCGGGTTCCGAATTCTGCAAAAGTAACGCCTAAGTTGTTTAGAGATTCTGCTTTGTCTAGAGTTCTTTTCATAACGACTTCGTTAGAATCTCTTTCCATGTGATTCATTTCGTAATGAAGTTCGCTTATTAAAGATAATAATGGTACTTCCCACAAAATTGTTCTGTACCAGAGTCCTTCCACGATTACGGAAAGCTCTGTTCCGTCTTGTTGAATTTTTACTTCAGAAGGATCATAATGATATCCTTCCAAAAAGTCTAAATACGGTAAATCTATATATGGGCAGGTTCTTGCCATAAATTTCTTCTCTTCTTTCGTAAGCCTGAGTTCTGCCATTTTGTTCACGGCTTCTCTTAATGCCACATCAAATCCTTCAGGGAATTGATGTTTGCCTCTGTTGATAAATTCATACTTTACCACAGAACTAGGGAAAAGTTTTACCACGGCATTCTGCATGGTTATTTTATAGAAATCGTTGTCGAGAATCGAATTTAGAAGTACATTGCTCATTATTGTGTAATTTATACGCAAATTTAGTTATTATAAATAAAAATCACCCAAATTTAGGTGATTTTTTAATTTTATGCGATAATATTATTTGCCAAGGTAAGAGTTGTACATCCATACTTCTTTTTCCTGCTCTGTAATATAGTCGCTCATTTGAGAATTTGTTCCTTCGTCTCCTGCCTTTTCTGTAAGTTCTAAAAGTTCTCTCTGTAAATCTATTACCACTTTGAAAGAATTTAAGATAATTTCCACGCTTTTATTTCCATTGCTTACTTCTTTGCTTTCCTTAATGGTAGATACCTGAAGATAGTCTGAATAATTGTGAGCCGGAGTAGCACCCAAAGTAAGTATTCTTTCTGCAATTTCATCAATTTTCAATACCAAGCTGTTGTAAAGTTCTTCAAATTTTGGATGAAGGGTAAAAAACTGTTCTCCTTTAATGTTCCAGTGAGAACCTCTTGTGTTTTGATAAAATACGGAATAATTAGCCAAAAGGATGTTGAGCTTTTCTGAAATTTCCTGACAGTCCTGTTCTTTAAGGCCGATAATGTTAGCGTTTTTCATAAGTTTATTTATTTGCGACAGTAACAGGAAATATTATGCCGAAATATGGGTTTGCCCGATAGATGTTGGCTATTGATAAATTTTTGAAAAAGGTACCATTTAGATTTCTTATTATTGTGAAAAATTAATAAGTAAAGGATGTTTAAATATAAAATTCTAGCCGTAATAATAGTAATTGTCTATTTTTTGCAGCCTTTTTTCTTCTCAAATGGCGGGATTGGAGCCGACAGTCTTTCTTATTTTGGTATCGCAGCAGATTTGCCAAATCCTGAAACCAATCTTTTTCCGTTGGGCTATCCTATATTGTTGAGGGTTTTATATAATGTTGTACACGATTGGTTTTGGGCTTCAAAAATTCTGAATATTCTTTTTGTTATCGGTATTCTGAGTTTTTCTTATTTCAGTAAATTTTATTTTCGGGAAACTGTTTTGCTGTTTACAGGGAAAACATTTTTTTTTGTATTTCTCCAAGCGATGTCGGAAGGTCCGTTTATTTTTCTGCTGTACTTTCTTTTTTATTTTCTGCATCAGATTTTTGCTAAAAAAAATAGAGGCTTTCAGAATGCGGTAATGGCTTCAATTATTTTAATAGTAATGTTTTCTGTAAGGTATTCGGGAATCTATATATATGCATCTTTTCTGTTATTTTTTGCGCTGATGTTTTTCAAAATAAGAAAAGCATTCTATTTTAAACCATTGATGCTTTTTGGAGTTCTATCCGGAACGGGAATTTTTTCTTATCTGCTGTTTAATTATTTAGTATTTGGAACTTTTACTGGCGAGAATTTGCGGGGAGTGTCTATGACAAGCCTACCTATTGATATAATAAGGAGTATTCTTGGAGTTATGAATGTGGTAGACCCATTTATCGGAATAAAGCCATCTTCTGTGAGTTTTGCAAGTATGGCATTTCAATTTCTTATTTTTATAATAGATGTAGTGATATTTGCTTACTTACTTCAATTTTTCAGAAAAGCTAAAAACGATTCGTTATACTATTTTCATATACTATTATGGTTGATGTCTTGTATCTATGCTTTTGCTTTATTAATTTCCGGGTGGTTTCAGCAAATTGAGGAAATGAATGTAAGAATGATGGCTGCTGCAAATATCTGTGTTTTTTTCTCATTTCTCATTTTGTATTTTAAAAATGTAAATTCAGATAAGTATCTCTGGAGAATTTCATGCTTCTTTTTTGTTTTTCTTGTGGCTTATAATTTAAAAGATGCAGATGATTATTTGAAAAATAAAAGTAAAATAGAACCTCAAATGGTAAAATTTAAAGACAAGAAATATTTATATAACAATGAAAAGCATATTGAAACTATAACATCATACCAAATTTTGGGGATTGATAAAGTTTTTTATTATAAGCATACTAACAAGCAAAAAGGGACTATTAAGGAAAATATTGTGGGAACATTGAATCCGAAAATCAAATGGCTGATGAATGATAGTGTTCAAGACAAATCGAAAGTTCTGTACACATCTCAGATAAAATTCGATTAATATTCAGATTCATAATTTTAGTTTGGAATTTTATCATTGTATTAATTTTTATGCAACTAACTTACTTTTATTTTTATAACTGCTTGTTAATTAAAAAAATATTATTATTTTTGCACCCTAAAATAAAAAGCAATTAAATGCCTACTATTCAACAATTAGTAAGAAAAGGAAGAGCCACGCTTGCCAAGAAGAGCAAATCGGCTGCCCTTGATTCTTGTCCACAAAGACGTGGTGTATGTACGAGAGTATATACTACTACACCGAAGAAACCAAACTCTGCACTAAGAAAAGTTGCAAGGGTAAGACTTTCTAACGGTAAAGAAGTTAACGCCTACATCCCGGGCGAAGGACATAATCTTCAAGAGCACTCGATAGTATTGGTAAGAGGCGGAAGGGTGAAAGACCTACCGGGAGTACGTTACCACATCGTAAGAGGTGCATTAGACACCGCTGGTGTAAATGGAAGAACACAAAGAAGATCTAAGTACGGAGCTAAGAGACCAAAACCAGGACAAGCTGCTGCAGCTCCTGCAAAAGGTAAGAAAAAATAATCATTAAATAAGGTACAGAAACAATGAGAAAGACAAAAGCGAAAAAAAGACCGTTGTTACCAGATCCGAAGTTTAATGATCAATTGGTAACAAGATTCGTAAACAACTTGATGCTTGATGGTAAAAAATCAATCGCATTCAAAATTTTCTATGATGCATTAGATATCGTAGAAACTAAAAAAGGAGATACAGAAAAAACATCACTAGAAATCTGGAAAGATGCATTAACAAACGTTATGCCTCACGTAGAAGTACGTTCTAGAAGAGTAGGTGGTGCTAACTTCCAGATCCCAATGCCAATCAGAGCAGATAGAAAAATTTCTATGGCGATGAAATGGTTAATCAAATATTCTAAAGCTAGAAATGATAAGTCTATGGCTTTGAAATTAGCTAACGAAGTTGTAGCGGCTTCTAGAGAAGAAGGTGCTGCTTTCAAAAAGAAATCTGATACTCACAAAATGGCGGAAGCTAACAAGGCTTTCTCACACTTCAAATTCTAATCTGAAATGGGAAGAGATCTTAAATTTACAAGAAATATCGGTATTGCTGCTCACATTGATGCAGGTAAAACCACCACTACAGAAAGGATTTTATTCTATACAGGTGTAAACCATAAAATTGGAGAGGTTCACGATGGTGCTTCTACAATGGACTGGATGGAGCAGGAAGCAGAAAGAGGTATTACTATTACTTCAGCTGCAACTACTTGTTCTTGGAACTTTCCAACAGATCAAGGAAAACCTCTTGCAGATACAAAACCTTACCACTTCAACATCATCGATACACCGGGACACGTTGACTTCACTGTAGAAGTAAACAGATCTTTAAGAGTATTAGATGGATTGGTATTCTTATTCTCCGCAGTAGATGGAGTAGAGCCTCAGTCTGAAACAAACTGGAGACTTGCTGACAACTACAAAGTTGCTAGAATGGGATTTGTAAACAAAATGGACAGACAAGGTGCTGACTTTCTTAACGTGGTAAACCAGGTTAAAGATATGTTAGGATCTAACGCAGTTCCTATCGTTTTACCAATCGGTGCTGAAGAAGATTTCAAAGGTGTTGTAGACTTAATTAAAAACAGAGCGATCATCTGGGATGAAGCTGGACAAGGTGCTACTTTCGAAGTAGTTCCAATTCCGGAAGACATGAAAGATGAAGTTCTTGAATATAGAGAGAAATTAGTAGAAGCTGTTTCTGAATATGACGAAACTTTGATGGAGAAATTCTTCGAAGATCCGGATTCAATTACAGAAGAAGAGATCAATGCTGCATTGAGAGCTGCTACTATCGATTTATCTATTATCCCAATGACTTGTGGTTCTTCATTCAAGAATAAAGGAGTACAGTTTATGTTGGATGCAGTATGTAAATACTTGCCTTCTCCATTGGATAAAGATGATATCAAAGGTACTGACCCAAGAACTGATGCTGAAATCACAAGAAAACCATCTGTAGATGAGCCTTTCTCTGCTTTGGCATTCAAAATTGCTACTGACCCATTCGTGGGAAGATTAGCATTCTTCAGAGCATACTCTGGAAGATTAGATGCTGGTTCTTATATCTTGAACACTCGTTCAGGAGATAAAGAAAGAATCTCAAGAATCTATCAGATGCACGCTAACAAGCAAAACCCAGTAGAATATATTGAAGCTGGTGATATTGGTGCAGCGGTAGGTTTCAAATCTATCAAAACTGGTGATACAATGTGTGATGAGAAAAACCCAATCGTTCTAGAATCGATGGTTTTCCCTGATCCTGTAATCGGTATCGCTGTTGAGCCTAAAACTAAAGCTGACCAAGATAAAATGGGTAACGCTCTAGCTAAATTGGCTGAAGAAGATCCTACTTTTACAGTTAGAACTGATGAGGCTTCTGGACAAACGATCATTTCTGGTATGGGTGAGCTTCACTTGGATATCATTGTAGACCGTATGAAGAGAGAGTTTAAGGTTGAAGTAAACCAAGGACAACCTCAGGTAGAGTACAAAGAAAACTTAACAAAAGTTGCTAGCCACAGAGAGGTTTACAAAAAGCAATCTGGTGGTAAAGGTAAATTTGCTGACATTGTATTTGAACTAGGACCTGCAGACGAAGGTAAAGTTGGTTTAGAATTCATCAATGAGATTAAAGGTGGTAACGTTCCTAGAGAATTTGTTCCTGCAATTGAAAAAGGCTTTAAAGCTGCAATGAAGAACGGTCCATTGGCTGGTTTCGAAGTTGAAGGTATTAAAGTTACTCTTAAAGATGGATCTTTCCACGCGGTGGATTCTGATGCTCTTTCATTTGAAATGGCTGCTAAATTAGGATTTAAAGAAGCGGGACGTGCTGCTAAGCCAGTAATTATGGAGCCTATTATGAAGCTGGAAGTTGTAACTCCGGAAGAATATATGGGTAACATCATTGGTGACCTTAACAAGAGAAGAGGTACTATCAGTGGTCAGGAAGAGAAAAACGGTGCTGTTGTAATCAAAGGTTCTGTTCCACTTTCTGAAATGTTTGGATATGTTACTACTCTAAGAACACTTTCATCAGGAAGAGCTACTTCTTCTATGGAATTAGAGAAGTACCAAGCTACTCCACAAAACGTTGCTGAAGAAATCATAGCTAAAGCAAAAGGTTAATTTTTAAATTAAAGAAATGTCACAAAGAATCAGAATAAAACTAAAATCTTACGATTACAACTTGGTAGACAAGTCTGCTGAGAAAATCGTAAAAACGGTAAAGGCTACCGGTGCTGTTGTAAACGGTCCTATTCCATTGCCAACGAACAAGAGAATCTTCACAGTGTTGAGATCTCCGCACGTAAACAAGAAAGCAAGAGAGCAGTTCCAATTATCAGCTCACAAGAGACTAATGGATATCTACTCTTCTTCTTCTAAAACTGTTGATGCTCTAATGAAATTAGAACTTCCTTCAGGAGTTGACGTAGAAATTAAAGTGTGATAAATGAGCTTGAAGACTGAAGTCGGAAGATGGAAGTTTTTAGCTACACATTAATTATTAAATCCCTTTTCGAAAGAAGAGGGATTTTTTATATTTTAAAAATAACTTTTACAAAGTTTTGGAAATATAAGTTCGAAGTTAATAAAAGGCAAAGGAATTGTATAAAGTTTTTATGTACATTTAACAGCATAATAAAAACAAAATATATGTCAGACAAAAGTATATTTGAACGATTTTCAGATTGGGCAACAAAATTTACCGGAAGTTCTTATGCTTTTATAGGAGCCACACTTATTGTCATTATTTGGGCCGTTTCGGGACCGGTTTTTAATTATTCAGAAACATGGCAACTTGTCATCAACACCGGGACAACGATTATTACTTTTCTCATGGTTTTCCTCATTCAAAAAGCACAGAATAAAGATTCTAAAGCTATCCAGATAAAGCTGAATGAATTGCTTGCCGCAAACGAAAAAGCTAGCAACCGAATTGTAGATATTGAGGATCTTACCGAAAAAGAATTAGATCAGCTACATTGTTACTACGAAAAATTGGCAGATTTCGCAGAGAAAGATGAAGACATCCATACTTCACATTCTATAGATGCGGCTCAAAGAAATCAGGATTATAAGCATGAGTTTTTTAAAAGAAAGCATGAAGAGTGGCTGTTAAAACAAAAGAAATAAGCTTTTTTATTCAAGCTTCATCAGCGACTTTGTCGCCATTATTTGCTCCTTAAAATAATACGCTTAAAATTAAAACCTTTGCGTGGTAAAAGATTTTACTTAATTTCTTTTAGCTAGTTTAAATAATTTATCACACCGAAGTGTTTTTTTTTGACAATAAATTAGAACGAATTAATTTTTCATCTTACTTTTGTGTATAAAGTTATATTATATGTTGAAGGTTTTTATTTCAGTATTATTTTTTTGCATGACTTTAATTTCTGCCCAGCAAACTAAAATTATCGGTGATTTTTCGATGAAAGCAACATCTTACAGTGCAAAGGTTTTTGAGAAAAGCAATCTTAATATTTATTATCAGTTTAAATTTTTAAAAGACGCAAAAATTTCTGAAAATCCGAGAGAAGGATTGTGTGTTTTACAAATTGGCGAAAACTATTCAAAGTTCAGCGACACAAAAACATTACAGAAAGATTCTTTGTTTGAAAAATTTTCTCATCTCGAAAGTGTCAGTACGAAAGAAATGAATCAGCTTTTTATGTATAATCCTTTATGGGAAACAGAAAGTTTAAAATCTGTAATCGATAAAAAAGTTATTTATCAAAAAAGATATAAAACAAAATACGAATATGAAGAACTTCAGCCTGAATTTAAGTGGCAACTTCATAACGAATCGAAAAAAATTCTTGATTACAACTGTAAAAAGGCAACCGTAAAATATAGAGGAAGAGAATTTGTCGCTTGGTACACAACAGAAATCCCCATAAACAACGGACCGTATGTTTTTGAAGGATTGCCGGGTTTAATTTTAGATCTTGAAGATTCACAAAATAAATATCATTTTACAGCAGTTGGAATTGATAAAAAACCAATGGATATTTATCTACGAAACGATAAAGAGATCCTGAAAATAAGCAGAGCAAAGTTTAGAGAGGTAGAAAAAACGTATCACGATAATCCGGGTGCCTTTCATGGTAAAGCTTTAAACGAGGATGGTTCACCGATAGTTGTTAAATCAAAACCTTTTCCCTACGACCCTTTTGAATTAGAATAAAATTAAAGCCTTACAAAATCTGTAAGGCTTTAGTTTTTTAATTATCGTTTCATAAAGTAACTGAAATACGTACAGCTTCCCAATAGCTCTTTTGAAGTTTCAGTATCGGAATATTGGTTTTTCAGCTGGGTGAAATAATTTCGATATTTTTGATTTTTCAGGAGAGCCATTTCTTTTTCTTGAGCGTCGGTTTTTTCAGACCATTTGGGATCGGCATAATCTATATTGGCTTGATGCTTTGCTTCATATTGATAAAATTTCCCTTGTTCAGCACTCGCCATTTGAAATAAAATCCGAGCTTTCTCTTCTCTATTCGTACTAATATTTAAAGCTTTTTGGTAGTAATTGATGCTAAGATCAAAATTATCCGGCTCAATAAATGTTTCAGAAGAAAAGTTTTTGTAGTAGTATTGATATGGACTTTCTGTCGATGTTGTCCAGAAATCATATTTACCACCATTACTGTTGTCGACATCCATTACAAAAAGCTGACGGTAATAACCGAGGATAGAAGTGTTATAAAGTACATTTCCAATTAGCTGATTGGCTTTTGCTGCTTTGGCATCTTTACCTGTTCCTATTTTTTGCAACTGTATCATGGCGTCCGCAAGTTCCAGTTTATTCATTTTATGTTTAATGAACGGAAAGGCAGAATAATCTTCAGGTTTCATACTTTTTGTTTCTGGACTTTGGAAGCTTTCCCAAACATTATGTCCGAAAACCAAATTCGGAATATTGTTGTAGCCGTCGTAATTTTCTCCGTTGTAAACAAACTTTTCATATTTTTCGGTTTCAGGATTATATTTTTCGTAGTTGTCTCTCGGAATTCCGGAAAAGTTCAAAGCTTTTTGGTAATAAGATTTGGCTTTAGTGAAATCTGCAAGTTTCATGGCTCTGTCGCCGTAAATGGTAGCAAAAAATGCATCTATATTTCCTACATCATCCAGATTTTTAGCAATTATTTGCTGTTCGAATTTGGTTTTGTCCGGTTTTCTGTAAAATTCTTCAACACTTTTAACTAAATCTGAATTTGGGTTGTACTGCAAATCGGAAAGTTTATTATTCATGAGAAAAGATTTTCCGTCTTCACCTTGAAGAAAATAGCGGTTAGCAAGAACATCTTTCAGAAAATCTGCTGTGGAGGGAGCTTCACCATAATAATTATATTCATTTATTTCGGTGCTGTCTTTTTTTACAGGTGGTTTTTCAATAAAGTATTCAGCATAATTTTTCATTAAATGATCTTCGTATTCCGAATCTATTTTAGGCTGAGAAACAATGTCGTTAAGAACTTTCATTCTCTTAATTTCTTCTAGATATTCAGGATTGTTGGTTTGCATTTCAGACAAAATCTCACTGCTTTCTTTATAATCTTTTTTTAGGAATTTTAAATAAGCGTCTGCAATCTGCCAATATTCATCTTTAGATTTTTCTTTCGTTTTTGATGTGAATTTTTCAAGATCATTCAGAAAATCTTTTTCATTTTCGTTTTGAGAATAATAGTAGGCATTATTTTTAATGTAAGTAGGGATTCTGTCCGGATTTTCAAACAGCTCATCATTACTCTGTTCAGATTTTTCATTGGTTTTATCCGATTTTTTTCCACCAAAAAGGTTTTTGAAGAAAAGAACAATTTTCTGCCAGAAGCTCAGTTCTTTTTTCTCTATTTCTTTTTTTTCGGTTTCGCCAATATGTTCTTTTTTGTCTGAATTAATATTGCTGTCTTTCGAAGCATAATAATAAGTAGGAAGATAATTTCTTTCTAATTCATTAATACTTCTAGCAGCCATAACTTTTAGAATTTCAGAATCAGGATCTATTTCATACATTTTTTCCATCATAGGAATCGGATTGGTAAAATCTTCATACCCTAATAGAAAATATGCCATGTTTTTCTCTTCATTGTTTGCAGCTCTTTTCAGAATATTGCTGAACGAAGCAGAATCTGAAAGTTTCATCGATACAAAAGCAGATTCTTTCCTGCTTTTTGAATTTATAAAAACCTGAAAAAAATTCCAATTGGCTTCATTACCCATTTCGAGTCCTCTTTGTGCTCCTGCTAATTGGTCGAGAGCCATATAATAGACTGTACCTTTCAATTTATTAGGCAAAACGTAAGTTTTAAAAGCCTGTAGTGCAGCATCATAATTTCTCGTATAATGATTTAATCTTACGAGTTGATATCCGTAACGTTGCTTTATTTCGGGATTTTTTGTTGCATTATAGAGAGAAATTAAGGCAGAAGTTGTTTTTCTGTAATCTAATTGCTGTGCATTTTTAGTATTTTCGTTCTCGCGATAGTAAAAAGAATTGGCATCTTCCACATAATTTATTCTCATGTAAGGTTCCAGATATTTTGCTTCGATTAAATAATCTATAGCTTCGCGATATTTAGTGTAAAAACCGTTTCCTAATTTATTTAATAACGGATTGTTTGGGCTACCTTTTTTTAATTCATTTAAATCGTTCAGACTGATTTTGTTCACCAGATAATCTGTTTCGGAATAACTCATTTGGTTTCCGAAAAACTTACGCCAAGACTCAATGTTTTCATCCGGAATCTGCGAAGGTTTGTAATCGGTATAAAATCTTGAAGAATAATTATGGAGAAATGGAAGATAAGATTTATCTTTTATGATGCTCTGCGTAAAAAGGTTGAAATAATCGCTGTCCGGATCAGACCAGGCGCACGCTTGTGTATTAATATAAAAAAGCGATATTGTGGCCAATGAAAGAATGTGTTTTTTCATAATATTTTGTTAGTGTTGGTTGGTTCTTTCTGCTAATGAAAGGATGTCTTTTGTACTTAGGATACTTTAACCATTTCTTTGGAATCAAATTTATGGTTCTCAATATTTAAAAAGATCGGTTCTCTACAAATTTACTGTCTAATTGATAATATACAATGGTATAGTTCCCTATTTTTTGATCTAAGAACTGAATAGCATTATGAAGTTGTTTTTCAGAAACTTCTTCTACTTTTATTTTGAAACCTTTATTGAGAAAGTTGCCGAAATAAAATCCATCATTTAAAACTTCAGCTTCATTGGCTGATATTTTTTTGAAATCAGGATGATTTAAATCTTTAGTTGAAAGAGCATTAATCAGTTTGTGTTTCCCTAAATGATTGGTTACAATTCCCCATGAATAAATAGGCAGCGCAACTTCTATTTTTTTTATGGGATAGTCTTCAAGTTTAGATAAATAACTTTTCATAATATTCAAATCCAGAATAGAGTTTTTGTCCGAATTTTCCAATGGTGATGAAGTAGAATAGCACATGAGATATACTTTGTCAACAGGCGGTATTCCGGATGTTTCTTTGTCTTTTACCTGATGTAGACGCAAAGTACAGGTGATTTCTTTCTGAGAAATCTTTTTTAACTGTTTTAGGAACTCAAAATAATCCTCTTTTGTTCCTGATGTCCAGTCGCAGTCAATTTGAATTTCCCCATTTGCTTTAAGCTGGTAATCTGTAATTTTCTTTTTAATTAAAGTATTTATTTTCTCTGCCAAAAAAGGAATTTCTTTTTTTTGAATATTAATAAAACTTCTGTTGGTGATGAAAACTGTGGGGACAATCTCTTTTTCAGTTTCAAAATTCTGATTTTTGCTAATTACCGCTACAGGTTCGAATTTGCCGTTTATTTTATCAACATCGAAAAATCTTGTATATAAAAAAGGGTAATCGGCTTTAGATAAAGCATCTTTTTCTGGTTTATCTAATGCAAGATTGGTTTTCCAATAGTAAAAGGTAAAAGAGTGTTTTTCCTTTTTTGTGCAGGAAAATAATAGAAGTATAAAAAAAAGAAGTGCAGTTTTTTTCATAGTGAAATTTCGGACAGATAAAAATACTAAATCCTTTGGATGGTTTTAAATAAAGTTAAAAATCATTTAACTTTCTATAAATCAAAATATTTTATCGAAAATATTTGTCAGATAAAATATTATTCATAAATTTGCACACTCATTTTAGGGGAGGAGTATGCCTAAATTCAAAATTAGTAATTACTTGAGCACCCGAAAAATGACCGTGAACCCAAGAAAATTTTATAACATATTATATAAATAATGTCAGGTATTATTGGTAAAAAAATCGGTATGACATCTTTGTTTAACGAAGAAGGAAAAAACATTCCTTGTACAGTTATCCAAGCTGGTCCATGCTCGGTTTTACAGGTCAGAACCATTGAAAAGGACGGTTATAAGTCAGTTCAATTAGGTTTCGATGACAAGAGTGAGAAGAACGTTGGTAAAGCGTTAGCTGGTCATTTCAAAAAGGCTGGTTCGGCTCCTAAAGCTAAGTTGGTAGAATTCTACAGAGAGTTCGTAGACGAAGTAAAAGTAGGAGAAGAGGTGAAAGTTGATTTATTCCTAGAAGGGGAATATGTTGACGTTACAGGTACTTCTAAAGGTAAAGGTTTCCAAGGTGTTGTTAAAAGACACGGTTTTGGAGGTGTAATGCAGGCAACTCATGGTCAGCACAACAGACTTAGAGCTCCAGGTTCTATCGGTGCTGGTTCAGACCCTTCAAGAGTATTCAAAGGGATGAGAATGGCTGGAAGAATGGGAGGTAAGCAGGTAACTGTACAAAACCTTCAGGTGTTAAAAGTGGATCAAGAACAAAATCTTTTAGTAGTAAAAGGTGCTGTTCCGGGAGCTAAAAATTCTTATGTAATTATCAGAAAATGGAACTAGTAGTATTAAATACATCAGGAAAAGAGACCGGAAGAAAAGTAACTCTAGACGAAACAGTATTCGGAATTGAGCCAAATCAGCACGCGGTTTACTTAGAAGTAAAACAGTACCTTGCTGCACAAAGACAAGGAACTCATAAAGCAAAAGAAAGAAGCGAAATTACTGCTTCTACTAAAAAACTTAAGAAGCAAAAAGGATCTGGTTCTGCTAGATATGGTGATATTAAATCTCCAACTTTCAGAGGTGGAGGTAGAGTATTCGGACCAAAACCAAGAGATTACAGATTCAAATTGAACAAAGCGCTTAAGAGATTAGCTAAAAAATCTGTTCTTTCTCAAAAAATGAGAGATAACAGCATTAAAGTATTAGAGGCTTTCAATTTCGAAACTCCTAAGACTAAAGAGTTTATCAACATCAATAACGCTTTAGGATTCGAAGGTAAAAAATCTCTTTACATCTTAGATGAAGCAAACAAAAATGTTTATTTGTCTTCAAGAAACCTACCTAAAACTAAAGTTCTTGCTTACAACGAAATTAGTTCTTACGACCTAATTAACGCAGGTGAGATTGTATTTTTAGAAGGTGCTATCGAGAAATTCCAAGAAAATTTAAAGAAATAAGTCATGTCTATTATTATTAAACCAGTTATTTCAGAAAAGGCTAATTACCTTACAGATTTAAGAGGTTCTTATTCTTTCTTAGTAGATACTAAGGCGAATAAAATCCAGATTAAAAAAGCTGTTGAAGCGGCTTACGGTGTAAAAGTAGCAGACGTTAACACAATGATTTATGCTCCGAAGGTTTCTTCAAAGTACACTAAAAAAGGTCTTCAAGTAGGAAAGACAAACAAATTGAAAAAAGCGGTAATCAAACTTGCTGAAGGTGAGGTTATCGATATTTTTGCTGTAAATTAATTATTAATTATAAATAATAGTAATGTCTGTTAGAAAATTAAAACCTATCACCCCGGGACAGAGATTCAGAATTGTAAACAATTTTGAGGAAATTACTACCAACAAACCAGAGAAATCTCTAACAGTTGGTATTAAAAAGTCAGGTGGACGTAACCAAACAGGTAAAATGACCATGCGTTACACCGGAGGTGGACACAAAAAGAAATACAGAATTATCGACTTCAAAAGAAACAAAGCAAACGTTGAAGCAACTGTAAAATCTGTAGAATACGATCCAAACAGAACTGCATTTATCGCTTTATTAGAGTACGCAGACGGAGAGAAGAGATACATCATCGCTCCAAACGGTATTAAAGTAGATCAGAAAGTAGTTTCAGGTGAAAGCGTAGAACCAAACGTAGGTAACGCAATGAAATTGAAAAACATTCCATTGGGTACTGTAATTTCTTGTGTTGAAATGAAACCTGGACAAGGTGCTATTTTAGCAAGAAGTGCGGGTTCTTCAGCTCAACTTACTTCAAGAGACGGAAAATATGCAATCATTAAATTGCCTTCAGGAGAATCTAGAATGATCCTTACTGAATGTATGGCTATGATTGGATCTGTTTCTAACTCAGATCACCAATTAACGGTATCAGGTAAGGCTGGTAGAAGTAGATGGTTAGGTAGAAGACCTAGAACAAGAGCAGTTGTAATGAACCCTGTAGATCACCCAATGGGAGGTGGTGAAGGACGTTCTTCTGGAGGTCACCCAAGATCTAGAAACGGTAAACCATCTAAAGGTTACAAAACTAGAAAGAAAAACAAAGTGTCTAACCGTTACATCGTATCTAAAAGAAAATAATTATGGCAAGATCACTTAAAAAAGGACCATTCATTCATCATACTTTAGATAAGAAGGTTCAGGCAAATATTGAGTCTGGTAAAAAGACTGTTATTAAAACTTGGTCTAGAGCATCAATGATTTCTCCGGACTTCGTAGGACAAACTATTGCTGTACACAACGGGAAATCTTTTATCCCCGTATATGTTACAGAAAACATGGTAGGTCACAAGTTAGGCGAATTTTCTCCAACAAGATCTTTCAGAGGTCATGGTGGTAACAAAAACAAAGGAAGCAGATAATCATGGGATCAAGAAAAAGAGAAAGTGCTTTAGCACGTAAATTAACGAATCAGGATGTAGCGAAAGCGTTACACAACGATTGCCCGTCTTCTCCTAGAAAAATGAGATTGGTAGCTGATATCATCAGAGGAGTTGAAGTAGAAAAAGCTTTAAGCATTCTAAAATATTCTAAAAAAGATGCGTCAAACAAATTGGAGAAAGTATTACTTTCTGCAATGGCAAACTGGCAAACTAAAAACGAAGGTGCTGATATTGAAGAGGCAAACCTTATCGTTAAAGAAATTTTTGTAGACAGTGCAAGACAATTGAAGAGACTAAGACCAGCTCCACAAGGTAGAGGGTACAGAATCAGAAAAAGATCAAACCACATTACGCTAATCTTAGGTACAAAAGAAAATTAATCAAGGTATGGGACAGAAGACAAATCCAATTGGTAACAGATTAGGTATCATCAGAGGATGGGATTCTAACTGGTTTGGCGGAAACGATTATGGAGACAGAATCGCAGAAGACTATAAAATCAGAAGATACCTTGAAGCAAGATTATCTAAAGGTGGTATTTCAAGAATTTTTATTGAAAGAACATTAAAATTAGTAACCGTTACAATTACTACTGCAAGACCAGGATTAATTATCGGTAAAGGTGGTCAGGAAGTTGATAAATTGAAAGAAGAGTTGAAAAAATTGACTAAAAAGGATATTCAAATCAACATTTTCGAAATCAAAAGACCTGAACTTGATGCAGTATTAGTTGCAGACAGCATTGCTAAACAAATCGAGAACCGTATCTCTTACAGAAGAGCTGTGAAAATGGCAATTGCTTCTACAATGAGAATGGGAGCTGAAGGAATCAAAGTTCAAATCTCTGGTAGATTGAACGGAGCTGAAATGGCAAGATCAGAATCTTTCAAAGACGGAAGAATTCCATTGTCGACTTTCAGAGCAGATATCGACTATCATATCGGTGAAGCTTTAACTCAGTACGGAAAGCTAGGTGTAAAAGTTTGGATTATGAAAGGTGAAGTTTACGGTAAAAGAGAACTTTCCCCACTAGTAGGACAACAGAAAAAAGCACCAGCAGGAGGTAGAGGAGAAAGAAACGATAGAGGTGGAGATAGAAAGCCAAGAAGAAACAATAATAACAATAATAATTAATTAGAAGTTAGAAGATAGAAACTAGAAATTAGATCTTCCGTTACAAGAACTGAATTCAATTTTATCTAACATCTAACATCTAACATCTAACATCTAAATTAGAATTATGTTACAACCAAAAAGAACCAAGTTCCGTAAGGTTCATAAAATGAAGATGAAAGGAGACGCACAGAGAGGATCTCAGTTAGCGTACGGAACTTTCGGAATCAAAGCATTAGAAGGAGCTTGGATTACAGCAAGACAAATTGAAGCAGCTCGTATCGCTGCGACAAGATATATGAAGAGAGAAGGTCAGCTATGGATTAAAATCTTCCCAGATAAGCCAATTACCAAGAAACCAGCCGAAGTACGTATGGGTAAAGGTAAAGGTGCTGTGGAATATTGGGTAGCTGTAGTAAAACCAGGTAGAATTATGTTTGAAGTAGGTGGAGTACCTTACGAAGTTGCGAAAGAAGCTCTTAGACTTGCCGCTCAAAAACTACCTGTAGTGACCAAATTTGTAGTTGCTAACGATTTTGTTAAACCTCTTTAATCTCTGAATATAATGAAAAAAGCTGAAATTAAAAATCTAAGCGCGGGAGATCTTCAAAATAAACTGGCTGAAGCTAAAGCTGAATTTACAAAAATGAAATTAGCTCACAAAATCAGTCCGCTTGAAAACCCGATCCAAATCAGAGATTTGAGAAAAACAATCGCAAGATTAAACACTGAGTTAACTAACAAACAATAATTTCATTTTACAATGGATAGAAATTTAAGAAAAGAAAGAATCGGAGTGGTTTCCAGCAATAAAATGGAAAAAACTATTGTTGTTAGCGAAACTACGAGAGTAAAGCACCCGATGTACGGTAAATTCGTTTTGAAAACGAAAAAATATACTGCACACGACGAAAACAACGAATGCGCAGAAGGAGATACAGTTTTGATCCAAGAAACTAGACCTTTGAGCAAGAACAAAAGATGGAGATTAGTAAGAATCATTGAAAAAGCTAAGTAATAATGTTACAAACAGAATCAAGATTAAAAGTTGCTGATAACACAGGTGCTAAAGAAGTATTGGTTATCAGAGTTCTGGGAGGAACCAGAAGAAGATATGCTTCAGTTGGTGATAAAATCGTTGTTACTATCAAAGATTCTACACCATCAGGAAACGCTAAGAAAGGTCAGGTATCTAAAGCTGTAGTAGTAAGAACTAAAAAAGCAGTAAGAAGAAAAGATGGTTCATACATCAAATTCGAAGACAATGCTTGTGTATTGCTAAACGCAGCAGGAGAAATGAGAGGAACTCGTGTTTTCGGACCGGTTGCCCGTGAGTTGAGAGACAAAGAATATATGAAAATCATTTCATTAGCTCCTGAAGTACTTTAATATTTAAAATTTTAAAAAAAATGTCAAAGTTAAAAATAAAAAGAGGAGATAACGTAATCGTAACTACCGGTAAGAAAGGTCTTAAAGGTGGTACAGGTGAAGTTATTGAAGTGATCAAAAAAGAAGGAAGAGACCCTAGAGTTATCGTTGCAGGACTTAACATCGTTAAAAAACACGTTAAGCCTTCAGCTTCTAATCCTCAAGGAGGAATCACTGAGAAAGAAGCTTCTATTCATATCTCAAACGTAGCTTTAGTTGGTAAAGACGGAAAAGCTATCAAAGTAGGTTTCAAAATCGAAGGAGATAAGAAAGTAAGAATCAACAAAAAAACGGGTGAAACTTTATAATTTTTAAGAACATGGAATATATAGCAAGACCCAAAAAAGCATATAAAGAAACGATTGTTCCTGCAATGATGGAAGAATTCGGATATAAATCGGTAATGCAAGTACCTAAATTAGAGAAAATTATTTTATCTCAAGGTTTAGGAGATGCTACTGCAGATAAAAAAATTATCGATTATGCTGTAGAAGAACTTTCAAATATCACTGGTCAAAAGGCTGTTGGTACAATCTCTAAAAAAGACGAAGCTGCTTTCAAATTAAGAAAAGGTATGCCTGTTGGAGCTAAGGTTACACTTAGAGCTAACAAAATGTACGAATTCTTAGATAGATTAACTTCTTCTGCTTTGCCACGTATTAGAGATTTCTCTGGTATTAAAGCTGAAGGTTTCGACGGTAGAGGTAACTATAACTTAGGTATTACTGAGCAAATTATCTTCCCTGAAATCGTAATCGATAAAGTGAAAAAAATCCAAGGGATGGATATCACTTTCGTTACTACAGCAAAAACAGATAAAGAAGCTAAAGCATTATTAACTCACTTCGGTTTACCGTTCAAAAAGAACTAAGAAATGGCTAAAGAATCAATGAAAGCGCGTGAGCGCAAAAGAGAAGCTACTGTAGCTAAATATGCTGAGAAAAGAAAAGCTTTGAAAGAAGCCGGAGATTACGAAGCATTGCAAAAACTTCCTAAAAATGCATCTCCTGTAAGATTACACAACAGATGTAAATTGACAGGTAGACCAAGAGGATACATGAGAACGTTTGGTATTTCCAGAGTAACTTTCAGAGAAATGGCAAACAACGGTCTTATCCCAGGAGTTAAAAAAGCTAGTTGGTAAGCAATAAAAATTTTACAGCTGACTTCTATATTTTTATAAGTCAGCTGTATTTTAATAAATAGAATACAAAATTAAGTCGGTTTAGAGACAAAGAAAAAAATAAATTATTATTATTTTTTTTGTACTTTTGCACCCGCTCAGGAAAATTTTTGTTTTTCTGACAGACTAATCTTCGTTTTGGCTATGTTTATTAGAATAAAATGAAATTATAAAAAAATCAAAGTGGCAATTAAGTTGTTGAGATACTGCAGGTAAAGAGATTAGGTGAAGAACTATTCGGAGCTATATAATCTTTAATCTTCAAGTCTTTTCAATACTGGTTGTCATTAAACCAATAATTTAAAACAAAGAAATGGTAACAGATCCAATTTCAGATTTCCTAACTAGAGTAAGGAACGCACAAAGCGCAGGCCACAAAGTGGTGGAAATTCCTGCATCGAAAATCAAAAAGGAGATTACTAAGATCTTATTTGATCAGGGGTATATCTTAAACTACAAGTTTGAGGATAACTCTGTACAAGGAACGATCAAAATCGCTTTAAAGTACGACAAGCAAACCAACAAACCGGCTATTAAGTCTATCCAAAGAGCTTCAAGACCAGGTTTGAGACAGTACAAAGGTTCAGGTGAACTTCCAAGAGTACTAAATGGTTTGGGTATTTCTATCATCTCTACTTCTAAAGGAGTAATGACTGACAAGAAAGCTAGAGAAGAGAAAGTAGGCGGTGAAGTAATCTGCTATGTTTATTAATTTTTAATCAAAGGAAAATGTCAAGAATTGGTAAAGCAATTATAACAATTCCTGCTGGTGTTACCATCACTGAGAAAGAAAGTGTAGTAACAGTTAAAGGTCCTAAAGGAGAACTTTCTCAGGAACTTACAGAAGGAATTACTTTAGAGCAAAAAGATGGAGAACTTACAGTAAACAGACCATCTGATGCTAAACAACACAGAGCGCTTCACGGTTTATACAGAGCGTTGATCAACAACATGATCACTGGTGTTAATACTGGTTTCGAAAAGAAACTAGAACTAGTGGGAGTAGGATACAGAGCTTCTCATTCAGGTCAAAAACTTGAATTGGCTTTAGGTTTCTCTCACGGTATTGTACTAGAACTTCCAAGTGAAGTAAAAGTTGATACATTGACTGAAAAAGGTAAAAATCCAATTATTACTTTAACGTCTTACGATAAGCAACTTCTTGGAATGGTGGCTGCTAAAATCCGTTCATTCAGAAAACCTGAACCGTACAAAGGTAAAGGGGTAAGATTCGTTGGTGAAAATGTTAGACGTAAAGCTGGTAAATCTGCTTAATAAAATTTAAGAAAATGGCACTAAGTAAATTAGAAAAAAGAATAAGAATAAAAAGAAGAGTAAGAGGGAAAATCTCAGGATCTTCTGAATTGCCAAGATTATCTGTATACAAAAGTAATAAAGAAATTTACGCTCAGTTAATCAACGATAAAGACGGTAAAACTTTAGTTTCTGCTTCTTCCAGAGAGAAAGGAGTAGACGCTAACGGAACAAAAACTGAAGTTTCTGCTGCGGTAGGTAAAGCAATTGCTGCTAAAGCAATCGCTGCAGGAATCGAAAATATTGTATTTGATAGAAACGGTTTCGTATATCACGGAAGAGTTAAGGCTCTTGCTGATGGTGCGAGAGAAGGAGGGCTTAAATTCTAATCATTAAATTTCGGAAATATGTTAGGACTAGATAATATAGAAAGAGTAAAACCGGGAGGATTAGAACTTAAAGATCGTCTCGTAGCTGTTAACAGAGTAACAAAAGTAACAAAAGGAGGTAGAGCTTTCGGATTTTCTGCTATTGTTGTAGTAGGAGACGAAGCTGGTACTATCGGTTTTGGTTTAGGAAAATCTAAGGAAGTTGCTTCTGCTATTGCTAAAGCGGTAGAAGATGCTAAGAAAAACTTAGTGAAAGTTCCTGTAATGAACCACAGTATCCCTCACCAAACTACTGCTAGATATGGTGGTGCAGATATCTTTTTGAGACCAGCTTCTCACGGTACAGGGCTTATCGCCGGTGGTGCTGTAAGAGCGGTACTAGAATCTGCTGGTATTCACGATATTCTTTCAAAATCTAAAGGATCTTCAAACCCTCACAACGTAGTGAAAGCTACTTTCAAAGCGTTATTGGATATCAGAAGACCTGAAGAAATTGCTAGAATGAGAGGAGTTTCTTTAACTAAAGTGTTTAACGGTTAATATTTAAAACAATGGCAACAATTAAAGTAAAGCAAGTAAGAAGCGCTATTGGTAGAACAAAAACCCAAAAGAGAACGCTTGAAGCATTAGGATTTAAGAAACTTCACCAAGTTGTAGAACATGAAGCGACTCCTTCTATTTTAGGAATGATAGCTGCAGTAAGTCACTTACTTGAAGTTCAGAAATAATTAAAAAATTAAATGATTAAGGAATTGAGATTTACTTAATTTCTTAATCTTTAAATCTTTAAATCAAATACTACAATGAATTTAAATAATATAAAACCAGCTGCAGGTTCTACATTCAATTCTAAGAGAATTGGTAGAGGACAAGGTAGTGGTAAAGGTGGTACTTCTACAAAAGGTCACAAAGGTCAGAAAGCTAGAGCTGGTTATTCTCAGAAAATCGGTTTCGAAGGTGGACAGATGCCTTTGCAAAGAAGATTACCTAAATTCGGTTTCAAAAACGTAAACAGAAAAGAATTCAGAGCAATCAATCTAGACAGTATTCAAACTTTAATTGAAAATAAATCTATCACTGGAGATATTACAAAAGAAGTTTTGGTACAAAACGGATTAGCTTCTAAAAATGAATTAGTGAAAATTATGGGTAGAGGAGAATTGAAATCTGCGGTTTCAATTTCTGCTGACAAATTCACTAAATCTGCTGAAGAATTAATTTCTAAAGCAGGTGGGAAAGCAATTACCTTATAATAATTACTAATGAAAGAATTTATACAAACCCTTAAGAATATTTGGAGCCTTAAAGAACTTAGAGATAAAATTCTCTTTACTTTGGGTATTATCCTTGTGTATAGATTCGCATCTTATATCTCTCTACCTGCAATTAACCTTGCAGAAGTGGGAGATCTCTTAGAGCATTATAAAAGTCAGGGCGGTAACAAGCAAGGAGCAGGTCTCCTTGGCTTGCTTTCGTCGTTTACGGGAGGGGCTTTCAGCCACGCTTCTGTAATGGCGTTAGGGATTATGCCTTATATTTCTGCTTCTATTATTGTTCAGTTGATGGGGATGGCTATTCCTTATCTTCAGAAACTTCAGAAAGACGGAGAATCAGGAAGAAATACCCTTAATCAGATTACCAGATGGTTAACAATTGGCGTTTGTCTTGTACAAGCTCCTTCTTATTTGGGATCTATTACAGGATTATTTTTACCTTATGCTCAGTTCCAGTCTGCTTATCTTATAGATCCTAATTCGATTATGTTTTGGTTACCAAGTATTGTAATCTTGGTTGCAGGATCTGTATTTGCAATGTGGCTTGGTGAAAAAATTACAGACAAAGGTATCGGTAACGGTATCTCCATCCTAATTATGGTGGGTATTTTGTCTAGATTACCAGAAGCATTTGTACAGGAAGTAGCAGTACAGAACGGAAAAGGAGGATTAGGTTCTATCATGATTCTTGTTGAAGTAATATTCTGGATGTTGGTGGTTCTTTTAGCAGTAGTGTTATCTGTTGCGGTAAGAAAAATTCCTATTCAGTACGTAAGCAGAGCTCAAGCGAGAGGAGGTGTAAACAGAAATCTTATGCAGGGTGCAAGACAGTGGATTCCGTTAAAAGTAAATGCAGCCGGTGTAATGCCGATTATCTTTGCACAAGCATTAATGTTTGTTCCAGGATTGCTTACTAAATTTGACGAATCTAACACTTTCCTTGCAGGTTTTAAAAATGTATTCAGCTGGCAATACAATGTATTGTTTGCTTTATTAATTATTATCTTCTCGTTTTTCTATACTGCAATTACAATTCCGGTAAACCAAATGGCCGACGATCTTAAGAGAAATGGTGGTTTGGTACCTAAAGTAAGACCAGGTAAAGAAACGGCAGATTACCTTGATGATATTTTATCAAAAATTACCTTGCCAGGTGCGATTTTTTTATCTATCTTTGCAGTCCTTCCGGCAATAGTGCATGGAAGTCTTGTTCAGACAGATGCGTTTGCCCTGTTCTTCGGAGGTACATCGTTGTTAATTATGGTTGGAGTAGTACTCGATACTGTTCAACAGATTAATACTTATCTGCTGAATCATCATTATGATGGCTTAATGCAGTCTAAATTATCAAGATCGACTGGATATTAATTTATGGCAAAACAAAAACATATTGAGCAGGATGGCGTAATTACGGAAGCTCTTTCCAACGCCCAGTTTCGTGTAGAGTTAGAGAATGGGCATGTGCTTATTGCTCATATTTCTGGTAAGATGCGTATGCATTACATTAAACTGTTACCTGGAGATAAGGTAAAATTAGAAATGTCTCCTTACGATCTATCAAAAGGGAGAATTACATTTAGATACTAAAAAACAAGTGCCAAATGGATTCTTATGTTTCCATTTGGCTATTGTTGAAAATAAATACTAAAAATAAGATGTAACAATCTTATATGTTAGTAAAAAAATAAATACTATCAAATGAAAGTTAGAGCATCAATTAAAAAAAGAAGTGCTGATTGCAAAATCGTTCGCAGAAAAGGCGTTCTATTTGTAATCAACAAGAAAAACCCAAAATTTAAACAAAGACAAGGCTAAAATTAAATTATGGCGAGAATTTCAGGTATTGATTTACCAAAAAACAAAAGAGGCGTTATCGGTTTAACTTACATCTACGGAATCGGAAGAAGTACATCTTCTGAAATCCTTAAAGCTGCCGGTATCAGCGAAGACAAGAAAGTCAACGAATGGAATGACGATGAATTGGCTGCAATCAGAACATACATCTCTGAAAACATTAAAGTAGAAGGAGAATTAAGATCTGAAGTGCAATTGAACATCAAGAGATTGATGGACATAGGATGCCAACGAGGAATACGTCACAGACTAGGATTACCTTTAAGAGGCCAGAGAACGAAAAACAACTCTAGAACCCGTAAAGGAAAGAGAAAAACAGTTGCTAACAAGAAAAAGGCAAGTAAATAATCGTTAGGAATTATGGCAAAACAGACAAAAGTAGTTAAAAAAAGAAAAGTAAAAGTTGAGGCTATTGGTGAAGCGCATATCCAAGCTTCTTTCAATAACATCATCATTTCTTTAACAAATAAAAACGGAGAGGTTATCTCTTGGGCTTCTGCCGGTAAAATGGGTTTCAGAGGTTCTAAAAAGAATACTCCATTCGCTGCTCAAATGGCAGCAGAAAATTGCTCTGCTGTAGCTCACGAAGCTGGTCTTAGAAGAGTAAAGGTGTACGTGAAAGGTCCAGGTGCAGGTAGAGAATCTGCTATCAGAACTATTCACAATTCAGGTATTGAAGTTAGCGAAATCATTGATGTGACTCCTATGCCACACAATGGATGTAGACCACCGAAAAGAAGAAGAGTTTAATTTTTAGAATTTACCCATTATGGCAAGATATATTGGACCTAAAACTAAGATTGCTAGAAAGTTTGGTGCTGCAATCTACGGAGATGATAAAAACTTCGAAAAAAGAAAAAACCAACCGCCAGGACAACACGGTCCTAACAAAAGAAGAGGTGCTAAAAAATCGGAATATGCAGTTCAGTTAGCTGAAAAGCAAAAAGCTAAATATACTTACGGTATTTTAGAAAGACAATTTTCTAACCTTTTCGAAAAAGCACACAGAAGTAAAGGTGTAACCGGTGAAGTTCTTTTGCAACTTTGCGAATCTAGACTAGATAACGTAGTTTACAGATTAGGTTTTGCTAAAACAAGAGCAGGAGCAAGACAATTGGTTTCTCACAGACACATTACTGTAAACGGTGAAATTCTAAACATTCCATCTTATTTAGTAAAAGCGGGAGATGTAATCACAGTAAGAGAAAAATCTAAATCTTTAGAAGTTGTTGCTGATGCTTTGGCTTCAAAAGCAAACTACGAGTGGTTACAATTCAACGACGAGAAGAAAGAAGGTACTTTCATTTCTGCTCCAGAAAGAATCCAAATCCCGGAAGACATCAAGGAACAGTTGATCGTCGAACTTTACTCTAAATAATTTTTTAATCAAATTTTTGCTCAACCCAATAATATGGCAATTTTACAATTCATAAAACCCGATAAAGTAATCCTACTTAACTCTGATGAATTTAAAGGTCAATTCGAATTCAGACCTCTAGAACCAGGTTTCGGGCTTACAATCGGTAATGCTTTGAGAAGAGTGTTGCTTTCTTCTCTGGAAGGATACGCTATTTCATCTATCAAAATAGAAGGTGTAGAGCACGAATTTTCAACTATCCCGGGAGTAATTGAAGACGTTACTGAAATTATTCTTAACCTTAAGCAGGTAAGACTTAAAGCTACAGCAGAAAACCAAGCTTCTGAGCAGGTTGTTGCTAAAGTTTCAGGTAAAACTGCTATTACTGCTGGAGATTTAGGACAGTCAATCAACGGATTTGAAATTTTGAATCCAGAATTATTGATCTGTAATCTAAACTCTGATGTTACTTTTGAAATTACGTTTAATATAGAAAAGGGAAGAGGATACGTTCCTTCTGAACAAAATAAGTCTAACAATGCTCCTGTAGGAACTATTGCTATCGACTCTATCTTTACGCCGATTAAAAAAGTACAGTATAGTATTGAAAATTACCGTGTAGAGCAAAAAACAGACTACGAAAAACTTGTATTAGATATAGAAACTGATGGGTCTATTAGCCCACAGAATGCTTTAACTGAAGCTTCTAAGATATTAATTTATCACTTCATGTTGTTCTCTGATGAAAGAATTACTCTAGAAACTGAAGCTGTAAAAGCATCTATCCAGTACGATGAAGAAACTCTTCATACAAGACAATTACTTAAGTCTAAATTAGCAGATATGGATCTTTCTGTAAGAGCCCTTAACTGTCTTAAAGCAGCTGAAGTAGAAACTCTTGGAGAATTGGTTTCTTACAGTAAGTCTGATTTGATGAAATTCAGAAATTTTGGTAAAAAATCTTTGACAGAACTAGAAGAATTGGTGCATTCAAAAGGTCTTAACTTCGGTTTCGACGTTGCAAAATATAAATTAGACGCTGATAAATAATTAATAATGAGACACGGTAAAAAATTCAATCACTTAGGAAGAACGGCTTCTCACAGAAGTGCTTTGCTTTCTAATATGGCTTGTTCTCTAATTGAGCATAAAAGAATCAACACTACTGTTGCTAAAGCGAAAGCTTTGAGAGTATACGTTGAACCTCTATTAACTAAAGCAAAAGAAGATACTACACACAATAGAAGAACAGTTTTCTCTTATCTTCAGAATAAAGAAGCAGTTACTGAATTGTTCAGAACTGTAGCTCCAAAAATCGCTGAAAGAAACGGTGGTTATACGAGAATCATCAAGACTGGTTTCAGACCTGGTGATGCTGCAGATACAGCTTTAATAGAGTTAGTAGATTTCAACGAACTTTACAACCCTAATGCTGAAGAGAAAAAGACTACAAGAAGAAGCAGAAGATCTACAACAGCTAAAAAAGAAGCTGTAGTTGCTGAAGCTCCTGTAGTAGAAGAAAAAGCTGCTGAGCCAACTGCTGAAGCTGCTGATTCTACAGAGGAAAAAACTGAAGAATAATAATTATTCTCAGACATATAAAAAAACCGTTCAGAATTCTGAACGGTTTTTTTGTGCTTTATAATCTTGTTTTCACCAACTGTATAACATTATCTCCTTGGCGTATAACCAAACTGTCTCCTTTTACAGTTGCTTTCATATCTTCCTTTTCATAAACCGTTTCATTAGGTTTTGCTTCTGCTTTTTTTAGAATGAAAGTTTTATTATTACTTCTTATCGAAACATTTCTGTCATCTGGATTGTAATCGAAAATTACTTTTACCGGACTGCCGTCTGTTGCTTGGTAAACATAATCGGTCTTAATAGATTTATTTCCTTTTATATCCGTATTGTATCCTACAGTAGAATCTACCTCTCCGTTGTCTGCAAGTACAGTTTCTTGAGAATTATCTTTTTTGATTACCGCTTTGTTTCCTTCTTTTTTACATGATACAAAAGTTATAGTAAACAAGGCAATCATTGAAATATTGATTACTTTTTTCATGAATATATAATTATTAATAGTGAATTTTAAAATTTTTCTAAATGTATTAAAATCAAAAATAATTGATGTAATAATTTTAACTAACTAAACAATAGTTTAATTTTTATTGAATTTTTACATTCAGAAATTAACGAATATTTAACTACTAAATATGTTTAATAAAGTTAATGAATTCATGATAAAATTCAAAAAATCATTAAATTTGTCTAAACTATTAAAAAAAATTAAGATGAGTTACATTTCTTACATAGAAGCGAGACAAATTTTGGATTCAAGAGGAAATCCTACAGTAGAAGTAGATGTTTTTACGGAAAGTGGAGCAATGGGGCGTGCCGCTGTACCTTCAGGAGCATCAACCGGAGAACATGAAGCAGTAGAATTGCGTGATGGCGGTTCAGATTGGATGGGTAAAGGAGTTTCTAAAGCTGTGGAGAATGTAAGAGAAGTTATTGCTCCGGAATTGGTAGGACTTCCTGTTTTCGATCAAAACTTAATCGATCAGATTATGATAGATTTGGATGGATCAAATAATAAAGGAAACTTAGGAGCAAATGCAATCCTTGGAGTTTCTTTAGCTGCTGCAAAAGCTGCTGCAACAGAATTAAGATTGCCTTTATACAAGTATGTTGGAGGTGTGAATGCCAATACTCTTCCGGTTCCTATGATGAACGTTATCAACGGTGGTTCTCACTCAGATGCGCCAATCGCTTTCCAAGAATTTATGGTAATGCCGGTAGAAGCAGACTCTTTTTCTCACGCATTAAGAAAAGGAACTGAGATTTTCCATAATCTTAAATCTATTCTTCATTCGAGAGGGCTTTCTACTGCAGTTGGTGACGAAGGTGGTTTTGCTCCGACTTTCGCAGGAACAGAAGATGCTCTGGATACTTTATTACAGGCAATTGAAAAAGCGGGTTACAAACCGGGTGATGATGTAATGATAGCACTAGACTGCGCTGCTTCAGAATTTTATAAGGATGGAATTTATGATTACAGAAAATTCCAGACTGCGGATGCACCTCAGTTTTCTAGAAGCGAGCAGGTTTCTTACTTAGCAGAATTGGCAAATAAATATCCAATTATTTCTATTGAAGATGGTATGCAGGAAGACGATTGGGAAGGTTGGAAGATGTTAACAGAAAAAATCGGCGACAGAGTACAATTGGTTGGAGACGATTTATTTGTAACTAATGTAGAAAGATTATCAAGAGGAGTAAAAGAAGGTATTGCAAATTCAATTTTGGTAAAAGTTAACCAAATCGGTTCTCTTTCTGAGACTATGGATGCAGTACAAATGGCTCAACATAACAAGTATACTTCTGTAATGTCTCACAGATCTGGTGAAACTGAAGATTCTACTATTGCAGATTTAGCGGTAGCAATGAATTGCGGACAGATTAAAACGGGTTCTGCTTCAAGATCAGACAGAATGGCAAAATACAATCAGTTACTAAGAATTGAAGAGGCTTTAGGTGAAACTGCAGTTTTTCCTGGGTTAGATGCTTTTAAAATCAAAAGATAATTCATTGAATTTATAAATAACGGCAAGCGAAATTTTTTGTTTGCCGTATTTTATAATAAATAGTATATTTAGAAAAAAAATAAATTAAATAATGTCAGACAACAAAGTTATATTGAATTACGAAGGTAATTCATATGAGTATCCAATCGTGGATAGTACAATCGGAGACAGAGGAATAGATATTTCTAAATTAAGAGACCAAACGGGTCTTATTACTCTAGATTTAGGGTATAAAAATACTGGTGCAACCATTAGTGAGATTACTTACCTAGATGGTGACCAAGGAGAACTATTCTACAGAGGTTATCCAATTGAACAAATCGCTGAAAAGTCTAATTTTACAGAAGTAATGTATCTTTTACTTCACGGTGAATTGCCTACAGCAGATCAATTTCTTACATTCGATTCGAATATTAAAAAATATAATTTCGTTGCAGAAGAGATGAAGAAGATTATTGATGCCTTCCCTCGTTCTGCTCACCCAATGGGAGTTTTATCTTCTTTAACTTCAGCTTTAACAGCTTTTAACCCTAAAGCGGTTAACGTTAATTCTAAGGAAGAAATGGATCATGCTGCGGAATTAATGATTGCTAAATTTTCTCATCTTTGTGCTTGGACTTACAGAAAAACACAAGGTTTACCATTAAACCACGGAGATAATAGTTTAAGCTATGTAGAAAATTTCTACAAAATGACTTTCAGAATGCCTAATCAGGAATTCGAAATTGATCCGGTTGTTGTAAGTGCATTAGATAAACTTTTAATTCTTCATGCAGACCACGAACAAAACTGTTCTACTTCTACAGTAAGAATGGTAGGTTCTGCTCATACAGGTCTTTTCGCTTCTGTTTCTGCGGGTGTTTCTGCACTTTGGGGGCCTCTTCACGGTGGTGCAAACCAAGCAGTAATTGAAATGCTTGAATTGATTGAAAAAGATGGTGGAGATGTTAATAAATGGGTGGCTAAAGCTAAAGACAAAAATGACAGCTTCCGTTTGATGGGATTCGGGCACAGAGTATATAAAAACTTTGATCCTAGAGCAAAAATCATTAAAAAAGCTGCTGATGATATTCTTAATGCATTAGGAATTCACGATAAAGCTTTAGATATTGCTATGCAGTTGGAAAAAGTTGCTCTTGAAGACGAATATTTCGTAGAAAGAAAATTATATCCAAACGTAGATTTCTATTCTGGAATTATCTACAGAGCATTAGGAATTCCTACAGAAATGTTTACAGTAATGTTTGCATTGGGAAGACTTCCTGGATGGATTTCTCAGTGGAAAGAAATGAGACTGAAAGGAGATCCTATCGGAAGACCAAGACAGGTATATCAAGGAGCTCAAAAAAGAGATTATATTGATATCGCTAACAGATAAGATTAACTTCATATTGATTAAAATCCCAAAGTTTTCAAAGCTTTGGGATTTTTTTTTTTGCAATTTTTTTATTTTTTTTCTCAAGTTCTGTAACAAATCTGTCAAATTTATTGTCTTATAAAGTATAAGAAGCATTTGATTGTTTAAAATATTTAAAATTTAATTAATTTTAAATCAATATGTTATTCAAGCAACAAAAATATTTACACTACTTTGTATTGCATGATACTAAAAAATTAATATATCTTTGCAATGTAAAATATTAACAAATACAAGCTTCTGATAACTCATCGGTGATGATGTCCAAATTATCTTAAGAAAAAGAAAAAATTAAAAACAAAATCTAATATGAAAACTCAATTACTAATAGCTGCCATTTTTTTTAGTGGATTTACATTTGCCCAACAGAAAAAAACAGACTCTTTAAAAACAAAGAAAATAGATGAAGTTGTAATTAAAAAACAAGTATTCAAAAAACAAAGCGACCGTTTTGTTTACGATGTTGCAGCTTCTCCCATTGCAAAAGGGAATACAACATTTGATGTTTTGAAGCAAACACCGCTTGTTTCTACAACAGATGATAAAACCTTGAAAATTGCAGGAAAAAATAATGCTCAGATTTTTATCAACGGAAGAAAATCTAATATGGATGCAGAATCTCTTGTACAATTTCTGAAAAACACTCCGGCAGAAAATATTCAGAAAATAGAAGTAATTACGGTTCCGGGAAGTGAATTTCAGGTTGAATCTTCTGAAGGGATCATTAATATCGTTCTGAAAAAGAAAATGAGCGACGGTCTCAATGGAAACATGAGAATGGCAAATTATCAAAATAAGTTTAACGGAAGTTCTGCCAGTTTCTCTTTAAATTACAGAAAAGATAAATTGGGAATAAGTGCTAATCTAAGCGGAAGCGACAATATTCAGGCACAGAAATATACTCTAAAAAACGGTACAAATTTAATTCAGAACCAATCTGTAGGAGAAATGAACGATCCTAATAAAAATTTGGGAGGTTATCTGAATTTAGATTATCAACTCAATGACAAAAGTAATTTGGCTTTGTCTTGGAACAGTTGGGCAAACAGAAGTTATAATTCTACTGCAGATTTGCTGAATACACTAAAAATGTTCGATGAAGACGGAGTTTTAAAAAGTACAGAACTTACAAAATCGCAAAACCTGAAAAATTCTAGATCATATAACAATTCTTTCAATTTGAATTATGAACTTAAAACGGATTCTTTAGGAAGTAAATTAAATTTGAATGCAGCATACCTTAATTACAGAAAGTTTCAAAACGCAGAGAACAAAACTTTAGGAACGGCTACCAACGGAAATTTCAATCTTTATCGCCAATATGTATTGCAGGAAATTCCGCAGATTATCAATAATTTTTCAGGAATGGCAGATTACATCAAAAAGTTTCAGAAAGATTTTACCGTTTCACTGGGCGGAAGTTTCAATTCTACCAAAACAGATAACGATACCAAGAATTTCTTTGATTATTACGACAGTAACGGAAATTTAGTAAAATCTAAACCGGATCTCAACCATTTTATTTACGACGAAAAAATTTATGGTGCTTATCTTACTTTTGATAAGAAATTTTCAGAAAAACTTTCAGGAAAAATTGGTGCGAGATATGAAATCACGAAAAGTATGGGAAGTTCAGAGGTTCCCGGACAAACAATGCAGGAATTCGAAAGAAATTATAACAATTTGTTACCTTATTTGAGCCTAAATTATGCAATAAATGATAAAAATAACATTTCGTATGCTTTCTCCAGCAGAATGAGAAGACCAAGTTTTTGGGAACTTAATCCTGTGAAAAATATTTTAACTCAGGACAATTATACTCAGAATAATCCATTTGTTAAAGCCTCTACTAATTATAATCAGGAATTAACATACATGTTCAAAAATTCTTACTTTTTGGTGTTAAATCATTCATATATAAAAGATGTTATCACTCAGGTTCCTCTTCAGAGAAACATTGTAAGAGACGGTATTACATACAGACAACTTGCTTACATAAGAACTAATTTTGGCGACAGACAGGAAATGTCTGCCATGTTGGGAATGCAGAAATCATTTTTCAAGCAATATCTCACTACAAATTTTAATGTTGGGATGCAGCATAATATCAATAACGGAATGCTTAATACAGATCCTACAACTGGGGAAGTTTTCGATACCTACATCAACAACATCAATTCTACAAGTTTAGTGATTCAGGCTAATAATACGGTTCGTCTCGATAAAAAGAAAACCTGGTTTTTAGGAATTAACTATTTTTTCATAGATAAACAGCAAATTGAATTAGGAATGCTTAAAAATCTAATGAGTTTGGATATGAGTTTAAAAAAGAACTGGAACGACTGGACTTTTGCGCTCAACGTAACGGATATTCTCAACACCAATATTGTAGAAATTACAGATAACCAAACTAGCGGAAACTACAATTATATTCATCAAAACAGATACAACAGAGGCGGAAGTTTAAGCATAACTTACAGTTTTGGAAATCAGAAAGTGAAAAAAGTAAGGGATATTGAAGGCGCTTCGGATGGTATTAAAAGTAGAACGAAATAAACACAATCATTCTTCATATATTTTATTTTGTATTGAGACCTGTCGGGAAATCGGCGGGTTTCTTTTTTTCGAAAACATGAAAATCTTTAGTTAGTTCAAGGTACTGATCGGAGTATTTTCTAGGACTCTCTTCTATAATAAAATCAAATTCTGTTAATGCTTGTTTTTTTAAAGAAAACTCCAGAATAAGTCTTTTTATTTTTGAATGGGCAATTCCGCGAATATTTATTTTTCGGATTAAATACAGATGATTTTCTGAAGCAGTTTTTATAAAATGAGCACCAGATTCTTCCGGAATAATCACCGATAAAATTCCTTCCGGATTTAAAATTTCTGCAGATTTTGTAATGATTTGTTTGAAATTTAATTCTACAGTTTGTCTGGCAATTTTGTCTTTTTCCGATTCGGAAGCTTCAAAATAAGGAGGATTAGAAACAATTAAATCGAATTTTTCTTCAGTTTTAAAGCTTTTAAAATCTTGAAGGGTATTTTTTAATCGTTCCGAAAAAGGAGAATTTTTAAAATTAATTTGGGTAAGAAGTACGGCATCTTCATTAATATCAATGCCTGAAATTTCAGCATTTATTCTGCGTTGTGCCAACATAAGAGAAATGAGTCCTGTTCCGGTACCAACTTCCAAAACTTTGGATGCATTATTTACATTCGCTAACGCTCCGAGAAGCACTCCGTCTGTTCCTACCCGGAAAACGTGTTGAGATTGCGCAATTTCAAACTCTTTAAAACGAAAAGGTTTCATTATAGATTAGTTGGTAAAGTAATGGTGAAAGTTGTGCCTTTACCTACTTCAGATTTTACAGAAATTTCTCCTTTGTAATCTTCTACCATCTTACGAACCATAGAAAGCCCAAGTCCCATTCCGCTGTTTTTTGAGGTGAAATTAGGCTCGAAAATTCTTTCGAACATATCTTCCGGAATGCCAATTCCGTTGTCCTGAACAGAAATAATCACTCTTCTTTGGTGCTGTTCGAGATCTACATTGATGATAAGCTCTCTTTCATCACTTACTGCCTGTTTTGCATTGGTTACAAGATTGGTAATTATTCTGGAAAGAAAAACCTTATCAATCGTCATCATGATATTGTTTTTATTCGCATGAATAAATATCTGGTCGTCATTAAAAACCCTTAAAATATCTTCAACTTCTGCGTTAAGATTAATCGTTTCATTGTTTTTCTCGGGAAGTTTTGCAAATTCTGAAAAGGCAGAAGCAACCGTAGCAATTACATCGATCTGGTCTACCATTGTTTTGCTCATCTGCTTTACTCTTTCTCTTACGTTTGGATCTTCAGGATCAAATTTTCTTTCAAAATTCTGAATGGTAAGCTTCATGGGTGTTAAAGGGTTTTTTACCTCATGAGCAACCTGTTTTGCCATTTCTCGCCATGCTTCTTCGGATGCTTTAAAGCGTAATCTTTCTTTCTGATCCTGAATTTGAAGAATCATTCTGTTATAAGCACGGGCTAAAGCGTTCAACTCGTCGTTTTTATAGTATTTAATAGGACGCATTTCGTTTTCAAACAGGGTAATTCTTGTAATCATGTCAGAAAACTTAGTAATATTTTTAGCCAGATTATTAGAAGTAACCCAACTTAGCCAAATGCTGAACATGATGATTAAAAGATCAACAATCAAAATATACATGACATATTTATGAAGCACATTAAGATAAGCAGATTCATTATGATATAAGGGAATATAAACAATACCGATGGGCTCTAAAACATTGTTTTTCAGAACCAGATAAGATGAAGTGTAAACCGCATCTTTAGACTCGTCGAAATCTCGGATGTCGTATCTTGCTCCGTCGGATAAAATCTTATTAATGATGCTCAGCGGAACTTTTTTTCTTAAAACAGCATCATTGTCTTTATTGGAGAGAATATAATTTCCTTTCAGGTCGTATATTGCAATGTCATGCTGGTTAATATCCGAAATTTCGAATATTTTATTTTTTAATACAGTTTGTAAATCTTTAGTCTGAAGGGTAGATGAACTTACTGCATAATCTAAAAACCGTATTACAGCATTGGTTTTTTCCTGCATATCTATTTTGCTTTGCTGAAGTGCATTATTACGCAAAACAAAGTAAGGAACCAGAGAAGAGGCAGCTACACTCAAAAGACATACAAGAAGAAAACCGAAAAAAACTCGGTTTCTCAAACTGTATCCTTTATAAAGATTAAAAGCCATTCTGCCTATTAATTAATTTTGAAATGTATTTGCCGATAATATCGAATTCAAGATTCACTTTATCTCCTACCTGAAGTGTATTCATATTGGTAAATTCCCATGTATAAGGGATAATGGCAACAGAAAACCTGAAATCTTCACTTTTGGCAACTGTTAAACTAATACCGTTCATTGTAATAGAACCTTGAGGAACTGTTACAAAATTACCTTCAGAATCATATTCTACTGTAACAAAATAACTGCCATCTTTGTTTTCGATGTCAATAATTTTTCCGGTTTTGTCTACATGTCCCTGTACAATATGGCCGTCAAGACGTCCGTTCATAATCATGCATCGTTCAAGATTAACAACGCTTCCTTCCTGCCATTTTCCGAGATTGGTTTTTTCTAAAGTTTCGAGAATTGCTGTAACGGTATAAAAATGATCTTTAATATCTACTACCGTGAGGCAACAGCCGTTATGAGCCAGACTTTGGTCTATTTTTAATTCCTGTGTGAAGGGGCAACTTAGTGTAAAATCTATATTTGTTCCGTTCTGTTGTATTTTTTCAACAATACCTACTGCTTCAATAATGCCTGTGAACATATTATTTTTGCTAAATTTGTAAAATTATAATCTTCAAAGATAATCAAAATGAACCCAAAAAACCATACAGTAAGAGTAGGAATTTCAATTGGTGATTTTAACGGTATCGGTCCGGAAATCATCATGAAATGTCTGAAAGACAAAACGATTACAGATTTTTTCACTCCTGTTATTTTTGGTTCAGGGAAGTTGTTTACATACCAAAAAAATATTTTCAAGCTCAATTTAAACTTTAATTACATTACAGAAGCTTCTCAGGCACAGGCAGGAAAGCTGAATATGGTAAATCTTACCAAAGAAAATGTTAATGTAGAATTGGGCAAACCTACAGAAGAGTCTACAAAAATGGCTATTGATTCTCTTGAAGCTGCAACAGAAGCTTTAATGAAAGGAGAAATAGATGTTTTGGTAACGGCACCCATCAACAAAGATGAAATGGTGAAAATGGGTTTTAAACATGCGGGTCACACAGGTTATTTTGAAGAGAAATTCAATAAAAAAGGATTGATGTTTTTGGTAACTGAAGATCTTAAAGTAGCGGTTTCTACACATCATATTCCTCTTTCTGCAGTTGCTGAAAATATATCTAAAGAGAAAATAAAGAAACAGATTAGAATTCTTAACCAAACTTTAATAGAAGATTTTTCTGTAAGAAGACCGAAAATCGCTGTTTTGGGACTCAATCCGCATTCGGGAGATGGCGGAGTAATCGGGAAGGAAGAAATAGAAATTATTTCACCAACAATTAAAGAATTATCGGATCAAGGGATTTTAACATTCGGACCTTTTCCGGCCGATAGCTTTTTTCAGCCCGAAAAATATAAAAACTATGATGCTGTATTAGCCATGTATCACGATCAGGGGCTTGCTCCTTTCAAAACGTTGGCGTATGAAGAGGGAGTGAATTATACCGCTGGATTGCCTTTTGTAAGAACTTCACCAGATCATGGTACCGCTTATGATATTGCCGGCAAAAATATTGCGAACGAACAAAGTTTTATGGAAGCTATTTTTACGGCGATAAAAATTTTTAATAATAGAAATGATTATAAAGATTTAATGAGCAATAGACTGCAGCCAAGAAGAGTACCTTCGGATAATGGTGTGGATGAAGATCTTCCTGTAGAATCAGAAATCTAAGATTTGAGATAATTTGTTTTGAAAATTATTTGTAATATTAAAAAAAATGCATATTTTTGCACACTCATTTTATGGACAAGTTAAGAAACTATGACATAAGCTTTTCTGGATTGAAACCAGGAAAACACGAGTTCAAATTTGAGATAGATAAAGCGTTCTTTCAATTATTTGACACTGAGCAGGAATTTACAAATCCTAAAATATCAGTAGATGTTTTGCTTAATAAGCATACTACTTTTTTAGAATTTGAGATTAAGGTGATGGGTACTGTAGATTTAGTTTGTGATATTTCAAGCGAGAATTTCAGCTATCCGATAGAAAACCAAATAGATATTTTGGTAAAGTTTGGAGAAGAATATGATGATAGCGAAGAAGATGTAATCACTATTCCTTCCAATGATCATGCTTTTAATGTGGCGCAGCTCATATATGAAAACGTAGCATTGGCAATTCCAATGAAAAAAATATCACCCAACCTAAGTGATGAAGATTTAAAGATTCTCGAAAAATTCAGTCCGAAAGACACTGAAGAGAATGAAGAACCAAAAAGTGACCCAAGATGGGATGCTCTTAAAAATTTAAAGAATAAAAATTAAATAGTTTAATGATGGGATGATGAATCTCATCGCTCATCAATTAAAAAAGTTATTAGAAAATGGCACATCCAAAGAGAAGACAGTCGTCTACAAGAAGAGATAAGAGAAGAACTCAATACAAAGCTGTAGTTCCTCAATTAGCAAAAGATGCTACAACAGGTGAGATGCACCTTTACCACAGAGCTCACTGGCATGAAGGAAAATTATACTACAGAGGTAAAGTAGTATTAGAAAAAGAAGTAGCAACTACTGAAGAAAACTAAGAGCTAAATTTCGCCGAAATAAGCTCGTTTTATACAAAAACCGCTCGATTTTTATAAAATTTAGCGGTTTTTTGTTGTTTTTTGTTGTTTTTTGTTATCTTTGGCAGCAAATCAAATATCAATTTTATGGACATTAAAGACATACAGAATCTTATTAAGTTTGTGTCTAAAGCTGAAGTTTCAGAAGTAAAATATAAAACAAAAGATTTCGAAATTACGATTAAAACTCCACTTGGAGGCAATGAAATGAGTTATGTTGCACAACCGGCAATGTATCAGGCAGCGCCTCAACAAGCTGCACCGGCTCCAGTTGCTGCTCCTGTAGCTTCTGCGGAAAAAACTGAAGCAGCAACTGATGACAGCAAGTTTGTGACAATTAAATCTCCGATGATCGGAACTTTCTACAGAAAACCATCTCCGGATAAAGACGTATTCGTAAATGTAGGTGATGAAGTTTCCAACGGAAAAGTAGTTTGTGTAATCGAAGCAATGAAGTTATTCAACCAAATCGAATCTGAAGTAAGCGGGAAAATCGTTAAAATTTTAGTAGACGATGCAACTCCTGTAGAATACGATCAGCCATTATTCTTAGTAGACCCATCTTAGTTAGAAATTAGGTGTTAGACATTAGATGTTAGACAAAATTCTACATTCAAATAACATTAATCTAATTTTCAAATTATCTAATTTTCAATTTTAAGAAGATGTTCAAAAAAATATTAATAGCCAATCGTGGCGAAATTGCAATGCGTATTCTGCGTACTTGTAAAGAAATGGGAATCAAAACGGTAGCCGTATATTCTACAGCAGACAAAGACAGTCTTCACGTAAGATTTGCAGATGAGGCTGTTTGTATTGGTCCTGCAATGAGCAAAGATTCCTATCTGAAAATCCCTAACATTATTGCTGCGGCAGAAATTACCAATGCAGATGCCATTCACCCAGGTTACGGATTTTTATCAGAAAATGCCAACTTCTCTAGAATCTGCCAGAAAAACGGAATCAAATTTATCGGTGCTTCTCCTGAGCAAATCGAAAAAATGGGAGATAAAGCCAATGCCAAAGCTACTATGAAAGCGGCAGGGGTACCTTGTGTACCGGGTTCTGACGGATTAATTGAATCTTACGAACACGCTGCAAAAATTGCTGAAGAAACAGGCTATCCGGTAATGATTAAAGCAACTGCAGGTGGTGGCGGAAAAGGGATGAGAGCAGTTTGGAAAGCCGAAGACCTAAAAGATCACTGGGAATCTGCTATTCAGGAAGCTGTTGCAGCTTTCGGAAACGGAGGAATGTACATGGAAAAATTGATTGAGGAGCCAAGACATATTGAAATTCAGGTTGCAGGAGATCAATTTGGTAAAGCCTGTCACCTTTCTGAAAGAGATTGTTCTGTGCAGAGAAGAAATCAGAAATTAACAGAAGAAACACCTTCTCCGTTTATGACGGATGAACTACGTGAGAAAATGGGTGAAGCAGCAGTGAAAGCAGCAGAATTTATCGGGTATGAAGGGGTTGGAACTATTGAATTTCTTGTTGATAAGCACAGAAATTTTTATTTCATGGAAATGAACACCAGAATTCAGGTGGAGCATCCAATTACAGAGCAGGTTATTGATTATGACTTGATCAGAGAACAAATTCTTTTGGCAGCCGGAACGCCTATTTCAGGAATCAATCATTATCCGAAATTACATTCAATAGAATGCAGAATTAACGCAGAAGATCCGTATGCTGATTTCAGACCATCACCAGGAAAAATCACAGGATTAAATATCCCAGGAGGACACGGAATCCGTGTTGATACTCACGTTTATTCTGGTTATACAATTCCGTCTAACTACGATTCTATGATTGCCAAATTAATTACTACGGCTCAAACCCGTGAAGAGGCAATTGCAAAAATGAAACGAGCATTGGAAGAATTCTACGTGGAAGGTGTAAAAACAACCATTCCTTTCCACAGACAGTTGATGGAAGATGAAAGATACCTTTCAGGAGATTACACTACAAAATTCATGGAAGATTTTGTAATGGATAGAAAATATGATAATCATTAAGATTATTTAAACATATCTAAAACCGTCTTTTTTAAGGCGGTTTTTCATTTCAATACATTATGATTTTCATAATTCAAATACGAAATAAGATATAAACACTAAAAGTGAAGTGATGTTTGCTAAATATCTTCCGAATTACTCATTAATTCTTTAAGGACATTCTGTATGTTACGTTTAAACAGAAATATTTTGCTTTAATCAAGTTATTTATAATGTTTAAATTTGTGGAAAACCTACAATATATGTCAACAGCAGAACAAACAAAAAACTCACAGTATTTTATTGAACTTGAAGAAAAATATGGTGCACACAATTATCATCCGCTTCCGGTGGTTTTAGATAAAGGCGAAGGTGTTTTTGTTTGGGATGTTGAAGGGAAGAAATATTATGATTTTCTTTCCGCTTATTCTGCGGTAAACCAAGGTCATTCTCACCCGAAAATTGTTGATGCATTGATTGCACAGGCTAAAAAACTGGCTTTAACTTCCAGAGCTTTTTACAATTCAAATTTAGGAGAATACGAGAAAAAGATCACTACTTTATTCGGTTTTGATAAAGTTTTACCAATGAATTCCGGAGCCGAAGCGGTGGAAACTGCCGTAAAATTAGCAAGAAAATGGAGCTATGAAGTAAAAGGAATCTCTGAAAACGCAGCGAAAATAATTGTTTGCGAAAACAACTTTCACGGAAGAACAACGACGATTGTTTCTTTTTCTAATGATCCGGATGCAAACCAAAATTATGGACCTTTTACTCCGGGTTTTATTAAAATTCCATACAATGATATTTCGGCTTTAGAAGAAGTTTTAAAAAATGATGCTCAAAATATTGCAGCATTCCTTGTTGAACCTATTCAGGGTGAAGCTGGAGTATATGTTCCGGATGAAAATTTCCTGAAAAAAGCTTCAGAATTATGTAAGAAATACAATGTTCTTTTTATCGCAGATGAAGTTCAGACGGGAATTGCGAGAACAGGAAAGTTAATTGCTTGTCATCATGAAAATGTTCAGCCAGATATTTTAATTTTAGGAAAAGCACTTTCTGGGGGAATGTATCCTGTTTCTGCCGTTTTGGCCAATGATGAAATTATGAACGTGATTAAGCCCGGACAACACGGTTCTACTTTTGGGGGAAATCCAATTGCGTGTGCTGTTGCCATTGCTGCTTTAGATGTTGTGGAGGAAGAAAAATTATCAGAAAAAGCCGAGGAATTAGGAAAATTATTCCGATTTGAAATTGAAAAAGTGATTGAGAAAAGTGATTTAATTACGAAAGTTCGTGGTAAAGGTCTTTTAAATGCAATTTTAATTAATGATACGCCTGAAAGTTCTACTGCATGGAATATTTGTTTGCAGTTAAAAGAAAACGGTCTTTTAGCCAAGCCAACACACGGAAATATTATCAGACTGGCGCCGCCATTGGTAATTACGGAGGAACAGCTGTTAGACTGCGTAAAGATTATCGAGAGAACAATACTTAATTTTAAGAAATAAAATATTTTTTGTAAAAAAATAGCACTCTATTTCAGGGTGTTATTTTTTTTCTGTAAAATCCAACAAACGATTGATTAACTTTTGCCTGTTTTTTGTATCTAACGTTTTTCAAGAAGTGTGAAATATGAAAGATTCGAAAATTAGCGCATTACTCATTGTATTCAATGAAGAGAAAAACATTGAAGAAGCATTAAAAACTGTTGAATTTGCAGATGAAATAATTGTTTTAGATTCCTTTAGTACAGATAGTACAGTAGAAATTATAAAAACTAAATTTCCTAAAGTTCAGCTTTATCAAAATAAATTTGAAGATTTTACAAAACAGCGAAATCTTTGTATTTCTTACGCCAAAAGCGAATGGATTTTATTTTTAGATGCCGATGAACGCATTACTCCCGAACTTAAAAATGATATTCTGAAAGAAATAAAAAAACCGGTTACCCAAAAAGCTTATTTTTTTAAAAGAAAATTCTTTTTCAAGGGCGAAAAGGTTAATTATTCTGGAACTCAAAATGATAAAAATATTCGTCTTTTCAAACGAGAAGTTGCTCATTATGATGAACATAAAAGAGTACATGAAGGATTAGACTCCGTAGAAAATCCCGGTGTTCTGGAACATTATCTCTTGCATTATTCATTCGATTCTTACGAAAGTTATCATGATAAGGTAATTCATTATTCTAAGTTAAAAGCAAAAGATCTGTATGAGAAGAAAATTAAGTACAGACTAATTAAGCAACTCTCAAAAAGTATATTTAATTTTTTTAAAATGTATATTCTTAAATTGGGTATTCTTGATGGCAGAAAGGGAATCACATTATCTTATTTAAGTGCTTTAAGCTCATTCAAAACCTATGAATTTCTGAAGAAAGAATATGCATAATGATTATCTTGGGATTACGTTTATAATCTGGAAATAAACTGTATTTTTGCACAGTAACTTATATTTTTATGAGGCTTTCTGTAGCAATTATTACTTTTAACGAGGATAGAATCATCCAAAAAAATCTTGAAGCAGTTCAGGATTTGGCAGATGAAATCGTTATAATCGACAGCTTTTCCACAGATGCTACAGAAGAGATTTGCAGAAAATTTCCCAAAGTAAAATTTATACAGCATCAGTTTGAAGGTTTTGGAAAACAGAAAAATTTCGCCATCAGTCAATGTTCAGGGGACTGGATTCTGTTTTTGGATGCCGATGAAATTCCTGATGAAACAGCGAAAAATTCCATAAAAAATATCGTTGCAGAAAGTAATCCTAAGTTTTTGGTTTATAATATTGCATTCAATAATATATTTCTAGGGAAAACTTTAAAGTATGGAGGTTGGGGAAACACCAAAAGAGAGCGTTTTTTCAAGAAAAATGCAGGAAAGTATTCTGAAGATATCGTTCATGAATGTTTTATTACGTCTGAACCTGTAGGATTGCTTACCGGGAAGCTCAATCATTACACGTACAAAGATATTCATCACCATATCGAGAAATCTAATAAATATACTTCGATGATGGCAGAAAAGATGTATAGAAAAGGGAAACGATCTAGTATTTTCAAGATTTTGTTCAATCCCTTTTTTCAGTTTATTAAGTCTTACATTATCAGACTGGGCTTTTTGGATGGTTTGGTAGGATATTATGCGGCTAATACGGCAGCGTTTTATACTTTTCTCAAATACAAGAAACTGTACGAACTTCATAATGTGAAAAAACAATGATTCTGAATTTTATAAAAGGAATTTTCGGAATTTCTTCCCCCTCAGATCTCAGAATTTTAATGTATCATCAGGTTTCGCCTGAAAAAAATGAAGCAAGAAACGAACTTGATATTTCTGTAATAAAGCTGGAAGAACAACTTAAATATATCTCTCAAAATTTTGAAACTATCTTTTTTAAAGAGCTTGAAGCAAAGAGAGAGGTTAAAAAAAAGCTCATTATTACCTTTGATGACGGATATTACAATAATCTTGTCTATTTAGTTCCGCTTCTTAAAAAATATAAACTGAAAGCTTCGATTGGTATTCCTACAAAACTTATTGAGAAAGATCTTGAAAAAATCCCCGGGCTTTACATGAGTTTTGACCAAATAAAATCTTTGCCGGAAGAGCATGTAGAAATTGTGCTGCACAGCCACAACCATCACAATTATGCCGAAATGAGCCTTGCTGATGCAGAAAGAGATATTGACGAAAATATTACCACGCTGGAAAAACATCACATCCCTTTTTCGCGGGTTTTGGTTTATCCATATGGTAAATTTCCCAAAAAGGATGTTCAGAAAAAAATGTTTTTTAAGCTTTTGGAAAAGAAAGGTATTTTTGCGGCCTTACGAATAGGAAATAATCTCACCTCTTTCCCCTGGAAAAATAAATATGAAGTAAAACGAATCAATATTGAAAGCAGTGACAGCTTTGCCACATTCAGAAAAAAACTTCGGTTTGGAAAAATTAAGTTTTAGGAAAGCATTTTAGCATACAGTTTTTCGTAAGCCTCAGCCATCTTTTTATAACCAAATCCCAAAGCTCGTTTGTGAAGCATCTCGGGCATTTCTGCATCACTGTTATATTGGTTTATACCGTTCAGGTAAATTTCATTCATTTTTTCGGCATCGAAATCATCAAAATAAAATGCAAGGTTACCGCCAATCTCAGGAAGACTTGTCAATCTGCTCAAAAAAACCGGTTTCCCGAAGTACATTGCTTCTACAGGCGGAATTCCGAAACCTTCTGCCAAAGAAGGATGACAGTATCCCTCACAATTTTTCAGGAGAAAATATTTTTCTTCGTTACTTACATTTTCCAGAATATAAACCCTTTTTTCAAGATTTAAATCTTTAATTTTAGCTAAGAACTGATCTTTATAATCAGATTTTGATCCGGAGGTAATTACAACCAAATCCCGATCGTTTTTAGCAATCATATCTAATAAAACCTGCTGATTTTTTTTCGGAAAAAGAACGCCAATCGTGAGAATAAATTTTTTACTGATAAAATCAAACTTATGGGGAAAATTAATTATATCATCATCAGGAAACTGCAGTCCGTTATAGATTACTTCTATTTCTACATCTTTTTTAAGATTGAAAAGTGGTTTATTCTTAATAAAATCTTTCTTTACAAATTCTGAAATACAGACAATTGCATCTGCATTTCCTATATTTTTCTGCACCAGCTTTTTTGATTTGTTAATCTTTCTGTTAGAGCTCTGGTCGTGAAGAAAATTAAGATCATGAAGGGTTACAATTTTTTTTTGCCCTGCTCTTTTATGATGGAAATAATCTGAAAGCTGATGCGTAGTATGGATGAGATTGAATTTCTTTGTGCTAATTGCAATTTTCTTCTGCCAGAATTTCCATGGAATGATGTGGAATTTCTGTTGCATTTGGGGAATATTCTTTTCGGGACCATAAAAAGAAAAGTCAAAATCAGATTTAAGCTCATTAAAACCTTTAATCAGAGAAAAACATACATTGGCAATGCCAGATTTGGGGTATTTTAAACGTTCTACATCTATCAGAATTCTCTTTTTCATATCAATAAAATGACTTTGACCAAAAATATACATTTAAAGTTTAAAATCTTTATTTTTGTTTTATGAAAATTTGTTTAATCAGTTTCGATTTCTGGCATTACGATGAGCATATTGTCGCAAGGCTCAAAGAAAAAGGCGTAGATGCTCACCACATCAATATTGGCGCGTATACGCACAAAAATTTTGGAGCAAGATTAAAAAATACTTTCAGCAAAGTTTTTTTAGGAAAAAATCTGAAATACCAAAACCGGCAAAACTTCATTATTGACTCTCTTAAAAAGATTGGAAAACAAGATCAGATTCTGGTAATTAACCCGGAAGCAATAGAAGAACGTACTCACGAGGTGATCCGCAGTTATACAGAAAGAAATATTGCTTACCTTTATGACAGTATGCGTAGAAATCCTGCAGAGCATATACTTCATTTTTTTGATGCTGTTTTTTCGTTTGATTATGAAGATGTTAAAAAATATGGTTTCAAAAAGATTAATAATTACAATTATCTGCCCTATGATCCCGTAGAAAATCAAAATCCGGAATTGGATCTTTTCTACATTACTTCTTATGACAAAACGAGAATTAAAAGACTGAAAAAGCTTTGTGAAAATATTAAAAATTCGGGAATAAAATTCAGAGCTGTTATTGCAGGAAAAAAAAGCTGGAAGAAGCAACTTTTGCAGATTTTCAATAAAAAATATAGCAGAAATTTGGTTTTCAGAAGAAAAAATATCCCTCAAAAGCAACTTCCGGAATATTACAGAAAATCCAAAGCTATTCTTGATCTTCAGCGTGATGCACAGACCGGACTAAGCTTCAGGGTTTTTGAATCTATGGCTCTGGAAAAAAAATATATTACAGACAATCAGGATATTAAAAAATATGATTTTTATAATCCTGCAAATATCCTGATTTTGAACAGCGATTTTTCCAATGTAGAGAAATCATTCTTCGATAATCCATACGAAAAACTTCCTGCTGAAATTTACTATAAATATACGCTGGATCATTGGGTGACTATTGTTTTTAATTTAGACAAGTAAATGAAGAAAATTAAAAGAGTACTTATTGTAACAAAGGAATATAAGTGTTCTCTCAATCCGAAAGTTGGTGGGACAGGAGTTTTTTATAAAAATCTTTCTACGGAATTAGTCAGTAGAGGTGTAGAAGTTAATGTGTTTTTAATTTCTAAAAAGCAATTTGATATTCTAGAAGATGGGGTTAATATATACTCTATAAAAGATATTTTTAAGTCGAATCCTATTCTTGAACTTTTGAGATCCTTAACCGGTAAAGTGAATTTTCTTGAGAAATTACATGATAAAATTTATTTAACTGAAAAGAAAATAATTTCAAGGAAAATAAAAAACTGGATTCAAAAAAACAATTTGGTTTTTGATATTGCGGAAACACATGATTTTGATGGTTTAGCACTTTCAATCCCCAAGTCTTTACCTTATGTAATCCGATGTCATGGTTCATGGTCTGTTCTGGAAAAATATTTTGGATATAAAAAAGTACACAAAGGGCGAATATTTTGTGAAAAATTAGCTTTCGAAAAGTCTAAGAACATTATATGCATTTCAAAGTATAATGAAAAAATCAATAAAAGCCTGTTTTCAATTAAAAATCCTAGGTTAATTTATAACGGTATTGATGTAAACTTTTACAAACCATTTCCAAAGCCTAATATCATCCCCAAATCGGTTTTTTATTTTGGAAATGTTTCTTATGAAAAGGGTGCAAATACGATTATTGATTCATTTTTAATTGTTAAAAAAAAATATCCAAATTCGACTTTGCATTTTGTTGGTAATCCTAATCAATACGAAACTTTTATTTCTCAAAAAATTAATGAGTTAGAAATAAAAAAATCAATTATTTTTCATGGGAATAAAAATGGGACAGAAGCTGTTGGGCTTCTTAATCGGGCAGAAGTGGTTTGTTTCCCTTCAAAAGGTGAAAATTTTAGCTTATCTTTGTTAGAAGTAATGGCAATGCAAAAGCCTGTTGTTTGTTCGTCAATAGATTCTTTTAAAGAGATTATTGAAGATTCTGTAAATGGATTAATTGCTAAAGGAGATAATTTTCATGAAGAAATTGATTTAATTTTTAATGATGAAGCATTAAAAAATAAAATATCATTAAATGCCAGAAAACTAATAGAAACCGAATTTGGTATAGATAAAATGATCTCCGAAACTATTGATTTTTATAAAGAAATTATATGAAAGATTATACAAAACCATTCCTAATAGAATTTCCTAAAATTGGAGGTTCAGCCTTGGGATATATTTCTGTGGCAGAGAATGAAAACCTTCCTTTTGTGCCGAAAAGATTGTATTGGACTTATTTTACACCGGAAGAAGTAGAAAGAGGAGGACATTCTCATTACGATTTGCAGCAGATACTTATCGCTGTTGCAGGAAGAATTCAGGTAACAACAGAGTTGGTGAATGGAGATAAAGAAACGTTTCTTTTGGATAAGCCTAATGTAGGACTTTATATTCCCAAAATGTGTTGGAGGGATATGAAATACACCCATAATGCGGTACAAATCTGTATTGCAAGTATTGAATATGATGAAAAAGATTATATCAGAGATTATTCTGAATTTTTAAAACATGGACGCTAGAGAGCAAATAGAAAATTTAGAAATACAGCTTGTCTCTTTAAGGAAAAAATACTATATAAAATCTTTCTTCCGAAAAGCTAAGAGGTTAGTGACAGATTTTTTACCTCTAAATTTAATAACTTCAGAATATTATACTGAAAGAGAAATTGCTAAAAAGCCGGAGAATATTGAAATGTTTTTACCTAAAAACTTTTCTGATTCTCAAACTACTGTATCAACTACAATAAATGCTGTTGAAATTTTTGCTCTCAGAAATGTTTATTGTATTCCTAACTCAACTTACTTTTTAAATCTTAAAAAGGATAAAATTTTTTATGAAAAATGGCAAGATGATACCAGAATACATTATGTTTATAATACAACTAATTTAATTCAACATTCTGTTACATTAGCCAAAGTGAAGAACCATAAAAATATTAGTTTCAATAAAGAAGCTATTTTTTTAGGGGGTACTTTTACCTTTAATTATTATCATTTCTTTACGGAAATCCTTTCGAAAATTGAATTTTTTAATAATATACCTGATGCAAAAGATAAAATTATTGTTGTAGATAAGGATGTTGAAAAAACTGAGAATCTGAGGGAACTTTTATCAATTTTTCTTAAAGATTACAAGATAATGTTTCTTGAACATGAAAACTATTATCATTTCGAAAAATTATGGCATATAACAAGTCCTAATTATACCATTCCCAACATAATGCCGGGAGAAAAGTACGAATCTTCGTTTTCGAAACTTTCAAAAAATTCGCTTGAATATCTGAGAAAGAAATGCTTCGAAGGTATAAATTATAATAAAATAAAAATAAAACCTGTTGAAAGAGTATTTATCTCCAGAAAATCTAAATTTAGAAAATATAATGAGGATGAGATTTTTGCAGTTGCTAAACCTTATGGATTTGAAGAGGTTTTCTTTGAAGATTTAAACATTCATGAACAGATTTATTTGGTAAACAACGCAGAGTATATTATTGGCCCTAGTGGTGCAGCGTGGACAAATATTTTGTTCACAAAACCTAATGCGAAAGGATTAACATGGTTAAGTTCCGTTTGGGGAGATTTTTCCATTTATTCTACAATGGCTAAGCATATGAATTTTGATTTATATTTTTATATTTTCCCACAAATATCAGATGATTTTCATGAGAATTATATATTAGATGCTGAAATTTTTTCCGAACAATTAAAAAAACTAATTTCATTATGATAAAAATACATCCTACCGCTGACGTTCAAAGTACTACTATTGGAAATAATACGATGATTTGGCAGTATTGTGTGATTCTATCTCGAGCTGTAATTGGAGAAAATTGTAATATAAATTACAATGTTTTTATAGAAAATGATGTTTTTATAGGTAATAATGTAACCATAAAACCAGGCGTTCAAATTTGGGACGGAATTACTATTGAAGATAATGTATTTATTGGGCCGAATGTTACATTTACTAATGATAAGCATCCTGTTTCTAAAAATAAAGAATTTGAACTCTTAAAAACTTTTGTTAAAAGAGGCGCCTCCATTGGAGCAAATTCAACAATATTACCCGGTATTACTATCAACGAAAATGCTATAATTGGAGCCGGCAGTGTTATTACCAAAGATGTACCTGAAGGTGAAACATGGTTTGGAAATCCTGCAAGAAAGAGAGATTAAAAGTTTTTAATATTATCGGTAATTATCCAATCTAGATGAATGTAATTAATTATACCTATCCAAGAAAAGGGTTTAGCATTGTTTTACTGATATTATCTTTTATATATCTTGCATTTATAAGTATTTATTCAATTAATCAATTCGATTTGGGATATCAGCTCTCAATGGTTGAAAGAATAAAATCAGGACAACTTATTTATAAAGATTTTGATTATGTAAGACCCTTTTTTAGTATTGTTTTTTGGGATTATTTACTGAAGTTGATTCCGGTAAACTCTCATTATTTGATATTAATTGCTAGAATTCTTGTTATTATAGAGAGTTTTATTATTTGTCATATTATTCAAAAACTACTTTTTGAAAAAGCGAAAATTCAGCTTACGTTTTTTTTTCTTATTTGCTTTCTGCATTCTTTTCCTATTATGCCATGGCATACTATAGATGGAATATTATTCTCTCTATTGGCATTACTTTTTTATAAAAACAAATGGTTTTTAAGTGCTATCGCATTTAGTATTTTGGCAGCATTCACAAAACAGTCTTTTTTTATTTTTGGATTTGTAATAGGTTTAATGAGCATTTGGAAGTTATACAAAGGAAAAAATATAGAGAAAAAAGATATTTATATTTTTATCCCAACAATACTGTTTTTAATAATATCAATATTCCAATATAGAATTTTTGAAAACTTGGATTATTTTTTCAAACAAGTTTTTAATACATCTTCATCTTCACAATTTTATGAAAGTAGCGTTGCTGTTTATTTCTCTAATAAAACAACTACAACAATTGCATTTATTTTATTTTTAGCTTTAATTTATTTTATAAAAATTGGTAGAAAAATTGCTGAAATATTATTAGCAATAGTATTTCCGCTTATTATTATATTGCCATTTTTCAATCAAGGTGTATTCTTGGGAATCCATTCACTTTTTTTAATTTTAGTAATTCTATTCTGGAAGTATGAACGTGAAAATAAATTTATTTTTTTTATTTTATTCTTAGCATGGTCATCATCCATTTCTTGGGGTTACAATACTCCTATATTTTTTATACTCATATTACTTTTTAAGTTTATAGAAAAAAAGAGCAATTTGTTTGTGATTTTATGGGTAACAACATTAATAGGTTTTTTTGTTTATAGGATTAAGTTCACGTATCTTACGGATAGTTTATTAGAAGTAAAACATATTGTTACGAATAATACAAAATCGGTCTCAGGATTACTTATTTCAGAAAATGATTATTTTTACATCTTAGAAGCACAACAGATTAATAAAACATATAAAAATGTTATATTTTTACCAGGATCTCCACTTTTAGATCTCATTAATTTCAATTTTCCAAACAGAGCTTCTTGGGAAATGGATGTAGAATATCCTAATTGGAAATCTGATTTTTATAAGCTAAAAGATAATATTATTGCAGTAGACAACAAACAAAATTATTATAAAGAAGGGTTTTATATTAGTTCGTTTACTCTAGAATCAATAAAAAGAAAAAAAATTATTAAGAAAACTAAATATTTTACCATTTATGGAAATTAAATTTCTTGACCTACAAAAAATAAATATGCTTCATCAGGAAGAAATTGAAAATAATCTGCTAAAAACATTTCGAAGCGGATGGTATCTTCAAGGTGGAGAAACAAAGAATTTTGAAAAAAATCTTGCAGAATACATTGGTGCAAAACATACTATAGGAGTCGCTAATGGTCTTGATGCTTTAAGGTTAATCATCAGAGCTTATAAAGAATTGGGAATTTTTCAGGATGGTGATGAGATTATAGTTCCTGCAAATACTTATATAGCATCAGTTTTAGCGATTACAGACAATAATCTTACACCAGTATTTGTGGAGCCTGATGTAAATAATCAAAATATAGATATATCTAAAATTGAAAATAATATTTCAGAAAAAACAAAAGCCATTATGACAGTTCACCTTTACGGTAAAATTGCTTATAATGAGCAGCTCTCTGATATCTTAAATAAATACGATCTTAAATTAATTGAAGATAATGCACAAGCAATTGGTGCCGTATATAATGGTATAAAAACAGGTAATTTAGGAGATGCTTCAGGTTTTAGCTTTTATCCTGGGAAAAATTTAGGTGCTTTAGGCGATGGAGGAGCGGTTTCTACAAATAATGATGAATTAGCTTCGGTTATAAGAGCAATTGCTAATTATGGATCCAATGAAAAATATATAAATACCTATAAAGGATTAAATTCTAGATTAGACGAAATCCAGGCAAGTATATTGGATGTGAAACTTAAATATATAGATCAAGAAAATAATAAACGTAGGCAGATTGCCGAAAGATATTCTAAAGAAATAATTAATTCCAAAATTATTTTACCGGAAACAAAAGAAGGTAATCTGGAACATGTTTGGCATTTGTATGTAATAAGAAGTTCAGAAAGAGATAGGCTGCAGAAGTATTTGGCAGAAAAAGGAATTCAAACACTCATTCATTATCCTATTCCGCCACACTTACAAAAATGCTACGAAGAATATAGTGAATTTAAATTCCCGATAACAGAGCAATTGAGTGCTGAAGTTTTGAGCCTTCCAATAAGTCCTGTTTTGGACGAAGAATCTGTTGAGTATATTATCAATGCATTAAATAGTTTTAATTAAATGCTAAATAAGCCTCTAGTTAGTATTGTTATTATAACAATGAATCATGAAAAATTCATTGAGCAGGCTTGTATTTCGGCAATTAAACAAACTTATGCAAATATTGAAATTATCTTTTTAGACAATGCTTCAAAAGACAAGACTTTTGAAATTGCCAGTAAAATACTTTCACCATCGAATGTGAAACATAAATTAATTAAGAATAATGAAGTTTTTGGAGTATCAAAAAACCTTAATATATTAGTTTCGCATGCTTCAGGTAAATTTATTTCCATTCTTTCTGGTGATGATTGGTATACAGAAAACAATATCGCAGAAAAAGTAAAATATTTTGAAGAAAATCCACTTACCGATTTTGTACTTACTGATGGATACAAGTATTATCAGGATCAAGATCAATTAACCGAAGCTTACACTAAGAACGAAAAAGATCGTATTTTCAGAAATATCAGCAATTTTTTTCATCATAATGTTACGGCAAATAAAACTGTAAATGTAGGAACATTTGTAAAGAAAGAAATCTTAATGAAATTTCCTTTTGATGAAAATGTAAATACCGAAGATTGGGATATGAATCTCAGATTGGTGTCAAAAGGTTTTAACTTAGGTTTTATAAATAAAAAACTTTTTTACTACAGAATTGTTTCTACAAGCCTTTCTAGAAATTGGAAGCTTATGAAAGATTCTTATGAAAAAGTAACCCTCAAATATTTAGATTATATAAAAGCTAATCAAGACTTATATATAGACTATAGGCTAAAACTTCTTCATTTCAAATACGAAATTTTAATTTCAGAAGCTTCTTCTGAAAAAGAAAAAACAATTTTAATAAAAGATTGGAAAAAAGAAAAATACAAATTGAAGTACAAAAACCCTATTTTATTTTTCAAGCTTCTAATGTTGAAATAACATACAAATTAATAGGAGAGTACAATATATGCTCTCCTATTAAAATACTTCAATCATTCTAATTCTCAGTAACCAGAATTATAAGAATTCTCCCATTTATTCTTCTCAGTTTTTACAAATGTAGATAATAAGATTAAAAAACCAAATCTCATTGAGATTAATGCTCATCAAAAACATTTAATTTAAGTAAATTTGCAAAAATTTTATTTAAAAATGGACAAAGTAAGAGTACGTTTTGCTCCAAGTCCTACGGGACCTTTACATTTAGGAGGCGTAAGAACGGCATTATATGATTATCTTTTTGCTAAAAACCAAGGCGGAGAGTTTGTATTGAGAATTGAAGATACAGATACTGCAAGATATGTGGAAGGGGCAGAAGACTACATCGAAGAAGCATTAGAATGGTGCGGAATTATAGCCGATGAAAGTCCAAAAAAAGGAGGGAAATTTGCGCCTTACAGACAGTCTGAAAGAAGAGATATTTATGATAGATATACAGAGCATATTTTAAAAACAGATTATGCTTATATTGCTTTCGATACGGCTGAAGAATTAGATGCCATCCGTGCCGAATATGATGCTAGAGGTGAAGTTTTTTCTTATGATAACAAATCAAGGAACCGTTTGAGAAACAGCATTGCTCTTTCTGAGGAAGAAGTTCAGAAATTGCTGGAAGCAAAAACTCCTTATGTGGTAAGGTTCAAAATGCCGGTGGATAGAACACTAAATCTTATAGATATCATCCGTGGAAATTCTTCGGTAAATACCAACACCTTAGACGATAAAGTTTTGGTGAAAAATGACGGAATGCCAACTTATCATTTTGCTAATATCATCGATGATCATGAAATGGAAATTTCTCACGTTATCCGTGGAGAAGAATGGTTGCCATCATTAGGCTTACACACTTTATTATACGAGGCAATGGGTTGGGAAGCGCCGCAGTTTGCTCATCTTTCTTTGATTTTGAAACCAGATATTTCAACATTAATTACAAAAGAGAATATTGATAGCATTACGAAATCTTTCGCAGAAGAGTTTATTGCGAAAAACAATCAGTTTTCTTTTGATGAATCGGCTACTTTAATCAAATCATTTTTTGCCGAAGTTAAAAGTGCAAGATTTAAATCTATGCTTAATGAAAACGATAAAGATGATGAAATTACAGCATCCGTAAAACAATTTTTGAAGAAAGGTATTTCAGGAAAATTAAGCAAAAGAGATGGTGATAAATTCGGATTTCCTGTATTTCCATTAAATTTCACAGATCCTGTGACTGGAAATGTTTCTAAAGGTTACCGAGAAAGCGGATATCTTCCTGAAGCGTTTATTAACATGGTGGCGCTTTTGGGTTGGTCTCCTGCGGATGACAAAGAGATTCTTTCACTCGAAGAAATGGCAAAAGAATTTGATTTGAATAAAGTTCACAAAGCCGGTGCAAGATTTAGTAAAGAGAAAGCAGAATGGTTCAATCATCAGTATATTCAGAAAACTTCAGATGAAGAACTGATGAATATTCTTAAGAATTCAGATTTAAACATACATATTTCAGATGAAAAATTACTGCAAATTGTTCATTTGATGAAAGAAAGAACCGCTTTCCCGAAAGATATCTACGAAAACGGGAAGTTTTTCTTTGAGGCTCCAATTTCTTTTGATGAAAAAGCAGCGAAAAAAGCATGGAATGAAGACACTTCTGAGATTTTACAAGAATTAGCTCAAACCCTGGAGAAATCTGAATTTAATGCTGAAAATCTTAAACAAATCGTTCATGATTTCGCGGAGAATAAAGGTTTAGGGATGGGTAAAGTAATGATGCCGCTACGGTTAGCCTTAGTTGGAGAACTGAAAGGACCTGATGTTCCGGATATTATGCAAGTCGTTGGAAAAGAGGAGTCTATATCCAGAATACACAATGCAATCAATAATTTTAAATAGATTTTGATAATTTTTCATAAATTTGAAAGATTTAATTTACTTCAAGAATGGAATATTTAAGTTTCGAACTTCCTATAAAAGAATTAATGGATCAATACCAAACCTGTTCTTTAGTAGGAGAAGAAAGTGGTGTTGATGTAAAATTAGCCTGCAGCCAAATCGAGGATAAAATCATAGAAAAGAAAAAAGAAATCTATGGTAATCTTACGCCTTGGCAAAGAGTACAGCTTTCTCGTCATCCCGATCGTCCTTATACTTTGGATTATATCAACGGAATGGTCGATAAAGGCAGTTTTCTTGAACTTCACGGTGATAGAAATTTTGCAGACGATCCGGCTATGATTGGTGGCTTGGCGACTTTAGACGGTCAGAAAGTGATGATTATCGGTACTCAGAAAGGAAGAACAACCAAAGAAAGACAGTACAGAAGATTCGGAATGCCGAATCCGGAAGGATACAGAAAGGCTTTAAGATTAATGAAGCTTGCGGAAAAATTCAGAATACCTGTAGTTACATTGGTAGACACTCCGGGAGCCTATCCTGGTCTTGAAGCTGAAGAAAGAGGACAAGGTGAAGCTATTGCTAGAAATATTTTCGAAATGACGATGCTTAAAACCCCTATTTTCACTTATATTATCGGTGAAGGAGCAAGTGGCGGAGCCTTAGGAATTGGGGTAGGAAATAAAGTGTATATGCTGGAAAATACGTGGTATACAGTAATCGCACCAGAAAGCTGCTCTTCTATTCTTTGGAGAAACTGGGATCATAAAGAAGATGCAGCCAATGCACTGAATCTTACGCCTAAAGATGCTTTAAGAGAAAAATTCATCGATGGAATTATTGAAGAGCCACTTGGTGGAGCACATTACGATACAGAAGCTACTTATCTGAACTTGAAAAATTCAATTTTGCAAAATATCAAAGCATTTTCAAAATTTACAGGAAAAGAACTTGAAACCCAAAGACAAGATAAGTTTATTTCTATGGGACAGTTTAAAGGATAAGTCTTAATTGAACTTTTTAATATTAAATATAAAGCTACAGATATCTGTAGCTTTTTTAATTCCTTTAAATGATAGTATCAAGGCTCAATATTACATTTTCACCAATAAAAAAATAACCAATAAAAAAATGTATTGGTTATTTTTAGTATGATGAAAATCAAATTATTAGCAGACTTCAATATTGAAAAATGAAGTTGAATTAATTTACTTTCTGAATAAAAAGACTGATTTCTGTACGTATCAATAGTTTTTCATCTAAAAAAGTTTCGCAGAAAATCTGGCAGATGTTTTCGTATTTTGAAATTAATGAGGCTTTAGAAATGATCTTTTTTCCTACTGCGGGAAGTTCGAAAATTTCAATTTTTTTGATATTGGTAATAAAACCTATTACTTTGGTGTCGGAATCGAGGCTGGCAAAGAAATTTTGCCCCAAAATGGAAGAAGATGTCTGTGCAGAATGCTCAATTAATCCTGATTCCGAAAAAAAACCGTTTCTGACGAAAATATTGTCTGCTTTTATTTCAAATGAAGTGACTACTTTTTCAGGATTGAGCTCAAGGATATAATCTGCCATCAGCATTGGGGTACGATGTGGCAAAAATTGAGAAATATCGATGAGGTTTTCCTGTTTTGGTTCCATTGATTATTATTTAAACTTAGCGGGTTAAGTCCGCTAAGTTTTTTGTTTAATTTTAATCTTTCACTACGGTTTTCATCTGTGATTTGGCAATGATTTCGTTGTTGATTTTGGTGACGATTTCCACCAATGTTACGCCCATCATTTCATTTAAAATTGAAACTTCGGTTTTTAAAACATCATTTATTTTTGGTAATGCTTCGGCTTCAAAAGATTTTATCGCTCCGATATATCCTGTGGGAGCCTGTTTCCCCAAAAGATAAAACTGATACCCGGTATGAAGAGCCACACTCTGTGCCTGATGCTCGATTAGCCCCGATGCCTGAAAAATTCCGTTACTCACAAAAATGTTTTCTTCTTCTATAGTAAAGCCGGAGATTAAATGATTTTCTGAATATTCTGCGAGTTCACTTACCATAACGAAAGGGAACTTCTGAGGAATAAGGCTTTCTACAAATTGCTTGTCGGATGAAGGCAGTCTGTTTTCCATTAAACTACCGTTAGAAGTGAGCAAGAATAAGCAAATCTTCCGCTTTCCGGGATGCAGAGCAGCACTTTTTCCCCTTTTTTAAGTTTACCGGAATTCATAAGCTGTTCCAGGGCAATAAAAATAGAACCTGCACCAATATTTCCTACTTCAGAAAGATTGTAGAACCATTTTTCCCAAGGGAAATCTAAGCCTACGTTGGCAAACTCCTCTTTCAGGCCTTCTTTGAAATAACCTGAAGAAATATGTGCCAAAACGTGGTCAATAGAATCGGGATCGAGCTCGTGCTTATCAAAAGAAGCTCTTAAACTTTCGGCACCTTTCACCAGAATGTATTTATCTAAAATTTTAGTATCCTGCTTTAAAGCAAAAATAGACTGGTTCAGCCATTCTTCGGCAGGATATTCGGCCCAGGATTTCAGGCTTCCGTCTTCCTGTTTTTCGCAACCGGAATACATGCATGCTTCAATTTGATGTGCATAAGAATAAAAATCAATCCATTCTACTCTTAAAGAAGTGCTGTTTTCTCTCGGTTTATTTTCCAATAAAAGAGCTCCTGCTCCGTCAGAAAGCATCCATCTTAAAAATTCTCTTTTGAAGGCTACTATGGGCTTTTCTTCTAAAAGCTTAAGATTTTCGGCTTCGTGGTTGAATTTATCTGCGGTCATCCATGCAGAAAACCTTTCAGAACCTACGCAGATTGCATTGTCTTTCACACCTGCTTTCACATTTAAAAATGCATAATTGAAAGCATTCATTCCGGAATTGCATAATCCTGTAGAAGTGTTAATTTCTACAGATTTTCCCATGTTGAGTTCGCCGTGTACCATAGATGCATGGGAAGGCTGGATCTGATCTGCAGAAGTCGTTCCGCAGGAAAGAAGCTCCATATCTTCTTTTTTGAAATGCTCATCAAAAAGACCTTCCACAGCTTTTGCCGTAATCTGTGCGTTGGTATGTGTAGGTTTTCCGTTTTTGTCTAAAGCATAATATCTCGTGGTAATCTTATTGTTTCTCAGGATTAAAGCACGTGCTTTAGAAGGGGTATTATTCACCAGGCCAAGATAGCTTTCCATTTCATCATTAGAAATCGGCTCATTTGGCAAGTATGTAGATGCCTTGGTTATAAATACTTCGTTCATTTTTTTATTTTAAATTAATACCTTGTAAATATTCTCTTTGTTTTTTTCTCTTTTTCCATAAAAGGGGAGCAAGAAGCAGGTGAAATATAAGAACAATTGGCGAAATAATCCAAATCGCTGCCATCAAATATACCTTAAAGAGTTTAATAAGCAAAGGGCGTTTTTCTTTTTTTCTGATGATAAGGTTAGACCAGACAGTGAAGATTTTGTTGCCCACTTTTTCTACTCTTACCAAAAAAGGGCGTATTTCCACAGCTCCGTTTTTTACAAGTTCCGGCTGAAGACCAACAAAATTACTGCTGAAATGTTGCTCTATAATTCTGCCATATTTTACCGAGCCCTGTATCTCTTCATCCGAAACTCCTGCGGCGGGTAACATTCCGGATTTTTCTTTTTTACCCGTTGTAAGCCATCTCAGAATGGTAAGAACGCTGGTGTAATTATCATGTCTGTCTACCAAAGCGATATTTCCTACTAATTTTGAGTTGAGGTTTTTTAAATATACTTTTAATTTTTCCTGAGACAGCATCCACATATTTCTGGTGCCTGAAATAGTGACAACCGGTACATCTTTCATTATCTTTTCAGCAAAACCGCTTTTCAGAAAAGAAATAATAGGAATAGAAGGGGTAAGATACCATACCTGATATCCGAAAAGAATCAGATCAAATTTTGTATTGAGAACTTCTTCCGGTGGAGGTAAAATTTCACTTGGGATCTGTAAATAAGATTCTGGAAATGTATTGAAAAAAACATCACCCGGCCATGGGAATGGGAAGTCTTTTTTTAGCTGAATATTGTAATAAGTTACTTTGTATTCAGTTTTTTTATCTTCAAAAGGTTTCGCAATATTTTTTACAATATCTTCCAGCTGCCCGGTCTGAGTATAATAAATTACGAGTATGTTTTTTTGCATTAATCTTTTTTATGTATTACAAAAATATGATTTTAGATTTATTATTCGTGCCTAAATATTTTTAATGAACCAGAATTAAACAATTGTTTATAATTTTGGTTTTCAAAAACATTATTTTCAATATTGAGGAGAATAACGGTTTCCGGGCAATCTGTAATGCTGTTTAGATCGAAATTTTGATCTGAAATTAAAAGCACATCAACCTTTTTATTGATTTCTGCTTGGTTTTCAATATAAAACAGTTTTCTTTTCTTTACCAGATAATTGTTTTTTGCAACGGCTCTTTTTTCTGAATCTCGTATCTGGCTGAACAGCTTTCTTTTCGCCTGCTGAAGTGTAAGAAGAACATCTTTCTGCCCGAAATCATCGGCAATATGTAAGATAACCGCATCTTTGGCAATCCATTGATTGAGCTCGTAATAAAGAGATTTATTTTTGTTAAAATCTTCTTTTACCGCTTTTACTACTTCGTTTTCTTTGTATAAATAGCTTAAGAAAAGCTTGTATTTGAAATAATTTTCGTCTTCAAGCTCATTTCTCAGCTTGGCAAACTCTTCACGGAAATAAGCATTTATTTTTTTCGTTCGTTCAGAATAATTTTTCCCGAAAGACTTATCTTCATTAGAAATTCTGTCACCAATTTTAATGGTAATGCTTCCATTATAGATGATGAAATCTCCTTTTGGCAATACTTCAGAATTTCCGTGGATATATAAGGGTAAAACATCCAGATTCAGCTGTTCTGCAAGATAAAATGCCCCTTTATGAAAACGTTTTATATTATTGTCAAAAGATCTTTCTGCCTCAGGAAATACGATGAGCGAATATCCCTGATCTGTTTTTTCGCGAAGTTTATCAAGCCCGTTTTCTATGCCCTGAGAAACCGGATAAAACCCTAAAGCTCTCACCATTTTTCCGAAAACAGGCGAATTGTAGACCCAATCGTTCACGAGAAAAATAATTTTAGGATTCACCAATGCTACTGCCAAAGTATCTAGAAACGAAGTGTGATTAGCAATAATAATGGCAGGTTTGCTAAAGTTTTCATTCGGATTTCGGATTATTTTTTTCGTTACAAAAGGATTGGTGTATAAAACCGACCCCAAAAATTTTGCAACAAGCAGTTTAATCATATACAATGTTTTCCCATGGGATTTTTTAGCAAAAAAACTTCCGAAAACAGAGATGGTAAAACCAAATAAACCATAATATAAAAACGATAAGACAGAATGCAGGAAAAGCCTTAATGTAATGGGCGAAAGCCCTTTTTTTGTTCGGTTGGTAATGAGAAATCTAAACCAGAAAGGATACAAAGTTGAGGTAATCACAATAACCGAAAACATCCCGATTAATGCAACTAAAGCAAGAGAATGCAAAGCTGGATGCTTAGCGAAAATAAGTGATCCGATGGATAAAATGGTAGTGAAAACAGCCAGAATGATAGAAACTCTGTATGTGGGAAGCTCGTTTTTTCCTGTTGTATATTCTTTCTGCATTGCTTTGGTGAGAAAAATGCTGAAATCGTCTCCAACACCAAAAACCAGAGTGCAGACCACGGTACTGAAAATATTAAGTTCCAGACCTAAGAAATAGAGTAGCCCCGCCGTTACGATTCCTGTTAAAACAATAGGGAACATAGTTAAGAGCGATAATTCAAAATTTCTGAAGAAAAGAATAATTGTGATAACAATTGCAAGAAGCGAGTAATTGATTAAAGTATTGAAATCATTTTTCAGCAGACCCAAAAAATTCTCATTCATCTGTTGGCGGTCTATTGCCAGAGCTTTCTGGTTTTTTTCAACATCATTTATAAAGGCATCTCTGTTTTTATCATCTACTTTCACCACATTAGATAGGGTATAAAAACCCTTATCATTGCTTAAGAATTCCCCAATTTGAAGTGCTTTTATTTTTTCATATTCCTTTAGGCTTATAACAGAATAGGCTTTGTTTAAATTATGGCTGAACTGATCAAATGCAGAAGAATTGAAACCAAATTTATTTCCATTCTCAATCAGCTCGTTAATGGTCTCATTTTTTTTATTCTGATTCCAGAAGTCTTTCCATTGGGCAAGTTTTTTTTGCTGATCTTTTTCAGATAAAACGATACTTCCGATGGAGTTGTAGCTCAGTATTTTCCCTTGTTTTTTTTCTTTTTCTAAAAACTGAGACAGATCCGAATTTTTTTTCAAAGTCTGCTGTTCAGAATTGCCGTAAGCAATAGTATAAACAGATTTTGAAGTGATATCAGAAAGTTTCTGAATTTTAGCTTCGGTTATTTTTAGATCTTCCGGAATGAAATTAAGATCTCCGATGTTTTTATTAAAACCCACATGCCGGAAACCGAAAAAACAAGCCAATATGATAACCGAACACGCTATAATGAGCGGTTTGTTTTTTTCGTAAGGATAATTACCGATTTTGTCTATAAAATTGCTTTTGGAATGTTCGTTCTTTTGTTTTGGATGATACAATTGCGGAACAATAATAAGTGCTGCAAAAGAAGAAATGAAAACCGTCATTGCAGCAAAAAGACCAAGATCTTTTAAAGCTTCGGAACGTACAAATACCAAACAGAGAAATGAAACTGCCGTTGTGGCACTACTCAAGATAATAGGCTGCGTAATTTCTTTGTAAAGCTCTTCAATATTATTGTTGTGTTTGTAATGCGTAAGAATATGGAGTGCATAATCTATGGTAATTCCTATTAAGATGGCACCAATTCCGAGGGAAATGGCAGAAACTTTGTCTTTTATAAAATAAAGAATCAGCAAAGAGAGAAAAACTGAGAAAACTGTAGGTAAAAAAACAATGAGAGGGGTGAAGAAATTCCTGAAATAATACATCAGTAAAATAAGTAGAACCCCCATGGAAATAACAACGGTATTCTGAATGTCTTTTTTAATCTGCTGCGCATTGGCAACAGCAATGACGGGCGAGCCGAAATAGCTGATTTCTGTTTTTCCTTTAAATTCTTTGTTGAGATTGTCTTTGATATTATTTAAACTGTTGATGAAAATTTCATTGTTTTTGGTGTCGTTGCTTTTATTTTTCGGATTGATGAAAAGCAACAGGTTTTTTCCGTCTTTAGTGATGATATAGTTGTCTTCCAGCTTAAAATCTTTACTGATGTTGAGTGTATTAAGCTTCTTTATGCCTAAAAAAGTAATACCGAGCGGGTCTTTTTTGATGAATTCTTTGGTAACAAGACTTGCAGGCGAAATCAAAGACATATAATTGCTTTCTACCTGCTTAGAAATACTGTCTTTATCAAGCCTTCTGCTAATTTCCTGATAATCTTTTTCATCTAGAAACAGCGGTAAATTCTGATTGACAAAATCGAAAGTTTCAGAAATTTCATCGTCATTCACTTTTCCCTGAACTGAGGCAATGTATTTCTCTAAGGGCTGAATTTTATTTAAAAAAGAATCTGCAGTTTCAGAAAGCTGAAAATCATTCTCATTAGATTTTTTCTCAATGATTACAATAATTTTGTCTGAAAAATTGAGTTGATTCAGCACTTTTGCCGTAAGATCAGATTTTTCATTTTTAGGAATAATCTGCGAAATATCTTCTTCAAAATTAATTTTGGAGGCGAAAAATCCGCAAACCATCAAAAAAAACAAAGCGAAAGCTAAGGATGTTATTCTGTTCTTGGAAATTAAATAATATAAGTGAATAAAAATGCGGTGCATTGTAAGATAAAATCTGATTGCAAATTTAATTTTTTAGTCTCACGCTCAAAACTTTATTCATTAAGTTTTGCTGTTTATAGGTAAAAAATCTATTTTTGCAGAGTTAAGATTCACGGCAGAGCCTAACATTACATTCTGAGGTGTATGTTGCAAAACAATGATGAAAAAATAAGTTCCTTTCTTTTTACAGCAATTCTTCCGTTTTTGCTGATATTCATAGTTTATTACGGCTTTCAATCATCTTATGTTGCACTGAAAACCATGGAGAAAGCTCCTGATTTTATGTTTTCTTCAGTGTATGCCTACCGCGTGATACCCAATTTTTTGAGTGTATATTTTACTGATTTTCTTAGTTATTTCATTAATACCAATCTACCCGGAGCAAAATCATTCATTTTAAAGCACGGTACCATTTTTTATCACAGTATTTTTTTGATTAATGCTGTTTTTTTTACAGCATCGTCTGTGGTTTTAGATAAGATTTTAAAGTTCAGCCCCAATGTTTTGGCTTCTGATATAAGAATAAGAAGACTTTTACAATTGGTTGGTTTTTTTGTAATAGCCATTGTGCAGTATGTTCCTACCAATTGCGATTCTTTAGCAGTATTCTTTTTTCTTCTGGGAATTTATTTCAGTTTAAAATATTATAAATTCAGGAAGAATATAGATTTAATGATGCTGTGCAGTACTGTTTTTATTGCGACTTTCGTACGGGAAACAGCCTGTCTAAATATTGCTTTTTTTGGATCTCTGTTTTTCAATTACAGAAATTTTAAACTTAGCAACTTCAGATTTTACAGAGAATTGCTCATGGTGGTTTTTGCCTTTATAATTCCTTACGTTGGTCTGCGACTCATTATCCAGCAAGAAGCGTCATTAGCAGAAGGTTTTTATTTACAGCAGAATTTTAGCAGTCCGTTTAATTTGGCAGGTCTACTTTTTGGGACGATTTTTCTGTATTTTTTCTATACAATTTGTGGAACCGGGGAGCGTATTGTTTTTAAAAATTTTATAATTCTGTCTGTTCCTTACCTCGGAATGATTACTTTTGTGGGTCTGTTTTGGGAAACAAGGCTTTTCCTTCCCCTTATATTGGGAGGTTTGGTAATTTCTTCACAAAACACCCATTATCTTTATAAAGATTAAATGAGTTTACTTCACCCTTATTACCTGATTGTTATTGCTGTGTTGCTATTCTTTAGTGTACAGGAAGTTTTTGGTCGTAGAGTTGATAGGAAATACCAATGGTATCTTGCAATTTTCCTTATACTTATTGCTGGTTTGCGGAAACAAGTGGGACCAGATTATGGGAGTTATGTGGGGATTTATGCGTTTTCAGGTCAAATTGATTATGTTAGCATACTTTTTAAGGCATTTTATCTTGATCCACCTACTCCATTTGAGCTAGAGTGGCTTTTTATTTTGATTAATAAAGTGATGCTGAATATTTTCAATGCACCATTTTATATGTTTACTCTAGTGATTGCAGCAATTACTGTTTTTTTTAAAATGGAATACATTGATGATAATACTTTTTATCCTTTTACCTTTATTCTCTTCATGTTTATACCAGGTTTTTTTATTGGAGAAAGTGGGCAGATTAGGCAATGTTTGGGATCTTTTATTGCATATTATGCCATTAGATTTATAAAATCTCGTCAGCTTTTTTTATATATATTATTTATTTTAATCGGAGCCGGAATTCATAATGTTTGTTATGTTTTCTTACCAATGTATTGGATAGCGAGAATACCTATGAATAAATTGGTTATGTTGGGTGCATTTATTACATGTATTTTTCTATCTCCGTTTGAGGTTTATAGAGTTTTTGGTAATTTTCTAGATAGTATTGCATCAGATAATATGCTGGTGGAAGGGTTTAATGGTTATGTCGAAGAATCCGTTACCCGTCTAAATGGTGGTTTTGGTATTCCCGAGGGTATGATGGCTATACTCACTTTTTTTCTTTTCTTTTTTGATACCCCTATGAAAGAGAAATTTCCCTATTACGAATATCACAGAAATTATGCGGTTATAGGAATTTGTGCTTATTTTATTTTTAGAAACAATCCTATTTTCTCTTCCAGACTTGCGGGTGCATTTATTGGTTTTTCGTATATTATTATTGTTAATAGTATGTATGTAGTTAATGATAATACCAAAAGATTGATTTATACATTTATTATAACTCTCTTTATTTTCAATTTCGTGGTGTTTTCTACCTTTAAAAACATCGTCAACGGAAACTTTACCATCGAACGATACCAAAATTATTTACTTCCATAAAACTCTATCTTAAAATATTAAGCAGTCTTAACAGAGAGTGTCAGTTTTAAAATTCTTATTTGCTTGTGAAGTCTGTTTTTTTAATAATTCTTAAAATAGGTTTCAAAATAGACATAAATTCCTATTTTTGACACTGAAAAATAAGAAAAGCCAAATTTGACAACCATTTTTGGTGTTTTTATTGTTTTAAAACTACGCATTTGAAAAAAATATCCCAGTTTTTTACTGTCAGACTTCTGATTAATCTCCTTATTTTGGCGACAGCGGTTTTTGCACTCATTTTTACCTTTATTCATAATCAGAATTCAGACGGATATATTCTGGGTGACTGGCTTATTAATTATCAGGACGGAGGATTTAAAAGAAGAGGGCTTTCCGGATCTTTCTTTTTTCTCGTTCAGGATCTTACAGGTTTAAAGCTGAATTTAGCGGTTTATTTCTTTCAGGTAATCATTATTTGCGGATTTTTTTATACCTATTTTAAAATCATCCAGCGGAAAAATCCTGATCTCCTCTATCTTTCGCTTTTGCTTTCTTCTATAGGATTTATAGGTATTTTTAACTGTGTAGATTATGTTGGGAAAAAAGAGTTGATCGTATTTTTCATTTTTGCTGTATTCATCAATCTTTTAGATCAAAATAAATTAAGCAAAGCAAAAGAGTACCTCATTTGTCTGGCGTTACTTATTGCGATGTTTCTTCATGAAATCACCTTATTTTTTGTGCCTTACTTTTTAATTGCATTGTACATGAAAACAGGCAGATTAGAATGGCAGAGGTATCTTAAATACATTGCTGTTACCTTTATTCCCGCAGTTTTAATCTATTTTTTCGGAAAGGAAATTAATGAAGGAAATTCTCTTGAGATTTTACGAGACCGAGGTGTTATTTTAACTAAAGGAATATTCTTCTGGAATATTGATGAAAGAAAATATATTGCAGATCATTTTAATGAGTATAGACTTTATTTTTTAAGCTTTATCATCAGTGTAACGCAGGTTGCATTTTATTTAAAATATCAAAAGAAAAAAAAGTTTCTGTCTATTGCTTTGGTTTCGGCATTTCTCTTTTCATTGCCACTTTTTTATCTGGCAATAGATTGGGGAAGGTGGATGTATATTCATATGATATTTTTAATTATTCTTTTTGCGTTAAATCTTCCAAAACGCAGTACTAATGATGTTTCCAAAAAATTTGAGTTGGATTTGAAAAATGGAATTATTCTTATCTTTATCCTGTTTTCATTATGCTACCGAGTTGAGATGTCTGGCAGAGGTTTCACCTGGGAAGGGATCATCTACAGAGTGTTCTTTGTGCCTTTGGAACTGTTAAATAAAATGGTCTGAATCTTCTTTAATAAAAAAGACTTACTTTTGCAAAAATTTCAGGAATGTCGAAAAATTTAGTAATCGTTGAGTCTCCGGCAAAAGCAAAAACTATTCAGAAGTATTTAGGTAAAGATTTTGAGGTGAAGTCCAGCTTTGGGCACATCCGGGATTTGCCTAAAAAAGGAATGGGAATAGATTTGGCCACATTCAGCCCAGATTACGAAGTTTCTGCCGACAAAAAGAAACTGGTTACAGAATTAAAATCAGCAGTAAAGAAAGCCGAAATGGTTTGGCTCGCTTCCGATGAAGACCGTGAAGGAGAGGCAATTGCATGGCATTTGGCAGAAGAATTGAAGCTGAAACCCGAAAACAGAAAAAGAATCGTCTTTCACGAAATTACTAAAAATGCTATTCTTAAAGCCATAGAGCATCCAAGAGACATAGATCAAAACTTGGTAAATGCACAACAGGCAAGAAGAGTTCTCGACAGAATTGTAGGTTTCGAAATGTCTCCCGTTCTTTGGAAAAAAGTAAAACCGGGACTTTCTGCCGGCAGAGTACAGTCGGTTGCCGTAAGATTGGTGGTAGAAAGAGAAAAAGAGATCCGCAGTTTTGTACCAAAAGCCAGTTTCAAGCTGGATGGTATTTTCTTGAATGATGCCAATCAGGAAATTTCTGCAAAACTTAAAAAAGATTTCAATAAAGAATCCGAAGCTGAAAATTTTTTAGAATCGGCAAAAAATACAGAGTTCAAGGTTTTAAATGTGGAAACTAAACCGGGAAGCCGCTCTGCATCTGCTCCATTTACTACCTCTACACTTCAGCAGGAAGCATCATCAAGACTGGGATATAATGTAACCAATACCATGAGGCTTGCCCAAAGACTTTATGAAGAAGGATACATTACTTATATGAGAACCGATTCGGTAAATCTTTCTCAGGAAGCCATTGAAGGTGCTAAAAAACAAATTGTCTCAGAATATGGAGCCGAATACTCTTCTCCGAGAAATTATACTACCAAATCTTCATCTGCACAGGAAGCTCACGAAGCCATTCGCCCAACAGATTTTTCTGTAAAAGCAATTGGTGATGCTCAATTGAGCAAATTGTACCAGCTGATTTACAGAAGAACACTGGCTTCGCAGATGGCAAATGCTAAAATAGAGAAAACAGTTATAGAAATAGGTAACGCAAAACTTCCTCAGCATTTCGAAGCTCAGGGAGAGGTTATTATTTTTGATGGTTTCCTTAAGGCTTACGGAATTGTAAAGACTGAAGATGATGATGAAGAAAATAACGAAAAACTATTACCGAAAGTTACTGTAGGTGAGGTTTTAAGCTATAAAAAGATTACTGCAACAGAAAAATTCACCAAACCAAGTGCAAGGTATACCGAAGCTGGTTTGGTAAGAAAACTGGAAGAATTGGGAATAGGGCGTCCGTCTACCTATGCACCTACCATTCAGACAATTCAAAACCGTGAATATGTTGATAAAAGAGAAATAGAGCCACAAACGAGAGAGGTGGTGAAATTTTCTTTGGTTAAAGAGGTCATTAAAAAAGAAGTTCTTGACGAAAAATTCGGTGGAGATAAAAATAAATTTGTTCCTACCGACATCGGGGAAGTGGTTAATGACTTTTTAACAGATAATTTTACGGAAATTCTGGACTTCGGATTTACGGCAAAAGTAGAAGAGAGTTTTGACGAAATTGCGAATGGAGGTCAGAAGTGGAAAGAAATGATGACCGATTTCTACTCGAAATTCCATCCGAGAATTGAAGATGTGGAAGAAAATGCAGACAGAGCCAATGGAGAACGTCTTTTGGGAGTAGATCCCAAAACAGGAAAGAATGTGAACGCCAGAATCGGAAGATTTGGTCCTATGATTCAGATTGGTGAGCAGGATGATGAAGAAAAACCTGTTTTTGCATCGCTTTTATCAGGGCAAAATATTGCTACCATTACGTTGGAAGAGGCTTTGGAACTTTTCAAACTTCCATTTGATCTTAATGAAGTAGACGGTCATCCGGTTACCATTGGCGTTGGGAGATTCGGTCCATATGTAAAGTGGGGCGAAACGTACATCAGCATTCCCAAAGGTGAAGATCCTCTTTCTGTAGACCAAAGCCGTGCAGAAGAAATTATTAATGAAAAAAAATTGGCAGATGCACCGATTGCCAACTATAAAGGGGAGCCTATTACCAAAGGTAGCGGAAGATTCGGACCTTTCATAAAGTATAAAAGTGTTTTCATCAACGTTCCGAAAAGGTATAATTTCGATAATCTTTCTCAAAGTGATATCAACGAATTGGTGGAAGCTAAATTAGAGAAAGAAGCCAACCGTTACATTCAACAATGGGAAGCTGAAAAAATCTCCATTGAAAATGCAAGATGGGGTCCTATCGTAAAACACGGAAAAAATATTTATAAAATTCCAAAGAAAAAAGACGATACCAAGTATGAAAGTGAAGATTTGAAAGAAGTATCTTTGGATGAGGTGAAAAAATGGATTACCGCACAGGATCCAAAAGCTTTTGCCGAAAAGAAAAAGCCTACAGCTAAGAAACCTGCAACTAAAAAGGCAACGACAGCTAAAAAAACGGTTGCCAAAAAACCAGCAACAAAGAAATAATTATTTCTGAATAAATTATCAGCACAGATTTTTAGTCTGTGCTTTTTTATTAATACTCATTTAATTTTAATATTTTTGAGCTTTAATAAGTATTTGAACACATGAATTTTGAAGACTTCATCATTTCCCCACGAAATTTTAAGACGGAAAACTGGCAAATTGGGCACAGAATTACCAAAGAACTAAAGGAAGACAGTATTGTGCTTCTTTTTGTTTCAGATTACAGAGGTGCTAATGGTGATGCTGAAGTACAGGATTTTACAGCCATCCGAAAAGAATTTTACAAGCTTTCTCAGTTGGATTTTGAAATTCCGGTTGTGGATCTGGGGGATTTGGTTTCCGGGAAGTCGGTAGAAGATTCTCATTATATTTTGCAGGAAGTTTTATCGGCTTGCCATTATAAAAGAGCGATTCCGGTTATTATAGGTGGTTCAAACGATTTTGCTTTTTCACTTTTTTCGGCACTTCATTTTCATCAGAAAAATATCAGTTATACACAGCTGAGCAATATTATTTCTCTTAAACAAGGTGAAAGTATCAGCGAACATACATTTTTAAGCAAAATTCTTGGGTCTAAAAATTTTCAGATTAAAAATTATCATCATTTAGGGTATCAAAAGCATTTAAATGAAGCAGATTCGGTAAAACTTATTAAGGAAGTGGAGTTTGATATTCTCCGTTTGGCAGAAATGATGAATTCTACCGAAAAAACAGAACCATTTTTCAGAAAAGCAGATCTGGTTACGGTAAATTGCGATGCAATCGAAAGTTTTTCTGAGAGTTTTTCTATGAATCCTCAGGTAAATGGACTCAACAGACGTGAAATCTGTGCTTACATGAAAGAGATTGGCTTGAGTGAAAATTTGAAGTCTGTAGGGATTTTCAATTATAACATCTACTCGGAAAATCAGCTTAATCACCAGCTTTTAGCTCAAATGATTTGGTATCTTATAGAAGGAATCAACATACAGCATTCTCATCCGAAAGAAAGAAGCTACGAAATGTTTTATGTACTTGTTGAAGACCGACAGTATGCTTTTAAACGCGATACTTTCAGCAATCTTTGGTATTTTGGGGATGATGATAATATTGAAAACTGTATTCCATGTTCGAGAAGAGATTTTGATGAAGCCAAAAAAGGCTGGTTAAGTCCGAGATTTACAAAAGCTTAATTCATGAATGCTTTATCAAAAGTTTCGGTAATTGTCCCGGTATATAATGTTGAAAATTATCTTGCTAAATGTCTTAATTCCTTAGTTAACCAAACCCTGCAAAATATTGAGATCATTGTTGTAAATGATGGTAGTACTGATGATTCTCAGCGAATTATAGATGAGTTTTCTGCCCAGTTTCCATCAAAAATTAAAGCTTTTACAAAAGAAAACGGTGGGTTGAGTGATGCCCGAAATTTTGGAATTGATAGAGCTTCGGGAGATTATTTAGGCTTTGTAGACAGTGATGACTATGTTTCTGAAACCATGTTTGAAGAAATGCTCAATCTTGCTGAAAAATGTAGCGCAGAAATGGTTATCTGTAATATTCAGAAAGTGGATGAGCACGGTAAAGTCACCCAAAAACTTACGCAAATCCCCAATATGCCAGAAGAAATTGATTTGCGTTCTCATTTTTCTGTTTTTTCAGATTTAAGTTATTTTGCGTGCAATAAACTCTTCAAAAAAGAATTGTTTAAGGATAAGAGATTTAAAAAAGGGGTTCATTATGAGGATATTCAGCTGATTCCACAACTTTTGTTAAAGTGCACTGTTTTGGCTCAGACTCAGAATTTTCATTATCAATATTTTGAAAGAACAGATTCTATTTCGAAAACTCATAACGAAAAAGGACTTGATATTTTGAAAGCAGTAGAAGAGGTGGAATTGGCTTTTGCAACTTCTAAATATTCTGATAAAAATGAGGAATTAAAAAATTTTCAGATTCTTGAGGGTATTTATACTTTTCTCGCATATCTCGCTTTTGTGAAAAGTGATGAAGTGTTTTACAAAATGTCTGGGCAATTATCCTATTTTATTGAAAAAAGAGGGATTAAATTGAAAGATATATTGTTCTACAGTCGTTTCGGTAAAAATTATATTTTATCTTTGCCGCTGAAAAAAAAGATTTTCTATCTTCTTTTCTTTTCAGGACAGAAAAAGTTGATAAGAAAACTTATGTAACACAAATAGCAATATTGTTGTTTCTGTGCCCTGAAACAATGATTTTTTTACACTTTGCTTTCCCAAATTGGCAAAGTAGATAATAAAAACAGCGATGAAAAATTTTGAATTACTCTTAACTCAAACAGGAATTTCTATTTTTTATGTAAAAGTAGGGTTAGGGTTTTTATTCTCTTTTTTAATCACTTTTTTTTCTATTCCTACCATAATTAAGATTTCCAGAAGAAAAAATCTGATGGATGAACCAGGGGTGAGAAGTTCCCATCTCAGGAAAATCCCCAATCTTGGCGGAATTGCTATTTTTTATTCCATAGGAATATGCACCTCTATTTTTGCCTACGAAATTTTCGATTTATATAAATTTCTTTTTGCATCACTTATCATTCTTCTATATGTGGGAATAATGGATGATATTGTAGTAATGCGGGCTTACAAAAAACTCATTGCACAAATCGTAGTTTCTGTGTTTATTGTGATTGGATCCGATGTAAGAATTCGAAGTTTGTTTGGGATATTTGGTATTTATGAAATTAATTATTGGATAAGTGTTATTTTCTCAATTATCACATTCATTATTCTTATTAATGCATTTAATCTCATTGACGGGATAGATGGTCTTGCAGGAGGATATTCTGTAGTTTGCAGTGCACTTTTCGGTATCAGTTATTATCACTTAGGACCGTATAATTACCCCTTGGTAATTCTTTCTTCTGTAATTATTGGTTCTGTTTTGGCATTTTTATATTATAATCTCTCCAATTACAGAGCAGCAAAAATTTTTATGGGAGATACCGGTTCTATGTTACTAGGATTTTTGCTCGCTTTTACTTGTATCTGTTTTATTGATATTTTTATTGATAAAGAAAGATTAGACATCCCCAGATATCATTTGAAATCTGCACCAGTTATTGCAGTTGCAATACTTATATTACCCATTGTGGATACTTTAAACGTTATCGTAATTAGGCTTTTTAACCGAAAATCTCCATTTGAGGCAGATAAAAACCATATTCATCATAAACTTCTAAAACTGAATCTTACTCACAGAAGAGCTAGTTTTTATATCATTATATATTATTTATTTATTATACTTATTACCTACTTTTTAAGGCATTCTAATGTGAATATTCTTCTGGCTACGGTGTTGATTTTGGGTTTTATAGGAGCCTATATTCCGGATCTTATACTTGCTTTTCAAAACGATAAACAAAGAAGTATTAATTAAATCTCTATTTTTGCAACTACATTTTATGACGATGAAAATTTATAAAAATTTATTATTTCTGATTATTCCGCTTATTCTTACTTCTTGCCTTACTTCTAAGGACGTTAAATATATGCAGGAAAGTGAGAGTTTGGTTATTAACGAAGAAGGCTTAATCCCATATAATATCCCTATTTATAGAGTGACAAAAAATGACATGTTAACTCTTGATATTGTTACAACACCCAAAGGTGATGCGGCACAGTTTTATTCTTCCTTAAATACTTCAGGATTAGGAGGAGGAACTTCTATTAGTGTAATGGGTACTAATAATGGTACTGGTGTTGGAGGTGATGCTACTATTTATTTTAGAGGTTTGAAAGTTGATACTAAAGGTGAAGTTAATATATTTGGGATAGGATTTATTAAGGTAGAAGGAAGAACTCTGGATGAAATAACAGCTGAAATTCAGGAAAAAGTAAATGAAAATTTTCAGGAAGGTAAATCTCAGGTAAGACTAAATACAGATGGTATTACTTACTATATTCTTGGAGATATTGAATCAACAGGAATGACTGGAGAAAAAAAAGCATACAAAAATACACTTACCCTCACGGAAGCTATTGCTATGAATGGAGGAATGAACCGAACTATCGACCGTAAGAATATTGTCATTTACCGCAAACTTCCGGAAGGAATTAAAAAAGCAAAAATAGATATCACAAGAGAAGATGTTATGAATTCTCCGTACTTCTACATACAAAATGGAGACGAAATCTTGCTCTCTACTAATAAGAGAAGTCTTAATGGTTTTGGTAAAGATCCTTTACAAACAGTTATCAGCGGAGTTTCTGTAATTACTACCGCAATGTCCATCTATCTACTTATTAAAAATCTTTAATTATGATTCCGGGAAAAGACAATAATAAGGGAGCTAAGAATGATGCACCTAAAGAAAAATTCGGTTCTTTTGCGCTTTTTGATGTTGAACATTTTTTAAGAAGGTTACTTAAAAACTGGTATTGGTTTGTGCTCACACTTTCCATAGGATATGTTGTTTCTTGGTTTTATGGTAAATATTATGCGCAGAATATATATGCGTCTAATCTTTCTCTGAGTATCTCCAATAATACATCCAGTTATTTTACACCCAACCAGTCTATTAACTTTATTTGGGGACAAGGAGGAAATCAGGATGGGATTTACCTGAAAAAAATGCTTTTATCAAGATCTCATAACGAATTCTTGGTTCACGAATTAAATCTTTTTGTGAATTATCAGACAAAAGGAACCATAAAAGCAACTTACCTGGATAAAGATGATTCACCTGTGTTTTTGGATGTAGATAGAAAACATTTACAGCAGGTTAATTATCCGATAACGCTAATTCCCAAAGGGAATAATTCTTATGAAGTAGTACTGCCGAAAGATGGGCAATCTTCCAGTCTGTATTCTTATGAGTTTGAAGGTTTTCAAAATATTAATTCATTTCCAAGACCTGCGAATAAAATTATTAAAGTTAACGAATGGTATACGTCTCCTAATCTTCGTTTCAGGTTAGTGCCTAATCCTATTGAAACAAAGATTAAACTAGACAATGTTATTGTAAATCTAAGCACGGTGAATGATGCTGTAAATAACATTATTGGCTCTGTAGGAGTAGATTTTGATAAAGAAATTAATACAATAATGATTGTTTCTAAAACAGGATACAATCTGAACAGTACAGTAAATTTTCTCAATACATCTATTGAAGAGCTGCGTAAAAAAAGATTTAATGATCAGAATACTGTAGATCAGCGTACCGAAGCCTATCTAGCAGAAAATCTTTTAGACATACGAAAAAAGTTAGACTCTAGTGCTGCATATCTCAATCATCTAAAAGTTTCAGAAAAATTATATGATATTAATAACAGAGATGAAAAATCTCTAGATAAAATAAAGGAGCTGGAGGCGAAAAAAGCTGATTTTCTAAGCAAAATGAATTCTCTGAAGAATATTAGAAGTACAGTAGATTCTAAAAATTTTGATAAAATGATTAGTCCTTCTGCGGCAGGATTCGATGATGGAATGTTTACGGCTTCTGTTTCTGAATTGAAAGCTTTATATATGAAAAAAAGAGAGCTTTCAACTATTTATACTCCTAATTCAGAGCCAATTAAAGAGGTGAATAGGTTAATCAATGAAGCTATGAGCAATTCTTCAGGTTCGCTCAGAAATGTCTATAATGTTTATACCACACAGATTAATAAATTAGACCAGCAAATTGCCGAGGCAAGTTCAGATTTATCAACCTATCCTGAAAAACAGAGAAAATATTTGGATGCTGAAAGAGGGTATAATATGATTGAAGCAACCTATAATAGTCTTTTAAGCAGACAGAATGAGAGCAAAATGAGGTTGGCAACCAATCAGTCTGATATTACAGTAATCGATCCAGCTAAGAATTTGGGTCAAGGACCGATAGGACCGAATGTAAAAGCAACTAAAATGGCTATTCTGGCGGGGTTTTCAGCAATACCGCTGTTGATTATCTTACTGGGAAGTTTATTTGACAGTAAAATTAGAAATATTAAAGAACTTATCAGTGTTACTAAAATACCACTACTAGGGGTTATTGGTAATAATGCCAGCGAAAATATGCTCACCGTTTTAGATTCTCCTAAATCTTCCGTATCCGAAGCTTTTAGGGGTATTAGAGCTAATGTAAGATTTTTGTCTGGAGATGATAATAAAAGTAAGGTAATATTGGTTACTTCTTCTGTAGGAGGTGAGGGCAAAACGTATGTATCCATCAATTTAGCATCAGTTTTAGGATTGAGCGATAAAAAAACGATTTTACTCGGGATGGACTTGAGAAAGCCAAAGATTTTCGGAGATTTTAATATTGATAATAAATTAGGGATATCAAACTACCTTACTGGTGAAGCTACGGTTGAACAGATTATCAACAAAACAAGAATTCCTAATTTGGATGTGGCTACTTCAGGACCAATTCCGCCTAATCCATCAGAGCTACTAATGAGTGAAAGAAATATTAAATTTATAGAAGAACTGAAAAATCTTTATGATTTTATTATTATCGACTCTCCTCCTGTAGGTCTTGTAGCAGATTCTTATGAATTAATGAAGTATTCTGATGCCAATTTGTATATAGTTCGCCATGAATATACAGAAAAGTATATGCTTAAAATGATTACTGAAAAATATCATAACGGTGAAATTAAACATTTAGGATTTGTTTATAATGATTATGTGGTGAAACAAGGTTATGGCTACGGTTACGGTTACGGTTATGGCTACGGCTACGGTTATGGCTACGGATATTTTGATGAAGATAAAAATTATAAAGAGCCGTTACTTATTAAGATTAGAGACAAAATGAAATCAATATTCAATAGATAACGAAGTAAACCCCATAAACGTGGGGTTTATTTTTTTATAAATTATAGTTGTTAGTATTAAAAAAAGAATAAATTTGCTACTTTGCCGTTTACTTTATAACAAATTATATTTTTTTGTTTATTTTTAACTAAGCATTAAGAATATCTTTAATATAAAAATGTTTTATATTTGCAAAAATTAAATTTTTAAAATAACCATAAATCCGTATTCTTTATGAATAAAAAATTATTGTTTAGCTTTCTTACCCTTTTAGGAACTGTGGTAAGTTTGAAAGCACAAAGAAATGAATTGGGAATTCGATTAGGGATGAGTAATCTTGTAGGAGATATAGGTAAAACCAATTACATTTTGCAAAAGCCATTGGATTTGAGCAGGGTTTCAGATTTAGGATTTCCGTTTTATGGTGGTATTTTATATAGATTTAATTTTAACCCTCATCAGACAATAAGATTAGATCTAGGTTATAATCAGGTTCAGTTTAGCGATAAAGCTGCAAAAGAAGAATACAGAAGAAATAGAAATTCTTACGGGAAAAATAATATTTATGAAGCGAGTTTAATATTCGAATATAATTTATTTCCTGTAAATAATGAGCAGTTAAGTATGATTAGCCCTTACATCTTTGGAGGAGTTGGAGGATTGGTCTTCGATGCACCTAAAGCTACAGTTACTCATGATTTCAGAAGAAATTCTGATGGAGTTGCTCAGGCTCCTATTAATGAATTGGATTTCGTAACGACTACACAATATTCTTTGGGTAAAAAAGTGGTTGCGCACATTCCTTTCGGTGTTGGTTTGAAGTATAAATTTAACCACGGATGGGCTGTGTTTGCAGAAGCAACATTTAGATATTCACTTACAGATCAGTTAGATCACAGTAAGCTGTTAGATAAAGATGTAGTGTCTAAGTATAACGGAGATATTTTAAGTCCTAATACAAAAGGATCTCTTTTGGAGTCAGGAAATTATTATATTGTTTCGAAAGAAAGAGAAGCAGAAATTATACACAAGAGAGCTTTAGGAGATACAGAATCTAAAGATTGGATGAATACTTTCAGTGTAGGTCTTACCTATTCATTTGGAAGACCACCATGTTATTGCGATTAAGAAAAGATGTCATTAATAAAAGAAAAGATTAATTCTGAGAATTTGCCGAAACACGTTGCCATAATTATGGATGGTAATGGAAGATGGGCAAAATCCAGAGGAGAGGAGCGGACTTTCGGTCATAAGAATGCTATTAGTGCGGTAAGAAATGCCATTAATGCGTGTAACGAAATAAATATACCATATCTTACTCTATACACATTTTCATCTGAAAACTGGAAAAGACCTAAACATGAGGTTAATACTCTGATGACTTTGCTTACAGAAACACTTTTGCTGGAAGCAGATGAGATTTTCAACAAAGGATTGAGAATGCATGTCATAGGAAATTTAGATAATCTGCCGCCTCTGGTAAAGGATCAGTTGCTAAAAGTGGTAGATCTTACCAAAGAAAACACAAAAGGTAATTTGGTTTTGGCAATTAGCTATGGGTCTCAGAATGAGATACTCAATGCTGTTAAAAATATCAGTAAAGATGTTAAAGATGGTAAGGTAGAAATCGATGATATTAATGAGAATCTTTTTGAAGATTATCTCTATACAAAAGATTTTCCGCCTGTAGATCTTCTTATAAGAACAAGTGGTGAAATTAGAATCAGCAATTTTCTCCTTTGGCAGATAGCTTATGCAGAACTTCAGTTTTTAGACGTTCTGTGGCCAGATTTCACTAAAGATATTTTCTTCCAATGTATTGTAAATTATCAAAACAAAGAAAGAAGATACGGTCTTACCGGCGATCAAGTTCAAATCCAGTAAATTTTAAGAAAAGAAAGATTACGATAAAATGAAGTTTAGACTATTACCCATCATTATGTTTGCGGCTTCTGCACATTTTTATGGACAGGCAACTCCACAAGATAGTACAAAGGTAAATAATACCACTATCCTTGCAGAAAACCAAACAGGAACATACACTCTGAAAGATATTGTGGTAGATGGGGTGAAAAAATATTCTCCTGCGCAGATTTTAAGATTTACAGGGTTACTGAAAGGTGAAGAAGTAGATATTCCGGGGCAGAAAATCAGTAATGCAATAAAAAAACTTTGGGATACTCAGTCTTTCTCAGAAGTAGAGGTATATATCGAAAGTATTGAAGGCAAAACGGTTGTTTTAAAATTTCATCTTGAAGATTTAAAAGAACTCGGCGAAGTGAAATTTGTCGGGAGAGGAATTGGTAAATCTAAAAACGAAAAGTTAGCTAAGGATAATAATCTGAAGCCAGGGACAAAAATTACTCAGAATCTAATTTCTAGTCTTAAAACCAATATTCCTAAAGATTACGTAAAAAAAGGCTTTGCTGATGCTAAAATTACCATTGAGGATAAGATAAATGCCAGTGATCCTAATCTTGTGGATTGGACTATTAATGTAGACAAAGGAAAAAGAATCAAAATAAGCCATATTGAGTTTGAAGGGAACGAAAACGTTTCCGATAGAAAGCTTAGAAAAAAAGCATTTAAAGAAACTAAGCAAAAAAGATTTGGTATTGGAGGTATTTTAAAATCTTCAAAATTTGTAGAAGAAAAATATCAGGAAGATAAGCGTAATCTAATTAATTATTATAATTCTTTAGGATATAGAGATGCAAAAATTGTTTCAGATTCTGTTTGGAGAAACAAAAAGAACAATTTCGAAATCAATGTAAAACTAGAAGAAGGTAAAAAATATTATATTGGAGATATTACTTTTGTAGGAAATACAGTTTACCCTACAGAATATCTTCAGCGTTTATTGGGATATAAGAAAGGTGATATTTACGACGCAGTTGGATTCAACAAAAAGGTTGGTGAAGATGGAGGTAAAGAAGACGATTCCGATCTTAGATCTCTGTACATGAATAATGGTTACCTTTTCTCCAATGTAACTCCGATTGAAAAATCAGTTAATGGTGATGCTGTTAATTTAGAAATCAGAATTAATGAAGGAGAACAAGCTACTTGGAATAAAGTAACATGGTCTGGTAACACAACCACTCATGATCATGTAGTTTTAAGAGCTTTGAGAACTAAACCGGGAGAATTGTTTAAGAAAACAGATATCAAAAGAACATATTTCGATCTTGCATCAATGTCATTCTTTGATCCTCAACAAATTAAATATGATATCGATCCACAAGTTCAGGATAATACTGTAAATGTAAACTGGGGATTGGTTGAAAAAGGATCTTCACAAGTACAGCTTCAGGCAGGTTACGGTGGAAACAGCTTTATCGGAACATTAGGTCTTACATTTAATAATTTCTCTTTGAAGAACTTTCTTAAATTTAAAGACTTCAGACCTGTACCACAGGGAGATGGGCAAACATTGTCTATCCAGGCTCAGGCAGGACAATACTTTCAAAACTATGGTATCTCATTTTCAGAACCTTGGTTGTTTGGAACAAAACCAACAGCATTGTCTGTCAGCTTAAATAACTCTAGAGTAAATTACAGACAATATTCAGGTCCGGATCAAAGACTTAATATTTTTTCTGCAACAGTAGGTCTAAACAGATATTTGAGATGGCCAGACGATTATTTTTCTCTATATACAGGTATTCAATATCAAAAATATAATTTCAGTAATTACCCTTTTGAATTCGGAAATAGTACAGAGTTATATGGAAATGCAAATAACTTAAGTTTAAATATAGGTTTAAGCCGAAACTCTGCTGGTATAGATCCAATTTTCCCAACAGTAGGTTCTAATATAGAATTGTCGGGTAAATTTACTCCGCCTTACTCTTTATTCAGCAATAAAGATTATTCTACCATGACTCCTGTTGATAAATACAAATGGATGGAGTTTTATAAAATTAAGTTCAAAGCAGATGTTTATAATGAAGTAGTAGGAAAACTTGTTTTAAGATCTTCTGCGGAAATGGGCTTTATGGATGGATATAATAAACAACTGGGAGCACCACCTTTCGAAAGATTTTATGTAGGGGGTACAGGGCTTTTCGGAGGTAGATTTGATGGTAGAGAACTTATTCCGCTTAGAGGTTACGAAAATGCTTCCACTTATGGAGGTCAGCCACAAGATATTACTCAAAGAGGAGGAGGTACTATTTACAACAGATTTACGTTAGAGTTAAGATATCCGATTTCATTAAATCAAACTGCAAAAATTTACGGACTTACATTTGCAGAAGGAGGTAACGTGTGGAATACGTGGAGTAAATACAATCCATTCCAGTTAAAAAGATCTATTGGTGTAGGGGTGAGAGTTTATATGGGGGCATTTGGTTTAATTGGATTTGACTTTGCGTACGGATTTGATAAAACAATCAATGGAGATGTGTCCGGAAACAAAACACACTTCCTAATGAACCAATCATTATAAAATGAAAAAACTGAAAACACTTTTTTTAGCCTTAGCGATTTTGTCTTGCGGGTTAATCAATGCACAGAAAATGGGCGTTGTAGATACCCAGTATATTTTGGAAAATATGCCGGAATATAAAGAAGCTGAAGCAAGATTAAAAGCTCAGATTGATACCTGGGAACAGGATTTGCAAAGATTGCAAACCGAGTATGAGCAAAAAAGATCTGCTTTTGAAAATGAAAGAGTGTTGCTTATTGGAGATCAGCTTAAGCTAAGAGAAAAAGAAGTTTTGGATCTCGATAAAAGTATTAAAACTACAACCAGTTTAAGATTTGGAAAAAATGGTGAAGTTACACAATTGAGAACCAATTTGGTACAGCCGTTTCAAGATCAAATTTGGACGGCAATTAAAGCGATGTCTGAAAAAAATGGATTAGGTATAGTTTTTGACAAAAGCAATGATGTAAATGTAATTTTTCTTCAAAAAAGATATGATTACACAGACAAAGTGTTAGATATTCTTTTAAAAGGAACCGAAAAAGAAAAGAAAACTAATAAAAAATAGTAAAAGTTTTTATAGAACTTAACTTTTACTTAAATTTAAAATCTAAAAACAAATTAAATTATTTATTTACCAATTATGAAAAAATTAAGTGTATTATTTGCAGCAGTCATGATGGTTGTATCTGTAGGTATGGCAAAAGCTCAAAAAATAGCTACGATGGATGTGATAGGAGTTCTTAGCGCGATGCCGGAGAAAAAGAAAGCAGATGCTGATCTTAAAACATTTTTAGATACTAAACAGGCCGAGATTAAGAAAAAAGCTGATGCTGCTCAAATTAAATTTCAGCAATACCAAACAGAAGCTCCGAAAAAAACAGCTGATGAAAATGCAGCAAGAGAAGCAGAAATGAAAAAACTAGCTGAAGAAATTCAACAAATGCAGGAAAAAGCTCAAAAGGATTTACAGGCTAAGCAGGATTTAGCTTTCGCACCGCTTGAGAAAAAACTGAATGAAGCAGTAGAAAAAGTTGCTAAAGCAAATGGTTATGATTATATTATGGATGCTAACTCTACAGCATTCCTTTATAAAGCAGGTCCAGATGCAACTGCTGCGGTAAAAAAAGAATTGGGTATCCAATAATTTTAGGAATTAACAAACATTTATAAACCAACCATCTCTTTTTAGAGGTGGTTTTTTTATTTTTGTGGTATGGAAAAAGAAATTTCAACTACGGTAAAAGTTAGGTTCAGCGATTGCGATCCAATCGGTCATTTAAACAATGTAAAGTATCTCGAATATATGTTCAATGCGAGAGAAGATCATGTGGAGACATTTTACGGATTTACCTATGAAGAATATACAAAACGTACAGGTTGTACATGGATTGCTATTCAGAACGAGATTGCATATTTGAAAGAGGTGAGATACAATACTTCGGTTGTAATCAGTAGCAAGACCATCGAAGTAGGAGATCGTACGGCTAAAGTAGAAATCTTAATGAAAAGTTTAGATGAAAAAACAATTCATGCAGTTTTATGGGTTAATGTTATTTATTTTAATCTAAAAACGAGAAGATCAGAAGTTCATCCCGAAGATATTAAAGAAACTTTCGGGAAATTTTATGTAGATTTAGAACAGAAAGATTTTCAGTCAAGATCTAAGTTTTTAAGATCTCAAAATGCCAAAAATTCGTAAGTCATGCAAAAAAAAATATTAGTAGTAGGAGGAAACGGTCAACTTGGAAACTGTATAAGAAAAATATCTCCAGATTTCGAACTGGAATATGAATTTATATTTACAGATTCAGCAACTTTAGACATTACAGACTCCAGTGCAGTTGAAAGTTTTTTTGCAGATCATAAACCTGATTTTTGCATCAATGCATCAGCTTATACTGCAGTAGACTTGGCAGAAAAAGAAGAAGAGAAAGCCTTTGCTGTAAATGCTTTTGGAGTTGAAAATCTTGCAAAATCGTGTTCGGAATATAATGTAGTGCTTATTCACGTTTCTACCGACTATGTTTTTGATGGTGAAACCAATTTAGACTATTCGGAAGAAGATTTTACAAATCCTTTGGGCGTTTATGGTAAGTCTAAATTATTGGGAGAAGAACTCGCTTTAGAAAATAATCCCAAAACAGTTATCTTGAGAACATCATGGCTGTATTCGGAGTTCAATAAAAATTTCGTAAAAACCATGCTCAACTTGTTTTCTCAAAAAGATGAGCTGGGAATTGTTGCAGATCAGTTTGGTCAACCAACCAATGCAAACGATTTAGCCGAAGCTATTATGATGATTATTGAGAATCCAAATAAACAATTTGGTGTTTTCCATTTTTCAAATTATCCCGAAACATCTTGGTTTAATTTTGCGAAAAAGATAGCAGAATTTTCTAATTCAACAGTTAAATTAAATCAGCTCACTACTGCACAATATCCGACACCTGCAAAAAGACCAGTTAGAAGTACCATGAGTTTGGATAAAATAGAGCGGATTTATAAAATAGAACCTAAACATTGGGAAAATAGCCTTGAAGATTGTATCCAAATACTATTAAATAATAATTAATATGACCTTTAAAAATATTTCAGTGTGTCTGTTTTTTCTTTTGGGTTATTTTTTACATGCCCAGAAAGTTTACCTTTCAAAAGTAGAAAAGACAAATGATAATAAAGAAAAACATTTTTTTCAGATTGATAAAAATAATTCTGCTGCTGAATATTTAGGCGAAATAGAAGTGCAGGGTTTTTCCAATGATGATTTTGCTGTTTTTACAAATATTTACAAAAAAGCAAAAGATATTGGAGCCAATTCTTTTGCCTATCAACCTTTTGAAACGATTGATGAAAAAAAGCAGCCTTTTAATCCGGCGAATTACAAAATCAAGCTTTATTATACCAGTAAAGAAGAACTTTCAAGGCCTTCAGACAGTATTTTTCTGTTTTCTTCATCTGTAAAGCCACAAAAAATTAGTGTAAACAAAACAGAAATTATATTGCAGCCAAGATCTTTTGTAACAATTAAAACAATTCCGGGAGAAACCTATGTAATCTCCACCAAAAAACTGTTAGGATCTACAATTAAAGTCTTAGGGCAGAGCCATTCTCCTGCACAATATTTTCAAATGTCATCAATTAGAGTTCGTTCGAATAATTATGGTGAACCTGGAATCAATCTAAAATCTGGTGATATTACTGTTTTAGACAGATCCTTTGGAGATTTTCTCCGAATGATATATTCTGAGAATAAATGACGAATAAATAATTTGGCTTTTCCGCACCTTATATCTACCTCCATTCGGAGGTATTTTTATTTGATTACCTTTATTTGTGGGTTGTTTATTTAGACAAACGGTGATAGATTTCTAGCTTTAGAATAAAAAATCAAACAAAGCTTAAAAAATAGTGGCTGATCTCCATGCTGTTATGGGTTTAGTGTTACGTAATGGTAAATTTTATGTTAAATTAATTTGTTTTGTGTTTGTATGAATATCTATCTTTGCGGCACCGAAAAACGGAAGTTAAGTAGGTAGCGCAGGAGAGTAATTGATAAATAGCTTTAAAAGAGGTAACGAAAAAAACTTTAATTTTTTTTAAAAAAGGGATTGTGGTTTTAAAAATAGTTATTATCTTTGCAGTCCCGATTAGGGGAGAGTAGGAGCGTTATTGATAGGGGTGTTTGGGAGTTAGGGTTAATTAAAAAAAACTTTAAATTTTCTTCAAAAACATTTGGTCATTAAAAAATAAGTTATTACTTTTGCACTCGCAAATACGGAGCGACACTGACAGAGAGATTGCTACGTTAAAAAGCGGAAAAAAAAAAGATCATTGACATACAATATAACAACCAAGTAAGGAAAAACTAAAGCGTTAAAAAACTTTGAGTGAGTCAGACAAACATACAATGGAGAGTTTGATCCTGGCTCAGGATGAACGCTAGCGGGAGGCCTAACACATGCAAGCCGAGCGGTATTGTTTCTTCGGAAATGAGAGAGCGGCGTACGGGTGCGGAACACGTGTGCAACCTGCCTTTATCAGGGGGATAGCCTTTCGAAAGGAAGATTAATACCCCATAATATATTAGATGGCATCATTTGATATTGAAAACTCCGGTGGATAGAGATGGGCACGCGCAAGATTAGATAGTTGGTGAGGTAACGGCTCACCAAGTCGATGATCTTTAGGGGGCCTGAGAGGGTGATCCCCCACACTGGTACTGAGACACGGACCAGACTCCTACGGGAGGCAGCAGTGAGGAATATTGGACAATGGGTGGGAGCCTGATCCAGCCATCCCGCGTGAAGGACGACTGCCCTATGGGTTGTAAACTTCTTTTGTATAGGGATAAACCTTTCCACGTGTGGAAAGCTGAAGGTACTATACGAATAAGCACCGGCTAACTCCGTGCCAGCAGCCGCGGTAATACGGAGGGTGCAAGCGTTATCCGGATTTATTGGGTTTAAAGGGTCCGTAGGCGGATCTGTAAGTCAGTGGTGAAATCTCACAGCTTAACTGTGAAACTGCCATTGATACTGCAGGTCTTGAGTAAAGTAGAAGTGGCTGGAATAAGTAGTGTAGCGGTGAAATGCATAGATATTACTTAGAACACCAATTGCGAAGGCAGGTCACTATGTTTTAACTGACGCTGATGGACGAAAGCGTGGGGAGCGAACAGGATTAGATACCCTGGTAGTCCACGCCGTAAACGATGCTAACTCGTTTTTGGGCTTTATGGTTCAGAGACTAAGCGAAAGTGATAAGTTAGCCACCTGGGGAGTACGTTCGCAAGAATGAAACTCAAAGGAATTGACGGGGGCCCGCACAAGCGGTGGATTATGTGGTTTAATTCGATGATACGCGAGGAACCTTACCAAGGCTTAAATGGGAATTGACAGGTTTAGAAATAGACTTTTCTTCGGACAATTTTCAAGGTGCTGCATGGTTGTCGTCAGCTCGTGCCGTGAGGTGTTAGGTTAAGTCCTGCAACGAGCGCAACCCCTGTCACTAGTTGCCATCATTCAGTTGGGGACTCTAGTGAGACTGCCTACGCAAGTAGAGAGGAAGGTGGGGATGACGTCAAATCATCACGGCCCTTACGCCTTGGGCCACACACGTAATACAATGGCCGGTACAGAGGGCAGCTACCAAGTGATTGGATGCGAATCTCGAAAGCCGGTCTCAGTTCGGATTGGAGTCTGCAACTCGACTCTATGAAGCTGGAATCGCTAGTAATCGCGCATCAGCCATGGCGCGGTGAATACGTTCCCGGGCCTTGTACACACCGCCCGTCAAGCCATGGAAGTCTGGGGTACCTGAAGTCGGTGACCGTAAAAGGAGCTGCCTAGGGTAAAACAGGTAACTAGGGCTAAGTCGTAACAAGGTAGCCGTACCGGAAGGTGCGGCTGGAACATCTCATTTTAGAGCGTTGAAGAACGTTAAACAAACAAGTACGCAAGTACAAAAAAAACTTACTTAAAGTTCAAGCTTTAGTTTTTATTTGGTTGTCATATATAAAAGATAAATGATGAAAGATCATTGATTAATAATAGCAGAGATGCTTAATCACTCATCCAACATCGATTATCAATTATAAAATACAAAACCCACTAGAAATTAGTATAGGGAGAGAGACAAAAGATGGTAGATAAAAGAAGATAGACTTAATGGTCTTGTATCTGAAATCTATTATCTCAAATCTAAATGAAGTCTCGTAGCTCAGCTGGTTAGAGCGCTACACTGATAATGTAGAGGTCGGCAGTTCGAGCCTGCCCGAGACTACTAATTGAAAAGACGGGAAGACATCAGATAAGAGACATCAGACAAAAAAGTCTAAAGTCTGTAATCTGACATCTGAAGTCTACTAGCGGGGAATTAGCTCAGCTGGCTAGAGCGCCTGCCTTGCACGCAGGAGGTCAAGGGTTCGACTCCCTTATTCTCCACGGATTGTACGAAGTACGAAAGTACAGAGTATAATGTATGAGGGTAATAAAAGGAAATGTATACTACATAGTGACGGAGCCGTCATTAGAACATTTTACTTGATTATTTAAGTACAAGAAAATAAGATCATTGACATTAACGGTAAAGACATCACAAAGAGAAAACCGAGCACTTATAAGTGCTTGAGTAACCTAAAAATAGGAAAGAAATCGTTAAGGGCGTATGGCGGATGCCTAGGCTTTCAGAGGCGACGAAGGACGTGGTAAGCTGCGAAAAGCTCGGGGGATTGGCACACACGAATAGATCCCGAGATGTCCGAATGGGGCAACCCAATACATTGAAGATGTATTACCTCGTAAGAGGAGCAAACCCGGAGAACTGAAACATCTAAGTACCCGGAGGAAAAGAAATCGAAGAGATTCCGTAAGTAGTGGCGAGCGAAAGCGGATTAGCCCAAAAGTCTTTATATATTTAGAAGAACGTACTGGAAAGTGCGGCCGTAGACGGTGATAGCCCGGTATTCGAAAGGTATATATAGATGATAAATGAGTATGGCGGGACACGTGAAATCCTGTCTGAATATGGGGGGACCATCCTCCAAGGCTAAATACTCCTGAAAGACCGATAGTGAACAAGTACTGTGAAGGAAAGGTGAAAAGCACTTCGAATAGAAGGGTGAAATAGAACCTGAAACCGTACGCCTACAAGCGGTCGGAGCACCAATAGGGTGTGACGGCGTGCCTTTTGCATAATGAGCCTACGAGTTAATTTTACTAGCGAGGTTAAGGACTTCAGGTCCGGAGCCGGAGCGAAAGCGAGTCTGAATAGGGCGCTGAGTTAGTAGGATTAGACGCGAAACCTTGTGATCTACCCATGGGCAGGTTGAAGCTTTGGTAACACAAAGTGGAGGACCGAACCGGTTGACGTTGAAAAGTCTTCGGATGACCTGTGGGTAGGGGTGAAAGGCCAATCAAACTGGGAGATAGCTCGTACTCCCCGAAATGCATTTAGGTGCAGCGTCGCAAATGAGTTTATTAGAGGTAGAGCTACTGATTGGATGCGGGGGTTTCATCGCCTACCAATTCCTGACAAACTCCGAATGCTAATAAATGTTCTGCGGCAGTGAGGGCATGGGTGCTAAGGTCCATGTCCGAGAGGGAAAGAACCCAGACCAACAGCTAAGGTCCCCAAATATATGCTAAGTTGAAGCAACGCGGTTGAACTGCATTGACAGCTAGGATGTTGGCTTGGAAGCAGCCATTCATTTAAAGAGTGCGTAACAGCTCACTAGTCGAGCGGTTCGGCATGGATAATAATCGGGCATAAGCATATTACCGAAGCTATGGATTTATAATTTATTATATCTGGTAGGGGAGCATTCTGTTTGCGCCGAAGCAGTATCGTGAGGTATTGTGGAGCGGACAGAAAAGAAAATGTAGGCATAAGTAACGATAAAGGGGGCGAGAAACCCCCTCACCGAAAGACTAAGGTTTCCTCAGCCATGCTAATCAGCTGAGGGTTAGTCGGGACCTAACGCGCACCCGAAAGGGGAAGTGGATGGACAATGGGTTAATATTCCCATACTTGCTCACACTAAAAAGGGGACGGAGTGCCGTACTTACTGAAGACTGACGGAATAGTCAAGACCTAGCCTTCGGGCGAAGTTGCTGTAGGGAAAGTGCTTCCAAGAAAAGCCGAAGTGAAGCAACCCGTACCAAAACCGACACAGGTAGTCGAGGAGAGAATCCTAAGGTGCTCGAGTGAGTCGTGGCTAAGGAACTAGGCAAAATAGTCTCGTAACTTCGGAAGAAGAGACGCCATCAGCAATGGTGGCCGCAGTGAAGAGGCCCAGGCGACTGTTTATCAAAAACACAGGACTCTGCTAAATCGAAAGATGCTGTATAGGGTCTGACACCTGCCCGGTGCTGGAAGGTTAAGGAAGGGCGTTAGCGTAAGCGAAGCGTTTGACTGAAGCCCCAGTAAACGGCGGCCGTAACTATAACGGTCCTAAGGTAGCGAAATTCCTTGTCGGGTAAGTTCCGACCTGCACGAATGGTGTAACGATCTGGGCACTGTCTCAGCCACGAGCTCGGTGAAATTGTAGTATCGGTGAAGATGCCGATTACCCGCAATGGGACGAAAAGACCCTGTGAACCTTTACTATAACTTCGTATTGACTTTGAGTAAGTAATGTGTAGGATAGGTGGGAGGCTTTGAAGCAGGCACGCTAGTGTTTGTGGAGCCAACGTTGAAATACCACCCTTTACTTACTTGGAGCCTAACTTCTTTTAGAAGGACATTGCGTGGTGGGTAGTTTGACTGGGGTGGTCGCCTCCAAAAGAGTAACGGAGGCTTTCAAAGGTACCCTCAGCACGCTTGGTAACCGTGCGTAGAGTGTAATGGCATAAGGGTGCTTGACTGTGAGACCAACAAGTCGATCAGGTGCGAAAGCAGGACATAGTGATCCGGTGGTTCCGTATGGAAGGGCCATCGCTCATAGGATAAAAGGTACTCCGGGGATAACAGGCTAGTCTCCCCCAAGAGCTCACATCGACGGGGAGGTTCGGCACCTCGATGTCGGCTCGTCACATCCTGGGGCTGGAGAAGGTCCCAAGGGTTGGGCTGTTCGCCCATTAAAGTGGCACGCGAGCTGGGTTCAGAACGTCGTGAGACAGTTCGGTCTCTATCTATTGCGGGCGTTAGATGTTTGAGAGGGCTTGAATCTAGTACGAGAGGACCGATTTGAACAAACCTCTGGTGTATCAGTTGTACCGCCAGGTGCACCGCTGAGTAGCTATGTTTGGAAGAGATAAGCACTGAAAGCATATAAGTGCGAAACTCGCCTCAAGATGAGACATCTTTTAAGGGTCGTGGGAGATGACCACGTTGATAGGCTACAGGTGTAAAGTTGGTAACAGCATAGCCGAGTAGTACTAATTACCCGTAGATTTATAGCCTATAAGTTTACATTAAATCAAGCCTTATAAGTGCGACACTGGTTTTGCCTTTGTGATGAAATTTACCGATAAAAAGATGTCAGATATAAGACATCAGATACAAGACTTTAGTTAGTCTGAAATCTAATATCTAACCTCTGAAATCTATATACCTTATTTAGGGTGGTTTTAGCAGAGGGGCTCACCTGTTCCCATTCCGAACACAGAAGTTAAGCCCTCTAGCGCCGATGGTACTGCGAAAGCGGGAGAGTAGGTCGCCGCCAGTTTTTTTCAAACCTCATACACAAATGTATGAGGTTTTTTTATTGTATTTTATTCTATTCTATTCTATTTTAATTGAAATACTAATCATAATATCAATCCCAATCCAAATCCTATAAGAATACTATTAAACGCATTCATTAAACACTTAAAATATATTGAATTTTCAATTATATCATTAGTGGTTTAATCTTAGTTCAAAGTCAGAAAAATATTTCCATACTTCTTTCGTTTTAATCAGTTTAAAATGTACTTCTTTATCCTACCTTGGTAAATGATTGTTTAAATGTTCTTATCTTACAAATTTCTGTTAAGTAAGATATTTAATTGTACTTAATAATATTCATCCAAGATAATATTATCATTTAAGATATATTTTTGAATTTTGTAACTGATATTTTGACTGTTATTCTTAATTTATTTTAATTATTATAAAATTATTTATATGGTATGTTTAATCATTCTTTCACACTATAATTATCCTCTTTACTTTTAAATTTTAAAATTCGTAGATTTGCATCATGATAAAAATTGGGGATATAGAGCTGCCGGAATTTCCGCTTTTATTGGCTCCTATGGAAGATGTTAGTGACCCTCCATTCAGACGCCTTTGCAAGATGCATGGTGCAGATTTAATGTATTCAGAATTTATTTCTTCTGAAGGACTAATTCGGGATGCTATTAAAAGTCGTAAAAAACTCGATATTTTTGATTATGAGCGTCCAGTTGGAATCCAAATTTTCGGAGGTGATGAAGATGCTATGGCGATGTCTGCGAGGATTGTGGAAACAGTACATCCAGATCTAGTAGATATTAATTTTGGTTGTCCAGTAAAAAAAGTAGTTTGTAAAGGTGCAGGTGCAGGTGTTTTAAAGGACATTGATTTAATGGTTAAGCTTACAAAAGCTGTTGTAAGGTCTACAAGCCTTCCTGTTACGGTAAAAACCCGTTTAGGTTGGGACAGTCATACAATTAATATTGACGAAGTTGCTGAACGTTTGCAGGAAACAGGAATTAAAGCTCTCACAATCCATGCAAGAACACGTGCACAAATGTATAAAGGTGAGGCAGATTGGGAGCATATTTCAAGAATTAAACAAAATCCTAATATAGAAATTCCAATTTTTGGGAACGGTGATATTGATTCGCCTGAAAAAGCTTTGGAATATAAAAATAAATTTGCCTGTGACGGTATTATGATTGGTCGTGCTGCGATTGGTTATCCATGGATTTTTAATGAAATTAAGCATTTTTTTAAAACCGGAGAAAATCTAGATCCACCAACCATTTCTGATCGATTATTGGCAGTGCGACAGCATGCAGAATGGAGTGCCGAGTGGAAAGGTGAAAGATTGGGCCTTGTAGAAATGAGACAGCATTATAGTAATTATTTTCGTGGAGTGCCTCATTTCAAAGATTTCAGAAGAAAGTTTTTAGAAGTTTTTACTTTAGAGGAAATGGATGCAGTCATTCAGGAAGCTAAAGAATTTTACGCAGAATATCAAGCTCAATAAAAATATAAACCCATCAAATATTGATGGGTTTATATTTTATAACTATTTTATTAATATCCTTCCGAAATTTTATTTTGAATTAATGATATTGCAGAAGATGTTCCTATTCTTTTAACCCCCATATTAATCATTTTTTCTGCGTCTTCTGGGGTTCTTACTCCTCCGGCCGCTTTTACCGGTAATTTTCCAGCATTATCCAGCATTATTTTAATTCCTTCAAACGTTGCTCCATTAGGTTTATCGTTTTCCGTTTTATAAAAACCTGTTGATGATTTAATAAAAATGTTTTTTAAGTCTTTTTCATCAAAATTTTCTTCTGCCCATTCAGAAATTTTTTTCGTCAGATCTGCAATTTCCTGATTGGTTAATGCTGCAATTTCGATGATCCATTTTGCAATTTTTTTATTTTGAATGCATAAAAGAGTACATTTTATAAATTCATCCCTCACAAGGTTTAGATCTTGTTGCAAATAAGCTTTATAATTGATTACAAAATCGAGTTCGTCTGCACCATCTGCAATTGCTTTTTTGGCTTCTTCAATTTTTCTCTCTATAGAATCTGTACCTTCCGGAAAACCTATTACGGTTCCTACAGCAACACTAGAATTGCGTTCTTTAATATATTTTTTAATTTCAGCAACGCAGTCGGGACGAATCATAACGGCAAAAATTCCGTTATCGATAGCTTCCTGAGTTAGTTTTTTGTCTTTCTGTAATGTTTCTACTACAGATAATCCGGACTGTTCCGGAGTTTTTAAATAAGTGGAGTCTAAATATTCTGCAATATTCATAATTATTAAACTTTTAATTGTCGGTAAATACCTTGTTCCAAAGATATGAAAGTTTCTGTTCTTGTTACTCCTTTCATTTTTTGAAGCAATCTTAAAATTTCCATTAAATGATCGTTGTCTTTGCAAAGTACTTTCAGGAATATAGTGTAATTTCCTGTGGTATAATGCGCTTCTACCACTTCATTTACTTCTTTAAGTGCTTTTACAACATCAGAATAATGGCTTGGCTGATCGAGAAACATGCCGATATAGGAAACTACTTTATAACCAATCATTCGTGGATTAAGAATAGAAATTGCATTTTCTATTACGCCTGCAAGTTCAAGTTTTTTTATTCTTTGATGAACAGCGGTGGTGGAAATCCCTACCTGTTTAGAAATATACGCTAATGAACTTTTAGAATTATCCATAAGCATATAGATGATTTCTTTATCTAAATGATCTAATTCGTAAGTGGTGGTACTCGTGTTTCTCATATTTGTATTTTTATATTAAATTTTCTTTTAAACTCACCAAAACAGGGTAGTGATCGCTAAAACCACCAAGATATCTTGTACCTGCAAAAGTGCGAAAAGGTCTGTCTTCAGAATTTCTTTGTCGTGCTCTTATACTTTCCGGGCTGAATACATCGGCTTTATAAAACTGCCACTTTGTACCTTTATCGAAAAAATTTTCTGAGAGTATAATCTGATCGAAGAGTAAACCTGATTTATAATGAAACGTAGAATATTTTTTATTGTTGTAAAGGTTTTGAAACGGATTTCTTAAAACCTTATTTCTACTGTTGTCAAAAAGGAAATTAACAAGGTTTTCTTCATCGGGATTTTCATTGAAATCCCCGCAAACAATAACTTTTTCATTATCTGTCTGCATTATTTTTAAAACTTTGCTTCTTATTTCATTCAAAATAAAATTGCGCTTGGGAAGATTAATATCTTTTTCTCTTTTAGAAGGGAGATGAGCCACAAATACATTGATTATTTCTGATCCTAGCTTTAGTTTTGCAAAAAGTACATCTCTTGTTGTATCGTAATTTTCGGGGTTACGGTCTACTATTTCAAAGAAAAAAGTAATGGGTTCAGAGTCCAGAACTTCAATTTTAGATTTATCATATATTAAAGCAACGTCTACTTTTCTTTCATCCAAAGAATTATAATGAAGAATACCGTATTGAGAGCTAAAAGGATCGAGGGTAAGGAGATCTTCCAGAACTTTTCTTCCGGAAATCTCACAAAGTCCTATAATGCAGGGAAGAACGCCGTACTGTTCTTTCATCAGACGAAAAACATGCGCAATTTTTGAAAGTTTTATTCTGTATTTTCTTTCATCCCAATTTCTTAGTCCAGATCGAGTGGGATCTAACCTGTGAAGTGGAGGAGGATCGGGTAGGAACAAATTTTCAACATTATAGAAAGCAAAAAGCTCCATCATTGTATTTTAACTAACCAACTGAATTTTATTCGTATAAATTTATTAAAAATATTTAATTAAAAAGGTAGTTAATGATTAAATTCATATCATAAAATGTTATTTTATATTAAGAATGAATAATAAAATTAAAAAAGAGATTGAAATACAATAATTTTCAATCTCTTTTATTTTTCAATGTTATAATTTGAATGTCTTTACAATAAATCTGGTCTTTTTTCGGCAGTAATCTTTAAAGCCTGATCGTACCTCCATTCTTCAATTTTTGAGAAATTTCCGCTTAATAAAATTTTAGGAACTTCTAAACCTTTATAAGTTTCTGGTCGTGTATAAATGGGAGGAGAAAGCAAATCGTCCTGAAAACTATCTGTTAAAGCACTTTGTTCATCATTTAAAACTCCGGGAACTAATCTAATAATAGAGTCTGCTAAAACACAAGCTGCCAATTCTCCCCCAGTAAGTACAAAATCGCCAATAGAAATTTCTTTTGTAATGTGTAGTTCTCGTACCCGCTGATCTATCCCTTTATAGTGACCACAAAGAAAAATGAGATTATCTTTAATAGAAAGCGTGTTGGCAATTCTTTGGTTTAAAGTCTCACCGTCTGGAGTTAGATAAATAATTTCGTCGTAATCGCGTTGAGATTTCAGCTCAGATATGCATTTGTCTAAAGGTTCTACCATCATTACCATTCCTGCTCCGCCACCATAAGGCTCATCATCAATTTGTCTGTGCTTGTTTACAGACCAGTCTCTCAACTGATGAAAATGTACTTCTACAATTCCTTTATCTACTGCTCTTTTTAAAATAGAAGTTTTAAACGGGCTTTCCATTAATTCTGGAAGTACGCTTATGATATCAATTCTCATTGCTGTGTACTGTTTTTTTTATTGGGGGCAATTATTAACCTTAATGAAGAATCTTTATTGAAGTAGCTCCACATCCAGTTGAAAAAAATTGCCAGTTTATTTCGAACGCTCAAAATAAGCATTAAATGAAGAAACATCCAAAAATACCAAGCAAAAAAACCTTGAAATTTGATGAAAGGCAAATCTACAACAGCTCTGTGTTTCCCGATAGTTGCTAGAGAACCTTGGTCTTTATATTCATATTCTACCCATTCATTTTTATTTTTCCGAAGAAAGTTTTTGCCTAAATTTTTTGCCTGATTGATTGCTACATTAGCCACTTGTGGATGTCCCTGTGGATATTTTGGAGTTTCCATATACGCAATATCTCCAATCGCAAAAATATTATGATAACCTTTCACTTTATTGAAACGATCTACAATATAACGGTTTCGCATAAGATTTTCCGCAGGAAAACCATCAATCACGTTACCTGTTACCCCAGCTGCCCAAATTACATTGTTAGAAGGTATTTCTTTTCCACTTCTAAGGTAAACTTTATCACCATCGTAATCGGTAACCACTTCACCACTCAAAAATTTTACGCCAAGCTCTTTTAGATATTTTTCAGATTTTTCCTGAGCTTCGGGACTCATTACAGCCAATGGTTTTTCGGTAGAACTTACCAGAATAATTTCAAGATGGTCGAAATTCATATAAGGATAATCCCTTGGTAGAATCTCTTTTTTCATTTCTGCGAAGGCACCGGCAAGTTCAACTCCGGTTGGCCCGCTTCCAACAATCACAATATTCCAATTGCCATCATCGCTTCTGCTTTTCTCGAGAATAAGCTTTTCGAAAGTGACAAGTACATGATTTCGTATGCTAATTGCTTCCTGAGTATTCTTCATACCGAAAGCTTTAGTTTCTAATTCTTTGTTACCGAAAAAATTGGTTTTACAACCTGTGGCAATAATTAATTTATCGTAAGAAAATTCTGCTCCGTCTGTAATTACTTTATTTTGGGAAGGGATAATTTCTTTTACTTCCGTAAGCCTGAATTGTGTATTTCTGGATCTCTGAAATATTTTTCTGAAAGGAAAAGAAATGTTGGAAGGCTCTATTCTTCCACATGCAACCTGATAAAATAAAGGCTGAAACATGTGGTGGTTTACTTTATCCAGAACAATAACTTTTTTATTTTTATTGTTGAGCGATTTTGCCAGCTGAAGCCCTGCAAAGCCACCTCCAATGATAATAATCTTTTCCCTTGTTTCCATAATGAACAAATTTACTCTTTTTATTTAGTATTTTATGACGCAAAAAGTTAGTTTTGCAAAACTTTATGAGTGGTAAAAAGTACACCAAAAAAACTGCCAAAAGAATACATAAAAAGAGATGGAAAAATTATTTTTTCCGTAGAAGAATTCTATTGCTGATACTTATCCTTGCATTGGTGGGAACAGGTTTTTATCTAAAACAGTCTATTACTTATTACTACGCTATGTATTTTAATAAGTTTACACATAAAAAACTTCAGAATACTGAAAGTGAGTCTTTAAGAATTCAGAAAATACTTTCGGATAATCTGGATAAGACTTATGGATTCGATATTTCTCATTATCAGAATAAAGAAGATATAAAATGGGACAGTTTAAGTATAGGAAATAAAACGATTCCTTTAGAGTTTGTGGTGATGAGGGCGACAATGGGAAACCGCAGTGCCGATAAAAATTTTGATGAATTTTGGGAATCAGCAAAAAAACATAATCTTATTCGAGGTGCTTATCATTTTTACAGAGCAGATGAAGATCCGGTTATTCAGGCAAATAATTTTCTTGAAAATGTAAAACTTGAAAGTGGTGATCTCCCTCCTGTATTGGATATTGAAAAAATGCCAAGAAAAAAATCTAAAAAAAATTTAATTGAAGATTTGAAAGTTTGGTGTAAAATTGTAGAAAATACCTACGGAAAGAAGCCAATTATTTATACGTATTATCATTATTACAAAGATTTTCTGAGAGGAGAGTTTGATGGTTATCCCATTTGGCTTGCCAATTATAATGACGTTCCGGAGCCTTCCTCAGAAGACCAATGGCAGTTTTGGCAGTTTACAGAAAACGGAATTGTATATGGAATTAATTCTAAAATAGATTTGAATATTTATAACGGCGGAATTTGGTCGCTGAAAGGATTGACATTGGATTGAGTTAACTCTTCAACAAACTTTTTTAACTAATTTTTGTACTTCGGATTTTTCGTATTATCCAACACTCTTTCTATATAAAATTGTCTATATTGTTGTAGATTCTAAAATTTAAAAAAAACATTTTTTGATTTGTAATTCTTGTTCTAAATTATTAGTATCTTTTTCAATATTTCTTTATTAATAAATACTCCAATTATTAAAAAATAGATGTTAGGAAAAAATCCTAAATCTTGTAACTAAAAAAATGAAAATGAAAAAAATAATATATTTATTGAGTATAACCTTCAGTATAATCTTTTTTAATCAATGTAGTGTACAAAATGCTCCTCAACATATTTCAGATCCTGCAGCAGATAAATTTGAAGGAACTTGGAAATGGGGAAATCAAATCAATGGTTTGATATTAATTATGAAAAAAGAGAATAATACACAGCCTTTCAAAAATAATCCTAATATGTTACTAGACTCTTTGATAGGATTTCATAAGATATATAAAGCAGGTGTTTTAACTGAAGATAATACAACATTTAGCAGTTCAAATTTTATTGATAAAAAACAATCAATAATAGGAAATACGGAAAATAATGATCCTAATAAACTAAGAATTTGGATGACACATAAGAATAAAGGTATAGAATTGGAAATTTTATATATTGATTCAACACACATTAAAATAATTGATGTAAGTAATCAGGAAGGAGTAAGGTTTATACTTCCTGGAAAAGCACCTACAGATTGGTCTATAGATATTCCTAATAATATTATTTTAACAAAGCAATAAAAATGAAATGGTCTTTTTTATTAATCCTACTATTTGGAAAATGCTTTTCTCAAAATTCTGAAATCTCTATTGAAGCAAACGGGCAAGCTTCAGGTAAAAGAGAGATATACAAAGTAATGCTGAAAGACTCAACAGCACAAATTGTATATTTTAATAGAGACAGTATTTCAAAAAAATTTAATACAGATAAAAGAATAAAGAAGCTTTTTAAGAAGATGGATTTAAAGAACCCTAAAGACTCTGCAAAAGTAAAAGAATTTAAAAACATTTTAGAAAGTTACTCACATTACACAAGAGATACACTTAAGTTATCAAGTAAAACTGTTATAGAACTAAAAAGAATTATTTCAAAAATTGATGAAACTTCAACTTCAGATTTAGAAATTAAAATTCCTGGAACATTTGAGTTGATGATTGACGGTACAATATATAAACTCAATATTCCTTATAAAGGAAAGAATAGAATAGTATGGGCATCTAAAAATATAAAAAGATATCCATTAATTTATGAATTAATAGTTTTTGTGGAAAATATAAGGAAAAATAGTTCCCTGTAAATTGATAAATGTTCTGTATTAAATTTAAAAAAAGAGACTGGATTTGCTGAAAGTAAAAGCGGAGTATTTACAGAGTTGGCACAAGTAGCATCAAATGCTAACTCAGATGGGATGACCGTAACTGTAACACCCAGTCTTAAAGGATATATCCACACTCATTTAAATGATTATCCAACGGATACATTTAATGATTCAGGAGAGCCTTTAATAGCTCAACCTATCAGAATGTTTTCTCCGGCAGATGTAAATACCTTAATGACGATGGCTGGAATGGCAACTGATGGTAATTATAGAGAATTATATGGGACAATGGTTTCCAGCTATGGAAATTATACCATTATGTTTACAGGAACGGCTGCTGATATTAAAACAGGTTTTGACACAGAACAGTGGAGAAAGGACTATGTAAATTATAGGATACTACATAAATTTTGGTCTTTCGAAAAATTGTTCCTTAATTTTTTGAAAGAGAAAATGAATGTACAAGGTATTGATCTATATAAAATAAAAAATAACGGTACTGTACAGAAAAAAACCTTAAAATCAAATAACAATGTACAATCTAGCGATTGTCCTCAATAATTATAAAACTTAAAGAATGAAAAACATATTATTAATCTTTGTGTTCTTATTATGTATAATATCTTGTAAAGCACAAGTAATAGGAACTTTGGAACAGCTTGAAGAATGTGCAATGAGACCCAATCATGATGAAGGCTGTCCTGATTTAGAAAATATTACCTATGTAAAAGATACCAATAATAGACTTAATCAGTTTGTTGGAACTTGGAAAGGAAATTACGGAGGAAAACAATACGAAATACATTTTGAAAAAAAACTTCAATTTGGCGAGGATGTAAAATGGGATAGAATTTTCGGAAAAATGGTTATAAAAAATAATTCTGGTAATATCATTTATAATTCTATGAATGAAACAGATACTAATATATCTTTTTTTGGAGATAATTTTCAAAAAAGATCTTATGTAATGCATTTTGTAGGTAATTATAATTGTTTAGAATCCGGTGATGTTTTTATTGAGACAAAACTTAATAATCCCAATGAAATGACCTTGTTCTATTCTCAGGATAAGGATGGTCTTTTGAATCCGGCGAAATGTCCTAATTTCAGCAGTTTTACGCCTTTATTGCCCGGTGATAAAATGACATTAACGAAACAGTAAGATAAAGCCACCGGATTAGGTGGCTTATAAAATACACAACTATGAAAAATACATTTTTAATATTCGTATTCTTATCAGTTATAACATTTTGCAAAGCACAGGTAATAGGAACCTTAGAGCAATTTGAGGAATGCTCAATGCGTCCAAACCGAGATCAAGAAGGTTGTCCTGATTTAGAAAATATTACATATGTAAAAGATACAAATAACAGGCTTAATCAATTTGTTGGAACTTGGAAAGGAAATTATGATGGAAAACAATATGAAATCAAGTTAGAAAAGAAAATAAATTATAAAGAAAATATTTCTGATAATTTAAGTTGGGATAGAATTATTGGTAGGATTTTAGTAAAAGATAGTTCAGGCAATATTATCTATAATTCTATGAATAAACCAGATAAAGACACCTTTTTTTTTGGATATAATTTCCAACGCGGAGTGTATATGATGTATTTCGTAGGTAACTACAGTTGCTTAGAAGCAGGTGATGTTTTTATTGAAACAAGGATTAATAATCCAAATGAAATGACATTAGTATATTTTCAGGATAAAGACGGCCTTTTGAATCCGGCGAAATGTCCTAATTTCAGCAGTTTCACTCCATTATTGCCGGGTCAGAAGATGACATTAATAAAACAGTAAGATAAAGCCACCGGATTAGGTAGCTTATAAAATATTCAATGATGAAACAGATATTATTAATATTTATATTATTTTCAATTTATTGTAAATCACAAGAATACCCTCTTAATACGAGTTTAGATAATCTACCAAATAATACATATTTAAAAGATACCAATAATGATCTTAATAAATATATCGGTATATGGAGAGGCAATTGGAATGGTAAAACTTTATTTTTAGATTTAAGAAAAGTTAAATATCATTACACAAGAGATACACTTAAGTTATCAAGTAAAACTGTTATAGAACTAAAAAGAATTATTTCAAAAATTGATGAAACTTCAACTTCAGATTTAGAAATTAAAATTCCTGGAACATTTTGGTTGATGATTGACGGTACAATATATAAACTCAATATTCCTTATAAAGGAAAGAATAGAATACTATGGGCATCTAAAAATATAAAAAGATATCCATTAATTTATGAATTAATAGTTTTTGTGGAAAATATAAGGAAAAATAGTTCCCTGTAAATTGATAAACGTTCTTATAATATTATTTTTATTCATTGGGTTTTATAGATATTATAACAAAAGCTCTCTTGAATTATCGAAATTCAAGAGAGCTTTTTATTTAGCTTTTCAAATTGTTGAAATCAACTACAAAGAAGCTGCATGAATCAACATATCCACCAACTTGTTAGAGTATCCCATTTCATTGTCATACCATGAAACAAGTTTCACAAAGTTAGGAGAAAGCATGATACCTGCATCTTTATCGAAGATAGAAGTTCTCTTATCTCCTACGAAATCCTGAGAAACTACAGCATCTTCAGTATATCCAAGAATACCTTTCAATTCACCTTCAGAAGCAGCTTTAATTACAGCACAGATTTCTTCATAAGAAGCACCTTTTTCAAGTCTTACTGTTAAATCTACTACAGAAACGTCAACAGTTGGTACTCTGAAAGACATACCTGTTAATTTTCCGTTCAAAGAAGGGATTACTTTTCCTACTGCTTTTGCAGCACCAGTAGAAGAAGGGATGATATTGTTTAAAGCAGCTCTACCACCTCTCCAGTCTTTCATTGAAGGACCATCAACCGTTTTTTGAGTTGCAGTTGTAGCGTGTACAGTCGTCATTAAACCTTCTACGATTCCGAAGTTATCGTGGATAACTTTAGCCAAAGGAGCTAAACAGTTTGTAGTACAAGAAGCATTAGAAAGAATTTTTACATCATCTGTAAGGTCTTTATGGTTTACACCCATTACAAACATTGGGGTATCGTCTTTAGACGGAGCAGAAAGAATAACTTTTTTAGCACCTGCAGTAAGGTGTTTTGCAGCACTTTCTTTATCTAGGAACAAACCTGTAGATTCTACTACGTAATCTGCACCGATTTCGTTCCATTTTAGGTTAGCCGGGTCTTTCTCAGCAGTTACTCTGATTTTTTTTCCGTTTACCACAAGATCATTACCTTCTACAGAAACTTCTCCTGGGAAAACTCCGTGTACAGAATCATATTTAAGCATATAAGCCATGTATTCTGCATTGATAAGATCGTTGATACCTACAACTTCGATGTTGCTTCTTTCTGTCATTGCTCTGAAAACAAGACGACCGATTCTACCAAACCCGTTAATACCTACTTTAATTGTTGACATAGTGTTTTACTTTTTTTTAAATTATATAATATTTAGATTGCTAAAATTTCTGAAATCAACAAAAGATCTTTGTCGATTTCGTTGTGCTTTTTAATGGCTTCTTCTATAGGCGTGTATACTAGACTGTTAGATCTCATTCCTGCCATTACATTGGTTTGTCCTTCCATAAGTCCTACAACAGCTCCGAATCCCAGTCTGCTTGCTAAAACTCTGTCTGCACAGCTAGGAGATCCTCCTCTTTGGATGTGTCCCAAAATAGCGACACGAATATCGTAATCCGGAAATTCTTTCTTGGTTTTTTCGGCAAGTTCATAGATGTTTGCGAGTCTTTCGCCTTCTGCTATCACTACAATGCTGGAAGCTTTACCTGTTTTTTCAGCTTTTCTGAAATTGGCAAAAAGCTCGTCCATGCTGTCTTTTTTCTCAGGAATCAAAATATCGAGAGCACCGGTTGCCAAACCACTGTTTAATGCAATAAATCCTGCATCGCGTCCCATTACTTCTACAAAGAAAACTCTGTTGTGAGAAGTAGCAGTATCACGAATTTTATCGATTGCATCCATTGCAGTATTGAGTGCTGTATCGTAGCCAATCGTGTTATCTGTTCCGAAAATATCATTATCAATAGTTCCGGGCACACCAATTACTCGTATTCCGAATTCTTCGTTGAAGATTTTTGCCCCTGTAAAAGTTCCGTCTCCACCAATGCATACCAAAGCTTCAATACCATATTTCTGGCAATTGTCGAAGGCTTGTTGTCTACCTTCTTTGGTTTTAAATTCCATTGAACGGGCAGATTTTAGAATTGTACCACCCTGATTTATTATGTTTTTTACTGAGCGAGGTCCCATTTTAAGAAAATCATCATGAATAAGACCATTGTAGCCTTCTCTCACTCCGTAACATTCAATATTATAATAATTGGCAGTTCTTACAACTGCTCTTAGAGCTGCGTTCATCCCCGGAGAGTCGCCCCCTGAGGTAAGAACAGCAATTTTTTTTACAACGCTTTCTTTCATCTAGTAAAAAATTTCAAACACAAATTTACAAAAACAAGTTCAGATAACAGCAGATTGTTAGAATTAATCTCCAATCATATCATTCAGAACTGAAAGAATTTTAAAAGTTTTTGTTGAAAGTTCTACTAAATAATCCTAATGCCTTATTTTGCAGTTGTGATGCTACAAGTTTTAGATATGTTAAAATTCTAGTTCTTCAATTAAAGCAAAATAAAAGTGGATATTAAAACTGCCTTACCATAAAAACAGACTATTTTAGGGTAATCACAAGTAAAATTTATCCAATTTTCACACTTGTCATGCTTAATGATCCTCCAATAAGATGATTGTTGAAAAGTTTGATGTCTTCGTTGTTGCTTTTCAAACCTAAAGTATAGATTAATGGCAAAAAATGGTCTGGAGTAGGAACGGCGTATTGTAAGAATGTTCCTTGGTTTTGATAATTAATCAGATTTTGGAAATTTCCGTCCATTATCCATGAATTTGTTTTTTCATACGCTTCTACAGCCCAATCCCAGCCGAAATCTACAGTATTTATGTTTTTCCAGTCGATCATTCTCAGATTATGAACAATATTGCCGCTGCCAATAATTAAAATACCTTTTTCCCGAAGTTTAACAAGTTTTTTAGCTAAATCAAAATGATACTGTGGTGGTTGGGTGTAATCTATACTCATTTGGATGACAGGAATATCTGCATCGGTATATAAATGCTTTAAAACAGACCAAGCTCCATGATCTAATCCCCAATTGTAATCTTCTTCTGCCAGCAAAGGTTTTATAAGTTCGATGGTTTCATGTGCCAGTTCTGGACTTCCCGGTGCAGGATATTGAACATCAAACAAAGCTTTTGGAAAACCTCCAAAATCGTGTATAGTTTTAGGGTTTTGCATGGAAGTTACCAAAGTCCCTTGTGTAAACCAATGGGCTGAAATACATAATATTGCTTTAGGCGTTGGGATTTCTTTTGCAATATCTCTGAATCCTTGTACAAACTGATTTTCTTCTATAGCATTCATAGGAGAGCCATGTCCAAGAAAAAGAACGGGCATTTTTTCGGTATTTTTATACAAAGAAGCGATGTTGCTTAAATCTGTTAAATTCATTTACAGGTAGATTTAAAAAGGTTCAGATTCTTTAAAAAAATCTGAACCTTCCGATTAAAAAAACATTTTTATGAAAAACGCTGTTTCAGTTTGTGATGCTAGTAAATTATGCTTTTACAAATTGTAAATCTCCAGCAATTTTTACATCTTCGCCTACCATTACTCCTCCAGCTTCAAGAGCTGCATTCCAGTTCAGTCCGAAATCTTTTCTGTTGATTTTTCCTTCAAAAGAAAAACCGGCTTTTGTGTTCCCCCAAGGATCTACGTTAATTCCGCCAAAATCAACATCCAGTGTAATTGGCTTTGTAATACCATTTAAGGTAATATTCCCAGTTACAGAGTTATTTAAAGAATCTGCTTCAAAAGTGATTTTCGGATTGGCTTCTGCATTAAAAAAATCGGCAGATTTTAAGTGGTTATCTCGGTCTGTATTATTTGTGAAGATTGAATCTACATCTATAGTAGCGGTTGTTTTAGCATTAGTGAAATTGTCATCTTCAGATTCGATTTCAGCATTGAATTTTGTGAAACTTCCTTTGATGTTTGAAATCATCATGTGTTTTACTTTGAAAGTAATTTCACTGTGAGCTGGGTCTAAATTCCATTTTGTTGCCATTTGTAGTAATTTTTTTTGTTATTGTATTGTACAAATTTAGGGCAAGTTTAATACCTAAATCATTGATTTAAGATAAGAAAATGATACTTTAAGAAAAATTAATCATTTTAAATAAAAAAAAGCACTACAAGAGTGCTTTTTATGTTGTATCGGTAGCCTATAAGAGAATCGAACTCCTGTTGCAAGGATGAAAACCTTGAGTCCTGACCACTAGACGAATAGGCCAAATTTTGAGTTTGCAAAAGTATAAATAAACTTTCAAACTTCAAAATTTCAACCTTTATTTAAAATTCTTTTGGATAACAGTATTTTTTATACCCTTGTCTTCCAGCTCTTTCTGTAGTTTAATGGCATCTTCTAAAGTATAAACTTTTCCGTAAGTATAATAAAATATACCGTTGTCTTTGTTTCTGTCTACATCTTTAAGAGTCTGCAAAATAGGAGAATTGCTGCTTAGTTTATCTTTACCGACATATACTTCAATATTATAATATCCGGTAACGAGTTTTTGGTTAGGCATAAATCCAACGGCATAAGCGTTTTTAAAACCAGCATCTTTAGCTGTCTTTATATTGATATCTTTTACGGATGCCATATTGGTTACTCCATAATAATATTTATAAATTCCGTTTTCTTTTATCGGAAGAATGTAATTAAGACCACGAAGTTCAGGATCTGTTAAATTGTACTTGCTCGGAACAGTCATTAAAAGAATTCTGAAATCATTTTTCAGAGGCATTTCAACAGGTTTTGGAGCTTCCTGCTTTTTAATGATTTCCTGTATACCCGCTCTTTTATCTTTAGCTTTTTTGTAATCGATAATAGCCTTATAAATATTTTCTGCAACTTCGTCCTGTCCTTTTTCGGAATTAAGATAAGTAGCGTCTTCATAATTATTCACAAAACCGGTTTCAATAAGAATAGAAGGCATCGCACTTCTTCTTAAAATGTGTAAATTTTCCTGCTTTACTCCTCTGGAAAATCTTCCGCTTTTCTCAAAATTGGCTTCAACAAAACTCCCCACAATAAGGCTGTTTTCAAGATATTTGCTTTGCTGAAGTTTTAGGGCGATTAAAGATTCGGGAGAAGAAGGATCATAAGACGCAAAGGTTTCTTTATCTTTTTCGTCTAAGTAAATTACATTATTTTCCTGTTTTGCTACTTCCAGATTTTCTCTGTTCTGAGCCGGTCCCTGTACAAAAGTTTCGGTTCCTCTTGCGGTAGCAGATCTGCTTGGAGAAGAATTTACGTGTACGGATATAAATAAATCTGCTTTGCTGCGGTTAGCGGTGTTTGTTCTGTCTGTTAAAGATGGATATTCATCAATTTTTCTGGTGTAAATTACTTTAAAGTCCTTATTTTTTTCCAGCATTGCACCTAGTTTGAGCACAACTCCCAAGGTGATGTTTTTTTCTTGTACCACACCTATGTCTGGATAATTTCTGTAAGCACCATGATCACTTCCCCCATGTCCTGCATCTAAAACTACGATGAATTTTTTTTGACAGAAAATAAATGTGGAAGCGAATGTAAGAAGAAATGCTAAAAATATTTTAAAATTTAGTTTGTACATCTTTCAGTTTTAAAAATTATAGTAATTTTGAGCCAAATTATACTTAAGCAAAATTGGACAAAACCGTCTTCAAAAATATATTACAAATTTTAATTATCCTAATTTTTAACAGTTTTTTAGCACAGGAAAGTCCTAAAAAAATGATTAAACCTGCGATAATTAATGATACCATCGTCAAAAAAGATACCGTTATTTCTGCAAAAGAATCTCTGGAAGATGTTTTGGATACTAAAGCAGACGACATCCGAAGAGATGTTCCTAAACGCATGATTTATCTTAACAAAAATGCGCAGGTAAAATATCAGGATTTACAGATAGATGCAGATTACATTTCTATTGATGAGGAAAGAAATGTTTTTTATGCACGAGGAAAGTTAGATTCTTTAGGTAAATATAAAGAGTTGGTAAAGGTAAAGCAAGGTGGTAAAGATTATGAAACCGACAGTTTTTCGTATAATACAAAAACCAAACAAGCCATAGCATACAATGCAAGAACGGAGGAAAACGAAGGATTAATTGTAGCTGAAAAAACCAAAAAATATAATGATTCGGTTTTTGTCATGAGACATGCCGAATTTACTACCGATACATATTATATAGAAAAGAAAGATACCAGACCAGATTATCATCTTCTGGCTTCTTATATAAAAATGCAGAAGGGAAAGAATAGTTCTTCTTTAATTACGGGACCTGTGCAAATGTTTATAGAAGATGTACCTACACCTTTTGTTATGCCGTTTGCAATCTTACCTTTTTCCAGTAAGCGATCTGCAGGGATTTTAATCCCGAGTTTTGGGGAAAGGGAAGATGTAGGTTTTTTTCTTAATGGATTAGGGTATTATCAACCCATCGGAGAGCATTTTGATCTTAAAATTCTGACGGATATTTACACAAAAGGAAGCTGGAATATTCGACCTGAAATGAATTATCTGAAAAAATACAGGTACTCTGGTAATTTCTCTGCCGATATTGGTACTACTGTGAGAGGAATTAAAGGGCTAAACAATTATAGTAAAACAGGAACTTACAGAATTGCATGGAGGCATACACAAGATGCAAAGGCTAATCCTTTTCTTAATTTTTCTGCATCGGTAGATGTTACCAGCCAGACGTTTTATAACAATACCGTTAATAACGCCTATGTAATGAATCAAAGTTTTTTGAGAACGCAGCAGAATTCTACACTTACCCTTACCAAAAGATTCCTAACACTTCCGATAACGATAACAGGAACCGCTTCTTATTCTCAAAATTTTGCAACGAATCTTTCAGATTTAAGATTGCCTCAGATGAATGTGGCGATCAATCAGTTTTATCTTTTTAAATCCAGAACAGGAACCAGAAGTGGATTACTCGAAAATATCACCGTTAATACAGGTCTCAATCTCACCAACTTTGTAAGCACAAATGAAGGGGATTTATTTACCAAGGCAATGTGGGATAAAATGCAGACGGGGCTGAAGAATAATATTGCTTTAGGAACCAATGCTACTTTTGCAAAATATTTTACATTCAGTCTCGGAACTACTATTGATAACGCTCTTACGACTAAAACTCTTACTAAATTCTATGATCCTGTACAAAATGTACAAGTAGAACAGATTAATAAAAAACTTGCAGGATATACTATTTTTTCTTCTACGGCAAGTGTACAGACCCAGCTTTACGGGCAGGCAAATTTTAAAAAAGGGAGTGCAATAGAAGCTATCCGACATATGATGACCCCAAGTATAGGTTTTACTTATTCTCCTGATTTTGGAGGTCAGAAATTTGGTTACTTCAGAAACTTTTATGATGCCAACGGTGCACTTACCCCATATTCTATTTTTGATAAAGGTATTGTAGGAACACCCACTACGGGGATGGTTGGAGCATTGTCTTATAGTATCGGTAATAATATAGAGATGAAAGTGCGTTCTAAAAGCGACTCCACAGGAATTAAAAAAATCAAAATTTTTGAATCTCTTAATGTAAGCGGAAATTATAATTTTGCAGCAAAATCTCATCCTTGGTCGGTTATTTCGGTGAGTGGGCAGTCGTCTTTCTTTAATAATAAACTCAGTGTTAATACAAGTTTAGCGATTGAACCCTACAAAATCTTATTTGCTCCGGGTTCTGATGTAGGTATTAGAACTGAAGATTTTGGAAGTTTTAGTGTTCAGGCTTTTCAGGTTGGGCTTACTTACCCGTTAAGCAGCGAGCTTTTTGGAGAAAAAAAGGATCTCTCCAAAATATATTCGCAAAAAGGAGAGATTAGGAACGAAAATTATTATTTTGATGATGATAATTATGCACATTTTGATCAGGCTTGGACTCTCAATATAAATGCCAATTATCAATATTCTAAAACATTATCCAGAACACCAACAAGAATGGCATCTATCGGTCTAGATGGAAGTATTAAGCTTACTCCTTATTGGAACATCAACGGAAGTACCCATTATGATATGGTTACCAAAGAACTTGCTTACACAAGGATTGGGTTTGCGAGAGACCAAAGAAGTTTTACGATTAATTTCAACTGGGTACCTTTTGGACAATATAAACTTTACGATTTCTTTATAGGAATTAAAGCCAATATATTAAGCGATGCATTGAAATATAAAGACAGAAGTTTTACTCAGCCTAATGCACCTTTCTAAAATCATGTATATTTTAGAATTTAAATTTTATATTTGCACCCGAAATAAATTCTAAGGAATATTTATTGCTATCCAATCTTTGCTGTAAATATTTCATTGGTCATGAAATTATATAATTAATAATTATTATTTTTTGATCGATATTTGAAAAAATAAAAATGTGATTGGATTATAGCGAACTGTTTCAAGTAATATCTATATAAAAAAATGAAAACTATTATCAATACAGAAAATGCTCCTGCTGCAATAGGACCTTATTCTCAAGCAAATTTAGCCAATGGAGTTTTGTATATTTCAGGACAGATTCCTGTAGATCCTGCTACCGGAAAGCTCGTTGAAGGCATAGAAAAAGAAACTCATCAGGTAATGAAAAATCTTGAAGCAATTCTTACAAAAGCCGGAATGACTTTTAAAAATGTTGTAAAAGCAACGATATTTCTTAAAAATATGGATGATTTTACAGTAATGAATGACATTTATGCTTCGTATTTGGATGCTGAAAGTTTCCCTGCAAGAGAAACAGTACAGGTGTCTTGTCTTCCGAAAAATGTGGATATAGAAATTTCAATGATTGCTCACCAGGATTAAAAAATGAGTTTTTTAAGAAATACAATTGCGGTTTTGGTTGGTCTTGCTATTGCAGGTCTTATCATAACTCTTGGTATAAGAGCGGTTCCGCAATGGATTACTTTTGAAGCTTTTGCTCCTTTTAAGCATTGGGAAAGCTTTTTGGAAAGCATGAAAAATAATAATACCTTTTTTTGGTTTCTGTTATTTATTTCCGGCTTGGGGACTACTATTGGAGGAGTGGTAACAGCAATTATTGTAAAGTATGCGAAGGTTGCCTATGCTATACTTATAGGTTTTATCATGCTTTTTGTGGCGATGCTGGATGTTATTATTTTCCCTTATCACCCTACATTCTACAAAATTTCAATATTTTTAGTCTTTTTTCCTTTTGCATGGATGGGTGGAAAAATCGTTGAGGTAATTTATGAAAGAAAGAAAAAAAGGCAAATAGCCCATAAAATAAATGAGTAATTCTAGTTACTTTAAATAACAAAAAACAGTCTTTCAGGACTGTTTTTTTTATATGATGTTATTCAAGAAATTTAAATTGATATTTTTTTAAGAAGTAAGATTAAATAGAGCTATTCTGTAACCTTTCATCCCAAAACCAGACAAAATCCCATCTGTATTGGCAGCCGTAACAGATTTCTGACGAAATTCTTCACGTTTGTAAATGTTACTGATATGAACTTCTGTTTTGGGCTTCTGAATATTTTTCAGACAGTCAGCAATAGCATAAGAATAATGAGTAAAAGCACCAGGATTAATGATTAAAGCATCAAAATCGTTTTCCTGCATACGGTTAATGAGTTCTCCTTCTATATTAGACTGAAAATAATCAATTTCATGATTAGAAAATTCAATTTTTAGATTTTTTAAATAATCTTCCATAGAAATACTCCCATAAATATCGGGTTCTCTAGTTCCTAAAAGATTAAGATTGGGGCCGTTAACGATTAGAATTTTCATTTGAGGAAAGAATTTTGATTATTTTTTTATTGATAAAGATGTTTCTGCAAATATAATGACATTCATCATTACAGCCTCAAAATACGGAAATTGAATAGTATATTTGTACTAAAGATTTTTATTGTTGAAGTTCTTCATGTCTTTTTTCATAGTTTTTACCATCGCAATTCGTCCGGTTTTGCCATTGGTTAATTATGTGGTGAATTACGATTATATTGTCAAAAATCTTTGTGAAAACCGAACTGTCGAAAATTCTTATTGTAAAGGTAAATGTTACGTTGCAAGAGAGTTTTCTAAAACAGAAAAGCAGAACAATAATAATCAGAATATTAAGATTGCAGGTTTAGACGCATTTGTTTCCAGTGATATTTTTACTTGTTCTAATGTACAGTATTTTGAGCTTTCTGTTAAAAATCTATTTTCATCGGGAAATAGGTTTTACGATTCCGAATATTTTTCAAGAATATTTCATCCTCCTTTAGGGTAGATATTTTCATCTCTTTTTCAGCCTTTTAATTTATTTTAATAATCACTAAACGATTTTCTGTTTAGAATTTTCGGTGTGCATTATTTTAGTATTAAATTTGGTTGATAAACATTTTTTAAATCTAAACAATTCGTAATTTTCAAATCTAAATAAAATGAAATCAAAAATTTTATTCACAGCATTATTGTCGATATCATTGTTTGCTTGTGCGCAAGAAACTCCAAAAGTAAAACAGAAAAAAAATAATAAATCTGCCAAAACAGAAACTAAAACCGTAAAATTTGCCAATGCAGAAGATCCTATCTGCCACATGAAAACCGAAAGTACAATGAAAGATACCGCAGTGTACAAAAATAAGACCTACGGTTTCTGCAGCAGCTATTGCAAAGATGAATTCAAGAAAAATCCGGAAAAGTATGTCCAAAAATAGTCAACCGGGCAATAGTAAAAGAAAAATAATTATTCCTATTGTTATTATTGCTTTGCTTTTTGTAGGCATTGGTCTTGGGATGAGCTATTTTAAAAAGAGTCTTTACACTGTGATGAAAGTTCCCGATTTTCAACTTACAGATCAGAATAATAAGCAGATAAGCAATAAAGATATGCTTGGTAAAGTGTATTTGGTAGAATTTTTCTTCAGTAAATGCCCAACAATCTGCCCTGTAATGAATACCAATATGCGGGCAATTGAAGATGAAATTAATAATAAAGACTTTGGGATAATTTCCATTAGTATTGATCCTGAAAATGATACTCCTAAAGCATTAAGTGAACATGCTAAAAGAATTGGTGTAAAATCTCCAAATTGGCATTTTCTCACTGGTAATAGAGATTATATTGGTAAATTGGCTGATGAGTTTGATATTTATGTTGGAGATAAAGAAAATGAAGGTGAAAAACTCAATCACAGTGGGATGATTGCTTTAGTGGACCAACAGGGAAATATCCGCTGCAGATACAATAAAAATAATATGCCGATTCTTTATTATTCTGGACTTAACTATGAAGATCCCGAAGGAAATAATCCAAAACTCAATGGAAAATATCATCCTGACAGAGAAATTTTAATTGAAGATATTAAGAAATTATTGGAATGATTTTGGATGATCAATTCAATGTTACATTTTGTTATGTAATTGTCTGATTGTCAATTTAATTATAAAACTATAAAATAAAGATATGAAAGTTTTTAAAATCGCTGCCCTTGCTGCAGTTATGACCGCTCAGTTTGCTTTCTCACAATTTAAGCAGACTCCGTTACCTTATGCTTACGATGCTTTGGAAGGAAATATTGATGCCAAAACAATGGAGATTCATTATTCTAAACATGCTGCAGCTTATGTTAATAATCTTAATAAAGCCATTGCGGGAACTCCGCAGGAAAAGCAGACTATGTTTCAAATCCTTTCCAACGTGTCAAAATTAAGTCCGGCGGTAAGAAATAACGCTGGAGGACATTATAACCACGAACTTTTCTGGACTGTTCTTACTCCGCAAAAAAATACACAGCCATCTGCAAAGCTTTCTAAAGCAATTAATGATGCATTTGGTAGTATGGAAGCTTTTAAAGAGAAAATGAGCAAAGCCGGAGCAGACCGTTTTGGATCTGGATGGGCATGGCTTTCTGTAGATAAAAAAGGAAAGTTATTTGTTTCTTCAACGCCTAACCAAGATAATCCTTTAATGGATGTGGTGGAAGAAAAAGGAACTCCTATCTTCGGAATTGATGTTTGGGAACATGCATATTACCTAAAATATCAAAATAAAAGAGCAGACTATCTTACTGCCATTTGGAATGTTACCAACTGGAATGAAATCAGTAAGAGATATGATGAGGCTCTAAGTAAGAAGTAGTACTCTGAAAAATAAAATACAGCATACATTCAGATTTGATGGTTTTAAACTATTAAATATTGATTTGTATGCTGTATTTTTTTTATATCTTTTGTAAATATTTCTATTATATCATTAATTCAAAATAAAGATGCATCGCATATTTAAAATAAAGTCTATCCAAATTTTTTCAGTAATATTATTGTTTTCTTTTGCGTTTGTAAAAAGCCAGAATTCTGTTGTTGTAGATGTTTCTAAAACATATAAGAAAGAGAGTATTGCCGGTTTTTTGCATTTGAATAATATTGAAACATTAGATAATGATATTAAAGCTCTGAAACCGAAGTTCTGGAGATTTGGTAATTATATGTTTAAATCTCAAGAAAGAAAGGATATTATTTCTGGGCTAATTTCCAGAAAAATACAGCCAATTCTTATCATGAGCGATTTATGTATCTATAAAACCCTGAATGAAAATTCTACAGACGGAAATAGAATTTTACCGTATAGCGATCCTAAAAGCTATGAAGCTTTTGTAAGAAAAATGTACGCCGAGAACGGAAATACTGTTATTTACGATATTTGGAATGAACCCGATACTGGTTTTTGGTCGGGAACTAAAGAGCAGTTTTTTTTAGCTTTTAAAAAAGCTCATGATATCATAAGAAGTATGCCTGGTGGTAAAGATGCTGTAATTATGGGACCTAGTTGCTCTAGATTTTACAAAGAATTTATTGAAGATTTTTTAACTTTTTGTGAGAAAAATAATGTTGTTGTAGATATTTTAGCTTGGCATGAAGGCGGAGTTATTTCTGATATTAAAGAAATGAAGGCGAATATAAATTTTGCAAAAGAAGTTTGGCTTAATCAATTTAAAAAGCTGAAAATAAAAGAAATCTATATTCCTGAAATTATTGGTGAAAGTGTTCAGTTCAGTCCATTAGCTGTTCTTTCTTTTCTCAATACTTTTGAGGAAGGTGGAGTTAGTGGAGCGTGCAAAACTTGTCACGATAACCCGGCAGAAATTGGCGGTAACAGTTGCTTTAATAATTCTATGGACGGTCTGCTTATGCCGAACGGAAAACCAAGGTCGGTTTGGTTTGCATACAAGTTATATGCAGAAAGTCTAGATAATAGATTTAAATTAATTACTAAAAATGAGAACTTTTCTGTAATTGGTTATTATCTAAACAAAAATAAGTCTGTAAATATACTCATTGGCAATACTTCAGGATCAAATAAAGATCTTAATTTAAGTTTAAAAAATATCGATGTTAAAAAATATTTTTCGGGAAAAAGAAAACTACATTATAATCTATACTTGATTGAAGACACTAAAGAAAAAGAATTGAAATCTCCCCAACTTAAACAATCTGAATTCGTTTCCGTTAAGAACGGTATCATTAATATTAATCTGAAAAATATTGAGAGTAACGGTATTCTGGTATTAGAGTTGAAATAAAGATTATGTGGAAATTATATAATTACAACACCTTTTTTGAAGCATTTTTCTTATATTAAAATAAACCAAATTGTTAGAGTTTAACTCAATCAATAAATAAAATGCTCTAATCTCAAATCATAAACAAAAAAAGGATTGTTATTAAAAATAACAATCCTTTTTTGTAGCCCGTAGGGGAATCGAACCCCTCTTACCAGAATGAAAATCTGAGGTCCTAACCGATAGACGAACGGGCCCTCTATCTTCCATAATCCTAAAATTATGTGTTAGATTTTGTTTTTATAAGTATCAACTCTTAAAATTAGTAGCCCGTAGGGGAATCGAACCCCTCTTACCAGAATGAAAATCTGAGGTCCTAACCGATAGACGAACGGGCCTACTATATAATTACGCTAAATTATTAACGTGCTTAGTTAATTTGCTTTTTAAGTTAGCTGCTTTATTCTTGTGAATAATGTTTTTCTTTGCTAACTTATCCAATAAAGAGATAACTTTTGGCAATTGCTCAGATGCAGCTGCTTTGTTTTCTTCATTTCTCAAGACTTTCATTGCAGTTCTTGCAGTCTTGTGATAGTATCTGTTACGAACTTTTCTAACTTCGTTTTGTCTTATTCTCTTAAGTGCTGATTTATGATTTGCCATATCGTTCAAATGTGAGTGCAAATTTATAAACTTATTTGTTACCCACCAAATTTATTTTTAACTTTTTTTAATTTTCTTTAAATTTCTTCCGAAAGGTACTTTTTAAGCTTATCTAACGCCTGTTGTACTTTAATATTTTCGGTTTCTTTGTCTATTTTTTTGATGATATTATCCAGCATAATCATCGCATTGTTCCATTCTCCGGTAGAGTTGGAAAATGTGAGACCATCTATGGTAACTTCAAAAACGCTTCTCTCACCATTCCTATAAAGTCTGAAACTAATTCTTTCATCGCTGCCTGTGATTCCTTCCGTACTAGTTTTTAAATCATAACTTTTTGGGTTTGAGCGAATTTTATTAAAAAGCAGCTTGGCTTCCTGAATTTTCAAATCCGGCATGATATAAATTTTTAGCCTGAAAAGGAGTCTGAGATAATTTTAAATTGGTTTTTAAAAAATTTAAAAGAACATCGTAATCTCTCCTTTAAGGAGTTGCAAATGTAATACTTTTACGAAATCAAACAAAAAAATATTGTAAACAGAGTGAAAATCGTTCAAAAACTTTAAAATTTGGGTGTTCATGTACATTTATTTTAATCTATCCGGGTTTTGTTTCAGAAAGCTTTCCCAACCCGAATACGATTTGGTATCCGATAAACTTCCGGAGTTGAAGTGATGACAAACCGCTACCGCCAATCCATCCGATGCATCCAGATATTTGGTCGGGAATTCTTTTAGATTTAAAAGGTTTTGAAGCATCCCGGCTACCTGTTCTTTGCTGGCATTTCCGTTGCCGGTAATTGCCATTTTTATTTTTTTGGGAGAATATTCGGTAATGGGAATGTTTCTGTGTAAACTTGCCGCCATCGCAACTCCCTGAGCTCTTCCTAATTTGAGCATAGATTGTACATTTTTGCCGTAAAATGGTGCTTCCAAAGCCACTTCGTCGGGATGGAATTCGTCAATCAGGGCTAAAGTTTTATCAAAAATATATTTCAGCTTAGTTTCGTGATTGGGATATTTCTTTAAAATCAATTCATGGATGGAAATCATTTCCATTTTTCCTTTTATTACCGAAATCAGTCCGAAACCCATTACAGCAGTTCCGGGATCTATGCCTAAAATTATTTTTTCTGTTGAAACCATTAATGCAAAGATACTGTTTTGAATTTTTTTCTCTGAATTTTCGAATACATAAGAAAATTATGCATAGATTTGTAAGGTATTGTTTGAAGAATGAAAAAGAACAGTCTTTATAAAGGAACGCTCCAGAATATTATTTTAAAACTGCTTTCAAAAGAAGTTAAAATGTATGGGTATCAAATTACGCAGCGTGCAAAAGAATTAACGGAAGGTGAGCTGGAAATGACTGAAGGAGCATTATATCCATTACTACATAAACTGGAAGCAGACGGAATTATCACTTCTGAAGTGAAGGAAATAAACGGAAGAAGCAGAAAATATTACTTGCTTACCGAGAAAGGGAAAAAGCAGCAGGCAACTCAGGAAGACGAAATGAGATCTTATTTGTTTAATCTGAAAACTATTTTCGATATATGATTTCTTCTGAACAAAAATTGCAGATTGAGCAGTATTTAATTTCTAAAAACCTTTCTTTAGATATTTTGCTGGAAATAAAAGATCACATCATTTTGCAGGTGGAAGATTGTATGTGCAGTAATACAGTTAATTTTGATGAAGCTTTTTCAAAAGTTAAAGAAATTTGGGAAAATAATCTAACTCCAACAACCTACTGGTTTTTTTATGGCAGACAAAAAATGCCTAAAATCGCAAAAACTATTATTAAGAATAAATTTCAGCCAATTATTATACAATCTTTACTTATTGGATCGTTGTTTTTTGTATTGAGCCTTGTAATGGTTTTCTTTGCGGATAGTCTGGAAACGTACAGAATTTATTATATAGTATCCAATTCTTTATTATTATCCATTCCGATAATTCTTTTTTGTCTGAATTTTAAATACATCAACTACTTTAAAAAGAGTTTTGTTTATAAAGGAAGAATTAATTATTCGTTTTATCAGCAGAATCTCATTTTAATGGTAGTTTGCTCAATGGGACAAATTCAAAGTCTGATTAAAGGGGGAGATTTATTATATCATTTTTTTATTTCAGGAAAAGATGTTTCAGTTTTTGTGCTCATTGCAATTTCTTTATATAGATTCAGCCTTATTGTTTTATTTGTTTTCGGAATTATAAATTTTTTAGAACATAAAAGAACATTAAAGCAATTACAGATTTTAAACTAAATATAAGCATGGAAAAAAATGAAATTCTCGAAGTGCAGAATTATCTTAAAAAAAGGATAGTAAACCATACCATATTAATTGAAGTGTATGATCATTTTATCATGCAAATTTCAGATTTGATGAAAAATGGGATTGGTTTTCAACAGGCATTTACTCAGGTGAAAATAAAGTGGGAACATGAGCTTGAAATGGTTCCGTTAAGTTTATTTTCATTTAGAAAAATATCCAGAATAGAAAAGAAATCTTTGGGCAGTAAATATCGTAAAATTACCACTAACTCTATTTTAATAACCTTATTGGCTGCGATTTTAAACTATATAAATCCTGATTTTCTTGTGGTGATGGTAATGATTTTGGCAGGTTTATGCTTTTTGGTTTTACTCTATAATTTTTTGTTCAAAAAAATGAGTATAAAGGAGTATATGCAGCTTTCTTATCACCCTTTAATTGTAAGAAATATGCTTTTTGGGGTTTTGGTATTTTCAATTGTGTATTTTGTGAGTAAAAATAGATTTTTCTGGGAAAGTTCTTATAATCAGCTTTTCTTGGTTTTTGCGGTGTGCGTTCAAATACAACTGCTTTTTATGAGGACACAAAAATTAAATATTGCAATCGTATGACTATAGAAGAAAAAACTGAAGTAAGAAATTATCTAATTGCTAAAAAACTTCCTGTGGATTTGCTTATGGAGGTGGAAGATCATTTTGTAAGTCAAATTAATCATCTTCAATCTGAAAAAAATCTTTCATTTAATGATGCATTCAATGCTGCTATTATTTCCTGGCATGATGATTTAAAATTGAAGTGGGATGGAAATTTTTCGTTGGAAGATACTTCAGACTTTATTAAAAAATCGGCAAATAATAAAATTTATCCGGTTTTTAAACAGGCAGTTTGGGTGGCATTTGCAACTTCGGGTTTTATTTGGATGGTTTCTGTTATAATTCCATTTTATATATTTCATGTGTTGTTTTGCTTATTTATAATATCACTTGTGACGATACCGATACTTATTTTTTGGCAAAATAGAAAACTATATAAAGATTTGGGACGTTTTCAGACTTTGCCTATTTCACCTTATCAATCTTTAGGGAGGTTGTTCTTTTTTCCGGTTTCTTTTTTATGGACTTTCAGTTTTGGCTTAGAAATAGACAGTGGATTCATGAGTTCGTTATCTTCAAAAGACATCGCTGCTAAAGTTATACTCTTTCTATTTATTTACTTTGAAGTAATTGTAATTGTGTTTCAGCAGAAATACATTAAAACAATGAAGAATGTTTATCCTTATATTCAAGAGAATTTTTAGAAATAAAATAATAAGAGAAATTTTTAAATGGCTAAAAACATACTTTAGATTTGCTTGTTGAGATTGGATATCATTTTGGCTAAGTTTAATTTTCAGAAAATTCAAGCTGAGAAAACATAAAAGAGATGTGATTTTATTTATCCTTTTTTGAAATCAATTTTTAAGTTTACGGTGCAGTTTCTAAAATATCAGCAATTTCTTTAATCTTTTTATGAACTGAAAAAGAGGAAGATTTGCCTTTTTCCTCATCAGCAAGATTGGATAGAATAATAATAGAAGTTTTCGTTTTGGGATAATAAATATTGAGTGATGGTGCACCTTTTACATATCCACTGTGGAAGTAGGAGAGTGGTAGATGATTATTCGTCATAATACCCAATCCATAACCCATTGTTCCGAAAATAGGATGCTTTCTTTCTGTACTTTTTTGCATGAATTTTTTTAAAGTTTCTGCACCGATAATTTTTCCGCTATACAAAGCGTTATTCCAAATGTGTAAATCATCAACAGTAGATAAGACGCCGCCTGCGGGAATTCCGATTTCCTTATTGGCTAATCTTTTGGGCATGCCATTCACTATTTTCTGCGTTTTATGATTTCCAATGTAGGTATGAGCAAAATTTTTTCCGTTGAAGGAAGTTCCTGTAAAAGAATTTTTCATTCCGGCTTTTTCGAATAATTCTAGCATATTTTCATCGAAAGATTTTCCGGAAACAGTTTCTATTATCTTACCTAATGCATTGTAACCGTCATTAGAATAGTTGAATCCTGAGCCGTTTTGAAAAACAAGCTTTTCTCCAAAATTATTTAATCCTGAACTGTGGTTTAAAAGCTGGCGAATAGAAATGTTTTCATATTCTGTGGTCTTGAAATCTTTAAGATATTTCGAAACTTTATCATCGAGTGTAATTTTTCCTTGTTCTACTTGTAGTAATATCAAAACTGCGGTAAACTGTTTGCTGATTGATGCTATGGAAAATATGGTGGAATTGTTGATTTTATTTTTAGTTTCAAAATCTGAATAGCCTCTATTTTTACGATATAATTCTATGCTGTCTTTAAAAATTCCTATACTTCCATTAAAGTGGTATTTATTAACAACAGAATCTATTTGCGATGAGTATATTTTTTGCTGATAAGCATTAACCGCAGAATCGGCGATATTTTTTTTGTTATAAATTTCGGAATTTTCGACCTTTTGACAGGAAAATAAAAATATAAATAAAGAAACCAAGGCAAGGGAGAATTTCATAAGGTGTTTTTACTTTCTCTAAAATAAGAAAAAGTTTATAATTCAGAAATTCAGGGTAATTCAAAGTTGTTTTGTAATCAAAAAGCCAGATAATTTTTATCAGGTTTACTTACCTGGTTTACCGTAATTATTATTCCAGTCAATTTCAATTTTTGTTGCGTCCTGCTTTTTCTGTAATGCTTCAGTATTTTTAGTCATTTCGCTTTTTTCAGAAGTATTTGCTGTAGTACCACAAGAATTTAGAAAACAAATAAAATAGAGTGAGATTGCAATTGTAATTAGCTTTTTCATAGATCATTTTTAACGGATACTAATAAACAAAAAACCTCAAAGGAAATTCTCTGAGGTCTATTTACAATTATGTAAAACATTTAGTAGTCAATAATTGGCTACGGCCCTGCCGTTACATATTTCTTCTATATTTACCGCCTACTTCAAAAAGCGCATTGGTAATTTGTCCAAGCGAACAATATTTTACAGCGTCCATCATCACCTCAAATAAGTTTTGCTGATTAATGGCGGCGTGTTGTAGCGTTTTAAGTGCTTCTTCAGATTTTGCTTCATTGGCTTTTTGAAAATTGTGCAAAGTTTCGATCTGAGCTTGCTTTTCCTCCTCAGTCGAGCGGATCACTTCCCCCGGAAGTACCGTTGGCGAACCATCTTTTCCTAAAAAGGTATTCACACCGATAATTGGATATTCTCCGGTGTGTTTCAGCCATTCGTAATGCATCGATTCTTCCTGGATTTTAGAACGCTGATACATTGTTTCCATCGCGCCCAAAACACCGCCTCTTTCGGTAATTCTGTCGAACTCTGCATAAACAGCTTCTTCCACCAAATCGGTTAATTCTTCTATAATAAATGAACCTTGCAACGGATTTTCGTTTTTCGCTAAGCCTAATTCTTTATTGATAATTAACTGAATTGCCATTGCTCGTCGCACAGATTGTTCAGTCGGTGTAGTAATCGCCTCGTCATAAGCATTCGTGTGCAAAGAATTACAGTTGTCGTAAATCGCATACAATGCTTGAAGCGTTGTTCTGATATCGTTAAAATCAATTTCCTGAGCGTGAAGCGAACGTCCAGAGGTCTGGATATGATATTTTAACATCTGACTTCTTTCATCGGCGCCGTATTTCAGTTTCATGGCTTTTGCCCAGATTCTTCTCGCCACACGTCCGATAACCGAATATTCTGGGTCAATACCGTTGGAAAAGAAGAAGGAAAGGTTTGGTGCAAAATCATTGATATCCATCCCTCTTGACAGATAATATTCAACATACGTGAAACCATTTGCCAAAGTAAATGCCAACTGGGAAACCGGATTGGCACCCGCTTCTGCAATGTGATACCCGGAAATAGAAACTGAGTAGAAGTTTCTTACTTTTTCTTTGATGAAATATTCTTGAACGTCACCCATTAATCTCAAAGCAAATTCAGTTGAGAAAATACAAGTGTTTTGTGCTTGATCTTCTTTTAAAATATCAGCCTGCACCGTTCCGCGGACGGTTGCGATGGTTTTAGCCTTAATTTCTGCATAAGCATTGGCAGGGATCACTTCATCACCCGTTATGCCCAATAATTTTAAGCCTAAACCATTATTAGAAGGAGGCAATTCGCCGTTATATTTTGGTCTTTCTAAACCTTTGTCGTCAAATTTTGCTTTTAAAACAGCTTCAACTTTAGCTTCTAAATGATGTTCAGTAATGTATTTTTCAACATTCTGGTCGATGGCAGCATTCATAAAAAATGCCAACAGCATCGGAGCTGGTCCATTAATCGTCATCGATACTGACGTCAATGCATTTACCAAATCAAAACCGGAATACAGTTTTTTTGCATCATCCAGTGTGGCAATCGAAACTCCCGCATTCCCGATTTTACCATAAATATCCGGTGGTAAAGCCGGGTCTTGTCCGTAAAGCGTTACTGAATCGAAAGCCGTAGATAAACGTTTTGCAGGCATTTCTGCAGAAACGTAGTGGAATCTCCTGTTGGTTCTTTCCGGACCACCTTCCCCGGCGAACATTCTCGTTGGATCTTCTCCGGTTCTTTTGAAAGGATAAATCCCTGCGGTGTAAGGGAAGCTCCCCGGGAGATTTTCCTGTCCTTTCCATTGGATGAGGTCGCCCCAATCGTTGTATTTTGGTAACGCAATTTTCGGAATTCTAAGATGAGATAAAGATTCTGTTGAGGTCTCCACTTTAATTTCTTTGCCTCTTACGAAGTAGGAATAAAACTCTTCGTGGAACGCCTTTTTCGTGTCGTCCCAAGTTTTTAGGAAGTCGATATTTTCTTGTTGAAGTTCTTTCTCGGCTTTTTGATATTCGGCGTCTAAAGTTTCGTTGGAAATGATTTTTTTAACCCCATCAATCTGATACATTTTTCGGGCTAACTCCGCTTGTTTTTCAACGTTTTCGTCATACTGTCTGTTGTTTTCAACAATTTCAGAAAGGTAACGGACTCTTTTGGGAGGGATAATCGTTACTTCATCAGTGATTTCTTGTTCGACAAATGTTTTTAAATCCAAATCAGCAAATTTATCATTCACTTTAGACACCAATCTGTTGTATAATTCAGTGGTGCCGTGATCGTTAAACTGCGATGCTTTGGTCGCATAGACTGGCATTTCGTCCAATGGTTGCTCCCATAATAAATGATTTCTTTGGAACTGTTTTCTCACCGCTTGTAGCGCATCCAAAGCGCCCCGTTTATCAGATTTGTTTAGTGCCACCAAATCGGCGTAATCTAACATGTCGATTTTCTCTAACTGCGTAGATGCACCATATTCAGGCGTCATCACATACATAGAAACATCCGAAAAATCAGATACTTCTGAGCCAGATTGTCCGATACCCGAAGTCTCAAGAATGATAACATCTGGATGAGCCAATTTCAATACATTCAAGGCAGAATGAATAAATGGCGAAACCGAAACGTTGTTCTCTCTCGTCGCCATAGAGCGCATGTAAACTCTTGGGTCATTGATGGCGTTCATACGGATTCTGTCTCCCAAAAGTGCGCCTCCGGTTTTCTTTTTAGAAGGATCAATCGAGATAATGGCAATCTTTTTTTCCGGATTTGAGCGGATAAAACGCCTTACCAATTCGTCTGTTAAAGAAGATTTTCCCGCGCCGCCAGTGCCTGTGATACCAATAATTGGGATGTTAAGGTCTTTTGATTTTTCGTTGATGGTAGCTACCAAATCTGGTTTTTCTTCGGAGAAGTTTTCTACCGCAGAGATGATTTTGGCAATACTTGTCGGGTTTTCAAAACTGATGCTGTCCAGATCTTTTGCTTCTACATCTTTGCCTGTGGCAAAGTCCGAGCGGTTTACCAGATCATCAATCATCCCTTGTAATCCGAGTTCGCGACCATCGTCGGGAGAATAAATTCTGTCGATGCCATAATCCATCAGATCTTTAATCTCTTCTGGCAAGATCACGCCGCCACCGCCGCCAAAAATCTTGATTTGTGGCGAGTTTTTTTCTCTCAGAAGATCGTAGATGTATTTAAAATATTCGTTGTGACCACCTTGGTAAGACGTAAGGGCAATGGCATTGGCGTCTTCCTGAATGGCGGTATTCACCACTTCTTCTGCAGATTTGTCGTGACCGAGGTGGATGACTTCGCATCCGGTGCCCTGGATGACACGGCGCATGATATTAATCGCAGCATCGTGCCCATCGAACAACGAGGCGGCTGTAACAATTCTTACTTTATTTTTTGGGGTGTATTTTTGGGTTTCCATAAAAGATTTAGAAAATTTCTTAATTTCCAAATATAATAATAAAATAACAACCTTTATTTTGTTTTTAGTTGTTTGATTGTTTGTGTTTTATATGTTTTGTGAGAATTTGATTATGTATAAATTAATGTGTGTGTTCTGTGGTTTATTATGTTGTTTTATTATTTTAAATTTTCCGGATTAAATTTTTATTTTTGCAATACATTATATTATATGAAAAGAGCATTCGTCTATTTTACATTGGGTACGGTCATCAGTTTTTTAATTAATTATTTATTTGTAGACGGGGAGCATGTTGGGCTGGAAGTATATTATGCTATTGCATTCGGTCTTGCGTGGGGAATGGCTTATTTTTTAGATAATCCAAAATTTTCTTTACTTCAAAAAATGGGTTCTTCATTTGGTGTAATGGCGCTTTTGGTGGTGATAGGAGCACTAATATTCAATCTTGAAAAGGCAATACCATCCATTTTAAAGTTTTCTACTGTTTTTGTTGCTTATTATTTAATCGCAAGCTTTAGGGCAAGTAAATCTTTACGAAACTAAATTTTTTGAGCTTTTCAACTGTAACACAACAGCTTTTAAGAAATTAAAAGCTTCATTTTTAATCAATTTGATTCTAGATAATATCCTTATTATCATTATTTTCAATACTTTAATTGAAAATATATTTTCAGAATAGAAAAATATTTGTACCTTTGCACACCCTTTTAGGGGAAAATTATGTTTAATCTTTAACTAAAACGTGTGAATACATTAAGTTACAAAACTGTTTCAGCGAACAAAGCTACTGCTAATAAAGAATGGGTTGTGGTAGACGCTGAAGGACAACCGTTAGGAAGACTTGCTTCTAAGGTTGCAAAGATTTTGAGAGGTAAGCACAAAGCAAACTTTACACCTCACGTAGATTGTGGTGATAATGTTATTGTTTTGAATGCTGGGAAAGTAACCCTTTCCGGAAACAAGTGGAACGATAAGACTTATATCTGGCATACAGGGTATCCTGGTGGTCAAAAGTCTATGACAGCTGCAGAACTTCAGAAAAAAGATTCTTTAAAAGTATTGGAAAAATCTGTAAAAGGTATGCTTCCAAAAAACAGATTAGGATCTGCATTGTTGAAGAATCTTTATTTATATGAAGGAACTGAACACAAGCACGAAGCTCAACAGCCAAAAACAATTAATGTTAACGAAATTAAATAATTAATTATGTCTATAGTTCACAAAATTGGTAGAAGAAAAACTTCTGTAGCAAGAGTTTATGTAAAACCAGGTGCTGGTAACATTACGGTAAACGGTAAAGATGCTAAAGAATATTTCTCTACAGACGTTATGGTTTACAAATTGAACCAGCCGTTCATCCTTTCTGAAACTGTTGGTCAGTACGATGTTACTGTAAACGTTTTCGGAGGTGGAAATACAGGTCAGGCTGAAGCTATCAGATTAGGGATTTCTAGAGCTCTTTGCGAAATTAATGCTGAATTCAGATTGGCTTTAAAACCAGCTGGTTTACTTACAAGAGACGCAAGAATGGTGGAAAGAAAGAAGCCAGGTCAGAAAAAAGCAAGAAAGAGATTCCAATTCTCAAAACGTTAATTTTTTTCAGACATCAGATTGGAGATGTCAGATTTCAGACCTTTTTTCGTCTGCTATCTTATATCTGAAATCTATTAATCTAATTTTAAAAATTGCCCGTTACGTTTAGCATCCAAACGCTTCTCCCATCTAAAGAAGTTGTTGATTGTTTAAAAAACGGAAAGTAAACTAACAAAAACAGAAAACATGGCAAAAGCAAATGTAAAAGACCTTCTAGAGGCTGGTGTACACTTCGGTCACATGACTAGAAAGTGGAATCCAAATATGGCTCCATACATTTTTATGGAGAAAAACGGTATTCACATTGTAGACTTACATAAAACAGCAGTTAAATTGGATGAAGCTTGTAACGCTTTAGAAAAATTAACTTCTGCAGGTAAAAAAGTTCTTTTCGTAGCTACTAAAAAGCAAGCGAAAGAGGTTGTTGCAAAACACGCTGCTGAACTTAATATGCCTTATATTACAGAAAGATGGCCAGGAGGTATGTTAACAAACTTTGTTACTATCAGAAAGGCTGTAAAGAAAATGAACGCTATCGACAAAATGAAAAAAGACGGTACGTTCGAAACTTTATCTAAAAAAGAAAGATTACAAGTAGACAGACAAAGAGCTAACTTAGAGAAAAACTTAGGTTCTATCTCAGACATGGTTCGTCTTCCTTCTGCAATCTTTGTTGTAGATATCATGAGAGAACATATCGCTGTAACTGAAGCTAAGAAATTAGGTATTCCAGTTTTCGGTATTGTTGATACTAACTCTGATCCTAGAAAAGTTGATTTCGTTATCCCAGGAAACGATGATGCTTCTAAATCTATTGATATGATTTTGAACGTTGTTTCAGACTCTATCAAAGAAGGTCAGTCTCAAAGAAAAGCTGATAAAGAAAAATCTAAAGAAGAAGGAGAAGTAGTTTCTGCTGATAAAGATGCAGATTTCGATTCTGCTGAATAATTAAGATTTATCTTTAAAATAAGTAAAACCGCTGAATTTCAGCGGTTTTTTTATGGATTAAGCTCTTCTTTTAGATTTGGATGTATTCCTTTTTTTAACTGTGCTTTTTAAATTTGGCGATTTTTCTAATCTGTCTATATTTTCATTATATCCAGGGTTGTTCAAAACCATAATAAAGCTTTTATTGATTTCTTTTTTGTTTTGATACATTACATCGCAAAGACTTCCCGATAAGCTGTAATTATCTTTATTTACTACAATAGAATTCTCTCCTTTAGAAGGAACGGGTAAATTATAAAATTTTTTCCCCGAAATTTCTAGGACCAAATTACAGTCAGAATTATTTTTAATAAGAAGAATAACCTCATTACTATTAATATCTTTATTAAATAATGTATTCAGAAGTTTTACTGTTTTTTCTTGGTGCTCCTCTGGAGTTTCCGCCATCAGTTTTCGGAAAAGTTCATCTCTTGCCTCTGTATTTTTTTTCGCAGAAGCTAAGTCTGGCAGATTAAAAAAAAGCGGTCTTGCTTCCATAGGCTTGGCATCTTTTCTTCCCTTTGTCCATTCTGTATTTTTAATGGCAATAAGATGTTGCTTCAGAATTCTGCGTTTAGGATCTTCAGGATGTGCCTGAGACAAATATTTTTCTATTTCCTGAATGTTATTGCTTTTCAAAATCTCTTCATTAGCCGAGTTGGAAGCACATGAAGAAATAAAAAGACCGAATACAATAGCCAATAACCAATTTTTCCTCATTAAAAGTAATATTCCTTTAATTTATTTTGAATTTTATGTAAGTGATGGTTTTGCCTTTAGACGAGAAAAGCTCTTCATAATGTGTTTTTATATCACGTAAATGTGGCGTTTCTGGATCGTACTCCAATGCACCATAAATGTCGTGATGAGCACTTATGATTTCGTAGCCTGCACCCTGTAAGTATCCTAATGTGTAGCCGTGGAGAAATTCTGAATCTGTTTTTAGATGGATAATACCTCCCGGTTTTAAGAATTTTTTGTAACGCTCCAGAAAATCGGGGTGGGTGAGTCTGTGTTTGGTTCTTTTGTATTTAATTTGCGGATCGGGAAAAGTAATCCAGATTTCATCTACTTCATTTTCAGCAAAATAATAATCTACCAATTCTATTTGAGAACGTAAAAAAGCTACATTTTTCATATTATTTTCTACAGCTTCTTTGGCTCCAAACCAGAATCTTGCCCCTTTAATATCAATTCCGATAAAATTCTTATCAGTAAATGTTTTAGCGAGTCCTACAGAATATTCGCCTTTTCCGCAACCTAATTCCAGAACGATGGGTTGGTTATTTTTAAAGAAATGATCTCTCCATTTTCCTTTCAATTCAAAACCATTCAGAGCTTCATCTCTGGTTGGTTGAATGACGTTAGGTAATATCTTGTTTTCTGCGAATCTTCTTAGTTTATTTTTGCCCATGAATTATAAATGAAATGCTGCAAAATTACGAAAATTATGCAGCATAAAAATTTTTAATTTGATGGTGAGCAGATTATTTTGAAGAGCTTCCTAAAGCAACCATCAAGGGTTTTTGAATGGTTTTTTGTGATGCATACTGAGCGCCACAAACGATACTCGAAAGAAGGTAATCTCCTTTTTGTACAACTATAGAATTATCCGACTGAGCAGGAACAGGAAGTCTGTATTTTGTGTTTCCAACCCCGTCTATTCTAACGATAATATTACAATCCGATTTATTCTGGATAAGTATGATGCATTCTTTAGAGTTAGGATCGTTATCGAAGAGTGAATTAAGAATTTTTACGGTCTTATCTTTATGTTCAGCAGGGTTTTCTGCCATTAGCATATTAAATTCTGCTGCTTCGGTGTCAGGAATTGCGATGGTTGTATTTTTTGCAGATTCCGAGTTTTCAATATATACATTCTTTGGAGAACTTTTAGTGTAAACGATTGCTGCCTGACCGACTTGTAACTGCTTTTGATATTTTAATATCTGTTTTTGCTTAATTTTAGCATTATATTCTTCAAAAGATATTTTAGTAGAATTTCCTCTCTTCAGTCTTGCGAGATTTTCCTGCATTTCTCTTACTTTTCTATCGCCGGGAGCAGCATCTGCGATGTACTCTTTCATTAAACTCATTACTCTGGGTTTAAGAACAGATCTGCGAGGATCATCGGGATGTGCATCTCTCAGAAAGGCATTAATCTCGTATATGCTTTTACTCTTAAGAATGTCGCTATAGTCTTTATTTTGCTTTTGGGCAGAATAGAGTACAGAGAATAATGTTATAAAAATTAAAACTAATTTTTTCATTGATATTTAAAATTGATTACTGAAATCATTCATAAAATTCTCAAAAAAACTCAAAATTTTTTTATAAAAATAGAGAAATTTAAAAAAAAGAACATCAGTATATAGATTAAAAACTTATTTAAATTTTAAATGATATTTAATTGACTACTTCCTGTAAATGAGAATTTTTTAATCTTTTTTGATAAATAGGAAGATATTTTTCAATAGGGAGTTTTACTGCCTCGAAATTGCCTGTCTGCACAAAAACTTCAATATTTTCTGAGGTATAAACAAACTGTAAAAAATTATCGATAAGATTTTCAGGGATTTTGAAGCGGGTAAAATAATCTTTACCCAAGTAATTTTTTATTTGAGTAACAGAATTAGACATTCTTTCGTACGCAACTAGTCTCTGTTTCTTCTTTCTTTCCCCGGATAATGCATCAAAAATACTTTCTATACTAAGTGAAAGACCACCATCTCTGAAACTGGCAATAGGAAGTTCTTGCGGAGTTCCGTCTCCTTTGGGTTCGGGAAGTCCGATTGCTTTTTTTATAGCCAGCGATTTATCATCCTTACGGATTGAATTTACATCGTATCTTAAATTTCCTGTGGGCCTGAATCTGTTGATAACCACTTCCTGAATATCCTGATAAGCAATTTTTAGTTCTACCAGATTATTGGAGTTCAGCATTTGAGGGGTTAGTTTTACATCTTTTCTTTCCGTAATAATTGAAGTAAAACGTATGACATCTCCAGGTTCTGCTGCTAATTTAAAATCTCCGTTATAAGTCGTAAGCACTGTTTTAAGCTTATTAAGATTGGTAACATATACCTGATTAAGATATAGCATCGAATTATCTCTCAGGAATACTTCACCGGAAAAAACCTGTGCATTTATTTTACCCAAGAAAATAAAAAAACAAATAATTAAAATTTTATTCATATCTCATGCAAAAATACATAAGAATACAGAAGCGATCACTGATATTTACCTAAATAAGGGTTAAAATTTTATTAAACTTTAAAATGAAATGTTAATGACCTAATAATTATTTGTCCCACAGATTGTTATTCCTGTGTTTTACCAACAACCAGCTGGAATATTTTACTGTAGTTATATTCCCCAACTCTGTCCAGCTGATAAAATACCAATATGTGGCGGTAGGCACTGGCCTACCTTTCATATTTCCGTCCCATGTAAAATTATTGTTGGGCGTACCACGGAAAACTTCAGCACCATAACGATCAAAAATTCTAAATTCAAGATTTTTTTTGTTCATCAACGAAGAGTAATTAATTACATCATTTCTGCCGTCACCATTTGGGGTAATAGTATTGATAAGGTCGATGATGACAAAATCTTCTTTTACGATGTTGCATTTCAAAGAGTCTCTCACATATACCGTATAAGTACCTCGTGTTACATTTGTAAATACGTTAGAATTTTGCCAGATAAAGCCATCTAGCGAGTATTCGTAAGCCGGGTTTCCGCCACTTACTCCTACGGTTACTGTAGTTCCGTTAATTTCGATGGAAGTTATTACTGGTAAAACCGAATCTGATACATTTACAAATTGTTTATAAACACATCCATCAAACGTCAGTTCTACCCAATAATTCCCGGTAGAGACATTAGAGATAGATTGAGTTGTAGCCCCTGTACTCCATAAGTAAGAAGAGAAGCCAGGTCCTGCATCTAATATAGTAAGAGTTTTTGGGCAAATAACTTTATCTTTTAATATTTCAGATTTTTTTGGAGTTTTAAGGGTGATTCTTAAAGTGGCAACTTCAGCACATAATCCGGGTTTTGTAAATCGGATATAATAAGTTTTTGTACCTGTGAGCGTAACTGCTCCGTTAATAGGTGATACATTGTTCTGAGCATCGGCTAAACTTGCATGGTAAGTCGCCGAAACCTGTGGATCTGTGGTAAACTGACTGATGAACTGTGATAAGTTTACTTGTTTGGTTCCGTCAAGATCATCATCACAATAATTTTGTACAAGCAATGTTGTAAGGAGTGGAACTTTGCCTCCAATACTGAAAGAAACCCACTGAACAACAGCTCCACATCCATCGGGAGATTCTACTCTTACATATATGGTTGTATTGGTAGAGTAGCTCCAGTTATTCGGTAATGTATTGTTGGTATTATTCATTGCATCCGAAAGACTGGCATAATACTTTACATTGGTGAAATACGTGGGATTAGTTAGAATAATTGGGGTAATATCCGATAAAACAACATTTACAATGCCATCAAAATTTTCATCACATAACGCATTATTGTGATTGGGTAATATATTGATTGTTGGATAGTGATTAAGGGTAATTTGTGCAATGTTTTTACAGCCTGCGGGATTTTTAACAACAACATATACAATTGTTCCTGCCGGAGCCGAATAAGATGTAGGAGCAGAAATTAAACCAGCAGCATTTTCGGTCTGTGCTGCCGCTAAACTTGTATAATAAGTTTTGGTTACAGGATTATTGTTAGTAATATTGGCTGTTGTAAGATTGAAAGTTCCTAAGCCATTTACACTACAAGAAGTCATCGTAGCATTGGTAACAGTTACCGGTTGAATGTTTATTGTTACTGTGATAGATTCGCAGTCTGGGAATATAGTGTCGTTTCCACAAAATGTATATGTGAAAGTGTCTGTTCCCGCTACTGTAGGGTTTGTTGCGGTATAAGTAATAACACCGGTTGTTGTATTTATAGTTGCTGTTCCCAAAGTTGGGGCTGTCGTAATTGCTACTGTTGAAGCAACTGGAGTCTGTGTAGAAACAGAAAATGTCGGAGTTATGTTTTTAACATCACAAACATCAAGAGTTTGATTGGTAATTTTCAGACAGTTTAAAACTTTAAAAGGTTCTGTAATTAGAGGAGCACAGCTTCCCATGGTAACCGAACAGGTATAATAACCAGATTGGGTAGGTGTATAAGTGGGTAATGTAGCTCCTGGAATTATACCTCCGTTGTGATACCATTGGTAGTTTTCATAGATAATAGGATCCACTGTAAGAACAATCCCTGGAACACAGTCGCCTCCAGACTTTATAATCACTGGTTGAGTAGGAAATCCTGCAAAAAAACCACCATATCCCACCGCATCACTACCTGCATTAATTCCTGCAGTAATGGCTTTTGTAGATGTTATTCTTATGGTTCCTACCGTATTAGGTATTCCGTAGGTTACCCAATTGTTTGTTCCTGTCATATCAAAAGGTCCGGTTCCTGCAGGAGGAGGAGCTCCGTTTACATTCACTACTGCACCTCTTTCTGTGATAAGGTTGAGTTTTGTAGGAATATTGAGTATTCCCGATGGATTGGCATTGGTATGAACAAAATTTTCATTTATAAATCCTAGCTCATCAATCTGCTTAGGAAGATAACAATTCAAACTAGGGATGAAATTAAAACCTCCTGTGGCAACTTCGGTTCCGGTATTGGATGCTCCTGCAAGCATTTGATATACATAGGCTTTCTTATTGGTTACAATATACATATTGTAATGTCCGTTGCCTTGTGCAATGTACTTAGTGTCAGGAATAACGAAATATTGTCCAGTGTTGATTGTTGTAATAGGTAAAGTCTCGTTATTTACATAGATGGCTGTATTGTCTTCGGTTGCAATAACTAGAGCTCCTTCCATATTGCTTCCGATATTTCCATTTCCTTTTACTAAAGCGAATGTACTTCCAAGTTGATTGACAGGTACAGACTGATCCATCAGAATATCTGAACTTAAAGGTTGGTTTCCAGCGTATTGTCCATTAAAATTACCATTGGTGACATTTACAGGTTTTGTAGTAACTATTTTTGCACCGATAAAACCATCAGAATTTCCAGTGATATCACCAATACCATCTAATATATAAGATTGTCCTTTATTTAAGTTAAAAGTTAATGTTGGGTTGGTTGCCCCAGTAAATCCGTTAGAAAATTGTACTGTGGGTTTGTATCCTGAAATGGTGACCGTTGTATTATCTTCGGTAGCAAGAATACTGGTCATAAAATTCAGAATATTATTGCTAACGGTAATAGGAGCTGAAGCTACGTGGAATGTTAATCCTTTGGATGCAGTTCCTTTAGAGGTAATAATTTCGGCATGATTGAATACCGAAAATCTCAAATTTGCATAAAAGGGAAAGTCTGCCTGAAGATAAAGCCCTTTTGTAGTTGGGGTAAATAAATCTGTCTGCTGTGTGGTAATAATATATTCTCTTAGAACATCAAACTTTTGAGGATTGTTCCTGTTGATTGTTACTGTACCAATCAACACATTATTGTTATAAATTTTTACAGGGAATGGAGTTGCCCTGTTCGTTGAAAGATATAGTTTTTGGTAAGGATTTGGGTTTCCCGTTCTGTCTACCATCGGAGCAAACCAATGTTCTCTGTCTAACTGTGCAAGAGAGGTATAGAATATATAGAAAATAAGAAAAAAAGATAAAATTTTCTTCATATTGGATTTGACTTTATCACAAATTTAACAATAAAAAGCATAATTGTTTTCAAAATAATAAAAAAACCGCGATAAAAGTCGCGGTTTATGTTTTAAAATTTTATTGAAAAGAACTATTCCCTGTTTTTAACAAGAATCCAACCTGAAAATTTAACTGGAGTTTTGGTTCTGTTGTTTTCATTCCAGCTGATACTATACCAATAGTTTCCTGTAGAAATCTTTTTTCTGTCGTTGGTGGTACCGTCCCATTGATATCCGTTTTCTTTATTTCCTCTGTGGATTCTGTTTCCATATCTGTCAAAAATATCGAATACCAAATTAGGTTTATTGGCTAATGCAGAGTAATCTAATATATCATTTACACCATCAGAGTTAGGAGTAATAACATTGATGATATTAGGAACTGTAATGCTCACTTCAGTCGGTACACAATTATAAGTATCTCTCACATAAACTTTAATATCTCCTCTAGGTAATTCTGAAAACTTATTAGAAATTTGCCAGTGAATATTGTCAATAGAATATTCATAAGGTGCATTGCCACCTACAACATCAATGGTTATGTTGTTCGTAGATATTTCTATATTGGAGATTACAGGTTGTTCAGAAGCATATACTTTTACTTCCTGTTTAGCTACACAGTCTCCGGTTTTTAATTTTACCCAATATGTTCCTACACCAACATTGGTAATGGTTTGTGTAGTTGCTCCGGTGCTCCATTCATATCCGCTAAATCCGGAACCGGCATCCAATGTAGTTTTATTTTCTATGCATATTACTTTATCTTGAAGTACAGTAGAGAAGGTTGGAGGAAAAACTACAAGTGTAATCTGAGCAACACGATAACATCCGTTCGCATTAGCTACTCTTACATAGACAACACCATTAGGAGCTATATAGTTTGCCGCATTGGTGATTTCGTTGGTTTGATTATTGGCATCTGTTAAAGACGGATAATACGTTTTGGTTACCCCGGTTTGCAAAGTTACATTGGCATTGGGAAGATTAAATAATCCTGTCGCAATGTTATTTTCTAAAAAGCAGGTACGAAGAGTTGCGTCATTTACTGTAGGACTTTCAGCAACAGTTAAATTCAAAGTTACTTGTTCGCAGTCTACAAATTCAGGAGCATTCCCACAAAATTTGTAAACAATCTTGTCTGTACCGGACAAACCATAAGTTGGAGTATAAGAAATAACACCGGTAGTAGTATTTACCAATACCGATCCATTTGCTGGAGGAGTTATGATTTGTACAGTACCAGGAACGAAGTTTTGAGTAGAAGTTGAAAATTGTGGTACAATATTAAGATAGCCCTCGCAAACAGTTTTTGATTTTGAAGTTTCTTCAAGACAAGAAAAAACTTTATATACCGGAGTAGTAACTGGAACACAAGAACCAACAGTAATTTTTACGGTATAATTTCCTGTTTGTGTAGGAGTGAAAGAATTGTTTGTTGCTCCCGCAATCGGAATGTCGTTTCTGAACCATTGATAGGTATCATAACTGTCATCAACTTCCAAAATCAATCCCGGAATACAGTTACCTGTTTGTTTAGCAATTAAAGGGATGGAAGAGAATCCTGAAAAATATCCTCCGTATCCGGCTGTGCTGAATCCTCCGTTAATTCCTGCAGTTACCGCTTTGTTAGAAACTACGGTAATGTTACCTGTAACTCCGGATAAGCTATAAGTTACCCAATTAGGATTTCCTGTAAGTTGAAAAGGACCTTGAGCAGCAGTTGGCGTATTTCCGTTTACTGTAACAGTTGCACCTGTTTCTGTAAGGATGTTAAGTTTTATAACTGTATCACTAGGAGAAGTATTTTCTCCCAAGTTTCCGGCAGGCATTTCGTTTATTTTTCCAATTTCATCAATTTTTCTTGGAAGAAAGCAGTTTAATGGTGGTATATAGTTGAAACCACAAGAGTAATTATTGTTATTTACAGAAACAAACTGATATAAATAAACATTTTTATTGGTGCTGATGAGCATATTGCTGTGTCCAGAGCCTTGTGTTATATAATTACTTCCTGAAATTCTGTACCACTCACCTTGAGCTAATGTAGCAGCAGGTGTTGCCGATCCATTGATGAAAACTTGGGTTCCGCTTTCTGTTGCAATAATTAAACCTCCTTCGATATCATTGGCAGTATTAGATCTTGTTCTTACCATTGCAAATGTATTTCCAAGTCTTTCTACTGGTACGGATTGGTCTAAGATAGAATCTGAACCTCCACTGGAAGCAGCTGTACCAAAATTCCCATTCATGTTTCCATTGGTTAACGTTATAGGTTTATCCGAAACTATTCTTGCTCCGGTAAATTTATCCATATTTGCAGCAATAGCACCAGAACCGGCAAAAATAAAAGATTGTCCTTTATTTAAAGTAAAAGTATGGGTATTTGTTGTCGGAGTAGCTCCGAAGAAAGAAATATTTGCTGTGTTGCCCCAAGTTACTGTAACTGTAGTATTGTCTTCTGTGGCTAGAACTCCTGCTGTGAAATTATTGGTTGTACTATTGTACGGAGATGGGGTAGTAGCTACGAAAAACTCTTTTCCGATCCCGGCTTTACCTTTGCTGGTCACAATTTCGGCGTGAGTGGTATTACTGGCTAATCTTAATGTACAATAAAACGGTTTTTCACCTTTTATATATAAACCTTTATTGATAACAGAAAAAGCTTCACTGGTACTGGCTGTACTAATAAATGCCTGTTGTACTGTAAATGTTTGTGGAGATCCTTTGCTTATTGTTACAGTTCCTCTTGCAATGTTATTACTGTATATGGTAACATCAAAAGGTTGTACGGAGTCTGTTGAAAGGTAAAGCATACGACCAATATGCGACGTAGTTTCGTAAAATGGTGCAATCCAATGATCGGTGTCCCGCTGAGCGAAAACTAGATTACCGTAAAAAATAAAGAATAAAAAAAATAGTAGACTTTTTTTCATAATATAAAATTGGGATAATTACAAAAATAGTAGAAAAATTTGTATTAAATCTGTTTTTCAATAAATAAATTCATTATTAATAAAAAATACCACAATTTTTACATTGTGGTATTTTTGTTTTCATTATCATTTAAAATTATTCTCTGTTTTTAACTAAAATCCATCCGGAATATTTAATTGGGGTTTTAGCCGCATTTGGCTCATTCCAATTAATGTGGTACCAATAAGTTCCCGTAAGAATTTTTTTATCTTGGTGAGTTCCATCCCATTTATAGTTGTTAAACTTATCACCTTTAAAGACCATATTTCCATATCTGTCATACACTACAAAAGTAAGATTTTCTTTATATGCTAATTCTTTATAGTCTATATAATCATTTACTTTGTCGCCATTTGGAGTAATAACATTTACTAAGTTTGGTACTGTAAGTTCTACTGAAATAGGAGCACAGTTAAAAGAATCTTTTACAAAAAACTTATGTTGCCCTCTTGATAGATTGGTAAATACATTTGAATCTTGCCAGTTGGTTCCATCCAAAGAATATTTATATGGAGCTGTTCCTCCGTTTACAAGTACAGTTGCCGAGTTATTTGATATTTCGATATTGGTGATTACCGGATCCTCTGCTTTTTTCACGCTTACCAATTGTGTCACATAACATCCGTTACTTTGTAAGGTAACCCAATATTCTCCAACTCCCACACCAGGTAATGTTTGTGTAGTCGCACCAGTGCTCCATAAATACGACTGATATCCAGGTCCAGCATCTAAAGTAGTTCTGTCATTAATACAGATATATTTATTTTTCAATACTGTAGATCTGTTTGGTGGAGTTACATTTAAACTGATTTTTGCAATTGCATAACAGTTATTAGAATTAAATACTCTTACATATACTGTGCTATTTGCAGAAATATACAAAGTTGAATTTAAAGTAATTTCATTGGTTCCGTTGCTTGCATCAGTAAATGTTGGGTAATATTTTTTAGTTACCGGAGTCTCGGAAGTTACATTCGCTGAAGTTAGATCAAAAGCTCCTTTTGTTTCATTATTTGGAATATAGCAAACCGTTAAACTAGCATCTTTAACTACTGGTGTTGGGTAAAAATCTAAGGTGATTTTTGCAATACCAGCACAGCCTTCATTGGTTGTAACATACACATATACAAAACCAGCAGCTGAAAAATAATTTGAAGGGTTCGTAATTTCGTTTGTACCAGCATTTAAATCTGCTAAAGTAGGATAGTACTTTTTAGTAGTAGGTACTGTATTGTCTGTAACATTTGCAGAAGTCAAATCAAAAAATCCGTTTCCAGAATATTTACAAGCATATACTGTTCTGTCTGTTAATACAAATGGTACTAGCATTAAATTTAAAGTTACTTCTTCGCAATCTACAAACTCTGGAGCTGTTCCACAGAATTTATAAACGATTACATCTTGTGTACCAGGAGTATTCCCTGTATTAGGCATATAAGTTATAACACCGGTACTTGGATTAATTGTTGCCGTACCTTTTGTGGGTTGTGTTATAATTGTAACACTTCCTGGAGATAACGTTTGAGTAGAATTTGTAAATGTTGGAGTAATTGTTTTAGCTCCACAGATGTATATCGTTTTATTAGTTTGTTGTAAACATTTAAATACTTTATATACAGGTGTAGTTACTGGAGGACATGTACCCATTGTTACTTTTACAGTATAGTTACCTGCCACTGTAGGAGTATAAGTGTTTGAAGTGGCTCCAGGAATAGCAGTGCTTTCTAAATACCACTGGTACGTGTCGTAGCTGTCATCAACTTCTAAAATAATTCCTGGAATACAGTCTCCTGTTTGCTTAGCAATAATAGGAGTTGAGGAGAATCCCGCAAAATAACCGCCATATCCAGAAGTTGAATATCCTCCATTGATTCCTGCGGTTACAGCTTTTGTAGACTGAATTGTTAAGTTACCAGTAACTCCTTCTATTCCGTATGTTACCCAGTTGGTATTACCTGTAAGCTGAAAAGGTCCTTGTGCTGCAGTTGGTGCAACTCCATTTACGGTAACGTTTGCACCTGCTTCAGTTAAAATATTTAGTTTAATAACTACACCAGACGGAACAGTACTCGTACTTCCTGTACCCAAAGGCATTTCGTTAATAAGTGGTATTTCATCAATTTTCTTAGGTAAGAAACAGCTTAAAGGTGGTATGTAGTTAAATCCACATGTTGCATTGCTATTTAGAACAGATACCAATTGGTATACATACGCATTTTTTGAAGTAGAAACCAACATGTTATAATGATTGGAAGAAGCACCTCCTTGCTGTATATAGCTAGCTCCTGTTACTCTGAACCATTCACCTTCATTTTTTGTAGCAGCAGGAATATTAGACCCATTCAAGAAAATTTGTGTGTTATCTTCTGTAGCTACAATAATAGCACCTTCTAAATCGTCATTGGTAGATCTTGTTCTTACCATTGCAAAAGTGCTTCCTAATCTTTCGACAGGAACAGACTGATCCAAAACAGCATCTGAACCTGAAGGATTGTTTCCAAAATTACCATTAACGTTTCCATTGGTAAGGGTTATAGGTTTATTAGATACAATTTTAGCACCTGTAAATGGTGATGTACCATCACCACTACCTGCAAATATAAATGACTGTCCTTTATTAAGTGTGAATGTTTTAGTGTTACTTGGCGGAACACCTCCACCATAGAAACTGATACTTCCAGTCCATGTAACAGTAACTACTGTATTGTTTTCTGTTGCCAATACACCCGCTGTGAAATTGTAAAGACTATCAGTAGAGCCATCATAAGGAGTTCCGGCTACATAAAACTTATTACCAATACCTGCTTTACCTTTACTTGTTAATATTTCTGCGTGAGTGGTACTGCTTACCATTCTTAATGTACAGTAAAATGGCTTTGCACCATTAAGATACATTCCTTTGTTAATAACATTAAAGGCTTCCGAATTGGAATTGGTAGATACCGTTCCTGCTGGTACCGGAAAAACAACAGGATTATTCTTGCTTATCGTAACCACTCCATTAGGTAAAGGAGTATTATTACTATAAATTGTTACCTGAAATGGTGTTACAGAGTCTGTAGATAAATACAAAGCCTGAGTGTACGATGTCGAGTAATAATATGGCGCTATCCAATGCTCTGTATCTCTTTGGGCAAAGAGGGAAGAGAAAGATAGAAATATTAATACTAAACTCAGTAGAAATCTTTTCATAAGTTAAAGAATTAGGATTTCTACAAAATTAATATAAATATTAATATATTCTTAATAAATCATAAAAAAAAATAAAAAATTATTCTCTATTCTTAATTAAAAGCCATCCAGAATACGAAACTGGTAATTTGGTATCTGGTTCTATCCATTTCAAGATATACCAGTAGGTTCCTGTAGGTAAATTTCTACCTCCAATTCTTCCGTCCCAAACGTAATCTTTCCCCACAGATTTGTACACCGCTGCACCGTATCTGTCTACCACTTCAATACTTACCTGCTCTTTTATTTTTAAATCAGAATAGTCTAAGTAATCATTTTTTCCGTCATGATTTGGCGTAATGGTATTAATTAAATTAATAATCAAAAACTCTTTTGTTACAGGTTGGCAGCCATCTTTGCCAATTACATAAACTTTATACGTACCTCTTACCAAACCGGTAAAAACATTGGAACTTTGATAATCCATTCCGTTTAAAGAATATTGATACGGAGCTGTTCCGCCAGTTACATTAATTGTAGCAGTATTTCCTGTAACTGTAATACTGTTGATAGATGGGAGAGGAGCGGGAGCTACAGTAACTGTCTGTCTGTAAACGCATCCGTTAAATCCTAAATCCACAAAATAAATACCTTCTCCTGCAGTAATAGATTGGGTAGTGGCGCCTGTACTCCAAGAATATGAAGTAAATCCTGTTCCTGCATCTAATAAAGTCTTTTCATTTGTACAGACAATTTTATTTTTAAGAACTTCAGATTTTTTTGGAGGTTTTAAATTAATGATTAGTTTACCAATATTTGCACATGCAGTACTGCTTGTAAATCTTAAATAAAATGTTGTTATTCCGGAAATATTCTGTGCAGGTGAAATAGTATTAGTTCCAGATTGAGCATCTGCCAATGTACTGTAAAATGTTACAGTTACAGAAGGGTCTGTAGTATAAAAGATTTTATAATCATTAAGACTGATGTTTTGTGTACCATCCAAATCACTATCACATATATCATAAGAACCACTATTAGGAATTAGGTTTATGCGGCTGCCAATTTTAAAGTTAATCTGTCCTAAAGCAGGGGTACAGTTGGTATTATTTCCTTCCACTCTTACATATACTGTTGTATTGCTTGTATAGGTCCAGTTATTGGGTAATGTATTATTATTTCCTGCATTTGCGTCAGCTTGGTTCAGGTAATATTTTATTATAAAACTTCCCGAATTTGTAACGATTTGAGGCGTGATGTTCGAAAAATTCACATCTACTATTCCATCAAAATTATCATCACAAAGGTTTGCGTTAAAATTTGAGGTGTTGATATTAGGTAATGGATTTACTGTTAAATTAATCTGTGCGGTTTTTGTACATCCAAAAGTTGAGGTAACCTGAGCGTAAACCGTTCCGCCTGTAGAGTTATAGTTTGAAGGCGTTGTAATAGGTGTTGTAAGTGCAGCATCTGAAAAGTATGATACCGTTGCACCCGGAGTTGAAGTAACGACTGCTGTGGTTAGATTGAAAGTTGCTGTTCCGGTACTGTTGGAACAAGCTGATAATGTCGCATTAGAAGTTGATAGTTGATCTAATGATACCGTTAGCTTGGCAATGTTAGAACAAACTCCCGATTTTTGAAAACGAACATAAAAAACTTGCGAAGGAGCAATGGTCTGAGTTGCAGCAATGGTATTTACAGCATTTTGAGCATCAGCATAAGTACTGTAAAAGCTAAGTGTTACCGCTGGATCTGTGGTGAAATTATTTTTGAAAGTATTCAAATTTACTACCTCTGTTCCGTCCCAATTGGTATCACATATCAATGTAGAATAATCTGATGTAGATAAAGATATTTTCGATCCTATGGAAAAGTTAATCTGTCCAAAAGCTGGAGGACAATTGGTGTTAACTCCATCTACTCTTAAAAAAACAGGTGTGTTGGTAGTATAAGTCCAGTTATTGGGTAGTGTGTTGTTATTTCCTGCATTTGCGTCTGCCTGATTCAGGTAATATCTTACTGTAAAATTTCCCGAATTGGTAACTATTTGTGGCGTAACCGTAGAAAAATTCACATCTATTATTCCATCTAAATTATCATCGCATAGATTAGCATTGAAATTTGCAGTGTTGATGTTAGGCGAAGGATTTATCGTTAAATTAATCTGTGCTGTTTTTGTACATCCAAAAGATGAAGTCACATTTGCGTAAATAGTTCCTGCAGGACCGTTATAATTTGCAGGGTTGGTAATCTGCCCGGTTAAATTTGGGTTAGTGTAATAACTGAATGTAGATCCGGTGCTTGATGTAATATTGGCACTCGTTAAATCAAAAGTTCCGTTTCCGGAAGAATTGGTACAAGAAACCAAACTTGCGTTATTGGTTTGAAGAATATTGGTGTTAATGATGATTTTAAAATATTCAAAATCAAAAGGATTACCGTTTCCTTGAATATAATAAATAAATGTATCTGTTGTGTTGGCTGTAAGATTATTATTGGGAGTATAAGTAATTTGCCCGTTTATGGGGTTTACAGTTGCAGTACCCGATGTTGGCTGAAGAATAATTCCAGTAAGCGACGGAACGATAGTTTGTGTTGAATTTGTAAAAGCAGGAGTAATGGTTTTAGTATTACACGATCCAATATTGTAGGTAGTAGTAGTTATTGGTGGGCAAAGTGTATAAGCGTATACTGAAGTTAGTTTGGTCTCACAGTTAAGTTTGGTGACTTGGCAAGTATAATTTCCAGCACCGTGAAGTTCCGGGTTAATAGAATAAGAAGTTGCTCCCGGAATAGGATTTCCATTCAGAAACCACTGATAAGAATCATAAGAATTATCTACCTGTAATAGAATTCCTGCATAACAGTCGCCTGTTTTGGATATTGCCGGAACCGAAGAAAATCCTGCAAAATATCCTCCATAACCTACAGCTCCACTTCCTGCTGCAATACCTGCTGTAACAGATTTGGTAGAATTTACAGAAATAGTTCCTGAAACATTCGGTACCGAATAAGTTACCCAATTGGGATTTCCGGTTACAGGATACGGTCCGTTGTTGGCAGCTATTGGAGCTCCGTTTAAAGTTACTGTGGCTCCGGATTGGGTGATAATATTGAGTTTGGTATTGAAAGATTGTCCTCCAATTTTATTGATAAATCCTATTTCATCAACCTTATTAGGCATAAAACAGCTTAGAGGCGGGATGAAATTCATTCCTCCGGTAGCAAATTCATTATTGGAAGGACTACCCATGATACCCGCAAGTAACTGATAAACATAGATATTTTTGTTTGAGCTAATGCTCATGTTATAGTTCCCATTTCCCTGGTTGATGTAATAGTTGGTAGGAACCATATAATATTGTCCGGTATTCAATGTTGTAGCTATTCCAGCTCCATTAAATGCTATTTGAGTGTTGTCTTCTGTAGCAATAATAAGTGCCGTTTCCATTTGGTTGTTTGCGTTTCCATTTCCTTTCACCAAAATGAAATCTTTTCCCAATCTGTTTACAGGAACCGACTGATCCATCAAAACATCATTATTGGTAAAGTTTAAATTGGTGTAAATTCCGTTGAAATTACCATTTGTAACCGATATAGGCTTTGTGGATTCAATTTTTGCACCCACCAATCCTGTTAAATTATAAGGGCTATCAGCACTTACTGCGTCTAGTATATAAGACTGTCCTTTATTTAAGGTAAATGTTTTAGTAGGCGAAGAAGTTCCGTTAGAGAAAACGACATTTGGGTTGTATCCTGAAACAACGACATTAGTATTATCTTCCGTAGCAGTTATACCAATTGTTGAGTTTATGTATGTCTGTGAACCTGTAAGCGGTATTGGAGCGGCAAAGAATTTGGTTCCTAAACCGGCTAAACCTTTAGAAGTAATTATTTCTGCATGATTTTGAAGTGAAAATCTGTAATTCGCAAAAAATCTTTTTGTTCCTTTTACATTTAACCCCATAGAGTTGGGTGTAAAAAGATTAGATTGATTGGTAGTAATTAAAAAATTATTAGGGATGTTCACCTCTACAGGATTTCCTTTGCTTACCTGAACAGCTACAAATAAAGTATTATTATTAAAAATTTGTACTGTAAATGGTGTAGTTTCATCTGTAGAAAGATATAAATAGCCTTCAAGACCAGAACTTCCGGCTTTGGAAGCCATCGGGGCAAACCAGTGTTCTGTATCTAACTGTGCTTGGAATAATAAGCAAAAAAATGTGCAGATTAATAATAGAATTCTTTTCATACCTAAATTTAAGGGCGACAAATTTAAGTATTAATAATCAAAATTTTACGTAATTTTTTCATATTTAATAAATGTTAATATTCCGGAGTTGATAAATTTATATGTGGTACATTATTTTTGTGGAATTCTATAAAAAAAATCCCGATGAAAATTTCATCGGGATTATATTTTCAAAAATTGAAAAAATTACAAGCTTACTCTTACAAAACCTGTTACTTTAAGATCTCCACTTACAGATTTTACGTAATCTGCAACAGAAATACCGTTGTCTTTAATGAAAGACTGGTGTACTAAAGTATTGTCTTTGTAGAATCTCTGCATTTTACCTTTTAAGATATTATCGATAATGTTTGCAGGCTTACCTTCTTTAGTTAACAATTCTCTTTCGATTTCTAATTCTTTGTCGATAGTTTCCTGAGAAACCTGAGTTTCGTCTAGAGCGATAGGGTTCATTGCAGCAACCTGCATAGAAACAGATTTTGCAGCTTCTTCAGCTCCTTCTACATTAGCAGAAAGTGCAGTGATAGCAGCAATTTTGTTACCAGCGTGGATGTAAGCACCCAAGAATGGTCCTGAAATTCTTTCGAAAGCACCAATTTCAATTTTCTCACCGATTACTCCTGTTTGCTCAACCAATTTTTCAGCAACAGTAATTCCGTGGAAATCTGTAGCTAATAATTCTTCTTTAGTTGCAGCGAAAATTGCCATTTCTGCCAATTCGTAAGCAAGTTCGATGAATGCTTCGTTTTTAGCAACGAAATCAGTTTCGCAGTTTAAAGAGATGATAGCACCCAAAGTACTGTCTTCGTTTACTCTTGCGATTACAGCTCCTTCAGTAGATTCTCTGTCGGCTCTGTTAGCAGCAACTTTCTGACCTTTTTTTCTAAGGATGTCTACTGCTTTTTCAAAATCTCCTTCTGCTTCCGCTAGAGCTTTCTTGCAGTCCATCATACCTGCACCTGTTTGGTTTCTCAATTTTGCTACATCTGCAGCAGCTGGTGAATAAGACATAATATGTATTGTTTTTATTTTAAAATTATGATTAATTTTAATAGTTTATTTTTGAACCGTGCAAAGATAATGATTTTAATGATAAAATAAAAAAATCACTTTTAACGTTATAGTATATATTTAATGAAATTTAAAATTCAATTGATGAAAAAAATATTTCTAATTTTATTTTTAAGTGTTTTCAGTCTTGGTATAGCGCAAAAGAAGAAAAAGACAGGCTCGAAAGCAAAGGTAGTTGCAGAAAAAGAAACGGTGATTATATATACATTGCAAGAAGCTGAAACCAGTAACGAACCAAGAATTATCGCAGGTTTTATTAAGCAAAATCCAGGTCACGAAAAAACTGATGCTCTAAAGAGAAGATTAATTAATATCATCATGGCAGATAATTCTATCGAAGCCAAACCAACCATAAAACCTTTAAGCAAAGATAAGATTGAAAAAATTGTAAGCAATAACGAACTGAATAAAGGTAAGAATTTTGCTGCAAATAAAACTTCTTCAGAAAAGAATGTAAGTCTGGCTTCTGCGGGAAGTAATAAGAATTCCGAGGTCAGCGAGCAAGGTAAAAAAACAGCTTCAATGCTTAGTCATATTTTTAATAATGATCCGAATGATAAGGAAGCGTATATCAATATTAAAAATAAATCTAAATGTAATCTTATCGTAAAAATAAGTGGCAATAAATATTATAATTTAGAAGTTCCGGCAAGAGGACAGAATTTTGTAATGGTTGAAAAAGGAGAATATATTCTTACAACACAAGTTTGTGATGCTAAATATTCTTCTCTGAAAAAAATACAAAAAGATATTCAGATTGAACTTAACGTAGCTGAATAATCTGCTTTGTTTTTGAAGTCTAAAGTGTTTTAGATTTAAATGCTTAACTAAACGATAGTTAAGGTAAAAATACTTACATTTGAGATATGTAGTAATTCTATTGCTTATGAAATATCTCAATTCTGTTTTTCTTCTTTTTGTTTTATCAATTGTTAATGCTCAAAGTCCGGCTATCCAATGGCAGAAATGCTTTGGAGGGAGTAATTCTGAAACAGGAAACTCTATAAAAATTACTTCGGACGGAGGTTATATACTTGCGGGAAGTTCTAATTCTGTAAATGGCGATGTTACCCAGAATTTTGGCGGAGTAGACTATTGGATTGTAAAAATGAATTCTGTTGGAACCATTCAATGGCAAAAATCGTATGGAGGTAGTGGAGATGATTATGCAAATTCTGTTCAGCAAACATCTGATGGTGGATATATTGTGGCGGGAACTTCCAAATCAAATAATGGGCACATTAGTAATAGCCATGGGAATAATGATTTTTGGATTATAAAATTAGATTCTACTGGTAATTTGATTTGGCAAAAGTCTTTGGGCGGAACAAGTAATGATTCCGCTCAATCTGTTCAGCAGACAACCGATGGAGGGTATATCGTAGCGGGTTCATCATCTTCTAATAATGGTGATGTTAGTGCTAATCATGGATATTCTGATTTTTGGATTGTAAAACTCAATTCTACTGGGAATATTATATGGGAAAAGTCTTTGGGAGGAAGCGGAGAGGATGTGGCAATGTCGGTTCGACAGACTTCAGAAGGAGGATATATTATTGCAGGTTATACTAATTCTTCCAATGGAAATGTTACTCAGAATTTTGGAGGTTCAGATTACTGGGTTATAAAATTGAATTCCTTGGGAAATTTAGAATGGGAAAAATCTATTGGTAATTTATTCGACGATATTTCTTACTCAGCAGAGCAAACAATGGATGGTGGCTATATTGTGGCAGGAGCTACCACACTCAATTCTGAATCTGGAGTTCCGGATTACCGGGTTTTAAAGCTAAATAGTGCGGGAGGAATAGAATGGAGCAGGTATTTTGGGGGTAATGCTCACGATAATGGTCAGGAAGTTCGTCAGACGCCAGATGGCGGATATATTGTTGGTGGATGGACGGTATCCAACAATGGAGATGTAACGGGTAATCATGGTATTCAGGACTTTTGGCTCGTAAAATTAAATTCACAAGGAAGTTTAGTTTGGCAGAAAACTTTAGGAGGAATTGATGTTGATGCTTTCTCGTCTCTTGAAGTTACTCCGGATAATGGTTATATTGTTGCGGGTTATACAATGTCTAATTCTGGTGACGTTTCTGGTAATCACGGAGCTATGGATGCTTGGGTAGTTAAATTAAATCCTGAACAGCTAGGTGTTTCAGAATCTATACATACTAATCAGATTCTGATGTATCCCAATCCTGCAAAAAATTTCTTTTATTTGGATCATCTTCCTGCAGATGTTCTTGTTGATTTTACCGATATTTCTGGAAGAAAAGTTTTTTCAGAATATTTTAATACTGAAAAAATAAAAATCAATACATCAGAATTTACCAACGGAACTTACATCGTGAGTGTTAAGAAGAAAGATGGTACGTTTGTTTTCTCAGAAAAATTAATAATCAGTAAATAGAAAATCACTTTTAAATTCAAAATAATATCATTGAATAAAATATTAATCCTTTTGCGTATGAAATATTTTAATTTTCTTTTTTTATTACTTCTGCTTCCTGTTGTAGCAAAAAGCCAAAATTCTACAATACAATGGCAGAAATCTTTTGGAGGTGGCTTTGAAGAGTCTGCAAGATCTGTGGCTCAAACTCCCGACGGTGGATATATTGTTGCAGGAAAATCTAAATCCTATGAAGGAGATCTTACCGTAAATTATGGGAATTTTGATTTTTGGATAGTGAAAATAAATGCGATGGGAATTTTGCAATGGCAAAAATCTTATGGAGGTTCCGGAGAGGATGAGGCAACATCTATTAGGAACACTTCGGATGGTGGCTACATCGTTGCAGGATTTACTTTTTCTTCCGATGGCAACATAACTGTTAATAAAGGTGCTGCAGATTATTGGATTGTAAAATTGAATGCAAATGGAGATGTACAATGGCAGAAAACATATGGCGGTCCTGGAAATGATCGGGCAAATGCAATAAAACAAACACCCGATGGTGGTTATGTTGTGGCGGGGTTTTCGAACTCAGTTTCAGGAGATATAACAAATTCTCATGGAAGTAATCTGGATTTTTGGATATTAAAGCTGAGTAGTACAGGGAATATCCAATGGCAGAAATCTATTGGCGGACTAAGTGACGATAAAGCGTATGATATAGATCTTACTTCGGATGGTGGTTATATTGTAACTGGAGATACTTCATCATCATCTTCAGGAGATCGATCCGGCAATACACAAGGTGGAGCAGATGTTTGGGTAGTGAAGCTTTCTTCGGCAGGAAATATTGTGTGGGAAAAAGCATTTGGAGGAAGTGCTGCAGATCTTTCATTTTCAGTAAAACAGACAAAGGATGGTGGGTATATTGTAGCTGGAGATACCAAATCGCAAAATGGTGATATTATATTCAATAATGGAGGAAATGATTATTGGATTATTAAATTGAATTCCGCAGGAAATCTGGAATGGCAAAAAACATTGGGCGGAGGTGCTTATGATAGAGCTCAATCAATTATTCAGCTTAGTGACGGAAATTATATGGCTGTCGGATATAGCCCGTCATCAGATGGAGATGTAATAGGTAATAACGGAGCTGTAGATTACTGGTTGGTAAAACTGAACCAAAGCGGAGATTTCATTTGGCAAAAATGTTTAGGAGGTTCCGGATCAGAATTTCCATATTCTCTTATTCAGTCATCAGATGGAGGTGTAGTTATCGCGGGTGAATCTGATACCAATAATAATTCTGGAGATGTTACAGGAAATCATGGGTTTCGAGACTTTTGGGTTGTAAAACTAAATTCGGTTCTTGGTGTCAATGAAAGTACTATTGCGAACGGGATTTCTATTCATCCTAATCCTGCCAAAAACTTTTTCAAAATAAATAATTTACCAATTGGAACAGCTGTAACTATTTATGATATTTCCGGCAGGGTTATTTTATCTCAAAAATATAATCAGGAAAATATTTCTGTTGATATTTCACAAATTAAAAATGGAAATTATATTGTAAAAGCAGAAAATTCGGGAAAAGTCCTGTTAATCGAAAAACTCATTATTCAGTAATTTTATTAATAGTTGTATTTTAATATTAAATAATTTGGTTTTAATGGTTTTGGGTATGAATTTTGCATTGAAAATGAATATTTTGAATGTTATTTGTAAATTTAAAAAACTGAATTATGGCTGAAGTTGTTATCCAAGAAAAGCATGGCGGCAAATCCCGTCAGAGAAGAAAAAGAATAGGAATAGATATGACACCTATGGTAGATTTAGGTTTTCTCCTGATTACCTTTTTTATGTTTACTACCAATTTTACAAAACCCAATGTGATGGATTTAGGGTTGCCTGCAAAAGATCCGGATCCTCATCCTGTCAACCAACCCGTAATTGGGGATAAAAATCAAATTACCTTTATTATAGGTAAAGATAACCGTATTTTTTATCATCAAAGTAATGAGAAAGATTTGAAGGAATCAGGTTTGAAAGAAACCGATTACAGTGGAGTAAAAGTTGCTAAAATTATTTCTGAAGCCTACGAAAATGCTCCAAAAAAAGAAATTTTTACAATAATTGTAAAGCCTACGGAACAATCTAGTTACAAAAATTTTGTGGATATGATGGATAACATTTCTTTAGCTAAAAAGGAGCGTTATGGCATAAGTGATATTAAGCCCTGGGAAAAAAGAATTTATGAAACTAAAATTAAATAATATCTAAAAGAGCATTGTAAAAATGCTCTTTTTTTTAATTAAATTTGAGGAAATTTCAATACTGAATGAAAAAAATATTTTACTCAACTCTTATTGTAGCAGTAGTGGTTTCGTGTTCGAAAAAAGAAGCCTCTTCGCATATTGGTAAAACAGACAGTGAGAAAGTAGATTCTATAAACACAGCTCGTACTCGTTATAACGATAGTATAAAGATTCTAAACAGCAGCAACAGATTCAAAGATTTCAGCGGCAGCCACAGGCTTAGTTACGAAAGTGAAGGATACAATAAAATGTCCGGAACAGTAAATTTCGATAAAATTACCGGTGAAAGAGATAGCTATCATATTTCTGGAAACATTCAGTCAGAAAAAAACTCTTTGAAAATGAATGGCTCTGTAAAAATTGTTTCGCCTAAGCACATGAATTTTACCGGAGAAATTACCCAAAAAATTTCTGATAACGACAACGGAAAACCTTACATCAGAAAAGGCAAAAAAACCTTCATGTCTAAAGATGGCGGGAAAACTTACCGTTTGCAGGATATGGTAAATGGTTCGGGTTTTGTTGATTATATTGATATTTACTTTTAAAGAAAGGAAATAATGCTGCATTTTGAAAAAAAAGGAGTAGGAAAGGAGATATTGGTTCTTCTTCATGGTTTTATGGAGAACAGTTCAATTTGGACTGATATAGAAAAGAATCTTTCCAGCGATTTTAGTCTATTAAAGATAGATCTTCCCGGTCATGGAAAATCTGAAATTTTAGCAGAAGTCCATACAATGGAACTGATGGCGGATGAAGTAAAAAAAGTTTTAGATCATGAGAAAATAGAGAATGTTCATCTTTTGGGGCATTCCATGGGAGGGTATGTTGCGTTGGCGTTTGCAGAAAAGTTTCCTCAGAGTTTAAAAAGTTTAACTTTATTTTTTTCAACATTCTTAGGAGATGATGAGCAGAAAAAAGAACAGCGTAAAAAAAGTTACCGCATTATAAAAGATGCATTTGCTCATTATGCAAGAGCAGGGGTTCCTAATCTGTTTAATCCTAATGAATTGGATGTTTTGGAAGGAAAAATAGAAACCGCATTAGAAATTGCTCTGTCTACAAATAATCTCGGTGCTTTGGCATGTGTAAAAGGGATGGTAGAACGACAAGACAGAAAAGAAATTTTAGAAAATCTTGAAGCTAAAATCCTTGTAATTGCCGGTAAACACGATAACGCCGTTAAAACAGAACTTGTGATGAAAAATCTTCCCGACAGAACCAATATTAAATCTTATATTTTAGATTGCGGACATAACGGACATTGGGAAAAGCCCAGTATTTGTGCGGAAATAATCAATACCGAACTTCTTCATCATCTACCTAAAAAATTAGTTTTGTGATGAGGTTTTTTACAGGTGTTTTTTTATACTCAGTAATCATTCTCTCTTTTGTAGGATGTAAAAAAGAAAGTTCTTTAACTAAAAATAATAAAGATTCTGTTGCGTCTTCTGTAACAAATAAAGTGGCGAAAGATTCTTCAATCATAAAAAGCAGTGCAACTGAAGTTTTTGGTTTTCAGACCGAGCTTTGCAACAATAAAGCGTATTTCAATCCTCAAAAATATACCGTAGAACAGCTGGAAGATACTTATAAACTGTGGTATCATTTGGGCGGAGTAAGTTTCAATACTCCATCGGTTTTTAATGTAAACAGTCTTTCGGAGGTTAGAAAAAATAGAGAAAAAATATTAGCAAAATTAGATAAGGATTTTGAAGAAAAGAAAAAGCTTTATAATCAATTAAAAATAGTAGATAATACTTATTGGCAAAAGATTAAAGAGCAGAGATATAAAGCTTTGCATCAGGAATATGAAAAAGAAAAACTGCAGATGGAGGCGTATTCGGATCCGTCGGTTTTGCTGAACAGTAAATTTTCTGGAAAGTGCAAAAATTTTGCTTCAGCTTTGAATTCTACGGATGATGCAATAATTTCAGAATGGAGAAAAGTTCGTGAAAGAGTAAGCAAATCGAATGCAGATCCCGAAAGAATAATGAACGATTTTGAAACTCATCTTAAAGAACCTAACTGGAAAGATTATGCGATAATAGATTTAATTACTTTTGGATGGGGAAACTGTGCCAATGCTCAGATTGAACGCCCTGCACAGGACGAAAAAATGAATAAAGAATTTGAAAATCTTTTTATAAAAATAGATTCTGAATGCGATGAACCTTAGTAAGTCGCTCTAATCTCTTCTGTAAAGTTGAAATCTAATGGGAATATTTTCGTTCAAGACAAAAAAGCCAATTATAGGACTTACACTTTCAGGTGGCGGAATGCGTGGGATTGCCCATATTGCTGTTTTGAAGGCTTTGGAAGAATATAATTTAAAACCGGATATTATTTCGGGCACAAGTGCGGGTTCTGTGGTGGCTGCATTTTATGCATTAGGAAAAACTCCGGATGAAATGTTAGAAATTGTAAAACAAACTACATTTTTTTCAAGATCTTTTCTAAGGCTTTCCAAAAACGGAATTTTTAGTTCTAAATTTATTATGAAACTGTTTACGGATTATTTTCCGGAAAATGATTTCAGGGTTTTGAAAATTCCGGTCTATGTTGCTGCCACAGAAATGACTCATGGTATTGTAGATTTCTTTTCTGAAGGAGAATTGTTTGCTCCGCTTTTGGCATCATCCAGCGTTCCCTTCATTTTGCCACCTGTAAGAATTGGCGAAAAAATTTATGTAGACGGTGGAGTATTAGATAATCTTCCCATTGAGCCTATTGTAGATAAATGTGATTTTCTCATAGGTTCACATGTTAATTCGATCAGCTATGATGGATTAGAAAATATGAGCTTAATGAAAGAATTCGACAGAATTTTACATTTAGCCATTGCAAAATCTGTTTATTCTAAAGTGAAATTCTGTGATATATTTTTGGATCCTCCGAAAATGACAAAATTCAGCCTGTTCAATAAAAAACTTTTGGATGTAATGTTCAGCGAAGTTTACGAATATACCTGTAAAGAACTCGAGGAGAAAGGTTACAGCCGTAATTCCTGATTCTTCTGAGGATTTAAGCAAACTTCAGGTAGTTCTTTATAATTCTTCTTCCGTTGCAATTTTCTCCTTAAAGGTTTCGATGGTGTCCATTAAGTTTTGATGAGATTTTCCTCCGGCGGCATTAATATGACCTCCCCCGTGGAAGTACTTTCTTGAAAACTGATTTACGTCTACATTTTCTTTACTTCGGAAAGAAATTTTGATGAAATCTTCATACAGATCTTCCATGAAAAATGCTGCCATTTTTACCCCTAAAATACTAAGTCCGTAATTCACAAAACCTTCCGTATCGCCTTTTTGGAAGCCATATTCTTGTAATTCTTTTCGGGTGAGATATAAAACAGCTACTGTGCCATTATTTACCACTTCTATCCGTCCTAAAATTAAAGCCAGTAAATGCATTCTCGAAACGGTGTTCGTGTCCAGTGTATTGGAAGTAATAACGGAAGGATCTGCACCTTTTTCGATTAAATTAGCAACAATTCGGTGTGTTGTAGCACTCGTAGAACGGAATCTGAAACCTCCTGTATCTGTCATAATTCCTGTATAAAGGCAGTCTGCTATATCTTTGTTCACAAGTTTCTCATCATCCATCGCTTCGATAAAATGATAAACCATTTGGCAGGTTGCAGGGATAATGGTATCAGAATACACAAAATCAAAATCTTCAGGTTGTTGGTGGTGGTCAATAAGTATTTTTTTTGCTTTTGCTCTCATCAACCAATCTCCTAAAAGTCCGATTCTTGAAGGTGAATTAAAATCTAGGCAGAAAATAACATCTGCGTCATTTATCAGTTCAAATGCTAGTTTTCTTTTGTATTCCCCGATAATATTTTTCTTTGCTTCTGGCATCCATTTCAGAAACTTCGGAAAATCGTTAGGAACGACTACTTCTGCTTCAAGACCTTTAGCTTTAAGATAATGTTTTAGACCTAAACTAGAGCCAATTGCGTCACCATCCGGATTGTAATGGGTAAGAATAATAATTTTGTTTTCAGGGACAAGAAGGGTGTTAATTTCTAAAAGCTCTGCAGGTGTAAACATTTTCTTTGGATTTGAGTTTCCAAAGATAGAGTTTTTTGATTTGTTTTTTCTTGCGGAAATAACTCTTAGAGATATTTTGATGATTAAAATGATATTTATATAACAAAAAATATTAAAAAAATCTTCCGAATATTTGTATCTGATAAAAAATTCTATATCTTTGCAACCTGAAAAAATAATAGATAATTACGACTTAAACATATAGTAATGAGCAAAAGAACATTCCAACCATCAGAAAGAAAGAAAAGAAACAAACACGGTTTCAGAGAAAGAATGTCTACACCAAACGGTAGAAGAGTTTTAGCTGCAAGAAGAGCTAAAGGAAGAAAAAGCTTAACAGTAAGTTCTGCAAGAGCTAAAAGATAATTCTTTAGTTACAATATACAAACTATGCTTGAAAAGTACTTTTTCAGGCATTTTTTGTTGTTAAAATTTGCTAAATTTTTAGGTTTGTAAAGTATCTTTTTTTACTTTTAAAATCTGAAATAAGCTTTTTGAAAAGTTTCACAAAAACAAGATTATGCCACATTCAAATATTTCGGGAGACAGCATTGTATATTTACAGGATGCAAAAATTTCTCAGAAAAACTTTACCGTACTTACAGATGTAAATCTCAATATAAAAAAAGGAAGATTCTGTTACCTGATTGGTAAAACAGGATCCGGAAAAAGTTCACTTCTTAAAACTTTGTACGGGCATATTCCTTTAGCAATGGGAAAAGGTGAGGTTGTAGGTTTTGATATTGCTAAGCTTAAAACCTCTGATATTCCGAACCTGAGAAGAAAACTTGGGATTGTGTTTCAGGATTTCCAGTTGCTGTCTGACAGAACTGTCGAGAAAAACCTCAAATTTGTACTTGAAGCAACAGGCTGGAGCGACAAACATAAAATGGATGATCGTATTAATGAGGTTCTTTCTAGTGTAAACATGAAAGGGAAGAAACATAAAATGCCGCACGAACTTTCTGGAGGAGAACAACAGCGTATTGCTATTGCAAGAGCACTTCTCAATCATCCGGATTTAATTTTAGCAGATGAGCCTACAGGAAATCTTGATCCTGAAACTTCTAATGAAATTATGACGCTTCTTAAAAAAGTAGCCGAAGATAATCACGCTGCGGTGGTCATGGCAACTCACGATTATCACATGATTCAGAATTTCCCGGGAGAAGCAATAAGATGTGAGGACGGAAAAGTTTCTGTTTTAGATACATCAGAGCTTTTCGAATAAAAATTATACATTAGAAATAATTTTCATAAAAAATAGATAAAAAAGTCCGGGAAAACTCTCGGACTTTTTCAATTTATAAACTCAAAATGATGTAATTTTTACATTTTTAGACACAAAAAATGCCCAATAAATCGGGCATTTCATATTATTGAAAATGTTTTTTTAGTGACCTTGGTTTCCGTCAATTCCATGAGCATGACCGTGAGAAAGTTCCTCTTCTGTAGCTGGTCTGATATTCAAAACTTCTACTTGGAAGTCTAAAACTTTTCCAGCCATTGGATGGTTTAAATCTGCCACTACCGCTTCAGGAGTTACTTCAACTACAAACGCCTGGAAATTATTTCCTTGGTTGTCAGATAAAGGCAAAATTGCTCCAATTGGTGGAATTCCAGATTCTGCAAACATATCTATAGGAAGCTGTGCAATAGCATCTTCTTGTTTAGGACCGTATGCTTCTTCAGGCTGAATAACAAATTCTGCTTTATCACCTGCTTTAAGCCCAAGAATATTCTGCTCAAATTTAGGAATCATCATTCCTACGCCATATAAAAATGTAAGTGGATTTTCTGCTGTAGTTTCTTCTACTAAAGTTTTAGTTCCATCTTCTTCGATAGTGTGAAGAATATACTTTACAGCTACCACATGATTGTTTTCAATTGTCATATTTTTCTTTTTTCCGTGAAAATTAATCACGATTACAGTGCAAATATAATCTTTTTGAAATGATTTTTATGGCAGCAAATTATATAAAAATAGTTGAGGTTTAATCGTTTTTTTCTTCATTTTTAGACTGCTTTTTCTTTTGCCTTAGTACATACAGATACAGACTTTCTACTTTGTCTCTTGCCCAAGGTGTTTTCCTTAGAAATTTCAAAGAAGAATTAATGCTGGGATTCTCGTTAAAACATCTTATATTAATCTGTTTTCCCAATTCTCCGAAACCATTGTAATATTCTACCAATTCTTCAAGAATGGTATCTAGTCTTTTTCCGTGAAGAGGATCTTTAGATTGATTTTCCATAATGGTGTAAAGGTAAAAATTCATTTTTAAACCAATAAATTTTCAAACCAGATTGATGCCATATTCCGTAAATTTGAAAGATGATATTTCTGCTATAATTATAGTCTTGTAATTTTTTTTAAAGAAATAAGGCTATATTGGTGAACAGCAGAGAAAAGATAAAAATTATTTTAAATATAATTGATGATGAGCAGGAATACCGATGCCAACAGAAAATTACATAAAAAGAAAATCGACCAGAAAAAGCGTAAAACACAAAACGCCGAAGCAGAAAGAAAAGCGCGCCTAAAGCAAATTCGGGAAGATTTTAAAGCAAAAGAAAAAGGGGATATTTTATGAAAATTCTTCATACCGCCGATTGGCATTTAGGAAAACGTCTCGACCGTTTTTCCAGACTGGAAGAGCAGATTTTGGTAATGGACGAAATTGTTCAGATTGCTGATGAACAAAAGATTGATTTGGTTTTAATTGCAGGAGATTTGTTTGATAATTTTAACCCTGGTGTAGAAGCTGTTGAACTTTTTTATAAAACATTAAAACGTTTATCTTTAAATGGAAAACGTCCTGTTATTGCCATTTCGGGAAATCATGATTCTCCTAATTTTATTGATGCTCCGGATCCTTTGGCTCGGGAATGCGGAATTATTTTAATAGGACATCCTAAAGCGGTTATTCAGCCTTTTAAACTGGATTTTTTTGAAGTTTCCCAATCGGCAGAAGGTTTTATAGAACTCAAACTGAAAAATCAGGACGATCCGGTAAGAATTATTCATACACCTTATGCCAACGAAATTCGCCTTAAAGAATATTTTGGTGAAAATAAAGAAGCCGAATTGAATCAGATTTTAGACGATAGCTGGAAAAAAACAGCCGATGAATTTTGTGATGATAAAGGCGTTAATCTTTTGATAGCTCATTTGTACATGAATAAGAGAGGAGCTGCAATTTTGGAGGAACCAGAAGGAGAGAAGCCTATAAAAATTGGGAATGCAGATTTAATCTGGTCAGAAATTATTCCGTTTCAAATACAATATACGGCTTTAGGGCATCTTCATGGATTCCAAAACATAGGAACTGCAGAAAAACCGGTGATTTATTCTTCTTCTCCACTTTGTTACAGTTTTTCTGAGGCCGGACAGACAAAATATGTCACCATTATTGAAGCTGAGCCCAATAAAGAGGTTTCTTATGAGAAAATTGCATTAAAGAATGGAAAAAAGCTTATCCGGAAAACATTTAATTCTGTAGAAAATTCGGTGGAATGGCTCATCGAAAATCCAAATTGCCTGATTGAACTCACCTTAGAAAGCGATACTTTTTTAAAAGCTGAAGAAAGAAAACTTATTTATCAGTCACACACCGGAATTGTGCATTTGATTCCGAAACTGAAAAATCAGGATTTTATAGATGATGAAGTGAAGGAAATCAATTTAAGTCAGGATCCTCTGCCGTTATTTATCGACTATTTTAAATCTAAAAACAACGGACAAGCACCGAACGAAGATCTAATAAATCTATTTAAAGAAATTGAAAATTATTAACGTATGATTCCTATTCAGTTAACCTTAGAAGGTTTATATTCTTATCAGGAACGCCAAAAAATTGACTTTGAGAATTTAACAGAAGCTGGTCTTTTTGGGATTTTCGGTTCTGTCGGTTCGGGAAAGTCTTCTATTTTGGAAGCTATTTCTTTTGCACTGTACGGAGAAACGGAACGTCTGAATAAACAGGATAAACGTGCGTATAACATGATGAATTTAAAATCGAACAAATCTTTTATAGAGTTTGATTTTTTGAATTATGAAAATAAAAAATTTCGTGCAAAGAGAGAATTTAAACGCAATTCTAAGAATTTCACCGATGTAAAAACACCTACCGTAACTTTTTATGAATCTGTAAATGAAAATTGGGTTCCTTTAGACCATACAAATGCCGAAAAAATTATTGGTTTGAGTTATGCGAATTTCAAAAGAACCATCATCATTCCTCAAGGGCAGTTTAAAGAATTTTTGGAACTGGGTGCAACAGACCGTACCAATATGATGAAAGATATTTTCGGTCTCCAAAGGTTCGATTTGCAGAATAATGCTTCCCTTTTACACAATAAAAATAAATCTGAACTCGATCAGCTGGAAGGTCAACTGAAGGGTTTTGAGGAAGTAAATGAAGAACAAATTTCTGAGCAGAACGATATTCTGAAAGAAGCACAGCAAAAGTTTGATGAAGTAAAAATTCAGTTTAAAAATACTGAAAATAAATACCAACAGTTAAAAAATTTAAAAACCGATTTTGAATTACTTAAGCAAAAAGAATCCGATTTTGAAAAACTTAGTGCTCAAAAAAAAGAAATTGACGAATTAGAAATTAAAACAGATGTTTTTGATAAGCTTTTCAGAGCTTTCACTCCCCTAATTTCGGAGAAAAATAAGCTGGAAAAAGAAATTGCTGAACAGTTGAAAAGTAAAGAGCGTCATCTTAAAATTTTAAAGGAAACCGAGATTCAGTCAGAGAATATTAAAAATAAGCTTTCGGTGGTTCAGCCAAAATATGAAGCTTTGAATCAGACTAAAAATCAGGAAAATGATTTGGCGTTAATTCTTCAGATGCTTAAGTTTTCGGAGGAAATTGTAGAATTGAGAAAAAGAACTGAAAATGGCAGCAGCAAAGTAAAAGAGGTTGAAGAGCATCAAAATTCAGTTCAGGAAACCATTAATGCTTTATCGGAAAAAGCAGAAAATTTGAAGTCCCAAAAATTAGATTCTAGTTTGCTTTTACACGTTGGAAACTGGTTTTCTGATAAGAAAAAGTTGGAAGAAATACTCCTGAATCAGACTACTAAAATTGAGGCTAAAAAAACTGAAATCAACGCAATTTCTAATGAACTGAAAGCATTAGAAATTAACGAAGAAACTTACAAAAATCAATTCCAAACACAAATTGAAGAATTAGAGAATCTCAGTAAAAAATTGTCCGAAAAACGTAGTCATTTCGAGGTTCAGCAGAAACTTGCTCATTTTGCCAATGATTTGCACGATGGCGAAACTTGTCCGCTTTGTGGATCTTTGGAGCATCCGGAAATTGTAAAATTTGAAGATGTAAATTTCGAGTTAAACGAAATTCTTAGGCAAACTAAAGAAACCGACATTCAAAAAGAAAAACTTCAAAAACAGTTTTTGGAAATTGAAAAAATTCTCGACAGAAAAAAGATTTTCCAGGAACAGTTGAAATCGGAAGAGATTATTGTGCAAGAGATTAATAAAAATATTGAAGAACATCATCAAAATTTCCATTGGAACAATTTCCATGCTGAAAATGAAAAAGAATTTCAAGAAAAAAGAAATCAGTCTTTTGAAATTGAGAAACAGATTGAAGAACTGAATACCAAGATTTCTTCCGAGCAAAAAAATATGACAACCCTAAGAGATAATCTTAATCAAGACAATAAAGCGTTAGAAAAATTTAGGTTAGATGAGGCGAAAAAAGAAGAACAAATAAAAGCAAATGAAGCCAATCTAAAAACCTTAAAATGGACAGAATATAAAGAAAGAAAGATTACTGAAATTGATGAAGCTTACCAAAATCTCTCTCAATCTAACCTTGAAACAGAACAGAATTATCTGCAACTCAGCAAAGAAAATGGAATTATCGTTCCTCAATTGGCAGAACGTAAAACAATTGTTGATCAGTTGATTAATAGAATTCAAGATTTAGAAAATGAAGCTTTAGAAAATAAAAATTCTATCAATAAAACTCTTTCTGAGCATCAATTTGGAAGTTTAGAAGAAATTCAGGAAATTATTTTGCAGGATATTGATGTAGAGAATGTAAGAACTAAAATTCAAAATTTTAAGATTCAGTTTGAAACGCTGAAAAACAGCATTTTTGAACTGCGACATAAACTGAACGATTTTTCTTTCGATGAAGAAGAGTTTTCAGCCATTGAAAATCAGTTCAAAAATTTGGAAAACGAACAGAAAATAGCCAATAATTCTGTGGTAAAAATCAGTTCGGAAATAGAACGTTTGCAAAATGAATTTAAAAAGAAAGAAAATCTTTTGAAAGATTTGGTAAAACTCCAAAAACGCGATGAAAATTTGAAAATAATGAAAAATCTTTTTAACAGAGCGGGTTTTGTAGAGTATGTTTCTTCCATTTATCTCAGACAGTTGTGCGATCATGCAAACGTAAGATTTCACAGAATGACGCGAAACCAGCTCAGTCTTCAACTGAATGAAAGTAATGATTTTGAAATTATAGATTATCTGAATGAAGGGAGAAGCCGAAGTGTAAAAACGCTTTCTGGCGGACAGGCTTTTCAGGTTTCTTTAAGTTTGGCTTTGGCTTTGGCAGAAAGTGTTCAGACCAACGCAAAAGCAGAAAGAAACTTCTTTTTCATCGATGAAGGTTTTGGGACGCAAGATTCAGAATCTGTAAATGTGGTATTTGAAACACTGATGAATCTTCAGAAAGAAAACCGTATTGTGGGAATTATTTCGCACGTAGAAGAGCTGAAAGAAAAAATTCCGGTCTCACTTACCATTGTAAAAGATGAAGAAAAAGGAAGTTTAATACAAATTGTTTAGAAACTGTTTTATAATCGTTATTTTTGAAACATTAAAACCATTATGCAAAATTTACCCATCATTTTAAAGCCATCTAAAGTAAAAAGTGTTGTACTTATCATCATCAGTATTTTGTTTATTGTAATGGGAATTTTTCTGTTAGATAAAAATATGATGATTGCTGTTTTGAATATGGTCTTTTTTGGTCTTTGCCTTATTGTTTTCGTCATCAATTTAATCCCAAATTCTTCTTATTTAAAAATTGATGTTGTAGGAATTGAAATGAAAAATCTTTTTAAAACGACTTTTATCCCGTGGCAGGCTGTAAGTGGTTTTAGAACGAAATATATTTTTGTGAACAAAATGGTTGTTTTTGATATTGATCCCAAGTTGCTGGAAAACTCAAAACTGAAGGGTAAAACGGGTGCATTTCCCGATACTTACGGGATGTCTGCAAAAAGACTTGCCGAATTACTCAACGAGTATAAAGCAAAATCGGAATCTTTTTTATAGAAAAAACCTCCTTTGAAAAACTTCAAAGGAGGTTGTTGTTTTATCTAACCTGAGGAGCGACTTTTTCACCAAACAGTTCAATAGATTTTCTCATGATACTGTCTTCGGGAGCACCTACATCCATGTGACCAATAAATCTTGTAATTCCGAAAATTTCTTTCATATAAGCAATTTTATCGGCAACTTCATTGCTGTTTCCAATGAACAGTGCGCCTTCTTTTGCTCTTCCGCCATCGTACTGCATTTTTGTATAAGGAGCCCATCCTCTGGATTTTCCTATTCTGTCCATTTGAGATTTGTAGTTTTCAAAATAACCTTCCACAACATTTTTATCATCACTTACAAAAGTGTGAGAATGAATCGCAATCTGCATTTCAGATTCTGGAAATCCTACTTTTAGATATTCCTGTTTGTAAAATTCAATTAAATTTTTAAACTGAACCGGCATTCCGCCAATAATGGCAACAATAAGCGGCATTCCCAATTGTGCTGCACTTAAAACCGATTGTGGAGTTCCGCCAACAGCTCTCCAAATAGGAATTTTACCATTATTTTTTGCTCTTGGATATACGGTCTGATTTTGCATTGAAGGACGCAGTTTTCCGCTCCAGGAAACATTTTCTTCTGAATTTATTTTCAGCAATAATTCAAGTTTTTCATCAAAAAGCTCTTCGTAATCGTTCAACGAATATCCGTAGAGAGGAAAAGATTCAATAAAACTTCCACGTCCTACGAAAATTTCTGCTCTGCCATCCGAAATTAAATCTATTGTCGAAAAATCTTCATACACTTTTACGGGTTCAGAAGAACTTAAAACCGTTACACCGCTCGCTAATTTAATATTTTTGGTAACACTCGCCGCAGCTGCTAATACAATCTCGGGCGAAGAAACTGCATAATCCGGACGGTGATGTTCTCCCATTGCAAAAACATCAATTCCCACTTCATCCATCAGTTTTACCTGATCGATAATTTCACGGATTTTAATACCCGCATCTTTATATTTTCCTGTTTGCTGGTCGATTGCTAAATCGCCAAACATTCCTATTCCTAATTCCATTTGCTTAAATTTTATAAAACAAAATTAGCCCAAAACAAAATTAAAAACATTGATGAATGATAAGAACCGAAAATGCGAAATTCTTTAAAAAGGAATTATTATTTCTGATTTCCAAGAAGTCCGAAAAGGATTTTGTCTCTAATTTCTGAGGTGATATCTGTGGCAGATTCAGAATTTCTTTTAAACCAAAAATAAGAATTGTTTAGAGTGTGAAGAATGAATCTTGTGGTAAATACAGGAGATTTCAGTTCCCAGTTTTGTGCTAGATAAATTTCACAAAGAAGTTCTTCCACATCTTGCTGATATTTTTTTCTAAGAAGAACAAATTCTGGTAATCTTTCCTCAAGATGCTTCCATTCGTTAGAATAAATATGGGTAACATCTCGGTTTTTTAAAACTACCGACAAATGCTTATCTATAAAGAAACTCAGCTTATCGTATGGTGCAAGATTGGTGTTTTTGACTTCCTTCAATGCTTTGAAAAAATCTTCAGCAACGGCAAAGCAAATCCATTCTAAGATTTCTTCTTTAGAACGGATGTGTGCATACAGAGATGCCGCTTTAATATTTAGTTTTGTAGCCAAATCGCGAACGGAACTGCCCATGTAGCCCTTTTCTTTAAAAAGTTCTACTGCAACATCCAATATCTTAATTTGTTTTTCTTTTAGCTCCATTGATGTTGCAAAAGTAGTTATAATCTATTTAATGCAACAAATTATATAGATTTCGTGGTTTAAATTAATCTAGATAAACTTTTTAAACGTCATTTTAAATTGAAAAGCATGTATTTCTATGAGCTTGTCTAAAAAATCATCAAAATCGGAAATTTTGACTTACAAAAAATTCTATCAAATTGTGTTTTTCGGAAATTTTGTCTTGTTTTTGTGTAAATTCAATAATTGAATGGTTTTTGAAATAAACCTTTCGAATTAAATGATTAAAACGGTTTGGGATATCAGATATTAGAAAAATACAATGAAAATTTAATATTTATTGTGCTTATTTGGTCTGAAATCTGATGTCTTAAATCCAACAAAAAAACAAAAACTTAGATATGAATTTAAATCAATATACTGTAAAATCACAAGAAGCCATTCAAGCTGCACAACAAGTGGCAATGGAATTTGGCAATCAACAAATAGAACCACAACATATTTTGGAAGGTATCTTCCAGGTAGATGAAAATATTTCGCCTTTTTTACTTAAAAAATCTGAAGCTGATGCAACTTTGGTAAGAGAACGAAACAGAGAAAATCTTGAACGTTTGCCCAAAGTGGAAGGAGGAAATATTTACCTTTCTCAGTCGGCTAATAAGGTTTTGCTGGATGCACCCAATATTGCTAAAAAAATGGGTGACGAATATGTAACCATAGAACATTTGTGGCTTTCGCTTTTAGAAACCAATTCTGAAGTTTCTAAGATGCTGAAAGATATGGGAGTTACCAAAAATCTTTTGGAAGGAGCAATTAAAGAATTGAGAAAAGGCAGCAAAGCAACATCGGCAAGTTCGGAAGAAACCTACCAAAGTTTAAATAAATACGCCAAAAACTTTAACGAACTCGCTGCAGAAGGGAAATTAGATCCTGTAATTGGTAGAGATGAAGAAATAAGAAGAGTTTTACAGATTCTTTCCAGAAGAACCAAAAACAATCCAATCCTAATTGGTGAGCCGGGTGTTGGTAAAACTGCAATCGCAGAAGGTATCGCCCACAGAATTATTAATGGCGACGTTCCGGAAAATTTACAAGACAAAACCTTATATTCTTTAGATATGGGAGCTTTAATTGCCGGTGCAAAATATAAAGGAGAGTTTGAAGAACGTTTGAAATCTGTTGTAAATGAAGTCATCAAATCAGATGGGCAGATTATTCTTTTCATCGATGAAATCCACACGTTGGTAGGTGCAGGCGGTGGAGAAGGTGCAATGGATGCTGCCAATATTCTGAAACCTGCCTTGGCTAGAGGAGAATTAAGAGCTATTGGTGCAACAACTTTAAACGAATATCAAAAATATTTCGAAAAAGATAAAGCTCTAGAAAGACGTTTCCAAAAAGTAATGGTGGAAGAACCGGATACTGAGTCTGCAATTTCTATCCTTCGTGGGATTAAAGATAAATATGAAGCACACCACAAAGTGAGAATTAAAGATGAGGCTATTATTGCAGCAGTAGAAATGTCTCAGCGTTATATTTCTGACCGATTTTTACCAGACAAAGCAATTGATTTAATTGATGAAGCTTCTGCAAAATTAAGAATGGAAATCAATTCTAAACCCGAAGAGTTGGATGTTTTAGACAGAAAACTGATGCAGCTGGAAATTGAATTAGCGGCTATTTCGAGAGAAGGCAACCAAACCAAAATAGACCATGTTAAAGAAGATATTGCAAAAATATCTGAACAACGAAATGAAATTAATGCAAAATGGTTGAAAGAGAAACAGAAATCTGAAGACCTTACCAACATTAAAAAAGAAATAGAATCTCTAAAACTGGAAGCAGAAAGAGCATCAAGATTAGGAGATTATGCTAAAGTAGCCGAAATTCAGTACGGAAAACTTCGGGAAAAAGAAGATGAGCTTTCTAAATTAGAAATAGAAATGCAAAATCATCAAAATGAATTAATTAAGGAAGAAGTAACTTCGGAAAACATTTCTGAAGTCATTGCAAAATGGACCGGTATACCCGTAACCAAACTCATTCAATCTGAAAGAGAAAAACTTCTTAATCTCGAATCTGAGCTGCATCATCGTGTTGTAGGGCAGGAAGAAGCTATTCAGGCAGTTGCAGATGCTATACGTAGAAATCGTGCAGGATTAAGTGATGATAAAAAACCAATCGGTTCGTTCTTGTTTTTAGGAACTACCGGTGTCGGGAAAACCGAGTTGGCAAAAGCATTGGCGGAGTTTTTATTTGATGATGAAAACAATATGACAAGAATTGATATGAGCGAATATCAGGAAAGACACAGCGTGTCTAGACTTGTTGGTGCGCCTCCGGGATATGTTGGGTATGATGAAGGCGGACAGTTAACCGAAGCGGTAAGAAGAAGACCTTATTCTGTAGTGCTTTTAGATGAAATCGAGAAAGCGCATCCGGATGTATTTAATACTCTCTTGCAAGTCTTAGACGATGGTCGACTAACGGATAATAAGGGTAGAGTAGTGAATTTTAAAAATTCAATTATCATTATGACTTCGAATTTAGGTTCGCATCTTATTCAGGAGAACTTCGAAAATCTGACTGAAGAGAATGTGGATGAAGTGGTACAAAAAACCAAAACAGAAGTTTTTGATTTGTTGAAGCAAAGTCTTCGCCCGGAATTTTTAAACAGAATTGATGAGGTAGTATTATTTCAGCCTTTATCCAAAAAAGAAATCGGAAAGATTGTTCAGTATCAGTTGAGAGGTTTCAACGATATGTTGGCAAAACGAAATATTATTATGACAGCCACTCAAGATGCGGTAGATTATTTGATGAACAAAGGATATGATCCTGCTTTTGGTGCAAGACCATTAAAAAGAGTAATTCAACAGGAAGTTCTTAACAGATTGTCAAAAGAAATTCTTGCCGGAAATGTAAACGATGGAGACAGAATCACTTTAGATTATTTTGATGAATCTGGTTTGGTTTTCCGTCCTACTAATATGTAAGTAGTTTTTTTCATATATTATTTTTGTAATAAGTGCTGTAGATTTCTGTCTACAGCACTTATTTTTTTGAAATGTGAATGAAATTAAGTTTTGGTAAAGTTTAGAAATTTATAATGAAATTTTCAGTTTTAATAGTGTAATTCATCTATTACAATCTTTCCTGTTCATCGGATTTTTTAATGGTTTTGGTATTTTTTACAGATTGATTTCCAAAATTATACTTTAGAGAAATAGTAAAACCTTGTGTATCCTGATAATCTAAAAAATAATTATCCTGATTGCCATATTTTGTACTTACTTTTTGTTTTGTTGATTTAAAAATATCATTAAAAATAAGAGCAGTTTCTAATTTTTTATTGAAAAACTTTCTGTTCATTACAAAGTATGCAGACCATGAACTGGATATTCTGAAAGTCCCCTGAATTGCCGGTGAATAATAATTTTGTCCGATTTCCATTTTCCAGTCAGAATTTTTATCCAAAGTAAAACTTGTTGAAATATTAGACACCCAGTTCCAAACTTTATTTTTATTTAAGACTCCATCAATTCCCTTGAAGTAATTTTCATTGTGCTCAAGATTTTCAGAAACCACTAAACTCCACCATGGTTTTATTTCAAAATTTTTATAAAGACTTATTCCGAAAGCTTCTCCTTTTTCAATATTAGTATAATAATAGATCAAATTATTATTTTCGTGTTCTTGAAAAGAAATTTCCATGGAAGGGAAAAGCTCTTTACGGTAGTAAAAATCAATATTCCAGTTTTTAAAAGAGTAAGTTAAATTAAGATTATGAGTAATGGTTGCTTTGAGTTTGGGATCTCCCTGATAATAGGAAAACAGATTGTAGTAAGATTTCGCAGGATTAAGCCAAGAATAAAATGGTCTGCTGATTCTTTTTCCGTAGGAGAATCCAAATTCGTGCTTTTTATCTGTAGTATATTGAGCATAAAATGTTGGAAATAAGCTCCAGTAATTATTTTTATTCACTTCATAAGGTTCCGAAACGATGCCTTCAAGATTTGTCATTTCAGTACGGAGTCCACCTTTAAAATTCCATTTTCCGACATTATAGGCCAAAGATGCATAAAGAGCAAAATTGTGTTCTTTATAATCAAAATTACTGCTTTTTAAAGGTTTGTATTCGAATGAACCATTTTCGTTATCAGAAAAGCTGAGTTTGCTGTCTGTTTTTACAAAACTATATTTAGTACCCGATTCTAATTCTAGCCGATTGCCTTTCCATTGGTAATCTAGCTGTGTGGAATAAAGCTGGACGTTATTTTTATGATCTGTGATGAAGTTATTCTCTTTAGGATTTTGATTGGCGAAATTCAGAAATGTAAGTACATCTTGATATTTCGTGGCGTTATTTCCTGTGAAATAATTAATCCATGAAATACTGCTTTTGTTATTCAGTTTTCTGTCTAACTGAAAGCTTAAAGAATTATTAATAGTCCTCGAGTAATGATCATTAATAGTAGTATAGTTAGATTGAGCAATGTTCTGCGAATTGTAAATAATGGTAGGAACATGGTATGTACCAAAAGATTTTGGATTGAAGTAACCCGAATAATTCAAACTTGCTGTGGTGAGAGTATCGATTTCATATTCAATATTAAAATTTAAGGTATTTTGGCTTTTTGCCTGATCTTTTCGGTTCATTGTGCTTATCCATGTGGTACCATCTTCAGGGTAATTTACATATCCTGTTTCTTCCCTGTAATAAGTGCCTGTTCCTCTAAAATAACTTGCCATCACAGAAATTTTGTCTTTTTTATAATATTGAGAAATACCCGAAACACCTTTTGCATATTGAGTCTGAACGTATTTGGAAGAAATAATTCCGCGATATCCTTCAATTTTGTTCTTCTTCATTACAATATTTAAAACTGCAGAACCTTCAGCTTCATATTTTGCCGGTGGATTGGTAATGACTTCCACAGATTTTACATCATCACCTTGAGTGTTTTCGAGAAAATTTTTGAGTTCTTCGCCACTCATCATCACTTTTTTATCGTTGATGGTTATCAGAACAGACGTTCCGCCCTTTACTGCCAAAAGGTCATTGTTAACAGTTACCTGAGGTGTTTTTTTTAGAATTTCCCATGCATTGAGAGAAGATATATTAGAATTTTCTACATTAAATTCAAGCCTGTCTACTTTTCTTTTCACTAAAGGTTTTTTTTTGGTGAGAGATACTCCTTCAATTTCTTTCTGATTGTTTTTCAGAATAATTTCTATTTTTTTATTGGTGTTTTCAGTATTGATGATCTTTTCGTAGGACAGATAATTTTCGTCCTGAATTTTAATTTTAAAAGACTGATTCGGAATATTTTCAAATGAAAATTCTCCTTCCTGATTCGTGAGTAAACTTTTAAATAAAATATTATCAGCAGAAAATAAATCAATTCTAATAGAATCGAGCGGTTGTTTTTCGGTATTCGATATACTTCCCGATATTTTTTTTGATTGTGAAAAAATGAAAACAGGAAATACCAGAAGTAAAAGATATTTATACATGACAATTGTTTTTGATTGATTGAACACGACAAAATTCTTTATTGAAAATGAATATTTGGGTTAATGGAAGGTTAATGAGAGGTTAATACAAAAAACTAAGTTTTCTAATTGTATATATTTGCCAAGATGATTTCTAGAAGTAAATATCTGGTTTGGCTTTTTGCTGGTCTGTTCCTGCTTTTGTTAGGAATACAGGTTTACTTTATGTATAAGACCTATCAGGTGAAGAAACGAGAAATCTATACTTCGGTTCTTTCTAAAATCACTAAACATATTGATGATTTGGAAGATTTGGGCGAGCTGGATGAACAGGATAAGAAAAGTTCAAAAAATATTCTTACAAAATACGCTCATAAAGAAATCAGTAAAAAAGAATTTCTTAATTATTTTACAGAAAACAGAAATAAAACCAGAAATAAACTCAGCTATTACATTGACAGTCAATTTAAAAAAGAAGGATATAATGTTGCTGCAAGAATTGTTTATTTATCCATTATTTCAATTCCAGACAGTACAAAGCTAATTAAGAATCCTATCATTTTTTATGAAACAAATAATAAGGTAGGGCAACCCGGTGTATCCCAAACCGGAAAATGGGAAACAAAATCTACTTCTACCTCCGGAAAAAATGATACTTTTAAGAAAACAGATTCTTTTCTTATACGAAGTAAAACCGATTTTGAAATTTTAAATATTAACATAATCGTTTTTAAGGAACTCACTTTGCTTATTTTATGTTGTATCGCCATACTTCTCAGTGTTTTACTTTTATATATTTTTACGGTTAATAATCTCATTAAACAGCAAAAACAGGTGGAAGTTCTCCATACCGTGGTAGATAATATTTCTCATGAATTTAAAACCCCAATTGCCACTCTGAAAATTGCATCTAAAACATTAAAAAAAGAGTACAATCCAGAAATTTTTCCTTTAATAGACCGACAAATCTCCAGATTAGAAGATCTCATGCTGCAACTTCACGCCGAAGAAACTATTGAGGGAAATTCAAAAATATATGGGGAAGACTGGGATTTTTTTGTTAATGATTTAGCTTTTACCTATCCAGATACAGTGTTCAAACTGAACAATTTTAGTCCGGAAGTGCTTCCCTTCGATAAAAAGTTAATGGAGACGGTAATTAAAAATCTCTGTGAAAACAGCGTTAAATATGGTGCTTCTAAAATTTTCATGGAATTAAAAACCATTCAAAATAAACTGGAAATTACCATTTCTGATAACGGAATCGGAATGGAAAAAAAAGAACTGAATAGTATTTTTGAAAAATTCTACAGAATACAGTCTAATAACATCCACAACAGTAAAGGATTAGGCTTAGGTTTGTTTTTTGTAAAGAAAATCATCGAAAATTATAACGGTAAAATAGAAGTTTCTAGCGTGGTGAACGAAGGAACAATATTTAAAATTTTTATTCCTTATGAATATTAAAATTCTTTTGGCAGAAGACGATTCAGACTTCGGAATGATTTTGAAACAGTATCTGGAGTTGGAAGGCTTCGAAATTTTTTGGTTTCAGAATCCGGAAGATATTGTTTGTGCTTTAAAGTCGGATTTTAATTTTAATATTGGGATTTTAGATATTATGATGCCCAATATTGATGGTTTTTCTTTGGCGAAAATAATTTTGAAGGAAAAACCAGACTTTCCTATTTTATTTTTAACTGCCAAAAACCAGAAAATAGATCGTTTAACAGGGTTGAAAATTGGTGCCGATGATTATATTTCTAAACCATGCGATCCCGAAGAACTTACTTTGAGAATTAAAAATATTCTGAAAAGATCTGTAATTTCAGAATCGATTACTCAATATAAAATAGGGACTTACATTTTAGATACGGAAAAACTTCTTCTCATACATCCAAATGAAAAGATAAGATTAACGATTCGAGAAAATGAGTTGTTGCTTTATCTTCTTAAATTCAATCATAAAACCATAAAAAGAGATGATATTCTTAATAATCTGTGGGAAACCAACGATTATTTTACAGGAAGAAGTCTCGATGTTTTTATCAGTAGGCTGAGAAAATATTTTCAGCATGATTACGAAATAAAAATCCAATCCCTCAGAGGAATTGGATTTGAAATAAATTTTCCTGAAAACTGATTTCCGTCTAAATTATAATTGTACAGAAGAAAATTTAAGCAAATATTATAATCAATTTGATTTTTTAGCTTTAATCATTGCTTCTAAAGCATCCCACATTTCTTGGGGAATGTCTTCCAGCATATTAAATTCACCTGCACCCTGAAGCCATTCGCCACCGTCTATCGTTACAACCTCGCCATTCATGTAAGCAGAATAATCTGAAACCAAATATGCGGCAAGATTTGCCAATTCCTGATGTTCTCCAACTCTTCTGAGCGGAACTTTTTTTCTCATATCAAATTTTTCCTGCAAATCTCCCGGAAGCAACCTGTCCCATGCACCTTTTGTAGGGAAAGGTCCCGGTGCAATCGCATTAAAACGGATTCCATACTTTGCCCATTCTACGGCAAGACTTCTCGTCATTGCCAAAACGCCGGCTTTTGCACATGCAGAAGGAACTACATACGCAGAACCCGTCCAGGAATATGTGGTTACAATATTTAGAACTGTTCCCGGGATTTTATTATCGATCCAGTATTTCCCGATTGAAAGTGTGCAGTTTTTAGTTCCTTTCAATACGATATCCAAAATAGAATCAAAAGCAGAATGCGTTAATCTTTCGGTTGGCGAAATGAAGTTTCCGGCTGCATTGTTGAGGAGAATATCAATTCTTCCAAACTCTTTTATTGCAGCTTCTTTCATTGCTTCCACTTCGTCCCAGTTTCTAACATCACAAGCTACAGAAAGTACTTTTCCGCCAGTCTGTTCTTCCAGTTCTTTAGCGGTTAACTGCAATTTTTCTAAATTTCTGGATGTGATGACAACTTTTGCGCCGAGTTCCAGAAAATATTTTGTCATTGCTTTTCCGAGACCGCTTCCGCCGCCTGTTACGATAGCAACTTTGTCTTTTAATGCTCCTTCACGAAGCATGGGTTGGGTATATAAGTTCATATTAAATAATATTTTTAATAATGTAAGCTTTGTAAATTTACTGTAAAATTTCTTTTAATTGTTTTTTAAAGCTATGCATGAGATATTAAGTTTCAGGAACAATAAAAAAAGAGGCTATCCCATTAGAGACAGCCTCGTGCTACAATTATTAAATTAAACTAACTGGTTATTTATTAGCTATTACATTTCCTTTAAAAGAAAGGGTTTTAGGAGTTTTCGTATCGCTGGTTGTAACAGTTACTGTTTTAGTAAATGCTCCTGCACTTGCAGCATTATAACTTGCTTCTACAAAACCTTTTGCTCCTGGCTTAATCTCACCTTTTGTATAATTGGCTGTTGTGCATCCGCAAGACGGAGCTACATTTTCTATCATAATTGGTTTTCCTGTTGTATTGGTAAACTCAAATCTGATTAATTTTGGTTTTCCTTGCGGAATGTTTCCTACATCAATAGTTTCAGATTTCCATTTGATGTCTGCTAAAACTTTAATTACAGAAAGGTTTTCAACAGGTAAAACATTTGCATAAAAAGGTGAAAATGCCAAAGCTGCTAAAAGTGCAGAAATTGTAAATTTTTTCATAGGTTTTTTGATTTTAAAAATTAATAATTATTCTAACGTTTATTTGATATAACAAATGTAAAACCCAACTCCGAAAAAAATTGTTAATTGGTATCTAATGTTTGTTAATGAGTTGTTAACAGTATTAAAATTATCTTTTTTTTAAATAATATTGCTTGGAAATATGGAGATTAAAAGACTAAACATCATCATCAGCTTAGGTTTTGTGGCAATTATTGGGATTTTAGTTGCTCAGCTTCTCTGGACAAGGCAGGCTTATCATCTCGAAGACAAAAAATTCAATCAGAAAGTTAATTTGGCTTTACTAGAAGTGGTTAAAAAGCTGTATGGTTCTAAAGTGACTTTTACAGAAAATCCGGTTCAGAATGTGGCAAACGATTATTATGTAGTTAACATTAACAACGAATTTGATCCCGGTATTTTAGAACATTATTTAAAAACTGAATTCACGAGATTTCAGATCAATACAGATTATGTGTATGCTGTTTATAACTGCCACAGCGACCGAATGGTTTACGGAAGATATGTTTCTACCCATGAAGAAGACATTCAGGATAAAGTAATTACCTTCCCGAAGCACAAAAATCTGGTATATTATTTTTCGATTCGTTTTCCGGACAAAACGGCTTATCTTGTAAGTTCTCTTAAATTTTGGTATTTACTTACGATAGCTTTAATTATTATACTTTTTGTATATGTTTACTCTATTTATACCATTATTCAGCAGAAAAAGTTCTCAGAACTTCAGAGAGATTTCATTAATAATATGACGCATGAGTTCAAAACTCCTTTATCATCCATACTTTTGGCGGCAGAAGCATTACATCAGCAAGAAGAGGTTCAAAACAGCAAAAAACTGAAAACTTATGCTTCCATCATCGCCAATCAGGGCAATAAGCTCAATCTTCACATAGAAAAGATTCTTAATATTGCTAAAAACGATGCTTCCGGAGTAAAACTGAATCTCCAAAAACTGAATCTTTCTTTATTTTTGAATGATATTAAAAATCAGATAGAACAAAAAAATGAAAATGTAAAAATCGACATTCAGGTTGAAAACTCCACTCATATTGTTGCAGACGAATTTCATTTCAGCAATATGGTGCATAATATTATAGACAATTCCATAAAATATTGTGAAGAAAATCCTCATATTCAAATTTTTGAAACCAAAGATGCAAAAGGATTATATTTGAAATTTAAAGATAATGGGATTGGGATTTCAAACCATAATATCAATTCTGTCTTTACTCAGTTTTATAGAATTAATACTCAGAAATCGGATGAGGTAAGCGGTTTTGGTCTTGGTTTATTTTATGTAAAAAAGATGGTTCAGCTACACCACTGGAAGATTTCTTTGCAAAACAATACAGATAAAGGCATTACATTGTCGATTTTTATACCCTATCAAAATTAAAAGATGAGTAAATCTAAGATTTTATATGCCGAAGACGATCAAACAATTGCTTTTCTAATTCAGGACAGTTTAGAAAATCATTATGATATCCATTACTGTTCAGACGGAAAATCTGCAATGGAAGCATTTAATAATAACGATTTTGATATTTGCCTTCTCGATATTATGATGCCTAAAATGGATGGTTTTGAACTCGCACAATACATCAGAAACAAAAATTCGGATATTCCTATTATTTTTATTTCTGCAAAATCTTTAAAAGAAGATCGTATTAAAGGACTGAAAATTGGGGCAGACGATTATTTGGTAAAGCCTTTCAGCATTGAAGAATTAATTTTAAAAATTGAAATTTTTCTGAAAAGATCCCGAAAAACAGATGTTCAATCCTCCAATTATGCAGTGGGAAGTTTCTCCTTCGATCCAAAAAATTATATTCTGCAAGATAAAAACGGTAAAGAGGTTTCGCTTACGCAAAGAGAATCAGATTTGTTGTTACTATTCATCAAGAACAAAAATTCTGTTCTTAAAAGACAGGAAATTCTGAATGCAATCTGGGGAGATGATGATTATTTTATGGGACGAAGTCTGGATGTTTTTATATCGAGACTAAGAAAAATATTTTCTGAAGAGGAAAGTATTGCTATAGAAAATATTCACGGAGTTGGATTTCGTTTTGCCGAAAAAACAGATAAAAAATGATAAAAGAAAAGAAACAAGAATAACTGTAAATTTTAAAATCTAAATCTATCCTTGTTTCTTTTACGATATATAAAATTTAATTTTCCACTTCAAAAAGCAGTCGCTCTCCGAATTTTTCTTCATTTATTTTTCCGTTATCGTACACCAAATTTCCGTTCACAAACGTATGGGTAACTTTGGTACTGAAATTCATTCCTTCCAACGGGCTCCAACCGCATTTGTAAAGGATATTTTCTTTCTCAACCGTCCAGTTTTTATTCAAATCCACCAAAACCAAATCTGCCTTGTAGCCTTCTCTGATAAAACCTCTTTTCTCAATTCTGAATAAAATTGCTGGGTTATGAGCCATTTTTTCAACAATTCTTTCTAAAGAAATTTTTCCTTGTTGGAAGTTTTCCAGCATCACCGTTAAAGAATGTTGTACTAAAGGTGCTCCGGAAGGACATTTGGTGTAAACATTTTGTTTTTCTTCCCAAGTGTGGGGTGCGTGGTCGGTCGCAATCACATCAATTCTGTCATCCAGCAACGCTTCCCAAAGTCCGTCTTTATCTTTTTGCGTTTTTACAGCGGGATTCCATTTTATTAAGCCGCCTTTTGTTTCATAATCTTCGTTGGTGAACGTTAAATGGTGAACACAAACTTCAGCCGTTATTTTTTTATCTTTTAGAGGAATATCATTTCTGAAAAGGTCTGTTTCTTTCGCTGTTGACAAATGGAAAACGTGCAATCTTGCTCCCGTCTTTTTTGCCATTTCAATGGCTTTTGAAGAAGATTTGTAGCAAGCCTCTTCACTTCTAATTAAATGATGAAATTTTACCGGAATATCCTCGCCATATTCATCCAGATATTTTTGAGTGTTTTCACGAATTGTAGCTTCATCTTCACAGTGAACGGCAATCAGCATTTTGGTATTGCTGAAAATATTTTCCAAAGTTTCCGGGTTATCAACCAACATATTTCCTGTGGATGAACCGAGAAACAATTTAATTCCGGGAACATTTCTTGGATTGGTTTTCAGAACTTCTTCAAGATTATCATTCGTTCCGCCCATCATAAAACCATAATTCGCAAATGATTTCTTTGAAGCAATCTCGTATTTATCAGCCAATAATTCCTGAGTTACGGCATTCGGAACGGTGTTCGGTTGCTCAATAAAGCTTGTAGTTCCACCAGTGATTGCAGCTCTAGATTCAGATTCAATATCACCTTTCCAGGTTAAGCCCGGCTCTCGGAAATGCACCTGGTCGTCAATCACGCCTGGTAAAAGATATTTTCCGGAAGCATCGATAATTTGGTCTGCTTCTTCAGAAATATTTTTGGCAATTTTAGAAATAATATCATTTTCAATAAGGACATCATTTTCAGAAACTATTCCTTCATTAACGATTTGGGCATTTTTGATGAGAATCTTCATTTTTATTTTTGAGTTTTATTTCTCTGTAAAGTTACGCAATTGCTTTTTGAAAATTGCATATGAAACTCTCAAGAAAACTACGTAAAAAACCTATGAGGTTTGTATTTCTTAAAATTTTACCTTTGTGGAAAATTTTCTACTTTGAAAAAACTACTCAACGAAACCATTATCTACGGAATGGGATCTATTCTGCCAAGAGTAATCACGTTCATCCTGAATCCGTTTTTCATTTATTTTATTAATAAAGAAGAATTTGCCAAGTTTACCAATTTGTATGCTTGGGTTTCGTTCGTGAATATTGTTTTGTCTTTTGGCTTCGAAACTTCATTTTTCCGATTTTCGGCAGAAGAAAAAAATCGTGAAAAAGCTTTTTACACCTCATTTTGGTTTTTACTGGGAACAGCGAGCGTATTTTTAATTTCCGTATTACTTTTTCTGCAACCCATTTCCGAAGCTATTGGTTACGGTGCATATCCAGAATATGTAAAATGGTTCGCTTGGATTGCCTTTTTCGATGCGATTATTGTGATTCCGTTAGCGTGGTTAAGATTCAATAATATGCCGATAAAATACACCGCAATTAGAATCACACAAATCTTGGTTCAGACCTTAGTGGTTCTTTCTTTGTTTTTATTTGTCCCAAAATCAACTTCACAAAATTTAGGGATGGAAACAGGAGTTTCTTACACTTTTGTAAGTAATTTGATTGGAAGTTTAACGGGAGTACTCTTACTGATTCCTATTTTTATGAAAGTAAAATTTCAGTTTTCAGGAGATTTATTTAAGAAAATGCTGAAATATTCCTATCCGATTATGTTTGCTGGTCTGGCATTTATGGTGAATGAAAACTTTGATAAACTCGTTCAAATCAGACTCATCCCTGAAGGTAACGCAGGTGCTTATGGCGGTTGCTACAAACTTGCTGCTTTAATGACGCTTTTCGTTACTGCTTACAGAATGGGTGTAGAACCTTTCTTTTTCAAAAAAATGCATGATGCGAATGCCAAACAAAGCTATGCTGAAGTCACCGAATTTTTCAGTCTTTTTGCTGCCATTACCGCTTTAGGAATCATCGCAAATATTTCTTGGTTGAAAACTCTATTCGTACCCGATCAAGCGTTTTGGGTTGCGATTGATATTGTTCCGATTATTGTTATAGCGAATTTGTTTTTTGGAATTTACTACAACCTTTCTACATGGTATAAAGTAACCGACAGAACCCGAATTGGAACTTATATTTCTTGGAGCGGAGCAATTATTACGATTGCTTTAAACCTGCTTCTTTTACCAAAGTATGGATTGATGGTTTCCGCTTGGGCAACAATTGCAGCATACGGCTTTATGATGATTATCTCCTATATTTTAGGCCAAAAATATTACCCGATTCCTTATAAAACCAAGAAAATTGGTGTAGTGATTTTTGTTTTAATCGTTTTCAGTTATCTTTCATACTCTGTTTTCGACTCTAATGTTTGGATCGGTAATACATTATTGTTAATTTTTGCTGGAAGCATTGCTTTCGGTGAGAAAAAACTACTACTTTCGATCCTTAAAAGGTGAAATAAAATTTATTATATTTGCGGCTTTAGTAAAACGCAGAAAAAATCATTTAGTAACAAAATCAACCTTTAGTATTATCACTATTTACAAGGTTTTAAATAAAAAAATACATGAAAATTATCGTCCCTATGGCGGGAAAAGGTTCCCGATTAAGACCACATACTTTAACGGTGCCTAAACCTCTTATTCCTATCGCGGGCAAACCAATTGTACAGAGATTGGTAGAAGATATTGCAAAAGTTGCTGGAGAAAAAATTGAAGAAATTGCATTTATTATTGGAGATTTCGGTGCAGAAGTAGAGCAATCTTTAATTAAAATTGCAGAAAGCCTTGGTGCAAAAGCGAGTATTTATGTTCAAAATGAAGCTTTAGGAACCGCTCATGCAATAAAATGTGCAGAACAGTCGATGCAGGGTAATGTTGTGATTGCTTTTGCAGATACTCTATTTAAAGCAGATTTTACTTTAGATACCAATGCAGATGGTGTTATTTGGGTGAAAAAAGTAGATGATCCTTCTGCTTTTGGGGTGGTAAAATTAGACGATTATGGTTTCATCACAGATTTTATAGAGAAACCTCAGACTTTTGTTTCAGATCTTGCTATTATTGGAATTTATTATTTCAATTCTGCTGAAAAACTAATGGCTGAAATTAATTATATCATGGAAAATGATATTAAAGTGAGTGGAGAATACCAACTAACAACAGCATTAGAAAATCTTCGTAAAAAAGATGCTAAATTTTCTTTAGGAAAGGTTGATGACTGGATGGATTGTGGTAACAAAAATGCAACGGTAGAAACCAATGGAAAAATTTTAGAGTACGAAAAACATCTTTTTACAGAGTATCCGGAGTCTGCAAATATTCAGAATTCATTAATTATACAGCCTTGTTATATTGGTGAAGGAGTAGAAATTTCAAATTCTAAAATCGGCCCTTACGTTTCATTAGGGAAAGGAACTAAGGTGATTAATTCGAATATAGATAATTCCTTAATACAGGAAAAAACTGTTATCGATCACGGAAACCTTTCCAATTCTATGATTGGAAGTTCTGCACAATATTTTGGAGTAGCCAGAGAGATTTCCTTAGGAGATTTTTCCGTACTCGATTTCCTGTCTAAATAATATTTAAAATACATCATACTAAAACCACACAATACTATTTTGTGTGGTTTGGCGTTAATATTGCAAAAAAAATGAATATGGTTTTAACTTGATAAGGTTTATGACCACTTCAAAGTAAATTTTAAAGATATTTTATGAAAAACTGGGGCTTTTTACTGTTATTAATATTATTGGTGGTTTCTTGTAGGTCTAAAAAAGCTTTGGCTCAGAATTCATCCGAATACGACAGCACTCAGGTGAAAAAATCGGACAGTATAATGGTTCCGAAAGATGCAAAAAATATACAGGACCGTTTAACTTTCTATGAAAACATTCTTCTTCACCCAAAATTCGATGCAGTAAAAATCAGCAGTAAAATTACAGCCGACCAGCTCAGAGTAAGCCCTTTAGACGCAACAATATACATTGAAAACGATAAAAAAATATGGGCAAATATCTCATTTTTAATAATTCCGGCAGCAAGAGCACTCATTACCCCAGAGGGAATTAAAGCTATCGACAGATACAATAAAAATTATATCGATTCTGATTTTGAATATCTTAACAACCTTCTAAATGTTAATTTTATCGACTATAAAACGTTGGAAAAAATACTGATGGGGCGCACCTTTATGAAAATTACGAACAGTAATTCTAATATTGTAAAAAATTCTATGGGTTATCAGCTAACTTCTATTGCGAACCAGAAAATTGTAACAGAAGACAATGTGAGAGAATACAAATTAGAAATGCAGTATACCAACGATTTCAATCTGAATTGGGTTAAATTACAAGATGTAAAATCCAATGACGCTATAGAAATAATTTACGAAAATTGGGAAACATTTCCCAACGAAGTAAAGCTTCCAAAAAATGTTAAAATAATTATAAAAGGGTCAAAATCGAGCCAAATTTTAATTGAAAATACGAAATTTGACTTTTCCAGGATGGAAACACCTTATTCCGTTCCGGGCAGCTACAAGAAAATTGATATTAAATGATTAAAAAAATTAGCATTTTAATAGGCTTTTTGACGTTCGGATTGCAGTTTGGTCAACAAAATAAGGAACAGTTGCAAAAACAGAATGCAGATCTTAAAAAACAAATAGCTCAAATAAATTCAGATCTGGCAAAAACCAGAAATGAATCTAAATTATCTTTATCTTATCTTAATAATGTTAACCAAAAATTAGCACTTAGAGAAAAGGTTTATAACAATACTCAGAAAGAAAAAAGATTCATTGAAGACGAAATTTATCTTCGCCAGTTAGAAATAAACAGACAAAATAGAGAACTTGCCGTTTTAAGAAAAAACTATGCGCAGGTTTTGGTAAATGCCTATAAAAGCAAAGGAGTTCAGAATAAAGTTACTTTTATTTTGTCATCCAAAAGTTTGGGCGAAGCTCTAAGAAGGGTTCGCTACTTAAAAAAATATTCAGATTATCAAGATAAAAAAGCTGCAGAAATTACTACTGCTGCCCAAGATTTGAAAAAATCTGTCGAACTGAAGAAAAAATCTGCTACAGAAAAGGAAACATTATTGGTGAATCAGCAAAAAGATTTAACAACTATTAATGTTGAAAGACAGCAGAAAGAACAATTAGTAAACGATTTTAAGAAGAACGAAACCAAACTTACGGCAGAACTCAGACAAAAACAGGCTCAGTCTAAAGCTCTTGAAGGAAAAATAAGATCTATTATTGCAGAGGAAATAAGAATTGCCAAAGCTGAAGAAGAAAGCAGAAAAAAAGCTGAAGCTGAAAAAATTCGTTTGGCAAAACTTGCTGCAGAAAGAGAAAAGGCAAGAATAGATGCAGAAAATAAAGCAAGAGCTGAAGCTTTAGAAAAACAAAGAAAATTAGCCGAAGCTGAAGCTAAAAAAGCCGCAGATTTGGTTGCTAAAAGAGCAGAAAGCGAAGCTGCCGCAAAAGATGAAGCAAGAAAGTTAGCCGCTAAAAAAGCGTCTGATGAAGCTGCATTGCGTGCCAAAGAAGCCAACGATAAACTTATTGCTGCCAAAGCCGCAGAATCGGATTTGGAAAAGAAAAAGGATGCTGAGAAAAAAGCTGCAGAAACAAAAGCAATGACCAATTTTGGGGTTTCATCTTCCGCAGGAAGCAACTTTGCTGCGAGTAAAGGGAGAATTTCGATGCCTGCGTCAGGAACCATTACTCACAGATTCGGAAGACAGCAACACCCTGTATTCAAATCTATTTGGGAAGAGAATAATGGTATTAAAATAGCTGTATCTAAAGGAACTTCTGCAAGAGCGGTTTTTCCGGGAACAGTTTCTCAGGTAATTCCTTCGGCAGATGGTACAAAAACCGTAATGATAAAGCATGGTGATTATTTCACCATCTATTCTAATCTTAGCAATAATACAGTTTCTAAAAACCAGCAGGTTTCAGCGGGAACTGTTGTAGGAACTGTTGCAGAAGATTTTGATGGAACATATACCTTAGATTTCCAGATATGGAATGGGAATAATGCAGTCGATCCATTAAATTGGGTTGCATATTAAAAATTTAAATTAACTTTGCAAAAATAAAAAAAATGAATTTTTTAACGATATTAACACCATTTGCACCGTGGCATTGGATTTTGGTAATACTTGTAATCTTATTGCTTTTCGGTGGAAAAAAAATCCCTGAATTAATGAAAGGTCTAGGATCTGGAATTAAAGAATTTAAAGATGCTGCTAGAGAAGATAAACCAGAATCGAAAACGGAAAACACATCTTCTAACAATACAACGAACAGCAACTAAAAACTCTTTGTTTTCATGAATTTTTCGGAAACTGCCTGGAAAGTCTTCAATCAATCTATTGAAGACTATCATGTATTAGATAACGTAGAAACAATACCATCAAACCCATTTTCTGAAGGAAGTTTGGAACGTATTTTGTATGCTAAGAACTGGATTGACACCGTGCAATGGCATTTAGAAGATATTATCAGAGATGAGAATATTAATCCGTTGGAAGCTTTGCAACTTAAAAGAGCAATAGATGCATCCAACCAAAAAAGAACAGATCTCGTAGAATTTATAGATGGTTGGTTTTTAGATCAATATAAAAATATAGATCCTAAAGCGGAAGCGAAAATTAATACTGAAACTCCTGCGTGGGCAGTAGACAGACTGTCTATTTTAGCTTTGAAAATTTTTCATATGGATTTAGAAGCGAATAGAGAATCTGCAACAGAGCAACATAGAATTGCATGTCAGGCGAAATTAGATGTTCTTCTTTCTCAAAAGAGCGATTTATCTACTTCGATTGATCAGTTATTGAAAGATATAGAAAACGGTGATGTTAAGATGAAAGTATACAAACAGATGAAGATGTATAATGATGAAAGTCTTAACCCAATCCTTTACCAAAAGGAGAAAAAATGAAAAGACTTTGTATTCTCGGAATAGTATATATTTTTATGACTTCCTGTGCTACAGAAAAGCTGAATCTTTCCCCAATTTCCAGTAATGTATCATCTGGTGGAGATTCGGACACAAGCAAGGGAATCACGATTAATATTTCCGAAAATATAAATGCTTCCGAAATTACCAAACTTATTTCTTCATTTCCGAAGTTTTCCAATTCAGCTTTAAACGATGAAATTGTAAGTTTAAAGTATACTCTTCAGAATTATCTTTATGCAATTGAAGCTGGAAACATCAGCGGAAAAAGCAAAACCTTAAAGAGCATGGAGAAATCTTACAAAAACATGCAAAAGCTTCGCAAGTACCTTAAGAAGGATGACGATGAAGTTCTTAACAGATATTTGGTAAGAATAAAAACCAATATTTCTGTCATAGAAAATGCTGTAAATACCAAAAAATAAACAAATTATAATTATTCAATGATTAAAATTCAGGCGGAAGCTAACGTTCCTACAGAACATGGTACTTTCCGAATGATCGCTTTTTCGGATAACGAAAACGACTGGATGCCTCACATGGCAATAATTGCTGAAAATACCGACTTTTCAAAACCCGTTAATGTACGTTTTCATTCTGAATGCATTACAGGAGAGGTTTTTCACTCTAAAAAATGCGAATGTGGGCAACAGCTGGATGCGGCAATGAAATTTATGCATGAGAATGGAGGTGTAATCGTATATCTCCGACAGGAAGGCAGAAACATAGGGATTATCAATAAACTCAAAGCATATTCACTTCAGGAAAAAGGATATGATACTGTTCAGGCAAACCTTCAGCTTGGACTTCCTGCAGATGACAGGAATTTTTCTGTAGCTATAGAGATTTTGAACCAACTTAATATTAAAAATATCAATCTTCTCACCAATAATCCTGAAAAGGTAAAATTTGTTGAGCAGAGTAATGTTCATCTCAATTCCAGAATTCCTTTACAAATTCCTGCTAATGAAATAAGTAAAGGTTATCTTAAAACCAAGAAAGATTTCTTCGGTCATTTTTTAGATGAATGAGAACAAATCAAAATTAAAAAAACAAAAGCTCCGAATTACAGAAGTAGTTCGGAGCTTTCTATTATAAAAATTTGAAAAGATTCTTATTTATTTTATAATTTGTCATTAATATTAAAATATTTAATAACTGCATTATAATCACTGTAATCTACAGGTGTAGATGTTTTACCTGCAACTCCAGGAACTAAAACAATTCTGAATGTTTGGTTTACTAAAAATTGAGATTTTTCATCATTCGTCATCTGTGTAGACTGGTTGAAATTAGCTTCTGTTCTTATTTGAACATCTGTTGTAGTAAAATCGAAGTTATAATCTAACTGTCTGTCTGCAGGAAAAGATAAGTTATCATCTAAGTAAAATGTTTTTGGAATTTGTTGCCAAATTGCACCATTACCTGTTCCAACATTTCTATAAACTAAAACCACAGTAGTATTAGAAATACTTAGGGGTTGTGTTAATTTGTAACCCCCACCAGAAGTGAATGTACCTGTTACATCTTTTACTTGTGCATGTGCTGTATTATCTACAACAGTAGTATCATCTCTATTGTCACAACTTATAGTTACGGTTAATAAAGATATCGCCAATATGGAAAATAGTTTTTTCATTTTAAAAAGTTTAATTGTATAATCGAAATCAAAACATATACCAAAAAATATAAAAAGTTTAGTTTCATCTTTTTTTTAGTTGTATTTTTGTTTACGTTCGCAATCTTATGAATAAATTATTATTTAACACCCTTTTCTTTGTTATTATTTTCGGCTCAAATGTAGCGGCACAATATCAGCCTAAGAATATTTCCAAAGGAGATTTAAAAAAAGCTGAGGAATGGGTAAGTAAAACCTATGACAACCTTTCTCAGGATGAAAAATTGGGGCAGCTTTTTATTGTTGCACTTTATACTAATAAAGACGAAAATCACATAAGCCAGATTAGAAATATTGTCGTAAACGACAAAATTGGAGGGTTGATTTTGATGCAGGACGATGCTGCAAGAGAAATATCGCTCGTTAATGAGTTTCAGCAGAAATCTAAAATTCCTTTAATGATCGGGATGGATGCAGAATGGGGAGTCTACCAGAGAATTGCAAAAGCACACAAATTCCCTTGGGCAATGACTTTGGGAGCTATCCAAGACAAGGAATTAATTTATGAAATGTCGTCTAAAATTGCCGAAGACTGCAAAAGAATGGGAATTAACTGGGATTTTGCTCCCGTTGTGGATGTAAATACCAATCCGAACAATCCCATTATCGGAAACAGGAGTTTTGGATCTGATGTTTCTAATGTTACCAAATCAGCATTATCTTATGCAAACGGTTTACAGGATCATCAAATACTTGCGGCAATAAAGCATTTTCCTGGACATGGAGATACCAATACCGATTCTCATTTAGATCTTCCAGTAGTTTCGCACCACTTAGACAGATTGAATTCGGTTGAACTTGCTCCTTTCAAATCTTTAATGAATAAAGGTATTGGCGGTGTAATGGTTGCCCATTTGTATGTGCCAAGTTTGGAATCTGAAAAAGGAATTCCGGCTTCAATATCTAAAAATATTATCACCGGATTATTAAAAGAAAAATTAAATTATAAAGGTCTTATCATCACGGATGCTCTTAATATGGGAGCTGTTGCCAATAAATATAAGCCCGGAGAATTAGATGCTCTTGCTTTTAAAGCTGGAAACGACATTATGCTTTTTTCGCAAGGTGTTTCCGAAGGTAAAAGATTAATCCAGAAGGCAATTGATAATGGAGAAATTTCTCAGCTGAGAGTAAAAGAAAGTGTAAAAAAAATACTTCTTACAAAATATTTTTTAGGACTTCATCAATATACTCCAAGAAATCCTGAGAACATCGATTACGATCTCAATAATGATTCGCATAAAAAAATTGTTCAGAATCTTTATTCTAATGCTCTTACATTATTGAAAGATGAAAAAAAACTTCTTCCCCTAAAATCTGAAAAAACATACTATTATGTCCCTTTAGAAGAAGCGCCATACCAGAATTTTGCAGAACGGGTAAATATAAACTCTAATGTTATTTTAAAAAAAGCTTCAGAAATATCTTCTATCCCTGTAAATTCTACAGTGATTATAGGGTTTCACAAAGATAACTCTACAGCTTATAAGCCTTATAAAATTTCTGCAGAGTCTAAAAAAATATTGGCGGAATTAGCAAAAAAACATCAGGTTATTCTAAACGTTTTCGGAAGCCCATACGCATTGAAAGATGTTGATATTTCTAAAGTTTCTACAGTTTTGGTTGCTTATGAAAACAACGAAGATTCTATGAATGCTACTGCTGAAGCACTGAACGGTAAAACCAAAATATGGGGAAGACTGCCTGTTTTAGTAAATGATAAATTGAAAGCCGGAATGGGAACAGATTTAAAATCCTGTTCAAAATAAATAATATAAAAATATGAAAATAGGAATACTTTGCTACCCAACTTACGGCGGAAGCGGAATTGTAGCTACAGAACTTGGGATGTCTCTTGCCAATAAAGGGTATGAAGTACATTTTATTAGTTCTGCACTTCCTGCAAGATTAGATATAACCAATCCCAATATTTTTTTTCATAAGGTAAATGTACAGACTTATCCTCTTTTCCAATATCAACCTTACGATATTGCATTAAGCTCTATGATTTACCGGGTGGTTAATCTCTACAAGCTCGATCTTCTTCATGCACATTATGCAATTCCTTATGCGTATGCTGCTTTTACAGCAAAACAAATGCTGAAAGAAGACGGTAATGATATTCCTTTGGTTACCACTCTCCACGGAACCGATATTACCTTGGTTGGGCAACATCCAAGCTACAAACATGCGGTAGAATTTTCCATCAACCAGTCGGATGCGATTACTTCTGTTTCTGAAAGTCTTAAAAAAGATACCTTACAGTTTTTCAATATTAAAAAAGAAATTCAGGTGATTACCAATTTTATTGATAATTCTGAGTTTGATGAATGTAATGATTGCCAAAGAACTCAGTTTGCCAATCCCGACGAAAAGATTCTCATCCACGTTTCAAACCTCAGACCTGTAAAAAGGGTTGAAGAAGTATTGCAGATTTTCAAAAATGTAGAAAGAAAAGTAAAATCTAAGCTTATTATTATTGGGGAAGGACCAGAAATGGAAAAAGTAAATCAGTTTTTGGAAGAAAACCCACATCTAATTTCAAAAATAAGACTTTTAGGAAAAGTGAATGATCTTTATAGAATTTTGCAGCTTTCTGATGTATTTTTATTGCCTTCTGAACAGGAAAGTTTCGGTTTGGCGGCTTTGGAAGCGATGGCTGCGTATACTCCGGTAATAAGTTCCAACGCAGGAGGAATTCCGGAAGTGAATATTCAGGGAGAAACCGGTTATCTTGCAGAAATTGGAAATGTAGAAGCAATGAGCAATTACTGCATTAAATTATTAAGTAATGAAGAGCTTTTAGCTCAAATGAAAATTAATGCTAAAGAGCAGGCTGTAAAATTCGATCTTAAAAATATTCTTCCTGTTTACGAGCAAATGTATAAAACAACCATTGAAAGATTTAAGGAAGAACTAACTTCATCATAAATTTATGATCTATTAATAAAGATATTTTTATAAATAACAAACCCATCAAATTACTGATGGGTTTGTTATTATTTTTTAGGTAAAAAAATCTCTGCGAGCATACAGCGTGCACTTCCTCCGCCATTTACTTCAATTGTATGGAGATCCAAATAGATAATTTCACAATATTTTTCAATATTTTCAATCTGATTTTTATCTAAAGATTGGTATGCAGTCTGGCTCATTACCAAAAACTTTTCACCCTCTTTATTTTGTAACTGAAGCATATTTCCGGCAAACTGTTGCATTTGCTCTTCGGTAATTTCTATAATTTCTTTTCCCGAATTTTTAATGGTTTCAATTACTTTGCTTCTTTCCAGTTCATCATCAATACAATCTAAGCAGATGACTACAAAGCGGTCTGCAACGCACATCATTACATTGGTATGGTAAATTGGCAGTCTTTCGTCTCCAACCGTCTGAAAAGAATGGAAAACGATGGGTTGAAACCCGTATTTTTCGCAAAATTCTCTGAAAAGATGTTCGTCTAATCTTAAGGAAATAGATCCGTAAGCAATTTTATGATCATGATCGAAAATCATGCTTCCTGTTCCTTCCAAAAAATGACCCTGAGTTTCAGGAAAAGACCAATCATCTATTTCTGAAACTTCAAAACCTTGGTTTTTAATGGTTTCTATGATGTCTTCTCTTCTTTCCACTCTTCGATTGGATGCAAACATTGGGTAAAGAACTACTTTTCCGTCTTTATGAAAACTTACCCAGTTATTAGGGAAAATAGAGTCTGGAGTATGAGGATCTAAAGTATCTTTAATACTGATAACATTAATTCCTTTGCTTTTCAGTTTTTCAGCAAAAACTTTATATTCAGCTAAAGCTTTAGACTGTATATCTGCTCCTTTTTGTTCAATCTGAAAATAATTATTCTCTGCCGTTTCTGCATTATATCCGAATGCAATGGGCTCTATCATTAATACCGTATCTGTTGTCTGCATATTTTATTTTTTTTGAATTTTGCTGAACTTCCGTAACAAATTTTTGCTTTAAAATTTATAATTCAGTTACCTGAACTTTATTATTCTCTAACCAATGGCATGGTAGAACAACGAAGGAGTCCGCCCATTTTAGAAATTTCTCGGTAAGGAATTTCTTCCACCGTGATTCCCCATTCGTTTCTAAAATGATTATTCATTCTTGTAAAAGTTTTATCTGAGACGATAACTTCCGGCGAAATAGAGAAAATATTAGGAAACATTTCAAACATTTCTTCGTCTGTAACTTGGAAGCAGTTTTCTTCTCCGAAAATATCAATAATTAAATTATAATCGCTTTCATCTACAAATCCGTTCTTATAAATAATGCATTTGTCTTTCCCAATCGGATTAAAAGTACAGTCTAAATGTAAAATTCCCTGATATGGCTCTTTGTCATTTTTTTTCAGCTCCAGATCAATAATTCTCTTTTTCGGAAAATATTCTTTAAGAATTTCAATTGCATATTCGTTGGTACGTGCTGTTTTATAGCTTCTGTAATCTTCACTAAAGCAGGTTCCTATGAAAAGAAAATCGTTCCAAACAATTACATCGCCTCCTTCAATATGAGCAGTTTCCGGTAGGTTGATGATTTTTCTCCATTCTACCTTTTCAAAAACTTTTTTGTATGCATCCTGCTCATCGGCTCTGTCTGTAATTACATTAGAAATAATCATTTTGTCGTCTATAACGAACGCGACATCTCTTGCAAAAACCTGGTTGTAATCTTCAATAATATCGGGACGGAAAACCTGCACATCGTATTTCTTAAGAACGGCTTCAAAAGCATTCATTTCGCTAATGATATCCTGTTCTTTAGGGTAAATATTGTGTTGTATAGTATGATAAGATTTGGCATCGTAACTTTCTTCCAGAGTAGGAACCGATCCCATAGAACTTGGCTGTCCCAGTACAACAGATTTTAATCTTCCTGTTTCGTTTTTAATATTTAATTTCATAAATAATGAGAATTAAGCAAATATAAACAAACGAAGGCTAAAGGAAAAGTTTTTTGCTTTACGGAAACCATAAGAAAATTTCAGGAATTTTGAAATTGGAAGAAATGCAATTTAAATCATCTGAAGTTTAAATAAAATTCAGATAGAATTATTAAGATTGATGTTTTTTGTGAGGATAAAATCTTCCTATTTTATTTGCGGAATTTTTATTCTCTGTCAAAACGGGCTAGTTTTTTATCAATCCAAATCGTTGCAAAAGGGAAAAATGCAGCAATAATAGTAAACACAGTATCTTCATCATCCCACTGATATATTTTTCTCATCGAAGAAAGAAAAAGCAGATACATGGAGAAGAAAAGACCGTGCAAATTTCCGATTACAATAATGTATATTGTAGGCAATATACTTTCTTTGTCGGTACGAATCCAGATCATGGCTGTAAAAAGAAAAAACCAGGAAACGGCTTCTGCAAGACAGATTCGCTTAAACCATCTTATCATCTGTTCCTGAGAATATTTTGAAAAAAACCGTTCTATAAAATTCATTATTAACTAACTTTAAAAGTTATTTTTAGCATCTGCATTTAATCTCTATAAAAATTGCTTCCGTCCAGATAATCGAAAACTTCCGGTGGCAACATTGGTCTAACATTCTTTCCGTCTTTAATCATATTTCTTATTTCTGTGGCAGAAAGCTCAATGATGGGAGCATGTATTACAGAAATATTATCGTGTTGAATGTTAGAAGTTTCTTTTGCCTGATTTGTGTCTATTCTTGGGTAAACAATTATATGATGATTTTCTATGAGAAGATCAGCATTTTTCCATTTGTGAAGAGAGTTTAAATTATCTTCACCCATAATAAGGCTGAAAGAATAGTTTGGATATTTTTCTTTTAAATAAGTAAGAGTGTCTATGGTATAGCTGGGTGTGGGAAGTCCGAATTCTACATTAGAAGCTCGCATAGAAGGATAATTTTTTATTGCAAGTTCTACCATTTCTAGTCTGTTATTATCTTTTAAAAGAGTTTTTTTCTCTTTGAAAGGATTTTGGGGACTCACTACAAACCAGAGCTCATTCATGTCCGAATTTTCCAGAATATAGTTTGCCAAAATTAAATGCCCAATATGAATAGGATTAAAAGAACCGAAAAATAAGCCGATTTTTTTCATTTTTAGAACTTTGAAATTATTGTAGCTTCTGGTTTTAAATTAATTTTGAATTTAGAATTGAATTTCAAATCAGTTTTAAGTTTCCAATGGAACTTTCCGTGAAATTTACCTTAATCTCTGAATTTTACGTCTTTTATATTCAGGCAGTGGGTAACATTTCCTTTCCAATGATTTTCTTCGAGAGTAAAGGCGATATCGAAAGATTTACTTCTGAAATCATCCGCAAACTGTCCCAATTTAAAGCCAATACATTCAATATTTCTACCGGTAGATTCTTGTCTGATGTAAAATTTAAGGTGATTATTATCTTTTCCCATCGTTTTTACATACCCTGAAATTTTTTGGTTTTTCAAAACAAGATTTGGTTTCATATTGTGAGGTCCAAAAGGGGCAAGCTTTCGGTGAAAATTAATAAAATCACGGTTAATTTCATCAATATGAACCTCAGAATCTATTGTAATAGAAGGTTCTTTCTGATGTTCCTGAATTTTTTCGGCAACTATTTTTTCAAATTTAATTTTGAATTCCTCAAAATTGCTCTTTTCCATAGAAAGTCCTGCTGCGGCATGATGACCGCCGAATTTCAGGAAATATTCCGAACACATATCCAATGCTTCATGTACATCAAAATCGGATACAGACCGAGCCGAAGCTACCATTTCACCATTATTACCGTCTGTAAAAACCAAAGTAGGTTTATAATACGTTTCGGTAAGCCTTGAAGCTACAATTCCTATAACGCCTTTATTCCATTCCGGATGATAAACGATGGTAGAAAATTTGGTTTCCTGCTGAGATTCTATAATTTGGTTGAGTGCTGAAAGAGTAGAATTCATGTCCAGCTCTCGCCTTTCATCATTCAGATTCATGATATCGCTTACAATTTGATGGGCATGCTTCAGATTATCCGAAACCATGAGTTCAACAGCGGCTTTACCATGTGAAATTCTTCCTGCGGCATTAATTTTTGGAGCGATTTCAAAAACAATATTAGATATTTCGAAATGAGATAGCTTATCTTCAGGAATTAAAAGTCTAAGCCCCATATTTCGGGTTTTTCTCAGAGTTTTAAGTCCCATTTTTGCCAAAACTCTGTTTTCTCCCGTCATAGAAACGATATCTGCTGCAATAGAGATAGCCAGAAGATCTGTAAGCTCAAAAAGTTCTGCTTCCGGAATTTTGTAAATCGTATTAAGTCCTTGGCAAAGCTTAAAACCAACACCACAACCCGAAAGTTCTTTAAAAGGGTATCTACAATCACTTCTTTTAGGATCGAGAACTGCTGTAGCATTAGGAATTTCTTCTCCCGGCAAATGGTGGTCGCAGATAATAAATTCAATATCCTTGCTTTTGGCATAATTAATCATGTCGATTGCTTTTATACCGCAATCTAAAGCAACAATAAGGGTAAAACCGTTTTCTTTGGCGAAATCTATTCCTTCGGTGGAAATACCGTAACCTTCGGAATTTCTGTCGGGAATATAAAAATCTAAATATTTTTTCTGAACAATTTTACTCAAATAAAGATACATTAAGGCAACAGCAGTGGTTCCGTCTACATCGTAATCTCCATATACCAATATTTTTTCTCCGTTTTCGATAGCTGTAGCAATGCGTTCTACCGCTTTTTGCATGTCTGCCATTAAAAACGGACTGTGGATATCGGTCATATTGGGTTTGAAAAATTCTCTTGCCTTCCGATAATTGTCAATTCCTCTGAGAACTAGCAGTTTGGATTCAAATGTTCCAAAACCAAGTGACGAACTTAATCCGTCCACAATTTCTTCATCGGGTTCGGGCTTGTAAATCCATTTTTGACTCATTTCACAAAAATAGGGAATTAAAATTTAAAAGTAACGTTTATTGCTTACGTTAAATGTTAAAAAAAACCGTTCAGAAATTGAACGGTTTTAAATAGTTAAGAATACATTTTTTCTCTTAATTCTTTTACCTTTTTATCGGCTAGATATTCATCGTAAGTCATTTCTCTGTCGATAATTCCTTTTGGAGTCAGTTCGATAATTCTGTTACAGACTGTGGAAAGCATTTCGTGGTCATGAGAAGCCAGTAAAATATTTCCTTTGAAGTTAGACAAAGAGTTGTTCAAAGTAGTAATACTCTCAAGGTCTAAATGGTTGGTAGGTTCATCTAGTAAAAGAACATTTGCTTTCTGAAGCATCATTCTACTGAACATACATCTCATTTTTTCTCCTCCCGAAAGCACTTTACAAGATTTTAAAGCCTCATCTCCAGAGAAAAGCATTCTTCCCAAAAATCCTCTTACGAATTCTTCGTGACGCTCTTCATCATTTTTCGTGAATTGTCTTAACCAATCTACCAAACTTAAATCTTCCTGAAAGAAGTTGGTGTTATCCAAAGGCATGTGAGACTGGTTGGTGGTAACTCCCCAAGCAATGCTTCCTTTATCGGCTTCGGTATTTCCAGCTAAAATTTCGAAAAATTCGGTAATTGCTAATGAGTTTTTAGACAAAACAGCAACTTTATCGCCTTTCTTAAGATTTAAATCGATGTTTGAAAACAATAATTCTCCATCTTTTGTTTTTTCTAAACCTTTAACATCTAAAATTTGGTCACCTGCTTCTCTTTCCATTTCAAAAATAATGGCAGGATATCTTCTTGAAGATGGCTTAATATCGTCGATATTTAATTTATCGATCATTTTTTTTCTTGCCGTTGCCTGTTTAGCTTTTGCAACGTTAGAACTGAATCGTGCAATAAAATCCTGAAGTTCTTTCTTTTTCTCTTCTGCTTTTTTATTAGCCTGAGCTCTTTGTCTAGTTGCTAATTGCGAAGCCTGATACCAGAAAGAATAGTTACCTGTGTAAAGATTTAGTTTAGCATAATCTAAGTCGCCGATGTGTGTACAAACCGTATCTAGGAAGTGACGGTCGTGAGATACAACGATTACGGTATTTTCATAATCTGCTAAGAAATCTTCTAGCCAAGAAATTGTATCAATATCCAAGTCGTTCGTAGGCTCATCAAGAATAAGTACATCCGGATTTCCGAAAAGTGCCTGAGCAAGTAGAACTTTTACTTTGTCTTTGTTTTCAAGTTCGCTCATTAATTGCCAGTGCATATCGTCTGTAATACCAACGTTAGAAAGCATGGTTTGCGCATCAGATTCTGCAGTCCATCCTCCCATTTCATCGTATATTACACCAAGTTCACCTGCTTTAATCCCGTCTTCATCAGAAAAATCTTCTTTCGCATAAAGCGCATCCATTTCTTCTTTTATCTCGAATAATTTCTTGTTACCTCTCAAAACCGCTTCAAGCACCGTATATTGGTCATAAGCAAAGTGATCCTGCTCTAAAACCGACATTCTTTTTCCTGGTTCCAGCGAAACATGCCCAGTGGTTGGATCTTGCTTTCCGGTTAATATTTTAAGGAATGTAGACTTTCCTGCTCCATTTGCTCCGATAATTCCGTAGCAGTTTCCTTTCGTAAACATAATGTTCACCTCGTCAAAAAGAACTCTTTTCCCGAATTGTAAAGATAAGTTAGATACTGTTAACATATAGTTTTGTAAATTTGGCGCAAAATTACGAAAAGAAATTGGGTAATTTATAATATTGTAATAGTCAAGTTTTTATACGAAAGCAAAATTTGTATATTTAACTTATAAAATCAGAAATAATGAAGATTGAAAAAACCGTAAGAATACTTAATAAAAGAGCTCGATTTGAGTATGAAATTTTAGAAGAAATAGAGGCAGGTATGGTCTTGACGGGTACAGAAATAAAATCTTTGCGTTCTTCCAAGGCTTCTATTACAGAATCGTTCTGTCAGTTTATTGATGGGGAATTGTATATTATAAATATGATGATTGATGAGTATAAATTAGGTACTTTTTACAACCACAAAACAAAAAGGGAACGAAAGTTGCTGTTGCACAAAAAGGAATTGGCAAAATTCGAAAAAAAGCTGAAAGATGCAGGGAATACGATTGTTCCTTTAAAGCTTTATATTAATGATAACGGTAAGGCTAAAATATTGATAGCCTTAGCAAGAGGAAAAAAACTCTTCGATAAAAGGGAAGCCATTAAAGATAGAGAAAATAAAAGAAACCTCAGTAGAATATTAAAGAAAAGTTAAAAATCATCTTGAAAACTTTGTTTATAAAGAAAAATTATATTTATTTTGCAATATCAATTATTTAATCATTTAATTCTATGAAAAATCTAAAATTAGGAATTTCAGCATTGGCGCTTACTGTCGCTTCTACTGTGTTCGCTCAGACTACCAACAATCCGTGGATGATCGGAGTTGGTGCTCACGCGGAAAATCACCTTGCACAGGGAAGTAATTTCAGTAATACATTCTCTGCTACAAATTTGACGAAGACTATGTTCAATACGAGCAACTTCTCAATCACTCCACCATTGTCTAAATTAACTGTTGCCAGAAATATTGGTAAAGGTTTTGTAATTGACTGGCAGACTACTGTTGGTAATGTTGAAAACAAGAGATTCAACATGGGGAAAGAATTTTTCCTACAAACAGGTCTTGGTTTACAGGTGAAAGCTGCAGGTATTCTTTGGAACGAAGAATCTTGGTTTGACCCTTACTTAAGAGTTGGTGCTAACTATTTAAGACACGATCATACTTCTCTTTCTTTCCCAAGAACTGATGCTAATGGTGTTTACGTTTTAAATGGAGAGAACGGAAATGAAATGGGTAAAGCAAACTTCTTTAGCGTTGCTACTGGTGCTGGTCTTAACCTTTGGTTAACTAAAAACTTCGGTTTAGGTGTACAAGGTGATTATGTATCAACTCCAGGAGACAAATCTAATGTTGCTAACTTCTGGCAAGCTTCTGCTTCTTTGAACTTTAGATTCGGGAACAGAGATAGAGATAAAGATGGTATCTTAGACAAAGACGATTTGTGTCCAGATACTCCAGGTTTACCAGAATTCCAAGGATGTCCTGATACAGATGGAGATGGAGTTCCAGATAAAGACGATCAATGTCCAGAAGTTCCTGGTCCAGTTGAAAACAATGGTTGTCCTTGGCCAGATACAGATGGTGACGGTGTAATCGACAAAGATGATGCTTGTCCTACAGTAGCAGGTCCTGCTGAAAACAACGGTTGTCCTTGGCCAGACACAGATGGTGATGGTATCTTAGACAAAGATGATGCATGTCCTACAGTTCCTGGTTTACCAGAATTCAACGGATGTCCTCCTCCACCAAAACCAGAGCCTGTTGAAGTAGTAATAACAAGAGAATTCAAAGATTTATTATTTGATTTCAACAAAGCTACAATTAGACCGGAATCTAGTGGAAAATTAGATAACGCGGCTAAAATTATTAAAGATGCTCCAGCTCAAAACTTCATTATCGTTGGTATGACTGATGCTAAAGGTTCAGTTGCTTACAACCTAAACTTATCTAGACAAAGAGCTGCTGCTGTAGTTTCTGCTTTAGAAGCTAGAGGTGTTAACGGTAATTATCTTAAATCTATTGGTATTGGATCGCAAGAGGCTACTCAGCCAGCTACAGCATCTGATGCAGATAGATTAGTAGACAGAAAAGTTGTTGTAAGAGCAATTTCTGGTGCTGACTGGGATACTTACAAGAAAAATGACTTGCCAGTGAAAAAAACTTCAGGTAAGAAAAAAGTTTCCACTAAAAAAAGAAAATAATTAAATTTTCTAAATAATTAATACCTCTGGTCTTCCAGAGGTATTTTTTTTGTTGTTGATTTTAAGTAATTTTGTGAAAATTTTAAAAACAAATGGGAAGAGCGTTTGAATATAGAAAAGCCTCTAAAATGGCTCGTTGGGATAAAATGGCTAAAACTTTTTCTAAAATAGGAAAAGATATCGCATTGGCTGTAAAAGCAGGTGGTCCTGATCCGGAATCTAATCCGGCGTTAAGAAGATGCATACAAAATGCAAAAGGGGCAAATATGCCGAAAGATAACGTAGAAAGAGCCATTAAAAAAGCTAGTGGTGCCGATGCCGAGAATTATGAAGAAATTACCTATGAAGGTTATGGACAAGGGGGTGTTGCATTTTTTGTGGAATGTACAACCAACAATACAACCAGAACAGTTGCTAATGTAAGGGCTGTTTTCAATAAGTTTGATGGCAATCTTGGCAAGAACGGAGAGCTTGCATTCATTTTCGATAGAAAAGGTATTTTTACAATCGACTTATCCAAAATCACTATGGATTGGGACGATTTTGAAATGGAAATGATTGATGGTGGCGCTGAAGATGTTGAAAAAGATGATGAAGAAGTAATGGTTACTACAGCTTTTGAAGATTTTGGTTCGCTTTCTCATAAATTGGACGAATTGGGTATCGAAGCTAAAAGTGCAGAGTTGCAAAGAATTCCTAACAATACAAAAGAGGTTTCTGAAGAGCAGTTTAAGGCAAATATGAAAATGCTGGAGCGTTTTGAAGAAGACGATGATGTACAAAACGTATATCACAATATGGAAATTACAGATGAGCATTTAGAATCTCTGTAAAAAATAATATTACATTCATATACAATTAATCTTCAATTGTTTTCTTTGCAAAAGAATCAATTGTGCAATCGCCATATTTGGTAACAGAAAATACTGATTGATGGCGACCACATTTGGTTTCGAAAGATAAATAACTGCAAATGAAACGAGATGTTGAATTGGTTGTAATTTCGGATGTCCACTTAGGAACTTATGGATGTAAGGCTAAAGAACTTTTGCGGTATCTCAATTCTATTCAACCGAAAACACTGGTTTTAAATGGTGATATTATAGATATTTGGCAGTTCAAAAAGTCTTACTTCCCTAAGCCTCATCTAAAGATTATTAAAAAAATAATCTCTTTAGCTACTAAAAGTACCGATGTTTACTACATAACCGGTAATCATGATGAATTTTTCAGAAAATTTACAGATTTTGAGCTTGGAAAACTTAAAGTCTGCAATAAATTGTGTCTGACTGTAAATAACAAAAAAGCCTGGATGTTTCACGGCGATGTTTTCGATGCTTCCGTTCAGCATTCTAAGTGGATTGCAAAACTGGGGGGTAAAGGATATGATCTTCTTATTATCATCAACAATTTGGTGAATTGGTTTCTAGAGAAATTAGGCAAAGAGAAATATTCTTTCTCAAAGAAAATTAAAAACAACGTAAAAAAAGCAGTAAAATATATAGGTGATTTCGAGCTCACTGCTTCCGAACTTGCTATTGATAACAATTATGATTATGTAATCTGCGGACATATCCATCAACCTCAAATACGTGAAGTTGCCAATAAAAAAGGTTCTTGTACTTATCTCAATTCAGGAGACTGGATAGAAAATCTTTCAGCTTTGGAATTTCATAATAACGAATGGAAAATTTTCTATTATGAAGATCATAAACACATACTGAAAGAAGATGATTCTGAGGAAATCCGAGAAATCAACAATAGCGATTTAATGAAAATAGTAACCCAGTTTACATAAGATGAAAGTTTTGTATGCTTTTCAGGGAACGGGGAACGGACATGTGGCAAGAGCACAAGAAATTATCCCTATTCTTAAAAAATATGCATCGGTAGATACATTAATAAGCGGACATCAGTCGCAGTTGAAAGCAGATTTTCCCATAGATTTTTCTCACAGAGGTATTTCGTTGCTTTATAATAAAAAAGGCGGTATTTCCTATAAAAAAATTCTTTTCCAAAATAATTATCTTCAAGCATTCAAAACGATAAAAAACATCAATCTCAGTCAGTATGATTTAATCATCAACGATTATGAACCTCTCACAGGATGGGCTTCTAAGCTAAGGAATTTGAATATGATTGAATTGAGTCACCAAGCTTCAATGAGTTTTGAAGAAACTCCCAAACCTCTAAAAAAGGATTTTTTCGGAGAACTGATTCTTGAATATTATGTTCCAAGTGAACGAAAAATAGGTTTTCATTTTGAAAACTATCATCCTCAAATAAAAAAACCGGTAATACGACATAAAATCAGGAATTTGAATCCACAAAAAAAAGGATTCTATTTGGTGTATTTGCCTAGTTTTTCAGATGAGAATATTTTTAAAGTACTCAATGAAATTCCAGTAGAATGGAAAGTTTTTTCGAAAAACAGATTGTCTTACGAAAGAAATAAAAATATAGAATTTTTCCCAGTTGATGAAGTAGAATATCTCAAAAATTTCGAGAATTGCGATGGTATTTTATGCAACGCAGGTTTCGAAACTCCTGCTGAAGCATTGTTTATGGATAAAAAATTATTTGTAATTCCTATTCATAACCAATATGAACAAGAATGCAATGCGGCAGCATTAGATTTGATGGGAGTGTCGAATTCGAAAATTTTATGTAAAAATGAAATTGAAAAATGGCTCAATTCTCAACTTCATTTTAAAGTAGATTATCCTGATGATATTGAAAATATTCTTCTGAAAGATGTTTTAGCTCTGTAAAAAAATATCTTCCACATCGTTCATTCTTCTCATTACGGCTCTGGCGTAAGAACAGTGCGGATATACTTTCCAATTGTTTTCTCTTGAAAATTTAATAGCCTCTTCTACTAAAAATTTCCCCATTCCCCGACCTTCAAATTCTGGATGCACCAAAACAAAGGAGATAATTAGCTTATGCTGATCAGGGAAAATAGTGTACGTTAATCTCCCAACTTCTTTTATTTCATTGCTTAGCGTGATAACTCCGCCATTTCCGGATTTGTTATTTTCGAATTTCATAACCTGTCAATTTGTTATTCTTTTATAAAATACAAAAATTGAACCGCAGAAATTTTCATCAAGATTATTTCAGACTAACTACTTTCTTTAAGAATCATTTTAAGTATTAAATTCATTATTACACATTCTTTCAAAACAAAATAGAGAATATTCCGTTTAATTCTTAAATTTGATGAATGCAAAAGTATTTTTACCTTATCCTATCATTGTGTCTTGTGAGCTGTTATACGTATCAGGTTAAAAAACCGGCGGAAATTACCATAGACAGTAAGAATAATCCTAAACAGAATGTAGCTGTTAATCAATCTGTTGTTAGTCAGGAAGATATTGAAAAAGCACAGTCGCAAAAACAGAATGTTCCCCAGACGAATGTTCCCTTAAATGTTCAGGAAAAGCTGATCGCCAATAAAAATTATAAAATTGATGTTGGTGGCAGAAAATACAAGATAATAGTCGATAAGTGGGAAAATGATAGTTTAGTAGCTCATCCGGTTGGGAAACCAAGTAAGATTTTGAAGTTTCATAAAAACCAGATTAATAGTGAGAATATTGCTGAAAAACGTTTTTCGCAGCCTATTGCCGATATTATTACAGTAACTGTTTATGCAGGAATTGGTGTTGCAGTTTGGGCTCTCTTGCAGTAGTTTTTTAGAGGGATTTCAAATAATCAAAACAAATTTAATTGTCTTTCCCTGTATAATAATTGTAATCTTTTATAACGATTCCTATAAATTGTCTTTCGGTCATTTTGGTAGAATCGAATTCAATTTTCAAAATGCTTTTAATTTTATCCGAAAGTCTGGAGATAACGTGTCTGTCATCTATTTTTAATGCTTTTAGGTAATTGTCTTTAATAATTCTCATGTCATTATCTGTTAAGCCAATAACCTGCGGAAAAGTAGGAATGTAGTTCTCCTGAATGTTTTCTAAAATAGTATGAGAAATATTGATTTGATTTTTTAAAGAAATTACTGCCGTTCCGGAAGCGATGTCTCCCAATCTTTGGTTGTTTTTAGAAACAATCATAGAAACCAACCCGATAATTCCCAAAAGGGAAGTATCTACCAATCTGAAAACCCATCGGATAAGATAATCGCCAAAACTTGCTTGGTAACCGTCTATTTTCACCACCCGTATTTTTACTATTTTTTTTCCCGGAGTCTGTCCTTCCATCAGAGATTCAAAAACAATAGGGTAGAGGGAAACCGGAAGTGTTAAAACAATATAAACAGTTGCTTGAGACCAGTTATCCATGCCATCTAAAATATATCCCAGATTGAGAACGCTGAAAAATAAATAAAATACAGTAAAAAGGTAAGCCGCTTTTATCGCACCGTCGATAATGTACGCCAAAATTCTTTCTCCAATGCTTGCTACATTGAAATTAATATTTACATTTTGAGAGGTATTTATCGCAATTTGAGACATATTTTTTATTATTTTAGCCTTACAATTATGAGAGAAGTTTATTTCATCAAACAAAATAAAGAAAAATGGTTGGGAATTGAGCAGGTTATTCAGGGTAAAATCAAAAAAAATCCTGATGATTTGTCATCTTTGTATATTAACCTTATCAACGATTTGTCTTTTGCCCAATCTTATTATCCCAAAAGCAATACTACGGTTTATCTGAATCATTTATCTTCTCAGATTTTTCAGAAAATTTATAAAACAAAAAGGATCGAAGAAAACAGACTTCTGTATTTTTTTAAAACTGAAGTTCCTATGATTGTATTTGAATACAGACGATATTTATTGTATTCTTTTATTTTTTTCTTTTCCTTCATGCTCATCGGTGTTCTTTCGGCAATATATGATAAAGATTTTGCCAATCTTATTTTAAGTGAAGGTTATGTAAATATGACCATAGAAAACATTAAAAATGGAAATCCTGTAGGAGTATATCAGGAAGGTTCTACGTGGGGAAGCACCATTGGTATCACTTTTAACAATATTATTGTGGGAGCCAAACTTTATCTTTACGGAATTTTTCTTGGAGTGGGAACATTCTTCGTCCTGATGCAGAATTCTATTATGGTAGGTACATTTCAGTATTTTTTCTATGAACATGGTGCTTTGGCAGACAGTGCAAGAGGAATTTGGCTTCATGGAGCTTTTGAAATTTTCAGTATGATTGTAGAAGGGATGTGCGGGTTAATTTTGGGAGCTTCAATTTTATTTCCGAGAACATTATCAAGATTTAATTCATTCAAAAACGGATTTAAAAATTCATTCAAAATATTTTTAAGTACAATTCCATTTACCATTTGTGCAGGAATTATAGAAGGTAATGTAACAAGACATGCATTAAAAATGCCTTTAGCCTTAAATCTTATTATTATTTTCGGATGTCTGGGAATCATCAGCTTTTATTACTTTTTTTACCCAGCAATCGTTAACAAAAAAATTAAAAAACAAATTAAAAATGCAATTATTTAAAAAAAGAGATTTTGGAACTTTTATAAGCGATACCTTTTCGTTTTTCAGACTTTACGGGAAAAATTATTTTAAAAATTATATTCTCCTCAATGGTCTTTTGCTAATTCTGTTGGTGCTTATTTTTATTTTTGGATACAAAGAGCTCTTCATGCAGGCTTTTGCATCTAATAAAGGGGGTGAAAGTTATTATTTTGAAAGTTATTTTCAGGAAAATTTAGGCATTTTTATTATTACGGGGATTATTACGTTCATTGTATTTATGGCGTTAATGATTATTAATTACCTGTACCCTGTGTTTTACATGAAAAAACTTGCACAAGGACAGAAAAACATTAAAGTGGACGATATCATGTCTGAGTTTAAAGCCAATGCAGGGAAAATAGGAAAACTATTGTTGGGATTAATTTTTATTGTGACGCCGTTGTCATTAATCGTAGTCGGAATTTCTTATGCTTTAATTCTTATTATCATTGGTATTTTTCTTCTCTTGCTGGTATTACCGGTGATGATTAATGTTATCAATTTCCTGATGTTCGATTACTTCAACAGTTCGAGAGGATTTTTTGCAAGTTTAAGCTATAGTATCCGTTCGCAGTTTTCTTATTCTAATGCCCGAGAAGGTTCACCATTTTGGAAATATTGGGGAGCTACACTGGTAATCTACATTATCATTTACGTAATTACGACTGTTTTTACGATGATTCCTATGATATTTTTCATGGTAAAACTTACGACTTCTGCACCAGATGGTAGTTTTGAGCAAAATCCGTTTTCCGGAGGATTTGGAATTCTTCTGTTTGTAACGTATGGGGTTTCTCTTCTTTTTTCATTTCTTCTTTCCAATTTAATGTATGTAAATTCGGGATTAATGTATTTCGACAGCCGTAGAGATCTTCATCAGCAAGTCGATTTGCAGGAAATAGATACTATCGGAATTAATGAATAAATTTCTTTTATTTCTAGCTGTTTTTTTTAGTCTTGGCTTTGTAAAAGCTCAGGAAGAATATGCCGAAGAGGTGATTGTAGATTCTGTAGCGACTACACATTACAGAAATATGTATGTTGCAGATTCTGTTCTGAGAGAAAACCCGATAACTAATACTGCTGTATTTCCGAAAAAATTTAAAGAAAAACTGGCTTCCAGATACAAGGATAAAGACTTCGATTATTCTGCATCACAACCCAAAGAATCTTTTTTTGAAAAACTGCAACGCAAAATTGCAGAAATCATCAGAAGTATATTCGGAGAAACCAGCATGGAAACTTCTTCCAAAATTACGACAGTTATTATTCGTCTTTTTGCAATTGTTTTGGTAGGTTTTCTTCTGTATTTCATTGTTAAATTTCTCATTAAAAACAACGGAAATCTGTTTTTTGGAAAGAAAAACAAAAAAATAGAGATTAAAGATGAAGAACTTCACGAGAATATCCACGAGATTAATTTTCCACAAAGTATTTCATCTTTTGAAACCAACAAAGACTACAGGTCTGCGGTGCGGTATCAGTTTTTGTTTGTACTGAAAAAGCTGAGCGATAAAAAACTGATCCAATGGAATCCCGAAAAAACCAATAAAGATTATGTTGCCGAACTGAAAACTGGAAATCTGAAAAATGAATTTTTTGAACTTTCTTATATATTCGATTATGTTTGGTACGGAGAGTTTACGATTGATGAGAATAGTTATAACCGGTTCAGAAATCAGTTTCAGAGCTTTAAAGCTTAATTGGAGTTCTGTAAAATAGTTTTTCGAATATGAATAAAACTTTCAAAATATATGGTGTAGTCTTTATTGTTAGCATGGTCATTGTTGCTTTATTTGAAGTTAACAAAAAGGAGGTTGTAGATTGGCGTAAAAATTTTGATGTTAATAAAAAATCACCTTTCGGACTGTTCATTTTCAATAAAGAATCCAAAGATTTATTTAAAGGAAATATTAAGAAAATAGATGTTTCCCCGTACAATTATTATTCAGAAAACAAGAATAAAAACACAGGTAAAAAAAATATTTTAGTTATAGAAAGTAAGCTAGATGCAGAGTCTTGGTATAAAATTTTGGATCAGGCAAAAAGTGGCAGCAATGTAATGATTATTGGCTCGGATATTCCAAAGAAGATATCAGATTCAATAGGTTTTTATAATTCTCATAATTCTTTCGAAGACAAAAACTCGCTGCAATTTACCGATTATAAATTCCTAAACGATTCAATTAATTTGGATAAGTTTCCCTCGGGAGTTGGATTTACTTACATTAAACCAAAAGTTGAGGTTTTAGGAAAAACAGTTGAAAAAGATAACGACGATCAGGCAAATTTCATTAAAGTTTCTTTTGGAAAGGGCAATATCTTCGTACATAGCGAACCGCTTTTTCTTACCAATTATTACTTACTGAAACCTCAAAATTTAAAGTACACTCAAAATGTATTTTCATATCTGGATGATAGCGAAACTTTGTGGTTCACAGAAGCTAATACTCAGGAATCGAGATGGGCACTGCGTTTTTGGTTATCTCATCCTCCGTTGAAGTATGCTTGGTGGGTTCTTTTGGGCGGTTTGGTGCTTTTCATAGTCTTTAATGCAAAAAGAAAACAACGTATTGTTCCTATCATTGAGCCTTTAAAAAATACGTCTGCAGATTTTGTAAAAAGTATTGGGAATTTATATCTTCAGGAAGGAGATTTTCATGATATGATGGCAAAAAAAGCCCAATATTTTCTAAATAAAATTAGAATTGATTTACTAATTGATACTAAAAGTTTGGATGCCGATTTTGCCAAAAAACTTCATTTAAAAACAGGAAAATCGTTAGAAATAATTGAAGAAGCTATAGTTTTAATAAAAAAAGGTCAAGATCCTTATGCAAGTGTTGTTAAAGAGGATTTATCGAGAATGAACAGACTTTTGGATGATATTTTTAAATAAAAAACATACAATAAAAACAGAATAATATGGAATTTAATGAAGAACAGAATATAGAAAACAACAATTCTATTAATATAGATAAAGAACAGCAAGAGCCGGAGCAATTTCAATCCAGAATCGATATGTTGGAATTGAGACAGAGTTTAGATAAAGTAAAAGAAGAAATTGCCAAAGTAATAGTTGGACAAGAAAAAATGGTAGAACATCTTTTGGCGGCATTACTTTCTAACGGTCATGTCCTTATTGAAGGGGTTCCCGGTGTTGCCAAAACCATTACTGCAAAACTTTTGGCAAAAACTATAGATGTAGATTTCAGCAGAATACAGTTTACGCCCGATCTTATGCCTTCTGATATTCTGGGAACTTCAGTTTTCAGCATGAAAAATTCTGAGTTTGAGTTTAAAAAAGGGCCTATTTTTTCAAGTTTTATTCTTATTGATGAAATAAACCGATCTCCTGCAAAAACTCAGGCTGCACTGTTTGAAGTAATGGAAGAAAAGCAAATTACAATAGACGGAAAACGTTATGAAATGGAAGATCCGTTTTTGGTAATTGCTACCCAAAACCCAATTGAGCACGAAGGAACTTACAGACTTCCAGAAGCACAGCTAGACCGTTTTCTGTTTAAAATAAATGTGGGATATCCCAATTTGGAACAGGAAGTAGCCATCATTAAAAACCAACACGATAACAGACTCGAAGATAAAACTGAGGCTGTACATAAAGTTATTACGGCACAACAGCTTATAAGATACCAGAAATTGGTTAAAGAAATCATTGTAGAATCTCAACTTATCGAATATATTGCTAAAATCATTATCAATACAAGAGAAAATCAGTTCTTGTATTTGGGTGCTTCTCCTAGAGCAAGTTTAGCATTATTAACTGCTTCTAAGGCTTTTGCGGCATTAAGAGGAAGAGATTTTGTAACTCCTGAAGATATTAAAGAAGCAAGTTTTGCAGTTTTAAGACACCGGGTAATTGTTTCTCCGGAAAGAGAAATGGAAGGTTTGTCTGCAGATGAAATTATCAGACAGATTCTTGAAGGAATTGAAATCCCAAGATGAGTTTGAATACTTTAGACACACAAAATCTAAAACCCACAGCTTGAAATCATGAAAAACTTATACATCAATACACGCTTTTTTTTCGCATTAGTTGGCGTAGGAATGCTCTATATTTTGGCATTCTTCTTTCCGTTTTTCATGGTTTTAGGACACGGTTTTTTAATCTTGGTTTTCTTAACGGTTTTTGTAGATTATTTGCTGATCTTTCGTCCAAAAGATGTTCTTCTTGCCCAAAGAATTTTACCGGAAAAACTTTCTAATGGGGACGAAAATTTCGTTAAAGTAGATATAAAAAATGAATACAGCTTCAAGATTAATGTTAAAATTATAGATGAAATACCTTTTCAGTTTCAAAAGAGAGATTTCTTAATTACAAAAAATATTCTTCCGGGTAAAAATGTATTTTTTCAGTATTCTTTAGAACCAAAAGAGAGAGGAGAGTATAATTTTGGGGCTTTAAATATTTTTGCGTCTTCTCCAATTGGTTTTGTGTCTAGACGTTTTATTTTTCAGAAAGATGCTTCTTTGGCGTGTTATCCGTCTTTTATTCATCTCAGAAAGTATGAATTAATGGCTCTTCAAAACGAATTTCTACTTGGCGGAATCAAGAAAATAAGAAAACTGGGACATACCATGGAGTTTGAGCAGATTAAAGAATATGTTCCCGGAGATGATGTAAGAACTATCAATTGGAAAGCGACTTCTAAAACCAATCGTTTAATGGTTAATCAGTTTCAGGACGAAAAATCGCAGCGTATTTTTATGTTGATCGATAAGGGGAGAACGATGAAAATGCCTTTCAATGGTTTAAGTCTTCTCGATTATTCTATTAATGCAACAATGGCTCTTTCTCATATTATTCTGAAAAAAGGCGACCGCGCAGGAATGATGACTTTCTCCAAGAAAGCAGATAACAGAGTTGCAGCCGATAATAAGTCGGGACAACTGAAAAAGATTTCTGAAGCTCTTTATAATATTAAAACCGATTTTTTTGAAAGTGATTTCAACAGACTTTATCAGGATGTAAAATATTCTATCAACCAGAGAAGTTTAGTTTTACTTTTCACGAATTTTGAAACTCTGGACGGACTCAACAGACAAATGAAATACCTTCGCGGAATTGCCAAAAATCATTTGTTGGTGGTTGTTTTCTTCAAAAATACTGAAGTTCAGAAAATCATCCATTCTAACCCTGAAAGTATGCAGGAAATTTATGATGAGATTATCGCAGAGAAATTCGAGTATGAAAAGAAACTCATCATTCAGGAATTAAGAAAGTACGGAATTTACTCAGTTTATACCCTTCCGGAAGATCTTAATGTAGAGGTAATTAACAAATATCTGGAGATAAAAGCGAGAGGAATTTTGTAATTTTAAAAGTGAAATTTGAAAACGGTAAATACTTTAATTTTTATTCCCAATAAGTATTTATATTCGTTATTTTCCAAACTGCTATTATATAATTAAAAAACAATATCATGAAGAAAATTTTAATTATCGGATTGCTTTTACTACTTGCATTTAGCTGCGAAAATAAAAGAGAAAAACTTCATAGGGATGGTGAACCCGATGTTTTATTTGTGGAAAGTGAAGACCATGAAATGAATGCTGCCATAGAAAAAGCAAAAGAAACATTCAATAGAGATTTTCAAACTGCACTAGAAAGCAAAAATCCTCAATATTCTAATTTTGCAATTAAACAGAAATTCAATACTGATAATGGTGGAGAACATATTTGGATTGGTGATATTAAATTTGAAAATGGAAAATATTCTGGCATTGTACAAAATACACCCATAAATCCTATTGGAATTCAATTGGGTGATAATATTACTATAAATCCAAATGAAATTTCAGATTGGATGTATTATGATAAAAATATTGTAAAAGGAGCTTATACGGTAAAACTTCTCAGAAAAGGAATGACTGATGAAGAGAAAAAAGAAATGGACGCAGATGGTCTTATTTATGAATAAGCTTTTTAATATTATGAATTATTAACTTTAAATTTAAAAATGAAAATAACACTCAATAGAATCAACGAAGATTTTTTATTTGAATGCACCAATACTCAAGGGAATTCAATTTTGTTAGATAATACTTCCCAACCGGGAGCAAAAGGTGTTTCGCCTATGGAAAGTGTTTTAATGGCAGTAGCAGGTTGCAGCGGGATAGACGTAGTTTCAATTCTAAAAAAACAAAGGCAGGAAATTACAGATTTTAAAGCGGAAGTCGAGGGAGAAAGAATTCTTGTGGATGATGCCAAACCTTTTAAATCGATCACCGTTAAATTTTTTCTTGAAGGAAATATAGATCCCAAAAAAGCTTTAAAAGCATCGGAATTATCTTTCGAAAAATACTGTTCGGTTTCCAAAACTTTAGAACCTAATGTAGAAATACATTATGAAGTTTTTGTGAATGGGACAATAGTTGATGCATAAGATATAAAAAAAGCTGTCGGAAAATTTTTTCTGACAGCTTTTTTAGGTATAATTTATTTATTTTTTAATTGTTTTCATACTCTTCACAGATCCATCTTTCATGGTTAAGGTAAGAATATACATACCGGATTTTATTCCTCCTAAATGTAACGTAGAAGATGGGTTTTCAAAAGTTTTTACAACGGCTCCGGAAGGATCTATTAATATTGCCTTTTTTATATTATCCTTATTGTCTATATAAAGTGTTTCATTGAAAGGATTAGGATAGGCTATTCTTTCTTTTTCTTTAACATTTGCTTCGTTGGTTGCCATAGCCGATGTTGGTTGTAAGGTTACAGTTACTGTAAAGCTTCCATTGTCTACTCTATTAAAGTCTGCATTGCAATCCGCTCCGCCATACGTTCTCCATGCTCGGAGCTCATAGTTAACAGTTCCTGTAAGATTGTTTGCAATGCTAAGCCCTGTTCTGTTGTAAGAATATGTTCCACCATTACCAGAGCCAGAAATTACTGAACTTTCAGTGTTCCCGTTTGTTGTGCATACTAAAAAGCTTCTTTGTTCAGACATCCAGCCATTGCTTGATGTTGTCATTGTATAAGAAACGTCAGTGGATTGAATTTTATATCCTGTAGGAATAGTAACGAATAAATTTCCTGGGCATGTTGTAGTAGACGTTGTAGTTATTTGGGAAGAATTTTCTAATAGGGTGTTAATATTTCCTGCTGTATAGGTTACAGCGATCTGACCAGGTGTAAATTGTTTCATTCTCCAGAAACTTTGTGAAGAACCACCACAATTTGAACGTACCCAGAAATAATAAGTTTGTCCTGTGGTGAGAGCGTTTCCTAAATCTACCGAAGTTCCGGATGTAACGGTTCCTGAAGGTGTAGTTGTTGCAGACGGCGGAGTAGAAGATGTGCTGTAATAATACTGGTAGCCTGAAGACGGGGTGCCATTTGCAGGAGCAGTCCAGCTCACGGTAGCTCCTGTCATACTTGTTACCGCCGAAATATTTGAAACTACACCACATGGATTAAAAGCATTAGCAGAAAAACCAAAAATATTAGGAATTCCTCCAGTTCCTGTCTTAGTGACCGTTACACTTTTTACAGTTTTAGATTGGTTAGCAGCGTCAATAGCCAGAGGAAGTTGGTAAAGTCTTGGGTTTGTTCCGGAACCGGATTCGAGAGTGTTGTTAACTTTGTTTATTCTCCCGATTCCTTGGATGGCATAATTACTTCCGCCATACCAGTCTGAAATAGCAATCCCCGTAAATGTCTGTGATGTGTTATCGGTAAAATTAACAGTAGCATTTACTGTACAAGCGCCACTTCCTCCTGTTGCGAGCATATAAACTACTGTGGCCGAGATAGGATTGGAAAACTCTAATGTCCCGCTATCATTTGCATTCTGCAACCTTAAAGAGTTATTGGCACTGTAAGATCCCAATTGGTAGTTAAGACCAGGCGTGGAAGCTACTGCAGAATTAATAAGTCCATTTATGGGAAGCCCATAGGTAAGTGGTTGGCTACTTGCTGTAAGTTGGAAATCTCTGGAAATGAATGCGTAATTTACTCCATCTACGTCATTACTGGTAGATGTAGCAGATGATCCAACGCCATTAGCAATAACATCTGCGTTAAACCCACTTTGGATTTGAAGTGGTTCGTAGTCTTGGGCATAAAATTCATTAGTTAGCAGACTAATAAGAATTAATCCACTTAGAGAAAATAGTTTTGTTTTCATAAAATACTTTTTTGTAATGCTAATATAAGTATTTTATTGTTTTATTTTCATTTTTATTGTTAATTTAATGGTAATAATTAATTGAAATATTGATTTGATTGATTTTGTAATAAAATTCGGGTTTCAGATGTAAACTTAGTTATAGATAGTTGATCACTAATTATTGACGAAATTTAATTTTCATGGATGGTTTTAAATTTAAGTTGTCAGTCTTGGCTTCAGAAGTTTAGCAACAGTGGCAGTCCAGCCTGTTTGGTGAGATGAACCGACTCCTCTTCCGTTGTCACCATGAAAATATTCGTAAAAAGTGATATAATCTTTAAAATGGGGATCATAATTAAATTTGTAATTTCCACCATTAAAAGCACGTTGTCCGCTTTCATCTTTCAGAAAAATAGAACACAGTCTTCCGCTGATATTTTGGGCGACTTCATCAAGATTTTTCTCTTCTCCGCTTCCGGTTGGAAATTCTACTTTTAAGCTGTTCCCGTAATAAAAATGAAATCTCTGTAAGCTTTCAACAATCAGAAAATTAATAGGAAACCAAATAGGACCTCTCCAATTACTGTTTCCGCCAAACATTCTGCTGTCACTTTCCGCAGGAGTGTAATAAACTACATTTTTATTGCCGTGAACGGTGAAAACAAAGGGTTCTTTTTCGTAAACTTTAGACATTGCCCGAATTCCATAAGAACTTAAGAATTCTTTTTCATCCAACATTCTGCTCAGCACTTTTGTAAGTCTGTTTTTTCTTAAAATACTCATTAGATGTTTTCTTCCGCTGCCTTCTTCATCCCAGTGAGAAACCAGTTTGGTAAGTTCGGGCTTGTTTTTAAGCACCCAATCCATTCTTTCTCGGAAATTAGGCATTTTGTCGAGCAGATGATGATCTATAATTTCAACGGCAAACATCGGTATAAGTCCCACAATACTTCTTAATCTCAGAGAAACGCTTTCTCCATTACCGAGCTGTAAAACATCGTAGAAAAAGCCGTCTTCTTCATTCCAGAGTCCTTCTTTGCCTTCACCCATATTTTCCATAGCTTCTGCAATGTAAAGGTAATGCTCGAAAAACTTAATCGCCATATCTTCGTATACCTGATAATACTGTGCAAGTTCCATAGCGATTCTCATCATATTGAGAGCATACATTGCCATCCAACTCGTTCCATCCGCCTGCTCTAGATGTTCGCCGTCTTTCAGTTCCATGTTTCTGTCAAACGCACCAATATTATCAAGTCCTAAAAAGCCACCTCCAAAAATATTTTTACCATTTTTATCTTTTCGGTTCACCCACCAAGTGAAATTGAGTAATAATTTCTGAAAAACTTTTTCAAGAAAGAGCAAATCGGGTTTGCCATTCATTTTTTCATCAATTTTAAAAACTCTGAAGCAAGACCAAGCATGAACGGGCGGATTTACATCACTTAAATTCCATTCGTAAGCCGGCATTTGCCCATTGGGATGCATATACCATTCTTTGGTAAGTAAAAGGAGTTGGTTTTTGGCAAATTCGGCATCAATAATAGCAAAAGGAACACAGTGAAACGCCAAATCCCACGTTGCATACCAAGGATATTCCCATTTATCTGGCATGGAAATAATGTCTTTATTGTGAAGATGTTCCCATTCTGCATTTCTTACATAATATTTGAAATCTCGTGGAGCTTCGTAATTAGGATCGCCGTGGAGCCATTTTCCGACATTATAATGATAAAACTGTTTGTTCCAAAGCAACCCGGCAAATGCCTGTCTTTGAACATTTTTTTCATCTTCAATGTAAGTGTCCTGTTGGATTTCACTGTAAAAATCATCCGCTTCTTTAATTCTTGCAGCAAATATTTCATCAAACTGATAAAAAGCATCATCCATATCATACGGAGATAAACGGAATTCAAAAGTTTTTGATTCTTTTGCTTTAATTATTTCATCTATTACAAATGCGGCTTTGGTCCCTCTTTGCTCCGGGTTTATTGTTTCGTGATGATGAATGATATAATCATTAATTCCGTCTTTGTAGTAAGTGTTTTCTACCGCAGGAACTCCATCTAATTTAGGATGGTTGGTTTCATTTTCACAAAAAACTCTTTTTGCATTTTTATTTTTGCTGTAAAACTTTTTTATAGAAATACTATTGTGTAATACATTAATGCAGCCATCTTTTCCCGCTTCAGTCTGTCCTTTGTATTCGTTGTAACCCCATTTCCAGTTGTTTCTGTACCAAATAGTTGGTAAAATAACCAAAGGAGCATCTTTATCGCTTCTGTTGCACGCTGTTACTCTTATCAAAATATCATGGGCATCAGATTTACAGTATTCTATAAAAATATCGAAGTATTCATCATTATCAAAAATTCCGGTATCGAATAGCTCGTATTCTGGATCTTTTTTGGAACGGCTTGCATTTTCATTGAGAATGTCCTCGTAAGGAAACTCGTTAATGGGATATTTGTACACCATTTTCATATAACTGTGAGTAGGCGTATTGTCGAGATAATAAAAAATTTCTTTAATATCTTCTCCATGATTTCCCTGCGGATTGCTAAGTCCAAAAAGACGTTCTTTTATTCTGATGTCTTTTTTATTCCAAAATGAAAATGCAAAACAGAAAAGTTGTTTTATATCCGAAATCCCGGCAATACCTTCTTCTCCCCATCGGTAAGTGCGGCTTTCTGCATTGTCGTGATTGGCAAAATTCCAGGCATCACCGTTTGGACTGTAATCTTCCCTTACATTGCCCCATTGTCTGTTGCTTACGTAAGGACCCCAGTTTTTCCATTCTTTATCTAGTAATCTTTGCTTTTCAGTATTCATTTTCAACCTATTTTCATTACGAAGGTAGTTTTTTTGATAAAAAATTCCAACTCATACCATTTCAAATATCATTAATGTTTATCCAAATTGCCTATGATAAGGCATGTTTGAAGTAAAATTAAATTTTCATCAATAATTAAAATTAAATTTTTATATTTGCATCATTCGTTCATTCAAATATTGAAAATGTTATCAAGAAAGGTTGAGGGATTAGACCCTGTGAAACCTTAGCAACCCTTTGCTCATGCAATGAAGGTGCTACGTTCTACCAAATTATTTTTTTTTGGACAGATAACTTACTGAAGTTCTTTTCAGCCATTTCCTGTGGCATTTTCAATTGTATTAAAATAATAGAATTGAAAGCTGAGCTTAAACATATTACTTTTTCGTATCACACCAATTCCGGTAAGGAATATAGCATCCCGTTGAGCTATCAGTTCTTTGGGAAAGACTTGTTTTCTGCACCGATTATTTTGGTGAATCATGCCTTAACCGGAAATTCAAATGTTTCTGGGGAAAAAGGATGGTGGAAACAATTAATTGGTGAAAAGCAGGTAATTGATACCCAGAGATTTACTGTTTTGTGTTTTAATATTCCAGGGAACGGGTTTGATGATTTTTTTGTAGATGAGTATGAAGATTTCACACCTTCAGATATTGCCAATATCTTTTTGAAAGGTCTTGAAGTTTTAAACATTAAAAAACTATATACCATTATAGGAGGTTCTTTGGGCGGGGCAATCGGTTGGGAAATGCTGGTGAAAAAACCGGATCTTGCCGATATTTTCATTCCTGTTGCCAGCGATTACAAAACCCACGATTGGCTTCACGCACAATGCCTGGTTCAGAAATTTCTGCTAAATCAACCTAATGAGCCTCTACAGAAAGCCAGGATTCATGCGATGTTATGCTACCGAACGCCACAGTCTTTAAATGATAGATTTCAAAATAAATTTAACAACGAAAAAGACAGATTAGAATCTGAAGACTGGCTTATTCATCATGGAAATACATTAAACGAAAGATTTAGTTTAAAATCTTACAGGTTGATGAATCATCTGCTGATGAATATCAATGCAGAAGAGGAAAAATTAGAGAAAATTCAATCTCGAATGCACATGATCTCCGTTGATACCGATTTATTTTTCCCGGCTTCTGAAATACGAATGGGCTTCGAAAAACTTAAGGAGAAAAAGGAAAATGTCTTTTATCACGAGATCACTTCAATACATGGGCACGATGCCTTTTTAATGGAATACGAACAATTAAATACAATCATTAAAAATATATTAAGATGAAAAATAATACCAACGAAATAAAATTTTTAAAAAACAGATCCATCATCAAATTTGAAGGGGAAGATTTTCTTGGAGAAATAGGGATTGATGGAAGAATTTTTAAGGCACTTACCTTAGCACGAATTAGCGTAGGAGTCATTTCTCAACAGGCTATTGAAAACGGATTATCTATTTTGGTGCATGAAAATGATTCTGAAAAAGCAGTAAATTGCTTAATTGATGAGTTTGAAGCAGAAAGAAAATCAGGAAAGGTTTCCCAAATTTACAGCATCAATAATGTTTCGGTTTTAGGCTTTGTTACCGAAGATTTCAATAAAGTATTGGCAGAATTGGCAAGAAATAATGTGTTTCCTTTACTTTTGAACCAAAATGCAGCTGAAAAAAGAGTAAATATTGTCGTAACTTCTTCACAAGACGAGAAATCAAAAAATATTATTGAGTCTGAAATTTCTAAAAAGCCGAAAACGGTTCATTTAGCGATTATTGGTCACGGAAATGTGGGTGAAACATTAATAGAACAGGTTTTAGAGTCTTCAGAAGAAATCAGAAGGCGTAAAAAAATAGACCTTAAAATAGTAGCAGTCGCTAATTCTAAAAAAATAGCTTTCAATAAAAAAGGTTTTGATAAAAACTGGAATGATGAGGTACTCACCGCAGAAAATTCTTCGGATATTGAAAAACTCATCCAGTTTTCCAAAGACAATCAACTGGAAAACCTAATTGTGGTAGATAATACGGCAAGTAAAGATTTTGTAAACAATTATCCTGTTTTAGCAGAAAATGGTTTTGATCTGGTTTCATCCAACAAAATTTTCAATACACTTCCGATTTCAGAATACCGTCAGCTAAGATATATTTTGAATAAAAATAACAGAAGATATCTTTACGAAACCAATGTAGGTGCAGGATTACCTTTGATAGATACGATTAAATTACTCCATCTTTCCGGGGAAAATATCACAAGAATAAAAGGAGTTTTCTCAGGAACTTTAAGTTATGTATTTAATAATTTTTCTCTGAGAGAAGACAGATTTTCTGTCATTATCAAAGAAGCATTAGAAAAAGGCTTTACAGAGCCAGATCCCAGAGAAGATTTATCCGGAAATGATGTTGCAAGAAAACTACTGATTTTGGCAAGAGAATTAGATTTAATTAATGAATTTAATGATATAAAAATTCAAAATTTAGTTCCTAAAACTTTGCAGTCGGTTTCAAAGCAGGAATTTCTTGAAAGGTTGGAAGAATTGGATGAAGAATACGAAAAATTGAAGAAAAACCAAGAGCCTGATCATGTTTTAAGGTATGTGGGAGATCTTCATGGAGATTTACAGAAAGAAAAAGGTGAGCTCGATGTAAAACTTGTTTCCGTATCTGCGACGTCAGCTTTAGGACAGTTAAAAGGTTCAGATTCAATTTTCGAAATCTATACCGAAAGTTATGGTGAAAATCCAATCGTTATTATGGGAGCCGGAGCGGGAGCTAAAGTGACAGCAAGAGGCGTTTTTGGAGATATTTTAAGACTTAGTGAAACCAAATAATTTTTGTACAACGTACAAAGTAAAATGTATTAATGATGAACAACGAAGAAAAACCATCAACAGAGAACCTTCAACCTTCAGTCAATTTTGAAACTCTTGCGATAAGAACCCAAACGGAAAGAACTCAGTTTGATGAGCATTCTACGCCGCTTTTTCTTACATCAAGCTTTGTTTTTGAGGATGCAGAAGATATGAGAGCAAGTTTTGCTGAAGAGAAATCGAAAAATTTATACAGCCGTTTTTCAAATCCGAACGTCTCCGAATTTACAGACAAAATCGTACAAATGGAAGGCGCAGAAGCGGGATATGCTTTTGCTACAGGAATGGCGGCTATTTATTCAACATTTGCGAGTTTGCTCAATGCAGGCGATCACATTGTGAGCTGTCAGTCGGTTTTTGGTTCAACTCATACTCTGTTTACAAAATATTTCCCTAAATGGAATATTGAAACGACTTATTTTAAAGCAAATGATGCCGGAAATGTTGAAAAATATATTCAGCCAAACACCAGAATACTTTATCTTGAAACCCCTACAAATCCTGCCATCGAAGTTTTGGATCTCGAATTTTTCGGAAAAATAGCCAGAAAGCATAATCTTCTGTTTATTGTAGATAACTGCTTTGCCACACCTTATCTTCAACAGCCCATAAAGTATGGAGCAGATATTGTGGTGCATTCTGCTACCAAATTAATTGACGGTCAAGGTCGAGTTTTGGGTGGTGTTGCCGTGGGAAAGGCAGATTTAATCCGTGAGATTTATCTCTTTGCGAGAAATACAGGACCGGCAATGTCTCCATTTAATGCCTGGGTTTTATCTAAAAGTTTAGAAACTTTAGCCATCCGTGTTGAAAAACATTGCGAAAATGCCTTAAAAGTAGCAGAATTTTTAGAAAATCATCCTCAGGTAGAATTGGTGAAATATCCTTTCCTAAAGTCTCATCCTAGTTACGAAATTGCCAAAAAGCAAATGAGATTAGGAGGGAATATTGTTGCCTTTGAAATTAAAGGAGGCATAGAAGGCGGAAGAAATTTTTTAGACAAAATTAAAATGTGTTCTCTTTCTGCCAATCTTGGTGATACAAGAACGATAGTAACGCATCCGGCTTCTACAACGCATTCTAAACTGTCTGATGACGAAAGAAATGAAGTTGGCATTACTGCAGGTTTGGTTCGTTGCTCTGTTGGTTTGGAGCATGTGGATGATATTATTGCAGATCTGAAACAAGCGTTGGATTAATTCAATGAATGGGCTTTAGCCTGTTTGAATATAAAAGAAAAAATGGCTTTAGCCTAAATATAAAATGAAAAATTCAGAACAATTATACAAAGCATTATCCGACAGAATTTTAGTTCTGGACGGAGCAATGGGAACTATGTTGCAGCGGTACAAATTTGAAGAAGAAGATTATCGTGGCGAACGTTTCAAGGATTGGGAACATCCGGTAAAAGGAAATAACGATTTACTTTCATTAACGCAGCCTCATGCAATAAAGGAAGTTCATAAAAAATACTTGGAAGCTGGGGCAGATATTATAGAAACCAATACGTTTTCGGGAACTACGATTGCGATGGCAGATTATCACATGCAGGATTTGGTGTATGAATTGAACTATGAATCTGCAAAAATTGCCAGAAAAGTTTGTGATGAATTCACAGCTCAAAATCCTGATAAACCGCGATTTGTTGCCGGTTCTATCGGGCCTACCAACAGAACAGCGAGTTTAAGTCCTGATGTTAATGATCCGGGTTTTCGGGCGATTACTTTTGAAGAATTGCGTGTAGCTTACAAACAGCAATGTGAAGCTTTATTAGACGGAGGTTCAGATATTTTGCTGGTGGAAACCATCTTTGATACCTTAAATGCCAAAGCGGCATTATTTGCTATTGATGAAATTCAGGAAGAAAGAGGGATTTCAATTCCTATTATGGTTTCAGGAACAATTACCGATGCTTCAGGAAGAACATTAAGCGGACAAACCGCAGAAGCATTCTTGATTTCTGTTTCACACCTAAATTTATTAAGTGTGGGTTTTAATTGTGCACTCGGAGCCAATCAGTTAACTCCCTATTTAGAAACATTGTCACATAATTCAGAGTTCCATATTTCAGCTTACCCGAATGCGGGTCTTCCCAATGCTTTCGGGCAGTATGATGAATCTCCGGAATTTATGGCTGAACAGATCAGAGAATATGCCGAGAAAGGTTTAATTAATATTATTGGTGGATGTTGTGGTACAACACCAGACCATATTAAAGCAATTGCAGATTTGGTACAAACCTACCAGCCAAGAAAACTTAACGTAACAATATAACAATGCATCAGTTTATTAGTTGTCTAACAAAATATTATTCTGAACGAAGTAAAGAATCATATTGTTATATGGGTAAACTTTTATATTGGTAAATTAAAAGATGAAATACTTAAAATTATCAGGGCTTGAGCCCCTTATTATAACTCCGGAGTCTAATTTTATTAATGTTGGAGAGAGAACCAATGTGGCGGGTTCCAAAAAATTTCTTCGATTAATTAAAGAAGAAAAATTTTCAGAAGCTTTAGATATCGCCAGAGATCAGGTAGATGGAGGAGCTCAGATTTTGGATGTCAATTTTGATGACGGTCTTATTGATGGTAAAGCTTCCATGGTCAAATTCCTTAATCTTATTGGGTCAGAGCCGGATATCTCTAAAATTCCGATTATGATTGATTCTTCCAAATGGGAAATTTTGGAAACCGGTCTTCAGGTGGTACAGGGTAAATGCGTGGTAAATTCCATCAGTTTAAAAGAAGGAAAAGAAGAGTTCGTAAAACACGCCAAAGCTATTAAGAGATACGGTGCGGCGGTTATTGTGATGGCTTTTGATGAGGTTGGGCAGGCTGATAATTACGAAAGAAGAATTGAAATTACCAAAAGATCGTACGATATATTGGTTAATGAGGTTAAATTTCCTGCAGAAGATATAATTTTCGATTTAAATATATTTCCGGTAGCTACGGGAATGGAAGAACATCGCAAAAATGCCATCGATTTTATTGAGGCAACGCGCTGGGTTCGTCAGAATCTTCCGTATGCGTCTGTGAGCGGAGGAGTTTCTAATGTTTCGTTTTCATTTCGTGGGAATGATACCGTGAGAGAAGCCATGCACTCGGTTTTCCTGTATCACGCTATTCAGGCTGGGATGAATATCGGAATCGTAAATCCTGCAATGCTCGAGGTTTATGATGAAATAAATAAAGAGCTTCTGGAATTAGTTGAAGATGTGATTCTTGACAGAAGAGATGATGCCACCGAAAGGCTTTTAGATTATTCTGAACGTAATAAATCGGTTAAAAAGGAAAAAACAGAAGAACTTGAATGGCGTACCCACTCTTTACAGGACAGAATTACCCATTCTTTAGTGAAAGGAATAGATCGTTTTATAGAAGAAGATGTAGAAGAAGCAAGGCTTCAGTCTGAAAGACCACTGCATGTGATTGAAGTTAATCTGATGGTGGGAATGGGTGTTGTGGGCGACCTTTTCGGAAGCGGGAAAATGTTCCTTCCACAGGTTGTAAAATCTGCCCGTGTTATGAAAAAGGCGGTAGCATATCTTCAGCCGTTCATAGAGGCAGAAAAAGATCATACCCAGAAAGCCAATGGTAAAATTCTGATGGCTACGGTAAAAGGCGATGTTCACGATATTGGTAAAAATATCGTAAGTGTAGTTTTGGGCTGTAATAATTACGAAATTGTTGATTTGGGGGTGATGGTTCCTGCCGAAAAAATCATTCAGGCGGCTGTTGAGCATCAGGTGGATGTGATTGGTTTGAGCGGATTGATTACGCCAAGTTTGGACGAAATGGTGTATATCGCTTCAGAATTAGAGAGACAAAATTTAGATTTTCCTTTATTGATAGGCGGTGCAACTACTTCAAAAGCCCATACCGCTGTGAAAATAGATTTAAAATATAAAAATGCCGTTGTGCATGTTAATGACGCTTCCAGAGCGGTAAATGTAGTGAGTTCATTATTGGGTGACAGAAACAAAGAATATGTTGAAGATTTAAAAACCGATTATTCAGATTTTAGAGAAAAATTTCTGAACAGGCAGGTGGAAAAAAATTATGCTTCTCTTGAAGATGCCCGAAAGAATAAGTTTAAAATAGATTGGGAAAAAGAAGAAATTTTTACACCGAACAATTTAGGTATTCAGGTTTTTGAAAATCAGGATTTGAGAGAATTATTACCTTTTATCGATTGGTCGCCGTTTTTCAGAAGCTGGGATCTCCATGGGAAATATCCGGATATTTTAGAAGATGAGGTAGTAGGAACTCAGGCAACAGAATTATTTAAAGATGCACAGGTTATTTTAAAAAGAATTTTAGATGAAAAACTATTGACGGCAAAAGCAGTTTTCGGAATCTTTAAAGCAAATTCCAATGAAACGGATGATATTTTGATCTTCGATGAAAATGGTGTTCGGCAGTCAAAATTCATTACTTTAAGACAACAGGCACAGCGTTCTCAGGGAAAAGATTATCTGGCTTTAAGCGATTTTATTGCTCCTCAAAATTCAGAAAAAACCGATTATGTGGGAGCTTTCTGTGTAACAACAGGTTTCGGAACCGATGAACTGGCTGAAGAATATGAAAAAGCGAACGATGATTATAATGCGATTATGGTAAAAGCTTTGGCAGACCGTTTTGCAGAAGCTTATGCCGAATTTTTGCATAAAAAAGTCCGTACAGAATATTGGGGCTACGCCAATCAGGAAAATTTAAGCAACGAAGAATTAATTGCCGAAAAATATAAAGGAACCCGCCCTGCTCCTGGATATCCTGCATGTCCGGATCATTTGGAAAAGCATGCAATTTGGGACTTGCTAAAAGTAGAAGAAAAAATTGGAGTTTATTTAACCGAAAGCTTAGCGATGTTCCCAACGGCATCGGTTTCGGGGTATTATTTCGGAAGCCCACACGCCAAATATTTTGGTTTGGGTAAAATTGACGAAGACCAGTTGAAAGAATATTCCGAAAGAAAAGGTATTTCTTTACAGGAAGCAAGAAAATGGCTGAATCCTAATTTGGCAGATGGAATTTAAGCTGAAAAAACAAAAAATTAAACTTACTATCATTACATGAAAATCACCGACCATATAAAAAATGCAAACGGAAAAACTTTATTCTCTCTCGAAGTTGTTCCGCCTCAAAAAGGTATTGGAATTGAAGATTTATATAAAAATATAGACCCTTTAATGGAATTTAAACCTCCGTTTATTGATGTCACCACTTCCAGAGAAGAATATATCTACATTGATAAAGGTAATGGTTTGATGGAACGCCGAATCACCAGAATGCGTCCGGGAACTTTAGGGATTTGTGCCGCAATTCAGCATAAATATAATATAGATACCGTTCCGCATTTGCTTTGCGGAGGTTTTACCAAAGAAGAAACCGAATATCTTTTGGTAGATTGTATGTATCTGGGAATTGATAATATTATGGCACTTCGTGGCGATGCGATGAAAGGACTTCAGTATTTTGAGCCAACTCAGGGAGGTCATGCGAGTGCAATGGATTTGGTTCATCAAATTAATGATTTGGGGAGAGGTAAATATCTTCACAATCAGGACGAAATTTGTGATGAACACAACAAATTCTGCATAGGCGTGGCCGGTTATCCCGAGAAGCATATGGAAGCACCCTCTATGAATTATGATCTGAAATGGTTAAAACAAAAAGTTGATGCCGGTGCAGATTATATTGTGACGCAAATGTTTTTCGACAATAAAAAATTTATAGAGTTTGTGAAGAAAGCAAGGGAAATGGGAATTACTGTTCCTATTATTCCCGGAATTAAGCCTATTGCAACCAAAAAGCATTTGAAATTACTGCCTCAGGTATTTAAAATAGATTTACCGGAGGATTTAATTAACGCTGTTGAAAATGCCAGAAATAATGAAGCAGTTAAACAAATTGGGATAGAGTGGGCAGTCAGCCAGTGCAGAGAGTTGCTGGATTTCGGAGTTCCTGTACTGCACTTTTATTCTATGGGTAAAAGTGATAATATTAAGAAAGTGGCAGGAGAACTTTTTTAATTGAATATTTAAAATTAGGGCGGAGCCTTTGGCTCCGCCCTAATTTTATCCTGAAAAATTCAACTTTATGCTGTAGTATCGGGTGCAAAAACTCTTTTTGCCAATTCCTGATCAAAAAGATATAACGCAGACGGATTATCGGATACCATTTTAATTTTCGTTACCAACTGAGAGGCACTTGCTTCTTCTTCTACCTGCTCATTAATAAACCACTGCAAGAATGATGTAGTTGCAAAATCTCCTTCCTCATTGGCATTTTTAACAATGTTAAAAATACTTTTTGTTACTTTTTTCTCATGCTCCAGAGCCTTTTCAAAAATGTCGATTGCACTTTCGAATTCATGTGGAGGTTTAGAGATTTCCCCTAAAATAATGTTACTCCCAACATCGTTAAGATAATCAAACATTTTGTCGGCATGCATTAGTTCTTCTTTGCTTTGTACACGGAAGTAATTGGCAATTCCGTCTAAATCTTTTGAAGAAAACCATGCAGACATCGAGAGATAATATTGTGCTGCGTACTGCTCATGAGCAATTTGCTCGTTAATGAGCTGTGCAATTTTTTCACTAACCATAATATAAATTTGTATTCAAAAATAATCATTAAAAGGGAAATTCAAAAGTTTTAGACTCAATTTAAGTTTAGAACGAATACAAAAAGGACAGGAAATATCCTGCCCTTTCAACATTAAAATCAAAATTATAAACTACTTTTCTTTTTACATAGAAGCATCCGGATGAGGTTTTTTCATCATTTTTCTTTCCCCATTTACTGCTCTGTCTTTCATCATCGCCTTTCTTTCTTCTATTTTTGCTTTTCTGGAAGCCTGCCATTTTTCAAACTGATCTGGTGAAAGAATGTTCTTCATTTCGTTGTCCATTTGTTGTTTTCGGGCTTTCATCTGCTCAAATTTTGCCTGTCTTTCACCTTTGTTTTTCTCGAACTCTTCACGCATTTCAGCTTTGCGTTGTTCGTGTAAGTTTTTTATTTTATCTACCTGAGCTTGGTTCAAATTCAGTTCCTTTTGCATATCAGAGAGTCTTTGCTGTTCCTTCATCTCCATTTTTTTCTGCATTTCTTCTTTATTAAATTTTTTACCATCTGGTTTTATTTGCGCCATTGCTAAACTTCCTGTTGCAATAAATAACGCTAATACTAATTTTTTCATGGGTTTGAATATGTATTTGTTATATCTTTTTGATGAAAAAAAATAGTTGAGGTTAAAAATTAAATTCATAAAATAAGTTAAATTTTATTATTAAATATTTAATAATATTTTAAAAATAAAAGAGAGTAAATAAAAATATTTACTCTCAATACCACTCAAATATAATATATGAAAACTAAAAAAAACTAATTTCTTACTAAATTTCCTCGGAATCCTGAACTTCTTCCCTCGCCACGGTTATTATTTTCCTGTCTTGGCATGCTGTTCTGAATTCTTGGACTTGAATTTTCCATTCTTGGCTGGTTTCTAAATCCTCCGTTGTCTCTCGGAGTTATAACCTGAGGTCTGGGAGACTCAAAATTTCTAGGTTGATTATTTCTGAAACCACCATTATCTCTTGGAGTAATTACTTCTGGACTTGATGCATTGGGAGTACTTGGCTGATTATTTCTAAAACCGCCATTGTCTCTTCCTCCAAATCCGGAATTTCCTCTCGTTCCCATATCCGGATTTCTAAAACCTGAATTGGATCTTGTATTTCCAGTATCGTTTCGGAATCCTGAATTTCCATTCGGAGTACCATTTCTAAAGCCAGAATTTCTTACAACATTCAGTGTAGGATTATCATTTCTAAAACTGTTTCTATCTACTCTGTAAACATTAATATTTACGTTTCTATATCGCGGCATCACCCGAAATCTCGGAACATAATAAGTTCTTCTATAATTCTGGAAATAAGCAATAGGATTGTAACCATTATAATATCTGTTTTGGAAAACTACAAATACTCTTGGTCCTAAAATTCTTTCCATTGCATAAAACCTGTCATAATACCATCTGTCCGGATTGTATCGGTAAAAATTATCCCAAGCTGCAAAATTAGAATAGAGATTATTAAGGTATAAAATCTGATCTATTTGCCAACGGTTGAGTCTCTGCTGTACAAAAAAACGATTCCAGTCTATATTATAGATACTTTGTCGGTAATCATTATAATAACTTTGGTAATAATCCTGTGGATAATAATCTTGCGGATAATTGTAATAGTAATCGTCTGGGAACAAATTTCGGTCATCTTCGTCACTATAATAGTCATCATTATTGCCGTAATAACCATTGTTGCCCCATCCGTTATTTGGATATTGCTGCGCAAAAGCAAAAGATGCTAAGCCGAGCGCTAATCCTATAAATATTTTTTTCATTTCTTAAATAGTTAATTGGTTGGTTAAATAAAAACTTTCGTTCTTGTCTTTTTGATGCAAATACAAAAAAGAAGTTAAATCTTAAGATTTAACTTCAGGTTTAATTTATTTTAAATATTTGATAATCAGTGAAATATTTTTTAGTTTCTTCCGCTGTCATTAATCCATTCTGAAATTTTTTGGTTAAATTCTGAATAATTCACAAGAGTATCCAAATTTACATGCATTCTGTATCGCCAATAGTGAGGAAATACTGCGGGATTATTAATTCTCTCATTGTCTTCAAGATGATTAACTAGATTATAATCTGTGGCAAAAAATTCCTGAATAGGAAAAATAACCAACATAGCATCATTATACAAATGCTGTTTCATAATTATTTCAGCTAAATATGGTTCTAAATTTTCAGGAGCTTTTCCGAACTGTCCTAATTGCTCATTAAAATATTTCTGAGTTAATTCCGCATTTTCTTTCCACCATTGTCTTAATGTAGAACTATCGTGCGAAGAAGCGGTTACCACATTCATATATCCAGCATTTTTCGGATTGTAAAACGGAATGCTTTCTGATGGCATTCTTTGTACTTTTAGCGCGATAATGGCTAATTCGTCCATTACTTCAGGGACACACGCCGGAACTAATCCTAGATCTTCTCCGCAAATCAGCATATCTGTTGCATTTAGAATCACGGGAAGTTTCTCCATTGCACTTTGCTTCCATAATTGGTCTTGTCTTTTAAAGAAATAATCCTGATAAAGTTCATAAATAGAAGATTTTTCCCAATCGGTAAGGTAATAATAAGATTCTGTTCGGAATGCATTAAACCTTGGATGATAAACCGTTTCTCCATTTTTTTCTTCAGTTACAAAAAGAACATTCGCACAAAGTGTTATCAGATTTTCAGAAAAATCATCAGACTTTTCTTTGAAGTAATCTGAAATTTTTCTCTGAGTATTAAATTCTTCCTTGAACCTAAAAGTTCCATCTTCTTTCTTTTCTAAGAATTCGAGAGCTTTTTCGGTTTCATTTCCGAAATATTTCCTTACAATTTCTTCATTGATGAATGGTGTACAATATCTTTCAAAATTAAAAGGGATATGACGGATGTTGAATTCTTCTGTTGTTACAGGAACTGCGGGATAAAAATATCCTAAAATGCCTTGTGTAGCAGAAATTGGCATTCTCCAGATCCGGAAAAACCCTAGAATATGGTCTATTCGCATTGCATCAAAATATTGTTCCAATGCTTTGAAACGGTTTTTCCACCATTGGTATTGGTCTGCCTTCATAGCTTCCCAATTATAAGTTGGGAATTCCCAGTTTTGTCCGATTTCTGTAAATTGATCTGGTGGTGCTCCTGCCTGAAAATTCATACCGAAAAGTTCAGGTTCTGTCCAAGCTTCAACAGAATATCTGTAAATACCAATGGGTAAATCACCTTTTAATGAAACTCCTACGGAATGGATATATTGCAGAGCTTCCTTTAACTGCCGATGAAGCTGATACTGAACCCAGGAATGCAGCATAGCTTCTTCGTAATCTTTATTTTTTGGATTGAAAAATGGAGCAACTTTTCCTGCAATATATTTTTTGTGAGTTTTCCAGTGATTGAAATTTGGGGTTTTATTTTTATCTCTCAATACACAGAAAGCTGAGTAAGGAAGAAGCCAACGTTCATTGTCTTTAAGGAATTTTTTAAAATTTCTGTCTTTAAAAATATTCTCTTTTTCAGATTGAAAAATGGCTTTCAGATATTTCCATTTACCTGCAATCATTTTTTCGTAATCGATAAGATTCAGCGAATTTAAGTAAGCTTTTTCTTTTAGAAAATCGTTTTCTAAATGTTGAGGAATCTCATAATCAAGATTTTCAAGAGAAATGTACTGTGGATGTAACGCATATACAGAAATCGCGGCATACGGATAAGAATCTGTCCAAGTGTAATTTGCGGTGGTATCATTAATGGGTAAAACCTGAATAATTCCCAGTGAGGTTTTCTGTGCCCATTCTGCAAGTTTTTTCAAATCTGAAAATTCACCAACTCCAAAACCGTTTTCAGAACGTAAAGAAAAAACGGGAACTGCAACTCCTGCAGCATGATACATATATTGAGATTTGAATTTGAAATAATAGTCATTCATTATTTGCAGCACTTCCTTTTGGCTGTTTGGGAAAGCCGATCGGTTACTGCCTGTTTCTACATCGATTATTTTTTGAAGTTTGTTATCGAAAACCGAATATTTATATTCTATGATATTGTTTTCAGGAATTTCTACGGCAGCTTCCCAAATTCCTGCATCGGTTTGTACCATGCGAACTGCTTTGCCATAGTTCCATCCGCCTAAAGATGGTGTATTGCCAATAATTGCTATTTCCCAATCGGGGTTATACAGCGGAGCTTCAATTTTAAAGAGATGCGTATTTTTTTTTAAAATAGAAACCTTTTTAAAAGATAGGTTTCTGAGCTTATTCTTTAATATTTTGTTGTTGAGATAATTTTCGGGAAGATTCTTAGAATTCCACTCATCAAAAATTGCAAATTCTTTATAATTGTGAGGGAAGTTCAGAAGATGATTCACAGGTTCTTTTCTTAAAATATTCCCTTCATTATCTGCGATATGATAGTAATATTCTATGTTTTTAGAAAAAAAATCTATTTCAACTTTCCAAGCTCCGTTGCCTGTATGAAACATTTTATGGCTTCTTGGTGGTAAATTTTTTTCTAAAAGGATGAGTTCTAAATTTTCACCCGGTTTTGTATAATAGATTATATTGAAATATAATTTCATCTCATATTTTTTTTAAAAATACGGTTAAAATTTTGAAAATTAATACGTAACCAAATCAAATTTTCATTAAAAAACCTCTTCTGTAATGGAAGAGGTGGAGATTTTTAGTATTTTCAGAAAATTATTTTGTTACTAATATTTTTTTTGACAATAAAACTTTCCCTTTATCATTTTTAATATTTACTAAATAAGCTCCTGTTGGAACATTTCTTAAGTTAATCTGCTGAGAAAGATTTCCGCCTTTCACAAATAAGTTTGTATTAAAAATTACTTTTCCGGAGGCATCCAAAACCGCTAATTTAATATTTCCCTGAATATTTTTGTCATTCACATTCACGGTAAAAGACTGATCTTCTATTTTAGTAGGAAAAACATCAATATTTGCCATTGCTGGCGTTGCTGTAACTCTGTCGTTTACAAAATATTTGCTTGCCAAGTCGTAAATATGAAGGTTTTGCTCTCCGGGAAGTTGCTTTGCTTCAAGGTTTTTTAAGCTTAATTCGTATAAGGGTGCTCCTTTTGCACTGGCAATTACAATATTCCCTTTTGCATTTACGGCCGCTCCGTTTACCGAATAATTTTCGGGTAAGCCGCTTATTTTTCCGATAAATTTTGCCGTTAATTCTTTTGGTGAAATTTTAAAAATGTTTCCTGATACAGAAAATACATAAAAATTGTTGTCTGCATCGGCAATCATGTCTCCTCCGAAGCCGCTTTCTATCGCAGTAAAAGAATTTTTACCGTTTGAAACATCATCTTTAATAATTCCCAGATCTTTTACAGAATATTCTCCATTCTTTTTGCTTATCTGAATAAATTGTGTTCCGGCATTATTGATCGCATAAATATTTCCATCATATCCCGTAGCCATTCTGGTAATATGCGAATTAATATCGCATGGAGTTACTTTTGCAACAGAATTTTCAATTAAAGTAATTTCTTTTGTGTTTTGGTTTAAAATATACACATTGGACGAAAACATAGGCATGTAGACCAGATTGTTCCCGGATAAATCGTATGCCAATGCAGCTAGATTGTTGCCTGAGCATTGTGATAGGAGTTTTTATCTTCCGTTACAGCCGCTTTTTTCGATTGTGAAATTACATTGGTAGAAGTTGTAGATCCTAAAAGAGTTTTTCCTGAAGTACCATCTTCATTCATTGCACGAAAATCATTGAATTCAATTCTAGGAGAATCTTTGCCGGTAAGTGCAAAAAAATCTTGTTGTGCGCTTACAGAATGTGCTGCAAAAATGAAGAGGATAGGGAGTAAATGTTTTTTCATAATTAATTTGTTTTATGTATAAATGTTTTAATATGACTAAGTTACATTTTTTTTGAATTGAATGAAATAAAATGAAAAATTAAATTGAAAGTTGTTTTAAGATGAATTCTCAAAGATTTTAAATAAAAAAGCATTCAAAATAAATGAATGCTTTTTAAAAATTATTTAATGAAACCTCTGTTTCTTAAAAGTGGTTTAATGTCTGGATCGTGCCCAGTAAAATCTCGAAATGCCTGGTTAAGATCTACCGAGTTTCCTACAGAAAGAATATATTTTCTGAAACGGTCTCCGTTTTCACGGGTGAGGCCGCCATTATTTTCTATCCATTCCCAGGCATCACTGTCTAACGTTTCAGACCAGAGATAAGCATAATATCCTGCAGAATACCCACCGCCCCAAATGTGAGCAAAATAAGGACTATGATATCTAGGCGGAACCGTAGATAGAGTAAATCCGTTCTTTGCTAAAGATTGTTTTTCAAAATCCAAAACAGGAATGAGCTGGTTTTCACCAGTTACCGTATGCCAATCCATATCCAGTTCTGCGGCAGAAACCAATTCAGTAGTCATATATCCTTGGTTGAAAGTTACCGCTTTCTTTATTTTATCCACAAGAGTTTGTGGGATTGGTTTTTTAGTTTCGTAATGAAGAGCATAATTTTTCAGTACCGTAGGATTTAAAGCCCAATGCTCATTAATCTGTGATGGAAATTCAACAAAATCACGCGGTACATTTGTTCCTGAAAGAGAAGGATATTTTTGGCTTGCAAACATACCATGAATAGAGTGCCCAAACTCATGGAAGATAGTTTCCACATCATCAAAACTAATTAAAGAAGGCTTTCCTGCGGCGGGTTTCTGGTAATTATAGCAATTTACAATTACAGGTTTGGTTCCCAAAAGATAAGACTGTTCCACAAAATTGCTCATCCAAGCTCCGCCATTTTTAGAATCTCTTGTATAAAAATCCAGATAATAGATGGCTAAGGATTTCCCATCATGATCGAACACTTCATAAGTTACCACATCGGGGTGATAAACCGGTAGATCTGTTCTTTTTTTGAAGGTAAGACCGTAAAATTTTTCTGCAGCAAAGAATACACCTTTTTCCAAAACAGTGGTAATTTCAAAATAAGGTTTAATTTCGCTTTCATCAAGATCGAATTTAGCTTTTCTTACCTGTTCAGCATAATAATTCCAATCCCAAGGTTCTAGCTTGAAACCTCCTTTTTGCTGATCGATTAAATCCTGAATATCTTTAGCTTCTAGTTTTGCCGTTTCTACAGCAGGGATAGCCAATTGGTTCATAAGTTTGGATGCAGCTTCGGGAGTTTTTGCCATTTGATCCTGAAGTTTCCACTCTGCAAAACTTTTTTTACCTAAAACCTGTGCTTTTTTCAGTCTTAGTGCAGCTAATTTTTCGATGGTTTCTCTTGTATCGTTGCTGTCGTTTTTCTCGGCTCTCGTCCAAGAAGCCTTAAAAAGCTTTTCTCTTGTAGCTCTGTTTTTAAGATTTTGAAGAAGAGGTTGCTGCGTTGTATTTTGCAATGCCAACAAATATTGTCCTTCTTTTCCTGCATTTTTAGCATCATTTGCAGCGGCAGCAATTTCGTCGGCAGTAAGTCCGTCCAGTTCTTTTGCGTCAGAAAAAAATACTCCGCCCTGTTTTCTTGCTTCGAGTAATTTATTAGAATATTGTGTGGAAAGAGAAGCTAATTCCTGATTGATTTGTTTGAGTTTTTCTTTATCAGAGACCGATAAATTAGCTCCCGCAATTTCAAAATTTTGTTTGTAGAACTGCAGTAATTTTTTGCTTTCAGCATCTAAACCGTTTTCTGAAATCGATTTTATTCGCTGATAAAGCTTTTCATTCAGGTACATTTTATCAGAATGAGCTGCAAAAATGGGAGCATATTCTTCATCCAAAGCCTGAAGAGTAGGGTTGGTATTGGCTCCGGTTAGATTAGAAAAAATAATGATGGCTCTTTTCAGAACTTCGCCACTTTTCTCGAGAGCTACCAATGTATTATCAAAAGTAGCTTTTTCGGGATTGTTGGCGATTTTTAAAATTTCGGCATCGTGTTGCTTCAAGCCAAATTCAAAAGCAGGTTTAAAATGCTCGTTTTTAATTTTGTCGAATTCCGGAGCTTCATATTGCAGTTTGCTCTTCTTCATTAATGGATTGGATGAAAGAGAAGCATCGGGAACAGGAATTTCCTTTTGGATGTCTTGTGTTTTCATTGTTGTACATGAATAATTGAATGCTAATGCTGCCATCAGCAATACAGATGAGACGTTTTTAATATACATTGAATAAGTTTTTTCAAAAAAATAATCTAAATCTGATATTTTCAGCTTTCTTTTAACTGCGGATTGTAACAGATTTCCTATTTTAGTTGTTAACAAAGTATAAAGATATTAAAAACTAAACTTTTTAAACATTATATCATGAAATACAGTACAATTTTACTTTTCTCAGGATTTATTTTACTCTCTTCATGCAAAAAGAACGACAGTAAAGAAAAAAAATCAGATTGGCTTCCCAATGTTACTCGTTCGGATCATGGACCTTCAAAAACAAAAGAATATACTGGTGATTTTGATGAAATTGAAATTTCTCAAGCTATTGAAGCTGAAATTATAAAATCTGATGTGGAAAAAGTGGTGATTTCTGCACCGGAAAATATTATTAATGAAATTTTGGTCGAAAATGATGGAAAGGAGCTCTATATTCATTACAAAAAAGGATTTAGGGTAATTAATAATACCAAAGTTAAGGCGAAAATTTATGCAAGAGATTTCTCTAAGCTGGAAGCTAATTCTGCAGCAACTATTGTGGTTAGAGATCAGTTTACGCAGGATAAAACAGATTTGGAGATTTCCAGCAGCGGACATATTTCCGGAAAATTAGAAGCCAACGAATTTAAAATTGATGCAGGAAGCAGCGGAAGTTTTAAAGGTAATATCTGGGCTGTTAATCTTGAAGTAGAAGCGTCTTCTTCGGCAACAGTAGAACTGTCGGGTAAAGCAAAAACTGCTACGCTAAAAGCTTCTTCGGGAAGTGATATTTCTGCGAAAAATCTATTGGCAGATTTGGTGAAAGGAGAGTCTTCCAGCGGAGCAAACATAGAAGTAGGAGTGGTTTCTCAGTTTGAAGGAAGTGCATCTTCCGGAGGAAGTTTGAAAGGCATAAAGAAAGGAAATGTAAATGTAGTTTCTAAAGAAGAAAGCAGTGGCGGAAGCGTAAGTCTTCAATAAATTAAGTGTTTTCTTTTTCTTCATGGTTAGAAGACAATGTTTCCCAATCTTTATGGTCGAAATTCAAGTTGTCGAAAGCTAATAAATCCTCCTCTCTCTGGAGGATTTCTTTTGTGGTAAAGAGATGCATGTCTTCATCTTTGTTTGTTTTTGCCAGTTTTCTTACCGAATCTTTATCAATCGCCATAAATCTCTGTCCTAATCTTCTTGCGGCATATTTTCTCATTCCGGTTTCATGCAAAACATCAACCGCCATATCTACCGCTGTTCCTAAAGTTTCCCGGTAAATATTATCAATTCCCTGGTCAAGATAGGCATACGCATCAATTCTGTTTTTTGCCCGAACAAATATTTTTACATTGGGATACTGTTCTCGCACAAATTCTGCAATAAATTTATTATCATCAGGATCATCAAGACACAATACCAGAATTTCAGCATCTTCAATTCCTGCGGCTCTAAGTACGGGTAGTCGAGTGGCGTCACCATAATATACTTTAAAACCGTAGCTTCTCAATAGTTTTACACGATCCGAATCTCTGTCTAAAACAGTTGCGGAAATTTTGTTGGCTTTTAAAAGTCTTCCCACCGTACTTCCGAAATGTCCGAAACCAACAATGATAATTTTTTTCTGAACAATATTTTTATCAAGAATATTAAAATCGGAATCCGTATCTGGGATTTCTTTTATAAATTTTGGAGTGATTAATTTTTCGTTGATGATGAGCAGAATGGGAGTAATACACATGGTAATTGCTGTAACTGCCATCATTTGTGCATTAATTTCCGGAGTGAAAAGGTAAAGATCGGATGCATAATTAATCAATACAAAAGCAAATTCTCCAACCTGAGATAAGGCAAAGGCGTAAAAAAGACTCTGAGGATTATCAAGCTTAAAAAACTTTCCGATGGCAAATAAAACAAGAAACTTTACTGCCAAAACCACAAAAACAATGCTGAAAATAAGCACAGGATCTCGCTGAATGACATTAAAATTCATTGTAGAACCTACACTCACAAAAAATACGGCAAGCAATAGACCTTTAAAAGGATCGATCTGTGCTTCCAGTTCATGTCGAAATTCACTGTTGGCTAGCATGACTCCTGCGAGAAAAGCTCCCAAAGCGGGAGATAAACCAATGGCAACCATCAGTTCTGAAACTCCTATTACCAAAAATAAAGAAGACGCGGTGAGTAATTCTGTCATTCCGGCTTTAGAAACGTATCTTAAAAATGGAACAAAAACGTATCTTCCCAGTAAAATTAAAATAACAACCCCGAAAATTACCGTGCCTGCCTGAAGCCATTCAGGAAGTTTTTGGATAAGAATCTGAACTTCATTATCGTGATGTCTTGCTTTGTAATTTGCTATTAATGGTAAAATTGCCAAAATAGGAATTACAGCAATATCCTGAAACAATAGTGTAGAAAACGAAGCTTCTCCTGCCAGCGTTTTAAGATTGTTTTTTTCCTGAAGAGTCTGCAGTACAATTGCGGTGGAAGAAAGTGCAAAACACATGGCAATAGCAATAGATTTATCTACTTTCCATCCTGCCAAAACAAAAATTGCAAAAAGAATAGATATGGTTAAAACCATCTGTGTAAGACCTAATCCGAAAATTTTCTTTCGCATTTCCCAAAACTTTCTGGGTTCTAGCTCCAGCCCAACTAAAAAAAGCAGCATGATTACTCCAAATTCGCTGGCGTGCATAATGTCGTTTACATCATTTCCGGTAAGTTTCAGTATGTAGGGACCAATGATAATTCCACCTAAAATATATCCAATAACAGAACTCAAACCCAATTTTCTGGCTAACGGAACCATAATAATGGCAACGCCTAAGAATAAAAGAGTGTTCATGGCTAAAGTGGTTTCCATACTATTGGTTTAAGGTATCTACAAATTTCTTTTTCTGTAAAATAATTTCTTTTTTGGATAATTTATGGGCTTCGTAAACCACTGTAATATCTTTTACGTTAGCTTTAAAAACATTCAGGGAAACAATAAGTCCGCTGATGATTTCATCTATGGTATATTTATAGGTTCCGTTTTTCGAGAACGATCTTTCTTTTCCGCCGGTGGTTACTACAATATAAATATCTTTGTTTTCTAAAGGATTTATTTCTTCTCCAGTGAGCCAATTACGGTCCAAAACTTCATCGATCCACAATTTTAAAAGTGGAGGTATGCCAAACCAAATAATAGGAAACTGAAAAATAAAACGGTCATATTGCTGAAGTCTTTTCCGTTCTCTGAAAGCTGCAATATGAAAATCAGGATATTCTTCATACAAATCCCTAAGAGTAAAATGCTGGTGTCGAACGTAGAAATTAATCAGTTCTACATTTGAATTAGAATGTTCAAGATAAGGATGGGCAAAAACCACCAGCGTTTTTTTCATAGAACCCGTTTTTCGTAAATATAAAGAAAATTGCGTGAAATATGAATTGCTGTGGGAATATTAATTAAATTTTAATACTGAAATCTAGAAGAGATTTAAAATTATTTTTATTTCGAATATTAAAATTGGATATTTTTTGAACTTGTACTATAAGAGATTTAAAAATTACCATCCGCCCGAAGCACCACCGCCGCCAAAACTTCCGCCGCCGCCGAATCCTCCAAAGCCACCGCCTCCAGAACTGCCTCCACCGAAACTACCACCACCAAAACTTCCGGGGAAAGGGAAAAATCCGCCAGGATAATTTCTTCTGCCTCTTCTGCTTAGAGTAATGTCTCCATCATTATCGTTGCCACCGCCTTTGCTCATGATAATAATTAGAATGATGAAAATAATAAATGCAATAATAATCAGTTTCTCTTCATTGGAATTATTACTCTTATGTTTTTTTTCTAAAGGCTTGAATTTTCCCTGAACGGCTTCCATAATTGCCGATGTTCCGCCATTAATTCCATCATACCATTTTCCTTTTTTGAATTCTGGAGTAACAATATAATCTATGATCTGACCGGCAACTGAAGCTGTAAGATAAGGTTCCACAGCACGGCCTTGCTGTATAGAGATGGTTCTGTCATCTTTAGCAATCATAAAAACTACACCATTGTCTACATCTTTTTGCCCGATTCCCCATTTTTCGCCGAATCTGGCTGCAAGAAAGTTAATGTCTTCCCCATTAGTAGTGGGAATTATGATAACCTCTATCTCGGTGGAAGTAGAGTCTGCAAACTGGATGAGTTTATTGTTAAGATCATCTTTTTCTTTTTGTGTAAGAAGGTTTGTTTCGTCGTAGATAGGATATAAAACCGCTGGTTTTTCGGGAATTGTGTACTGTGCTGAAATAGTGTTATAACAGCAGATTACTAGAAAAAGTAGAAAAGTTTTAAGAGAATGTAATCTCATCTGGTAGTTCGTTGATGTTTTTTCCTTTTGATGGAAAATGTTTTTTCAGTTCTATTCCTGTTTTTAGAATAGCACTTTTTAAAGCCGGATAAAAATTTTTTTTAGCAAATTCGGAGGTAATATAATCGTGTAAATGATCCCAAAACGATTGATGTACTTTTTCATGAATCCCCGTATCACCAATAATGGTAAGGTATTTCTGTTCAAAGTTAACGTGAAAAAGCACAGCATTTTTTTCAGTGGTCTTGTCACGACAAAGAGTTTTGAAAACTTCAAATGCTTTTTCGGCAATTTTTTCATCGGTTGTAGAATCTATATGTACACGTATTTCTCCGGTAGAAAGACTTTCTGCCGACTGAATAGCTTCCACAAGGGAAGCTATTTGTTGGTCTGTTAAAAAACGATTCATTATTATTCTGTGAAAACGCTTGGTGCATTTTCTGCTCCCGCCTGAGCTTTAAATAAAGGTTTTTCTTTAAAATTCGTAAAATTTGCCAGAATATTATTCGGAAACTGTTTAATAGCGATGTTGTAATCTTTTGCAGCATCGTTATAATTCACGGTTTCTACTCTAATGCTGTTTTCTATAGCAATATACTCTCTTTGGAAATTAATGTATTGCTGATCTGCTTTTAAGTTAGGGTAAGATTCTACAACAGCCATCAATCTGCTTAAAGCTCCCGTTAGTTCTCCTTGTGCAGCCTGAAATTTCGCCATATCTTCTTCGGTTAAATTTGAAGGATTGATGTTGATAGATGTTGCTTTCGAACGTGCCTCTACCACTTTTGTTAAAGTTTCCTGTTCAAATTTAGAATACGATTTTACTGTTCTTTCGAGATTAGGAATTAGATTGGCTCTTTTCTGATAAACTGTTTGGATATTAGACCATTTTGCGTCTACCGTTTGCTCCTTGTCTACAAAATTATTGTACCCATTTTTAGCCCATAATCCTCCGATTAATAAGATAACTATAATTACAACTCCGATAATTATTGCGCTAATGCAACCTTTATTTTTCATAGTTTAAAATTTTTAATGCTTTTTGTGCTACTCAAATATACAAATTAAGTGCTAATTTTGCGTAAAAATTAATAAATGACAACAATTGTGGTTGCAATGGGAGAAAATAATGAAATTGGTTCTGATAATCAGTTGTTATGGCATCTTCCAAAAGACTTAAAACATTTTAAAGATTTAACTTCAGGTCATCCCATCATTATGGGTAGAAAAACCTACGAAAGTATAGGTAAAGCACTTCCTAACCGTACTAGTATTGTTGTTTCCAGAAAAAAAGACTGGTTTGAGGAAGGAATTTTAATTGTGGGAAGCATTAAAGAAGCTGTTAAATTTGCAAAAAAAATAGACGAAGATATTTTCATCATCGGTGGTGGTAATATCTACGAGCAGACAATAGATATTGCCGATAGATTGGAAGTAACTTTAGTAAAAGCAAGTCTTAAAGCAGATACGTTTTTCCCATCAATTGATGCAAAAATATGGGTGAAAACCGATGAGATTTGTCATGAGAAAGATGAAAAAAATCAATACGATTTCTGTTTTCAAACCTACGAAAAAGCTGAAATAAAATAGTTGGAAGAATTCTAAGCTTCAACATTTAGCTTCTAACCGCTAAATGTTTTATCTTTGCACTTCTTAAAATTTAATCATGAACAAAAACATAAAAATAGCAATAGCAGCAATTCTTATTTTGGGAGGTCTTTACATGATGTTTTATACCAGAAGTTTGGGATGGGGAATTGTTGTATTTATCCTTTCTGCTTTTCCTATATTTCTATATTTCAAGAATGAAAATATCTTACTTGCTTTCTGGCAATTGAGAAAACAGAATATGGAGAAAGCTTCCAAATTTTTAAATAATATTAAAAATTACAAAACAGAACTCCATAAAAACCAGTATGGGTATTATCATTATCTTCAAGGTTTGGTTTTGGCACAAGATCACCCTACAAAAGTAGAACCGTTGATGAGAAAGGCTTTGGAATATGGGTTGAATATGAAACACGACCGTGCAATGGCTACGCTTAATCTTGCAGCAGGAGCAATTTCTAAAGGTAGAAAACAGGAAGGGCAAAAACTTTTGGAGGAAGCGAAGAGATTAGATTCTGCAGGAATGATGACCGACCAGATTAAAATGCTGAAGGATCAGCTGAAAATGCCAACTATGCAGAAGCATATGCACAACCCGAATATGAGAAACAGAGGTAAATTCTTTTAACAGAAAAAGATTTTATAATACAAAAAACGGCATCATTTATTTGATGCCGTTTTTATTTTTTTAATCAGTTTTTACATTTCAGAATTATTTTCATATCCGTAAAACTTTGGGATTTGCCAATGGTACTTTACGGCAAAAGTTCGGATGGCAACGATGAGTAATATGGTGAAAATCTGTATAAAGGTGTAAGAAAGCATGGTGAAATTGGTGAGTAGCAAAAATGCTGTACCTCCAATTATACACGCACTGGCATAAATTTCTTTACGGAATATTAAAGGAATTCTGTTGAGGAGAATATCGCGGATAATTCCTCCAAAACAGCCGGTTATGGTTCCTAAACCAATGCAGATTATTGGATGAATTCCTGCATTAAGACCTTTTTGAACTCCAATTATGGTAAATAATCCCAAGCCGAAACTATCGAAAATAAACAAGGTTACTTTAAAATTCTTTTCCATAGATTTGAAAATCATAGCAAAAATACTGGTTCCTAAAATCAGTCCGCACGTTAGCAAATCGCGCATCCAGAAAACCGGAATGCCCAACAGTAAATCTCTAACAGTTCCACCGCCAACAGAGGTAATAAACGCAATAATAAGAACCCCGAAAGGATCCAGCCTTTTCTGCATTGCAGCAAAACTTCCCGACATCGCAAAAGAGATCGTTCCAAGAATTTCTATAATCAGATTGAAGTTTTCGTGCATTCTGAAAGCTGTTTATGAAGTATTTTCGCTGAATTTTCAGCTTTTAATTCAGTGAAGAATATTTTAAGTTGTTTATTTTTCAATTCTTACGGCTTCGGGAACCAAAAGTTCGTACTCTCCGTTATGATTGATGATTTCTCTTACAATACTGCTGCTGATAAATGATTTTCCTGATGAGGTTAAAAGAAAAACGGTTTCCAGTTTTTTGTGTGCCAAAGTTCTGTTGGTATGTGCAATGGCTTTTTCAAACTCGAAATCTGCGGGATTTCTGAGTCCGCGAATAATGTATTGAGCATTTTTTTCGAAGCAATAATCTACGGTAAGACCTTCAAAAAAATCTACTTCAACATTCGGGAACTCAGCAACAGAATTTCTAATGAACTCCATTCTTTTTTCCAAAGGAAACATGTATTTTTTCTGAGAATTTTGTCCTATTGCAATAATTAATTTGTCGAAAAGAGGAGCTGCTCTTTCAATAATGTCATAATGTCCTAACGTAATCGGATCAAATGATCCTGGGAAAACAGCAATTTTCATGCGCAAGAGTTTTAAGTTTCGGGTTTAAATTTCAGCCGAATACAACCAAATTTAACCTCTAATTCTAACTTATGTAATTATTATTTATTTAAAGCTTTCTCCACTTCATTACCGCAGAGATCTTTAATAGAAATTCCGTAAATTTTGGCTTGTTGCGGAAGAATACTTGCGGGAGAAAATCCCGGATTGGTATTCATTTCGAGCATGTAGGGTATTCCGTCCATCAAAATAAATTCACTTCTGGAAAAACCACTCATACCGAGAGAATTGTATGCTTTTTTAGCAATTTCTTCGATACGGATTTTGGTTTCGTTGTCTATTCTTGCGGGCGTAATTTCTTCGGAAGCTCCTTCATATTTAGCTTCATAATCGAAAAATTCATTTTTAGGAACAATCTCGGTAATTCCAAGAACAATAGTTTCTCCTTTGAAATCTATAACACCTACCGAAACTTCCATCCCGTTTAAGAAACTTTCAATTAAAATTTCATCATCTTCTTTGAAGGCAATTTCTGTAGCAGCAAGGAGTTCAGATTTTTCTTTAACCTTAGATATTCCTAATGAAGAGCCAGATTGGTTAGGCTTAACAAAAAGTGGTAACCCTAGATTTTCTGTAATTTCTTCAACATTAATTTCTTCGCCTTTTCTAAGATAAATACTTTTTGCAGAAGGAATTCCGTACTTAGAAAGAACTGCCAATGTATCTTTTTTATTGAATGTTAAAGCACTTTGATAGAAGTTGCACCCCGTATATTTCTGTCCGATAGCGTCCCAATATGCCTGTAAAATTCCGTTTTCTCCAGGACTTCCGTGGATGATATTAAAGCATACATCAAATTTTAGATTCGTATTACCGTCTAGATTTACAGAAAAATCTCCTTTGTTAATAGGTTTTTTCTCATTATTTTCATCTAAGAAATACCATTCGTCCTTTAGAACAACTACTTTATACACATCATACAACTCACGGTCTAAAGAATCGTAAATTAACTGTCCGCTTTTAAGAGAAACTTTATATTCGTCAGAATAACCGCCCATCACTACGGCGACTTGCTTTTTACTCATATCAAAATTGTCAATAAAGGCAAATTTAAACAAATTATGTTTGGTAATATGTAATTTTTTCAATTTTAAAATCTAAAATGGTTCTAAAAAAGAAAGGAGAGGTTCTAAATTTTGAATTTTAATTTGTAAGCGGATATTTGCCTTTTCCACGAAGATTTTTATTGCAGATTTTGGTTGGGAAGCTAAAATAAGTTTTCGGAATATTTTCAGATTTCGATTATTAATTTAAAACATCAATAAATTTCTTTCCTGCTTTGTTCATTTTTAGTAAATTTGTCAACCTTTAAACTTTTAAAAAATTAAATACTAAAAATAATATGAATCTTCACGAGTATCAATCAAAAGAGATTTTATCAAAGTATGGAGTAGCTATCCAACGTGGTTTCGTTGCAAACAACGTAGATGAAGCTGTAGCAGCTGCTGAAAAATTGACTGCTGAAACCGGAGCACAAGGATGGGTTGTAAAAGCTCAGATCCACGCAGGAGGTCGTGGTAAAGGTGGTGGTGTTAAGTTTTCTCCGAATATGGATAAACTTAAAGAAAACGCTCAAAACATCATCGGAATGCAGTTGGTAACACCGCAAACTTCTGCTGAAGGTAAAAAAGTAAATTCTGTTTTGGTTGCAGAAGATGTATATTATCCTGGAGAAACAGAAACTAAAGAATTTTACGTTTCTATCCTTTTAGACAGAGCTGAAGGTAAAAATACAATCGTATATTCTACTGAAGGAGGTATGGATATTGAGCATGTTGCGGAAGTAACTCCTCATTTAATTCACAAAGAAATTATTGATCCTGCATTGGGGCTTCAAGGTTTTCAGGCTAGAAAAATTGCTTTCAACTTAGGTCTTGAAGGGAATGCTTTTAAAGAATTTACAAAATTCATCTCTAATCTTTACGCTGCTTATACAGGAATTGATGCTTCTCTTTTCGAAATTAACCCTGTTTTGAAAACTTCAGACAATAAAATTATTGCTGTAGATGCTAAAGTAACTTTGGATGATAATTCATTGTTCCGTCACAAAGATTTAGCAGAACTTAGAGATACAAGAGAAGAAGATCCTATGGATGTTGAAGCTGGTGAAGCTGGTCTTAACTTCGTGAAATTGGATGGTAACGTTGCTTGTATGGTAAACGGAGCTGGTCTTGCAATGGCAACAATGGATATCATTAAATTATCTGGAGGTAACCCTGCAAACTTCCTAGACGTTGGAGGAACTGCAGATGCACAAAGAGTACAGACTGCTTTCGGAATTATCTTAAGAGATCCAAACGTAAAAGCTATTTTAATTAACATTTTCGGGGGTATTGTAAGATGTGATAGAGTTGCTCAGGGAGTTGTAGATGCTTACAAAGCTATGGGTAGCCTTCCTGTTCCGTTGATCGTAAGATTGCAGGGAACTAATGCTGTTGAAGCTAAAAAATTAATTGATGAGTCTGGTCTTCCGGTTCACTCTGCAATTACTTTAGAAGAAGCTGCTAATAAAGTAAAAGAAGTTTTGGCGTAAGAACCGAAATTTTAACAATATTACAAACCGTTTCAATTTTGAAACGGTTTTTTTATGTGAAATCTTTTAATTGTTCAATTATTTACAAGGTTAAAAACACTGCGTATAAAAGCAATTATTATACGAGAAACATTCAATGAGAAACTGAATCTGGAAACACTCATTAAAAATGCTTATTTTTGTAAAAATTTTGGAACATTATCCGAATTTAAATTTTTAAAACTTCCCTATGGAATTGATACACAGAAACCTCGCGATCGGAATTCACGATGCTTTGCAGGAAACTTTTTTTGAGAAAAATAAATATGCAGATAAAGTTATAGAAAGACTTTTAAAAGCCCATAAAAAATGGGGAAGTCAGGATAGAGCTGTTGTTTCTGAAATCTTTTACAATATCATCCGTTGGAAAAAACGTTTAGAATATTACATGGGAGAAGGAGTAAAGCCAAACAATGTTTATAAGCTAATGTTGGCTTATCTCTTGTGGAGTAAAACCAATTATAAAAAGTTTGAGGAATTCGACGGAATAAAAATCGCAGATATTCTTACCAAACTCAAAAAAGGAACTGTTCCTACCAAAGCTATAGAGCATTCTATTCCCGAATGGCTTGCAGAAACTTTGGAAAAGGAGCTGGGTTCTAAGTGGGAAAAAGAAATGATGGCATTAAATGAACAGGCTCCTACTGTTTTAAGAGCCAATTCTTTAAAAACAACTACAAAAGAATTAATTTCTGACTTATCTGATGAAAACGTAGTTTCTTATCCCGTAAGAAATTATCCAGACGCCGTTCAGCTTGAAGAAAAAAAGAATGTGTTTCTTACCACAGCTTTTAAAGAAGGTTTGTTTGAGGTTCAGGATGCTTCATCACAGAAAATTGCCTATTTTTTAGATGTTAAAGAAGGTCAGCGTGTTGTTGATGCTTGTGCTGGAGCAGGAGGTAAAACGCTTCATTTGGCTGCGTTAATGGGAAATAAAGGTCAGATTATCGCTTTGGATATTTTCGATTGGAAACTTGCAGAGCTTAAACGCCGAGCAAAAAGAGCGGGTGCTCATAATATTGAGACAAGAACGATTACAGATAACAAAGTAATTAAACGTCTTCATGAAAAAGCAGACCGTTTATTAATAGATGCACCTTGTTCTGGTTTGGGTGTTCTTAAAAGAAATCCGGACAGTAAATGGAAAATAGATCAGGATTTTATAGACAGAATAAAAAAAGAACAGCAGCAGATAATTCAAGATTATTCTAAAATGCTTAAAGTTGGGGGTAAAATGGTGTATGCAACCTGTTCTGTACTGCCTTCCGAAAATAACGAACAGGTAGCGGAATTCATTTCGAAAAATCCTAATTTTAAACTCATAAAAGACGAAAAAGTAATGCCAAGTGAAGGTTACGACGGGTTTTATATGGCGTTGATAGAAAGGGTTTCTTAATTTTAGCAATACAAAGACAAACTGCTTTATCGTTGGTAAAGTAGTTTTCTGTTTTAAAAAGGATGATACTCTTTCGTGATTTCCTGTTTCACGAAATCCTGAGAATAAAAAACTTCATTATAAAATTATTATTTATCTTTGCCTTAATATTAAAGTATTTTAAAATATGCTTAAATCACTTTTCAACTGGAAAGTTTTACTCAATTTACTTCTTGCTATAGGTGTTTTTGTAGGTCTTATTTACCTTACTTTCCGATGGTTAGAATATCACACCAATCACGGACAAGAGGTTCCTGTTCCTAACGTGATGAATAAATCGGTGCACGATGCTGTAAAAATATTAGAAGATGCCGGGTTAGATTATGAAGTAGACAGTGCTGCTTACGATCCTAAATACAAACCGCTTCAGGTTTTAAAAGTATATCCGTCTCCGGGATCCCGTGTAAAAGACGGAAGAGCAATTCAGCTTATGGTAAATCCTAAAAGCTGGGCTCCTGTTGCAATTCCGGATGTTATCAATAAATATTCTGGTCTTGCATTCCAAAGATTAGAACAGGTTGGTCTGAAGGTTTCGGATACTATCTATGAGCCAAGCATTCAGAAAGATGCCGTTTTAAGGATTTTGTTTAAAGGAAATCCTGTGAACCCTGGTACAAAAATCCCAAGATTTTCTTTGGTAGACGTTGTGGTAGGTTCTGGCCCTCTAAGAAATATTGGTGTGCCTAATGTGGTAGGATTAACGGTAAAAGAAGCTAAAATGGTTATTGCCAAAAATCTTTTCGAACTGGGTGCTGTAAACCATGAAGACGGAGGTAATAGTGATTCTGATATCGTTTATTATCAAGATCCTGCATCGGGAGATATTCGTGATCAGGGAATGCAGATAGATTTGTGGGCAAGTAAAAAAACGCCTGCCGAACTTCGCAGTAAGATTGATGAGCTTAATTCTATGTATCGTATGAAAGTAGATACCACACTTCCGCCCATCCGATATGAAGAAGTTTCGGAAGTAGAAGAACCAAAAATAAAGGAACCTGCACCTGTGGTTCATCAGAAAAAAGAAGTTCCAAAAACAGAAAATGCAAAACCTTCGGGCGGAACTTCAGGAAAAAGCAATACACCGGCTGAAAAACCTAAAGCATCAGCTACGCCTTCTTCGGGGACTCAGGAGAAACCCAAGGCGAAAAAACCAATTATTAATTAATATAATTTCAAATATAAATTACAGCTTCAACTGAAATAATGTTGAAGCTTTTTATATAAATTAATATGATGACAGAAGATAACGAAGAATTTTTGGAAGAAGAATTTTCAGATTCTCAAACATCCGATTTTGATGACGAAAACAAAGGCCTCTATGAGCATTTCAATATTACGGTGGATAGTAAGCAGGAGCCTTTAAGAATTGATAAATACCTGCAGATTTTCAGACAAAACTCTTCAAGAAATAAAATTTCTCAAACCTGCAGAGCAGGAAATGTTGTCGTAAACAATATTCCGGTAAAGCAAAATTATCGAGTGAAACCGGGTGACCAAATTTCTGTGTTACTCGCTCATCCTCCAAGAGAAAACGTTATTATTCCGCAAGATATTCCCATTAATATTGTATATGAAGATGATGATTTGGTGGTGGTCGATAAAGAAGCCGGAATGGTTGTGCATCCCGGATTTGGAAACTGGGATGGGACTTTAGTAAATGCCTTAGCTTTCCACTTTCAAAATAATGGCGAAAAATCTGATCTGGATAGAGTAGGTTTGGTGCACAGAATCGACAAAGATACCTCCGGACTTCTCGTAATTGCTAAAAACGAATATGCTTTAAGTTTTCTCGCTAAACAATTTTTTGAAAGAAAAACAAAACGCCTTTATTGGGCATTTGTCTGGGGAAATGTTCAGGAAGATCAAGGGACAATTACGGGGCATATTGGCAGACATCCGAAGAACAGAATGCAAATGTATACTTACGTAGACGGAAGCCAAGGAAAACATGCGGTAACGCATTACAAAGTGTTAGAAAGATTTAAATACATGACTTGGGTAGAGTGTAAACTCGAAACCGGAAGAACACATCAGATACGGGCTCATTTTAAACACATCGGTCATACATTATTCAATGATGAGAGATATGAAGGGAATGTAGCTTTAAGAGGGGTTAATCTCCCAAAGTATAAACAGTTCATTAAAAATGTTTTTGAAGTTTTACCAAGACATGCCTTGCACGCACATACACTTGGTTTTATACATCCCACAACAAAAAAGGAATTGTATTTTGAAAGCCCTATGCCTAAAGATATGGCGGATGCCGTAAAAAAATGGAGAAATTATTTAGAAAACTAAAAATATATTGAGATTTTTTTTATATTTGTTGAATTGAAATCAAGATTTGTTATGAGAAAACTATATGCTATCGTATGTTTAGCTCTTTTGTCGAATGCATACAAAGCACAAGAATCATTACCATACTATCAGCAATATCTTTTAGATGGTGAGTTCCTGTTCAACCCTGCACAATACGGTAAAACTGACTATGTACAGCTTAATCTAAATTATCAGCAACAATTTTCAAAATTCAGCGAGTCTCCAAACGTACAGTCTGTGGGGATTAACGCTAATATTTTTGATAGAGTTGGAGCCGGTATTTCTGTTTTTAGAGACAGCAACGGTCCTATTTCTGCCGGTGGTATTACTGCGGGAGCTTCTTATTTTATCCCATTAAGCAGTGAAGGGGAAAGAAAAGATCAGTTTTCTTTTGGTACAAGTGTTAATTTTTATAATATGAATTTCGATTATTCTAAAATTAATACTCAAGATGGTTACGATCCTTTGTTACAAGGTAATGAAAGTAATATCTTTATGGTGTATGCTAACTTCGGTTTGGCTGCAACCTACAGAGGGATTTATGGAGGTGTTTCGGTAAATGATATCGCTTTAAGCAACGATCAGGCTATTGTAAACAATTACGAGCCTTCTCCAATTAAATTCTTCCTGAATTTAGGATACGATTGGAGATTGGCAGACAACATCGCTCTTACACCATCTGTTTTGGTTAATTTGAATACTAATTCTACGAGAATGACAGATTTCAACTTGATGGCAACTTTTTCTAACGACATCAACGCTTTCTCAATCGGTGCAAGTTACAGAACAGTACAAAACAGATTCGATAATCAGCAGTTAAGCATTTCACCAATTGTTAAAGTAAGATTCAACAAGTTTATGGTGGGAGCAACTTATAACCTTGGGATGTCCGATATTCAGACTTACGGAGGAAACAGCTTCATGATTGGTCTTGGTTATAACTTCGACAACTTTATCAATCATAGAGGATTTAGATATTAATATCAATTTAATTTGAATACATTTGAGCTCTGAAATTTTCAGAGCTTTTTTATTTATGATTTACCTTCACATTCCCTTTTGCAAACAGAAGTGCAGCTACTGTAATTTTCATTTTTCTACTTCTTTACAGTTTAAAGATGAAATGATTTCTGCAATGAAAAAGGAAATCTTTCTCCGCAAAGAAGAACTGCAAAATAATAGCTTAAAATCTCTTTATTTTGGAGGAGGAACACCTTCCATTCTTACAACCGATGAAATTCATTCTTTAATTGATGAGGTTTTAAAATATTTCAGCTTCGAAAAAGATGTTGAGATCACCTTAGAAGCCAATCCTGATGATCTGAATAGAACTTTTTTGAAAGATCTTTCAAAATCCCCGGTAAACCGCCTATCCATAGGAACACAAAGTTTTTTTGAAGAAGATTTAAAACTCATGAACCGTGCACATAACGCTTCGGAAGCAGAAAGCTCTATTAAAAGAGCTCAGGATTTTGGGTTTGATAATTTAAGTATCGACTTAATTTATGGTTCACCAAGTTCTAATTTGGAAATTTGGAAAGAAAATCTCAATAAAACGATTGCCCTGGAAATTCCTCACATTTCTTCGTATGCTTTAACGGTAGAACCTAAAACAGCCTTAGAAAACTGGGTTTCTAAAGGTAAAATTTCTACTCCGAAAGAAGAAGATCAGAATCTGGAATTCTATTACATGACCGATTTTTTAAAAGATCATGGTTTTGAACATTATGAAGTTTCCAATTTTGCAAAATCTGGATTTCATTCCAGGCATAATTCTGCCTATTGGAAGTATAAAGAATATCTGGGAATTGGCCCTTCCGCACATTCTTATAACGGAACAGATGTAAGAAGCTGGAATGTTGCCAATAATCAGCAATATATAAAGCAACTGAATTCTAATATTTTAGCCAAAGAAACCGAAATTCTTTCAGAGCAGGATCAGTTCAACGAAATGATTATGATTGGTTTAAGAACAATTTGGGGTGTAGATTTAGAAAATTTAAATCAGAAATTCTCAGAAAACATTTTGAATTATTTTAATAAAGAAATTCAGAATAAAATAGAAGAAGGAATTCTGGAAATTGAAAATAATCACCTCAAAATTCCTGAAAAACATTGGTTTATGGCAGACGGAATTGCTGCAGATTTGTTTCAGGTCTAAAAATTTTTAATCCCGAATCTCAGATTTAAAATCTTTAAGTATTTTTGCATTAAATTTCAAAGCATTTGAAAACTAAAAAACAAGATTATTCGCATCTTTCGTCTAAACAGCCCATTGGTATTTTCGATAGTGGAGTGGGAGGACTTACTGTGGCTAAAGAAATTAAAAGGCTGCTTCCAAACGAAGATTTAATATATTTTGGAGATACAAAACACCTTCCTTACGGTGAGAAATCCAAAGAAGCAATTATAGGGTATTCTACAAAAATTGCTAATTTTCTTCTAGAACAAAACTGTAAAGCGATTGTAATTGCATGTAATACAGCAACAGCAAATGCTTTGAACGAAGTGATGGAATCCGTAGCCGGAAAAGTTCCTGTTATTGACGTTATTAATCCTGTAGCCGAAAAAGTTTCATACGAAATTCATAATAATGTGGGCGTAATTGCGACGAAGGCAACGGTAAATTCTGGTTTGTACAAGAAGAGTATAAGAAAGCACAATAAATTTATTAAAGTAGATGAACTGGCAACTCCTCTTTTGGTTCCTGCCATAGAAGAAGGCTTTAAAAATCATCCTATTACTCATGCGATAATTTATAATTATCTAAGCAACAGTAAATTAAAGAATATTGAAACCTTGATTTTGGGCTGTACTCACTATCCGTTATTAATTGATGAAATTAAACAGTATTACGGAAACCGCGTACGAGTGATAGATTCTCCGAATATTGTTGCGAGTCATCTCAAGATTATTTTAGATAAATATCATCTGCTGAATGAAAACAATGCACATCCGGTATATCAATTCTATCTTTCGGATATCACGAAAAATTTCGAAAAAATCTCTAAAAAATTCTTTGGTAAAACAATAGATTTAGAGCTGAAAGTATTATAAAAAATCGGGATTCAAAAAAATGAATCCCGATTTTTTTATTCTGTGGAAAGTTCTGGTTCAGTTTCTTCTGTATTAGGTTCATAAAAACTGAAGCTCACATTTCCGTATTTCCTTGTATATTTATAGTTGGGATGGTCTAGTTTCAGTCTGCTTTGGTGTTCTACAATTAGCACGCCGTTAGGTTTAAGGTATTTGTTATTCAGCACTAAAGAAATAAGTTCCTGATATTTTTTTTCTTCCGTTTCAAAGGGAGCATCGGCAAAAACAATCTCAAAAGATTTCTTATTTCTGAATTTTTTCAGCCAATCGTACACATCACCACGTTGTGTACTTATTTGAAGGCTCATATCCAATTCTGATGCTGTAGAATTAATAAAAGAAGTGTGTTTGGGATTCATCTCCACAGAGGTTATATCTTGGCAACCTCTTGATGCAAATTCAAGACTTATGGAGCCAATTCCTGCAAACAAATCGAGTACAGAAACAGACTGCATATCGTAAGTGTTTTCCAGAATGCTGAAGAGTGCCTCTTTGGCGAAATCTGTGGTAGGTCTTACATCAAAATGTTTTGGTGCGGCTATTTTCTTTGCTTTCCATTTTCCGGAAATGATTCTGTACATTGTAATGGTTTTTTGAATTGTAATAGGTAATAGATAACAGGAAATCTGAGATTAATCTGTATTCTAAGCCTAATTTAGGATGAAATTCTTATTCGGAATATTATCGTAAACTACTTTAAGATTTTTTACAAACTTCTGAAGTTCAGATATAAATGTTTCGTTTTCGGTAGTTTCTCCGTAAACATAAAAGTTGGTTTCTTTTATCCCGAACCCAATTTTACTAAGCGTAAACATCACAAAGTAAAGAAAATCTACTTCAGAATTTACATCTAAGTTATTGTAGAGAATTACTTTCTTATTCAGAATAGCAAAAAACTCGCATTGGTTATGGTAGAGATTGATGTGGATTTCCTTGCTGTTTTTATTGCTGATTGAGTTCAGAAACTTTTCTCCCGAAAAATTAAATCTAACAGGAATAGAAAGATCTTTTATTTTTTTGTAAAAATTTCTCGGAAAAGTATAATAAAACTGAACTTTGAATTTTTTATTCACAGAAAGCATCAGCTCTTCATTTTCTTTGTCTACTGGTGCGTTAAAGGCAATTAAATCATATCCAGAGTCATGATCTTCAAAACCTTCAGGCATCAAAGTAAAATGGTTGAGGGCAGAAATAACAGAAACCTCGTCATATCTCTGCTTCAGTAAGATTTCTTCCAGTTTGCCGAGAATATAATTTTCTGGAGATTCTTCGGTCACGAAAAAAGAATTTTCTTCCAGAATGCTTTTATTTTTAGCAATTTGGTAAATAAGTCCGTCTTTTGTAAAAAGTAAATGTAGTACGTTCATATTGCAATTGTTGCAAATTTAGTGAAATTCTACCATTACCGCACCCGATTGATGATGCAGAATGTCTTTATTATAAAAATCCAGACCAGTCTGGCTTTCGAGAACGTCTAATACCATTTTCTGCAAAACGCCATCGCCGATTCCGTGTATAATTTCGAGTTTTTTCAAATGGTTTTTTCTACAAAAACTAATGGTTTCCAGCAGTTTTTCTTTTTGAATAAAAAGTCTTTCAAAACTATCGTATTCATTAGTGTTTTTCACTAAATAATGAAAATGAAGATCCAAAACAAATGGATTTTTGTCGTGCTTTTTAGAACTTATTTTTCGGGGTTCTGCTTTTTTAACGATCTCAATGTTATCGTAGATTGAAGCGTTTTTCGGGACCAGTTTTTGTTTCGGATAAGAATGTGTAAATCCATATTCATCTTTAAAAACAACAGTATTCCCATTCACCGAAGTAATTACCCCGCCTAAATCTTCATCTACCACAGAAACTTTATCTCCAATTTTCACACGATATTATTTTTTTTAGGAGCCGGGAACCTGCTTTCCGCTCATACTCCTCACTCCATTGCATTTGCCATTTCCTGTTGCGGGGTAACCGCTACAATCAGGGCTAAAATATTTCACACCAATCAAATGACGTTCAATACTACTTTGGGTAAAACTGAACTCTGCAAAAATAAGAATTCAAACTTTTTTACCCAATTCAATCAGGGCTAAATCTTTTATTTCTTCACCATCTATTACAAACTGCAACATTGTTCTCATGGTATGCCATCCTTGTTTTCCGCAAGCTCCGGGATTCAGATGAAGAAGCTTGTTTTTTTCATCATACATTACCTTCAGAATATGAGAATGCCCCGAAATAAATAATTTCGGACTGCTTTCTGAAATTTCTTTCTTAGCTAAAGGCGAATATTTCCCGGGATAACCACCGATATGAATCATCATTACTTCTACCTTTTCACACATAAAACGATGTACTTCCGGGAATTCAGAACGGATTTTTGCTCCGTCTATATTCCCGTAAACACCTCGTAAAGGCTTTGTTTTTTCGAGTTGTTCGATAATTTCAAAACTTCCGAAATCTCCGCAATGCCAAATTTCATCAGCCTGCTTCGCATAATCTAAAATTCTTTCATCAATATAAGAGTGTGTGTCGGAAAGAAGCAGAATTTTAGTCATAGAATAGTAACTTTTAATTGGAAAACTCAGATTTAGAACAAAGTAAATTCAAAAAAATATTTTAATGATCTATTTCTGGTTTTAATCTAAAAACAAATTTACTCAATAATACTGAATTGATTAAATTTGAGAAAATTTAAAAAAAATATGAAACGATATTTGTCTTTCTTCTTTATTGTCTTTTCTTTAATCTCTTTTGCACAAGTTGAAGAAAAAAAACTGGACGAGCTAATTCAGAATACCTTGAAAACATTTGATGTTCCTGGAATGTCTGTAGGAATTATTAAAGATGGAAAAACGGTATTTTCCAAAGGATTTGGGGTTCGTTCTTTAACTACAAAGCTCCCGATGGACGACCATACTTTGGTGGGAATAGCTTCCAATTCAAAGGCTTTTACCTGTGTTGCACTTGCCATTTTATCCGACGAAGGAAAACTGAATTGGGATGATAAAGTTTCTAAATACATTCCCGAATTTCAGATGTATGATCCTTATGTTTCTCAAAATGTAACCATCAAAGATTTGGTAACACACAGGGCTGGTTTAGGTCTTGGACAAGGAGATTTAATGTTTTTTCCTGAAGGTGGAAATTTAACGGTAAAAGATATTGTGCACAATGTGAGGTATTTAAAACCTGAAAATCCTTTCAGAACAACTTTAGATTATAACAATATCATGTTTATCGTTGCAGGAGAGGTGATTACCAGAATTTCCGGACTAAGTTGGGCAGAATTTATCGAACAGAGAATAATGAAACCAGTTGGGATGAATGCAAGCTTCGGAAGTTATAACAGAGCAAAAGCGATTGCCAATAAAATTGATGCACACGCACCGGTAGATGGTAAAGCGGTAGCCATTACTCACGATTGGAATGAAACTGCCAACGCAGCCGGAGGAATTATGAGTAATATTAAAGACATGACAATCTGGGCACAATTTCTTCTGAATAATTTTACAACAAAAGATGGTAAAAAACTGGTTTCAGATAAAAATATCCAACAGCTTTGGAGTTTACAAATATCCAGTCCGGTTTCACTAAAAAATTCTTATGATACCAATTTTTATGGTTACGGATTGGGCTGGTTTTTAAGCGATGTAAAAGGTCATAAACAAGTTCAGCACACAGGAGGTTTAAATGGAACTGTAACGCAGTTTACATTAATCCCCGATATGAAGCTGGGAATTGTGGTTTTAACCAATCAGCAGTCGGGTGCAGCTTTCAACACGATTACCAATACTGTGAAAGATTCTTATCTTGGTATTGCAGATAGAAACTGGCTGAAAACTTACAGCGAAAGAATGAAAAAAGCAGACGGAGAATACAGTAAGCAGAAAAAGGAAGCATTTGCTAAGTCGGAAGCATTCAGAAAAGAGAAAAATCTACATCCGAGACCTGAGCAGTTTGTAGGAACGTATAATGACCAGTGGTTTGGCGATATAGAGATTTCTCCAGTAGGAAATACATACAGAATTTCATGTAAAAATTCGCCAAGATTAAAAGGAGAACTGCTTCCTTTTTCCAATAATTCTTTCATCATCAAATGGGATGACAGAAGTTATGATGCCGATGCTTATCTTATATTTAATTATGATGAAAACGGTAAAGCCGAATCTGCAAAGATGAAAGCTATTTCAGATGTTACCGATTTTAGCTTCGATTTTGATGATTTGGATCTAAAAAGAAAATAAAATTTATAAATGAAAAACGGACTTTCGAGAGTCCGTTTTTTTTTAATGAATGAATTAAATTTTAGCAGGCTCGTAAAAGAAAAGAAGTTTTTTTCTTGCTCCTTCGAATTGAGACCACGAATCGCAGTCGATTTCAAATCCGGCAACACCACAAGTCGGAAAATGAAAAATATGATCTGTAATGGAGTTGGCAAAATTTGAAATCCCATTATTATGCGAGAAAATAGCAACAGAATTTACATCATCATGAAGATCGTAAATAACAGAATGAAAGTTATTTTCTGAAGGATTGTAAAGTTTATCATTGGTTACCAAATCTAAATGATAAGTATCATTAAAGATTTTCCCGGTATTCAATGCTCTTACCGCAGGACTCGAAACCAAATAATCTATGTTAATACTGCTGTTTTTTAGATGTTTAGACATTTTTAAAGCATCCTGAAGGCCTTTGTCTGCCAAAGGTCTGTCGAAGTCATCTGTTTCTTCCGGCCAGTCGCTTTTTGCATGTCTTACGAGTATTAGTTTTTTCATAGCATTGATTTTGAGCAACATAAAATTAAAGAAAAATTAATTAATAAATGGAATTTTATAAAAAAAACTGTGTTACAGATAAAATCAGTAAATTTTATTAAATTTGCAGACTTATGGGACAAATCCTTGCAATAGACTATGGAAAAGCTCGTTGCGGCATTGCAGCAACAGATGATATGCAGATTATTGCAAGCGGATTAGATACTGTGGAAACACATTTTTTGATTAGTTTTTTAGCGCAGTATTTCAGTAAGAATAGAGTAGATGCAATTGTGGTAGGACTTCCCGTAGATTTAAAAGGACAGATTTCCGAGGTGGAAACCGATATTTTAAGTTTTATCGAAAAGTTTAAAAGTGAGTTTCCGGATATTAAGGTTGAAAGATTAGACGAGCGTTTTACTTCTAAAATGGCATCGTTTTTTATATCTCAAAGTGGAAAATCTAAAAAGCAGAGACAACAGAAGGGATTAATAGATAAAGTAAGTGCAACCATCATATTGCAGAATTTTTTAGAACAGAAAATAAGATGATTTTACCGATAAGAGCTTTTGGAGATCCGGTTCTGAGAAAAACCGGAAAAGAAATAGATAAAAATTACCCTGATCTTCAGGAGCTGATTGATAATATGTTTGAAACCATGTACAGCGCAAACGGAATAGGACTTGCTGCACCACAAATTGGGTTAGATATCAGATTATTTGTTATAGATGTAACTCCTTTGGCTGAAGACGAAGATTATGAAGATATTGCCGAGGAACTTAAAGAATTTAAAAAAGTTTTTATCAACGCAACAATTTTAGAAGAGTCGGGCGAAGAATGGAAATTCAATGAAGGATGTCTTTCTATTCCGGATGTAAGAGAAGATGTAAAAAGAAAAAGCACCATTTTAATCGAATATTTTGATGAAAATTTTGTAAAGCATACAGAAACTTTTTCCGATATTAGAGCCCGTGTAATTCAGCATGAGTACGACCATATCGAGGGTACTCTTTTTACGGATCATCTAAGTGCACTGAAGAAAAAACTTGTAAAAGGCAAACTTGCCAAGATTACTCAGGGAGATGTCTCTATCAGTTATAAAATGAGATTCCCAAAATAGATTAACATAAACAAAGTAAATAATAAATAGAAAGCCGAAAGCTTTTGTTGAAATTAAAAAAATAAAAATTATGCTGTTAGAAAAAATAATTTCGATTTCGGGAAAACCAGGTCTTTATAAACTGGTATCGCAGTTGAGAAACGGTTTTATCATTGAAGATGTTACTTCAAAGAAAAAAGTAAGCATCGGAAACTCCAGTCAGGTAAGTCTTTTGGATAATATTGCGATGTTTACATTCGACAAAGAAGTTCCTTTGTTTGAAGTATTCGAAAACATTGCAAAAAATACAGAATATAAAGAAACTATTTCTCACAAATCTTCAGATGCAGAACTTACTGAGTTTATGACTGTATCGCTTCCGAATTACGATACAGACAGAGTATATACTTCTGATATTAAAAAACTGGCTCAGTGGTACAATATTCTTCATAAAGCAGGATACATCACACCGGAAAGTTTTGTAAAAGCAGAACCGGAAACTTTGGAAGGAGAAAAAGCAGAAGAAGTAAGTTTAGACAAAGATGCTCCAAAAAAAGCAGCACCAAAAGCTGAAAAACCAGCAGCACCAAAAGTAAAAGCAAATACAGGTGCAAAAGCAGCTGCGAAAAGCACACACAGAAAAATGGGATAATTTAATCCTGAAATTTACCATATTACCTTATCATTACTGATAAGGTTTTTTGTTTTATAATGGCTATAACAACTGATGTAAACACAGTAATAAGAAATTTAGAATAGGTAGTTTTTTTAAATGTTTACAAACCCTGAACTTTTGGTTATTTTATTTAAAGATAAAAAAAACTCAAGATTTCCCTTAAATTTGCATTAGTTTCAAGCTTAATTATGAATACCAAACAAGAAAAACTGGACGCTTTCGGAAGATTACTCGATATTATGGATGATCTTCGGGAAAAATGTCCGTGGGATAAAAAACAGACTTTAGAATCTTTAAGACATTTAACTCTGGAGGAAACCTACGAACTTTCTGATGCGATTCTGAAAAACGATTTGCAGGAGATTAAAAAAGAACTCGGAGATGTGCTTCTTCATCTTGTTTTTTATGCTAAAATAGGTTCAGAAAAACAGAGTTTTGATATTGCAGACGTAATTAATTCCTTAAATGAAAAATTAATTTTCAGACATCCTCATATTTATGGAGATACAACCGTGAAAGATGAAGAAGAAGTAAAACAAAACTGGGAAAAACTGAAGTTGAAAGAAGGCAATACGTCTATTTTAGGCGGAGTTCCTAAAAGTCTTCCGAGTTTGGTAAAAGCGTACAGAATTCAGGATAAAGTAAAAGGAATTGGTTTTGAATTTCATGATGCCGAAGATGCCTGGAAAAAAGTGGATGAGGAAATACAGGAATTTCATCAGGAAACAGATCCCGAGAAAAAAGAAACAGAATTGGGTGATGTATTTTTTTCGTTGATTAATTATGCAAGGATTTCGGGCATCAATCCAGATTCTGCACTGGAGAAAACCAATAATAAGTTTATTTCGAGATTTCAAAAAATGGAAACATTAGCCGTTGAAAATAATATGAATCTTGCAGAATTATCGTTAGAAGAAATGAATGTTTTGTGGGAAAAAGCTAAACTTTTACAATAAATGAAAGTTCAGAATCCCGCTCCTCATAGATTTCAATATTTATTGGAATTCAAACAGACAGACAGAAAATGGCATTTCCCTTTTTTGGCAGCATTATGCGTAGGAAGCTGTCTGTATATAGGATATTTTTTAGATAAACCCAACTATGGTGCTCTTTCAAGTTTGGGAGCATTAACCATTTTATACTTTACATCTGCACCTATCACGCAGAGAATGATTCATCTTGCCGTTTGTGCTTTCGGAATTATTTTATCGTTTGCAGTAAGCTCTTTTTTCGGATTTAATATTTATTTTGCGGCTCTTTCTGTAGGAATTGTTGCTTTTCTTGCCCATTTTATTACCTCTTACTTTAAAATTCCCCCTCCCGGAAATTTTTTCTTCATCATGATGGCTTCAATGGCAAGTACCTATAAATTCGATCTGGAGATGATTCCCACAAGGGTAGGATTGGTAGCTATGGGAGCTATCCTTTCCTGTTCGTTTGCATTTCTCTATTCTGTTTTTATCGCAAAAAGTAAGGTGGTAATGGTTCCGAGGAGAAGTTTTAATAAAAGAAGATATACCAAATTTGTAGAAAGCGCCATCATCGGTTTTTTTATGGCTCTTACACTGGTGGTTGGGCATCTTCTCGAATTTAAAAATACTTACTGGATTTCTATTGCAACCGTTGCCATCATTCAGGGACGAAATTTCGAGCATGTAAGACAAAGAAATATGCACAGGATTTTGGGAACATTTGTTGGAATTGGTTTTACATGGCTGATACTTTTTTTTAATCCTGAAAAAATTTTTATTATTCTCATAATTACGGTTTTGCAGTTTTTAATTGAGTTTTTTGTAATAAGAAATTATGGTTTGGCAGTTATTTTTATTACTCCGCTAACGATTCTTCTGGTAGAAGCAGCAAGTGAAGTTCATCACGATGTAGAAACGCTAATGTATGCAAGACTTCTAGATACCATTATCGGAAGTTTATTAGGTTTAACTGCAGGATTTTTTCTGCATCATCAGAAAATAATTAACAGCATTGAGAAAAATGTGAGGTATTCTTACTTTCAGTTTAAAAAATTAAAAAAATAGATATGTTGCGCATAATCATTTTAGGTGTGCTTTTATTATGGAGTTGCAACCCGAAATCTCAGAATTCATCCAGTTCGGATGTTTTAAAGACAGAGTTTTCATTGCCTAAAAAGCTTAAAGAAGTTTCAGGAATTGCACTTTCTCCAGATAAGAAAATAATTTGGGCGATAGAAGATGCCGGTAATAAAAATATGGTGTATGGTTTGGATCGGGGAGGAATGCAAGTTGCTGATGTTTTGGTAAAAAACACAGAAAATAACGACTGGGAAGATATTACATCCGATAAAAATGGCAATCTGTATATTGGAGATTTTGGTAATAACGATAACGACCGGCAAAATCTTTCAATTATTAAAATTGATTTGAAAAGTGAAAATCAAAAATCGACAAAAGTTATCCAAAAGACAACATTTCATTATGAAGGTCAGACAGATTTTCCTCCAAAAAAATCGAACTGGCTGTACGATTGTGAAGCTTTTGTAGAAAAAAACGGATATTTTTATTTATTTACAAAAAACAGAAGTAAAGGATTTGACGGTACTTTTTTGGTATTCAAAATTCCTAATCAGGCAGGTGATTTTGAGGCAAAACTTATCGGCAGACTTAAGTTGGAAGGAACTTATGATGATGCTGCAATTACTTCTGCAGCGATCAATTCTAAAAATCAGATTGTACTTCTAACTCATAAAAATATTCATATTGTATCCGGCTTTGGAAATGATAATTTTAATTCAGCCAAAATTCTCAAGATTTCTTTAAATCACAATTCACAAAAAGAAGCTGTTGTTTTTCTTGATGATAAAACATTGCTAATTGCCGATGAAAGAAACAAGAAAGAAGGCGGAAATGTATATAAATATTCCTTACAATAAGAAACTGTAAAATCTCGAAATAGCTTGAAGTTATTTTTACGAAAAAAGCATCTCAAAAATGATTAATTGAGATGCTTTTTTAATATTTTCTATCACTTAATGGTTTTTTGGGCTTAGAAATTCATTCCCAAACCACCGGAAACTCTTCCACCATCTTCTCCTACAAAATACTGTATTTTTGCTGAGAAAGATTCGAGAATATTCAGCCAAAAACCTGCACCAGCACCTTGATGCCATTTGCGGGAATATTCATTATCAATCCAGACTCTTCCAACATCATAACCTACCAAGATTCCCATGTTTACCGGGACAATACTGTTCTTTATTCTGCCGAAATCCCATCGTATCTCCGAATTATTGGCGAGATAAGACTTTCCGGCAAATCTTTCATTTCGGTAAGCTCTCATGGCATTATTTCCTCCAATTGCAGCCGCCTGAAAAAATTCAAAATGATTATTATTAATCATCATCGCATAAGTAGAATTTGCGAAAACAAATTTTCCTTTCTTATCTATTCTATGGAAAATACTCATTTTTCCTGAAAGTGATGCGAAATTCCTGTTAAGCTCCTGAAGATTGGTTTTCCAACCTGCGTTAACTAGAAATTCCATTCCCAAAGTAGGAAAAGCATTATTATCCATATTTTTGAAGCTGAATGTATAATTAACTCCTGCAAATTGCTGATTATAAAAAACTTCTGGTCTTACATCTGAAGAAACAGCAATAAAACGGTCGTTATTTCTTTGCACTTTACTGTTTTCGAAGCTAAGCTGAAACTGATGCTTTAAATTCAGCCAGTTAGTTGTAGAAATAGAAGGAGCAAATCTGAACTGCGAAATTCTTGCACGGTTAAAATTTTTGTCGTCTTCTCCGGCATCATTTACGCTATTATTCCCCAAACCAAAGAAAGTTCTTGCGAAATAAGGCGTGGTATATGAAGCATCTATTGCAGCATCCCATCCCATAATAGCTTTTTTGAAAATTCCGTTATATTTTAGGTTGAATCCGCCTGTTGCAGTATAAAAATTGGCACTCAAACTGTGTTTTTGAGTAAAAGGATTTCGGATAAAATTGTTTACGGTATAATTGGCTAAAAACCCTAAAATTACGCCGTCATCCGGATTGAAATTAACATTTGGATATCCTGCTACAAAATTATACTTCGGATGTTTCCAATTATAGGTATTTACATCATAATCATCTGTTATTCTTTTGGTTGTGTTATTTGCATTGTACGTATTTTTTTGCGATTTAAAATCGTAAATTTTTACTTTACCGCCATCCGAAACGTTATAAGTGTCGTGATTGTACCCGCCAATAAGACGAATGTTGGTTTTTGGATTTCCAGTTCCGGAAACTTCAAAAATATCATCACCTTCCAATCCGTAAATCCAGAGTTCTTTTGTTTTTTCAGAGGAATAATTTTTTTCGAAAACAAGTTCTTCCGATTGGTCTTTGTTAATTTTAAATTGTTTTACATCTACAGAGTCATGATGTTTGATAATGACAAATTTATCTCGGTTAACGGTTCCTGCTAAAGGAACTTTTTCCTGTAAAATCTGGTAATATTGGCTTGCATAATGCGTTACTTTCTGCTTTCTGAGTTTTAATTTCCTTTTAATATCCGATAGGGTCTCATCCTGTACTTCTTTTGGGAGATTTTGGAAAGCTTCATCAATATCTTTGTCGGTAAGATGTTCCTGAATGTATTTTGCCTGAATTTCCCAGTCTTTAATATCCGAAGATTTTAAAAGAATTAAATCTAATGGATAAGGTTCCATATTTATCCAACGAACATTTTTAAGATCATCTTTAAAAGATTTCATGTGGCGGATTGCAGGGATATTCATAATAATCTTAAAAGCTGCTCCGTCATAATTACTGAAAGCCTGATCTCTGTCCCTCGGAATAGGTTTGTAAACCACTTTATTTCCGGTTTTGTATTCTGCCCATTTCCATTGGTCTTCGTGGCGATCCCAATCACCAATCAGCATATCGAAAATTCTCGCCCGAATATATGTTTCTTTGTCTACCGAATATTTGCTGTCTTTCAGCATGTTTTTCAATAAATCCGAAGTCGAAATTATATCTGATGCATTATCCAAAGACTGAAGCGTTTTTTTATCCGAAGAAAATCTTTCTTCAATAATGTAAAGTTCATCCCCGTAGTTTTCATTGTATTTTCCTAAACCTTTTTGTTTAGGAATAAAATAGAGTTCTGGGTTGCTGTGGAAAAGATGAATTTTATCTGCCATATTATTTACAGCTAAACCTGTAAAAGGATGACTTGTGGTATAAAAATCTAGTAAGAATCTTTCCGGAAGAGTATTGGTAAGTTCGTTGCCCAGATTATTTTTCTTGAATGCCTGTGCGTTAAGAAAACGAACGGCACTTTTTTTAATTCCGCGCATCACAAATTCCTGTCCGTTGTCGGCTTTCAGACGAAGACTGTTAGATTGGTTGCCTCCACCTTCTCTAAAAGGAGAATAGCCAGGATCCATATCCGAAAGATTTCGCACTTTAGCCTCAATCGATAATGCATAATATTGTCTGTAATGATCTCCCCAAAGCCAACGGTATATTTTTCCTTTCTGAGTAAGTTTTTCTGAATAAATTGTTGAAATTTGGGTGTTAGGCAGGTTTTCTGTGAAATTATATTCAACAGTTTTTGGTTTTTCGATCACTGAGATTTCCGTAAGCTTTTCGAGCTTATTGTTTTTTGTAGAAAAAAATTCTACCTGAGAACTTTGGTCTTTTTTTAAATTTAAAACAACGAATCCGCTACCGCCGTAAGAGAAATCTGTGTTGTTTACAATGGTAGATGGATCGGTTTTAGAACCGGCTCCGCTAATGATCTGCCGGATGTTTTTATCTTGATGGTATTGTAGGTTATGATCGTGACCGGAAACCAAAGTAACATTCTCTTTATCCTGAATAATGCTTTTTATCCTGTTGGCAAAATCGGTGTAATGGCTGTTGCTTAGGTCTTCCATACTCGCTCCGGAAGAACTTCGCAGAATATTGATAAGTGAAGCAACTCCCGGAACAGGTATTTTACTCTTCAAAGGAAAAAGATGAGATTTTGCCGAGTTGAAACCTGCATGAACTCCCGAACTCATTACAGGATGATGTACTGCAACAATAATCCTTTTATCCTGATTTTTTATGATTAACTCTTTAAACTCTGTGAAAAAATCGTCACGGGTGGTAATATCACAGTTTTTGTTGATTCCCGGGTATTTGTCCCAGTCTATTAATGCCCATTCTGAATCTATCACAATAAGCTTAATATCTTTAGACAGACTGATATCGTCTATTGGACATGAGTTTTTGGGAAGAAAAGATTTTTTATCTTTCAAATAGCTTTTTACGAAGTCTTCCTGTGCTTTCAGTCCTTCCAAACCATGGTACCAATCGTGATTTCCGGGAATTACGAGAGTTTTTCCTTTGAAGTTTTTGGTAATGGCAAGTTGGTTTTCCATTTTTTGTTTTGCCAGCGGATATTCTTTATCGGTTTCTTTCGGCATTCCGAGTGGATAAATATTGTCTCCCAGAAAAATAACCATGGAGTTTTCGTCTGCAGAATCTAATTTGTTTTTTAAAAAATTTAAAGTCTGCTGTGCCTGTATTTCTTCTGCATTTCCTGCATCACCAATCAGAAAAATCTGGTAGTCGTTTTCCTTTTCTTCTTTGCCTTTTTGTACTTCGGGAAGATTTTTTCCTTTATTTACGGTGTAGGTTGCACACGATAGCATGGCTGCTGAAAAAAGAATGATCTGAAATATTGCAGAAAAATATTTGGGAGTATATTTAGAAGATAAATTCATACATTTACAGTTAGAAAAATTTAGTGATGAACATATTAGACAAGGCTAAAGTGTATGTTGAAAACTTATTCAAAGATAAGTTATCTTCTGTATATTTTTATCACAATTTTATTCATACCACAAGTGCTGTAAACAAAGCCGAAGAAATAATAAAGCACTCGGATATTTCTGAAGCAGATAGAGAAAAAGTAATCCTTGCCATTTGGTTTCATGATGTGGGATTTACCGACTGCAATGCTGAAGGTCACGAAAAAAGAAGTGCTGAGATTATGAAAGAGTTTCTGCAGAAAGAAAATTATCCGCAGGCGTATATAGATGATGTTTATCAGCTCATTTTATCTACTGAAAAATGTTATCAGCCGAAAAATTTATCTGAGAAAATTATAAAAGATGCAGATTTCAGTCATTTTGCAAGCCCTACTTATCACGATATTTCTGAAGCTTTGCGCAAAGAGTGGGAGCTTACCGGCGGAACCTGCTTTTCTAATGAAGAATGGGATAAACTGAATGTAGATTTCCTAAAAAACAAGCATCGGTATTTCACCAATTATGCTCAAGAAAACTGGGAACCTTTGAAGATGAAAAATGTAAAAAAGATTGAGAAAAAACTCAATAAAGAAGATAAACAGAATAAAGATGATTCGGATAAAAAAGATTCTAAATCTGACCGAAGCGTAGATACTTTATTTCGTGTTACCCTGAATAATCATACAAGATTAAGCGATATTGCCGACAGTAAGGCCAATATTTTGCTTTCTGTAAATGCAATTATTATTTCGGTATGCCTTTCTGTTTTGGTGCCAAAATTAGATACTCCGAAAAATGTACATTTAATAATTCCTACGTTTTTACTTCTTTTATCGAGTGTTCTTACGATTGTTTTTGCAATATTGTCTACCAAGCCTAATGTTACTAAAACTCATTTTACCCAAGAAGACGTTGCCAAAAGAAAAGTAAACTTATTGTTTTTTGGTAACTTTCACCAGATGCTTTTTGATGATTTTCATTCGGCTATGCGAGATTTGCTGAAAGACCGAGATTATATTTATGATTCTATGATTAAAGATTTGTATTTTCTCGGAAAAGTTTTAGACAGAAAATATAAACTTCTTTCTACAACGTACACCATTTTCATGGCAGGAATTATTATTTCTGTTTTGGCATTTGCCTACGCATTTTTAACCCTTTAATGAAGCGAAACCCTTAAAGCCAACAAACCGGAAATTCCCTGTAAATCTTCTACTTTCAATAATTCGACATCGTTTTTCAGAATGTTTTGTTTTTGAAGGGTATTAATGTATTGAAGATATTCTTTTTGGTTTTCCATTCCGAAATAAACAATGACGATTTTTCCCGGTGAGGTTATTCTTTCCTCACGATCTTTTATATGGGCTTTATCCAACCTTTTTTTGATGATTTCATAATAAGAATTGTAGGCTCCGTCTACATCAAAACGTTTTTCGTCCATTCGGAAACGGATGTCTATTTTTTCATTATAAACAAAAATTAAAGAAGCAATATTCAGCGGAATAGGAAGGCTTGGCTGAAATTTTCTGAATTCAGTTTCCATTTTGCAAATGGTTTCAAGCTGCCAGAAACGCAGTTGGTTCAGATGTTTTTGAGAATATTCTAGATTCGGAGCAATGGTTTGTCCCACATACAGATTATGTTCAATTCCGTCCGATTTAAAACGTTCATAATAGTGAGGGAAAATCTGTTGGGCAATGTTCTGTCTGCTGTCTAAAATATCGGCAAGCATACGGTTAACCAACGTTATCGATTCGTCCAGGTTTTTTCTTTGATGATAAAAAAGCTGATTTTGAGTATTTATCTGCCGGAAATAGGATTTTATCTTTTCTTTAGCCTGAATATTGTCTGCAGTTTCCAGTTTTGCCTGTAAAAAAGGATGTATTTCAGTCTGAATCATTCGCTGAAATCTTTGTTCGGTATCTGCTTTTATTTCGTTATTTATTTCGTTTTTTAGAATTTCAACAGCCAAAATATATTTTTCTGAGTCTGAATTGAATTGGCTGAAAACATCCAGAAGAACATCTAACTGCTCGTTGAGGTCTTCTTTCATCAGCATAAAACGTTTTTCCGAAGAAGATCGGATGTCCGAAAAACCGAATAGGGGAGTGAGGTTTTTAAAAGATATTTCTTTAAGTGTATAAATTTTTCTGGTGAGTGATGCATTGAAATACTTTTCGGCTTCATTCCTGAATTTCCAAAATACACTATCGTGAATAGAAGTGTACTCGCGCTGAATAATCGCTTCAATATGGTTGTCTCTTTCTGAGTTGAAGCGGGAAACCGAGAAAAGGATCATTTCGGTGAAAAATTCCATTTTCTTAAGTTTTAAACCATTCAAACTGTTGGGTAAAGAAGAAGTAAATTCCATAATGGCCATCAATTCCCCATTTTTCATCACCGGAATAATAATGAAACTCTTTATATTGGCTTCTTTGATAAGCTGAAAAGAAGGTATTTTTTTTATTTCCTCATCCAGTTTATTTACGTTTCCAACCACAATGGGCTGAGAATTATAAGTAATGTTTTCGAGCGTTGCTTTTCTTACTTCTTCATTAAAGGTTTTGAGCCAGAAATCTAAAATATAGCTTGTAAAAACATTTTCGTAAATAGGCAGATTTTCAAGTTTTTTATATTTCTTGTTGTAAATCATCAAGCCAAAATTCAAATCGGGGACATCAAAATAGGATTTGAAAATTTCAAGAAGATCTTCATTGGAAACAGGGTTTTCAGGATCAATTTCAATAATGGTTGATTTTAAATCTGAAAGTGCAATTTCCGTTGTACAGTCTACCAGACTAATGATGGTAAAACCACGCAATATCCAAGATTTTGGCGGAAAATGTTTTTTCCACAGAGAAATGTCGTCAATATTTTCCAAAAGCATTTCTGCTGTTTCCAAACTGGGGATTTTAGTTCCGTTTTCAGGATAGATATCAATAAAATCGGAATTAAATGTAATTTTATAGTGTTTTAGAATTCCGTTTTTATTTGGGATATCGTAATAGAGTGGAAAATTAGCTCTAAAATCTGTGTTGTAGTGAAGCTGCAAAATAAGACAACAGCAGAAGATGTAAAATTCGTCCGGATTAATATCTCTCAATTTAATTTCAAAATCGGTTCCGGCATCCGAAAGAATGTTTTTAAATCTTTCGGTATAGTTGAAAGTAATACTTGCCAAAGGAACACTGGCGGCTTTAATTTCGTTGTAAGTAAGTCCTTTAGGAAATAAATCTGCAAGCAGCAGTTTAATAAGTTCTGAATGTTTTTCCAGCAGTGATAGATCCTGAAATCCATCTCTTAATTCAGGGATTTTTTTAACTTTTTCGATAAGAGATTCTGCATATTTGGCTCTGTATTCCAAACGGTCGTTATAGCGTATATGCTCCAATACATCCAAATATTTTTTGAACGAAACGAAAACCTGAAATGGATTGTCTTCTGTGAGAAACACTATCTAAAACCTCTAAAAATTCTTCGGCAAAGTTAAAGAAAACATCAGTTTGGTTTTAAGTTTTTTTAAAGCGATTACTCTGAAAAAAAATAAACCCTTGAATATTAATGTATTCAAGGGTTTGGTTGTGGTCCCACCTGGGCTCGAACCAGGGACCACCTGATTATGAGTCAGGTGCTCTAACCAACTGAGCTATAGGACCTCAAAATTTGGTTAAATTTTGTGATTGCAAAAATAGTAAAATTTCTTTATCTGCAAAACTTTTTAAGGTTTTTCTTGACATAATTCTATCAAAACTCCGTTTGTAGATTTAGGATGTAAAAAGACAACTAATTTGTTATCAGCGCCTTCTTTGGGTTCTTCGGAGATAAAAATAAATCCTTCTTTTTTTAATCTTTCTACTTCTTCTAAGATATTTTCTACTCCAAATGCTAAATGATGAATGCCTTCTCCTTTCTTATCTATAAATTTTGAAATTGCACTTTCTTCTTTACTGGCTTCCAAGAGTTCAATTTTGCTTTCGCCAACTTCATAGAATGAAGTGATAACCCCTTCTCTTTCTACAGATTCTTTTTTATAGTGTTCTTTTCCCAAAAGCTTAGCGAATAGTTCGTCTGAAACGCCTAAAGATTTTACCGCAATACCAATATGTTCTAGTTTCATATATCAATAATAGTTTATTTGGTTATTAAGCCAAATTTTCAAGTTAGCAATTCAAACAAAAATACTAAATTTGCATGAATTATGGAAAGTAACAGACAAAGAAAAGTATCACAGATTATTCAGGAAGATTTCGCAGAACTTTTCCGCAAACAGGCATCAGAAAGTAAACAAAGTATTCTTGTTTCTGTTTCGGATGTTAAAGTAACGCCCGATCTTGGTATTGCTAAAATCTATCTTAGTGTTTTTCCTCAGGAGTTTCGACAAGCTGTAATGAAAGAAATTGAAGAGAATAAAGCACAATACAGAAACTTTATCGGACAGAAAATGGCGAAACAAGTTCGTATTATTCCTCAATTAAACTTCTATCTAGATACAACACTGGATGATGTGGAAAAAATAGAAAGAGAACTGAGAGGAGAAGGCGATAATCCTGTTTTATAATCATTTTGAAAAACATTGCGTTTTATATAGCATCTCGTTACCTCTTGTCTAAAAAGGGGAGTACGGCTGTAACTTTTATTACATGGCTTGCAGCTGTGGCAATGAGTGTTGCGGTGGCTGCAATGTTTGTTATTATTTCGGTGTTTTCCGGACTGGAAGATTTCAATAAAACTCTTATATCTAACCTCCATGCAGATCTTACTGTAAAAAGCACTTCTGGTAAAACCATTAAAAATTTCCAAAGAATAAATGAAATTTTAAAAAAGGATAAAGAAATTTCAGATTTTTCACGCGTAATTGAGGAGAAAGTTTACGTAAACTTTAATGGAAAAGGAGATATTGCTTTTTTGCGCGGGGTAGATTCTTCTTATACAAAAGTAAATCCAGTTAATAAAACTATTTTTTTTGGTAATTATCCGTCTTTTGAGTATAAAAACGAGGTAATTATGGAGCATTCTCTAAAGATTAGATTGGGAATACCTGTGGATTCGGACAAAGATTTTGCTACTATTTTTATGCCTAAATCGGGAACAGGAATTATTAACAAGGAAGAAGATATTTATAATAAAAGAGATATTATCGTTACAGGGATTTTTCCGGGTAATGAACAATTGAATAATTATGTAATTGCACCGATTGAATTAGCCGAGGAACTTCTTAACCTTCCCAAAAATTCTGCCTACCAAATTGTAATAAAACTTAAAAATCCAGAAAATGCAGATTCTGAAAAGGAAAAACTGCAAAAAGAAATTGGTGGTAATATTGAGATAAAAACAAAAGAAGAAGAAAATGCAGCTTTCTGGAAAATGATTAATACCGAAAAGCTGTTTATATATCTTATTTTCGCTTTGGTCATTTTCATAACAACGTTTAATCTTGCAGGAGCAATTATTATTCTTCAGCTTGATAAAAAACAGCAGGCAAAATCGTTAATTTCTCTAGGATTCCCCTTAAAGCATCTTAGGATGACTTATTTCTATACAGGAATTCTTATTGTTGTTTTGGGAATTTTGTCTGGTTTGTTGTTGGGAACGGCGTTGTGTTATTTTCAGCTATACACAGAATTGTTCAAAGCGGTTGAAGATCTTCCTTTCCCGGTGAAGATTGTTGGTAAAAATTACCTTATTGTTTCTGCTATTGCGGCGTTGTTTGGTGTTTTAATCTCTTGGTTTTTCTCCAAAATAAGTAAAAATTATATTACTTAAAATTAATACATTATAGATTAAGAATATTTGTAAATTTGCCGTCCAATTCAAAAAAAATGAAGCAAATTTTTTATTCTTTATTAATCGCGGTGTTTCCTGTGTTTGTTTCTGCTCAAATTCCTCCAGGGTATTACAATAATGCAACGGGTACAGGAGCTACGCTTAAGACCAACCTTAAAAATATTATTACTGCAGGGCATTCAACCAATATATCTTACGGTGATTTATGGACCGCCTATCAAACGACCGATAGAGACAAATATTACGAGGGAGACAACTCAATTTTAGATATTTATTCTGAAAGTTCAGCAAATCCTGATTCTTATAATTATAGAATTACCACAGACCAGTGCGGGAGCAACGGTTATAGCGCAGAAGGAGACTGTTACAATAGAGAGCATATTGTACCTCAAAGTTTGTTCAGTGAGAATCTGCCTATGAAATCTGACGTACATTTCATACGTGCCACAGATGGTAAAGTAAATGCAGAACGAGGAAATTTTCCTTTCGGACTTGTAGGAACTCCAGATTACCAGTCTCTAAATGGTTCTAAAAGGGGGAATTCCATTTCTGCAGGTTATTCACAAACTGTATTTGAACCTATCGATGAATTTAAAGGAGATGTCGCAAGGATGATTTTTTATTTTGTTACCAGATACGAAAATCAGCTAAGTTCATTCGCTTCAGGAGATATGCTGGGTAATAGTGCATATCCAGGACTGCAAACTTGGGAACTCAATCAGTTGTTAGCTTGGCATAATCAGGATCCCGTTTCTCTTACCGAAATTGAAAGAAATAATAGAACATATATTTTTCAGGGGAATAGAAATCCTTACATTGACAATCCTAATTTTGCAAATCTTGTATGGAATACTGCTGTAACTGAAACTCAGGCTCCTACCTCACCAACCAATCTTACAGTAAATAACATAACTTCTAATTCGGTTGTTTTAAACTGGACAGCTTCTACAGATAATGTTGGAGTATCAGGTTATATAGTGTATGTAAATGGAGTGCTTTATCCAACTTCGGCAACCAATTCTTCTACTATTGTCAACTTAAATCCATCTACAGTTTACAGTTTTGCCGTAATTGCACAAGATGCTGCAGGAAATTTATCTGCACAAAGCAATACTGCAACCATTACTACTTTGGTGGGATCTTGTGGTTCTGAATATTTTGATAATATTCCTGCTGCTTCATCCACTTACAGTACAAGATCTTGGACGGGTAGTAGTGCTTCTTGGACAGCTACCAATGCAAGAACGGATCAGATGATTACTAATAAAGCAATAACTTTCAAGAACGGAAATCTTACAAGTTCTTCAATTTCAGGAGGAATTCAGGGTTTAACAGTTACCGCTCAACAAAAATATTCTGGAAATCCCGGAAGTCTTGCTGTGGAAATAAACGGAGTAAATGTGGGAAGTATTCCTTATGGTAAAAATCCGATTACCACTACTTTGAACAATCTTAATGTTTCAGGGAATTTCACTATAAAATTAATCAACTCTGTTGCTTCTAATGCTGTTGCTGTAGATAATATATACTGGACTTGCAGTACATTGTCTACATCTGAAGCTACTCGCAAAGATGTTTTCGTAGTTTATCCGAACCCTGTGAGAAACCATGAGATTTTTGTAAAAGGTGAGAACGTAAATAAAATTACAAAAGCTGAGATTTACGATCTTTCCGGGAAATTGGTGATGAGTGTTGCCAATCCTTTTAAAGATTCTAGTAAAATCAGCTTAAACGGACTTGTTAAAGGAAGTTATATTTTAAAAACGGATACTTTTTCAACAAAATTTATAGTGGAATAAGTTTAAAAATCATCCATTTTAATTTCATTAAAAGACCAATTGTTATTGGTCTTTTTTTTATTTTTGATACATGGAATCTAAACATAAACTCGGGCTGATTGGTAAGAATATTTCCTATTCTTTTTCTAAAAACTATTTTGAGCAAAAATTTAAAAAAAAGAACCTTACAGAATATTCTTACGAAATTTTTGATATACAGGAAATTGAAGAAATTGAAAGAATTTTCTCCGATACAAATATTTTTGGGCTGAATGTAACGATTCCGTATAAAGAAAAAGTTATTCAATATCTTGATGAACTGAGCGATGAAGCAGAAAAAATAGGAGCTGTAAACTGTATTGCTATAGTAGATGGAAAAAGAAAAGGTTATAATACAGATGCTTTCGGATTCGAAAAAACTTTGGCTGCCCATCAGAAATCTCACCATCAATCTGCTCTTATTTTAGGAGATGGCGGAGCTGCTAAAGCGGTTCAGTATGTTTTAAATAAACGCCAGATTCCTTTTAAAACAATCTCAAGAAAATCTGAATTGAATTTTGATAATATTGATGCCCATATTGTTTCTGAACATACATTAATTATTCATTGCACACCTGTAGGAACTTTCCCGAATGTGGAAGATTGTGTTCGTTTTCCTTTCGAAGCACTTACAAAACAGCATTTGGTAATAGATTTAATTTACAACCCAGAGTGTACGCAATTTCTTATAAAAGCTGCAGAAAACGGAGCAAAAACAGTTAATGGATTGTATATGCTCGAGCAACAGGCAGAAAAAGCTTGGGAAATTTGGTCGTTTCAAAAAAAATAACATAAATTAGTAACTTAATTGGTGGCTTGCTATCATGGGTAAGTAATGTAAAGCCATTATCATAAAAGATTTGCTATGACAACAGAAAATAATCTTTCTGAAAACGAAGAAAACAAACCTTCTGTAGAAATTCAGGAAAACGAAGCGAAAATCGAGAAAACTGAAGAAAACAATTATGAAGAACAACATTCTGATGAAGATCAGCACGTTGTTGCCGAAGAATTGTCTCTTGCAGATACGTTAAAGGAAATGGAGAAAATCATCAATTCCAGCGATGCAGGAGAGAGGTTTAGGGAGTTCAATGCGTTGAAGGATAAAGCAAATCATTATATTCACGATGAGGTGGAAGATAAAAAACATGAATATGTAGATGCAGGAAATGCACCGGAAAATTTCAGTTTTGAACATCCTTCTCAGTCCAAACTTTCCGCACTTATCAATATTTTTAAGGAAAAGAACGATCATTTCCAGAAAAATCAGGAAGAAGAGCAGAAAAAAAATCTCGATCAGCGACAGGGGATTATCGAACGTCTAAAGAATCTTTATACCAATTCTGAACCGGGAACCAATCTTTTTAAATCTATAAGAGAAATTAAAGAAGAGTGGTCTAATGCAGGTCAGGTTGCAAAATCCGAATTTAAAATACTGAATAACAATTATTTCCACCATCTGAATCAGTTCTATCAGATGTTGGATATGAATAAAGAATTTTTGGAGCAGGAGTACAGCCATAATTTAGAAAAAAGACAGCATATTATTGCTCGTGCTAAAGAGCTTGAAAATGAACCTGTTGTGCAAAAAGCACTCAACGAACTGCAATATTTGCATAAACTTTGGAAAGAAGAGGCAGAACCGGTGGCGGAAGAATTTCGTGAAAAAACTTGGGATGAATTTAAAGAGATTTCCAACAAAATTCATGAAAGAAAAACTGAGCTTTCAGCAACAATTGAAGCAGAACAGAATGCTAATCTTGAGAAGAAAAATGAAATTATTGCCAATATAAAAAAGCTTGCAGAGAATCTGGAAAATGCCAATCATAATTATTGGCAAAATGCCATTAAGCAGGTTGAAGCTCTCCGTACAGATTTTCTGAAGACAGGAAGTGTACCAAGAAAGCTTTCTAATGTGAATTGGAATGATTTTAAAACGACATTGAGGAATTTTAACACTGTTAAAAATAACTACTATAAATCTCTTAAAGGTTCTCAGCAACAGAATCTTGAAGAAAAACTGAAACTCATCCAAACTGCTAAAGACAATATGTTGTCTGAAGATTGGGATATTGCTGTGAGTTTGTTTAAAAAACTTCAGGAAGACTGGAAGAAAATTGGTCATGTACCCAAAAGTATGACCAATAAAATTTGGGATGAATTCCGTGAAGCTTGTAATACATTTTTTAATAATTACAGAGAAAAAAGCAGTGCTTCTACCGATAACTGGAAGGAAAACTACAAGCTTAAAAAAGATATTCTTGAAGAACTTAAAGCAATCTCGGACGAGGAAGGCAGTGTAGAGAAAATTGAAGCACTTAAAACTTCTTGGAACAATATTGGGAAAGTTCCGAGAGATAAAATGGCAATAAATTCTGAATTTAACCGTACGCTAAGAGAAAAACTGAAGCTTAATAAAATTAATGAGCTGGAACTGAAAGAAGAAGGTCTTTCTGAAAATCAGCTAACGGATAAAGCTAGAAAAATTAAAAATCAAATCGCTGATTTGGAATCTGAAATCGTTAAACTTGAAAATAATTTAGCGTTTTTCAATAAGCCAACGAGAGATAACCCGCTTTTGAGAGATACTTTTAATACCATTGATGATAAAAAAGCTCATCTTGAAACTTTAAAACAAAATCTTCACAGCATTATTTCTGGTGAATAAAAAAAATAAACTTTAATTTTAATAATGTAAAGCGAAGCAAAGAAATTTGTATTCGCTTTTTTGGTCTTATGCAGCACGAATTTTTTATCAGACGGTGTATTGAATTGGCACAGAAAGCTACCGGAAATACATATCCAAATCCTTTGGTGGGAAGTGTTATTGTACACAACGGAAAAATAATAGGAGAGGGATATCATCAAAAAGCAGGAGAAAATCACGCAGAAATTAATGCTATTAATTCTGTAGAAGACAAAAGTCTTATTCCGGAATCAACCATTTATGTATCATTAGAGCCATGTGCTCATTTTGGGAAAACTCCACCTTGTGCTCTCAAAATTGTGGAGTTGGGTTTTAAAAAAGTGGTTATTGGAGCATTAGATTCCCACGATAAAGTAAACGGGAAAGGAAAAAAAATAATTGAAGATGCAGGAATTGAAGTAATTTCGGGAGTTTTGGAACAGGAATGCATCAATTTAAACAAAAGATTTTTTACTTTTCACGAAAAAAAACGTCCTTTTATCATTTTAAAATGGGCGGAGTCGGGCGATCATTTTATGGATAAAGATTTTAAACCCACTCAGATCAGTAATTCTCTTACCAAGCAGTTTGTGCATCAGCTTAGAAATAACGAGCATTCTATTCTTATCGGAACCATGACGGCAATGAGGGATAATCCAAGTCTTACTACAAGAGAAATCGTTGGAAGAAATCCTGTTAGAGTTCTTATTGATATGGATTTGAAAGTTCCTGAAAACTATCATATTTTTAATGATGAAGCAGAAACTTTAGTGTTTAATTCTGTAAAAGAATCGCACGAAAAACATGTAACATTTATTAAAATAAGCAGAGAAAATTTTATTCAAAATCTTTTGAACAAGCTTCATGAAATGCAGATTCAATCGGTAATTGTAGAGGGTGGAAGCATTGTTTTGCAACAATTTATAGATGCCGGTTTGTGGGACGAGACTTTGGTTATCAGAAATAATAATCTCACTTTAGAAAATGGAACTCCGGCTCCGAAATTTTTATTTACTCCTTCTTTTGTGCAGGATTTCAGAGATAATGTTATTGAGTTTTATAAAAATTCTAATTAGAAGCGTGAATGTTGTACGAATATCAAACCATCGAAAGACCTGTTGAAAATATTCTGCTGAAAGAAAAAGGCAGCAAGTTTATAGGATTTGCCTTCCCGGTTCAGGATGAAACCGAACTTAAAGAAACCTTAGAAAAAGTGAGAACAGAGCATCCTAAAGCAACGCATCACTGTTATGCATTCCGTTTTGGTTTGAAAGGTGAGTTGTACCGTGCCAATGATGATGGAGAACCTTCCGGAAGTGCTGGTTTACCAATTTACAATCAGCTTCTCGCTAACGAACTTACCAATATTCTTCTTGTGGTGGTAAGGTATTATGGAGGTACAAAACTGGGAGTTTCTGGTTTGGTAAAAGCATATAAAGAATCAGCAAAAGTTACTTTGGAAGAAGCTGAAATAATTACAAAAGAACTCGAAACAAAGATTGAAATTACATTTAACTTCAATCAGCAGAATGTTATTTTTACCTTACTCTCAAAGTTTGATGCTAAAGTGTTGAACTTCGATGCTGAACAGAACGCCGTTATTTTAGCAAGAATAAAAACCAAATATACAGACGATATTGTAGATTCTATACACAATATTCAGCACACCAATTGTATCATTATTAACTGAAATAATTTATAAAATAACATCTCAGACATTTTGTCCGAGATGTTATTTTTTATTTTAAAATCTGTCTTATTTTAATCTCTTCTTCCGCCCATTAATAGAGAGGCAAAGTAAAGTAACTGAACTAATGATCCTATCGCGGCAACTACATAAGTTCTTGCTGCCCATTTTAAGCTGTCTTGTACTCCAACAAATTCTTCAGAAGTAACTGTTCCGGTATCTTTTAGCCATTTCATTGCTCTTTCACTCGCATCATATTCTACAGGAAGTGTTATAAAAGCAAACAGGGTTGTTGCAGCGAACATAATTACTCCAATTGTTAATAATAATTTGCTTCCACTTGCAATCATTACCGCAATTCCTGCAATAATAACGAACTGCATTAAGTTGGAACTGATATTTACAACAGGAACAAGTTTAGATCTCAATTGTAACATAGAATAACCCACTGCATGTTGCACTGCGTGACCGCATTCATGTGCTGCAACTGCCGCCGCTGCTGCATTTCTCTGCATATAAACTGCCTCAGAAAGATTTACTGTTTTATCTTCGGGATTGTAATGGTCGGTTAATTGTCCGGGAACAGAAATCACCTGAACATCGTTTATATTGTTGTCTCTGAGCATTTTTTCTGCCACTTCCTTTCCAGACATTCCGTTTCTCAGGTGGACTTTGGAGTAATATTCAAACTTGGATTTTAATCTTGAGGAAACCAGCCAGCTAGCCAGCATAATAATTCCTATTATAAGATAATAACCATTCATTTTTTTAAAGTTTAAAATTTAATAATCACTGAATTCATATAAAAATTGTGCCAAAACATTGGGTATTATTAATTATATTTGTCATTCACTTTACCCGAAAATCATGTCAGAAATTTCAATTTTTGAAGTAAAAACTCAAGAAGATCTCAATCATTTTGTGAAATTCCCTATGGATTTGTACAAAAATAATCCTTTTTTTGTGCCTTCATTCGTTAATGATGAAAAAAATATTTGGAATTCTGATGAGAATCCTGCACTTAGTTATTCTGAAGCTAAAAAATTTTTAGCAAAAAAAAATGGTCAGATTGTTGGGAGAATCGCTGTAATCATCAATCATAAGGAAGAAAAAGAGCTTGGAATAAGAAAAGTACGTTTTGGCTGGATAGATTTCATTGATGATTTGGAAGTGTCTAAAACCCTTATTAATGCTGCTGTTGATTTTGCTAAGGAACATCAAATCAATATGATTGAAGGTCCGATGGGATTTACAAATCTTGATAAAGCCGGAATGCTCACATTGGGCTTCGATAAACTGGCGACAATGATTGGTATTTACAACCATAAATATTATCCCGAACACCTTGAAAAACTAGGTTTGGTTAAAGAAAAAGAATGGGTAGAATTTGAACTGAAATTTCCGGAAATTCTTCCTGAGAAAGTGCATAAATTCAACGATCTTATATCGCAGAAATACAAACTGAAAGTTCTCCATTTTAAAAATAAAGAGGAAATATTAGAGTATGTAGATCCTATGTTTGATTTGCTCGATGAAACCTATAAACATCTTTCTACCTATACGCCAATTTCCGATGAACAAAGGAAAACCTATAAAGAAAAATACTTTAAACTTATCGATAAAGATTTTATTGTCTGCGTTGCCGATGAGAATAATCAACTGGTATCTTTTGCCATCACAATGCCTTCCTATTCCAGAGCTTTACAGAAGTCTAAAGGAAAACTTTTACCTTTCGGATGGTGGTATTTTCTTCAGGCAGGCAGAAAAAACGACAGAGCAAATTTTTATTTGATAGGGATTCATCCCGATTACCAAAGACGTGGGGTAACTTCTATTATTTTTAAAGAAATATGGAAAATTTTCCGCAAAAAAGGTGTTAAATATCTGGAAACTAATCCCGAACTTGAAGACAATAAAAGTATTCAGCTTTTATGGCAAGATTACAATCCGGTGAATCACAAAAGAAGAAGAACTTATTCCTTAAAATTTTAATATGAAAATACATCTTTTCATCTTTGCTGTGCTTATTGCGGGGTTTGTATCGTACAATTTATTTCTTAAAGTGGATGATGATAAAACGAATACTGTAATCAATATCGTTTATGCAAGTATTCTTTTTGGTTATATTTCTTTTATGGCATTTACCCTGCTAAAAAAAATGAAGAAATAAATTATTTTTATTCATTCTAAATTATCGCTTTTTCCTAATTTAATCAGACTTTTAAGTTGATTAATTTCACCCTTTATTGTTTATTGCCTAAATTTGCAACTTGAGATAATAATGTAAAAATGAATTTACCTGAAAGTTATATTCCGATACTTATCCAAGCTGGTGTTGCAGTGGGCTTTGTAGCCATTTCTCTATTAGGTGCACATTTCTTGGGACCCAAACAAAAGAAAGGAAATTCTGTAAAGAACCAAAGTTGGGAGTGTGGTGTGCCTGTTGAGGGAAATGCCAGAACTCCTTTTTCTATTAAATATTTCTTAACAGCAGTATTATTTGTGCTTTTCGATATCGAAATTGTATTCTTCTATCCTTATGCTGTTAACTTTAGAGAATTTGGTCTTGAAGGTTTTTTTGCAGTGCTTACCTTCGTAGCGATATTCTTTCTAGCGTTTTTCTACGTTTGGAAACGCGGAGCATTAGATTGGGATAAATAAATTCGGATTATTTTAAAGAATGCGAAATCGCAAAACCGATAATTTGTTTTCACGAAGAAGCGGTTAAACAATTTAAGAATTAAAAAAAATGTCAGATCAAAAACCAATTATACGAACAGATGCGCCGGCTCCTGAAGGATTTGAAGGAGAAGGTTTTTTTGCAACGAAACTGAGCAGCGTAATCGGGATGGCGAGAAAATTTTCTCTGTGGCCGCTTCCGTTTGCTACCTCATGTTGTGGTATCGAGTTTATGGCGACTTTAAATCCTACTTATGATGCCTCAAGATTTGGGATGGAAAGAAACTCTTTCTCACCAAGACAGGCAGATATGCTGATGGTTTGCGGAACTATTTCTAAAAAACTGGGACCTGTTTTAAAGGAAGTTTATACTCAGATGGCAGAACCGAAATGGGTGGTAGCTGTTGGAGCATGTGCTTCCAGCGGTGGTATTTTCGATACATATTCTGTTTTACAGGGTATTGATAAAATTATTCCGGTAGACGTTTATGTTCCCGGATGCCCGCCAAGACCGGAACAGATTATTGAAGGTGTTATGCAGGTTCAGGCTTTGGCAGAAAGCGAAAGCATCAGAAGAAGAGATACGCCGGAATATCAAGCCCTTTTGGATTCTTATAATATTAGCAATTAAAATTCAGTACACGAATTTTTAATTTTGAATTGAATTATGACCAACGAATTTGTATTAGAAGCCATTACGAGAGAATTTCCTGAATCGGTATTGTCGCATTCAGAACCTTACGGAATGCTTACGATGGAGATAAAAAAAGAAGATATTAAAAAAGTTATTCATTATCTTAGAGATTCTTCTTTAGAATTTAATTTTCTTACAGACATTTGTGGAATCCATTATCCTGAGATTAAGGAAAAAGAAATTGGAGTAGTATATCATCTGCATAATATGATGACGAATGTTAGAATACGTCTGAAAGCATTTATGACAAGAGAAAATATGGAGGTAGATTCTATGACAGAACTCTTTGCAGGAGCCAATTGGATGGAACGAGAAACGTATGATTTCTTCGGAATTAAATTCAAAGGTCACCCGGATTTGAGACCTATCCTGAATATGGAAGATCTTGGCTATCATCCTATGCTGAAAGAATATCGTTTGGAAGATGGTACAAGAACCGATAAGAATGACTCCATGTTCGGAAGATAAAAAATATAATGATTAATGATGATGGATTAATATCGATTATCACCTATCAATTATCAATTATATATTATGAAAGACAACTCTTTATCTAACATACTTAATCAATACGACAGTAAAGAACAGATTGATGGGCAGCTTTATACCCTGAATCTGGGACCTACTCACCCTGCAACTCACGGAATCTTTCAGAATGTTCTTACCATGGATGGAGAAAGAATCTTGCATTCTGAGCAAACTGTTGGGTATATCCACAGAGCTTTTGAAAAAATTTCCGAAAGAAGAAATTTCTCTCAAATTACTACACTTACAGACCGTATGAACTATTGTTCTGCACCTATCAATAATCTTGGTTGGCATATGACAGTAGAAAAGCTGATCGGCGTTGAAGTTCCCAAGCGTGTAGATTATATGCGTGTTATTTTGATGGAATTAGCAAGAATTGGAGACCATTTAATCTGTAACGGTGTTACAGGGATGGATTCTGGTGCGATTACAGGTCTTACCTATATGTTCATCGAAAGAGAGCGTATCTATGATATGTATGAGCAAATATGTGGAGCAAGAATGACAACCAATATGGGAAGAATCGGAGGTTTTGAAAGAGATTTCACCCCGAAGTTTCATGAGTTGCTCAAAGATTTCTTAAAAACCTTTCCGCCAAGATTTCAGGAGTTCTGTAATCTTTTGGAAAGAAACAGAATATTTATGGACAGAACCATCGGTACCGGAGCAATTTCGGCAGAAAGAGCTTTAAGCTATGGTTTTACAGGTCCTAATTTACGTGCAGCAGGTGTAGATTATGATGTAAGAGTTGCTCAGCCTTATTCTTCATATCAGGATTTTGATTTTATCATTCCGGTAGGAACTGCAGGCGATACTTATGATCGTTTCATGGTTCGTCAGCAGGAGATTTGGGAATCTATTAAAATCATTAAGCAAGCTTACGAAAATCTTCCTGAAGGACCTTTCCATGCGGATGTTCCGGATTTTTATCTCCCGGAAAAAGCAGACGTTTATCAAAAAATGGAAGCTTTGATTTATCACTTCAAAATTGTAATGGGAGAAACAGATGTGCCAAAAGGAGAAGTTTACCATGCGGTAGAAGGCGGAAACGGAGAACTAGGCTTCTATTTGGTAAGTGACGGTGGAAGAAGCCCATACAGACTGCATTTCAGAAGACCTTGCTTTATCTATTACCAGGCATATCCGGAGATGATTACAGGTTCTGTAATATCGGATGCTATCGTAACGATGTGTAGTATGAATATTATTGCGGGCGAGTTAGACGCATAAAAATGTAAAATGTATCATTGTAAAATGTATTAACGATTTGCAATGAAACAAAATAAAAAGTCATTAGTACATTGTACTTTGTACAATAATACATTAAGAAAATGAGCGAAACAATTGCTTTTAAACCTGAAAGTTTAGCACAGGTACATAAAATTATTGCGAGATATCCTGAAGGAAGACAAAAATCTGCCCTTATTCCTGTTTTGCATTTGGCACAGAAAGAATTTGGGGGTTGGTTAGACGTTCCTGTAATGGATTATGTTGCAGGATTATTAAGCATTAAACCAATTGAAGTATATGAAGTGGCCACTTTTTATACCATGTTTAATATGAAACCTGTAGGTAAATATGTATTGGAAGTTTGCAGAACAGGACCTTGTATGGTTTCCGGTAGTGAAAAAATCCTTGACCATATCAGAACAAAACTAAACATTAAAGACGGACAAACTACAGAAGACGGGATGTTTACCTTAAAACCTGCAGAATGTCTCGGTGCTTGTGGCTATGCTCCGATGATGCAGTTGGGGAAATTTTTCCACGAAAATTTAACGATAGAAAAAGTAGACGAAATCCTTGATCTTTGCAGAGAAGGACAGGTTGACTTAGGCTAAATAAATTTTAAACTAATAAAAAAAGCGAATAGTAATAGCCGAAAGCTATATCCAGTCGCTAAAAGCATATAACAATGAGTAAAAAACTTTTACTTAAAGACGCACATATAGAAGGAATTCGCTATTTTGAAACCTACCGTAAACAAGGAGGGTATAAGTCAGCGGAAAAAGCCCTGAAAATGACTCCCGATGAAATTCTTGAAGAAGTAAAAACTTCAGGACTTCGTGGTCGTGGCGGAGCTGGTTTCCCTACGGGAATGAAATGGAGTTTCCTTGCAAAACCAGAAGGCGTTCCAAGACACTTGGTAGTAAACGCTGACGAATCTGAACCTGGGACTTTCAAAGACAGATATTTGATGGAATTTCTTCCTCATCTTTTGATTGAAGGGATGCTTATTTCATCTTACACTTTAGGCTCAAACACTTCATATATCTACATACGTGGAGAATATTCATGGATTCCTGATATTTTGGAAGAAGCCATTGATGAAGCTAAGGCAGCAGGATTTTTAGGTAAAAATATTTTAGGAACAGGTTTCGATCTTGAAATTTATGTTCAGAGAGGAGCCGGAGCTTATATTTGTGGTGAAGAAACCGCTTTGCTGGAATCTCTTGAAGGTAAAAGAGGCAATCCTAGACTAAAACCACCATTCCCGGCTGTAAAAGGACTTTGGGAAAGACCAACGGTGGTAAATAATGTAGAATCTATTGCAGCTGTTGTCCCAATTATTGAAATAGGCGGTGCAGAATATGCCAAAATTGGTGTAGGAAGGTCTACGGGTACAAAATTGATTTCTGCATGTGGAAACATCAATAAACCTGGCGTTTATGAGATTGATATGACCATTACCGTTGAAGAATTTATTTATTCAGACGAATATTGTGGAGGTATAAAAGATGGGAAAAAGCTGAAAGCCTGTATCCCGGGAGGAAGTTCTGTTCCGATTGTTCCTGCCAATTTGTTATTGAAAACCGTAAACGGAGAACCGAGATATATGAACTATGAATCTTTGGCAGACGGTGGCTTTGCTACCGGAACCATGATGGGTTCAGGAGGGTTTATCGTTTTGGATGAAGATCAGTCGGTTGTAGAACATACGATGACTTTAGCTAGATTTTATAACCACGAAAGTTGCGGACAATGTACTCCTTGTCGTGAGGGAACAGGTTGGATGTATAAAATTTTAAAGAAGATTTGGAAAGGCGAAGGAAAAATGGAAGATATAGATTTGCTTTGGGATATCCAGAGAAAAATTGAAGGAAACACCATTTGTCCTTTAGGTGACGCAGCAGCTTGGCCTGTTGCAGCAGCCATCAGACACTTCAGAGATGAATTTGAGTGGTATGTGAAAAATCCTGAGCTTAGCCAGACACAAAATTACGGATTAGCACATTATGCAGATCCAATTCCGGCAGTTGAAAAAAATGCTTAAGATGAAAAATTTATTGGTTGTCGGATTAATGGTGTCGGGTTTAGTTTTTGGTCAAACCAAAGAAAGAGATACATTACGAGAAAGATCATTGGACGATGTGTATACTGCTCCTTATGCGAAAAAGGAAAAGCCTTTGCCCTTAAGCAAAAAAGGTCAGGTATTCGTTTTCTTTGGTTGGAACAGAGGAGCATTCAGTAATTCTGATATTCATTTTACCGGAAACGGGTATGATTTTCAGCTGAATAATGTACAGGCGACAGATAAACCTACAAAATTTGGAATTGTTTATTTCGATCCAAGTTGGTTTACAGTAACACAATATAATTTCAGACTGGGATATTTTATTAAAGATAATTTAGCTTTGGTTCTTGGGATAGATCATATGAAATATGTAATGAAGCAAAATCAGACGGTTGATTTTTCAGGAACTATTTCTGATCCCAAATATGCAGCAATGGTACAGAATGGAAAGGTAGATTTATCTGATACACAGTTTCTGACTTTTGAGCATACAGATGGGTTGAATTATGAAAATTTAGGGTTAGAAAAATATCATAACCTTATTCATAAAAAAAATATAGATCTGGTATGGTCTTACGGAGCCGGAATTGGCGTAATGTTCCCGAAAAGTAATATTAAACTCTTCGGAAATGAAAGAAGCGACCGTTTTCACGTAGCAGGAATGGGAACCGATATAAGATCCAGCTTAAATTTGGTATTCTGGAAAAACTGGATGTTGAGAGCAGAAGCAAAAGCCGGATACATTAATATGTGGGATATAAAAACCACATTGAACAACAAACCGGATAAAGCCCGTCAGGATTTTGTTTTCGGGCAGGTTTTGGCAGGAATCGGATATACATTTAATACGAAAAAGTATAATTAAAACAGAGCTTAATGGCTAAGGCATAAGCGAAAAGCATAGAATATGAGCGAAGAGGTTAAAAAATTCAAAATAACGATAGACGGACAAACTACCGAAGTTTTGCCTGGAACTTCTATTTTGGAAGCTGCAAGACAAATCGGCGGGAAATCTGTTCCTCCGGCAATGTGTTATTACAGTAAGCTGGAAACCAGTGGCGGAAGATGCAGAACTTGTCTTGTAGAAGTTTCTAAAGGGTCTGAAGCAGATCCTCGTCCTATGCCAAAACTGGTAGCAAGCTGCAGAACCAATGTGATGGACGGGATGGAAGTAAAAAACCTTTCTTCCGAAAAAGCTCAGGAAGGAAGAAAAGCCGTTACCGAATTTCTTTTGGTAAATCACCCGTTAGATTGCCCGATTTGTGACCAGGCCGGAGAATGCCATCTTCAGGATTTAGGGTATGAACACGGTGTAGAAAATACAAGAACAGAGTTTGAAAGAAATACGTATGATGCAGACGATTTAGGTCCGCACATCAAGCTTAATATGAACCGTTGTATCTTGTGTGCAAGATGCGTTTTAGCTGCAAATCAGCTTACCGGAGAAAGAGAACACGGAATTCTTTTCAGAGGAGATCACGCCGAAATTTCTACTTACTTAAATAAAGCTTTGGATAATGATTTCATCGGAAACGTTATAGATGTTTGTCCGGTAGGTGCATTAACAGACAGAACAGCACGTTTTGCGAGCAGAGTTTGGTTTACAAAACCTTTAAATGCTACCTGCAAATGCGATAAATGTTCAGGAAAAGCAGTGGCTTGGATGAAAGGTGAAGAAATCGTGAGAGTTACTGCCAGAAAAGACCAGTGGGGAGAAGTAGAAGAGTGGATTTGCGATACTTGTCGTTTTGAAAGAAAAAATGTTTCCGACTGGAATATAGAAGGACCAAGACATATAGACAGACATTCTGTAATTTCTTTGAATCATTACGAAAAGAAAACAGATAGCTATAATGTGCTAGAAAATACAGATGCAAAAGAAATTGGTTCTCAAGACGAAAAAGAAATTCAAAAATTAGATAACGAAGTACTTTAATGAGAGATATTCTCCATTAAAATTCAAATAAATTAATATGGATTTAATTACATTTAAATTAATACTTGTACTTGCGCTTTTCCTTTTATCTTTAACGATAGCGGCTTACTCTACGTGGGCAGAAAGAAAAGTAGCATCTATCATGCAGGACAGAATAGGACCCAACAGAGCAGGACCTTTCGGTTTGCTACAACCTCTTGCAGATGGAGGTAAATTTTTCTTTAAAGAAGATTTTACACCGGCAAATGCAGAAAAATTTCTCTTTGTATTAGGACCTGCATTGGTAATGTTTATCTCATTAATTACAGGTGCGGTTATTCCGTGGGGAAAAACATTAAATTTTGGTGGGATTTCTTACGATTTACAAGTTGCTAATATTGATGTTGGTGTACTTTTCATCATCGGTATGGCTTCAATCGGAGTTTATGGAATTATGATCGGAGGCTGGGCTTCTAACAATAAATATTCATTATTAGGTGCCATCAGAGCTTCTTCACAGATGATTTCTTACGAATTGGCAATGGGACTTGCACTGCTTTCTATCATTATGATGACAGGAAGTTTAGATTTAAAAGTAATCACCGAAAATCAGACTGAAGGTAAACTTTGGGGAATTATTCCTTTTGGTTCCGGGATGAACTGGAATATTTTCTATCAGCCATTGGCATTCTTAATTTTCTTTGTAGCCGCTTTGGCAGAAACCAACCGTCACCCTTTTGATTTACCTGAATGTGAATCTGAATTGGTAACAGGATATTCTACCGAATATTCTTCAATGAAATTAGGTTTATACATGTTTGGAGAATATGTGAATATGTTTATTTCCAATGCTTTCATGGTCGTTCTTTTCTTCGGAGGATACAATTATCCGGGAATTGAATGGGTTATCCAAAATTGGGGAGAAAATACTGCAGGTATTTTGAGTATTGTAGCATTTTTAACTAAAACAGTAATCGGAATCTTAATTTTTATGTGGATCAGATGGACGTTACCAAGATTCAGATACGACCAGTTGATGCACTTAGGATGGAAAACTTTAATTCCTTTGGCATTAGTAAATTTGATGATTACAGGAGCAGTGATTCTTGCTTTCGGTAATTAATTTGAAAATGAAATAATTTGAGAATGTTGAAAATGACATAAACTTTTTTAACATTCTCAAGAAGATATAAATTTGAAAATGAGCTGATGAGAAGCAGCGATGGAATACACTTTCATCACCCGGCTTCCATCTTCCAACATTTAATAATAAAAGAAAATGAAACTTACAAACAGATCGAAAGTTGTTTCAAATAAAGAGATGACCTTTTCTGAGAAAATCTACCTTCCGGCGATTTTTAAGGGAATGGGAATCACCTTTAAGCATGCTGTAAGAACCGTTGTAAAACGTGCTCCGGCAGTTTATGCCTATCCCGAAGTACAGAAGCCAAGAGCAGATATCTGGAGAGGGCAACATGTTTTAAAAAGAGACGAAGAAGGGCGAGAAAGATGTACTGCTTGCGGATTGTGTGCTGTAGCTTGTCCTGCAGAAGCTATTACAATGACTGCCGCTGAAAGAACCAAAGAAGAGAAAAATCTTTACAGAGAAGAAAAATATGCTTCAATATATGAAATCAATATGTTGAGATGTATCTTTTGCGGAATGTGTGAAGAAGCTTGTCCGAAATCTGCAATTTATCTTACAGACAGATTGGTGGATGTTGAGACCAACAGAGGATCTTTTATCTATGGTAAAGATAAATTGGTTGAGAAAATAAATGAAAGGATTGATATCACCGAAAGACAATCCGAGAAACAAAAAAATGCGGTAAAATAATGGATCAGTTTTTATTTTTCTTGGTGGCGTTTTTAGCAGTGGCAAGTGCGGTTTACTTCGTTTTTGCAAAAAATCCTTTATATGCTATTCTGTCATTAATTGTTACAATGTTTTCTATTGCAGGAATGTATATTCTTCTGAATGCACAGTTTCTTGCTATTATTCAGATTATTGTTTATGCAGGTGCCATTATGGTTCTGTTCCTTTATATTCTGATGATGCTTAATCTTAATAAGCAAGACGAAAGTAAGAAGAACAATACTTTAAAATTTATTGGAGTTTTTACAGCAGGTCTTCTATTGGTTGGAATTTTAGGCGTTTTCAGAGGTGTTCAGGAAAAGCATGTATTGGTAGAAAATGTAGATCAAGGAGTTGGTCTTACAAAAAATCTTGGAAGACTTTTGTTTAATGAATATGTTTTACCGTTCGAACTTGCTTCCATCCTGATTTTGGCAGGTATTGTAGGTGCGGTACTAATTGGTAAAAAAGATTTATAAAATTATGGGAGAAGTAAATACATTTATGCAAAGCATCCCTTTGGAATATTTCATCACTCTTTCTTCGGTATTATTCTGCCTTGGAGTTTTGGGAGTATTAATCAGAAAAAACGCGATTGTAATTTTGGGCTGCGTAGAGCTTATGCTGAATTCTGTAAACCTTTTACTGGCTGCATTTGCTGCTTATAATGGCAATAGCGACGGTCAGCTTTTAGTTTTCTTTATTATGGTAGTTGCAGCGGCAGAAGTTGCGGTTGGGTTGGCTATCATTGCAATGCTGTATAGAAACACCCGTTCTGTGGATGTAGGAATTTTTAATAAATTAAAAGGATAAGAAAGAATGGAGAATTTAATTTATGCAATAGTACTTTTACCACTAATCGGTTTTCTTATCAACGGACTGTTTGGGAAAAATCTTCCAAAAATTGTTGTCGGAAGTTTAGCAACAGCTGCTGTTTTTGGATCTTTTTGTATTGCAGTAAGCTTATTTTTGAAATTTGATTCAGAAAGCCCGGCTGTAATTGTTAAAGCTTTTGAATGGTTCAGAGTAAATGGGGTTTTAATTAACTTCGGGTTTCAGATTGATCAGTTATCCTTAATGATGGTGATGATTATTACCGGAATCGGATCTTTAATTCACTTGTATTCTATTGGATACATGAGTCATGATAAAGGTTTTTATAAATTTTTCACGTACTTAAATCTTTTTATCTTCTCTATGTTACTTTTGGTAATGGGAAGTAATTATATGATTTTGTTCATCGGTTGGGAAGGTGTAGGTCTTTGTTCTTATTTATTAATCGGATTTTGGTATACCAATCAGGAATATGGTAAAGCTGCAAGAAAAGCTTTCATTATGAATAGAATTGGTGACCTTGGCTTACTTATAGGAATCTTCATGATTGCAGCTCAAACCAATTCTGTAGATTATATTTCGGTTGCACAAAATGCTGCTAAATTTGAGTTGGATGGAAATATCATCATATTTATTACAGCGAGTTTATTTATTGGAGCTATCGGTAAATCTGCACAGGTCCCATTATATACTTGGTTACCGGATGCAATGGCGGGACCAACTCCTGTTTCTGCATTAATCCACGCGGCTACGATGGTTACAGCGGGTATCTATTTGGTAGTGAGATCTAATTTCTTATTTACACTTGCACCAACAGTTCAGGACGGAATTTTATTAATAGGGTTCTTAACTGCAGCATTGGCCGGTTTCTACGCTTTGCGTCAGAACGATATCAAAAAAGTTTTAGCATATTCTACAGTTTCTCAACTTGGTTTTATGTTCATTGCTTTAGGATTGGGAGCTTATACAACAGCAATGTTTCACGTGATGACTCACGCTTTCTTTAAAGCTTTATTATTCTTGGGAGCAGGTTCTGTAATCCATGCGATGAGCAACGAACAGGATATGAGATTTATGGGAGGTTTAAAGAAATATATTCCATTAACGCACATCACTTTTCTTATAGGAACATTGGCAATTTCAGGATTCCCTTTCTTTTCAGGGATGATTTCTAAAGATGAAATTCTAGTGGCGGCTTTTGCTAAAAATCCTATCTACTGGGTAATGTTGTTTATATTGGCAGCAACTACGGCGGCATATATGTTCAGACTGTATTACTTAACTTTCCACGGAGAGTTTAGAGGAACAGAAGAGCAGAAACATCATTTGCATGAAAGCCCAATGAATATGACTTTGCCGCTTATCATTTTGGCTATACTTTCAGTAATTGGAGGTTTCATCAACTTGCCGCATTTCATTGGGCATGGTCATTATGCTAAACTTATGGAGTGGCTGAAACCGGTACTTACTGAAGAAAGTTTTAAAAAAATGGAAGCAACTCTTTCCGGAGTTGATTTTAATACGGAAATGATTCTTTTGGGAGCAACAGTTTTAATGTTCTTTGCCGTTTGGTTTATCGTTAAAAATATGTATGTCAACAAAAAGAAATTGGCGAAAGCTGAAGAAGATTATACTGGCTGGGAAAAACTTTCTGCGAAGAAATTATATGTGGATGAACTTTACAATGCCTTAATTGTAAAAACTTTTGAAGGACTTGGACGCGGAGGAAAAATGTTCGACAAAGGAGTTTTAGACCGTTTTGTGAATTACGTAGGTGAAGGTGCAGAAGATAGCGGAAAATCTATGAAACGTATTCAGAACGGTAATGTAGAGAACTATGTTCTTATCATGGCCTTAGCTGTGGGAATTATACTGATTGTTAACTTTATACTACAATAATGTCTTATTATTTACTATTAACATTATTACTATTACCTCTCGTTGGTTCGGGATTAGTTTTTGCATGGAGAAATACTTCCAGCAAATATTTGGCGCTGGGAATCGCATTGGTTCAAATGTTCGTTACATTTTATATGCTTTCGGATTTTGATTTCAATCTTACTGTAGACAGCAGTTTGCAATATGAGATTACCTATCCTTGGTCTAAATTCATTAAAAGCAGCATTCATCTAGGAATAGACGGAATGAGTATGCTTCTACTGTTGCTCACCAACATTCTTTCGCCTTTAATTATTCTGTCATCTTATAACGAAAATGTAAGCTACAAAAATTCTTTTTACGGACTTATTTTGATGATGCAGTTTGGTCTTGTGGGGGTTTTTACTGCTTTAGATGGTTTGTTATTTTACATTTTCTGGGAAGTAACTTTAATTCCGATTTGGTTTATTGCGGCACTTTGGGGGCAGGAAAACAAAAGATTTGAATTTACCACAAAATTCTTTGTATATACATTTGTAGGATCATTATTTATGTTGGCGGGGATTATCTATGTAGGTATTCATTCGGCTTCATTTGCGGTTACCGATTTGTATAATGCAGATCTTACAGATACACAGCAGATTGTAGTATTTTGGTTTATTTTCTTTGCATTTGCAGTAAAACTTCCGGTTTTTCCATTTCATACTTGGCAACCAGATACTTATACTTATTCTCCTACTCAGGGATCGATGCTATTGTCGGGAATTATGCTGAAAATGGCAATTTATGGAGTAATCCGATATTTGCTTCCTATTACGCCAACAGCAATCTTAGGAATTTCAGGACAAATTGTAATTATCCTTGCAATTATTGGGATTGTTCACGGAGCTTTAATTGCAATTATTCAGAATGATATGAAGAGAATCATTGCATACTCATCATTTTCACACGTTGGATTAATGGTTGCAGGTATTTTTGCCTCTGCGGTGCTTACTTTAAGAGGAACTTTTACAATAGAAGGTGCCGAAGGAGCATTAGTACAAACTTTTGCACACGGTGTAAACGTAGCCGGTTTATTCTTCTGTACAGATATTTTGTATAAGAGATTTAAAACAAGAGACATCAGACAAATGGGTGGATTGGCAAAAGTGGCTCCTAAATTTGCAGTACTTTTCCTTTTAATTATATTAGGATCTATGGGAGTACCTTTAACCAATGGGTTTATTGGAGAATTTATCCTGATTAAATCTATTTTTGATTTTAATGTTTTAGCCTCTGTAATTGCTGGTCTTACCATTATTTTGTGTGCGGTTTATCTTTTAAGATTTTACGGAAAAGCAATGTTTGGAGAAGGAGATGCTTCAGTTTTGAGTACTGCTAAAGATTTATCGCCTGTTGAGTTTTCAGTTTTAGCGAGTATAGCTGTTTTTGTAATTCTTTTGGGTATTTTTCCTCAACCGATTATTGATATGGTAGGTACTTCGTTAAAATTTGTTTATACATCTTTAATTAATTAAAAGATCGTAAGATTCAAAAATTAAAAGATTAATTAAATAATTTAAAAAATAAGAGAATAATGAAATTGAGATGTATAGATTTCTCTGAATCTCAATTCTCGAATCTCAAATCTATATTATGAGTGTTTTAATTATTGTTTTCCTGACAGCCGTTGCTGCATTATTCACGGGAGTTTTTGAAAAAGGAAAATTCGCAAGATACATTGGGATTTTTGGATTAATCGTCGCTTTGTATGTGAGTTTTTTACCCGAAGCTTCTTTCTTCGAAAAGTACAGATTAATGTATGAATACGGAGCCAATACAGCTTTGTTTACCAAAATTTCAATCGTAATAACGCTGCTTTTATTCTTTTTAGGAGGTTTTGCATTCAGCAATCACAGAAACCATCAGTCCGAATTATATGCATTAATGCTTTTTGCATTATGCGGGAGTTTCATACTGTTCGGATATCAGAATTTAGTAACATTATTTATTGGTATCGAAATTCTGTCTATTCCTTTATATGTAATGGCAGGAGCGAATAAAACTGATTTGAGATCCAATGAAGCTTCATTAAAATATTTTTTAATGGGTGCTTTTGCGACAGGTTTTTTACTGTTAGGAATTGCATTCATATATGGAAGTACCGGAACGTTTGATTTATATAGAATTCAGGATTTTACCACAGTAAACCCTAAAAACGGAATGCTTATTCTTGGAGCTGTTTTAATGCTTTGTGCTATGGCTTTTAAAGTGGCATTAGCTCCGTTCCACATGTGGAGCCCAGATGTTTATCAGGGATCACCATCTTTAATTACTGCTTTTATGGCAAGTGTTGTTAAGATTTCAGGATTTTTTGCTTTATTTAGATTAATGACTATCGGATTCTCTGGAGTAACGCATGAATGGATTAATATTCTTGGAGTATTTATCATCATAACATTACTGTTGGCAAACGTAATGGGATTGGCTCAAACCAATGCAAAAAGAATGTTGGCGTATTCGTCTGTATCACATGCGGGTTATATTGGTCTAGTTTTCTTTGGAATGAATACTTTATCTACTTATACTTTAGCATTTTATTTATTTGCATATTCTTTAGCTACAGTTGGCGTTTTTATGTGTTTAATTTGGGTAGAAAAACTAAAAAGGGAAACCTCTTATGGAGCTTTTAAAGGATTGGCGAAATCTGAGCCGCTTTTGGCTGTTGTAGCCACTGTTTCTTTACTCTCCATGGCAGGAATACCGTTAACCGCAGGTTTTATGGGTAAATTCTCATTGTTTTCTCAAGCTTTATCAAGAGACAACAATGCATTTTTAGTTATAGTAGCGGTATTAGGTTCTGCAATTTCAATTGCTTATTATTTAAGGTTGATTATTGCCATGTTTTTTTATAAAGAATCTAGTTTTAAAACAACAGAAAGAGTTACAGTTACTTATAATATTGTAGCAGTTGTTATTATTGCATCATTGGTTATTTTGGGTATTTTCCCAGACTTATTTGCTAAGCAATTTGGATTATAAATAATTATTACTAATAATAAGAAAAAAGCACGGCTATTAGCTGTGCTTTTATTATGTGATGCTAATTCTATCTTAAAGTTATTAAAATTGGCATTCAATTAATTTTTGATATTATATACTTTGTAAATTATTACTAGAATGAAATAAATTTTTAAAAAATATTTGAAATTTAAGTTTCTGAAATATAGTTTTATAGGGTGTTTATGGGAATTTTATTGAAGAAATATTTGGTTAATATTATTTTTCATTTTATATTTGCACCACTTAAAAACAAGGACATTCCTCCTTAGCTCAGTTGGTTAGAGCATCTGACTGTTAATCAGAGGGTCGCTGGTTCGAGCCCAGCAGGAGGAGCAAAAAGACTTACAGAAATGTAAGTCTTTTTTATTTTAAGGATGATTATTGCTATTAAAATTTTTTTGAATAGGAAAAGGCTATTTTATTTTATGAAAAATAGATTTTGAGCGGAAATAAAGGATTTCATTACTTTGTAACGACCTTTCACTATTGAATTAAAAAAAGGAATATCCTTAATAGTGCAATGTTTTTGTTGTCATCGTTTTCATTACCCTTTTCAACAATCAAACCATTTTTTTTTGACTTAAATTTAACCTCAAAAAAATTGATAGCTTATATTTCAAGGCAAGAAATCTTATTCTTAGGCTTTAGTGAAATGCTATTAATTAAATAGAGCAATCACGAAATCTTACTCCACTTATTCTTCCCTTTATAATTCTGTAAATAATAATTTTTAATAATCTGATTGTCTGGTTTTGATAAATGCGGATCGGCTTCCAGAATTTTTTCGACCAAACCTTTGGTGTTTTTAATGATTGCGGCATCATTGACTAAATCCAGTCTTTTAAAATCTACGACACCGCTTTGCTGAGTTCCCAAAATATCTCCCGGACCACGAAGCTGCATATCAACTTCAGAAATTTTAAAACCGTCGTTGGTTTCTACCATAGTTTTAATTCTTGTTCGGCTGTCGCTTGATAATTTATCGGAAGTCATGAGAATACAATAGCTCTGTTCTGCACCTCTTCCCACTCTTCCACGAAGTTGATGAAGCTGAGAAAGCCCGAATCTTTCAGCACTTTCAATAACCATCACCGAGGCGTTCGGAACATTTACACCCACTTCAATTACCGTTGTTGCTACCATAATCTGCGATTTTCCCGAAGCGAAATAATTCATTGCAGCATCCTTTTCATCCGGTTTCATTTTCCCATGAAGCATGGTAACGCTGTAATTAGAAAAATTATCCATGACATGTTCCAGACCTTCCATCAGGTTTTTATAATCTAAAGTTTCAGATTCTTCAATTAAAGGATAAACGAAATAAATTTGTCGTCCATTTCTTATTTCTTCATGGCAGAAATTATACACATAAGCCCTATCTTTTTCTCTTCTGTGGGCGGTGATAATGGGTTTTCTTCCAACGGGCATTTCGTCTATTACAGAAACATCAAGGTCAGAATAAAAGCTCATCGCCAAAGTTCTCGGAATAGGGGTTGCCGTCATCACCAGAATATGGGGCGGAATTTTATTTTTTGCCCAAAGTTTAGCTCTTTGTGCAACGCCGAAACGGTGCTGCTCATCAATAATTGCCAAACCGAGGTTTTTAAATTTCACCTTATCTTCCAAAATAGCATGAGTTCCCACTAAAATAGAAAGTTCGCCATTTTCCAATTCCTCATGAATCATTTTTCTTGCGGAAGCTTTTACAGATCCGGTTAGAAGACTTACTTTTATTTCGGTATCTTTCAGTAAATCTTTAATTCCATTGTAATGCTGTTGGGCGAGAATTTCTGTAGGAGCCATTAAACAGCTTTGAAAGCCGTTGTCTAAAGCAATAAGCATCGTTAATAAAGCCACCATCGTTTTTCCAGAACCTACATCGCCCTGCAAAAGTCGGTTCATCTGGATGGGCCTTTTCATATCCATTCTTATCTCCTTTAAAACTTTTTTTTGGGCATTTGTTAAATCAAAAGGAAGATGATTTTCGTAAAATCTGGTAAAATAATCTCCTACAATGGGGAAAGGATTTCCTACGGACTGTGTTTTATGATGAAGCTTTTTTAAAGCATAACCCAATTGGAAAAAAAAGGATTCTTCAAATCTTAACCGATAATCTGCCCTTTCAAAATGTTGCTGATCTTTTGGGAAATGAATATTCAGAAAGGTGTGTTGTCTGGATAAAAACTGATAATGACGAATAAGAGATTCCGGCAGATTTTCCTGAATTAAACCAGGGATTTCTTTGCAGATATTCCTTAAAACATTCTGAAAAAACTTTTGGTTTAAACCTCTTTTGCTGAGCTTTTCCGAGCTTGGATAAATGGGTTTGAGCCTTGTTTCTGCTTCTTTATTTTCTTCAGCTTCAATTTCAGGATGAGGCATAGAAAACTGATGATTAAAAACATTGATTTTTCCGAAAATATAGACTTCACGGTTGATAGGAATCTGTTCTTTCAACCATTTTGAGTATTGAAACCATACCAAATCCATTGTTCCGGTAGAATCATTAAATTTTGCCGTTAACCTCTTTGTTTTTCCGGTCTGAATTTCCTGAACAGAAGTTATTTTTCCTTTCAGCTGAACTTCAATGCTGGTTTCCTGAAGACCAGAAACGGTAAAAACCTTGCTTTTATCCAGATATCGTATAGGATAAAAATTAAGAAAACCTTCCACAGTAGAAATTCCCAACACATTTTTGATGAGTTTGGCACGTTCGGAACCGATTCCTTTTACAAATTCTATGGGAGTTTCTAAAGTCATTTATTTAAAATTCCTGATACGGATTTAATATGAAAATAAAGTTTCGAATTTCGGTAAAATAAAAAAGACTTCCAAAATTTTGAAAGTCTTAATTCTACATTTTCGCAATGTATTAATCTTTTATTTTTGATTTGAATTTTTTCTGATAGTCTTCCCAGTCTTCACGCGTTTTAATTTTTTTGTATAAATCCCCGGAAATAAACGAAAGATAAGGCTCCAGCTCTTTCGCAGACAATTCACCCTGCAAAATTGTAATCGGTTTGCCTTGCTCATCCAAAAAAACTGTGCTTGGAACTGCATTAACGTTCATAAACTGTGTAAATTGGTGTAGAGAATTTCGTCCTCTTTTCTGTGCTGAATTTTCATTTGAAAATTTTCTTCCAAAAATTTCTATCGTCTTTTTCTCTTCAGCATTAAATTTTACAGGGTAATAATTTTCATTCAAAAATTCTGAAATGGTAGTGTGTCCGTATGTTTTTTTATCCATTATTTTGCAGGGACCGCACCAATCTGCATAAAAATCAATAAGTATTTTTTTAGGCTGTGTTTTTTGGGCTTTCAAAGCTTCTTCAATAGTCATCCATTTTACCTGAGCAAAATTCAGAGTAATCAAAAAAAGGAAAATAAAACTTATTGATCTTTTCATACTAGAAATTTATGATATGCCAAAAGTATTATTTTACTTCCTGCATTAATTTTTTGATGAATGGAGATATCAAAATTAATACCACTCCGGCAATTAGTGCATATATAGCCAATTGGTAATATCCGTCCGTGTAAGACTGCAATTTAGAAACTAAGTCTTTTCCTGTATTAGATTCTGAAATTTCTGCACCCAATTTTCCCGCAGCAAGCTGACCGAATGCACTTGCCAAAAACCATAAACCCATCATCATTCCGAATAGTCTTTTCGGAGATAGTTTTGTGATAATCGACATACCAATAGGTCCCAGACAAAGTTCACCAATGGTAGTGATGAAGTAAGCAAAGGCAAAAACATTCAAAGAAGTGATCCCTTCTGCATTGGCGAAGAATTTTGTGTAATAAAAGATATAAAATGAAGCGGAAAGAAATAAAAATCCTATCCCAAATTTAATCAGAGTGTTCGGTTCCAGCTTTTTCTTTGCTAACCAAAGCCACAATAAACCGATGATGGGGCTTAAAATGATAACAAATAAAGTGTTCGAACTATTATTCACAACGTTAGGATCCATATTGAATCCTAATAAATTATGATCCAAATTATCTTTGGCAAATAAAGAAAGTGAGCCGCCACTTTGCTCGTAAATGGCATTAAAAAGAAAATAGAAAAATATAAATGCAAAAGCAGCAATTAATTTTTTCTGAAGATTTGAAATCTCCAGTCTGATTAATTCATAAACAAAATAACCTACTGCAATAATTCCGATAGTGTACATAAAATAGTCTGTATAATCGGTATTTTTCACCATAATGAAGATTAAAGGGATGCTTAATATGGAAAGTACATACACAGCAATTTCGCGCATTCTTCTTTTTGATGGTTCCAGATTGAGCAGGGGAGAGTTTCCGATAGGTCCCAGATTTTTTTTGGTAAAAAGGAAAGTTAATAAACCAATAACCATCACCAAAGCAGCTGCAAGAAAACATAAAGTCCAGGAATGATATTTTCCTAAGTAAATACATAGAGCACCTCCTAAAAGGCCTCCAATATTAATTCCGGCATAGAACATCCCGTATCCGGCGTCTCTTCTCGGATCTTTTTCATCGTAGAGTTCTCCAACCATCGAAGACACGTTAGGTTTAAAAAATCCCGTTCCGATGATTGAAAATGCAATTCCAATATAAAAAAGTTCTTTTGGTGAAAAAGCAATCAGTGAATTACCGATTACCATCACGATTCCGCCAAAGAAAAGAGATTTTCTAAATCCTAAAATTTTATCTGCGAAAATTCCGCCAATAAAAGTAAATGCATATACAAAAGCCTGAATGGCACCATATTGCAGATTTGCTACGCCATCTTTTAATAATAGCTGGTCTACCATAAAGTATGTAAGTACCCCTCGCATTCCGTAGAAGCAGAAACGTTCCCACATTTCTACGGTAAAAAGTGTCCAAAGTTGTTTAGGATATTTTCCTTTAAAATTTTGTATTTCTTCTAGGCTAAGACTCATAAGTGATTGTTTATAAATGAAAAAAACAATAATTTCTTATTATTGATAAGTAAGAATTATTGCCAAACGAATTTATAAAAAAACCTCTGAAAAAATCAGAGGTTTAATTAATATTTTAAAAATAGTTTATTTTACTCCGTGCATCATTTTCTTTAAAATTGGTGAAATTAATGCAAGAATTACTGCTGCAATTCCACAAAGAACTACGAATACCATGAAGAATTCAAATAGATTGTGAATTGTAAATCCTGCAAATCTATTATATTCTACTGTAATAATATTGTCTGATTTAAGCTTTGATAATTCTGGTTCAGAAAGGTAAGTCAATTGTTCAGGCTTGACTTCTGCTTTTTTATCTGCTTTCTTGATCTTGTTTATTGTTTTATTATTTTTTTCAATAGCTTCATTTAGCTTGATTCCGGTTTTGTCGAGTTTTTCTTTATCAATCTTCGCAAGGTCATATTGTGCTAAGATAAACAATTCTTTTCCTGAAACGTCATATTTTTTATCTAAAACTGCTTGAAGATCGATACCCTGCTTTTCGGAAGCTATAAATTTATCTCCAGTTGCAGGCAAAATAGAACCTAAAGTTCCTGCTAACGCATAGCCTGCAGCATTCGAAATAAAGAATACACCGTACAACAATGAAGCAAATCTTTTTGGCGATAGCTTTCCTACCAAAGAAAGCCCAATTGGAGAAAGACAAAGCTCTCCACAAGTTTGAATAAAATATAGTAACACTAACCATTTAATTGCTAGAAGACCGTTGTTTCCTAAATCTTTAACATTGTAAGCAATGATGAAATATGATAAAGCAATCAGAGCTAATCCCATAGCTTGTTTCAGTGGAGAAACCGGTTCTTTTCCTTTTGCTCTTAGTTTATCCCATAGAAGACTGAAAGGTACAGCTAGAATTACCACAAATAATCCGTTGAAAATTTGAACCATAGAAGCAGGCATTTTCCAACCGAATAAGAATGTTCTGTCTGTTTGATTGTCAGCAATAAAGGTTAAAGAAGAACCAGCCTGTTCAAAAGCTGCCCAAAAGAAAATAATAAAGAATGATACAATATAAATTACTAAAATTCTTTGAATTTCTATTTTCGTCAAAGCTTTATCCAATAAGATAAGAATAGCTAATGAAATCCCTGAAGCATAAATGATTGGATAAATTATACCTTTAACCAGACTTCCGATTTCAAATTTACTGAAGAAAACTTCATTTACATGTAGGTACCTGAAAACAAAGAAAAGAACTACAAATAGGCCTACTGTAATACCTAAAGATGCTGAAGAGAATTTTGCTTTTTCTCCCTCTTCTTCTTTGTTTCTTGATTTTGAAGGTAATCCACCAATAGGTTTACCTTCAGGGTCAACTACATATTTATCTTTTAAGAATAGAAATATTAGAGTTCCCAAAACCATCGCAATACCAGCAGCTAAATATCCCCATTTGAAAACAAAAATATCTCTTTGCCCATCTACCACAACATCTGCAATAATCGGTACAAAATATTGGCTTAATAAAGCTCCAATATTAATTCCCATATAGAAAATGGTAAAAGCCGAATCTAATTTTGATTTTTCTTGAGCAGGGTAAAGGCTACCCACCATGGAAGAAATATTAGGTTTGAAGAATCCGTTACCAAAAATAATAACCAGCAAACCTAACCAGAATGCTATTTTTGAAGTTTCTAATCCGGTATCAAATATTGTAGCACTGTAGAAAAGTAAAAACTGACCAACTGCCATCAATGTACCTCCTAAAAGAATGCAGTACCTGTTTCCCAAGAATTTATCTGCAATAAAACCTCCTAAAAGTGGTGTTAAATAGCATAGAGCCAAAAAACCACCATAAATAATTGATGCATTTGATTCTCCTAAACGCAAAGCATTTACCATAAACAGAGTTAAGATTGCTCTCATTCCATAAAAATTGAAACGCTCCCACATTTCCGTTCCGAAAAGTACCCACAATCCCTTTGGGTGTTTGGTCTTCGACTGAACTACTGTATCCATATATACTTGTTAAATTTTTGTTAAGACTAGCAAATATAGTTTTTTTTAGGTTTTTGGCAAGTTTTAATTTAATTTTAAATAAAAAAAGCCGCAGAATAATCTACGGCTTACTGTTTTCGGATTTCAAAAATTTAATTTATTTCTCTATCCTTCATTATTTTATTGAGACGTTTCAGAATCGAAAGACCAAGTAAAGTTGCCAGAAGTAATAAGCCAAAATTCACGATAAAGAAATTAGCTTTGTTATCATAATCATACCAAAAGCTGGCTAAAACTCCGGAAAGTTTGTTTCCGATTGAAGTAGAAAGAAAAAATCCTCCCATCATTAAAGCGGTAATTCTTGGAGGAGAAAGTTTAGAAACCAAAGACAATCCCATTGGCGAAAGGCAAAGTTCTCCTACAGTTATTACTCCGTAAGCGGCTACAAGCCATAAAGCTGAAACTTTTATAAAACCATTTTGTCCTGCATACACAGCTCCTACCATTACTAGACAAGATAACGCAGAAATGAATAATCCCAATACAATTTTTGAGGGAGTGCTTGGTTCTTTGCCTTTTCTTCTAAGCATCATAAAAAAAGCAACAACAACCGGCGTTAGAAGAATCACCCAACCCGGATTGATGGATTGGAATAATTCCGTATTGTAAAGATGAACTGTTTGCGAAGGATCTACTTCTAATTTTGCTTTTTCAGATTCAGAAACATTTCTAAAATAAATATCTTTTCCTTGTTCTTTCAAGGCTTTACCATTTGCATCTTTTTTCACCTGATATTGGTGGTCGTAAACAGAAACTTCTTTGTTTTGGTAATCTTTTTTGTCAACCAAATAAATTGCTTCTAAAGGCTTTTCTACCGCTTTGGGAACTGTTCTGTCTGTATAATAGTTTGCCCAGCGGGTTAAAGCGGTTCCGTTTTGTTTAAAAACAGCCCAAAACATTAAACTTACTGCAAAAATGGCTAGAAGAGCACCGATAGGTTTTTTGTCTTCGGCATTTGCCTTTACGTAGAGCATTACATAAAAGTATATAACCGGAATACAGGCGAAAATAAAAGCATCTGTGCTGTCGCTTCCAAAAATATTTTTCGGAATGAACCATCCTATTAGTCCGAAAATAATAGCGGGTAAAAATACTTTTACCAAGATATCAGAAATTTTGGTACCTCCTTCTTGTGCAGGTTTTAAAATATTTGCCTGTATAATATGTTTTTTTCCAATTGTAAAAATCAACAAACCTACGAACATTCCTACTCCGGCAGTCATAAACGCAGGACCCCATCCATATTTATTACGCATAAATGCAGCAATAATATTGCATACAAATGCCCCAATGTTAATTCCCATATAGAAAATATTGTATCCGGCATCTTTATTTGCTTTGTAAGGCTCTTCGTTGTAAAGATTTCCCAGAAGTGTAGAAATACTAGGCTTGAAGAACCCATTTCCTATAATAATTAAAGCTAATGAACCATAAAAGAGTGGTAATTCTTTAAACAAACCAATTCCTAAATAGCCTAAGCCCATCAAAAAACCTCCAATATATATTGCTTTGATATATCCTAAAACTCTATCCGCTAAAAATCCGCCTAAAAAAGGAGTTAGATACGTTAAAGCGATAAAAGTTCCGAAGATGTCGTCCGCATTTTTATCATCAAACGCCAATCCGCCTTTCTCACTGTCAATCATATAAAGCACAAAAATTCCGAGGATCAGATAATATCCGAAACGTTCCCACATTTCTGTGAAAAACAGATAGGGTAAACCTTTAGGGTGTTTAGTTTTCATAATTTTTTTGAATTTTTTCAAAAATAGCTTTTTAAATTTAAATGAAGAAAATTAAATGAATGCCCGGATTGAAATCGTATTTAGCGATGATCAAAACTTGTTTAAAATTTTCTTTGAGTGTATATCAATTTTGAATAAATTTGTCATCATTAAAAAATTAAAAATGAATACACCGTCAGAATTAAAGTACACTAAAGATCATGAGTGGATTAAGATAGAAGGAAACACTGCCACTATCGGGATTACAGATTTTGCACAAGGAGAATTAGGAGATATCGTTTATGTAGATGTTGATACCGTGGATGACGAAATAAGTGGAGGAGATGTTTTTGGAAGCGTTGAGGCTGTTAAAACCGTATCAGACCTTTTCTTGCCTATCTCTGGGAAAGTAACCGAATTTAATTCTGCTTTAGAAGATCAGCCGGAACTTTTAAATTCTGATCCGTATGGAGAAGGTTGGATTATTAAGCTTGAAATTGCTGAAGATGCAGATCATTCAGAATTGCTTTCTGCGGAAGAATACCAAGCATTAATTGGATAAAATTTCAAACATATTTAAAAAGATATTGCCCATTTATTGGGCATTTCTTACATATATGCTTTTACGTCCTGGGGAAGAAAATCATGAATATTGGTTTATGTTTTCGGGAATAGACAAAGTATTGCATGTAAGTATCTTCGCTGCATTAGGTTTCTGCCTTATTGCATCATTTCCTAGATTAAAATTTTCTTATTTTTTTCAGATTATTCTTATTTACGCCTTTCTAACAGAGATTTTACAAGAAGAAATGAAACTTGGGCGATCTATGGAAGCTCTGGATATTATTGCAGATGTTGCAGGTTGCTTATTAGGATACTATACATATCGATTGTTTATAAAGAAGTTTTTCTCTCATTAAATCTACCTCCATTTGGAGGTATTTTTATGTGATTAGCTTTATTTGTGGGGCATTTATTTAGACAAACGATGATACATTTCTAGCTTTAGAATAAAAAATCAAACAAAGCTTAAAAAAAATAGTGGCTGATCTCCATGCTGTTATGCTGTTAATGTTACGTGATGGTAAATTTTATGTTAAATTAATTTGTTTTGTGTTTGTATGAATATCTATCTTTGCGGCACCGAAAAACGGAAGTTAAGTAGGTAGCGCAGGAGAGTAATTGATAAATAGCTTTAAAAGAGGTAACGAAAAAAACTTTAATTTTTTTTAAAAAAGGGATTGTGGTTTTAAAAATAGTTATTATCTTTGCAGTCCCGATTAGGGGAGAGTAGGAGCGTTATTGATAGGGGTGTTTGGGAGTTAGGGTTAATTAAAAAAAACTTTAAATTTTCTTCAAAAACATTTGGTCATTAAAAAATAAGTTATTACTTTTGCACTCGCAAATACGGAGCGACACTGACAGAGAGATTGCTACGTTAAAAAGCGGAAGAAAAAAAGATCATTGACATACAATATAACAACCAAGTAAGGAAAAACTAAAGCGTTAAAAAACTTTGAGTGAGTCAGACAAACATACAATGGAGAGTTTGATCCTGGCTCAGGATGAACGCTAGCGGGAGGCCTAACACATGCAAGCCGAGCGGTATTGTTTCTTCGGAAATGAGAGAGCGGCGTACGGGTGCGGAACACGTGTGCAACCTGCCTTTATCAGGGGGATAGCCTTTCGAAAGGAAGATTAATACCCCATAATATATTAGATGGCATCATTTGATATTGAAAACTCCGGTGGATAGAGATGGGCACGCGCAAGATTAGATAGTTGGTGAGGTAACGGCTCACCAAGTCGATGATCTTTAGGGGGCCTGAGAGGGTGATCCCCCACACTGGTACTGAGACACGGACCAGACTCCTACGGGAGGCAGCAGTGAGGAATATTGGACAATGGGTGGGAGCCTGATCCAGCCATCCCGCGTGAAGGACGACTGCCCTATGGGTTGTAAACTTCTTTTGTACAGGGATAAACCTATTTACGTGTAAATAGCTGAAGGTACTGTACGAATAAGCACCGGCTAACTCCGTGCCAGCAGCCGCGGTAATACGGAGGGTGCAAGCGTTATCCGGATTTATTGGGTTTAAAGGGTCCGTAGGCGGATCTGTAAGTCAGTGGTGAAATCTCACAGCTTAACTGTGAAACTGCCATTGATACTGCAGGTCTTGAGTAAAGTAGAAGTGGCTGGAATAAGTAGTGTAGCGGTGAAATGCATAGATATTACTTAGAACACCAATTGCGAAGGCAGGTCACTATGTTTTAACTGACGCTGATGGACGAAAGCGTGGGGAGCGAACAGGATTAGATACCCTGGTAGTCCACGCCGTAAACGATGCTAACTCGTTTTTGGGCTTTATGGTTCAGAGACTAAGCGAAAGTGATAAGTTAGCCACCTGGGGAGTACGTTCGCAAGAATGAAACTCAAAGGAATTGACGGGGGCCCGCACAAGCGGTGGATTATGTGGTTTAATTCGATGATACGCGAGGAACCTTACCAAGGCTTAAATGGGAATTGACAGGTTTAGAAATAGACTTTTCTTCGGACAATTTTCAAGGTGCTGCATGGTTGTCGTCAGCTCGTGCCGTGAGGTGTTAGGTTAAGTCCTGCAACGAGCGCAACCCCTGTCACTAGTTGCCATCATTCAGTTGGGGACTCTAGTGAGACTGCCTACGCAAGTAGAGAGGAAGGTGGGGATGACGTCAAATCATCACGGCCCTTACGCCTTGGGCCACACACGTAATACAATGGCCGGTACAGAGGGCAGCTACCAAGTGATTGGATGCGAATCTCGAAAGCCGGTCTCAGTTCGGATTGGAGTCTGCAACTCGACTCTATGAAGCTGGAATCGCTAGTAATCGCGCATCAGCCATGGCGCGGTGAATACGTTCCCGGGCCTTGTACACACCGCCCGTCAAGCCATGGAAGTCTGGGGTACCTGAAGTCGGTGACCGTAAAAGGAGCTGCCTAGGGTAAAACAGGTAACTAGGGCTAAGTCGTAACAAGGTAGCCGTACCGGAAGGTGCGGCTGGAACATCTCATTTTAGAGCGTTGAAGAACGTTAAACAAACAAGTACGCAAGTACAAAAAAAACTTACTTAAAGTTCAAGCTTTAGTTTTTATTTGGTTGTCATATATAAAAGATAAATGATGAAAGATCATTGATTAATAATAGCAGAGATGCTTAATCACTCATCCAACATCGATTATCAATTATAAAATACAAAACCCACTAGAAATTAGTATAGGGAGAGAGACAAAAGATGGTAGATAAAAGAAGATAGACTTAATGGTCTTGTATCTGAAATCTATTATCTCAAATCTAAATGAAGTCTCGTAGCTCAGCTGGTTAGAGCGCTACACTGATAATGTAGAGGTCGGCAGTTCGAGCCTGCCCGAGACTACTAATTGAAAAGACGGGAAGACATCAGATAAGAGACATCAGACAAAAAAGTCTAAAGTCTGTAATCTGACATCTGAAGTCTACTAGCGGGGAATTAGCTCAGCTGGCTAGAGCGCCTGCCTTGCACGCAGGAGGTCAAGGGTTCGACTCCCTTATTCTCCACGGATTGTACGAAGTACGAAAGTACAGAGTATAATGTATGAGGGTAATAAAAGGAAATGTATACTACATAGTGACGGAGCCGTCATTAGAACATTTTACTTGATTATTTAAGTACAAGAAAATAAGATCATTGACATTAACGGTAAAGACATCACAAAGAGAAAACCGAGCACTTATAAGTGCTTGAGTAACCTAAAAATAGGAAAGAAATCGTTAAGGGCGTATGGCGGATGCCTAGGCTTTCAGAGGCGACGAAGGACGTGGTAAGCTGCGAAAAGCTCGGGGGATTGGCACACACGAATAGATCCCGAGATGTCCGAATGGGGCAACCCAATACATTGAAGATGTATTACCTCGTAAGAGGAGCAAACCCGGAGAACTGAAACATCTAAGTACCCGGAGGAAAAGAAATCGAAGAGATTCCGTAAGTAGTGGCGAGCGAAAGCGGATTAGCCCAAAAGTCTTTATATATTTAGAAGAACGTACTGGAAAGTGCGGCCGTAGACGGTGATAGCCCGGTATTCGAAAGGTATATATAGATGATAAATGAGTATGGCGGGACACGTGAAATCCTGTCTGAATATGGGGGGACCATCCTCCAAGGCTAAATACTCCTGAAAGACCGATAGTGAACAAGTACTGTGAAGGAAAGGTGAAAAGCACTTCGAATAGAAGGGTGAAATAGAACCTGAAACCGTACGCCTACAAGCGGTCGGAGCACCAATAGGGTGTGACGGCGTGCCTTTTGCATAATGAGCCTACGAGTTAATTTTACTAGCGAGGTTAAGGACTTCAGGTCCGGAGCCGGAGCGAAAGCGAGTCTGAATAGGGCGCTGAGTTAGTAGGATTAGACGCGAAACCTTGTGATCTACCCATGGGCAGGTTGAAGCTTTGGTAACACAAAGTGGAGGACCGAACCGGTTGACGTTGAAAAGTCTTCGGATGACCTGTGGGTAGGGGTGAAAGGCCAATCAAACTGGGAGATAGCTCGTACTCCCCGAAATGCATTTAGGTGCAGCGTCGCAAATGAGTTTATTAGAGGTAGAGCTACTGATTGGATGCGGGGGTTTCATCGCCTACCAATTCCTGACAAACTCCGAATGCTAATAAATGTTCTGCGGCAGTGAGGGCATGGGTGCTAAGGTCCATGTCCGAGAGGGAAAGAACCCAGACCAACAGCTAAGGTCCCCAAATATATGCTAAGTTGAAGCAACGCGGTTGAACTGCATTGACAGCTAGGATGTTGGCTTGGAAGCAGCCATTCATTTAAAGAGTGCGTAACAGCTCACTAGTCGAGCGGTTCGGCATGGATAATAATCGGGCATAAGCATATTACCGAAGCTATGGATTTATAATTTATTATATCTGGTAGGGGAGCATTCTGTTTGCGCCGAAGCAGTATCGTGAGGTATTGTGGAGCGGACAGAAAAGAAAATGTAGGCATAAGTAACGATAAAGGGGGCGAGAAACCCCCTCACCGAAAGACTAAGGTTTCCTCAGCCATGCTAATCAGCTGAGGGTTAGTCGGGACCTAACGCGCACCCGAAAGGGGAAGTGGATGGACAATGGGTTAATATTCCCATACTTGCTCACACTAAAAAGGGGACGGAGTGCCGTACTTACTGAAGACTGACGGAATAGTCAAGACCTAGCCTTCGGGCGAAGTTGCTGTAGGGAAAGTGCTTCCAAGAAAAGCCGAAGTGAAGCAACCCGTACCAAAACCGACACAGGTAGTCGAGGAGAGAATCCTAAGGTGCTCGAGTGAGTCGTGGCTAAGGAACTAGGCAAAATAGTCTCGTAACTTCGGAAGAAGAGACGCCATCAGCAATGGTGGCCGCAGTGAAGAGGCCCAGGCGACTGTTTATCAAAAACACAGGACTCTGCTAAATCGAAAGATGCTGTATAGGGTCTGACACCTGCCCGGTGCTGGAAGGTTAAGGAAGGGCGTTAGCGTAAGCGAAGCGTTTGACTGAAGCCCCAGTAAACGGCGGCCGTAACTATAACGGTCCTAAGGTAGCGAAATTCCTTGTCGGGTAAGTTCCGACCTGCACGAATGGTGTAACGATCTGGGCACTGTCTCAGCCACGAGCTCGGTGAAATTGTAGTATCGGTGAAGATGCCGATTACCCGCAATGGGACGAAAAGACCCTGTGAACCTTTACTATAACTTCGTATTGACTTTGAGTAAGTAATGTGTAGGATAGGTGGGAGGCTTTGAAGCAGGCACGCTAGTGTTTGTGGAGCCAACGTTGAAATACCACCCTTTACTTACTTGGAGCCTAACTTCTTTTAGAAGGACATTGCGTGGTGGGTAGTTTGACTGGGGTGGTCGCCTCCAAAAGAGTAACGGAGGCTTTCAAAGGTACCCTCAGCACGCTTGGTAACCGTGCGTAGAGTGTAATGGCATAAGGGTGCTTGACTGTGAGACCAACAAGTCGATCAGGTGCGAAAGCAGGACATAGTGATCCGGTGGTTCCGTATGGAAGGGCCATCGCTCATAGGATAAAAGGTACTCCGGGGATAACAGGCTAGTCTCCCCCAAGAGCTCACATCGACGGGGAGGTTCGGCACCTCGATGTCGGCTCGTCACATCCTGGGGCTGGAGAAGGTCCCAAGGGTTGGGCTGTTCGCCCATTAAAGTGGCACGCGAGCTGGGTTCAGAACGTCGTGAGACAGTTCGGTCTCTATCTATTGCGGGCGTTAGATGTTTGAGAGGGCTTGAATCTAGTACGAGAGGACCGATTTGAACAAACCTCTGGTGTATCAGTTGTACCGCCAGGTGCACCGCTGAGTAGCTATGTTTGGAAGAGATAAGCACTGAAAGCATATAAGTGCGAAACTCGCCTCAAGATGAGACATCTTTTAAGGGTCGTGGGAGATGACCACGTTGATAGGCTACAGGTGTAAAGTTGGTAACAGCATAGCCGAGTAGTACTAATTACCCGTAGATTTATAGCCTATAAGTTTACATTAAATCAAGCCTTATAAGTGCGACACTGGTTTTGCCTTTGTGATGAAATTTACCGATAAAAAGATGTCAGATATAAGACATCAGATACAAGACTTTAGTTAGTCTGAAATCTAATATCTAACCTCTGAAATCTATATACCTTATTTAGGGTGGTTTTAGCAGAGGGGCTCACCTGTTCCCATTCCGAACACAGAAGTTAAGCCCTCTAGCGCCGATGGTACTGCGAAAGCGGGAGAGTAGGTCGCCGCCAGTTTTTTTCAAACCTCATACACAAATGTATGAGGTTTTTTTATTGTATTTTATTCTATTCTATTCTATTTTAATTGAAATCCTAATCCAATCATAATATCAATCCAAATCCTAAAAGATTACTCTTAAACGCATTCATTAAACACTGAAAATATATTGAATTGACAATTATATATTTGAGTGGTTTAATCTTAATTCAAATACAGAAACATATTCTTTTTTATTAACTAACGTTAAATCACAATTTAATACTAAATGAAATACCTACGGAATCAACAATATTATCCAATTCTACTCATTACTTATTATCTATAAAAGTATTGCTATTCGCAAATTGCATAAACTATGATATTAAGTTTATTAATATTATTTTTGTTAAAATTTTAATTCTTCGATGAATAATAAATTCTTATTAATTTAATAATTTTAAAATGAGAAATATGCGTACTGTTACGGTTGTTCGATATATCTTACCTCTAAGGGAAGGAGGTTCGCTTCCAGCATTGGCCGATGCAGATGATGATTTTAAGTACGTATTGAAATTTCGCGGCGCTGGACATGGTGTTAAAATGCTTATTTCTGAACTTTTGGGAGGTAAAATAGCTGAAGCACTTCAACTTCCCATTCCTGAAATTGTTTTTGTGAATTTGGATGCTGATTTTGGAAGAACAGAGGCAGATGAAGAGATACAGGATTTATTGAAATTTTCTGAAGGGCTCAATTTAGGACTTCATTATTTGTCTGGTGCAATTGCGTATGATCCGAGTGTAAAAATTGATCCTTTATTAGCATCTAAAATCGTATGGCTCGATGCTTTTATTACTAATATAGATCGAACTTTTAAGAATACAAATCTTCTAATGTGGCACAAAGAGCTTTGGGTTATTGATAATGGAGCTTCATTTTATTTTCATCATTCCTGGCAGAATTTTGATACTGCTGCTAAAACTCCTTTCAAATATATAAAAGACCACGTACTTCTTCCACAGGCATCAATGCTGAATGAAGCTGATTTGTTTGCTCATAATATATTAAATGATCAGGTTTTTAGAGATATCGTAAATATGATTCCTTTAGAATGGCTGCAATGGAATGACGCTGAAGAAAGTCCTGATGAAATTCGTGAAATCTATTTTAATTTCATGAAAACAAGATTACTAAACTCACCAATTTTTTTAAACGAAGCGAAAAATGCAAGACTATAAAATTTACGAGTATGCTGTAATACGTTTAGTTCCTAAGGTTGAGAGAGAAGAATTTTTCAATGTAGGACTTATTTTATTTTCAAAAAAAGAAAAATTTATCAGATTTAAATTTCATTTATGTGAAAATAAATTCAAGTTCATGCATAGTAAATTGGATTACAGAGATGTAATAGAAAATCTTGTTAGTTTTGAGAAAATTTCCAAGGGTGACAAAGAAGGCGGACCCATCGCATTATTAGACATTCCCGAACGCTTTAGATGGTTAACAGCTGTACGCAGTTCTGTTATTCAAACTTCTAGACCGCATCCGGGAAAATCTAAAGATCTCGAACAAACTTTTTCAAAACTTTTTCAGGAATTGGTATTATAATTTTTATTAGTCTCCATATTCTTTATGTTTTTGTTTGTGAGTCCATTAAAATGGTAACAGGACCATCATTTAGTAAAGAAACTTTCATGTCTGCTCCAAATATTCCACTATCAATTTTTAGATCGGATTTTTTGAGTTCATCTTTAAAAAAATCAAAAAGAGGGATTGCTTTTTCTGGTTTTGCGGCTTTTATAAAAGAAGGACGGTTACCTTTTTTATAATCTGCAATTAAAGTGAATTGGCTTATACACAAAATTTCTCCCTTAATATCTGTAACCGATAAATTCAGTTTCTCATTTTCATCACCAAATATTCTCAGATTTAAAATTTTTTGTACCAACCATTCTGCATCCGTTTCTTGGTCATTTTCTTCCACTCCAACAAGCAGCATTAGACCATGTTTTATTTCTCCTACAATAATTCCGTCTACTTTTACACTGGCTTCAGAAACTCTTTGTATAACGACTCTCATTTAATTATATAAGTTTAAATTTTTGGTTGATGCATCATAATTGTAAAAATAAGTTTTGGGAGGAAGAGAAGATCCAGAAGTAGGATTTCCGGTTAAGAGAATCCAAGTGGCATTGTCTTTAGGACACACGATACTGATATTATCTTTTACTTCTAAAGTCGTGTTATTATCGGGACAAATATGTGGTGCATTTCGGTCGTATACCTTAAAAGTTGCAGGATTATCTCCGGTTCTCACTACAATAAGACCTCTTGTTCCGGACTGTTGTTCGTTTACATAAATCCAGCCATTAATATAATTGAGATTATTATACGCGGCAAGATTTAGATTTAAACTAACATTAATCGGGGTTTTAGGAAAGCAGCTTACTGTATCCTCCCTATTACTGCATGAGTTTATATTTAAAAAGCTGACTGTCAGTAATATGAAAAAGGATACTGCTGAAAAAGTTTTTTTCATTTGAATATAAAATTTTATATATTTGTAAAATAATAACGATTAACAAGCAAAAACATTGTCCGACAAATGTCGGATAATTTTTTTATACTAAAACAAAATTTTAAAATTATGGCAAGCTACGTAACAAAGGAAGGATTGGATAAAATGAAAGCTGAACTGGAGCAGTTGGAAACTATCGAAAGACCTAAGATTACTCAGCAGATTGCGGAGGCGAGAGATAAAGGAGATTTATCTGAAAATGCTGAGTATGACGCCGCTAAAGAAGCTCAGGGAATGCTGGAAATGAGAATATCAAAATTGAAAGATGTAATCTCTACTTCTAAAATTATAGATGAAAGCCAGCTGGATACTTCTAAAGTTTCTATTCTTACCACTGTGAAACTCATGAACAACGATACAAAAAAAGAACAGGTTTTCAAATTGGTTCCTGATAATGAAAGCGACTTAAAAAGTGGTAAAATTTCTGTAAATACTCCTATTGCAAAAGGATTATTGGGTAAAGCAATTGGAGAAACTGCGGAAATTGTACTTCCTAACGGAAATAAATTGTCTTTTGAAATTTTAGACATAACTTTGTAACTTTAATTTCAAAAAAAATGAGTTCAGTTTTTACTAAAATCATCAATGGAGAAATACCTGCTTATAAAATAGCAGAAAATGAAAACTTTATCGCATTTTTGGATGCAATGCCTTTGGTAAAAGGTCATACTTTGGTAATTCCTAAAAAAGAAGTCGATCTTATTTTTGATCTTGAATCTGAAGAGTACAAAAACCTTTGGTCTTTTGCTCAGGAAATTGCGAAAAAAGTAAAAAATGCCATTCCATGTGTAAGAGTTGGAGTTGCGGTTGTCGGTTTAGAAGTTCCTCATGCACACATACATCTTATTCCGCTAAATACAGTAGAAGACATGAATTTCAAAAATGAGCGATTAAAACTGTCTCCTGAAGAATATTCTGAAATACAACAGTTAATTATAAATTCCTAACATTAAAATAAAAGTCGTAAAAAAGAAATTTTTTACGATTTTCTTTACTAATATATTTAATTAAAATGAATCCAAACCAATGCTCTTTCTGCGGAAAAAAAAGAAGTGAAGTACAGATGCTGATCTCCGGACAGAATGGTTTTATTTGTGAAAACTGCATAGAACAGGCTCATGCAATTGTAAAAGATAATTCTTCAAACGGAGGATTTTCTCCTGCAGAAAGTATTGATGAGCTAAAAAAGCCAAAGGAAATAAAAGAGTTTCTTGATCTGTATGTAATAGGGCAAGATCAGGCAAAAAAACAGCTTTCGATTGCTGTTTACAATCATTATAAAAGGTTGCTGCATGCAAAAAGTGAAAACAGAGAGGTAGAACTGGAAAAATCCAATATCATCATGATTGGTGAAACCGGAACCGGGAAAACCCTTTTGGCTAAAACTATTGCAAGAGAACTGAATGTCCCTTTTTGTATCGTAGATGCTACCATTCTTACAGAAGCAGGATATGTAGGAGAAGATGTGGAAAGTATTTTGTCCCGACTTTTAATGGTTGCAGATTATGATGTAGAAAAGGCCGAAAAGGGAATTGTTTTTATTGATGAGATTGATAAAATTGCAAGAAAATCAGACAACCCGAGTATTACAAGAGATGTTTCCGGTGAAGGAGTGCAACAAGGATTACTGAAGCTTTTAGAAGGGAGTATTGTAAATGTTCCGCCACAAGGAGGAAGAAAACACCCAGATCAGAAGTATATTCAGGTAAATACCCAAAATATATTGTTTATTGCGGGAGGTGCTTTCGATGGGATAAAAGAAATTATCGAAAGAAGACTGAATAAACAGGCAATTGGTTTCAGTTCAGAAAAAATCAATAAAGTTGATGAAGATGAATATGTTCTTAAGAATCTTAATGCTATAGATTTAAGATCTTTTGGGCTAATTCCTGAGTTATTAGGTAGATTTCCAATTATTACATATCTGGAAAAACTCACCAAAGAAACCATGATAAGAATTATGAAAGAGCCTAAAAATTCTATTGTAAATCAATTTGTAGAGTTGTTCAAGATGGATGGGACTAAGTTGGTTTTTACAGATGACGCCATAGAAACAATTGTGGAAGAAACAATGGAAAAAGGTTTAGGAGCAAGAGGATTGAGAGGAACTACTGAAAAGGTTTTGGAAGATTATATGTTTACAGTAGGTGAACAGCATGAGATTGTACTAAAGAGAGATAATATTCTGATTAATAAGTAAATTTAGGGTGTTTTTTAGAAAAAAGTATTATCTTTGCACGGAAAATTGTACAACACAAAACTATGATACAATGAAAAAAAATTTAATAACGTTATCTCTATTGGCTATTGGCATTTCTATGCAGGCACAGACTGCCACAATACTAACTCACTTAGATGGTACAGCTAAAATGTATATAAGCAAGGGAACTCTTGTTTATAATGGAGGAGGTATGGAAATTGTTTCTGGAGGAAGTATTGAGAACCATGGTAATTTTATGATGGTTCGTTCTAATTCTGGGGACGATGTATATAGAAATTTAAACTCTTCGGGTAATCCTGTTGTGGGAGGTATAGCTGGTTCTTTTGTAAATAAATTAAATGAACCCAATGAATATGGTGAAGTAAATGAAAATAAATCAACTTCAGTTCCTAAATATACTTATGGGCAGTTTTATATAGATGGTTTTAATCAAGATAAAATCACTGGTGCTGTAGATATAGAGTTCAGACAAAATAGTCATGGAGATTATCAGCAGATGGGTCTTCCTTTCTCTAATAAAGTGTTTTCAACTTTTAATCAATCTACTGCATCTAATCCTACTCCTGCACAAATTGCTCTTGGTAAAACATTCAATGAAAATAGAAGATCTAAAAATGAAATTCTTATTTGGAGTAATGATTCATCTGTGTTTCAAAAGGTTCTTCAGACTGATGCTACCACTTGTACTTCTTGTGCTGCTGATTTAATAGTTACTCCAACGGCATATTATATTTTTGGTGGACTGAATTTGAATGTCTCTACAGTTACCAGAACATTATCTGGTGTTCCAGTTGCTACTTATTTAAATGGTAGTACCTCTAATACTGCTTATACCATAATTACGAACGCTGGTGGTTCGTTGGCTAATTTTGGAAATAATGGTAATGGAATTAATAGTTACAACGAGAGATACAACAGCTATATACAGGATTCTTTTAACGAAAGTGCGGGGGTATGGACAGGTAATTTTGGAAAAAATATCTACCAGTTTGGTAATCCTTACATGACAAACTTAGATTTGTCTCAAATTGCAAATAATGAAACTAATGGTGACGGAACTTATTTAGACGGTATTTATGGAGTGAGATTAGAAGTACAAGGGGTACAATATTCCGCACTTTCGGGAGGTGGATCTTCTTCATATAAATATATCACTTTTGGTGATAGCTCTGCAGGTTATCAACCAGCTGGAGATGTAAATTATGCAATGGTAAGACCAATGGGTACATTTGCGGTAAAAATGAAAAAAGATTCTCCAACGGCTACTTTAGATTTTGGTAAATTAAGAAGATTTAATTACTATTCTAGAGCTGCAGCAACACCTTATACAGTTACAGCAGCAAAAAATGTTACTAATACACTTAAGCAATTAGGAGTAATTGGTTTAGATGCTAACGGAAAAGAAATCGAAAGAACATACTATGTTGTATCCCCAACCACAGTTTCTGGTCATACAAATGCTCCTACAGTGCAGGTTACTGTAGGTGGTGGTTATTCTTTTGGTACTTTTGAAGAAGATGCTATTAATGGCGGTTATGATTTGTCTAATGTGAGTTATTGGCTTTATATAAATGAAGCTAATGAAGCAAATTTCAAAGGAAAGAATATTAAATTGGTAAATTATAATCCTAATATTGTATCATTTAAGTTCGAGATTAGAGAAAATGCGGCGACGATTCCTACAGGTAGTCATGCCTTATCTTCAGGAGAAGGATTCTATTATAAAGCAGAAGGGGCAACCACTGCAAGTCAGGCATTGCAAGATCAAGTAATTTCTGTTCAGCCCGGAAATTCTAATGGTGTAGAATATGATCTGTATTACGGTCTTCCTACAGGTACTCTTAATACTACAGATGTTAGTAAAAAGAGCAGAACTTTAGTGGTATATAACGCAGATACAAATGGTTATTTTGTTAGATTCGATCCAAACTGGAAAAAAGCTGATATTCAGGTTTTTGATATGAGTGGAAAATTAGTATTATCTAAAAAAGATGTAAATGCTAATAAAGATTATAATTTAGATCTAGCACAAGATGTAAAAATTTCTTATATCGTTACCGTTGTCTCAGAAAAAGGCGAAAAAGTAACCTCTAAGATTATAAAGTAAAAACACAATGAAAAATATGAAAAAAATTTTTGTTCTCCTTTTTATAAATTGTTTCCTACTGGTGTTTTCTGGTCCCCCATGTCCTACATGTACAACACCAGGAAAAGGCGGGGTGGGAGGAGTAACGCCAGGGTCTGCTGCAACTCCCATCGATATGTATGTATATGTTTTAGCGATTGTTGCATTTTTAATTATTGCTTTTGTTGCTAAAAAATACAAAACTCAAAAAATATAAAATTATATTAAAATATTTTTAAAGTCTCCGATTAGTCGGAGACTTTTTTTATTTTTACACTATGAAAAGAATATTTCTATTACCAGGTTTATTGGTTGTTGCCACTATTAATGCACAGTTTTCTGTAAGTATTGAAACTCCACAAAATTTCATCGAAAAAGAAGCCGTTTTATATACATTAAACGGATCTAAAGATATTATAGTTACAAAAGAAAAATCTAAAAATAATTCTTGGCTGTTTAAATATCCTAAGAATTATATTGGGATGATGAAAGTGTATTTTCCGGACACCAATAATACCGTAACATTTATCTCTGAGAATAAAGATGTAAATATTAAAATTGAAACTAAGGATAACAAGATTCAAAATATTTTATACAAAGATGACGCGAATGCTTTAATGAATAGCATACAAGAAAATTCTCAGAAAAAAGAGCTTATTCTTCCGGCATTGGTTCAGATTAAAGAATATTATAAAGATAATACAGATTTTGGAAAAGCTTTGATATCTGAAATGGGTAAACTGTCTGGTGAAAGTGCAGATTTAGATCAGGCAAAACATCCGTTTGTTTATTATTATAATACTAACTATAATAAATTTTTATCTAATAATTCTTCTAAAAAAAATAGTCAGGAAGAAATCATCAATTTTATTGATAAATCGAATGATCTTTTAGAAACATCTTCATTATTAAGACCGATTCTTGTGTCTTATCTTAATGTAGGAGGTAATAGTAATATTAATTCTTCAGTAGATCAGCTAATCAATAAATTAAATATCGAAACGCCAAGAGGACAGACCGTTTTATCGGAGCTTATAGATATTTTTGATGCTTATGATATGGCAGAACTTAAAAATAAATATTTAAGTCAGGCTAAAAACTTAAAATGTACAATTAATGACCGGTTGGCTTCTACCATAAAGTCGAATACAGATACAGATCTTGGAGCTGTTTTTCCCAATTATACATTTCATTCGCCTGTAAATACTAAAGCGAAAACTATTGCTGATGTAAAAGCAGATAAGAAAGTAATCGTTTTTTGGTCTTCAACATGTTCCCATTGCGAAAATGAATTGCCACAACTTTTAAATAAATATAAAGAATTGCAGGCTAAAAATATCCAGGTTATTGGTCTGTCTCTAGATTCGGATAAAAATTCTTATACTTCTAAGATTGCAGCATTTCCATGGATTAACGATTCCGAATTAAGAGGCTGGAATAGTTCTTTTGCAGATAAATATAATATTCATGCAACGCCTACTTATTTTATTTTGGATGCTAACAATAAGATTATCAGTAAGCCAGACCATGTAGGGGATGTTTTGGAATATTTTAAACTAAAATAATTTTGGAGAATTGTAAATATTTTCTATATTTGCACCACCAAAACGGCGAGGTAGCTCAGTTGGTTAGAGCGCAGGATTCATAACCCTGAGGTCACGGGTTCAATTCCCGTCTTCGCTACAAAAAATCCGTAAGATGTTTGTCGAACATTTTTACGGATTTTTTTTGATTTAATATCAGATATTCAATTCTACTAAAGCGGGGCAGTGATCAGAATGAACGGCTTCTTTAAGAATAACTGCTCTTGATAATTGATCTTTCAAAGAATAGGAAGTAAAATTGTAATCTAAACGCCAACCTTTGTTGTTGGCTCTGGAATTCTGACGGTAACTCCACCAAGTATAATTTTCTGGTTCGCTGTTAAAATAACGGAAACTGTCGATAAGTTCGCATTCTTCAATAAACTGAGTCATCCATTCTCTTTCCATGGGTAGAAAACCTGAGGTGTTTTTTAAGCCCATCGGATTATGAATATCAATTGCCTGATGACAGATGTTAAAATCTCCTGAAATAATAAGATTCGGAATGGTTTTCTTTAAATCTTTGATGTAATTTAAAAAATCGTAGCAGAACTGCATTTTGAAATCCAGCCTTTCTATATTCGAAGCAGAGGGTACATAGACAGAAATAACAGAAAAATTATCAAAATCGGCTCTTATTATTCTGCCTTCATTATCATAACTTTCAATTCCGCAGCCATATTCTACATGATTGGGTTTCAATTTAGAAGCAATTCCCACTCCGCTGTATCCTTTTCTTTGTGCAGAATGCCAAAAGCTGTGATAGCCTAATTTTTCGAGACTTTCAATATCAATTTGATCATTTCCAGCCTTGCTTTCCTGAATGCAGATCACATCAGGATTGGCAGTTTTCAGCCAGCCTAAAAAGTCTTTGGTAAAGGCGGCTCTAATTCCGTTAACGTTGTATGTTATTAATCTCATATTGATTTTTTATCTTAAAATAATTTCTATGTAAGTTCAATTGCAGATTGTTTTATCTACTTTTAGTAATTCTTTAATTCAAATGTGCACACAAAAATAATTAAAATATTTGCGCTATATTAATATTGCTTATTTTACTGTAAATTTGATATTCTGGAATTTTATTAAGTATATTTGCTTCTTAAGAGGAGTATGAAGCTAAGTACTGTATAAAATATCTTTTATCTTGAGATAAGGAAATTTTTTAATTCCGAACAAAAAAAATTGGAGGCTATACATTTGATATTACCCAACTATACCAAAAATCGTAAAATTAAAATATTGAAATGTTGATGCTTTTAAAAAAATCAAAATTGATTATTGTTGCATTCTTATTATGTTTTGTGAAAGGTTATTCTCAAACACCCATTGAGAAATGTAAACTACCACAATCACATTATGAAAGTATTTACTCTGTAACAGTTGATGATGTAAAATGTCTGGCTAAAAATTCTGAACAACCCAATACACTTTTTTATACTTTTGGGAGTTGGTGCACACCTTGTATTTATCATATCCCGACGTTTTTTTTAATTGAGAAGTTTTATAAAGCCGATATTTATGTATTGTTAGTTGATCCGGAAGCTAATAATTCTATAGAGAAATCTAAAGATATGGTTTTGGAAGCGTATCCTCATGCTAAAATTCTTGTGATAAAAGATATTCAAGGTAAAGGGAAGTCAAAAAAATACAATGAATTTCTTACTAAGATTACTCCCGCACAATTTGAGAATATCGAAGATATGTCGAAATATATTGTGTTGAATCAAAAAGGGGAAGTGCAATTAGTAACAAGCTACAAAGACTCTGAAAATGATCCGGACTGGAAAAATGATCGACCCATGGTTAAAAGAATTGTTCTGCCTTTGCTAGCGAAAAAAGAAACTGAAACAAAAGAATAAAGTTAACATAAAATTCAAAAAACTAACTCCACAGATTACTGTGGAGTTTTTTCATTTTAAAAGTAATTTTAAGTCGCTGAAATGATAAAAGCAAGTCGCCAATATCTAGAAGAAATCTGCTATTTCGGCTCCAGAATACTTATCGGAATAATACATTCCTCCAAAGAAATTCCGCCGTGCTGATAAGTTTCTTTATAATAATTTACAAAATGATTGTAATTTTTAGGATAAGCTAAAAATATATTGTTTTTGGCAAAAATATATTTAGAACTAAGGTTTCCTTTTGGTAAGAATATTTTTTCCGGATTGGTAACTGCCCAAACATCATTTTCTTCATACGTTAAGCTTTTTCCGGTTTTGTAACGGATGTTGGTAGAGGTTTCTCTGTCTCCCACAACGCGGCTTGGTTTTTTTACATAAACCGTTCCGTGATCGGTAGTAATTACCAGTTTAAATCCACTTTCCGCAGCAAGTTTAATAATTTTAAGCAAAGAAGAGTTTTCAAACCAATTCATTGTTAAAGATCGGAAGGTTTTATCATCTCGTATTAACTGATCTACAATATGATTGTCTGTTTTTGCGTGGGAAAGTATATCAATAAAATTATAAACAATTACCAAAAGATCATTGTTTTTATGCTGATTAAAATCGTCATAAATCTTTTTTTCAAAATCTGCATTCAATACTTTTAGGTATTTCATAGATTTCGAATTAAGACCTATTCTTTTCATTTGATCTTCAAGAAAATCTCTTTCAAACTCATTTTTATTGCCTTCTTCATTGTCGTTAAACCATTTGTCGGGAAAACGTTTTTCAATTTCTGAAGGTAAAAGACCTGCAAAGAAAGAATTTCTTGCATATTGAGTCGCTGTAGGCAAAATGCTGTAATAATAATCTTCCGAAACTTTATTGTAATACTTCGTGAAAAGCGGCTCTATTACTTTCCATTGGTCGTAGCGGAGATTGTCGATCATCAGTAAAAGAACCTTGTCTTTTTCTACTTCAGGTTTTACTTTATCTTTGAAGAGCGTGTGGCTCATCATAGGTTTTTCGGAGCTTGTTAACCAGTCTTCATAATTGTTTTCAATAAATTTTGCAAACTGAATGTTGGCTTCTTCTTTTTGGGACTGAAGTAAATCTGCAAATTCATTATCGGTTACTTTATCGAATTTCAGTTCCCAGTTGATGATTTTTTTATAGTAATCTGCCCATTCCTGATAGGTTCTCAAATAAGAAAGCTCCATAGAAAGATTTCGGAATTCCTGCTGATATTGCAAAATGGTTTTCTGCTCAACCAGGTTATCTTCCTGAAGATTTTTCTTTAAAGATAGGAGAATTTGGTTTGGGTTTACAGGTTTCAGGATATAATCGGCAATCTGAGAACCGATGGCTTCTTCCATAATATGCTCTTCTTCACTTTTCGTCACCATTACGATTTTAAGCGAACTGTCGCGTTGCTTAATCATAGGAATAGCCTCTAAACCTGAAATTCCGGGCATATTTTCATCAATAAGTGTTAATGCGAATTTTTCAGATTCAATGAGTTCTAAAGCTTCGTTTACATTATTAACCGGAGTTACATGATATCCTTTTTTCTCCAAAAAAACGATGTGCGGCTTTAGTAAATCGATTTCATCATCAATCCATAATATTTTATCTGACATATAAGTTTTATTTCTCTGTTGGTTACAGCATCAAAATTACGACCAATTAATTTTAAATTCTCACAAATTGATGTTGTTAAAAGTTAAATCTTAGTTAAAACTATTTTTATCGTTAACTATAATATAATTATTGTATTCAGAAATCGTAAATAATATAATTTTAACGATAGATTATTGTTGTATTTAATTAAATTTAAGTTTAAAAACCTACTTTTGCAAGTATCATGCAGAATAAACTAAAAATTATCAACGATCCGGTACATGGTTTTATAAAAATTCCTCATGAAATTCTTTTTGATGTGATAGAACATCCTTATTTTCAAAGGTTGAGAAGAATTTCACAGACCGGACTTTTAAATTTAATTTTTCCCGGAGCCACACATACCCGTTTTCACCATGCAATTGGCGCGATGCATCTCATGTTTACCGCCTTGGAAACTTTAAAGCAAAAGGGTGTTGAAATTTCTGTAGAAGAAGAAAAAGGAGCCATGTTGGCAATTTTAATGCATGATATAGGACATGGGCCATTTTCTCATGCATTAGAAAGTATGTTGATGGACGATTGGCACCACGAAAATCTTTCTTTACTTCTCATGAATCGTCTAAATGATCATTTTGATGGGCAATTATCAGTTGCCATAGAAATGTTTCAGGGGAAGTACCACAGGAAGTTTTTCAACCAACTTATAAGTTCGCAGTTGGATGTAGACCGTTTGGATTATTTAAATCGAGACAGTTTTTTTACAGGCGTTTCCGAGGGAAATATCAATACCCAAAGAATCATTTCGATGATGAATGTCTGCAATGAAGAATTGGTAATCGATGCAAAAGGAGTTTATTCCATAGAAAATTTCCTTACCGCAAGGATGTTTATGTATTGGCAGGTATATTATCATAAAACATCGGCTTTGGCAGAGTTTATTCTCGTGAAAATTTTAGAAAGAGCCAAATATCTTGTTTCTCAGGGCGTTGATTTACCGGCAACAGACAATCTGAAATATTTTCTTAACCGTTCTAAAAGTTCAGCAACAGAAGAAGATATACAGCGTTTTACAGAATTAGACGATAACGATATTATTCAGGCAATGAAGCTTTGGCAAAATGCTGATGATTTTATTCTTTCTTATTGGTGCAAATGTGTCGTGAAAAGAAATCTTCCTAAAACAATTATTTCTTCCAAACCTTTTGATGAAGATTTTATTAAAGAAAAGATAAAAATTACTAATGAATATTTTGGAATTGATAATGCAGAGGAACTTGTTAACGAGATTAAGAGAGAGTTAAGACCTTATAATACAGAAAAACAACCGATATTTCTTCTACAGAAGAACGGAAAAATTATAAAACTGAATGAGTCTGAAGATCAGTTATTATCAGGTTTAATTATGAATAAAACAACCCGATATATTTTGGCATTTCCAAGAATTTAAGTGTTATTTTTCTCGGAAATTATAAAAATCAATCTACGAAAAACCAAAAATAGGTTTGCGAATTATAGAATTTCTTATCTTTGCAGAATATGGAATTTACAGCTTCGCAGATTGCAAGTTTTATTAATGGAAAAATTATAGGTGACGCAAACTCGCTTATAACAGGCGTTTCTCCTGTAGAAAGTGGAGAAATTGGGCATCTATCTTTTATTGCTCAAGAACGTTTTGCCCATTATTTAGATACTTCAAAATGTTCAGTTCTTATCGTTAGTGAAGCACTTATCACTAAAGAACATTACAATTCAACCATTATTTCGGTAAAGGATGCTTACCTTTCTTTTCAGATTTTAATGAATCTTTATCAGGAAATGCAGGGTAAAAAGGAAGGGATTGAAGATGGCTCTTCTATTCACGATACTGCCGTTATCGGAGAAAAAGTATATATCGGTGCATTTACGTATGTTTCCCAAAAAGCAAAAATTGGAGACGGAACACAAGTTTACCCCCAGGTTTACATTGGTAAAGGCGTAAAAATCGGTAAAAACTGCAAAATTGATAGTGGCGCAAGAATTTACGACTATTGTATTATCGGGGATAATTGCATTATCCATTCTAATACAGTAATTGGTGGTGATGGTTTTGGTTTTCAACCTACGGCAGAAGGATTTCAGAAAATTCCTCAACTTGGAAATGTAATTATCGAAGACAATGTAGAGATTGGTTCTAATTGCAGTATAGACCGTGCAACAATAGGTTCTACAACCATTGGCAAAGGGACTAAAATAGATAATTTAATCCAAATTGCTCATAATGTAAAAATTGGTGCCAATAATGTAATTGCAGCTCAGGCAGGAATTGCGGGTTCTACAACAATAGGAGACTGGAACCAAATTGGCGGTCAGGTAGGTATTGTGGGACATATTAAAATTGGTAATCAGGTGAAAATTCAGGCACAGAGTGGTGTGAATTCTAGCGTAAATGATAAAGAAACTGTTTACGGATCTCCTGCGATAAGCTATAATGATTATCTGAGAAGTTATGTTCATTTCAGAAATCTTCCTGAGATCGTAAAAAGAATAAATAATCTTGAGAATAACTCAAAAGATAATACTAATGAGTGATATGCAAAAAACTCTTCAGCAAGAAGTTACTCTTTCTGGAATAGGTCTTCATACTGGTAAAGAAGTAAAACTTACCATCAAACCCGCAAAAGAAAACACAGGTTTTATTTTTGTAAGAACAGATTTGGAGGGACATCCTCAGGTAGAAGCCGATGTAAATTATGTCGTGGCTACGGAGCGAGGTACAACACTTGAAAAATTAGGCGTAAAAATTAATACGTGTGAGCATCTTTTAGCTGCTTTGGTGGGTTGCGATATCGATAATGCAATTTTAGAGATGAATGCTTCTGAACCTCCAATTTTGGATGGTTCTTCAAAATATTTTGTTGAAGCAATCGAAAGTGCAGGAGTAGTTGAGCAGTCTATGGCTAGAGAATATCTTGTGGTAAAAGAGGTTTTAAGCTACAGCGATCCGGCAACAGGTTCCGAGATAACTATTATTCCTTCAGATACTTATGAAGTAACAACAATGGTAGATTTTGGAACAAAAGTTTTAGGAACTCAGAATGCTACAATGAAAAATATTTCCGAGTTTAAAGAAGAAATTTCCTCAGCAAGAACTTTCAGCTTTTTGCATGAACTGGAAATGCTTTTGGATCATGGCTTGATTAAAGGTGGCGATATTTCAAACGCGATCGTTTATGTAGACAAAGATTTAACTCCGGAAACTACAGAAAAACTTAAAAAAGCTTTCGGAAAAGACAATGTTTCTATCCGTCCGAACGGAATTTTAGATAATCTTAATTTAAACTATCCAAATGAAGCTGCAAGACACAAATTGCTTGATGTAATTGGTGATTTGGCACTTACAGGAGTTAAAATTAAAGGTAAAGTGATTGCTAATAAGCCGGGTCACTATGTAAATACTCAGTTTGCCAAAAAACTGAACAGACAGTGGAAACTTCAGAAAAAGAAAAACGTTCCGGAATTTGATTTAACCAAGCCACCGGTTTTCGATATCAACGGAATTATGAGATTAATGCCTCACCGTTATCCGTTTTTGTTAATTGATAAGGTTCTTGAGCTTTCTGATACTCATGTTGTAGGGTTGAAGAATGTAACATTTAATGAGCCATTCTTCGTAGGGCATTTCCCTAAAGAGCCGGTTATGCCTGGAGTTTTACAGGTAGAAGCTTTAGCACAAACGGGAGGAATTTTAGTTCTTGCAAGCGTTCCGGATCCTGAAAATTATTCTACCTATTTCATCAAAATAGACAAGGTGAAATTTAAAAGAAAAGTAATTCCGGGAGATACACTCGTTTTTAAAATTGAATTAATTACGCCTATCAGAAGAGGAATCGTTCACATGCAGGGTTATGGATATGTAGGAGATCAGGTAGCTGTAGAAGCAGAATTAATGGCTCAGGTAGCAAAAAATAAAGTTGATTAAATGATTCATCAGTTAGCTGCCGTAGATAAGCGTGCAAAAATTGGGAAAAATGTAGTTGTTGAGCCTTTCACAACCATCGCTGCAGATGTTGAAATAGGTGAAGGTACTTGGATAGGATCTAATGTAACCATTATGGATGGTGCGAGAATTGGCAAAAACTGTCGAATTTTTCCAGGTACTGTAATTTCTGCAATTCCACAAGATCTGAAATTCGACGGAGAAGATACACAGACAATTATAGGGAATAATACCACTTTAAGAGAATGTGTTACCGTAAATAAAGGGACAAAAGCTTTAGGATATACAAAAGTAGGAGATGACTGTCTAATTATGGCAACTTCGCATGTTGCTCACGACTGTATTATCGGAAATAATGTAATTATTGCCAACGGATGCGGTATTGCGGGACATGTGGAAATAGGAGATTTTACTGTAATGGGAGGTCTTTCTGCGGTACAGCAATTTGGTAAAATAGGTAAACATACCATGATTTCCGGGGGGTCACTCATCAGAAAAGATATTCCGCCTTACATAAAAGTAGGTAGAGAGCCTATTTCTTATGCCGGAATAAATTCTGTAGGATTAAGAAGAAGAGGTTTTACCAACGAAAAGATTTTCGAAATCCAGAAAATTTACAGATATATCTTTCAGATGAAAATGAATGTTACCCAAGCATTAATCTACATTGAAAAAGAAATGCTTCCTACAGCAGAAAGAGATGAGATTTTAGAATTCATCAAAAACTCTCCGAGAGGAATCGTAAAAGGATACGGAACAGGAAAAGAATAATATAAATTAAGATGAAAAATTTAGTGTTGATTTTTATGGTATTTTCTTCTTTTATTTTTGCTCAGCAGAAAAAAGATTTGTCATTGAGTTTTAAAGATTCAATAGCAGTAAGAAATGTAAATTCAATTCTAGATTATTCAAAAAAAACTTTTTCAAGTTTCAATTCAGACCTAAAAAGTTCATCAGAAGTCAACAAAAATTTAGACCAGCTTTTAATTAACACTATCAATTTCAATACGGTAATTAATAATCGTGCTGTAACTTCTACAGATGTAGGAACATTTTACAGACCTAGAGTTGATGCAATGGATATGTTGGGAAGAAAAGTTCTGAGTCTTCAGGTCTACAAATCAAAATAAAGAAAATAATATAAAAAATTAATGGCAACAAGTAACGATATCAGAAAAGGTCTTTGCATCGAATATAGCAATGATATTTTTAAAGTAATCGAATTTCTTCACGTAAAACCAGGAAAAGGTCCTGCTTTCGTAAGAACAAAATTAAAATCAGTAACCAACGGTAAAGTAATCGACAATACTTTCTCTGCAGGTCATAAAATTGATGAAGTAAAGGTAATCACAAGAAAATTCCAGTATCTTTATGATGATGAGAATGGTTTCCACTTTATGAATAATGAAGATTTCTCTCAATTATATTTAAACAAAGAAATGATTGAAAACTCCAACCTGATGAAAGCTGGGGAAGAAGTGACAATTATTCTTAAAGAAGCAGACGAAACTCCGCTTTCTGCAGAACTCCCTCAGTCCGTTTATCTGGAAGTGGTAGAAGCAGATCCGGGAGTAAAAGGAAATACAGCAACCAATGCGTTGAAAAATGCAATTGTTGAGACCGGAGCAAGAGTAATGGTTCCTTTGTTCATCGAGCCGGGAGACAAAATTAAAGTAAGCACAGAAGACGGTTCTTATCTGGAAAGAGTAAAGTAAGAATCTTACAATATCATGAAGCTGGAAGATCATACCTTTCAGCTTTCATTTTTTTTATGGCAGCAATTTCCGCCCTCCGTTCCCGCTTTTTTGCCTCCGCTTCGCTCCGGCAAAAAGAGCTCCACTCAGGTCGGGCTGCAAAGTAGACAGAAAACAAAATTTGTCAGAAAATTAGATTTTGACAATATTTATTCAAAATATTAGAAAAACTAAAAAAAAAGTTTTCTTACAGATTAGAAAAACTCTCAATGTTTTCTGTGTAATCAACTCTCATTTATCGCTCATTATTTATAATTTATGACGTTTCATCAGCCACAAAAACTAAAAACCATAGCAGAACTTATCGGAGCCAAATTTATAGGTTCTGAAGATTTCGAAGTTTTAGGAACCAACGAAATTCACAGAGTAAAATCCGGCGAAATTGTTTTTGTAAACCATCCCAAATATTACGACAAAGCTTTAAATTCTGCCGCAACCATTATCTTAATCGACAAAGAAGTAGAATGTCCCGAAGGGAAAGCACTTTTGGTTTCAGACGATCCTTTCAGAGATTTCAATAAAATCAATACCCATTTTACGAGAATTTACAATTTTACGGAAACACTTCACGATGTAGAAATAGGAGAAGGAACTCAGATTCATCCTTCCGCAGTTATAGGAAACAACGTAACAATCGGGAAAAATACCCTTATTTTCCCAAATGTTGTAATTGGCGACCGAACCGTAATTGGCGACAATGTTATCATACAATCTAACACTGTTTTGGGAGGCGATGCATTTTATTACAGAAAACTGAACGGAAACTTCGATCGTTTAATTTCTGTAGGAAATATCATCATAGAAAACAACGTAGAAATAGGAAACGGATGTACCATTGATAGGGGAGTTACAGACTCTACCATTATTGGGGAAGGTTCAGTTCTGGATAATCAGATCCAGATCGGTCATGATACCGTAATTGGCAAAAGATGTCTTATTGCATCGCAAGTGGGCATTGCCGGTTGCTGTAATATTGGTGATGAGGTAACTATTTGGGGGCAAGTTGGTATGGCTTCAGGAAATAGTGTTGAAAGTGGAACTGTACTTTTAGGTAAAACTGGAGTAAACAGAGATTTGGCGAAAGGTACTTATATCGGCATGTTTGCAGAAGATTACAAAACTTACCTTAAAAAAGAAGTAAAATTGAGAAATCTAGAATAAACAAATTACTCTGTTTTATTTAAAATTAAAGAAAAATAAGTAAATTTGTGAGCGTTATCAAATAAATATATGAAGAGATTTTTCTCATTTTTTTTAGTTTTAGCAATGTCTTTAGTTTTTGGTCAAAAAACTCTTGATGCGAAAATTTTAACGGCAGACAATGATACTCTTAAAGTTAAAATTAAAGTGAGAACAAATGCGTTTGATCCTGATTTGCTTTATGTTACAAGTTTTAATACGAAAGTGACATCGGTAGATGAAAATGGGAAGAAAGTAAAAATTGAAATTCCTAAAATCAAAGAGCTTTCATTAATAGATTTTTATGGAAAAAAACGTTTTTTCATCAATAAATCTGATGATAATAAAGTTCTTTTGGAGAGAATGTATGATAGTGATAATGTAGAATGGTTTCGTAATTATTCTTCAACGATGGGAGGTGAAAATGCCAACGATTTTTTATTTAATAAGAAAACAAATAAGGGAGTTGGCTTTATATATTTTACGGGATTGCCGAAAAAAAGGCTGAAAGAATTTTTTGCCGATGAGCCCGAAATGTTAAAAATAGTAGATGATATTCGTAAAGATGGAGGTTTCTCACATACTTCAGACTACGATAATGCTATGATCAATATTCTCGAAAATTTTGATAAGATTAAGAATAATAAATAAAAATAAATTTAAAAAACAATAAAATGTCAATTTTAGTAAACAAAGATTCTAAAGTAATTGTACAAGGTTTTACAGGAAATGAAGGTACTTTCCATGCAAGCCAAATGATTGAATACGGAACCAACGTTGTAGGAGGTGTTACTCCCGGAAAAGGTGGAAGCGAGCATTTGGGTAAGCCGGTATTTAATACCGTTGCAGACGCTGTAGAAAAAGCGGGAGCCAACGTAAGTATTATTTTTGTACCACCTGCATTTGCTGCAGATGCAATTATGGAAGCTGCTGAAGCGGGGATTAAAGTAATTGTTTGTATTACAGAAGGTATTCCTGTTGCAGACATGGTAAAAGTAAAATCTTATATTGCCGACAGAGATTGCCGATTAATCGGACCAAACTGCCCGGGAATCATTACTTCAGAAGAAGCTAAAATTGGTATTATGCCAGGTTTTGTTTTCAAAGCAGGTAAAGTTGGTATTGTGTCTAAATCTGGTACTTTAACGTATGAGGCTGCAGATCAGGTTGTAAGAGCTGGTTACGGTATTTCTACTGCTATCGGTATTGGTGGAGACCCAATTATCGGAACAACTACTAAAGAAGCTTTAGAATTATTCATCAACGATCCTGAAACTGAAGCGGTTGTAATGATCGGTGAAATCGGTGGAGGTCTTGAGGCAGAAGCTGCAAGATGGTACAAAGCAAGTGGTTCTACAAAACCGGTTGTAGGTTTCATCGCTGGTCAAACGGCTCCTAAAGGAAGAACAATGGGACACGCAGGTGCTATCGTTGGTGGTGCTGAAGATACTGCTCAGGCAAAAATGGAAATCATGAGAGAAAACGGTATTAACGTTGTAGATTCTCCAGCTGATATTGGTGCTACAGTTGCAAAAATATTAGGTTAATAAAAACATTTGATGATATGAAAAAAATTTTATTGGCATCTGCAATGGCTTTATCAATTTCCTCTTTTGCACAGATAGATTTAAGAGGAACAAGATTTGGTCTTACTGCGGGTGGTAATTATTCCAGAGTAAAAAATGCACACAATCCTTCGGGTGCCCGTTTTGCTTTTCAAGGAGGTGTTTTGGCACTTATTCCGATAGGTAAAGCAGATCAGTTTTACTTGCAGCCAGAAGTTGTGTACTATGGAGCTGGAGAATCTGGTAAAGATAAAAATGCAAAAGGGACTCCGGGATACAATGCTATGTATGCAAATAATTATATTAGTGTACCGGTATCTTTTAAAGGGTACTTTTCTGAAGCTGAGTCAGAATTTTTCGGATTGATTGGTCCAAGATTTAATTTTCTTTTGAATCAGAAAGTTACCAATGAATCTCGTGATATTTATAAAACAGATCAGGAAGGAAAGGCAAATTCATTTAATTTTGCCATCGGTGCAGGAATTGGATATAGTTACAAAAGACAGCTTGAAGTTGCTTTAAAATATGATTTAGGGTTATCTAATACTTATCCTAAATTGGATGAAAGTAAATTAGATCCAAATTCATTGAAAAAGAAATCTGAACAGGTTTTGAGCATCAGCTTAAGCTATATTTTCGAATAATTTTTTTCTATATGAGAAAATATAAATCCCAAACTTTATCGGTTTGGGATTTTTTATGAATTACATGCTTAAACCAATACCCCGTTTTTGGACGAGATAGGATCAGGAAGTTCTGTTTCTCCCATTATCTGCAAGAGATCTATCTCGATGTTTCTGCAAATGGAAAGCATAGGAATATCGAACATAAGACCTTCAAAAGGGTTTTCAGAATAATCTCCTACGAGTTCCATAATGATGTAAATCCATCCTATAATAATGCAGAAAGGGATAGACATCCATATTCCATAATCTCCCAATTTAGAAAATTCATTCACCAATCCTAAAGGAAGTAGCATAATAAATAAAACATTAAAAACAAACGCTGTACTTGCAAATTGTCTTGGTAAAGGGAACTTTTTTATTCTTTCTGCCTGACCTTGAAGGGTGTAAAATTCATTTAAACAATCTTGAAGTTGCATTTGGTTAAAATCTGAAATAGCATTCTCGTTTTTAAGTTCATTAACATCTTTAGACTGTTGTGCTATAAGATATGTAGCAAAATTTTTGTAATGAGATTGTAATTCAACCTCTTCTTCGGTAAGATATTTATTAAGGAAAATGGGAGTTCTGCCATAGTCTGGAAATCCCGCTTTTATCAGTCTGTTTCTTCGTCTGTTAATTTTTTGGGTGTGTTGCTGATCCGATTTGATATGTTCCCAGTCTGTAGGAACTAAAATTTGTTCTCTAAAAGCATAAAGCCAGGCAATATGCCGGTTCACAAGTCTTTTTCTGCGATCTTCTAATTCAAATGAACCCATTTTTTCGTGTTGAGTATCAAAAGCATATACCATTGCAGCGAAAGATCTGCTTGAATTAACGATTCCGCCCCATATTTTTCTTGCTTCCCAAAGTCTGTCGTACGCCTGGTTATTTTTAAAACCTACAAGAAAAGCTTCTGCAGTACCAATTAACGCTACAGGAACCCAAGGAATAATCATCCATTCCCAATTGAAAAAATGGAATAAAACAGCAATTAAAGTACACCAAATAGATATTAAAATTACATGAAAACCAGATAAATTGAGTACCTGTCTGTAATTAACGTATTTTGTAGTAATCATAGTTTTTAATCTTATAAAAATCTATTCAAAGTAACAAAAAGTGTACAAAAAAACCTCTAAAGCTAGAGGTTTGTTAATATTTAATTATTAATGTCAATTAAAAATTGAGCATTTCTTCAATTTTCACTGCTAATTTCTCGGCATTAGGCAGCATTTCTTTCTCTAAAACCAAGTTAATAGGAACAGCAGGAGTATCTAAAGATCCCATTGTTTCCACAGGAGCATCGAGATATTTAAAGCAGTTTTTGGAAATTCTGTGTGCGAATGCTTCTGCAAAAGAGTTGTTGAGTTGTTCTTCTGTTAAAACAATACATTTTCCGTGAGCTTTTACTCTTTCGAAAACCAATTCTTCATCCAAAGGAATTAATGTTCTTAAGTCAATGACTTCAATTCTTCCGTTGAATTTTTTAGCAGCTTCTTTTGCCCAGTAATTACCCATTCCATAGGTAACTACCAATAATGTTCTGCCTTTTTCGGTTTCAGTTTTATCAGCTTCAATTATTACTTTTCCCTTTCCGAAAGGTAAAATATAATCTTCGGCAGGTTCTACGGTTTTCGCATCTTCTGTTCCCGGAACTTTGCTCCAGTACAAACCTTTATGTTCGAGCATAACCACCGGATTGGGATCGTAATAGGCTGCTTTCAGTAAACCTTTAAAATCGGCTGCATTACTCGGATAAGCTATTTTAATTCCTTTAATGTTGGCTAATATGCTTTCTACACTTCCGCTGTGATAAGGTCCGCCACCTCCGTAAGCTCCTATCGGAACTCTAATGATATTGCTTACAGGAAATTTACCTTGACTTAAATAGCATGATTTGGAAATCTCTGTAATCAACTGATTGATTCCAGGGTAAATATAATCGGCAAACTGAACTTCAACAATAGGTTTTAAACCAACTGCACTCATTCCCGTGGTAGAGCCAATAATATAAGCCTCCTGAATTGCGGTATTGAAAACTCTTTTACTGCCAAATTTTTTCCCTAAAGTAACTGTTTCACGGAAAACCCCACCAATTCTTTCACCTACGTCCTGTCCATAGAGCAATGCTTCAGGATGTTTCCACATCAATTCCTGAATGGCATGAATGGCAGCATCTACCATCACAATTTTTTCACCACCTTCAGGTTCGCGTGTTCCAACTTCTTCTGTAATGGGAGTTGGAGCAAAAATATGATTCATTACTGTTTGTGGCTCCGGATCTTTAGCATTTTGAGCTTTTTCGAAAGCTTCTTCTGCTTCAAGACGGGCCTTTTTGGTCATTTGCTTTAAAAGATCTTCGTCCGTTCCATTTTCAAGAAGATAATTTCTTAAAATTTCTCCCGGATCTTTTGCTCTGTGTTTTACCAAATCTTCATCGTCCCGGTAAAATTCTCGTCTTACGCCGGAAGTATGATGGCCTATTAAAACAGTCTTAGCACAAACAACTAAAGGCTTTCGTTCTGTTCTCACAAAATCGAAAGCGTTTTTCATTACTTCGAAACTTTCAACAAAATCGGTTCCGTCTACTCGCATTCTGCCAAGTCCTTCAAAACCGGCAACAAAGTCGTAAGCATCACACGTTCTGGCTTCTTCTTTGGTTACAGAAATTCCCCACTCATTATCCTGTACAAGAAAAATAATAGGAAGTTGGTGTAACGCAGAAAACTGAAGTGCTTCACTCACTTCACCTTCTGTAACAGAATTATCGCCAAGACTGCAGACTACTACAGGATTGTTTTCGAACTGCCGCAAATTAAAATCCTGAATATATTTTATTCCCTGTGCAACACCGGCAGTTGGAATAGTCTGCATTCCTGTTGCGGAACTCTGATGAATTATTTTGGGTTTGTCTTCTTCTCTGCTGGAAGGATGAGAATAATAAGACCTGCCTCCCGAAAAAGGATCGTCGGCTTTTGCCAACAGCTGAAGCATCAGTTGATAAGGTTCAAAACCAATTCCTAAAAGAATACTTTCGTCTCTGTAATAAGGAGAAACCCAATCTTCTTTTTTTAGCTGATAAGCGGTAGCCAACTGAATGGCTTCGTGACCTCTGGATGTACTGTGCACGTATTTACAAATGCTTCTGTTTTCCTCATAAATATCTGCCATTGCTTTGGCGAGCATCATGTGGTGATAAGCTTTTAGTAAAATATCCTGAGAAACTTTTTCGTGAAGTGTATTTTCCATAGTAAGCAAAGATATACAAAAAAATAAAATACGAACAAGTGTTAGTATTTCTCTTTAAATCTATGATTTTAAGAATTTATTACTGTTTTTATCCTGCGAAATGTACCGATAAAATAATTTATAAATAAATTTTTGATAATCAATAAATTATATTTAACAATGAAAATAAATTTTTAATGTAGATTTGTATAGTGTTTTAAAGGAAACTGGCTTTAAAGAATGTGAAAATGATGAGGTGGAAGCTTGGTGGAATGATAACAGAAAATCATGTGTAGGAATACAAGATTAGCTAAATTCTAAAATCAAGAGATATCAATATCTCATAAAATTGATGTGAATTGTAATAATTATTTTAAAAAAATTCCTTCTTGTTTAAGCATGAATGATAATTTAAAAAAACAAAAAAACTATTTCAGATGACAGGTAAGATTATAGGTGTGGGAAATTGCATCCCCGAAGAAACTATAACTCATTTATTTTTTAATCAACATATTTTTCTGGACGAAAATGGTATTCTCTTAAAAGACGACAATTTTTCGATTAGTGAAAAACTTAAAAAAATTACAGGAATTGAAGAAAGAAGATATGCAGAAAGTAATCAGGTAACTTCAGATCTTGGTTTAATTGCTGCTCAGGCTGCCATAGAAGATTCAGGAATAGATCCCGAAACCTTAGATTATATTATTTTTGCACATAATTTTGGGGACGTACAATTTGGTACTGTGCAATCGGATATGGTTCCTAGTCTTGCATCGAGAGTAAAACATTCCCTAAAAATTAAAAATAATCTTTGTGTAGCATACGATTTAATTTTTGGATGTCCTGGTTGGATCGAAGGTATCATTCAAGCCAATGCATTTATAAAATCAGGGATTGCAAAACGGTGTTTGGTTATCGGAGCAGAAACATTGTCCCGTGTTGTTGATATTCACGACAGAGACAGTATGATTTATGCAGATGGAGCAGGTGCCGTTGTGTTGGAAATGAATAACCAGGATGACTCGGGAGTACAGTCGCATCTTTCTGCTTCTCATACGTTGGACGAAAAAGATTTTTTATTTTTCGGAAAATCGTACAATAATGAAGGTTGCGAAAATACAAAGTACATTAAAATGAATGGGCGGAAAATTTATGAATTTGCCTTACAGTACGTACCTGATGCAATGAAAAAATGTCTGGATGACAGCAAATATTCTATAAATGAGCTTTCAAAAATAATAATTCATCAGGCAAACGAAAAGATGGATGAAGCCATTGTAAAAAGGTTTTATCAGTTGTATGATGTTGCAATGCCTGATGATATAATGCCAATGGTTATCCAAAAGCTTGGTAACAGTAGTGTTGCTACAATTCCATCGTTGCTTACCATGATTTTGAAAGGCGAATTAGACGATCATGACATCAAAAAAGGAGATATAGTTTTATTTGCTTCAGTTGGGGCAGGGATGAATATTAATGCTTTTGTCTACAAATTTTAATTTTGTTTTCATTTTTACTTATTTAGCAAATATTTTGAATCATTAGATTTAATTATTTTCTCAAAAATTGCGGATATAAAACATCTTTATTAATATTGTAATGTATGTTGATTTTAAAAGCTTTGAATTCGATAAAAAAATTACAATTTTACAAATATGTTGTGCTTTTACTTCTGATATTGTCAGCTTGTAAAGATTCTCAACATTCGTCTTCACAAATAAATATCGGTTTTGCACAAGGTTTGGGAAACCATCCGTGGCGTCAGGCTATGAATCACGCCATGGAGATTCAGGCTTCGCTCCATTCTGATGTAAATTTAACAATCAGTAAAGCAGACGGTTCTATAAAAAAGCAGATTAACGATATCCAGAAAATGATTGATGACAATCTGGATATTATTATCATTTCACCATTGGATCCGAATGCTTTGGTTCCGGTAGTGGAAAAAGCTTACGCCAAGAAAATCCCAGTGATTTTGTTGGATCGCAAAATAAATTCTGATAAATATGTTACATATATTGGTGCAGATAATGTGGAAATTGGGAAAGAAGCAGCACAATATATTCTTTCCGACTCCAAAACTCTCAAAAAAGTCCTCGAAATAAGAGGTGACGACAATTCTTCGCCCACTACAGAAAGAAGTTTGGGTTTTGAACAAACTCTGAAAAACAATCCCAATGTTGAACTGATAAAAACTTTTCGAGGTCTTCCTGTCGAGGCATTCAGGAAAACGCTGGATTCTCTGGGAAATCAAAATCTTTATGTTTTTTCATTTAATGACGAGTTGGCTTCCAAAGCTTGGCAAGTTGCCAGAAATGCAGGAACTGAAAATCAAATTAAATTTATCGGTGTAGATGGTCTAAATACCAAGGATGGCGGAATTCAGTTGGTTTTAGACGGAAAACTGAATGCTACTTTATTGTATCCAACTGGCGGAACAGAAGCCATAGAAAGTGCCATTAAAATTCATAACGGCGAGACTTTACCAAAGAGAATTAAGCTCAGTACAACCATTATCGACAGGCTGAATGCTGAGATTATGCGGAACCAGTTTGATAAAATTATTGAGCAGCAGGGCGTTATCGAAAATCAGGTGAATGCAGTGAAACAGCAGACAAAATTGTATTCTTCCCAAAAAGAGCTCTTCCGCTGGTCGGTTGTATTACTCATTTTAATGTTTTGCCTTATTGCTTATGCGATTTACCTCATTTATGCTATTAAAATCAAAAATAAGCAGTTAACACTAACCAACGAAAGAGTAACCATCCAAAGAAACCAAATTGAGATGATTGCCGATGAACTTAAAGAAAGCAACGAAGCAAGAGTTAATTTCTTCACCGGGCTTTCTCACGAATTTAAAACGCCTATAACGCTTATTTTGAGCTCATTAGAATCCCTTAAAGATACTTTTAAAAGCAAAGGTACAAAACCGGCTTACGAGTTAGAATTAATCAGTAAGAACTCTAATAGATTATTGCGATTGGTTGATAATCTATTGGATTTTAGGAAGATAGAAAATAAAACCTTTAATCTTCGAGTTTCTAAAACCAATATTTACGATTTTACCTACGGAATTTTTCGGGATTTCGAAAACGAAGCCAAAAAACGAAATATTAAGTTTGAAATCTCTTCATCCAACAAAAATATTGAGTTGTATATCGACCGGAATTTGATGGATAAAGTGTATTTCAACTTATTATCAAACGCCTTCAAATTCACGCCAGACAACGGTAAAATTGAAATTAATATTCAGGACAAAGGGAATCAGGTTGCAATCAGTTTCAAAGATAATGGGATTGGTATTCCTGAAAAAGAAATTTCCAACGTATTCGAAGCCTATTTTAAAGGCTCTAATAATAGAAAAAACAGTTCTGGAATTGGTTTGCATCTTAGCCGCCAGTTCATCGAATTGCATTTGGGGAAAATTGAAGTCAGTTCGTTCCAAGGTACCGAATTTGTTATCAGCCTTTATAAAGGAAACAAACATTTTAACGAAGACCAAATGGTAAAAGAGGCGAGTGTTACAAATGCTGAAACTTTGGCTAAAAATGCAGTCAATCACGATTTTGATGACGAAGGATTTATCCATTCTGCACCTAACGATAATGAGCGTTACTCTCTTCTTTTGGTGGAAGATAATACCGATTTGTCGTTCTTTTTGAATAATAAATTAACTGCCGAGTTCGATGTGATGACTTCGGACGGCACCGATGCGATTGACAAAGCTTTGAGCGAGATTCCGGATATTATTATTTGCGATGTCAATCTTCCTGACAAGAATGGTTTTGAAATCTGCGAAATTCTTAAAAATGACCTTCGGACATCGCACATTCCAATTATTCTGCTCACGGCTTTGGATAATAAAGAATCTTATCTGCAAGGTCTGAAATCTGGAGTAGATTTATATTTAACCAAGCCATTCAATTATCCAATCTTGATTCAGTCGCTGCGTGCATTACTGTATAATCGGGAAAAACTGCGTTATTATTATACCAACAATATCGGCAAAATTGTGGATAGCAAGTCGTTTGGAAGTATCGAGCAAACTTTTGTCAATAAGCTAAACCAAATTATCAAATCTAATATTGATAACCCTGATTTTTCAGTGGAAAATCTCGCAGATTTACTGAATATTTCCAGAATTCAATTGTACCGGAAAATTAAAGCGATGTTTGATGTTAATGTCAGCGATTATATCAATAATATCAGGTTGGAACAGGCTAAATCAATGCTTCAAAACCCCGAACTGACGATTTCTGAAATTGCTTATAAAACTGGTTTTTCCTCGCCCAATTATTTTTCTACGGTGTTCAAAAATAAATTTGGCGTTTCACCTAATGTGTTTAGAAAATCTGCTGGAGAAGATTAATTACAGATAACTTTTTTATTTCTTTGATTCACTCTTGATAAAATCAACAACAGCATCCATAGCGACTTGTGCTTTTGGGTGCGCAGCCGACCATAGACCGCCCAAATGATCTTCGTTAGGAACATCAACTAATTTGGCTTCCACATTGGCTTTTTTCAGTTTCTCATACCACGCAATGCCTTGTGGTTTTAGCATATCTTTTTCGCAAGTGATAACAAGTGTTGACGGCGAAAACGAAATATCTTTTGCAAGAATTGGCGAAATGATAGGATCATCAGGCGATTTTCCTTTGAGATACATTTTTGCAACAATATTATAATAAAAATCTTTAATATCTCTGAGATCCACAGGAGGATTAACCAAAACCACATTGCTAATCTTTTTCTTACCCTGTTCTTTTACAAGTAGAGAAGTAGCTAAAAGTGCACCGCCACTATCGCCTAATAATGTCAGATGTTTGGCATCACCATTCCACTGGGAAGCGGTTTTTAGAATCCAGGATAAAACAGCATCACATTCATTAAGACCTGTAGGATAAGGATATTCCGGAGGTCTTTTATAGTCGATAGCCACAACAATGCTTTTTGTTTTTGCAGACAGATAACGGGAAATGTTATCGTGCGTGTTGAGATCACCACCAACCAATGCGCCGCCGTGAATTTGGAATATAAGAGGAAGTTTTTTATTAGTGATTTCTGGATAATAAAGCCTTATTTTTATGGAATCACTACCATCCATCACCACCTTGTCCTCCGTTTTGGCAACTGGCGTTGGTGCAATATGAAACGATGTGATTTCATCAGCTATGGATTTTCTAACCATTGCCGCAATTTTTTGATCCTCTTGTGCGAAAAAGTACGTAAATAAGAATATAAGCAAAATGGAAAATGATGTTTTCATAAGATATATTTTATGATTTAATTGATTTTTTAAAATTAGTAATTTTCCATCAAGTTTAAATTTTAATTTAATTGATTTTCAAAGTATTGCATTTTTGGTGCTTATATTATCAATTAACCTGTTGTGCATTTAGCACAGATTAATTTTTAATTTGTTCAAACTTATTTTGCACACGAAAAAATTCAGGTATTGAATCATCGTAAAAGAAGTTATTTTTGATACTATTCTTGTTGCCAAACCCTGAAAGGTTTTTGCAAAGTTGATGTTTATTGTGAACTGTCCGCACAGTTGCGATATATTCGTTTCAATCCGCTTTCTGATTTTTGATTTCGCTTTTGAAAACTCCACAAAATTATGTTGATTTTACGCATTGCAACCGAAAGATTAATCTTGGAATAGTTGAATAAATCTACCTGAAGTTCTTTGCTGATGTATCCTCTATCTCCAATTAACAGGCAATTTTTAAAATTTTCTTTAATGTCATGAAGATAATTCACATCATGAAGATGAGCAGGCGAAAAATCGAAAGAGTGAATTGCGAAGCACATCACGAATACCTTTAAAAAATGAAAAATAAATGAGTAAAGATTCCGTTTTTCTTGCAAACTGCATGAAGTTTGTAGCCAAAATATCTTGACTTCTGTGCAGCACAATATCCAAATGCGGGTTTTATTTCTTGCATGGAGCAGATTGCGGAACGATTTGCTCTGCTTATTTTACAGATTTCAATGGGTGTTGAATCCACAATGAAGACATCTGTAAAATCAGAAAACTTGCTGCTCAAAGTTTCTCTAATTTTTTCAATGTATGGAAAAAGCTTCCTTCTCCTTTTGTATAGACGCTTCTTTCAATTTTTCCGTCCAAATTAGTTCCGGAAATATATCTAAATAACTGTAATTCAGAATTAATAGACATATATTCAGCAGTAATATTGAGTGCGACAAGTTCCAAATCAGACATTTTTGGAAGCCCGATCTGTTTAGTCGTCGCAATATGTTTGCAGGTTGTTGTCAATTGGCTACACCGAACCACTTCGCTAGGTTTCTTTTAAAATATTTTCGTAGTTTTGAAAAAGATTGTTCATATATATAATCGATTAGCAGTCAATTAAATATACGGTTTTTTATTCAAATGGACAATCTTTTTTATTTTTTAATTTCTAAATGCACAATGGGTTAAAATATTATAATCCAATTGAAATAGACAAACCTTTTTTCCTTGTAATGATGACAAATAAGTGATTTTCTTACTAATACAAGATAAAATGCAAAACTTTAGTGTAAAAATTTTAACTAAGAATCTTTAGCTACTGCCAAAATAAACCATGCAAAATTATATTGAGATAAAATGTAAATTTTTAAAACAATATTTTATATACTAAAAGATATTCTAATCATAATTATTTTTTTTTAATTTTGCAAAAAAAATAATGTTCAGAAATTTTTTTTTATTTTCTATATTCTTTGTTACAATTACAATATACAGAGGGCAAAGTGTAGGAATAAATACACAAACTCCTGAAGCAAGTGCAATCTTAGATTTAGAAAGCTTCGTAGGAACAAAAGCCACCGCCACTGCAACTATCTCTAATGGTGCTGTTACAGGTATTACTATAACAAATCCTGGAGAAGGTTATACTTTTACACCTAGCATTTCTTTTGTAGGGGGTGGAGCTGTTCTTAATGGCGGTACAAGAGCCACAGCTACAGTAACAGTAAGTGGTGGCAAGGTTACAAACTACAGTATTACAAACGGAGGTTCCGGTTATACCTCTGCGCCAACTGTTGTATTTGGTAACAATAATAAAGGGTTATTGATACCAAGATTAAATATCGCATCTCTTTCTAATTTTACAAGTCCTGTAAACAACCCTGCAGATGGACTCTTAGCATACAATATTGGAAGCCCTACGAATAGCAATGAGAAAAGTATCTATTATTTTGATAGTATTAAAAATAGTTGGGTCAGCGGATTGAAATCTGTAAATACGCCAAGAATAGCATACTTGGATGTAACAGGAGATACAAGTGTCTTGACGAATGCAGGGGCTGGATATACAAATGTCGCCCTGCAAAATAAACCAAAGATTGCACCCGTATCTAACATAGCTGGTTTAGATATCTATACTTATAACAACAATCAATATGGTATAATACTACCTCAAGGTGATTATGTTGTAGAGATTAATTTTAATTTAACAACACCGCCACCAAGTTCTACAGATAGTAATTATTACATAATGGGATATTTTATAGATTTATATAATGACAATTATAATAATAGTACAAAAACAATAACATCATTTGGAAGTGACTTTAACCGAAAAGAGAATGTTGTAACCTCGAAACTAAATACAAATCATTTTGTGCCCTGGATGTATTTTGTACATGTACCTACAACGAGTAATCCAAGGCAGATGTATTGTTTAAGAATGTTCATTGGAAGGATGCAGGACAGCACCTATAATACCACAGCAATCATAAAAGACATTGGTTCATATATAAAGATATCAAAGATAAAATAATGAAAAAAAATAAATCATTTCTTTTCCTAATTTTTTTAGCAACAAGTAATTTGTTTTTGGCGCAATTAGGTATTGGTACAACAAGTGTAAAGCCATCTGCTGGATTAGAAGTTTCTAGCTCAACCAATAAAGGGTTATTATTACCAAGAGTAGATATTAGTGACATTACCGATAGTACCAAACCTATAAACAATCCAGCCACTGGACTTATTGTCTTTAACATTGGATCCATGCTAACATCCGGAATATATATATGGTACGATGCACAATGGAACTTAGTTTCCGATTCAGCAGGTTTAGTTGGTTTTATGTTATTACAGAAAAAAGGTGATGTATCTATATTGGGAGGTCTCGATAATGGGACTTATCAAAATTTCACTTCTGGGTTTAATATGAATGTTCTTAAAAATGATATTGGTGCAAGTTATACCTCAGAGGGAGCAATAACTTTACCTGCCAACAGTGGTTATGTGCTTAATTTATGTATTAATATTAGAAACACAAAAGAAACAAAAACATCTGGAATCAAGAATTTTCCTATTCAAGTCCATTTGTATCAAATAAAACTAATAGATCCTAGTACAAATACTCAGTATGGAGATACAATAAGTATCAATGCAACATCTAGTACCCTAGATAACAGTACAAATACCTTTGTTGGGAATCATTTAATAAATGCTAGTTTTGCTTTTTCAACAAAATCAGAGATAAAACTTATACCAGCAATTACACACTATGATGGGGGAACCTATCAGAAAAGTTCTACCGGTACGCCAGACGGCAGTGTAATTGTAGAAAATATTAAAATTGATATACAAAGAGGAATTTTAGTACAGTAATTATGAAAAAAACATTAATAATAATTTTATTTTTAAAATTTTGCTCGGTTTATTCACAAGTACAAGTAAAAAATACAAGTAATACGGCACCCTTAGAACCATCATCAATGCTAGATGTAAATTATTCTGATAAAGGTATCATAATACCATCATATGATTTACAGAGCCTTACCAGTACAACTACTCCAATTGTAAATCCTGTAGATGGGCTAATTATTTTTAATAAAGGTGGTAGCACAACATCTTATCCTAGAGGTATTTACACTTGGTCGAATAATAGTTGGAACAAAGTTACAATCAGTGGTAACGAAGCACAATCAATGGTATTAAACATTACAAGAGCTAGTCCTCAGTCTGGCAGTCCAACACTTATTCCAGCAAATACTTATAATAATGTCATCAACAATTTTACGGTTAGTACAAATTCTATTATCGGAGCGTCATTATCGAATGGAGATACTATAGTCTTACCAAAAGGTATTTATGTTATAAAATATAGTGTGGATACTATTAACAACCAATCAAATACCAACACAGGAGATGATAATATTAGTTACGAATTATCTGGAAATAATAAAGAAATTACGACCTGCATAAGAAGTTTTATGATAAATTCTTCTAACAGTACTACACCTCTTTCTGGTACAAATAGAGATTGCAAAACCTCCAACTCCTTCTCAGTTTACAATGGTACCTTCTTCTTAGATTTAAGCAATGCAACAGGTAATACAAATGTGCAGCAAAGGTTTGAGTTTGATGACACTGGCAATATAAATGGTTTAAAAAGAAATCCATTGAGAATTAGAACAAACTATGTTTTGTTAATTACTAAAATGCCGAGCTAAAGATTTTATAATACTTAAAACAAAAAAATTGGCAATTAATTAATCGCCAATTTTTTTCTCATCATCTGTACTAATACTTTGTGGAGTGGCTATCTTGTCGTATAACCACCGTTTGCAAAAATCGTTTGTCCGGTAATCCACCAACCATCAGTTACTAGAAATTCCACAAGCGGTGCAATGTCTTTGATGTCGGTTAATCCACCTAAATCAGAAGCTTGTTTGTGGTAAGCCACAGCGTCATCACTTTCTTGTCCATAGAAAAATGGCGTGTCCATAGGTCCTGGCGCTACTGCAGTTACGGAAATACCACGAGAACCAAATTCCTTAGATGCGGCTCTTGTAAAATGTTCAACAGGGGCTTTTGCACCGGCATAAGTAGAGTAGTAGCCTGTGAACGCTGCAAGCAATGACGTTACAATCGTGTTGATTTTACCGTTATCATTGAGTTTTTTTCCTGCCTCCTGGATGAAGAAATAAGCGACTTTCGAGTTGATATCACTCATGCTGTCATATTCTTCTTCTGTGGTTTCTGCAAAAGGTTTTTTTAGCACTTTTCCTACCGTGTTGATGGCAATATCCACGCCTCCAAATTTTTCGATGGCTGCATCGAAAAGCTTGCTAATGTTTTTGACATCGGTCAAATCGGCTTGGTATAAAAATGCTTCTCCGCCAGCGTTTGTAATGTCTTCCAATGTCTTTTCTGCATCGGATTTGGTGGTGTCGCTGTTATAATGAATCACCACTTTTGCACCTTTTTTGGCAAAATCACGGCTTAACAATCCACCAAGATTCTTTGCGCCACCAGCGATTAAAACCACTTTGCCTTTTAAATCGTTTCTGCTCATATCTTTTAAATTTTTTAAATTTTTAAAATTGATATGGCAAAATTGCGAAAGACTTGGATTTTTTTTATGGTGAACTTTTCGGAACTTTTATTTTTTCTGAATTTTCCGGAATTCCCCCGGCGTTTGTCCCGTGAATTTTTTAAAAAACTTAGAAAAATTAGAAGGGTCGTAGGTCAATAATTTTGCAATTTCAGAAACCGATTGCTCGCTGTTAAGCAATAGATCTTTAGCTTTTTCAATGATTTTGTCATCGTAAAAATAGCAAGGATGATGCCCGGTTTCCTGTTGTAAAGTATCGGTAAGATGCTTGTGCGAAATAAACAGCGCGTCTGCAATTGCATTGATTTCCATAAACTCATCGATTTTACCGGAAACCACATCTTCGATATGCCCATCTAAAAATCGAAAATAATTTTCAGTAATTTCCTGGCCTCGTTTTAATAAGTCATTATTAGAATCACGCATCATTTTTCATTATTAATGATGCTGTAAAAGTATTATTTTTTTACTTGTATTGAAATGAATTTTATTTTAAAAGAGATTTAAGGGCTTAATTTGTTGTCAAACAATTGTTTAAAGAAAAAGCATAACCGAAAATTGGTTATGCTTTTTAATAATTTAGAAGATATCTGGTTTTAGCCATTGGCTTTAGCATCTGCCAAAAGGGCTTTTGCACTCATTTCGCCAAAAAGGTTGGCAGCCAAAGGGCTGTCGCCAGTAATTAATTTTCGGTCGGTATGACAAGCACCGGAAATATTGTCGTTTAGAAATTCTACGCCCAATTTTTGAAGTTTCTGTCCATAAAACCAAGGCATTTCACCCGGCTGATAACCAATTTCTGGCAATGTTACATCGATATTGTCCGGAAACGCATTGATTTTGTACGCATTGTAAGGATAAGTTTCAGCAGTTTCACCAATGCCTGCAGCCAAAAGTGCAGCCGGTCCGTGGCAGATGGCGAGCATAAATTTATCTTCTTTCACTACCCAATTGATCAATTTTTTTAGGTCTTCGCTTTCTGGTAAGCCCAACATAGCACCGTGCCCTCCGGGTAAGAAAACCGCAACGTAATCGGTATCAGAAGCAAAATTTCCGGCAACAAAATCTTTTAAACTTTTGGGTTGAGACATTTGCTCAGAATACTTTTCAATAATATTGCTAACGCTTGCATCCTGCAATGGCAATGCCCAAAGTTCGAGTTTTACAGATCCTCCTGTTAGCGTGAAAAAATCCACTTCGTATCCGGCATCATTGAGGTGAAGAATCGGTAAAAAGGTTTCAACCGGATGATTTCCGGTAGAGAATTTTTTCCCATTCGCCATAGCCATATATTTCTCTTCTGTGCAGACTACCAATACTTTTTTCTTTTTATCGGTATTGATATTGCCGTAATCAAGTGGCTCGTAATTCGTTTTCGGAGCAACAAATTGAGACCGGGAATAGAAAGAAGGTTCATAACCAATGCCGTCAAAAACGGGTGCTTTGCTTAAATCTTGTGCTGATAATGACATAATAATTTATTTTTTAGTTAATATTTTGAATTTAATTTTAAATGAAGCTTAATCGAAATCAATCTCTTGGCTGATACCTAAACATCTTAATCAATCTGTGTGGATTTCTTTATAATTAATTCCTTACAAAATTATACATTAAAATAAGGTAATGACAAGGACCTACATCACAAAAAATCGTGAAAAAGCTCACGATTATGTTTTATAAAAAAGAAATTAAAACTGCAATCGGCTAAGTGTTTCTCTGGTGACACCCAGATAATTGGCAAGGGTTTGTTTAGAAATTCGTTGAAAAAGATTGGGATATTGCCGGAGAAAAGCCTCATAACGTTCCTTGGCAGTGTCGGACATCAGGGACATAATCCGGCGTTGCAAAGCCACATAGCCCAAATTGGATTTGACCCGGAAAAAATGTTCCATTTTAGGAATATCCCTACAAAGACTTTCAAAATTCTCGAAGCTAATCGCAAACAGCACACAATCCTGAAGACATTGCACATCTAAGCTTGCATTTTCCTGGCGAAAAAATCCCTGGAAATCAGTAATCCACCAATCTTGGGTCGCAAATTGCAAAATATGTTCTTTCCCGCTGTTGTCCATCGTGCCACATTTTAACAAACCATCTGCCACAAAAAACATTTCATTAACCGGATGATTTTCCTTTACCAAAAGATGTTTTTTAGGGTGATTTTGAAGCGTAAAGTAGGTTTTTATAACCGTAAACTCTTCAGTCGTTATATCAACAAGTTCACGGATATGATTTTTTAATAGATTTTCCATTAAGGTTTAGAAACATTGAATAAGGAAATATACAACATAATTTTTCGATGGATACAGCATATTTCCTTTTGGGTTAAAAAAGAACATATTTTGGTTAATTTTTTAATAACGTTTATCGTTCAAGCCTTTCCAAAACTTATAAAATCCCGTAACATAATTGTAAGATGAGGTTACATTTTCGAAACAATACTTCATTTTTATAAAATTCAATTCAAAATAAAACATTGATAATCAATTAAATGTAAAATATTAACATTCAATTAACGTTCTCGAAACATTTTGTTACAAATTTAGACCTGCCCAGTCGCATCTCGGGATATATTAGCCATCAACAAATAAATAATTTCTTTGAGATGAACAAAATTATGATGTGGTCTATTACCGCAGCCTTAGCAGGATTTCTTTTCGGGTTTGATGTCGTGGTAATTTCCGGCGCCGATAAAAAATTACAAGCATTATGGCATAGTTCAGACGCCTTTCACGGCGCCGTTGTAATGGGAATGGCATTATGGGGAACAGTGATTGGTGCTATCTTTGGCGGCATCCCAACCAATAAATTCGGAAGAAAGAAAACCCTGTTAGCCATTGGTATTTTATATGCGCTTTCAGCTATCGGAACGGCCTTCTCTCACGACCCTTATATATTTGCCTTTTTCAGATTTATGGGCGGTTTAGGCGTTGGAGCTTCTACCATTGCGGCGCCGGCTTACATTTCCGAGATTGCACCGGCCAAAGACCGTGGTAGATTGGTTTCTTTGTACCAGTTCAACATAGTTTTGGGGATTTTGGTGGCGTTCTTGTCCAATTATTTGTTAAGCGGCATTGGCGATAACGATTGGCGTTGGATGTTGGGTGTTCAGGCCATTCCAGCCATTATTTATACCATTTGTGTCGCCGCCATTCCGGAAAGTCCAAGATGGCTGGTTTCACAAGGCAAAATTGATGACGCCAAAAAAGTGATGAAAATCATCACGCCGGACCAGGATATTGATGCGGTAATTTCTCAGATGGAAGATGACCACGCCGAAGCACCAAAGGAAAATATTTTTATGAAAAAATACCGTTTTCCGCTGATGTTGGCTTTTCTCATCGCCTTTTTTAACCAAATGTCGGGGATTAACGCCTTTTTATATTATGCACCAAGGATTTTTGGGGAAGCCGGTTTGGGCGAGAAAACCGCTTTGCTCAGCAGTATCGGAATTGGCATCGTGAATATGGTTTTCACCTTAGTCGGGGTTAATCTGATTGATAAAGTCGGCAGAAGAACCCTGATGTTTATTGGCTCCATCGGCTATATTATTTCGTTGGGATTGGTTTCTATGGCGTTTTATTTCCATTGGACAGGTCTCGCCATTCCAATCTTTTTATTTCTGTTCATCGCGGCGCACGCCATTGGTCAGGGCACGGTGATTTGGGTATTTATTTCAGAGATTTTCCCCAATCAGCTTCGCGCATCGGGACAAGCTTTTGGCAGCTCCACGCACTGGGTTTTGGCGGCGATTATCCCGTCTCTGGTTCCGATGTTGTTCTCCACAATTGGCGCGGGCACAGTGTTTTTAGTGTTCACCATCGCAATGGTTTTCCAGTTGTTGTTCGTCATTTTTATGATGCCGGAAACCAAAGGCGTTTCATTGGAAAAGCTAAGTAAAATTTTAACCAAAGAATAGTTAATCACAATAAAAATTTGGGCAGCTTATCCGTCCTCCGCTCCCAATCTTTTTTTGCCAGGGCTTATTTCCTCCGCAAAAAAAAGGATTTCCGCTCAGGCCGGGCTGCGGGATTCGGCATAAAACAGATTTTGTCATCCATTCAACATTGGTTCATCCAATTGAGAAGATTTCAGAAAAAGAAGGAGAAACATTAGGTTCAACGAAAACCAATTTAGACCATTTGGCTTCAATAACTTAAGAAAAATCAATCAATTGATTTCTTAATTATTCCATCTTAATTAACTAAAAATCTTAATGTTAAAAAAGCTCAGAAAGAAATTATTAAAACTTAAATAATTCCAAACAAACAAAATCCTTAAGTCATCAAGCTTAAGATTAATAAAGAAAATAATCGTAATGAAAAAAATCATATCCACATTCATCATCGCTGCCAGCTTTTACAATGGTCTGCACGCACAGTCGGCGCCCAAAGTTTCGGAAGAGCAGCTTTACCGACCCAACTTCCATTTCAGCCCGAAAAAAGGCTGGATGAACGACCCAAACGGACTTTATTACAAAGACGGCGTTTACCATTTGTTTTTCCAATATTATCCCGATGGGAATAAGTGGGGACCAATGCATTGGGGACACGCCACGAGCAAAGATTTGGTAAAATGGGAAGAGCAGAAGATTGCCTTGGCGCCGGATGCTTTGGGTTATATCTTCTCCGGAAGTGCCGTGGTGGATAAAAATAATACTTCTGGCTTCGGTGATGCCAAAAATATGCCGGTTGTCGCCATCTACACCTACCACAATCCAAACCGTGAGAAAGACGGCAAAATCGATGTCGAATCTCAGGGGATTGCCTACACTTTGGACAACAGCAAAAGCTGGACAAAATTCAGTAATAACCCGGTATTGAAAAACCCGGGAATCAAAGATTTCCGCGACCCGAAAGTCACTTGGGACAGCAAAAGACAACAGTGGATTATGGCTTTGGCAGCACAGGACAGAGCGCATTTCTACGCCTCCAAAAACCTGAAAGACTGGACTTTCCAATCCGAATTCGGGAAAGATTTGGGTGCTCACGGTGGCGTTTGGGAATGCCCAGATTTGTTTCCGATAAAAGTGGAAGGCACCAAAGAAGAAAAATGGGTACTGATTGTCAATATCAACCCGGGAGGACCAAATAAAGGTTCTGCAGGACAATATTTTGTCGGGGATTTTGACGGAAAAACTTTCACGGTGGACGCCTTGTTCACAAAACAACTTCAAAAAGACAAAGCCGCTTGGCTCGATTGGGGAAAAGACAATTACGCCAGCGTGTCTTTTGATAATATTCCCGACGGAAAACGGGTGATTATCGGCTGGATGAGCAATTGGGAATATGCACAGGAAGTGCCTACAGAAGCTTGGAGAAGCAGTATGACGGTGGCAAGAGAGGTCTCCCTGAAAAGAACAAAAGAGGCTTATATCTTAAAAAATGTTCCGGTAAAACAACTTCAAACGTATGAAGGAAAAGCCATTCAGAAAAAAATCAATCTAAAAGCTGAAAATAAGGTTTTGGGATCGTCAGAAATCGACCTTAGCAAAGCAATTTTGGACTTGGATTTGAAAAAATTGACGGCCGGAACCTATACCTTCTCACTTAAAAATTCTTTGGGCGAAGAAGTGCTTTTCGGGATTGATAACAACAGCAAGGAACTGTTTGTAGACCGTTCAAAATCTGGCAAAATAAACTTTGGAAACCATTATGCAACGCCGGTGACAAAAGCACCTTTAGACCAATCGCTTAGCAATGCAAAAATGAAGGTGGTTTTGGACAAAACGTCGATAGAGATTTTCTTTAACGATGGCGAAAAAGTTTTAACCGAAATTTTCTTCCCGAACGAAAAATTCTCGGAATTAAATCTGTCAACGGATTCAAAAGGGGCTTCTGTAAGCGTGATTGCGCATCAACTTAATATCAAATAAAAACTATATCATATGAAGAAATATAAAATAGCCGTGGCGTTTTGCCTTCTTCCTTTTTCCTACATTTTTGCACAGGAAATCGTAAAAGGAAAAGTCGTTGCACCCAACCAGAAACCTCTGAGCGGTGTTACGGTAACTGTTTCAGAAACAGGCGTGAGTACGACAACGGATAATAGCGGTGCATTTCAAATTAATGATTTGCAGAAAGGTAACAAACTGATTTTCACCTATCCGGATTATTCGACTCAGGAAGTTATCGTGGATGAGAAAACGGTTCTCAACATTGTTTTGGCTGCCGATAAAGTAAAAACTATTGATGAAGTTATCGTAACGGGGTATACCAAACAGAAAAAATCAGACATTACCGGCGCTGTGGCGGTGGTTGATATGAAAGATTTGAATAAGCAAGCTGAGCCCAACCCGATTAAATCATTGCAGGGTAGAGTAGCAGGGGTAAATATCAGTACAGACGGTTCGCCTTCCGGTGGCAATACAAAAGTCCTGATTCGTGGGGTTGGAACCTTGAACAATACCGACCCGCTTTATGTGATCGACGGCGTACCAACCAAAGCCGGAATGCACGAGCTGAATCCCGCCGATATCGAAACAATGCAGGTGCTGAAAGATGCTTCTTCTGCAAGTATTTACGGTTCCAGAGCGGCAAATGGCGTTATCATCATTACCACCAAAAAGGGTAAAAAAGGCAAAATGAGAATCGACCTTAATTATTACACGGCCTTTTCGCAATATGCTAAGAAAACTTCTGTCCTCAATGCAAAACAATTTGGGCAGGTGCTTTGGCAAGCCAATATCAATGATGGATTGAATCCTAACAACAATAACCTGAGTTACAATTTTGATTGGGGTGTTCAGAATGGTGTTCCAACACTTTACAACAGCTATGTTCCGGAATATCTGGATGCTGCAAAAACCATTAAATCTGCCAACACAAATTGGTATGATGAGGTGTCTCAAACCGGTGTTGCCAACTCGTTGGATGTTGCAGCGTCAAGTGCTTCAGATAAAGGGTCTTACTATTTCTCAATGGGATATTACGACAACAATGGTATCGTGAAACTGACGGATTTCAAAAGATTGTCGGCGCGTGTAAACACTTCTTACAATTTCTTCGACGGCAAACTGAAAATCGGTGAAAACTTCACTTATAATAAAACCAACGAACTGATGGACCCGGGCGTTCTGGACCCCGCTTTGAGAGCTTTGCCGATTATTCCGGTTCATACCGTGGATGGCATCGGTTGGGGCGGACCTGTTGGCGGGATGAACGACCGTCAGAATCCGGTTCGTTTGCTTAATTACAACAAAGATAATGGCTACCGTTACCAAAGGTTTTTCGGAAATGCCTTCGCCGAATTGCAGGTGGTTAAAAATTTAACCTTGAAGTCAAGTTTCGGTGTAGATATGTCGAATTATTACAAGCGAACTCTACAGAGAAGCTACGTTTCAGGCTATCTTAAAAATGATAAAAACGCTGTAAACATCGACCAATCCGACACTGAAAAGTGGACTTGGACAAACACAGCGCAATACACTGCTAAAGCAGGAAATCACCACTTCGATTTGTTGGGCGGAACGGAAATGTACAAAGAAACGTATAACAATACCTGGCTCAGGAAAGAAGGCTTTTTAATTGAAAATCCAGATTATATGTATCCGGATGCAGGAACTGGCGATGCTTTCAACGGCGGAACTTCCACATATTACAGCTTATTGTCTTACTTCGGAAAATTCTCTTATGATTATGACAATCATTATTTGTTCTCGGCAACTTTGCGTTATGACGGTTCGTCCAGATTTGGGAAAAACAACCGTTTCGGAACATTCCCGGCATTTTCTGCGGGTTGGAGAATCAATAAAGAAGATTTTGCAGAGAAATTGATCCCATTCTTTTCGGATTTAAGATTGAGAGCAGGTTGGGGACAGACGGGTAATCAGGAAATCAGCAACTCGGCGGTGTATTCGCTTTACATTGCGAACTATGCAGGCGGAAACCCAACCTGGGCAACTTCTTATGGCACAGCTTACGATATTTCAGGCGTCGGAAGCGGTTTATTACCATCAGGTTTCATTGCAACGCAGACCAAAAATGATGATTTGAAATGGGAAACCACAACGCAAACGAACCTTGGTTTGGATTTCGGATTTTTCAATCAGAAATTAACGGGAAGTGTAGATATTTATAAAAAAGCGACAAAAGATATCTTGGTTTTGCCACCGTATTTAGGTGTAATCGGTGAAGGCGGAAACCGTTGGATTAATGGTGCTTCGATGGAAAATAAAGGGATTGAAGTCGCTTTAGGCTACGGCGATAAAACAGCCGGTGGCTTTGGTTACGACATTTCTGCGAATTTTTCGATGAACAGAAACCAGATTACAGCCTTGCCACAATCGGTGATTAATAATTATGGAGGAAACGGAACTACGGATAATATTCTCGGCAGACCCATCAATTCAATGTACGGTTATGTGGCAGATGGCTTATTCAGAACGCAGACGGAGGTTGATAATTCAGCAACGCAACCGGGTAAAGGTTTAGGGAGAATCCGTTACGCTGATTTGAATCACGACGGCGTGATTGATGATAAAGACAGAACTTGGATTGGAAACCCGAATCCTGGTTTTATGTATGGTTTTAACATTAATTTTTCGTACAAAAATTTCGATTTATCAACTTTTTGGCAGGGAATCGGCGATGTGGACGTCATCAATGCTAAAAAATACCAGACCGATTTCTGGAGTGTGGATGACGTTGGCTCCAACAAAGGAACACGATTGCTGAATGCGTGGTCGCCACAAAATCCAAATTCAACAATTCCAGCATTGACGACGGTTGACAGCAATGCAGAATCCAGATTTTCGTCCTATTATGTTGAAAACGGAAGTTACCTGAAATTAAGAGTGTTACAGCTCGGTTACAGCATTCCGAAAAACGTTTTGGAACAATATAAAATTACCAATTTCAGAATTTACATCAGTGCTCAAAATCTTTTGACCATCAAGTCCAAAAGCTTCACAGGCATCGATCCGGAAACGCCGGCATTTGGTTATCCATTGCCTTTAACCGTGAATTTTGGAGTTAATTTATCCCTTTAATTTTTAAATGATAATTACAATGAAAAAGAATATACTTTTAACAATAGCCACTGCATTTTTATTGGGAACAACGTCCTGTAATGATTTTCTGGACAATCAGCCAAGAGGTGTGCTTTCCGAGACCGATGTGGTAACACCGCAAAATGTAGATGGTTTCGTGGTTGCAGCATATGCCTCTATGGGAAATGACCATTATGACACGCCTTTCAGCCTTTGGCCATACGGCAATGTACGTTCAGACGACGCTTACAAAGGCGGAAGTGGTACGAACGATATCCAGGCTTTTCACTTTTTTGAAATTTCAAATAACATCCGTTCAGATTTTGGGGAGTTAGACCGTCTTTGGTATCTCAATTATGTCGGAATTGGCCGATGTAATAAGGCGATTGCAGCATTGAACCAATTGACAGATGCGCAATATCCGAACAAGCAGAAACGTATTGCAGAAATGAAATTCGTGAGAGGTCATTTTTACTTCTTGCTTAAAGAATTGTTTAAATATGTGCCTTATGTAGACGAAAATACGCCGCTAGACGATTATCCGAAAATTTCCAACCGTGCTAAAACCGACCAACAGCTTTGGGATGCAATTGCTTCAGATTTTGAATTTGCAGCTGCTAATTTGCCAATGACACAATCGGAAGTCGGAAGACCAAAGAAAAGTGCCGCGTATGCGTATTTAGCCAAAGTGAGATTGTATCAGGCTTATGAGCAGGATAATAATTATACAGTAACCTCAATTAATCCGGCAACGCTTCAGAAGTCCATTGATGCAGCGAATCAGGTAATTGGGAACTATACACTAGAATCTGATTTTGGTTATAACTTTTTACCGGGAGCCCACCAAAACGGACCGGAATCGGTGTTTTCTATTCAGTTTTCAGCCAATGACGGAACACTTTTCGGAAGACTAAATTATGGTGACGTTTTGTCTTTGCCACAAGGTTTGGGATGCTGTGATTTCCACAAGCCGAGCCAGAATTTGGTCAACGCTTTCAAAACCACGCCGGATGGTTTGCCGATGTTTGATAATTTTAATGATACGGATTTGAATTACAATCAGTTGAGTAATTACAAAGTAGACCCTAGGTTGTACCATACGGTAGCATTGCCGGGATTGCCTTGGAAATATGATGAAAATAAAATCTATCAGGAAAGCTGGAACAGAAGCCCCGGAACTTACGGTTATTATGCTTCTCTAAAAGAAAATGTACCGGTAGGTTGTGGCTGTACCGTGAATGTAGACCCGTTCTATGGCAATTCTAAAAACAGAATCATCATCCGTTATTCCGATGTTTTGTTGATGAAAGCAGAAGCTTTGATAGAATTGGGACAACAAGATGCCGCTTTACCATTGATTAATCAGGTAAGACAGCGTGCCGCTAACAGTACCATTTTGACAGGCAGTTATACAACCAACAACCTGATTAGCAAATATCAGCCGGGTGTTAACTGTACGTGGACACAGGATTATGCAAGAAAAGCCTTGAGATGGGAACGTAGAATGGAGTTTGCGATGGAAGGCAGCCGTTTCTTCGATTTGGTAAGATGGGGCGTAACTGCAAGCACGATGAACACGTATTATTCGGGTGAAAAAACGAAACGTTCTTATTATTCTCAGGCAGGCTTTGACCACGGCATTGAAGAATATTGCCCGATCCCTTTGGCTCAAATCAACTTTAGCCAAGGCTTGTACAAACAAAATAATGGGTACTAAATTCAGGATTTGCAACTGCAAAATGTTCAAGAAAGCTTTTGGCGGTTTGTAAATCATTTTAAAACAAACAATCATTTATGAAAACAATATTTAAAAATTTCCAATTAATCATCCTTCTGATGATTTCTGCAGCATTGGTCTGGTCTTGCGATAGCCAGATGGAAGACGGTTTGGTGACGGATGTTTCGGTGAATGTCGCTTCTTTCAAAGTGAATGGTGTGTCAGGTGTTATCGACAATCAAAATGATAAAATAACAGTGACTTTGCCATACGGAACGGCGGTTACAGCTATCTCTCCGGTTATAGAAATTCCGCAAGGTGCGAGTATTTCTCCGGCTTCCGGTGTGGTTCAGGATTTTACGCAGCCTGTAAAATACCGCGTTAAAAACGGAAATATCTACAAAGATTATACAGTAAGCGTTCAGCCTCAGGCTCCGATTATCAGTTTTAAAATCAATGGATTATCAGCAACGATTAATTCATCCAACAAGACGATTTCGTTGGTAATGCCGGAAGGAACCGACCTTACAGCTTTACAACCTATTATTGAAACTGCAACTGGAGTCAGCATCAGCCCAGCTTCCGGTACTACGATTAATTTTACAAGTCCGGTATCTTTCACGGTGTCTAATGCCAATCTTACGGAAGTTTATACCGCAAAAGTAACAACACCAGTTTCAGGACCTTCTATCGCTTTTATCGGAATGGCAGCTACCAGAACGGGGCTTACAAACCCGGACGAAATTGCTGCGGCGGACTGGTTATTTGGGAAATTCTCAGGTGCAGTTTACGTGTCGATGGCGGATATTGCAAGTGGCGCAGTTAATTTAACAGGAATCAGCGTACTTTGGTGGCATTTTGATTCTGCAACAGCACTTCCGGGAGATGCGCTGAATGCGAATGTTACTTCTAAAATTAAAACCTATCTGAATGCTGGCGGAAATATTCTATTAACGAGTTTCGCTTCTCAGTATGTGGATGCTTTGGGCGTTGTTCCAGCTGGTAAAGGACCGAACAACGTGTTTGGAGATTTTCCACCCAATGGCTTTGTAGATGCCAACAACGATTGGGGGATTTCGTTCAAAGGGCACGAAACGCATCCAGTTTTCGATGGATTACAGACTTATGAATCCGGAAAAGCAAATCTTTTGCAAAAAGGGACTTTTAGATTGAATCATACCGCTTGGTGGTTTTTACCAGATTGGGGTGGTTACGTCAACGGAGCAGGCTGGAGAACCCAAACTGGCGGTAACAATTTAGCGAGTGAAGCTTGGGATAATAACCTTGATGGTCGTGTCGCAATAGCTGAATATCCTGGTGGAACGGCGAATAAAAAATGCATCACGATTTCTATGGGCGCATACGATTGGTACAACGAGACGTCTAACGGAACGCCAAGCCAAGCCAACAGCTATCTTGATAATATCAAAAAACTGACGGAAAACAGCCTTAATTATCTTGTAACGAATTAAAATCAGAACCAATGACAATCAGAAAAATATATTTAACCGCCGTGATGGGTTTGGCGATGTTTTCTTGCCAGAATAATGACTCGGTGACGGATGTGAATCCGGATGACATTTTTAAACAGACCAATGTATTTCCGGTTCCGCCAAACCAGTGGATGGGAGGGAATAATCCTTATTACACCGCAGGTTACGTGGGGGATGTGATGCCGTACTACGAAAACGGAATCTTCCATTTGTTTTTCCTGCACGATGCTAAAACCAAACCGGCAGGCGAAGGTTTCCACGATATTCACAGCTTTGATACCTCTAATTTTAAAGATTTTAACTATCAGGGAAGACAAATTCCTTATGGATTGGCTTCTGAACCTGATTTTGGCGTCGGAACCGGAAGTCTTGTGAAAGTGGGGAACACTTATTATTACTATTATACTGGGCACAACGAGGTGGCATCCTTCATCTCGAACAATCCTAGAGAAAGTGTTTTGCTGGCAACCAGCACCGATTTGAAGAACTGGACGAAAGTTAAAAACTTTAAAATGACCGCTCCGGCAGGTTATTACGATTATGAATACCGTGACCCACACGTATTTTTCAATTCTGAGGACGGCAAATACTGGATGTTGGTTTCGGCGCAGACTTCAGCTAAAAAAGCGGTCGTTTTAAAATATACCACGACCAATCCTGCAAGTGGAAACTGGACGGTAGAAAATCCGATTTATACCACATCGGCATCCGAAAATTATATAATGCTGGAATGTCCGGATTTATTTAAAATGGGCAATTACTGGTATTTGGTATTTTCCGAAAACTGGAGCAGCAACAGCGGAACGCATTACCGCATCGCCACTTCTCCTAACGGACCTTGGACAACGCCTGCAAACGACCGTTTGGATGGTTCTTATCTTTATGCTGCAAAAACAGTCTCTGATAACACCGACCGCTATTTGGTGGGATGGACGGCAAGAAAAGTCCCTGAAAGCAATACAGGCGGAAAAGACTGGGCGGGAAATCTCGTTACGCATAAACTTGTCCAAAACTCAGATGGAACTTTAGGTGTAAAGCCAGTTTCTTCCATCGCATCGGTGTTTGGAAATAATACATCGCTTTCAGTGGATAAAATCAGTGGAACGGCTTCCCAAAACGGCAATAGCTTTAATCTGTCAGGAACGTCTCAGGTAATGTTCAGCAAACTGCAGAAAGCCAATCAAATTAATTTTACGCTAAATGCATCTTCCAGCGGACAATCGGGATTGATTCTTTCACAGGATAATGATGGTCAAAATGGCTATAAAATTGCTTTTGAACCCGCTAACAATCGTATTGCAAGCTATGTGATGAGCAGCGGAAATGAGACTTTGGACAACAGTTATCCTTTGTCGGGCATTTCCGGAACCAATTATAATGTCACCGCTTATATCAGCAATGATGTTTGCGTGGTTTATGTGAATGACAAAGTGGCGTTCAGCAACCGTGTTTACGATGTTGTTAACAAAAAATGGAGTATTTTTGGAACATCAAACAGTACATTCAGTAATATTAATATCAAAAATCCTTAATTAATGTTTTCAAATAAAAATATCAATGCCGTCAGTTATGGAGAGGTGCTTTTCGATGTATTCGGGGAAGAAAAGAAAATTGGTGGTGCGCCGCTTAATCTGGCACTCAGAACCGCTTCTTTTGGTTTTCCTGTAGCGATGATAAGCGCGATTGGGAATGATGAAGACGGCAAAGTAATTTGCGATTATGTCAAAGACCATCAGCTTGACGCCAGCGGCATTATTACCGTTGAGGATTACAATACCGGCGTAGTGCAAGTTTCTCTTAACGAAAGAGGTTCGGCAACCTACGAAATCAAGTTTCCGTCTGCGTGGGATTTTATTACGATGAATGAAGAAACTGAAAAATTGGTCAAAAATGCGGATGTTTTCTTTTACGGTAGCTTAATTTGCCGCAATGACGTTTCGAAAAATACGCTTTTTCAATTATTGGATTCTAACCCCAATATGTTTAAGGTTTTTGATGTGAATCTTAGAAAGCCGCATTATAATATCGAAGTTTTAAAACAACTGATGGATAAAGCGGATTTTATCAAGTTTAATGATGAAGAAATTCTGGAAATCGCTTCAGAACTGGGTTTCAATTCCGAAGATTTGGAAGAGAACATCCGTTTTATTTCTGACAAAACCAATACAAAATCCATCTGCGTGACTTTAGGAAAACACGGTTCAATCCTGCTTTGGGAAGGCGTAATGTACAGACACGGCGGATATCCTGTGAAAGTGGCGGATACCGTTGGTGCAGGTGATTCTTTCCTGGCGAGTTTGATCGCAAAATTGATATCTGACAAAAATCCTGATGCTGCACTGGATTTTGCCAGTGCTGTTGGTGCTTTGGTGGCGAGCTATACCGGTGCCAATCCGAAGCTTGATAACGCGGAAATTGAAGAATTTTTAAAAGAAAATGTTTAAGCATTTTTCGAATCATAAAAATTGCGCTATTGTACGTCATTAGCGCAATTTTTTTTAATATTTTAACAAAAATATAATTACCATTTTAATTATTAAATATTTAAATAATTTGTTCTGAGGATTATGTGGAGACTGAATTATCTTCACTAAATTAGCAGATATATTTGCGTTTTATATGATAAGCCCGTTTCTGAAAAGCATTTTTTCCTTCTTTATTTTAGCATCTGTATTGCTTTCTTGTAAAAAAGAAAATAAAGTAAATGCCAATGAAATACTCCTGCGACAATTGGATAAAACCATCCGTGAAAAAAAATCTTTTGAAATTAAAAAGAAAAGAAAAATTAATCATTTAAAATCAAAAATAAATATTGGAGGTAATTCAGACAGCATTAATTTTCAACTTAATTATTTAATTGTAGAAGAATATTTGGGTTACCAGTGCGATTCTGCTTATTCTTATTCTTACGCCAACGAAGAATTGGCTCTTAAAAACAAAAATGATTCCTGGCTATACCAGACACTTATCCAAAGGTCGGTTCTTCTTTCTACTTCGGGTCTTTTTTTGGAGTCAGAAAATATTCTGAATAAAATTGATCAGAAAAATTTACCTCTTCCGCTTCGTTTTTCCTATAATTCTGCGTATGAATGCCTTTATTCTAACCTTTTAGATTATACAGGCGAGGAAAATCTTTATGGCAAAATTTACAAAAAGAAATTAGCAGATTACTACGAGTCTGCTTATACCTCTCTAAAGCCTAATGATCCGTTTTATTATCTTTTTTTAAGCCATAAAAACAGGATAAATGACGACTGGGAATCTGCTAATAATAATATTGACAAGTTTCTTCAAACCACAAAAGCAGGAACCAGACTACACGCGATAGGAAGCTATTGTAAAGCTGTTATAGAAGCTAGGTTGGGAAATATAGATTCTCAGGAAAAGTTTTTAATTTATTCCGCAATATCAGATTTGCAGTCATCCACGAAGGAAAACCGATCTATGCAGGAGCTTGCAAGTGTGGAATATAAAAAAGACGATACCGAAAGAGCTTACAATTATATACAATCTGCGCTGGAAGATGCTAATTTCTATAACGCCAGATTTAGAAGTATACAAATAAGTAAAGTCCAACCGATTATTGAAAATTCTTACCTTCTTACCATCAATTCGCAGAACACAAAATTGCGCTGGTCGGTCTTTTTAATCAGTTTTTTATTATTGGGATTAATTGTTACCACGTATTTTATTTACAGACAGTTAAAAATTATAGCTAAATCGAGAAATGAACTTTCTCTTTTAAACACAGATTTGAAGGCAACCAACGCTAAGTTAGACGAAGCAAATCATGTAAAAGAGGAATATGTTGCCTTTTTCATCAACCAGTGTTCTATTTATTTGAAGAAATTCGAAAAATATAAAAATCTGATTGCTAAAAGATTGTCTGTTGGTCAGATAGATAAATTAACCGAAATGGTTAATAACAAAAACAGCGTAGAATTAGACTTAAATGACCTATACATCAGTTTCGATAAAGCCTTTCTTAGAATTTATCCCAATTTTGTTACAGAGGTGAACAAACTCATCAAGAAAGATTCTCAGTACGAAGTTACGGATGTACTCAATACAGAACTTAGAATCTATGCTCTAATAAGATTAGGAATTAATGATGCGGCTCAAATTTCAGATTTTTTAAGATACTCTTTAAGGACGATTTATAATTATAAGAGTAAAGTGAAAGCAAAATCGGTGATTGAAAATGATGATTTTGAAGCCAAAATCATGGAAATTGGCTCTATAAATACTCAATAGATTTACTTTTTATTTTATAGGTTAAAATGCTAATGATTTAATTATCAGTAGTTATTTTTTGTAAAACTCTTTTAAACCTTTACCTAAATACCCGTAGATATCTTCTGCGGGTATTTTAATTTTTAAGTAGGGATATATTAGCAACAATCAATTAACCTTATGTTAATGATCGGTTCACGAAACTGAAATCTTAACATTCTTTTTGAATTTTAAAAAGGAAATTCAGAAAAATTTTAACAAGAATTATTACAAACTATATAAATAAACCTTTACTAAATGAAAATTAAATATCAGAAATTATCTTTTGCGGTAATAGCGCTTTACTTTTCTGGAAACATGTTTGCTCAGGAAAAAGACAGTTTGCAAAAAGAACAGAAGATTGATGAGGTCGTTGTAATTGGCTACGGTAAAGCTAAAGCAAAAGATCTTACCGGATCTGTTTCCGTAATTAATTTGAATAAAGCCCAAAATCAGCCCGTTGCAGATATCGGACAGGCAATTCAAGGTCGTGCTTCGGGGGTTAATGTTATCAATTCCGGAGAACCGGGAAGCAATGTAACATTCAGAATTAGAGGAACGGGAACTATTCAGAACAATGATCCTCTAATTGTAGTAGACGGAATGCCTTTAAATGGCGGACTGAACCAAATCAACATGAGCGATGTGGAAACCATTAATATCCTAAAAGATGCTTCTTCCACTGCAATTTATGGTGCAAGAGGTGCTAATGGAGTAGTAATTATTACGACAAAAAGAGGTAGTAAAAAAGGCGTACTTAATTTTGACACTTTTACTGGAATTCAGAGTGTAAGCAATATGATAAAGCTTTTGGATGCATCGCAATACGCACAGCTGAATAATGATATGCTCCGAAATGCAGGAATGTCTGTTCTTCCGGAATTTTCTGATCCTTCTTCTTTAGGTACAGGTACAAATTGGGTGAAAGCTTTATTCAGACCTGCTGTAATGTCTAGTTACTCACTTTCTTATGGCGATCGTTCAGAAAAGAGTAATCTGTATGTTTCTGCGAGTTATTTCAATCAGAAAGGGGTTGTTTTGAATACCAATTACGACCGTTTTATTGTTCAGATTAACGGAGATACGAAGATTAAACCTTTCCTGAAAATCGGAAACAGTGTTAAATTACAACATGATGTAAAAAAATCCGGTGGTTATGATATAAAAGAAACCATTCTTTCGCTTCCGACAAGACCTGTTTATAATGCAGACGGCAGCTATGCCGGTCCCGGAACTAATCCGTTGTTGTATGGAGATATAGATAACGCGATTGGGAAAGCTTCTATCATCGAAAAATCGACTAAAGGGTATAATATGCAGGGGAACATTTATGCAGAATTAGAGCTTTTAAAAGGTTTGAAATTCAAATCTTTGGGTGGAGCAGAAGCAAACATCTGGTACGACAGAACGTGGTCGCCTAAATACAATTGGGGTGTAAAATCTCAGGAAAACTCTTACCTGTACGAAGGTTCGAACAGAAGCATCACTTTATTATGGGATAATACGCTTACCTACGATAAAATCTGGGGAAATCATAACCTGAATGCAGTAGTGGGAAGCAGTGCACAAACCAACCAGTTCAATTATCTTAATGCATCTGTACAGAAATTCGCCAGTGAGAATACACAACAGATAGATAACGGTATTTTGCAGCCGGTTCAGCACGGAAATTCTTCAGAATGGGCACTCATGTCTTACTTGGCTCGTGCAAGTTATAATTATGCCGAAAAATATTATCTTACCGCTACCATCCGTAGAGACGGATCTTCAAGATTCGGTGCAGGTAATAAATGGGGATGGTTCCCTTCTGCTGCTTTGGCATGGAGAATTTCAAACGAAAACTTTCTTAAAGATTCCAAAACAATCAATAATTTAAAACTGAGATTAGGATACGGGATTACCGGAAACCAAAATATCGGAAATTATTCATTTGCATCTTCTTACAACACCTATCAGTACAATTTCAACAATCAGTTTGTAAGTGCGGTAATGCCAACAGTACTTCCGAATCCTTATGTGAAGTGGGAAGGACAGGAACAGTATAACGTAGGTTTCGATTTGGATATGTTTAACAACAGAGTAAGTTTGGTGGTTGACGGATATGTTAAAAATACAAACGATATGCTTGTTCCGATGTCTGTACCGGTAACTTCAGGTTATTCTGATGTGTATACGCCTTCCATTAATGCAGGTAAAATTCAGAACAAAGGGATTGAAGCAATGCTTTCTACAAGAAATATCGTAAAAGATGATTTTAAATGGTCTTCTGATATTGTGTTTTCTCACAACAAAAATAATGCAGTAGACATCAACAGCAATACATTTATTCCCGGAGCAAAAGATGGCAATAACCTGAACCGTATGTTTGGAATTATCCAAGCTGGTTCTCCTGTGAATGTATTTTATGGATATGTTACAGACGGCATCTTCCAAAATCAGGCAGAAGTAAGTGCACATGCCACTCAAAATCCGGGCAACAATCCTGCAACAAGCACGGCTCCCGGAGATATCCGTTTCAAAGATTTGAATGGTGATGGGGTAATTAACGATAAAGACCGTACCATAATCGGAAATCCAAATCCTAAATTTACATTCTCTTTCAATAATACATTTACTTATAAAAATTTCGATTTCACAATTTTCCTTCAGGGAAGTTATGGTAACGATATTTACAATGCCAATAGAATGTATACCGAAGCAATGGCGGTCATTCAGAACCAAGGAGTAGGAGTTCTAGACAGATGGACAGGTGCAGGAACGAGCAACGATATGCCAAGGGCTATCTATGGTGATCCTAACCAAAATACACGTGTAAGCAGCCGCTATGTGGAAGATGGGTCCTACATTAAAATTAAAAATATTAATCTCAGCTATACGCTTCCGAAAGGTGTTTTTGGAGAAAATCTAAGTCTTGTGAAAATCTTTGTATCCGCACAAAATCTGGTAACCTGGACGAAATATTCAGGTTTTGATCCTGAAGTTCCGGTAAACGGAGTAGACAATGGTACTTATCCAATCACAAGAACAGTTTCTCTAGGACTTAATGTTGCATTTTAAATAATATCAGACATGAAAAAGATAAAAATTACACTATTGGCACTTATTGCACTTACACTGACGAATTGTAGCGACGATTTTCTGGATAAAGTGCAGCCCGATACCATCAATACAGGAAATTATCCTAAAACGGAAGCCGAGCTTATCACGATGGTAAACGGTGCTTATCAACCGCTTCAATGGCCCAAGCTCTACAACATGAGAATGTGGACTACCGATATATTCGCAGGGAACAGTATCGTAGGAGCAGGAGGAGGTGATGACGGTATAGAAACTACTCAGCTTTCTAATTTTGTAACCAGTACCGATAATCAGGGAGTTTTGGATCTTTGGAGAGGTCCATGGCCCGGAATTCTTTCAAGCAATATTGTTCTTAAAACAGCTCCGTCTCTCAATATCAACAGCGATATTAAAAACCGTTGCATGGGAGAAGCGTATTTCCTGAGATCTCATTATTATTTTGTTCTGGTAAGATTTTTTGGGGATGTTCCTTTGGTAACAGAGCCTCAGGATGTAAACGGAGATTTATACCCTTCAAGAGCTCCAAAATCAGATATTTATAATCTTATTATTTCAGATTTAGAAAAAGCAATTTCACTTCTTCCCGCAAAAGAAAGTTATGGAAGCATAGATAAAGGCAGAGCAAGCAAAGGTGCGGCAATTGGTGCTTTGGCAAAAGTTTATCTCACTCTTGGAAACTGGCAGAAAGTGGTAGATTTAACAACACAGCTGGAAAGTATGGGATATACACTTAATACAGATTATTCTGATAATTTTAATGTAAATACAGAAAACTCCAACGAATCTTTATTTGAAGTGCAGTATGCATCCGACGGAAACTATGATTTCTGGGGAAACCAAAATCAGGCATCTTGGGCAAGTACCTTTATGGGACCAAGAGGTTCTAATTTCGTAGGTGGCGGTTGGGGCTGGAACCAGCCAACGCAGGAATTTGTAAACAGCTACGAAGCGGGAGACAATCGAAAAGCAAAATCAATTTTTTATGATGGATGTCCTCAATATGATGGGAAAACATACACCTCATCTTATTCTCTAACGGGGTATAATGTTAGAAAATTTTTGGTTCCTCTTTCAGCATTTCCTTCCTATAACAATAGTCCTTTAAACTTTCCTGTAATGCGTTATTCTGAAGTTTTGCTGATGAAAGCAGAAGCTTTAAATGAATTGGGACAGACCTCTTTGGCGGCAGTACCTCTTAATACGGTAAGAGCAAGAGCAGGATTGGCTCCGGTTTCAGGTTTGTCACAATCTGCATTTAGAGATAAAGTTCTTCACGAAAGAAGAATGGAGCTGGCTTTCGAAGGACAGAGATGGTTTGATCTTGTTCGTGTAAACAACGGACAATACGGGTTAGACTTTTTACATTCTATCGGTAAAACCAATGCAACAAATAAGCACCTTCTTTTACCGGTTCCCCAGATTGAAAGAGACAGAAATCCTAATCTTTCACAAAACCCAGGATATTAAACATTCACCTATTTAACAATTTTAATTATTGACAACCGCAGCATTTAGATAGACTATATTTAACTGTTGCGGTTTCAAAATGATAAAAAGTATGATAAAAAAGATAAGTTTCCTGATCTTAGCCTTATTCTTTTCTTCGCAACTTTCAGCCGGCGAGGTCACTTCATTCACGAAAAATGCCAATCAGGTTGTCTTCAATTGTAAAGACGGCGCCAAGTTGTCGTTAACCATTAACAGCAGTTCTGTAGTGAAAGTCTGGTTCGATCCGTCGGGCAAATTCTCACGACAGAATCCTTCTTTTGCCGTGGTGAATGACAAATTGGAGAATATTGGAGATATTTCGGTAAATGAAGAACCGTCAGCTTACGAAATTTTCACGTCCAAGTTGAGAATAAGAGTGAATAAAAACCCAATGCAACTTCAGATTTTTGACAAATGGCAAAAACTGATTTACAGCGATTACGCCGATAAAGGCAATGTCGTTAACGGAAAGGGCATCAAATCTTACAAAAACCTCCGAAGTGACGAGCAATTTTTTGGCTTAGGCGAAAAAACGGGAACCCTGAACAGAAGAGGGAAGAACTATAAAATGTGGAACAGCGACAAACCTTGTTACAGCACCACAGAAGACCCGATTGCCAAGAGTATTCCGTTTTTTATGAGCAGTTATAATTACGGAATTTTCCTCGACAATACCTTTAAAACTGAATTCAAATTCGGGACAGAATCGGAAGATTATTATTCTTTCGAGGCGCCGGACGGAGCATTTGTGTATTATTTTATTTTTGGCAAAGATTATAAGGACATCCAGAAACAGTATATAACACTTACGGGTCAGCCGATTATGCCTCCAAAATGGGCTTTGGGATTTGCACAGAGCCGTGGCTTGTACACCAAAGAAGCTCAGGCTCTGGAAATTGCAGCTGAATTCAGAAAACGAAAAATTCCGATTGATGTCATTTATCAGGATATCGGCTGGACACAGAATCTTCAGGATTTTGAATGGCGAAAAGGCAATTATACAGACCCGAAAGGAATGTTAAAAAAGTTAAAGTCCAACGGATTCAAAATGATTGTTTCCCAAGACCCGGTTATTTCCAAAAAAGACAATAAGCAATACCTCGAAGCCAATAAGCTTGGTTATTTTGTGAAAGATGTCCGCACGGATAAAGCTTACGAAATGCCGTGGCCGTGGGGCGGAAACTGTGGTGTTGTCGATTTTACCATTCCTGCCGTAGCCGATTGGTGGGGCAAATATCAGCAAAAACCCCTGGACGATGGGGTCAGCGGCTTTTGGACCGATATGGGCGAACCCGCTTGGAGCAATGAGGAAGATACTGATCGGCTCAATATGAAACACCATCTCGGGATGCACAATGAAATTCATAACGTGTTTGGCCTAACCTGGGACAAGGTGGTGAAAGAACAGTTTGAAAAAAGAAACCCAAACAAACGTATTTTCCAGATGACGCGCTCGGCTTATGCCGGTTTGCAGCGCTATACCTTTGGCTGGACCAACGACAGCGGAAATGGTAATGACGTTCTCGACGGATGGTCGCAGATGGAAAATCAGGTTGCCGTTGGAATATCTGCCGGTTTGGGCGGTATTCCGTTTTGGACCACCGATATTTCCGGTTACTGTGGCGACATCACAGATTACCCGGCGATGGCTGAACTTTATACAAGATGGATGCAGTTCGGGGTATTTTGTCCTTTGAGCCGTGCCCATCACGAAGGCGACAATGCCGTAGAACCCTGGAAATTTGGAGAAGTGGCAGAGAAGAATACCAAAGCGGCCATCGAATTGAAATACCAGTTGTTTCCCTATCTCTATACTTATGCCAGAAAAGCCCACGATACGGGATTGCCGATTACAAGAGGACTTTTTATGGAATATCCTAAAGATTTGGATGCCGCTAAAATTGATAACCAGTTTATGTTTGGGGAAGAAATTCTCGTAGCACCAGTGCTTAGAAAAGGTGAAAGGGTAAAAAGGGTTTATTTCCCGGAAGGCGAATGGATTGATTTTAATGATAAAAAAACCGAATATCTGGGCGGCGAAAAGCTGCCGTACAAAGCCCCGCTCAATACCATTCCTATTTTTGTCAAAAAAGGTTCTATTGTGCCGATGATGCCTGTAATGCAGTACATCCACGAGAAAAAAGATTATCCCGTAACCTTCCATATTTTCCCGAATTATGAGGATGAGAAGGCCAGCTTTAGCTTGTATGAAGATGAAGGTGAAAATCAGGATTACCTGAAAGATATTTATTCATTGACCAACATCGTCTGTACCACTTTAGCTAAGGCTTATGTCATCGATATCAAGCCAGAGGATAAAGGTTTTCATCAGTCCGACAAAAGAAATTTTGTGTTGAGTCTTTTAGAGGAGGTCAAACCGAATTCGGTGATGATAGATGATAAAGAAGTTTCTTTTATAGCATTTGAAGCTTTTGAGGATGGAAAGGAAATACCAGGCAATGCTTGGAGCTGGGATGAAAGGGGAAACAAAATTCTGGTTAAAACACCGGATTTAAGAAAGAATATTAATATTAAAATCAATAAAAATTAGTAGAATGAAGAAGTTATTATTGCTTGTAGCATTAAGTTTTGTGAGCCTGATTTTTGCACAACAGCTAAAATCACCGGATGGCAAATTTGTGATGGATTTTTCCATCCAAAATGGGGGATATCCTACCTATAAACTGATTTACAAAGGTAAAGAAGTGATTAAACCAAGCCATTTGGGATTGGAACTGAAGTATAAAAATGTAGCTCAAAACGACCCTCAGAATTCATTGTTCAGCAATTTTGAAGTCATTGGTTCCAAAGCAGCCACTTTTGATGAAACCTGGAAGCCGGTTTGGGGCGAAACAAAAAGCATCCGCAACCATTACAACGAAGTGTTGGTCAGCCTGAAACAAAAGGGAACCGACCGTTATATGGATATTCGTTTTCGTTTGTTTGATGATGGCTTGGGCTTCCGTTACGAGTTTCCTCAGCAAAAAAATCTGGTTTATTTCACCATCAAAGAAGAGCGAACGCAATTTGCTATGACAGGCGACCACACAGCATACTGGATTCCGGGCGATTACGATACGCAGGAGTACAATTATACAACGTCAAAATTGTCAGAAATCAGAGGTTTGATGTCCAAATCTTATGAAAAAGGAAATGTGTCTCAGACTTCATTTTCGCCAACGGGTGTTCAGACCTCTTTGATGATGAAAACGGCTGACGGCATTTACATCAACCTGCACGAGGCGGCTTTAATCGATTATTCTTGTATGCATCTTAACCTGGATGATAAAAATATGGTGTTTGAATCTTGGTTAACACCGGATTCTCACGGGGACAAAGGTAAAATGCAGGCGCCACGCCACACACCTTGGAGAACGATTATTGTCAGCGATGATGCCCGAAATATCTTAGCATCCAAAATGACTTATAACCTGAACGACCCAAGCAAAATCACGGATACGTCTTGGATCAAACCAACAAAATACGTGGGTGTTTGGTGGGAAATGATTTCCGGGAAAAGCAGCTGGGCGTATACTGATGAGTTTCCTTCTGTCCAGTTGGGAATTACAGATTACAGCAAAGCAAAACCAAACGGAAAACACGGTGCAACCAACGAAAATGTAAGAAGGCATATTGATTTTGCCGCAAAAAATGGTTTCGATGCTGTTTTGGTAGAAGGCTGGAACACCGGTTGGGAAGATTGGTTTGGTAATGATAAAGATTACGTGTTCGATTTTGTAACGCCGTATCCTGATTTTGATATTGCAGCACTTAATGCTTATGCGCATTCAAAAGGGGTAAAACTCATTATGCACCACGAGACTTCTGCTTCTATCAGAAACTACGAACGCCATATGGATGAAGCTTATAAACTGATGAACAAATACGGTTACGATGCCGTGAAAAGCGGTTATGTAGGAAGCATCCTTCCACTTGGAGAAACACACTACAGCCAATGGACAAACAACCATTATCAATATGCAGTAGAAAAAGCGGCTGATTATAAAATTATGGTCAATGCCCACGAAGCAGTTCGCCCAACAGGGATTGCAAGAACTTATCCTAACCTTATCGGGAACGAGTCTGCAAGAGGAACAGAATATCAGGCTTTCGGGAATGATAGAAACAATCCAAATCACGTAACCATCTTGCCATTCACCAGATTAATTGGTGGCCCGATGGATTATACGCCTGGGATTTTCCAAATGGACGTCACCAACGGTTCCCACGTTAATGCAACCATTGCTAACCAGTTGGCATTGTATGTGACGATGTACAGCCCATTACAAATGGCAGCGGACTTCCCTGAGAATTATGAGAAATTCCCGGATGCTTTCCAATTCATCAAAGATGTAGCGGTAGATTGGGATGACAGCAAATATCTGGAGGCTGAACCGGGACAATATATCACCGTAGCGAGAAAAGCAAAAGGTACAGACAAATGGTTTGTCGGAAATGTAGCCGGTTACAAACCTTTTACGTCCAAAATTTCTTTTGATTTCTTGGATAAAGGAAAACAATACATCGCAACAATTTATTCTGATGCCAAAGATGCCGATTATCTTAAAAATACGCAGGCTTACAACATCCGCAAAGTGGTGGTAACCAGCAAATCAAAATTAGAGCAACTTTCTGTTCCTGGCGGCGGTTATGCCATCAGCATCGTTCCTGTGAAAGATAAAGCAGAAATCAAAGATTTAAAATCATTGTAAACCTTTTATAATGCGTAAAAACAAATTCTGTAAAACATTTTTGTTCGCCATTTTATGTGTGACGACATTCAATGCGCAGCAGAAAAAATCACTCTGGACTATTGAGGCAACCAGCACCGACAACTATGTCGGTGCGCCCATAGCCAGCGGAAAAATTGGGATTCTTCCCTGGAAAGAACCTTTTTCTGTGCAGCACGTGATGCTGAATCACGTTTTTGATATAGGTGATGCGGGCGTTAATCAGGCTTTGCAGGGCATCAATCCGTTTCATTTGGAAATGTTGGTGAATCAACAGAAAGTCGACTCCAAATCAATAACGAATTGGAAACAGTCGATTGATATGAAAAAAGCCATTCACAGCACATCTTTTACCATTCCGGGGCAAGCGGAAATCAAATATCATATCGCTGCATTGAGGAATTTACCGTATTCAGGGTTGATAGAAATTGAAATCAAAGCTTTAGACAATATTAATCTTCAATGTCTTAACCAGATGGATATTCCGGGCGGTTACATCGATGTTAAAAACCGCTTGGTCACCGCGAATGTTGGTTTGGATGGTGGCAAAGCGATGATTCTGCAAACCGAAGCATCCTCATCCAAAAAAGCCCATAATGTGGTGGCTTCGTCCGAATTTATTTTTGACAGAAAGAAGGTGACCGTCAGAAATGAAAATCAACAAAAAAATATACTCGAAGGTCAAATCAAAAAAGGGGAGACGATTAAGTTTTCTTTGGTAGGTTCTGTTTGTACCACAAGGGATTTCAACGACCCAAAAAGTGAAGCAGAACGAGAAGTGATTTATGTTTCGTTTTTGGGAACAGACCGAATCCTGAATGAACATTATGCGCTTTGGGACGAGCTTTGGAAAGGCGATATTGAGGTAGAAGGCGATGATGAAGCGCAATTGGTGGCAAGGTCAGCCTTGTTTAATCTCTATTCTAATGCCTTGGAAAATTCGAGGTTGAGCATTTCTCCGATGGGATTATCCGGAACTTTTTACAGCGGACATATCTTTTGGGATTCCGAAATCTGGATGTATCCGCCGATGCTTTTTATGAATCAGGGCATCGCCAAATCTATGATTGATTACCGAACCGACCGTTTGCTAGCTGCCGAAAACCGCGCATTATCTTACGGTTACAAAGGTGCTATGTTCCCGTGGGAATCAGATGATAAAGGGGAAGAGGCAACGCCGATTAATGCATTGACAGGACAGTTTGAACATCATATCACAGGCGATGTTGCCATTGCGTTCTGGAATTATTATCAGATGACGAAAGATAAAGACTGGCTGATGAAAGAAGGTTTTCCGGTGTTGCAGAAAATCGCTGAATTCTGGACGTCCAGAGCGGTGAAAAATACCGATGGTTCTTACTCCATTAATTATGTGATTGCGGCTGATGAATATGCAGAAGGCGTGGATGATAATGCTTTTACCAACGCAGCTGCCAAAAAAGCCTTAGAATATGCTTCCCAAGCAGCTATTATTTGTGGCAAAAAAGCACCTGAAATCTGGAAACAGATGAGCGACAAATTGGTCATTAACAAAATGTCTAACGGTGTAACGCAGGAATACAAAGGCTATAACGGGCAAATGATAAAGCAAGCCGATGCAAATCTATTGGCTTATCCTTTAGGGATTATTACGGAAGATGCTCAGATTAAGAAAGATTTAGCCTACTATTCCGAGAAAGTCGATAAAAACAATGGTCCGGCGATGACATTTTCGGTATTCTCTGTTCAGTATGCGAGATTGGGCGATGCAGATAAGGCTTATGCTTATTTTAAGAAAGCCTATCAGCCTAATCAACGTCCGCCTTTTGGGGTGTTGGCTGAGACTGCAACGAGTTCTAATCCGTACTTTATGACCGGAGCAGGCGGGATTTTACAGGCTTTCATCAATGGTTTCGGCGGTTTGGATATTACCGAAAATGGAATTATCCAGCATAAAAGCGTTTTGCCAAAACACTGGAAAAAGCTAACCATAAAAGGGGTTGGACCGGAGCGTAAAGATTTTACGGTGACGAGATAAATTATCACATTCAATTATTAACAAAAGACCGCTGATTTTTAGAAATCGGCGGTTTTTTGTTTAAATAGAAATTTAAAAACCTTTAATTGATAAAAAACTAATTTTTAGGAAACTGAATTTTAAAAATGCTGCCTTTTCCCTCTTGCGATTCGAGAGAGATGGTGCCGTGGTGAATTTCTATAATTCGCTGAACGATAGATAATCCGATGCCATTTCCCTGATCGTAATTTTTGTTTGCTCCTCTGTAAAAAAGATCAAAAATTTTCAATTGGTCTTTTTCCGATATTCCGATTCCGTGATCTATAAAACGGATTTCCAAACTGCTGTTTCTTACCTCAATTTCAACATTACAGGACTTATCTTGCGAATATTTGCATGCGTTTTCCATTAAATTTAGAAAAGCAATCTGAAGAAGATAAGGATTTCCGCTGAGGTCATAATTGCTTTCATCTTCATTGGCGAGATCGTCCATGTAATTGATGCCTACGTTATAATTCGGATTTTTTTGGCATAATGTAATTTTAGAATCGACAAGGATTTCGTCTAACCGAAGTGCCACAAAAGTAATCTGGGAAACATCATAACTTGCTCTGGCAAAGTCTAAAAGTGCGGTGGAAAGATGTGATGCCTGATTGGCATCTTGCAAAGCATTTTCAATAGAAGTTTTGTAGTCTTCTAATGTTACATTCAGTTCTTTGGCAAGTTCGAGCTCTGCAATTAAGGTAGAAAGCGGTGTCCGAAACTCGTGCGAAATAGTAGTAACAAACTGTCTGTGGTTATTAAAGGATTTCTCCAGCCGGTTAAATGTGGAATTAAATGTTTCCGTAAGTTCATAAATTTCATCCTTAGCTTTGGGAACAATAAGTCTTTTGTTGAGGTTATGTTCAGAAATATCTTTAATCTGAATGATAATATCCTTTAAAGGCTTTAAAGTATAATAAGAAAAAATAAAACCAATTACAAAAATGATGATAATGGAAATAACGTAGATAATGATAATATCTTTCTTAAAATCGGCAATGTGTGCATTTCCTGTTACATCTACGGCACTCCCTATGATATAAAACTTTTTGTCATGGAAAGGATATTTTACAGCCATATATTGGCGGTCTTTTTTTTGCCATGTTATTTTTTCCTTTTGAGAACGAATTAACTGGTCTAAATAATGCTCATTTTCAGAAGAAGGTTGTATGTCTGTGAAAATCAACTTCTTGTTGCTGTCGTAAACGCTGATGTCGGCTTCGTTCAGTAATTTTTTATTTCTTTCATGCAGTTCCTTAATTTTTGAATCGCTTAGTTTTAAATCAAATAAAAATTCCGACCGCCAGGTAATTTTATATCCTAAACGGTCATTGAACTCGTCTTCCCGATTTTTTTCTGAAACAAAATACAGAACGTAAGCAAAAATGAATAGAATTCCTGCGGTAAGAAGTGCGTAGCTTAAAGCTGTTCTGGTGGCAATTTTCATAATTGATGGCTGAGAATAAAGCCCATTCCCGGTTTTGTGTGAATAAGTTTTTTCTCAAAATTTTTATCAATTTTCTTTCTGAGATAAGCAATGTAGACGTCTATGTAATTGGTACCTGTATCGAAATGATTGCCCCATACATTTTCGGCAATTTCTTCTCTGCTCAGTACACGTTCAGGATTATCCATCAGGAAAACTAGAAGTTTAAACTCTTTTGGGGTAAGGTTTATTTCTTTCCCATCGCGAAAAACACGGCTGTTTTTTTTATTGATTTGAAGTTCCTGATAGGCAAGAATATCCGAAATTTCGTTCTTCGTCGTTTGCGAAGATTTTCTCAGCAAGACAGCTTTTATCCTTGCGTACAATTCTCTTATCTCGAATGGCTTCACCATATAATCGTCTGCACCGGCATCAAAACCCTCTATTTTTTCATCAATAGTTCCTAATGCAGTAAGCATAATGATTGGCAAATCAGGATTTTTCTTTTTCAGAATTTTACTGAGCTCAATACCGTTCATCGTGGGCAGCATGATATCCATTATTACCAAGTCAATAAGTATTCTGTCTGCCATTACAAGGGCGTCTTCGGCATCTTCAGAAATGTATATCTCATAGCCCTGGCTCTCTAATCCTCGTTTGATAAGAGCAGATACACGTGCATTATCTTCTACTATTAAAACCTTCATCTATAAAAGTGAATTTAAATTATAAAAAAATCAAAAAAAATCGGTCTGATAATTACTGGCTTTTTTTAAACTTCATATCGCTGTACAAAGGTATTTCATATTTTTAGTTTTTACCTGTATTAATGAATTTCTAAAGAATTTCTAATAGTTTTCTAACGATGTTCTTTGTTTCCACGATCTAATTTTGTCCCATCAAAACGAACGAAATTAATTAAGATAATTAGAAATTATGACAAGGAGAACCTTTAAACTCGGTCTTGCAGTATTATCAATGCTGGGTTTGTATTCTAAAGTGGAAGCACAGAAAAAAAATGATTTTAATAACCCGATGCTCACCCATTATCTGAACAATGAACGTACCCGCTACATTTCTCTAAGTGGTTATGCAGAATTATGGGCAAGATATACGCAGCTGAATCCCGGAAGTCTTATCAACAATCAGGCAAAATCTGATGTTTCTGACCTTTCGCTGAGAAGAGTAAGGGTAAAAATGACCTACAAACCTACAGAAAAATTGATGTTCGTTCTGCAGGGTGGTACCACAAACGTAAATATGAATGCAAAAGGCAGTAATTACTTCGATCTTTTGGATGCTTATGCAGAATATGGTTTTAGTGATAAGATTGCTTTTGGTGCAGGGCGTTCTACTTGGAGAGGTTTATCGAGATTTACTACCGGACCGCTCAATACATTGTTGTTTGATTTGCCGGCTTATGCTACCTCTAACGCTGGTGCAACAGATTATACTGTAAGAGAATTGAGTGCCTATATAAAAGGTCAGCTTGGCAGATTCGATTACCGTTTGGTATTGGCAGATCCTTATACAATGGCAACTGCAGATCCTAAAGTGAATGTTGCCACGTTCAGTAAAAATGCACCGGGTAAAGACTTTTCAGGATATTTCAGATATGCTTTTCTCGATAAAGAAAATATATCAACCCCTTTCAATTCCGGAACCTATGCCGGGAAAAAGAACGTGTTGAGCTTAGGAGCAGGTTTCGATTATATTCATAATGCAATGTGGCATCAGGATTTGGATAAAAATACCATTAATGATGATATGAAAAACTTTGCTGTAGATTTATTTTATGATGCTCCGCTCAATAAAGAAAAAGGAACTTCTATCAGTGCATATGGTATGGCAATGCACAATGATTACGGTCCCAACTACATCCGTTACGTAGGAACCAATAATCCTGCTACATCTGTAGATCCGAAACTGGCAACTCTTAATGGAGCAGGAAATTCTATGCCTGTTATAGGTACAGGAAATACGTATTATCTGCAGGTAGGAGGTACGCTGCCTTACTTCAATAAAGAAAAGAAAAATCTGCAATTGCAGCCAGCAGTAGGAATTCAGATGTCTAATCTTGATGCTTTGAAGGATAACGTAGTCATCTATGATGCAGGAATCTCACTTCTTATGAACGGAATGTCTTCAAGATTAACTTTTGATGCGCAAAACAGACCTATTTATACCAACAGTGCAATGGATAATGGTATTGTATCTGATAGAAAATGGCAGTTTGTTTTGAAATACAGAATAGATTTCAACTAAAAATAATCATTATGGAAAGGAGAAAATTTTTATTTCGATCTCTTCAGGCTTCTGCATTTTTACTGGTCTCAGGGAATATGTTTGCCTCCATGTTTACTAATGTTAAACCTTTAAAAAATAAAAAAGTGTACGCACATAACTTATTCTTCTGGCTCAGAAAAGATCTTTCTGCAACAGAAGTGAAAAATTTTGAAAAATTCTTCGAAGGTCTTAAAAAATTGCCTTATCAAAAAAATCTTCGCTACGGAGTACCTGCAGGATCTTCTCCAAGGGCGGTTTTAGACAGCACATACACTTATAATTGTGCGATGCAGTTTAATTCTTTAGAAGAACTCGAAGCTTACGGAAAATTACCGGAGCATCTAGCATTAGTACAGCAATACAAACCATTTTTTGAGAAAATGTTAGTATATGATACCGTTTACAATTAAGAAACAACAATAATATTATTTAAATTTTTATTACAATGAAAAATATCATTAAAGGAATTTGCGTTATTATGGCATTTAACACAATCGCAATGGCAAACGCTCAAAATAAAGAAAGCAAAAATTTAAGCTTTAAAGTTAACAAAGAGGAGTCTAAAGATTATATCCCTGCATACAGGTTAATTAATAATGCAGATGGTACTTGTGCGTTTGAGAAAGGCAGAATACCTACTCTTAAACACATGAATACCACTACTTTCTGGCTTAGCAACAAAACAGAAGAGTGGGAAAAAAATGCACACCCTGCACCAAGAAGACAATATGTAATTACTTTAAAAGGGAATATTAAATTTAAAGTATCAGATGGTTCTACATTTATCATCAAACCTGGTACGATACTTTTAGCGGAGGATCTTAAAGGAAAAGGACACAGCTGGGATATGGTGAACAGTAAAGAATGGGAGAGACTTTACGTTCCTATTGCAGAAGATGCCGATGATTTTTTCATCGCAGATAATGGAGCTAAATAAATTGGTTCAGTTTAAAAAAAGGCTTGTCTCAACAATGAGACAAGCCTTTTTTGTATCAATAAAAATATGCTTATAAATCATTACAATATTTATTAGGCAAATAATGCAATGATTTTCATACTTTAAAGCAAATCTTTGATATGTTTGTAGTTGGTTTTTACAGTATCTAAAGCTTCCTGCATTTTTCCTCCCAACATCAATTGTGTCATAGATTTTGTCATTCCTAGAACCTGCTCAATCTCAATTTTTGGAGGTAATGCCAATGCATTAGGATTGGTAAAAATATTTAAAAGATAAGGTCCGTTATGATTTAAGCAATCCTGAATAGCCTGTTCTACCTCTTCCGGCTGATGTACATTTTTGCCAGGATAGCCCATTGCCTGAGCAATCATTGCAAAATCCGGATTTACCATATCGGTTTCATTATCCGGCATTCCGGCGACTTCCATCTCCAATTTTACCATTCCGAGGCTTCGGTTGTTGAAAACAATCAGTTTAACTGGCAATTTGTATTGGAAAATCGTCGCCATATCGCCCAAAAGCATAGATAAACCTCCATCACCGCACATCGCAATTACCTGTCTGTCGGGATGTGCAAGAGATGCACCGATTGCCATTGGTAATGCATTTGCCATAGAACCGTGATTGAAAGAGCCCAATAATTTTCTTTCTCCTGTTCCTGTAATGTAACGTGCTCCCCAAACGCAGCACATTCCTGTGTCTACTGTAAATATAGCATTTTTAGCAGCGATACGGTCTAAAATATGGGTGACAAATTCTGGTTGTATGGCATTTTCCTTTCCTGAGTCTTTAACATAGGTAAGCTGGTTTTCTTTTACTTTATCATAAAATTCCAACTGTTGTTTAAGGAAACTACCATCTTCTTTTTCCTTTAAAAGAGGGATAAGCGCTTTAATTGTTTCCTTTACATCACCCGCTAAACCAAGTTCCAGTTTGGCTCTTCTTCCCAGTCTTTCCGGGTTTTCGTCTATCTGTACAATCTTGTTTTTTACAGGCATAAATTTCTGATAAGGGAAATCTGTTCCCAAAAGTAAAAGCAAATCTGAATCGTGCATCGCATGATATGCCGAAGGAAGCCCTAATAAACCTGTTAAACCTACTTCATTGGGATTGTTGGGCTGTATAGACATTTTTCCTCTGAAAGAATATCCTACCGGAGATTTTAGCAATTTTGATAACTGAACCACTTCTGCATTAGAATGTTCCGCTCCAATTCCGCAATAGATTGTAACTTTTTTACTTTCGTTGATGAGCTTTGCAAGATCTTCCAATTCATAATCAGAAGGGCGGATAACAGGGTTAGTTCTGAATATTTTATTGGAAGTTGTAGCCTCTTCTGCATTCATTTCCGAAACATCACCAGGAAGTCCGATAACCGCAACTCCTTTTTTGGATATGGCATGTTGCATAGCTGTCTGAACTGTTCTTTGTACTTGTTCGGGTCTGGTTATCATTTGATTATAATAACTGCAGTCATCAAAAAGTTTTATAGTATTGGTTTCCTGAAAATAATCCATTCCCATTTCCTCGCTCGGTATTGTAGAGGCTATTACCAACATAGGAACATGGGATCGGTGTGCTTCGTAAACACCATTTATTAAATGCACATGACCAGGACCGCAGCTTCCTGCACAGACTGCGAAACCATCGAGTTCTGCTTCGGCGGCGGCGGCATAAGCGCCCACTTCTTCATGCCGAACATGAATCCATTCTATACTGCTTTTTTTTACTGCGATATTAAGATGATTAAGACTGTCTCCCGTAACTGCATATATTCTTTTTACATTAGCGTTTTCGAGCATTTCTACGATCTGCTCAGCTACATTTTTTGCCATAAATATAATTTTTATACGTTTATTACTCTCAAGTTTATTTTAAAATAATTGAAGTACAAAATATCGACCAATCTACATTCAAATCATTATAATATAGCAATAGGTTCACTGGTTCTTAAACGTTGTTTTAAAAAAATATATATTTTATTCACCATTAAAGAAATCATAAATCACTTTTGCTTTAGATTTGCCTAAAATTTCTTCTAAAGTTTCCAGATTAGATTCTTTTATTCTTTTAACAGATTTTAGTTTAGACAGAAGAAGTGCAATTGTTTTTTCTCCAACGCCTGGTATTTCTTCGAGCTCAGATTTTATGGTAGAATTTTTTCTTCTTGTACGGTGATGTTTTACTCCAAAACGGTGTGCTTCGTCTCTTACCCGTTGCAGAACCTTTAAAGTTTCAGATTTTTTGTCTAAATAGAAAGGTATAGAATCTTCCGGAAAGAAAATTTCTTCCAGCCTTTTTGCTATTCCCACAATGGTTATTTTTCCGTACAGACCTAATATTTTCAAGCTTTTTACAGCGGAAGAAAGCTGTCCTTTTCCACCATCAATTAAAATTAGCTGCGGTAGATTTTCGCCTTCATCAAGCATTCTTTTATATCTACGGTAGATTACCTCTTCCATGGTAGCAAAATCGTTGGGGCCTTCCACTGTTTTTGGATGAAAAATTCTATAATCTGCTTTACTTGGTTTTCCGTCTTTAAAAACTACGCATGCAGAAACAGGATTGGTTCCTTGGATGTTAGAGTTATCAAACCCTTCAATATGTCTTGGTTCAACCGGCATTCTCAAAAGCTTTTGCATTTCTGCCATAATTCTGTTGGAATGTCTTTCGGGATCTACAATTTGTACCTGTTTCAGTTTTTCAATGCGGTATTCTTTTGCATTTTTTTCCGAAAGTTCTACAATTCTTTTTTTATCACCTACTTTAGGAATAATCAGTTTTACATCCGGAATTTCTATTCCGAGATGAAAGGGAAGCAGGACTTCTTTGGAATTGGAGTTGAATTTTTGCCGAATTTCAATTAAAGCTTCCTCCATTATTTCTTCGTCTGTCTCCTCAAGCACTTTTTTTATTTCTGTAGTGAAACTTTGGATGATATTTCCGTTTCGGATTTTAAAATAATTAACGTAAGCAGCTGTTTCATCGCTTGTCATTCCAAAAACATCAACATCATCAATATTCGGGTTTACAACAGTGTTTTTTGACTGGTAATCTTCTAAAATATTCAGTCTTTCTTTAATCATCTGAGCATTTTCGAACTGAAGATTGGCAGCATATTTAGTCATTTGCTTTATCAGATAATCTTTTGCAGCCCGGAAATCTCCTTTAATAATTCCGCGGATTGCGTCTATTTTTTCATCATAATCTGCTTTGCTTTCCAAGCCTTCGCAAGGTCCTTCGCAGTTTTTGATATGAAATTCCAGACAGACTTTATATTTACCTTCATCAATTTTACTGGGAGCTAAATTGAGGTTGCAGGTTCGGAGTTTATAAATATGTTTTATGGTATCCAGCAAAATTTTTGCGGGACGTACTTTTGCGTAGGGGCCGTAATATTCAGAACCGTCTTTTATTTTATTTCTTGTAAGGAAAATTCTCGGGAACTCTTCGTTTTTAATACAAATCCAAGGGTAGGTTTTGTCGTCTTTCAGCATCACATTGTAGACTGGCTGATGTTCTTTAATGAGGTTGTTCTCCAACAAAAGTGCATCGTATTCGCTGTTTACAATCGTTGTTTCCAGACGGACGATTTTTCCAACCATTATTCTCGTTCGGTAACCGGATAGTGTCTTGTTGAAATAAGACAGTACTCTTTTCTTTAGATTTTTTGCTTTCCCAACATACAGGAGATTCTCGTTTTTGTCGTAATAACGATAAACACCGGGTTCGGAAGGTAAAGTTTTAAGCTGTAACTCTAAAGAAGGATTCATAAGGCAAATTTAAGCAAATTCAGTGCAAAAAAAAGCTGCAGTATTTCTGCAGCTTGTAATATTTTATTTTAAAGGATTAGCTTTCGCTCATTTGGGTATATTCGCTTACCAGAAAGCTGAAATAATCCCATTTTACCGAATTTTTAGGATATTTTTGGATGAATTCTGCATTATCTCCAAAAAGAAAATCGTAATTGTCTTCAAAATCATCTTTGTGAAGCCAAATTACTTTATCTCCTTTTTTTACATAATAGGATTTTGTAACTCCGCCACCCAACTGTGGAGATCCTCCGATAGAAAAACCTCCTGTTTCTTTGGCTACAGGATCAAAATAAACTGCTATAATATCGCTGAATTCAGGATTAATCAACTGCATCAAAAACTCTTTTTCGTCTTTTTTATTCTTTAAAGAAACAGTTTGATTTACAAAATGAATGGTTTCGTTGGTTGTATTTTTAGTAAGTTTTTTAGTTCCGAAATTTCTAATATTTCCGAAATATTTCCCCACTTTGGCTACTTTTTGTGCATTGGTTGGGTAAATATACATTTCGCTTACATTTTCTGCGTTTAGTTTCAGTTCTTTTTTAGTAGCACTGTCTTTAATGCCAATTTCATAAATCTGTCCTTTTTTTCGGTCTACATCATTGCAATATCCTTTATAAACTGTACCATCTTTCATCACAATGGTAGATATTTTCTTTGAAGATGGAACCGTGAAACCTTCATTAAATAAATAGTTTTCCATTTTTTTAATGTCTTCTTTAGAATATTTTACTTTGTCCTGAGAGAAAGCAGAAAGACTAATCATAAAAAAAGCGAGTAATAAAGCTTTAATTTTCATACATTTTTGAGTTTAAAATTTAGATGTAAAAGTAAAAAAAATGATGATTGTAATATGAACTAATTTTCCTTTTTTCTAATACACTAAAAAGTGTAATTTTAGGGAAATTTTATTAAATGATTTACGGAATAGATACGCTTAGTTTTCATGATGTTTTAGCGATATGTAAAGATCCAGGAAAAGTTAAGCTGAATGACTCAGCGAAAAAACAGATTTTAAAATCACAGAAAAACGTTCAGCAGATTGTAGATTCAGATCGTTGTGTGTATGGTATAAATACAGGTTTTGGTCCGCTTTGCGATACCAAAATATCTGCGGATGAAACTGCTCAGTTACAATATAATCTAATTATTTCTCATGCAGTTGGAGTAGGAAAGCCCATAGATAAAGAACTTTCTAAAATAATGATGATTTCAAAAATTCATGCGTTATCTAAAGGGTTTTCGGGAGTTTCTCTGGAGGTAATCGAAAGATTAATTGTAATGTTGGAGAAAGATATTATTCCGGTGGTTCCGGAACAGGGTTCTGTGGGAGCTTCAGGAGATTTGGCTCCTCTTTCGCACTTGGTTTTGCCTCTTTTGGGAATCGGACAAGTTTGGATTGGGAACGAGATTTTCGAAACTTCAGAAATTTTAGAAAAAAATAATCTTGAGCCTTTGGTTTTAGGGCCGAAAGAAGGTTTAGGTTTAATCAACGGAACTCAGTTTATTCTGGCTCATGCCATTAAAGGATTAGAAAAATTTGAGTATCTGCTGGATTTGGCAGACATGACTGCAGCGATGAGTTTGGAAGCATACAGAGGTTCTGCAAGTCCGTTTAAAAAAGAACTGCATGAAATAAGACCTTTTGCAGGAAGTAAAAAAGTTGCGGCAAGAATGCTGAAATTCCTGAAAAATTCTGAAAATCTGCAAGCTCATGAAGATTGCGAAAGAGTACAGGATCCTTACTCAATGCGTTGTGTGCCTCAGGTTCACGGAGCCAGCCGAAATGCATTTGAACATCTTAAAATGATGGCGGAAACCGAACTGAATTCTGTAACAGATAATCCAATTGTTTTAAGTGCTGAAGAATCTATTTCCGGAGGTAATTTCCATGGACAATTGATGGCACTTCCTTTAGATTATGCTACTTTAGCCGCTGCAGAGTTAGGTAATATTTCAGATAGAAGAAGTTATCTTTTACTTGAAGGAAAGTATGGTTTGCCGAGATTGCTTACAGAAAGTTCCGGATTAAATTCTGGATTCATGATTCCGCAGTACACCAGTGCGGCGTTGGTAACCGAGAATAAAACGCTTTGTTTTCCGGCTTCTGCAGATTCTATTCCTACCAGTTTAGGGCAGGAAGACCATGTTTCTATGGGGAGCATTTCAGGAAGAAAATTTAATCAGGTTCTGGGTAATTTAGTAAATATTTTAGCAGTTGAACTAATGTTTGCTACACAAGGCTTAGAGTTTAGAAGACCTGCAAAATGTTCTAAAATTATTGAAGAAAATTTTGCTATTCTTCGTTCTAAAGTTACAAAACTGGAAGATGACCGTTTAATTGGAAAAGATATGTTGTCAATTGCCGAGCTCATCAATGAAAGAAAATTTGTAGTGAATTAACAATGTCAAAATTATAAGGCTGAAAACCCGGTGAAATTACTCCGGGTTTTATTTTTTCACAAATTTGAATCATTTTTTTATCCGCATAGAAAAGCATAAAGTTTTCTGTAGTTTAAAATATTCATTATATTCGTCATAATGAAAACATTACAATTATTTTTGCTGTCTTTGGGTGGGTTTATCTTTGGGCAGAATATACAAAGCATACAGTTGTTTAATCCTCAGACAAATGATGAAACTCCTGTAATTTATAATGGACAGCAGCTTATTCTGAGGTTTGATGATCTTACGAATTCCAGCGAAATATATCGCTATACTATAAAGCATTACGACAGAAACTGGGAATACGATAATCTTTTTTTTAGTGAAATTGCTAATGGGCAGATGAATGCAATGTTGGATGAGTTTCAGTATTCGTTTAATACTCTGCAGCCATATACTCATTATGTTTTAAAATTTCCCAATGATAAAATTCAGCCTAAAATTTCAGGGAATTTTGAGTTGATAGTTTATAAAAGATCCGCAGATGAACCGCTTTTTACAAGAAGATTTTCAATTGTTGAAGATCAGGCAAATTTAGCGTTAAATATTTCAAGATTTGCAGACGCCAAAAACCCTAATGTTAACCAAAGGGTAGAAGTACAGGCTGTTGCAAAAGCCGGTGATCTTACATCGAATGTTAATTCTATAACCCTTACTCTTTTGCAGAATAATAATCCCAATATGCAGATTTCCGGACAGAAGCCGAGTTCTACCATGGGAAATAAATTGCTTTTCCAGCAACTGAATCTTGTCTTTCCCGGTAATAATGAATTTTATTACTTTGATAATAAAAATATGAAAATGGCAGCCGATATGGTTCGTGCAACAGATATTTTAGATGGAGTTAATCAGACTTATCTTCATTCGGTTTGGGCGTATCCGCTTAATTATCAATATCAGCCAGATGTAAACGGAGCGTGGTATTATCGTAGAAATGACTTAGGTTTAGAAAGAAATGCAGAGCGGGAAGCAGATTATTCTTGGTTATATTTTTCTTTAGATTCGGAACCTATAGATAAAGAACTCTATGTTTTGGGAGGTTTTAATGATTTTCAGCCGAAAAAGGAATTTCAGATGCAATACGATGAGGCTTCAAAAAAATATATGGCAAGAATTTACCTTAAACAGGGTTTTTACAATTATGTTTTGGCAACAAAAGAAAACAACGGAAGCCTGAATTTTGGCGAAGTGAATGGTAATTTCTGGCAAACAGAAAATCTTTATCAGGCTTTTCTGTATTATAGACCGTTTGGAAGAAATTATGACGGATTAATTGGTTATGGTGAATTCAGAACTCCGGTGAGGTAAATGGTCTTTTCTGGATATGAAATTTTTTCAAATAAAAACCTTGCAAATGCTTTATTTGCAAGGTTTAATATAATAATAGTCTGGAAATTTTTTACGTTTTGAAAACTGCAGTAACAAAAAGATTATCTTGATCTTCAAACATGTAATGAATGCAGATAGGAAAGTTTTCAGAATGATACATTTGCATTTCTTTACTTTTAATATGTTTCTGTTCGGATTCTTTTATAATTTGCTGTACAGAATCTTTCAGTTCTTTTAAAAATAAACGATCCTGATCTTTTTTTTGAGCATTGAGCACTCTCATCAGAAGCTGAATGTCATTCTTTGCCATGGAAGAAAGTAAGACTTTCATTAGGCACAGTTTTTTTCAAGTTCAATAATGTTTTCAAAAAAATCTAGTTTTGTGGAAGGGTTTTCTGTATGGAAGCTGATTCTGTATTGCAATTCTTCCTGATAAAATTGTGGAATATCAACAGTTGCCAATTGATTCATGCTTTCAACTATTTTAATGAAAGCTTCAATTATTTCTGGACTGAAACTTTCAATTTTGCTTTTTAAAAAATCAACTCTTGAATCCATTTTTATGTAAATTTAATTATTACCCTTGTTTTTGATGAGGTAAAATTACAAAAAATAATTTATTTTCAATACTAACCCCTTTAAATTTGAATGAAAACTTTAAAAATTAATGTAAATTAATTAACACCCTTATTTTTTTTTTAAGGGGTGTTAATTAAAAAAGCACTTATTATGAATAAGTGCTTTGTTTTTATACAACGTAAAAATCCTGAAGTTTTTCTTCACATAAAGTTTTAATTACCGAAATCCATCGGTCTTCATCATTCAGACAGGGGATATAATGGAAGTTTTCTCCACCTGCATGTGTAAACTGCTCTTTTCCTTCTACCGAAATTTCTTCTAATGTTTCCAAACAATCTGAAACAAATGCAGGGCAGACAACAGCAAGATTTTTTATTCCTTTCTTGGGGATGGTTTCCAGGGTTTCATCGGTGTAAGGTTCAATCCACTTGTCTTTACCTAATCGTGACTGAAATGAGACGATTGTTTTTTCTTTAGAAATTCCTAGTTTTTCAATCACCATGTTGGTAGTTTTGTAACATTGATGACGGTAGCAGAATGAGTGGCTCGGATTGTTCTCCCGAGAACAGCAATCGTTAAGATTGCAGGTTTTTGTAGGGTCAGTTTTATAAATATGTCTTTCCGGAACTCCGTGATAAGAAAACTGTAATGCATCAAAATTTTCCGGAAGTTTTTCTTTTATGCTTTCCGCTAAACAGTTGATGTAAATTTCCCTGTTATAAAATGGCTGTATATAATTAATTTTAATGCCCGGAAACTTAGCTTTTCTTACTTCTTCTGCTTTTTCAATAACGGTTTCGGTTGTGCTCATTGCATATTGCGGGTAGAGTGGAAAAAGAACAATTTCCGTAATTCCTTTATCAACAAGTTTTTGAATTCCGCTTTCGATACTTGGCTGTGCATACCGCATTCCTATTTCTACAGGAACATCTACAAGCTTCTGAAGTTTTTTCTGAATTTGCTCTGTTATTACAATGAGAGGAGAACCTTGGTCTGTCCAAACTGTTTTGTAAGCTTCTGCAGATTTGGCAGGTCTTGTATTTAAAATAATTCCGCGAACCAATAGTGCACGGAAAAACCAGCGGTAATCAATCACTTTTTCATCCATAAGAAACTCATCAAGATATTCCTTCACATCGGGTACGGATGTGGACCTTGGTGATCCGAGATTGACTAATAATATTCCTTTCATATAATTTAAAAGTAATTGGTAATAAGTATTTTGCTATATTCAGCGAAGGTTATCCGTTTACGGCTTCTACTTTTTCTACTAAATCGGGAATGAATTGTTTTAAAATATTTTCAATTCCGCCTTTAAGCGTTGCTGTAGAACTTGGGCATCCGGAACATGCTCCCTGTAAAAGCATTTTGGCTGTTTTGGTAGCTTGGTCGTATTCCATTAAAGAAATTTTTCCGCCATCATTTTCTACGGCAGGAGCAACATATTCGTTCAGAATGTCTGAAATTTTCTGCTCATCATCGGTATATTCTCTGTTGATGATTTTTTCTACAGGATTCTCGTGCTTCTGAGCTTCTATGTTTGAAATTTCTCCTCCATTTTGAAGATAATCTGCGATAAGTGCTCTTACTGTAACCATTACCTGATGCCATTCTACACTGTGGTCTTTCGTAACAGCAACAAAATTGTCGGATATAAAAACTTCTGTAGCGAAATCAAATTCCTTGAAAATTGCCTGTGCTAATGGAACTCCTTCTGCTTCGTTTCTGGATTTTACTTCAACAAAACCTTCTAAAAGTAATTTGTTAGAAACAAACTTCATTACATTCGGATTGGGTGTCATTTCAGCGTAAATCTGATACATTTCCTTTTTCTTCTGCAGATAAATTCTTGGGTTAGCGAGTAGTTCGTCCTCAATTGCGTTTTTAAGACTTTCGGCAACGTGTTCCCATTCTACGGTATCTTGTTTGGCAACTGCGACAAAATTGGCTGTAATGAAAATTCTTTCCACAAATGGATAATTGAAAAGTTCCTGCGCCAAAGGAATTTCGGATATATCTGAATCTCTGTCTAACTCCAAAGAACCCGGAATTAAATTGTAATCGGCTACAAATTTCATCACTTTTGGGTTTTCTGTTGGTTCTATAAGGATTGTACGCATTTTTTATTTAAATTTGAGAGTACAAAAGTACGGATTTAGAAGTTAGAAGCCAGATGCTGAGATTTAGATTTTTGCTATCGCTGTAATTTGTAATGACAAGATTCGATTTCAAAAATGGCTTATGATTAAATTTTTTTAAAATATGGCACTTATAAAAGAACTTTTAGGGAAAACTCCGCAAATCGGTAAAAATACTTATCTGGCTGAAACTGCTACAGTGGTAGGAAATGTGGTAATGGGAGAAAACTGCAGTATTTGGTTTAATGCAGTGATTAGAGGAGATGTTAATTATATAAAAATGGGGAATAAAGTAAATGTGCAGGATAATGCAATGCTTCACTGTACTTACGAAAAATATCCATTAGAAATTGGCAATAATGTTTCTATCGGTCATAATGCGATAGTTCATGGCTGTACCATTAAAGATAACGTTTTAATCGGGATGGGTTCTATTGTGATGGATAATTGTCTTGTTGAAGAAAATTCTATTGTAGGAGCTGGTTCGGTGGTAACACAGGGAACGCATATTAAATCCGGTGAAGTTTGGGGCGGTGTTCCTGCCAGAAAAATAAAAGATATTTCTACTTCCTTATTAGAAGGTGAGGTTAACAGAATTGCAGATAATTATGTAAAATATTCTTCTTGGTACAAAGAATAATCAGGATAAAACAAAGCTCTACAATATTCTAGAGCTTTGTTTTTTTATTGATAAGTTAAAACTGCATTCCCGTTATCGCATCTCACGCCAGTTGGTTCTGCGGTCATCATACAATCGGAAGTAATGTTGTATTTTTTATTATATTCAGACATTTTTTGGGTATAATTACTGATTTTAGGTTTGATGATGTTTTCGAGTTTTCTAGGATAGGCAATATATTTTGTGGGTCCACCACATGCTTTCGATCCCATTGCAGAAAACGTCCATTCAGAAGATTTTGTGCAGTTTTCTTTAGAAATAATAGATTCTATATCATTTCGGAGTTCGTCCAGTAATGCTTCATCGTATTTTTTACTGTTTTCGTCTGAAGGTCTTTCGGAAATATCTTTTGGTAAAGTGGAATCGTCCAGGTTACTGGTAGATTTACACGAGACGAATATTGCTAAAAGAAAAATAGATAAAAATGTAGCTGTAAACAGTTTTTTTTTCATAATTAAAGAATGAATTGTGTGCAAAACAGGTTTCTGGAAATTGTTTTTCTTCAGGATATACAAAAATGATAATATTTTTTAATTGAATCAAAATTTATTCCCTAAATACTTTTTCTGTAATTTTGTGGATGATGAACAATCATTTTTTTGAACTCATAGAATTTACCAGCAGAAGTGTTTTTTTAACCGGAAAAGCAGGAACGGGTAAAACAACTTTTCTCAACGAATTTGTAAAAAAAACGAAAAAAAAGCATATTGTAGTGGCTCCTACCGGGATTGCTGCGATTAATGCGGGTGGTGTAACCATACATTCTATGTTTGGTCTTCCGCTTCGTACTTTTTTGCCGACTTCAGAGCGTATAGACAGCAATATTGCGAATAATATTGTAGATCTTCAGCAACATTTTAAGTACCGGAAAGATAAACTGAAGCTTTTGCGTGAAGTGGAAGTTATTATTATTGATGAGGTTTCTATGTTGCGTGCAGATGTTTTGGATATGATGGATTTTTCTCTTCGTTTCATCCGTAGAAATAATCATCGTTTTGGAGGAGTTCAGATGTTGTTTATTGGAGATTTGTATCAGCTTCCGCCGGTGGTAAGAGATGAACATGTGTTGAAGATGTTTTATAATTCGCCATTTTTCTTCGACAGTTTGGCAATTAAAGATATTCCGCTTCTTACGATTGAACTTACAAAAGTTTACCGCCAGACAGATGCTCATTTTCTTGAAATTCTGAATGCAATTCGCGATGGTGATGTCGCAAATATCGATTTTGATGAGTTAAATACAAGATATAATCCCGATTTTAAAACCGAAGATCAGCCTTATGTTTATCTCTGTTCTCATAATAAAATGGCAGATGATATCAATCAGGAAAAGCTTAAAGATATTAAATTAACATCCGGAGTTTATGAAGCTAAACTTTTTGGTGAGTTTAAAGAAAATCAGTTTCCGAACGAGCAGTATCTTGAGCTGAAAGTTGGAGCTCAGATTATGTTTATCCGTAATGATATTTCGGGAGAGAAAAAATACTATAACGGTAAACTTGGTGAAATTTCTGCTTTGGATGATAATGAAATTAAGGTTGTTTTAGACGGAAGTGAGCGGGAAATTACGGTAAAACGAGAGGTTTGGGAACAGAAAAAATATTCTTTAGATTCTGATAAGATGATTAAAGAAGAGGTTTTGGGAAGTTTTGAGCAGTTTCCTATCAAGCTTGCATGGGCGGTTACAATTCATAAAAGTCAGGGACTTACTTTTGATAAGGTGATTATTGATGCCGGTAAAAGTTTCACTGCGGGACAGGTTTACGTGGCTTTATCCCGTTGCCGTACTTTGGAAGGAATCGTTTTGAAATCCAAAATTACTCCCGAAGTTATTTTTAAGGATAATAGAATCCTGAAATTTCAGGGAGAAACCCAAGCTAATGATCATATTGAAGATATTCTGAATCAGGAAAAATATGATTATTCTATTCGGAAACTTTTGCGAACACTGGATTGTAAATGGATGATGAAAGAAGTAGAGCATTGGAATAATTTATCTCTTGTAAGCAAAGGTGTAGATCGCAATAAAGCCAATCAGCTTTATTTACAGCTAAAGCATGAAGTTCAGAATCTTGCTAAGATTTTTGATAAGCTCGAAAGGATTATTTTTCAAAAAGTGCATCTTTTTATTCAGAAAAAAGAAGAATGGATAGAGATTGAAAATAAATCGAAAGGAGCGGTTAATTTCTTTTTCAGAGAAATAAATGATAAGATTTTTAGTCCTTTAAAAGATTTTTATTCAGAAATTAAAGGATTGAAAGGTTTAAAACAATACAACGAAGAACTTAGAACCTGGTTGGAGGATATTGAAGATTATCTGAATGGTTTAAAAGAATTATATCTTCTCGAAACAAAACTTTTGGAGGAAAAAAACAATAAAGAAGTAAGCATGAAAATTGCAAAAGTTCCTTCTCAGGTTCTTACTTTTCAGTTATTTGAAGAAGGAAAAACGGTTTCTGAAATTGCTCTGGAAAGAGGTTTGGTGAAAGAAACTATTTTGGGGCATCTTGCTAAATTTGCAGAACAGGGTTTGTTGAATATTTCCAGAATTATTACTTCGGATAAAATTAAAGCTTTTGAAGTTGAGTTTTCTCAAAATTCCCATGAAACACTTAACGAATGGAAAAATGCTTTGCCAAAAGATTTTGAATTCAATGAGATACGCATTCTTATCAATCATTTTACTTATCAAAAGACAAAAAATAATGCTTAATTAATTATTAGGTTACTTTTTTATAAAATTTTCTAAATTTTCAATTCTTTTCAGGATGTCAGAAAATACATTTTTTCGATGCAGCGAGAGATGTCCTGCTATTGTGTAAATTTCCTTTTCTTTCCATTTTTTTTCTGGAATTTCGGAAAGGTTATGGATGTTTTCATTTTCTAAAAAGAAAAGTGTTTCGTTTCTTTCCGAATTAAAATCGGCTTTTACTAAAAAAAGAATATCTCCAGAATTGTAAAAAGGAAGAGTTTTTTTCTCATCGGTAAATTCATGTACAAAATCAACGTTTGCTAATATTTTTTGCAAAATTTTATTTTTTGATGAATTTGCATCGCTAAGATTTTGCTCTGTTTGGGTTTTCTTAAAATTTTCGATAGGAGAAAACATTAAGGTATCTATCACCGATCCGCTTACTAAATCGTTTACCTGTAGTGGTTTCGTTAGAAAATCGTCAATATCTAAATTGAAGTAGTGGGCAACTTTCAGCAAAGTTTCAATTTTGGGTTCTGCTCTTCCTTCTTCGTAAGCACTTATTACGCCTCTGTTGAGTTCAAACAAATCTCCAAAAGCTTTTTGGCTCAAACCTTTAACGTGTCGTATTTTCTTAATATTGGTTCCGAAAAAACTCATAAGTCTAATCTTTTTTGCAAATATAAGGTTATTTATCATAAATTTTGCTAAAAATATTTGCAAATTGTATTATTTTTATTATTTTTGTGGAACTAAAAGCTAAAACTCACGAAATATGGGAGAAGATAATAAAATATTTAACAGAGTTAAAGAATGGTTGTTGGATTATGAATTCAATATTAGTTTTGAAGATGAAAATCAAAAAGTGCTGATTATCGAAAAAGAATCGAATGGTATTAAAAATATGATTCTAATTGTTTCAGATTCAATTTTAATTATGGAGCAGTTTCTTTTTGAAATTAAAAATCCTTCGTTAGAAATTTATAAAACCTTACTTCAGAAAAACAGAGATATTGTGCATGGTGCTTTTGTTTTGGATTATTCCGGGATGAAAGTAATCTTCCGAGATACTTTGCCAACCGACAATATGGCACAGAATGAATTAATGGCTTCGATAGATTCTCTTGGGATTTTGGTGGGCGAATTTAATAGTGAAATGATTAAAATGAGTAAATAAAATCTCTACGGAGTGGCGAAGTCTAATAAACATCAAATTATAAAACAATAAATATCTAGTTATGAATATTTTTAAAAGATTATACGCAATAGGAAAAGCTGAAGTTAATTCGGTATTAGAAAATTTTGAAGATCCTATAAAACTTACAGAAGCAGGAATTGCCGATATGAAAGATCAGCTTACCGAAAGTGTCGAAGCTTTAGCTCAGCTGAAAGCACTTTCTATTCGTAAAAAAAATGAGGCGGAAGCAGAAAGTCTATCGGCGAAAGATTACTATGCAAAAGCAGTACTTCTTATTCAGAAATCTGAAAAGGGTGAAGTGAATGCGGCAGATAGTGATCGTTTAGCAAAAGAAGCTTTAAAAAAACAGACTGAAGCCCAGAAAAATGCTGAACTTTTAAGATCAGAAACTGAAAAACTTCAGGACGAGTGTGAAAAAATGCAGACCAATATCCATCAACTGAAATCTAATATTTCGAAATGGGAAAATGAACTCCGCACTTTGGAGGCAAGAGTTCAGGTAAGCGAGGCAACTAAAGATATTAATCGTAAAATGACTCAGATCGACAGTAGCAGTGCGGTTTCTATGCTGGAAAAACTAAAGGAAAGGGTGGTGCAGCAGGAAGCTGTTTCGGAGGCTTATTCCGAGTTGGCAAAAACCGGCAAGTCTGTGGATGAAGAAATCGACAGTCTTGTAAATAATGCAGATACTGAAGCGGAAAAAGCTTTACAGAAATTGAAAAAAACACTTAAAAAAGGCTAAAATATGACCTTTCAGGAATTTTTACATATCGCTTTTACTCCGGTAAATACTGTTTTAAGTGTTCTCCTGATTCTGGCGGTAATCTATTGGATTTTTACCATTATAACGGGTTTGGATATTGATATTGGCTTCGATGCTGATTTCGATGCAGATGCACCTGATGGTCATGTACATGTTCCTGATGATCCTTCTTCATGGATTCAGTTCTTGAAATTTCTGAATCTGGATATTGTTCCGGTAACTTATTTCCTCACAATTTCTCTACTTTTTACGTGGCTTACTTCATTTTACATCGAAGTATTTATTTCACCGGCTTTTTGGCTTGCGGCAGTATTGGTAATTCCTTCCTTAATCATCAGTATTTTGATTACGAAAATTATTTTGAAACCATTAAATCCTTTTTTTAAAGAAATTAATCATAAAGGTGAAAAAGCACACGATTTTTTAGGACGCGAAGGAAGAATGAAATCTACAATTCATGGAACTAAAACAGGGATTTTGGAAGTTTTTATCGGAAGTGATCCTATGACTTTAATGGTGAAAAGCAAAAATGGCGAAAGAATAGAACACGGAACAAAAGTCATTATTGTAGATGAAGGTCCTCAAAAGAAATTTTATTATGTGGCTACAGAAATTCAATTTTAATAGAATGAAAATATGATTGCCTTTTTTATAATGATTTTCAGTTATATTCTGGGAGTAATGCTTACATGAAATAATGGTCTGTGAAGCATGTTCTCATCATAACTAAAATAGAAAAGCTTTGTATAAAGCAAAAAAAAATAAAACACATTACAATAAATAAACTAAAAAAATATGAACACCACTTTAATTGCAGGAATTGTTGTTATAGCAATAGCTTCTATAGGTTTAATTTTCTGGATTTTATCCATGTACAAAAAAACCGTACAGGGAATTGTTATTTTACGTACAGGTTATGGAGGAACCAAAGTATTCTTTAATGCAGGGATAGTTATTCCGGTCATTCACAGAATGGAATCTATGGATATTTCCGTAAAAAAACTGGAAATTGCCAGAGAAGGAAGAGCCGGATTAATCTGTAAAGACAATATGAGAGCAGATATTCAGGTGGCATTCTTTATCAGAGTTAATAAATCGGTGGATGATATCGTGAATGTTGGACAGACAATCGGCTGTCAGAGAGCGTCAGACATTAACACGTTGAGAGAGTTGTTTGAAGCTAAATTTTCTGAAGCTCTAAAAACCGTAGGTAAAAAATTTGAATTTATAGAATTGTATGAAGCGAGAAGTGAATTCCGTCAGGAAATTTTAGATATTATCGGCACAGATCTCAATGGATATGTTTTGGATGATTGTGCGATTGATTATCTGGAACAGACTAAAATTGAAAATCTAGATAAAGACAATATCTTAGATTCTGAAGGGATTAAAAAAATTACAGAACTTACAGCAAATCAAAATATTAAAGCCAATCAGGTTCGTAGAGATGAAGAAAAAACCATTACAAAACAAAATGTAGAAGCCCGTGAAGCGATTTTAGAACTCGAAAAGCAATTGGCTGAAAAAGAAGAATCTCAAAAAAGAGAGGTTGCGAATATCAAAGCCCGTGAAAATGCAGAAATTCTAAAGGTGGAAGAAGAAGAAAGGCTGAAATACGAAACCGTACGTATATCTACAGAAGAAAAACTTCAGATTGCCGAAGAAAATAAACTGCGACAGGTCGTTATTGCTGCTAAAAATAAAGAGCGTGCAGATTTGGTAGAAACCGAAAGAGTTCAAAAAGATAAAATGTTGGAGGCAACCGAAAGAGAGAGAATTGTTTCTTTAGCTCAGATTGAAAAAGAAAAAGCCATCGAATTAGAAAAGAAAAATATACAGGATGTTATTCGTGAACGTTTAACAATGGAAAAAACGGTGGTAGAGGAGCAACAGGGAATTAAAGATCTCGAAGCTTTCAAAACTGCAGACAGAAATAAACAGGTAGAAATTACTTTGGCAACTCAGGAAGCAGAGAAAAAATTAATTGAAGAAACCAGAGCTGCAGAAGCCAGAAAATTGGCGGCAGAGAAAGATGCTCAAAAGTATGTTATCGAAGCTCAGGCGAAAAGAGATGCCGCAGAAAAAGAAGCGGAAGCCAGAAAAATTATTGCTGATGCTAAAGCTAAAGAAGAAGCTACTGTTGGTTTGTCTGAAGCACAGGTAATGCATGCTAAAGCAGAAGCGCATGAAAGACAGGGAATTGTAGAAGCGGTTGTTATTGAGAAAAAAGCGGATGCTGTTAAGAAAGAAGGAATTGCTCAGGCAGAAGTTATTAAAGAAAAAGCTTTGGCAGAAGCTGCGGGAATTACCGAAAAGGCAGAGGCGATGAAGAAATTAAACGATGCCGGAAAAGATCACGAAGAATTCCGATTGACTTTAGCGAAAGAAAAAGAAGTAGAATTGGCTCAGATTTCAATCCAGAAAGATATTGCTCAGGCGCAAGCTGGAGTTTTGGCGGAAGCATTCAAATCTGCAAAAATTGATATCGTTGGAGGAGATAATACATTCTTTGATAATGTAATTCGCCAGGTTTCTGCAGGAAAAGGATTAGACAAATTCATTAGTCACAGTGAAAATGCAACCTTGGTAAAAGAAAATCTTTTAGGCGATGGCGAAAATATCATCGGAAAAGTGATGGGAATGGTAGAGAAATACAATGTTTCTTCGGAAGATATCAAAAATATGAGTATCGCAAATCTTATTTTTAAGCTCAATGGTGTTGCAGACCAGCAGGAAAGAGGAATTCTTGGAAGAGCGATGGATATGGCAAAACATCTTGGAGTAGATCAGAAACCTATCCGATAAAAAAGCAAACTATATTATATTGTAAAACTCTCTTTGTATGATTTTCAATGATGCTTGGAGAGTTTTTTCTAAGAAAATAAATGGTTTAAAAAGCATTTTACAGTACGATGATAGTCTAAATCTAGCATCTAACATCTAATATCTCAAAATATGTCAGAACAATTAAATTCAGGGACATACGAAATTATACAAAACCGTCTGAATGAGCAGAAAAATGATCTTATTCTCAGGCTTTCTAAGTTAAATGAAAATCGGAAAGAAATTTTTGGCGGTGTAGATTTTTCACTCATAGCCAACGAAAGAATTTCTACAGAGCACAACTGCATAGCCAAAGACATTTTTTCGTTGAAAGATGTACTGATTTTCGGATCGAATGCTCATCTGGGATTGCAGACGGAAATTAATGTTTCCGATGTTTTTTCGGTATATAAGATAAATAACAAACGTTTTGAACCTCAAAATGATTCATTAATTAATGATGAAATTTTCGTTGATGAATTTAAAAATTTATACAAATATTACAGAAATACATTCTTTGCACGTTTCCATTTTAACGAAAACTATCTGTATATGGTTTTTCAGTTATCAGAAAGTTCATCTGATATCAAAGCGTTCAAATGGCTGATAAAAGACGGTAAATTAACCTACATCGATTCTCGAAGTGCTTCGGAAGTAAACTATCCGCCACAACATGGTTTTTCGTGGACAAAAGCAACCAGAGATATGCAGCGAAGTGGCAGATTTCCGCATATTTCTTTAGGAGATAAGGTATTTGTTGAATCTATTGGTGGAGATTTAACCATTAAAATTGAAGATAATACCGATACCGGAAAAGGAATTTATTCTGAGGATGTTATTCACAAAGATCAAAATCTGGATGATGCGGAAATTCATTTCTGCGATCTGGATAACTTGGTTTTGTTTAAAATTAAACCTTATCAGGAAACCGAAAGGTATTTTATTTACAATCACAAAGAAAAAACGGTTTCCAGAGTAGATACTTTAAAATATTCGGCAGTTTTACTTCCCGAAAATCAAGGGGTTTTATTTTCGAATGGTTATGCTTTGCAGACGGGAGGTTTGAAGGTAATTTCTCAGGATGTCAACAGACTTCATTATCTGAAAACCATTTCGGAGCCCAATGGTGAAAATTTCATGTATGTTTTCTATGATGATAAAACTAATAATTATCAGCTTATTTCATATAATATCATTTCTCAAACCATAGAAACGCCTATTCGTTGCAGCGGATTTTCTGTGTTGAATGATGGTAAACTTATTTATCTAAGAGAAAGTGTAGAAGCTACCAAACATCATTTGGCTCAAATCTGGCAGACTCCGTATTCTAAAGAAATGCTGCCCAATACAGAAAAGTCGAATACGCTTCTTTATAAAATAGGAAATAAGGATATTGTAAGAGTAATGGCAGAAAGCCAGGAACTTATAACACTTTTGAATAAAAAAGATTCTTATAGCGGTTTGTATGATGATATTGTTAAGCTTTCTACCACAATTCTGGATGCATATTATTTTCTTGCAGATGAAGAGGTAGAAAATCTGGAACAACCGTTAAAAGAAATAAGAAAAATTGCTCATTCTGCCATTAATGAATACGAAAAAGTTGTAGAGCAGAAAAAAAATACCGCCGAGGCTGTTGAAAAAATAAAACTTGCCTGTGAGAAAATTTTAGATGAAACTAAAAGAATCAGCTATTCTCAGCTTACGGAATATATAGATATGCTTTCTCAAATCAGGGCATTACGGGGAGAAATTACCGGAGCGAGAGATTTGAAATATGTTGATACTGCCATTCTGGATTCGTTAGAAAAATCATTGGCTGAAAGGTCAGAAGAACTTTCCAATGCTTGCGTTAATTTCCTGTTGCAAGATGAAGCGCTGCTTCCATATCAAAACAGGGCACAGCAGATTTCAGAAAATATTATTAATTTACAGAAAGCAATCGATGCAAAAACGATTGAAGAAGAAGTCAATAATTTATCTGCACAGCTTGAGCTTTTGGTAGATATAGTTAATAATTTAAAAATTGAAGATACTTCACAGTCTACGCAGATTATAGAAAATATTTCGGTAATTTTTGCAAGATTAAATCAGGAAAGATTAGAACTTTCAAAAAGAAAAAGAGAAATTTCGGGAAAAGAATTATCTGCGGATTTTCAGGCACAAATGACTTTGTTTGATCAGTCTGTTATTAATTTTCTTGAGCTTTCTCAAACTCCCGAAAAGTGTGATGAATATCTTACCAAGCTTTCCATTCAGCTGGAGGAAATGGAAACAAAATTTGTCGATTTTGATGAGTTTATCCAAATAATTGAAGAAAAAAGAGAGGAAGTTTACGGTCATTTTCAAAATAAAAGAGTTCAGTTAACCGAATCCCGAAACAAACGTACCCAAAGTTTATACGATTCTGCCCAGCGGATTTTAAAATCTGTTCAGACAAAATCTGAGTCTTTCGATTCTGAAAATGAAATCAATGGCTATTTTGCGACCGATTTAATGGTTGAAAAAGTTCGTGATATTTCCCGACAGCTCATGGAAATGGAAGATTCTGCAAAGGCCGAGGAAATTCAGACTTTGCTGAAAACTTCGCAACAGGAATCGGTAAGAAAACTTAAAGATAAGAAAGAAATTTACGCAGACGGAGATCATGTAATTGCTTTGGGCGATTATAAATTTGCAGTAAACCGTCAGAAATTAGATCTTACTTTAGTGATGAAAAATGCACAGTATTATTATCATTTAACGGGAACTGCATTTTATGAACCATTGAATTTTGAGGCGGTTTCAGATTACAAAGAAGTCTGGAATCAGGAATATATTTCTGAAAATTCTAATGTAAAACGTTTTGAATATTTAGCTTGGAATATTTTTTCAAAAAATAAAAATATCAACACCGAAGAACAGAACCGAGATGCCATTCAGCAATTTATGACAGAACATTTTGGAGAAGGCTTGGTGAAAGGAATTCATGATGAAGACGCTCTGAGAATTGTTTCGAAATTGCAGCAGATGCACAACGAATTGGGTTTGATGCAGTTTACACCGAAAGAAAGAGCTTTAGGACAGTTATTTTGGTATTTCTTGAATCAGGAGAAAAAAGAATATTATCAAAATCAGTTTGAAGCAGCAGATTTAATTTCGAAATCGTTTACAACAGATAGAGGTTTTCAGTATCTTAACGAAGAATTGTCGAATGAAATAAAAACTTTTGCTCAGAATCATCATCTTTTTGTGGATGTGAATTTTTTGAATGCAGCAATTTATTTAAAAAGAGAGAATAAATCTGCATTCTTGGTTTCGGAAAAAGCGGGTTCGTTGTACAATACTTTTTTAAGGAACTTAAAAGAAAAAGGAAAAGATTTAGAATTTATCGACCAACTTAATGTTCTGAAACAATATCCTGCGGCTTGTTTTTCCATTGCTGAAAGTGCTTTAAATGCATTTTTATTAAGTTCAGAATCGGATTTTGAAGATGAGATTAAAAAAGAAACAGCGGTGTTTTTTGTCACTCAGAGCTTTAATGAAAAAAATATCCATCATGTTACTTATGAAATAGTTCTTAAAGAATTAAAATCATTAGAAAAAGAGGTAGATTTTACTTTGAATTATTATGAATTCAGTTCACGTTTATCTAATTTCAACGAAGTAGTAGTTCCTAAATACAGACAATTTCAGGAGTTGAAAGCAAAATGGGTGAATGATAAAAAGAAAGCCCTGAAATTAGACACTTTCAAGTCTCAGGTTTTGAGCTCTTTTGTAAGAAACAGATTGATTAATGATGTGTATTTTCCTTTAATTGGAGCTAATTTAGCCAAACAATTAGGAACTGTCGGAAACGACAAACGTACCGACAGAATGGGAATGTTGCTTTTGGTTTCGCCTCCGGGTTATGGTAAAACAACGTTAATGGAATATATGGCAGACCGAATGGGATTGGTTTTTATGAAAATCAACGGTCCGTCAATCGGTCATGATATCGTTTCTACAGATCCGAATGAAGCAAAAAATGCCGGTGCAAAACAGGAGTTGGAAAAACTGAATTTAGCTTTTGAAATGGGCGATAATGTAATGTTGTATCTGGATGATATTCAGCATTGTAATCCTGAATTTTTGCAGAAATTCATTTCTTTGGCAGACGGACAGAGAAAAATTGAAGGAATTTATAACGGCGAAAGTAAAACCTACGATTTACGGTCTAAACGTTTCTGTTTAGTAATGGCAGGAAATCCTTACACCGAAAGTGGTGATAAATTTCAAATTCCGGATATGTTGGCAAACCGTTCCGATACGTATAATTTAGGTGAAATTTCCGGAAGTAAAGCAGAATTGTTTGATTTGAGTTTAATTGAAAATGCTTTAATGTCGAATGATTATCTTTCCCGATTGACGCAATACGGAATGGGAAATCTCTATAATTTGTACGACAGCATTCAGTCTAATTCGCCGAATGTGGATTTGGCTGGAAACTTCAGTTCAAATGAAATTTCCGATTTCAGAAAGGTGCTTGAAAATACTTTGAAAGTGAGAAATGTTGTTTTAAAAGTCAATAAACAATATATCGCTTCTGCTGCAATGTCCGATGAATACAGAAATGAACCTTCATTCAAGTTGCAGGGATCTTACCGAAATATGAATAAACTTATTTCGCAGATTCAGCCTATTCTGAAAGATGAGGAGATTATTCAGATTATTGTAAGTCATTACCAAAATGAATCCCAGACTTTAACTTCCGGAGCAGAATCTAATATGCTAAAACTGAAAGAATTAATGAATATTATTTCTGAAGACGAGAAAATCCGCTGGAAAGAAATAAAAGAAACTTTTGTTAAGAATAAAATGATAAAAGGATTGGGTGAAAATGACCGTATGTCGCAAATTGTTGCATTATTGGCGCAATTCAGCGAAGGTCTCGATGGGATAAAGAATGTTTTAAATAAAGAATAAAAAAATACTACGCCGAAAAGCGTAGTATTTTTTTGTTGATGATTTTTTATAAATCTTTTTCAAAGATTTTTTTCCATTTTGAGAAAGTGGTGCGGCTTATTTTATGTTTTCTGGACATATAGCTCGTAGATAATCCATGTTTTTTCTGGTATTTTAGCAGTTTCAACATTGTTTTTTTATCGTAAGTTTTTAGCTGCTGATTGGTTTTTGCAGTTTCGTGTGTGGTTTTAAAAAGACTTTCATTAAGCTTTAAAATTTCTTCTGTAGAATTTAGCTTTTGAAGTTGCTCTCTAATTTTCGGGCATTCCAGTTTTTCAGGATACTTTATGTTCAAAAGATCATGATAAATCTTGTGGTAATTAGGTCTCATAAAAATATAATATTTTGATTTTGGTGTCAGCTTTTCTTTAAAATCCAGCGGTGAAGTGTGCTTTTTGGGATAGAATATTCTTTAATAACATCTGCTTGAGTCATTTCTCCGGATTCTATTCTGCCAAGAATAAAATCTTTAATTTCCTGCGTATAGATGTTTTTTCTGAATTGAGGAATGGAATCATTTTTTTTATCTGTTTTTCTGCCCACCGATGATGGTGGCGAATACAAGATTAAATGTGAAGTGTATAATCTGAAAAAATCGAACTCCAGAAGTTTGCTGAATCTTAAAAGAATATCGGTATCCAGTGAGGGTTTTTTGTATGTATCTTCTACGAAATCTTCGTCTTTCCCTAAGAAATTGCAGATTCTTTCCAAAGAAATTTCTTTACTTTCTACCATTTCTTTGATGTACTTCCCTATATGTATGTTTTTATATAACATTTTTATTAAAAACTGATTATTTTTAAATTTATCGTATTTAATAAAGTAATAGCTTGATTATGAAAGCTTTTAAATAGGGAAAGTGAATTATTATAACATTAATTATAGATAATTATTTTAAAGCTGTATCATTCTTTTACAATATTAAATTTACATTCAACTGTAAAATTTTGATTTTCAGCATTTTGTGTTTGCGTGATTTGTGGTGTTAAAAGTAAGAATTATTTTTTTACTTCAAAATAAATTTTCAAATTTTATGGGGTTGTCTCTTTTTTGTGAATAAAAAAAACTACCTTAAATTCTGATTTTCAATTAAAAAATATGCTTTTTAAAATTTAAGAAATTTATTAGTTGATGATAAAAAGATTGCTTACCTGTTTTCAAATGTAAGAAAAAAATATTACAAATAAGTACTTTTTGTAATTATTAAATTATTAAAAATAATAATCATAAATTATTTTATATTTATGCATAAATATTTATGATTAAATTATATAATTTTTTAATAGATTTTAATTAAAAATATTTTATTGATTGTGTTTTATGGTATTGTTATATTTCTTTTATATGCACATACATTGCTGGTTTATTAATGGTAATTTTGCCACAGATATAGAGCTTCTTTGTTATTCTGATAGTTTTGTTGGTTTTTTAGAGTAGGTTGAATTTATATCATTTGTATTAATAATCAATTATTATTTTATTTATTGTAATTTATAATGGCTTCTCTATCAATATTTAATATTTCTCAAAAAATTAATCTCAAGAATGAACTTTTGGCGGGTCTTACTGTAGCGATGACTATGATTCCTGAATCTTTGTCTTTTGCTATTCTGGCAGGTTTGTCACCATTAACCGGACTGTATGCCGCTTTTATGATGGGATTGGTAACTGCTGTTTTGGGAGGAAGACCGGGAATGGTTTCTGGTGGAGCGGGGGCAACGATAGTTGTTTTAATTGCTTTAATAAAATCTCATGGAGTAGAATATCTTTTCTCGGCTATTATTCTAGGTGGTCTTTTGCAAATATGTGTGGGCGTTTTTAAGTTTGGTAAATTTGTCAGGCTTATTCCTCAACCGGTAATGTATGGGTTTTTAAATGGCTTGGCGGTGATTATTTTCATGGCTCAGGTGGAACAGTTTAAAATTATAGATGCTAATGGTAATGCAGAGTGGATGCAAGGTTTGCAGTTTTACATCATGGCAGGTCTTACGATCCTTACGGTAGCTGTCGTTTATTTTTTTCCGAAAATCACAAAGATTGTTCCTGCATCATTGGTGGCAATACTCGTTATTTTTGGGTTGGTGTCCGGATTGGGAATTAAAACTAAAACTGTGGCAGATATTGCAAGTGTAAGCGGAAGCCTTCCTTCGTTTCATATTCCGTCTGTTCCTTTTTCTCTGGAAACTTTACAAATTGTTTTTCCTTATGCTCTGGTTATGGCAGGTGTGGGTCTTATAGAATCGCTGCTCACTCTTTCTATGGTAGATGAGATTACAAATACTAAAGGCAATGCCAACAAAGAATCTGTAGCTCAGGGCTTAGCAAATATAACCAACGGGTTTTTTGGCGGAATGGGTGGTTGTGCTATGGTTGCACAAACTTTGGTTAATCTTAATGCGGGGTCCAGAGCTAGAATTTCGGGCATTATTGCGTCTGTTACTATTTTAATTATCATTTTGGTGGGAGCTCCATTTATTGAGAAAATTCCTATGGCAGCCTTGGTTGGCGTAATGATGATGGTGGCAATAAGTACGTTTCAGTGGGTGTCGGTAAGAATTGCTAATAAAATGCCCAAGTCCGATGTTTTTGTGGGAATTACTGTTGCACTTATTACCATTGTTCTTCATAATTTAGCTTTGGCGGTTTTGGTGGGTGTCATTATTTCTGCGTTGGTCTTTGCGTGGGATAATGCGAAAAGAATTCGTGCAAAGAAAAGTGTAGACGAAAATGGGGTAAAGCATTATGAGATTTACGGGCCTCTTTTTTTTGGTTCGGTAACTGCTTTTGTTGAGAAGTTTGAGCCTGAAAACGATCCCGAAAACGTGGTGGTGGATTTTAAAGAAAGCAGAATTGTAGATATGAGTGCCATTGATGCTTTAAATAAGCTATCTAAAAAATATGCTCAGCAAAATAAAAAACTGCAACTGAAACATTTAAGTGAAGATTGCAGAAGAATGCTTAAAAATGCAGAAGCGGTAATAGAAGTAAATATTCAGGATGATCCCACTTATAAAGTGATGCCCGAAAAATAATGTGAATTACAGGATGTTGAAGAAAAAATTCTTCCTGAATTACCAGAAATTTTGTAACTTACCTAAGCAGTTCGGGATAAGGATTTATTAAAGGTAAAGCTAATAACTTTCTTGTCCTGAACTCAGGCTAAGTAAGATTTTTATATAAAGATTAATATGGAAAATCAGGAAAACGATTTTGAATTGGCAAACGAAAATAGTGGATCACAAAATTATCCTTCGGTGGTTATGGATAAGGATGGAAACGTAGATTTAAGCCGATTAAACGAAAAAGATCTTGAAAAATATACATCGGTTGCAGCATCTATAGAAGAGGGTAATGTATCGTCTGTAGTAAATTATGGTTCTGAACTTCAAAAAACATTAGCTAATCAGAGTGACAGCTTTTTGTCGAATGTAAGAAAATCGAATTCAGGGGAAGTGGGTGAGTTGATTAATAATCTTTTGGTTGAGCTGAATTATATTGATATAGACCAGCTTCAGGGAAATAAAGTGAAAGGATTTTTAAGCAAACTTCCTTTCATGAAAAAGGTACTTACAGAAGTAGATAATCTTTTTGCAAAGTATGATAAAATAACAAATAATATCGAACAGATTTCCCATAAAGTAAAGGCAGGAATTATTATTTCTACTAAAGATAATGCTGTTTTGCAGACGGTTTTCGATAGTAATATCAATTCCATTAAAGCCATTGAAGATTTGGTAATTGCGGGGTATGTAAGAATTCAGAAAGCTGCTGAAGAATTAGCTGAAATGGAAAAGAATGCCGAGCATTATGCAGATTATCAGATTGCTGATAAAAGAGATTTTATTTCACGATTAGACCGTCGGTTAGCAGATCTAAAAGTGGTGCGTTTTATTTTATTGCAGTCGCTTCCGCAAATCCGATTGGTTCAAAATAACAATATTTCTATCGCAGAAAAGGCACAGACTATCCTCAATACAACTTTGCCGGTATGGAAAAATCAGCTTTCGTTAGCTGTTGCCATGCACAGACAACAGCAAAGTATAGAAGTTCAGCAAAAAGTTTCTTCTACCACCGAAGAAATTCTAAGAAAAAATGCAGAACGGCTTGGGGAAAATTCTAAAAATGTGGCAAAAGCTAATGAGCAAACCATTGTTTCTGCTGAAAAACTCAGAGAAACCACAGGAATGCTTATAAATACCCTAAATGAAGTGAAAGCAATTCAGAAGCAAGGTAGCGAAAGTCGAAGAAAATTAGATCAGGATCTTCAAAATCTGGAAAATGAGCTTAAATCTGTAGTGAAAGGTAAACAGTAAACAGTGGAATTCATAAGATTTCTTTTGAAGCAAAATTTACCAATATCATAAATTATAAACCGAAAATACTTACAATAGCTGTATCTTTACGGCTGTTGTTTTTTATGCAATAAATTTTTTATAGTGGATCAGCATCAGAATATTTTAGATATACACCCAGGTTTGGTATGGGGTTTTGCAGTAACGGTGGTTGTCATGTTACTTTTAGACTTGGGAGTTTTCAACAAGAAAAGTCACGAAGTTTCTTCAAAGGAAGCCACAATCTGGTCTGTGGTGTGGATTTCTCTTTCCATGATATTTTCAGGAGTAGTCTATTGGGTTTACAATTCGGACTTAGGAGCAGAAAGCCATGCGATTGCCGTAGAGAAATTTACTCAATATCAGGCTGCGTATTGGATTGAGAAAGCACTTTCTGTAGATAATCTTTTTGTCTTTATTTTGGTTTTCGGCTTTTTTAAAGTTCCCAAATACCTGCATCATAAAGTTCTTTTCTGGGGGATTATCGGAGCACTTATTTTTAGAGCAATTTTCATTTTTGCGGGAGTTGGTCTCATTAACCTCACTTATCTTCCAGAAATGGAAATTTTTGGAGAACCTGTAAAGATTAATGTCGTGATGGCGCTTTTTGGGTTGTTTTTGGTGTATGCGGGGATAAAATCCTGGGGTGGTGGCGACAAACATGAAGATGAAGATTACAGTAATACTCCCGGTGCAAAACTTATTAAAAGATTTTATAAAGTTGCAGATAAGTATGATGGAGACAAGTTTTTTACGATTCAGAATGGTGTAAAAATGGCAACGCCTTTACTGGTCGTAGTGAGTGTAATCGAATTTACAGATGTTCTTTTTGCAGTAGATTCTATCCCTGCGATTTTTGCCATTTCTAAAGATCCTTTTATATTGTATACCTCCAATATTTTTGCGATTTTGGGTTTAAGATCCTTATATTTTCTTTTGGCGAATTTTATTCACATGTTCAGCAAATTGCCTTACGGTTTGGCAATTATTCTAACTTTTATTGGGTTTAAAATGCTTATAGCTCCTTGGGTTCATATTCCGTCACCTGTTTCTTTGGGTATTGTGGCAAGTGTTTTAATAATTTCGGTTCTTGCATCAGTAATTTTTCCGGATAAAGAGCAGAAAAATTAAATTTTTATTGATATTTCAGCAGTTTATTAATCTTTTTTCTTGCCTGTAAGGAAGTTTTGTACGCTTCATTTCTCAGCTGTTGAATTTTTCCTACGGGCTGAAGTATTTCAGCACTTTCAAAAGGATTGAAAGACAGTAATTCGTTTTCGCAGCTTTTAGGGTTGAGAATCGAGTTTTTGTTGAATTTAATTACTCCTAATTTCAAATATGGAGAATTTTTCCACTCTCGATGTAGTTTGTCGATGGGTTGGTTTTTTAAATCATAACAAAACTGTACAAGAACTTCAGCTACATATTCATTAGAAACAAAAAATTTTTCGAGAGATTCTTTTACAGAAATTTCCTGCTCAAATTTTTTTGGAACTGAAACCGGACTGATTTTAATTTTAATCATTTTATCGTCAAAGCGATACGCACCTACAGAATAAAAATCTGAAGAAAGAATAAAATCTTTTCTTTTCAAAAGTAAATTCCAGCAATTTTTGAAGAAAGAGAATCTTAAAATAGCAGGAATATTACAGCCAATCTGTTTTAAGAGAGGTAAAATTCTGGTCCAGCCTTTTATCTGATAATGATTCATTGCGATAAGAATCTTCAAAAGACGAATTGGCGAATTTACGGGCAATAGTGGGAAATTAACCAATGGATAATTAGCAATGGTTTTATCTTGTTCGTTTTTTATTTTAAATGCAAATCCGTAAGCCGGAAATACATTTTTTTGATTGCTTATTTTGGGACTGGCATGAGAAAGTCTAGCTGTAACCGTATATTTTTCATCACCGAAAATTTTACGGACATTTTCATCCAAATCTTTATTAATTATCAATTCCCCTTTCAAAACAGCATAAGTTTTGGCGTGTACATTTCTGGTTGCATATTCCACATCACTTAGCAATGCAGAGTTTTCTACAAAGTCGGATATGCTTTTTTTAGCCTTTTCTAAAATTTGTATTTCATTGTAAGAAAGTTTATCATAGTTTTTGCTGTACGATAAGGGTTCACTCATTAATCAATCGGGTTTAAATTATAAAGTCATTACTGGCTTGTTCTTTCAAAATTTTTTTTCTGATATTAAAATTTCAATAATACCGACAAGTTTTCAATTGTATGTTAATATATTATTAATCATTTTTGAATATTTGATGTGTTTTGTGATGAATACATGAAAATGTGTTGATTTTTCTATTGTGTATTATACATTTAGTAATTAATTCAATAATTTTATTTTTTCTGAATGTTCATCGGTTTTATTTTAAGTTGAATACCTTATTATATCATAATTTTACATTCATACATAAATCTTATCTTTGCTAAAAAAGAAATTATGGGAGTAGCAGATATGTTATTTAAACGCAAAAAAGAACAGGCAGAAAAAAATCTGAAAGATGGAGCAGAGTACATGGTAGAATATGGTAAGAGAGAATCTGTTGTACAGTTACCAAGCGGACTGCAATATGAGATTATTACAGAAGGAGACGGCGAAAAACCCGGCCCAAAGTCGATGGTAAAATGTCATTATCACGGAACTACCATTTCGGGAAAAGTTTTCGACAGTTCTGTAAAGAGAGGAACACCGGCTTCTTTCCCGTTAAATAAAGTTATTAAAGGCTGGACTGAAGCTTTGCAACTAATGCCTGTAGGAAGTAAATGGAAGCTGATTATTCCTCCGCATCTTGCTTATGGAGATCAGCAGATTAGCAAAGAAATTGGGCCAAACAGTACATTGGTTTTTATTGTTGAGTTGTTGGATATTAAATAATCATTTTTTGAGCTATATTTAAAAAATTCAACTCTAACAGGGTTGAATTTTTTTTGTTTTTATAAAAGTTTGTATATTTATTTTCAAAGGTTTTTATGAAGAAGCTTATTTTCATTGTATCGGTTTTATGTCTGTTTCAGTCCTGTGTTTCCAAAAAAAATCAGGCTATAAAGCAGAATATTCTCACTTTAAAAGACAGTTATTGCAAAGCGCCCTTCAAATATAATTATGAAAATAAACTGCCTTCATATAGTTCAGATTCTATTCTCAATGCGAATAAGCATCTAAAATCTATTTTTACAGATCAGAGTATTTTAATTCTCAATGCTTTAGATAATCTGGATGAGGTTGATGAGATTTTAAAACTAAAAAAAGATTCTTCTTTGTATTCTCAGGTTAAGGTTTTACAGTTGAAAAGTAAAATTAACAGTAAAATTACCATTGCCCTTACAGAGTTAGATGCAGTAGCTGCAGAATTCGACTGTGAAGGTGAGCGTGTAGCACAGATTGGTAATTATGTAGATAATCTTAACCAGTCTAGAAACAACAAACTTATTTTGTATTCTATTGCGGCAGGTGCGGTAGCTTCCATTGCCGGAGGAATTGTTAAAGATGAAGGATGGAGCAGTGCAATAGATATTACCGGAGGGGCTTTGGGAGCGGGTTTCGGCTTGGCTACACTCAACCCAAAAGGCAAAAAAGTAGAATTTATACACCAAAGAAATCTGTTGCGTGACATTTGGCATGAAAAACTAGATTCACCTAACTTTCCTCCATTTATTTGGTATATGTACACTGAGAAAAGATTTTCCAATAAAGAAGATCGGTCTATCATTCAGCATATGAAGGAAAGATGGCTTCATTATCAGTTTGATGATGATAAAAATGCAGCAGATCATTCGGTTATCTTTAATGATGGTGGTTTTTATAGATATAATGACCTTCAGAATCGTGCTGCAATGCTCAATCAAATGCAGTCTGCGACTAGAACCATCAATCAGACAATCAATTATTTACTTTTAGATTTGGATAAGTTGATTTTGTAAGAGAACTTTATTCAAATTTTTTAAATAGGAATAAATTTTAAATTTAATTGTAATTATTTTTGTTACATTTAAAAATTGTAGTATATTTGCATCATGAACAATACAAGATTTGCCACCGCAATACATATTATGACTCTTCTTGCGAAAGATTCGCAGGCGTGGTTAACATCCGATTGGATTGCCGGAAGCTTGAATGTAAATCCTGTTATTGTTCGCAAGGAATTGATTAATCTTAAAAAATCTGCTCTGGTAGAAAGCCGTCAGGGAAAAGAAGGAGGGGTAAGAATTGCTAAAAATCCTGATGAAATTTATATATCTGATATTTATGAATCGGTAAAAAATTCTGAAGTTTTGGGGAAGAAAAATCAGAACCCGAATCCTCTTTGCACTATCGGAAAAGACATCAACAAAAATCTTCAAATTTTATTCTGTGAAACAGATGAATTGGTTTTTCAGTTTTTGAAAGCAAAAAAATTATCAGATTTTACGGGGCAATTTCAATAAAAATTTTTTAAATATAAATGTAACAAAATACATTACAATTAATTAAAATTATCATTATGAGCAAAAAAGTAGCAGTAATCGGAGCAACAGGCTTCGTAGGAAAGCAAGTTGTAAATGAATTATCTAACAGAGGTTATGAAGTAAATGCCATCGCAAGAGATAGTTCTAAAATTGAAACGAAAGACCATGTAACGCCCATTAGTGCAGATGTAAATAACGTGGAAGAATTGGCAGAAGTTCTTAAAGGGAATGATGCGGTTATCAGTGCATTTAATGCAGGTTGGACGAATCCGAATTTGTATAATGACTTTTTGAACGGTTCAAGAAACATTGAAAAAGCGGTTGAAGAATCTGGTGTTAAAAGATTTATTACTGTTGGAGGTGCAGGAAGTTTGTTTATAGACGGACATCAATTGGTAGATGGTGCAGATTTTCCTGCAGATATTAAACCGGGTGCAACTGCCGCGAGAGATTACATGAACGAAATTAAAAAGAATGATACACTAGACTGGACTTTCTTTTCACCCGCGATTGAAATGCACGCAGGAACTGCAGGAGTGAGAAAAGGGACTTACAGAACAGCTTTAGAAAATCCTGTTTTCGATGAGAACGGTAGAAGTGTTCTTTCTGTGGAAGATGTAGCGGTAGTTTTAGTAGATGAGTTAGAGCAAAATAATTTTGTTAAAAAACGTTTTACAGCAGGATACTAAAACTAAGTTTATTTTTGATTTAGTTAAATAAAAAGTTAGAAAAAATCGGCGACGCCAAAGGCGTCGCCGATTTTTTAATATTTTAGAATAAAGAATTTAATCAACTAAATGATTTTTTTAACGTATTACATCCCCATAAACAATTTAGGATTTACCGGAGTATTGTTTTTATGAACTTCATAATGTAAGTGAGGACCGGTAGATCTTCCCGAATTTCCTGATTTTGCAATTAATTGTCCCACCTTTATTTTATCATTTGTTTTAGCAATAAGTTGCGAAAGGTGACCATAAAGAGTTGCTAAACCATTTCCGTGAGAAATAATTACGCAGTTTCCGTATCCACTTTTCTGCCCAGAAAAAATTACTGTTCCTGCCGCAGTTGCCAAAACATCAGAACCTGATGGCAACGCAATATCTAAACCTTTGTGAAACTGCATCTGATCTGGTTCTGCAGGAGCATTGTTTTTCTCAATATTTTTCTGAGGAGAAGGGTTTTTGTTGACTGCCATTTCAGGTGTAGGATTACTTGCTTTTGGAGTTACCAATACTTTTACTTCTCTTTTATTGCCGTAGCTGTCTGTAACTTCTATAATTTTCTCATAAGGTTGGGCTTTTACTTCTGGTTTTGGTGTAGAAACGGGCGTACTTACAGTAGATTCTGGCGATTTTACAGAAGCATAAGCTGTTTTGTAAGGGATAGGATTTTTTCTGATTCCGAAATTAGAAGATATAGATCCGCCACTAGGCATTCCCAGCGGAACATAAATTAATTTCTTCTGAAGATCCATTAAATATTGGCTGTAGCGGTTAGATTGCTTGGCAAGATAAATAGAGTTGGATATACTGTCCTGATCCAAAACCATTAGCTTTTCGTTAGGAATATTCTTTGCTTTTAGAAAAGAATTCAGCTGGGTAATCGTTTTATCTACCAAACCAAGATCAGATTTTATTTTCAGATAGTCTATACTGTCTTTCTCGGTGTTTATTTTTACCAGATTTACTTCATAGTTTTTGTCATCTTTTTCCGAAAATAACTTGGTTATAATGATGCTTTGAGCAAAAACGATGGTTAACAGGCTTCCTAAGATAAAAGTTACTTTCTTTTTGCTGCTTAAAAATTTCTTCATTTTTCTTTTTTAGAATTTAATAAAGGTTTTAAGGGGGCAAATTTAATTAAAAATAATTTTTTTCGATTATTTCCAATAAAATTCAGACCTCAAATAGGTATAAACGTAATAATTTTAAAAAAATTGTATCAATAAGTTTTTTTCTCCTAAAAACTATCCCGTTGCCAAAATTTTTATATCTTATGGTTTTAATATATTTGCATTTCACATCATAATTATGGCGAAGAAGAAAAATAATTCAGACAACTCTGTGGGTAAAAATGCCAAAATAGATACTGCAGTTGGAGTTGTGGGAAGTGGAAGTTTTGCTACAGCAATTGTAAAAATGTTGGTAGAAAACTGCAAAACTGTTCATTGGTGCGTAAGAAATGAATTTGTAAAAGGAGCCATAGAACTCCGCGGTCATAATCCTACTTATCTTACGGCGGTAAATTTTAATCTGAAAAGTCTTAAGCTTACCACAGATATTAATGAACTTGTAACAGCCTGTGATATTGTGGTTTTGGCAACACCTTCCATTTATTTAGCAGATACTATGGAAAAAATGAGTTGCGATTACAGCAATAAAATTTTTGTCTCTGCCATCAAAGGGATTATTCCTAAAGTTAACGATGTGGTGGCTCATTATCTAAAAGAAGAGTTTCAGATTGGTTTTAGAAATCAGGCGGTAATTGCAGGTCCTTGTCATGCAGAAGAAGTTGCGATGGAAAGATTATCTTATCTAACATTGGCAACCGTTGAAGATGAAGTTTCGCAGAAATTGGTGGATATTTTTAATTCAGATTTCATTAAAGTTCATTCAAGTAAAGATATTTTAGGGAATGAATACAGTGCAATTCTGAAAAATATTTTTGCAATCGGAGCGGGAATTGCAAGTGGTTTGGGATATGGGGATAACTTTACAGCAGTTTTTGTTTCTAATGCTATTCGCGAAATGGAAATTTTTCTTGAAGCAATTTATGAAGCTCCAAGAGATGTTAATGAAAGTGCTTATTTGGGAGATTTACTGGTAACTGCGTATTCATTGTTTTCAAGAAATAGAAATTTAGGAAACTTAATAGGGAAGGGCTATACGGTGAAATCTGCCATTCAGTCTATGAACATGGTTGCGGAAGGTTATTATGCAGCAGACTCCATTTATAAAACAGCAAAAGATAAAGGCTTAAAACTTCCTATTATAGATACCATTTACGGAATTCTCTATGAAGGAAAAAATGCCGAAAAACAATACAAAAAATTAACAGCAAAACTCAATTAAACTTTAAAATATTGAATGTTACAGGCTGGAAAAGTTTGTCTTTAATATTGGCATGATAAAAGTCTTACTATTAATGAATCTTTTTAAAAATAATAAAATTTATCTTTAGTGAGCGAAAAATGATAATGAAATTCTATGGATAAATTTATAAGTGCTGAAGAAGCTATCTATACTGTAAAAAGTGGTAACCGTGTATTTTTTCATGGTAGTGCCTGTACTCCTAATTACCTGATTGATGAGTTGGCAAGACAATCTCACCGGTTAGAAAATGTAGAAATAGTTTCTATTACTCAACAAGGGAATGTAGAAGTGGCAAAACCTCAGTATAAAGGTAGTTTTTTTGTTAATTCTCTCTTTGTTTCCTCTCCAGTGCGTGATGCTGTAAACTCAGATAGAGGAGATTTTGTTCCTGTTTTTTTAAGTGAAATTCCTATCCTGTTCAGAAAAAATATTCTACCATTAGATGTTGCGTTAATTACGGTATCTCCGCCAGATAAACATGGTTTCTGTACTTTGGGGACTTCTGTGGACGTGGCAAGAGCAGCTGTAGATACGGCAAAAATAATTGTTGCTATAGTAAATCCTTTAATGCCGAGAACCCACGGCGATGGGATGATTCACATGAGTAGAATTCATAAAATGGTATGGCATGAAGAAGAACTTCCGACTGTAGATTACGGTGCAAAAGTTGGGGCTGAAGAAATGCAGGTGGGAAGAAATGTAGCCGAGTTAATCGAAGATAAATCTACTCTGCAAATGGGTATCGGGACAATACCGGATGCTGTTTTGAAGTGTCTTGGAAATCATAAAGATTTAGGAATTCATACAGAGATGCTGAGTGATGGAGTGGTAGATTTAATTCAGAACGATGTTATAAATAACAAATATAAAGGCTATAATGACAATAAAACGATAACCAGTTTCTGTTTTGGTACGCGAAAATTGTACGATTATGTAGATGATAATACTGTTTTCTCGTTTGATGATGTAAGTACGGTGAATTTTCCTATCAATATCATGAGAAACAAGAAAATGGTTGCCATTAATTCTGCAATTGAAATTGATCTTACCGGTCAGGTTTGTGCAGATTCTATCGGTACTATGCAGTATAGCGGAATTGGCGGACAGATGGATTTCATGCGAGGTGCGGCACTTAGTGAAGATGGTAAACCTATTATTGCCATCACTTCAAGAACTAAAAAAGGCGTTTCCAGAATTGTACCTTTCCTTAAACAGGGAGCGGGTGTTGTAACAACAAGGGGTCACATCCATTATGTGGTTACAGAATACGGAACTGCATATCTTTATGGTAAAAATCTACGCCAGAGAGCACAAGAACTCATAAGTATTGCTCATCCTGATGATCGGGAAATGTTGGAAAGAGCAGCTTATGAAAGATTTAATTCAAATTAATTCTCTGCATTAAGTGATTTGGTCATCTTTTTGTTCAGAAATTTTTATAGATAATATTTTTGAAAACAATTTATAATTCAATAAAAGAGGATATTTTAAAACATTCAAAAGTGTCTAATTCTGTATTGGGCAATTCTTTTGAATGGAAAAGAAGTCATTTTGTTATTTTATCTGAAATAATTAAAAATGAACTTGCAACTTCTCCTGTACTTAAAGATGGTAAAAAGTTTGAAGTAGGAAATACGATTTCTCATGTTACTTTACAACGTTTTTTTGAGAATGAATATCATGAAAAAACGCATAATGATCTTCGGTTTCTAAAAACTCTGGATAAAATATGCATTTTTTTGGGATTCAAAGATTTGAATTCATATATAGAAAACTATAAAAAATCTTCAACAAATTCTAATAAGTCTATTTCTAATAATATTACAGAGGATATTGTTTATCGTTATTGTGCAACAGTTTTTGAACTTTACAAAAATTTTCCGGTTCTGAAGATGGAGTTGTTTGATGATTTGGTTTTTGATAATTCTCCCTTTAAAGAGCGTGCATCACTATTTAGTAAAGAGCTTTGCGAAAGAAAATTTGAATTGACTACTAAAAATAATCGTTCCAATTATGAAGTTTTTGATATTAATGTTCTTACCGACGAGCCCGATAAAAAAATTTTAGAAGCACAGGAATTTTGGAATCTGCTCTTCAAAGTGGGCGAATCCGGGGAAGAACATTTCGTTAATCAGCTAAATACTCAGATTTATTTTATTCGTAAAATTGATAATGAATGGAAAATTTGGGATAATTATAACCCTGATGCCGGAGTGTTGAATAATAAAAAGTAAAAGCCGTAATTAATTACGGCTTTTTTAGATTTAAAATAATTTCTCTTCATCACCTATCTTCTTTTACAAATGTATTATTTTAAATCTACTAATATTAAACTTAAAATAACTTAAATAAACTTTTAATTTTTTTGTTTATTTCGTAAATGCATATCCTGTTTTTCTATATTATTTATTATTTGCAGGAATTTTGTAATTTGCAATCATAATAAAAGTAAAAATAGAAAATATGTCAACACTCACATTTGCCGAGAAAATTGCTCAGGCAGAAAATTTTTTGCCAATCAACGGAACAGATTATATCGAATTTTACGTGGGAAATGCAAAGCAGGCTGCACATTTTTATAAAACAGCATTCGGATTTCAGTCTTTAGCGTATGCTGGTCCGGAAACCGGTGTTAGAGATCGTGCTTCATATGTACTTCAGCAGGGAAAAATCAAATTGATTCTTACTACAGGCTTAAAATCTGAATCTCCCATTAATGAGCATGTAAAAAAACACGGAGATGGAGTGAAAATTTTAGCACTTTGGGTGGATGATGCTTATTCAGCATTTGAAGAAACTACAAAACGAGGGGCTAAATCTTATTTGGAGCCGGTTACTTTAAAAGATGAACACGGTGAAGTAAGAATGTCCGGAATCTATACTTACGGCGAAACTGTTCACATGTTTATCGAAAGAAAAAATTACAGCGGAACTTTTATGCCTGGTTACGAAAAGTGGGAAAGCGATTACAATCCTGAAGAGACAGGTTTACTTTATGTAGATCATTGTGTAGGAAATGTAGGTTGGGACAGAATGATTCCTACCGTAGAATGGTACGAAAAAGTAATGGGATTTGTAAATATTCTTTCTTTCGACGACAAACAGATTAATACAGAATATTCTGCTTTGATGTCTAAAGTGATGTCTAATGGGAATGGATATGCAAAATTTCCTATCAACGAACCCGCTGAAGGTAAGAAAAAATCTCAGGTAGAAGAATATCTGGATTTCTATGAAGGAGAAGGAGTTCAGCATATTGCAGTAGCAACTAAAGACATTATACATACTGTTACAGAACTGAAAAAAAGAGGAGTAGAATTCCTTTCTGCACCTCCGGAAGCTTACTATGACATGGTTCCGGAAAGAGTTGGGCATATAGATGAAGATTTAAAAAAGTTACAGGATCTTGGTATATTAATTGATCATGATGAGGAAGGATATCTCCTTCAGATTTTTACAAAACCTGTAGAAGACCGTCCTACATTGTTTTTTGAAATTATCGAAAGACATGGAGCTCAGAGTTTCGGGGCAGGAAATTTTAAGGCATTATTTGAAGCTTTAGAAAGAGAGCAGGAAAAAAGAGGGAATCTTTAAAATTAATTTATAATACAAAGTTTTGTCAGGATTAAAAAGTCTTGGCAAAACTTTTTTTAATACCACAATAATGAAAAAACTTTTTATCGTGATGCTTTTTTGGGTAAGCATTACTTCTTTTGCTCAAAATTACAGTGCTATTAACGATATTCTCACTTTGCTTGAAGAAAAAAGAGGAATTAATCAAAATCTTGAAAATCTAAGTGTAGACAATAAAAAATTTGTACTGATAAAAGATTTTCCGGATCATACCGAAAGAAGTTTTATCATTATAAAAGGTAAAGATGCAACGTATGTTGAAATGTTTGATGACAAATCTAACAACGAAACCACTTCTAATGTTTTCAGTGGAGATGTTCTCAGAAAAAAGAATATTGTTTCTTTAAGAGCAGATAAATTAGAAGGAAAGAAAATTCCTATTCCTGTTACCAAAACACTTCTTCTTACGAAGCAAAAAGAAATTCTTTATCTTATAGATATCAACTCCCGCGAACGTTGGATTGACGAAAAAGCGTATTCAAAAAAATAAAAAACAGATTCAGTTTTTAAGAATCTAAAACTTTAAAAATTATGAAATCATTTGTAGAATATTCATCAAAATCAGACTTCTCTATCCATAATATCCCATTCGGTGTTGCCGTTTTCAACAAAGAATTTATTGCATGCTGTACCAGAATCGGCGATCAGGTAATCGACCTTGCAACATTGTACGACTTGGGGTATTTTGAAGAAATAGATGGCTTAGACGATAATATTTTCGAAGCCTATACTCTCAACGAATTTATTGAATTGGGTAAACCGGTTACTAATTTGGTCCGCCTTAAATTACAGGAATTACTGTGCGAAGGCTCAACACTTTCTAAAGATGAAAAAACAATTGAAGAAGCTTTCTATAACCTCGATGAGGTAAAAATGATGATGCCTGTTCATATTCCGAATTACACAGATTTTTACAGCAGTATAGAACACGCTACCAATGTCGGGAAAATGTTCAGAGACCCAGCAAATGCTTTGCTTCCCAACTGGAAACATCTTCCAGTAGGTTATCATGGTAGAGCATCTTCAATAGTAGTTTCAGGGACTGAAATAAACCGCCCTAAAGGTCAGATGAAACCTGCAGACGCAGATAAACCAGTATTTGGAGTGTGTAAACAGCTGGATTTTGAGTTGGAAATGGCATTCATCATCAATAAAAATACAGAAATGGGCGAAAGTATCTCTACTAAAGAGGCAGAAGATGCCATTTTCGGAATGGTTATTTTCAACGATTGGTCTGCAAGAGATATTCAATCTTGGGAATATGTTCCGTTAGGGCCGTTTTTAGCGAAAAATTTCGGTTCGTCTGTTTCTCCTTGGGTGGTAACTCTGGAGGCTTTAGAACCATTCAGAACTGCTTCGCCTACGCAAGATCCGGAAGTTTTAGATTATTTAAAATTTGAAGGAGATAAAAATTATGATATTAATCTTGAAGTGTATCTGCAACCTGAAAATGGTGAACATAATTTAATTTCTGAAAGCAATTATAAATTCATGTACTGGAATATGACTCAGCAATTGGCTCATCATACCGTAAATGGCTGTAATCTTGAGGTTGGAGATATGTATGCTAGTGGAACTATTTCTGGAAGCGATCCAAAATCTTTCGGATCTATGCTGGAATTAACCTGGAGAGGACAAAATCCTATCCAGTTAACAAATGGAGAAGAAAGAAAATTTATTAATGATAACGATACGGTAACCATGAAAGCTTGGGCAGAAAAAGACGGAGTAAGAGTTGGTTTCGGAGAAGTTTCAGGAAAAATTATTCCTACTAAATAAAGGTAATACCATCTTAGGATTTATTATAATCCTAAAAAATTTTTTTTTAAAATTGATTAATGATAGAATTAATATCAGCATGAAAACTATTATTCCATCCGAAATTACTCCCGTACAATTACAGACTGTTATGCAGACAGCAGTTTCTCCGCGTCCTATTGCTTTGGCTTCTACCATAGACAAGGAAGGAAATCCTAATCTGTCTCCGTTCAGTTTTTTTAATATGTTTAGTACGGTTCCTCCGGTTTTAATTTTTTCACCTTCCAGAAGAGTTCGAGATAATACGACAAAACATACTTTAGAAAATGTGCTGGAAACTTCGGAAGTAGTTATTGGGACGGTAAATTTTCCTATTGTTCAGCAGATTTCATTGGCGTCTACAGAGTATGGTGATGGTGTTAATGAGTTTATTAAATCTGGACTTACCATGAAAGATGCAGATTTGGTGAAGCCCAAACTAATTGAAGAATCTCCAGTAAATTTTGAATGTAAGGTTTTAGAAGTTAAATCTTTGGGAAATTCAGGCGGAGCCGGCAATTTGGTGATTTGCGAAGTTGTTAAAATCCATATTAGAGAAGAATATTTGGATGAAAATGGTAATCTCAGTCAGGCAAAATTAGATATGGTTGCAAGATTGGGAGGAAACTGGTATTCAAAAAACAATAAAGCTAATCTTTTTGAAGTTCCCAAACCTTTGGTTACAAAAGGAATAGGATTCGATTTGCTTCCTAATTCTGTAAAATACAGTAAGGTTTTTACAGGAAATGATTTGGGAATGTTAGCAAATGTGGAAGAACTTCCATTTGGAGAATTTCATGAAGATGAAAATATACACCGTTCCGCTCAAGAGCTTCTTATTCAAAATAATGTTGAAGAAGCCTGGAAAATTTTAATGAAATAATCTTTTATACAGGAAATAATACAATAAATGGCTTGAGAGAATCAAGCCATTTTTATTTCGTCATAATTTCTGAAGCCGTTCAGGAAATCTTTAACATTCATTCTTTTTTTACCTTCAAGCTGTAATTCTAAAGGATAAAAAATGCCGTCGTTTGTGTAAATTTTGAATTCATTCTTAGAAATTTCAAGGCTTCCTGCATTTTTACTATGATTTAAAATTTCATATTTTCCTCCGAAAATTTTCAAGCCTTTTTCTTCTTCTTCAGCAATATGTATGGTTGTAAAAGCGGCAGGGTAGGGAGACATTCCCAAAATAAACTGGTGAATTTCCTTGGAATTTTTTTTCCAGTCTATTTTTGTATCATCCTTAAAAATTTTAAAGGCATTTTTAGGAAATTCTACTTGGGGTTGAGGTTTTTCTTCAATAGAATTTTCTGCCAATCCGTCTAATGTTTTTACTACAAGATCGGCTCCCACAGACATCAGTCTGTCGTGCAGACTTCCGGCATTTTCATCAGGTGAAATCTCCAGCTCTTCCTGAAGTAGAATATTACCTTCATCTATTTTTTCATTAATGAAAAATGTTGTAACACCTGTTTTTTTCTCGCCATTAATAACGGCATAATTAATAGGAGCAGCACCTCTGTAATCGGGAAGTAAAGAGGCATGAAGATTAAAAGTTCCCATTTTAGGCATTTCAAACAAAACTTTTGGCATCATTCGGAATGCTACAACCACAAATACATCTGCATTTAAGTTACGAAGCTCATCAAGAAATTCAGGATTTCGAAGTTTTTCTGGCTGAAAAACCGGAATATCATTTTCTACGGCAAAAATTTTCACGGGAGACTGATTGATTTTCTGCCCTCTTCCGCTTGCTTTATCTGCTACGGTTACTACACCCACCACTTTATGATGAGATTGATGAATGGCTTTTAATGAATTTTTTGCAAACTCTGGAGTTCCTAAAAATACAACTTTCAGTGATTTCATGCTGCAAAGATAAAAATCTTGATTTACAGTGGGAAATTCTATGATGCGAATTTCTGCGAATCGTTGATAAATAAATTAAGTTAAAGAATAAGTTCTGAAATTCAGCATTTTTACTTTTCCAGAATCTAAAAGATAAATAAGGTGTTCTAATATTTTTTCTTTTGCCTGAAATTGAAGCTGAACAGAAATTTCTTCAATAGTAGATGCTTTTTTACTTAAAACTTTTACAATATCGTCAGAAATATCTTTACCGAATAGTGTTCGTTTATTTTTCTCACAAACAGTACATTGTCCGCAGTTTTTTGTATTTTTTTCTCCAAAATAAGATAAAATAAGCTTCATTTTGCAATATTGGCTGTCTTCTACAAAAAATTTCATCTCTTCCCATTTTTGTATCTTATTTTTTTGGATGTGTTCAAAAAGTTTCCAATAAATTCCGCTATTGGCTCTTTCGTCCCTCGGTTTTAGAAATTTTACGCTCGCCAATGCACCATCAATATATTCAAGATAGTTTTTATGCTGCATTTCCTTTAATCTTTCTTTAAGTAAAGGAATACTTACTCCAATTTTATTGCTCACATTCTGCTCGCTGAACATCACTTTATGGGTAGTTATGCCAGAAATGGAGCGTAAAAGTAATTCAATAAAATAAGCATCTTTTGCAGGGAGCTGATCTATTTCATCTGCATTCATCAGAAGTTCTACAGAGGAAAGACTTTTGTTGTTATTGTAAAAAATAATTTCCTGTGTATGAAGAAAATTCAAAACATTTTTAATTTTTGCTGTAGAAAGTTTTGTGAAATTCTGTATTCCTGAAGTGTTGAGCTGAAATACCTTTTCCGGAAGTTCAAATTCAGCAACTTGAAATTTAGAATATAAATAGCTTATAATTTTTAAAAATTCTGCTTTGTTGGGAATCTGATTTTTTAAAATCTGATCGAAATTGCTTATTTCCTGCTTATTCCAAAGCATAAAAGCAAAACTTTTTTTTCCGTCTCTTCCTGCTCTTCCAATTTCCTGATAGTAGTTCTCTATAGATTGTGAGGGCGAAAAATGAATGACAAAGCGGACATTATCTTTATCAATCCCCATTCCGAATGCATTGGTGGAAATTAAAATATTTTTATCGCTATTGTTCCAGAAGTTTTGTTTTTCGTGTTTTTCTTTTGTTGTAAGACCGGCATGATAGAAATCTACATTCTGCATCTTATTACGATGAAGGTATTCTGTAAGCAATTCTGCTTCTTTTCTCGTTCTCACGTATATAATTCCGGATTCTTTGGCATACTGCAGAATATGGAAAACTTTGAGGTATTTGTCTGATATTTCTTCAGAGAAAATTTTAATGTTATCTCTTCTAAAGCTTTTCTGGAAAACAATTGGTTTTTGGAGATCCAGTTTATTTTTTATCTCTTCCAAAACTTTTGCCGTTGCCGTTGCCGTTAAGGCTAAACAAGGAATTTCAGGATTGTTTTTTCTGAAATCTTTGATGTTTTGATAGCTTGGTCTGAAATCTTGCCCCCATTCTGAAATACAATGTGCTTCATCTACTGCAATAAATGAAAGTTCTATTTCAGCAATATTTTGTAAAAACTGTTTATTGGTAATTCTTTCCGGAGAAATGTACAGTAGTTTAGTTAGTCCGTCTTTGCATCGGTTATAGATTACTTCAGCATCAAATTCATCTAATTCTGAGCTAAGATATTCAGCTTCAATTCCTCTAAATTTTAACTGGTTTACCTGATCTTTCATTAATGCAAGTAAGGGCGAGATAACTAGGCAGGTTCCCTGCTGTAAAAGTGCAGGTAACTGATAGCAGAGAGATTTTCCCGCTCCGGTTGGCAATAAGACTAAAGTGTCTTTTCTCTGAATGATTGAATCTATAATTTGTTCCTGACTTTCACGAAAATAATCGTAACCCCAAAAGTGTTTTAGGGTTTTATTTTTTAGTTCATTAAAATCCTGAGAAGAAATCATAAGGTAAATGTAAGAAAAGTATTTAAACAAAAAAAGCCACGCATTACGTGACTTTTATATGAATAAAATAATTTTAAAATTATTTAGCTTCGAAATAAACCCTTCTATTTGCTCTGTTTTTCCATTCAGGGCATTTAGTTGCTGGATCACATTCTGGGTATTTCAGGTCTTTTTTACCTCTACCTACAGCATTTAATTTGGATGCGTTTACTCCGTTGCTGATTAAGTAATTTTTAACACTGTTCGCTCTTCTTTCAGAAAGTTTCTGGTTGTACTCTTCAGATGCTCTTGTATCTGTTGCACCGATAACTGTATAAGAACCGTTAGATGAATTAATGTAATTTACAGCATTATTAAGAATAGGAGTATTGTTTGGTAAAATTCGGTCAGAATTCAAATCAAATTCAATTCCTTCAAGATTCATTTCATTAACAACAACTGGTCCTGTAGCTGGCGGTGCAGTAGTAGTAAGTGGACATCCTTGGTTTTCTACCGGTCCTGGAACTGTTACACATTTGTCGTAAAGGTCTATTACACCATCTAAATCTGTATCCAGAGCAACCCCTGCACCATCTACTCTTGCACCAGCAGGAGTATCAAGCTGTCTGTCCCAATCATCGCAAACTCCGTCGTTATCAGCATCTCCTTTTTTACAAACTTCGATATCCTGATTTTTATTAGCTAACACATCAATTTTGTAATATAATTCTTGAAGAGGATCATGCCACATTAAATGAGATTCGTGTTTTCCCAATTTTAAAGACATACCAACTGTTGCATTGATAAAATTATCAGAAGTTTGTTCTTCACGCTGATTAATTGCGCTATACTGTGCACCTCCACCATCAAATTCATCATCACCCGTATAAACATACATTACTCTAGTTTCCAGATCAATTCTTCTGTTAACTTTAAATTTAAGACCTGCACCCGCCTGAGCAAACATAGAACCAAATTTAAAAGGTTTTACTTCAGTCATCAGTCTTTGTCCGTTAGCATCTTTCTGATAAGCTCTGTAAGCCAATGTTCCTACACCTGCATAACCGTGAATCGCCCATCTGTTAGTCGACTTATTATCAACCCTTCTTAAAAGATTTGAAAAGTTAATATCTCCCAATAAAGATATTGCATCATATTGTGTTCTTGCTCCAACTAAGCTTAAATCTGCAGGAGCAGCATCTTTTGTATTAAACCAACCTTGTCTTGTTTCTCCTCTGTCATATTGTAAATTGATGCCGAAAGCATGAGTAATTGCCTTATCAATACTTACAAAAGCAGAATATCCGAATAAATTCTTTCCGTTACCATTTTTAATAGACGTTAAATCTGCAGATTGCATCAATGGTACTCCCACACCAGCAGAGATCGACCAATCGTTGAATCTTTTAGATTTTTGCGTAAATGGTGAAACATTTGCAGAACCTGAAGAAAATGTATTAGGATATTGATCGGAAGATGTTGTATCTTTTAAGTCTTGTGCAAAGCCTACTGTAGGAACAGCTAATGCTAATGCAACTATTGCTAAACTTAATTTCATAGTGTATTTATTTAGTTATATTAATTGGTTTTAGGTGGATGTATTATTTAATAGGACATCCATTATTTTCTGGAGAACCAGGAACTGTTACACATTTGTCGTAAAGATCTATAACTCCGTCAAGATCCATATCAAGAGCAACCCCTGCACCATCTACTCTTGCTCCTGCAGGAGTATCGAGCTGTCTGTCCCAATCATCACAAACTCCATCATTATCTTTATCGCCTGATTCGCAAACAACAAACTCTTGTGTTGTATTTTCTAAAACGTTTGTTTTGTAATAAGCTTCCTGTAAAGGATCATGCCAAGCAAGGTGAGAAGCATGCTTGCCTAATTTAAAAGATACTCCTAAATTTACTGTTAACATGTTATCGGATCTTTTATCGTTAATCATGTTATATTTAGAATTGGAACTTTTTGGATCGTAATCATGAGGACCGGCATATCCGCCGCCATCAAATTCATCATCACCGCTTATAATATACATTGCTCTAGCTTCTATATCTATAAGTTTAGAAACTTTATATTTTAAACCTGCTCCCAGTTGATAATAAAGTGAATTAATATCTAAATTTTGATTTATAAATAGCGGAACCCTTTTAGGATTGCTACTCCATCTGAATTCATCATTATCATGTAACGAAGTATTAAAATTTTGAAATCCAAATCCTCCATAAGCATGAACTGCCCATCTGTAAGGAGAGTGATTGTCTACTCTTCTTAATAGGTTTGAAAGATTGATGTCTCCTATTAGCGCAATTTGGTTATATTTGGTTTTGGCAACACCTACACCTGCCAATTGCCCACGAAGACCATCCTGCATTCCTTTTTGGTTGGTTTCTCCTCTTTGATATACTATGCTAACTCCGAAAGTATGAGATATTTGTTTATCAATACTTACATAAGTGTTATATCCCCAGTTGATCTTTTTATCATAAAAGGATGTAAGATCCGCATTGGTCATAAAGGCACCTCCACCACCTATAGAAATAGCCCAATCATTAAATTTTCTTGCCTTATTATCAAATCTTTTAATATCTGCTGATCCTGAAGAAAAGGTATTAGGGAACTCATTAGTAGAATTTACGGCAATACTGTCCTGCGCATATGTTGCAATAGGCAAAATGGCCAATAATAATAAACCTAATTTCATACAATATGTTTTATTTGTTGTTTTTAAATAATATCTTTTAATAGAATTTTAGAAAATTCTCGTTCATTAAGATGTTTGGAATGAGGGATTGTTAATCTTTCTGATGAGAATTTCAATTCATTAAACTTCACTATATCAATGTCAATAATCCTGTCAGTGTAAACTTTTGAAATTGTTGAGTCATTTATTCTACCCATGGTAACTTCAATTCTTTTCACATAATCAAGCAGTTGAACAGGTGATAAGTGAGTCTGTATTATCGTTGCAATATTACAAAAAATATTAGAACTGGCAAACTCTACGGGCTCTGATAATAGATATTCACTTTTTCTTAAAATAGTACATTTCTGTTCTAATGCTTCAAGGGCTTTATCTATATTATATTTTGTATCCCCAATATTACTTCCGAGTAACAAAACCACTGTATGTTGCGACATATTGAAAAATGATTGTTTATGAAGGGTTTCTTTAAAAATGTATTAGCAAATATAGTGGCTATTGTCATACTATGCTTCGTATTTTTCTTCTTTTTTATCATAATGATTGCTTTCGGATCTATGAGTAGCAGCGAATCTGTAAGCGTGAAGAAAAATTCTGTATTAACCATTAATCTTAAAACGGATATTATAGATAGTCCTACCGAAGAAAAACAGGATATCTTCAATATTAAAAATAAAAACATGAACGTTCTTATTTACGATGCAATAGAGGCTATTCATAAGGCAAAATCTGATGATAATATTAAAGGAATTAGTATTGAGGTAGATCATCTGAATGCAGGAATTACCCATATTGATGACTTACGTTCAGCCATAGAGGATTTTAAAAAGAGTGGGAAGTTTGTATATGCTTATGGGAACGGAGTTTCTCAGACGTCGTATTATTTGGGTTCCGTTGCCGATCAATATTATTTGAATCCTTCGGGAGGTATAGAGCTTAAAGGTCTTGCTACCGAAGTTACTTTCTTTAAAGATTTTGCTGAAAAATACGGAATCGGAATCGAAGTTATCCGTCATGGGAAATATAAAGCAGCGGTAGAGCCATTCTTGAGAAATGAAATTTCTCCCGAAAATAAAGAGCAGTTAAGCACTTTACTTAATGATATTTGGGCTAATACTTCATCGAAAATTGCGGCTTCAAGAAAAATGAGCTCGGAGGATTTTAAAACAGCAGTAGATAGTTTGTATGGTATGATCCCAGATTTAACCTTAAAATATAAACTGGCAGATAAGCTTATTCAGAAGACTGAATATGATGATATTATCAGAAAAAAACTTAACCTTTCAGAAAAAGATAAGCTCAATAAAATATCTTTACACAAATATGTGGATTCTTTTAAAGATAAAGATTCTGATAGTGAAAAAATTGCAGTTTTATATGCTTCAGGTTCTATAAACAATGGAGATGAGTATAACGAGATTTATTCCGAGAAATATGTTAAGTATATTAAAGAACTTCAGGATGATAAAAATATTAAAGCTGTTGTACTGAGAATTAATTCTCCAGGTGGAAGTGCCAATGCATCAGACGAAATATTATTTGAACTTCAGCAGCTGAAGAAAAAGAAACCTCTCATTGTTTCTTTTGGAGATTATGCGGCTTCCGGCGGTTATTATATAGCGATGGCAGCAGATAAAATTTATTCTGAACCTAATACTCTTACTGGTTCTATCGGTGTTTTCGGAATCCTTCCATACTTTAAAGATATTGCCAATAAAAACGGTATTCGCTCAGATATTGTTGCTACAAATGCCAATTCTGCATTTTATTCTTCACTTCACGGTCTTACTCCTTATGGTGTAAACATGATGACTAAAAGTGTGGAAGGTACATATAAAAGATTTGTATATTTTGTTACTCAAAACAGGAAAAAAACTTTTGAACAGATAGATAATGTCGGCGGAGGTAGAGTATGGAGCGGAACAAGTGCTAAGAATATTGGTCTGGTAGATGAATTGGGAACTTTGCAGGATGCTGTAAAATTTGCTGCTCAAAAAGCTAATTTAAAGTCTTATAGTGTAGATTCTTATCCAAAGGCATTGAATACTTTCGAAAAGTTTTTTGGAAATATGGATGAAGATGAAATTTCTGCAAGAGTGATTAAGAATAAAATAGGTAAAGTGAATTATGAAATTCTGGAACAGCTTACCGATGAAAAACTGAAATCTGAAGTAAAAATGGAAATGCCTTACAAAGTAAGTATTAAATAAAATAAAACCCGGTTTGAAATTTTCAAACCGGGTTTTTTATAAGTGATTGAAACTAATCTATTTCTTTGTCACCATTCTGTAAATTGCTAAAAGCAAAACAGAACCTCCAATTGCAATAAGGAAGCTAGAAAAATTAAATCCTGTTACATCCACTCCAAATATAAGAGATCCTAGCCATCCTCCAATCATTGCACCTAAAATACCAATGATGATGGTTACAAGCCATCCTCCCGGATCTTTACCTGGGTGTAAAGCTTTTGCAATTGCTCCTGCGATAAGTCCGAAAATTATCCATGTTAAAATTCCCATAGTTTAAAATTTAATGTTAATAAGTTGGTTTATTCTATTCTAAGAAGATTATCTCTTCTTGAAGAACGAATCTACAAACTCTGTACCATTAAAAAGTTGAAGGTCCTGCATTTTTTCTCCAACTCCAATATATTTTACAGGAACTTGAAACTGATCGGAAATTCCAATTACAACACCGCCTTTCGCTGTTCCGTCTAGTTTGGTAACGGCCAAAGCATTTACTTCGGTGGCTGCAGTAAATTGTTTCGCTTGTTCAAAGGCGTTTTGACCAGTTGAGCCATCCAAAACCAAAAGAATTTCGTGTGGAGCATCCGGAATTACTTTCTGCATTACTCTTTTAATCTTAGAAAGTTCATTCATTAAATTAATTTTGTTATGAAGTCTTCCTGCCGTATCAATAATAACAACATCAGCATTTTGTGCTACCGCACTTTGAACGGTGTCAAAAGCAACTGAAGCAGGATCCGAACCCATATCCTGTTTTACAATAGGAACGCCAACTCTTTCACTCCAAATTACAAGCTGATCTACAGCGGCGGCTCTGAAGGTATCTGCGGCTCCTAAAACTACTTTTTTACCTTCAGACTTAAACTGATGAGCCAGTTTTCCGATTGTGGTAGTTTTTCCAACACCATTTACGCCCACTACCATAATTACAAAAGGTTTTTTGGAGGTGTCTATATTGCCCGTTCCTTTATGAGGGTTTTCTAATAAAAGCCCGGAAATTTCTTCACGAAGAATTCTATCCAGTTCGTTTACGCCGACGTATTTGTCTTTTGCTACTCGTTCTTCAATTCTTTCTATGATTTTTATGGTTGTAGATGCACCTACATCGGAAGCAATGAGTATTTCTTCGAGGTCATCAAGAACTTCATCGTCTACTTTGCTTTTGCCGACAACGGCTTTAGTCATTTTTTCGAAGAAACCCTGATTAGATTTCTCCAAACCTTTATCTAATGTTTCTTTTTCTTCTTTTTTGAAAATGTTTTTAAACCAACTCATTGTATGAATTTCGGAATTTTAATTAATGTTGGAAGCTGGGCACAGGAAACCGGATATTTACAAAATAAAACATTATAATTGTAAACATCCAGCTTCCAACATCTTGCTTCCTGCTTAGAAAAGCAAAGATAACAAAAAAACTACCCAAAATATGAGTAGTTTTTTGTATTGTAAATAAAGTAAGAGATTATTTTTTCAAATAAGCATCTACTTCGTCTGCATTCATTACTTTTTCTTCGAAAACGTAAGCATCAGATTTTGATGACTTCACCATTTTCACCACTTTAGTCATTTTTTTAGACTGTCCGCTTTGTAGGGTTGCTACTACTTTCTTTGCCATGGTAAATTATATTTTATAAATTACTTGATTTCTTTGTGTACAGTTACTTTCTTAAGAACAGGATTGTATTTTTTCAATTCCAATCTTTCTGTAGTGTTCTTTTTATTTTTTGTAGAAATGTATCTAGACATTCCTGGCATTCCGCTTTCTTTATGCTCTGTGCATTCAAGAATTACTTGAACTCTGTTTCCTTTTTTTGCCATGATTTAGTTTTTTTTAATCAATCCGTTTCTTGTAGCTCTTTCGACAGCTTCCTCGATTCCAATCTTGTTAATTACTCTCAATCCGTGAGCAGAAACTCTTAGTGTTACGTGCTTATCTTGCTCTGGAAGGTAAAATTTCTTCTCTAATAAGTTAATTTCAAAACGACGCTTCGTTTTGTTATTAGCGTGAGAAACGTTGTTACCAACCATTGCACGCTTTCCTGTTATCTGGCAAATTCTTGACATATCTCGATGTTCTTATTTGTATAATATTTGAGGTTGCAAAATAACGAAGAAAATTTTAGATAGACAAGTTTTGTATATAATTTTTTGCAATAAATATTTAATTTTTACGCTCATTTGCCAAAATATTTTTCTGTGAAGCCTTTATTGTTGGTGTTTAGAGCATTTATATATACATTTCTCTTCCAAAAATTATTTTAGTTTTTCTTTTTCTGAGTTTTAGCCTGAAACCATTTAATTAAAAAATAGAACAAGAGAAAACCAAAAGAAAACATAGAAATTCTCGAGAGAAAATCTCCCGATCTTACATAAAATGTTTCGCCATCGTAAAGATTTATTTTAGCAAACAAAGCAGTTTTATCTCCATAAAATGTATCTTCCAAAATTTCTCCTTTCGCATTAATGTGCGCAGAAATTCCGCTGTTTGCCGCTCTTGCAATTTCTCTTCGGGTTTCTATAGCTCTTAGTTTTGCGTAAGAAAGAAGCTGCTTGTGTCCTTCCGTAACTCCCCACCAAGAGTCATTCGTCATAATTGCGAGGAAATTAGCCCCTTTTTTTACATATTCAGTGGTGAATTCTCCATAAATACTTTCATAGCAGATAATGGGAGCTAATTTTCCTTTGTTAAAAGGGTTTGAAAAAGCAGTCCGCTCTTTATCTGTACCCAACGAGGCTACAGTACCACCTAAATTAAGCATTGCATCGCCTAAAAGAGGTTTCAAAACGTTCATATAAGGGAAAATTTCTACTCCGGGAACAAGTTTTCCTTTATGATAAACTGCTACTTTGTGATTCGGAATGATTTGCACTGCAGAATTATAGCTTTCCACCCACATCCTGTCATTGATGGCATAAGCGTCTTTTGGCAAATTATTTTTGTCTAAAAAATAACGGTGCGAAGAAATTCCTGTTGCGAAAACCGAACCGGGGTGTTTTGTGAGAAAGCTTTTCACATTATTTAAAAGCTCACTTTTTTCAAAGGCAGTTTCAGAAATAGATCCGCGTCCGGGAATGGCTGTTTCGGGAGCAATATAATAATCAATTTTTCCTTTTGAGTTGTTTTCTGCCAAAGCTAGAAGCTCTTTTAGGATTGTAATGCTGTCTTTGGAGTATTTTTCACCATAAGGATTAAGATCCGGCTGCAGCATGAGTACATTAACTTCTCCTATGGGTTTCTCATTAAACTGATTGTATTTTACCAAAGAAATAATCATTGGAAAACCTATAAGAAGAACGATAATTAAACTGTTGATAATTAAACTTTTTCTTTTTCTTCCGGCTTCCCAAATTCTTACCGTATAAAAAATAAAAACATTAATCAGTAATATCCAAAAGCTTCCTCCTGTTGCTCCTAAAGTATCGTACCATTGTATGATTTTAGGATAATCTGAGAAAACATTACCCAAATTCAACCAAGGCCAAGTTAGCTCCCAGTTAAGATGGAATTTTTCAAAACTCATCCATATTGCCACAAAAAAAGCCAAACCCCAATACGTTCCCTGAGCATTTTTATACCAATGATAACACTGGAAAACCAAAGAGTACAAAAGTGAGTTTATTAAAACTGGAAATAAAACTGCTAGTAAAGAATGACTTCCGTCCGGATTTTTGGATCCATATAACCAACCTGTGGTTACGATATTCCAAATAATGAAACATAAATAAGAAAGTCCGAAAACCATCCAGCTTTTTCTTTTATATTGTGAAAATTTAGAAATTCCGTGTTCCATCATCAAAAGAGGAACTAAGGCGAAAAATATAAAAAAAGGAACTCCGTAAGTTGGCCAGGAAACCGAAAGCAACATCGCAGAAATCAGCGTAAGCAATAAGTATTTCATCTAAAGATTTTAATACACAAATTTACTACTTTTGAAATGAATATTTTTGCAGTTGATGTTAAAGAAAATTTATAAACTATTAATCATTCCGTACACCCTTTTTCTCTTGTATCTAATGTTTTTAGGAATGGGGAGAAGTCAGTATAGCGATAATGTAATAAGAGTACAGCCTATCTTTGCAACATTGGGTTTTATAAAAAATACAATTCGTTGGTGGGATAGTATGAGAATCGTGCTTGGGAACATCATCATGTTCATGCCTTTTGGGTTTTTAGGTTGGATTTTTCCTAAATTGAATAATCTGAAAAGCAATATTTTCACCTTCATTTCGGCAATAACCATCGTAGAGGCTTTGCAATATTTTACAAGACTGGGAATTTTTGAAGTTGATGATATTATCCTTAATACATTTGGCGTTTTTCTCGGATTTTTATTAAAACAAGTAGCCGAAAAAAGATTCTTGAATTGGGTTTCTTAAAGAAGTGAAAAAAAACTCTTTTAGAGGATTCAGCCATTCAGTTCCTTGGCTCTTTTTTCAGCATTTAAAATTCCGTTCTGTAAAATTTCCTTTAATTGATTTTCATTAAAAGTCTTCAAGGCAGCTTCTGTGGTTCCTCCTTTAGAAGCAACATCTTGGATGAGTTCTTCAAGATTTTTCTCAGAATTATTAATCAGATGATAAGCTCCCAACATCGTCTGTTTTACGAAAAGTTTGGAGAGATTTTCGTCTATTCCCATCTGGATACCCGCTTTTATCATAGCATCAACTATATAATAAAAGTAGGCAGGTCCGCTTCCTGAAAGAGCCGTAACACCATCCAAAAGCTCTTCGTTTTCGAGATAAACTGATCTTCCTGTGCTGTTTAGAAGTCTTTCGATATTCATTAATTGATTAAAAGAAATTCCTTCTGCAGAAGTATATCCCGTAATTCCCATTCCCAACAGAGTAGGAGAGTTGGGCATAGCACGAACTACTAAAGAATGATTTAATGATTTTTGTATTTTCTCAATTTTAATTCCTGCCATGATGGAGAGAATCATCTGGTTTTCATTGAATGAAAAGTGTATGTTTTCGGCGGTTTTCTGAAAATCCTGTGGTTTTACAGCGATAATGATTAAATCGGCATCAATTGTATTTAAGTTTTCAAATAAAGAGATTTTCGATTTTGGAAATTCTTCAGAAATTTTCTGGATTTTAGATTGATTTCGGGTAATGAGATGAAGATTCTCAGGCTTTATCAATTCGTATTTCAAAAATGATTTCGAAAAAGATAGCCCCATGTTTCCGGCTCCGATTATGGCAATTTTCATATAGATGTGTTGTTTTAAAAAAAATTCCACCAACTTGAGTTGAATTTCAATCAGTTTCGCGATTTTTTATTGAATATTAGTAATCAGATTGAAATATGCTGAAATCATACTTTTTGCGAATGTAATACTTTTTATGAATAAAACGATATTCTTTACCTATAGTTGTAGGTTGTGTAATTCTAAATAATTGCATGTATAAAAATAAATATTAATTTTATGCTAAATTTATGAAAAAGAAAATTTTAATTGGTGCTTTAGGTTTAGCATCAGTGTTCGAAATACCTTCATTTTCTTGCTAAATTTCAGAGATGAGGGTTGTAGATTTAATAATCAATTTATTTATAGGAAAAGGGTTTTTGCTCTTTTCCTTGTTTTTGTTTTTTACAATAACTAAAAGTCAAATATTTCAAAGATTTTCAGATCAAAAAAAAATTGAAGATTTAACTATTATTCGAGATCAGCAAAAAATCAATCTGAATAAAAATAATTTAAAAAATTTTATTTTTAAGGATGGTGATAGAGTTTTATATGAAGATAAACTTACAGAGTTTACCATAGATAATGATACTCTTATATTTTTTGATAAAGTAAAAGAAATAGAAAGCGTTGCTTTAAAAAATATTAACTTCAACAATAAAGTTGAAAGAGATTTATCTATTACTAAGTTAAAAAATAACCTTTTTTGTCTACAAACAAATTATGAAACCGGCGTGTTGGTTAAAGTTGATACGGATAATAAAAAAGTATATATTAAATCGATAACCTTATATCCAAAAATCATTGCTAATCTTAAAGATGATGAAATAATATTAGAAATATCATTATTGCCAGTTATTAATAATTTTCCCGATAGTAATAACCCTATTCTGACTTTTACAGAAAATTATTCAAATATAAAGAAGAATAAATGGACAATTCTATTGCCAAGAATTATTAAGTATCCTGAAAATGGATTTGTACTTTCATTCAACCTAAAGTACAGTAAAAATAATGTTAATGCTCTTTATTTTCAATCTTCACCAGATACCTTTACCTTTCAGTATAATCCTAAATATTATGGAGGCTGGAAAATGACAGAACCAATAGGTTTTATGTACAAATTAAAAATTCTTCAGTAAAGAATCGCTATTAGGTTTAAGCGTATTTTTAAATGACTAATTCTTGTTTTAAAGAATATTCACTTCTCTTTCCAGTTCAATCCCGAATTTCTCCTTCACAGAATCAATAATCATAGTAGAAAAATCGAAAATTTCTTTTCCGGTTGCATTTCCGGTTGCATTTACAATGACCAGTGCCTGTAATTGGTGTGAAGCGACGTTGCCAATTTGCTTTCCTTTCCAGCCACATTGCTCGATAAGCCATCCTGCGGGAACTTTTACAGAATCACCGTTTGGATATCCCTGAATGTTTTCAAATTGCTGTTGTAATTTTTCAAATTGTTGCAATGGGATGGTTGGATTTTTGAAAAAACTTCCAGCATTCCCCATTTTTTTAGGATCGGGTAATTTACTCTGGCGAATATTAATAACTGCCTTAGAAACATCCTGAATGGTAGGATTTTCAATTCCCAAATTATTTAATTCGGTCTTTATGGCTCCGTATTCTGTTTTAATAAGATGGTTTTGAGTTGTTAATTTAAAACTCACTTCCAAAATAACATATTTATCTTTTCCTTCTTGCTTAAAAATAGAATCTCTGTACCCGAAACTGCATTTTGCGAGATCAAAAACTTCTATTTCGAAAGTTTTTCGGTTTAAAACCTTGCATTCGGTAAAAACATCTTTAATTTCGGTTCCATAAGCACCAATATTCTGCATTGGAGAAGTTCCTACATTTCCCGGAATTAGGGATAGGTTTTCTAATCCGCCGTAGTTTTTATTCAAACAATATAACACGAATTCGTGCCAGTTTTCTCCGGATTTTGCGGTTACAGAAATTTCATTCTCATTCAAAATCTTTTCCGAAATTCCTTTTAAATTGAGTTGGATTGCTACACCTTCAAAGTCTTTTGTCAATAAAATATTGCTTCCACCACCAAGAAAAAGAACCGGAAGGTTTTGCGATTGAGCATATTGGAGAGCGGCAGTTAATTCATCTACAGAATTGGCTTCAACAAAATATTCTGCATTGGCATCTACTCCGAAAGTATTGTAAGGTTTCAGTGAGAAATTTTTCTGCATTATTTCTGAGATTTTTTTACGGTTGAAGGTTGTTTTTTGGAAATAATATTATTCAGTCTGTTCTTGAGGGTTTCAATCTGATTATAGTGGATGTCCTTATAAGAATTAACGAAAATGTGAGATTTTTTGCTGGTTTTTATAATGAGAGTTTCGTCTATTCCGTCAAGATGCTGAATGCTTGGAGAACTGCGGATGCTGTCTAAGTTTTTTATTTTAATAGATGAAGATAATAATTGCCAGTCATCTTTGCTTAGGGAATTTTTCCAATTGTTGTTTTTGCTTGGTTTTGATGTTCCACTATCAAAAAAAATAGAGTCTTTTTTAATTTTGATAATTTCATAGAAGCCGTTTTCTCCACCAATATGAGAAAGAGTCATTACTTCTATTTTTTCTTCGTCTGTGTTTTGCGTATCGCCTTTTTTATAATCACAGGAAAGAAAAATCAGCAGTAAAAATGTTAGAAAAAAACTTTTTGAACGGATTATTTTTACTGCTGACATTATTATTTATTTTTTAGATGTTAAAATCTAATTTATATTTTTCCAGTGCATTTCTAAGGATTTCTACACTTTTTCTTAAATCTTCTTCTTTAAGAACATACGCAATTCTTACCTGTTTTTTGCCCAGTTCAGGATCGCTGTAAAATCCACCAGCAGGAGCTACCATAATGGTTTCGTTGTTAAGAGTATATTTCTCCAAAAGCCATTGTGCAAATTTCTCTGTATCATCTACAGGAAGTTCGGCAACACAATAAAATGCACCTTTAGGTTTCGGGCAAATTACTCCGGGGATAGAATTTAATAAATCTACCAAAACATTTCTTCTGTGGGTGTATTCTTCTCTTACAGATCGGATGTATGCGCCATCGTTTTGATGGGCAGCTGTAGCGGCAATCTGCCCCAAAAGAACAGGGCTTAATCTTGCCTGAGCAAAAAGCATAGCTGCATCACGAATTTTCTTAGAACGGGTAATCATGCATCCGATTCTTACTCCGCACATAGAGTATCTTTTTGATTCTGAATCTATTATAATGCAGTTTTCGCTTAGTTCAGGAAATGCAAGCATAGAAATCTGCTGTTTTCCATCATACACATATTCTCTGTAAACTTCATCTGAAATAATGACGATATCGTATTTCAAAGCGATTTCTGCTAATTTCTGAAGCTCTTCTCGGGTGTAAAGATAGCCGGTTGGGTTTCCGGGGTTGCAAATAACGATAGCTCTGGTTCTTGGCGTAATTTTTTTCTCAAATTCTTCAATCGGAGGTAAAGCAAATCCGGTATCAATAGAAGATGGAATGGCTACTACATTTACATTGAATGTACTGGTAAATCCATTATAATTGGCATAATAAGGTTCTGGAATGATAACTTCATCACCATCATCACATAATGTAGAGATAGCAAAATTAAGTGCTTCGGATCCTCCGTTTGTAACAATAAAATTATCGGGTGTAAGATCTGCAAAACCTAAAGAATGGTAATATTCTGTAAGAGCCTTTCTGTACTCTATATTCCCCTCAGAAAGAGCATATTCTAAAACTTTTAAATCAATATTTTTAAGAGCGTTTAGCGCAGTTTCTGGTGTTTCAATGTCTGGCTGACCGATGTTGAGGTGATACACTTTGGTGCCTCTCTGTTTTGCTTGTAAAGCAAAAGGAACGAGTTTTCTTACCGGTGAAGCCGGCATATTCTGTGCTCTGTTTGATATGTTTGGCATTTTGTAATAATTTAAAATTACAAAGCCACCTCACAATTTTGTGAAGTGGCTTTTTGCAGAGAGGAAGGGATTCGAACCCTCGATACAGTTACCCGTATACTACCTTTCCAGGGTAGCTCCTTCAACCACTCGGACACCTCTCTTTGTTAGAAGACTGCAAAAATAGGTTATTTTTTCGAATAAAACAAAGCAAATGGGAGTCTCTGTTCAAAAATTATTCAATAAATAGTTTTTTACTTTTTACTTATTAAAATCAAATTAATCTTGTATTCTCAGTTTCCTGAATATTGAAATATTTGAAATTTTAGATTGAAATTAGATTTTGAAAATAAAGTCCTTAATTATCTGTTAATTGCTTATTTCTCCACAAATATTTTTAGAGAAATTTTCTGCAAAAGTTCCTTTGTAATTAGGATTGTCCATAAGGTGCATCGCTTTGGTAATTGCAGATTCTGCGGTAATATCTGTTCCGCTAATGGCACCGATTTTTGAAAAAATATTACTGTTTTCATACTTTCCGAAAGAAATTCCTCCTGAAATACACTGGCTTACTACCACGATTTCGGTTCCGTTATTTCTTATTTGCTGTAAAGTTTCCAATGTTTTTTCGCTGCTGAAAATCGTTCCTGAACCGAAAACCTGTAAAATCAATACTTTCATTTGGGAGATTTCTTTAAAGTGATTGAGTTTCATACCGGGGAAAATTCTCCAAAATAGGACATCTTCCGAAAGGTGTTCGTCAATATAAAAACTTTCTTTATTTGTATTTCTTAAAAGATTGTCTTTATTAATGTTTAGATGCACTCCGGATTGCCCGAGAATAGGATAGTTCGGACTAGAATATGCATCGAAATACTCTGCAGAATACTTTAAAGTGCGGTTTCCTCGGAGTAATTTGTATTCAAAATAAATGGCTACTTCCTGAATGACCGCTTCATTATTTTCGTAGAGACTGGCGTAGTACAAGCTTGTTAAAAGATTTTCTTTTGCATCGGTTCTTAAATCTCCGATGGGTAATTGAGAGCCTGTAAGAATTACCGGTTTTGTAAGGCCTTTCAGCATAAAACTAAGTGCAGAAGCCGTATAAGACATTGTATCTGTACCGTGAAGGATTAAAAATCCGTCATATTCTTTATAATTTTCGAAAATAAGACGGGCAATCATTCGCCATTCTTCTGGTCCCATATCAGACGAGTCTAAGGGTTTTGCAAAAGGATGTACAAATACTTCACATTCCATAAGCCTCATTTCCGGCATTTTTTCAAAAATATTTCCAAAATCAAAAGCACGGAGGCTTCCTGTTTCGTAATCTTTTTCCATACCAATGGTTCCGCCGGTATAAATCAACAAGACTTTTCTTTTCATGTAAACTTTTCTTAGAATTTCAAAATTACGTTAATTTGCAAAGATTTGAAAGAAGATGAAAGATTTAGAGAAAACTTACGAGTATTTACAACAATTTTTAACGGAAGAAAGATTAAGAAAAATTGAACATTTCGCCCCGGAAAGTTCAGATTTTATACTTCCTGTTATTGAAGATATTTACCAGTTCAGAAATGCAGCGGCAATCGTGCGTTCTGTGGAAGCATGTGGTTTTCATAAAGTGGTTGCTTTGCAGGAAGAGTATAGTTTTGAGCCCAATTTAAGAGTGACCAAAGGTGCAGATACGTGGGTGGATGTAGAAAAAATGCCGAGAAATTTAGAGTCTTTTCAAAAAATAAAAGACAGAGGATATAAAATGGTAGCAGTTTCTTTAGAAAATAATGCCAAATTTTTACCGGAATACGAAATTACAGAACCCATTGCTTTGGTTTTCGGTACCGAAATGCAAGGCGTTTCTGAAGAAATTTTAGATTTTGCAGATGAAACACTGGCAATTCCTATGTATGGTTTCACCAGAAGTTTTAATGTTTCTGTGGCAGCCTCAATCTGTATGTACGAACTGAAACAGAAGTTGATAAAATCTAATATAGATTATAAACTAAATGAAGAAAAACTCTTGCGAATGAAAATCCGTTGGGCAGTAAATTCTATGCGAAGCGGAGAACAGATTTTTGAAAAATATTTAAGAGATCATCATCTTAATTTTGCTTAGAACATCTTGTTGTAGTTCCATGCTGCTACAAATACTCCCGCAGTTTCGGTTCTTAATCTTTGGTTTCCTAAAGAAACGGCTTTAATTCCTTTTTCTGCTAAAAATTGAATTTCTTTATCCGAAAAATCGCCTTCCGGACCAATGAGAAAAGTATAGTTTTCTAATTGTGGAATTTCATTCAAGTTAATTCTCTCTAAATTTTCGTTGCAATGAGCGACAAAAGTAGTTTCAGAGTTTGTGGTTTTTAGAAAATCCTGAATTTTGGTTAAATCATTAATAACAGGAAAATGAAATCTTAAGCTTTGCTTTGATGCTGCAATTGCCTGCTTTCTGATTTTATCTATGTTGATGTTTTTTCTCTCCGTTTTTTCGGTATGAAGAATCGTTATTTCAGAAATACCCATTTCTACGGCTTTTTCTACAAAAAATTCAATTCTGTCTATATTTTTGGTTGGAGCAATGGCAATGTGAAGCTTTGGAGTGAAATTTGGAGTTTCATTTTTAATTTCAGAAACTGTAATTCCAGCTTTTTTTCCTTCAATGAGTAATGTTCCGGAAGCAAGATTTCCTTTTCCGTCGGTTACATGAATTTCTTCGCCATCTTTCATGCGCAGAACTTTTATAATATGCTGCTGCTCTTCATTGTTGATGATTGCTTTTCCGTTATGTATTTCTCCAAAAAAAAGTTTCATAGAAAAAAATGATTGTTTTTAAAATATAATTTCGTTTTCGCTTATAAAAGCTACACCCGTTTTTAATGTTGTATAAACATCACCTTCGCAATCTCTGTAAGAACACATGTAGATTTCTTCAACCCAAAGATTATTCATGAAGATTAAATTCAAATATTCCTTTTTTCTTAAATTATTTTTGATGGATAAGTAATCTCCCTCTTTTGGTTCAAAATCAAAATTGAAAACATTTTCAGCATTAATTTTCTCGATAATTTCTTCCTTTATATTTTGAATAAAACCTGTTTCCGAACTCATCATTTGAAAATCATCTTCATCAAATTCTGTTGAAGTATCATTTTTTCCTGTTATTGTTTCTAAAACCCAATAATATTTGGAGTTTTTTTTAGACTGTTTTCCGAGTATTTTTTCTTCTAAAAGAATCTTCATTACAAATCGTATTTGGAGATGGCACTGGTTTTTAAATCTGTAAATTCACCTCTTTCGAATTTCAGTTTTGCCACCATGGCGATCATTGCAGCATTGTCTGTGGTGTATTCAAATTTTGGGATATAAATATTCCAGCCTAATCTTTTTTCGTTGTTTTGCATTACCTTTCTTAGTTCAGAATTGGCAGAAACACCTCCTGCAATGGCAACTTCGTTAATATGTAAGTCTTTTGCTGCTTTTTCCAGTTTGTTCATTAAAATTTCAATAATGCATTTCTGAACCGAAGCACACAAATCATTCATATTCTCCTTAATAAAGTCTGGGTTTTTCTTTAATTCTTTCTGAATGAAATAAAGAACCGATGTTTTAATTCCGCTGAAAGAATAATCGTAATTCTCTAATTTAGGCTTATTAAATTTAAACGCATCCGGATTGCCTTCTTTTGCTAAACGGTCTATGATAGGACCAGCGGGATAATCTAAGTTAAATATTTTTCCAATTTTGTCGAATGCTTCTCCGGCAGCATCATCGGTTGTTTTACCAATAATTTCCATATCGAAATAATCTTTCACAAGCACAATCATCGTATGACCGCCACTTACCGTTAGGCATAAAAAAGGAAATTTTGGAGGCACAGGATTTGCATCGTCGATGAAGTGTGCCAAAATATGAGCCTGAAGATGATTTACTTCTATTAAAGGTACATTAAGGCTCATGGCGAGTGATTTTGCAAAAGATGTTCCCACAAGTAAAGATCCCAAAAGTCCGGGACCTCTTGTGAAGCCTATGGCTGAAATTGCATTTTGTTGTATATTTGCTTGGAGTATAGATTTTTCAACAACAGGAATAATATTCTGCTGATGTGCACGAGAAGCAAGCTCGGGAACCACGCCACCATATTCTTTGTGGATTTCCTGGTTGGCTGCGATATTAGAAAGAATAGAATTCCCCTGGATAATAGCTGCTGAAGTGTCATCGCAAGATGATTCGATACCTAAAATTATAGAGTCGCTCATAATAATGGCAAAGTTAGAGAATAATAACGAAAATGAGAATAAAAAATCGGTAGCCGAAAACCTGGGAAATCAGGTTCAGAAAACTGTGGATAACGTTCAGGAAACAGTAAAAGAGGCTGCGGAACTTGCTTCGGATGCAATAAACCATCCCATAGATACAGCTCAGGAATTTGGTAAACAGGCTGCTAAAGATGTCGTAAGTTATTCTTGGTGGGCAAAATTGTTACTTATTCTTTTCTGGACTCTTTTATCTATTATTATTCTTGTTTTTATTGCCATTAATTTACCGGTTACCAAAAGATGGGCTGCAGATCAGGCTTTGCAGTTGGTTAATAGAGATTTTAAAGCAGATATGTCCACCGAAAGTGTCGAGGTTAATTTTTTCGGTGATGTTACCATTAAAGGTTTAAAAATTAAAGACTATAAAGGTCTGGATTTTATTAAAGCAAAAGAATTTATCGCCAATTCCGACTGGTTTTCTTTGGCATCCAATATAGGAAAGCATAATTCTTTAAGCTTCAACGGAGTTACCCTTAAAGATGCAGATGTAAGAGTAATTACCTATAAAGGAGACAGTATTTCAAATTTTATAAGATTTACAAAACTTTTCGATAGTGGTAAAAAGCGTGATCCTAAAAAACCTCCTTTTCAGCTTAACTCCAGACTGGAAATTCTTAATTCTAAAATTTCGATTGTCAATGAGAATTCTCCTGGTGAAGCAGGTAAATGGTTAACTGCAGAGAATGTTAGTTTAATTGCCCCAAAAGTTAAGGTGAATGGTGCAGACATTAACGCAACCATAGATAATTTTACATTTGTTACTAAAAGATGGGGTAAATCTCACTTTGTAGAAACATTTTCTACCGATTTTTCGATGACAGAAGATTTTTTAGCTTTAAAAGATCTTACGCTAAATACCGATCATTCTCTTCTTCAGGGAGGTATTAAATTTAATCTACATAATGGTTCTTGGGCAGACTTTACCAATAAAGTAAATTGGGACATGAATATGAAGTTGGGAAGCCAGATAAGCGGCTATGATATTAGTTATTTTGTGACGAACTGGGATAATTTTATTCCGTTTAATGCAAGCGGAAAAATGACTGGTCCCTTAAATAACTTCACTTTAGAAAACTTCCTGATTAGAAACCCTAATGTAAATATTGCTACTAAAAAGCTACAAGCAAAAGACTTGCTGAAAGGTAATTTTTTAATTGAAACCAATAATCTTTCTACAGATTTTACGTACAAAGATCTTAAAGCGATGATGCCGGCTTTTATTTCTTCAAAAATGAAAAATTTTGCAGACGATTTCGGTAAACTAAAATATAACGGAGCTGCAAAAGTTACTCCAAAACAGGTGTATGTTTCTTCTGGTAATTTAATGACTGGAATTGGTCGGGCGAAGATTTCTAATTTTTCTCTGTCAGATTACAGCTCTACAATGCCCAAATATAAAGGATATGCAGAAGTTAATGATCTTAATACTTCTGTTATCACTAAAAGTAAAGCGGTCGGGCTTATTTCTGGTAAATTCAATTTAGACGGGCAAAGTTTTGATGTCAATACGATGCGTCTGAGTACAAAATCTCAGATTTCTAGCATTGAAATCATGAATAAGGAAATTAATAATGTGGTTTTGGATGGTCTTTTGGATCATAAAAAATACAACGGGCTTATCACCGTAAATGATGAAGAGGCAAAAGCTACGGTTAAAGGTTTAATTGATTTCAGCACCAAAAGAATTTCTGCGAATGTAGATGCCAATGTCACCTATCTTAATATGAATTATTTCAGTGGTAAATCTGGTAGGCAGATCGTAAGCGGAAACGTCAATGGAAAGATGGCAATGTCCGGAATTAATGATCTTACTCTGGATGTGGAAGCTTCGGATGTGAATCTTGCAACAGCAGATCAAAAATATCATATTCAGAAAGCTAATCTTAAAACATTTTTAGAAAATGGTAGCCGTTCAATCGTTGTGAATGCTCCTGGAGCGGTAAACGGGAAAATATCCGGTAAATATAACCTCGGAGATTTGGCGGGAATGGTAGAAAATGGTTTAGGGAAAATTTTAGTAGGTCCAGAACCAAGAAAATTATATCGCGGACAATCTTTTAACATGGATTTTGATGTGGAACAGGGAGTTGTAGCCTATTTTTTACCAGATCTTAAATTGCCACAAGGAGCTAAAGTTGTAGGTGAGTATGATGGAAATTCTAATCATCTCATTCTTAATTTAGACGCTGCTTCTTTGAAGTATATTATGACCAAGAAAGAAGAAATTTCTGAAGCAGACCGACTTTTGGCAGAGGCAAATCCCGATTATAAAACAGACGATCGTATTCGTGTCACTCGCGACAGTGCAATGGTAGACAGTATGATGGTGAGAATTAATACTGCCAATGCAGATCAACAGCTTTATGCAAAGATTAACAGACTTGAGTATAATAAAAATATTCTAAAAGATCTTGTACTTACCGGGAAGAATGAGAATAATTCTTTGCTTAGAATTGCTACTAATTTTAAATATGGATCTCCTCAGGATGAAATAGAAGAGGATATGCAATCTTATGCAATCAATTTTAATCAGTCAACCAATGCTGCCGGAGATTATGTTTTCAGATTCGAACCTACTGAAATCACTCTTAACAATACAAAATGGGCGGTAGATACAAGTCCAGATTTAGACCAATACATTAGTTATCGCAAGAACACAGGAGATTTTGAAATTAAAAACCTTAAAATATTTTCAGATAACAGTTCTCTGCTCATTAATGAATCTACTTTCAAGTCGGCAAAAGATTTCTATTTGGATGCTGAAGTACAGAATTTTGCTATCGAAAAGATTTTTGATATGCAATCTGGTGGTAACCCAATGGATATAAAAGGGATTGCTAATGGAAATGTGAAAATAAAAATGGATAAAAGCACATTGCAGCCATTGGTAGATCTTACCGTAGATAATATCATGATGAACGGGAACGATATGGGTGATGTTACCATTTCTGCAGTAAACGGGTTTTCTCTAAATGTATATGATGTAGACGTAAAAGTAGCTTCAGCAGGAATTATTGGAGGAAATAATCTACATTTAACCGGAACGGTAAATAATAATACACCTTCTCCAACGATTGATCTGAATACGGAACTGAGAGATTTTGACCTCTCTTTTACACAGCAGTTTGTACAGAATATTTTTGGAAATTTAAGAGGAAAAGCTACTGGAGATCTTAAAATTAACGGAACTTTTAAAAACCTGGATTATAGTGGGGATATTGCATTGAAAGATTTTGGATTAAAGCTTTTGTTTACAGGAGTAGATTATTCTTTTGATGATACGGTTATTCCTCTTTCCAAAGGTTTGGCAGTTTTGAATAACATTGGTGTAAAAGACGGACGATCCAATTCTCAGGGAACTATTTCCGGAGCGATTCAGTTTGAAACGCTTTCGTCAATGGGAGTCAACTTAGTAATGAGGGCAGATAATCTTCTGATGCTTAATACGGCACAAAAAGATTATGATTTGTTTTGGGGAAGGGTTTATGGACAAGGAGATTTATATGTGGACGGACCGGTTTCTGCACTAAACCTGTCTACTCCAAATATGAAAGCACTGAATGGAAGTACATTTACTTTCAATTCCAGTTCCACATCTAATGTTGATGAGTTTAAAATGCTCAGATTCTTAAAAGAAGGTAAGGATGGTACTGTGACGTTAGAAGAAAAGAAAAAATCGGGTTCTAATATGGATATTGATTTTAATGTTGATGTAGATAAAGGAACCACCGTTAACGTTCTCGTAGGAGATGATGCAGGAAATATCAGTGTGAAAGGTGCTGCCCAAAATCTAAAATTTCAGATGAGCAGACAGGGAAATATAGCCATGAACGGATCTTATATGGTAGAAAGTGGAACTTTTGTTTCTAAAGTGATTCTCAATAGAACTTTTCAGATTCAGAAAAATAGTAGTATTAGATGGGATGGTGATGCAATGAAACCGGCTTTGGATATTACTGCAAATTATACAAAAACAGTTTCCAATGCCGGTCAGTATCTTAATATGGGACAATTACCACCTATTAATGTTCTACTTCAAATGAAGATTACAAATACTTTAAAAGATCCAATATTGACACCTAATGTTGTCGCACTAGATGTTTCCAGTCAGGTGAAAGAAACATTAGCTGCAAAAATCAATCAGACTGAAGGCGAAAATGTATTGCAGTTCAGTTCTATACTTTTATTGAATTCATTTAATGTTACCAATACAGGAAGTTTCAATATTGATGCGGTTGGAGTTGCAGAATCCTCTGGATATAATATGATATTGAAACAGCTTGGTTCTGTACTGAACACCCTGAGTAATGAGTTTCAAATTGACTTGAATTACGTACGCGGAGATCAGTTATCTAATTTTGGCGATAGAGCCAACGCTGGTGTAAGTTTCAACTTTTCTCCTAGAGTTACTGTTAAGACAGGTTTAGGAATACCTTTAACAAGAACTGAAACTGCCAATAACAACTATCTCTCCGGAGAAGGTTCTATAGAATACGATATTTCTAAGAAAAACGATGGTACACTGGTGGTAAGAGGTTATTCTAAGCCTACCAATATCGGTATGGGAGCGGGTACTGTAGGTACCAATGGGTCTGCAAATCAAGCTTATGGAGGTGGTATTGTTTGGAGTAAAAGCTTTAATTCTTTCTTCAAAAAGAAGAAAAAAGACAAAAAGTCAGACGGTGACAGTTCTATCATAAAAACAGATTCTGTAAAATACAAGCTCAAATAGTTAGAATTTTTTAATGATTTTTATCATCCGTGTTAATTATTGTTAATATTTAAGATAATTTTTTTAGTTTAATTATTTTTTTTAATTTTGTAAAAAATTTAAAGATTTTTTAGGAAAAATATAATTTCACTAATATGAACTATCAACTGGACGAAATAGACAAGAAAATTCTTGATTTTCTGGTAGAAAATACAAGAATGCCTTTTACAGAAATTGCTAAGCAGATGGATGTTTCTGCGGGTACAATCCACGTAAGGGTAAAGAAAATGGAAGATGCAGGTATTATTTTAGGATCATCTCTTAACCTTGATTATGGTAAATTAGATTACCATTTCACGGCTTTTATAGGAATTCTTTTAACAAAATCAAACCGTACACAAGAGGTTTTGAAAGAATTATCAACCATTCCGAATGTTATTGAAGCAAGCGTTATTTCAGGAAAATATAATATTTTCTGTAAGGTAAGAGCGAAAAATACAAATGATGCAAAAAGAATTATCTATCAAATAGACGATATTCAGGATGTTATGAGAACTGAAAGTATGATTTCGATGGAAGAATTCCTGAGCGACAAAAACAGATTGATCAACGCGATCTCTATTTAATCAATTTTAACGATATAAATACCGAAGAACTTATGAAATCATTCATAAGTTCTTTATTTTTGCATTATGGAAAAAGAATATAAAGAATACAACTATTTTGATGAAAATCCTAAGAAAGGATGGGGATTTATTCTTACATTGGCATCACTCGTGTTATTCACTTTTATGGGGATAGGTATTGATTTTGACGAGTATCTTCAGCACGAAATCCTCAATATTCCCAAAGGATATTTTTACATTATTTTCTCGGTAAATATTTTGATGCTTGTAGCGATTGTACTCATGTATTTTTATAGGAAAGAAGGGTTGGTGATATTTCCCATCATGCTTTTAACACATTTTTTTATGCAAAATTATTATCTTTCAACATTCTTATATTCAGATGTTATGAATCTTTTTATTTTTACAGGATTCGGAATGTTGGCGATTATTCCCAAATGGAAATTTTTCAGATGGTAATTATAAGTGTTTAAAAAAGACATTTATTGCGATTGAAACAAGTTGATAAAATTTTAACTTAATATATTGATTTAAATTATGAATACTCCCTCAAATATGATAGCGTTGGGAACAAAAGCTCCTTTTTTTGAGCTTCCAAACCCCTCCAAAAGTAACGAATTACAATCTCTTGACGATTTGAAAGGAGAAAAAGGCACTTTGGTAATCTTTATGTGCAATCATTGTCCGTTTGTTCTTCATGTAATTGATAAATTGACTGAACTATACGAGGACTACAACGAAAGCGGAATAGAATTTATTGCCATAAACGCGAATAATGTAGAAAAGTATCCTGCAGATTCTCCGGAAAAAATGATTGAATTTCAAATTGAAAGAAAATTCGATTTTCCTTACTTATATGATGAAAGCCAGGCGATTGCCAAAGCGTATGATGCGGCATGTACACCAGATTTCTTTTTCTTTGATGAGAAATTGGATCTTATATATCGTGGACAAATGGACGATTCCAGACCGGGTAACCATAAAGAAGTAACGGGAGAAGATTTAATCATTGCTTTTGAAAATCTTTTAATTGGTGAGCCACAGGAAGAAATTCAAAGACCAAGTATGGGTTGCAATATTAAATGGAAATAACTTTAATGTAATGGGTAAATCGTAAAGATATCACTACATTTTCACAATAAAAAAGGCTGTTCAAAATTATTTGAACAGCCTTTTTTTATACATTTATTAAATGATTATGCATTCTGAAATTCACTGATAAAATGCAGTTTTACATTTGGGAACTTCTCCTGCGTCATATGAATAGTAAAAGAAGAATCTGCCAAAAATACTAGCTGATTATATTTATCTCTTGCCAAAAATCTTTGTTTTAATCTTGCAAACTCCTTAAATTCTTCAGATTTCTCATCGGCTTCAACCCAACATGCTTTATGCATAGAAAGCGGCTCATAAGTGCATTTTGCTCCATATTCGTGCTCTAAACGGTATTGTATAACTTCATACTGAAGTGCACCAACAGTTCCTATAATCTTTCGGTTATTCATTTCAAGCGTAAATAACTGTGCAACACCTTCATCCATTAGTTGGTCGATTCCTTTTGCCAATTGCTTAGCTTTTAAAGGATCGTTGTTATTGATGTATCTGAAATGTTCCGGAGAGAAGCTCGGAATCCCTTTAAAGCTCAGTTTTTCTCCACCGGTAAGTGTATCACCAATTCGGAAACTTCCCGTATCATGAAGACCTACAATATCTCCCGGAAAACTTTCATCCACTACTTCTTTTTTATCTGCAAAAAATGCATTGGGTGAAGAAAATTTCATCTTTTTGCCTTCTCTTACAAGAAGATAGTTTTCGTTTCTCTTAAATGTTCCTGAAACAATTTTAACGAAAGCTAATCTATCTCTATGTTTAGGATCCATATTGGCGTGAATTTTAAATACAAATCCTGTAAATTGATTTTCTTCTGGTTTTACCAAACGGGTATCGCTTTCTTTAGCTTGTGGCATTGGAGCAATATCTATAAAGGCATCCAGCAATTCCCGAACTCCAAAGTTATTTAAGGCAGAGCCGAAGAAAACAGGCTGCAAATCTCCTTTCATATAATCTTCACGGTTAAATTCAGGATAAACAGACTGTACAAGATCGAGCTCTTCTCTTAGTGTAGATGCAGCTTTCTCACCGATGGCTTCATCTATAGACTGGTCATTAATATCATCAAATTTAATAGAGTCTCCAACTTTTTGTTTTTTCTCTTCCAGAAATAACTGAATATTGTTTTCCCAAATATTATAAATCCCCTGAAAGTCGCTTCCCATACCGATTGGTAAAGAAAGCGGACAAACCGTTAATCCTAATTTCTGTTCAACTTCATCCAGTAGATCAAAAGCATCTTTTCCTTCGCGGTCTAGTTTATTGATAAAAACCAGCATAGGAATGTTTCTCATTCTGCAAACCTGTACGAGTTTTTCTGTCTGCTCTTCAACCCCTTTTGCAACATCAATCACAACAATTACTGAGTCTACCGCTGTTAAAGTTCTGTAAGTATCTTCTGCAAAATCTTTGTGTCCCGGTGTATCGAGAATATTTATTTTGTGGTTTCTGTATTCAAATGCCAAAACCGAAGTTGCAACGGAGATTCCTCTTTGTCTTTCAATTTCCATGAAATCGGAAGTTGCCCCTTTTTTTATTTTGTTAGATTTTACTGCACCTGCTTCCTGAATTGCTCCCCCGAAAAGTAGTAATTTTTCGGTAAGAGTGGTCTTTCCGGCATCCGGGTGAGAGATAATCCCAAAAGTTTTTCTTTTTTCTATTTCTTTGATTAAGTCTGACATATTCTGTTTTGAATTTGCAAAAATCGTGAATTTTAATGGATTGTGAAAATCAAATTATTTTAGACCAACCAGAAAAAAATTCAGCAACCCAATTTTATTTAAAAGCCATTTAAAAGGTATTTTGCTTTCCACAAAAAAATTATCTTTGCCGTGTAATCTTAAAAATATGGAAAAAAGCAGATATCCGAAATTTATTTTTGATTGGGTAGGAGGGTTAATTCTTTTTGCAGGATATATTCTAGGCAGTATGATAGTAGGTTTTGCTGTTTTGGCAGCAAAGTTCTTTTTCAAAATAGATGTTTCGCAGAAACCTTGGTTTTTAATGATGGGAAATGCTTTGGTTTTCCCTTTGATTATTGCTTTTTTTGATTTTTTTGTGGTTAGACCTTCAACGAAAATGAAGCTGAATTTTAATTTTTCAACAACAAATTTTTCTACCTATCTGCTTATTTTTCCGATGATGTTTGGGATGATGCTTATTGGTGAATTTACAACTTCACTTATTCCTACAACAGGTGCTTTTTTTGGAGATTTTTATCAGTTTTTCGAAAATCTGATGAAGAGCGTAGTCGAAGATCCGGCAGTTATGATTATCACGACTGTATTTATGGCGCCCATTTTCGAAGAAATTATTTTCAGGGGAATCATTCAGAAAGGAATGATTAATAATGGAGTAAAACCTTGGAAAGCTATTGTGATTTCATCATTTTTATTTGGTCTTATCCATGGCAATCCATGGCAATTTATTGGTGGAATGCTGTTAGGGACAGTTTTAGGATTGGTGTATTATAAAACAAAATCGCTCCTTTTGCCTATGCTTTTGCACGGATTTAACAATTTGTGCTCATCATTGCTTATCTTTTTTATTCAAAAAGAAAGTTTTGCAGAAGTTTTTCATTTGCCTGAATGGATGATTTTACTGATTGGTATTTTCATATTTTCTGTATTCTTCTTTTTGTTTACAAGAAAATATAGAGTGCATTACGCCGAGGCATAATTATTTCAGTAAAAATATTTAAAATAAAAAAACAGAGCTTAAAATAATAAGCTCTGTTGATGTATATTGTATCAATAAATATTACTCCGGTTTGTAAGAATCTTTTAAAGTAACAGTTCTGTTGAAAACAAATTGCGTATCTGTAGAGTCTTGATCTTTAGTGAAATAGCCAATTCTTTGGAATTGAAGAGGTTCTCCAACTGCCACATCTTTTAAACTCGGCTCTGCAAACCCCTGAATGGTGGTTACCGATTCCGGATTGATAAAATTAAGGAAGTCTACATCTTTTTCAGCATCAGGCTGTTCTACAGTAAACAATTTATCGTAATTTCTCACTTCTACAGGGATAGCGTGTTTTGCAGAAACCCAATGGATAGTTCCTTTTACTTTTCTCAAACTTTCTTCTGTGCCGCTCCCAGACTTAGATTTTTCATCGTAAGTGGCATAAATAGTTGTGATATTTCCGTTTTCGTCTTTTTCTACTCTCTCTCCTTTAATGATATAAGCAGATTTTAAACGGACTTCACCGCCTAATTTTAATCTGAAAAACTTATTATTCGCTTCTTCTTTAAAGTCTTCACGCTCGATGTACAATTCCTTAGAGAAAGGAATTTCTCTTGTTCCCGCATTCTCCTGTTCAGGATTATTTTCTGTTTCCAGCCATTCTTCCTGTCCTTCAGGATAGTTTTCAATGATTAATTTTATGGGATCCACTACTGTCATTACACGTTTTGCGATTTTGTTTAAATCTTCACGAACGCAGAATTCCAATAACTGAAGTTCTATTAAATTTTCTCTTTTGGCAACTCCCACTTTATCAATAAAATTTCTGATAGAAGTTGGTGTGAAGCCTTTTCTCCTCATTCCGGAAATGGTAGGCATTCTCGGATCGTCCCATCCGTTCACTACATTTTCAGCAATTAATCTTTGCAGTTTTCTTTTGGAAGTAATCATGTAAGAAACGTTCATCCTTGCAAATTCTCTCTGCTTGTTTTTCACTTTTCCTTCTTCGTAAACCTGATCCAAATACCAGTTGTAAAGAGGTCTGTGATTTTCGAACTCCAAAGAACATAAAGAATGCGAAATTTGCTCAATATAATCAGATTCTCCATGTGCCCAGTCGTACATAGGGTATATTTTCCATGCAGTTCCTGTTCTGTGGTGAGGTTTATTCAAAATTCTGTACATAACAGGATCACGCATATTCATATTCGGCGAAACCATATCTATTTTTGCACGCAAAGACATAGAGCCGCTTTCGAATTCTCCGTTTTTCATTCTCTCGAATAAATCTAAAGATTCTTCAACAGGGCGGTTTCTGTATGGTGATTCAATGCCTGGTTCTGTAGGATTTTTTCTTTGTTCGGTAATGATTTCAGATGGCTGTTCATCCACATACGCTTTTCCTTCTTTTATGAGCTGAACGGCCCAGTCGTAAAGTTGCTGGAAGTAATCGGATGCATACAAGACTTTGTCCCATTTAAATCCTAACCATTCAACGTCTTTCATAATAGAATCTACAAATTCCTGTTCTTCTTTTTCAGGGTTTGTATCGTCGAAACGAAGGTTTACGGGTGCATTGTATTTTTCTCCCAAACCAAAATTGATGCAGATGGCTTTAGTATGACCAACGTGCAGATAACCATTTGGTTCGGGTGGAAATCGGAAACGGATCTCTTCTTGTTTAAGACCATTTGTCAAATCATCTTCTATAATTTGCTCAATAAAATTGAGTGATTTTTTTTCTTCTTCCATTAAATTCACTTTAGTAATCGCAATAAGCGAGAATTTGCAAATTTAGTAAATTTAGATGTGCAAAAAAAGTAAAGATTTTTTCATATAAAATTCACCAAGTTTGGATGTTTTTCCCGATATTAGCAGAACCGATTTAACTAAATATTAACTGTCGATATGAAAAAGTTCAAAAAGAAATTTTCTGAGTTTTTAGACTACATCAAAAAAGCAATTTTTGTGGATGGAGTAGTTTAACTAGTTGTAATAATACCGTTTTCGAAGAAAAGTTTGTCGCCTTGTAATTGTAAGGTGCTGGGGAAATTATTTGTAAATAAATTGCCTGTACCTAATCCTTGCGGCATATTGCTTTTCTTCGTGAATGTGTATTGAGAAATTGCATTCAGCCCAATATTACTTTCTAAAGCGGAGGTAATCCACCAACCTATATTGTGTTTTTCTGCAAGCGAAATCCACTCATCAGAACCGGAAAATCCACCAATTAATGCAGGTTTTAGAATAATATATTGCGGACGAATTATTTCCAGAAGCTCCTGTTTCTTTTGAATATCTAAAATTCCTATCAGTTCTTCGTCCAGTGCAATAGGTGTTTCCGTATTACTGCATAATTCTGCTATATCTTTCCAATTTCCAGCTTTTATAGGCTGTTCTATGGAATGAATTTCTAGATTGGCTAATTGTTTCAATACTGTTTTAGCTTCTTCTTTATTAAAACCACCATTGGCGTCCACACGGAGCTCAAGTTGATTTTTAGAAAATTTCTCTCTTAATTTTTGAAGAATTGTATGTTCAGATTTCCAGGCGACACCTATTTTCAGTTTGATGCAGTGGAAGCCACCTTGCAGTTTTTCACGAATTTGTTCTTCCATATAATCTGCATCTCCCATCCAGATAAGTCCGTTGATGGTAATAGCCGATTTTCCTTCTGTAAATTCGCTGGGAAAATATACGTTTTCGCTATGTTTTAAATTAAGCATTGCCTGTTCGTAACCAAACCAAATAGAAGGGTAGTTTTTTAAATGCTCTTTTAAAATTTCAGGTTTCTGCTGAATATTCTCACAAAGCCACTGTAATTTTTCTTCATAGTCGGGTTGGTCATCAAAACTTAATCCTCTGAAAACGGCACATTCGCCAATTCCTTTTTTTTGATTGTCGGAAATTTCGAGAATAAAGGTTTCTTTATCAAGCAAAACGCCACGAGATGTTCCACTCGGGCGTTTGAAGTTTAATAGATGTCTGTAATATTTTGCTGTCATTACTTAACGCTGTCTATTCTCATGAATTCTTCTGCTTTTTCTACCATTTCTACAGAACCACAGAAAAAAGGTATTCTTTGGTGAAGTTCTGTAGGTTCAACTTCCAGAATTCTTCGGAATCCGTCTGAAGCTTTAGCACCCGCCTGTTCTGCCAAAAATGCCATCGGATTGCATTCGTATAATAAACGAAGTTTTCCATTAGGTGCCTGAGAATAAGATGGATAGATGTAAATTCCGCCTTTCAGCATATTTCTGTGGAAATCTGCCACCAAAGAGCCAATATATCGCGATGTATACGGTCTGTCTCCTTCTTCCATTTGGCAGTATTTCAAATAATTCTTTACTCCCTGAGGAAATTTAATGTAGTTTCCTTCGTTAATAGAATAGATTTTTCCGGTTTTAGGAAAAGTCATATTCGGGTGAGAAAGATAGTAAGTTCCTAAAGAAGGATCTAATGTAAAGCCGTTTACTCCGTTTCCGGTAGTATAAACAATCATGGTAGAAGAACCATAAATAACGTATCCTGCCGCAATCTGATTGATTCCCTTTTGTAAGAAATCTTCAATCTGAACGGGAGTTCCTGGCTCTGTTACTCTTCTGTAAATAGAGAAAATAGTTCCCACAGATACATTTACATCAATATTGGAGGATCCGTCTAAAGGATCTATGAGAACAACATATTTGCTTAGATGTCCGTTTTCGCCACATTTAATATCGATGAAGTCATCATTTTCTTCAGAAGCAATTCCGCACACAACTTCTCTTTGAGATAATGCGGTAATGAAAATATCATTGGCAATTACATCTAATTTCTGCTGTTCTTCACCTTGTATGTTTTCATTTCCTGCTTTCCCGATAATATCTGCAATTCCTGCTTTGTTTACTTCACGGTTTACCACTTTAGAAGCTAGTCTTATTGCACTCAGAAGTCGAGAAAATTCTCCCGTAGAATACTGGAAGTCATCCTGTTTATCAATAAGAAATTCCCCTAAGGTCTGTAATGGCTGCTCTGACATGTTTTCCTTTTTTTACGATTTCTCCAAATTTCGTAAAAATAATTACATTTGAAACAAAAAATTAACAAAAGACTTAATTTGTTAATTATTAGATATTTACAGGTGGGTTTTATCTTGAGCTTATCATTTTTTAAGAAACTCTGTATGCAGATTCTATGTTAAGAAATGGTGAAATTTAAAGATTTATCAATTTTAATAAAATCTTAAGGTGGTGTCTGTAAGAAGGTATTTCATATCTCGGCGTAAATTTATAATTTTGTGACCCGTAAAAAACTGTCGTTCATTTTTTTCTAACAATTTTATTTCTAAGTATTTAATGAAAATTTTTAAGTTTGGTGGAGCGTCTGTAAAAGATGCTGAAAGTGTAAAAAACGTATCTATGGTTCTTGAAAGCCAAGGCTTTGAAAAATGTCTTCTTGTAATTTCTGCAATGGGCAAAACAACCAATGAGCTGGAAAAAGTTGTTGAGCTTTACTTCAGTAAACAGAACTACCAAACCGAAATTGAAAAAATAAAACGAAAACATATTGAAATTGCTGAAGGATTATTCCCTCAAAATCATGCTGTTTTTGCGGAAATAAACCTGTTTTTTGACGATATAGATTCTTTCTTAAGAAGAAATAAGTCTCCTAATTATAATTTTGTTTACGATCAGGTAGTAAGTTGTGGTGAAATGATTTCTACAAAGATTGTAAGTGAGTATCTTAATGAAATTCAGTTTAAAAACCAGTGGCTGGATGCAAGAGATTACATTAAAACCGATAACTCATACAGAGACGGTATTGTAAACTGGGAGAAAACGGAAGAATTTATTGCTCATTTAAGCAAAGATATATGTTATGTTACTCAGGGATTTATTGGGTCTGATGAAAACAATTTTACTGTAACTTTGGGGAGGGAAGGTTCAGATTATTCTGCTGCAATCTTCGCTTATTGCCTTAATGCCGAAGCAATGACGATTTGGAAGGATGTTCCGGGAGTAATGACCGGAGATCCAAGAAAATTTGATGATGTTGCCTTACTTTCTAATATTTCTTACGAAGAGGCAATAGAAATGGCTTATTACGGAGCAAGCGTAATTCATCCTAAAACTTTACAGCCATTAAAACAAAAAAATATTCCTTTTTATGTGAAGTCTTTTGTAGATCCGTCTAAAGAAGGTACTAAAGTTGGAATTTCAGATAAAAATCAGAATGAAGAATCTTATATCCTGAAAGAAGGACAGATTTTACTGAAAATTTCTACAAGAGATTTTTCATTTATTGCCGAAGATCATATGTCTTTGATTTTTAATAATCTGGCTAAATATAAAATTAAAGTTTCTCTCATGCAGAACTCTGCGATATCATTAGAATTATGCCTTGAAGATAAATTTAATAATATAGATGAACTTAATGAAGAGCTTCAGAAAATTTTCAAAACAGATGTTGTAAAAAATGTATCTTTATTTACGGTAAGAAATGCAAAAAAAGATAACATCGACAAATTTTACCAAGGAAAAAACGTATTATTGGAGCAAATAGCAAAAAATACGTTACAAATGGTAACACAATAAAACTAATTTCGACTAAACACACATGAGCTTAATCTCGAAAAATGATTTAATACAAGCTTCCGGTCTAAGTAAAATAGGTTTTCTGAAAAATCCTGTCGCTTCTGCCGTAATGCGTATTACCAAGATAAATGAAGTTAACAGACTTTACGATAAACTGAAAGATAAAGAGGGAAAAGACTTTTTCGATTCTTTTGTGCGTGAGAGAAATTTAAGCTACATCGCTTTTGAGGAAGATTTGGCAAAAATACCAAAAACAGGACCTTTCATATTAGTTTCTAATCATCCGCTGGGTGCAATAGATGGTATTCTGATGTGTAAAATTCTGTCGGAAATTCGTCCGGATTTTAAAGTAATGGGAAATTTTCTTTTGGAGAAGATAAAGCCAATGGAGCCTTATGTAATTCCCGTAAATCCTTTTGAGGGAAGAAAGGAGATCAGAAACAGTGCTTCAGGGATGCGAGAAACTCTTAAACATCTGGAGAATGGTGGTTGTGTAGGCATTTTCCCGGCAGGAGAAGTTTCTAATAAAAATAATCCTTATGGTGAAATTTTAGATAAAAATTGGGAAAAACCGGCATTAAAACTTATAAGGATGGCAAAAGTACCTGTAGTTCCTATGTATTTCCATGCCAAGAACAGTAGCTTATTTTATCAGATTGCTAAGATTCATCCCAATTTACAGACTCTTATGTTGCCTTCAGAAATGATGAACGACAGAGAAAAGCCCATCAGAATCCGTATAGGTCGTCCTATCTCTGTGAAGGTTATGGATGAAATGGAAAGTATTGAAGAATTGGGAGAGTTTTTAAAGACCAAAGTCTATATGATGAAGTCTTATTATGAAAAAAGAAAATCTTTAGCCCAGTCTATTAATCTTAAAAATTTGTCGTTAAAATTTCCTCTTTTAAAGGAAGAAAACATTGTACAGAATATTATAGATGAAACTCCTAAAGAAGACATTCTGAAAGATATCTCTAAACTGAGAGGAACAGACAGAATGCTTTTCACTAACGGAAACTACGAAATTTACTTTACACCTTACGACGAAATTCCTTCGGTAATGAGGGAAATCGGAAGACAAAGGGAACTTACTTTCAGAGCCGTAGGAGAGGGCAGTAATTTACCGTTCGATTTAGACGAATATGATCAACACTATCATCATCTTTTTCTGTGGGATAACTCAGCTGAGAAATTGGCCGGAGCGTACCGTATGGCACTCGGCAGAGATGTAATGAAAAAATTCGGAATAAAAGGGTTTTACACGAGTTCTTTATTTGAGTTTGAACAGGATATTCATCCTTTCTTCAAAAAAGTTATAGAAATGGGAAGAGCTTATATAAGTGAAGAATATCAGCAGAAACCGCTTCCTTTATTTCTTCTTTGGCGCGGCATTGTGCATGTTTGCTTAAGAAACCCGGATCATAAATTTTTAATGGGCGGAGTAAGTATCTCCAATAAATTTTCGGAGTTTTCTAAATCTCTCATGATAGAGTTTATGCGGTCCAATTATTATGATTCTGCGGTGGCACAATACATTACTCCTAAAAACGATTTTAAAGTAAGGCTGAGAGATAGAGATAAACATCTTTTTCTTAATGAAATGAATGCAGATCTTAATAAGCTGGATAAGTTTATTGATGATCTTGAACCAGAGCTCAGAATGCCTGTTTTAATAAAAAAATACATTAAGCAGAATGCAAAGGTTATTGCCTTTAATGTAGATCCTAATTTCAATGATGCAATAGATGGATTGATGTATATTCGCATCAGCGATCTTCCCGAAAGTACCATAAAGCCTGTTTTGGAAGAGATGAGCGAGCATATAAGAAAAGAACAGGAAAATAATCAGACTGAAAATCAGTAAGTTTTTGTTTTTGCTGAAAAAACTTCGCTTAATATTTGCTTCATATAGCAAAACTTACTACTTTTGCAACACTTTAAAACAAAGAAGTAAGGTTTCTTAGCTCAGTTGGTAGAGCAACGGACTGAAAATCCGTGTGTCCCTGGTTCGATCCCTGGAGAAACCACTTTTAAAACCGCCTGTTAAAGGGCGGTTTTAATTTCAGAGTTTTAATTGGTTTCTTAGCTCAGTTGGTAGAGCAACGGACTGAAAATCCGTGTGTCCCTGGTTCGATCCCTGGAGAAACCACTTTCAAAATATTTTAAAAACAACCTTCATTAAATTATGAAGGTTGTTTTGTTTTGAATAATAATAAAATAAAATCAATCAAACGTTTGATTTTATGAAATTAAAATGTAACTTTGCGCCCGCAAAACATTAAAGTTTATGATTTCAAAAGAAGAAAATATTTTATTTGCTGCCGAAAAACTCTTTGCTGAAAAGGGTTTTGAAGGAACTTCTACCAGAGAAATATCCAAAGCTGCGAATGTTAATATCTCGATGATCTCTTATTATTTCGGTTCTAAAGAAAAGCTTTATGAGAAACTCGTGGAATACAGAACCAATGAAGGACAGTTTTTTGCCAAAGATATTTTAGAAAGAACGGATATTAATGAATGGGAAAAAATGATGATTATTGTAGATAAGTTTTCCAGCAGAATACGCGAGCATAAATGTTTCTACAGAATAATGCAGCGCGAGCAGCTTTATAGTGAAAATTTGAAAATTGTAAAATATTTAAAAAATACAAAACTTATTTTCCTGAACATTTATTCTAAAATTTTAGAAAAAGGGATAAGCAACGGTATTTTCAAAAAAAATCCACCTCTTTATCTTTTACATTCTACCATTAGTGGAACCTTGTTTTATGCCTCCAATTCTAAAGAAATGTACAAAGAATTTCTTAAAAATGAGGAGCCGGATGAGGTTTTCAATCAACATTACTACAAAGAACTTACACAACACATTAAACATATTTTAAAAGACCTTTTAGGTTATGAAGAAAATAAATAACTCCGCTATTGCTCTATTGTTTTTTGGAGCAGTGCATTTTTTCCACGCGCAGGAAGTTAAACAGCTGAGTCTGGATGAAGCCGTACAGCTTGGTATATCTAACAGCAAAAGTCTAAAAATAGATGCTGCGAAAATAGAAGAAGCAACTGCAGATCTTTTGGAAGCTAAAAACAGGCAATTGCCGGAACTTAAGGTTTCAGGAAGCTATATGTATCTCCCTTTAAAGCCAACCATTGATCTGAAAATACCAGGTGTTTCTGCTGCAGGCGGACCGGAAGTTCATCAGGTTGCTTTTGGTTCTGCAAATCTTAGTATTCCTGTTTACAGTGGAGGAAGAATTAAATACGGAATTCAATCTGCTAAATATTTGGTGGAGGCCTCTAAATTGAGTTCAGAAAATGACAAAATTGCGATTGCATACAATGTCGCTCAGGCATATAATAATCTGTTTAAAGCTAATCAGGCAATTAAAGTTTTAGAGGAAAATCTTACCGCATCACAAAAAAGAGACGAAACATTTCTGAAACTTGAAAATAATGGTGTCATTGCAAGAAACGACCGTTTAAAAGCTAATCTTCAGACTTCTAATATTGAACTTCAACTTCTGGAAGCTAAAAACAATTACAATATTGCTAATATAAATATGGATTTGCTTTTAGGACTACCAGAAACTACAGAACTGAAAGTTGATGAAAATTATATTGATGAGAATTCAGATTTAAAACCTGTATCATATTATCTTTCTGAGGCACAGCAAAACCGTAAAGATCTTCAGGCTATCGACCAACAGAGAAAAGCCGCCGAACTCGGAACTAAAGCTGCTAAAGCTGAAAATCTTCCATCAATAGCACTAACCGGAGGTTACATCGCAGCAGATATTCCGAAATTTCTCACAGTATATAATGCTATAAATTTTGGAGTGGGAATTTCTTATAATCTGTCTAATATTTGGAAGAAAAACTCTTCTCTTCAACAATCGAAAGCAAGAGAAATGCAGCTATCTGCCACAAATGAGTTATTAAACGATAATATTAAACTGGAAGTTAATAAAGAATATCAGAATTCAGATTATTCTAAAAAAAGAATCTCAGTTTTCGAAAAGTCTGCAGAACAGGCAAATGAAAATTACAGAATTACTAAAAACAAATATGATAACGGTCTTGCAACCATGACTGAACTCTTGGATGCAGATGCTGCACAGATTGCTGCCAATGTTGGAGTTATAAATGCTAAAGCAGATGCTGCACTTGCTTACAGAAAACTTTTACAGACTACAGGAACTTTAACAATCAAATAATAATTAAAACAAAGAATATCATCCAAAATGGAAAATAATAATACACAAAACGCACAGCCGAAAAAGAAAAAAAGTTTGGTTTTTCCAATTATTTTAGCTGTCGTTGTCATCGGTGGCGGAATTTTCGGTTACAGATCATACAGTTACAGCCAATATCATGAAGAAACCGATGATGCACAGATTGCATCGAATATGAGCCCTGTAATATCTAAAATTTCAGGCTATGTTTCAGAAATTAAAGTAAAAGACAATCAATTTGTAAAAAAAGGAGATACTTTGGTTATTCTGGATAATAAAGATCAGAAAATGGCTCTTGAACAAGCTGTTGCCGCGTTAGGAACTGCCAAAAGTAATATTTCTTCTGCACAGTCTGCTACCAATGCAACTTCTCAGAATATCAGCAGTTCTGAAGCTGCCGTAAAAACGGCGAATGCTCAAATTGAAGCTGCCAAAGTAAACGTTTGGAAAACATCTCAGGATTTGAAAAGATATGAAATTTTAGTAAAAGATCATTCCATAACACAACAGCAATACGAGCAGGCTTTAGCTGCCAAACAATCTGCAGACAAGCAGTTACAAGTATTAGTAGATCAGAAAAACCAGATTGCACAGCAAACCAATATAGCTTCTTCACAAACAGCGGCAAGTTCTCAGCAAATTTCGGTTGCAGGTTCTGTAGCTAAACAAAGAGAAGTAGATGTGGAAAACGCAAAACTCAATCTTTCTTATACAGTAATTTTAGCTCCTGAAGATGGTTTTGTGGGTAAAGTTCCCATTCAGAGAGGGCAATTTTTACAGGCAGGTTCTCAACTTTTTTCTTTGGTGAAAAACGATCAGAAATGGGTAATTGCCAACTTTAAAGAAACTCAGGTTTCAAAAATGGTGGAAGGACAAAAAGTAAAAATTGAAATTGATGCTTTTCCTGATCAGGATTTTGAAGGTAAAGTAAGTTCATTTTCTCCGGCAACAGGATCAACATTTTCCATTCTGCCTCCGGATAATGCAAGTGGAAACTTTGTAAAAGTAGTTCAGAGACTTCCTGTGAAAATAGATTTTGTAAATCTCGATAAATCTATCGCTCATAAATTGAGAACCGGAATGAACGTGAAAGCAGAAGTTTCTCTTAAATAATTAATATTAAAGGATTAAGAGGTTGAATTTAAAGTTTCAGATTTTCAGATTTCTCAATCTCTATGTTTTTTAATAAACTAAAAATAATATGCAAGATTCATTAGTAGAATATGGTGCAAGAAGGGTAATTATTACAATTACTGCCATTCTCTGTGCTTTGCTGGAAATCGTAGATTCTACGATTGTGAATGTCGCTCTTAATGAGATGAAGGGTAATCTTGGAGCTACACTTTCTGAGGTTGGATGGGTAATTACAGCCTATGCAATCGGAAATGTAATCATCGTTCCTATGACGAGCTGGCTTTCGCAGCAATTTGGAAGACGAAATTATTTTGCAGCATCCATTATTATATTTACTTTATTCTCCTTTTTATGCGGAAACGCAACCAATATCTGGGAACTGGTATTTTTCAGGTTGATGCAGGGAATTGGTGGCGGAGCTTTACTGGTAACCTCACAAACAATAATTACAGAGTCTTATCCCGTTGAAAAACGAAGTATGGCTCAGGCAATTTACGGTTTGGGAGTAATTATCGGTCCTACTTTAGGTCCGCCTTTGGGAGGGTATATTGTAGATAATTACAGTTGGCCTTATATTTTTTACATTAATATTCCAATTGGGATTGCAGCTACTTTAATGACACTTCAATTCGTGAAAAGTCCAAAATTTTCAGAGAAAAGAAAAGTTTCTGATGTAGATTGGTTAGGAATTGCCCTGTTAGCATTAACGGTAGGTTCATTACAGTTTATTTTAGAAAGGGGTCATGAAGAAGATTGGTTCGAAAGTGGTGTAATTGTAACATTTACCGCAACAGCTGTTTTAGGATTTATACTGTTTCTCTGGAGAGAACTTACCTTTAAATACCCCATTGTAGAACTTCGGGTTTTAAAGAATGGAAATTTAAGGATAGGAACCGTAATGTCATTTGTTTTAGGATTTGGGTTGTACGGATCTACATTTATAGTCCCTTTGTATACTCAAAGTATTTTGGGTTGGACGGCTCTACAATCTGGTGCATTAATGATTCCTGCAGCATTAACAACTGCATTTATGATGCCTATCATTGGTAAGTTATTATCAAGAGGAGCAAAACAGCAGATTTTGGTATCTTTAGGATTATTTATATTTTTCGTTTACAGTTTTTGGGGGTACAAAATCCTTACACCGGATACAAGTAAAGATGCATTCTTTTGGATGCTTATTGTGAGAGGAATGGGATTAGGACTGCTTTTTATACCTATAACCTCACTATCTTTAAGCACTTTAAAAGGTCAGGAAATAGGGCAGGGCGCAGCTTTTACAGGTATGATGAGGCAATTGGGAGGATCTTTTGGGATTGCGGCAATTACAACATTTATTGCCAACGCCAGCCAAAAGTATAGGATTAATTTAATAAGCCATCTCGATTCTAATGATTTTGATGTACAGCAAAGAATACAAGGATTAAAAGCGAGTTTTATTGCTAAAGGAATGACTCCTGATGCAGCATTGAATGCAGCTTACAAAATTCTGGATCTTAATGTCACAAAACAGGCAACAGTATTATCTTATATGGATGTATTTCTCTATTTGGGAATTGCTTTCCTAGTCTGTATCCCTTTTATTCTTTTCATTAGAGAAAGAAAAAGTAAAGAAAAAATAGATTTAAGTGAAGCATTACACTAAAAATAAAAACCTTTGAAATTTTTCAGAGGTTTTTTTTATGGAAAATAAGTGTTTTAGAGTTTGTAGTTGATGATATTTTTTTTCCAACCAAATAGAAATTATCTTATTTAGACTATCCTTCAACCCTTTTAAATAAAGGGTTGAATTACCTTTTTCCTTTCTAGTTTACAGTTTTACTATAAAAAACCATTTTGATAATCTGTTATTTAGCTTAAATATTAAAAATATTCTTAGTAAGAATTTGCAGATTGCTAAAAAAGCTATATATTTGCAACCACAATAATCGAAGATAGCTTTTTCCAAGAATATTGTTAAAGATCCGGTAGTTCAGCTGGTTAGAATGCCGCCCTGTCACGGCGGAGGTCGCGGGTTCGAGTCCCGTCCGGATCGCTTAAGTTTTTACAATTTTAACTTTAAAAAAATTGATCCGGTAGTTCAGCTGGTTAGAATGCCGCCCTGTCACGGCGGAGGTCGCGGGTTCGAGTCCCGTCCGGATCGCAAGCAGAAATGTAAATTATTACAAAACCCTTTAAATCCTGAGATTTGAAGGGTTTTTATTTTTGTTAAAATAGTTTGTAAATAAATTTTTTTTATTTTAAACTCAAGTACAGATTAATTATTTCATTAAAAAAATGAAATAAAATTTATAAAATTGTTATAGGATAAAATTTTATATAATTCCCATATCCTTGCAAATAACAATCATTTCGATATTGTTTTTTGCACCGAGAATTTCTCGCAATTCGCTTAATCGTTTTTCGATTGAACTTTTACTGTGTGGCTGTATTTTATTCTCTTTAAAATGTTTTTCTATGTCAGTTTGCTTTTGTCCTTTTGTAAGAAGATGCAGTAAGGTTAAGTCGTAATCCGTAAAGTTGAATGAATAATTGCGGATTGTATTAAGAATTTCCAAAGGAATTACTGTTTCACCTCCGAATACTTTTTTCATCGTGTTTCTCAGTTCTTTTCCATCGTTTCTGCCTTTGCTCACGAAACCATCTATATGGTGTGTTTTAAAAAGATCATCAATTATTTTGGGCTTATTTTCTATTGATAAAACAATGATCTTTAATTCAGGCTGAATTTCTCTTGCCTTATGTATTAATTCTTGTCCGGAACGAATATTTTGTTGAAGATAATCTGCATCGAAAGATAAATCGGTAATGAGCAAATCATAAGGATATTCTTCTTCTAAAGCAGTCTGTAATTTCTCTACAGCCTCATCACAATAACTTACAAATTCAAAATTTTGAATATGCATATCAGTTAATGTGTTGATAACTCCGAGGTTTCTTATTTCGTGATCTTCTGCAATTAAAATTTTTTTAAACATACTTCAAATGTGTTGGAATGGTAATTTGTATTATTAATCCACCATTCGGATTTTTTTCAAAAATAATATCTCCACGCATTACTTCAATACGGTTTTCCGTATTTCGAATTCCGGTTCCCTTTTTATTTTCTAAATTGTGTATGCCTACGCCGTTATCAGTGTATTTTATGGTAATATTTTTTTTATTTTTTTCGAATTTTAGAGAGGCTAAAGTTGCTTTGCTGTGCTTTTTCATGTTAACCAGAATTTCTCTGATGATATAATACAGCTCCGACTGTACATTATCTGATATGTTTTCCCAAATGTCTTTTTGGTAACCCACCGCCAAAATTCTTTGATTTTGAGATGAATAAGAATTTATCATCATACTGAATCGGGAATAAAAATCTTTTTCCGGAATTCTGTTATGTGCAATATCTCTAGATTCTTCATACATTTTTTCGATGCGGTTAAGAATTTTTTCTTTATCTAAGTCAGGTTGGTTTTCGATTTCAATCATGGTATGATAAAGTCCGTTTGCAACCACATCATGTACTTTTTTAGAATATTTCAGTTCTGTATTTTTTATTTCTAAAAGTTTTTCCTGCTGAAGTCTTTGCTGCCTTTTTGTAAACCATAAAACCAACACGATTAAAATCGTAATGATCACCCCCATTATAATATATTGCTTAATGATATGGTTTTGTCTTTCAGTGCTTTCAGCTTTTGCGGCTAGTAAGCTTGTTTTATTTTTTTCAGTTTCGTAACGAATCATCGCAAACTGATTTTTAGCTTTATTTCTCGCTGTCTGAACGCTGTCGCTAAGATTTTGATAAATCTTAAAATATTTTTTTGAATTCTGAAGATTGTCTAAAGGAATTAATTTTTGTAGTGCTTCCATTTGATCATCGGGACTTTGTAATTCTTTGGCGACTACATACATTTTGTGGGCATAAAATAATGCAGAATCGGGCTCTTTTTCAGTATAGTAATCTGAAAGATGGGCATAAGTGGAGTTGAGTCCCCAATTGTCTTTTTCGTTTAATCTTATTTTTAAAGCTTTCTGATACTCCGGAACAGGATTGTAGTTTGGATTTTCCAGATATTTTGCCAGAGCAAGATTATCCAATATTCTAGAAGAAGAATTGCTGTTTTCGGAAGCTTTTGGTAAACTAGAACTCAGTATTTCTATGGCTGTCTTATAATTTTTATTTCTTCTGTAGTTATTGGCAAGATTAGTGGTATAAATATTTTTATTGATAGAATCTTGAGAGAAAGAAATCGCTTTTTTATAAAACTCTATAGCCTTTTTATAATCTTTTAGTTTGCTTGAAAGCATTCCTAAAGTGTTGTAATTTATAGATAAATAGGTGTGGTTAAGCGTATTATTTTCGTTGAGATATTTTAATGCACTTAATCCTGTTTCTTGGCTTCCGAAATAATCACCTTTTGTTTCTTGTATTATGGCAAGATTTGCCAAGCATTTCCCTATACCAAAACTGTCTTTTTGTTGAAAAAAAACATCTTTTGCTTTATAAAAATATAAAAAGGAGCTGTCGGTTTTTCCTTCTTCCTTATAATCAAAAGCTTTTTCATAAAAAGCATTGGTTTCTTTTTTTTCTTTGGGAGAATTTTTTGAACAGGATATTATTAATAGACAAAGAAATAATAAAAGTGGAAAATTTTTCAAGGACTTTAGTTTTGTCTAAATTATAAAAAAATAGCGAAAGAATGAACTTTCGCTATGTGTAGATTTTTTATTCTCCAGTTTTTCTTGGCGGAATAGGATGTCCGTCCTCTCCTCCCGTTCCTCCTGGGTTAGGCGGAGTAATAATTGTTGTTGTTCCTCCTTCATCACCTAGATTTGAGGTGTTATTATTAGAGTTTGTAGGATTAGAAATTAATCCCATTAATATTAAAATAAATTGTAACATAACTTTAAAAATTTAAAAATTGCATAAGTGTTATTCCTCACAAAACAGATTGTGAGCATTTACCACATTTTTGAAAAAAGAAGCGCTTCTTAAATTTTTGGGAAGTAAACCTTCAAAAACGGAAGAGAAATTTCTGCTTCCCAAGTCAGAGTTTTCCTCCGTCTTATCAGGTTGGTTTTGAAATCAGTTTTGTAACTTTGTTTTCAAATGTTTTTTTCTTACCGATTTCTTAGGCAAATATGAGTAAGAAACGAAGGCTAGGGTTAGAAAGTTTTTGGAAAATTTCTGGAAAGTTTTTACACAGAAATACGGAAAACCGTAAAGTGTTTTTCTTCAATATTCATACATTTCCAACTAATATCATGATATGTCAAAATTTTTATCTCAAAAGAAGAAATTAATAGAAGATGTTTTTGAGAAAGCTTCCAATGATGCGACAGAGCAATCATTCAGCGGTATTTTAAAGTCTTTGGAAAATACCTTGAAAGAAGATTTTAGAATAGTATTAAGCTATAAGACATTCGAAAATTATTATAATTCTCTGGTCATAAGAGGGGAAGATTACAACATTAAGCTGCAAATACTAGATGATTTGTGCATCTATTTAGGGTATAATAATTTTAAAGAATACTGTGCGGATTGGAAAACTGTAGAGTTTTCTGTAAAAGAATCTATCTCTAATGTTGTCATCAATATTATTAACAAGCCACTTCTAAAAATGCCTGAATTTTTAACAAAACAAAATGGACTAGGTGTTTTAGGACTGTTGGTAATTGGCGGATTTTTTGCAGGAAATAAATTTATTGACAAAAATGAGAACCTTACCGAAAACGATAAATATAGTATAGAACAGCGGAATATACAAGGAAATATTTCTAACGTTGAAAAAATCAGAATTGTAGAAGATAAAGTTCAGGAATCAAATGAGCCAACGAAACATTATATGTATTGGAATGGTGAAAAATTTATTGCAACTGCCGATGCTCATCTGGGAACACGTTTTAAAATCATTCCTATGGATGAATTCAAATTTAAAAATTTTAGAAAAATTATGAGACCGGATACAATTGCGTTAAAGCATGTTAATAGAATATGGTATTCTAAATATAAAAATAATGTAGAGTTTTTCACCGAAGACGGTAGTAATCCTGAAAATGATAAAGAACTGAAAAGGATGAGTTATTACATTTTTACAAAATATGTAGAAAATAACTAACTATTTCAAACAGCTTAGTTAAATATACAATCCCCGATTTAGATTTCTAAATCGGGGATTGTAAATATTAAAATTTGTAGAATATCTTACTTTTAAGATTAGTTTCCTCCAAACTTGAAACCTACACCAACCTGTAAAAAGCTGTTGGTAAGTTTTCCGTCACCAGAATCTTTCGCAAGGTTAGAAACTCCATAATTGTATCTTGCATCAATAAACAATCCGTTTTCAAATGCGTATTCTGCACCCAAAAATGGAGCGATATTTAAAGTGTTTACGTGGTCTTTAATATCGCTTTCATCACTTCCTGAAAGCTCAAAACCAGGAACCAATCCAAAACTAACATCAGCTACTGTTTTAGATTTCGCAGAAAGAATGAATCCGAAACTTGCACCTGCAGAAACTGAAAAGTTTTCTGAGATAAAATATTTAGCTGATACCGGAATGAGTACTGTACCAAAAGTAGTTTTGTTGTGTACTTTTATGTAAGTTGACATATCATCCGGATCTTCAACTTTTTCGTTGATTTTTCCACCAAGCGGAGAGTATAAAACTTCTCCCTGAAGTCCAAAATTGTCATTAAGTTTATATTCTGCAACTCCACCCACAAAAAAAGAATGCATAGGATCTGTGTTGTCAACATCCTTATTATCCTTAAATTTAAGTGTAGATAATGAATAACCTGCTTTAGGCCCGAATTTGAATTCTTGAGCATTCATACTTGCTCCTGTAACAATAGCAGCAGCTACCAATAGAAGTTTTTTCATAGTTTTTTAATTTTTATAATAATTTTAGCGTTCAAATATATCACTTTTCATGGAATATTAAAATAATTTTATAAAAATCTGAAAACTTATTAATCATAAACAGAATTTATTCTCTATTTCTTTTTTCTTCCTCGTTATATGCAAGAATAATCTTCTTCACAACCGGATGTCTTACCACATCTTCCTCTGTGAGATATACAAAACCAATTTCTTTTACTTCTTTCAGAATTCTCATGGCTTCTTTTAGTCCAGAGTGCTGTTTTGGAGGTAGATCTATCTGAGTAGGATCTCCGGTAATGATAAATTTGGCATTCATACCCATTCTCGTAAGAAACATTTTCATTTGAGCGTGTGTGGTATTTTGTGCCTCATCTAGAATAACAAAAGCGTCATCTAAAGTTCTTCCTCTCATGAAAGCTAACGGAGCAACTTCTATTACTTTTTTTTCAATAAAACCTTCGAGTTTTTCATGTGGAATCATGTCACGAAGAGCATCATAGAGCGGTTGTAAATAAGGATCGAGCTTTTCTTTAAGATCACCGGGTAAAAAACCGAGACTTTCTCCTGCTTCTACAGCCGGTCTTGTGAGAATAATTCTTTTCACCTGTTTATCTCTTAGAGCTTTTGCGGCTAATGCAACACTTGTGTACGTTTTACCGGTTCCGGCAGGACCAATAGCGAAAACCATATCTTTTTTTTCGGTTTCTTTTACCAGTTTTTTAAGATTGGTGGTTTTTGCCTTAATAATCTTGCCATTTACACCTTTTACAATAATGTCCTGATCAAAAACAAGCTGTTTCTCATTTTCATCTTTTATATTCAGGATATTTTCTACATCTTTCAGCTCAATAGAATTGTTTTGGGAAATGTAAGCAACAATATCATCAAGCTTTTTTCTGAATATATCTAAAGCTTCCTTATTCCCCATGGCAAAGATGTAATGATCTCTACCTGTAATTTTTAGAGTCGGAAAGCTGGATTTTATTAAATTGAAATATTGGTTATTAACTCCGTAAAAGTTTTTTGCATCAATACCTTCTAAATCATACGTTAATTCAAACATGCAAATATTTTTTAGTTCTTAAATTTAATGGTTTTTTTCAGATCTTCATCAAAATTCTTATCCACAAATTTTATTCCTTTCCTTTTATTTTGAATAAATTTGCAAATCCATCATTTTTATCATGTCGATTATTACCCTTACTTCAGATTTCGGATATTTAGATTACAGAGTTTCAGCAATGAAAGGAAAAATTCTGTCTTTAAACCCCGAAGTTACAACGGTGGATATTACGCACGACATTCAGGCACATAATTTAATACAAACTTCATATATCGTTAGAAATGCGTATCAGTATTTTCCTAAAGGTGCTATACATATAATTTCTGTAGACAGTTTTTTTCATAAATCAAGAAAAAATATTGTGTACAAGGCGGATGGTTCTTATTTTATTGCAGCCGATAACGGATTACTGAGTCTTATTTTTTTCGACATTAAGCCAGAAGCGGTTTATGAAATTACGTTAAACAACCGTTTTGATGATATTGTAAATTTTACTTCTACAGATGTTTTTATTCCTGTTGCTGTACATTTGGCAAACGGCGGATTGCCCGAAGTTATAGGAAGAAAAATAGAATCACCGAAACAATTGCTGTTTCCAAAACCTGTTTTTAATGAAACTGAAAAAATGATTATTGGTGAAGTAATGTATATTGATAATTTCGGAAATATTATATCCAATATCAGCAAAGATTTTTTTGAAAGTTTAGCAAAAGGTTATGAGAACTTTACCATCAAATTTAGGAATCTGAGTTTGTCTAAAATTTATTCCAGCCATTGTGAAGTTGTAACAGATTGGGATAGAGAAACCGAATACCACGGGCAGTCTGCGGCAATCTTCAACGATAGTGGCCAATTAGAACTTACGATTTACAAAGGCAGCAGGAAGAATGGGGCAAAAACACTTTTCGGTCTTAATGTGGGAGAAAATATTTACATCGAATTTTTCTAAAATTATCTATTTCATAAAAAAACCGATTTTTTTTATATATTTGTCAAAATCTAAAATTTAAAAATGGCAGAATACAAATTATTGCTTCCTTCTATGGGAGAAGGTGTGATGGAAGCTACGGTTATCACTTGGCTGTTCAACGAAGGAGATCAGGTGAAAGAAGATGATTCGGTAGTAGAAATTGCGACAGATAAGGTAGATTCAGACGTTCCGACACCAGTTTCGGGAAAAATTGTGAAAATTCTTAAACAGAAAGATGAGGTTGCAAAAGTTGGGGAAGCCATCGCTATTTTAGAAATTGAAGGCGAAGGTGAAAGTACACCTTCTGAAGAGGTTAAAAATGAAGTTGCGGCTACTACTCCGGATACCGAAACTTTAAAAACCATTGAAGAACCATTAAAAGTTGCTGCATCAACAGAGTTTTCGGGAGATTTATATCTTTCTCCTTTAGTGAAATCTATTGCACAACAGGAAAATATCTCAGAATCTGAACTTAAAACGATTAAGGGAAGTGGTTTAGAAGGAAGAATTACCAAAGAAGATATTTTAGCTTACGTAAAGAATAGAGAAAATCAACCAGTTCAGCAATCGGCTCCGGTTCAGCAGGCTGTTTCTGCACCTCAAACTGTTGCTACAGCTCCGGCTACAACTATTTCTACATCTGTAGGGGACGAAGTAATTCCTATGGACAGAATGAGAAAGATTATTGCTGAAAATATGGTGAAAGCAAAACAAATTGCTCCTCACGTTACTTCTTTCATAGAAACAGATGTTACCAATGTTGTAAAATGGAGAAATAAGTATAAAGATATTTTTGAGAAACGAGAAGGAGAAAAACTTACCTTCATGCCGATTTTTGTAAGAGCGGTTGTAAAAGCAATTCAGGATTTCCCGATGATTAATGTTTCTATTAACGGAGAAAATATCATCAAAAAGAAAAATATTAATATTGGTATGGCAACAGCTTTACCAGACGGAAATCTTATTGTTCCGGTTATTAAAAACGCAGATCAGTTATCATTATCTGGTTTGGCAAAAGCGATAAACGATTTGGCTTACAGAGCAAGAAATAAAAAATTAAGACCAGAAGATACACAGGGAGCAACTTATACCATTTCTAACGTTGGTAGCTTTGGAAACCTTATGGGAACGCCAATTATTCCTCAGCCACAAGTTGCTATTTTGGCAATTGGAGCTATTGTTAAAAAACCAGCAGTTCTAGAAACAAAAGATGGGGATGTAATTGCCATTAGACAGTTAATGTTCATGTCTCATTCTTACGATCATAGAGTTGTAGATGGTTCTCTTGGAGGAATGATGTTAAAGCATGTTCATGATTATCTTCAGAACTGGGATCTGAATACAGAAATATAAAATCAATTATTTATTTTAATGATAAACCTTCGGAATTTTTCGGAGGTTTTTTTGTTTAAGAATTATTTTTTTCTGATAAATTGTGTATTTACAATGTTTAACTTTATTCTTTTGGCTAAATTTTGTAAATACTGTGGTTCTTAAAGGCTGTATAAATATTTATTTTTCTTTTAATTATTACATAATAATATAAAATCGCGTTTGGAAATAAAACCAAACGCGATTCTTTGTTAATATGAAGTGTCTTTTCTGAATTTTATTAATTCATTGCATCGGTAGTATCGAAAGAGCTTACTCCGCTCCAAGATTTAGCCCAATCTGGTAAAGCAGTTCCGCTTCCTGCACCGTTTGCATTTGCATTTTCTGAGAAAATTGAAGAAATATCTACTGCTGTTCCTGCTGTGTTTTTAGCTTTAGATTTCGTTGTAACGTTCACGAAGTTTAGGTTTTTAATGTAAGAACCACCTTGGAACCAAGATAATGTTCTGTCAGTTTCAAAATCTAAACCTGTAGCGAAGTTTGCTAAAACGATATTGTCGAATTTTCCGTTTGATCCAGCTCTTACTTTCATACCTTGAGATTCAGAACCTGAAGTGTTTCCTAAGAAAGTTGCATTGGTGATGTTTGGATTAGAAACTCCGTTTCCAAAAGTTGTATTTGGATTGGTATCCTGAGTATCTGCTTCAACACCTCTGTTTCCTGGCTCTGCAGCGGTTTGATATTGTTTTTTTCTTGCAGCATAAATATAGTTAGCGCTTCCTTGCCATCCTTCAGTCCAGTCTATACTGTCATCACCAACACCTAGTACAAGTAAGTGATCTGCGTTTACATTTCCACCGAAAAATTCAATACCATCATCTGCACCGTCGATTACAGCAACATAAGAAACTGTTGTTCCGCTACCAACTCCGAATAAAGATAGACCGTTAAATTCTTTTTCAGGATTGTATTTGAAACCACTGTCTTTAATTACTACGTATTTCATAACTCCAGAATTATCAGACGTGTTAGTACCACCATATGTTAAATCTCCAAGTTCAGAAGTAGAAGTTCCTGCAGCAGTTCTGTTTGTAGGAGCATTTCCTAAGATAACAATACCTCCCCAATGTCCTTGCTTGTGTGCAGTACCTTCGAATACGATTGGTTTTGCTGCTGTTCCGTTCATGAAAATTTTACCACCTTTATCTACGATAAGATAATTAGCACCTTCAGCTACAGTAATTCTTGTTCCTTCAGGAATAATAAGAGTAGCACCGTTTTCTACTAAAACTCTACCTGTAATGGTATATACTTTTGAAGCATCTAATGTTACTACAGTTCCTGCTGCAATATTTCCTTTGAAGTTAGAAGGATCTAAAGAAGAAACAGTTTGTGAAGAATCGTCATCAGAATTACTACACGATATCGCCGTTGTAGAAACTGTGGTAACCATTGATAAGAATAAAGCTGCGTTTAAAAATGTTTTTTTCATAATTCTTTTATTGATTTATTTTTTATTAAAATTTATAAGATAAGTTCAGACCTAATTGGCGTCCTTTTGTATAATCTTTATGGATAAAAGTCTGAGAAGTATTTTCTTGTTCAATTTTGAAATGAGGATTTAATAGGTTTCTTGCAGAAATACCAATACCAATATTCTTTAAGTTGAATGTTATGTTAGCATCCAGAATTTCTCTTGGTACTTCATAAAAGTTACCAATACCTCCAGTTCCTACTGTGTAAAGGTTTTTTCCTATGTGAGAATAAGAAACTACAAAATCTAAACTGTTTAGATTGCTGTTCCATTTGTAGTTGTAGCCTAAATTAACGTTGGCAATAAAGTCTGCCACACCTTGCACTGCATCTTTTTCTGTGTTGAAAACAATTCTTTTTCCGCGATTGATGTCTTTTTCACCACCATTTTCTCTTGAAATTTGATCTTCAGATTTAAATTTCTGTTGAGAATGCATATATGTAGCATTAATGAATGTGTACAATTTAGAATTGTTCCAAGAATAAATGTCTTTTCTGAATTCTGCTTCAGCACCTGCAATGTATCCCCAATCTGAAACATTGAAATACGACATATCACTTGGTGCAGAACTCGCATAAGAAGTTCTTGCAATAGCATTTTGGATATATTTACCAAAAGCGGTTAAAGAAATTACTTCACCAGATTTCGGGAAAAATTCCCATTTAAGATCTGCATTATAATTATCCGAAGGATATAGATATTCGTTACCGTAAATGTTGTTTGTTACGTCATAATATGCAATCGGTATGATTTCCTTTGCTTGTGGTAAAGTGTACGTTTTAGAGAAAGCTAATCTTAGATTTTGTTTGTCGTTAACGCTATATTTTGCATTTAGAGCAGGTAAAAACTTATTGTATTGTTTATTTTTATTACCTTCTCCAGCTATCGCGTCTAACCATTTCATTTTCATATCGATGTAGTCGAAACGTCCTCCAACCTGTACAACAAAATTGTCTGAAATATTAATATCTACATTTGCTAAGCCAGATTGGATGTTCTGTTTTGCAGTATAAAAGAAAGGAGTAAATAATTTATCTGTAGGTTGAAATGTTTGGTAAATAAATAAAGAATTATTCATCGGGTTTATGAAACCATCAATATTCGTAGGATCTATTTGGGTAACAAGATTGTAGCTCATACCGATGGTAGTATTCTCAAATCTTCTGTCTTTATATTGACCGTCGTATCCTAAGGTAATTTTAAATCTGTCTAATTTTTTTGTAAGATATGCATGTCCTAAAACAGTATTGTCTTTCAGTTCATCAAAATATCTGTGATTATTAATGGCACTCGCTGCAATAAGCTGCATGATTGTTGCATCGATGGTATTTTGCAAACGATCTGGTCTTTTACTGTTTAGCATATTGTATCCAACTGCCCATTCTCCAGTCCAGCTATCATTTAGCTTATGGGTTCCTAATAATTGGTTTACCCAAGTATTTGTAATTTTATTATCACCTCTGTTGATGATTACATCTCTATCAACATCATAAGAATATCCTTTGTAGATTTTCGCAGACTGATCAGAAGAATGTATAAAGTTTGAAGTAAAGTTAACTTTGTTATTAGCATTGAATTTATATGCTAAATTTAATAATGCAGTTGTATTCGTTGTATATTTCGAACGTTCTACATCTGTAAATTTTTTGCTCGGAGTATTGTCATGGAAATAGTAACCTTCCTCTCCTTGGCTAAATTCATAAGAATTTTCAAAACCTGCATAAGCAAAAACTGACAATTTTCCGAAACTTACACCTCCTTCAATGTTCATGTCAGAATTAAAAGGATTGTCTGCGTTTTTAAAATTCCATTTTGTGGTAATAGGATAGGTTTGGTAAGGATTTCCTTTAATAAATTTACTTTCTTTAAATCCAAAAAATCCAGGTCCTCCGTCTTGAAGTTTGAAATCTTTTTTATTATAAGTTTGCAGATTGATACTGCTTCCTAAACCTATTTTAAAATAAGGTTTTCCTGTATGTTCTTTCGAAACAATGTTTACACTTGCACCTCCAAAGTCACCCAACATTTTTGGGTTGTAAACTTTATCTAAAGAAAGATATTCAATCATTGAAGTTTTAAAAATCTCAAGATTGATGTTTTTATATTCCGGATCGTCCGAAGGAATTGGCAATCCGTTTAATGTTGTACTATTGTATCTGTCACCAAGTCCTCTTACAAAAATCTGCCCGCTACCTTCTTGTTTTGTAGTTCCTGTTGCTTTTGTTACAGCTGTTGCTGCATCGCCCACACCTTGTTTTGCCAATTGTACAGCACCCACTCTTTCTATTACCTCAACAGATTTTTTCTGCATATTAATAAGGTTGGCTTCAGTAGATTTTTTGGTAGATCCTTTAATAACTACCCCTTCAATTTTTTTCTCATTTTTCAGGGTGTCATTCTTTTCTTGAGCGTAAAACAATGTTCCTGTTGTAGTAAGGAATAATGCAGCGATACTCAGTTTTCTAAAATTCATTTTCTTTTTACTATTACTTTCGGTGCAAAGGAATAAAAGTTTCGTGCTTCGTCTGGTTTAGTAAAATTTAAATTTTTCTTAACTAAACATTACGAAAGCTTTATAATTGTTAACTTTATATGAACGATAAGCATTATGTTAATTCATCATTCAAAAATTGTTAACTTTGAAACGTAAAAATTTAAAATGAGCCAAAAGAAAATACTTCTAATAGACGATGAATTGGATATTCTTGAAATTCTTTCTTATAATTTGGAAAAAGAAGGTTATCACATATTCACCGCTACAAATGGTAATGAAGGAATAGAAAAAGCAAAAGAAATTATCCCGGATCTTATTTTGCTAGATGTAATGATGCCGGAGAAAGATGGTATTGAAACCTGCCAGGAACTTCGTAAAATAAAAGAACTGCAAAAAACACTTATCGTATTTCTTTCTGCAAGAAGCGAAGAGTTTTCTCAGTTGGCCGGTTTTCAGGCGGGAGCGAATGATTATATCGTGAAAATCATTAAACCTAAAATTCTTATATCTAAGGTAAATGCACTTCTTAAACTCACTTCTCAGGTTTCAGATCAATCTAAACTGATAGAAATAGGAGATTTAATTATTGATAAAGATAATTTCAGGGTTTCTAAAAGCGGACAGCAGTTTTTATTGCCAAAAAAAGAATTTGATTTGTTGTATCTTTTAGCTTCCAACACCGAAAAAGTTTTTAAACGAGAAGAAATTCTGGAAAAAGTTTGGGGAAATGATGTTATTGTAGGCGAAAGAACAATAGATGTTCATATCAGAAGGCTTCGCGAAAAATTGGGTATTAATACCATACAGACTTTAAAAGGAATAGGATATAAACTTATCGTTTAATAATTCCGATTTCTTACATTTATACCTAATCCAAAAAAATGTAAAATTGAAATTTTACAGACTTACCTTTGTTTCTGCCTGTCTTTTAACGATCGTTATGTTCGTTTTGGTCATCAGTTTCGATGCTCTCAAAGACATTTACTATCCTACATTCAAGTTTACGATAGGTTTTATTGTGGGAATTGTGCTGATGTTTTTCATCAATTATTTGGTTATCGAACTGCTGTTTAATTACTACGCCAAAAAGCAGGTAAGAAAAATATCTAAAATACTACCGGACGAAATAGCATACAGCGATCAGAATAACATCACCCTGAAAGAACTGGGAGAGAGATTTTCAGATTTCAATCAGCAGAAAGTCACAGAAATGGACATGATGAAGGAAATGGAAAGTTACCGGAAAGAATATATAGGAAATGTTTCCCATGAGCTTAAAACTCCTTTGTTTTCAATTCAAGGTTATGTGGAAACGTTAATGGACGGTGGCGTTGATAATCTGAATATAAGAGATAAATATCTCGAACGAATAGACAATTCGGTAGAAAGACTCATTGCAATAGTGAATGATCTGGATATGATTAACAGACTGGAAGCCGGAGAAATAAACCTTAATGTTTCTAAATTTGATGTCAATCTTTTAATTAGAGAGATTTTTGATCTGCTGGATCTCGAAGCAGAGAAAAAAAATACCGTATTACAGATTCAGACCTTACAGCCACAGATTTTTGTGGAGGCAGATAAGCAGAAAATTTCGCAGGTTTTTATTAATTTAATATCCAACGCTATACATTATGTCAACAGACAAGAGGCAAAGGTAGTGGTTAAAACCAGTGTGCTTAGGAATAAAGTACTTATTGAGGTCATAGATAATGGGATGGGGATAAAAGCGGAGCTCCTTCCAAGAATTTTCGAACGTTTTTACAGAGTAGAAACCAGCCGAAGCAGAAGACAGGGAGGATCTGGTCTGGGACTTGCGATTGTAAAGCACATTCTGGAGGCTCACAATGAAAATATTACCGTAGAAAGTGTCTATCTGGAAGGAACAAAATTCAGCTTCATGCTAGAAAAAAGCAAATGATTGCTGCGAAATGTAAGAAAAAAAAACTTTCTAAAAAAAGAATAATTATTTTTGGCGAAATATCAATTATTATATATTTGCAACGAGAATTTATCATAATAAATAAGGCAAAAAAAGTAATTGAAATACTGATATGGTTTACAAAATCCGTGTAATATTAGATACGAAAGAAGATATTTTCCGAGATGTAGAAATCAAAGGAAAACAGACACTGTGGAACTTACATTTGGGTATTAAAAGTGCATTCAATCTTAGTGGAGATGAGCTGTCTACTTTTAATCTTCTTGAAGAAGATGGGACAGTAGTAAAAAGCGTTCCTCTTGAAGATATGAGTGATGATGGCGATGGCGAAATAATGTCGGACGTATATGTGGATGAAGCATTTGAAGCTGCGGGAGATAAAGCACAGTTTCAGTACGGGCTTTTAGATCTTTGGGAATTTTTCTGCGAACTTGTTGAGGTTGTAGAGGAAACAAAAGGAGTAAATTACCCGATTACGACGTACAGATTTGGTAATGCACCTCTTAAAGCACCGGTGAAAAGTGGAAATTCATCAGGTTCAAAAAACAAAAAGTCTGCAATGCCTTTGTTCGATGAAGATTTTAATTTCGATGAAGATTTTGGAGGAAGCAATAATTTCGAAGATGAAGACGACGATTTCGATGATGATGAAGACGACTACAATGACGATGTTTTCGATGATGAGGATGAAGATAACGAAAGATAAAAAAATAAATACAAGCCCTGAAAATTCAGGGTTTTTTTTGTTCTATAATGAAGAAATAATTAGGTTTAATATCAATCTTGTTTGGTTAAAATTGAAATGAGTTCATTGAGCATAATGATTCTATCTTAACATTGGAAAAAATTTATATTGTTATATTCATTTCTTTAAATTTGTTTCGGCAAAAAAAGCTGTTAATTTCGTAGAATATTAAAATTATGTTTCTCAGAATATTTTAATTCTAAAAATTTATTAAAGATTATTTTGTGTTTTTAGAATCATGAATTACTTTACTATACCCAATTTACTATTTCTTATTTAAAAGTATATTTAAACTAACAGAAAACCTCCTTCAACTGAAAGAGGTTTTGTTATTTAAATCTGAGAATTATTCTATTTCACAGAAATTTCATCTACAAAAATATACGCTTCACCGCCTGCGCCTTGGTGCCATTCTGGAAGTTTACCATAATGATAGGCTTTTACTTTTAAGAATCGGGCTTCGGTCGGCAAAATATCCGTTGAAAAATCTTTTATCTGAACTTTTTCATCTTTAGGATCGATATTATTTTCTACAGTTTTCAGAAGAATAAATGTTTTTCCGTCCATTGAGGCATAGTATTCTACTTTTTTAGGCATTAAAATCCATGCACGGCTGTCTTGTAGATAAGTTGAAGAAATATGGCTGATTTGTTGTGGAGACAGGAAGTCAATAACCGCTTCAAATGTTTGTCCCTGATAACCTTGCCATTCTCCTTTTCTCCAGTTGACATCACCATTTATTCCGTCAATAATCGCAAGTTTTCCACCTGCTGTATACTGAGGATGAACATTTGCATTAATTGTTACGTTCCAATGGTTAGGTCTCCTGTTGAAATTTGAAATGGTAATTCCGCTTTTCTCGCCATTTCTTTCTGAATATGCCGAAACCTGAGTAGTTTTACTGATGATGAATGGTTCTTTATATAGTTTATACGTTTTTTCAGTATTTTTATCATCTTCATCCCGTGTTATGTAGTAAATTTTGTCTTTTTCATTCAAAGGAGTTATTTTAACCTGAGAGGTAAAGTCAAAAAGTCTGTCTGCTGCAATAATAGGAGAAGCTGTTTGCTGAGGATATTTTAGATCTTTAAATGCTTTTACATTTTCAAATCCTAAATATTTAAGCTCATTTTTGGAGGTGTTTTTCGTAATTGTTTTGATGGTTCCGTCTTCCAGATGTATTTTAATTTCATCAAAATAAGGCGTTGTAGTCTGCCATTCCGAAAGTCCGGGTGTCACGGCATAAATTCCCATTGCGCTTAAAATATACCATGCACTCATTTGTCCGCAATCTTCATTTCCTATTAATCCGTCTGGCGAATTTTTATAGAAATTATCCAGTATATATTTATTTTTTTCATTGGTTTTTTCAGGCTTATCAACATAATTGTAAAGATAAGCGATGTGATGGCTTGGCTCGTTTCCCTGTGCGTATTGACCGATTAAGCCTGTAATATCCACCTGTTCTCTACCTGTAGTTTTATCGGGTGCCGAAAAAATACCATCAATAAACTGCTCGAATTTTTCTTTCCCGCCGTGTGCCTCAATTAATCCCGGAATATCCTGCGGAACAAAATAAGAGTAATGCCATGAATTTCCTTCTGTGTAATTATTATTCACTTCTCTCGGGTCAAAAGGTTCATACCAGTTTCCGTTCTTTCTTGCCTGCATAAAACCATTGTTCGGGTTGTAAAGGTTTTTCCAGTTCTGAGAACGTTTCATAAAGTATTGATAATCTTCTTTTTTACCTAAAATTTTCGCCATTTGAGCAATACACCAGTCATCATACGCATATTCTAATGTTTTGGAAACACTTTCATGCTCGTCATCAATGCTGATGTAGTTTTTCTGCTTGTAAGCGTCTAAACCAAAAATATCCTGCATTGCAGAGTTTTTTGCGGCTTCATAAGCCTTTTCGTAATCAAAACCTGTAATACCTTTTGCCATTGCGTCTGCAATTACAGAAACACCATGATAGCCGATCATACATTCGGTTTCGTTGGAAGCCAGCTCCCAAACCGGAATTCTGCCGCCCTGTTCTCGTTGTTTAATGAACGTATTGATAAAATCTGCTGTTCTTTTTCTGTCGATAAGCGTCATTAATGGATGTGCAGCCCGGAATGTATCCCAAAGTGAGAAAACAGAGTAGTAGTTAAAATCTTTAGCATAGTAGAATTTGTTATCTCTGCCTCTGTATTTTCCATCCACATCCATATTGATGTTAGGCTGCGTAAAGACATGATACATTGCGGTGTAGAAAATTGCCAGTTTGTTTTTATCGTCAGATTTTACTTCAATTTTAGAAAGTTCTTTATTCCAGTCTGCAGCTGCTTGATTTTTTATCGTTTCAAAATTGTCAGTTTTTGCCTCTGCCAGAAAGTTTTTGGCTGCACCATCATAATCTGTAGGTGAAAGACTAACTTTTAACAATATTTTTTCACCTTTTTTCACTTTCGAAGAGAAAGCGAGAGCCAGCTGTGTACCAGAATAAAAATTATTTCTCTGAGTTCCGTTTGCAATTGTAGAGACAATTTTCATGGGTTTAGAAAACTCGATTCTTGCATAAATGTATTGGTTGGTAGCCCATGCTTCACTTCTTCTGAAAACTTCAATCGTTTTATCGTCGATAATTCTTACTTCGCCTTCCAAAAGTTTATCACGATGATTTAAGTCTAAAATAATATTGGCAACACCTGCTTTATTGAATGTATATTCATGATAACCGACTCTTGCTGTAGCTGTTAAGCGAACATCTATATTGTGCTTATCCAATTTAACAGAGTAAAATCCTGCGGACGCTCTTTCGTTTTTATGCGAAAATTTTGATGAATAATCTTTTGGGTTAAAGCTTGCATTTCCCATAGTTGGCATAAGCATAATATCCCCATAATCGGAAACTCCAGTACCATTAAGGTGTGTATGAGAAAATCCGTAAATCACCGAATCGGAATAATGATAACCACTGCAACCATCCCAGCTTCCGTCAATTCTTGTATCCGGAGAAAGTTGTACCATTCCGAAAGGCACGATAGCTCCTGGAAAAGTGTGACCATGACCACCAGTTCCAATAAAGGGATTTACATATTGCGAATAATTTTGCGAAAATACATTATGACTAAGCAACCCTAGAAGGATGAATAAAAATTTCTGCATGAGTTCAAATTTAAAATCGTCCTAAAATACTACAATATTTTGTTCCACAAAAGATTTTGTCTATAGGTGTGTTTATTGATTCTAAATAATTAAAATTTCCGTAAATTTGTACTCAATTTATATTTGTATGTTGAATAAAGAAAAGGTTCAGAGTTTCCTTAAAGAAATAGAAGTAGATGATTTGGTAAATAATTTTCAGATAATGGGGAATGATGTGTATATTGATATGACTGCACATTCGCCTGCCATGCATGAAAAGAAAAAGCTTGAAGCTGCCATGAAACAGGCTTTTGCCAGTGAATTTGGAGAGGAAATTAATTTAAAGCTTAAAATTGTATCTCCTGAACCAAGCGAAATTCAACAAAGTCAAATTAAAGGGAAACAAATTCCTGGAATTCAGAATATTATTGCTATCGCATCAGGAAAAGGGGGAGTAGGGAAGTCTACTGTTTCTGCGAATCTTGCGGTAACTTTAGCCAAAATGGGTTTCAAAGTAGGTTTATTAGATGCAGATATTTATGGTCCCTCTGTTCCTACCATGTTCGATACAGAAGGTCAAAAGCCAATTTCTGTAGAGATTGATGGTAGAAATTTAATGAAGCCAATAGAGAATTATGGCGTGAAAATGCTTTCTATCGGATATTTTTCGGGAGCCAATCAGGCGGTAGTGTGGAGAGGTCCAATGGCTTCTAAAGCGTTGAACCAAATGATTAGAGATGCTGCTTGGGGAGAATTAGACTTCTTATTGATTGATCTTCCTCCGGGAACGGGAGATATTCATTTGTCTATTATTCAGGAAGTTCCGGTTACCGGAGCCGTAATTGTAAGTACACCTCAACATGTTGCTTTGGCAGATGTTAGAAAAGGTATTGCAATGTTCCAGATGGAAAGTATTAATATTCCGGTGCTGGGATTGGTAGAAAATATGGCATATTTTACTCCGGAAGAATTACCGGACAATAAATATTATATCTTTGGAAACCAGGGAGCACAATATCTTGCAGATGATTTGGGAATTCCTGTTTTAGGAGAAATTCCTCTTATTCAGAGTATCAGAGAAGCGGGAGATGTCGGAAGACCTGCAGCATTACAGGAAGGTTCTAAGATTGCTGAAATTTACACTGAAACTGCTAAAAAAATGGTGGAAAGTCTGGTAGAAAGAAATAAGTTTTTGCCACCTACTGAAGCTGTGAAAATCTCAACAATGGCAGGTTGCTCACCAAAAAAATAATTAAAATAATTTCAAAAATAATTTTTGAAAACCAAACTCAAATATGGAAATAAAAACCACCCACGAAGATACAGTAACCCGAGTTATAGAAGCTTTAGACAGTATTCGTCCTTTTCTGAATAAAGATGGGGGAGATATTGAGTTGATTGATGTGAAAGATGAAACTGTTTTTGTAAAACTTTTAGGCAATTGTTCGGGCTGTTCTCTTAATTTTTCTACATTAAAATTAGGTGTGGAAAATACTATTAAACAGCATGCTCCCGAAATTGAAAAGGTAGTAAATGTAGAATAAAAAAAATACGATATATTTTTTTAGACAGATCTCTTGAGGTCTGTCTTTTTCTTATAAAAAAAGCCGCAATTATAAAAACTGCGGCCGAAAATAATAAAAACTATAAATTGAAAAAACTATTTAGTTAAGAAATGAGTCAATATTTCATTAAGTTGCTTAGAGTGTGTTACATTTAGACCGTGAGGAGCACCTTCAATGGTGATAAAATCATTATCTGAAATACCTTTTGCTGCTTGTTGTGCAGAGGTTTCAATAGGAACAATCTTGTCATTGTCACCATGTACAATAAGTGTTTTTACATTAATATTGCCAAGTTCTGGTCTAAAATCTGTATTTGCCCAGCTTTCTGCACATTTTATAGTTGCAATAGGTGATGCTGATGATGCAATATTCCAGTCATAATCCAGTTGTTTTTGGCTTACCGTTTGAGATAGCATTCCGTAGCCATAAAAATTTTTATGAAAAGATTCTAAAAAAGTAACACGGTCGGTTTTAAGGTTTTTCATTATTTCATCCAAATCATTTTGAGGTACACCATCAGGATTATCATCTTTTTGTTTAACTAATGGAATGATAGAGGATATGAGGGCAATTTTATCAATATTTTGCGAACCGTAATTGGTAATATATCGAACTACTTCGCCTCCGCCCATAGAAAACCCTAAAAGAATTACATTTTTTAATTCCAATTGAGAAACTAATTCATGTAAATCGGCAGCAAGACCATCGTAATCATATCCATCTAATGTAGGGGTAGATTTGCCAAATCCTTTTCTGTCGTAGGTTACTACTCTGAAGCCTAAGTCTAAGAGAACCGGTACCTGAAGCTCCCAAGATTTTCCGCTTAACGGCCATCCATGGATTAAAATAATCGGTTGTCCCGATCCGAAATCTTCATAATAAAGCTCAAAACTTTTATCGTCTTGTTTTTTAATATAAGGCATATATGTATTTTTTGGTGTAATATATGGTACACAAAATTTAAGCCATTAAAATATATTGTGGTATATTTAATTTTTTGAAAAATTGTAACAAAGAAACAAACCGCTGTACTAATCATTATAGCTTTTAAAAATATCTTTACTGGAAAAAGAATTTCTGGAGAAAATTAATAAGCATAAAGGGGTTATCTTCAAAATCTCCAAAATGTATATGGATAATCCCGACGATCAAAATGACCTCTATCAGGAGATCATCTATCAGGCATGGAAATCCTACGGCGAATTTCAAAATAGAAGCGAATTTTCTACCTGGCTCTACAGAACAGCTCTCAACACTGCAATAGTATTTCTCCGAAGCGAAAAAAAACGTGGTTTTATACAAAACCAAAATGTGGAAAATATTAATATACATCAGGAATCTTACAACGATACAGATGATGAGAATATGAAAATGATGTATGAAGCTATTTATGAACTCAGTTCTATTGATAAAGCCCTGATTTTCTATTTTCTTGAAGGTTTTTCGGGTAAGGATATTGCACAGCATTTAGGGATTACAGAAGTGAATGTGAGGGTGAAACTGAACAGGGCAAAAAGTAAACTGAAAGAAATTATCGAAAGAAAAAAGTTTTCTCAACATAAATAATACACTATGGAATTAGAGAATTTAAAAGAATTGTGGAACAAAGGAGAGCAGGAGCTTCCGGAAATATCTTTAAAAAAACAGGATGAAATTCATTCGCCTTTGGAAATGATAAGAATAAATATGCAAACTGAATTTTGGATACTACTTCTTACGCTTCCAATGCTGTTAATAGGTTTTCCTTTTGCTACAAAAGATATCAGTATTAGAATAATTTCTTTTTCTATAGCTTTTCTCACATTACTAATAATTATTTATTTTTATTCGAGACTGCTGAAACTGTACAAGTTGCTTAAAAAGAGAGGGGTTAATACAAATTATGATCTTTTTAATATTAAAACCCAGCTTTTGGTTTCCAAGGAGATTTATATATCCTATTATATATCCTATATTCCTTTAGCTTTTTTATCTTGTTTAGAACGCATTCATTTCGAATTCAATTCCGGATATAATATTGCTATTTTTATAGGTAGCTTTTTAATTACAATACTTCTCTTGTGTTTTCTCATTAAATATTGGACGTATTATATGTACGGAAAATACATTCAGCAGGTCGTAGATCTTGTTGATGAACTTAACCGATTGGAGGTGATCCCCAATAGAAAGAAAAATAATTCTTGGTTTGAGCGTTCACAAAAATATTTTATGAAGAAGTTCGGAATTAAAGGCAATGTTCTTAATACCATAATATGGCTAATATCCGTTTATATTTTCATTACTATATTCTTCTTAATTGTCATACTTATCATAGTTTTCATTGGGGAAAAGCTTAATATTATAGACTTGAAAACACTTCTGAAAGCTTTAAATCAAGAATAATAGTGGAATTCTTTAACATAAATAATTGAAATTTAATAAAAATGTAATCGTCTTGTAACATATTGAATGTTTTTGTACTAACTGTAAGATTTAATCAATAAAAATAGTATGAAAAAGACCGTCATTCTTATTAAAACATTAATTTTCTCTTTTACAGTTGGTGTTACTCCTTTTTTAGTTGTAAAAGGTCAGAAAAAACAAAATGTTGAGCTCACTGTAAAGGATCTTCCTAAAAAAATAACTACTTCTGCCTTAGGAAATTTTAGTGCAGATTTTAATGGAAAAAATATTTCATCAGAATATCTAATCAATCATCTTGGAGAATGGTTGGGAGGAAACAACGATCATACTTTTAATCTTATAAATACTTCTGTTGATGAGTTGGGAATTAAGCATTCGTCCTATCAGCATTATTACAAAAATGTAAAAGTAGCCGATGAATTAATATTGCTTCACGAAAAAGATGGCTTGCTTACATTTGTTAATGGTGAATATACTAATGATATAGATATTCCTTTGGGGCAAATTCTAGACAAATCTGAGATTGAAAGCATAGTATCCAAAGATATGAAATTGCCAAATATCACTTTTGCAGAATTCGAAAATGTGATTACTAAAGTATTATCGGATAGAGGAGTGAAGTTATATTCGGCTTCTACGATTAATGCTTTAGCTTTAAAAAATCTGAAAGGCTACACCTACTATGTTGATAATGCTTCCAAAAATATTGTTAAAAAACTGGAAAAAATTCATCATCATAATAATATTAATGTAGCAGAAGCTTCTTCTCTTAAAACGATGAAGCCATTGGTGGATACGCCATCTACAAGCGCAACTTTTTATAAAGGAAATCAGCAGATTACGGTAGATTCTTATAATGGATTGTACCGATTGAAAGATAATGCAAGAAATATTTACACTAGAGATGGTACCAACTGGGATGGAGGCGGTAATACTTTTACCGGAGAATTTACGGGTACAATCACAGAATATACTAGTGCAAGTCCAAATTTTACAGCAAATGATACAAAGCCTCCAGTGGAGGTTCATTGGGCGATGTCTAAAGCTCATGATTATTATGTAAGCAGACATAATAGAAATTCTTACGATGGAAATGGTTCTATTATAAGAAATTATTATAATGTTAATTTTGCACCTGCTAATCAGCCTGCGAGTGGCATTAACGCAGCTGCAGTGGATGTACAGGGTATTGTAGGGATGGTTTATGGAAATGGTCTTTACCAAGGACAAGCTGGATATTTTAATCCTTTCGTAGCGTTAGATGTGGCAGGACACGAGTATTCTCACCTTATTGTAAGCAGAACTGCAAATCTCGCTTATCAAGGTGAGTCTGGTGCATTAAACGAGTCTTTCGCAGATATTTTTGGTGCTTCTATCGAGTTTTATACTAATATAAGCCCAAACTGGACGATTGGAGAAGGAATTCCAAATCCGGCACTAGGTTTTACATTTTTAAGAAGTATGTCTAATCCTAATTCTGGTCCTGCAATATTGGGTTCGCAACAGCCAGATACTTATCCGACCAATCCCACTGTTAGTGGCTCTACACAATATTGGGCATCTACAATTCCAACATATAATGCTAATGGTGAAACGACAAACGATCATGGTGGAGTACATACCAACAGCGGGGTAGGTAATTATTGGTTCTATCTTCTTTCAGCCGGTGGATCGGGAACAAATGATATTGGAAATAATTTTAATGTAACTGGTATTACCATCCAAAAAGCTGAAAAAATCGCCTATAGAACTTTAGCCAATTATCTAACAGCGAATAGCCAATTTATTGATGCTTATAATGCAAGTAAACAAGCGGTTACAGATTTGTATGGTGCAAACGGAAATGAACAGTTGCAAAATGTGAAAGCTTGGTATGCTGTAGGAATAGGAAATGGACTGTTATCTACGTCAGAAATAAAAAATAAGATAGAAAATCAATTGGCTGTTTATCCAAATCCTGTTAAAAATGGTATATTTACTATAGAAAATAATAGCAGCGAAGGAATTTATGAAATTTATGATGCTTCAGGAAAGCTTATCAAAAATAGTGATAAATTGCAGAAGGGTAACAATAAAATTAATGTTACCGGAGTAGAAAAAGGAGTTTATTTCGTTAAAATTAATATTGAAGGATCTATTGTATCTAAAAAAATTGTCATTGAGAAATAATTAATCAGCAATTTAATGATAAAAAACCGGCAAACTATTTAATAGTTTGCCGGTTATATTTTTTTAAATATTGTTATACTTTTAAAGTATTTTAGAAACTTCATTACAAAGCCATTCCAACAATTCTAAATCATCTTTTGTAAAAGGATCTAAAGTATGGGAGTCAATATCAATCTGACCAATATTTTCTCCGTTTTTAAAGATAGGAACTACTATTTCTGCTTTTGTATCTATGGAACAGCTTAAATAATTCTCCTGTAAATGAACATCCGGCACAAGAAAAGTTTCGTTAGAGACGGCGACTTGCCCACAAATACCTTTACCATAAGGGATTATGGTATGATCTGTTTCTGCCCCCACATAAGGTCCTAACTTAAGTTCGTTTTTATCTCCGTTTTTAAAGTAAAATCCAGTCCAGTTAAAATAAGAAATTTCTTGGTCTAAAAGATGACAAACTTTCTGAAGCTTTTCTTCGGTATTATGTTTCGGACTTTCCAATATAGACGAAATCCTTTTTTTTAATTCAGACATTATCAGTAATAATTTTATGAAAACTGTTTTAGAGATAATTCGTTTTTAAATCCGAACATTGCTCTTTCTTTAATCATTTCCGCAACACCTTCCGGTACCTGATTTTCCCATCCGCTCATATTGCAGGCAATTTTTCTGAGAATCTCTCGGGAATAAATTTCCAAAAATTCAGGATTGTAGTTTTTAATGTCTACAATACGGTTGTTCAGCTTAAAATATTTGTATAACTCTTTAAGATTTTCTTCCACTTTCAGATTGTCAGAATCCAGAAGTTCGTGCGTTTCAGGATCTTTGTAAGGATAGAGGTAAACTCTCATTCCGTTTCTGAAAAACTTACCAAATGCTTCCAAAATTCCTCCTGAAAGATCTTTATAATATTTTTCATCAAAAACCATCAGCATATTGTTTACGCCCATTGCAACGCCAATATTTCCGTTGGTGTAATGCGAAAAATAATCAATCAATCTGTAATATTCGGAGAAGTTAGATATAATTACGGTGTATCCTAATTTACCAAGAACGTCGACTCTGTCGAGAAAATCTCTTTCATTAATATCTCCGTCTGCTCGAAGGTTGGATATGGTAATTTCTATTAAAACTTCTGTTTCCTCCATGGTACAGGTTGCATCTTTCAGAAACATATCCATACCGCTGCGAAGCATATCAATATTTACCTTTGTAACAGGTCTGAAACTTCCCCTTACCGCAAAAATATTTTTTTTGTACAAAATATCGGCAGGAAGCATATTATTACCTTCAGAATTGAAGATTACAGCATCGGTCATATTGTTTTTTACAAGTTGTAAAGACATCAGTCTGTTATCAACATAAGCAAAAGCAGGTCCACTGAAATCAATCATATCAATTTCGAGGTTATCTGTCGCAACATCATCGTAAAGAGACTCTATGAGCCTTCTAGGATTATCGTAATAATTAAAAGCCCCGAAAATAAGGTTAACTCCAAGATTTCCTAATGTTTCCTGTTGAAGTGTAGCATCATTTTCTTTGAATTTAACATGAATGACAATCTCATTATAATCCTGATTTTCTTCTACCTGAAAACGAATTCCTACCCAACCATGACCTTTAAGAGTTTTGTCAAAATTAATTGTAGTAACCGTATTGGCATAAGAGAAAAACTTTCTTCCCGGATGATTTTCTCTGGAAATTCTTTCCTCAATTAAAGATACTTCATAACGAAGCATTTTTCTGAGTCTGTTTTGGGTAACATATCTGTTTTTTACCTCTTTTCCGTAAATGGCATCACTGAAATCTTTATCGTACGCCGACATTGCCTTAGCAATTGTACCTGAAGCTCCTCCAGCTCTAAAAAAGTGTCGAACAGTTTCCTGCCCAGCTCCAATTTCTGCGAAAGTACCATAAATAGTAGGATCTAAGTTAATTGTTAATGCTTTTTGTTTAGGAGTTAGTTTCTGATACATTAGGACATTAAATTTTTCGTAAATTTACCAAAATTAAAACAACCTCAAAAGAAATGAAGTTGAAATTTTTAGGAACAGGAACATCACAAGGCGTTCCGGTGATTGGTTGCCAATGTGAGGTATGTACATCAGATAACCCGAAAGACACACGCTTTAGGGCATCTGCAATGATTACTACAGACGAAAACAGGAAAATTCTTATCGACTGCGGACCAGATTTCAGGCAGCAAATGCTTCTTAATCATGAAAATCATATTGATGTAACGCTTCTTACCCATGAACATAATGACCATGTTATCGGTCTCGATGATATGCGCCCTTTAATCTTTAAAAGTGGTAAAAATATGCCTCTTTATTGTATGAAAAGGGTTGGTGAGGAAGTGAAAAACCGTTTTCCATACGCTTTTGCCAATGAAAGATATCCAGGTGCACCCGCTTTTGATCTGCATGAAATAAAAAATGAAAAATTTACAGTTGCAGATACTGAGATTCTTCCTATTGAAGTTACTCATTTTAAAATATCGATTTTTGGATATAAGTTTAAAAACCTGGCTTATATTACAGATGCGGGTTCAATTTCAGAGTCAGAGAAAGAAAAATTGAAGAATCTGGATGTACTTATTTTGAACTGCATCCGTAAGTTCGATCCTCATCCTGCTCATTTTATTTTGCCGGACATCTTGCAGCTTCATAAAGAATTAAAACCTAAAAAATTATTTCTTACTCATATCAGTCATCATTTTGGTCTGCATGATGTTGAAAATAAACTGCTTCCCGACGGTATTAGCCTTGCTTACGATGGTTTAGAAATAAATTTTTAACAAAAACTGAAAAATGTTTTTGAATAGTAAAAAAAGTTTCTATATTTGCACACCGATTTACACGAGCCCAAGTGGCGGAATTGGTAGACGCGCTGGTCTCAAACACCAGTTCTTAGGAGTACCGGTTCGATCCCGGTCTTGGGTACAAAAAACCTCTGAAATCATCTGATTTTCAGAGGTTTTTGATTTTTATAAACTGTTTAGACTGTTCTTTCTGTTTTTTGTTAATTAAAGAAATACAAAAATTAAGTATCTTCGCTTTTTTAAAATACATATAAATGAAAAGGTTAATCTCCGGATTATTGGTCTTTTTTAGCATTCTTTTATGGGCTCAGGAAGGAATTCAGTTTGATGAAATTCCGTTTAAAGATTTGCTGTCAAAAGCAAAAAAAGAAAATAAACTTGTGTTTATTGATGCTTATGCTTCGTGGTGCGGACCGTGCAAGATGATGGAGAGAAATACTTTTCCCCGAAAGTCTGTTGGAGATTTTTACAACAAAAATTTTGTGAATTCCAGAATTGATATGGAAAAAGGAGAAGGAAGAGAAATTGCGGCTAGATTTGCAGTAAGATCTTATCCTACCTATCTTTTTCTTAATGCTGATGGAGAACTTGTAGCTCAAAATTACGGCTACATGGAAGAAAGCGTTTTTTTGGCGATGGCTCAGGATATAAGCTCTCCTAAAAATAAAAAAGGTTCGTTTAAAGAAAGGTTTGAAAAGGGAGAAAAAGATCCTGAATTTCTGATCAGTATTATGAGACTTAATGCTAATGCAGATTACGATTTTGCAAAAAAAGCATCTGAAAGATATTTTACCAACAAATCTAAAACCGAATTACTCAACAAAGAAGAGATTGGATATTTGCTTTTTTTTCTGAAATCTCCGCAAGATCCCAATTATAAAGTATTTGAAGATAGAAAATCTGATATTCTACAATATTTCCCTGAGCAGAATTATAATGATTTTAAAAATCAGCTTCTTTTGGCAAAAATAGTTCAGGAATCTATTGATGAAAATAATAAAAAGATTAATGATGATTATTTTCTTAAAACTGCGGAGCCTATAGTTGGTAGAGAAACTGCACTGTTAAAGCTTAATCAAACCCAACTTGCTTATTACGAACAGAATGCTAACTTCCAAGAATATGCTAAAGCCGCTTTAGAATATTATAAAAATGCAGATTCTTTTGATACTAACGAGCTGTTAAAAGCTGCATGGATTTTTGCGGATCATATTAAAGATAAGTCTTCATTGAAAAAGGCAGCAGAGTGGGCAGAAAAATCTGTAATGAGGGGAGAAACTTCCGAAAATACCTATATTTTAGCCAAAATATATTTCAATATTGGGAATAAAGAATTAGCTAAAAATTTTGCTGAATTATCCAAAGATATCGCAATAAAAAGTGGGAAAGATGCTCACTTAGCTCAAGAATTAATTAATCAGATAAAATAAGATGAAAAAAAAATTTTTTAACATTAAACTTTTGATGACATTTTCGTTGTCATTACTTGCTGTTTTAAGTATTCAAGCTCAACAAACCACCGATAAAACTGCGGTAGAAAAAAAGCTTTATGTAAAAGGAAATGTTCTATTGGCTCCAATCGGTATCGTTAATTTAGGATTAGAAAAACAGATTAATAACAATTTTACAGTTCAGGGAGACGTAGTGATTTCACCGTGGAAATCTTTTTCAGGGCACGAACTTCAGTACTATTCTTTGTCTGGAGAAGGTAGATATTATTTTAATGAAGCATTTCAAGGTTGGTTTGTGGGAGCGAATATTTCTGTTGCAACTTTCGTGCTTCAAAAATGGAATTATTGGAAGGATGAGCCATTTCCTAGTAAAAATGAAGAAGGTGTAACGTATACAAAATCAAATCTTTACCAAAAGGGTTTTTCTGTTTTGTTTGGTGCAACTTTAGGGTATCAGTTTAAATTATCAGACAAATGGAGAATGGAATTGTATGGAACCATAGGTACCTCTCAGGATTTTTACAAAGGATACGATAGAATTTCCGGTAAAAGATATGATGAAGATCCAAACGGATATAATAGAAGTGGAGAGATTATTCCCTACAGAGGTGGTTTAATGATTTCTTATCAGTTGAAATAATTTATTTAAAAATATTATCATGAAGCTATTCGGGAAACATCATCTTATTATATCTGCGATTACTTTTGTAATTCTTTTTTTGATGAATTATATTGGGAACGACGAAGCAGATAAAGTGCAAAGAGCCCTTATGATTGCCGTTTCAGGAGTTATTGGTTTAACCTTGGGTTTAATTATTATGAACAAAGGGAAGAACGATAAAACCCCTCCCCATAATTTTGATTGATTTTTGTTGTTCTTAATGAATATTAGCTCTTGATGTTTTCTTGAGATTCTATTTCTTTAAGCTGCTTTAGGTTTTTGTCTAATCTGCTCATGATGATTCCGTAAACCAAGCGGTAATAAATCCAGATTAAAAATATGCAGAGAATTGTACTAGCAACGATTCCAGCAACAAATCCTGTAAATTCGGAGTTACTGAGTTGGATATGTTGGGTATTGAGTATATAAAATGCAAATCCAGTTAAAACTAAAATCAAAACAATCAGCAAACCAATGTTGGTAAGGATAAATGCGTTAACTGTTTTCTTGAAAGTAATTATTCTGATGATGAACAGTTTAAGATCTTCCTGTACTTTTATTTTGATGTAATTCAGATAAAATTTAACTACAAAAAAACCTGTTACTAAGAGGCTTAAAACTTTTATAAGCAGGTAAATATGATTGAGTTTTGTTTCAAGCTCAATATCTTTTTTCACACCCATTTTTTCTAAAATGGAGAGGAAACTTTCGGAATCATTGCTTTTTATGATGTAAAATAATGCTAAAACCGTAAAAAATAAAAATTCGGCTACACTAATCCAGAAAATATATTTCATGTAGTTGCGCGATTTTTTATTGAGCATTTTCAGAATCTCATTATAATCGTATTTAGGCTGTACAGGTTGTTCCTGCCAGGTTTTCTTAAAGCTGTCTAAATCAAATTCAGGCATGTTTTTCCATTTTTTCTTTAAGTACTTTCTTAAGTCGGTTCATCTTTACGCGTGCATTCACTTCGGTAATTCCTAAATTTTCTGCAATATCTTTATAAGGAAGATCATCCAGATACATCATTACAATTGCTCTTTCTATATTTGGTAAAGTTTTAATTACGGTGTAAAGCAGTGAAATTTGCTGTTGCTTATCATCATCATCTTCCAAAAAATCCCGATGATTAATATCCAGCTCATTGGTTTGAATGCTTTTGGTTTTCTTTCTAAAAAGTGTAATAGCAGTATTCAACGCTACACGATACATCCATGTGGAAATTTTAGAGTTTCCTTTAAAAGAATCGTAGCTTCGCCACAATTGGAGTACGATTTCCTGAAAAAGATCTTCTTCATCTTCCAGAGAATTGGTATAAAGACGCGAAACTTTAATAATCAGTCCCTGATTATCTTTTACAAGCTGCGCAAATTCTTTTTCTTTATAAACCAAAACAAATTTATGACAGCACGAAGATAATAATTTTAATGTAACAATCTAACAATGCAGGAATCTAACAATTTTTAAATAAATTATAACTTCTTTTAGATTGGTAAATTGGTACACTGCTACAGTGTTATATTAAATTGTATCTTTGCAGCCACGAGAAAATCGGCTTGTTGATTCTTACTTCGGTAAGGGTAGGAAAGTCCGGACACCATAGAGCAGCAAAGCGGATAACATCCGTCATCCGTGAGGATAGGACAAGTGCAACAGAAAGCAGGTACAGTTCGGCTGTAGTGAAACCAGGTAAACTCTTTGCGGTGCAATGATAAGTATATCGGTTCTTTTCAGCAATGAAAATAGGGGCGGCTCGTCCTGAAAGCCGAGGGGTAATCAGCTCAAGTTTTGCAGCAATGTAAAACGTAGATAAATAACAGGCACTTTTTTAAAGTACAAAATCCGGCTTATAGGTTTTCTCGTGTTTTTTGATAGTGACGAATACGCAAATTCATTTTCTGATTCCGTATCCGCCACATTTTTTAGAATTGAATTTTCTATTCGCTTTCTAATTTCTTTTTGGCTTCATCCAAACCTTTTCTGTCTTCTTTTGAAAGTTCTGGGAATTTCAAATTCATTTTTTCTAGAGTATCAATAATAATTTGCAGTGCAGAAAGTCTTGCAAACCATTTGTTATCCGCCGGAATTACATACCAAGGTGCTTTATCTTTTGAAGTTTCATTAATGGCTTCTTCATAATATTTCATGTAATCATCAAACAAATCCCTTTCCGGAAGATCAGATGCAGAGAATTTCCAGTTTTTTTCCTGCTCATTAATACGATCCAGAAGACGTTTCTTCTGTTCTTTTTTAGAAACATTTAAAAAAATCTTCACAATTGTGGTTCCGTTATCAGCGAGATGCTTTTCGAAATTTCTGATGCTTTCGTAGCGGTTTTTCCAAAACTGATCATCAAAATCTTTTACAGACTTCCATGTTTTTTCGCTCAGATTATATTCCGGATGAACTTTACATACCAAAACGCTTTCGTAGTGAGATCTGTTGAAAATTCCAATCATTCCCTTTTGAGGTAAAGCTAAATAATGTCTCCATAAAAAATCATGAGAATATTCTTTAGAAGTGGGTGTTTTAAAACTGGTAACATTGCAGCCCTGCGGATTTACACCTCCAAAAACATGTTCTATTAAACTGTCTTTACCTGCGGCATCCATTGCCTGAAGCACAACAAGAAGAGATTGGCTTCCGTCTGCGTAAAGCTTTTCCTGCAATTCGCGAAGTTTATCTTTTTCTTCACCTAATATTTTTAATCCCTCTTCTTTGGTAAGATTACCTTCATACTCGGTAGAAGTTTTTTTTATAGAAAAATTTCCTTTTACAAGAAAATCGTCAGAAAAATTAGTATCCATATTTGCGTAAAAATTAAATGGGTGTTTAGGGTTTCTAAAAGATTTTATGTGATCTTTAAAGTTTGAAATAAATATAATAAAAAATCCGTCTCGAAAGAAACGGATGATATAATTTTCTGTGCAGCTATTATTTTGCAGCAGCAGCTTTTCTAGCTTCTTTAGCTGCTTTTTTTTCAGCTTTAGCTTTAGCTTTCAGTTCTTTAGGTGTTAATGGCTTCGGATCTGGAGCATTAGGAGTTACTTCACCTTTAATGTAAATTACGCTTCTGCTGTTAACAGGATCGTTAGAAAAAACTTCAATCATTTTTTGAAACGGAGCCACATTAGCTGTTGCATACCCTACTTTTATCTTCGCAGATTTTCCCGGTGCAATAGGCGTAGTGCTGAATTCTGGTGTAGTACATCCGCAAGATGCTTTTACATTAGAAATAATAAGTGGCTTATCACCAGTATTGGTTACAGTGAAAAATCTTGTACCGTCAGAATTTGGTTTAATTTGACCATATTCGTAAGTGGTTTTGTCAAAAGTAATAGTCTGTGCAGATGCTAAAGCGAAAGTTCCGAATAAAGCAATTCCTGCGATTAATTTTTTCATATTCTTTGAATGTTAAATACGTTGTTAGATAAATTTTGAAGAACAAAGTTAAAAATTATTTTAATTAGTGCTTAGATTTTTTTACTTTAAACTATTTTTGCAAATTGTAAGATAAAGAAATTAAAATTCTATGCAGATTTCAGAAAAATATAATCCACAGGAAGCAGAACAGAAATGGTATAAATATTGGCTGGAAAATAAATTTTTCCACTCAGAACCCAACGAAAAGCCACCTTACACCATTGTCATCCCTCCGCCAAACGTTACGGGGATTTTGCACATGGGGCATATGTTGAATAATACCATTCAGGATGTTTTGGTTCGCCGTGCGAGAATGCAGGGCTTTAACGCTTGTTGGGTTCCGGGAACAGATCACGCATCCATTGCCACCGAAGCTAAAGTGGTAGCAAAACTGAAGTCTGAAGGAATTAATAAATCTGATATTACCAGAGAAGAATTCTTAAAACACGCTTGGGAATGGACGGATAAATACGGAGGAACCATTCTCGAACAGCTTAAAAAGCTAGGATGTTCCTGCGATTGGGAAAGAACACGTTTTACCATGGAGCCAAAATTATCTCAACAGGTAATTAAATCTTTTGTTGATTTATACAATAAAGGATTAATTTACCGAGGCTACAGAATGGTAAACTGGGATCCGGAGGCAAAAACCAACATTTCAGATGAAGAGGTAATCTTTAAAGAGCAAAACGGAAAATTATATTTTCTAAAATATAAAATTGAAGGTTCAGAGGAATTCCTTTCAGTAGCAACCACACGTCCTGAAACGATTTTCGGGGATACTGCGATTTGCATCAATCCTAGTGATGAGCGATATGCCCATTTAAAAGGTAAGAAAGTAATCGTACCGATTGTTGAAAGAGTAATTCCGATTATCGAAGACGAATATGTGGATATAGAATTCGGTACAGGTGCTTTGAAGATTACTCCGGCTCATGATATTAATGACTATGAAATTGGGCAGAAGCATCATCTTCCAATGATTGATTCTTTGGATGACGATGGTAATTTGAATGAGCACGGTCTGCATTACGCCGGAAAAAACAGGTTTGACGTAAGAAAGCAGATTGCGAAAGAACTGGAAGAAAAAGATCTTTTGTTGAGAGCGGAAGATTATGTCAATAAAGTAGGAACTTCAGAAAGAACAGGTGCGGTGATTGAGCCTAAAGTTTCCGTACAGTGGTTCTTAAAAATGTCTGAAATTGCAAAACCTGCTTTGGATGTGGTAATGGATGATGAGGTAAAATTCTATCCTGAAAAATTCAAAAATACCTATAAGCACTGGATGGAAAACATCCGCGATTGGAATATTTCCCGCCAACTTTGGTGGGGACAGCAAATTCCTGCCTATTATTACGGTGATGGAGAAAATGATTTCGTTGTAGCTGAAAATATTGACGATGCTGTAAAATTGGCACAGGAAAAGACTTCCAACTTCCAACTTCAGGCTTCTGACTTGAAACAGGACGAAGATGCCCTTGATACCTGGTTCTCATCATGGCTGTGGCCAATGTCGGTTTTTGATGGTCTTCTTGATCCTGAAAATAAAGATATCAATTATTATTACCCGACTTCAGATTTGGTAACCGGTCCGGATATTATCTTTTTCTGGGTAGCAAGAATGATTATGGCTGGTTTGGAGTACAGAAAAGAAGTTCCTTTCAAAAATGTTTATTTTACAGGAATTGTAAGAGATAAACAGAGAAGAAAAATGTCTAAATCTTTAGGAAATTCGCCCGATCCGTTGGAATTGATGGACAAATACGGAGCAGACGGTGTTCGTGTAGGGATTTTATTGAGCTCTGCAGCCGGAAATGATCTTCTTTTTGATGAAGATTTAATGCTTCAGGGAAGAAATTTCATGTCTAAAATCTGGAGTGCATTCCGTCTGATTAATATGTGGAATCATGAAGATAAGCCGGCAAATTCAACAGAAATTCAGGCAATTGAATGGTTTGAGCATAAATTAAATAAAACAATAACCGAAATTAACGATCAGTTTGAGAAATTCAGAATTTCTGATGCTTTACATTTAATTTATAAGCTGATTTGGGATGATTTCTGCTCTTGGTATTTAGAAGCAATTAAGCCCAACTACGGAGAAGGAATTTCTAAAGAAGTATACTATAAAACGGTTGCTCTTTTTGAAGAATTAATGAAGCTCCTGCATCCGTTTATGCCTTTCCTTACGGAAGAATTGTGGCAGACTATTTCAGAAAGAAATATTGAAGATGCTTTAATTATCGCTCAGCAGAAAAAAGCAGAAGCATTTAATGAAGATATCATCAAAAACTTCGAAACTGCCTCTGAAATTATTTCCGGAGTTAGAAATTACAGACAGACTAAAGGAATTTCGCCAAGAGAAAATGCCGAAATCTATACCAATGCTTCAGAATTTGCCAACGAATCTGTTATTAAAAAACTGGCTAACGTTTCTGAAATTCATTTCGGAACCAAAACAGATAAGCCAAGCTTTACATTTTTGGTAGGATCAACAGAAATTTCTATTCCGCTAAGCGAAAACTTAGATTTGGGCGAAGAAAAAGCAAAAACAGAAGAAGAATTGAAATATCTAAAAGGGTTTTTGATTTCTGTAGATAAAAAATTATCCAACGAAAAGTTTGTTGCCAATGCAAAACCTGAAGTGGTAGAAGTAGAGCGCAAAAAACAAAAAGATGCTCTCGATAAAATTGCAATTCTGGAAGAGAAGCTAAAAACATTGTAGGATGCCGGAAGCCAAGTGTGGGATAGTTTTTATATCATCATCAAACATTCGGTTTCCATCATCAAATACTCAGTAAAAAAATAATGACACACATAGAAAACATAAAACGACTATTCTCAAAAAACTTTGTAGAAAGCCCGTTGCTGGAAAGTTTTGAAGTAGGAAAAATATATCTATCGAGCGGTAAGATCGTGACGTGCGATCCTGTTCTTACCAATGATATGAAACCTTTCAGTACAGATTTCCCGAAAGGTGAATTTCAGGTTTTACTGCATAAAGAAAGAGAGAGCAATTGTGTTGCATATGCAGAAATTGTTTTTAATGATTCTGAAATTGCAAAGTGGGAAATGGCGGTTACCGAAGGTCAAAATATTAAAGACCTTTCCGGTGAGGAAGTTTTCGGTTATCCGGTAGAAAGCGGTATGGGATGTTTTATGGATTTTGAGACGCAAAATCTTTTAAATACACTTGAAGTAGAGCTTTTCGAGAAAAAAGGAGATGATTTTATGGGAATTTACGAAGAGTTTTTCCACGAGCATTTTTTTGACGAAAAAGGAGCCATAGATCAATATGCATTCTTAAAACCTTTTGAAGATAAACCGGGAAATATTTGTGCTTTCGAAACAGGCTATGGAGAAGGTTTTTATGCCAGTTACATCGCTTTCGATAAAGATAAAAATCCTGTAAAAATAATTACTGAATTTATAGAAATTTTGGTAAGCTAAAAATACTTACATTTAAAAATTAAATTCAGAAGATAAGATTTAGTACCATGAAAATTTCATCAGAAAATCCCAAAATAGCTGTTGTAGGAAGCTGTTCCCTCGATTTGGTTTTGTATACAGATAAAATTCCTGCCGGAAACGAAACTGTATTGGCTCATCGTTCTGAGAATTTTTTTGGGGGGAAAGGAGCCAATCAGGCAGTTGGAACCGCAAGATTGGGAGCTAATGTTTATTTTGTAGGTTGTGTAGGAATGGATCCTCTCGGGCAACAGATTTTGCGTAATTTGGTAGATGAAAATGTAAATGTAGGATATGTCTCCGAAACCGATAAAGATTCTACTGGAATTGCTTATGTAACCAATTATAATGGTACTTTTTCAATTGTTGTAGATCCGGCTGCGAATAAATATCTCAATATTAAAACTGTTCAAAATGCCGAAAAATATATTGTTGCTTCAGATTTGGTATTGCTACAGCTCGAAATTCCGATTGAAGTAGTAGAGTTTACCGTAAAAATGGTGAAATCTCATGGTAAAAAAGTCGGTTTATATGCTTCGCCCGGAAAAAAACTGAGTGAAGAAATCCTAAACTCTGTAGATTTTATTATTGCTAAATCTAATGACCTTTCAACGATTTTTGGTGAAGGAGAAAGAGAAAAAATATTAGAAAAATACTTCAATAAGTTGTTTGTAAGAGATGAAACCAATTCTACGTTATACTTCGATGGTACAGAGATGAAATATTACCGTAATGAAAACGAAAGCATGATTTATAAAATGGGAATGGGCGATGCTTTTACATCAGGCTTCTCTGTTGCGTTGTGCCATAAAAACAGCATCGAAGATTGTGTGAAATTTGGTAATCTGGTTTCTTCCAAAGTTTCTATGGGAAAAGGTGCGCAGACTTCTCTTCCTTATCTTAAGGATGTCTTGTAATCTTTATTTGATGCATAGAAAAAGTAATGAAATTATCTTATTTTTAAAACTAAATATTCCACATTTACTGTGGATTTTTTATTTCTGCAATGCAACAAATTACTCTTAAAACAGCTCAAAATATTACCCTGACTGCACATCTTTTTCAACCTGAAAAGTCTAATGGGCAGATTTTGGTGATTAATTCTGCAACTGGTGTTAAACAACAGATCTATTTTGCATTTGCAGGTTTTTTAAAAGATCATGGGATTACTGTGATTACCTACGATTATTTTGGAATAGGCTTATCTAAACCTCAGAATATTAAAAAATGTGATGCATCTATGAGATCCTGGGGGAATTCCGATTTTAAGGCGGTTACAGATTATGTAAAAACTAATTTTGGCAGTTATAAAAAAATCTGTCTTGGTCATTCGGTGGGTGCGTTATTGTTGGGAATGAACGATGATTCTGTAATTTTTGATGAATTCATTTTTGTTGGAACTCAAAATGCTTTTGTTGGAAATCTAAGGTGGAAAACAAAGATTGAAGCGTATCTGGGATTCGGAATATTGCAGCCTTTATTTACTTCTTTTTTAGGGTATTTTCCTGCAAATTGGTTCGGGTTGGGAGAAAGTTTGCCTAGAAATTGTGCATACGATTGGAGAACCTTAATTTTGAATCATAAATCTACCAATAAACTGTTGGAGAAAATACAAAACTATTCTAATGCTTTAACACAGAAGGTATTAGTAGTTTATGCTGAAGATGATGATTGGCTTACGGAAAAGGGCGTAAAAACTCTTTTGCAAAATACTTACCCCAATTTACAGCCGGAATATCGGTTTTTAAAAAAACAAGAATCGGATAAGGGAGAAATCGGTCATATTAACTTTTTCAGAAGCTATAATAAAAAACTGTGGAATATTATTTTAAAAAAGATTGAAGAATGAGCGATATTATAAACAATACTATTGATTTTGTAAAAGATAAGCTAAATGGTGCAGAAGCAGGTCACGACTGGTTTCATATAGAAAGAGTTTGGAAACTCTCCAAAAAAATTGCTAAAACCGAGAATTGCCAACATGAAGTGGTAGAACTTGCTGCTTTGCTTCATGATATTGCAGATCCTAAGTTTCACAATGGAGATGAAACTTTAGCTTTAAAAATTTCCAGAGACTTTTTAAAAAGTCAGAATGTTGAAGAAGAAATTATTAATCAGGTTTTATTTATCATTCAGAATATTTCTTTTAAAAATAGGGGGGAAGCTCCTGAAATTCTTCCTATTGAACTGAAAATCGTGCAAGATGCAGACAGAATAGATGCAATTGGTGCAATAGGAGTTGCGAGAACGTTTAATTTCGGAGGTTTTAAAAATAATTTGATGTATCATACCGATATTGCTCCAAAACTGAACATGTCTAAGGAAGAATACAAGAAATCTAACGGAACAACCATTAATCATTTCTACGAAAAACTGTTGCTGTTAAAAGATTTAATGAATACCAAAGAAGGAAAAAAAATAGCCGAAGAAAGACATCAGTTTATGCTGACTTTCCTCGACCAGTTTTATAAAGAGTGGAATGTAGATTAAAAAATATTATATCCTAAAATTATTGAAGTATAACTATATTTAGCAGTTTGTAGTGTCTTTTTGTCAATGATATTATTAGGCGTGTCGTAACGTACTTCAACAGTATATTTATTTTTGTATGTATAACCACCTCCAAAAGACATACTTTTAAATATTTGGTTAGAGGATAGAGGAGTTTTGTCAAAAATAGTTCCATTATAATAGAAATCTATATTTTTTGCATTTCCTGTATTGAATCTGAATGAATTTATACTTGCATTTACAAAAAATTTAGAATTCTCATTTAAAAACATAGAATGTCTTATTCCAATAGGGATATTTATGAACGAATAAGAATCCATCCCCATACTATATAAGCTATTAGAAGAAACAGCGGTGACTTCTTTAAATGTATGAGCAGAATACGTAGGCTCGACGATAATTGCCCATTTGTTTCTGTTGAAAGGTAAAGTTATAACAGCTTCTACTCCTAATCTAAAATTGGTTGTAGACGGGAAATTATCTCCCTGTGATATTAAATTGGTAGTTTTTATAGGTGAATAGAAGTTAATTCCCGGTCTGATATTTAAGCCGAAGTTAATTTTTTTATCTTCACCTTTGTTGAGATTGTTTTTAATATCTTGAGGGCTATTATATGTGAAAATTTGTAACAAACTTTTTTCATTGTACTTAGCCTTAGTTATTAAAGATTTTATTTTTGGATCGTTTTTAAAAATATCTTCCAGTTGTTTAATATAAGTGTCATTTGTTGCAATACGAGATTCATTACCTTCTAAATAATACTTTTTGTAGATAAGGGGTTTTATTTCCGGATTTTCTTCATCAGAATAAAAGAATTTTGAGGCGTTGTTAATTCCGTGAAAAGTATATAAACGCTTATTCCCAGAAGTTAATTCTTTTAGAAAGACAGAGCTGTTTTTATATTCTGGTTCATATTGGCTAGACAGGTTAGATAAATCTGTAGAAGATATATCAATATTACCATTGTAAAAGACATATTTTGTTTTACCATATATACCAAATTCCTTTGTGTCAGAAAGAGATCCTACAACTTCTTTAGAATTATTGTCTAGTTTGTAATAAAAACTGCTAGGAGTAATTTCCCAATCCATGTTTTTAATGTAGACTTCTTTTTTATTGTCTTTTTTGTCAATTACGTACCCTTTTTCAAACTTCACTTGTGCAAGAGAAAATGATGAGAGGAAAAGAGCTGTCCCAAGAATAATTTTTTTCATAGTCAATCGAATTTAAGATCCAAATATACTTAATTTCCTATATTTGCCAAATGGGATTTATCATTTTTGTTATTTTTCTTAGCCTTATTTTTTCGCTTTTTCTATCCAAGGTAAAAAGAGGAATTGTCGGGAAATATGCCAAAATTTTTAGATTTACGAGTGTCATATTTTCGATTTCTATTTTCAGTTATTGGTTTGTAAAGAAGTCTTCTATAGGTATTGTGAATGATTCTGTTTCTTTGCAGGTCATCAACAAGCTTCCGCAACCGTTAGATTTTTATGTGATTAATGTAAATAATCTAGATCCGAATCTTCCGATGGAAACGAAACACATAGGAAAAATTCGTCCGGAATTTTATAGAATTGAGCATCTTAAGATGAATAAGTCCGATGAATATTGGATTGCAGGTTATTTAGGCAAAAAAAATCTTGTGTACTTTTCTCAACAGGCTATACCCAATAAAAACATGGATCAGATTGTGGAGGTTCAGAATTATATAAACCAAAGCGAAAAGCTTTCATCTATAGCTAAAAAAGAAGTAGAAGCCTACAATTACGAAAATATGCAATTGGGAATTTGGGTAACGCTGTGTTTCCTTTTGATATTCTTGAATTTAGGGTTGTTATTTAGGAAAAATTAAAATAATGTAGGCGGATTTTCCGGAGCCATTTTGGGAACAGTGAGATCAGTTTGCCATTCTTTATTCATTTTTTCGATAAAGTAAGCTGATAAAAGTGGTGAAGCCTTTTCAACATTCTGGTGAACAAAAAAATAGAGATTTTGTAATCCTTCTTTTTTCCATTGTGTTAGGTGATTCAACCAGTCATTCAGTCTGTCATAATCGCTTTCTGCATTCGCTCCCACATATCTTATAAATGCGTTGGGTGTGGTAAGCCTCATGTGGAGCATATCGCGTCTTCCTGCAGTGTCTACGATGATATTGGTGATATTATTATCTTCAAATAGCTGACAGGTTTTTTCTAGAATATCTTCATCCGTAAACCATTCTGTATTTCTGAGTTCTATGGCTAGAGGAACTTCTTTGGGCCATTTAATTACAAATTGTTCCAGTCTTTCGTAATCTTTAGGTTTGAAATTATCATGAAGCTGAAGAAAAACCATTCCTAACTTTTCTTCAAAATTCAGAACAGCAGTTGCAAATTGAGTAACTACATCATCAATATTCAAAAGTCTTCTGAAATGAGAAACGGTATTGGTGATTTTTGGAAAAAATTTAAAATCTTTCGGAGTTTTATCCTTCCATGCCTGTACCTGTTCTTCAGAAGGCATTCCATAGAAAGTAGCATTGAGCTCAATAGAATTAAACTGTGTAGCATAATAAGAGAGTTCATCTTTTGTACCTTTCGGATAAAAACCTTTTAGGTCTGTTTTATTCCATTTTGCACATCCAATTGAAATGTTTTCCAGACCTTTTTTGTTCTGTTTTAAAATCTCTTTGGTTCTAGGATGATCTTTTGGTAACGTAAAATTTATATTGGAAGGATCTTCTACTTGTCCGAATTTCATTATGCTAAATTTTGATATATGATTAGTAAAAGTAAGGAAATTTATAATGATAACTTCCTTTCTCATCTCTTAATGATTAAATGTATCTAGTCTTCATCTTCCAGCACAAAAATATCTTCCACTTTTTTGGTGAAATATTTTGCAATCTTTAAAGCTAAAACCGTTGAGGGAACATATTTTCCTGCTTCCATAGCATTAATGGTTTGTCTGGAAACTCCAATCGCTTTGGCTAAATCTTCCTGAGTGATGCTTTTTAAAGCGCGTTCTATTTTAATGGTGTTTTTCATTTTTTAAGCAGTAAATAATTAAATCTGAAAATATATAAAACCAAAGGTAAGAACATGGTAATAATCATCATAGTAAAAAACACTGCTCCGAAAACGGTTAAAAACAGAATTAAAACAATAGAGTAGGACACAATCAAACTCCAGAAAACCGATTTTAACCTTAAATTTGAAATATACTCATCTTCAATTTTTTCTTTCGAAAAACCTACGAGTATTCCTCCAATAATAATAAGCACACCAAATAAATTCGGAAATAAATCAATTTCGGCGGTTTGGAAAAAGCCTTTTGCTTCGGAGCCAAAAAATCCTGAATTATAAACAACAGGCAAAGAAATTTGAACATCCATAACTCCCGAGAGAGAAATTGCTCCCAAAATTAATGATGGGACGAAAATAAACCAACCAAGATTTTTTAATCGGTTGGGTAAAAGTTGTAAAGTATTCATATCAGTAAATTTTAATGATACAAATGTAAAAAATATTTTACAATATGTAAAGTTTATTTTACTTTTTTTTAAAAATTTTTATTGAAACATTTTTTAGAAAAAAACGACACTAATATTTTTCTTTTGAAGTATTAAGAACTGTTTCCCAAATATACTCTCCTCTAAATATTTTATAGTGTCCATCAGAAAAAATTACAATTGCAGAATTACAGGGATATTTCATTCTAAAAAATAAATTTTCTATAGTTCCCGATGTGTCATCCACCCAATTAGCCTTCTTTAGCCTGTTTTTTAGTCCATTTTTTTCTCGATAAACGAAATATAGATTTGAATTGATGCTTTTAAATTTACGGGTATATGTCTTTATATCATCAATCACATACGGATTAGTATCAGAATGTTCATTGCATTTATCTAAACCTTGATAATAATTAATTACAATATTTTTAGTATTGTTTTCGGGGATATTTAAGCGTTTTTTTACAATATTAAGATTAGAAGTGGTTAGTTTCCCATTTCCTTCATGTTCAATGCGTACTTTATACAGAACAGAATCTGTTTCAATGCTTTGAAAACGGTAATTTTTATTGCGTTTATTATATTCATCTTTAGAAATTTCTTCAAGATTATCGTTGATATAAATTTCTTTCTTCTGTGAAAATAAAATTTGATGTGCGGCAATTGCGAATAAGAGAATTATTATTTTTTTCATCATTTTCAAATTTATAAAAAACTTCAAAATGTTTCTTGATTAAAATAAAAAACCGCAGATTTTTTCTGCGGTTTAAAATATTTTCAATAAGTGGTCGACTTACTTTATTTTATATTTGATGAATATTAAGCTTCACAAGCCGAACAAGTCACAAAATTCACCATCATTTCTTTAGAAACAGAAGAACTTCTTTGGTAATACAGAGTTTTCACGCCTTTTTTCCAAGCTTCTATGTAAAGATAATTTACATCTTTTACAGGCATTGTGGAAGGAATCTGCAAGTTCAGAGACTGAGCCTGATCAATGTATTGCTGTCTTTGTGCAGCCTGCGAAATAATCTCCATTGGAGAAATTTCTTTAAACGTTTTGAAAACAGCTTTTTCTTCGTCAGTAAGTTCAGCCAAGTGCTGTACAGATCCATGATTTAACATGATGGTTCTCCATGTTTCTTCATTGTCAAGACCTTTTTCTTCCAGCAATCTAGCAAGATATTTATTCTTACGCATAAAGTTTCCTTTGGCTAAACCTGCTTTATAATAATTGGAAGCGAACGGCTCAATTCCCGGAGAAGTCTGTCCTAAAATAGCAGAACTGGAAGTGGTAGGAGCGATTGCCATTGTAGTTGTATTACGGATTCCATATCCTTTCAGCAGTTCTGGTTCTCCATAGATATTAGCGAGTTCTCTTGTTGCCTGATCTGCCTGTTCCTTAATGCGTCTGAATGCTCTTGCATTAAACTGCGTAGCTTCAAAACTCTCAAAAGGAATCATATTTTTCTGAAGATAAGAGTGATATCCTAAAACTCCTAAACCAAGTGCTCTGTGTCGCATTGCAAAATTTCTTGCTCCTTGAAGATAATAGTTTCCTTCAGTTTTCTCTATAAATTCAGATAAAACGGCGTCTAGAAAATAAATAGCAAGTTTAACGGCATCGGTGTCTTTCCATTCATCAAAAAGTTCCAGATTCATAGAAGAAAGGCAGCAGATGAACGATTCTTCCCTTGTAGAAGGAAGCATAATCTCCGAACAAAGATTACTTGCATTGACCGTTAATCCCAAATCTTTATAAACCTGAGGTTTGTTTCTGTTCACGTTATCGGTAAAGAAAATATAAGGAAGCCCTTTTTGCTGACGGCTTTCCAAAACTCTTGCCCAGACTTTACGTTTTTCCATATCACCGTCTATCATATCCTGCATCCAGTAATCTGGTACGCAAACTCCCGTAAAAAGGTTCTGAATTGGACTTCCGATGTCTTTTATGGATAAAAATTCTTCAATATCTCCGTGGTCAATATCCAGATAAGCAGCAAAAGCACCTCTTCTTACTCCTCCCTGAGAAACTACATCCATTGCAGTATCAAAAAGCTTCATGAAAGAAACTGCTCCTGAAGATTTTCCGTTATCGGTTACGGCAGTTCCTCTGTTACGAAGTTCCCCGAAATATCCTGACGTTCCACCTCCGATTTTCGTCTGCATAATCACTTCGCCCATTTTATGGGTAATTCCTTCAATACTGTCTGGAATATGTACATTGAAGCAAGAGATTGGAAGACCTCTCTGTGTTCCCATATTTGCCCAAACCGGAGAAGAAAAACTGATCCACCCTTTGGTAATCATTTCTTTGAAAGCAGGCTGCAATTCAGGTTTGTATAATCTTTTTGCGGCTGCAGTGGTAATTCTGTCAATCGCTCCGTCTACAGTTTCTCCTTTCAAAAGGTAACCTCTGTTCAGCATTTGCTCAGATTCTTCGTTGAGCCACCAGATATTTGTATTTTGTTCTTCCATGTTTTTTATATTGTAAAATGTACGTTGTACATTGATTTTTTATTTTTTTAGGAGCTTCAAGTTTTGTGTTTCTCCTCACTTTTCTACCTGCTTTCGCTACTCGCTTTTTTCTTTTGCAAAGAAAAAGAGCTCAGACATGCCGCTCAATCAGGGCTAAGACGATGTTTTGTTATCTTTACTTCTGAATACTCTCATTGCAAGTAACAAGTGCTATTTTTAAGTTTTGCCTAAAGCCCGTTTCTATTGAATTTTCCAATCAAACCTAACGGGTTTTCAAAACCCGTTAGGTTTTTACAATGATCTATTCTGTGTACTATAAACATCGCAATTATTCGTATGTAAACTCCAATATCCAATATCCTACTAACTGTTTTGGTGCTCGCTTCGCTCGCTCCACTTTTTATTTATTCAGCCCCGACAGACTGTAAAATTTCTACTTTATGAGAATCATTCAATCCGCTTTCGTCTCTTAATCTTTGAAACTCTTTGAAAGACGGAATATTTAAAATCATATTCTGTACTTCTTCGTTTTCATAATTTGAAAAATGAACAAACGTAACACCATCTTCTTTTACAAAAACTTTATACTCAAATTTTGACCGGTCTAAAGTTTTAAAATCATTCAAAAATTTCTGAATGTTGCTTTTGTTTTCAGAAACAAATTCAGGTTTTACGGTATAAGTTACAATTACGTTAATCATATTTTCTCTTTTATTATTTATAATGATGCAATTGTAAACGCTTTAAATTAAGTCATTAATTGAATTTTACAAAATATTTCGTTTGAGATACTTTGTGAATCTTTAGTTTGTGCTCAGAATGAAATAGCTATACTAGCTGTTTCGACGCTCGCTTCGCTCGCGCCCCGACTTGAGTGGAGCTCTTTTTTCTGAAAATCAGAAAAAAAGCGGGAACGGAAGGCGGATTAAGGCGCCCAAATTCTAAACTACCCCGTCAAAAATTCTCTGAATTTTCGACACCCCTTCAAAGAAGGGGAATTAAAATAAATCGTTCGCTGTGATAGACTTGTCATGTTTGGTATAATCTACCGGTCTTTTTGCAAAGAAATCATCCATAGAATTGGCGAAAACCTCTTCTTCAAACCACATTAATGGGCGGTATTGTTCAGGAGAAATATTGTATCTCGGCGCCATGTTGATTTTTTTCAAACTGTCGTCTACACGGTATTTCATAAAATTGATAAGATCTTCTTTTGAGAATTTATCAAGCTCACCCAGTTCGAAAATCCAGCTTAGGATTTCACCTTCCAGATCTACAGACTGATCTACCAAAGTATAAATATCTTCTATATCGGAATCTGTAAGAAGATCCGGCTGCTCCTCACGAATTTTGTTGATCAGGTAAATACCTCCGTTGGCGTGAATCTGCTCGTCAACAGAAGTCCAGGCAATAATATTGGAAACGTTTTTCATGTATCCTTTAAATCTTGTGAAAGAAAGAATAATGGCAAACTGAGAAAATAAAGACACATTTTCTATAAGAATACTGAAAAGCAAAAGAGAAGAAACATACTCTTTCGGCGTTGCAGAATTGGCATGCTTTAAAACATTAGATAAAAATTCGATTCTTTTTTTAAGAGCAGGAACTTCTACAACATGGGTAAATTCTTCGTTATAACCCAATACTTCCAATAATCTGGAATAAGCTTCCGAATGGCGGAATTCGCATTCTGCAAATGTTGCTCCCAAACCATTAAGCTCAGGTTTTGGAAGATGATTGTAAAGGTTTCCCCAAAAAGATTTTACAGAAACTTCGATTTGAGCAATAGCTAAAAGTGCATTTTTAACCGCATTTTTTTCGTGTGGTTCCAACTGAGAATGGAAATCCTGAACATCGGCAGTAAAATCTACTTCAGAATGTACCCAGAAAGATTTGTTGATGGCTTCTACAAACTGTAGAACCTCAGGATATTCAAATGGCTTATAACTAACTCTTTTGTCGAAAATTCCCATATCAAAAAATTAATGTTTTATACTTACTAAATCGTTGGTGACGAATGTCTGGATGTCTGTGGTTTTGAATATGTTTCTGTTTTTCTGCACTTTACAGTTTATAAACAGTTCGGTTTATTCACACTACAAACTCCCACAAAGTTAGAAAATGAAGCTCTATTTTGAAAGAGCAAAAGACTAATCGGCTGACTTTTAACCCTAAAAGTTTTCCACATTTACATGAAACTCCCTTGTGTATTGGATCACAGCGATTTAATATCTTCAAATGAATATGAACTAAGGTTTTTAGTTAAACGATTTTTTATAAAGTATTGAATTTTAATAATTTATATATTAAACAACGTTAATATAAAAGAAATTTTAAATATTGTAACAAATGTAATCTTACGACTACTTATTGAAAACAAAAAACAGCTTTGCTTAATGTTAGTAATCCAGGATTTACATAAGTCATACGATACGGGAAAGAGTAAATTACACGTTCTCAAAGGGATTAACCTCAATATTTCCGAGGGCGAATTTGTCTCCATTATGGGAAGTTCGGGTTCGGGGAAGTCTACTTTGCTGAATATTATCGGGATTTTAGATGAAAAAGATTCAGGTGTCTATGAACTGGACGGAATTCCTATCGAACACCTCAATGAAGTAAAAGCTGCAGAATATCGGTCCAGATTTTTAGGATTTGTTTTTCAGTCATTTAATCTCATTGGTTACAAAACAGCGGTAGAAAATGTGGCATTGCCTCTTTATTACCAAAATGTTCCCAGAAAAGAAAGAAATCAAAAAGCTTTGGAGTATCTGGAAAAAGTAGGGTTGGGGCAATGGGCAAATCATCTCCCAAATGAGCTTTCGGGTGGACAGAAGCAGAGAGTTGCCATTGCAAGAGCCCTCATTACAGATCCGAAAGTAGTTCTTGCCGATGAACCTACCGGTGCTTTGGATTCTAAAACGACACATGATATTATGAAGCTCCTTCAGGATATCAACAACGAAGGGAAAACGATTATTGTGGTAACCCATGAACCTGATGTAGCCGCACAGACCAAGCGAAACGTTGTGCTTCGTGACGGCATTATCGAAAGTGATGAGTTCATTGAGCAGATTGTTTTGTAGCTGAAAGATGGTGTTGGAAGCTGAAAGTTTTATGTTTTCATAACTTTCAGAATTAGGCAAGATAACAAAAGCTTATTGTAAAATTAAAAAAAAATCGGCGGTAAGATCGGAAGGCTACCATCATCCAGTTTCCCGCTTCAAACTAAAATTATGTTCGACCTAGACAGATGGCAGGAAATCTTCAGTTCTATCCGCAGTAATATTTTGCGGACAGTACTGTCAGGGTTTACTGTAGCATTGGGACTTTACATTTTTATTGTACTTTTTGGTATTGGAAATGGTCTTCAGAATGCATTTCAGCAAGGTTTTACGCGGGATGCTCAAAATCTTATTTCCATTTTTACAGGGCGTACCAACGTTGCCTACGGAGGTTTGCAGGCCAACAGAGATATTACCTTAAATAATGCAGACTATGATGCTATTGTAGGTTCTCAACCTGAAAATGTACAGTATTCTACTCCGAGATATTCTACCAATTTTTTAGTCAAATACGGAAAAGAAAGCGGTAATTATCAAATTTCCGGAGCGAATGATGAAGAGTCTTTTATTGAAAACCAAAAACTGATGAATGGAAGATTTATCTCCAAACGAGATATTGAAAACAATCAGTATGTAGCGGTAATCGGAAGAATGGTTCAGCGGGATTTGATAAAGAATGGAGATCCTGTAGGGAAAGAGCTCAATATTAATGGAAGTATTTTTAAGGTAATTGGCGTTTTTGCAGATGACGGAGGCGACTGGGACGAAAGAATGATTAGTTTGCCGGTTTCCACTTTACAGCAGATAAAAAAAGGTTCGGACACAATAAGCAGCGTCTATATTGCTTATAACGAAAATATGAAGCCCGAACAGGCAATAGAGTATGGTAATCATCTTGAAAAAGAGCTGAAAGCCAGAAAAAAAGTGTCTCCCGATGACGAAAACGCGGTAATCGTGAATAACAAAGCGAAAGGACTGCAAGATTCTTTTACGTTTTTATTTGTAATTACTATGATTGTAGGTTTTATCGGTTTAGGAACTTTATTGGCAGGAATTATCGGAATCAGCAATATTATGGTGTATATCGTAAAAGAAAGGACCAAAGAAATTGGGGTAAGAAAAGCCATTGGAGCAAAACCAAGAAGTATTGTAGGTCTTATAATGCAGGAAAGTATTGTAATTACGGTAGTTTCCGGATTTATAGGGGTGGGAATTGGTGTTTTAACCCTCAAACTGATTGGAGGCAGTCTCGAAAAATATTTTATTAAAGATCCAAGTGTAGGTTGGGGATTAATTTTTGCGGCATTTATCTGCTTGGTGATTTCTGGGCTTATCGCAGGATTTATTCCGGCTTACAGAGCATCGAGAATTAGACCTATTGAAGCATTGAGAACGGAATAATTTGTATGAAAATGAAGCAAATTGAGTTCTTTTAAGCTATTAAATTTCATAGTTTATCAAATGAAAACTCAGATTGTAATTAAAATTTAAAAAACATATAACTCGAAAAAAGTGAACATCTTATTCAGAAAAGATACATGGCAGGAAATTTATTATTCCCTCAAAAATAATAAACTCCGAACCTTTCTTACGATGATTGGCGTAGGATGGGGTATGTTTTTGTATGTGAGTCTTTTAGGAGCTGCAAAAGGTATGGAGAATGGTTTCGATAAGCTTTTTTCGGGCTTCGCTACCAATTCTATTTTTCTTTGGGCTCAGAACACTTCTATTCCGTACGATGGTTTTCCTAAAGGGCGGCAGGTTTCGCTTCATTTACCGGATATGGGTTTGCTCGAAAGAAAAATCCACCAGATAGATTATATTTCTCCACAAAATTCGCGAGGGAGTTTTGGTAATCCGGGTGAACGCATGAGCAGAAACGGAAAAACCGCAGTTTATACCTTAACGGGCGATTATCCTTTGGGAAATAAAATATCAGAAAAGAAACTGATTTTCGGAAGATATCTTAATGATGCAGATGTTTCCGGGAATAAAAATGTGGTTGTAATCGGAGAAGGAATTTACAAGAATTTTTTTGATGCCAATAAAAATGAAAATCCAATCGGGCAGTCTATCAACATAAAAGGGATTTTTTTTAACATCATCGGTGTTTATAAAGTTGGAAGAGCAGGAGGTCCCAATAATAACGATACCACTGCTTTTATCCCGCTTTCTACTTTCACGAAAATGTTTAATGATGGAGATCGTGTAGATTTTTTCGCTATTGTAAGCAAGCCCGATGCAGATTTAACGGTAGTAGAAAATCAGGTTAAAGACGAACTGAAAAGTAAAAACCATGTTTCTCCTGAAGATACCAACGCTTTCGGCACATTCAATCTTGGGAAAATGTTCGAAAAAATGACAGGTTTTCTTACCGGGATGCAGCTTTTAACCATCATTGTAGGAACGTTAACGATTATTGCGGGAGTTATTGCTATTTCAAATATATTGCTCATCACGGTAAAAGAACGTACCAAAGAAATCGGGATTCGCCGTGCTTTGGGTGCAAAACCTTCTGAAGTAAGAAACCAGATTTTGCTGGAAAGTGTAGTTATTACACTGGCTTCAGGACTTATTGGCTTTATGTTCGGAATTATTTTGCTGATGATTATAGATATTCTTACTAAAAATCAGGATACATTTCCATTTTATAATCCTACTGTAAACTATGGTGATGTATTTTCTGCAATGGGAGTAATGATTTTGCTTGGGTTGATTATCGGGATGATTCCTGCACAGAGAGCCGTGAAAATAAAGCCTATAGAAGCATTAAGAAGCGAATAGATATGATGAAAAAGCATTTTTTTCTGTTGATATTCTTTTGTTTTAGCTTTGCTAATGCACAGAAAAGAGATTTTTTCATTTTTAAAGAAAGCGAAGTGTACAGTCTGTTCAATTTTATGGAAACAGCTGCAAAAAAACATTCGACTTCCTCCAATTACAGAAATTATATTGAATCTAAATTATCCGATAATCAGGATTTTCAGAAACTTATTAATGATTTTAAAACTTTAGATTTTAATGAAGGCATTGTAAGACAAGATTATCCGAAAGGTAGAAATTACCGCAAAAGTTATTTAACTTTATTGGTAACACAGTCTTTAAAATCTAAGGATTTGAATGATTTTAACGAAAGAATTACCGGACTTCTCCCTGTTAGTGAGCAGATAAAAATGATGAATGTCTTAAAAGATGCCCAACCTTACTTCAGGAAGTACGTCTGGAATGACAGCGAATTAAAAATAAAAAAACAGATTGCAGAACTCAAAAAGTTTAAAGATTTAAGTTCTGAGATGTTTATAAAATTCAACAAATTTTATCAGTCTTCGTGGGATCGCGAAATTCCTTTTTATGTTACCCTTTATCCTATTCCGGGAAAAACGGGAAGTACAATGTCTACACCGCATGGGAATGCTCTGTGCATAGGTACATTAACGGATGCCGATGATATTGAAGGTACTTTAAGCGTCACAATGCACGAAATGTGTCATATTTTATACGCAGAACAAAATATTGATGTACAGAAGATTCAGGAAAAGTATTTTGAAGAAAATCCTTCGAAATATTCTCAACTGGCGTATTCTTATTTTAATGAAGCCGTGGCAACAGCTTTAGGAAATGGTTATGCAGGGAAAATTTTGAATAAGGGTGTTTTAGATAAAGGTGAGTGGTACAATAATCCGATAATTAATCTTTTCGCCAAAGCAATTTATCCGATGACGGAAAAATACCTGAACAGTAATAAAAGTATGGATAAAAATTATATTGATGAAGCTATCAGAATATTCGGAGATACTTTTCCGGATTCTATTTATGAATACAATCAAAATTTTAACACGGTAAATATTTATACCGACGATATAGACGGAAATTATATTTTCGATAATTTTTTCGAATATTTTAATGCCAATAATGTCGGAGTTTCCAGTCCATTGAAAAATATTTCCCAAAGTCCAAAGCTTTTGGATGATAACTCTTCTTTCATTATTATTTTAGATAAAAATCAGAAAGAATATCTGGATGAGCTTAAAACGGTTTTCCCTGAAATTAAAAATATAAACTATAATCGCAATATTCAGAATATAAGTTTTCTGGATTCTAAAGGCAGAATGATTGTATTGCTTTTCATTAATAAAAAAGAAGACCTGAAACAGGCAATGGAAAAGCTTTCAAAACATCAAAAAATAGATCAACGTAACCCTGTTCAATATTAAAAAATAAAGATTATATATGAAAAAGAAGTTTACCTGGAAAAAAGCAATTTACATTTTGCTTGCCCTTATTTTTGCATTTGCATTATTTTCCGGAATCAGCTATCTCGTAAAATCCAATTCTAAAGAAAGTGTAAATTTTCTTACCCGCAAGCCAACCGTACAAAATATGGAAGATAAGGTAATGGCTACCGGAAAAATTATTCCTAAAGAAGAGATAGAAATAAAACCGAATATTGCAGGTATTATAGAAAAAATTCTAGTAGATGAAGGCGACCGTGTAGAAGCAGGACAGCTTATTGCTACGGTGAGGATTGTTCCGAATATTGCAGAGGTAAACAACGCTCAGCAAAATGTCCAGAATGCACAATTGCAGATAAGCAATGCCAAGATGAATGTTTCTAATGTTCAAACTCAGTTTACCATGTCCGAAAAGCTTTTTAAACAAGGTGTTATTTCAAAACAGGAGTATTTAACTGCTCAGCAACAATTGTTTGCACAGCAGCAGGCTCTTAAAAATGCCAATCAGCAACTTTTAACGGCTCAAAAAGCATTGCAGATAGCGAAAACGGGTGCTACTCCCGATTTACAAAATCTTGCAACCACCCAAATTCGTTCTAAAGCGGCAGGAACTGTTCTTGAAGTACCTGTAAAAGTGGGTAGTCAGGTAATTGAAGCCAACTCCTTCAATGCAGGAACTACTATTTGTTCGATTGCGGATCTTAATTCTTTGATTTTTCAGGGTGAAATTGATGAAGCTCAGGCCGGAAAACTAAAGCAAGGAATGAATATGAATATTGTAATTGGAGCACTTCAGAACAAATCTTTTCCCGGAACTCTTACCATGATTGCTCCTAAAGGGAAAGATAATAACGGAACGATTAAATTTCCGGTAGAAGGCGATGTAAAAAATCCTAATAATGAATACATAAGAGCGGGATTTTCTGCCAATGGAGAAATTGTTTTAAGTTCTCAGAAAAATGCCCTTCTTTTGGATGAATCTCTGGTTCAGTACGAAAAAAATAATGGGAAAGACCAGCCTTTCGTAGAAGTAAAACAAAAGGATGGAAAATTCAAAAAAGTATATGTAAAATTGGGAGCAAGTGACGGAATTAATGTGCAGGTACTTTCCGGTATCGACAAAAATGCTGAGGTAAAAGTCTGGAACCCATCAGACAAAGATAAAGAAGAATTGAAAGAAAAATCTGCTAAATAATCTTTATTAAGGATTGGTTTAAAGCGATTTATAAAATAAAAAATCCGTCTCACATAAAATTGAGACGGTTTTTTTAAGAAAACCTGTTTTAAAATCAGCTTAAAAACTTAATTTCTTTGTCTTTGAATTTGTTAGTGGTTACCAGTTTATTCATTGTTTTCAGCATCTTTTTACGAAGTTTTGCCAGTTTACGAACGTTTTTATCTTCGCTGTAATCAAAAATATTGTCTTCGAAGCTAAAAGTATCTCCGTCTTTAAATTCTATTTTGTTTTTTTTCATTTCCCCGAACAACATTAGATTAGTCATGCTTTCTAATACGTAATGTTCGGTGTTTTCTAAAGATTTTAAGGTGTTTACCAACTGCTTTTTATACTTTTTCTTGCCCATAGTTCAGATTTTTTTCTTTTAGATTAATGCAAATATAAATTTTTATTAATAGGTTTTTAAAATTGTTCAAAATTTGTTCCTGTTCTTTATATTTTTTAGTTGGAGTGTTCATATTAAGAAAAAAATTATTTTAAAAGTATATAAAATTTCCAGAGAAAAATCAATTGCAAATTATAAGCTGATTGATAATAAATAATCCTCGGAAATTCCGTAATTTTGGACTTGAAAATTTTAAATCTAAAAGTAAATGGACATTATTTTTGACCTTATCGAAAAAGAAAAAGCGAGACAATCTCACGGATTAGAGCTGATTGCTTCAGAAAATTTTGTTTCTGAAAATGTAATGAAAGCTATGGGAAGTGTTCTTACAAACAAATATGCAGAAGGATATCCCGGAAAAAGATATTACGGAGGTTGTGAAGTAATAGATGAGGTTGAAACTTTGGCTATTGACAGAGCGAAACAGCTTTTTGGTATAGATTACGTGAATGTACAGCCGCATTCTGGTTCTCAGGCGAATGCTGCCATTTATCTTGCAGTTTTAAAACCTGGAGATAAAATTATGGGTATGGATCTTTCTATGGGAGGTCACCTTACTCATGGTTCTGCTGTAAATTTTTCGGGAATTCAGTATGATGTGGTTTCTTATGGAGTTCAGCAGGAAACCGGTCTTATTGATTACGACCAGATGAGAGAAGTTGCCTTAAGAGAAAAACCAAAAATGCTTATTGCAGGATTCTCGGCGTATTCCAGAGATTTAGACTATGCTAAATTCAGAGAAGTTGCAGACGAAATTGGGGCAACACTTTGGGCGGATATTGCACACCCTGCAGGTTTAATTGCCAAAGGACTTTTAAATAATCCGTTCGAACACTGTCATGTTGTTACCACAACAACTCACAAAACTTTGAGAGGTCCACGTGGTGGAATGATTATGATGGGTAAAGATTTCGAAAATACTTACGGGCACAAAACACCAAAGGGTGAAACTAAAATGATGAGCCAAGTTCTGGATGGAGCAGTATTTCCGGGAATTCAGGGAGGTCCTTTAGAGCATGTAATCGGAGCTAAAGCCGTGGCTTTTGGAGAAGCTATCGACGATAAATTCTTAACTTATGCAAAACAAGTAAAAGCTAATGCACAAGCATTGGCAAAAGCTATGATTTCTAATGGTTTTGATATTGTAAGTGGTGGAACAGATAATCATTTAATGCTTATTGACCTTAGAAATAAAGGTGTGAATGGTAAAGAAACCGAAAAAGCGTTGGTTAAAGCAGAGATTACTTGTAATAAAAATATGGTTCCGTTTGATGATAAATCACCTTTTACTACTTCCGGGATCCGTTTGGGAACTGCGGCAATTACCACCAGAGGTTTAAAGGAAAATGATATGGAAACTATTGCCGGACTTATTTCTGAAGTTGTAGATAATATTAAAAATGAAGAAGTTTTATCTTCAGTAGGAAAAAAAGTTAACGAGTTAATGGAAGGAAAAGCTTTGTTCAATTATTAGTGATTGTTTTTTTTAGCTTTTTAATATAAAAACAAATTGAGGTGCAATTATTTTGCGCCTCATTGTTTTATAATTCAATATCAATTTTAATAAAAAGATGAATTCAGATAAAAAGTTGTTTACATATGAAGAAATAAAGCAAAAGCTTGTAAATTATTGTGTTTATCAGGATCGCTGTCATGCAGAAGTAGAACAGAAAATGCACGAATTTGTTTTAATACCCGAAGCTAAAGATGAAATTCTCTTATATCTTATGAGAGAAAATTATTTGAATGAAGAACGATTTACCCGAAGTTATATACGAGGGAAGTTTTACATTAAAAATTGGGGTAGAACTAAGATAAAACTCAGCCTAAAACAAAAAGGGATTACCGAAAAATTAATCTCTTCCTGCTGGGATGAAATAGATGAAATAGATTACGAAAAAATTATTAAAAAGATTTACGAAAATTATGATCGTAAATTGTTTGGATTGAAAGAATATCAAAAAAAACAAAAAACTATTAAGTATTTACTAAGTAGAGGCTTTGAATATGATGTAATTTTACGAATATTTGAAAATTAACATATATGTAATTTTAACATTCATTAATATTATTTAAAAAAAGTTTAGATTTGTCAGACGAAAAAAAATAATTATGAATTTAAAATTACAATGTAAATCGAGGACGATATATGCGTTTTTGATGGCTCTTTTCTCGGTGTGGGGATGGGGACAGACGACAGTGACTTTAACTAATGGAAATTCTTGGGTTGTACCACAAAATGTTTACAGTTTACAAGTTGAATGCTTAGGTGGTGGTGGTTCAGGAGGAAGTGCTATTAGTTCATCATCTGGTAGTAGAGCTGGTGCTGGTGGAGGAGCTGGTGGAGCTTATGCAAAAATTAATACTATTGCTGTAACACCAGGAACTACTATAAACTATTCAATTGGTTCCGGTGGAATAGCATCGTCCACGGTTGGAGCTGTCGGAAATGGTGGAGATACTTGGTTTTTATCAAGTTCAACAGTATTAGCTAAAGGAGGTGCAGGTGCTGAAAGTATTACAGGTGCTAATGGGCTGACAAATGGATTAGGAGCTACAGGTACTATTGTAGGTTCTATTGGTAATGTAGTATATAAAGGAGGTGACGGTGCAGATGGGTCTGCAGTTACATCTGGTAATATAGGGTTTTCAGGTGGTGGTGGTTCAAGTGCTGGTAGAGGATTCAATGGGAACAATGCTTCTTCAAATATTGGTGGTATTGCTCCGACAGGAGGCTATGCTGGTGCCGCTGGTGTTGGATCAGGTACAAATGGTAGTTCTCCTTCAGGTACAAGTTATGGATCTGCTGGTAGCGGGGCACATGCTGCTTCTTCATCTACACAGAGGAATGGTGGAAACGGAAAGGCTGGAAGAATTATAATTACTTATTCTTTAGGAAATCCAACACAAGTAGCAGTACCTACAATCGCAGCTACAGGTGCAGCAAACGGAACAGATACTTATTGGAGTACAGCGAATATCACATTGGCATCCTCAACATCTGGGGTATCAATTTATTATACAACGGATAATACGCCACCAACAGCTGCTTCTTCATTATATACATCTCCATTTTCAATAACTTCTACTAGTACTATAAAAGCAATAGCAGTTGATGGTACGGGAAATTTGACCGATAGTAGTATTGCGTCAAAATTAATTACAATTACAAACCCAGCTACAGCAACAATTCCTTATAGTCAATCATTTAATAATACTTTAGGAGATTGGATAAACTATAAGGAATCAGGTAATGCAAGTTATTCTGGTTGGACGACAGCTGCGAGTGGTGCAGAAAGTAATGGATATAACCAAGGAACCACAAAAGCATGGTTAATATCTCCAAAATTTACTAGTGTACAATCAAATTCTCTTTTATCTTTTAATTATGCCTCTCAATATGAAGGAGATGATTTGAAGGTTGTATATTCTGCGGATTATGCCGGATATGGAGATCCAAATACAGCTACTTGGACTAACCTTACAACAATTACAGAAGCTTCTGGAACATCAGTTTCTACAGGTAGTTTAACCAATTTTGTTGTACCTGCCTCAGGGAATGTACATTTTGCATTTGTTTACCAAGATGCAAGTGCGGGTGGTTGGGCTTTATGGAGAGTCAGCAACCTAACAATTAATGCCCCAACTCCTCTTGCTACTACTTGGAATGGAACAACATGGTCAAACGGTGTACCAACAGCTTCAGTAGATGCAATTGTAACGGGTAATTTATCTATTAACTCAAATATTTTTGCCAAAAATATCACAATTCAAAATGGAGGAGTTTTAGAAATCACTGCTGGTAATACAGTTAATGCAGTAGATGTTACCGTAGAAGATGGTGGTAACCTTATCCAGAAAGATGGTTCTACTTTATCTTATACAGGTACTTTTAAAGTTTTGAAAAATGGAAATAGTGATGTGGGTAAATATGCATTTTGGTCTTCTCCGATAGATGGTCAAAGTTTAAATGCGATCTATGGTTCACTTGCTCCAGATTATATTACAGAATATGATACCCCAACAGATTACTTTGTTAATGCTGGATCTACAACTTCTGTTTTTGGTAAAGGTTATTCTATTAAAACTCCAAATGTTTCTAGCAATCATGTTGTTACCTTTACTGGGGTGCCAAATAACGGAACGCAAACTTTTGCATTATCTAATGGAGGAAACAGATATAATTTGGTAGGAAACCCTTACCCGTCAGATTTAAATTTAGATGCATTGTATGCTTTAAACACAAACAAAATTACCAGTACATTCTATTTTTGGGATAATACCAGTGCATCTGTAACTACGCAATCTGGAGGAACAACAACCAATTATGGGTATGCAACTTATAATGCGTCAGCAACTTCCGGAACATCAGGAACTTTTGTAGCATCTCCTAATGTTGGTTCTATAAATCCTTCTGGGAATGTGGCAAAAATTGGACAAGGGTTCTTTGTAAGATTAATGCCTAATTTATCAAATAATACATCATTGAATTTTGATAATAGTTTGAGAGTAGCATCTACAGGTACTTTCTTTAACAAAAACAATAATTCTGGGGTTGGTAAATATTGGTTGAGATTAAGCTCATCTTACGGTACTAATAATACTTTAGCGGTTACTTACTCTCCAGCTGCCTCTAACTCTTATGATGCTTTTGATTCTAAAGCAATTGCAATGGGATCCGATGGTTTTTATACTGTAGCAGATGCACAAAAACTTATCATTCAGGGTAGAGAAACGTTTAATATTAATGATGTGGTTCCTGTTGGAACGAAGCATTTCGAAAATGGAAACTTTACTATTGCTTTAATACAGAAAGAGGGTCTTTTCAATAACGGACAGGCGGTTTATCTTCACGATAAAGTAATGGGTACTTATACAGATCTTCAGAATGGTAGTTATTCTTTTGCAGCAAACTTTGGAGAAAACTCCAACAGATTTGAGATTGTATACAAACTGGGAGTATTGTCTACTTCTGAAGTTACAAAAGATGCTTTCGAAGTATACAGAAATGGAGAAGATTTCTTTGTGAGAAACGATAAAAATATAGACAGCGTGACTATTTACGATGCTTCTGGAAGACAAATTCAGACTTTAAATGGAGGAGCAAAAGAAATTAGAATTTCTTTAAATGCAAAAGGGGTTTACCTTGTAAAAGCAGTATCTCAAGGAAAAGAATACACTAAAAAAATTATTAAATAAAAAAGAAGTACAGCAATAATATAACTGAGATATTGTCAATCTCTTTATAAAAATAATTGTACAAAATTCTTTATAAAATAAATTAAGTTATGAAAAAGATAATACTAGTCGCATTGTTTGCCGTTTCAAATTTTGCCTTTGCGCAACAAAATGATTCGAACAATCCTTATGTGTACGAGACTCAGAATGATCCTGCTGATGCTGACGAATTTCCTAGTAACCCAGGAGATCCTAAGATTCTTCCAATTGATGACTATATTCCGGTACTTTTTATTATTGGATTGGTTATAGCATTCGGAGTTTCAATGAAAAAGAAAACTCAGATTACGGAATAATCCAATATTCAATTTATATAAAGAAAACTCCCAATTTTTTTGGGAGTTTTTTGTTTTGAAATTTAAATAAACTTAGTTCAGGGGAGTAATAACCGATTCCAAAACTCAGATTAAAAAAATTATCTATTAGGTTTCACAGGTTGAATTTCTCCTGTACTCATATGTTCGAAAACTGTTGGGAAAAACATTACAAGTACAAAGTAAATAACAATCATTAATATAACTAAAGCAAATAAGATAAGTACTAAACTATTAGGTTTATTTCTTTTTTGTGGTTCCATGATTTTGGTGGTTTTTGAATTAATACTTATTCTTAAGCCAATTTCTTGCCACACTGTTTGCAGTAGCGTGCATCGTCATCAATATCTTCATTCCCGCAACGTTCGCAGACTTTTTCTAAGTTTTGTCTTTTGCTTCTCATTTCTGCGGTCACAATTCCTGTGGGAACTGCAATGATAGAATAACCCGCAAGCATGAGAATAACAGCAAAAAATTTTCCCATGGGTGTTATAGGAGAAACATCACCATAACCTACTGTTGTTACCGTTACTACTGCCCAGTATATAGATTGCGGTATGGTTTCAAACCCGGATCTTCCTCCTTCCACCATAAACATGAGTGAACCTACAATTACAGAGAAAATGATGAGAAATAAAAGAAAAATATAAATTTTTCTTGAACTGTTTTTAAGGGCTCTTACGATGAGGTATCCGTCATCCATAAAATCCAAAAGATTGAAAATTCTGAATACTCTAAGCATTCTCAACATTCTGAAAATTAAAAAATACTTCGTTATCGGAAAGAAAAAACTAAGATAAAAAGGTACTAATGCAAGAAAATCTATAATACCAAAAAAGCTGAAAATATAATTTTTTTTATTTTTTATAACTGCAATTCTCAGAAAATATTCTGCACTGAAGAAAATAGAAATTATCCATTCTGTAATAACAAAGTAATTGTGAAATTTTTTGTCGAACTTCGGGATACTTTCCATCATAATGATGGCTGTACTTAATAGGATAAGAACAAGAAGAACAACATCAAAAAGTTTTCCCAGCCGGGTATCCGAACGGTAAATCACCCGATACAAAAACCTTTTCCAAAGTTTATCTTCGGGAATTAGATTGTGTTCTCTTTCCATGAGTGTTTTTTGTTTAACTAAATTATAACTAATTTCGTGACAAACATACAGAATAAAATGACAATAAAAGAGGTAATTTCTATCATAGAATCGCAGATTGCTATTCCACAAGCGGAAGATTTTGATAATGTAGGACTTTTATGCGGACTTCCCAACCGCAACGTAAGCCGAATTTTGGTTTGTCATGATGCATTAGAAAAAGTAATTGACGAGGCTATAGATAAAAACTGTAATCTTGTTGTTTGCTTTCATCCCATTATATTTTCTGGTTTAAAATCTATTACAGGAAAAAATTATGTTGAAAAAGCAGTTTTAAAAGCTATTGAAAATAAAATTGCTATTTATGCGATTCATACTGCTTTAGATAATGATTTTTTTGGAGTAAATGCAAGAATTTGCAATCAGTTGGGCTTGAGAAATTTAAAGATTCTTCAGCCTAAAAAAAATAATTTAAAACAGCTTACTGTTTTTGTTCCTAATAACTATTCTGAAAATGTAAAAGAAGCACTTTTTGCGGCAGGAGCAGGGAATATAGGGTTTTATGATGAATGCAGTTTTACCATCGAAGGAAAAGGAACTTTCAGACCGATGGAAGGTTCTACACCTTTTTCTGGGCAACTCAACAATAGGGAAGATGCAGAAGAAAAGATGATTTCGGTAATTTTTGAGTCCTATAAACAAAACCAAATCGTTTCAGCGATGAAAAAAGCTCATCCTTATGAGGAAGTGGCACATCAGATTTATAGTTTAGATAACCAAAATCAGTATTCGGGTTTAGGAATGTATGGTGAGTTTGAAAATGAAATGGAAGAGAAGGATTTCTTGAGGTTTATAAAAGATAAGTTTAAAGTTGATATCATTAAACATTCAGATTTTACTGGAAAAAAAATTAAAAAAGTAGGGGTTTTGGGTGGTTCTGGAGCAAGTGCTATAAAATCTGCTTTGGGCAATAACTGTGACGCTTTCATCACCGGAGATCTTAAATATCACGATTATTTTCAGGCAGAATCTAAGATGTTAATTTGCGATGTAGGACATTATGAATCTGAACAGTGGGTTGCAGAACAAATATTTGAAATTTTATCACAAAAAATTAGTACATTTGCAATCTTAAAATCTAGTGAAAAAACAAACCCAGTAAATTATTTCCTTTAGATATGGCAAAAACCACCGAAATTTCAGTCGAAGAAAAATTAAGAGCTTTGTATGATCTTCAAATCATCGATTCAAGATTGGATGAAATCCGTAACACAAGAGGAGAATTGCCGATCGAAGTGGAAGATCTTGAAATTGAGATTGAAGGTCTTGAAACAAGAGCAGAGAAATTTCATGCAGAGATCAAAGATCAGAACGATCAGATCAATACAAAAAACGAAGTTATCAGCCACGCAAAAAATCTTATTGATAAATACAAATCTCAACAGGATAATGTAAGAAACAATAAAGAATTTGAAGCTTTAGGTAAAGAAATAGAATATCAGGAACTCGAAATTCAGCTTTCTGAAAAGAGAATTAAAGAATTTGGTGCAAAAATTGGGCACAAAGAAGAGACTTTAGCAGAACTGAATAATAAAATCAGCGATCTTAAAAACCATCTTAAATTCAAAAAAGAAGAATTGGAAGGTTTAATTTCTGAAACTCAGAAAGAAGAAGAATACCTAATCGAAAAATCTAAAGAATTTGCGTCTAAAATCGACGAAAGATTATTAGCTTCTTACAACAGAATCAGAAGTAACTCTTCTACAGGTTTAGCGGTTGTAGGATTAGAAAGAGGTGCTCCAAAAGGATCATTCTTCACTATTCCGCCTCAAAAACAGATGGAAATCGCTCAGAGAAAGAAAATTATCATCGACGAGCATTCAGGAAAAATCTTAGTAGATGATGAGTTGGTAATGGAAGAAACAGAAAAAATGAATTCTGTTATTAAATTCTAATTAGATATTCTAAAAAGACAAGACCGGAAATTTATTTTTCGGTCTTTTTTATTTTTATGGTTTACTTCTTTAATAAGGTATAATCAAATAAAAGCCGATTCAAATATTTTGAATCGGCTTTATTAGTTAGGCTTGTTGAAAGAAATTTTTATTCTTTATGGTCATACATTTTATTGTAAAGATCGATGAATTTTTCTTTAATTGCTTTTCGTTTAAGTTTAAGCGTAGGCGTAATAAGTCCACTTTCTATGCTCCAAACTTCTGGTGTTAATTCAATTTTTTTAATTTTTTCCCAATTACCCAGATGTTCGTTAATTTTATCTACTTCTTTTTCAATTCTGGCTTTCAGTTCCGGGCTTTTTGCGATTTCTTTAGGTGTGGTTCCCAAATTTAAATTATTTCTGGCTGCCCAGTTTTTAGCAAATTCAAAGTCAGGCTGAATGAGTGCTGTCGGCATTTTTTCACCATCGCCAACTACCATAATCTGCTCAATAAACTTAGAACCTTTGGCTAAATTTTCTATGGTTTGAGGAGCAATGTATTTTCCGCCAGAAGTTTTAAACATTTCCTTTTTTCGGTCTGTTATCTGGAGGAAACCTTCGCTGTCTATATGTCCGATGTCTCCCGTTTTAAAGAATCCGTCGCTGGTAAATGCCTCTTTGGTCATTTCTTCATTTTTAAAATATCCTTTAAAAACGGAAGGTCCTTTTACGGTAATTTCGCCGTCTTCCTGAATTTTCACCGTTAAATTATCCAAAGGATGTCCTACGGTTCCTACTTTCATCTGTTGAAAAGAGTTTACAGATATTACAGGAGAAGTTTCAGTTAACCCATATCCTTCCAAAATAGGAATTCCTGCATTTTGAAACATTAAATTGAGTCTTGTAGACAGAGCTGCAGATCCCGAAACTAAGGTAATGATTTCGCCACCTAATCCTTCTCTCCATTTTTTAAAAACCAATTTGTCTGCAATAATTTCAGCCAATCCCGATGGTTTTGAAATTTCTTTCTTTTTCTGAATTAAATTTAAAGCCCAGAAGAATATTTTCTCTTTTAATCCTCCTGCACTAGAACCGGTATTGTAAATTTTATCATAAACCTTTTCTATTAATCTGGGTACAACACTCATGTAATGGGGTTTAACCTCTTTTACATTTTCACCCATTTTTTCGATGCTTTCGGCGAAATACACAGAAAAACCATGATACTGAAACAGATAGAACAACAAACGTTCAAAAATATGGCAAATGGGTAAAAAACTCAGAACTCTGGTATCTTTATAATCGAGATTTTTCTTTTTTGGGATTCTGGGCAGACATGCTAAAAGATTAGAAACAATATTTTCATGGCTCAACATTACTCCTTTGGGTCTGCCGGTAGTTCCGGAAGTGTAAATAATGGTTGCAATCTGGTCTGGATTAATAGCTTTAGACAAATCTTCTACTTCAATTTGAGTAGAATCATCTTCCCCCAAATCCAAAATTTCTTTCCAATTAGCAGCTCCGTTAATATTATCGAACGTAAATATTCCTTGTAAACTCGGTACCTGATGCTTAATTTTCATCACTTTGTCGAGTAATTCTTTGTCCGAAACAAAACAGTATTTTACTTCTGCATTGCTGAAGATAAATTCGTAATCCTCCGATGAAATGCTTGGGTAAACAGGTACGGATACAACACCAATTTGCGAAAGCCCCAAATCCATTATTGCCCATTCTGTGCGAGAATTTGTAGTAATAAGAGCAATTTTATCTCCCGGTTTTATACCCAGTTTTAAAAGCCCTCTGGAAATCTTATTCCCCTGATTGATAAATTCCAGCGTAGAAGTTTTTTTCCACTCGCCCTGATATTTTGTTACAAACATATCATTTTTAGGCAGGTTTTGCAGAGCATAATAGGGTATATCGAATAATCTTTTTATAGACATAATGGTATTATATAGTTAGAAATTTAAATATAAGCATTTTTTTTAATAATGAAATTTTATCTAATGATTTGATAAATTAATAAAATGTATGCCATAATATCTTGTTAGATTTAATTTTAATCTAATTTTAATGAATATAATTTAATTGAGGCAATTTTAAAGTAACGATTCTTTTTTAGATTAGGTCAAAAAGTGTAAATTAGCAACTATATAATTTTGAATTTTTTATGAACTTTAATTTATCTGAAGAACAGCTGATGATTCAGCAGGCAGCAAGAGATTTTGCACAGAACGAACTATTACCTGGCGTTATAGAAAGAGACCGCGACCAGAAGTTTCCCGCCGAACAAGTGAAGAAAATGGGAGAAATGGGTCTTTTGGGAATGATGGTAGATCCTAAATACGGTGGTGCAGGGATGGATAGCGTTTCTTATGTTTTGGCGATGGAGGAAATTGCCAAAATAGATGCTTCTGCTGCAGTAGTAATGTCTGTAAATAACTCTTTAGTATGTGCCGGTCTGGAGAAGTTTGCTTCCGAAGAGCAGAAAGTAAAATATCTTACTCCTCTTGCTAGTGGTGAGGTAATTGGTGCATTTGCATTGTCTGAGCCTGAAGCAGGTTCGGATGCTACTTCACAGAAAACAACTGCAGAAGACAAAGGAGATTATTATCTTTTAAACGGAATTAAAAACTGGATTACCAATGGAGGTACAGCTTCTTACTACATCGTAATTGCACAGACTGATCCAGAAAAAAAACATAAAGGAATTAATGCTTTTATTGTTGAAAGAAATTGGGAAGGTTTCGAAGTTGGGACTAAAGAAGATAAACTGGGGATTAGAGGAAGTGATACTCACTCTTTAATTTTCAATAATGTTAAAGTTCCGAAAGAAAACAGAATCGGAGAAGACGGTTTTGGTTTTAATTTTGCAATGGCTGTATTGAATGGCGGTAGAATTGGTATTGCTTCACAAGCTTTAGGAATTGCTTCTGGAGCCTATGAATTGGCTCTTAAATATGCAAAAACAAGAAAAGCCTTCAAAACTGAAATTATCAATCATCAGGCTATCGCTTTCAAATTAGCGGATATGGCAACACAAATTACGGCAGCAAGAATGCTTTGCTTTAAAGCTGCTTGTGAGAAAGATGAAGGAAAAGACATCTCAGAAAGTGGTGCTATGGCAAAATTGTATGCTTCTCAGGTGGCGATGGATACTACGATTGAAGCGGTTCAGATCCACGGTGGTTACGGATATGTAAAAGAATATCACGTAGAAAGATTAATGAGAGATGCAAAAATCACTCAGATATATGAAGGAACTTCAGAGATTCAGAAAATTGTAATTTCTAGAAGCATTTCAAAATAATTTTAATAAATTCAAAAAAACACTACTATGAAAAAGCCTTTGTGGATTACAGCCGGAGTCGTTTTACTTCTTTTAGGAGTCTTCTTTTGGTATAAATATTTATTTGTTTTTGGAGAAGGCGTAAAATCGGGTTACTTAAATTATGCAATCAAAAAAGGATATGTGTTTAAAACTTACGAAGGCAAATTAATTCAAGAAGGTTTTGGAAAAGGGAAAACGGGAACCATAACCAGTTATGAGTTTGAATTTTCTGTATCAGATCCTGAAGTATTCAAACAGCTTGAGTTGAATAGCGGGAAAATTTTTGACCTTCATTATAAAGAATACAACGGAGCTCTGCCTTGGAGAGGAAACACAAAGTATGTAGTAGACAAAGTAGTGAATATGAAATAAACAGTGAAGGCTCTCAATTGAGAGCCTTTTACTTTACCAACCAAATATTTAATTAAATATTATGAAACAAAAGTAATGAGTTTTCTAGTAAATTCATAATTCTTAATATTAAAATCTTATTAAAATAATTGGTATTTAACTATTGTTATCGGATTTATTATTTAAGCTTCTTTTGTAAAAATAATACCCCAATCCTCCCAAAACAAATAGCGGCCATAAAGGAAGAATGAAAAGAAATATGGAAGTAATAACATTCCATCCAGAAGAAACGGCAGCCAAAGATTTATTGCCAAAACTTTTCTCTTCTGCTGCTTTGTTTTTGTTGTCTGAATAACCATAAAGAGTTATTTCCACATCACATAGCGTATTATTAAGGTAATCTTTACCGTGTACTTCTATGTTTTTATTTTGAACTATTCCTAAATGATCGCTCAAATCATCTACGAAATAATCGAATTGCTGTATTGGGACTTTAGCTTTAATATATGCGATTTGCTTATCATTATTATTAGATGAAGTATTTTCGCTTTTTAAAAAGCCATCATATCTACTCAAAAGCTGTTTAACGATATTTTTTGATGACTCTGTATTCTCTACATTGATTTCGATTTCTACATTTTTCGTAAGTTTATCCAAAGAAGGTTCTTTTGGCTTAGGAGCATTCTTGTAAATAACTTTAGTTTCTTTAATGATTTTCGGAGCAGAATTTTTAACAGCAATTTTTTCATTTGATTGATTTGATGAATCTTTTGCAGACGTTTTAGATTCCAATTTTAAAGATGAAATTTTCTTCGAAAGAGAATCTATACTTTTGGAAGTTTCTTCTATGGTTTCCATTGCCTTGCTCTTTGTTTTGTCGAAGTCTTTTATTTTGATGCTTGCGGAATCGTAAACTGATTTAACCTCGTTTTTAGAATCATTCAGTTTTTCAGTAATATCAGCCATTGTACTGTCTGTTTTTCCGGAAATACTGTCAATGGATGAATTTGCAGCTTCTCCTTTTTTACACATTGTAAACATGCTGCATACAGTTAGGGTTAAAATGATTTTTTTCATAATGGATTTATTTATTGTTTTTTAAATTTTATAAAAGGTTAAGGATTAAACAATTTTGAAGTGTTTCTTAACTGAATGTAAATCTAGAAAGAACTTCACAGGATGTTTTGTAAATAAAATGTATGATTTAAGTAAATATTTATGTTGTTGGTAATGAGTGTTTTGTAAAATTTATTTATGTGTTTTACAAGAAAAAATGTTAATTATATCTGATATTTAAAAAAAACTTTCTTTGTAAATGCAATAATAATTACCTTTGCTTTTTGAGACTTTCATAATGAAAAACTCTTTTTTGTTAACATTATCACTTTCTGTGTTTGTTGCTGTTGTAAGCTGCAGCAATTCTGTTGCGTATAAAAGTGAATTAAAGCCTAATTCTGAAGTGAATCAGCAGTCGGATAAAATAGAATTTTCAGAAGTCAAAAGATTTAATAGAAATGTAGTCATTCCGGAAACTTCTGTCATAACTACATTTAAGCAAACTATAGAGCTTTACAGGAAGTTAGCAGACAAAGCTTTCGGAAGGTCAGAGCCTATTCCAACATTGGGAGATAGCGAATATTTTCTTGTGTTAAAGCCAAAGCTGAAAAAGATTGCTTACGGAGATATTGAGGTAGAAAAAATTGAGAATAAAAATTCTAGTCTTACAGTAAGCTATAAAGAAGTAGAAAGCACTGAATATGGAACGGAAAAGCTTACCAATCCAATATTAATTATAAAAATAAAAGGGAAAGTTCCTGATTATATAAAACTAAAATCTATCAATTGAAATTAAAGAAAAATTATATGAAGAAAAAACTATTAGTTCTGGGTGCAGTACTGGTCTTTTCGGCTATGGGATTTGCCCAGCAAAACCAGTGGGGAAAACTTGGCACTGCTCCTATTGGTGAAATTCGTGAGAGTAATGCAAAAGTTAGCAATTATTCTCTATTTACTTTAAATGTAAGTGAACTTCAGAATAAACTGAAAGATGCTTCAGACAGAGACTATAAGGCTTACAGAAAAGGTATTACACTTAATTTTCCAAATACTTCAGGAACATTTGATGCTTATGAAGTATACGAATCGTCTACAATGCATCCCGATTTGCAGAACAGATATTCTGATATTAAATCTTATATAGGTTTTAAGAAAGGAGATAAGTCTGCAACATTAAGATTTACATTAGATCCGTATTTCGGGTTTAATGGAATGGTTGCGGGTAATGACGGTATTTATTATATAGATTCTTATACTGAAGATAATCATGTGTACAGAATTTATAACAGAAAAGATGCATCATCCACAATTCCTTTCGAATGTCTTTTTAAAGGAGACAGCGATATGAATGACGTTGCATCTGTTGCTCAGAAAACCGTAATAGATGGCTTAAAGAGAAAGTACAGATTGTCTATTTCTACCACAGTAGAATATACTGCTTATATTGCAGGACAGGCTGGAGTAGGATCTGGTACTGTTGCTCAGAAAAAAGCGGCTGTTTTAGCAGCAGTCAATTTGGCAGTTGCCAGACTTAATGAGGTGTATGAGAGAGATATGTCTATCAGATTACAGCTTATTGCTAATACCGATGCATTATTTTTTATCAGCAGCGATACTTTTGATCAGTTCGATGCATCACAGATGCTGAATGAAAACGTTACAGTTACAAACTCTGTAATTGGTGCGGCTAACTACGATATAGGTCACCTGTTTTTCAAAGTAGATAATGCAAACGATAATAATGGTTTAGCAGCAACACCTTCTGTTTGTGGTACTTATAAGGCTGGTGGTGTAACCGGATGTGTAGTTCCTGTTGGAGATCCTTTCGTAATCGATTTTGTAGCTCATGAAATGGGGCATCAGTTTGGAGCGATGCACACTCAGAATAATGCTTGTAACAGAAATGTTCCTACTACGGTAGAGCCGGGAAGTGCAAGTACGATAATGGGATATGCAGGTATCTGTCCGCCCAATGTTCAGCAGAATAGTGATGCGTATTTTCATTCGGTAAGTATTAATCAAATGTATAATGCTTTCACTTCTGGAGGAACTTCTCAGTGTGCTGACAAAACTCCAATTGCTAATTCAGAACCAATTGTAAATGCGGGTTTAGACAGAAGTATTCCGAAAAGTACACCTTTCATGCTTACTGCAACGGCTACGGATGCAGACAATGATCCACTTACTTATGATTGGGAGCAAATAGATGCAGGAGTTGCACCTATGCCTCCGGTGGGTACGAGTACTGTGGGACCTCTTTTCAGATCTCTTATGCCTACCTCATCACCATCAAGATATTTTCCGAAATTGGCAACAATTGTAAATCCTGCTAATGCTTCAATTTGGGAGGTACTTCCGTCAGCAGCGAGAAATCTTAATTTTTCTGTTTTGGTGAGAGATAATAATCCTTTGGGAGGACAAACGGGTAGAGATGATATTAAACTTACTGTGGTAAGTTCTGCAGGACCTTTTACGGTAACTTCTCAAAACACTCCTGGAGTAGTTTGGAATGAAGGACAATCCCAAACTGTTACCTGGGATGTTGCCAATACTACTGCGGCACCTGTTAGTACACCAAATGTTTCAATTTTATTGTCTACAGATGGTGGAGTTACCTTCCCTTTTGTATTGGTTGCCAGTACACCAAACGACGGAACTCATACTTTTACAGTACCCGGAAATTTGGGAACAAGTTCTAATTCAAGAATCATGGTGAAAGCAGTAGATAATGTTTTCTTAAATGTTAACTCACAAAACTTTACTGTAAATTCTTCAGCAGTAGTAATTCCACCAGTAAATCCAGGAAACCCAAGTAATCCAGGAACTCCAGGAAATCCTGGGACAACACCATCTGTGTTCTTCGAAGGTATGATGATTTATCCTGTACCATCTTACGATGGATATGTGTATATCAAATTAGATTTCCCAAGATTAAACCCACTTCGCCCTTATGCATTTAATTATACAATTTATGCAATGGATGGTAAATTGGTAATTCCAAAAAGATCAAGATTATTCTTTTCAGATCATTTGGAAAAAATAGATTTAAGACATCTTCCAACGGAGACTTACATGATAGAAGTTGAACTAGAAGGAAATAAGATTGTTAAAAAGCTTGTAATGTTCAATAATAAATAATATTTACATCAAGTTTATAATACGAAAAAGGCTATCCAAACAGGGTAGCCTTTTTTATGAATAATTCTAAACTTTTGTTCTCTACTGAATTATAAGATTCTTACGAAAGAGTATTGGTATTTGAATTTAAAAAAAAGGATTATGCTGTTTTTCGAATCCAATACTGGTAGGATTTCCATGTCCTGAAAAAACCTGTGTTTCGCCATCGAGAACAAAAAGTTTCGCTTTAATTCCTTCGATAAGTTGTCCGTAATTCCCTTTATAAAGATCCGTTCTTCCTATACTTCCTTCAAAAAGAACGTCGCCAGAAATAATGAATTTCCCATTCTCATTATGATATACAACACTTCCTGGAGAATGTCCCGGAACATGATAAATTTTGAATTTTTCTCCATCAAAATCTAGTTCGCTGTTTTCATCAATGTATTGTATTTCAGCTTTAATATGGTTTAATTGCATTCCGAATCTCATACCGCTGATTTGAAACATATCAAAAACTTCCTGGTCTTCTTTGTGCATCAAAACGGGAACTTTATAAGTGTCGACAGCCCATTGAAGTCCTAAAATATGATCAATATGAGCATGTGTTAAAAGAATTTTTTGAATTTTAAGTTGCTTTTCGGAAATAAATTTTTCTATCGCATCTGTTTCTTGTTGAGTAGAATTCCCGGGATCAATCAGCCAAGCATTTTTATTTTCATTATAGACAACATAAGTATTTTCACTGGCAAAATTAAAAACGAAAGCTTGAATATTTAACATAATTATATTTTTATTTCTGCAAAAATAAGAACTATAATGTTTTTTCTGAAAAAGTAACCAAAAAACTATAAATTCATTTAGCCAAACTATTTTGAACTTAATAAAATTAACTTAGATAATGAGTGCGTTTTAGAAATCAGACATAGTTAAATTACCATTTTTCTGTCAGATATTTCCAATAACGTTTCGGAACGTGCTGTATGTGTAGTTTGGTGTTTTTCCTTTCCTTGATGTTGGTTTTGGTAAAATAACTTTGCCAGAGCGTTTGGTATTTTTTCTCTTCATCGTGGAACTTTTCCTGATATTGGTTGAGATTCAGTTTTTCTTCGGGATAGAAGAATTCGCAGTTTTCTAAGTCATAGAACAATCCATAATGTCTCCGCAAATCATAAATCATCCATTTTTGGTCGGCATAGCGGTCTTTGAAATGTTTCCAAATCAAAGGCAGAACATTGAAATCCGGATCAATTTTGGCGAAATAAATATCATCCTGCATTTTCTCGAATCTTACAAAAGCGGTCATTCTATGTCTTTCCCGACTTACAGATTTACATATTTTTGAAATTCTGAGAATATCATCGTTGGCGAAATTTTTAAGGACATTTTCTTTAGGGTGTTTAATGGATTGTTTTACTGCGGATAAAATCAACTGTTCCAGTTCTGAATCTTCCGATAGGTAAACTCTCAGCAAATCATTAATCCCAGATTTCCCGATGTTCGTTTCCAGTTTATTCAACACTCTTTCGGATTTTTCCTGTTGAGTCAACACCTCGTGAGTCTCGGCAAACATATTCTCCTGCTGAAATGTTTCTCTGTTTTTGATTTCCACATCTTTATACTTATATTCAAAAACCTCAAATATCGCAGTTAAAAGTCCGTCGAAAGTTCCGTCGTAGAGAAGGGTTGTCATTTTTAGTTGGTGGGTTGGAGAGTTTGGGGGTGAATTACAATTTCAAATTAATATTTGTCTTTCCGTAGGAATTAATATTTATTTTTAAATAGTGTTGTCGAAATTCTTTCCAAATGACAAAAGTAATACTCTTAAATATCTCAGCCTTAGACTTAAATATTTTTCGAATTAAAATAAAGTCAACTGTTGAGAAAACTGATTTTGAAATTTAGACTGACTTCCGCCAATAATCAATTTTCGGAGATTTAAATCTGTCAAATGTTTCAAAAATGGATTACCATACGTGAAATCAATAAAATATTTGGCTCGATTTACGGCTGCTCCAAGTTTCTTAAGATGGTCAATCGTTAAAACCTGAAACTGTCTCGCACTCACAATTTTCTGTGCTGTTTTTACGCCAATTCCGGGAATTCTGAGAATCATTTTGTAATCCGCTGTTTGCAAATTCACAGGAAACTGTTCCAAGTGTCGCAAAGCCCAGCTCAATTTTGGGTCCACTTCCAGATCCAGAAACGGCATATTGAAATCCAGAATTTCATCAGCTTTAAAACCATAAAAACGCATCAGCCAATCTGATTGGTACAAGCGGTTTTCTCTTAAAACAGGAACTTCCGAAGTGATTGCAGGCAAACGATTATCCACTGTAACAGGAATGTAACCTGAATAATAAACCCGTTTCATTCCATAATTTTTATAAAAATGATCTGCTACTTTGATGATTTGCAAATCGTTTTCGTTGGTTGCTCCTACAATCATTTGGGTTGATTGTCCGGCTGGTGCAAATTTCGGGGCGCTTCGGATGATTTTTTTCTCGTCTTTGTATTGCTGAATGCCTTTCTGAACAATCCGCATTGGCTGTAGCATATCTTCACGGTTTTTATCAGGCGCCAATAATTTGAGTCCTGATTCTGTCGGAATTTCAAGATTTACTGATAATCTATCAGCATAAAGAGCAGCTTTATTCATCAAATCATCACTTGCTCCGGGAATTGATTTTAAGTGAATATAGCCGTTGAAATTGTGTTCTTGTCTTAATTTTTTCGCCACCCGAACCAGACGTTCCATGGTTGTGTCGGCATCTTTGAAGATTCCTGAACTTAGAAATAGACCTTCGATATAATTTCTTCTGTAAAAGCTAATCGTCAAATCAACAACTTCTTCTACGGTAAAAGCCGCACGTTTGATGTCATTTGATTTTCTGGAAACACAATAGATACAATCATAAATACAATGATTGGTCAGAAGGATTTTGAGAAGCGAAACACATCGTCCATCTTCGGTATAAGTATGACAAATTCCGCTTGCAGAGCTATCTCCCAAACCACCATTGTTTTTTCTTTTTCCGCCACTTGAAGAGCACGAAACATCATACTTAGCAGCGTCTGCAAGTATTTCGAGCTTTTCTTTGATACGGTCGAAATTCATTTTTGAATGATTATTTTTTGAATGGGAATTGTTCCAAAATTGAGTGTCAAAAATAGTTCCGAAAATGCGAAAAGGCAAGGATTTTAAGATTTTGTTACTAACAGAAAATTTGTTGTCAAACTTTAAGTTGGCGCTCATCGCGATTTCCATCCCAAACAGATAAAACTTTTAATTGCTTGTCATCAAATTTGTAAAATAGAAGATAATCCCGAACAATTTTGACACGAATATTTTCATCAAAATCCGTTTTTCTTCCAATTGCAGGATTCTCAGCAGTCTTTTTTAAGATTTCAACAAAAAGTTTATTGAGTTTTATGCTATATCTTTTGGATTTATTTCGGTTTATCCAATATTGGAGAATTTCTTTTCTTTCGAAGTTAGCTTTTTCCGTCCAGTTTATTTTTCGTTTAGCCATTTCTCAATATCATTGTTGGCTTGTTCTTCACTTAAAACATTGTCGAATTCAGCTTCAATCAGTCGTTGTTTTTGCGCACTACTTAATTGAAAGACACTATTATCTAATTCAAAATCAAGAAGTTGTTTTATCTCATCGATAATATAAGAATCCTTGAGATTTTGGATTCTGTTGATGATATCTGATTTTAATTCTGCTGTGCTCATTTGTTTTTGATTTGTATCAAATTTACAAAAAAAAATTATTAATACTTTTTAGATTCTGATTCAAAAGCTATTTTTTTGAAGGGAATTAATGCAAAAATTAATGTCAAAAGTAATTCAATAAATGAGAAATGTCAATATATGTTAACTTACCAACAAAATCCTCCAAAATCTCTATCTTTACCAGCAGAAATTTTTATTATGACTCATCAACCTGTAGAAGGCTTTTCAAAGCTCTCCAAACAAAGAAAAATCGATTGGCTTATTTCCGAATATTTAAGCAACGACAGAAGTTATGAGCAAATTTTGCAGCAATATTGGAACAACGACCACGATTTGCAAAAACTTCACGAAGAATTCTCGGAAAACACCATTTCCAATTTTTATATGCCTTACGGAATTGCCCCGAATTTCCTCATTGACGGTAAACTTTTGGCACTTCCAATGGCTGTAGAAGAAAGTTCGGTAGTAGCAGCGGCTTCCAAAGCTGCAAAATTCTGGTTGGATAAAGGCGGATTCAAAACAACCATTATCAATACAGAAAAATTAGGTCATACCCATTTTATTCTGAATGTTGAACCTCATAAACTGCTTCATTTTTTCAATTTTAAATTAAAGAAAAAACTGCTTGAAGCAACCGAAGATATCACTGCCAATATGAGAAAAAGAGGTGGTGGGATTTTGGATATCAAACTGATTGATAAAACTGCCGAATTGGAAAATTATTTCCAATTGAAAGCGAGTTTTGATACGGTTGATTCGATGGGTGCTAATTTTATTAATTCCTGTCTGGAGCAATTTGGAAAGACTTTGAAAGAAGAAGTTGCCAACGAAGCAGAATTTTCTCAGGAAGAAAAAGAATCCCTGCAAATTGTAATGAATATTTTGTCAAATTTCACACCGGATTGTATTGTAAGAGCCGAAGTTTCCTGCAAAATCGAAGATTTGAAGGATGACAGTGGTATCTCGAATGAAGAATTTGCCTGGAAATTCAAACAAGCGGTTACCATTGCAGAAATCGAACCTTACAGAGCTACGACACACAACAAAGGTATTATGAATGGTGTAGATGCTGTTGTTATTGCAACAGGAAACGATTTCCGTGCGACTGAAGCTTGTGCACACGCTTACGCATCACGAAACGGAAAATATTCTTCATTAACACATTGTACAACCGATAATGGGATTTTCCGTTTTTGGATTGATTTACCCATTTCTGTTGGCGTTGTCGGAGGCTTAACGAACCTGCATCCCTTGGTTAAATTTTCTTTGGCTTTATTAGGAAAACCTTCGGCTCAGGAACTGATGAGTATTTTAGCAGTTTCCGGACTGGCGCAAAATTTTGGTGCACTTCGGTCTTTGGTAACTACGGGAATCCAGAAAGGGCACATGAAAATGCATCTTTTCAATATTTTGAATCAATTTGGAGCTACGGAAGAAGAGAAACAGCATTTTGTAACATATTTTAAAGATAAAACGGTAAGTCATCACGAAGTGATTTCGGAACTGGAAAAATTGAGGAATAAATAAATCAAAATATAAAATGAAAACAATTACCTTAGTCTTCGGTGCTGCTTACGGAATGTTATCCGTTGTTTTAGGCGCGTTCGGAGCACATGCTTTAAAGAAAGTTTTGTCGATAGAAAGACTGGAAAGTTTTGAAACCGGTGTAAGATATCAAATGTATGCTGCTTTTTTCCTGCTTATAGTGGGGTATATTTTAAAATTTGAGACTTCTTCAGAAAAATGGATTTCATGGATGATGATTGTAGGTACAATGCTTTTTTCATTCAGTATTTATGCTTTGAGTATGCAGGATTATTGGGGAATGAATCTGAAATTTCTAGGACCGATTACGCCACTTGGAGGACTGCTGATGATTTTAAGCTGGGCATTTCTCATTTTTTATTTTGTGAAAGTAAAAAATTAAAGTTAAGTTTTTTGATTGGTTAACTGTAGCTTGTTTTCAGTTAACCAATCATATCAACTAAATTTCTTCCAAAGGATTCCAGAAAATATTTTTAAAGTTCTTTATCCTCAAATTTTCTATTTCTACACCTTCATTTTCTAATTTTATCTGAAATTCAGGAACCGAAAGTATTCCGGATGAAGAAATAACCCGATGTGCAGGAACATCTTCAGGACATCCTCCCATCGCTTTTCCAACATGACGAGAGTGATTGGGAAAACCAATAGCTTTTGCTATGGCTCCGTAGCTTGTCACTCTTCCTTTGGGAATCATTTTGGTAATTTCCCAAGTCTGTTTTTTGAATATTTCGTTCATGTTTCGCAGTGAAATTTATTAATGAAATTGTTTAAAAATCATTAATTCATAAGATTTAATTTTGAATTTTATGAATAATGATAAGAAATTTTAGCCTGAGAAATCATCAAGCATATCTACACTTGGTATAAAAAATAAAGTTCCGGTCTGTGCCGTACTGAAATCGAGAATTCGGTCATAATTACCCGGCGGATTTCCAATGAACATATTGGTAAGCATTTTTTCTACGGTACTAAAAGTGCTTGCGTAACAGATGAAATAAGTTCCCATTTCGTTGGTAGTTACATTTCCGAAAGGCATGTTATCTCTCACTACTTTAAAATCGTCCCCAACATTTGCCAGAGCAATGTGAGAATTTTTTGGTTTTACATCATCTTCCATTTCAATATCAAGATCTTTTGATCTGCCGATTACTTTCTCCTGATCTTCTACCGAAAGTGCTTTCCAGCCATCAAGATTATGAACGTATTTTTGCACAAAAAGATAGCTGCCTCCTTCATATTGAACATCGGAATCGTCTACAACGGCAAAGCGTTCACGATCTTTACCATGTGGGTTTTCTGTACCGTCTACAAAACCTAAAATTGAACGGCTGTCCCAATAACGGAAACCTTGTACCTCTACTACGCAATCGGCTATTTCTTTAATATAATCTGAAATTACAGATGCCATATCATAGGCAAAACTCTTGACATCTGCACGAATATGAAAATGAAGATCTCCTCTTGTGCTTACAGCAGTATGTTTGCTGCCTTTTATTTCCTGAAATTTTTTGAATTCCTTTGGAAGTGGTTGCGGCAGTTCCAGTTGTAACCATGCTTCATAGCCAATTCCCATTACACAGCTCGCTTTAGAATCAGGAAATCGGTCTAATGCAGAATTATTAAGATTGATTACCAAAGCGCAAAGTCTTTGGAAAACCGATTTTATTTTATCAGTTTCAACATTATTTTTAAAATTCCAAACCAAAAAATAGGTATTGTTGTTTGGGTAATCGGTAACATTCTGTGCGTTGTAATCGCTAGAGAAATTAGTGTTCATGAATGAGGAAAATATCGTTTTTTATTTATCAAATTTAATAAATACCTTTGGGATAATATTAGTGGTATCTTAAAAATAGGAAAATCATGATATTTCTCGTATAGAAATTATCTGAATTTTTTTTGTTCCCTGAATTTTCTTTTAAGGATGTTGTAAGAAAAAATATTTTAAATTTAGTTGAATAATGATTATAAGAAAAAAAGAACATTGGTTTAGAATGCTTTTTGTGTGGCATGGCTCGGTTTTGCCTGCGTTGTTGCCACGTTTGGGTTTGCTTTTAATACTTTCTTTATTCGTATCGTATTTCCACGGAATGATTTTTTCGTTTAAAGTACCTTTAAATCCTGTACCATTAACTTTATTTGGTTTTGTTTTGGCATTATTTCTCGGATTCAGGAACAATGCAAGTTACGACAGATTTTGGGAAGGAAGAAAATTGTGGGGAGCATTACTGAATACTTCTCGTGCTCTTACACGTCAGGCAATGGCTCTTCATAATCAGAGCAATGATAATGAATCTCTTCATTATTTTGTGCAGTTACTGAGTGCTTTTGTTTTTGCATTAAAACATCAGCTAAGAGAGACAGAAGCCTATGAAGATTTAAAATTGAGACTTAATGAAGAACACCTGAAAATTGTTGCATCATCCAAATATAAACCTGCAGTTATCATGCGGCTTTTGGCAGAATGGGTACAGAACTCCAAGGATAAAAACTGTTTAGATTCTATACAGCAATCGAGATTTGATGAGAATTTGGATAAACTTTCGGACATTTTGGGAGGATGCGAAAGAATAATTTCAACACCTATCCCTTATAGTTACAGAGTTTTACTGCACAGAACCGTTTATATTTACTGTCTTTTGCTTCCATTTGGGCTTGTAGACTCACTAGGTTGGTTTACAACTCTTATTGTAGTGTTCATTGCCTATACATTTGTCGCTTTTGAAGCCATTGCAGACGAAATCGAAGAACCGTTCGGAACGGATGCAAACGATTTGGCACTCAACAGTATGTGTGTGATGATTGACGAAACTATTCATGAAATGGCAGGAGAAAAAATAGCTGTAACTCCAAAAATAAAACAAAATATTATAGATTGATTTTTTTGAAATGAATCTAAAATTTCAGCAATAATTTTTCGAGCTTAAAATTACAATAGCTAAATGTAATAGCATTCAGTATTCGGCGATTCTCCTTTTATTGTGTTCATTAATTCATTTGCAGCAAAAACACCCATGGTAAAACCGTTATTAATAATGAATTCGTAGTTTTCATCCAGATGTTTAGGAAGGGTACCTTCGCTAATGGCAATCACTTTTTTACCAGAATTGTTTAAATTTTTCTTGATTAAGGAGCTGTGAAGCCCCATTAAAGTTTCATCACTCATTGCGAAAAAACCATCGAAGTTATGTTCTTTCAAAACCTCGTTAAGCTGTTGTTTTACGCTGTCTGTAGATTTGCAAAAAATGGTGTGGAGTTCAATGTTTTCGGCTTTTTTAATAGTGTTTTGAAATGCTGCGAGTCGGCTTTGGGTGATATCAAGATTTTCATCGCCAAATATGCCCAAAATAGTACGACAACCGTAATTAATCAGTTTTTCTGCACACAGTTCAGCATTTTTTACATTATCAAAAACTACAGAAGCAAATTGACGCTGCGGAATCGTTTTATCGAAAATAACAACCGGTATTTTCATCTCTTTTACTTTATTTAAATGGCTGCTGTCGGCTGTTTCATTAGTCATAGATAATAAAATCCCATCTACTCTCGAATTGATGCAGGTTTCAATATGCTCCTTTTCGGTTTCATAAGATTCGTTAGAAGATAATATAAAAAACCGATATCCTTCCTTATTAAGAACTGAAGAAATTCCATTGATAATGGACGGTATAAAAAACATAGAAATTTCCGGAACAATAAGACCTACAACTTTCGAGTGGTTCTTTCTGAAATTGATGGCAAAATCATTTGGAATGTAATTAAATGTTTCTGCGGCCTCTTTTACTTTAAGTTTTAAAGAACTGCTGATATCGGGATGATCTTTAAGGGCACGCGAAACCGTTGAAGCACTTATATTAAGCATTTGTGCCAAGTCTTTTATGGTTGTTCTTTTCATTTGCTATTCTAGAGTCAATTCTTGGGAAAATTTAAGCAAAAATTTGCTTATATATTTTGTTAAAATATGTTAAATTATAACGGTTATTTTGTTAAAGAAAAGTTAATTTAAAATAAAGTTATTCACCGCAAACGTTTGCACAAACGTTTGAAATTAACATTCTGTTCATACCCAATTCAAAATAGGTTATTGATTGGTCAAAAAAAATACATTTGGAAAAACAACAAAAACCTAAAAACTATATGGAACCTAAACTAGTAAAAAAGTTATTGATTTTCGGAACATTAAATGTTGCGGCATTCATGTTTTCTCAGACTGCAGTAAGCGATACACTTTCCAAAAAAGACAAGGTAATCGATGAAGTGGTAATTACGGGTAATTCCAATCCGAAATCTTCTGTTAAAACCAGTTTATCAATTTCAACTCTAAAACAGGCAGAAATTATAAATGCGGCTCCAAGAACAACGGCAGAAATTTTCAGAACTATTCCGGGTATTCGTGCCGAGTCTTCCGGAGGTGAAGGAAACTCGAATATTACCGTAAGAGGGGTTCCTGTTTCTGCGGGTGGATCTCGTTATCTTTTAATTCAGGAAGATGGTTTGCCGGTAATGCAGTTCGGGGATATTGCCTTTGGAACTCAGGATCAGTTTACGAGATTCGATTCTTTTGTATCACGAGTTGAAGCATTAAGAGGAGGTTCTGCTTCTGTTTTTGCCTCAAATTCACCGGCGGGAATCATTAACTTCATCACAAAAACAGGTGAAAAAGCAGGTGGAAGTATTACACAGCAAGTAGGTTTGAATTATAAAAATTTCAGAACAGATATCGATTACGGAACTCCACTTGGTAAAGATTTTTATATTGGTATCGGTGGGTTTTACAGAGGAGGAGATGGTCCTAGAAAAACAGGCTATACTTCGAATAACGGCGGACAGTTCAGACTTTCATTACTAAAGAAATTTGAAAAAGGAAGCGTAAGAATTTACGGTAAATATTTAGATGATCGTACAGCGCCATATATGCCGATGCCAATTGCCGTTTCCGGTTCAGATTCTAACCCGGATTACACTTCTCTAAGTAATTATAATATTTTAACGGGAGCATTACAGTCTTCTAATTTTAGAAACGATCTTACTTTTGGCGGAAACGGACAAATTCTAAAAAGCGATATCAGAGATGGAATGCATTCGGTTTCTAAAGCCGTAGGTATGGAATTCAACTACGATTTCGGTGCTGGTTGGAAGTTGGATGCAAAAGCTAGATATGCAGCAAATGACGGTCAGTTTTTAGCACCTTTTCCTGCTTCAGTAGGAAGTAAATCCGAAATATTAGATACTGTTCCGGGTTACGGAAGTGCAGTTTATGCCGGTACAAATACCGCTGTAGACAATAATGCAAAATACATGAAAACTGTTTTATTCAATACCAAACTGAATAACCTGAATAATTTCTTCAGTGATGTGAACATCAGTAAAAAATGGGATAAAATAAAACTTAATGCGGGAGTTTACAACAGTTCGCAAAACATTAATCTTTCTTGGAACTGGAATACTTATCTTATGGAAGTTTCAGATAAAAATGCAAGATTGGTGGATGTTATCAGCAATACAGGAACCAAAATTACAGACAATGGACTTCTTCATTACGGCGTTCCGGAATGGGGTGGTCTTAACAGAAACTACGATACAAAATATTCGGTAATTGCACCTCACGCTCAGGTGGAAATCAATCCGACTGAAAAATTAACTTTAGATTTTGGAGCAAGATATGATTTCGGAAATGTATCTGGAAGTTTTTCAGGCGTAAAAAATACAACCCGTACAATAGATATAAACCAAAACGGAACTATCGAAACCCCTGAACTTGCGGTAGGAGTAGTAGACGGAACAGTTCCGGTAGATTATAAATACGGTATCTTCGGATATTCTGTGGGAGCAAACTATGCTTTCGATACTCATAATGCTGTTTTTGCAAGAGTAAGTCAGGGAGGAAGTGCTTCGGCAGACAGAATTCTTTTCGCAGGGTACAACTATACCAATAGCAACGATCCTGCTTTAGACGCTGTAAAAGTGAATAAACTGAATCAAATTGAAGTAGGTTACAAATTGAGAGGTTCAAAATATTTCCTAAATACTACTTTGTTCCAGGCAAGAACGATTGAGGCAAATTACGAAGCAACGACTCAGCTAAGAACTGAAAATAAGTATCAGTCTTTCGGAGTTGAATTCGATGGTTTCTACAAAGTCAATAAAAACTTTGACGTTAGAGCCGGGCTTACTTATACGCATGCAGAAATTAAAAATGCAATCGATAATACGATTATTGGAAATATGCCGAGAAGAACTCCAAAATTCATGTATTCAGTTAACCCTAATGTGAATATTGAAAAATTAAGCTTTGGTTTCTTTGCAGTTGGATCAACAAAAGCTTATACTCAGGACAGCAATAAACTGATAATGCCGGGTTACGTTATTGTAAATCCTTATATTTCTTACAAATTAATGAAAAATCTTACGGTAAACGTAAACGCAAACAATGTGTTCAATGCATTGGCAATTACAGAAGCGGAAGAAGGTACTTTGCAGGGAACAAATGGTATCGTTCGAGCAAGAACACTTACCGGAAGAACCTTTGGTGCAAGCGTAAAGTTTGATTTTTAATGAATTATCTGTACATTTCTTACAGTTCAGTTAAAAATTCAATCATATAAAAAACTAACAGCATTTTTTGCTGTTAGTTTAATTTAATCCTATTTAGAAATTTATGTTTACACAACAAGCTTTAGAGGTTATTCTACGTGCCATATCACCACAGGGGCTTCTCGCATCTTCCGAAAAAAAAGACAATTATGCGAGAGTATGGTCCAGAGATTCTATGATGACGGGAATTACAGGAATTCTCATTGAAAACGAAAAAATTGTAGAAGGTTTAAAAAAATCTATTCTTACACTTGCAGAATACCAAGCGGAAAACGGACAAATTCCCTCCAATGTCTACGGAGAAAAAGCAAGCTACGGAACACTTGTAGGGCGAACGGATGCAACAATTTGGTGGATTATCGGTACCTGCGAATATATTGCTTATTCTAAAGATGAAACGCTGAAGGTAATTTTGAAAGATAAAATCTACAAAGCATTTTCTTGTTTGAAATCTTGGGAATTTAACCAGCGTGGTCTTTTATACAGTCCGTTGGGTGGAAATTGGGCAGACGAATATGTAACTTCTGGCTATGTTCTTTATGATAATGTGCTGCGGTATTGGGCTTTTAGACTTGCAGCAGAAATTTATCAGGATGAAAACCTAAATTCTTTAGCAGAAACAACTAAAAAGCTAATTGAAACGAATTTCAGGAAAAATAATTCCGGAGACGTCAAATATCATGAAACTGCCTATCAGAAAGCTCAAGAAAAACCTTATTTATGGGCTTCTTTAAATGCCAATGGATATGATGAACGTTTTGATCTCGCAGGAAATGCACTGGCAATTCTCTTGGGTTTAGACTTAGATTTGGATGCTTTCACTCAGTTTTTAGAACAGCTGAATCAGGAATTTAATCATTGGATGCTTCCTGTTTTTTATCCCATAATCTTTCCAAAAGATCCAGATTGGAATTTGCTTGAAAATAATTTCAGTTATGATTTCAAAAACGAACCTTATCAGTTTCACAACGGAGGTTCATGGCCCATTTATCTTGGTTGGCTTTGCTTAGGTTTGAAGAAAAGAGGCTACACAGAAATCCCCGAAAAGATATTGAAGCAGTATGAAACTCTTCTTGCGGAAAAAGGCTCTTCGTTTCGGGAATATTATTCTACAGACGAGTTAATTCCTTCAGGTACCGACCAATTGTGCTTTTCAGCTTCCGGTTACCTTCTGATGAAGAAATAGTCCGGAAGATGAATCATTTAAAAGAAACTATTATTTAAAAAAAGATTTAAAAGATGATTGGAGATGTTATAAATTTAGAACAAAGACATTTAGATACCGCTGAAAATATTTACAAAATTATTGCTCAAAGTAATAAACAAAACGGTAAATGGACAGTAGGAATCTGCGGTGAAAGCGGCAGTGGAAAATCGGTAACGGCATTTGCTCTTAAAAAAGTGCTGGAAGATCACGGGATTAAAAGTTTTGTCATTCAGATGGATGATTATTTTAAGCTTCCTCCCAAAACCAATCACGAAAACCGGGAAAAAAGCCTTGAAAATGTGGGAATGCATGAAGTTCATTTGGATATCATCCAAGAAAACATACATGAGTTTAAGAAAGGAAATCCTTATGTGAAAAAACCGCTTGTGCATTATCAGGAAAACTTAATTTCTGAAGAAACGGTATCAACAGATGATTTACAAGTGATGATCGTTGAAGGTACTTATATATTGGATATTGATGATTTTGATTTTAGTATTTTCATCAACCGAAATTATAAAGATACCTACGATAACAGAATGAAACGAAATCGTGATGAACAAAGCGATTTTGTAGAAAAAGTACTCGAAATTGAGCATCAGATTATCCGTCAGCTCAAAGAAAAAGCAACTATTGTTCTTGAAAAAAATTATCAGATTGTAAAGCCGTAAACCATGAATAAAAAAATAATTCCCAAGCTCAGTTTTTGGCAGATTTGGAACATGAATGTCGGTTTTTTCGGCATCCAGTACAGTTTTGGTCTTCAGCAGACTGCGGTAAATCCTTTATATTCGTTTTTGGGTGCACATGCAGAGCAGCTTCCGATACTTAATTTGGCAGGACCTGTAACTGGATTGCTTATTCAGCCTTTAATCGGAGCAATTAGTGATAAAACCTGGAGTGTAAAATGGGGTCGCCGAAAACCATTCTTTTTATTGGGAGCTATTTTTTGCAGTCTTGCTCTTTTTGCTTTCCCGTTCAGTTCGTCTATTTGGATGGCAGTCGGTCTTCTGTGGATTTTAGATGCGGCAAATAATACTGCAATGGAACCTTACAGAGCCTTTATCGGTGATAAATTGCCGGAAGAACAGCAAACCTATGGCTTCCAAATGCAAAGTTTATTTGTAGGAGGAGGAATTACTCTTGCCAATCTTTCACTTTTTGTTTTTCAGAAATACTTTGGAGGAACTTCAGAGTCGGGTGGTATTCCAATTTGGGTATATTATTCGTTTTTCTTAGGATCTTTCTGTTCTATAGCTTCCGTGGTTTGGTCGGTTTATAAAACACCCGAAATTCCGCCAACAGAAGAAGAGCTCATAAAACTGAAAGCCGAAAAGGAAAATGATACCCTTTTTACCCCTTTTATTGATATTTTTAATGCTATTGTAAAAATGCCTAAAATATTATGGCAATTGGCATTGGTATATCTTTTTCAGTGGTATGCATTATTTTGTTACTGGCAGTTTGCTACACCCATGATTAAGCAGACCATTTACCATGTTTCTGAAGCCGACGAAGAAAAAGCCAATCGACTGATACAGCTTTCACATAAAGGAATTTCTGTGGTACAAAGCGATCTTTCCTGGGCAAAAGATATTTTGAATCGTGTGGAATTGGCTGTGGGACAAACCGGTCTCATGAACGGGTTTTATAATTTTATTACCATGATTTCGGCTTTGTTGCTGATTCCTTTTGCAATTAAATATTCCTCAAAAAATGTATATACTTTTTGTTTGATGGGAACAGGAGTTTCCCTTTTATTACTTCCTTTAATTAATGATGAATTGATGATTCTTTTGCCAATGGTTCTTTTCGGAATTGGTTGGGCAGCTATGATGGGGCTTCCGTATTCGATGGTTTCGCCATCTATACCTTCAGAGAAAAGAGGAGTGTATATGGGAGTAATTAATATGATGATTGTAATACCAATGCTTATTCAAACTCTTACATTCGGATTTTTTTACAAACATGTGCTTAGCAGCAATCCTTCGAACGCCATTACAACTGCAGGAGTTTTATTTCTTTTTGCTGCTGCTTCTGTTGCTCTTATCAAACAGAATAAAATTTCAGGGATTATTGTGAAATAATTCATCAAAACTAATTCATCAAAACTAATTCATGCAATACAGTTGCGGGAATTATTATAAAATAAAAACCGACATGAGAAATTGAATATTTCAAATGTCGGTTTTCTTTTAACCGATAGGTTTTAGGTTAATTAATGAAAGTTATTTTTCTAAGGTATTCTTAATTTAAAAGGTCCTTCAAAATAAGTCTGATAAGAATCTACTAACTTGCCTTTCATGTCATATACTCCAATCGTAATATTTTGTTTTGAGAGACTCATTTCAGCTTCAGGAAAACTGATGTTAATGGTTCCTTTTGATATTTTATCGCGATCAACAGTAATTTTACTGGTAGAACTGTAACTAATTTCTCCATGGGCAGGTTCCAGGACTTTAATGGTTACCACTTTTTTCTCATTGGTTTTATTTAGGAATGTATAATTGTAGGTATTGGTAATTTTACCATCTCTTACAAAAAATGTGCTTCCCATTGGCTTAATGAATTTGGTTTCCATATCTCCTCTGTTGTACAGTAAGAATACTAAAAACCCAACCAGCAGAACCAATATAGCTGCAAAGCCTTTCATTCTTCCTGTAAACTTAAACTTGGTCTGGTTTTCTATCTCGTTTTCAGTAGCATAGCGTATTAAACCTTTTGGTAATCCTACTTTTACCATAACTTCATCACAAGCGTCAATACACGCTGTACAGTTAATACATTCTAGCTGTTGCCCGTCTCTGATATCAATTCCTGTAGGACATACCACAACACATTGTTGGCAATCGATACAGTCTCCTTTACCAGCAGTTTTTCTATCTTCTCCGTTTCTCCATTTAGATCGGTTTTCACCTCTTTTAAAATCATAAAAAACGTTAACCGTATCTTTGTCGATTAAAACACCCTGCAATCTTCCGTAAGGACAAACCAATGTACATACCTGTTCTCTAAACCATGCAAATACAAAATAAAATGCAGAAGTGAAAAGAATCATCACAATAAAATTCGTAGGATTTGCAAACGGACCTGCTTCAATAATATTAAAAACTTCCTGATAGCCCACGATATACATGAACATAAAGTGCGTTATTACTAAAGAGATAATGGCATAAACAGTCCATTTTAAACATCTTTTCCAGATTTTTTCTGTGTTCCATTCCTGTCTGTCCAGTTTCATCTGTTTGTTTCGGTCACCTTCAATAAGATATTCTATTTTTCGGAAAACAGATTCCATGAAAATCGTTTGCGGACAAATCCATCCACAAAAAATTCTTCCGTAAGCAATAGTAAAAACAATTATGAATATTAAAGATGTAATAGCCCCTAAAGTTAAAATGAAAAAATCCTGCGGATAAAAAGGCTGTCCGGCAATAAAGAATTCTCTGTCTATAATGTTAAACATGAACAGAGGATTGCCGTTTATCTTTATAAATGGGATTGTAAAATAAACCAGAAGCAAAAAATAACTTACTAATTCTCTGTAATTAGTGTATTTACCTTTCGGTTTTCGGGGGAAAACCCACTTTCTTTTTCCCGATTGTTCCATGGTTCCTATAGAATCTCTATAAGTTTCGGGAACCATTACTTGTCCCTGTCCACCTTTTACAGCTTCTTCATCTATTTTTGACATTAAGAGTATGTTTTAATAAATTATACTTTTTTTGATATTGAATAATACTGCATACAACTAATTCTACTTCCTCTAAAATTTCAAATGCCTGAAAAAGAGGAGCAGTACCAAAGAAATTTAATAGAATTCTTACTTTTAAGAGTATCAGAATTATGCATATATCATTGTAAATTAGCTTTCATATTTTAGAACTGTTTCCATCCAAATGCTTGAGTTAATGGGTGTTTTCAGACTTAATACTATTGAAAGTTTTAACACTTCAAAATTATATAATCGCAATATAGATTTTATGGTAGTTTTTACTGAAAAAATTGTTATTTTTATCAGAGAATACAGAAGTAGAATGAAAGATCTCTATCCCACATTTGACATAAACAATCTCTCAACATGCAATTCTCTTAATGAAATTTTCAGTATAGATCAGTTTTCAGATTATTTAACGGGAAATCCTAATACAGCAAAAATTCACAGGCATTCATTTTATCATCTTACCTATTTCGTGAACGGAGGTGGAGATAATGTTATAGATTTTAAAATGTACGAAGTTTTGCCGCAAAGCATTTTTTTTATGAGACCGGGGCAGGTTCACAGTTGGGATTTACATTCGTCTGTTGAAGGATATGTTATAAATTTTGCACCTACATTTTTCGATCAGTTACAAATAAGTTCTTCCATTTTAGACGAATTTAGCTTCTTGAGTATTTTTCACGAAGACCAGAGGGTTGTTTTATCCGAAAACAAAAAAGATAAAATTAATAATTGTTTTCAGCAGATTTTGGCAGAATCTTCAAATGAAATCAACCGGAATTCTCAAATAATAATTGCTTCTGCAATTTTGCAAATCTGCGGTTGGGCAAATGAGGAGGTTCAAAATGGTTTACCAATTGTTGAAACAGGATATAATTCATTGATTTTTAAACAGTTTATAGAGCAAATAGAACTTAATTTTTTAGAACTGAAAATGCCGAAAGATTATGCAGCACTTTTGCACATTACCCCCAGTCATTTAAATTTTATTTGTAAGCAGCAATCTAACTTATCTGCCGGAGAATTTATTAGAGACAGAATTATTCTGGAAGCTAAGAGAATGCTCGTAAATTTCAAACTTTCTGTTTCGGCAATTGCAGAAATGCTTAATTACTACGATTCTTCTTACTTTGTTAAATTTTTCAAGAAAAATACGGGTTTAACACCGGAAGCTTTCAGAAAGCAGTATTACAAAAAACAGCATTAAAAAATAAGAACATATTTTTTTTTAAAATATTTGTTGCTGAATTAATCGCTGAAATGGTTTTGTAAATTATACAATAAAAACAGCGGTTGAAGTATCAACCGCCATTTAATGTAATAAAGTTACGTTAGCGCATTTACACCAGTTCAAAAAAAACTCTTTTTCCGATTTTGATTTTTGTATGTTTTTTGAGTTCGATATTCTCGGCAGGTTCGGTAATTTTTTCATCATTAATCTGTACCGCTCCACTTTCTATAAGTCGTCTGATTGCCGATTTCGATTCCCCATTTTTTAACTGTATGCACAAATCCAACAGACTGATTGCGTTATTTTCTGCAACAATTTCGGAAATCAAAACAGGCTCAAATGCTTTTTCCTCAAAGTTTTTATTCTGAAACTGATTCACGAAAAATTCCTCCGCTTGTTCTGCTTCTTCCGGATTGTGGTATTGAGAAATGATATTTTTAGCGATAATTTTTTTAATATTCATTGGGTTTTCTCCGGCTTCTAATCGTTCATCAATCCATTTTTTCTCCTCGACAGAAAAATCGGTGGTGAGGTCCAAAAATTCAGAAATCAGGCTGTCTGGGATAGACATGGTTTTCCCGAACATTTCGTTAGGTTCATCTGTCAGGCCAATGATATTGTTTAGGGATTTGCTCATTTTTTCTTTGCCATCCAAACCTCTTAGCAAAGGCATGCACATCACAATTTGCGGATTCATTTCAAAGGTTTCCTGCAGTTGTCGTCCCATGGTACAGTTAAAAAGCTGATCGGTACCGCCCATTTCGATATCGGCTTTTATTTTTACCGAATCATAACCTTGCAAAATTGGGTAAACCAACTCGTGCATGGCGATGGGCGTGTTTTCCGTAAATCGTTTGTTAAAATCGTTTCGGTGCATCAGTTGCGCCACGGTCACTTTGGACAATAGCTGGATGACCTCAGAAAAAGAAAGCGCGTCTAGCCAATCCGAATTAAACACAATCTCTGCTTTTTCTACATCAATAATCTGAGACAATTGGTTGAGATAAGTTTCGGCGTTGTGTTGTACATCTGCTACAGAAAGTGGTTTTCTGCTTTTGTTTTTTCCTGTAGGATCTCCAATTCTTGCAGTAAAACTACCGACCAAAATCACGATCTGATGTCCCATATCCTGAAATTGCTTTAGTTTTTTCAGTACTACGGCATGTCCCAAATGCAAATCTGGCGCAGTAGGATCAAAGCCTAATTTGATGATGAGTTTTCGGTTTTCTTGGTGTGCCTGTTTTAGTTTTTCTTCCAAGCCATTTTCTGGCAGAGTGATGGCAACGTTTTCTTTCAGTTTGCTAATGTTATCCATTTTGTTTTAAAATTTTGAGAATAAAAAAAGCCCGGGCATCGGCTCGGGCTTATAGGTTATGGTAAGATATTTTTCTAAATGTCAGTCAGTTCAGAATAAACATACCTCCTCCGAGCAGTTACTATTCTGTAATAATAAGTGCTGAAAAAAGGAAGACGTAATATACTGTTTAGGTGTTTCATCCGGTTGCAAAGATAAATAATCTATTGTAAGCATCAATACTTTTGGCTTAATTTCCTTTTGGTTTGATAATCATTTTGCGGCTTTTTGATTCATCAGGTCAAAATCATTTAATATCTACTTTCTGCATTTTAGGTTCTAATTTTTGCACTTCGGTACGGTGTCTTTTATAATGATAAACGGCTTCGTCTAATTTTGATGTTTATAATGGTCAAAATACAACAAATAATGAAGCGTCTTATAAATACAAATGTCAAGCGGTCTGTTTTGCTTTTCGCAGTTCTAGTGATGGCAAGTGCCTGCAAAAACTCCGATAAAGAAACCGAACAACCAACACCAAGTGTAGAGGCAGAGATTCTTACACTACAACCTACCGATGCGGTTATCGACCAGACTTTCCCCGCAAGTTTGCAAGGTAAAGACAACGTGCAGCTTCGGCCACAAATCAGTGGTTATATCGATAAAATCTTTGTGGACGAAGGTGCTTTTGTACGTGCAGGTCAACCACTTTTTCGCATCAATGCCAGTGTTTATCGCGAGCAAAAAAATACGGCTTTGGCTTCTTTGGCAATGGCAAAATCACAGTTGGCATCGGCTAAGTTGGAGTTGGATAAATACAAAGTTCTTACGGATAATAAGGTGGTAGCAGATTTTCAGTTCAAAAAGGCAAAAACCAATTACGAAAATGCCAAAGCGGCGGTAACCCAACAACAGACATTGGTGGCTTCTGCTGATGTTAATTTGGGATTTTCGGTAGTTAAGGCACCGGTTAGCGGCTATATAGGGCGCATCCCAAACCGATTGGGCGCGTTGGTTGGTCCTAATGATGCACAACCCCTTACCACCTTATCTCAGGTAAATGAAATCTATGCTTATTTCTCACTTCCCGAGAATGAAATCCTGAAAATTAATGTGACACGACCAGGCGCTAATCTGTTAGAGAAACTAAAAAGTTTCAGAGACATCACCTTGTTATTGGCGGATGGCAAGCCTTATAACCATTCCGGGAAAATCGATATGATGGATGGTCAGTTTGATGCCACAACGGGTTCGGTTACGCTTCGTGCTTCTTTTCCCAATCCCGAAAGTTTACTCAGAACCGGCAACACAGGGCGGATTGTGATGCAATCTACAGAACAAAATGTATTCAAAATTCCTTTATTGGCAACTTATGAGATTCAGGATAAACTGTTTGTCGGTTTGCTCAACAGCAAGAATAAAATGGAACGTGTCGCCCTCAAAAATTATATCAAATCAGGAGATTTTTACATCCTGAAATCTGGTTTTAAATCCGGAGACAGAATCATTGCCAATGAGCTTTCCAGCATTCCGGAAAATAGTATCATCCAGCCTAAAAAAGTACAATAAAACTCAATAAAAATGTTAAAAACAATCATAAAAAGACCGGTACTGGCTACCGTTATTTCCATTATATTGGTTTTGTTGGGGATTTTGGGATTGTTACGAATCCCGATGACGCAGTTTCCGGAAATTGCGCCGCCTACCGTTTTTGTATCCGGAACTTACCCGGGCGCAAATGCCGAAAGTGTAATTCGGTCTGTTGTTACACCTTTGGAACAAGCGATAAATGGGGTAGAAAATATGCAGTATATGACCTCTAACGCATCTAATGACGGTAGTTTTTCTATTACCATTGTTTTTAAACAAGGTGTAGATCCGGATCAGGCTGCCGTAAATGTCCAGAACCGCGTGGCTCAGGCAAATGCGCAATTGCCGTCGGAGGTGATACGTTTGGGATTAACCACCACCAAACAACAAACAAGCTATCTGATGATTGTCAATATCAATAGCGATAAACCCGAAAAATATGACGAGGCTTTTTTGCAGAATTATGCTAATATCAATCTGATTCCGGAGCTAAAACGTATCCCCGGTGTGGGAAATGTGAGTTTGTTTGGAGCGAAAGATTATTCGGTGAGGGTTTGGATCAATCCGACAAAACTCTCGTCCTACGGGCTTGTGCCCGCAGATGTGGAGAATGCAATACAACAGTACAGCTTCGAGGCTTCTCCCGGAAGTTTGGGGCAAGAAACCGATGCCTCTCTGCAATACGTTTTGCGCTACAAAGGGAAACTGAATAAGCCCGAAGAGTTTGAAAAAATCATTCTTCGGTCTAAAAATGATGGCTCTATTCTCCGTTTGGGAGATGTGGCGCGCATCGAGTTTGGATTGTCTAATTACTCCAGCGATACGTTTACCGATGGCAAACCATCTGTGGTTTTTGCCGTGTTGCAAGCCAGTGGTTCTAATGCCAATGACATCGCTATAGAAGTCGGAAAATCATTAGAGAGCTTCCAAAAAAGTGTGCCGGATGGAATCCATTTCGAGGTCATTCAGAGTATGAAGAATCGTCTGGATGCATCCATTGCCCAAATGAAATCAACTTTGATAGAAGCCTTTATCTTAGTATTTATCGTCGTTTTGATATTCTTACAGGATTTCCGTTCTACGATTATCCCGGCAATTGCCGTTCCTGTTTCCATTATCGGGACATTCTTTTTTATCTATCTGATTGGCTTTTCGGTAAATGTTTTAACGCTTTTTGCATTGGTCCTCGCAATCGGGATTGTGGTGGATGATGCTATTGTGGTGGTAGAGGCGGTGCACGCCAAGATGGAGGAGACAGGAGACGATGCCAAGACTGCAACGGTTTCTGCGATGAGCGAAATCAGCGGGGCAATTATTTCGATTACTTTGGTAATGTCGGCGGTATTTCTCCCGGTTGGTTTTATGGAAGGTCCTGCGGGTATTTTTTACAAGCAGTTTTCTTATACCTTGGCGATTGCGATTCTAATTTCGGCAGTCAATGCACTGACTTTGAGTCCGGCTTTGTGCGCCTTGTTACTCAAAAATCATCAACATAACAATAATGGCAAACCGAAAAAATTTACCCAACGTTTTTCTGAGGCTTTTAATGCCAGTTTCGAACGTCTTACGGATAAATACATTGGTGCGGTACGCTTTTTAGGCAAAAAGAAAATAATGGCTTTGGGTGCGCTGATTGTGGTTTCGTTAGGTGCTTTCCTTCTGATGAATTCTTCCCAAAAAGGCTTTGTGCCGGAGGAAGATGATAACAATTTAACCTTTGTGGTTAATCTTCAGGCGGGTGCCAATCTTCAGTTCATCACCAAAGAAATGGAAAAGGCGACCAAAATTGTTCAATCTTTACCCGAAGTAAAAAGTGTCAGTACGGTTTCGGGATTCAGTTTGTTTAGTTCAGGATCTTCGCCCAATGCAGCAATGGGATTTATTACTCTAAAAAATCCAAAAGACAGAGGTGCCGTTTCGGATATTAATGATGTGATGCACAAAATCGAAAACCAAATGAAGGGAAAAATAAGAGGCGAGTTTTTGATTTTCAGAAATCCTGCGGTAGAAGGTTTTGGGAATGCCGGCGGTGTAGAATTTGTGCTGCAGGACAGAACTTCTGGTAATATCAACGATTTTGAAAACATCAGTAAAAAAGTTATCGAAGCCCTCAATAAAAAACCGGAAATCGGGATGGCATTTACCACATTCCGAAGTGATTTCCCACAATACGAAGTGATTCTGAACGAGGATAAAGCGCAACAATTGGGCTTAACACCAAAAGAAGTAATGGATGCCTTGCAGTTGTATCTTACCGGTTCGCAAACCACCGACTTTGTGCGTTTTGGGAGATTATACCGTGTGAATGTCCGTTCCGAAGCCGAATTTCGGAAGAACGAAGCATCGCTGGATAATATTATGATTCGCAACAATCAAAACGAGATGGTACCGATTTCTACTTTGGTTACCCTCAAAAAAGTGTTTGGTCCGCAAGGTATCAGCCGATATAATTTGTACAATAGCATCAGTATTAATGTGAATGCCGCTAATGGCGCAAGTACCGGAAAAGTAATGGCGGTTATTGATGAGGTTCTGAAAAAAGATTTGCCCAAAGGCTACAGCTACGAGTATAACGGGCTGAGTCTGCAAGAAAAGAAATCGGGCTCGCAGATGGTCTTTATTTTCGGGTTGAGTATCTTGTTTGTGTACTTTTTACTATCTGCACAATACGAGAGTTATCTGTTGCCATTGGCAGTAATGTTGTCTTTACCTACGGGGATTTTGGGTGTGTTTCTCGCCACAGGATTTGCAGGGATAGATAATAATATTTATGTACAGATCGCCTTAATTATGCTGGTAGGCTTGCTCGCCAAAAACGCCATCCTGATTGTAGAATTTGCTATCCAACAACGCAAATCCGGATTGTCGGTGTTTGAGGCTGGTCTTGCCGGTGCCAAAATGCGTTTGCGACCAATTTTGATGACGTCTTTTGCCTTTGTTGCGGGATTGGTACCGTTGATGTTCGCAACGGGCGGTACAGCAATTGGTAACAAATCTATTAGCATCAGTGCTGCCGGCGGAATGCTGAGTGGCGTGCTTTTAGGCGTTCTGATTATCCCGGTTTTGTATATGATTTTCCAAACTTTGCAAGATCGGATTTCGGGGGTGAAATAATTCATGTCATCAGCAAAATAGAGTAGCGGAGCAGTTTCGTTACTCTATTTTTTTTGATTAGAACCGATCTTTTTTAGTTTCTTTCTTCTTATTTTTGTAAAGCAATTTTATCAATACAGAAGCACATTAGCGGCCTGTTGCTGAATTTAAAAATACACTTGTACTGTGAAGATTATGAAGAAGATAGCTATTATCAGCGATATACACGGCAACCTGCCGGCGTTGCAAAAAGTACTCGAAGATCTGGAATCCCGTAATATATCCGACATTTATTGTCTTGGAGATTTGGTAGATTTTGCACCGTGGGGCAATGAGGTTATCAATCTCATGAAGGCAAAAAATATCCCTTGTCTTTTAGGAAATCATGACGAGCGGATTGCATACGATTTACCGATTATTCCATTAAGTCATCATAGCGAAAAGGAAACTGCCAATCGTTTTGTGGCAATCAATCACAGTAAAAAATACATTACAGACGAAAACAAGCAATGGCTCGGTTCATTACCGCTGAATTTAGAACTTACCGTTCCTACCTCAAAAGTGAATCTGAATGTCCTTTTGGTTCACGCTTCATTAAACAGCAATGACGAGTACGTTTTTGAAAAAGATAATAAAGAACAAATGCTTCAGGAATTGAAAAACCGACAAATAAATATCGTTTGTATGGGACATACCCATTATTCTTATATCCAGAAAACAGAGGATATTTGGGTGATAAATGTCGGTTCTGTGGGGCGTTCTAAAGAAGCCGACCGGAAGGCAACTTATGGAATCATCACCTTTCGGGATGAAGAAATTTTACCCGAAATTGTGAAAGTTGATTATAACATCAATGCCGTTGCCGATGCTATCTATAAAAGCGAAATCCCTGATTTCTATGCCGATTTTCTTTTGAGTTTGGATTGATTATTTAGTCGTGTTTACATTTCGAACTTCAATTTCATAAGAAGTTTTTTTTAGAAAAAAGAATTGAAATCGGTAGAATCTGTATTTCCTCATTTCAGTTTCCGATTTCATCACTTCAAGCATCTTTATAATCTTCGAAGAAAATTACAGCTTAATTTTGAATTGAGAACTAAAGTTAATCTCAAATGAAATTAATAAGTAAAAATAGTATAAAGATCGCAGTGGCTTCAGTACTTTTGCAATCCTGTAAAGTCACCAAAGATTACCAACGCCCCGAGCTAAATCTTCCGCAAAGTTATGAAAATAAAGCTGCTGCGGATGATGCTTCGATTTCGGAAACTCCCTCTTACAAACAATTTTTTACGGATGCTGCATTGGTGAAATTGATGGATGATGTAATGGCAAATAATCCTGATCTTGGTACAGCTACAGAGCAGATTTTAGCCTCAGAAGCTATGCTGAAAAGCATCAAACTGAACTACTTGCCAGATATTAATTTGCAGGTGAATGCCGGTGTGCAAAGGCTTTCTAAAAACAGTATGATGGGATCGGTGGCCGGAGATAATGTTTTTGAGGAATACAATTTTGCAGTTCCGGTCTCTTGGGACATCGATTTTTGGGGAAAACTGAAAAAACAAAGAGAAGAAGCCTTGTCCAACTATCTTAGCCTTGCCGAAAATCGCCGTGCTTTGCGGGTTCAGCTCATTGCGCAAACTGCACAGGCTTATTATAATCTCCTGAGTCTGGATGAGCAGTTGCGTATCACACAAGAAGTGGAAAAAAGTATGCAACAAACTCTGGATATGCTCAAGATACAATACAGCGTAGGCGATGTTACGTCTTTGGCAATAAAACAATCGCAGGCACAGTTGGCAGAAACCAGAGCCTTAATTCCTGAAATAAAAGCGAGCATCAAAGCGCAGGAAAACGTTTTGCAAACGCTTGCCGGCCGCTATCCCGAGCCGGTAGAACGCACCCATACTTTTGGCAGAATGGCTTTTGGATCGGATATTAATGCGGGCATCCCGGCAGATGTGCTCCAAAACCGTCCCGATGTAAAACAGCAGGAGTTGGTTTTGCAAGCGGCTTCTGCACGAGTGGGAATAGCCAAAACCGACTTTTATCCGAGTCTTAAAATTAGCGGACAAGGTGGTCTCAATGCTGTGAAAGCCAGCCATTGGTTTTCGATTCCGGCATCATTGTTCGGAAATGCGGCGGCAGGTCTTACGCAACCTATTTTCAATAGAAGAACGATAAAATCTGCTTATGAACAGGCGGTGCATCAGCGGGAAGCTGCTGTGCATCAGTTCCGGAAATCGGTGCTGAATGCCGTAGAAGAGGTTAGTACATCATTGAGTAATATCAACCGGATCAAAGAACAACTGGTTGAGGTTAATAACCGGAAAACCGCCATGGATAAAGCGATTAAAGATGCTCAAATCCTTTATAAATACGGAGAAGCCAATTATCTGGAAGTGCTTACCGTGCAGCAAAGTTATTTCCAAACCGAATTGGCTTATACCATGGCGATTCAGAAAGAAATAAATACGTATATTGCTTTATACAAATCTTTGGGCGGTAATTAAATGAACAATCACGATACCATCTGGAAAAACTCTTTTTGGAAATTTTTTTTCCACTGGAGTGGCGTGTTGGTTTCTTTGGCATTGGCAAACTTTATCCAGTTTCTTCTTAATCCGCAAAGCAGTTGGTGGGATTTTTACAAACAAGCAAAATGGACGGAGATTGGTGCCACCATTTTGGGCGGCATTGCAATGTATGGCATTTTGTTCTGGATTATCCGACTGCTTTCTGAAGGTGCCGAAAAATGGAAGCTGGTAAAAAACAATATGGTGATTCATTTTCTGATCACCACATTGGTGGTAATTGGCTGTATGTTCTTGTTACTGTATCTGGAAAATGTGGTGTACGAATGGATTTGGCCCGAGCCTTCTGAAACAAGTCAGGAAATTGAGTTGGGAATAAAACAATATTTGGTGGTGAACATTGTGGTAGCCGCGTTTGTAAACAGTTTTTATAATTCTTATTTCTTTTTCGAAAAATGGAAAGCCAAAGTAATCGAAAGTAATAAGCTGGAAATACACGCCCATCAGCTCAAAGAAAATGCCTTACAGTCGGAGTTGGAGATTCTCAAATTGCAGTTAGATCCGCATTTTCTCTTCAATAATTTCAGTATTTTAACGCAACTGATTGAGACCGATAAAGAAGCAGCTCATGCATTTTTGTCTAATCTTTCCCGTGTTTATCGCTATATTTTGACCACGGCAAAAAAGGATATGGTTTCTCTGGATGAAGAATTAAAGTTTGTAGAAATGTATTTTCATCTCATCAAAATTCGTCACAGAGAAAGTATCCATTTAGAGATAAATGTGAAAGATGGCGACAAGGGCAAAGGCATCCCGCCGGTTACTTTGCAACTGTTGATTGAGAATGCCATTAAGCATAATATCTCGACACTTAAGCAGCCACTCACGATTTTTATCGAAAGTGATGAAAATTGTGTCATCACGGTAAAAAATAATCTGCAACGTATCAATATCGATTATAAAAGTACCGGAATGGGACTCAAAAACATCCGGGAAAGATACCAATTGCTGCAAGGGAAAATGCCTGAAGTTATAACCAAATCTGACCAGTTTGAAGTTAAATTACCTTTATTAATGCTGTAAAAAATGCTATGAAATATCTTATTGTAGAAGACGAATTGCATAACGCCGAATTGCTGAAAAGCAGTGTCGAAAAGTACGATGATACGGCAGAACTGCTCGCTGTTTTACCAAGTATCGAAGAAAGCGTGGAGTGGCTGAGCAGCCATTCTGCACCGGATGTTATCTTTATGGATGTCCGGTTGGCAGACGGTTTGTCGTTTGAGATTTTTAAGCAAACCAAAGTGCAGTCACCGGTGATTTTTACCACGGCTTATGACGAGTATGCCTTGCAGGCTTTTAAGGTGTACGGTTCTGCATATCTTCTAAAACCGATTGTTAAAGAAGAACTGGAAGAAGCAATGGAGAAAGTAACGCGCATAAAACCACAATTTTCCGAAGACGATTTGGGCGCATTGATGGAGATGTTCCGCACGCATCAAAAAAAATACAAAAGCCGGTTTTTACTGCACTTTCGGGAGACTTACAAAATGGTGCAGGTAGAGGATATTGATTATGCTTATCTTGAGCATAAGAATGTCTATTTCCGATTGTTAGATGGCTCTTCAGTTGCCGTGCCGTATAATTTGGAAGAGCTGGAAGAACAGCTGGATCCGCAGTTTTTTTTCCGTGTCAATCGGCAGTATATTCTGAGCATCAACAGTATCGATAGTATTCATAAATATTTTAATGAGAAATCAAAAATCATTCTGAAACGTGACCGCGAAGCAGAAGTAATCGTCAGCCGAATCAAAATGCCGCAATTCAAGTTGTGGTTAGATCGGTAATCAATCAATTAAAATCAGAAAAAAAATGGAATTTTTTAGAACAGAACGCTTAATCATTCGCCGATTCGAAAAAGAAGATGCACCCGATTTGTTTGATTATTTTGAAGAGCCGAGAGTCAATTGTTTTATGGACGAAAAGTTATCGGACCTCGGCGAAGCACTTGCCGAAACCGAAAAAAAGAGTTGGGATTCCTCGCAATTTGCAGTTTGTTTAAAAGAAAACGGAAGTCTCATCGGAAACTTGTTTGCATACCCCGAACGGGATAGCGATACTTATGGCGTAGGGTGGAATTTCAATTCCAAATTCGGAGGTCAGGGTTTTGCCAGCGAGGCTGCCAAAGGCTTATTCGATTATTTATTTGAGGAAAAAAATACCCGCAGAATCTATTGCTACGTAGAAGAGGATAATTTGCCTTCCCAAAAATTATGCAAACGCCTCGGCATGCGTCAGGAAGGGCTGTTTCTGGATTATGTTTCGTTCGTGAAAAATGATGATGGCAGTTTGCGGTACGAAAATACCATGCAATTGGCTATTTTGAAACGGGAATGGGAGAGGAAATAGTTTTAATAAAAGAGGCTCAGATAAAAATCTAAGCCTCTTATTTTATTAAGTTTTATTGAATTTAAACCTGAATAACTCCTAAGTTAAATTTCTCTGTAATTGGAGAATGATCGGCTGCTTCTATTCCCATAGAAATCCATTTTCTGGTGTCAATAGGATTAATGATGGCATCTGTCCACAGTCTTGCAGCAGCATAAGTAGCTTCTGTCTGTTTCTGGTATTTTTTTGAAATTGTATCTAGAATTTCTTTATGTTCTTCCGCGGAAATCTCTTTTCCTTGCTTCTTTAAAGTAGATTCTTGTATTTGTGCTAAAACTTTAGCAGCCTGTGCACCGCCCATTACCGCAAGATCTGCCCATGGCCAAGCTACAATTAATCTTGGATCGTAGGCTTTACCGCACATTGCGTAATTACCTGCTCCGTAAGAATTACCTGTAATAATAGTAAATTTTGGAACGACAGAATTAGAAACGGCATTTACCATTTTGGCTCCGTCCTTAATAATTCCGCCATGTTCGGATTTTGAACCCACCATAAAACCGGTAACATCCTGCAAAAATACCAAAGGGATTTTTCTCTGGTTACAATTGGCGATAAATCGGGTTGCTTTATCTGCAGAATCGGAATATATTACACCACCGAACTGCATTTCTCCTTTTCCGCTTTTTACCAGTTTTCTTTGGTTGGCAACAATTCCTACAGACCATCCATCAATTCTTGCTGTTGCACAAATAATGCTTTTTCCGTAGTCTGGTTTATATTCTTCAAATTCAGAATTGTCTACAAGACATTTAATAATATCCGTAGTATCATATTGTTCTGCACGGGATACCGGCATGATTCCGAAAATATTTTCAGGTTTTTCTTTTGGCGGAAAACTTTCAATTCTGTCGAAACCTGCTTTTTCGTAAGTTCCAACAGATTTCATGATGTTTTTTATACGATCTAGAGCGTCTTTATCGTCTTTAGCTTTATAGTCTGTTACTCCTGAAATAGAGCAGTGGGTAGTGGCTCCTCCTAAGGTTTCATTATCAATAGATTCCCCGATTGCAGCTTTTACCAGATAACTTCCGGCTAGAAAAATAGAACCGGTTTTATCTACAATCATGGCTTCGTCGCTCATAATTGGGAGATATGCTCCACCCGCAACACAGCTTCCCATTACTGCAGAAATCTGGATAATTCCTGCGGCACTCATTTTTGCATTGTTTCTGAAAATTCTGCCGAACATTTCTTTATCAGGAAAAATTTCGTCCTGCATAGGAAGATAAACACCTGCAGAATCTACCAAATAGATAATTGGGAGTCTGTTTTCCATCGCAATTTCCTGTGCTCTCAGGTTTTTTTTGCCGGTTATAGGAAACCAGGCTCCAGCTTTTACAGAAGCATCATTGGCAACAACAATACATTGTCTTCCGGAAACATATCCCATCACCACCACCACACCACCACTTGGGCAGCCTCCATGTTCTTCATACATTTCGTATCCGGCAAAAGCTCCGATTTCTATAGAATCTGAATTTTTATCAAGAAGATAATCTATTCTTTCTCTTGCCGTCATTTTTCCTTCATCACGAAGTTTCTGAAGTCTTTTTTCGCCACCTCCTTTTTTAATTTCGTTGAAGAGACGGTTAATTTCAGAAAGTTTTAATTTATTCTGATCTTCCCTTTTATTAAATTCAATATCCATGAAATCTATTTTTTAAACTGCCTAAAGATACTATTTTTGGCAAAATAACAATAAAATGATAAGGAGTATATTTAAGTTTTTGGTTTTCAGAATTTTATGAAAAGTTTAACAAAGTTAAGTTTTGTTATGTTCGTAATATTTTATAATTTTACCCAAGAGTATCAGAGTAAATACTTTGGTGAAATACTCTAAGTTCCTAGTTTATTTTTTTAATAGTTTATTATTTGAAGGCCCTGAAAGTTTCATAGACTTTCAGGGTTTTTGTTATAAAAACGATTTTTATTTAAAAATATTTCAGCTTTAATTAATTCCTTCTCAATGTGAAAACAGATTAGTAGATTTGCACTTGGGATATTTAGGAAGACATTATGCAGAAATTAGCACTTTTCAGATTACATTTTATTGTTTTTTTGTGGGGTTTCACCGCAATTTTAGGTAAACTGATTACCGCTAATGCACCCATTCTTGTATTTTACCGTATGCTTTTTGCGTCTATTTTTCTGTATGTTTTTCTTAGGTTTTTTAAGAAAGAAAGTATTAAGGTTTCAAAAAAGCTTTTTTTTCAGTTGGCAGGAGTGGGCTTTTTTATGGCACTGCACTGGTACTGCTTTTTTTATTCTATAAAAGTTTCTAATGTTTCTATTGCATTAAGCTGTCTTTCTCTTTCTACGCTTTTTGCGTCGGTTCTGGAACCTTTGGTGTATAAAAGAAAAATAGATATTTCTGAAGTTATAATGGGAGTCGTTATTGTTTCGTGCATTCTCTTAATTTTTAAAACTGAATTTCAATATAAAGAAGGAATATTTTTCGGAATATTATGTGCTGTTTTTGGGACAATTTTTTCGGTATGTAACGGAAAACTTTTTGGTAAAACCAGCTCTGGGAATATTATTTTTTATGAAATATTTACCGGCTGGTTCATATTAATGCTTTTTTATGTTGCTACAGGACAAATTGTTGAAATGAACGAAATAAACTATAGAGATTTGGCGTTAATAGGCTTATTGGCAAGTGTATTTACCGCTTATCCCATGTTTGAATCTATTAAGCTAATGAAATATATTTCGCCATTTACATTAATTTTAACAGTAAATTTGGAGCCGGTTTACGGAATTATATTAGCTTTTTTTATCTTTGAAGAATCAGAAAATATGAGTCCGGTATTTTATATTGCCTCTTTGGTCATGATTTTAGCAATATTAGCTAATGCTGTAATAAAAAACAGGAAACAGAAAAAACTTAATAAGCATCAATCTATATGATGAAAAAATACTTTTTATTATTGCTAACAACGGTTTTTGCGACCTACCAGTCACAGATTATCAGAAAATATTCCAACGAATTTTTAAATATCGGAGCTGGAGCAAGAGGAATAGGAATGGGTGGTGCAGTAATTACCAATCAGGATGATGTATATTCTCCGATGTGGAATCCTGCAGGGTTAATGTCTATTCAGAAAGATTGGCAGGGAGCAGCAATGCACGCAGAGTATTTTGAATCTATTGCCAAATACGATTACCTTGCATACGCTAAAGTTTTAGAAACAGGTGTTTTCGGAGTTTCTGTGGTGAGATTGGGTGTTGATAATATTCTTAATACCACCCAACTTATAGATACAGAAGGAAATATTGATTATGATAAAATAACAAGATTTTCTCAGTCGGACTATGCCGGGATTATTTCTTATGCCTTTAATCCGGGAGGTAATCCTAACTTAGATGTCGGGATTAATGCAAAAATTGTGTACAGAAATGTAGGGAAATTTGCCAATGGATATGGTTTTGGTTTTGATATCGGAGCCATCTATAAATTAGATAACGGCTGGAAAATAGGAGGTATGCTTCGCGATGCAACAACTACCGTCAACTTTTGGAACATCAACCAAAAAGAACTTTCTACGGTGGTAAATGGTGAAGAGTTTAACCCCGCTCCGAAAGATAAAATGGAACTTACAATGCCGAAACTTAACGCCGGAGCCAGTAAATTGTTTGAAATTAACAGCAGTCTTTATGTTTTACCTGAAGCCGGCATTAATGTAGATTTTGCGAAAACAGCGGCACTGCTTTCTACAGATTTTGCAAGCATAACACCTTATGCAGGAGCAGAACTGGGGTATCAGAAAATGATTTTTGTGAGATTGGGAGTTAACAGATTTCAGTCGATAACCGATATAGAAGATCTTAAAAGAAAAGTTTCTTTTCAGCCAAGTGCGGGTATTGGTATTAGATACAGAGGTCTTACTTTAGATTATGCTATCAGTAATTCAGGAATTGGAGGATCAAATTTTTATTCCAATTTCTTCTCTCTGAAACTGGATATGGGTGAATTTAGAAACGATTAATGAATTTTTATTTTGAGCATGAAAAAATTATATATATCCTTACTAATCTCTGTTTCTGCAATCTCTTTTGCTCAGAAAGTATCAGATTATCAATATATTTCAGTACCGGAAAATTTTAAGAGCTTTAAAAAACAAAATTACGGTTTAAGTAAGGTTATATCTCAAAATCTGAAATTTAAAAAATATATAATCCTTTCTGAAAATCGCGGAGAATGGCCTTCAGAAGCCAATTCTAATCCATGTAATGTTTTGGATGTAGATGTGCTGAACGACAGTGGTTTTCTAAGAAATAAAGTTGTGGTAGAATTTAAAGATTGCAACAGTAAAGTTATTGCTTCACAAAAAGGAAGTTCTTCTATAAAAGAATTTGAAGAAGGATTTCAGGATGCTTTAAAGCAGGCTTTGCTTACAATTCCGACAGCCAATCCTAAAGAAATCTTGAACCAAAACCCTGCAAAAGAGGAAAGTAAGCAAGTGTATCTAAAAGAGGCAACTATTCAGAAACCTGAAAATATCAGAGAAAATTCAGGGAAATATGGTAATGGGAAAATAGTTTTGCAGAAAATACAGCTTGATGATCATCAGTTTATTTTGGTGGAAAATAACAGTTCTGTACCTTTTGCTACTTTTAAATCTACAACGAAAAAAGATAATTTTAAAGTAAAATTAAAGTCTGGCGAAAATACCTTCGGATACTTTGAAAATGGAACTATCGTAATTGAAATTCCAAAAGGAAATGAAGAGTATTCTAAAGAAGTTTTTTCTGAAATAAAATAGCATAAAATTGCTATAAAAACCTTTATTATTGAATTTTTATTGAAAAACAGTGAAATTTTGGCATTGAAGTTTCATTATTTAAACATAAACCAATCATAAATATAAAATGAGAAAGTCTGTTTTTAAAGTTTTAAATAAGATCAATAAGATGGTTTTACCGAAACTTAGCGATAAAGATCCCTCCAAGTTAACAAAATTGCAGAAAGGTATTTTAGCATACCGTTATTTTGTACTGGTTAATTCGATGGAGTAATTTTTTCTGAACCGCTTATCCTGAAATCTTGTAACGCAAAATCCGTATCTTTGCAGAATGATACGTATTACAAAAATTTTTACATTCGAAACCGCTCATGTTCTATACAATTACGATGGTAAGTGTAAAAATATGCACGGACATTCCTATAAACTTTTCGTTACCGTAAAAGGAAAACCTATTAATGATATAAACCATCCCAAAAACGGAATGGTTGTAGATTTTGGAGATATAAAAACAATTGTAAAGTCTGAAATTGTAGATGTTTGGGATCATGCAGTTTTAATTAATGGTCTTTCTCCTCATAAAGAACTGGGCGAAAGCCTAGAAGACCAAGGGCATAAAGTTATTTACTGTACCTTTCAGCCAACTTGCGAAAATATGCTATACGCTATTGCGGCAAAAATAAAGTCTAAACTTCCGGAAGGTATTTCACTTGCTTATCTTAAGTTGCACGAAACCGAAAATTCTTATGGAGAATGGTTTGCAGAGGATAATTAATTTTGTTTATAGATAAAAAAGTTAATAGTGCTTAAAACTACCATTCATTTGGATCCGGGAAAGAAGGTTTATTTTGCTTCAGATCAGCATTTTGGATCTCCCAATCCTAAACAAAGTAAAATTCGCGAAGAAAAATTTATCCGTTGGATGAACGAAATTAAGAAAGATGCTCAGGTAATTTTTCTGATGGGAGATTTGTTCGATTTTTGGCACGAATGGAACTATGTAGTTCCTAAAGGTTACGTTCGGGTTTTAGGGAAAATAGCAGAACTTAAAGACAGCGGAATTCACATTTATTTCTTTGTAGGAAATCACGATTTGTGGATGAAAGATTATCTTGAAGAAGAAATTGGCTGCACCGTATTTTACCAAAAGCAATATTTTGAAATTGGAGGTAAACAGTTTTTACTCGCTCACGGAGACGGTTTAGGTCCCGGAGATAAAGGCTATAAAAGAATGAAAAAACTTTTTACCAATCCTGTTGCACAATGGTTTTTCAAGTGGCTTCATCCTGATATTGCCATGAAACTAGCGTTGTATATGTCTCAAAAAAATAAGATGATTTCTGGCGACGAAGACAAAGAATTTTTAGGAGAAGACAAAGAATTTCTCATTATCTATTCTAAAAAGAAGCTGGAAAAAGAAAATATAGATTATTTTGTCTACGGACACCGTCATTTACCATTGGTTTTAGATTTGAATAACCATTCTAAATACATCAATTTAGGAGATTGGATTTCCTATTTCACTTATGGAGTTTTTGAAAAAGATTTCGAATTAAAAACTTTTGAAGCAGAACCTAAAATATCCTCATAGAAACGGATGATTTTTATTCTTAATAACTTTCTATTAAAAGAATTATAAAATTTAAAATCGTTGAAAAATATATTCGCCATCGACACCGAAGCAGAGTTTTTTGAAGCTTGCCTAGATGTTTTTAAATTTCAATACGAAAATATTGAAGTGTACAGAAAATTTGTTGATTATCTTAATATTCGCCCTGAAAATGTAACATCTTTAGCAGAAATACCGTTTCTACCAATAGAAATATTTAAAAATCATACCGTTTTAGATAAAAATAAAATTACAGATTTTTACTTTCAAAGTTCGGGAACAACGCAGATGAATCTTTCTAAACATTTTATTGCAGACGAAAAACTTTATCAGGAAAGTATTGAAAAAAGCTTTGAGAAATTTATAGGAAAACCTGAAGATTTTATTTTTCTGGGTTTATTACCCAATTATCTCGAAAGACAGAATTCTTCACTGGTGTATATGGTAGATTATTTAATAAAGAAATCCGGAAAGCCTGAAAATGGTTATTTTCTTTACAATCATACCGATTTGTTTGATCTTTTATCGAGTATTAAAGATAAAAAAGTCATTCTTTTCGGGGTTTCTTTTGCACTTCTCGATTTCTTGGATACTTTAGAGTCGCAGCAACTTTCTCTTGCAGAATCTCAAAATCTTACGGTGATAGAGACGGGCGGAATGAAAGGAAGGAAAGAGGAAATGACCAAAGATGAATTGCTGAAAATACTTCAAAAAGGTTTTAAAACTTCAAAAATTTATTCTGAATATTCTATGACAGAATTGCTTTCGCAGGCATATTCTTTGGGAAATAATGAATATGAATTTCCCAATTGGATGAGAATTTTAATTAGAAATACAGAAGATCCTTTCAGTTACGAAAAAGACGGCAGAACCGGTGCTATTAATATTATAGATTTGGCAAATATTCATTCTTGTTCTTTTATTGCTACTCAGGATTTAGGGAAAATCAATCAAAATAAATTTCAGGTTTTAGGCAGGATAGATCATTCGGATATTCGTGGTTGCAGCCTTTTGGTGAGTTAGTTATAATTTATCTCTTGAGAATTTAGAAATATTTTCATTTAATCTGAACAGTGTTAAAAATTGAAGAACTTGTACATGCATATATTCATTCTCAATGCGATTTTGAGAAAGAAATTGTGCTTACAAATCATTTTCAGGCAGATTGGGAGGCAGATATTTTGGTCATCAATTCCGAAGGTTTCAGTCATGAAATAGAAATTAAACTGTCTAAAAGTGATTTTAAAAACGATTTTAAAAAGTCATACATCAATACTTCAACCGGAGAAAAATTTCTGAAACACGATAAAATTGGTTGCGGAGATTATATTTGTAATACTTTCAGTTTCTTGCTTCCAATGGGAATGATAGATCACCAACAAATTCCTGAACATTGTGGAATTATTGAATTCTATCACAACGTAGATTCTTGGGAAACGGAATTTTATATCATCAGAAAACCTAAAAAAGTTCATGAAGATTCTTATTGGAAACTAGCCGATAAAGATTTGTTTATCCGTAAAATGGCTCTCAATCTTCTCTATCGCAAAATGGAAATTAAAGGAAAACATGAAGAACTTATTTTTAAAAATCCGTTCGACATTAAAAAGAAAAAATAAATCCCGCCTTGTATAAAGAAAGCGGGATCTATTATAAATAATGAAAATTAATAATTGCTATATTTTTTCTGGCTTCTCAATCATTAAATTATAAGTGAAAGCTGCGGCTATACCACCCAAAACCGGTGCTGCAATAAACAGCCAAAGCTGAGAAAGTGCCTCTCCTCCTGCAAATATTGCCGGTCCTATACTTCTTGCAGGGTTTACGGAAACTCCTGTTATTTTTATACCAACAATGTGAATGAGTACCAAAGAAAAGCCTATTGCTAAACCTGCGAATCCGCCGTTGATGTTTTTGGTAGATGTAGATCCCAAAATAACCATAAGGAAAATAAAGGTGAACACAAATTCGGCTACAAAAGCTGCGGTAGTATTATAAGCGTCCAAATATCCTGTTCCCCAACCATTGGATCCAAGTGCCCAAGGTTTCATCTCTGCGCCGGGATGATTGGTGAAAATTACATACAGAATTCCGGCTCCGATAATAGCTCCGAGAATTTGTGCAATGACGTAACGAACAGCTTCGTCCATCTTCATTCTTCCTGCGGCAACCATTGCGATAGAAATAGCCGGATTAATGTGGCATCCGGAAATATGTCCTATTGCGTACGCCATGGCAACAACACTCAGTCCGAATGCAAAAGAAATTCCTAATAGTCCAACCCCGGTTGTGCCATCTGCTCCGGCAATTACTGCACTTCCGCAACCCATAAGAACAAGTACCATTGTGCCGAACATTTCGGCAATAAATTTTGAAGTTTTTGAAATCATTTTGATGTTTTTAATTGATTGCTAATGTACAAAAATTAAATATTCAATGATTAACCTTTTTATATAGGAAAAATATATTTTATTTGATTCTGTTTTGTCTTTTTTGTTGTGAATAGTATTAATTTTATGAAATATTTATAATGTAATTTTGCTTTTTAGAAGGATTTTAAAACAATAAATGATTATTAGTAAAGAGAAATATTGTTTGGATTTTAAATAATTCACTTTTCAATAAGAATTTAAGCGTTCCGGTTTTTAAGTAAAATCCCTATATTTGAAAACTTTACAGAAAAAAAGAAGTTCAAGATAAAAATACCTTAATGAAGAAGCTGCTGTACTTATTTTTGTTATTATTTCATCAGTTTTTTTATGCACAGTCGGCAAAGAAAAATATTCCTTGTTATGACTTAAATACGGTTCTGAAAGTTCAGCCAACCATACTTTATCTTCCACACTTGGAAGCTTCGAGGAGTTTTAAAGTAAAATTACTGGAGAATGCTTCTCATGTTCAGAAATACATCAATAAAGGTAAATTTCATACCGTAAAAAAGAAAGGTAAAGGGTATTGTGTTCAGAAGTTAGATTACAGCAGAGCTTATCTTGTTTCCAAAGCTAAAACAACCTTAGAAAATATAGGAACAAAATTCAGTAAAGAAACAAAAGGTCAGTTATTTACGGTTTCTTCTCTTACAAGAACTCTTGAAGACCAATGCAGACTGAGGAGAGTAAACAGTAATGCATCTTTAGGAATCAGCTCTCACAATTATGGAAATTCTTTCGATATTTCTTATGTGAGATTCAATAATGTTCTTAAAAATAATCCAAAACTTGAAGCCTCTCTGGAAAAAGTTTTAAAGCATTATGCCGATTTAGGTCGTATTTATTACATCAAAGAAAGACAGCAAAGTTGCTTTCATGTTACGGTAAGAAATTACTGATATACAATTCTTTTATTTTCCTTACTTTTGCACCCGAAAAACATTCGCAGTCAATATTCATCAATAATTATATATAAAGATGCTTTCGGTTCAGGGTTTAGGATTACATCATTCGGGAAATTATTTGTTTCAAAATGTCAATTTTACCATCAAAAAAGATGATAAAGTAGGCTTGGTCGGTAAAAATGGAGCCGGAAAATCTACATTATTGAAAATGCTTTCAGGAGAAATTTCTTTCTACGAAGGAAATGTGGTTCCCGAAGGAAATGTTACCATTGGTTTTTTGAAGCAGGATCTTGATTTTGTGAAAGGGAGAACTGTCTGGAACGAAACAATGCAGGCTTTTGAGCAGATTAATGCCTGGAAAGAAGAACTGGAAGAGGTTAATCACCAAATGACTGTAAGAACCGACTACGAAAGCGACTCCTATTCGGATTTAATTAACAGAATGACCGAATTGAATGATCTTCTTCTGAATCATGATGCCTATAATCTGGAAGGCGATATGGAAAAAGTTCTTTTCGGTCTGGGCTTTAAAGCAGATGATTTTCAGAAAATTACCGACGAGTTTTCAGGAGGTTGGAGAATGAGAATTGAACTCGCAAAACTCCTTCTTCAAAAGAACGATATTATGCTTCTCGATGAGCCTACCAACCACTTGGATATGGAATCTATTATCTGGCTCGAGAACTTCTTAAAAGATTATCCGGGAGCGATTGTTTTGGTGAGTCACGATAAACAGTTTATGACTGCTGTGTGTAACCGAACTTTCGATATCAACAATAAAAAAGTAGACGATTATAAAGCCAATTATTCCAAATATCTGGTGATGCGTGAAGACCGCCGAGAAAAACTGATTCAGGCTAAGAAGAATCAGGATGCGGAAATCAAGCAGATGGAAGACAATATCAATAAATTCCGAGCAAGTGCTACCAAAGCATCTTTTGCACAGTCTTTAATAAAGAAGTTAGATAAAATCGAGCGTATAGAGGTTGATAATGAAGATGTTTCTAAATTTAATATTCGTTTTGTGCAATCTCAAGTTCCGGGAAAAATCATTTTTGAAGCCGAAAACTTAGGGAAAGCGTATGGCGAAAAACAGATATTTGATGATGTAGATTTCATCGTACAAAGAGGAGACAGAATTGCTCTTTTGGGACAGAACGGACAGGGAAAAACGACTTTGGCTAAAATTTTGGCAGGTGATATTAAAGATTATTCCGGAAGCTGGAATTTAGGACATAATGTGAACATTGGATACTTTGCTCAAAATCAGGAAGAAGTTTTAACGCCGAATAAAACCGTTCAGGAAGAAGCCGAAGATGCTGCAACCGAAGAAACCAGACCCAGAGTAAGAGATTTACTGGGTTCTTTCCTTTTTCAGGGTGAAGCTGTGAATAAAAAAACTAAAGTGCTTTCCGGAGGAGAAAGAAACCGTCTTGCACTTTGTAAACTGTTGTTGCGTCCGTTCAATACGCTTATTATGGACGAACCTACCAATCACTTAGATATTCAGTCGAAAGAAATTATTAAACTCGCTTTACAGAAGTTTGAAGGTACTTTAATTGTAATTTCTCACGACAGAGAATTTTTACAAGGACTTTGCGATAAAATTTATGAATTCCGTGACGGTAAAATGAAAGAATTCTTAGGCGATATCAACGAATATTTAGAATTCAGACAAAAAGAATCCATCCGTGAAATTTCTGCAGAAAAAGCAAAACTGCACAGCGATGATGCAAAAAAGGCTGAAACTAAAAAAGTGGAAGAAAAACCTGCCGCCAATAATACTCAGTCTTCCTCCATTGTTACTAAAGAGCAGAAAAATATTCAGAACAAACTGAAAAAAGTAGAAGAGCAGATTACTGAACTCGAAACGAAGATAGAAAATTTTGAAACTTTATTTACTAAAGAAAATCCTTCTGAGGAAACGTTGGAAAAATACAACAAAACCAAAGAAGAGCTCGATCTTGCCCTTCAGGAATGGGAATATTTGGGAACTCAGCTTAATTAATTTTCAGAAAATATAAAAAGATGAACTTGTTTGAGTTCATCTTTTTTGTTGAAAAAAATATTAATGCTTAAATTATAAAGTCTATTACTTAATTTTAAATCATAATCTTATTGTCTTCCGTTTATTTTTTATAATTTTGTATCATGATTTGTAAGAAAAGCAGAGCTATAAAGAGTTTTATCTCCAAACTGATGTTTGGGATTTACTTTTTTGCGTTATTTTCTCAGACATTTCATGACCACGATTTTTCTGATACATTGAAAACTTTCAATCTTAAAAAATCAGAAAATACCATTACGAAATCCGATGCTAAAGAATCTAAAGGCGACTGTTTAGCCTGTCATTTTATTTCTACGGGAAATACGCTTCTTCCTGAAGAATTTGTTTTTCAGGCAATTCAGCATTCAGAAGAAACGCATCAGATTTTTACTTTACAAGAAAAAATTTGGGCACAATCCAAATATTCTTTTCAGCTTCGCGGTCCACCCGCCATTTCTTAATTTTTTTAATTCTTTTTTTTGGTGTTGAACGAAGTCTGATTTCAGATTGTTTCTGCTGTTAATCTATTTTATCATTAAAATATAATTGAAGGTATTCAATAATCATAACTTCTGAAATATTTTATTCAAACTAATTGAGTGATGATTTTTATTTCAATTTTAAAAACGAAATAAATGACTCTCTTTATTGCGGATGTTTTAGATTATTTGTAGAATATATTTCGTAATCCGGCTTAAAAGTTCTGAATTTTTCAATTCGACCTACCAAAAATTTAAACCTTTTTTTTAACGAAAATGAATTTGATGTGTTGAAATACGCTAATGTTTTCAATATTTCAGATCATATCATTCAATTGATTTAACTATGAAATTGATCGTAAGTTTTTTGCTGATCCTTACAGGATTAGTCAATATTAATGCGCAAAAATCTTTTACTGTAAAAGGTGTCGTACAGGATTTTCATGACAAAACCAAGCTGGGAAATGCAGAAGTTTACATAGGAGAGTATTCTGCCAAAACCGATAAAAACGGGCAGTTTTCTTTTGAGAAAATTCCAGCCGGAAATTATAAACTCATTGCTAAGCATCCCGATTGTAACGATTATACTGAAAATATAGGAGTTACAAAGGATATATATATTACCATTACTTTAGAACATCATGTTCAGGACATTGAAATGGTAACAATACACGGAAGCCATAAGAATAATGGGAGTATGATCGTAAAAACAATAGACCAATCTACAATTTCCAGAAATGTAACCGAAAATTTAGGAAATCTTTTAACCAATATTTCGGGTGTAAATGTTCTTAAAACAGGAAATAACATTAGCAAACCGATTATCCACGGCTTGTACGGAAGTAGAGTTTCAATCCTTAATGATGGTGTAAAACTTGCCGAACAGGAATGGGGTGTAGAACATGCACCGAATGTAGATGTTAATAATTTTGAGCATGTGGATGTGGTAAAAGGAGCGTCTGCTCTAAAATACGGCAGTGGAGCAGTAGGCGGAGTTGTAGTTTTACAGCCGCAGATTCTTCCTAAAAAAGATACCATTATGGGAAATGTTTCCCTTTCGGGCATCTCTAACGGAAAAGGAGTTAATCTCAGTGTGAAACTTGCGAAAACTTGGGAAAACGGATGGGCAGTAAAAACCAACGGAAGCTACAAAAAACTTGGCGATCTGGAAGCTCCGGAATATGGTCTTATGAATACAGGTGCAGAAACTTCAGGATTTAATTTTGGGGTTCAGAAAATGAATTTTAATCAGGGTTTTTCTTTCGATTATTATCTTACCAAAAGTTCTATAGGAATTCTTAGAAGCTCCCATGTGGGTAATTCTGAAGATTTACTGAGAGCACTTACAGCACCGGAGCCTTTTTATCAGAGAGATTTCAGCTATGAAGTGGGAAATCCAAGACAGGAAATTGAACACCATATAGCAAAAGTTTCCGGATATAAAAGATTCGAAAACTTTGGGAAAATTACTGCAACGTACAGTTTACAATATAACCACAGAAAGGAATACGATATAAGACGTACCGAAGAGCTCAGTAAAAAGGCTGCACTGGATTTGGAACTGGTAACCAACGATTTTAATGTTAATCATTTAATTGAAAGAGGAAAATGGAATCTTGAATCTGGAATTAACGCAGGATATCAAAATAATTATTCCAATACCAATACCGAAGCCAGAAGATTAGTTCCGAATTACGACCGTTTTTACGGCGGAGTATATTCTGTATTGAAATATAAAGTTGCTCCGGAATTAGACTTAGAAGCAGGAGGTAGATACGATTATGATCGTTATGAAGTAACGAAATGGTACGATTTAAGCGACTGGAATAAGTTGTATGCTTCAGATTTCAGTGATTTTGTAACGAGAATCAATAAAAACAGAATTCTTACAAAACCGGTTTTAAATTACCATAATATTTCTGCCAATGCGGGTATTGTATATCATCCATCGGCATATTTCGATTTAAAACTGAATTATGCCAGAGTTTCCAGATCGCCAAATATTGCAGAATTATTTGCAGATGGGCTGCATCATTCTGCAGCGATTATTGAAAGAGGAAACATGAGAATGAAAAATGAAACCGGAAATCAGTTCAATCTTGTTGCGAATATGAAAGCGAATGTTTTAGGCGGATTAAATGTTTCTGTAAATCCGTATCTTTTTTACACCAAAAATTTTATTAATCAAATTCCTACAGGTTATCAAAATACACAATGGGGTGGTGCATTTGTCGTATATAATTACGAACAGGTTAATGCTAAAATGTATGGTGTAGATGTAGATGTTCAGTTGAAAATATCAGATAATCTTCTCTATAAAGGAAGTGGTTCTTATGTGTATGGACAAGACCTTACGAACGATGTTCCTCTAATTATGATGATGCCTCCGAATTTTAACAATTCATTGGAATTCAGCAAAAAAGAGTGGAAGAACTTTTATTTCAACGTTAGCAATAATACGTATCTTAAACAGACGAGATTTCCGGTATATAACGTTCCTATCAGATTGTTCGATTCAGATGGAAACCCTTACAACCAGATGGTGGATATTTCTACGCCGCCAAATGGTTACTCACTTTGGAATCTTCAGACCGGACTGAATTTTTCTAAAAATTTCGGGATGGATTTTTCTGTCCGAAATGTATTCAACAAATCTTACAGAGATTATCTCAACAGACTTCGTTTCTTTTCTAATGAAATGGGAAGAAACTTTATTTTAACTCTAAAATATCAATTTTAACAACTTTAAAACTTTAAAAAAATGAAAAATACTTTCAAAAATACCAAACTTATTATAGGTCTTTTTTTCTTAGCTTTATCTCTAAGTTTATCTTCATGCAGACATAATGATGATAACGAAAAAGACGATCTTCCTCAGGAAGAATTATCAGATGTGCTTTTAAAAGTTACCGATCAGGCAACTGGTGTTCCCGTTACTTATGATTATCAGGTGAACAGCACTTCTAATCCGAATATAAAACTAATAGACGGGCATACTTACAATGTAGAAGTAATGTTTAAAAATGGTGCTGAAGATGCTACACAGGAAATAAAAGAAGCTGTAAATGAACACTTTTTAGTGTATAATTTCCCTAATTCGGATATTACACTTACCCGTACCGATTCTTCCGATTTTACAAGAGCCGATGGGAACAGAGTGGGGATAAAAACAAAATGGGTAGTGAATACTGCCGTTAAAAATACAGCCGCTCCAGCACAGTTGGTTCTTACATTATTTCATGAGCCGGTAACAGTATCAGAAGCTTCATCGGTAAGTGGTAATGGTGTAATTTACGGAACTCATACTGGTGGAGAGACCGATGCACAGGCAAATTATAATATTACGTATTAAAATATTTTTTAATCTTGTAAGCAAAAACCATCGAATTTTTTCGATGGTTTTGTTTTTAACAACATTTTGCTTTTTTTAGTTGATTTAAATGAATGATTTTCATAAAAATTTCCTATTTTTGCAACCTAAAATTTTAATCGATAATGAACGTTACAGCTCAAAATCATGATGATGTAAGTGCATTGCTTACAGTTACATTAGAAAAATCTGACTACAAAGATAAAGTAGAAAAACAGTTGATTAACTATGCCAAAAATGCGCAGGTTCCTGGTTTCAGAAAAGGAAAAGTGCCTTTGAGTATGGTAAGAAAACAATATGAAGCGGGTATTGCATTCGAAGAAATCAATAAGCAGGTTTCTGATGCTTTAAACAATTATATCAACGAAAATAAGCTAAGATTAGTAGGTCAGCCGGTTCCTCAACCTGTTAATGACTTCAATCATAATGCTGAAAAGCTTGAAGTGGCTTTCGAAGTTGGTTACGAGCCAGAATTCTCTATCGACCTTTCTAAATATGAGGCTCCTCACTACAAAGTGTCTGCTTCAGAAAAAGAAATCAGCAAGAGCATCGAGAATATGCAGAAGCGTTTTGCAGAACAAGTTCCGCAAGATAAAATTACAAAAGATTCTTATGTTGCTTTAGAAATTACTCAGGTAGTTGAAGAAAATGCAGAAGGAGAACACCACCACCATCCAAAGAACGTTACCATTACAGCAGAAAACAAGGCTACTTTCAAATTGGTGAAGTCTTTAAAAATGGATGAGTCTGTAAAAGTATCTAAAGAAACTTTAGTGTCTGATGAAGATTTGGCTAAAGATTTAGGATTCTCTAAAGAAGAGGCAGAAAGCTTACACCACGCTGAGGTTGAAGTAAAAGTAAAAGATTTTTATTCTTTGAATCTTGCTGAGCTTAACCAGGAACTTTTTGATAAAGTATACGGTGAAGGAAACATTAAAACTGAAGAAGAGCTTAAAGAAAAAGTAAAATCTGAATTGGATGAATACTTCCAGCAAAATGCAGATGTTCACTTCGTGAATAAAGTATTGGAGCAGGTTTCTGAAAAAGAAGAAGTAAAACTTCCTGAAGAATTCTTAGTAAAATGGTTGATGTTCTCTAACCAGAATATCCACACCGAAGAGCAGGCAAAAGAAATCTTTGAAGCAGAAAAAAATCAGTTGAAATATCAGATCATTGAAGGGAAACTGATGAGCGAAAACGAAATTCAGTTAGACTACGCAGACATCTTGTCTCAGGCAGAACAGTTGGTGAAAAACCAGTTGGCAATCTACGGAATACACCATTTAGGTGACGAAGAAATTCAGAAATATGCTGTTGAAATGCTAAAAGATCAGGAGCAGGTAAGACAAATTTCTTCTGAAGTTGCAATGACTAAACTGAAAGATGTTATTTTAGAAAAAGCTACAAAAAAAGAAACTGAAATCTCTCATGACGAGTTTTTAGAAGAACTTAAAAAGTAATTTTTTATAATATATTGAAGTGCCTCCAAAATTTTTGGAGGCATTTTAGTTTTCTGTTTTCAAATTAAACTCGTCTTTTTTATTTTGTATCTTTACGTATAAAAAATTATATGAAAAAAATAATAATTCCAATATTCAGTGCGCTGTTATTTTCAACTTCTATGGATGCAAAAGTTTCTGCCATAGTCATTGAGAAAGAAATTATCAATACCAATGTAACTCCGCAAGTTGTTATAGAAAAATACATTGATGCACTTGGAGGAAGATCGAAATTAAGTGCCGTAAAATCTACGGTAAGTGAAGATGTTATCTATGCTCAAGGAATCGAGATTACTTCGGTAACCAAGAAGATGGGCAATAAATTCAGATCCGTTCAGAATGTTATGGGTAAAGAAATTATGAGTGTGTTCGATGGAGAAAAAGGATATTCTACGCAAACCGGACAAAGAGTAGATTTTACTTCAGAAAAAATTGCAGAACTGAAAAAGGGTAAAACGATTGATGCTTTGGGATTTGATGCTTCCAAATATACTTCTGCTGTAGAAACTTTAGAAGGTAAGGAGTATAATGTTTTAATTTCTAACGGTACTAAGCTCTATTTTGATGTTTCTACAGGATTGCTTTACAAAACAGTTAATGCACAAAGTAGTGCTTTAATTAAAAGCTACATCACAGTTGACGGAATGAAATTTCCCGAAGTTATTGAAGCTGAAGGTGGAGGACAAAAAGTTGTAATTAAAACTTCAAAAGTTACCCTGAATACTGATATCAGCGATAATGATTTTAAATAAAATTATTTATTTAACATAATATAACCGGATTTATTCCGGTTTTTTTATTTCTGAAAGTATTTTAACTAATGTTTAACTAAAAAACATACGTTTTGTTGTTTGGGTATATTTATTTTTACCGTCAGATAAAATATAATTACTATTTCTTCGTTAGGTGAATAGTTATATTATAAACTATAAATTAATAATCAAACAATTATGAAAAAAAAGTTTTCGTCGTTTGCAGCAATTTTCCTTTTGTCTGCAACTGCTTTTGCACAGAATATCCCCGTAGATCCGTCTGTAAGGATTGGTACTCTTCCCAATGGGATGAAATACTACATCAAGAAAAACACTTTACCGGAGAAAAAAGTAGATTTCAGGCTGGCTATTAACGCCGGATCTATTCTGGAAGATGAAAATCAGAGAGGTCTTGCCCATTTCATGGAACACATGAACTTTAATGGAACCAAAAATTTTCCAGACAATAAATTGGTAGATTTTCTACAGTCGATTGGCGTGAAATTCGGACAACATTTAAATGCTTATACAAGCTTCGACGAAACTGTTTACATGCTTCCTGTTCCGCTAGATAAGCCAGGGAACTTAGATTCCGGACTTAAGGTGATGGAAGATTGGGCTTTTAATGCTACTCTTACAGATACTCAAATTAATAAGGAAAGAGGTGTTGTTTTGGAGGAACTTAGATTAGGTTTGGGTGCCGATAAAAGAATGTCTGATAAATATCTTCCGAAGTTGCTTTATAAATCTCAGTATGCAGAAAGACTTCCTATTGGTAAGAAAGAAGTTTTGGAGAACTTTAAGCCAGAAGTTATCAGACAGTTTCATAAAGACTGGTACAGACCAGACCTTATGGCACTTGTAGTGGTAGGAGATATTAATGTAGATGAGGTAGAAAAGAAAATTAAAGATAACTTCAGCAAGTATAAAAATCCTTCTAAACCTAGAGAAAGAAAAGTTTTTGAACTTCCAAACCATCAGGAAACGCTGGTTGCAATAGAGACAGATCCTGATGCTACCAATTCTATGGTTCAGTTTATCATGAAAGATAAGGAAGCGTATAAACCCGATGTTACAGTAGAGCAATATAACCAGAGCTTAATCGAAAGTCTGGCTACAACTATGCTAAACAACAGGTTGAGAGAATTGGTAAATTCTAACAATCCTCCTTTTACATTCGGATCGGTTTATCATGGCGGAACATATGCAAGAACTAAGGAAGCTTTCCAGGGTTTTGCAATGGTAAAAGAAGGAAATCAGGTAAATGCCTTGAAGGTTCTTCTGGAAGAAACCGAAAGAGCAAAAAGATTCGGTTTTACTCAGGGAGAATTAGACAGAGCAAAGTCTCAGACAATGTCTAATATGGAAAGATCTTACAATAACCGTGACAAAACAGAAAGCGATATGCTTGTTAACGAATATGTAAGAAATTTCCTGGAGCAGGAGCCTATGCCGGGAATTGCTTGGGAATATGAAGATGTTAAAACTTTCTTACCAACGGTTACTTTGGCTCAGACCAATGATGTGATTAAAAAAATGGTGAAAGATGACAGTAGAGTTATTGTTATTACAGGTCCTAAAAAAGACAATGTAACAATGCCAACAGAAGCTTTAGTTTTGAAAACTTTTGATGATGTGAAAATGGCAGATCTTAAGCCTTATGAAGAGAAAGCTGCTATCAAGAATTTGGTAAAACCTTTTAAATCTGAAGGTAAGATTGCTAAATCAGAAACCGATGCCAAATTAGGAACAACTACATGGACGCTTAGCAACGGTGCAAAAGTTACTTTTAAAAAGACAGACTTCAAAGACGATGAAATTGTATTCACGGCAAGAAGTATGGGAGGAAACTCTTTGTTGAATGATGCAGATTACAATAAAACGCAGTTCGCTTATCAGGCATTGTCTGAAGCGGGAGTAAATGGCTATTCTAAAGCAGATTTAACCAATTATCTTGCCGGTAAACAGGTAAGTGTAAGTCCGTTCATTAGTGGTATTGTAGAAGGAATTTCAGGAAGAACAAACCAAAAAGATTTAAGTTCTGCAATGGAGTTAATGTATTCTTACTTTACAGGTCTTAATTACAGTCCGGAAGCATTTAATGCTTATAAAATGAAGCAGTCTGCAATGCTGGATAATATGCTTTCTAATCCTCAAACTTATTTCGCCAGTGAGCATGCTAAATTTACCAATCAGAAAAACCCGAGATTTATAGGAATTCTTCCTTTAGAAAAAGATTGGGCAGCAACAGATTATAAAAAAGCGTATGATGTTTACAAAGAAAAATTTGCCAATGCAGGAAACTTCCACTTTTACTTTGTAGGAAATATCGATGAGGCAAAATTCAAAAATGAGGTTTTACAATACATAGCAAGTTTACCTACAACAGGTAAAGCAACCAACTTTAGAGATACAGGTTATAGATCGATTACCGGAGATTATAATAAAGTCTACAAAAAAGGAAAAGATCCTAAAAGTATGGTTCAGATTGTATATTCTGGTGAAGCACCTTACAACGAAAAAGAAGCTATGGCACTTTCTGCTTTGGGAGAAGTGGCTACGATTAAAGTAATCGAAAAATTAAGAGAAGACGAAAGCGGAATTTATGGTGGTGGTGCAAGAGGTTACATGGGAAAAGTTCCTTATGGTAGCTACAGCTTCAGTGTAAGTTTCCCTTGCGGACCAGAAAATGCAGATAAATTAACGAAGAGTGCTATTGCCGAAGTTCAAAAATTAATTGACAAAGGTCCTGAACAAAAAGACCTCAACAAGTACAAAGAAGGTGAGATGAATGACTATAAAACAGACATTAAAGATAATTCTTACTGGATGAGTGCTATTGCTAAAAATCAACTGGATGGAAGCGATAAATATGATATTCTGAATTACGAACAGAAAGTAAAAGCTTTAACCGTAAAAGATTTGCAGGATGTTGCTAAAAAATATCTTACAAAAAACAGAATTATTGCTACATTAATGCCTGAAGACGGATGGGAAAAATCTGTAAAAAAGGAAGGTACTGAAGTGAAAGCTACAGTGAAAAAATAAATTTAATAGCACTGTTTTAAAGTGTAACATAAAAAATGCTCAGAGGTATAATCTGAGCATTTTTAATTTTAATAGTTTGAATTTAATTAATTGTAGATTAATTTTTGAAATATAATTCATTAATAATCAATTGGATATTTTTGAAAGTGTTGGGGAAAACTTCATTTTCTATCTGATTTCTATTTTTCCATGCAACTTCGGTAATACCTTCTTCAATTTGTGGTTTAGAAGTGTCTTTTCCATCGAAATACATTTCAAACCAATGCGTGTACTTCAAAACCTTGTCACCGTTTCTTTCGGTGTAGATATGATAAGTTGTATTGATGAAATCTTTAAGCTTTACCTCTCTCAGACCGGTTTCTTCCTCTATTTCTCTTACAGCAGACTCTTCCCGAGATTCTCCTTTTTCCATCTTACCTTTAGGAAGATCCCATTTGCCGAGCCTTTTAATAAATAAAATATCACCGTTGGGTTTGCTTACCAATCCTCCGGCAGCTTCAATAATTCGGAAGAGTTTTTTAAATTCTTTCCAGATTTCATCGATATTTTCACCATACACGTTCAGTTCCGAGGTGGAGGTATTCTCAAGAAGATCCAATGCAATTTCTAAAGTTGTGAAACTTTCGAAGCTAATAGATTTCTCTAAGTTTTCCTGGTTCTTAGATATCAATAATTTTTTTTCGTTCACAAAAACTTTATACATTTGTAAGAATTTAAATACAAAAATAAAAAATGAATTTAGAAGGACGAAAAATTATTGTCAATAAATCATCTAAAGATTTGTCTGAACTGCTAAAATCTCCTGAAAACTACAAAGCATTTATGCCGGATGGGCTTCAGAAGTTTGAAACAAGGGAAGACGGCTTCAAATTCGGACTTCAGGGAATGCCGGAAATTGCTTTGAAAATTGACGAAGTAAACGACGATAAAGCCGTACTGAAATCGGCTAGTTCAAGCTTAGATTTTGCATTAACAGCTACATTGAAACCGCTGAACGAAAACCAAACAGAAGTTCAGATGCTTTTTGAAGGGAAATTTAACCCATTCATTAAAATGATGGTTGAAAAACCGCTTCAAAATTTTATCAATACGCTTACAGATAAGATCGAAGCTTATAAATAGAAACAGAACCTTCAGTAATGAAGGTTTTTTTATGCAATGATGCCGGAACAGTGGTCTTTGTAGCTTCCGGTTGCCGAAGAAAGTACATTAATCTCATTATTCAGTCTTAAAACTCCCATAAATGCAAAGATGAGGGCTTCTTTAAAATCAATAATATCTTTTTCAGGAATCACCAGTTCTGCTTTGGTTTTATTTTGCAGTTTCTCTATAAGAAAAGTATTGTAAGTTCCGCCACCGGTTAAAAGGACTTTTTTAAGCTGAAATTGGTTGATAACTTCTGAAATCTGACAGGCAATATGCTCTGTGAAAGTTGCCAAGAGATCGTTTGGATCTTCATCTTCGAACAACGGAAAAATATGTGTATTGCACCATTCTATCCCTAAAGATTTCGGGAAATTTTGAGAATAAAAATCTAAACTGTTGAGCTTTTTTAAAAGCAAGTCATCTATTTTTCCTTTGCGGGCAAAATCTCCGTTCTCATCAAATTTTTGGGACAGGTTTCTCGAAAGTTTATTTAAAATAATATTTACCGGACATACATCAAAAGCGATACGCTTATTTTCAGATGTAAAAGAAATATTAGAAAAACCTCCGAGATTAATGCAGGCATTGTAATCAGGGAAAAGATACTCATCACCAATAGGAACTAATGGAGCTCCGTTTCCACCCATCAAAACATCCTGAGAACGAAAATCGTAAACTACAGGAAGTCCAGTTGTAAGTTTTATGGCTCTTCCGTCTCCAATTTGCAAGGTGAATTTTCTTTTAGGCTGATGAAAAACGGTATGTCCGTGTGAAGCTACAAGGTTTACCTGTGGCAAATTATTTTCGGAGATAAATTCTTTTACTTTTTCACCGAGATAAAAACCGTAACTTGAATTCAGAGCTAATAATTCTTGTGAAGATAAATGGATAGAATCTCGCAGTTGGTTTTCTAAAGAGTCTGGATAAGCAATTGTTTCTGCCTTTATAATCTTGAATTTCCAGCAGAAATTGTCTTTCCAGAACTGGGCAAGACAGATATCAAGACCATCCAGGCTTGTACCAGACATCAGACCAATTGCGGCAATCATAATTTATGGCTTTGGTTGTGCAAATTTAGCATTGTTAATGCTCACGTCACCAGAATTCTTGTAGAAAGTATATTCAGAAAAATCATCTTTTGCCGTCATTCCTTTAGCGTGTACAAGGGTAGAGCCGTCTTTCATGGTTGCATAAACGGTATCGTTGGTGTAAATTCTTTTCTTTTTCTGATCCCAATAGACACTTTGTGTAGCAAATCTCTGCCCGTCATTAGTAAGGATTTTTACATCGCCCTTTGCTTCATAAAACTGTTTATACTCATAAATTTTTGCGTATTTGGCAGTAATATTTCCTGGGTTATTTGGTTTTTTCTTGTCGAAAAAATCGATTCTCATTCCCTTTTTTGCTACAGTATAAGGGCTGTCTATTAACTGATATTTCTCAATGATAGGAGCGGTTGCCCTCAATTTTACAAAACCGGAATCTCTTTGAATAATTTTAGCATTATAGATAATCTGAGAAGGGAAATTTTTATTATCGTTACCGTTAATTTTGGTAAGATCCTCTTCACAAGACGTTAATATAAAAAATATAGCACAACTAAAAAGGTATGCTATATATTTATTTTTGTTATGGGAAATAACTTTCATTATTAGTTATAAAGAGATTTTCTGAACCATTTGTCGGCAAAGTTGAAACCAATTTTTAAGTTGACAAAATTCTGGTTAATGAGGTTGTTCTTAAGAGTTCCTCTTTTGCCAAGTTCTACAGCAATTTCCAAACCGCTCATTCTTGTAATGTTACTATTTTTGAAAGGAAGCATAACTCCGGCAGAAATACCAAACTTATTAATGCTGTTTCCGTAAAGTTCTATTCCTCCTTTTTCGTAGAAAGCTCCGTAACGGTATACCACTCTGGAGAAGTAATTTCTAAAGTTGTTATAGTTTGGCAAATACCAACCTCCGGCAGAAATTCTGTAAGAATCTTTGAAAGCGAAAGTGTTTCCGAAATAGCTTATAGTTTCTCCTTTTTTATAATCAATCTGTCCGGAAAGAAACCATTCGTTTTCGCTACCATATCCAACTCCTACGGAAGCCTGAAGAGGCAAAAGGTTGTTAGAAGTTGTATTTTTCTGGTCTATAATAGTTTCGCCTGCTTTTACATCGACACCAGAATAATAATAAGTACTGTTTATGTACTCATTAGTCATATTACTGGTATTTCCAAATGTAGCAGTTGCTCCTAAGGTAAACTTTTTATCGGTTCTTGTATTGAGTTTCTGATAGCTGGTTCCTAAAGTGAAATTAAAATTCTTGATGCTGTTTTTAGTCTCGTAACCATTGATTAATTCGGCGGTAGAAGAAGTAAACTCATTCAGATCATATAAACTTCCAAAGTAATAATTTGCACGGGCTCCTACAGAAAATTCAGAATTAATTTTATAAGAAACGGCAGCCTGTGCTGTATTTAAAGTTCCGTTACCTTTAAATCTGTTTCCATAAATAGTTCCGTCACCCAATGTTTCTGTATGAATGATGTCATAACTTTTTGAACTGTAAGGCTGGTAAAGAAAACCCATTTTCACTTTAGATGAAATAGGGAATGCTATAGCAATATTAGATAAATATGTAGAATGTTTTGTAGATTTGGTATTGTTATAATTAGTTTTGAAGTAATTATTTTCATTGGTTGCTTCAAGTCTGATACTGGTAAGTTCAAAATTGTTGTTGTTTGCAGGGTTACCAAAGTTGAAATTACTCGTAAAATCACTAATATAAGCAGTAGAAATTCCTCCCATTGAAGAAGTTTCAATCGTATTATCATATTTTACATCTCCAATTCCATAAGTTGCATAAGGAGAGTTGCTTAAACTCTGCGCGTTAAGGAAATACCCCACCGAAATGAATGATAGTACAAAAATTTTTTTCATTCTAGATTTTTAAAATAATGCGCAAATATCTTAAATATTAATGAATTGTAAAAATTTACTGAGGTTAAAGTTTGTTAAGGGGATTGATATGGTAATTCATTAAGTAATTTTAATTCATCAGACATTTTTGAATCAAGACGGAACAGTATAAAATTCGCTGTCTGGTTTTTAGCTCTTCCTCAAATTTATTTATCTTTGATGCATGAATTGGGAAAACATTGCCGGACAGGAAAATCTTAAAAAACTCCTGAAAGATAGTATTTCGAAAAACAGAGTAAGCCACGCCCAGCTTTTTATAGGCAAAGAAGGATATGGTACATTGCCTTTGGTTTTGGCGTATGCGAAAGAAATTCTGCAAGGTGAAAACGAACATGCAGCATCAAAAGTGGAGCATCTTAATCACTTAGATCTGCATTTCAGTTTTCCGGTATTTACTGAGGGCAAAAATGCTGTTAGCAAAAACAGGTTTGATGATTTTAGGGATATGATTCTTCAGTCTCCGTATGCAAGTTATGATGACTGGACTGCACTTTTGGAATCCGAAAACAAACAACTTTTTATCTCTGCCGACGAAGTAGATGAACAAAACCAAAAGTTTGCTCTAAAAAGCTTTGAAGGGGGGACAAAAATTTTAATTGTCTGGAGAGCCGATAAAATGAATATTGCTGCATCCAATAAATTTCTTAAATTTTTGGAAGAGCCTCCTGCAAAAACCCTTATTTTTCTTACTGCAGATTCAACCGATGATATTCTCCCTACAATTCTGTCGCGTACTCAGATTATTGAAGTTCCAAGAATTTCAGATGAAGACATTCATAATTATCTGAAAAAGAATCTGGATTTGTCTGAAGATAAAATTCAGGAAGTTGCTCATCAGGCACAGGGAAACTTGAACGATGCACTTCGGTTTTTGAAATCTGAAACAAAAAATCCTGAGTTTGAAAAACTATTTGTGCAATGGGTTCGTGATGCTTTTATGGTGAAAAAGAAACCCGAATTTCTTAAAAATATTATCCTTTGGGCAAGAGAAATTGCAGGCTGGAACAGAGAAAAACAAAAGAATTTTCTGGATTACGCTGCCGAAATTTTCAGATTGGCATTATTGCAGAACTACCAGTCTCCAAATCTTGTTTATAAAAAGATTGATGCTAATGGTTTTAATTGGGAAGGGTTCTCAAGATTTATTAGTGGAGCGAATATTGTGAATATTTTAGAAGAAATAAGCACGGCAGATCATCATTTAACCCGAAATGGTAATCCCAAAATAGTGTGGACAGATTTGGGAATTAAACTTTCGAGATATATTCATAAAAATACATAAGGCTATTGAATTTATTCAATAGCCTTTTTAATACAAATAAAACTTTGATTCTTAATTGTTTTATATGTATTAAAAATATAAAATTATTCATAGCTATTTTAAAATATTGATTGTGCCTATAGAAAATGTATTTATGATAATGATAAAAGTTGTTGCTAGAGTTACTTGATGTTGAAGAATAATTCTTTGGAAGTAATAAGAAGAAACTGAAATCAAATATAGGTAACCTTAATTAAATTGTACATTAATTAATCCCCTTCTTTTTAAGATAATCGTTTGGAATTTAGATAGTTGTATTTTTCTATTTAAAAATAAAAAAAAACACTCTGATTTTCAGAGTGTTTATAACTAATAAGTAGACCCACAGGGATTCGAACCCCAGATGACTGAACCAAAATCAGTAGTGTTACCGCTACACCATGGGTCTCTGTTTGTTTTGTGGTGCAAATATACAGCGTTTTTGTTTATTTGCAAATAGTTTTGAAACTTTTTTTTAAATTTACTTCGAATTCATAAGGCTTACAACATGAAAATAGACTTCAATAATCTCAAAATTAATCAATTAAATGCCGGAAGTATTTTCGAAAAAAAAATCATTTTTTTTTTAGAAGAATGGGTTTCGGACTCAAAAACTGTTAAAATTCAGACATCGGGTTCTACCGGAACACCAAAAATTTTTGAAGTCGAAAAAAACAGAATGCTTAATTCTGCAAAAATGACCTGCAATTTTCTTGGTTTGAAATTAGGAAACTCTGCATTGCTCTGTCTTCCGATAGAATATATTTCAGGGAAAATGATGATTGCCCGGGCTTTTGAGAGGAAACTCAAGCTTATTGTGGAAGAGCCATCTCTTACTCCACTGAAGAAAATTAATGAAAAAATAGATTTTTGTGCGATGACTCCGCTTCAGGTTGAAAATTCTTTAGATAAAATTCATTTAATTAAAAATTTAATCATAGGTGGAGCAGCAGTTTCAGAAAACCTTAAAAATAAGATTGATGAAATTTTGAAGGCTTCCCCAACAGAAAATAGAATTTTCGAAACTTACGGAATGTCTGAAACTCTTTCGCATATTGCCCTGAAACAGATATTTCCACAGAAAGAAGAGTTTTTTACCGTACTTGAAGACGTAGAAATTTCTCTGGATGACAGAAACTGTCTTGCTATTTTTGCCCCAAAACTAAATCCTGAGAGGTTGCAAACTAATGATATTGTAGAATTCGGATATTCGGAGTCTGATCAATCCAATAAAAATAGATTTAAATTTTTAGGAAGATACGATTATGTGATAAATTCAGGAGGTGTTAAGATTTTTCCTGAAAAAATTGAAAACTTACTTAAAAAAACAATTGATAAAGAGTTGATATTTGCAGGTAAACCAGATGAAATGTTAGGAGAAAAATTGGTTTTGGTTATTGAAGGGAAAGAGTCAGACGAAATTAATCAACAGCTTTCAAAAATTAATTATGAAAACAAATTTCATGTTCCGAAGAAAATTATTTATTTGGAAAAATTTCCAAGATCTGATAATGGTAAAGTGCTTAGAAAAGAAGTTGTTAAGTTAATCTGAAAATACAGAATGCAATTAAACTCGAATTATATATGAAAAATTTCGATCATGAACTTTCCTATAAAACTTCCAGAAGCAGCGGAAGTGGCGGACAGAACGTAAATAAAGTGGAAACTTCTGTAACCGTAATGTGGAAGGTGGAAGAATCTGTAGTTTTTACAGATGTGGAGAAGGAAAGAATTTTTTTAAAACTCAAAAACAGAATTAATGCTGAAGGTATTTTGCAGATGACGGTTTCGGAAAGTAGAACTCAGCTTCAGAATAAAAAAATTGCAGCAGAAAAAATTCAGGAAATGGTGAATCAGGCATTAATTATTCCCAAAAAAAGGATTGCGACAAAACCCAGTAAAGCCAAAATTGAAAAAAGGCTTGAGAGTAAAAAGAAAATTTCAGAAAAAAAGGAAAACAGAAAGTTTAGATATTAATTCTCACTCTTTAGAAAAAAACATTATTTTCGCAAAAAAAATAATTATGTTTAAAAAACTCATCATTGCAGGAGTTGCTTTTGCTCCGTTTCTTTTTTCTGCACAAGAAGTACAGGTAAGTAAAAGTGAGCCGAAATTTGCCGTTATTCCGTACGTTGGATATGCTTGGCGTCTTGCAAAAATGCCTTCTGGAATTTCCAATGAAACAAGAAATTATCTTAAAGGTTTAAAACATGGTGTAGATACAGGTGTTTCTGCATATTACCTTATTAAAGGAAACAGTGGTGTCGGCTTAAAATATTCAGGGTACTTTGCATCAAGCAATGGGAAAATAGCCGTTCAGAATATGTATGGTCAAAATACCGTTGCGACAGTAAGTACCAAAGATCAGATTCATTTTGTGGGTGCATCTTATATGTTCTCCAATTTTAAAGAAGATACTAAACATAAATTGTTTTATGATGTTGCTTTAGGAGTAATTACCTATACAACTAAAACAGGGAATGTATTAGGAAAGGGATCTACTCTGGGTGCAGAATTTAATTTTGGCTACCAATATGCGGTAACTAATAATATTTTTATAGGTCCTACAGTAGGTTTAACGGGTGGTACTTTAAATAAAATGACCTATAACGGAACTACTGTAAATTTTGCAGACAACGAAAAAGAAGGTCTTACAAGACTTTCTTTAAGTGCAGCGGCCACTTTCAGTTTTTAAATTTTTATCTTTGCAAAAAAATAAAAAATAATGAGCAAGCCAATTACGGAGTTTATTGAGAAATATTATCTGCACTTTAATTCTGCAGCGTTAGTAGATGCATCCAAAGGATACGTAGCACACCTGAAAGATGGTGGTAAAATGATGATTACTTTGGCGGGAGCAATGTCTACTGCAGAATTAGGAAAGATTTTAGCTGAAATGATCCGTCAGGATAAAGTTGATTTCATTTCTTGTACAGGTGCTAACTTAGAAGAAGATTTAATGAATCTTGTAGCACATTCTCATTACGAAAGAGTTCCTCACTACAGAGATTTAACACCTCAGGAAGAATGGGATCTTTTGGAAAGAGGCTTAAACAGAGTTACAGATACATGTATTCCAGAAGAAGAAGCATTCAGAAGATTGCAGAAACATATCGTTGAAATCTGGAAAGATGCGGAAGCGAAAGGTGAAAGGTATTTCCCACACGAATTTATGTATAAAATGATTCTTTCCGGAGTTTTGGAGCAATATCACGAAATTCCTAGAGAAAACTCGTGGATGATTGCTGCTGCAGAGAAAAACCTGCCAATTGTAGTTCCTGGATGGGAAGATTCTACAATGGGGAATATTTTTGCATCGTATTGCATTAAAGGAGAGCTTAAAGCAACCACAATGAAATCTGGGATCGAATATATGGCTTATCTTGCCGATTGGTACACAAAAAATTCAGGTGGAAAAGGAGTAGGTTTCTTCCAGATTGGTGGAGGTATTGCCGGAGATTTCCCAATTTGTGTAGTTCCTATGCTGTATCAGGATATGGAAATGCATGATATTCCTTTCTGGTCATATTTCTGTCAGATTTCAGATTCTACCACATCTTATGGTTCTTATTCTGGAGCGGTTCCGAATGAAAAAATTACTTGGGGGAAATTAGACATCACGACTCCGAAATTTATTGTAGAAAGTGACGCCACAATTTGTGCTCCGTTAATGTTCTCTTATATTTTAGAAAACTCATAAAAGGTTTCGGTAATTTATTTTACAGAAAAATTTAAAATGACCACCGAAATTCTCGGCGGTCATTTTTTTTGATACTTATTCGGAATGATTTAATGGAAATTTGGTATTTTTAATATTTAAAAACACACTAATGATACTGGATATTTTATTTCCCAACCGCTGTATAGAGTGCAGTTCTATTATAGAAAGTGATTTAATTGTTTGTGGTAATTGCATGGACCAGGTTCATTTTACCCATCAAGATTATTTCGCAGATAATTTTGTAAAACAAAAATGCAGACTTCTTTTTCCTGTTGAAAATGCTTTTGCTCTGATGAAATTTGAAAAGCAAGATGTCAGCAGAAAAATCATTCATGAATTGAAATACAGAAGCCGAGAAATTATCGGAAAAAATTTAGCAGAATGGACAATCAATTCACTTGATTTTAAAAATGAAAGACCTGATCTTTTTGTTACTGTTCCGCTTCATCCTAAAAAATTAAGTGAGCGTGGATATAATCAGTTGCATCTTTTTACGCGTGTTCTTTCAGATTTTTATAATATTCCTTACGATAACGAATTACTCAGGAGAAATCATTATTCTAAAGCACAGGCACTCAAAAATAAGCGAAACCGCCTGAATACAGAGCATACATTTTCGGTTACAAAAGATGTTTCTGAAAAACATATTCTGCTGATTGACGACGTTTTTACCACAGGAAATACATTGGCAACCATTGCATGGGAAATTCTCAGAAAAGGGAATAATAAACTGAGTATTTTGGTAATGGCAATGGATGAATAGAGTGTATTTTCAAAATTGATATTTGAAGATTATTTTACCGTTGTAGTTTTTCTCCGTAGCTTAGATCTCCCGCATCACCCAATCCCGGACTGATGTAACCTTTTGAAGTTAAATTTTCATCAATGGCACCCACCCAAATTTTTGCGTCAGGGTAAGCTTTTTCTATAGTTTCAACACCTTGTCTGGATGCAATTGCTGCCACAATGTGAAGACTTGTTGGTTTTCCGTGGGTTAATAAATCTTTAATCGCTTCTATAAGAGACGCTCCTGTTGCCAACATGGGATCTGCAACAATTAAAGGCCTGTCTTGTATATTAGGGCACGTTAAATAATCCTGTTTTATGGAAAAATAATCGTTTGCATCGTGTTTTCTGTATGCCGCCACAAATCCGCAGTCTGCTTTATCAAGATAATTTAAAATTCCTTCAAATAAAGGAACTCCGGCTCTCAAAATTGTTGTAATAACGGGCTGAACAGCGATTTCTTTAACTGCAATCTTATCAAGTGGAGTAGTTATCTGAATTTCTTTATGCTGCAATGTTTTACTGATTTCAAATGCGGCAATCTCACCAATTCTTTCCATATTTCTTCGGAATCTCATGCGGTCATGCTGAATTTCTACATTTCTGAGTTCATTAATCCATGAATTAACTAACGAAAATTGTTCTGATAAAACGATTGTGTTCATTATTTTGAAATACCTTTTTAAGTTGAGTTTTACTGTTGATTATTGTTTGATTGAAGAAAATTACACAACCATTTTTCAACTATTTAAATCTATTGATTTTTAAGAATAAAATCCCTCTTAGAAAAATCTAAAAGGGACTGTTATTTATTTTTGTCTGAAATATACTTCGATAGGAACTCCGGTAAATCCGAATTCTTTTCTTAATTGGTTTTCTGTAAATCTTTTGTAAGGTTCTTTTACATACTGAGGCAAATTGCAAAAGAAAACAAACTGTGGAGATGGTGTAGGAAGTTGTACACAGTATTTAATTTTAATATACTTTCCTTTATTTGCCGGTGGAGGAGTAGCTTCAAAAATAGGAAGCATAATTTCATTCAGCTTAGAAGTTTTAATTTTCTTTTTGCGGTCTTCATAAACCGTCATCGCTGTTTCTACCACTTTTAAGATTCTCTGCTTCGTTAAAGCCGAGACAAACAAAATAGGAATATCGCTAAACTGACCAATTTTGTCGCGGATTGCTTTTTCAAAATCTCTGATGGTATTGGTTTGTTTATCTTCAATTAAATCCCATTTATTCACTACAATAACAATTCCTTTTCTGTTTTTCTGAGCTAAACCGAAAATGTTCATGTCCTGAGATTCCCATCCTAAAGTAGCATCTACCATGATAATTACTACATCAGAATACTCAATAGAACGAATAGAACGCATTACAGAATAAAATTCCAAATCTTCAGAAACCTTAGACTTTCTTCTCATTCCGGCAGTATCTACCAAAACAAACTCATGCCCAAACTTATTGTACAAAGTCTGGATACTGTCTCTTGTGGTACCTGCAACATCGGTTACAATGTTTCTGTCTTTATCGAGTAAAGCATTGGTTAAGGTAGATTTTCCAACATTAGGACGACCTGCAATGGTAATTTTTGGCAATCCTTCGAAAGGATCTTTATATTCTGTAGTTGGAAAATCTCCTACGATATCGTCCAATAAATCTCCTGTTCCGGAACCTGTTGCCGAAGATAAAGTATAGTATTTATCAATTCCCAACTGATAAAATTCTGTGGCATCCAATTCTTCTCTTGCCGAATCTACTTTGTTTACTACAATATAAACTGGCTTATTGGATCTTCTGAGCATTTCATAGATTTCATAATCCGTATCGGTAAGACCTTCTTCCACATTCAGCATGAAAATAATAGAAGTAGCTTCATCTACCGCAAGCTGTACCTGTTTAGAAATTTCTCCCTGAAATACATCGTCATTATTTACATCATAACCTCCGGTATCAATTACAGTGAAATCTACACCATTCCAGTCAGACTTACCGTAATGACGGTCTCTGGTTACTCCAGCTGTAGAATCTACAATGGCTTCTCTTCTTTCTAATAAACGGTTAAATAATGTGGATTTTCCTACATTGGGACGCCCAACGATTGCAACAATATTGCTCATAAAATTTGTTTCTTTTCTTTAAAAACCGGAGATTGATGCATTCATCATTTCTGAAACTATTTTCGTAATACCGAAATAGTGATTCAAAATTAATCTCCTGATGATTAAATTCTGATTAAGAATGGGTTACTTCGACTTTCGAAGCCCAAAATTTTTGCAAAGATAAGTGTTTATTATCTAATTTTACCCTTTACGTATCTTTGAAATGCTTTAAAAGATTTACTTTAAGAATATTTTGTTTTTATGTTGTTGATTATTAGAATTTTATGTTTTTTTTATTATGTAATAAGCATTAGCGGACTATAATCTCTTTTGTTTTATTGAAGATGAAATAAAGTGATATGTTATTCATTTCCTATTAAAAGATTTTCCGTGTATCTTTGCTTTCGTTTGAAAGTGAAAATTCATTTATGGAATCAATATCAGTTTTTGAGATTATTAAAGTAGGAATAGGACCGTCGAGTTCTCATACGATGGGACCGTGGAATGCGGCTGCAGCGTTTATCAGAATTATAAAAAGAGAACGGTCAATAGATGAGGTAAAAGAAGTTTTCGTAGAATTTTTCGGCTCTTTAGCTAAAACAGGAATTGGTCACGGAACCGATATTGCCGGAATGCTCGGTCTAAGCGGTGAAGATTTTAAAACCATTGATACCACCAAAATTGATGATAAAATTGAGCATATTAAAAAATCTGAAATTCTAAATTTAGGCGGAGAAAAAGAGATTTCCTTCATTTATGGATATCATTTGGTTCTGAATATGCAGAAAACTTTAGATTATCATCCCAACGGAATGATTTTCAGAGCCATTTTTGAAGACGGAACAGAGCTTGTTCAGGATTTTTATTCTGTAGGGGGAGGTTTTATCATGAGTCAGGAAAAAAAATCTATAGATAAGCATTGTGTCCGCACTTTATATCCTTGTCATAAATCTTCGGATATTGTAAAATATTGCGAAAAACTCGGACTTTCAAAAATGTCTGATCTTATTCTGATGAACGAAGAAAGCTGGAGAACTAAGGAAGAAACCAAAGCAGAAGCATTATACATCTGGAAAAATATCAAAGAATGTATATATAAAGGCGTAAATAAAGAAGGAATTCTTCCTGGAGGCCTCAATGTTACCAGACGTGCTGCCGGAATCAACAGGAAACTGTTGGGCGATAAAGTTTATAAAAACATAGACGAGTGGTTTCAGCTTGTGGTAGATGCAGAAGAAAATTTCACTAATATCAACAAATGGATTTCCTGTTTTGCGCTGGCGGTGAATGAAGAAAATGCAAGCTTCGGAAGAATCATTACTGCTCCCACCAACGGAGCAAGTGGTGTAATTCCTGCTGTTTTGATGTATTCTCAGGCGTTTACGGATGCTGTAAGTGAGGATGATATTGCGAGATTTATTCTCGTTGCAGGAGAAATAGGGACTTTATTCAAGAAAAATGCTACGATTTCTGCGGCAATGGGCGGATGTCAGGCGGAAGTAGGCGTTTCTTCGGCTATGGCAGCTGCGGGCTTAACTGAGATTCTCGGAGGAAGCGTAGGGCAGGTTTTGATGGCGGCAGAAATTGCTATGGAGCATCATTTAGGCTTAACCTGTGATCCTATTAAAGGTCTGGTGCAGATTCCGTGTATAGAACGAAATACAATGGGTGCCATAAAAGCCATCACGGCGGCTAATATTGCTTTAGAGAGTGATCCTACGAAAGCCCGAGTAACTTTGGATGAAGTAATTCAGACCATGTGGGAAACGGCCCTGTCTATGAATGACCGATTTAAAGAAACTTCAGAAGGCGGTTTAGCTATTGCGGTGAATGTTCCTGAATGCTAAAAAAACCTTAGAATAGTATATAAAACGTCCTGATGTTTTCTTTAAATCATCAGGACGTTTTGGGTAAAAGATGCGGACGATTTCAGTAAAACATCTCCATCTTTTATTTAAGCAAATTTTTAATTTATTTTTGGCAGATCGTATTTTTTACCATACAGAAAACTGAGTATTGCTACTGCAAATTCGTTTCCGGCAATTCCTGTTCTGTCGGCATTTAAAGAATAAGAAATAGAAATGTTTTCTTCTCCATTATATATCATTAGAGAATTGGTTCCGTATGTTCCACCGCTGTGGCCAACAAAAATTTTCCCGTAAAAAGGCACAATAGATAGTCCCATCCCGAATTTTTGGGTATCGGGCATCATCTCGTGTAAAGATTCTTTGGAGATTATTTTTTTATCAAAAATAGAATTGATGATAATGTTGAGCTGATAAGGAGTAGTAGCAATATCTCCTACGCCTACCACATTATTGAAATCAAAATCCTTTACGCGAACCCATTTTTTATCGTAAAGAAATGAAGGGTATATGACAGATGATTTCTGACTTGCGGTATAAAAATCTTTTAATTTTAATGGATTGATAATATATTTTTTTAAATTTTCTGAATACGATTTATCAGAAACCTTTTCTAAGATTTTTGTAAGTAAATAATATCCTGAATTGGAATATTGTTGCCCCGTTCCGGGCTCAAATAGAGATCCTTGCTGTATAATTCTGTCTATGATAGCTTTTTCGGACTGCGGAGTTACCAACCATCTTGTATTCTTTTCTCCCTGTATATAATCTCCCAATCCTGAACTGTGATGCAGGAGCTGAGCAATCGTAATTTTTTTAGCATTAGGAATCTGAGGGAAAAACTGATCCAATGTTGTATCAAGATTCAGTTTTTTTTCTTCTATCATTTTAAAAATCATAATTGCGGTCATCGTTTTGGTAATAGATCCAATCTGAAAAACGGTATTGCTATTCTTAAAATCGGGAAGATTTTTTTCTCCAAATGTCTTTTTATAAACCTCCTTGCCTTCTTTGAAAACGGAAATTTCTCCTGCAAGTGCATTATTTTTTTCAAGATAAGATAAATACTCATCCATTTTCTTTGAACTTTCTGAAATATCTGCTAAACTTAAATTTTCAACTTCGCCATCTTGATGCTTTGCTTTATCAAAAGGTTTTAAAAGAAGAGGAAGAACCATTCCGTTTTGGCTGAAATTTCCTTTAATTTCAGAGTTATTCAAAATTCCTTTAAAAGAAGCATTTATTTTTTTAATTTCAAAAAACAACTCTTTATTCTTAAAGGTGGTGCGGTCTACAGGAATTCCTTCTGCACCTTGTAACGGACTGTCTAAAGTAGCACTATAAACACTATCCACTTGCTTAATATTAACAATTAACGGAAGTTTTGTAGCCTGAATTTCAAGTTCGCCCATCCAGGAACCTACAATTTGCTGAGCAAAACTTAAATTGAAAATCAAGAAACTGAAGAGAAGTGAAAATTTGTTTTTCATTGTTTATTATTTATTGTAAAAATTGCATGCTTATCATTAGCGTTAAAAGTAATACGGCAAATACCACAATATGATACCAATTTTTCATATTAGTAGCCGTTTTAAAGCCGTTGTAGAACAGAGCGATTCCATAAACAGAAATAGTTAACGACAAAATTGAAAATACAAGTGTTGTAATAAGTGTAATTGGTGAAAAATGGGGCGCAATATTTTCTGTAGATGACAAAATTTCTTGCTGGGCATTTTTTACTAATGGGATTTCTGAAAGAAGTACTACAAAAATACCTACGCATTGGGAAATAAGAACAGGAGTAATAATATCAATAAATCTTGTTTTTTTATTTATTATTTTTCCGTAGATATAGAAAACGAGACTGCTTATTGCATATACAAGCAGCGTATATCCAATACTTTTAAGGAAAGAATCTTTCTTATCGAGATAATTAAAATGAAATAAGCTATCCATCTGATAACCGAGCAAATAACTTATAGAAAAAACAATAATTGCAGAACCTATCCCTGCAAGAAGCAATTTTTTCTCGTCAAATTTTACAAAAGGATTAAAAATAGTTTTCCAGTTCATTTTTTTATTTTACTACTTTAATATTTGGGTTTATTGCAAGAAGCTCACGCTCGAAATCCATAAAATTTTTAGGAGAAATAATAATATCGCCATCTTTAGAATATATTTTTACTCTTCCTATAACAGCTGGAGCAGGTGATGAAAGCATATTCCATGTTTTCTCTATTTTAGAAATTCCCGTAATCCTTAATCTGGTGGTTCCAAAGACGGAGTTTCGGATGTATAAAAATTCCCTATCCATTTGGTAACGAATGGTGTAAGTTAGTATCATAACTATTGCATAAATAATGGAAGGCAACCATACAATATTCCAGTTACCATTTTTTATTTCTAAAAAAACAGGAAAAAATATAATAATGAACATGGGTATATAAAGTTCCCAACCTACTTTTACAGGTATATTTTTCATTATTTACAGGGTATTTAGCTTCGTAATTTTCTCAATGAGATCATCCATCTTATTTCTCATGGTTGGGTAAGAAAGGTCTGCCTGTTTTGCCATTTCTTTAATACTTCCGCTGGAAATAAAAAAATTGAGAATAAAATCCTGCTCATCTCTCTTAAGCTTTAAAAAAACAGGAAGCTCATAATCTCCACTCACTTGCGTTCCGCAGTCGGGACACTTCATCTGGCTTACATTAAGATTATGCTCGCAACTCGGGCAAGTTATAGGAAGTTTCATTTAATTTTTTTTGTAAATGTAATAATTATTTTAATAAAGTTAAATATTTTTTTAATAAAGTTAAAAAAATAAATTTGTTTGGTATTCTCTTCAAATCATTTTAAAATAAAAAAACTCCCTAAAGGAAGTTTTTAAAACATAATTCAATGAAATTTTTATTTATCTAGAATTCCACGTATTTTGTTGGCATTCACAATTAATTCTTCAAGAAATTCAAAATTTTCTTTCTCCAACGCAGATTTGAATTTTTTAAGCTGGAAAATATGCTCATTAAGCACATCCAAAACATTTTCTTTGTTTTGTTTAAAAATCGGAACCCACATTTCAGGATGAGATTTCGCCAGACGAACCGTACTCGAAAAACCCGAACTCGCCAATTGAAAAATAGTTTCTTCCTCTTTTTCCTTCTCCAAAACGGTATTAGCTAAAGCATAAGAAGTGATGTGCGAAATGTGCGAAATATAGGCTGTATGTACATCGTGATCTTCAGCATTCATGTAAATTGGATGCATTTCAAGGTTTTTTACAATATTTTCTACAAGTTCCAATGCATCCGGAGAAGATTTTTCTCTGTCGCAGATTACACCTGCTTTGTGGGCAAAACTTTCGGCTGTTGCAGATTTTGCACCGTGGTTTTCTGTGCCCCACATCGGGTGAAATGCCACAAATCTTGATCTTTTAGGATGATTTTCCACAGATTTTCCAATTCCGGATTTGGTAGAACCCACATCCATCACCGTTTGGCGGTCATTGATTAAATCTAAAACTTCCGGCAGAATATTTTTGGCAGAATCTACCGGAACAGCTATGATGATAAGGTCTGCTGCTTCAATTCCTGTTTTGAAATCTGCTTTTTCATCAATGATATTTAAAGAAAGAGCATCTTTAAGATTTTCAGAATTATTATCAATTCCATAAATATATTCGGCAGCTTTTTTCTGTTTTAATTTTAATGCGAGCGAGCCTCCAATAAGACCTACACCAATAATGCTTATTTTCATGTTATTTTAATTTAAAAAAGAAACCCCGTCTTTCGGACGAGGTTTATATATCTATATCAGAAATCCTTATCCCAGAAATGAGGTAAAAATTCCATAATAATATGTGTTGTTCATAATCATAAAGCGAATGTAAGAATTTTTTTGAAATTATATAGGTTTTGGAATCAATTATAAAAAACTTCATTTTTCTTGAACGGGGTTTATGTTTCACCGCTCATCCCGATTTCATATATTTGTTCATTATTCAAAATATGGAGGCAACACAAGATAAAAGGCTTTTTCTTATTGATGCGTATGCAATGATTTTCAGAGGATATTATGCACTCATCAGAAGTCCTAGAATTACCAGTACAGGGATTGATACATCTGCTATTTTTGGTTTTACCAATTCTTTGATAGAGCTTATCCGAAGAGAAAGACCAACCCATTTGGCTGTAGTTTTTGATGTCGGACAGGCAAGTGTGAGAACCAATGACTATACCGAATACAAAGCCAATAGAAGCGAAACTCCAGAAGCAATTACAACAGCAATTCCTTATATAAAAAGGATTTTGGAGGCAATGCATATCCCGCACTTGGGTGTTGAAGGCTATGAAGCGGATGATGTTATTGGAACTATTGCATGCAAAGCAGAAAAAGAAGGTTACACTACTTTTATGGTAACTCCGGATAAGGATTTTGCCCAATTGGTTACCGATAAAATTAAAATATATAAACCAGGCTTAAAAGGTAGTGATATCGAAATATTAGGTGTTGATGAAGTAAAAGCAAAATATGAGATTGAAGATCCGAAGCAGGTCATCGATTTTCTGGCAATGATGGGAGATGCAGTAGATAATATTCCCGGATTGGATGGAGTAGGAGAGAAAACAGCTATGAAATTCCTTAAAGAATTCGGAAGTATCGAAAATCTTTTAGCCAATACAGACCAGTTGAAAGGTAAGCTTAAAGAAAAAGTTGAAGCTTCGGCTGAACGCGGTATTTTATCTAAAAAATTAGCAACCATTATCTGTGATGCTCCAATTGAATTCCATCAGGAACAATACGATCTTGAAACTCCCGATTTCGATAAAGTGAAGGAGATTTTTGATGAAATTGAATTCAGAAGGCTTTATGAAAATCTTTATCGTGCTTTTGCTCCATCCGAAACGCTGTCGGTGAAGAGTGCTCAGATTTCGGAAGTTGAAATTCAGATTACAGAAACTCCACAGCAGAAAGTTGCCAAAAATGTAGGACAGCTCGACCTTTTTGCTACTTATGAAGAACTCGATCAGGCAACTTCCACAAAAACAACTATTGAGCAAAACGACCATTTGTACCAGTTCGTAGACAATCCGAAAGCTCAGAAAATTTTAGTTGAAAATTTACTCAGACAAAAAGCGGTGTGTTTTGATACCGAAACGACTTCTTTAAATGAAATGGAAGCCGAGCTTGTGGGAATGAGCTTTTCCTACCAAAAAGGTTTGGCGTATTATGTTCCGTTTTCTGAGGATCAGGCTGAAGTTTTGCAGACTTTGGAAATTTTCCGACCATTTTTTGAAAAAGAAGATTTAATTAAGATTGCTCACAACTTAAAATACGATTATAAAGTTCTTCAAAAATATAATATTACCGTAAAAGGTGCAATGTTCGATACCATGATTGCACATTATCTTCTAAATCCCGACGGAAGACACGGAATGGATTATCTTTCTGAAGTTTATCTTCATTATAAACCCGTTTCCATTGAAACAATTATTGGGAAAAAGGGTAAAAAACAAGGTAACTTTAGGGATGCAGATTTAAGAACCCAGACCGATTACGCTGCGGAAGATGCAGATGTTACTTTTCAGTTATACGAATTGTTCGCACCACAGCTCAAAAAAGAAAATTTAGAAGATTTATTTTTTAAAATTGAAATGCCTTTAATGGAAGTTTTAGCTAAAATGGAATTGGCAGGAATTTCCTTAGACGAAAAATGGCTGGCTCAGGAAAGTATTGATCTGGAAAATGATTTAAGGCAGTTAGAATCTACCATATTTGAAATTTCCGGTGAAGAATTTAATATGAATTCTCCAAGACAGTTGGGCGATATTCTATTTGAAAAAATGCAGCTGGATCCGAAAGCTAAAAAAACCAAAACCGGACAGTATGCTACTTCCGAAGATGTTCTGCAAAAATTAGCTTCAAAAAACGAAATTATACAGCATATTTTAGAATACAGAACTTATCAGAAGCTGAAATCTACTTATGTTGATGCTTTGCCATCCCAGATTGATAAAGAGGATAACAGAGTACATACCAATTTTTCTCAGACCACTGCTGCAACGGGGCGTTTGGCGAGTGTAAATCCTAATTTACAGAATATCCCAATCCGTACTTTGAGAGGGCAGCAAATTCGTGGAGCTTTTGTTTCGGGTGAAGGTAAAAAAATTATTTCTGCAGATTATTCTCAAATAGAACTGCGTCTAATTGCCGAGATTTCGGGTGAAGAAAATATGATTAAAGCCTTTCAGAACGGTGAAGATATTCACGCTTCTACAGCGGCAAAATTGTTTAAAATTCCATTAGAAGAAGTTTCAAAAACACAGAGAAGTCAGGCGAAAACGGTTAATTTTGGAATAATTTACGGTCAGGGTGCCTTTGCTTTGGCAGAACAAACCGGTCTTTCGAGAACCGAGGCAAAACAAATGATTGAAGCATATTTTGAAACTTATCCAAAACTGAAAGCATATATGGCAGAACAGGTTGCCAAAGCTAGAGAGTTGGGGTATGTAGAAACGATTTTAGGCAGAAAGAGACATTTAAAAGACATTAATTCCGGAAATTTCGTGATTCGAGGTCATGCCGAAAGAAATGCGGTGAATGCTCCTGTACAGGGAAGTGCTGCAGATGTTGTAAAAATGGCGATGATTAAAATAGACAAAGAGCTTCAGGAACAGAATCTTCAGACCAAAATGCTGCTTCAGGTGCATGACGAATTGTTATTTGAAGCACCTATTGAAGAAGTAGAAACGGCGAAAAATCTTATTAAAAAAGAAATGGAATCTGCCATTGAAACCAATGTTCCGTTATTGGTAGAGGTGGGTGTAGGAAATAACTGGCTAGAAGCACATTAATCAAAATGAAAACTTCTGTCAAAAGACAGAAGTTTTTATTTTACAGTAAATCTAAAATTTCCTGTATGGCATCTTTGCCTCTATTTTTGGCGTAATAAACCTGCAGATCGTTATAAAACATATCTTTGGTATAATTTTCCGGATCGGCTTTGTATTTAAGAAGTAATCCATGTCCGAATTTTGGACGTGGTCCCCAAGAATTTTTCACATTATAATCCTTATCTAAAACAAGAACTTTTGGGATAGATTCTGTACCGTTGGTTAAATATTGGTTAATCAAACTTTTATCGCTGTCGCGAAGAAAAATTTTCACTTCGTTTTTTCCTTCAAAAAACTTTACCAAAGCAGGAACTGTTGCACTTGCATCACCACACCAGACTTCAGAAATTATCATGATTTTTCCGTCAAAATTTTTAGATACTAGTTCTGCAAGTTGCTCTTCGTTGGGAGTATATTTTTTTAAAGTACGGTCAATTCGTTGAAGTCCGAGTTCATAATAATGTTTAAATTCGGCTTCCTGCTGATTGGCAGGATTTTCGAGTCTGCTTTTCCCGATTTTAATATATTCGTCGAAATAAATGGCTTTGTCCCAATAATTTTTCATTACTCAAAAGATTATTTAAATTGGTTTATATTCCTTGTTTTATTAATTAAAAATAGATCTGCTAACACAAAAGCAGCCAGATTTTCTACAATTGGTACAGCTCTTGGAACTACGCATGGATCGTGTCTTCCTTTACCTTCCACAATAACAGGATTTCCATATTTGTCTACACTTTCTTGAGGTCTCAAAATAGTGGCTACCGGCTTGAAAGCGACTCTGAAATAAATATCCATTCCGTTGGAAATACCACCCTGAATTCCTCCTGAAAGATTGGACTTCGTACTGAAATCGGGATTAAAAGAATCATTATGTTCAGAACCCGTCATTTTTGCACCACAAAATCCACTTCCGTATTCAAAACCTTTGCAGGCATTAATATTCAACATTGCTTTTGCGAGTTCAGCCTGTAATTTAGAAAAAACAGGTTCACCAATTCCTACAGGAACGTTTTTTATAACGCAAGTAACCGTTCCGCCTATCGTATTGCCTTCTTTTTTAATCTCTTTAATTCTGGCAATCATTCTTTCGGCAGTTTCTGCATCTGGACATCTCACATCATTATTTTCAGTTTTAGAAAAATCTAAAGCCTGATATGGTTTTTCGCAGAAAATATCACCTACGGAAGAAACATACGCATTTATTTCTATTTCTGGTAAAAGCTGCTTAGCTAAAGCTCCTGCAACAACCCAGTTGATAGTTTCGCGTGCCGAAGATTTTCCGCCGCCGCGATAATCACGGATACCAAATTTTTGATCGTAAGTAAAATCTGCGTGACTTGGGCGGTACATTTCAGCGATATGATCGTAATCTTTCGACTTCTGATTTTCATTTTCTATTAAAAAACCAATGGGTGTACCCGTAGTTTTTCCCTCGAAAATTCCGGACAGAAATTTTACTTTATCGCTCTCTTTTCTTTGTGTAACGATTGCTGACTGACCGGGCTTTCTACGATCGAGTTCGTACTGTATTTTCTCTAAATTTATTTCTACGCCCGAAGGGAAATTATTAATAATTCCGCCATACGCTATGCCGTGGCTCTCACCAAAAGTTGTGAGGTTAAGAAGATTACCTAATGAATTGAACATAATACAAAATTATTGCTTTTTATTTAGAAAACCTGCAAATTATTTCTCAGTTTGTGGATAATGACTTTTAATCGCATGAACTGTTTTTTCCACTTCTTTTTCTTCAGCATGGTTCAGTTTCTTCCAGATGAATCCTTTTTTAATGTCGTTTTTGTGAATCATTTGAGGAAAGATTTTGGCTTTTTGGTAATCAAATACATAATTTTCTGAAATTGCAGGAATTGGAGTGTCAAAATTAAATGGATATTGCTTCGTTACATTAAATTTCAGATTGCCAATTTTGAATTTTTCAAAGTTTTTGTATTGATAATGAGAAGGTTTGTATAACTGCATCCAATCTTTTTCAACAATAAATTTACCCAACTGAAAACTCGGAATCGATTGCTGAATGAGCTTCGGAAAAGTGAAAATTCCACAAAATAAAAGACTCATAATCAGCGAAAAAGAAACAATTATTTTCTTACTGAATATCTGATAACCCATTACCAAAAACACGACAAAAAATACTTCAAGAAAAAATCTGTACTGGGCAGAAAAAAGTAAAACCAAAATACTTTTTAATAAAACAGATATACAAAGAATACTTATGATTTTGTTTTTTTTGATAAAGCTGAAAATAATAAATCCTACCAAAGTCAGGACAAAAGCTATATGAATAAAAGATTTAATTCCCGGAATAAGAAACCAGTTTTTAATATATTCAAACCAAGAGAACTTCATAATTTCCTGATAAGAAAACTGTTCGTCGTATGTTTTTACAATTGCCAACTGGGAGGATGAATATAAAAGTTCCGGATTGGGTTTCCACGAAAATCCTAAGTCTAAAACCGCAACCGGGAAAACTGGATACCCAAATGTCCAAATGTTTTTAAATATGAACAGCAAAAAAATGCAAAACCCGAAAATGAGTTTCTTTACGTCTAGTTTTACACAGAAAATAGAGTAAAGTATAATAAAAAAAGGAAGCCAAATAATGGTTGGTTTAATTGAAAATGCAAAAACCGATAAAGCAAATAAAAATGATATGGCTTTATTTCCTATGAAAATTTCATTCAAAATAATTAAAGAAAGTACTATGACCGGCAAATCGGGACTTGGAGATTGGGTGAAAAATAAAAGAACGGGAATGAAAAACAAATGAATCCAGCTTTTATTTTCTATGATGTAAAAAAGGTAAATAATTAGTAATATGGTATTCAGTTTAAGAAAAGGATCGCAAAAATTACTGAATCCTGCCTGTAAAATATGCCACATCGACATTTGCCCTAAAATAAGGTCGAGATTAGAAATTCCTTTTACCAATCCCACTTCTGTAAGCCATTTTATTGATGGAACATAATACCCAAAATGGTCTAAGATAAATGGATAAGAAGAACCACAATAAAGGACTATGGCACTGAAAATACAAAGTAAAACAGCATTTCCTTTAGGTATTTTATAAAAATCCAAATAGAGTTTATCCTTGAAAAAATAAAATAATCCTATAAGTACAGCGGGAATTTCTACATAAATATTTAAAGCTATAAAAAATGATAATGCTGTGAAAATTAGCCCTAAAAATAAAATACCACTTATCATTTTTCCCGAAATTCCTTTTATTTTGCTCGGGAAAATCTTGTCCAACAGATTTCCCCAACCCATAAGGAGAGGAATGATAAATACCAATGAGAAAAATATAAATAACATAAAAAAGATTGCCTAAAAATAAGCAATCTCTTCGAAAGTATATATGTAAAAATTATTTGAAATTTATCTTGGCTGAACTCTGCCACTTTTTCTGTCCTGAGCTCTTCCTAAAGTATATCCTGTAGCACCGCCAATAATACCTCCAACTACGGCACCTCCACCTCGGTTTTTCTTGTTCACTAGAGCTCCTAATGCAGCACCACTTACAACACCGATAGCTGTACCTTTAGCGGCTTCGCTAATTCCTTTTTTCTTTGCTGTTGTACCTTGTGATGTTCCATTGCTATTTCCCGAACTGCTTCCGCTAGAAGATCTAGGTGCATCACGATAAACAGTTTTGGTTTCTCGTATAATTTGAGGTTTCGCAGCTGCGGCAGTTTTTGCTCTTTCTTTTTCTACGATTGCAATACTGTCGGCTCTTTTTTGGGTTTCATATTGAAATCTTTCTCTTTCTATAGCTAGTTTTTGTTTTTCTATTTCAAGCTGTCTTACCTGAAAATCCATTTTCTGTTGTTCTAAAGTTTTTTCTGCTACAGAATCTTGGTTCTTCTTACAGGCCGTCAATGCAAATATTGAGATTACTCCTGCTAAAACTATATTTTTCATAACTCAAAATTTTTAATTATTGGTGAGCAACGACTACTCACGGAAATGTATTTTCAATAATGAAGCCAAATTTTAGTTAACGAAATGTTAAAAAGATTAAATTATTTTAAAAATTATTTAATAAGACATTAAATAAAATAACTTTATTGCATAAAAAAACCTCTAAAAATCTATTGTAGATTATTACAGGTTTTATGAGGTACCTAGCGGATTCGAACCGCTGTAGATGGTGTTGCAGACCACTGCCTAGCCGCTCGGCCAAAGTACCATTTTTTAGTGGTGCAAATATAGTGAAAATAAATTTTGATGCAAATTTTTCATGCAATTTCTTTATTCCCGATTTGTTCTATTTCTCTTTTGTACTGTATTTCAGCATTATATTTTTCTATGTTAATTACTCTGGTATCGCTCCAAGAGTCATGCCATCCGTTTTCTCCTAAAAACGAAAGAAAATCAAAAGGAACAATTCTCGATATGTATAGTTATTGCTTTGGTACCTGTAATGTACTTTGCAATGGTGCGCCCTTTTGTAAAAAACTCCATTAGAAAGGTGTACGTAAAAAAGAGTATTGAGGTAATAAGCATATCCCAAAGTCTTCCGATTTCTGAAAACTCAATTAATAAATCTGTAAAATAATACTGTTCTAAAATCCTATCCAGAAATGCTCCTGCAAATCCGATCACCAAGAAAAATAGGTTAAAAATTATTCTATCTATAATAAGATTGGCGAACCTTTTCCATTTTGAAGCCCGGTTACGGTCTACAATCTGTAAATATTTTCTCATAGTTTTTCGTTTAATAATTGTAGGTTTACATTCCTTTCATAATAAGTTTCAGATATGCTTTGGTATCAATTACCGCAGTAAGTCCGTTTTCATTCAGAAGAATTTGCTGAGGTTTTAAATCCGATACTTTTCCATTCAGCTTTAATCCTTTATAATATTCTTTATTGAAGGCGTCTTCGATACTTTTTTTAGAAGAAATTTCAAGTTCGGAAGTAGGAATTCCGTATTCTTCCTCAATCATTTTTACAATTTTTCCCCGAAACAGAAGAGTAGCTGTTTTTTGAAGAATATTATTGGTTTTAAGCTTGAATTTTGTTTCAGAAAGTACAATTTTCTTTTTAAGTTCATCGTAAACAGGAATTCCGGAAATAAAAGCAGTACCGTTTACATAACCTTCTGTTTCTGCTTCTATCATTATTCTGTTTTCGTCTTTATACACTTTAATATCTGTGATTTTCACTTTAGAATGCCGAATGTCGTATTCTTTATCCAAAAAAGTTTTTCTGGCAATATGAGTCGCTTCAGAAAATGGAATATTCGCTGTCGTTTGCAAAAGAAATTCATTGGCAAGAACAGGGATAGAATTGAAATTCATAACACTTTTCGCAGTTGGAGAAGATTCCGGCTTTGTTCCTGTAAAGGTTTCAGAAAAAATATCAATCCCAATATTGGTGTCAATTTGGTTTCCGTAAAACTTTAATGGTGTAATATTTATATTGATGGGCGTAATTTTCAGCCAAGTATTGTACTCTTCAGAGATATGGAATGGTTGGGAGAAAGCATTCCAGGCTAAAACGGCGTACTCCTGAAAGTTGAGCTGCGATGCCATTTGCTCGTCCATTGTTTTGCAGAACTTATACTGTTGTTCTTTCAGGCTTGTTTCCACCAAAGAAGTAATCGGAATTTTTATTTTACCGAAATCTAAAACAGGTTTTGCTACCCATTTAAAACCCATGGGTTGCGTAAAAGTGCTTACCGACCAATTATTTTTTAAACTGACGGCAGTTTTAAAATACATCACCGTTTCAAATGTGGTCTGCTGATAAGTATAGATTCCCAATGTTCCGATTCCTTTTTCTGCCCATATTTTTAGCGGAACTTCAATTAGAATATTTCCGTTGGTGTCGCCAACTAACCGTATTGGTCGGGTTTTCCAGACTTTTACTTTAAACTGATCATCATTATTGTCGTTGTAAGAATCATCCATGTAGATAAGATCTTTTACAGACTTATTCACCATATTGCTAATCTCATCAAGCGGAATCGTAACCGGCATTGTGATGCTCGATTTTATTTTAGGAAAATTATAAGTAGCAGAAATATTGCTGCTTTGTCCGGAATATTTTGCGAAAAAAAATAGCAGGATAAAGAAATAACTAATTCTCACTTTTAGATTTATGTTTTTGAAATTATTATTTTTCAGTGATTCCACCTAATAGAAAGCTTTTTTCAAGTTCGATACTTGCTCCTTTCATTTCGCCTTTCATTGGCGGACTTGTTTTGGTAATTTTTAATTTGATGTAGGAAATCTGACTGAATTTTTCTCCAATTTTTGTGATAATTCTTCCCGCAACATGCTCCAATAATTTAGAAGAAATCTTCATTTCTTCATGAATGATTTCATTAATATCTGCATAGCTAATCGTGTCATTCAAATCATCAGAAGCTGCTGCTGCCCACAAATCTGTATGAATTTCTGCGTTTAAAATATAATTCGTTCCGATAATGTTTTCTTCAGGAAGAACACCGTGATAAGCGTAGATTTTTACATCTTCTAAAAAGATTTTGCTCATGATTTGTTGTTTATTTGACTTCAGTTTTAATGATTTGAATTCTATTTTTAGAATACAGTTGTGAAACAAATATAAAAAAAGCGAGTTGAAAAACCCGCTTATATTTTATTTGATGCTTTTAGAAAGATCGAGCATTGCTTCAATAGGTTTTAATGCTTTCAGGCGAAGTTCTTCATCAATTAAAATTTCAGGAAGCTCGTATTTCATGCACAAATACAGTTTTTCCATCGTATTTCTCTTCATGTAAAAACATTCTGAACAGTTACAGCTTTCGTCGAAAACAAGAGCCGGTATCAACTCTTTATGAGGAGCCCTTTTCTTCATTTCGTGTAAAATACCTTCTTCTGTTGCTATAATAAACTTTTGGCAGTCGTCTTTTTCCACAAAATTAAGAAGTGCAGATGTAGAACCGATAAAATGAGCAAGTTTAAGAACTGCTTCTTCACTTTCTGGGTGGGCAATTAGCTTTGCATCAGGATTATCTGCCAATTGTTTGGCAATTCTTTCCATAGAGAAAGCTTCGTGTACAATGCAGCTTCCGTCCCAAAGAATCATGTCGCGGCCAGTTTTTTGGGATAAATATCTACCTAAATTTTTATCGGGAGCAAAAATAATAGGTCTGTCTTTTGGCAAAGCTTCGATAACCGTTTCTGCATTTGAACTGGTAACAATAATATCGCTTTCAGCCTTGGTTTCTGCATTACAGTTGATGTAAGTTGCCACTAGAGCATTGGGATGCTGTTCGCGCATTTTTCTTAAACCTTCACCAGAACAGCCATCTGCCAAAGAACATCCCGCCATTGTATCCGGAAGAACTACTTTTTTTGTCGGATTTAAAATTTTTGCTGCTTCAGCCATAAAATGAACTCCACAGAAAACAATCATATCTGCATTGGTATCTTTTGCCTGTCTTGCCAACTGCAAAGAATCCCCCAAAAAATCTGCAATATCCTGAATTTCTCCTGGTTGATAATAGTGTGCAAGAATAACTGCGTTTTTCTCTTCTTTAAGCTTTAATATTGCTTTTACCAACTCTTCGCCTTGAGGAATCTGAATTTCTTTTATATCTAAAAATCCCTTTACAGGAAGATTTGCTTTTGCTTTGTCTAATGTTTCTGTACTCATATAAGACTTTGTTTATTAAGGAATTAGGAATGTGTTTTTATCTTAAAATTTTTGTGTTCCTAATTTCAAAATTTAGTTTTTAATAAAACTTTCTATTAAATTTTTTATTTCACCTTTCGCCCGATCGAGATTTTCATTAATTACAATAACGTCAAAATCTTTTGCATAAGACATTTCTTCTTCCGCTTTTTCGACTCTAGTTTTAATGGTTTCTGCATCGTCTGTATTTCTATTAATCAACCTTCGTTCCAATTCTTCAATGGAAGGCGGTTCTATGAAAATCGACAAAGCTTGATCTTTAAAATATTTTTTAAGTGAAATTCCACCTTTTACATCAACATCAAAAATAACAACTTTTTGGTTATTCCATATTTTTTCGACCTCAGATTTTAGCGTTCCGTAATACTTGTCGGTGTAAACTTCTTCGTACTCAACAAAAGCATCTTCAGAAATTTTCTGTCTGAATTCTTCCGGAGATATAAAATGATAATCTATGGTATGAATTTCGTTTCCGCGTGGCTGTCTTGTAGTGCAAGAAATAGAAAATTCAAGCTCTGGAAATGTTTCCAAAGCATATTTCACTAAAGTTGTTTTGCCGCTTCCCGATGGTGCCGAAAATATAATAACCTTATTCATAAATAACGATAGACTTTTTGCTTAAGGATTTTATTTATAAAACGTTTAATGTCTGTTCTTTAATTTTCTCCAAATCATCTTTCATCTTTACTACAAGTTTTTGAATTTCAGCATGATTGGCTTTCGATCCTAAAGTATTGATTTCTCTTCCGATTTCCTGAGAAATAAAACCTAGTTTTTTTCCGTTAAAATCTTCAGTATCCATTACTTCTTTGTAGTATTTCAAATGTTGGGATAATCTTACTTTTTCTTCAGAAATATCCAGTTTTTCGGTAAAATAAGCCATTTCCTGATAAAAACGGGTTTCATCAAGGTTTTCAAACTCTTTTAACGTTTTTTCGTAACGTTCTTTTACGGCATTAATTCTCACTTCTTCGTAAGGAAGAACCTGAGAAAGGTAACTTTCTATATTCTGAATGTTTTTTTCGAGCTCTTCGTGAAGAATTGCCCCTTCTGTTTTTCTAAATTCCTGAAATTTATCTAAAGCAGAATTCACAATTGTTGCCAAAGCTTCCCATTCACCTTCATTCAGTTCATCTGGTCTTGAGGTAATTGCGTCTGGAAGTCTTACCGCCATTTTAAGGTATTCGAAATCGGGACCGTCGTCTGCAATTTTACGAAGTTCCGAAATATAAGAATCGATAAGATTTTTATTGATTTTTACGTCGCTGCTTTCTTCAAGATTTTCCAGATTGATGTAGCAGTCTACTTTTCCGCGGATAATTCTGTCATTAAGAATTTTTCTGATTTCAAATTCTTTTTCTTTGTATCTCAACGGAACTTTGATATTCAGATCAAAACTCTTAGAATTGAGTGATTTAATATCTATTGAAATTTTTTTTCCTTCAAAAACACCTTCGGCTCTACCAAAGCCGGTCATTGATAAAATCATAGTTTTTTATTACTCTACAAAGATAAACATTTCATTTGATGTCTTGAGGAGATTTTTTTTTCGTACTTTAATTTAAACTCTGTTGAAACAATAGGATTTACGCCAATAAAAACTGAAACCAAAGTGAACACATTTTTGTAAATTCGCATCGTGAAAAATAAAATCTTAATTTCTGTAGTAGGACCCACCGGAATTGGTAAAACACGTTTGGCGATTGACTTGGCAAAACATTTCAACACCGAAATTGTTTCCTGTGATTCTCGCCAGTTTTTTAGAGAGATGAAGATTGGCACCGCTTCTCCTTCGGCAGAGGAATTGGCTGAAGCAAAGCATCATTTTATAGGAAATCTTGGTGTTGAAGAATATTATTCGATTGGGCAGTACGAAACGGATGCACTAAACAAGCTTAATGAAATTTTTGAAAATCATACTATAGCCATTCTTGTTGGCGGAAGCATGATGTACGAAAAAGCCGTAATTGAAGGTCTGAACGATTTGCCAGAATCTAATGAAGCAAATCAGAAAAAATTACAGGAAATTCTGCAAAATGAAGGGATTGAAAAACTTCAGGATATTTTGAAAGAGCTGGATCCAAGCTATTTTGAGGTTGTAGATATACACAATTACAGAAGACTTCTAAGAGCCATTGATGTTATTTGGCAAACCGGAAAAAAATATTCTGAACTGATTGCTGTGTCGCAGAATTCCCGAGATTTTAAAGTGATCCGTATCGGAATTGAAGCTCAAAGAGAAGAACTCTATGAAAGAATTAACAGTAGAGTAGACCTGATGCTGGAAAACGGTCTTTTGGAAGAAGCAAAAAGCCTCGAACACTTCAAAGATTTAACGGCTTTAAAAACCGTAGGTTATACAGAACTCTTTACATACTTTGAAGGCGATTGGGATTTGGATTTTGCCATTTCAGAAATTAAAAAAAATAGCCGAAGATATGCAAAGCGACAATTAACATGGTATCGTAAAGCGGATGATATTCATTATCTTTCTTTGGGATATTCAGATAAGGATTTTCAGGATTTATTAGAGTATATTCAGCAAAAAAAGTAAAGAATAAGATACCAGAAAAGTCCCCTGAAAAGAGGACTTTTATTGTTATATATAAAAAGCAATTACGCTAAAATTCTTTTCACCGCTTCTTTTACAGCTTCAGAATCAATTTTATATTTTTTCATCAATTCAGCTGGTGTTGCAGATTCTCCGAAAGTATCATTTACGGCAACAAATTCCTGTCTTGTAGGTCTTTTTCTTGCCAACATTCCTGCAATAGATTCACCTAAACCGCCAAGATAATTGTGCTCTTCCGCAGTTACGATTTTACCTGTTTTTTCAACAGATTTTAAGATGATTTCTTCGTCTAATGGCTTAATTGTGTGGATATTGATTACTTCACAAGAAATACCTTCTTTTTCAAGTTCGTCTGCAGCGATTAAAGATTCCCAAACCAAATGTCCGGTTGCTACTATTGTTACATCGGTACCTTCCTGAAGCATAATTCCTTTTCCGATTTCGAAAGGCATATCTTCCGGGATGAAAACAGGAACTACCGGTCTTCCGAATCTTAAATAAACCGGCCCATGATGATCTGCAATTGCAAGCGTTGCCGCTTTGGTCTGGTTGTAATCGCAAGGGTTTATTACCGTCATACCAGGAAGCATTTTCATCATTCCTATATCTTCCAAAACCTGGTGTGTAGCACCATCTTCTCCTAAAGTAAGACCTGCGTGAGAAGCACAGATTTTTACGTTTTTATCTGAATAGGCAACCGACTGACGAATCTGGTCATATACTCTGGAAGTAGAAAAGTTGGCAAAAGTTCCTGTAAAAGGGATTTTTCCCGTGATGCTTAATCCTGCTGCAAGACCAATCATGTTGGCTTCTGCAATACCTACCTGAAAGAATCTTTCTGGTGCTTTTTCAATGAATTTTTCCATTTTCAAAGAACCGATAAGGTCTGCACAAAGAGCAACTACGTTAGGATTGGTATCTGCAAGTTCAGCCAATCCGGCTCCGAATCCTGAACGTGTATCTTTTTTTTCTGTATATGTATATTTCATTTTATTTTTTTTTAAAAAGGAGGTTTATCCATTACTCCCGGAGACTTAAATTTACTTTTTTCTTTTTGCTCTCTCTCATTATTCTTTTTGATATCATTTTCGATATCATATTTAATAATGTGATTAATTTCCGTAATTTTTTTTAGTTCAAAAAAAATGACATCTTGATTTTTCTGGTTTTTTAATCCTACAATTAATCCTTTTGGAAAATTAATTTCAGAAAAAGGAACATTAAGAATCATGTTTAAAAAACCTGTGTTGTTTATTTTAGAGTCGGTATCTATATAAACTCTGAAAATAAGTTCGTTGTTTTTTAAAACAATATATTCTTTAGCCTTGAATCCATTAATAGCTAAAATTCCTTTTTTCTCGTTGTAAAAGATTTCAAATTTATTTACAACGTCATCAATTCCCCAATTATATTTATCTGTAATTGTTAAATCGAATTTGTTTTTTACGCTGCCTTCAAAACAATTATATTTTTGGTTCTGTAAGGTAACGATATTACAAGGAGTGATTTTGGATTGTTCAAAAACCAAAAAACTATTATCATTATTTACATACATTTTTTCTTTAGTTGCATAATCAATTTCATATTTTAGAGTAATTGATTTCTGACCGTAAATTACAGTATAAGCAAATATTGAAAAAACAATAAATAATGTTTTCATTCTTTTACTAATAGTCTGCCGGAGCTTCTAAGTATAATTGTTTGAATGCAGTATCCAATTGCTCATCATTAGGAGCTTTCCCGTGCCAAGCGTGTGTTCCCATCATATAATCTACACCATTACCCATAATCGTGTGAAGAATGATTGCCACAGGTTTTCCTTTTCCGGTTTCTGTTTTCGCTCTTTCCAGAATAGCAATAACCGCTTCAAGGTCGTTACCGTTTTTTTCTTCCAGAACTGTCCATCCGAAAGCTTCCAGTTTTGCATGAAGATTTCCTAGAGAAAGTACATTTTCTGTACTTCCGTCAATCTGCTGTCCGTTATAATCTATGGTAGAAATAATATTATCCACTTTTTTGGCAGCAGCATACATTAGAGCTTCCCAAACTTGCCCTTCCTGCAATTCTCCGTCACCGTGAAGTGTGTAAACCAAAGACTGGTCTCCGTCTAATTTTTTTCCCTGTGCCACACCCAATGCAACAGAAAGCCCTTGTCCTAAAGATCCCGAAGCAATTCTTACGCCCGGTAAACCTTCGTGAGTAGTAGGGTGACCCTGTAATCTAGAATCTAATTTTCTGAAAGTTTTTAATTCTTCTACCGGAAAGAAATTGAATCTTGCCAAAGTAGAATAAAAAACAGGAGAAATATGTCCGTTAGAAAGATAGAAGTGGTCTTCATTTTTACCTTCCATGGTGAAAGGAAGATTATAGTTCATCACTTTGCCGTAAAGTGCAGTGAAATATTCTGTACATCCTAAACTTCCGCCGGGATGACCTGAATTTACAGCGTGAACCATTCTTAAAATGTCTCTTCTGATTTGTGTTGCAAGAGATTTTAGCTCTTCAATACTTTTACTCATTTTTATTAGATTTATTAGAATGCAAATCTACATTTTTTTGTCGGCTTACGGAAATACAAAAATCCGGGAAATGTACCCGGATTTTGATTTTATTATAAAAAAAGGTTAGTTTTTTTATAAAATTATGTTTTGAAGTTCCTAAACAAGTTTCAGATAATTTTTATTTTTCACCAGCCACAATCCAATAAAGGTGAGTAATCCGTTCAAAATAATCAGTTCTACACCAATTCTGTAATCCGTATTTTCGGTCACCAAATAATTTATGATGTACGTTAAAACAGGAGCCAAAACAGTAACTGTAAGAATTGCATATTTTCTGGAAATCTGAAATTTTGTGAAAATCCCGAAAGCGAAAAGCCCTAAAAGCGGTCCGTAGGTATAACCCGCAACTTCCATGATTAAGTATACGATGGATTTGTCATTCAGTGCCTTAAAAACCATGATTAAGATAAAGAATATTACCGTAAATGTTAAATGGATTTTCATTCTCAGGCGTTTTTTTTCTTTTTCAGATTTCTTTTGGTCTTCATTCAAATTCAGAATGTCTACACAGTAAGAGCTTGTAACTGCAGTTAAAGCCCCATCGGCAGACGGAAAAAGTGCAGAAATAAGACCAATGATGAAAATTACCGAAATCGCCATCGGGAAATAACCATTTAATGAAAGTGCAGGAAATAAATCGTCTCCCATAATGTTGGTAATATGCCCTGAAGCATCTTTAAACCCGAAAATATGAGTCACCACTTCTTTGCCGTTTACGATATTGGTAACTTCAGAATACCCTGCGCCATTCTGTAAGGCAAAAAGATAAAGCAGACCGCCTAAGAAAAGGAAGGCGATGTTTACAAAAAGTAAAGTTCCTGCAAAAGTGAGCATATTTTTCTTGGAATTTTTAAGACTGTCTACAGAAATGTTTTTCTGCATCATTTCCTGATCTAGTCCGGTCATGGCAATGGTTATAAACATTCCACCCAAGATGGTTTTCAGAAAAAATGTTTTGGAATTAGGGTCTAAATTAATAAAATGCGTATAATTTTTATGTTCTAAAATGGTGTAAGCTTCACCAAAAGAAAGATTTAAATTGAATAAAATATATGTAATACAGGCAATTAAGCTGATAATCATAAATGAAGTCTGCAATGTATCTGTAATCACGATGGTTTTTACGCCACCTTCAAAAGTGTAGAGAAGTACCATTAATAAAAGCACCGATGCAGTTACCCAAAACGGAACACCCAAAGCTTCCAGCAGGAAAATCTGCAGTACATTCACAACCAGATATAATCTTGCCGTTGCCCCGATTGCTCTGGAAACAATAAAAAATACAGAGCCGATTTTGTGAGCTTCAACATTGAATCTTTTACCCAAATACGTATAAATTGAGGTAAGATTCATTTTATAATAGAGTGGAAGAAGAATTGCGGCAACGATAAAATACCCGATAAAAAACCCGATCACCATCATATAGTATTCAAAACCGCCGAAGATGTATTCGCTTCCCGTCATTTTTCCTACAGTTCCGGGAACGGAGATGAAAGTAACACCGCTTAAGCTGGTTCCTATCATTCCAAAGGCAACAAGCCACCATTTACTTTTTTTATTTCCGATAAAAAACGACTGATTGTCTGAATTTCGGCTGGTAAAGTAAGAAATTACCAAAAGTCCGATGAAATAAATAAATACAAACAGTAAAAGAACAGTTCCCTGATTCATGCTTTGTTAAATTTCAGCAAATATAGTTTTTTTGAAATTTAGAAAGATGAAGATGGAAGATGGAAGTAGGAAGTGAAAAGATAGAAGAGATTTCTAAAGTTGATTTCGGAAGCCAATCATCATATTGGTAAGATGGTAACAGTCAGAATATAATTTCTGAAAATTTTCTTCAGAAATATAATTTCGGTTTTTTGCTTTGTACAGGCAGGTTACAACTTCTGCACAAGAACGAATTGAGTATCCCAAAAATTTTTTAAATTCTGCGTTTGACTGAAGGATAGAACCTTCAGATATATTGAGAGCAATTGAATCAACTGCTCTCCGTATCTGACTTGTGAGATTAAATTTTTCGTCTGATGGAAATTTGATCGTTATTAGGAAAATATTTTCTCCTATCTCCATAGATTTTTGCCAAATAATCAGCTTTTCAAATTTGAAACTCATGCTATAAGTATTTTAAGATCTTTAATCTTAGTCTTCAGTTTTCCATCTTCCATCTTCTTTCCTCTTACAAAACATCCTGAAGATCTGCGTTTTTCTGAAAAGTTGCTTTTGCAAACGGACAGAGAGGAATGATTTTCTTGTTGTTTTCCCTTGCAAATTCCACTGCTTTTATGAGCATTTCTTTGCCTACTCCTTTACCGTTGTAAGCTTCTTCTACCTCAGTATGATCGATAATGAAGCGTTCTTCTCCCGCCCAAGTGTAGGTCATAAGTCCGGCTTTTTGTCCGTCAATGTAAGCTTCAAAGCTTCCGTTTTTTTCGTTGTTGTTTTGTTTTACGTCTATCATTTTATGAAAATTTGGTTTGAATTTCTATTTCGTTGGTTAACATTTTATGTACAGGACATGCATCTGCAATTGCATTGAGTCTTTTATGCTGATATTCACTCAAATTCGCACCTTCAAAACGAATGTTTCTCTTAAAAACAGCCAATTTGGTGAGTGGGAAATTTTCCAGTTCAACTTCTACGTGAATGTTTTCTACAGTCCACTCTTTTCGGTCTATATACATCCTCAAAGTCGCCGCAGTACAGCTTGCCAAAGAAGTTGCAAGAATTTCAAAAGGGTTGAAACCTTTATTCTGACCGCCTTTGTCCAAAGGCTCGTCGGTAATAATTCTATTTTCGCCAGCAATAACTTCGGTATAATATTTTGTAGTTCCTAAACTTGCTTTTACAGTTACAGACATGGTTTTAAAAAAATTAATTTTAAAAATGTATGAGAAAAAAGAAATCTGATATTTCTTGTGAGAGAATATCAGATTTCGAATATATGTTTATTTTAAAGGAATATTGGCAAGGATATCTTTCGTGAAATCCCAAAATTTCTGTGTAGAAGAAATATTGGCTCTTTCGTCTGGCGAATGTGCTCCTCTAATGGTTGGTCCGAAACTTACCATTTCCATTTCCGGGTAATTTGCACCGATAATTCCGCACTCTAAACCTGCATGACAAGCCACTACATGAGGTTTTTTGCTGAATTTTTCTGTGTAAATTTTCTCCATGAGCTGAACAATTTCCGAACCTGGTTTTGGTTTCCATCCTGGATAAGAACCGCTGAATTCTACATTCATTCCGGCTAACTCTGCCACAGATTTCAGCTGATTAGCGACTGATATTTTAGATGATTCTACAGATGATCTGGATAAATTTAAAATTTTTAAATCTCCGTTTTTCAACTCTACTCTTGCAACGTTATTGGATGCTTCTACCAAATCCTGTACATCTGGGCTCATTCTGTAAACACCGTTGTGAAGAGCATTCAATGTTAAAATAATTTTTTTAGAATCTGTTTCCGAAATGGCTTTTTCTGTATTGGTTGTAAGCTCAATATTGATCTGAAGAGCCTGTTCTATGGAAGCAAATTCTTCTAAAATTTCTTTTTTTAAACCATTAGAAATATTTTCTATGTACTCGTTGGCATTTCTTACCGAAATTATAGCAAAAGCTTCTCTCGGAATAGCATTTCTAAGACTTCCGCCATCAACAGAAACCAACTGAATGTTTTGATTGTTGAGTCCTTCGTTTAAAAATCTTCCCAAAATAATGTTGGAATTTCCAAATCCTTTATGGATGTCCATTCCGGAATGACCGCCCTGCAAACCTTTTACTTCAATTCTTACAAACTGGCCTTTAGCTTCTTCAACAGAATAGGTTTGGGTAATGGTAACATCAATTCCACCTGCACAGCCAATATCGATTTCATCATCTTCTTCGGTATCAAGATTCAGTAAAATATTTCCTGTAAGTTGCCCGGGTTTCAATCCTAAAGCACCGGTCATTCCTGTTTCTTCATCAATCGTAAACAATGCTTCCAAATCAGGATGCGGAATATCCGAGCTTTCTAAAATCGACATTATTGTAGCCACACCTAAGCCATTATCTGCACCCAAAGTGGTTCCTTTTGCCTTTACCCAATCGCCGTCTACTTCCATCTGTATTCCTTGGGTTTCAAAATCGAAATTAACATCGTTGTTTTTTTGGCATACCATATCCAAATGAGATTGCATTACGATAGGTTTGCGGTTTTCCATACCAGAAGTTGCCGGTTTTTTGATGATAACATTGCCGGTTTCATCTACTGTGGTTTCAAGTCCTAGATTTTCTCCGAATTCTTTAATAAATGCAATTACTTTTTCCTCTTTTTTTGAAGGTCTGGGTACAGCATTCAGTTTAGAAAAGTTTTTCCAGATAATCTGAGGTTCTATATTGGATAGTTCCATAAAATTTTATTTTTCTCAAATTTACGGATAAAAAAAATGCTCCCGAAATTCAGGAGCAGTATTTTTTAATTGCTTAACATCCGCATTCACCGTAAATGGGAATTACAGTTTTGCTTCCGTCTGGCTTTTCTATGGTTAATGTACCTTCAAAAAGCAAAGCTTCTTCGTTTTTTATTTTTTTTCCTTTTACAGAAATTTTATAATTTTCGTTTTCAATTTCTTTGCTCAGTTCATCGTCTGCTTCCATATCGCTGGAAGAAATAAGATTCATTACCAGTCTTTTTCCGTCGAGCTTCATGTAGGCTGTTTTTCCTGCATCATCAGCATAAATGTAGTTCTCGTCTTCGAAATCTGCTTTGCTTTTAGCAAAATAACAAGAACATTCTTTAATTTCTTTCGGAAAAGGAAATGTATCAACTAAAATGTTGGCATTCTGAGTATCTGCTTTTACAGAATCCTGAATAATATTAGTAGAATCTACTTTTGTAGAATTAGAAACGTTTTCTTGCTCCTTTTTGCAGGCAACTAATAGAAATGCCGAAAAGAAAATGATTAAATATTTCATTCATTAAAAATTTAAAAATAATAAGGCTTCAAATGATAAGCCAATATCTGTAATTTAACCTCTTGCTCTTTCTAAGAGAACCATCATTAATAAAGATAAAACTACTAAGCTTTCATCTTCATCATCAATATCAATGAGTCTGTCGAGTTGAAATCTTCGTCCAAACATCGAAGGCATTTTTTTGAGTCTGAAATAATCTTTTCCATCTGTACCTTTTACGGTGTAAGAAGGATTAAGGAAATACCCGGTAAACATACTAACGATAGGGATTTCTCCTACCATACTGTCGAAAACCTTTACCCAAGGATTATCTTCTGTAATGGTGAATTTTGGCTGATCGGCTTCATCTAAAACATTGTAAGTAGATTTCCAAATAGAACGCATCCCTTTTCTGGCGAGTCTCCCAAAGTTTTTACCGCTTAAAATACTTTTGATAGAGTAAGAAGCATTGAAATCGATCCATTGGTTTGCCTGAATCCTGAAAAGTTCTTTGGTTTTATTTTCATTATCAAAAACAATTACATCTTCTTTTAGTTTAAACATTTTTTGTCGAACATACGCAACGTAGTTTCCGTTCTTGTCGGTAATGTTAAAATCGCTTGCGAGTGTTGTAATTTTAAACTTAAAATCCAGCGGATAATTCATGTTATTAAGATTCATCTAGATAATTTTTTTCTTGTTTTGCCCAAAGATAGTTATTTTCTGAAGATTTATACAACGATTTTAGACGTTCAGCTTCGTAGGTTTTCAAGTATAATTAGTATTTTTGCAAATATGGATTACCCGAGTAAAGTATTGGCAAAAGCAGTCGATGAAATTTCCGGACTTCCCGGAATAGGAAAAAAGACCGCTTTACGCTTAGCTCTTCATCTTTTGAAGCAGCCCAGCTCCAGAGCAAATGGATTGGGTAATTCTATCATTAATCTGGTTAATGATATAAAATACTGCAAAGAATGCCATAATTTTTCAGATTTCGAAATTTGTGAAATCTGCAGCAGCTACAAAAGAAACAATGAGTTAATCTGCATTGTAGAAGATGTAAGAGATGTAATCGCTATAGAAAATACGGGAAAATATACGGGAAAATATCTTATTTTAGGCGGAAAGATTTCTCCTATGGAAGGTGTGGGTCCCAATCAGCTTAATATTCCCAGTATCGAAAAGAAAATTAACGAAGGAAATGTAAAAGAATTAATTTTTGCATTAAGTGCAACGATGGAAGGCGATACTACGGCATATTATATTTACAAAAAGTTCAAAAATTTTAATGTGAATTTTTCAAGTATTGCAAGAGGGATTTCGGTAGGAGATGAGCTGGAGTATGCAGACGAAATCTCTTTAGGAAGATCTATTATCAACAGACTTCCTTATAATGAAAAAGATTAAATGATGATGGTGAAACTTTCTTTTATTATCGTGAATTATAATGTAACTCAATTTCTGAGGAACTGTCTTCATTCTATACAAAAATATGCTGCAGAGATAAATTATGAAATTATTGTTGTGGATAATAATTCTCCTGACAGTTCTTGGAAAAACCTAATTTCCGAATTTCCTGATGTGCGTTTTATTGCTTCTGAAACAAATGAAGGTTTTTCTAAAGCAAATAACAAAGCGATAAAATTTGCAAAAGGAGAATATCTGCTTATTTTGAATCCCGATACAGAACTGGAAGGTTTTTATGTAAAAGAAATCCTAAATTTTGCCGATTCCAAACTGAAGTTAGGGTGTCTTGGTGTAAGAATGCATGATGCTTCAGGGAAATTTCTTCCAGAAAGTAAAAGGTCGGTTCCGGATATGTTTAATTCATTCGAAAAACTTTTTGCCGGATTTAAAAAGAATAATTCGAAATCATATTACCATAATGACATTAGCGAATATGATATTTCTGAAACTGAAGTTATAACAGGAGCTTTCATGCTTATTAAGCGAGCTACATACCATTTTGTAGGAGGATTGGATGAAAAATATTTTATGTATGGTGAAGATATTGATATTTGCTATACATTATTAAATAATGGTTTCAATAATTATTATTACGGTAAAGTTTCTATCCTTCATCATAAGGGTGAAAGCACCGTAAAAAATAAAACTTACCTTAAAAGATTTTATGGAGCCATGCAGATTTTTATAGATAAGTATTATAAAAATCAGAAACCGGTACAGTATTCTTTCTTAAAAGCCGGATTGAAGCTGAGGTATCAGATTGAAAAGATAAAATTGAAATAAAATCAATATTACTCAACTAAAAAAGCAACCTATTAAAGGTTGCTTTTTTTAATATCTAAATATAAGTTTTTATTTAGTTGGTGAGGCAGGAGTCTGAGTTCCAGAAGCCGGAGCTGTTTTGTTCGCAGGAGCTTCAGTTTTAGCAGGAACTGGCGGAACCGGAATAGCTGTTTTCTTTGGTTTACCCGTTACTATCACGCTTATCAGAATTAAAACGATAATTACTGTTCCTAAAGTCCAAGTAGATTTTTCCATAAAATCATTAGTTCTCTGAACTCCGAATTGTGCAGAAGATGCACCTCCGAATGTACTCGAAAGACCTCCTCCTTTAGGATTCTGAGCCATAACAACGATTACCAGAAGTATGCAGGCAATCATAATAAGAACCATCAATAGTGTAAATATAGTATCCATTAATTTTGATATCTTTTTGAATGGGCAAATTTAATGTTTTTTTACTGAACAGCAAAATAAGATTTATATAAAAATAAAAACGGCAACTCAATGTCGCCGTTTAATTAAAAATATAATGATTTTTATTTGAAGTCTGTATCTTTAGCCTGATTTACTTCATAAGATTTTACCTTCATGGTCATATCCATTCCCATTTGGTTTACCGTAATCGTGAAAGGCATTTTTACCCCAGAAACTTCTTTGTAATCTGAAAAAGTTGTTGGGATTGTAAAAGTTTGCCCTTGAGCAGATTCAGTTTTAGTTTCACCGGTTTTTAAACCAGATTTTACGCTGTAATAATATGTGTCTCCACCAGAAGATTTAATAGCATAAGAATCTTCTCCGTTAATTTTTTCGATTCCTGCTAATTTGTAATCTGCAGATTTAGCAAAACCTAATTCTTCGAAAAGCTCAGGATTTTTTAATCTGTCAGCAATTTCTTCTTTGCTCATTTCAGCTTTTTGTCCCATTGCTTCAGAGTAACCTGTTTTACCGTCAAAAACCTGTTTTTGTACAGTCATACCTCCTGCAGTAATGGTCTGCGACTCTTTTCCGCCTTTAGCTTTTACAATCTTGAATTCAAGATTCTGTCCCTGCATAGACAGAGAAGCATTGGTTGTGTAAGAATTGATTTTTGCAACATTTTCTTTTCCTCCGATAGCAGCAATATATTTATCTGCAATAGAAGCAACAGTTACATTAGCATCTACTTTCTGAACGGTTGGTTTTGCAACCGGATTGGCATTTCTGTCATAATATTTTACAGGATAGCCAAGTTTTTCTAAGTTTTCAGAAATATCTGATGCTTTACCTGCAACAAAAATTCTGCTTTGGTTAGGAAGTATAGTTGTTTTTACAGCATTAGAAACATCTGCAGCAGTTACTTTGTCAATAGATTTTAAGTAATTGGTGTAGAAATCCGCAGGAAGATTCTGAACTTTTTGGTTTACAGCAAATCTTGCGATAGTAGCAGGTTGCTCCAAAGACATAATGAAGCTACCTTTCAGTTTTGCTTTAGCATTTTCAAGTTCATCAGCTTTTACTGTAGAAATTGCAGTAAGCTCGTTCATGAATTCTTTTACCGCTTTATCTGTAACTTCGTTTCTTACACTGGCTTCAGCAGAAAATGAAGGAGAATATTTGCTTGCACTCATGCTAGAGTAAGCACCGTAAGTAAATCCGTTTTTCTCACGAAGATTCATGAAAAGTCTAGCTTCACCACCACCACCTAAGATATAGTTGGCAATTGTTGCAGCAAAATAGTTAGGATCTTTCATCTTAAGGTTGTTGAGATTTCCTACAGATACCACAGACTGTACTGCAGAAGGAACATCTACAACATCAATTTCAGTTTTAGCAACGTTATTGGCAGGCTCTAGAGCAGCAAATTTAGTATCTGCTTTTTTCCAATTAGCAAATGCTTTTTCTACCATCGGTTTTACCTGATCGTATTTTACATCTCCCACGATTACCAAATACGAATTGTCTGGAGCGTAATATTTTTTGTAAACATTCTGTACGTCCGCAAGTTTAATTTTGTTGATAGATTCTTCAGTGTCGAATTCACCTCTTGCTGTATTTTTTCCGTATGCCAAAGCGTTAGAAACTCTCGATGCAATTGCGTCTGCACTTTTTTCTGAAGATTTTAAACCTTCAATAGCTCTTTCTTTAGATTTTTGAATTTCGTCTGCTGAAAATTTTGGGTTGATGATTGCATCAGCCATTAAATTTAATACCTCAGGAAAATATTTTGAAAGTGAGTTAGAAGCTGCTCCTCCAGAACTGAAATTTAAGTTTGCACCTAAATAATCTACTTTCTTATTAAAATCATCTTTGCTTAAAGTTGTTGTACCATTACCCAACTGATCTGCCATGATTTCGCTTACTCCGGCAATATCGCCTTCAAAATAAGGCTGTCTGTCCATAGAAAGGCTCATGTTTACTCTAGGCAACTTGTTGTTTTCAACTACCATTACGGTCATTCCGTTCTTTAGTTGAAAAGTTTTAGGTTTTGCAATGTTAATGGCAGGAGTTGGTCCTGGCTTCGGCATTGCGTTCAAATCAATTTTTTGTGCTGAAAGCATTCCTGAAAATAAAAATGCTACGGCTATATATGTTAATTGCTTTTTCATTTGTAAAAATTTTAAATGTATAATCTTTTTAAACTGTTACGTTTTGTAAGATTATTTTTTCTCAGGTAAGTAATTAAGGATGATTCTTTGGTTAGAATTCAAATACTTTTTGGCAGCATTTTGCAAATCCTGCTTAGTGATCGATCTGTAAATATCAATTTCTTTATTGATTAAATTAGTATCTCCCATCAAAACATGGTTTGTAGCTAAAGAAGCTGCAATACCCTGAATGCTTGAATTGGCATTAACGAATTGATTTTCGAACTGATTTTGAAGCTTTTGATAATCTTCATCAGAAATTAATGTCGTCTGAACTTTTTTAATTTCCGCATCAATATCAGTCTGCAAAGTTTGTTTGCTTGTATTTCCCATAGGTATAGCGAAAAACGCAAAAATACCGTAATCCTCAAGTCCTTGGTTGAAAGCTGCTACCTGAAGTGCTTTTTTCTCCTGATCTACAAGTTTTTTATACAAAACTGAAGATTTCCCGCTGCTTAAATAAGAAGAAAGCATATCTAATACATACGCATCTTTTTCTTTATTACCAGGTGTTCTGTATGCAAAAACATAAGCAGGAAGCTGGATGTTAGGATCGTACGCTGTTACTTCTGTTTCTTTTGTAATAGGCTCGTCTTTAGGGAAGTTTTTAGGATAAACAGTTCCTTTAGGAATACCTCCGTAATATTCTTCTATCCATTTTTTGGTCTGTTCCGGCTTAATATCACCTGCTACAACCAAAGTTGCATTGTTCGGAACATAATATTTTTTGTAAAATGCCTGAAACTCTTCCAGTTTTGCAGCATTCAAATCATCCATAGATCCAATTGTAGACCAGTGGTATGGGTGTTTTGTGAAAAGATTTTTTTGTACGTTGTTAAAGAGATTTCCATAAGGCTGGTTATCCATTCTCATTCTCTTTTCTTCTTTTACAACTTCTCTCTGCGTGTCTACACCAATTTGGTTAATCTGTGCGTGGCGAAGTCTTTCTGCCTCCATCCAAAGACCTAACTGCTCGTTGTTTGAAGGGAATGTTTCGTAATAATACGTTCTGTCATTTGTTGTGTTTGCGTTGTTTTGACCGCCGTTTGACGAAACAATTTTAAACCATTCTCCTCTTTTAATATTAGGTGTTCCTTCAAATAAAAGGTGTTCGAAGAAATGCGCAAAACCTGTTCTTCCTACCACTTCGTCTTTAGCTCCTACATGATACATTACACCAGTGGTAACTACAGGTGCAGAATTGTCTTGGTGAAGAATTACATGTAAACCGTTTGGTAAATCATACTCTTCAAATTTGATTTGCTGTGCGTTTAGCATTGCTCCAAAAAAGGCTGCCGCTGCGACACTAAGAAGTCGTTTTTTCATAAATAGAAATTGTTTTGTCAATAAGTTTCAAAAATACATCATTTGTTACAATTTTGGAAAAACTTTTGCATTTGTTTTTTGTTGTTAAATTTTACCAAGTTTCAGCAAGGGTGTTTTTAATATCCAACTCCAATACATTAACAAATAAAAATTAATTTTGAATTTCGAAATCGAATAATGAAAAATATTTTACCGTCCAACGTTTCATGCGAATCTCTAGTAACTTTATTCAGTCAGGCTCCCATTGCGCTCTCTCTTATAATGGGAGATAATTTTATAATACATACGGCAAATCCAAAGATTCTTGAGCTTTGGGGAAAAGACGAATTGTGTATAGGTAAACCTTTATTTGAGATTTTCCCCGAATTAAAATCACAAGGGTTTGAAGAAATTTTCAATAATGTTTATAAAAAAGGCGAAATTTTTAAAGGAGATAAACTTTCAATTTTCTTGAATAAATACGACGTTTATGAAGAACATTTTTTCGATTTTATTTATTCTCCTGTGTACAACAGCCAGAATTCCTCTGAAATTATTGGTGTAAGTGTTGTTGCAACAGAAGTTACCGATCAGGTTTTATCCGCAAGAAAATTGAAAGAAAGTGAATATAAATTTGAAGATTTAATAAAAAATTCAGATTATTCAATTGCTTTATACAGATCAAAAGATTTAATTATTGAATTAGCCAACGATCCTATGCTGAAAACTTGGGGAAAGCCAAAATCTGTAATAGGAATGAAATTAGAAGATGCTCTTCCTGAACTAGAAGGACAGCCATTTATAGGTTTACTGAAAGATATTTTTGAAACCGGCGAAACATATACAGCCAAAGAAGACAAAGTAGATTTGGTGGTAGATGGCAAGCTTCAGACTTTTTATTATAATTTTTCTTATAAACCGCTTAAAAACTCTCAGGGTGAAGTATATGCTATCTATAATGTAGCTGTAGATGTAACGCATTTGGTAAACGGAAGACAAGAAATACAAAAAAATGAGCAGGAGCTTAGAAAAATGGCAGATTCTATGCCTCAGATTGTGTGGACTACAGATCATAAAGGTGTCCTTAAATACATGAATGAGAAATGGTTTACTTTTTCTAAATATGACAGAGAAATGGATCTTACAGAATCTGTTAAAAATATGATGAAACCTGGTGTCTATGAACATGTAGACCAAATTTGGAAAGAATGCATACAGACAGGAAAGCCTTTTGAGGTTGAATGCGAATTTTTAAGTCCAAATACAATAGAAGAATTTAGATGGTTTTTGGCAAGAGCTGTACCGAGTTACAACGAAAAAGGAGAGGTGAAAGAATGGATAGGAACTTTTACGGATATTGATGATTTTAAAAAGTTACAAAATCAGAAAGATAACTTTTTGGGAATTGCAAGTCATGAATTGAAAACGCCTCTTACCAGTCTGAAGCTTTACACTCAAGTTATCGAAAGAAATCTTTCGCAAAACGGAGATCAGAAAAATGCTGCTATTGCATCGAAAATGGATTCTCAGATTGAACTTCTTAATGGTTTGGTAAGAGATCTTTTGGATGTTACCAAAATTCAGAAAGGGCAGATTCAGCTTAATGAATCCTACTTTGATTTTGATGATCTTATTGATGATGTCGTTACAGAACAGCAAATGGCTTCAAGGCATAAAATCTTAGTGGAAAAAAGCAACGTAGGAAAAGTTTTTGCAGACCGACACAGAATTGCACAGGTAATGAGTAATCTCATCGGGAATGCAATAAAATATTCTCCTGAAGCAGAAGAAGTTCATGTAAAAGCTCATGTTTCCGGGGATTTTATCCATTTTAGCGTAAAAGATTTTGGAATCGGAATACCGGAAGAAAAGCAACCTAAAGTATTTGAGCAGTATTATCGGGTAAGTGGTTCCAAAGAGCATACATTTCCCGGTTTAGGTTTGGGGCTTTATATTTCTTCGGAAATTATTAAAAGGTCCGGAGGTAAAATATTTGTAAATTCTATAGAGGGAAAAGGGTCTGATTTTTGCTTCCAAATTCCAACAAATAAAGGAGTCAACAACATAAATTAATAAAATATGTCTGAGTCGATGAAGGTGATGGTAGTGGACGATAGCCCTGCCATAGTAGATTCAATAGGAATGATGCTGGATTTTGAAGGTTTTAGAGTGGAGAAATTTTATAAAGGTTCTGATATGTTCAACACCCTAAATCCCGAATCTAAACCCAACGTAATCCTCATGGATATGTGGCTTTCCGGTGAAGATGGAAGAGATATTTGCCGCATGGTAAAATCAGACGAAAATCTGAAAAATATTCCTGTGCTTATAATGTCTGCAAGTCGTGGTTTAGAGCAGTCTGCACTGGATGCGGGTGCAGATGCATTTATTGCAAAACCTTTTGATATTAATGATATGATAGAAACCATTAGGCTTCATTCAAAATAAAAAATCAGCTCTTAACCGCTGATTTTTTGATATCCATAATCTATAAAACAGCATCTTTAAATTCATCTAATTTGAATTCTCCTTATAAAACACTATTTTTGTTTTCCAAATTTTTTTTGTAGTATGGATTATCTGAATGGACTGAATGAATCACAATATGAAGCTGTTACAACACTTGAAGGACCTTTGATGGTACTCGCAGGAGCGGGTTCGGGTAAAACCAGAGTACTCACTATGCGTATTGCCCATCTTATAACCAATGGAATAGATCCTTTTAATATTCTTGCTTTAACCTTTACCAACAAAGCTGCAAAAGAAATGAAAGAACGTATTGCAAAAGTGGTTGGGCAAAGCAATGCGAGAAGTCTGTGGATGGGAACTTTTCACTCGGTTTTTGCAAGAATTCTCAGAAGCGAAGCCAATTATTTAGGATATCCATCCAATTTTACCATCTACGATCAGCAAGATGCCCTCAATGTTATTAAAAAAGCAATAAAAGACCTGAATATTGATGCAGATTTGTATAAACCAAAGAAAGTTCAGGCAAGAATTTCTTCGTACAAGAATAATCTTATCACTGTAAAAGCATATTACAATAATCCCGAATTATTGGAGGCTGACGAAAAAGCCAACATGAAATTTCTTGGTAAAATCTACGAAAAATACGTTGATGCTTGTTATAGAAACGGCTCAATGGATTTTGATGATCTGCTTTTGAAAACCAATGAGTTGCTTACAAGATTTCCTGAAGTTTTGGCAAAATATCAGGACAGATTCAGATATATTTTGGTAGATGAGTATCAGGATACCAATCATTCTCAGTATTTAATTGTAAAAGCTTTGGCTTCAAAGTTCGAAAATATCTGTGTGGTTGGAGACGATGCACAATCTATTTATTCGTTCCGAGGAGCGAATATTTACAATATTTTAAATTTTAAAAAAGATTATCCTGATGCCGTAACTGTTTCTTTGGAGCAGAATTACCGTTCTACACAAAATATTGTAAATGCTGCTAATGTTGTAATTGCCAAAAATCTTCAGCAGTTTAAGAAAAATGTGTTCAGCGAGAATGAAGAAGGTGAAAAAATTAAAGTTTACCGTTCTCTTTCGGATGCCGATGAAGCCAATTTCGTTGCCGGAAACATTTGGGAACTTCATAATCGTGACCAAAGAAAATTTGGAGAATTTGCCATTCTTTATCGTACCAATTCTCAAACCAGAGCTTTTGAAGACGCTCTGAGAAGAAAAAATATTCCGTACAAAGTGTATGGCGGTCTTTCTTTTTACCAAAGGAAAGAAGTAAAGGATTTAATTGCGTATCTACGGCTGTTAATTAATCAGAACGACTCTGAAGCGTTGATGAGAATCATCAATTATCCAGCCAGAGGAATTGGTGAAACTACACAGAATAAACTCATTGTTTTTGCCGATTCCCAGAATCTTTCTGTATCTAAAGTTTTAGATAATCTTCCTATTTATGCCCCGCATTTGGGCTTTAATAATGGTATTATTACCAAATTGAGCGATTTCTGGTCGATGATTAAAGCATTTCAGGTATTGCTTAAAACTGAAACTGCATATAATGTAGCGATGGAAGTAGCGAAAAGAAGTGGTTTGATTAAATTTTTGAAAGACGACCAAACTCCTGAAGGTATTTCCCGTGTAGAGAACGTACAGGAATTGATGAACTCTATGCAGGGTTTTATCGATGAGCAAATGCAGTTGGAAGATGGCGATCCGAGTTTGCCCAACTTTCTGGAAAATATTGCACTTTCCGCAGACACACAAAAAAAAGACGATTCCGACGATGCGGTTTCATTAATGACTATCCACCTTTCTAAAGGGCTGGAATTTCCGGTGGTACATTTGGTTGGGTTGGAAGAAAATCTTTTTCCGAGTTTTATGAGTTCTGCAACGAGAGAAGATTTAGAAGAAGAAAGAAGGTTGTTTTATGTTGCTTTAACGAGGGCAGAAAAGCAGGCATTTTTCTCTTATGCCGTTTCCAGATTTCAGTGGGGAAAAATTACCGATGCAGAGCCATCAAGATTTTTAAGTGAAGTGGATGAGGAATATATAGAGTTTCTGAATCCGGCAATGCAGGGCAGATTCATCAATAATTCAGGTATTTCCTCTAATATTTTCGATGAACATCCTTCAGAAATCAGAAGTTTTAAGAAAGTAGAGAAAAAAACAATTACTAAAGCCGACAAAGATAAGCCTATTGCAGAACCACGTAAACTGAAGCCTGTAGCTACTGCAAAAATTATCAATCCGAGCGGTGCATCTTCTCAGGATATTGAAGTGGGAGATAAGGTAAGACATGATCGTTTCGGAGTCGGTGAAGTAGCTTTTTTGGATGGGACAGATCCTCAGAATATTAAAGCAAAAGTTGTTTTTTTACATGAAGGAGAAAAAAACCTGATCTTAAAATATGCAAAACTTACTAAGATTTAGATAAGTTTTCTTCAATTCAATGAATAGAATATTGAAAAAGGTTTAAAAAAAATAAAGGTACAGAATTGAACTCTGTACCTTTTTTATTTTTTGAAATTAAGTTAAAAACTATCTTTCTACCAATTCTTTTACGGTTTCTCCATAATAATCGGTTTCCGAGGTTTTTACCTGCAGAAGTTTATACCATTTTCTGAATGCTCCAATGAATACGGCAAGCATTAAAACCATTGCAATTATTGCAAGTGAAGCCAATAAATACTGTTCTTTCGGAATATAAATTGTGGTAACTTGTATATAACCTGCCCAAAAGGTAATAACTGCCATAAAAACACCGGGAATTGCCGAACACAGTGCATATTTTCCTCTGTTGAGTCTGATGAGCATTGTTGTACATACAATAAGACCACATGCGGCAAGTAACTGATTACTAATTCCGAATAAAGGCCAAATGCTGCTTACATTTCCGGTGAAAACCAAATATCCCCATGCAAAAGTAAAAAGCAAACTGCTGATAATAATTCCGGGAGTCCAGTTCTTATCATTAAATTTTGGAATAACGGAACCCAACATTTCCTGCAGGAAAAATCTTCCCACTCTTGTTCCTGCATCAATTGCGGTTAATATAAATACGGCTTCAAACATAATGGCGAAGTTGTACCAATATGCCATTAACTGATCCATGTAAGGTATTTTATTGAAAATATGAGCCATACCCACCGCTAAAGAAACGGCACCTCCTGTTCTTCCATGAAGGTCAATACCAATTTTTTCTGAAAAATAGCCTATATCTACTCCGTGTAAATCCGGATGAGCTGCTAAGAAAGTATCATACACTTCTTTTGGTGTATTAATAGCGAAATAATCTCCAGGCATTAAAGTACACGCTGCAATTAGTGCCATTAAAGCCACAAAACCTTCTACTAACATTGCTCCATAGCCTACAAAAAGAATTTCTCTTTCTCTATTCAGCATTTTTGGAGTAGTTCCTGTAGCAATTACCGCATGAAAACCTGATATAGCTCCACAAGCGATAACAATAAAAATAAAAGGTAATACGGGTCCGCCAATAATAGGACCGCCACCATTTACAAATTGAGTAAGAGCCGGCATTTGTATCGTTGGATGAATTGCAATTACACCTATTGCAAGCATAATAATGGTACCAATTTTTAAATAAGTGGATAAATAATCTCTTGGAACCAATAATAACCATACCGGTAAAACCGAAGCTAAAAATCCGTAAAGAGGAATAGCAATAGATATAGTGGTAATATCCCAACTGAATAAATTATTTATGGTTTCATTCTGCATAAGATTATGTCCGCCAATAATTCCTGCAATTAATAAAATACCCCCTAAAATACTTGCAAATGTTACCGAATTTTTTCTGTAACGCATTATTAAACCCATGATGATGGCAATCGGCATGGTTATAATAACCGTAAATAAAGACCAGGAAGCTTCATGCATTGCATTAATGCATGCTAAAGATAATCCGGCAAGTGTTAGAATTAAAATGAATAAAATTGCGAAACCAGCAACTGTTCCGGTTGTTTTTCCAATCTCTTTGGAAGCAATCGTTGCTAAACTTTGCCCTTTATGTCTTACAGAAGCAAAAAGTACCACCATGTCGTGAACTCCGCCTCCTAGAACACACCCGATTAAAATCCATAATGCTCCGGGAAGATAGCCGAACTGAGCCGCCAAAACTGGTCCTACAAGTGGTCCTGCTGCTGCAATTGCCGCAAAATGATGCCCGAAAAGTACATTTTTGTTGGTTGCAACATAATCTTTACCATCAGCAAATTCTATTGCAGGAGTAGTATTTCTGTCATTAAGACGAAGCACTTTGTTTGCCAAAAAGATTCCGTAAATACGATAGGATATTGCAAAAATTAGTATAGATACAAATACCAAGGTTAATGCATTAATTCCGTTTAGAAATTCCATATAATTATTAATTTTTTATAGATATGTTTCAATGATTTGAAATTAAATTTCATAAAAATTTAATTAGATTGCAATTTACTTATTTTGAGTATAATTTATTTAAAATGTATATTAAATTAGCAAATATGTGTCTTATGAAATTATTTTTAGTTGATTTTTAAATTTTTAGGATATCTATATTTACGATAAGTATATAGATTAGATTCTGTTTCATGATAAGGTTTTAAAATTAAAAATATCTTTTTTTAACGGATTTAATTAACGTGAGTTCGGGATAAAAAATGTTTTAAATAGTTGATATTCAGATAGTGATTGTTTTATTGGAAAAACTGGGATAAGTTTATTTTTAGAAATGCTTTTAAACTATACAATGGCACTTTTTTCAGTAAAATAAAACAGAGTTTTGTATTGCTTTGGTAAGTTCTACGCCTTGGTTTATGTTAAACATATGTAAATCAGATGTTTTTACCCATCGCATTTTATAAATCCTTATCCCGAACTCAGGTTATTAAATACAGATTCTATATCATGAAATTAAATACCATAATAAATAGAAAAACCGGCATTATTAAAAGCCGGTCTTTCTAATATATGTTAATATTTTTTATTTGAAATTATCAATAGCTTTATTAATAGCATCAATTTGAGGGTTGATGCTGGAAGCTTTTCCTAGATTTTGTTTTAATAATTCCATTTTTTTGCTTAGTCCGTCTTTCAGCATTTGGCTTATCATCATTTTTACCTGAGGATTTTCTCCCATCTGACCTTTTGCCTGACCCAATATTTTGGTAATGCTTGTCGTTGCTTTTAAATTATCCGAAGACATAATCCAATTATATCCTTCTTCGGCAACTTTTCCAAGTTCCGGATCCTGAAATTTAACAAATGGATAAAAAGCAGCAATAGGAGCAATATTCGCCATTTGGGAAATCACTTTATTTTTTACAACGATTGGTAATAACTGCGAAAGCATTTCTTCAGAAGCCCCTTCAAGATCAATCTTATCTGCCAAAGAACTGGCTTTCGAAGGATCTACTGCTAAAATTGCAGCCAAAGAGTTGCCTTTTACAGAATTGGATACAGCATTAATTCCTTTTTCAAAAATCGGAACATATTTTTTGTCTTTTGTTTTTGCCAAAGCTGCTATTGCCGCTCCCTGAACCAAAGTTTTAGGATCATTTGTTGCCAGTTTTTCAACATCGCTTCCTAATGCTTTCATCATTTCTGCATTCGACAGATCTACAAGTTCCAGTGCCTTTATTCTTGTTCTGAAAAATGGATCTTTTACTGCGGCAGCCAATAGTTTTGTGGCAGCGGGATTTTTTCCTACCTGATCTTTAATTCCTGTTAGTGCAATGTATTTACTCTTAAATTCTTTAGAACCTAAGAATTGGGCTAAATATTGGTCCGGAGTTTTAGATTCTGTAACATCTGCAAGAAGAATTCCGTCTGCATTGATGTTGATAAGTTCAGGGTTTTTAGATGCATCAAAATTAAATGTATTTTTTGCTTCTGCATTTACCCAAACCTGATATCTTTTTGGTTTACCGTTTTCGTAAACATCAATAGCCAAAGGAAACTGAAAAGGCTCATCCTGAGTTTGGCTAATGGTTACGGTTACCTGTTTTTTTACAGGTTCAAAATTATAAGTATAATTCAGTTTTGGATTTCCGCTACCGAAATACCACTGATTAAAAAACCAGTTCAAATCTTTACCTGAAACTTTTTCAAAAGACAATCTTAACTGATGAGCTTCTGCCGCCTGATATTCGTTGGTTTTCAGATAATCTGTAATTCCTGCAAAAAATGCATCGTCTCCAAGATAATTTCGCAGCATGTGTAAAATTCCACCACCTTTTTGATAGGTTACCAAATCAAAAACATCTTCTCTTGAATTATAATTGAATCTTACCAAATCTTTTTTGAAATCTGAAGAATTATGGATGTAATGGTTTACATCTTCCATTTGGTGATAATCTGCCTGATCTTTACCATACTTAAATTCGTTCCAAAGATACTCCGAATAGTTGGCAAAAGATTCGTTTACGGTAAGATTACTCCAGCTTTCTGCGGTTACAAGATCTCCGAACCAATGGTGGAAAAGCTCATGGGCAATGGTGTCTTCCCATTTGTTTTCATCTATTAATTGTCCCGGTTTTTGTAAAATATCGCTCCCGTGAAGTGTAGCAGTTGTATTCTCCATAGCACCACTTACGTAATCTCTACCCGAAATCTGTGCATATTTTTGCCAAGGATAATCGTAACCCAATTTTTTCGAAAAGAAATCTATCATTTCAGGAGTATTCCCATAGATTTGTTTTGCGTAGGGTTCATATTCTTTTTCAATATAATAATCTACAGGAACATTTTTCCACTTGTCTTTAACTACGGCATATTCTCCGACACCCATAAAGAAAAGATAGGTGGAATGTCTTTTATCCATCACCCAATGATCGGTTCTCAATCCATTGGCCTCTTTTTGAGAATTTTTGAGAATTCCGTTGGAAAGTGTTACATATTTGTCTGGAACAGTCATGTAAATTTCCTGAGTGGTTTTTTGGTTGGGTTTATCTATGGTAGGAAACCAAGCAGATGAAGATTCTGTTTCTCCCTGAGTCCATATTTGGGTTGGTTTATCCGGATCTTTCCCCTGTGCATTAATGAAATAAAGACCTTTGGCATCATTAATAGCTGCACTTCCTTCCTGTTTTACTTCATTGGGTCTAGATGTGTATTTAATATAAACCGTATAATCTTGGTTTCGAGCATATACTTTATCCAGATTAATTTTTAAAACATCATTTTTATATTCATACTTTAAAGGTGTTTTTTTACCATTATTATCCAATGCAACTTCATGAATCAGCATCCCTTTGGCATCCAGAACAAGTTCATTGGTAGAGTAGAAAAAAGGAGATGCAGTAAGCCATTCTTCACCATTCATCTGCTCTTTCTCATAGTCGAAATTCACCTTCAGTTTGGTGTGCTTCAGTTCTGTAGTTTTGGTATGGGTCGCTCTGTAAGGAACTGTTCTTCCCGAAGTTTCTGTCTGAGCGAAAGTTACATTCGAATTAAATAGTGCACCCAGAAAAAGGGCTGTTATGAATATTTTTTTCATTCTTACGAATTTATGTATTGATGTTATTTTTAAGGTAATAAGTAGGAAATTTTTTGAAATTGTTACAGAATTAATATTTTGCATTCTGATTATTGGAGATACCCTTTGAAAAAAGCATTTAATTGTTTAATCATATCGTTGGTATGATTGTTAATCCCATGATTGTCATTTTCATATACCAATAATTTTGTAGAAAACTGATTAGAATTAAGCTCATTGAACAAGGCAAAAGCATTGCTTACATTCACTCTCTCATCTTTTGCTCCATGAATGATAAAACTTTTCAGCTGCTTATTTTTTATTTGAGGAACTGCAAGTAATGAAGAACGTTTATTGAGTTCCAATGTAGGATTTTTCTCAAAATCGGGTATAAGTTCTTTGTAAAGCCCGTACATTTCCGGTCTGTCTTTCTGGTTAAGATCTGCAATACCACCAATAGTTGCATTGGCAGATATTCTGTCTGTTTCTTTCAAAACCAGAAAATTAGTCATGGAACCTCTGCTAATTCCCAGCATTCCTATTTTTTTTGAATCTGCATTTGTTTGATGATCTATAATATTTAATAATTGCAATACATCATTAATATCTTTTCCTCCGAATTCATCCTTACCTTCACTTCTTGAGCTGCCCCGAAGCTGAGAACCGATAATAATAAATCCTTTTGCAGCTATTTTAGATAAAAAATTGGTAAGTGTAGCGATGCTTACAGCACCGAAATCACGATTTCCACCGCGGTTGAAAATAATCACCGGAAATTTTCCTTTTGTTTTCGGTTCAATAAGAAATCCCCGGATTTTCAGATTGTCATGAGAGCGATAATCATAACCGTAAATACTTACAGAATCCAAATATTTATACTCTTCTTTGAATGTTTTTTTACCATCTTTACCATCTACAGTATATTCTGGAAAATTTTCAGGAAAAGTCTGTTCAAGAGATACGGAAGTATTCTGAGCATTGAAAAATACAGAGAACAGTACTAAATTTAAGTAAATTAAATTTTTCATATTTACAACCGAGAAATACTTTTAATAAGAGAATGATTGATTTTGAATTATCATTTCAGCAAAAAAATGTGGAATTTTTATTATTTTTTAAATCTTGTTCAAATATTCAAGAAAACGATTCAAAAATAATTATTTATATCGCCACCGGTGCTTTTATGCCTGGATGTGGATCGTAGTTTTCTAAAGTAAAATCTTCAAAATCAAAATCAAAAATATTTTTAATTTCTGGGTTCAGTTTCATTGTGGGTAAAGTTCTTGTTTCTCTTGAAAGCTGTTTTTTAACCTGCTCAAAATGATTGTTGTAAATATGTACATCTCCAAAACTATGAACATAATCTCCAACTTCAAGACCGGTAACCTGAGCGACCATCATCAATAAAAGCGCATAACTCGCAATATTGAAGGGAACACCCAAGAAAACATCTGCACTTCTTTGATAGAGTTGTAAAGATAATTTTCCGTCTGCCACATAAAACTGAAATAAAGCATGACATGGTGCTAATGCCATATTGGGGATTTCTGCAGCATTCCATGCAGAAACAATTAATCTTCTGGAATCGGGATTGGTTTTAATCTGCTCAATTACTTCCGAAAACTGGTCTACTACTTTACCATCTGCACCAGACCAACTACGCCATTGTGCTCCGTAAACAGGCCCCAAATCTCCATTTTCATCTGCCCATTCGTCCCAAATGGAAACACCATTGTCTTTAAGATATTTAATATTTGTTTCTCCTTTAATGAACCAAAGAAGCTCGTAAATAATAGATTTCAGGTGAACTTTTTTTGTTGTTACCAGAGGAAAACCTTTAGACAAATCATAACGGAGCTGATACCCGAAAATGCTTCGTGTTCCTGTTCCTGTTCTGTCGGTTTTGTCGGTTCCGTTATCTAAAATATGCTGAAGTAAATCTAAGTAGTTTTGCATTGCGAAAATATAATAGCCTCAAATTTAGAAAAACTATGTTGAAAATCTTTAATTTGAGCCTAAATAATCCATATCGCAATCATTGATTTTTTGGATTGAATGAAGATGATATTTTTAGCTTTCTTTTTTTGTTATTTTTCTTTAAAAATTAAATGATAATTTATTTACTGTCAATATATTCAAATGCTTTTTTGAAATAAGTTTCATCAATTTTTTTCTTGTCTGATGAATTTTCTATTGAAATATTAGGTGCAATTCCTTCCCCGATTTTATTATATTCTTTTCCGTTTCTGTCCACAATATTTCCAATTGTTAATACAAGAAAAGAGCCGTCTGATAATTTATATTCTTGATTTGCAGAGGTTAAACCTTGAGTATTTACGCCAATTAATTTTACATTTTTCTGATCAACAAAAGACGCTGTGATAAATTCTCCCGAACTTCCGGTTACTTTATTGATTAAAACCGCAATAGGTCTGTTTATCGTTTTAGGTTCTTTTTGTATGATTTTAAATTGTTGAGTTGCTTTTGAACCTTCATAAAATTTACCATCTTTGTAATTAAAATACTCAATTTCTCCTTTGGAATCTTTAGTTCCCACCACGTTTTTATGATCTAAAAATGGAGCAACAGCGGCATACATAGGATAAAGCATTCCTCCGAAATTGTCTCTTAAATCAATAATCCAACCTTTTGGATTTTGTTTTTGCAGTTCGTTTACTTTTGAATAAAAAGTGTTGATATATAAATTCCAATCGTCGTTGTTAAATGATCCAATATCTGGCAAACTGATATAAGCATATTTGTTTTCTAACAAATCACTTTTAATCACCGGAAATTCTTGTCCTGTAGCCTTATAACCTAAAGTATATTGCTTCACAACTTCTGCCGGATAAAAGTTGGAATGGGAGTCTTCCAACGAAACAAGAGCATTTTTTAGAATAGGAAAAGTCTCTTTAATCGTCTTTACTTTTGAAGCTTCCGCTAAAGTTTTACTGTAAATTTTATCCCAATTTATCTTTGATTTATTTACCGATTTGTCCTTCATAATTTTCAAAGCATCGGTTACATAAGTTTTCACACTATCAGATTGAGCTGAAATAGTATTCGTAGACAAAGTTGTTATCAAAGATAAGATCAGTGAAATTTTTTTCATAGTAAGAATTTATTCCTTCAAAAATAACAATACTAAGCGAACGAAGTATCTAAATATTTTTTAGAATGAAGAATTATTTTGAAAGAATACTTTGAATAATCATTTCCGCATGAATTCTCGAATTTTCAATGAACCAAAGATGTGTATCTTTTCCGCCACAAACTACACCAGCAAGATATAAATTCGGAACATTAGTTTCCATTGTTTCAGGATGATAAAGTGGATTCAGACAATCTCCTTGTAACTCGATTCCTGAGTTTTTTAGAAAATCAAAATCGGGAAGATAACCTGTCATTGCCAATACAAAATCATTTTCAATTTCATTGATTTTTCCATTTTCATCTTTAAAAATGACCGAATTTTCTTTAATTTCAAGCAATTCGGAATTAAAATGTGCTTTAATACTTCCTTCTGAAATTCTGTTCTCAATGTCTGGTTTTACCCAATATTTTACACTTTTGGAAATTTCGGAGTGGCGAATAATCATAGTCACTTCCGCACCTTTTCTGTAAGTTTCTAAAGCGGCATCTACCGAAGAATTGCTTGAGCCCACCACTACAATTTTCTGTTTTGCATAAGGATAAGGCTCTGTATAATAATGTTTTACTTTCCATAAATCTTCTCCGGGAATATTCATGAGGTTGGGAATGTCATAAAATCCGGTAGCGATAATCACATTTTTGGCAAAATATTTTGATTTTGATGTTTCAACAGAAAATATTTCCTGATTTTTAGAAACATTTATTACTCGTTCGTAAAGATTAATGTTGATATTTTTCTGTCTTGTAATGCCTTGATAATATTCTAATGCTTCCTGTCTTCCTGGTTTGGTAGCTGCAGAAATAAAAGGAATTTCTGCAATTTCGAGTTTATCTGCTGTTGAGAAAAACTTCATATATAAAGGGTAATTGTACAGAGAGTTTACAATGGTTCCTTTCTCAATAATCAAATAGCTGAGATTATTTTTTCTAGCTTCCAATGCACAGTTTAGCCCAATAGGTCCTGCTCCGATGATGAGAATATCTAAGATTTCCATTACACAAATTTACGAAATCAAAGGATTTCTCTGCCTAAATTTCTGAAAATTCGGCATCACTTTTGGAACTTTAAAGAAAATTTAAATATGAAACATTTTCTGATATCTTTACTTGTAGTAACTTTATTTTCTTGTAACAAAAAAGCAGAAGAAAATTACAAACCGTCTATTGATAGCATAAAAACTTCCGTTCAAAAGAAAGAAAAAAAACAGCAATCTCTTCCTAAGGAAGTTGTATTGAAAAAAATGAATAGCGAACTTCTGCAGGCTATAAAAATGGTAGATTACAATGCTTTCGCCAACCATATTCATCCCGAAAAAGGGATTCGTTTTTCTATGTATGCATTTACAAACCGTAATGAAGATAAGCACTTTTCAAAATCAGATTTCCAGAAATATTTTCCTACAAAGACTATTTTTACGTGGGGATCTCTTGACGGAACTGGCGAAGTGTATCAGGCAACGATTAAGAATTACTTCAGAAAATGGGTTTTCAAAAAAGATTTTACCCATTCAAAATATTCTTACAATTCTTTTCAGGGAGGAGGAAATTCGCTCAATAATCTTGAGGAAATATATCCTAAATCCGATTTCACCGAAAACTACATTCCCGGTTCGGAGCAGTATAGCGAAATGGATTGGAAGTCGCTCCGTTTCGTTTTTGAAGAATTTAAAGGTGAATATTATCTCGTTGCTGTAATTAATGATGAATGGACAGTCTAACCCAGCAATTCGGAAAGTTGTTTTGTTAAATTTTTTCTTGAAAACTGTTCGATATTTTTTGTGTTTTCAGATAAATTACCGTTTTTCCAGAGTTTAAATTTCTGTATTATAAAATCTTCAATTTCTTCTGAATCTTCGTAGCTAAAGTGCTTTCCGGCACTAGTTTCCTGTAAGATTTTAGAAACATCTGCCTCGTTGGGACCAAACGAAAGAATCTGTTTTCCGGTGGCGAGATACTCAAATATTTTGCCCGGAATTATTCCTTTGGAAGAAACATTGGGGAAGTTGGTAATCAATAAAATTGATGAGTTCGACATTTCCTGAACTGCCCGGTCATGCGAAACATACCCAAGCTTCAGAATATGATTTTTCAAATCTGAATTTTCCAAACTTGTCAAAATTTTATCATCAATTCTTCCCACGAATTTTAATCTGAAACTTTCAGCAAAATCTGAATTGTTTTTGATTAAATTATTCAGTGCTGCCCAAAGATTTTCAGGATTTCTCAGCTGTTCCAAAACACCGATATAGCTCAGTGTAAAATGATCAGAAATAGCGGACTGATTTAGTTTTTTTCCTGAATCTGTTTCATCAAAACCATTCGTAATGCAAACCGCATTGGCTCCGTTTTTTCTGAAATTTTCTGCATCTGTATAGCTTGTTGCCAAAGTAATATCTGCATTTTTAAAAACCTCACTTTCAAGAAAACGATGCTTTTTATCTGATCTGTTGGTAAGCTTTAAATGCTTGTAATATGAAATTTCTGTCCAAGGATCACGGAAATCGGCAATCCATCGGAGATGGGGGAGTTTCTTCTTTAAATTCAGACCAATAAGGTGCATAGAATGAGGTGGACCCGAAGTTACAACGGTTTCTATGTTGTTTTGCTGAAGATACTTTTCTAGAAATTCTGTGGAAGGTTTTACCCAGAAAACTCTGGCATCGGGAATAAAAAAATTTCCTCTCACCCAAATCGAAAGTTTAGATTTCCAGCTTTGATTATTTCCCACATCAAACTGTCCTGCTTTGAATTTTTTATTGCTTTTATTAAGCTTTTCGGCAAGTTGATAAGGTTCCCAGATTTTAGTTTTTACAATTTCTAAATCTTCAGGAACATCTTTCATTAAACTTTCATCCAGCAAAGGATAACTTGGGTTTTCCGGAGTGTAAATAATGGGTTTCCAGCCAAATTCGGGAAGGTATTTTGCAAATTTTAACCACCGCTGAACTCCCGGACCTCCCGCAGGTGGCCAGTAATACGTGATGATTAATATCTTTTTTGTCTGAATTCCTTCCATTTTAACTAAAAGTCCTTGATTTTTTAAGCGTTTGAAGTTTCAGTATTTTTAGGTTTTCGGAACATTAGAGAAATTCCAAAACCACTTAAAACTATAAATAATCCAAAACAGATTAGGGAAATCCATTTTCCTTTTTCGATAACCTCAGGCTCAAAAACCATTTTTATATTATGATTTCCTGCGGGTACATGTAATGAACGTAGAAAATAGTCTGCTTTAATATAAGGAACTTCCTTTTCATCTATGAAGACTTTCCAGCCATGAGGATAATACACTTCAGAGAAAACTGCCAATTGTGGAGTTTTAGAAGATGATTTAAATTCTAATTCGTTAGGCTCATATTTGGTAAGATTAATCGTAGCCGTAGAGTCTATTTGAACAGGTTTTCCCTCAAAATAAGTTTTGTCTACATTATTAATTACAGCCGTTTTCTTACTATCGATTTCTCCAATTAGATTAATTTCTTCGTTAGGTGTTGCAGCAAATTTTAAATCGCTTACAAACCATGCATTTCCGTTGGCATTAGGGTTTGGAACAACTTGCGGAGAAGAAGTTTCCCCAAAAATCATGTATTTTGTATTGAGAAGATTTAAAATCTTTGGTGTTTTAATACTGTCTACATTAGAAATATATTGGTTCATAACATCATCAAACCTTCTCAGTCTTACAGCATGATAACCTCCCACCGAAGATTTAAAATATGACGTATTGGTTTCGCTATTTACACCCAACACCTGATTGTATATTCTGTAATGCTTTTTGTCTTTTTCAGCAATAGTTTCCAGAGTTTTATTTACCGGAATACTTGCTAAAATAGACTGTAAATTTTCGTTATCTCCCGCTTTCTCCATAAGATAATCGCTGCTCTCTGTCTGGAAAGGATTTTCTGCGAAAATTTTATCTACATAATTGTCGTCATTCAGGTAACGTTTGTTCACGCTCCACAAATCAAATAAACTTACCGCACCAATAATTAAAAGTGCAATATTTTGATTGAGTTTCTGTTTCAAACTGAAAAACAACACAGCACAAGTAATTCCAACATATAATAATGCTTTAATAGCATCTGTACGGAACATTCCGAATCTTGCGTCGATTAAATAATCCAATAAAAATGGAGGAAGATAGGTTCTTTCGTTATCGGTTGCAAATCCTAAAAGAGATTTTCCAAAAATGATTAGAATGAATGTTAAGCCTAAAGTTCCCGCACCAGTATAGGTTAGTATTTTCTTTTTGTATTCTTCGTCTAGATTTTCACTTTTGAAAAACCTGTATAATCCTATGATTGCTATAAGTGGGAAGAGTAATTCTACAACTACCAAAATAGATGACGGAGCCCTGAATTTGCTATAAAAAGGGATGTAATCTATAAAAAAGTCTGAAAGAACCATGAAATTGCTTCCCCAAGCCAATAAAATGGTTAAAATAGAGGCTCCTAAAATCCAGTAACGGTATTTTTTCGGAGCAAAAAAGAATCCTAAAAGTGCAAGAAAACATACCACGGCTCCTTGATAAGCCGGACCTGAAGTTCCCGGCTGATCTCCCCAATAAGTAAGACTTCCGAATCCTTTCGAGATACGTTCGTATTCTGCCTGCGAACTTACATTTTGCTGAACCATCTCGCGAACCTTTTCCATCATTTCTTTTCCTTCCGGTTCCTGGCTTCCACCACCCATTAGTCTTGGTATGAAAAGATTTAAAGTTTCCAGTTTACCGTAGCTCCACATCAGGATGCTTTCTTTATCCATACCGGTATTTCCGGCTTTGTGACTGTCGTTGGTTAAGATTTGTTTTCCTCTTACTGTTTCTTTTATGTATTCGGAGTTTGCCATAATTCGCTGAGAATTCATCCCAACACCTATCGCAAGAGAAGCAGCAATAATCCCTGAAGAAACTAAGAAATGTTTCATCGGAACTTTCTTTTTTATAGCTCTTACTAATTCAGAAATAAATAAAAATCCTAACCCTAAAAACAAATAGTAAGTCATCTGCGGATGGTTCGCTGCAACCTGTAATCCGAAGAATAGGGTAGTAACGATAAATCCGAGGATGTATTTTTTTCTGATGTATACCAATAAAATTCCGGCTAAAAGAGGAGCAAAATATTCTATGGTATTTACTTTTCCGTTGTGCCCTGCTGCAATAATAATGTAGAAATACGTGGAAAGACCAAAAAAAGTGGCTCCTAAAAGAGCATATTTCCAGTTTCGGACGGCAACCATTCCCAAAAGGAAAAATCCTGAAAAAAGTAAAAACAGATAATTAACCGGTCTTGGCAAAATATTTAGATAACTGTCTATTTTTTTGATAATATCTCCTTCAAAACGGCTTCCCATCTGGTAAGTAGGCATACCTCCAAACATAGAATCGCTCCAATACGTTTCTTTATCGAAATTTTCGCGGTAATCTAGAAGTTCTTTTGCACCACCACGGTATTGTACAATATCGTGCTGAAAAAGCTGTTTTCCTGTAAAAACGGGAGTAGAATATAAAAATGCTAAAACTAAGAATACAACTAATGAAGCTGCAACATAGATTAAGTTTTTATTTTTTGCCATAAAATTGGTTGTTATCTTTAATATTGGGATGTTAACGTTTTTCGTTGCTGTCTTTTACCTCTTCATAATCTACAGTTTCGGCATCCCATTTTACTTTTTTCTCAATATTATTTTTTGAGTTTTTTATTTCTTCTTTCTCGCTGTTCTGAGGTCTGAAACCAGTGTATTTATAAAATTTATTAAAGAAAATCCTTTTAAGAATATTCCAAACAAAAAATAATACTATGGTTATGAGGATAAATTCAAGAATGTGCTTAAACATAATCTATCTTGTTTTTTTGAGCGTAGCAAAAGAATCCATCCTGAGCAACGCTTTTCGTAACTGAATTTTTTAAATTATTTTGCAGAAGGATTTACCATAACAGAAGAATTAGAAATACTTTTCATAGACTTCGACTGTTTTCCATCGGAATATGTTTCTACCTGAGTGGTTTTTACATTGATGTTCTGGTTGTAAATCCATCCCGTATTTTGGTCAAACTTTATAGAACCGCTTTGTGCAAGCTCACTGCTTAAACTATGATTAATTCCGTTTTGGCTTTGTTTTTCTGTTTTCTTAGGAATTCCTCCGGAAATAGAAATTTCTGCAATACCATTTCCAACACTTTTTAAAGTATAATTAGAGGTAACTTTTATTTTTCCTGCTCCGTCAGCATTTTCGGAAGTGCTCCATTTATCCCCAATTTTAGCTCCTTTTTTAGGAAGGATAGAAAGGTTTTTTTCAAACTGGTCTTTCAGGATCTTTTCGTTGAAAGTTTCTTTCAGATTGGCAATTACGGCTGTTCTTTGGGTAGGATCTTTTACGATGTCTTTCAGTGCGTTAGAAATTTTTGTATAAACGGCATCAAACCCTGTAATAGAGATAACATTGCCTTTATCGTCCATTTTCATGTTCAGTTTATTTCCCGTAAGTGCTTTGTTGATGTTCCAAAGCATCTTAAGATCGTCTTCTTTCGGAATTTTCTGATTGGTATCTACAACGATTGTTTTTCCTTGTGCAGACTGAGAATTTCTTTTAGAAATAAGATTAATGGTCATGTCATAAACATGTCCTTTAATATCATTAACCGTAAAGTTCATTTCGTCTGTAGATTCGCTGGTTCCGCTCATGCTTTTCCCTTCAGGATCAGTCATGGTTTTCGTATCTCTTTGGTAGGTTGTTAATGGGTAGGTTTTACCTTTTTCAAGCTTAAATGTTTGTTTGAAAATACCTGCAGAATCTTTAATTGCCGCATCTGCTTTTACTTCCTTTACAGAATCTGAAGGAACTTCTACAGTAATGGTTTTGCCGGTTTTGGGATCTACTTTTGTAATGGTTGCTGTTTCTTTTTTACATGAAATAACAGCTAACGAAATAATGGCTAATGCGAATATATTTTTCATAAATTTTTCTTTATTTGAATCGGTTAAATCTTAATTCAGATGAAAATGAAAAGTTTTAATCGATATTTTTCTTAATTAAAGTTGTGTAATTTTTTGTCTCATTGCTTCATAAAGGATAGCTCCACAAGCAACCGATACGTTTAAAGACTGGGTTTTTCCTTCGATAGGAAGCTTCACTTTTTCGTCCGAATGATGAAGAACTTCTTTAGAAATTCCTGTTTCCTCGTTCCCCATTACTATAGCACAAGGTTCGGTGAAGTTTACATCATAGATAAGTTTTTGTGCTTTTTCGGTTGCAGAAAAAACAGAAATTCCGCTTTGCTGAAGAAAATCTACAACATGCGCGAGATTAGGCTCTTTACATATTTTGATATTGTACATGGCTCCGGCAGAAGTTTTAATGGCATCAGAATTTACCGGAGCTCCTCCTTTTTCAGGAATTACTACCGCATCAATACCCACACATTCTGCTGTTCTGCATATTGCACCAAAATTTCTTACATCGGTAAGTCTATCCAGAATAAGAATGAAAGGCGTTTTTCTTTCCTCAAACAATTCGGGTACCACATCTTCAATTTTATAAAACGGAACATCAGAAATAAATGCGACTACACCCTGATGGTTTTTTCTTGTAAAACGGTTCAGTTTTTCAACCGGAACATAATTGGGGCGGATTTTATTTTTAGCCAAAACAGCCTTTAATTCCGCATAAATTTCTCCCTGAAGTGCATTTTGCACAAATATTTTATCAATTGTTTTTCCAGCTTCAATAGCTTCTAATACGGGACGGAGCCCAAATATAAAATCGTCTTTCATTTCTTAATTGCCTGTTTTAAATTCAAAATCTAAAATGGTATATTTTTGTTTGAATTTTTTGCCTTTTTCAAGGTTTTTCTAATTTTTTTCTCCTAAAATAGCTCTTTTCTGTGCCATTACGTAGCCATAATGTAAGCTTTCGTGGATGTTGTTGAATATAATCGCATCCTGAATGCTCTTCAAATCCATTCCGAAACTGGTGGTGTAAGGAGTGTAATCTGAAAAAAAATCGCTGTCGTAATCTTTCATTAATGTTTTTGAAGTTTCTGTAAGTAGAAATTCAAGATCTTCAACTTCAGATTTCTGCACATTTAGATTCGGTAAAGTTCCCTTTTTATAAGTTTCTATCCAGTATTTATCTATTCTGAAAGGATTGCCGCTTAGATAATAATGCAGCAATTGCTGTGTCGCCACTGTATGAGCGATATTCCAGTAAATATTATTGTTAAAACCATCAGGAATCAGCAAAAGATCTTCGTGGGAAGTGTTTTGGAGAATATCTAAAAGGTTTTTTCGAACTTGTCTGTGCGCTTGAAAATGATAATTCATTTTGCGAAAATTTAATTGCCAAAATTAGTTTAATAAACTGAAAATGACAATTCTTAAACCGCTTATCCTTCAAATATTACGTATTTTTATGATATTCTTGCCTGAGTATATGATTTTTAAACGAAACTCCTGAAAAATGAAAGGTTTGTTTTGAAATTTATTTAACAAACTTTAACTCAAAAATGGCATTTATTGTGTTGATTAATGTAAGTTTTTATCAGAAATTTACCCATTATTTTAATTTAAATTATGTCAGATTCATATCAAGCAGAAGACATCCGTCAGCTTACGGAAAAAGTGAAAGAACAGAATTACTTTTTCAGTCTTCTGAGGCAGGAAATCAACAAAGCAATTATCGGTCAGCAATATATGATAGACCGTCTTTTAATAGGGCTTTTGGGAAATGGGCACGTTCTTCTGGAAGGGGTTCCTGGTTTGGCAAAAACTTTAGCGATAAAAACTTTGGCAGAAGCGGTTCATGGGGAATTTTCCAGAATTCAGTTTACGCCGGATCTTCTTCCTGCAGATGTTGTTGGGACGATGATTTTTAATATTAAAGACAATGATTTTTCTATTAAAAAAGGACCTGTTTTTGCAAATTTTGTTTTAGCAGATGAGATTAACCGTGCACCGGCAAAAGTACAGTCGGCTCTTTTGGAAGTAATGCAGGAGAAACAGGTAACCATTGGTGATGAAACCATGTCTTTACCGAAGCCATTTTTGGTTTTGGCAACTCAGAACCCAATAGATCAGGAAGGTACTTATCTTTTGCCTGAAGCACAAAGCGACCGTTTTATGCTGAAATGCAAAATAGATTATCCTGAATTTGAAGATGAAAGAAAAGTAATGAGAATGGTTTCTACTTCGCATCAACCGGAAATTAAACAGGTAATTTCACTTCAAAATATTGTTGAAGCGAAGTTATTGGTTAATCAGATTTATCTGGATGAGAAAATTGAAAAATATATTTTGGATATGGTTTTTGCCACTCGTTATCCTGAAAGATACGGGCTTTCCGATTTAAAAAACTATATCAGTTTTGGAGCTTCTCCAAGAGCATCCATCAATTTGGCTATTGCATCCAGAGCCTATGCGTTTCTGAAGGGCAGAGCATTTGTTATTCCTGAAGATGTAAAATCTTTAGCTCAGGATGTTTTAAGACACAGGATAGGTCTTACTTTTGAAGCAGAAGCGGAAGAAATTTCAGCTGAAGAAATTATCAACCGAATTTTAGCTAAAATCCAAGCACCTTAATTATTTATTAAAATTATCTTTTATGGACTGGAAGTATTTAAAAGAAAAAATTTATTTTTCTGACGGATCATTAAGAGATATTTATGTTTTAAATACTTCAAGAGAAGACTGGCAAAAGTGGATTGATTTTGTAAATGGAAATTATAAAGTAGATTTTCAATATTCTAATGAGCAGGAAATTAGATGTTCGAGTGATAAAATAATTGCAAAATATGTCTACGACTATTGGGATGCTAAAAGTGAATTTATGGTTAATGCTTCGATAAAGGTTGGGTCGGTTTTAGTTAAATGTTATTTCTTTGATGAGAGTGAAATTGAAAATGATATTACACCAGTCGAAGTAAATAGTATAGAAAATCATAATGATATTGTAGACTATTTAAAAAATGTTTCGTGCACTTTAAATAAAGAAACGATAATGACGCTCGAAAATTATTCCCCTGAATACGAAGAGGTTTTAATGATAATTAATAATGAGCAAATTATTATAAATTAAATGCAAATAAAAGATATTGTAAAAAAAGTAAAGCAGATAGAAATCCGTACCAGAAAGAAAACGGAAGCTTCGCTTATGGGGCAGTATCATAGTGCTTTTAAAGGGCAGGGAATGACGTTTTCTGAAGTTCGTCCTTATCAGTTTGGCGACGAAATCCGAAGAATAGACTGGAATAAAACGGCTCGTTTTCGGGAACCTTTTGTAAAAGTAATGGAAGAAGAAAGAGAATTAACCATGATGATTCTGGTAGATATTTCTGCTTCTATGGATTACGGAACCAAAACCCAACTAAAAAGAGAATATGTAGCTGAAATTGTCGCAAGTCTTGGTTTTTCTGCAGCAGGAAATAACGATAAAGTTGGTCTTATTCTTTTTGCAGATAAAGTGTACAAAGTAGTGCCTCCGGGAAAAGGAAGAAAACATATTTTATCTATTATCAGTCATGTTTTAACGGCAGAGTATGTTCCAGCTGTTTCAAAAGTAGATAAAGCTTTAGAATATATGATGGGTGTTTTTAAAAGAAAATCTTTGGTTTTTCTGCTGTCGGATTTCGAAGACGATTACGATTCTAAAACGCTTCGTGTGGCTTCCAAAAAACATCAGCTTTTAGGAATGAGAGTGTATGATGAAAAAGATAACGAGATTCCTGATGTGGGATACGTTCTCCTGAATGATTCGGAAACGGGAAAACAAATATGGGTGAATACATCCAGCGCGAGATGGAGATATACTTTTGCTGAAGCTCAGAAACAAAAGCTAAGAATTGTGGAAGAAGATTTTTCGAAATCTTCGGCAGAATTGGTAAATGTTAGCGTGGGAGGAGATTATTCAAAATTATTATACAACTACTTTCAAAAAAAATAATTCAATTAAAAAATGTTGGGCTCAGTTTTAAGCTTACATTTTTCAACCTAGAATGATACATTAAATTGAAAAAAATATTTTTATTACTGTCATTTTTAATCTGTGCAAACTTGTTTTCGCAGCTGCTTTCTTCAAATCTCGAGAAGAAAACTCTGGCGTTGGGAGAAGTGAACCGCTTGGTTATAAAAATTGATAATTTAAGAAGCAAATCTGTAATTGCTGCTCAAAAAAACGAGCTTCTGCCTTTTCATTTTGAAGAAGTAAAAGACAGCATAGGGATAAATTCTTCCAGTTACGAAAGAGTTGTAGAATTTGCTGTTTATGAAGAAGGAAATTTTAAAATACCCGAGCTTGAATTTAAAGTAGGAGATAAAATTCTCAAAACCATTCCTTACGAAGTTGAAGTCATTAATACTGCCAAAAAAGAAGATCAGATTAATGATATAATGAATAATAAAGAAGTCAATCTTGAAGCTGCAGATTATTGGGATTTATACAAATGGTACGTTTTAGCAGCTTTGGCTTTTATTGCATTAATTATTGCTGTGGTAATCTTGTTAAAATACGGAAGAAAAAGCAAAGATCCTGCAATTGTCGCTACCAACCAGACTTTAAAAGAACTGGATTCTTTGAAGAAGAAAAAATACATTGAAGAAGGAAATTACAGATCTTTTTATGTGGAATTAATTGATATTTCCAGAAAATTCATTACTAAACAATACAATATTCCTGCAGATGTTTTGCTTACCGATGATCTGATTTCTTTAATGAAACAGAACAACACTATTTCTCCGGAAAACGAAAAAATTGTGGAAGATGTATTTTTACGAGGCGATTTGGTGAAATTTGCAAAAACCTTTCCCGATCAGGAACTTATGCAGAAAGATTTTGGAGGAATAAGAGATTTGGTGAAGCGTTCATCCAAAGATATTGAATTCGAAAACCTGAGAAAAGATGTTTAATTTAGATTTCGAATTTTACAGTCCGTGGTTTTTTCTGCTGTTTTTGGTTTTTCTTCCGTTATTATTCAGAGATTTCAGCCAGAAAAAAAGAAAAGGAGTTAAAGTTCCCACCATTCAGAATATGGATGAGAACAACAGTATCTTACCGGTTCTTTCTTTCCTGAAAATCTCCAAATACATTATACTTTCGGCACTTATTATTGCAATGGCGAGACCGAGAACGTTTTCTGTATCTCAGGAGAGAGACGAAACCAAAGGTGTGGATATTATGCTTGCGGTAGATGTTTCGCTGAGTATGTTTTCTAAAGATTTTGAACCCGACCGATATTCTGTTCTAAAAAATATTGCGGTAGATTTTATTAGAAAACGTCCGAATGACCGATTCGGGTTGGTTAATTATAAAATGGAAGCCTTTTTGAAAGTTCCTTTAACTTTTGATCATAATGCCGTTATCCATGAAATAGAAAATCTCAACCAAAGAGAAATGATGGACGGAACTTCTGTGGGAGACGGGTTGGCTGTTGCGGTAAATCATTTGGTGAAAAGTAAAGCCAAAAGCAAAGTGGTGATTTTAATGACGGATGGCGTAAGCAATAAACTAAACGGATTATTTCCGCCTCAGGTTGCGGCTATTCTAGCAAAAGATAACAATATCAAAGTTTATTGCATCGGGATAGGAACCAATGGATATGCACTTATGCCTTATAACTATGATGAATTCGGATTTTATTACACCGAACAGCAGGTTTCTATTGATGAGGATACTTTAAAGGAAATTGCTGCCACTACAGGAGGAAAATACTATCGTGCAGATTCTGAAAATAAACTACAAGAAATCTATTCTGATATTAATAAACTCGAAAAAACAGATCTTAAGGTTACAAAAAATTATAATTATGAAGAGCATTTCAGGATTTTTCTCTGGATAGCTTTTGGAGTCCTTATTTTAGATGCAGTGTTACGTTGGATACTTTATAAATTTTTAAGCTGATGAACTGGTATTTAGGAAATAATTGGTATTTACTTTTGCTCTTGGTCTTACCACTTTTAGCATGGATAATTGTGAAGTATCTTGGCTGGAAAAAAAACAAACGGAAACTCTTTGCAGAATCTAAATTTCATCAAAATTTATTTGAAAAAAACACGTCTTTCAGCAAGTTTTTTCCTGTTCTGTATATTTTAGCTGTATTTTTTCTTGTACTTTCAATAATAGATATTCTCAGTGGTTCCGAGAAAATTAAGTCTGTACAGAAAATGAACAATGTGATGTTTGTGATGGATGTTTCCAATTCTATGAATGCAGAAGATATAGATCCGGATCGTCTTACACAGGCGAAAAATATCATCATCAATACGATTAAAGAACTGAAGAATGATAAGATAGGAATCGTAATTTTTGCAGGAGAAGCCGTTTCTGTAATGCCTTTAACTACCGATTATAATTCTGTGGAAACTTATATTTCAGATTTGCAGACGGATAATATTACCATTCAGGGAACCGATTTTCTTAAGGCAATGGAAGTTACCGTTTCAAAATTTAAAAATATCAGTAAAGGATCAAGAAAAGTAGTTCTTATTAGTGATGGTGAAGACAATGAAGGTAATGACAATGCAGCAATAAGACTTGCCAATTCAGAAGGGATTAGCATTACTTCAGTAGGTATTGGGACAGATGAAGGAGCGCCTGTTCCTGTGTATGAATTCGGGCAACTTGAAGGTTATAAATTAGATGCAAACGGAGAAACGGTTATTTCTAAAAGACAGACAGAAGCTCTTAAAAAAATGGCTGCATCTACCGGAGGAAACTATATCGACGGAAACAATATGAAAGATGCTCCCAAAAGAATTGCTGAGGAGTTGAGTAAAAAAATGTCGTCAACAGATACCGAGGTAAACTCCAGAAATGCAAATCATTATTATCAATATTCTCTAGCCGTTTCAATACTCATTTTCATGATTATTTTTATTTTTAATCCGAAAAGAGATTTCAATATTTAGTCTTAAATAAATCTGTATTCACTTTAACCCAATTTTAACAATTAAAACGCTGTTTATTAACATTTAAAGAGATAATTTTGCAAGGGATGAATACTAAATTTTTATTTTCAGCGTTTATAATGTCTTTTTTATTTTCGGGTTTTATTTTCGGACAGGAAAATTACAGAACATTAGTATTCGAAGGAAATCAAAAATTTAAGGGGAATGATTTCGATGGAGCTTCTTCCAAATTCATGGAAGCGATAAAATCTAATGCAAAAGATTTTACTGCTCATTATAATCTGGGGAATGCGTTATATAAAAAGCAGAAATATCAGGAAGCAAAAGAAGAATATTCTAAAGCCGAGAAACTTTCTCGTACTTTGCCCGATAAAGCCGCTGTACTGCATAACTTAGGAAATACCATGATGCAGATGAATGAAGCCGAAAAAGCTGCCGATTATTATAAGCAGTCTCTTAAACAAGATCCCTACAATGAAGCCACAAGAAAAAACTATGAGATTGCCAAGTTGAAGCTGAAAGAACAACAGCGTAACAGTGGAGATAAAAACAAATCTCAGGGAAAAAGTGGAGAGGGAGAAGATAAAAATAAGGGCGAAAAGGGAGATTCTAAAGATAAGAAGAAAGATAAGGGAAATGGTCCTCAGCAAAGTAAAGGTGAAGATCAAAAGCCTAAAGGAAACGGAAATCAAGGTAAACTTCCAAAAGATTTACAGAAAGCAATTTTAGACAGTATAGACGGCAGAGAAAAACGCACTGCCAGAAGAATTTTAAACAATAAATCTTATTCTCCGCCTGCAAGCAACGAGAAAGATTGGTGATGAAGCAAAAAATTATTTACGCGATTTTTACCCTTATATCTGTAATTTCTTACGGACAGGTTGATCTCAAGATGAAGCCTGATAAAACAGATTATAACGGGAACGAAATTGTAAATCTTACCATTATTCTACAGTTGAATGGCGATAATCTTGTTCAGCAAAGTAAAATAATGCTTCCGGATTTGTCTAAATTCAATATGATAGGCAATGGCTCTTACAGCCAGAGTTTTGTTGAAGCAGGAGCTAATTCTTCTGAAGATCAGTTTGTTAAACAATATGTAACCAGAATAGCATTAGAACCGAAGCAGAAAGGTAAAATTAAAATTGGTTCTGTACTGGTAAACATCAATAATAAGATATATAAAACTGAGCCTTTCAATATTTTCATTAGAGATGTAGAGAAAAAAACAGCTTCAAATATCAGTAACGATGTGTATCTCAATATGGAAATTGAGGACAAAGAAGTTTACCAGGATCAGCCAACAATTGCTGTATTGAGAGTGTATTCTAAAAATATGGATCACCTCAGAAAAGTAAAAAATATAAAACTTCCCAATCAGGAAAATATTAATGTACACCCTGTCAGTTTAAAAAGATCAGAAATAGATCCTAATGGATACGCCAACATGGCATCGCAGGTTTTGGCTGTTTTTATGGTTTTTCCCAACGAATCCGGGTATGTTGAAGTACCGGCTGTTTCGGCATCTGTAAATACATTCGCCAATAAAAATTCCATAATATCTAATAAAGTAAAGCTTAACGTTAAAAAACTTCCGGAAGGTTCTCCCGAATCTTTTAAAAATGCGGTGGGAAATTTTAAGGTAGATGTTTTTCATAATTCTAAAGAAAAAATTGAAGTCCAAAAGCCCTTTAATGTTACGGTGAAAGTTTCTGGCGAAGGAAATTTAGCCGATTTGTCGCTTCCTAAAATAGAAGATTCGCCTTTTTATGAGGTATTTGCTCCCAAAATTTCGTCTTTTGTACGTCCCGGAAAAACAGGCATGAAAGGTGAAATCCTGGCAAAATATGTTGTAATTCCTAAAAAAGCAGGAGATTTTGTTGTTAAAACCGAGTCGTTTTCATTTTTTGACCCAAGAAATAAAGAATACACAGATTTAGGCGAGAAAAAAATGGCAATAACTGCCTTTTCGCACGATGAGGTTTTAGAATCTAAATCTACTGTAGAAAAGGTGAACGAATATACCAATACTTTCCTTGAAACAGTAGACAGCCCCGTTCTGAAAACAACTTCTTTTAAAGTTAAGGAAAAAAGCAAACTAAACTGGAATGTATTTTTTATAAATGTTGGGCTATTTTTGAGTTTGATTATTATGTATTTCGGTTTCAAAAATTGGCAGAAAAAACGTTTTATTGTTAAAGAAAAATCAGTTGGTAAAGATTTGGGATCTGTAGCAGAAACTGAAGCTGAGATTCGGGAAAGTCTGAAAACAGATGTATCAGATTATTTTGCATATTTAGAAAATCTTAAAGCTTCTGGAGATTATTCGAAATTTTTTCAGACATTCGATGAATTGGATCACGAAGTGAGAAGCCAGTATTTTCAAAGTTCAAAGCAGGATTTTGTTGTTTTTCTGGAAAGAGATAAAGGACGTTCTGTGGCAGAACAGTATCAGGAACTTCAGCAAAAAATTCAAATCGAGAAATATTCTCCTCTTACATCAGAAGATTCTATTGCGAATATACTTACAGATGTTGTTAAATTATACAGTTTGATTAGTAAATAGTCATTTTTTATTTATATTTTTGCGAAATTAATAATCGTAAAGATATGGAGGTTTTCAACGGTTTTGCAATTAAAGAGGTTTTTACCAGTTTTATGGTATTGTTTGCGGTAATAGATATTATAGGTTCTGTTCCTATTGTAGTAAGTCTGCAACAAAAGTTCGGTCAGATTGAAGCAGGAAGAGCTTCGGTTACGGCAGGGCTTATTATGATAGTCTTTCTTTTTGTAGGGAATAAAATTCTTAAATTTATTGGTGTAGATGTTAATTCATTTGCTATTGCCGGTGCTTTTGTGATCTTTATTATTGCTTTGGAAATGATTTTAGGAATTGAAATCAATAAAACCACAGAAGCGAAATCTGCCTCTATTGTTCCCATTGCATTTCCTTTAGTTGCGGGTGCGGGTACATTAACAACTACTTTGTCTTTACGTGCAGAATTTCATGATATTAACATTATTTGCGGTATTATTCTCAATACAATTTTCGTATATTTGGTGCTGAAATCTGCTAAGTGGATTGAGATGAAAATGGGAGAAGCTTCTCTGGCAATTCTTCAGAAAGTTTTCGGGATCATTTTGCTGGCAATTTCAATAAAATTGTTCACCGCTAATTTTGCACAGCTTGTACAGAATTATTTTAATTTTTAATGATCATGCAGAAGTTTTATAAAGTATTTTTGGTACTGTTTATCGTTTTTATTGCTGTTAATTTATATGCATTAGACTGGAGATCTGAAGTTTTATCTGAAGATAATCTTAAATTTGTATTTTCAATTCTATGTGCAGTTTTGGGCTTAATCCTGCTTTTTGTACTCAATACCTGGAGTAAAATAGGATTAAAGAAGCAATAATGTATACTATTTAAAAATATAATCCTCTTTCAAATCACTGAAAGAGGATTTTTGTTTTAATCGAAAGAAAGATTTTTCAGCACGGCTTCAGATTTAAGTTCTGTTTCCATCCATTCTTTTTCTGGCGAACTTTCGGAAGTAATTCCTCCGCCTACAAAAAGGTGAACTGCATTTTTGTAAAGTTTTGCACATCTAAGATTCACGAAATAACTGATGTGGGTATTATTTTCAATTTTAATATATCCGGCATAAAGTTCACGAGGAAATTTTTCTGTTCTTTGAATTTCATTTTTGCAGAAATCTTTCGGAATTCCACAAACGGCGGGAGTAGGATGGAGTTCTGATATAATTGAATCTAATTGATCCTGATTTATTTTTAATCGAAAATCTGTTTTAAGATGTTTAATATTTCCAGAAATATGATCGTAGGTTTCAGACTCTTTTAATGTATTTTGAGTGTCGTAGTTTTCGAGGATTGATCTGATATAGTCGGATACAGGTTTCTGCTCTTCAATTTCTTTGTGCGACCAGTTTTCATTTACTGCAATGGTTCCTGCAAGACTCATGGTTTCAAATTCCTGAGTGGTTTTATTGAATTTGCCTAGAACTTCAGAGAATGCACCTATCCAACATTCTTTTCCATCAAAAAAGAAATATTTGAAGGCATTTGGGTAATTTTTGCAAAGATTTGAAAAGCTTTTTTTCAAATGTATTATTTTAAAACCCCGAATAATCTTTCTTCTCGATAAAACAAGCTTGGGGAGATTATTTTTTTTAATTATCTCAATTACTTCATTTAATTTTTGAATATACTCTTCTTGATTTTCTGCAGTGTATTCTTGTTCCTCATGGAAAAGAATAGAAGAATCTATATTAAGTTTTTCGAATTCCTGAGCATGTATTTCCGTAAGGGTTCCTTCAAATTTTTTGATTTCTGAATTATCGAAAGAATGAAATTCTATGGGATGATCTTCAGAATTTTTGGTAACGGAGTAAATTTTTTCATCAAAAGGAAACTGGAAGTAAATCATATATCAATGCATTGCTAAAGAATTTCCATTAACATAAGAGATAATTGGAAAATCCTTTTGGCAAAGGTATTATAGGTTTAAAGTATCATTTTTAATTGAATTGAGAATTAACCTGATTAACAATTCAATCTCATACAAAAAAAGACTCGGTGTTTTGAGTCTTTAAAGTTTATAAATTATCTGTTGATAATATTATTCGTCATGGTTGTATGGTTAATTAGCTGGTTTTTTTCATCGCGTATTTCGATTTCAGAAACATGCATAGTTTTACCTTTTCGGATAAATCTTGCAACAGCCGTTACGATACCGTCTTTTTTACTTCTTAAGTGGTTAGAATTGATGTTTGTTCCTACGCCATAGTATTTGCTGCCATCAATAAAGAGATTAGACAGGCTAGAACCTAAAGTTTCTGCCAAAACACAACTTGCTCCGCCGTGTAAAATCCCAAAAGGCTGATGAACTTTTGGTTGTACTGGCATTATTGCGGTAAGTGTTTCGTTTTCCAGATCAATATCTGTGAATTTTATTTCCAGAGTTTTAGCCAGTGTAATTCCTCCACCCCAGTTGTTTAAAAATTCAAGAATTTCTTCTTTAGATTTATTTTCTAAGTCCATGTTTTTATAAATGATGATGAAATAATATTACTAATTTTCCTTATTTGTAGCTTCGTGTTCCGTGCCCATGATATTGGGGTTCCAGTTGGCTGCGATTTTTGGAGTAATATCATATTTTATATAATAATCCTGTATTTCCTGCATAATTTCGGAAAAGCTTACAGTTTCCAGTCTTTCGTAAGGAATTTTGTATCCCAGAAAAACTGTATTACGTTTAAAATCGCCTGCAGCCAATACAATAGGAACTTTTGCAGCCAATGCCATGTGATAAAAGCCTTTTCTCCATTTTGGAACCCAGCTTCTTGTACCTTCCGGAGTAATTACCAGACTGAAATCTTCTTTTGCAAACTGTTTTGCCACAAAATTTACCAAATCATTTTTTTGGCTTCTGTCTATCCCAATTCCTCCTAATCCTCTTACAATGGCACCGTACCAAGCTTTTGTATGTGCGTCTTTAATAATAATTTTAAGCTTTTTTCCTAAAGACCAATAAGCAAGATTTCCCAAAAGATATTCCATGTTATGGGTGTGCGGAGCCACAACAAGAATACATCGGTTAAGATTATTAACATCTCCCTGAAGTTCTACTTTCCAACCCATTAATTTCAGCACTAATTTGCCTATCAGTTTCTTCATTTTTATCTAAGTTTAAAACAAAAAAGTATAACCAAATAATGGTTATACTCTACAAATATATTGATTTATTGTGGCTCTTAAAATAAACTGCTGATAAAATCTGCAATTTTTACGGCGATTTCTAAAACTACCTGTACCATGATTTATTTTTGTTTAAAATTTAACGATTTTAAAGTACGAATATAAGAATATTTTCTGTAATAAAACACTTTGTGTTGAAAAAAAATATCTTTTTTTTGAGAGAAGAAGGGTGTGAATTTCAAACGGTTGTCTTACGTTCACACCTTCATCACTCTCTAGCGTTTAATTATTTGGTTTTAATAGATAGTTCTTTTTTGCCGTCTTTAATTTTAATGTCCATATTTTTTATTTTACCCACATTCATCTTCACGGTATCGGTTATTTTCTTTGCTTCGTCTTTAGGGTATTTTTTTCCGTTAATGATTACGCTGTCCTTATCATCCGGATTATATTTTATGGTAGATCCGTTTATTTTTATCACATTTTCATATTCATCCTCATCTTCATGATTTTCAATGTCCTGTTCTTCATTGCTCAAATCAATATCATCTTTTTTTAATGAAATAACTACCATATTCTGAGGAACTACCAGTTCATAATCTATATGATAATTTCTGAAACGATGATCGTATGGGTATTTTACGTAGTTTGGAAGAATAACTTTATTATTGTTTATTTCTATCGGTACATTTACATTAAGCGGAATATTATAGCCTTTTGCTTCTTTTTTAATAACAAGATAAGGTGTTTTTATATCTGCTTTACGAATAACATTTACCTCTACCCAGTCTTTTTTGTAAACATAATTTTTGTCTGAGTATAAATCGTCATCATATCCAATAAAATTCTGAGGAATGGTAATTTGTTTTACATCAACAAAAAGAGTGTCAGATTTGGTATTAATGGCTATTTCTTCGGTGTCTTCTTTATTTCCTGTAAAAAGCATATCTCTTTTTGCCATACTTATTCCGAAGTAGGTAGATAATCCTATTACTGCAAGAAATAGTGCTCCAACAACCCATCCGATATTTCTCAGTTTTGTTTTAGGAGAGAAAATTTTAATGCTCAGTAATGTAAATAATATTGCAGGTATTAAAGATCCTATAATAATTATTGCTGCCAAAACATCGTACAGACCATTGTCATCAAAAAAGAATCTCATTTCGTTTGCCCCGGGAAAATTAGAATCAATTCCAAATAGTCCGAAAACTACAAATACTCCTATTATGCTGCTTACTGCCATTATGGCGAAGAAAATTCCGATAATGTATTTTAGAACATTCCATATTCCGCTCCCTGCATTATTTATGTATGGCTTATTTTCGTTATAAATTTCTCCTGCTCTTGCAGTTGTTTCATTGGCAAACTGTACAATTTTACTAGATTCTTCCTTTAGATTATCAAAATTCAGAGGTTTACCTTTCATTTTCAAAAAATCGGATGCCGTTTCTGCTTTTGGTAAAACTGCCCAAAGAATGAAGTACAAAACAATCACTAATAAAGAAGATCCAGGAGCTACCCAAAGAAAAATGAATGCTCCAACCCAGATAAGTCTCATCCAGGTAATATCCATTCCGGAATATGCTGCTAAACCCGCACAAACACCGGCGATTTTTTGGTTTTCAGGATCGCGGAATAATTGTCTCTTGTCAGAATAATAAGTTCCTGAGCTGCTTTTCTTAGAATTTTTCTCTGAATAGTATGCTTCTTCCTGCTCTTCAATCTTTTCTGGAGAACCAATCTGAGCAATAACTTTTTCTACATCCGCGTCATTAATTACTTCTCGTCTGCTCAAAGTTTCTTTGAAGATTTCTACCATTCTTATTTCTATATCGTGCATTACTTCATCTGCTTCGGAAGCATCTAATGAGCTTCTCAGAGCATTTAAGTAATCGCTGAGCTTAATATATGCATGTTCTTCTATGGTAAAAGAAAAACCTGCGAGTCCTATTGAGAGTGTCTTGTTCATAGCTTTTGTTTTTAATTTTTTTGAGTGATTTGGTTTACAGAATCTGTAAGTTCTTTCCAGGTGTTTTGCAGTTCGGATAAAAACATTTTGCCTTTTTCTGTGATCTGATAGTATTTTCTGGGAGGTCCTCCTGTAGATTCTTCCCATCTGTAGGAGAGAAATTCTCCGTTTTTCAATCTTGTAAGAAGAGGGTAGAGGGTTCCTTCCACTACATCCAGTTTTCCTTTTTTTAATTCATCTATCAAATCCGAAACATACATTTCACGATGATTGATGAGGCTTAAAATACAGAATTCCAGAATCCCTTTTCGCATTTGCGCTTTGGTATTTTCGGTATTCATTGTTAATTGGTTTTGTTAATTTGTTATCATTATTTCAGAAAAAAATTCTCAGCTAATGAATCTATTCTGATTTTATATTACAAAGATATGTAATTAAAATGGTATTATGCAATACAAAGTAGTAAAATAAATTTTAAATTAAATTTAAGTATTTGGTAATCATTAATTTAAATTTAAAGATAATTTTGCTTTTGGAAAAATTATATGAATTGAGCATTAAATTTTGATTGTGTTGATAAAATCTAAGCGGATCGTTTTGTTCAAAACAAATAGGAATTCTTAATTTTGTGGGATGAAAATTCAAAAAGAAATCGATTTTATTATTGCAGTAGATGCATTAAAAAATGTTCAGCGCAGAAATTATAATGCAGACGATTCGCGAAGAGAAAATACGGCAGAACATTCTTGGCAGATTATTATTTTGGCTCAGATTCTTTATCCTTATGCAAAAAATAGAGCAGATATAGATTTGTTGAGAGTAATAAGAATGCTTTCTATTCATGATTTGGTGGAGATTGAAGCGGGAGACACTTTTCTTTTTGATGAAGCTGCTATGATTGGCAAATTTGAAAGAGAAAAGCTTTCTGCACAGAATATTTTTGGAATTTTAGACGAGCCCATCCGTTCAGAATTTTATAATCTCTGGCTGGAGTTTGAAGAGGAGAAAACTCCGGATGCGATTTTTGCCTGTGCAATAGACAGAATAATGCCCTTCATTTTAAATTCTCATACTTCAGGGAAAAGCTGGACTGAAGCGAAAGTAACCGAACAGCAGATAAGAAAAATGCTCGAAAATGCTATATGCAGAGCTTCTGATGAGATGGAAGAAGCTTTTCATGCTCTTCTGAATCTCAGTTTGGAAAACAAAAAAGTGGTAAAGCAATAATAATTTCGGCGGGCAAAGCCCGCCGAAATTATCAGATATTATAATATTTGTATCGGTTTTTTGTGCTCATCAATGGCTACAAACGTGAAATCTCCTACAATTGCCCTTTCTCTTTCGTATGAATACATTTGCTCGGTGTAGATCTCAACATTTACTTTCATACTGGTTCTGCCAACATAAGAAACTTTGCCAATAAGTTCTATAATGGTTCCTGCGGGAATTGGCTTTTTAAAATCAATTTTATCGCTACTTACTGTTACAACGCGTTTTCTAGCGAATCTTGTTGCGGCAATAAATGCCACTTCATCCATAAGCTGCATCGCTGTTCCTCCGAAAAGAGTATCGTAATGATTGGTAGTGCTTGGGAAAACGGCTTTGAAAATTCTTGTTTCGGAAGCTTTAATTCTTTCTTCTGTTGTCATTTTACATATTCAATTTAAAAGCGAAAAAGCATTTAAACCAACAGAAAGAACTTGGAAGATTATAAAATCTTCAAGCTGCTGTCAATCTAAAAACTTCAATCGCGAAAGTTTTTATTTTAAAAGAAAAATTGGCAGGTCTCCTGGCTTGTAACTCTCATATATCTCCTTCCCATACTTTGTACAGTGGTTTATGATAAAGATTATAGTTACTAACAGTTGCGCGACAGCTCGTGATTTTCACACGATTCCCTTTTCATTTGCGGTTAAGCAAAACCATTTTTTCGAAAACCATCTAAGGTATTCTTTTGCAAAGGTAAAAAAATAGAATTATTCTGGATTGCTAAAAATAATCTGACTGATTACTTTTCCTTCTTTAATAGTCCAAAGAGTGGTGTATCTATGTTCTCCAGATCCGTTTATCATATAAAGAAAAATATGATCTTTGTCGATAGATGAAACGGCTACCTTATCAAAATCCATAGTGGGCTGAAACATGTTTTTTATGGCTTCTCTTACAAAAACAGAACCTCTTCCGGGTTGCTGTACTCGGATAGATTTTATTTCGGTAAGACCTTCTGGGAGTTCTTTACCTATTCCCCATGTTTTTACTTTATCAATTTTAATAATATTTCCTTCCGAATCTTTCTCCTGTTTCCTGTAGCTTGCATTGGAAGGATAAATATCTATAATGACTTTTGTACGCTCGTTTGTTGGAATTTTTTGGTTGGTATCGTCAGTAAAAATAAGGGATTTCCCATTTTTAGATTTAGAAGGCGTAAATTTTGGAAGCTGATCTACATAAGCAATTCTTTCTTTGTTTACCATTCCTTCTTTGGTGAGACTGTCGTATCGTACGAACGGTTTAGGAATTTCTTCTTTTTCGGGATATTTAATCCAAATCCAATCTGTTTCTCCGGGAGCGGGTTTTACGTAAAAAAAAACATCACCTTTACGCATTCTTATTTTATCAACAATTTTTCGGTAATCTTCTTTATGAACACGTACCATTGCATATCCTTCCTCTGCTTTTACCACACCAAAAGGTACTTTGTTTTGTGCAAATATTAAACATGAACAAAAAATGAATACAGATAAAAAAAATGCTTTATTAAAAAATTTCATTGTTTACAGGAATATTTTTGTAGTTCAAAGATATAATTAATTATTTTTTTTGTGATAATAATATTGTAATTCTTCCGAATCTTTAATTTTCTTTACGCAATGATTAGAAAGGAAGTAAATTTCATCCGAAAGATTTATAATATTTTCGCTAACAAAATCAGAAATTATAAATCCCTTTTCTTTAGAAATTTCTTTAATAATCTTCATCGCTTTTTCTGCAAAAATGGGAGAGAGACCAGTAAAGGGTTTTTCTAGTAAAATGAATTCTGCTTTGGAATAAACAATTGTTAATAATTCCACCATTTTTATTTCTCCTCCGGAAAGATTTCTTGTATAACTATTTAAAAAAGACTTCATGATGTCGATATGAGACAGTTTTTCGGCATTTTCCAAATCACAAAACAAGAATATTAAATCTTTAACCTTAATATTTTTAGGAAAAATACTTTCTTGAGGTAAATAAGCGATTCTGTTTCTTCTGTCGGATTGTTTTGTGAGTATTTGGTCATCAATTTTTATAAATTGACTGTCTGCCTTAGTGGTTCCAAAAATTATTTCTAATAATGTTGATTTCCCAACGCCTTAGTTTCCTAATAATGCTACAATTTTACCTGTTTCGCATTTTAAGTAAATATATTGTAAAATCTTTTTAGATCCATAAGCCTTTGTTACGCTGTCAACATGAAGAACACTCATAAAAATGATGTAATTAATTTTAAAATTACAACAGACAAAATGGTAATAATCCAAAGATGCAACCTTGAAAATCCAAAATTAGCATAGAAAATGTATTCGTTTTTTAATCTAAGTTCATAGATGAAGTAGTGCATCATAGGAAAAATAAGTAAAAAACTTGTACTGAAATTTTTCAGACTAATTCCTGCTGAAAAAGAAGTTAATAAAGAAAATAAAACTCCTGGAATCAAAAGTTTTCTATAAAAAATCCAAAGAATTTTTAAGTTTAAAATCATACATTAATTCAGCCAACTATATATAAAAACTCCAAATCAATCGAACTAGATTCTCTCCAGCTCATCTCCATCAATCGTAGTTTTAAATGTTCCATAATTCACAATCACTTTATTTCTGGAAATCTTCTCAATGGTTCCCACACTTGTACTTCCGGTAATTCTTACCCTTTGCCCCACTTTCATCCATACAGCACGGTCTGTTTTACGCTTTTCTTCTATTTTTTCGTTGGTTTCGGTGATTTTTTCGATCACTTCTTCTTTTTTCAGCTGTTGGGTAATTTTTCTTTTAACCACCTGAAGCCTTTTAGATTCATCTTTATCTGCACCAATTTTTCTGAATTTCTCCTGCTCCAGAATTTTCACAAAATCTTTCACCACATCTTTTCTGGATTTACCTTTCACATAGCTATCTATAAAAGATTCAATTTTGTTTCCGAACTGAAGTTTTCTATGCTCATCTTCGTATAGTTTCTGGAAATTAAATAATTTCTGCTGAAGCTGCTCATTGAGTTTCTGCAGATTATCACGCTTATCTTCCACAGATTCTTTTCTTTCGGCAAGATCGGTTTTCAGTTTTTCAACTTCATATTTTTCCTGCTGAAGTTTTACAATCGTTTTATCTAAATTAACAATATCGTGCTCTACTTTTTTCTTGGCAGAATGAATGATGAATCTCGGGATTTTATTCTTCTCGGCGACTTCAAAAGTAAACGAGCTTCCGGCTTGTCCTACTTCAAGTTTATACATCGGCTCCAGAGTTTCTTCATTAAAAAGCATGGCTGCATTTTGAGCGTTCGGAAGCTGTTCTACCACCAGTTTTATATTAGTGTAATGGGTGGTAATGATGGCGAAACTTTTTTTATCATAGAAAAATTCAAGAAAACTTTCTGCTAAAGCTCCGCCGAGCTCGGGATCGGAACCTGTTCCAAATTCATCAATCAGCAAAAGGGTATCTGCATCTGCTTCACGAATGATTCCGCTCATTTTTTTCAGACGGGAAGAGTATGTGGAAAGGTGGTTTTCAATAGACTGATTGTCACCAATATCCGTCATGATTTTACTGAAGAAAAACATTTCGGATTTTGGATGAACGGGTACTAGAATTCCGCTCTGAATCATCAATTGAAGAAGTCCAACAGTTTTCAGAGTGATAGATTTCCCTCCCGCATTCGGACCGGAAATACAGATAATCCTGTTGTGCTCTGTGAAAGTAAGCGATTGCGGATGTATGGTTTTGTTTTCTGCTTTATTTCTTAAAAATAATAAAGGATGAAACGCATCTTTTAACCGTAAAGTTTTATGTCTGTTGATTTTAGGTAAAACTCCGTTGATGAGTTCTGCAAATTTTGCCTTAGCCCTGCTTAAATCGAGATCGAAAATATATTTCTGATATCTCCAAAGCTGAGGCTGAAACTCAGCAAGTTCTGCTGTGAGCTGTCTTAAAATCTTATCAATTTCCTTTTTTTCTTCGTCTTCACTTTCTTTAAGCTTAAAGTAGTGTTTTATGACACTTTCCGGCTGTATATAAGTAATTGAGCCGGTTTTAGAAAGACCTAAAACCCTTCCCGGCACTCTTTTTTTGAATCCCGATTTCACGGCTAAAACTCTCTGGTCATCAATTATCGTTTCGCGGATATCGTCCAGAAATTCACTTTGTCCGTAATTAAACAGAGCACGGTTAAAATTTTCTGTAATTGCTTTTTTGGCGTGCTGAATTTCTGCTCTTAAACCTTTTAAAACAGGGGATGCTTCACTTTTTACTTCGCCAAAACGGTTGAAAACTTTGTCTATTTTATCAATAATTTCTTTTTTGAATTCCAATACAGAAACATCCTGAATTAAGCTTGGGAACGTTTCGGGCATCGTAGGGAAAAATTTCTGTAGTTTTCCTATCTGCTCCGTTAGGGTTTTTATTTTAATAAATGCTGAGTTTTCTAGCCGGTAGTTTTCTATCAGCATCAGTTTCAGTTCGTTCTCAATATCTTCGTATTCGTCAAAAGGAATTGCATTAGAACTTTCAAAACTTGAAAGATATTCTGAGGTCTTTTTTAATGAAATTTCGGCCTCATCAATATTCATTGGGCGAAGCTGAAGAATTTTTTCTCTGGTTTTCGGAGAGTATGCAAATGGAGCAATTTCCGCAAGCAACTGCGGAAATTCAAGCTCGTCTAAGTCTTCGTTATCTATATACACTCTGCAAAGATAATTATTTTGAAAATGAAATAATTTGAGAATTTGAAATTGCACTTCAGATTTCAAATCATTTAATTAAATTTGGCTTATGAAACTTGAAACCGAAAGACTTATCCTTTATCAAAATTCAGTGAAAATTCAAAGGCTTTTCAAAAAGTGGATTCGTTTTGGAAGAGGGAATAGAGTTTTAAAAGTGAGATGTTTTATAAAAAATTAGAAATACAATGTCAGTTACGTTTGAATTAAAAATTAATTACAACATTTAAATAAATGATCAAATTAACTCATTCTCAAATTTTCAAATTCATACTATGACCTGGACCGACGTTTTAGCACCGATAAAAAATACCCCTTATTTTGAGCAGCTTTGGGAAAAAGTGAAGCAGGAATACGCTATCACACAAGTTTTTCCACCTAAAAAACAAATTTTCAGAGCCTTAGAAATAACACCTTTTGAAGAGGTGAAAGTGGTTATTATTGGTCAGGACCCTTATCATAATGATTTTCAGGCTAATGGTTTGTGTTTTTCGGTTTCAGAACAGGTTGCAGCACCGCCTTCTCTCAAAAATATTTTTACCGAACTGAAAGATGATCTGGGAATTGAGCGACAATCCAAAGAGCTCGATGACTGGGGAAAACAGGGTGTTTTAATGCTCAATGCAACGCTTACTGTACGTGCTCACTCACCCAATTCCCACAAAGACTTGGGATGGGAAAAATTTACAGATTTTATTATTAAGGAAATTTCAGATAAAAAAGAAAATGTAGTTTTTGTTTTATGGGGAGCTTTTGCACAAAAAAAAGCCGAACTGATTAATCCGGCTAAACATCTTATTATAAAGTCTGCACATCCTTCTCCGTTTTCGGTTTACAGAGGTTTTTATGGAAGCAAGCCTTTTTCTAAAATTAATGATTATTTGGTTTCAAAAGGAGAGAAAGCTATTTCGTGGTAATGTTTTCTCCTGCTTTTTTAATGATAATCCCTATGCTGTAATTGCTTTTTAAAGCATTTTTTTTCTTTGAGGATACGGGATAGGGCGTTACATCTGCCAAACTGATATCATAACCATTGAAATTTACAGTTTTATGATAGTTTCTATCTCGATCATCAATGCTGGAAATCTGTAAAATCATTGGTCTGGTTGCAGTTCCCATAACTTCAATTTGTGCAACGGCAACACCGCTCCAAATACATTGCACATCTTTAGGACAACGGCTGTCTTCAGAAATTCCTTTAAAAGTTACATTCATTTGATAATCTTTCAGAAATTTGTTTTCACCTTCTTTAAAGTAGATTATTTCATCACTATTTTTTTTATGAATTTCTGCTTTTTCAGTTGTGACATCGGTTTTTATTTTTTGAGATTGGCAGTTAAATAAACTTAAAATTCCCAAACTCAGAAGAAAATTTTTGTAAAACATTTTATATTACATTAATAACATTCAAAACTACAACTAAAAACATTGCCACACCAACTACAAAACTGAATCCGGTTCCGTAAATAAAACCAATGAAAGCACCTTTTGTAGATTTCCAAGCTTTCGTAAAATCTTTGCTGTCATGCAATAATTCTCCTATGAAGACTCCGGCAAACATTCCAACTAAAAATCCCAGCGGAATTGGCAGAAACATTCCTACAATTGTGCCAATTACAGATCCTATGCTTCCCCAACGGGTTCCACCATATTTTTTAGTGGTTTTGGCTGGGATAACATAATTCAAAACTACAGAAGCGAGAGTTAGAATTAAAAATGCCCAAATATAAATCATAGAAAGGTCTGCATCGGTTCCGTATTTATAAATGAGAAGTCCGGCAAGACTAAGAACCAATCCCGGTAAAATAGGCAAAAACGTTCCTAAAATACCAAGTATCAGTAAAACGATGCTTAAAAAAGTGATAATCGAATGATCCATGAAAGATTAAATAAATTCTCAGGATACTTGGCAAAAAGTATGCTAATTTTATGGTTGCAAAATATTGGGGAATTTTTTTCTCTCTATATAATAATGAAATTGGAAATTATAATTTCAAGAAATTGGAGAGAAGATGTATGTATTCCAAATATTGAGTTGGAAAAAATAAGTTCAGTTAAAGAAGAATTTTTATGATTAGCGTTTTTTCTGCGATCTTTTAGGTGCAGTTTTTACTCTAATTTTAAATCTTTTCTGAGATTTTGATTTTTTCGGCATATTTGTGATTATTTGATAGTTAAATTTAATATAATTTTCAATTAAAATAAATACTTTTAGCAAAAAATTGAATTAATTTTTGTTTACATAAAATGAGAAAAATAAGTATTAAATCTATTCTGGTTGTTCTGTTGAAAATACTCGGCTGTATTGTAGGAACTGTTTTAATTTATGCACTTTTGGGCTACTTGCTTCCGTTTATAGAAATTTCGGCAAAAGATGACGGAGAAATAAAGGAAATTCCAATTTATATCTATACAAATGGAGTACATACAGATATTGTAATGCCGGTAAAGAATGATATACAAGACTGGAGTGCAAAAATACCTTTTTCAGATACAAAATCTAAAAAAACAGATTATCATTTTATAGGAATTGGGTGGGGCGACAAAGGTTTTTACCTCGATACTCCTACTTGGGCAGATCTTAAATTTTCAACAGCTTTTAAAGCTGCTTTTTGGTTAAGCGAATCGGCTATGCATTGTTCTTATTATCAAAAAATGACAGAAGCGGAAGATTGTAAAAAAATTATGATTAGCAGAAATCAATATAAAAAATTAGTGAATTTTGTCGATGCTAAATTCGATAAAGATTCTAACGGTTCGTATCAGTTTATCCCTACTAAAGCCGTTTATGGAGATAATGATGCTTTTTATGATGCCAAAGGAAAATATAGTTTTTTGAATACCTGTAATACTTGGGCGAATAATGCCTTAAAAGCTTCCGGTCAAAAAGCAGCTTTTTGGACACCATCAGATTACGGAATTTTCTTACACTATAAATAATACATTAATACATACGTAATTAAGAATATTCAGTAAATAAAAAGAGACTCTCTAAAATTAGAAAGTCTCTTTTCGTATGTGTTGTTGTCTGAATTATTTCTTGTAAGGAACGTCTTTAATTCTCGCTTTTTTACCTCTAAGGTCTCTGAAGTAGTAGATTCTAGATCTTCTAACTTTACCTCTTCTGTCTACTTCAATTTTCTGTAAAGCAGGCATGTTGATAGGGAAAACTCTTTCTACACCTACATCGCCAGACATTTTTCTGATCGTGAAAGTTTTTGTAGAACCAGTACCTCTCAATTGGATAACTGTTCCTTTGAAGAACTGAGTTCTTGTTTTTTGTCCTTCTTTAATTTCGTAATACACAGTAATTGTGTCTCCCGCTTTGAATTCTGGGAATTCTTTCTTAGCGATGTACTTGTCTTGTACGTACTTTAATAAATCCATTATTAATAAAATAAAATGTTAAAGCTAAGCAACTTACACGTTCTTCGTCAGAGGTTGAATAACAGATTGCAAAAATAAAACAAATTTTTATGACTACCAATACTTTATGAAATATTTTTCAGAGAATTTCTTTCTTCAATAATTTGAAAAAATAACGTTGAATATTCTAACGAGATTTCTTTCAGATTATAATTTGGGCGTATCCCTCGCCTTGGCTTTTTCCTGTGCCCGGGTCGCTACGTCCGCTACAATCTTTAAAAATTCGGCGGCTTTGCCGCCGAATTTTTAAAGGATTTCCACTACCATCGCTCACGCAGAAGTATTCTCGTACCATATTATTTCAGCCAAAAATTTCATGAGAGAGAGAATAGCAAAATTTTTAAAATCTTTATTTTTTCAGTTTAAAAGAAAAATACTAATTTAAGACCTTCAAATTGTATACTTAAAATGATCGATAAAAGAGTAAAAAATGCCCAAGAAGCTATCGAAGGAATTAAAGACGGAATGACACTCATGTTAGGTGGTTTCGGACTTTGCGGGATTCCCGAAAATTCTATTAATGCTTTGGTGGAGAGCGATGTAATAGACCTTACCTGTATATCAAATAACGCGGGAGTTGATGATTTCGGTTTAGGTCTGTTACTTCAGAAAAAGCAAATTAAGAAGATGATTTCATCGTATGTAGGAGAAAATGCCGAATTCGAAAGACAGATGCTTTCAGGAGAATTAGAGGTCGAATTAACCCCACAAGGAACTTTAGCAGAGAAATGCAGAGCGGCTCAAGCCGGAATTCCTGCTTTTTATACTCCTGCAGGTTTCGGAACTGAAGTGGCAGAAGGGAAGGAAGTAAAAGATTTCAAAGGAAAACCTCACATTTTGGAGCATGCTTACGAAGCAGATTATTCTATTGTAAAAGCCTGGAAAGGAGACCATGCCGGAAATTTAATTTTCAAAGGTTCTGCAAGAAACTTCAATCATCCTATGGCTGGAGCAGGAAAAATCACCATTGCAGAAGTTGAAGAATTGGTAGAACCGGGCGAATTAGATCCTAACCAGATTCATATTCCGGGAATTATGGTTCAAAGAATTTTCCAGGGAGAAAAATTTGAAAAAAGAATAGAGCAGCGAACAGTGAGAAAGAAAGCAAACTAAAAACTGTTTTCAGTTAAAAATCTGTAAGCCGTTGTTAAGAATTGAGTTTTTTTTGATTTTCACAGTAAATCAGAAATAGATTTTTCAAATTATTACATCAACAAATTTTCAAATTAAGCAAAATGTTAAGTAAAGAAGATATAGCAAAACGTATTTCCAGAGAAGTAAAAGATGGGTATTACGTAAATTTAGGGATAGGAATTCCCACATTGGTTGCCAACTACGTTCCAGACAATCTTTCTGTAGAATTTCAGAGTGAGAACGGTGTTTTGGGTATGGGGCCGTTTCCTTTTGAAGGAGAAGAAGATGCAGACATCATCAATGCCGGAAAACAGACCATTACTATTCTTCCGGGCGGTTCTTTTTTTGATTCGGCATTCAGTTTCGGGATGATTAGAAGTCAGAAAGTAGATTTAACGATTCTTGGAGCTATGGAAGTTTCCGAAAATGGAGATATCGCCAACTGGAAAATTCCCGGGAAGATGGTAAAAGGAATGGGTGGCGCAATGGATTTGGTGGCTTCTGCCGAAAATATTATCGTGGCAATGATGCACGTAAATAAAGCTGGAGAAAGCAAAATCCTTAAAAAATGTACACTTCCTTTAACGGGGGTAAACTGTGTGAAGAGAGTAGTAACAGAATTGGCTGTTTTAGACATTACACCTGCCGGATTTAAGCTTGTGGAAAGAGCTCCGGGAGTTTCTGTAGAACATATCGTTCAATCTACGGAAGCAGATTTAATTATTGAGGGTGAAATTCCTGAAATGCAATTCTAAGTGTTTTTAAAGCATAAATTCAAGCCGAAAATCTTCAGATTTTTCGGCTTTTTATTTCGTTAAAAGGAGTGATAAAAATCCTCAGAAAAGAATTATATTCGCTAAACTCAAATCAAATTCAGAAATGCAGCGTTTTTTACTTCTATTTTTCATAATATTTTCGGGATTTTTCTATTCCCAAACCCAATTGAATTTAATTCCTTATCCAAATCATATTAATTTTACAAAAGGTGAATTTTTAATTCCTAAAACTTTAAAATTTTATGATGTTCCTAAAGAGGATACAGAATACTTAAGAAAAAGGTTGGGTTCAATGTTTAAATATGAAAATACAGGTAAAGAAATAGCAAATTTTACCACTGGAGATTATCCCTATCCAGGTAAAAGAAGAAATCATGGAGCAGCAAATGACAGTTATAGGATTTCTATAACTCCTGATAAGATATTTATTATGTATACTGGAAATAATGGTTATTTTCTTGCTATACAAACATTAATTCAGCTATTTGAACAGTTTAAAGATTCAGGTAAAATTCCTGCCATGACAGTCGAAGATGAACCAAAATTCGCTTGGCGCGGAATGCACCTCGATGTCTGCCGTCATTTTTTCACAGTTGAAGAAGTAAAACAGTACATCGATTATTTAGCAATGTATAAGTTGAACACTTTTCACTGGCATTTAACAGACGATCAGGGTTGGAGAATCGAAATAAAAAAGTACCCCAAGCTTACCCAAATTGGCTCAAAACGGAAAGAATCGATGATAGGTCCCTACGTAGATAATACTTTTGACGGAAAACCTTACGGACCGTATTTTTATACTCAGGAACAGATTAAAGAAGTGGTAAAATACGCTCAGGAAAGACATATCACGGTGGTTCCGGAAATCGAAATGCCAGGTCATGCATTAGCAGCACTTGCAGCATATCCGGAATTGGCTTGCACAAAAGGTCCTTTTGATGTAGCTACAAAATGGGGCGTTTTTGATGATGTTTTTTGTCCTGAAGACGATACTTTTAAGTTTTTAGAAAATGTTTTAGATGAAGTGATGGCACTTTTTCCTTCTCAGTATATTCACATTGGCGGTGATGAATGCCCTAAAACTCGTTGGAAAGAATCAGCTTTTTGTCAGGATTTAATCAAAAAAAATAATCTGAAAGACGAACATGGTTTACAGAGTTATTTCATCCAAAGAATAGAAAAATATCTGAATTCTAAAGGCAGAAAAATTATCGGTTGGGATGAAATTCTTGAAGGCGGACTAGCTCCCAATGCTGCCGTAATGAGCTGGACGGGCATTAAAGGCGGTGTAGAAGCAGCAAAATCAAATCATTTTGCCGTGATGACGCCCGGTGCTTATTGTTATTTTGATCATTATCAGGGAGATCCTCAAACAGAACCGAATGCTTTCGGCGGTTTTACGCCTTTGGATAAAGTTTATTCTTACAAACCTATTCCTGAAGAACTTACGAAAGTGCAGTCTAAATACATTTTAGGGGTTCAGGCAAATTTGTGGACAGAATATATAACAGATTTTAAGCAGGTTCAATACATGGTTTTTCCAAGATTATTCGCCCTTTCAGAAGTGGCTTGGGGAACTTCAAAACCCGAAAATTACAAAGAATTTGAAAATAGAGCCATCAGTCATTTTAAAATTCTAGATAAAATGGGAGTAAATTATGCCAGAAGTATTTACAATATCAACGGAAAGGTAGTTCCGAGCCAAAATGGTATTGCTTATGAACTTTCCACTTCGCAAAATCCGGAAGGAATTCATTTTACTATAGACGGAAGCATTCCTACAGCACATTCCCAAACATACAAAAGTGCAATTCCGGTTTTAAAATCAATGGTCATTCAGTCAGCTTATTTCGAAAATAATGAACTGAAAAGTGCGGTTTCTTCACAGGATTTTATAACTTCGAAAACTACTGGCAAAAAAATAACCTTAGAAGATCAGCCTAGCGAAAACTATTCTTTTGGTGGAGCATTTACTTTGGTTGATGGCATTATGGGTAACCAAAAACAGTTGGGAAAAACTTGGCTGGGATTTCAGGGGAAAGATGTGGTTGCCACAATTGATTTCGGTGAAAAAACTCAGTTTTCGGAAGTATATTTCAATACTTTAAATAATAAAGGAAGCTGGATTCATCTGGCAAAATCTGCAACAGTTTATATTTCTGATGACGGAAAAAATTTTAAAGCCATTAAAGAAATCGGAAAAGACCAGATTCTTTCCGCAAAAGGAAAAATTAAAATAAATGTAGGAAATCAAAGCTCAAAATATTTAAAACTGAAAATAGAAAACGCAGGAATTATTCCCGCAGGAAATCCGGGAGCAGACTCAAAAGCGTGGCTTTTTGTAGATGAAATAGGAGCAAATTAAATTTTCAAACTCATTATGTATGAATTCAAGAAGAAAATTTTTAAAAACAACAGGTATATTATCTTCCGCATTGCTGATAAATCCTTTAGATTTAATAGCTAAAGAAGCTTCTGACAGTAAATCAACAGTTACCAATAAACCCATTGTACTCTCCACATGGAATTTTGGCCTGAAAGCCAACGAAGAAGCCTGGAAAATTCTTGCAAAGGGCGGTAGAGCCTTGGATGCTGTTGAAAAAGGGGTTCGTGTGGTAGAAGATGATCCCAATGAAAGAAGTGTGGGTTATGGTGGCAGACCAGACAGAGACGGAAGAGTAACACTGGACGCCTGCATTATGGATGAAAATTATAATATAGGTTCTGTAGCCTGTTTAGAAGATATTAAAAACCCGATTTCTGTAGCAAGAGCAGTGATGGAAAAAACGCCTCATGTAATGCTCGTAGGTGACGGTGCTTTACAGTTTGCTGTTTATCAGGGTTTTAAAAAACAAAATTTATTAACCCCGGAATCAGAAAAAGAATGGAAAAACTGGCTGAAAGAAAGCAAGTATAAACCCATCGTTAATATAGAAAATCATGATACCATAGGAATGATTGCCCTTGATGAAAAAGGAAATCTTTCCGGAGCGTGTACCACAAGCGGAATGGCGTTCAAAATGCACGGAAGGGTAGGAGATTCCCCAATTATAGGTGCTGGTTTGTTTGTAGATAATGAGGTAGGTGCCGCAACAGCAACGGGACATGGCGAAGAAGTAATCAGAATGGTAGGAACCCACCTCGTTGTAGAATTAATGAGGCAGGGTAAAAATCCTCAACAGGCTTGTAAAGAAGCAGTGGAAAGAATTGTAAAAATCACCAAAAGCAGAAGTAAAAATTTGAAAGATATACAGGTGGGTTTTATTGCTCTCAATAAAAAAGGAGAATACGGCGCCTATTGTATTCAGGACGGATTTAATTTTGCGGTGTACGACCAAAAAGGAAATCGTCTGGAAAAACCGGAATTTGCCCTGAAATAATTTCAAAATAATTGCAAAACATTCAAAGACAAAACTTCAAACCTTAGACTTATTATGTTTTTAGAAATTGCCACGTTCGACATTACTTCTGCCGAAATTGCCTTAAATTCTGTAGCAGACCGAATAGAATTTTGTGCAGACATCAACTCCGGAGGCATTACTCCCGATTATGAAGAATTGAGGTATCTGAAAGAAAAATATTCAAAACCCATTCATGTGATGATTCGTCCTGTTGGCGGAAATTTTCTTTATTCTGATTCAGAATTTCAACAGATGCAAAAAAGTATTCTGCAATTTTCTAAGGCCAATGCAGATGGCTTTGTTTTCGGAATTTTAAATGAAAATCAGGAAATTGATGTTGAAAAAAATAAAATTTTACTAGATTTAGCCAACGGTAAACCATGCGTATTTCACAGAGCGATAGATAGAACTCCCGATATTTTTGAGTCTACAGAAAAATTAATTAATCTGGGTTTTAAAGAAATTCTTACTTCCGGAGGCGAAAATTCTGCTCTTGAGGGAAAAGAAAATCTAAAAAAACTGGTTGAAAATTATGGAAGCCAAATTAAAATTCTGATTGGAGGCGGTGTTCGTTCAAACAATATTTCTGAATTGAAAACGGTAACGAAGGGAAATTATTTTCATTCATCGGCGGTCTTGCCTTACGAAAGTTTTGCCAATGCGGAGGAGATTAAAAAACTGAAGTTTAAATAAATTAATTTTTCTGCATCATTATGCGTCTTGTCTGTCATCCTGAAAGAATCTAAGCAATATTTAAATAATCTTCACCTTACATCAAATTTAATGAGATATTTTATAATTTTTCTCTTTCCTATCTTTATCAAATCACAAATCGGATTGACATTTAACATGGCATTTGATAAAAAGAGTGCAGTTGTTACTCTTGAGAACAAAACTGATGATAATTATATTATTCCTGTAGACTTGACTAATCTAAAAGCTTTTTTCAACTTTGAAACTTGTGCATATTTTTCAGAATATCATTCTTCATATAATCCACTAGCACTTACATTAGTGGTATTAGATGCTAACTCTGGAGAAAAAATTGAAGCTAATAGAGGAACTGCATATATGGAAGATAATTTCGCTGAAAAATATATAAAAGAGATTTCTCGATGCGACGTAATTGATAATACTTATGTTAATTGGTCTAAAGAGCATGGAATTAGTGATGAATCAAAATCAATTATTAACTATTATTTAGTCAGAAATTTAGTTTTTCTTAAACCCAAGCAAAAAATAAATTTTAGAGTTGTAATTGATCTGAAAAATGTTTCAACAGAAAGTTTGTACGTTTTTGATTGGTATAATTTAGATGAAAGTAAAAAGTATAATCTACAACTTCAGTATGATGTGCAGAATTGTGTTTATGATTTCTTGACAAAAAAACAGCGAGAAGAATTATCAAAATATAAATTATTTACTGGAAAAATTGAAAGCAATATATATCAATGTGCATTTGTTGAATCGAATTGAAAACTTATTTTTTTTTAGTTATTTATAAAAAGAGAAATCTCAAAAGCTTTAATAGATTTTTCAAAGTTTTTACTAAATGTTGAAATATTACTAATACTTCAAGTTACAATGAACAAAACCCTACTTTTTCTTTTTTGTCTTATCCAAAACCTCCTTTTCGCTCAATTTTTCGAGCGAAATTTATCGTCCGAAAAATGGCAATTCAAAAATTCCAAAGAAAATAAATGGCTTACCGCTAAAGTTCCGGGAACAGTGCATTTGGATTTGATGAAACATCGGATTATTCCGGATCCTTACAAAGATGAGAACGAAAAAAAAGTTCAGTGGGTTGAGAATGAAGACTGGTGGTATCAGACAAAATTCAAAATTTCTTCAACCGAATTAAATAACCAAAATATAGAACTGATTTTTAACGGATTGGATACTTTTTCTGAAATTTATCTGAACGGAATACTCCTTCAGGTTACTGATAATATGTTCAGAACTTGGAAAATTCCGGTAAAGCAATATCTGAAAAGCGGTGAGAATATTTTAAAGATAAAATTCAAATCTTCGGTGAATGCAGGCAAAGAACTGGCAAAAAAAGTAGCTTTCACAATGCCGGAATCACCAAGAAGTTTTGTAAGAAAAGCACAGTATCAGTTTGGCTGGGATTGGGGACCAAGATTGGTAACTGCAGGAATCTGGAAAGAGGTAAAGCTAGAATTCTGGAACAATGCCCAGCTTGAAAATATAAAAATTGAGCAAAAAAATGTAACAGAACAAAAAGCAGAGTTAAATATTTTTACCGAAATTTTTGCTGATAAAGAGGGGCAATATTTTCTGTCTTTTAACAATAAAACCAATACTGTTCATTTAAGAAAAGGAAAAAATGCAATACAGATTCCTTTCACTATCGAAAATCCAAAACTTTGGCAGCCAAATGGTTGGGGCAATCCCAATGTATATCATATTAAGGTTTCGTTAAAAAAAGATTCGAAAATTCTGGCAGAAAAAACAGAAACAATCGGTTTAAAGACGATAGAGCTCATTCAGGAAAAAGACGGAAAAGGAAAATCTTTTTATTTTAAAGTAAACGGTAAACCGTTGTATGCAAAAGGAGTAAACTGGATTCCCGGCGACAGCTTTTCACCGAGAATGACAAAAGAAAAATACCATCAGCTCATCAAAGCCTGTAAAGATGCCCATATGAATATGATTCGGGTTTGGGGCGGAGGAATTTATGAAGATGATGAGTTCTACAAAGCCTGTGACGAAAATGGAATTTTGGTATGGCAGGATTTTATGTTTGCAGGAAGTTTTTATCCGGCAGACGAAAATTTTCTCCAAAATGTGAAAGCGGAAGTGAAAGATCAGGTTCAAAGGCTACAAAATCACCCATCTATTGCCTTGTGGTGCGGTAATAACGAAATTGATGAGGCTATTGTAAACTGGGGTTATCAGAAACAGTTCAACTATTCAAAAGAAGATTCTCTGCAGGTCTGGAAAGACTATAAAAAGCTTTTTCATGAGGTAATTCCTAATGCAATTCAAGAATTTGCAACACGCGACAAGCAAATCTATTGGGAAAGTTCACCATCCATCGGTTGGGGGCATAAAGAAAGTTTAACGGAAGGAGATTCTCATTACTGGGGCGTTTGGTGGGGCGAACAGCCGTTTGAAATATTCAATGAAAAAGTTCCCAGATTCGCTTCAGAATATGGTTTTCAGGGAATGCCGAGCTTAGAAACCATAAGATTTATGTTTTCTGGCGAACCAGAACTGCGTTTACAGAACGGAACTGTTAAAGCACACGAAAAACACGCAAAAGGTTGGGAAATCATAGAAAAATATATGCAAAGGGATTATTTTGTTCCTAAAGATTTTGTAAAATATAATTATGTTTCTCAGCTTCTGCAGGCTCGGGGAATGCAGATTGCTATAGAAGCTCACCGTCGTTCAAAACCATATAATATGGGAACATTATATTGGCAGTTGAATGATTGCTGGCCGGTGGTTTCGTGGTCTTCTATTGATTATTTGGGGAACTGGAAAGCTTTGCAGTATCAGGTAAAAAGAAGTTTTGAAAATCAGGTGATTTTTACAGAAGAAAAAGACGGAATTTTAAATTTTTACGGCATTAATGATGAGCCTAAAAAATTTGAAGATGTTTTTATTGAAATACAGGTGATTGACTTTAACGGAAAAATTTTAAATGAAATTACAAACGTTCCTGATGGTAAAATATTAGATGAAATCATCAGGTTTGATCCTATCGAAATTGAAAATATAATCTCAAACAATCTTAAAAATAAAGTTTTTCTGAATTTGATTCTAAGAGATAAAAATCAGCAAATAATTGCGCAAAACCTTCATTTCTTTGCGAAACCAAAAGATTTAAAACTTTTAAAACCTAATATTAAGATCAGGAAAATCTCCGCAACCGAAATTGAAGTTTCCACAGATGTTTTTGCTAAAGATATTTACCTGATTGGAAATACCCATTTTAGCGATAATTTTTTTGATCTGTTGCCCGGAACTGCTAAAAAAATCAAACTTTCAGTTCCTTTAGAAAAAATAGAAGTGATGAGTCTTTGGGATACCATTTCTCCATAAAAAGACCGGTTTTTAATAGAAAAACCGGTCAGTTTCAAAATTATTTATCTACCTCAACATATTTTAGTCTGAATTCTTCTTCATTATTGGTATAACGTAGCGTTTTCAATTTTATTTTAGAAATATTTAAAAAAATTATATGTTAAATTTCTGCTGACAAACTGTTGTCATATCTTGCCGTTATCTTTGCTTTAGAATTAACAAAAAAATCTAAAAAATTATGACAACAAGAGCAAAACAGTTTATTTCTGCCGACCAATTATTAGAACATTGGCAAGGTCACAGAAATCTTACCCGAAGAGTTATAGAAGTATTTCCCGACAAAGAATTGTTTGAATTTTCTGTGCAGGGAATGAGACCGTTTTCTACCATGGTAGTGGAGTTAATCAGTATTGCCGGACCTGCCTTAAAAGGAATCGTAGAACAACAGATTACTGAATTTTCGGAAGAAGTATTTCAGCCTAAAACCAAAGAAGAAATTCTTGCAAGATGGGACGCTGAAACTGAAGTTATCAACCATTATTTTAATCAGATTTCGGAAGAAAAATTTCAGGAAACATTCAATTTATTTGGACAGTATGAATTTCCGGTTTATCAGAACATCCTTTATTTTATAGATAACGAAATTCATCACCGTGCACAGGCTTATACTTACTTACGGTCTTTAGGTATTGTGCCGCCTTTCTTTTGGGAAAGATTTTAAAATTGATAAAATGCAGATGTTTTAAATCAACATTTGTAAAATCAAATTAAAAATACCGCTCCATATCTATTGCAAAATTTTTCAGGTTAATTCGGTTTTATCTGAAAGGATTTGTAATAAATATGGAGTTTTCTATGAGTATTGGCTGAGGTTTTTAGAAATCTTTTCAATGAGTTCTTTCATGGTTGTTTTCAAAGATTCAGGTTCAATAATTTTGGCGTAATCTGTAAAAGTTATCAACCAGCGCGGAAATCCTTCAGAAATCCATTCTGTTTCGAAGGTTAATTCAATTCCGTTTTCAGTTTCTTTTTCTTCGGTTAAACCGTAGTAGATTTTTGAATTTCCCAAGTGAGGCATTATCTTTTTTTCAACCAAAAGCTTTACGATAGTTTTGTTTGCGTTAGGATTTTTCCGGTAGTCGTTTATTTGTCCGTATTCCTGTAAAAAAGGATTTTGAGTTTTGTTCAGTTTTAAGATTCTGTCCACTCGAAACTGCCTGAAATCCTTTCTCAAAGTACAATATGCAATAAGATACCAATAATTGAACTCGAAGAAAACACCTACAACCTCAATTGTTCTTGTAGAAATTTTTTCATCTACCGTTTTATAATCTATACATATCTGAACTTTTTCTGCAATACTTTGCAAAATGGTGGGAATGATATTTTTGATGTAATCTTCCGTTTTTGGATAATAATTGTAAATATCAATTTGCTTTTCAATATTTTCCAGCAGCTTCTTATCCGAATATTTTAAAATAGAACGCAACTTTTCCATAGCTGTTTTGTAGTGAGCCCCCAAACTTTCATGTGAAAAATGCTGCATCAGTTTTTCTGCGGTAATAAAGCTCAAAACCTCATCTTTTGTAAACATTACGGGAGGTAATTTGTATCCGTCCATCAAAGAATATCCGTTTCCGGCTTCTCCAATAATGGGGATTCCTGCATTTTCGAGCGTTTTTATATCACGGTAAATGGTTCTTATGCTTACTTCGAATTTTTCTGCCAAATCTTGGGCTCTTACAATCGGTTTAGATTGCAGCTGAGTAAGAATTGCGGTTATTCGGTCTATTTTTTTAAGATAATGGTCATTCATATTCTTGGCAAAAAGGATGCTTTGGTTTTAAATGAAAAAAGTACCGTTCTATAAGGAAATGGTACTTTAGTTTTCTTTAATTTCAACAAAATTCAACAGTAAATGAAAGTTGTTATTTTTATTTTGAAATTTAATTTATACTTCAAAAACATAGGTTGTTGCATAAGCCAGTTCAGATGTACTTGCAGCTTTTGAATCTGATTCTGCCTGTTCTAAAGAATATGTAGAATTGATTTCTTTTTTCTGAAATACAAAAGAATTGTAAGCATTTTTATCTATAATTTCATTGAAAATATGCTCTATTTCTGAATTGGATAGTGATGCAAAACTGATGTCTTCAAAACCATGCATTAATCTTAAATCATCAAACTGTGCAAAATTTTCTTTTACAAAATCCTGAAATTTATTTTTAGAATCAAAATTTCCTGCCCAAATATTATAAGCATAGCTTTTTTTACTTGGCTTATCGAAAATACTTTGATAGACGAAGTTTTCCCCTAAATAGGCTTCTCTTACCTGCGGATCGTTTGCAAGATCTTCAGGAAGTCCTTCTTTCAGAATTTTACCTTCAAACATAATATACGTTTTGTTGGTAATGGCTAAAGTTTGCTGTACGTTGTGGTCGGTAATGAGAATTCCGATGTTTTTATCGGTTAAACTCCGCACAATTTTTTGGATGTCTTCTACGGCAATTGGGTCTACTCCCGCAAAAGGTTCATCTAAAAGGATAAAACTTGGGTCTGTCGCCAAACATCGTGCAATTTCTGTTCTACGTCTTTCTCCTCCAGAAAGTAAATCTCCTCTGTTTTTACGAACGTGCTGTAAAGAAAACTCTTCAATAAGTTCATCACATTTTATCTGCTGCTCTCTTTTGGAAAGTTTGGTTAGCTGAAGAACGCCTAATATATTATCTTCAACCGAAAGTTTTCGGAAAACTGAAGCTTCCTGAGCAAGATAACCGATGCCTTTCTGAGCACGGCGGTACATAGCATCTGAAGTAATTTCTTGTTTGTCGAGAAAAATTTTTCCGGAAGTAGGTTTTACCAACCCAACAATCATATAAAATGAAGTGGTTTTCCCTGCACCGTTTGGTCCCAGCAAACCAACAATTTCTCCTTGCTGTACCTGCACAGAAACTCCTTTCACTACTTTTTTGGGACCGTATTCTTTTATTAAGTTTTCTCCTCGTAAAATCATAGTCGCAAAGATAAAGTTTTTTTGAATTAGAAATTTATATTCTCAAATTGAGAATTTTAAAGCATTCGAAATTTATGTTCATTTAATATTAGGATTGAAAATATTAATTAAATAGATTTGAGAATATGTTTCTTCATTTTTTTTCTCTAACTTTTAAGTAATTCATTTTATTTTGTTTTATTTACCAAAAAATAACTATATTTATCAAGTTTTTAACAGTTATTTGTTTTCACTATGAAAAAAATTCTATATTCTTTACTTATTTGTGCATCTGCAACGGCATTTGCCCAAAAAAATCCTAATGTAAGATTCGCAGTATCAAACAATGCCGTTGGTACGGTTTCTATGTTTGATGCCAACAAAAAGTATGTACAAAGTGTAAATGTTTTTAAAACTAAAGCAAATATTCCACAAAATCTAAAGAAGTACGATTTTTTGGCAGACAATGGTTTAACTGAAGTGAAATTTAAAAAAGATAGTGATGTCTTGGATAAATTATTACTAAGCAACTATAATATCCAGCATAATCTCCCGGAAAATAACCCGGTTTATATTGACGGTTACGAATTTAAAGATTCTAGCATGATGATTTTTGCAGATATTATAGGTTCTACAAAAGTGGATATGGTAAATGGTCAAAAAGTGTTGACGATTACTACGCTAAAGAAATAATCTTTTTCTTTGGATGTTTAATAGTCAAAAATAGTTGATAAAATTCTGTGTAATCCGGATGATTACTGACGATAAAAAAAGTTTATTGAAACAAAGTTTCAATAAACTTTTTTATGCCTAAAAATTAAAAAAATCATTGTTGGATGTGTAAATGTCTAGCTGTAATTTCTTAGGGAAACAAAGAAGCAAACCTCGTTTAAATACAAAGATTGTGGCATATATTTCATAGCTGAGAATAGATATGTTAGTTTTAAAAATAAGAATTTAAAACTTAAACAAGATTTAAATCCCCCTTAAATTAAACTTCCAGTTTATCTTCAATTTTATTAGGATTGTCGAGGGCAAACTGTAATTGTTCTTTGTCTAACTGCTTTTCCCAATTGGCGACAACTACTGTGGCAACCGAATTTCCGATAACATTGGTTAGAGCACGGCATTCACTCATAAATTTATCTATTCCCAGAATTAAAGTCATTCCTGCAATAGGAATTTCGGGAACTACCGCTAAAGTCGCAGCTAAAGTAACAAATCCGGCTCCGGTAACTCCGGCTGCTCCTTTAGAGCTTAGCATCGCAACCAAAAGCAGCATCAGCTGTTTTTCGATGGAAAGATCAATTCCTAATGCCTGTGCAATGAATAGTGAAGCTAATGTCATGTAAATATTGGTTCCGTCGAGATTGAAAGAATATCCTGTAGGAACCACCAAGCCAACAATTGCTCTGGAACAGCCGGCTTTTTCCAGTTTTTCCATAATTCCCGGAAGTGCAGATTCTGAAGAGCTTGTTCCTAAAACCAAAAGAAGTTCTTCTTTTAGATAATAAATGAGTTTAAATATATTGAACCCATTGTACCAGGCAACTGTACCCAAAACCAAGACTACAAATAGAATGGAAGTTATATAAAACGTGCCAACCAAAAAAATTAAATTTAAAACCGATGCAAGACCATACTTACCAATTGTAAATGCCATCGCTCCGAAAGCGCCAATAGGAGCCAGCTTCATCAACATGTGTACAATTTTGAATATCGGAGTAGAAAGTGACTGTAGTAATTCTGTAATTTTTCCGCTTTTTTCTTTTGTTAAAACCAAAGCTACTCCCATAAGAATTGCCACCAGCAAGACCTGCAGAATATTTTCTCCAACTAACGGACTAAACAGGGTTTCGGGAATAATATTCATCATAAATCCTGTAAGGGTAGTATCGTGTGCTTTTTGCTGATACTGAGAAATGTCGCCGGATAAGCTTGCAGGATTTATATTTAAACCAGCTCCGGGCTGAATAACATTTCCTACAATTAATCCTATAATTAAGGCTAAAGTAGAGAACGTGAAAAAATAAATCATTGCTTTTATTGCAATTCTTCCCACTTTCTTCAAATCTGTCATGTGAGCAATTCCTAAAGTAAGCGTAATGAAAATAACAGGGGCAATAATCATTTTTACCAATTTTATGAATCCATCACCCAATGGTTTCATTTTTTCACCCATTTCAGGATAAAATTTTCCCAGAAGAATACCTGCAATAATTGCGATGATAACCTGAAAATAAAGCTGTTGGTATATTTTTTTTGCTTTCAAAGAGAATGTTTTTTTAGGATTGAAATTTAATAAAATTTGTTTAAATAGAAGGCTAATACAACAATTCAGTTTCGGCTCGGGCGAAGCCCGAGCCGAAACTGAATGATTCTAATAAAAATATTACTCTATAAAATGATGAAGTCGATTTAATTTGACAAAAAATTACCTGAAAACTGAATTATTCCACCGCAACAGAATCGTCGCCACGCCCGTCTGCAACGGCATTAATATTTCCATTTTCATCAATTAGAATCATTTCAGTCCGCCCTATCTGTTTTACTTTTTCAGATTTATAGCCTAACTTTTCGAGTTCTTTCACAATAGATTCCGGGAAGTTTTTTTCAAAAGCTACAGTTTCAGGTAACCATTGGTGGTGAAATTTGGGACTGTTTACGGTAATATTGGCATTCAGTTTAAAATCAATTACATCAACAATAGATTGGTAAACAGAGGTCGGAATGGTAGTTCCTCCCGGTGTACCAACAATTATAATGGGTTTTCCGTTTTTCAAAACAATAGTAGGAGTCATAGAAGAAAGCATTCTTTTATGAGGCTGAATAGAATTTGCTTCTCCACCCACTGCTCCAAACATATTGGGAACACCCGGTTTTACAGAAAAATCGTCCATTTCATTATTCAGGAAAAAACCGGCTCCCGAAACAACAACTTTACTGCCATATAAGCCATTCAGAGTAGTGGTAACCGAAGCAGCATTTCCCTCTTTATCAATTACAGAGATATGCGTAGTTTCCGTAGATTCTTTAGGTTGAGGAATAATTTTTCCAACTTCAGAGCTTAAGGTAGCTTTATTGAAGCTGAAGTTTTTCCATCTGTTTTTAAGATACTCATCAGAAATAAGGTAGGAAGTTTTATCTTCAATAAAATCCGGATCGCCCATATATTCTGCTCTGTCGGCAAAAGCTCTCCGTTCTGCTTCCACCATAATCTGAACAGCTTTCACAGAATTTTGTTGATATTTTTCTAAATTTTCGAATTCCGCCATTTTCAGCATTTGAGCAAGCAGGATTCCGCCACTGGAAGGCAATGGCATAGACACAATGTTATTGCCTTTATAGTTGAACTCTAATGGTTTTCTTTCGGCAACTTTATAATTTTTTAAATCATCAAGACTAATGATTCCGTTGCCTTTTTTCATTTCAGAAACGATAAGATTAGCAGTTTTTCCTTCATAAAAACCTTTTGAACCCAATTTCTGAATTAATTTTAATGATTCTGCAAGCTCTTTTTGGGTTAAAATATCTCCTGCTTTCCAAGGAATGGGTTTAACAAAAACGATAGACGAAGAATTGTGTTTCTTAAAATTTTCTTGGTTCGAATTTAATAAATCTGCTTCTTTTTCTGTGATTGCAAACCCTTTTTCGGCTAAATCTATAGCTGGCTGAATCAATTTGCTCATTGGGAGTTTACAATATTTCAATGTAGCAAAAAATCCGGCAACACTTCCCGGAATTCCCACTGCTAATCTTCCGTTTTGAGAGAGATTGGTATCGGCTTTTCCGTTTTTGTCGATATACATATCATGGCTGGCTTTTTGGGGAGCCGTTTCACGGTAATCAATGGTGAATTTTTCTCCCGTACTTTTTACTCCTACAAGAAAACCACCTCCGCCTATATTTCCTGCTTGAGGATAAACTACTGCCAAAGCATATTGCGTTGCAACAATAGCATCGTAAGAATTTCCTCCGAGTTTTAAAATTTTTGCTCCAGCTTCACTTGCCAATGGGTGAGCAGAAACTACAACACCTTTATTTTTTACCCTAACTTCTTTTACAATGGTAATGTCTTTATACTGAGCCGAAAAAGAATGGCTCATCATAATACATAGAAACAAGATTTTTTTCATCTGTAAATTTTATAATCTAATTTACAATTTTGTTTTCTTATCGTAAGCAAAATTTTTACTTTTGCTTATAATCAACTAACAGTAAATAAAAATGGAGTCCTTCACGGAAAAAATACTTATAACAGGAGCTTTAGGGCAAATCGGAACAGAACTTACCAATAGACTTGTAGAAATTCATGGTGCAGAAAATGTTGTAGCTTCGGGTTTAGACAGATTTCAGCAGGGTATTACATCAGCAGGATACTACGAAAGAATGGATGTAACCAATACGCAATTGGTAAGACAGGTTATTAAAGATTACGAAATAACAACGGTTTATCATTTGGCTTCTCTTTTGTCCGGAACTTCAGAAAAACAGCCGATTTTTGCATGGAAACTGAATCTTGAGCCTTTATTACATTTTTGTGAAATGGCAAAAGAAGGATTGATAAAAAAGATTTTCTGGCCAAGTTCTATTGCCGTTTTTGGTAAAGGAATTCCAAAAGAAAATGTTGGGCAGGATGTGGTTTTGAATCCTACTACTGTTTACGGTATTTCTAAAATGGCAGGCGAAAAATGGTGCGAATATTATTTTGATAAATATGGAGTAGATGTTAGAAGTATCCGTTATCCTGGGCTTATTTCCTGGAAAACTCCCGCAGGTGGAGGAACTACAGATTATGCAGTTGAAATTTTTTATGAAGCAATTGAAAAAGGAAAATATACAAGTTTTATTTCTGAGAATACGGGAATGCCGATGTTGTATATGGATGATGCCATTAATGCAACACTTAAACTGATGGATGCTCCCAAAGAAAGTTTAACGGTTCATACTTCTTACAATCTTGGCGGAATGTCTTTTACTCCTAAAGAATTAGCTGAAGAAATTAAAAATGAAATTAAAGATTTTGAGATAGAGTATAAGCCAGACTTCAGACAGGCAATTGCCGATTCTTGGCCGGCTTCTATTGATGATTCTGTAGCTAAAAAAGATTGGGGATTGTCTTACGATTTCGGAATTTCTGAAATGACAAAAGATATGATTAAAAATCTTAAGGTTAAGCTAAACAAAAATTAAGCTTCCCAATTTGCATGATATTACTTACGTTTAACATAATTTCTATCGAAGCCGAAACCCAAAAAGGCTTTGAGATTTCTAATGAGGAAAGATTACAGATTACGCAAAGTAATACAAGGGCAATTTTGAGAATTTTAGATATCCATGATATTAAAGCAAGCTTTTTTGTAGAGATTTCTATTATTGAGAAGCTTAAAGATCTTTTAAAAGCAATCTCGGCTCAAGGGCATGAGATTGCTTTTTACCATCAAAACAGTTCTTTGGAAAGGGTAGAGCTTGTAAAACATAGTATTCAGGATGTTCTCGAAAAAAATATAAGAGGAATTCGTTATAAAAACAACAGTTTTACGTTACAGGAGCTGAAACAGTCTGGGTTTAATTATGTTTCAGCGATAGATCATGCAGATATTCTCTTTCCGTTCAAACGGCTTAAGAAATCTCCGGAGATTATAGAAGAAGATGGAGTAAGCATTATTCCGGAAAGTATTTCTCCTTACAGTCAGCTTCCGTATAATGATTTTGTTTTTCAGGTTTTACCTATGAAATATTATCAGAATATGGTGTTCGAAACGTTGAAAAAAGACGATTTTGTAATGATTTACTTAGATTCTTGGCAATTTACAGATGTCAATAAACATCATTTTAAGATACCTTTCCACAGAAAATGGAATTTAGGAAAAAAAATGGAAGATAAACTGGAGTCTTTTCTAAGTTGGATCAACGAAAAAGAAATGGCTACTTCTCGTGTGAAAGATTATATTTTCTAATATTGAAACTCTAAAAATATCTTATGAGAAAATATTTTTTGGTAATCGCTGTCTTCCCTTTTCTGGTTTTTGCTCAGGAGGTTCCGAAACTTTCAGACGAAATGGCAATAAAGCTATCTGAAAAACCGCTACACTGCATTACTCAGGAATATCCTAATAAAACTGCACATATCATCAATAATTCTGATGAGGTTGCATTAAGTCCTAAAGATTTACATCCCAGTTTTTATGGGTGTTTCGATTGGCACAGTTCTGTTCACGGACATTGGATGTTGGTAAAATTGTTAAAATCTAAACCACATCTTTCTGTTGCAAAAAATATTGAGGCAATTTTGGAAAGCTCTCTTACCAAAGATAATCTTCAGGCAGAAGCCGATTATTTTACCAAATATCAGCTTACCGCAACTTTCGAGAGAACTTACGGTTGGGCTTGGCTGCTTAAGCTGGATGAAGAACTTACTACTTGGGATAATCCTAAAGCGAAGATTTGGCATCAGAATCTAAAGCCTTTAACAGATAAAATTCTGGCTTCTTGGAAATCTTTTCTTCCCAAACAAACTTATCCCAACAGAACGGGTGTGCATCCCAATACTGCTTTTGCGATGGGATTTGCAATAGATTGGGCAAGAGCCAACAAAGATTCTGAATTTGAAAAGCAACTTACCGAAAAGGCAAAATATTTTTATTTGAAAGACGAAAAAACGCCTGCATATCTGGAGCCGGATGGATCCGATTTCTTTTCTCCCAGTTTGGAAATTGCAGATTTAATGAGAAGAGTGTTACCTCAAAAAGATTTTGTGCAGTGGCTGAATACATTTTATGATCAGCGAAGTCTTAAAAATATCGAAAAAATACCTGTAGTAAGCGATTTGAATGATTTTCAGACCGTTCATCTGGTGGGATTGTCTTTTTCTAAAGCTTGGTGTATGAAAGGCGTTGCCAAAAGTCTTCCGCAAAGTCATCCTTTGAAAAAAGATTTTCTGAAAACAGCCAATATTTTCCTGAATAATGGTTTACCGTTACTTTTTCAAGGTAATTATGGTGGCGATCATTGGTTAGCCAGTTTTGCGGTGTATGCACTGGAAGAATAATCCTTTATTTACTTTAATTTCATTTCCAAATTCATTTTTAGTTTGATGATTTTTAAAATCTTCAAAAAAAATCATATTTTTAAAAGAATAAAAATGGTTTCTTCAATCTGGATATTATAGAAGTTCTAAATTTCAATTATGGTTCAAAGATTGTAGCTTTCTGAAATCTATACCAATCTAATTATGAAATTAATACAACTCGCAAAAGAACTGAATGTTTCTCCGGAAGCCATAAAATGCTTTATACAGGATTTTGATCTTGATCTTACAGATTGTATTTCAACCAATTTCGAAGTAAAGGAAGATTTCGAAAAATTTGCCCGTGAAAATTCCGAATTTTTAAAGCAATATGAAAAAGATTTAGATAAAAACAAGACGGTAGAACAGATTGCAGAAACCATTAATCAGCCCAAAGAAAAGATAGAAAAAGCAATTAAAGAAAATAATATATTCGATAACGGATTTTACCGCTCGTCTGTTTCCAGTTACGGAATAGATAAAAGATTAGGAGGCAATTATAAATTTGTTTACGACTATTTCGGGAATAAAACCAGTCTTCAGAAAAGAGATTTTATCGGGTACAGAGATTTGTTTTTTTACATTTCGGAAGTTTTGGAACCTTTTCTCAATCCTCAGCAGATTAAAGATTGGGGAATTTATAAACCTGCCGGAATTATTCTCTATGGGCCTCCCGGAAGCGGAAAAATTTTCTGGGCTAATAAGATTGCAGAAATTATCAATTATCAGTTCAAGGAAATCAAAAAGTACGATCTCGGAATTTCTTTCGTGAATGGGAATGAAACCAATTTCAACGATTATCTGTTAGCGATAATGAAGCACGATCGAGTTTTACTTTTTCTGGAAGATTTTGATGAAATTATGATGCAGCGAAAGGCAGAAAATAATATTTCGTATGCCAATCTCGAAGCTCAGGAAATGGTGTTGCATCACATTTCTAAATTTGAAAGTGAAGATATACTGATGGTAGGTTCTGCAAATTCGGTTTCAGGTATTGATGAGGAAATACTTGCACCAGGAAGATTTGATGTGTTGATTCCTGTTTTCCCGCCTAATGCAGCAGAGAGAGCCGAAATAATCTTATTTCAGATTACCAGAAATTTGGATAAAGATTCTCTTTTGTATAAAATTCTTAAAAACAATCAGGCAGACAAAATTCCTTTCTGGAATAATGTGGCTTCTCAGATGAAAGTTTTCAGCAATACGATGCTCATAGATTTCACACAGAGTTTGAAAAAAAGAATTAAAAATGCATATCAGAAAAGTAAAAATGAAAATCTGATTATTGATGAAAATCTTCTTCACGGAGCTTTAAGAGATGCTGCCGCAAAGCTTACCAACGAATATCTCGACTTGGTAGAGCAGTTTTTGGCCGATGCTGTTCTGAATAATTTAGATTACTTTCAAACCAGAATTCAGGCAGTTAAAAATGAATTGGAGGCTTATAAAATTGTACAAGAACCTCGAAGAGCTATTGGATTCCAAATTCAGAATGATGAAGAAAGCAAATAAGTTGTTTTGTTATTTGGTTTTAATTTGTTAATAATCAGAATGTTCTACATTTGTTTTAAACTAAAATATAATTTTTTGTTAATTCTCTTAACTTTTAATTCTCTTTTTTAACATTCTTTAACATCGTATCCTTAAGCCTTTAAAATAAGCTGTTTACCGAAAAAATTAGTATATTTTTATGATTTTGTTAACTTTTATTAACGTTTGAACTAGGCAAGTAAAAAGTTTCCCTATACTTTTGCCTCGTCAAACAAGTAAAAAAGTTCAAAGTGATGAAAAGATTTATTCTCGTAATCATAATGATGATTTCAACCTTCGGTATTTATTCTTTCAAGAATAATGCCGCAGATGCGAAGAAAACAAGTTATGCGTCTTACTACCACAGTAAATTTAATGGTAGAAAAACAGCCAGCGGAGAGATTTTTGATAATAAAAAACTTACCGCAGCTCACAGAACAATTCCTTTTGGTACTGAAGTAAAAGTTACCAATCTGAATAATGGAAAAGAGGTAATCGTAGTGATTAATGACAGAGGACCTTTCCATTCTTCAAGGGCATTAGATATGTCTAAGGCGGCGTTCGAAGAAATCGGAAATACCAATCAGGGTACTATTCCGGTTGAATATGAAATTGTCGATTAATTTATGATTTAATTAAAAAAAACAGGTTTCAATAATTTGAGACCTGTTTTTTTATGACTTTTTCACAGCCCATATTTGCATTGTTTTTAGCGGATTTGTTTAAAGGCTTTTTAGTAAATTAGCACCAAATAAATTTAATTATATGATTTCAGCAAAATATCTTGAAAACTTACAGAACGAACTCAAAAATATAGAGAATGATGGTCTTTATAAGAGAGAAAGAATCATTACATCCCAACAAAGTGCAGAAATAGAAGCGAACGGAAAGAAATTGCTGAATTTTTGTGCCAACAATTATTTGGGTTTATCCAATAATCCGGAAGTGATGAAAGCTTCTCAGGATATGATTGAATCTCATGGATACGGAATGTCTTCGGTACGTTTTATTTGTGGAACGCAGGATATTCATAAGCAACTGGAAGAAAAAATATCAAAATTCTTAGGTCTTGAAGATACAATACTTTATGCAGCATGTTTTGATGCCAATGGAGGAGTTTTCGAACCCTTATTCTCTGAAGAGGATGCTATTATTTCGGATGAACTGAATCATGCTTCTATTATTGATGGTGTTCGTCTTTGCAAAGCCGCAAGATACCGTTACAAGAATAACAATATGGAAGATTTGGAAGCACAGCTTATCGCCGCTTCTGAAAAAAATCACAGATTTAAAATTATTGTTACCGATGGCGTTTTTTCTATGGACGGTATTGTTGCAGATCTAAAAGGAGTTTGCGATTTGGCAGATCAATATGATGCACTTGTAATGGTAGACGATTCTCATGCTACCGGATTTATCGGAAAAACAGGTCGCGGAACCCATGAAGCCAATGAAGTAATGGGAAGAGTAGATATTATTACTTCTACACTAGGAAAAGCTTTAGGAGGTGCTTTAGGAGGATTTACTTCAGGAAAAAAAGAGATTATTGATATGCTGAGACAACGTTCCAGACCTTATTTATTTTCTAATTCTCTTGCACCAGGAATTGTGGGAGCTGCAATGAAGGTTTTGGATATGATTTCGGATGATACTTCTCTTAGAGACAAAGTAATGCAGAATGCAGAATATTTCAGAACCCAAATGAAAGCAAAAGGCTTTGATATTCCCGATGGAGATGCTGCGATTGTTCCGGTAATGCTTTATGATGCACCGTTATCACAAAAAATGGCAGAGAAACTGATGGATGAAGGAATTTATGTAATCGGGTTTTTCTATCCTGTAGTTCCTAAAGGTAAAGCCAGAATAAGAGTTCAACTTTCGGCAGCCCATACTCAGGAGCATTTAGATAAAGCTATTGCTGCTTTCGAAAAAGTTGGAAAAGAGTTAGGAGTTATTTAAATTGGATTCATATACCTAAAAAAAGCCGCTGAAAAATTGTTCAGCGGCTTTTTTTGTATTTTAAACTGATAATAAAATATCATAAATTCAGAAAATTAATATTACTTTCTAAATTATGGAAGTTTTTTTAGGGAAAGTAAAACTGCTTTATTTTCACACTTTTCGAAAGTAATTTCGTAGGCAGGTTTTTTTTCCGGATACGTTAAAAGATAGTCTGGACAAGGTTTTTTCTGAGCATGGCTTTTGTCGAAATCTATTTTTCCGTTGGTAATAATGCTGTCTTTCAGGAATTTTTCGTTGATTTTTAAAGCATTCATCTCTGTTTTGAATTGATCTGAATATTCAAAATCTTTAGAAAGTGTTTCGGCAATAACCCTGCTGTTGGGTAAATAACCACTGCAGCTTACACCTTTTTTATTAAGTACAAAAAAAACGATAATAAGTCCGGGAACCAGACCAATTACAAAGAATTTTATTTTTTTCATTAGAAAATTAAAAGATTGATGTCGTGATACGTAAGTCCGAAACGGTCGCAGATTACTTTTTTAGTATGTCGTCCTTTGTACATATATAAGCTTTGCTTCATTTCATTTTTGCGTAAAAGCATATTTTCGAAACCGCCTTCTTCGTCATAATTCAAAATATAAGAAAGAAAGAAATTAGAAATTGCCTTGGTTGTAGTTCTCGGCATTTTTGAAGTTAAATTCGGAAGTCCACAATGAATTACGCCATGTTTTATAATATACGGATCTTCCATTGTTGTAAGTTCGGAAGTTTCTATTGCTTTCCCGTTGTCGATTCCGATGTCTATAATAACACTGCCTTTCTTCATTTTTATAACCATTTCTTCGGTAACAATAGGCTGCATATTGAGTCTTGGTAAAGCTCCGATAACAACATCTGCTCTTCTTAAGCTTTTGCTGAGCTCTTTAGGATCGATTATTGAAGTAGGAACTCTGCTGTCTACCAAAGTATGAAGCCTTCTCAGTTTGGAAAGAGAATTATCGAAAACTTTTACACTTGCCCCTAAACCTATGGCTGCTTTTGTTGCAAATTCTCCTACAATTCCGGCTCCTAAAACTACTACTTCCGCAGGTCGAACACCGGTTATTCCGCCAAGCATTAATCCATTGGATAATGCTAATAATTCTGATGAATAAAGAATAGAAACTGTACCGGCAATTTCGCCGATTAACCTCACCAATGTAAGTTGTTTGTATTCGTCTGCAATAAATTCGAACGCAATAGCATTAATTTTTTTCTCAGCGAGTTTCAGAAAATAATCTTTATCTCTTAAATTGATCTGTAGAGCAGAAACAAGATAAGAATTAGGTTTAAGATATTCTGTTTCTTCTTCTGTGGGAGGGTTAATTTTAAGAACTAAATCCTGAGCAAATGCTTCTTTAGGATCTTCTGTAATTCTGGCTCCAGATTCTGAATATTGTAAGTCGGTAAAGAATGAGCTTTTTCCTGCACCAGATTCAATAATAATTTCGTGACCATGTTCTACCAAAACCTGTACAGCATCTGGCGTAATACACGTTCTTCTTTCGTTGAGACAGGTTTCTTTTGGAATTCCTATACTGAATTGTTTCCCTTTTTTAATTACATCCAGTTTTTCTTCTTTCGGCATCAGTTCTTCTTCTGAAAAAGGTGTAAAAATATGTGTAGTACTCATGATTATTCAATTAAAGACTTACTATTTTTATCAGACAAAGATATCATTTTTAATCGAATGAAATCTCTCTGCTTTCACCAGTATTTTCAATAGTCATTGTATGAAAATTCAAGCCCTGCAATTCTGCTTCATATACTTCCGGCCATTCTATTATACAGAGATAAGAATTATCTAGATATTCTTCAATACCGATATCGTAGACTTCATCAATGTTTTTAAGTCTGTATAAATCAAAATGAAAAATTTTTCCTTTTGGAGAATTATATTCGTTTACAATAGAGTAGGTGGGAGAGCTTACTTCATCTTCACTTCCCAGATTTTTAATCAAAAATTGGGTAAATGTTGTTTTACCCGCTCCTAAATTTCCTTTTAACAGCAAGATATTATTTTTGAATTCAGGAAGAATAGAATCTGCGACTTTTTGCCAGTCGCTCTTTTGATGAATGATGAATTGCATAAGCAAATATAAGTATTTGTCCTAAATTTTTGTCGTAAGTATAAAATAAAACTGACTGAAACAAATCAGTCAGTTAGAGGTAACTTCAAAGTTTTATATGAATGTGAAGTCTTAAAATCTTTCACAAGTTATGGTGTAAAAGTAAGGCGTAACCCCGTTTTGAGTGTCACCACTTTGTCTTTGCAAAAAAGTAATACGATAAAGAGCATTGGTATTAGGATAGCTTAAATATACTTCGTCGAACACATTATGATCAAAATTCGCATCTAATTTTTGCCATGTAGAACTCGTTATATTAACGGACTGCTGCATAGAAAGGACGTTAGGTGACACAAAACTAGAGCTACTTGCATTGGTTTTATGTATATAACTATAATATACTTTTGTTGAAGAATTAACCGGTGCAGGATCGGATGAAAGCGAGATAAATGGATACACTTTATTGTTTTCAACATCGAATTTCAATCTAAATCTGTCACATTTCATTTCGGAGCCATATGTGGATAGATTGGAAACGTAATTAATCTTCTGATTTGTTAAAATTTCATCCTGAATCTTTGCTATCATATTTGCTTTATCCCATCTTCCAAGATTACCGTTAGCATCTGCTACTACTACATCTTTGTAGCTTGTATCTGTGGTTTTGTCTGTTAGGGTACGAACTCTTAAATTTCCGTTTAAATCTAATGTTGCTGTAGGGTTAGTAGTTCCTATTCCGACATTTTGTGCGTAAAAAAACAGATTTAATAATAAACTGATTAGTAAATATAAATTTTTCTTTTGCATAATTTTATAAAGATTGCATTGAAAACCGCTCACAGATGATCCCGTAAAGATATTTGTTAGTTCCGGAATCGTTATTCGTATTCTTTGTTAAGGTTACTCTATACAGTGTTTTTTGGTTGGGTGGCACAATGGTATAAATTCTTATCGTATTGTCCGTAGAAGACGGAAAGAGAGTAGCATCTAAAGTTTGGAAGGTGTTGTAATTCGTAGACGTAAATGTGGTAAATCCATTTTGGTAAGTATATATCGGGCTGTTATTAGACCACCTTTTTATACCATATCCCATTACAAATTGAGTAGCATTATTATTTGTGGTGAAAATAGTATTAGAATTTAATTTAAATTCTGCAGTATTATTGTTGTTAATTCTAAAAGTGAGATCGCTACAGGTACATTCATTAGCCGTTACAGGAGTATCTGCCAAATAAATTTTTCTTTGAACATCAGAATTATTGTTTGGAGCTTTAAAAAGATCAGAGATAAGGATATAGTCTATATTTCCAGAAGTTTTATCAGAATGCAAGATTCTGGAATAATCTACATTACCAGTTTTAACAGGGATGCTGCTTACTTTTAAATTACCATTTACATCGAGTTTTCTCGAAGGTTCAGCTGTATTAATTCCTACGTTTTGAGATATAAACAGTGCAGGAATAAAAAAAACTGACATTAAAATTTTCTTCATTTTTCTAAAATTTTTCGCATACTACGGCAAAATCCCTACTGTCTGGAGTAGATCCTACGCTTTGTTTAATTCTATAGATGATGAGCCGGTAAAAATCAGAATCACCAGGATATTGAAAGTTGAGAACATTTTGTTCGAAATCAGCAAGTTGTGCTTCGGCTAAATTTTGCCAGACTGTATAGTTTGTAGAATCAAATAGGAATTTTTCGTCAGGTGTTCCGAAATAGCTTTTTCCTTGGAAAAATTGATAACCGTTAGAATCCCAGTTTTGTTCCATGTTCATATAAATTCCCACTTGGGTATTAGGATTGTCATTCAATCTAAATCTAATCTTAGAATCGCTGGTAGATGTCAGCGAAAACTGAAATTTCCCGCATTTTAAAATTTTGTTTCCATCACCATTTCCGTCTGTAGTATTGTAAATTTGGCTAAAGCTTTCCTTGTCTGTATTATTACTGTTTCCAGATGGCAAAAGGCTAGATTTTTTTGTAAAATCTATATTACCATTGCTGTCGGTTACTATAGATTGGTCGTAATCTGCATTGGCATGGGCATCGTTCAAATTGTGTACTTTCATTGTGCCTTCAACATCTAACATTCGTGAAGGATTATTGGTATTAATCCCGACTTGTGCGTTGGCAAAATGAAAAAAAACAATAAAGAAAAAAGAAGATATTTTATTTAAAATACTTTTCATCTTAAATACTTATTTAATTTTGCAAAATTAAAAAGATCTAAGCTTTTGATAAACGTTTTAAGCATATTTTAATATGATTATAATCATTTTAAATATAAAGTTAATCGGTTTAATTATTTTCATCATTTTTATATTATGATTTCCAAACAGACAATAGATAAGATATTTTCCACAATTCGGGTAGAAGAAATTGTTGGAGAATATGTACAGTTGAAAAGGGCAGGATCCAATTTTAAAGGGTTAAGTCCGTTTCATGAGGAAAAATCGCCCAGCTTTGTGGTTTCTCCAAGTAAACAGATTTGGAAGGATTTTTCTACAGGAAAAGGAGGAACAGCAATTTCTTTTCTCATGGAAATCGAAAATTTTACGTATCCTGAAGCATTAAGACATGCAGCAAAAAAATATGGGATAGAGATAGAAGAAGATCAACGAGAATTTTCTGAAGAAGCCAAAATTGCACAGTCTGAAAGAGATTTACTGTATAAAATTCATGAAGTAGCCAACGAGTTTTTTCAGAATATCCTTTGGGAAGATGGTGAAGGTAAGGCAATTGGTCTTTCCTATTTCAGAGAACGAGAACTGAAAGACGATATCATCAAAAAATTCCAACTTGGTTATTCACCAGAAAAGAAAAACGCATTCACAGAATTTGCATTAGAAAAAGGTTACACAAAAGAAATTTTAGAAAAATCTGGACTATCTATTTTTCCGGAGAACTCTCCTGCGGGTTTAGATCGTTTCAGAGAAAGAGTAATTTTTCCTATCCACAGTTTTTCCGGAAGAGTTTTAGGATTTGGAGCCAGAATTCTGAGAAGCAATGTGAAAACCGCAAAATATCTCAATTCCCCTGAAACAGAAATTTATCATAAGTCTAATGTTTTATATGGCTTAAACCAAAGTAAACAGGCAATTTCCCGCAAAAATGTCTGTCTTTTGGTAGAAGGTTATATGGATGTAATTTCTCTTCATCTTTCCGGGATCGAAAATGTTGTGGCAAGTTCCGGAACGTCATTAACAACAGAGCAGATTAAGCTTATTAAAAGACTTACAGAGAATGTAACCATTCTTTTTGATGGTGATAATGCGGGAATTAAAGCTAGTTTCAGAAGTATTGATATGCTTTTGGCTGAAGGAGTGAATATTCGTGTTCTTCTTTTCCCCGAAGGTGATGATCCCGACTCTTTCGCCCGTAAGCATCCGCAGGAATATGTTGAGAATTTTATTGAAAATGAAGCAACAGATTTTATAGATTTTAAAGCTGAAATTCTTTTAAAGGATGCAGGAAACGATCCTATTAAAAAAGCCGATGCGATAAGAAATATTGTAAAATCGGTTTCTTTTGTTCAGAATGCATTAAAAAAGGAAATTTACTTAAAAGAAGTTTCAAAAAAATTCCAGCTTTCGGAGCAAAGTCTGTTTAATGAACTGGATATTCAGCGGCAGATTACAGATAACCAAACACAGAAAACGCATCAGCAAAAAGAAAATACACCAGTAAAAATGGAAATTGTACCTTTTGATAAAGAAAAGGAAGATCCGTTTTTGTTTGATGTTTTATTTATGGAAAATAAGCTGATTGATCATATGCTGATGTTTGGAGATGTTGTTCTAAAGCGCACAGACGGGGAAAATACAGAATATCAGATTACCGTTATTGAAGAAATTCTTCATCATTTTGAAGAAGAACATTACGGCTTTTTAGCAAAAAACAACGAAATTATCATCAACCAGATTAAAGAAGGAATTCAGAATGATGAACTGAGAAGCGGAAGTTTTTTTGTGACTTTTATGGATGAAGAGATTACCACCAAAGTAGTAGATGCACTTCTTCCAAAAGATGAACTGGAAAACTGGGCTTCGAGAAATATCTATCCGCCTAATTACGGAGATAAAGTAGGGGATCAGGTAAAAGGCGATATTTTACTTCACAAATACCGTTATATCGATTATTTAATTAAACAAGCTATAGCCGAACTCGAAAATTACAGAACCTCAGACGAATCCAAATATTTTGAGCTGATAAAAAAAATAACATTACTAAAACAGGCTTCTATGCGCTTGAACGATATGATAGAATACTCACCCATTAAAGGGATCTATCTGGATAAAATGAGATAAATAAAGGGAATAATAAGTAATAACGATTTTTTCTTCTGCCATAATGTCCTTATATTTGTTTGGAACGATATTGGAAAAAAATAAAGAAATTATAAGCGAATGGATATTAAAAAAGAATTCAGAGATTTCTCAGTAAAGCATATGGGAAATAACGGTTTGGTAACCGATCAATATATGGGAGCATTCAATCCTACCAATCTTACACCTTATATTATGGAGGAGAGAAGAATGAACGTTGCACAAATGGACGTTTTTTCTAGATTGATGATGGACAGAATTATTTTCCTGGGAACCGGAATCGACGATCAGGTGGCAAATATTGTGACAGCACAGCTTTTGTTTCTGGAAAGTTCGGATCCGAATAAAGATATTCAGATTTATATTAATTCTCCTGGAGGAAGTGTTTATGCAGGATTGGGAATTTATGACACGATGCAGATAATTAAACCAGATGTAGCAACAATTTGTACTGGTATTGCTGCATCTATGGGGGCTGTACTTTTAGTTGCAGGAGAAAAAGGTAAGCGTTCTGCATTAAAGCATTCTAGAGTAATGATTCACCAACCGAGCGGTGGTGCACAAGGTGTTGCTTCTGATATGGAAATTAACCTGAGAGAGATGCTGAAACTGAAAAAAGAATTGTATGACATTATTTCTGAACATTCCGGGCAAACCTACGAATGGGTAGAAAAAGCATCCGACAGAGATTACTGGATGACATCTGAAGAAGCGAAAAGCTTTGGAATGGTAGATGAAGTTTTACAGAGATCTAAAGAAAAATAATTTTTCGTTGAAATTAAAAAAATGCGGCGTGCCCAAAGGGCACGCCGCATTTTTTACGTTATGAATTTGTTATTTTTTATCTAATAAAGAAATGTACTCTCCGTATCCATTTTTTTCCATTTCAGCTTTTGGAATAAATTTTAAAGATGCAGAATTAATACAGTAACGAAGTCCTCCTTTATCTGCGGGACCATCATTGAAGACATGACCTAAATGTGCATCACCGGTTTTACTTCTCACTTCAACTCTCGTCATTCCATGAGAGCGGTCAATTTTTTCATCAATTAACTTTTTGGTAATAGGTTTAGAAAAACTGGGCCATCCACATCCTGATTCAAATTTATCAGTTGAGATAAATAAAGGTTCTCCGGTGGTAATATCAACATAAATTCCTTCTCTGGTTTCATCCCAGTATTCGTTTTGAAAAGGTCTTTCTGTTCCGTTTTCCTGTGTAACATTATATTGTTCTGCAGTCAATTTAGTTTTTAGCACATTTTTATCTTGCTTAGTGTACTGAACTTCTTTTTTAGGAAGAGGATTGGCGTTTTTTGCCATTTCGAAAAGTCCTGGTTCAATATGGCAGTATCCACCTGGGTTTTTATCCAAATAATCCTGATGATAATCTTCAGCTTTATAAAAATTTTTCAAAGGTATAGTTTCTACAACGACAGGTTTACTGTAATTTTTTGCTAGTTTTTCTACTTCTGTTTTAACTGTAGCTTCCGTTTCATTATCCGTAGAATAAATTCCTGTTCTGTATTGGTTGCCTCGGTCGTTGCCTTGTTTATCAATACTTGTAGGATCGATGGTTTTAAAATAAAGATCAATTAAAAGCTTCAAATCTACTTGTTTTGGATCGTAAATTACTTTTACTGTTTCTGCAAAACCTGTGGTATGACTTACTACTTCTTCATAGGTTGGGTTCTTGGTATTTCCGTTGGCGTAACCTACTTCGGTTTTTACAACACCTCTTACTTGTTGAAAAAAATGCTCCGTTCCCCAAAAGCATCCACCTGCAAAATAGACTTCTTTTAAATTTTCAGTGTTCATAATTGTTTTGTTATCTTTTTTATTTTCTGTAGATTGTGGTTTAGCTTCTCCACAACTCGCTGCGAATGCGGCAATTCCGATACTTAAACCCAATATTATAAGAATATTTTTCATTGTTCTCTTATGATTTAAATTCATTTTTTTACGATTTAAATTTTTTATTCCAATTTCAAAAGCATAATTCATTTTTGAGATTATTGAAATTGACTGACCAATCATTTTTGAAGACTTTTTAAAATATATTCAAAATTTGAGTTTTTTGACGGTTTTAAATTAATGCAAATTTCGCACTAAACTTCAATAAAACAATAATGATAATCTCTATCATCCCGATTGTGTTTGTTTTCATTCAGTTCATTATTAAAAATAAAAATCAAACAAAATCTAATATGATTCAATAAATTTCTCTCTTCAATTAGACTTGATTCATAACTGAACGTTAAATTGGCAGAATAAATATTTATGAATTCATTAGAACAAAAAAATCGCCAAAATTAAATTTCGGCGATTATATATTTTCAGTGTAGTTTTTACAACTTAAAACTCAGCATTTTTCGGAGTTCTAGGGAAAGGAATCACATCTCGGATGTTTGTCATTCCCGTTACAAAAAGTACCAGTCTTTCTAATCCTAAGCCAAAGCCGGCGTGTGGAACAGATCCGAATTTTCTCGTGTCTAAATACCACCACAATTCATGCTCATCAACGTGCATTTCTGCCATTTTTGTTTTCAAAACATCTAATCTTGCTTCTCTTTCGGAACCTCCGATAATTTCACCAATTCCCGGGAAAAGTACATCCATTGCTGCAACCGTTTTGTTGTCATCATTCAGCTTCATGTAGAATGCTTTAATTTCTTTAGGATAATCAAATAAAACTACAGGGCATTCAAAATGTTTTTCAACTAAAAATCTTTCGTGCTCAGATTGCAGATCTGCACCCCATTCTTCGATTGGATAGACGAATTTTCCTTTTTTATTTTCCTTTGAATTTAATAAAATCTCTATTGCTTCTGTATAAGAAACTCTCTTGAAACGCTTGGTAATTACATTTTCCAGTTTTTCAATCAAACCTTCTTTTGCTCTTTCTTTTTCAGGTTTAGATTTTTGCTCTTCGGCAAAACGTTTGTCCAAGAAATCCAAATCGTCTTTACAGTTATCTAAAACATACTGAATTACATATTTAAGGAAATCTTCTGCAAGATCAATATTGTCTTCAAGATTATTGAAAGCAACTTCTGGTTCAATCATCCAGAATTCTGCCAAGTGACGCGTTGTATTGGAGTTTTCTGCACGGAAAGTTGGTCCGAAAGTATAAATTCTTCCCAATCCCATTGCTGCAGTTTCACCTTCAAGCTGTCCTGAAACGGTTAAATTGGTCTTTTTTCCAAAGAAATCCTGAGTAAAATCGATATCTCCCTGCTCATCTCTTGGGATATTATTTAAATCGAAATTAGTTACACCAAACATTTCTCCGGCTCCTTCTGCATCTGCACCCGTTATAACCGGTGTATTGATGTAAAAAAACTGATTTTTGTTGAAGAACGAGTGGATTGCGAAACTTACCGCATGACGCACTCTGAAAACAGCTCCAAACAAATTGGTTCTGAATCTTAAATGTGCCTGATCTCTTAATACTTCCAAAGAGTGTTTTTTAGGCTGAAGAATAGTTTTATCTCTCTCTTCTGTAAAGTTATCTCCTAAAATAATGATTTTTTTAGCGATAATTTCTACAGTTTGTCCGGCTCCCTGGCTTTCTACAACTTCACCAACAACTTTAAGGGAAGAAGCTGTGCTTATTTTACTGATTAATTCTGCATCGAAATTTTCGAAATCAACAACAATCTGCAAATTATTAATTGTAGAACCATCATTAAGCGCGATGAAGCGGTTAGAACGGAAGGCTCTTACCCAACCGTAAACGGTAATGTCATGATGTAATACTTTTTTGTAATCCTGTAGGATTTCTCTAATCGTCTGCTTTTTCATTGGTTGATGATAAATTTTTGTCTAAAAATTAATGAGTGCAAAGTTACAAAAAAACAACGCAAATTAAAGTTTACGCTGTCTTTTTAAAAAGAATATCTATTATTTAATTTTGAGATGAAGATTTTTATTGAGCTTGCACTACAGATTTCTAATCGTGAAAAAGTTCTGTAAATATTATTCTACTTTAGGAGAATTAAAATAATATCCAAAGTTCTGAATGTATTTAAGTTTCTATATACCAATAGTTCTGAAAAAGAATTATTTCAGAATAAAATAATAAAAATTACTTATAAAATATGAATGACTAGTAAATGAACTAATTATTATAAAAGTGAATTTTATTCATCTTTTTTAGAAGGAACTAAGAAAACATCAATAAGACCTTCCGGAAGCTGCATTTTAATAAAACGTTCATTTCTGTCTACTTCCAAAATCCAGTCTTTAATGATAGGAATAACAACCTCTTTACCATCAAGATTTGTGATGAAATAAGATTGTGCAGTCTGATCGTTCACAGAGCGAATTACACCACAGTCATTATCATTTTCATCCAAAATATTGTATCCGATAATTTCGTGGTAGTAGAACTGGTTTCCTGTTAACTTTGGTAAAGTGGATAAAGGAAGATAAACATTTTTTCCTAAAGACTGATCTACCAATGCCTCAGAAGAATTTTTGAAAGCGATATTCAGTGCATCTGTTTTACTCCAAGAAGATTTTTCAATAAAAAAAGGAACTAATAATCCATTTATTTCTAAAAAAATAGATTCCAGTTTTTTGTAGATTTCAGGTTGGTCGGTATCTAATTTAAGAATTACATTTCCGGCAAGACCGTGTCTTCTCGTAATTTTACCTAATAAGTAGCATTCTTCTTTTTTCATTGTAAAAATTTAAGTGGTGGTGTACAAATATCAATATTTATGAAACAATAAAGACACGATAAAAACCGTGCCTTTACTTTGTATTTTCTTAAAGATTAAGCCTGAGCCTCTTCAGTTCCTTCTGCCTCAGCAGCTGGAGCATCACCTTCAGCAGCAGTTTCTTCAGCTGGAGCATTCGCAGCCTCTTCAGCAGCTTTTGCATCTGCTTCAGCCTTTGCAGCTGCAGCAATTCTAGCTTCATTTACTTTTTGCTCAGCATCCAAAGCAGCTTTCTTAGCATCTGCTTTAGCTGTTGCTAAACCATCAACTTTACCTTGAACTTTAGCATCTTTAGCTTCTAACCAAGCATTGAATCTTTTTTCTGCTTCAGCCTCATCAAAAGCACCTTTAGAAACACCACCTTGTAAGTGTTTTTTGTAAAGAGCACCTTTGTAAGAAAGAATAGCTCTTGCCGTATCAGTTGGCTGAGCTCCGTTGTTTAACCACTTTACAGCAGCATCAACGTTCAAATCAATAGTAGCAGGGTTAGTAATTGGATTGTAAGTACCCAATTTTTCGATGAATCTACCATCTCTTCTAGCTCTTGAATCTGCAACTACGATGTGAAAGAAAGGCTTACCTTTTTTACCGTGTCTCTGTAATCTGATTTTTACTGACATATTGTTTAATTGTTATGGGAACTCGTCCCGGTTAAATATTTAAGTGTGCAAAGATAAACAAAAAAAATAAATTTTGTATATATTATGAATAATTTGTAAAAATCAGAATTCTTACTATATATAATTGTCTAAATATTTTAAAGTAATTCGGGTTTTAGCTTTGTGTAATATTTAATATATACTTTATATACTTTGATAGAGTCATTGATAAATACTATATTTTCTTCTATATTATGTAATATTGATTTTTATTGAATTAAAAAAAATGATAATCAATCAATTTTATACTTGTTTAAATTATATTGATAATCGAGTTTCCTTTTGAAATTGCTCCATATTATATAGTGTTATATTTTTTGAATTGATATAAAACATATCCAATCTGAATACATTTCTAGCTTTAGAATAAAAAATCAAACAAAGCTTAAAAAAAATCAACTGATATCCATGCTGTTATGGGTTTAGTGTTACGTAATGGTAAATTTTATGTTAAATTAATTTGTTTTGTGTTTGTATGAATATCTATCTTTGCGGCACCGAAAAACGGAAGTTAAGTAGGTAGCGCAGGAGAGTAATTGATAAATAGCTTTAAAAGAGGTAACGAAAAAAACTTTAATTTTTTTTAAAAAAGGGATTGTGGTTTTAAAAATAGTTATTATCTTTGCAGTCCCGATTAGGGGAGAGCAGGAGCGTTATTGATAGGGGTGTTTGGGAGTTAGGGTTAATTAAAAAAAACTTTAAATTTTCTTCAAAAACATTTGGTCATTAAAAAATAAGTTATTACTTTTGCACTCGCAAATACGGAGCGACACTGACAGAGAGATTGCTACGTTAAAAAGCGGAAGAAAAAAAGATCATTGACATACAATATAACAACCAAGTAAGGAAAAACTAAAGCGTTAAAAAACTTTGAGTGAGTCAGACAAACATACAATGGAGAGTTTGATCCTGGCTCAGGATGAACGCTAGCGGGAGGCCTAACACATGCAAGCCGAGCGGTATTGTTTCTTCGGAAATGAGAGAGCGGCGTACGGGTGCGGAACACGTGTGCAACCTGCCTTTATCAGGGGGATAGCCTTTCGAAAGGAAGATTAATACCCCATAATATATTAGATGGCATCATTTGATATTGAAAACTCCGGTGGATAGAGATGGGCACGCGCAAGATTAGATAGTTGGTGAGGTAACGGCTCACCAAGTCGATGATCTTTAGGGGGCCTGAGAGGGTGATCCCCCACACTGGTACTGAGACACGGACCAGACTCCTACGGGAGGCAGCAGTGAGGAATATTGGACAATGGGTGGGAGCCTGATCCAGCCATCCCGCGTGAAGGACGACTGCCCTATGGGTTGTAAACTTCTTTTGTACAGGGATAAACCTATTTACGTGTAAATAGCTGAAGGTACTGTACGAATAAGCACCGGCTAACTCCGTGCCAGCAGCCGCGGTAATACGGAGGGTGCAAGCGTTATCCGGATTTATTGGGTTTAAAGGGTCCGTAGGCGGATCTGTAAGTCAGTGGTGAAATCTCACAGCTTAACTGTGAAACTGCCATTGATACTGCAGGTCTTGAGTAAAGTAGAAGTGGCTGGAATAAGTAGTGTAGCGGTGAAATGCATAGATATTACTTAGAACACCAATTGCGAAGGCAGGTCACTATGTTTTAACTGACGCTGATGGACGAAAGCGTGGGGAGCGAACAGGATTAGATACCCTGGTAGTCCACGCCGTAAACGATGCTAACTCGTTTTTGGGCTTTATGGTTCAGAGACTAAGCGAAAGTGATAAGTTAGCCACCTGGGGAGTACGTTCGCAAGAATGAAACTCAAAGGAATTGACGGGGGCCCGCACAAGCGGTGGATTATGTGGTTTAATTCGATGATACGCGAGGAACCTTACCAAGGCTTAAATGGGAATTGACAGGTTTAGAAATAGACTTTTCTTCGGACAATTTTCAAGGTGCTGCATGGTTGTCGTCAGCTCGTGCCGTGAGGTGTTAGGTTAAGTCCTGCAACGAGCGCAACCCCTGTCACTAGTTGCCATCATTCAGTTGGGGACTCTAGTGAGACTGCCTACGCAAGTAGAGAGGAAGGTGGGGATGACGTCAAATCATCACGGCCCTTACGCCTTGGGCCACACACGTAATACAATGGCCGGTACAGAGGGCAGCTACCAAGTGATTGGATGCGAATCTCGAAAGCCGGTCTCAGTTCGGATTGGAGTCTGCAACTCGACTCTATGAAGCTGGAATCGCTAGTAATCGCGCATCAGCCATGGCGCGGTGAATACGTTCCCGGGCCTTGTACACACCGCCCGTCAAGCCATGGAAGTCTGGGGTACCTGAAGTCGGTGACCGTAAAAGGAGCTGCCTAGGGTAAAACAGGTAACTAGGGCTAAGTCGTAACAAGGTAGCCGTACCGGAAGGTGCGGCTGGAACATCTCATTTTAGAGCGTTGAAGAACGTTAAACAAACAAGTACGCAAGTACAAAAAAAACTTACTTAAAGTTCAAGCTTTAGTTTTTATTTGGTTGTCATATATAAAAGATAAATGATGAAAGATCATTGATTAATAATAGCAGAGATGCTTAATCACTCATCCAACATCGATTATCAATTATAAAATACAAAACCCACTAGAAATTAGTATAGGGAGAGAGACAAAAGATGGTAGATAAAAGAAGATAGACTTAATGGTCTTGTATCTGAAATCTATTATCTCAAATCTAAATGAAGTCTCGTAGCTCAGCTGGTTAGAGCGCTACACTGATAATGTAGAGGTCGGCAGTTCGAGCCTGCCCGAGACTACTAATTGAAAAGACGGGAAGACATCAGATAAGAGACATCAGACAAAAAAGTCTAAAGTCTGTAATCTGACATCTGAAGTCTACTAGCGGGGAATTAGCTCAGCTGGCTAGAGCGCCTGCCTTGCACGCAGGAGGTCAAGGGTTCGACTCCCTTATTCTCCACGGATTGTACGAAGTACGAAAGTACAGAGTATAATGTATGAGGGTAATAAAAGGAAATGTATACTACATAGTGACGGAGCCGTCATTAGAACATTTTACTTGATTATTTAAGTACAAGAAAATAAGATCATTGACATTAACGGTAAAGACATCACAAAGAGAAAACCGAGCACTTATAAGTGCTTGAGTAACCTAAAAATAGGAAAGAAATCGTTAAGGGCGTATGGCGGATGCCTAGGCTTTCAGAGGCGACGAAGGACGTGGTAAGCTGCGAAAAGCTCGGGGGATTGGCACACACGAATAGATCCCGAGATGTCCGAATGGGGCAACCCAATACATTGAAGATGTATTACCTCGTAAGAGGAGCAAACCCGGAGAACTGAAACATCTAAGTACCCGGAGGAAAAGAAATCGAAGAGATTCCGTAAGTAGTGGCGAGCGAAAGCGGATTAGCCCAAAAGTCTTTATATATTTAGAAGAACGTACTGGAAAGTGCGGCCGTAGACGGTGATAGCCCGGTATTCGAAAGGTATATATAGATGATAAATGAGTATGGCGGGACACGTGAAATCCTGTCTGAATATGGGGGGACCATCCTCCAAGGCTAAATACTCCTGAAAGACCGATAGTGAACAAGTACTGTGAAGGAAAGGTGAAAAGCACTTCGAATAGAAGGGTGAAATAGAACCTGAAACCGTACGCCTACAAGCGGTCGGAGCACCAATAGGGTGTGACGGCGTGCCTTTTGCATAATGAGCCTACGAGTTAATTTTACTAGCGAGGTTAAGGACTTCAGGTCCGGAGCCGGAGCGAAAGCGAGTCTGAATAGGGCGCTGAGTTAGTAGGATTAGACGCGAAACCTTGTGATCTACCCATGGGCAGGTTGAAGCTTTGGTAACACAAAGTGGAGGACCGAACCGGTTGACGTTGAAAAGTCTTCGGATGACCTGTGGGTAGGGGTGAAAGGCCAATCAAACTGGGAGATAGCTCGTACTCCCCGAAATGCATTTAGGTGCAGCGTCGCAAATGAGTTTATTAGAGGTAGAGCTACTGATTGGATGCGGGGGTTTCATCGCCTACCAATTCCTGACAAACTCCGAATGCTAATAAATGTTCTGCGGCAGTGAGGGCATGGGTGCTAAGGTCCATGTCCGAGAGGGAAAGAACCCAGACCAACAGCTAAGGTCCCCAAATATATGCTAAGTTGAAGCAACGCGGTTGAACTGCATTGACAGCTAGGATGTTGGCTTGGAAGCAGCCATTCATTTAAAGAGTGCGTAACAGCTCACTAGTCGAGCGGTTCGGCATGGATAATAATCGGGCATAAGCATATTACCGAAGCTATGGATTTATAATTTATTATATCTGGTAGGGGAGCATTCTGTTTGCGCCGAAGCAGTATCGTGAGGTATTGTGGAGCGGACAGAAAAGAAAATGTAGGCATAAGTAACGATAAAGGGGGCGAGAAACCCCCTCACCGAAAGACTAAGGTTTCCTCAGCCATGCTAATCAGCTGAGGGTTAGTCGGGACCTAACGCGCACCCGAAAGGGGAAGTGGATGGACAATGGGTTAATATTCCCATACTTGCTCACACTAAAAAGGGGACGGAGTGCCGTACTTACTGAAGACTGACGGAATAGTCAAGACCTAGCCTTCGGGCGAAGTTGCTGTAGGGAAAGTGCTTCCAAGAAAAGCCGAAGTGAAGCAACCCGTACCAAAACCGACACAGGTAGTCGAGGAGAGAATCCTAAGGTGCTCGAGTGAGTCGTGGCTAAGGAACTAGGCAAAATAGTCTCGTAACTTCGGAAGAAGAGACGCCATCAGCAATGGTGGCCGCAGTGAAGAGGCCCAGGCGACTGTTTATCAAAAACACAGGACTCTGCTAAATCGAAAGATGCTGTATAGGGTCTGACACCTGCCCGGTGCTGGAAGGTTAAGGAAGGGCGTTAGCGTAAGCGAAGCGTTTGACTGAAGCCCCAGTAAACGGCGGCCGTAACTATAACGGTCCTAAGGTAGCGAAATTCCTTGTCGGGTAAGTTCCGACCTGCACGAATGGTGTAACGATCTGGGCACTGTCTCAGCCACGAGCTCGGTGAAATTGTAGTATCGGTGAAGATGCCGATTACCCGCAATGGGACGAAAAGACCCTGTGAACCTTTACTATAACTTCGTATTGACTTTGAGTAAGTAATGTGTAGGATAGGTGGGAGGCTTTGAAGCAGGCACGCTAGTGTTTGTGGAGCCAACGTTGAAATACCACCCTTTACTTACTTGGAGCCTAACTTCTTTTAGAAGGACATTGCGTGGTGGGTAGTTTGACTGGGGTGGTCGCCTCCAAAAGAGTAACGGAGGCTTTCAAAGGTACCCTCAGCACGCTTGGTAACCGTGCGTAGAGTGTAATGGCATAAGGGTGCTTGACTGTGAGACCAACAAGTCGATCAGGTGCGAAAGCAGGACATAGTGATCCGGTGGTTCCGTATGGAAGGGCCATCGCTCATAGGATAAAAGGTACTCCGGGGATAACAGGCTAGTCTCCCCCAAGAGCTCACATCGACGGGGAGGTTCGGCACCTCGATGTCGGCTCGTCACATCCTGGGGCTGGAGAAGGTCCCAAGGGTTGGGCTGTTCGCCCATTAAAGTGGCACGCGAGCTGGGTTCAGAACGTCGTGAGACAGTTCGGTCTCTATCTATTGCGGGCGTTAGATGTTTGAGAGGGCTTGAATCTAGTACGAGAGGACCGATTTGAACAAACCTCTGGTGTATCAGTTGTACCGCCAGGTGCACCGCTGAGTAGCTATGTTTGGAAGAGATAAGCACTGAAAGCATATAAGTGCGAAACTCGCCTCAAGATGAGACATCTTTTAAGGGTCGTGGGAGATGACCACGTTGATAGGCTACAGGTGTAAAGTTGGTAACAGCATAGCCGAGTAGTACTAATTACCCGTAGATTTATAGCCTATAAGTTTACATTAAATCAAGCCTTATAAGTGCGACACTGGTTTTGCCTTTGTGATGAAATTTACCGATAAAAAGATGTCAGATATAAGACATCAGATACAAGACTTTAGTTAGTCTGAAATCTAATATCTAACCTCTGAAATCTATATACCTTATTTAGGGTGGTTTTAGCAGAGGGGCTCACCTGTTCCCATTCCGAACACAGAAGTTAAGCCCTCTAGCGCCGATGGTACTGCGAAAGCGGGAGAGTAGGTCGCCGCCAGTTTTTTTCAAACCTCATACAAAAATGTATGAGGTTTTTTTGTATTCTGTTTTATTTTATCCTGTTTTAATTAAAATCTAAATCCTAATATCAATATCCAAATCCTAATATCAATCCAAATCCTAAAAGAATGCTCTTCAATACATTCAATAAACACTTAAAATATATTGAATTGGCAATTATATCTTTGAATAGTTTAATCTTAATTCCAACTCAAATACATATCTCCATACTTTTTTTGTCTTTAATCAGTTTAAACAATATGGTTTTTCATAATACTTTGGTAAAAAGTTATTAAATATTCTTAAAAATTTCTGTTATCATAAGTGATTGGATATGAACATGAGTTAATTGACATCAAAAATTTTTAATTTGATATAATCATTAGCTATTTATGAAACCTTAAGAAAAGACCTTTATAAACATTATTTATTAAATTTCATTATTACTCAGTGGAATAAAGATTATTTATTTATAGATATAATCAATAATATGACATTAATCTCAATATTCAGTCATTAAAAAAAGAGCCATCAAATGTTTGATAGCTCTTTTATTGTATTTGTAATAGAATTATTTAGTGTTTAACAATTTCTTTAACAATGCCTCCTTGGGGTTCTCTTACGGTATTGGTAAAAATAAAAGCTTTGGGATCTATAGAACGCACGATATTCTGAAGTTTTCTGACCTCTAGCCTCGTAACAATTGTGAAAATAATATCAACGTCTGCACTCTGTTCAAAAGATTCTTTCATAAATCCTCTTTCACCTTTATAAACGGTTATTCCACGGTTTAAGGTTAATACTAAAGCTTTCTTTATTTCCTCACTATTTGCTGATACAATGGTAACACCAGTATATGCTTCTATACCTTCAATTACATATTTTGTGATTTGACTGGCAACGACGTAGGTAAGTATGGCATACAAGGCTGTTTCTTTTTTCAAAAAGAAAGCTGCAATTAAAAAAATAATAATATTCATTCCTAGAATAATTTCCGTAATGCTGAAACTACTCTTTTTAAAGGTCATTAACGCAAGAACTTCCATTCCATCGAAAGTTCCCCCGCCTCTCATGCACAAACCAATACCTATTCCAAGAAAAAAGCCTCCGAAAATTGCCACCAAAAGTTTATCGTGGGTAAGTTCTGGAAAATGAGCGAAATTTAGAATAAGAGCTATTAAAGTAATGGCTACAGAACTCCGAATAGCAAAATGCTTGCTTACTTTAAAGTATGCCAATATGATGAACGGTATATTGAGTAAAATAAGAAGAACACCTAAATTCCAATGCTGAACTTCATGAAACAATAACGAAATACCTGTAACACCTCCATCTAAAAAGTGATTGGGAACTAAAAAGCTTTTTAAAGCGAAACTAGTAGAAATAACTCCTAAAATAAGATATATTACATCTGAAAGTGTAAATAAAGGACCGTGGGATTTATGTGAACTCATTTTTTTTAAGAATTTAATTTAGATTTAATGATTTCTAAATTTTCGTTTTTTTTCTGGTTACGTTTTTGGATGGATGTTTGAGTGAAAAAATGATGGCTTTCCAAAAATTTTTCTTGAAGGAGATTCCAGTCTCTTTCGGAATTAACGATTCCGAACATGGTAAGTTCTTCAAACAATTTATTGCCAATGGTGAAAAAATCGTCCCTTCCTAAATAGTCCAAATCTGCATCTGCCATGATTTCCTCTAAATGATTGGTGGGTGATTGTGGTATTTTTGTGGCCATAATCATTCCTTTTATCTTCTGAATTTGCTCGTCCTTATACCCGTATTTCGGAAGATGTTCTGCTGCAATATCACACGATTTTTCCTCATGATCTTTTGCACCATAAAGAAAGCCCGTATCATGAAATAATGCTGCTGTTTTTAATAGCATTAATTCTTCGCCGGAAATTCCTTCCGCAATAGCAATTTTTTCTACTGCATTAATCACATCTTTAACGTGAACTACACTATGGTAAGAAAGATGCTCCGGAAGATGTTCCTTTAGTTTTTGGAGGATATCTTTTTTAATTTTTTCGTATTCCATATTCAAAAATAAAGAATTTTAGTTGTTTTTTATCTGTAATGCAAAATACATATCCATTGCACCTTTTCCTTTGGTGTCAATTTTTCCTCTGTATTCAAAGTTAAATTGATCTTTAACGAGTTGGTATGTAGATTCTGAAACATTTATTTTGCCTTTTTCACTATTTTGCTCCATTCTTGCTGCCGTGTTTACGGTATCACCCCAAATGTCGTAAGCGAATTTTTTGAGTCCGACAATTCCCGCCACAAGAGATCCTGAATTGATTCCTATTCTGATTTCCAAGGCTTCGGGGTTTGTTTTTCTTCTGTCTTCAATAAATTTAAGGATGTCTAATGCCGCCAAAACTGTTTGATATGCGTGGTTGGGATTTTGGTTGGGCAATCCGCAAACAGAAAGATAAGCATCGCCGATGGTTTTTATCTTTTCAAGTTTATGTTTTTCCATGATTAGATCGAAAGCGGTAAAACATTCATTAAGCTCAATAAGCATTTTTTCGGCTCCCATTTTTTCGGAATTTTCGGTAAAATTTACAAAATCTGTAAATAAAACCGTTACTTCATCATAATGTTTGGCTTCGGAACTTCCATTTTTTTTAAGCTCTTCGGCAACTTCTTGCGGAAGAATATTAAGTAATAGGTTTTCGGTGATTTGTTTTTCTTCCTGAAGTTGAAAAGTTCGTTCTTCAACCTGTTTTTCAAGCAAATCATTCTGATCTTGAAGAATATCCTGCTTTTCCTGTTCCTGCTTCAAATTCACTTCAGAAAGTCGTTTTACTTCATCAATCTGCTTTACAAGACTTAGGTTTGTGGAAGCAAACTGCCACGCCAAATATGCCGAAATTGAAATAGGAAAACTGATGAATATTAAAATAAAACTATATGATATTAAACCGTCACCAAAAGTATCATCTACATCTATTGAAAAAGATTCATTCAGGAACATGGTAATAATTAGAAGAACAATAAAGAAAAAGAATAATAATATGCCGCCTCCAACGATAAATGCCGATTTTTCTTTTCGAATCATTGCTCTTACTATTAAGTAGAAAGATTCAAAAGCAACAAAAAATAAGTATAAGAATACTAAACTGACCGCTATACCTACAGAAAAATAATATATAATTAAGATTAAAAATGCTATCATGAGCATTATTTTAAGTCTCATCTTTTTCTTTCCGAATAGTGTATTCACAAATCCTGTAAGAGAAGTACAAAACAGTAAAAAAGAAAAGAAATAAATAAAAATATATACATTAATATTATTAAAATCTGTCATTTCTCCAAAAAGCAATATGCCATAGCTCATAAAAGAAATTGAAAAATTGTAGGTTGAAAAATATAAATTGTATATGGCTTTCCTATAAAAAATAAATAAAAGCAGATGAATAAAACCCAATGCACCAAATATCCCACATATCAGCATTGTGTAGAAATTCATGTATTCTAAATATTCAGTTTTTTTATTGATGATTGTACTTGCAGAAATCAATTCTACGCTTAGAGGAATAGAATTAAAAGTAATAACTTTTTTCTTTTCACCAATATTTGGCAAAAATTTTATGGCTAAAACATTCACTTTGGTATTATCCAAAGAAAAAAAGGTGGGAATTTTATTTTTGAGTTTATATTCCGTAGTTTCTTCGTTTCCTATTTTCCCTATACTTTCAATTTTTTTTCCGTTAAGATAAATTTCGGATGCTCCTGATTGATTAATGTTGAAACATAAAGGTTTATTAATCTCAGAAGAATCTATTTTAAAGTAATATCGAATCCAGTAAGGATTGTTTTTTTTATAAACATCTTTGGAGTAAAAATTTTCATATTTCCAAGCCGAATCATCAAAATTGGGTAAAGCAAAATTAGGATGATCTTGTTCTGTAAACCTGGCTTTTTCTTCAATTGAAGTACCTTCTTCTATTTCTTTTTCAGTAAAAACTCTAGGTTTTTCAAAAGAGTTTTGAGCATAACAAAAATTTTGCAATGCTAAAAAAATGAAAATAAAGAATGTAAAAAGTATATTTTTTTTCAAAATTCTATCAAATTTAAATTACGATGGGCTTACAAAATACATATCCATTGCACCTTTGCCTTTGGTTTCAATTTTTCCGCGGTACTCAAAAGCGAAATCATCTTTTACCAGTTGGTACGTGGCTTCGGAAATATTCAATTTTCCGGAAGCACTGTTTTGTTCCATTCTTGCAGCGGTATTCACGGTATCTCCCCAAATATCATAGGCAAATTTTTTCACGCCAACAATTCCCGCAATTAAAGGTCCTGAATGAATACCAATCCGGATGTCCAAAGCATTAGGATGCTGTAGTTTACGTTGCTGAATATAAGAAAGAATTTCCAAACTTGCCTTTACGGCATTTTTTGCATGTTCTTTGTTGGAAACAGGTAAACCGCTCACCGCCAAATAGGCATCTCCGATTGTTTTTATTTTCTCCAGACCATGTTTTTCCATAATGCTGTCGAATTCGGTAAAGCAGATATTCAGTTCATTCAAAACTTCCTGTACGCCTATTTTTTCGGAATTTGCAGTAAAATTTACAAAATCTGTAAAGATGACAGAAACTTCGTCAAAATGTTTTGCTCTTGTAGTTCCTTTTTCTTTCAGTTCTTCTGCAACTTCATGAGGAAGGATATTTAATAACAGATTTTCTGATTTTTGCTTTTCTTCTGCGATTTTTTTATTGTCTTTACGCTTTTGGTTGTAAGAATAACCGGCAAAACCAAGCAAAAGAAGCGACAAAGCGGCTCCTATTGCCCACATGTTTTTTTCAGACTTTGAAGTCTCTAACTCTGCTTTGGCAACGGCATCTTTTTTCTCCTGATTTATTTTAGAAATTTCTTTTTCTTTTAAAAACTTCAGATTGGCAGCTTTTTGCTGTTCTTCATATTTTATCTGAATTTCTTTTCGCTTTAAATCTTCCTCCAAAAGCAATCTTCTTCGTTCTTCTTCGGTTTTGGCGGCAGCTTGTTTCTTTTCGTATTCGAATTTCAAAGCTTTGAGCTCTATTTCTTTTTGAAGCTGAAATCTTTTAGTTTGCTCTTGTAATTCTATTTTTGCCTTTTGTTCCTGCAATTCAAAATCTGACTGAGTGTCGGCAAAAGATTTCATTTTTTCTAAGCCATACGTTTCTTCACTTTTTGCATCAAATTTTTTCAGATAAAATAATGCTTTTTCATAATTTCCAAGCTTTTCGTAGGCTTTGTATAACGCCTCATAATTTTGAATGAAGATTTCTGATGCAACAATCGTTTTTTGGTTTTCAAAATAGTCTAAATTTTGAGATTGAAGACGAATGAGATTTTTTAGTTCGTTCTGTTTTTCGAGATTCGTTTTAAAATCGATATTTTCGTCTAATAATCCATTCAGATTAATAAGTCCTTTCTGACATACATAGTAATTATACATCGGATCTTTGTCCGAACTTAATGCTAAAGATTTATTGATTTCGGTTTCAGCTTTTTCATATTTTTTTTGTTTGAAATCTATATCCGAAAGATAATAGTAAATCATTTTTAAGTTGTCGTTCAGTTTGTTTTTTTCAAAATACTGCTTAGAATCTTCCAGGAAACTGCGTGCTTTTTCGTATTGCTTCGTCTCAGAATAAATGTTTCCTATAAACATTTTAGAATTGGCAATTTTAAAGTCGTCTTTACTTTTATTGGCTAGAGTCAAACTTTCGTCAAAATATTTTAATGATTTTCTGAAATCTTTGTTTGAAAGGTAAAATATACCCGCCAAATTATATGCTTGGTATAAATATTCAGGGAAATTTGCTTTGGTGAATTCTATGTAAGTGTTTAAAGACTTGTAACCCTGTACCAGATTTTCTTGTGCAAAATTATTTTGAAATAATCTTTGATAGGCTAAAAGCACCAGTTTTTTATCTTTTATCCTTTTTTGCTGGTCAAGATTTAAAATAAGATTGCAATATTCATTCGCTACTTTAGAATTTTTGTTTATTGAATTTACAGATGCTAGCAAATAGTAATTTAAAGCTCTTTTATCGTAATTTTCAGTTTTATTCAGATATTTTTCGGCTTCAATGAGGTACTTTTCGCTCTCGGATATATTCATTTTTTGGGTGAGAAGATTACCAATGAAAAGATTAGATCTGCCTATTTGTTCGATATTATTTAACTTTTTATAGCTAGATAAACTAATTTTCCCATAGACTAAAGCACTATCTATATTTTTGGTATCAATATAAGTATTGGCTATTTCCTCTGACAGTTTTGCCCGGTCAATATCAATTTTTGCCGCGTTTAATTTGTTTTTTAGACTTGTAATTTCTTTAGAATCCTGAGCATGATAAAAATTGATACCAAAAGAAAAAAGGAATATTAAGAAAAAGAGAGAATATTGCTTCTTCAAGACAGCGGTTTTATTAAGTTTTCACAAAAATAAGAAAAGTTTAACCTCTATAAATAAAAATCCTTCAAAGTTTTAGATTGTGAAGGATTTTTAATCATAAAAAGGTGAAATTTATTAAAAAACAGTTTTAAATTCTAAATAACTAGTATTTTCTTTAATACCGGTTTTTGTAAATTCTTAATGATAATATTCTTCTTTAATTTATTTTTCGTATTTTTAAGATGAAATATTTACCAATTCACCAACATAAAAATAATTATTATGAATAATATAAAATTTGAAATATCTCCTTATCAGGACGAACTGCAACTTTATATAGATGATGAAAAAGTCGGTTTCATGTCAATATCATTGGATGGAAGATTGCTGAATGTGCATTTTACCAAAATAGATGAAAAGTACGAAGGTCATGGTTTTGCCAAACTTCTTTTAGATAAACTGGTAAATTATGCAGAAGAAAAAGATTTATTGATAGATCCGGAGTGCGATTTTGTAAGACAACAGCTGGAAAATCATCCGAAAAGATATAAAGGCATTTGGCACGATTAGTTTTTATTTCCACCAAGCTTCAAATTCATTTTCAGAATTATTTAGATCTAGAATTTCACCAATTTTTGGAGTTAAGATTTTGATGTTTAAACCTTTAGATAAATCGGTTATTTTTTGTAGCGGTTCATTCCAAGGATGTAGAGCCAAAGCAAATTTCCCCGAATGTACAGGAATAATATTTTTTGCATTAATATCTAAACTTGCCTGAACCACATCTTCAGGAAGTGCGTGAATGTATTTCCAAGCTTCATTATACTGCCCATTTTCAAGAATGGCATAATCAAAAGGTCCGAATTTTTCTCCTATATTTTTGAAATGAGCATCATAACCGCTGTCACCGCCCAAAAATATTTTTAAAGATGGAGATTCCAGCACATAAGAAGTCCATAAAGTATTATTTCTGCTGAATTTTCTCCCCGAAAAATGTCTTGCAGGAGTATAAGAAATCCTGAAATTATTTTTAAGTTGAACCGTTGCTCCCCAATCTTCCTCAATAATCTGATTTTCAGAATATCCCCATTTTTCGAAATGAGAACCCACACCAAGAGGTACAATAACTTTATCCACTCTGTTGCGAATTGCCTTTACCGTAGGGTAATCCAAGTGATCGTAATGGTCATGAGTAATCACAAGATAATCAATATTCGGAATGTCTTGTGGTTTAAAAAAATCTGAACCTTCAAAAGCTTTGTTGAATATAGGAAACGGAGAACCATATTTACTCAAAACAGGGTCAATTAAAAAAGAAATACCATCAATTTTCAGAAAATAAGATGAATGTCCTAGCCAAATGAACATATTTTTATCCTGAGGGAGATTTTTAAGATCTGTCTGTATTATTGGAATTGCTTTATTCGGCTTAAGCAAAGGATCTTTCTTTCCGAAAAAAAAATCTTTCATCACTTTCGGCATGGAATAACCTTCGGCAAACTGAGGAGTAAAACTTTGGTTCTGAAATTGTTTATCACGATAGTTTTCAGACTGTAAAATTCTTTCAAGACGTTTACCACTGGGCTTTCCACCAAAAACTTCGGACGAAAGAATGAAATATGCAGAAATTGCTAATACAACTAAAACCGCAAGAAAATAAATCATTTATATTTTTTTTAAAGATAATCAACTTTTTATTCTGACGAATGAATTTCTGTTTTACTTTATTTGAACATCCGAAATGATTAATATTCCATGAATTCGGAATAAGGATTTATAAAACGGAAAGCTATTGTATGTGAAGATAACTTTCAAAATTTAAATAAAGTTTACTACATTCGTTAACAAAAAAACTGACCTTGAAATATTTCTGTATTACGGCTCTCATCCTAATTATGACTTCCTGCAGTTCTGTGAAAAACCATAACGAACAAATGTTGGAAATGATTTCGCCGGAAAATCTCAGAGAAGATGTAGATTTTACCTATTCTAAACTTCAACAGCTTCATCCGAAACTTTATTGGTATATTTCAAAAGAACAACTCGATTTTAAGTTCGACAGTCTTAAAGCTACCATTAATAAACCACTCAATTCTGTTCAGTTTTATTTTAAATTGCAGCCAATCATCGCTCAAATCAAAGAAGGACATCTGTCGCTTAAAATTCCGTCCAGAAGGCTATCAAGAAAAGAAATTAAAACTTTAAAAAACAAAAAAGGTCTTTTTGGGAGATTCGAATACCGAATAGAAAATAATCATCTCTACTTTACGGAGAATAAAGATTCTATTAAAAATATTGTACCCGGAACCGAACTGCTTGAAATAAATAATGAACCTGTATCCAAATATATAAAAAAATACAGTGCACTTATTAATAGTGATGGGGATAATAGGACTTTTCAGCGGTATTTTCTCAGTGATACTTTTTTTAATTTTTATGTAGCCGAAAAAGGGATTTTAGACAGTGCAAAAATAAAAACTCTTTATAATAAAGAAGTAAAACTCATCACATTAAAAAGAGATGTTAAAAATGAAAAAGAACTGGCAAAAGAGAAAATAGATTCTAAAAGAACACCCGAAAAAAAGGTGAACGATTATGTAGCATTCAGCAATTCTTACAATAGAAGTTTCAGATTTTTAGATAAAGACAGCGCAATTGCTTATATCAAGATTAAAAGTTTTTCCGGAACTTATTCTGAGAAATTTTACAAACAGACATTTTCAGAAATAAAAAAAGCACGTTCCTCTTATCTGATTATTGATATCAGAGATAATTATGGAGGTTCTCTATCAGAAATTAACGATTTGTATTCGTATCTTGTTCAACAACCTTTTGTACTCATAAAACCATCTCAACTTACCTCAAGAATGAGTCCTTTCAGAACCAATTATTTCCGAAAAACAAATCCTATTAATTATACTTTCAAGACATTTGCTTATCCCGGATTCTTCTTTCATCATTTATTGAGTGTTTATAAAGGTAAAGATGGAATTTCCTATTATAAAATGAAAGAAAGTAAGCCTACAAAGCCAAAAGAAGATTGTTTTAAGGGAAAAATATATGTTTTGATTAATGGCAGCAGCTTTTCGGCTTCCTCAGTTTTCTCATCAAAACTGAAGAATGACGAAAGGGCTGTTTTGGTAGGAGAGGAAACTGGCGGAGCCAATGACGGAACTGTTGCCGGATTTTATTCTTACCAAAAACTTCCTCATTCTAAGATAGAACTGCCTATCGGTTTGCTTTTAGTACAGCCCAATATAAATTTCGAAGAAAAGCATAGAGGAGTATTCCCGAATTTTCCGGTTATAGAAAGTTTACAGGATATTATTGACAAAAAGGATGTTCAGTTGCAATGGATTTTAAATAAAATTTCTGCGGATAAAAACTAAAACATTATTTAATTCCCTTTGTATTGGTTTCCAAAGTATATACCGAATTTGAAGCCGTAATAAAAAGGATATTGTTTTTTTCTCCTCCGAAAGTTACATTTGCCGTCCATTTTTCGGGAACTTTAATGTGGTGAATTTTTTCTCCTTTACGGTTAAAAACGGTAACGCCATCACCTGTAAGGTAAAGATTTCCTTGTTCATCAAGAGTCATTCCATCTGAGCCCATTTCACAGAAGAGCTTTTTTTCTGAAAGTTTTCCTTCCCCTAAAATATCATAAACGTATGTTTTATTGGCATCAATATCAGAAACATAAAGTTTTTTTAAAATTTGGCTGCCAATAATTCCGTTGGGTTGAACAAATTTTTCAAGCCTTGATATTTTACCGTTTTTATTACGGTAATACAGGTGTTTTTCTGGGATTTCAACTTTGAAATCAGTCCAGTATTCTCGGTTGTACAAAGGATCTGTAAAATACATTCCGCCCAATTCATCAATCCAAAGATCATTGGGACCGTTCAGTCTTTTTCCTTCAAAACCTTTAGATAAAATTTCTACAGATTTATCTTTGCCGATTTTCCATATTTCTCCTTTGTTATCGGAACAGGTAATAAGATTGTCGTTTTTATCGAAAAAAGTACCATTCGCACGACCTGTTTTGTCTAAAAATAATTCGATTTTATCTGTTTTCCAGTCCCAAAAATATATTTTATCGTTGGGCTGATCTGTGAAATAAACGTTTCCCGATTTGTCTGTTGCAGGTCCTTCCGTAAAACTGAACTGGTTTGAAATTAATTTTGGCTCAGCATTTTCTTTAAACATGTTTTTATATTTTGTTGATTGGCAACTGAATAATACCAAAACCAAACCAATAAAAGACAAAACTTTTCCGTTATTCATTTCATAAAATTTAATGCCAGACAATTTACGATTTGTGATGTAGTTTCAAAAATTTTATCTTTGAATTTTCAGGATTTAATGTAATGAAGACAAATTTACCCGACAAACTGTATTATTCTATAGGAGAAGTAGCCAAAGCATTCGATGTAAATACTTCATTAATAAGATATTGGGAGCAGGAGTTTCCTATTATTAAACCTAAGAAAAATAAAAAAGGCAACCGCTATTTTACTCCGGAAGACATTAAAAATTTCAAAATTATTTACCATTTGGTAAAAGAAAAGGGATACACGTTGGATGGAGCAAGAATTGCACTCACTACAAACAGTAAAATTTCTGAAACCGTTACCCTTATAGACCGACTAGAATTTGTAAAGGCAGAACTTCTCAAACTTAAAGATTCTTTGGTAGAGAAAGATCAGGATTAGTATTTTTTCATTAAAATTTTTATTTTTTTTAAATCCGATTCAATTATTTTTTATCTTTAATGTAATAAAAACACACTAAAGATGAGAAATAATTATTACCGTAAAATGGCAATTCTTGGAGTTTCTTTCCTTACTTTGCTTGCTTTTAAAAAATATACGGACGATAAGGAAAGCAAATTTCCTGAAATAAGTTTTGTAGAAGATGCTTCCTCCAATATCATTTTGTCCGAATTCAATCCTAATGATTTAGACTCTGAAGAATGGCAGAAATTGGGATTTTCTGAGAATCAGAGCCGAACAATTTTAAAATATAAAGATATTGTCGGAGGAAATTTTATTTCCAAAGAACAATTCAGGAAATGTTTTGCTGTTTCTAAAGAAAAATATGCTCAGCTTGAACCCTTTTTACTGCTTCCGGAAAGTGGAAAATCTACATCTAATTTCAGTAACAGTTTTGCAGATAAAAAATCTCTTACAATCAGCGGAAAATTCAATCCGGATCATTTTTCCGAAGCCGATTGGCGTAAAATGGGCTTTTCTGAAAAACAGTCTGCTGCAATTATAAAATACAAAGATTATTTGGGTGGAAGTTTTGTAAGCAAAGAAAAATTTAAGGACTGTTTCATTATTAATGATGAAAACTATAAAAAACTGGAGCCTTTTCTTATTCTGCCGGGTAAAACTCCTGCCAATTTTAATTCTTACGCTTCAAAATCTGCATCAAATATTCGTTTAGAGCCATTTAATCCTAATTCTTTGGATGTTAAAGGTTGGATGGGTTTAGGATTTTCCGAAAAACAGGCAACTGTAATTGTTAATTACCGCGACAGAAATCTCAAAGGAAATTTCAGAAGTTTGGATGATATTAAAAACTGCTTTGTGATTTCTAAAGAGAAATTCGATGTGCTGAAAAGTTTTATCAAACTAGATCCTTCAACAATAAATAATAAACCTTTAGCAAAGACAGAACTGAAACAGGAAAAAACAGATTTTTCTAAAACAGATATGAATTCTATCACTTTTAAGCAGCTTTTGGAATTCGGGTTGGATGAAAAAAGTGCAGGTTCTATGATTGGTTTTCGTAAAAAGCTTGGCGGATTCATGACAAAAGAACAAATTCTGGAAACCTATAATATTGATAAAGAACTGGTGCAGAAACTTTTAAGCATCGCTCCTTTGGACAATTCAAAAGTGGAAAGATATACTCTAATAGATGCACCCGAAGATTGGCTGAAAAATCATCCTTACTTTAAATATTCTGCCGACAAAATTATCTATTACCGAATAAGCAATCCCGATGACCGTAAAATTTGGAAGTTATTGAAAACCAAGCCAGAATACGAAGCGAGAATGAAACTTTATCTGAAATAATAGCATTAGGACAGAGTGGTGATGAATTCGGGCGACAAAGCAATAACCCCTTCGGTTAAATTTTCAGGATGAGCAGTAAAACCTTTCAGTTTTGAAGTTTTTCCTTTAATAACCAGATCCATCAACTGTTTTTCTGAAAGCTTTTTTCCGAAAATTTCAAAAGAGATTTTAAAACCACAATTTTTAAAATCGGAACAACCTACCGCTGTTTTGCCTTTCATTAAATGATGATTTTGGCATTTAGGGCATTGGGTTTCTTCCCAAGTTTGCTGTTCTTTTTTTACAGCAGGTTCTCGCTTTTTCTTTTCTTTAGGTTCCGTTTTTTTTTCTTCTAAAGTGATAACTTTGCCTTTACCATCGACTACCTTTTTTGTAAGTTCGGTAACCATTTGGATAAGTTCGTCTTTAAATTGGTTGGCTTCGTATTCTCCTTTTTCTATTTTGCGGAGTTTAAGTTCCCATTCTCCCGTAAGTTCCGGGCTTTTAAGTAACTCATCCTCAATAGTATCAATTAGCTGTATTCCTGTAGGTGTTGCAATGAGAATTTTTCTTTTTTTCTCAATATATTTCCTTTTAAAAAGAGTTTCGATAATATTGGCACGGGTAGAAGGTCTTCCTATTCCGTTATTTTTCATCATTTCACGAAGTTCTTCATCATCCACTTGCTTTCCTGCGGTTTCCATGGCTCTTAGAAGGGTGGCTTCTGTATAAGGTTTTGGTGGAGATGTTTTTCCCTGATGAATGATAGGATCATGCGGTCCTGTTTCTCCTGCTACAAATTCTGGGATGGTCTGTTCTTCTTCCTTATCTTTTTCTGATGTTTCTTCTTTTGGTTCTTTTGCGTAAACTGCTCTCCAACCCGGTTCCAGAATTTGTTTTCCGCTGGTTTTAAAAGGTATAGTTCCTACTTTTGCCTCTACAAGAGTATTAGATATTTTACATTCAGGATAAAAAACCGAAATAAATCTTTTGGCAATTAAATCATAAATCAGTTTTTCTTCTCTGCTTAAATTCTGTGAAGGCGGTATTTCGGTAGGAATAATCGCATGGTGATCGGTAACTTTAGTATCGTCAAAAACCGCTTTAGACTTAGGAATAGGAGCTTGAAGCAAAGGAGCTATCAGTTCCTGATAAAATTTCATGTTCCTTAGAATTCCTTCTATTTTAGGATATAGACTTTCAGATAAATAAGTGGTATCTACACGGGGATAAGTAACGTGTTTCTTTTCGTAAAGGCTTTGGATATAATTTAAAGTATTTTCTGCAGAATATCCGTATTTTTTGTTGGCTTCTACTTGAAGTCCCGTCAAATCGAAAAGTCGGGGATTTTTTTCTTTTCCTTCTTTAATTTCGAACGAAACAATCTCAAAAGGATTTTGTTTTAAATATTCCAGTCCTTTTTCTGCACGATCTAAACTTTTCAGTCTGTCTATTGCGGCGTTAAAAATAACTTCACGGTATTTGGTTTTGAGTTCCCAATATTCCTCAGTAGTAAAAGCATCAATTTCTTTCTGACGCTGAACTAGCATTGCAAGAGTAGGGGTCTGAACTCTTCCAATAGAAAGTACAGCTTTGTTTCCACCAAATTTTTTAGTGAAAAGACGTGTTGCATTTATTCCCAAAAGCCAATCTCCAATAGCCCTTGCATTTCCTGCAAGATATAGATTTTTATAATCTTCGGCGGGTTTTAAACTGGCAAATCCTTCTTTTATAGCTTCTTCCGTAAGAGAAGAAATCCATAATCTTTTTATCGGTTTGTTGCATTTCGATTTCTGTAAAACCCATCTTTGGATGAGTTCTCCTTCTTGTCCGGCATCCCCGCAATTAATAACTTCATCACATTCTGCAACTAATTTTTCGATTACTTTAAATTGGTTTTCTACGCCTTTATTGGAAATAAGCTTAATTCCGAAATTGTTAGGAATGATGGGGAGCAGAAAAAGATTCCAAGATTTGTATTGCGGCCCATAGTCGTGCGGTTCTTTCAAGGTACAGAGATGCCCGAAAGTCCATGTAACACAATATCCGTTTCCTTCCATGTATCCCTGTTTAGGCATGGTAGCTCCTAAAACTTTGGCAATATCTTTGGCAACGCTGGGTTTTTCGGCAATACAAAGTTTCATGAATAATGAGATTATTGGAAGGGCTGCAAAATTCGGGATTTTTTTTGAATTTGAATATCCTTTTTAGATTTTTATATAGTTAAAAAAGAAGTTAATCAGATTTAGAAATACCTCTTCAAATACTTAAATTTTTTGTCTTTTAAACTATTTAATTTATTTTTGCCTAAACTATAAATAATGAAAAAAACAAGATTTCTATTCGTTGCCATCATCACGTTGGCTTTTCAGTTAGTAAGTGCTCAGAAAGAAGCAAAACCCGCAAGAGAGGTTTTCGATCTCTATTTTAATTCTTGGGTTAAAAATGATGCAACAGCACAAAAAGCACTTAACGATTACCAAAGACCCACTGTTGAGGGACAAGATATGTATCAGTTCGATCCCAGCCTAATGTCTGAAAATGATAACGCTATGGTTGATAATTTTTTGTCTATGTTTTCTAAAGCCACTGCATCTGCCAATAAAGCTGAAACAAAAGCTTATTTTGATGCAATGCTGCATAATTTCAGAAATCCAGTGTACAAATTGAAATCTGTAAAGATGGTGGATAATGAATACGTCGAAAACCAAAAAATTGCTCACTATGTTTATGATGTAACTTTCAAAGTTCCGGAGCAATTAAATGATGAAGAAAAAAAACAGTTCGATTTTAAAAATCCAAAAACCGTTAAACCAGAATTATTAAAGAAGCTTTTGGTAACAATGACTGATAAACTAAAAAATGCTTCCCGTACGATTACTACAGAACAAGAGTTTGATCTTTATGCAGGTGAACAAGATGGTAAAACCTATTATTACAATGGAGATCCGTCCGCATTGGTAACGAATCTTACAGACTTTTATTTCGACAATGTTAATATCTCAGGACAGCAATAGTTATTTCTTCATGAAGTTACTAAGATAAAAAAAGCCTTGTACAATTTTGTGCAAGGCTTTTTTATTATTTTAAATTGCTTTTTTATCCGTTAGTTCGGCTTCAAAAACATCGGTAAAATGTTTTTTAATTTTAGTTTTAATGCTTTCCATTTCTTCAGCACTAAGCTCTCTTTCCAATTCTCTTTTTAGAGAAGTTACCTGTTTATCTTTAATTCCACAAGGGATAATGTATTCGAAGTAACGCATATCTGTATTTACATTCAGGGCAAAACCATGTAATGTTACCCAACGGGAAGCTTTTACCCCCATTGCACAGATTTTTCTCGCGTAAGGTTTTCCAACATCCAGCCAAACACCGGTTTCTCCTTCGGATCTTTCTCCTTTCAATCCGAATTCTGCGATGGTACGAATAATAACTTCTTCCAAATTCCTCATATACTTATGGATGTCTGTGAAGAAATTTTCAAGATCCAGAATAGGGTAGCCTACAATTTGTCCGTATCCGTGGTAAGTAATATCTCCGCCTCGGTTTACTTTTACAAATGTTGCATCAATTTCCTTTAGTTTATCTATTCCTGCGAGCATATTTTCTTCGTGTCCACTTTTTCCTAAAGTATAAACATGCGGATGTTCTACCAAAAGAAAATGATTGGGAGTTATGATGTGATCCTCTTCAGGAAGATCGCGGTTTTTTATTTTAAGATCGATAATATTTTTCATCAGCGACTCCTGATAATCCCAGGATGACTGATATTCTCTTGTTCCTAAATCTTCAAATTCTACTATTTTATTTTGATGTGTGTTCATAAGCGATTTCGATAGTACAAATTTAGCGTTTTTTAACCGTTCTTAAATTCATTAATATCATTAAGTAGTATTTATCTAAAGTGTAGATTCTCAAATGTATAATTCATAAATATTTTGATGAATCAATCTAAAAGAAAATTACGGATGATGGTTTTTCCCTGTGGAGTCAGGATGCTTTCCGGGTGAAACTGTACCCCAAAAACAGGATATTCTCTATGCTGAAGTGCCATAATCATCCCATTTTCGTCATCGGCAGTTATTTCCAGCTCTTGGGGGAAATTTTCTCGGTTTACTACCCAACTGTGATATCTTCCGGCTTCAAATTTATCAGGGATATTTCTGAAAAGTTGAGAATCTTTCTTTAAAATATGGGTAGGAGTAGAGACACCGTGAAAAATTTGGCTAAGGTTCATTAAACTTCCACCAAATGCTTCAGCAATTGCCTGTTGACCTAAGCAAACCCCTAAAATACTTTTTTTAGAAGCATATTTTTTTATCAGTTCCAGCAAAATTCCGGCTTCGGAGGGGATTCCGGGACCGGGAGAAAGAATGATTTTATCAAATTCCTCAATTTCCGGGAGTTGTATGGAGTCATTTTTGGCAACCGTAACAGTTTTACCCACAATCTGTTCCACCATCTGAACAAGATTATAGGTAAAGCTGTCGTAATTGTCTAGAACTAAAATTTTCATCGTTCAATTTGGATGCGAATTTATAAAATAGCAATCAATTTTTTATATACTATTTTGCAACGTTATTCTTCTACATTTTTCAGTCCCATCAAAAGGTTATAGGCACCTTTCGTAACAAATTTTTGGTTCATTAGATTAGGATTTAGCATAAAAATTTCTGTTCTTCCATTTTCAGAATTACCAATTTTCACCTCTGTCATTTTGTAAGTTTTTGGCTTAATCTGTTGGAAAATATATTGTTTGCTTTCCCAGGTAATAACTGCATCATCAGGAACGGTATTGCCAGTTTCACTATGGGTTTCTATTTCTGCATTCATGTACGTTCCGGGGATTAGATTTTTATCATAATCTATAAAATGACAATGTATGATAACGCTTCTGTCCGGCTGAAAATCTTTACCGATTAGAATAATTTTAGCAGCGTATTTCTTGTCGGGATTCTGATTGGTGTAGGCATAAACCATTTGTCCTACAGAAATTTTGTTCAGATCTTTCTCAAAAACCGTAAGAGCCAAGTGAACATCGTCGGTATTTACGATTTCGAAAAGTTTATCCGTAGGCGAAACATATTGCCCGATTTTCACGTTTACACTGGAAATATAACCCGAAACCGGCGAAGAAACAGAAATACTTCTTCTGATATTTCCGGCATTTAGATTTTCGGGATTAATGCCCATTGTTCTTAGTTTTTCTGCCATTCCCCGCATCATAATATTCTGGTTTTGAGCTTCTGTTTGAGCTTGCTGCATTACTTTATCGGAGGAAGCTTTACTCTTGTTAAGGTCGCTTTGTCTGCTGTAATCTTTTTTAGCATAGCTCAAATTAGATTTTGCCAAAAGATAATCCTGTTGTAGTTGCACAATTTGTGGATCTTCTAAAATTGCAAGAGTTTGTCCTTTATTTACATGCATTCCGGGCATAAATTTGGTGAATTTTACATAGCCTCCGCTTGGTGAAGAAACACTTGCCAGATTCTGTGGAGGTACATCTACCGTTCCGTTGATGGTAATTTTTGCCGAGATTTCTTCTTTACCTAAAATTCCGGTTTCTATTCCAGCATTTTTCATCTGAGCATCATTTAAAGTAATCTGGTTTTCGGCAGCTACAGTTTCGAATTTTTCTTTTTTTACCTCTTCCTTTCCACAAGAAAAGATGAGAAATAGGGTTGATAATAAGAATATATTTTTCATTGTAATCTTAAATTTTTTTAAAGACAGTTTTATTTTATTCAGTTGCTAATGCATTCAGTTCAATAATTTTATCATTCAGATCTTTCAATCTGTCGATGTATTTGTTTTGAATTTCGAATGACTGATTAACTAAAATTGTCCATTCCAGATAATTAATTTCTCCGTTGTAATATTGGTCATTGGCAGTTTTCAAAATAGTTTCACTGTTCTGAAGTCCTGTTTTTTGATAGTAAGCGATTTCTGTATTGATTTTTTGATATTGTCCGAAAGTTTGTGTATACTGATTTTTAAGATTTATCAAACCGAACTGATAATTGTTTTCTGCTATTTGCTGATTGACTTTTTGTGCTTCAATCACCGATTTCTGTGCAGAATTGAAAATGGGTACTCCAATCCCAATCATTCCCGAATGAAATCTTGCAGAACGTTCGTAGAATTTATTGTCTGCACCATTTCCGTACATGCTCATATTGTTGTAAGCAATGTTGAATGTAGGGCTCAGTTTTGCTTTCTCGGTTCTCAGTTTTGCATTTTGGATGTTTTTTTCCTGTTCAAGCTGTTTTAGAACAATGGGGTTTCCCTGAAAGTCAGAATTCAATAAGTTAAAATTCAAGCTGGAATATTTTAACGGTTCATTTTCATAAAGATTTCCGTCATTAATCAGAAAACTCAGCTTTTGAATAGCAATTTCCCGGTCTTTTTCTAAAGCATTCAACTGTATTTCTGCCTGACTTCTCAAATTTTCGGCGGTAGCTTTTTCCAATACGTTACTTTCTCCCTTTTTTAGGCGTAAATCTGCTCTTTTGAAATATTGCGTAAAAATATTTTCAACTTTTTTAAGGAGTTCTCTTTTTTCTGTAAAATAACTCAGTTCATTATAAACCAATGAAATTTCTCTTTTAAGCTGCCATTTTTGAAGGTCTAAATTAATTACAGAACTTTTCCATTCTTCTAGCAATAAATTTTTCTGTGCATTGTAAAATTTTGGTAGACGGATGCTTTGGCTTACAGAGAATTTGTTATCCATGTAAAATGAATTCATCTGTCCTACTTCCGCCGAAATATTTAGCGGATCAATTACTATGGCAGATTTTTTCATTTTTTCCTGATAAGTAATTTGCAATGTACCGCTTTTAAGATTCAAATTATTCTTGAAAGCCTTATCTATAGCAGTTTCTAATGATACTGGAGTTTGGCAGACTGCGTTTCCGAAGATCAGCAGTATTATTATTTTTAAAAATTTATTGTTCATATTTTAGGTTTTGCTCAAGGCAAAATGTTTTAATTAAGGTTGGAATTTTAAATTTTTGGTTCATTTGTTTCTGCCAGTTTTCTTTTTTTAGCAGGAAAATATCTTTCAAACCAAATGTACATTATGGGTAAAAGGTACAAGGTGAGGAAAGTTGCCAAGAGAAGTCCGCCAATTACCACAGTTGCCAAAGGTCTTTGTACTTCTGCACCTTCACCATTGCTGAGTGCCATTGGTAAAAAACCGAGAGAAGCAACAAAGGCAGTCATTAAAACAGGTCTTAGTCTGGTTTTTCCACCAATTTTTACAACATCGTTCAAATCCGAATGTTTTTCTTTTTGGCGGTTAAATTCTGCAATCAGAACTATTCCGTTAAGCACTGCTACACCGAAAAGAGCAATAAAACCAACTCCGGCAGAAATACTGAAATTCATATCTCTTAACCAAAGAGAAAATATTCCTCCGATTGCCGAAAGCGGAATGGCAGAAAAAATTAATAAACCGTATTTAATGGATCTGAAAGAAAAATACAACATCAGTAAAATTAAAAGTAAACTAACAGGAACGGCTATTGCAAGACGGGATTTAGCTTGCTGAAGATTTTCGAATGTTCCACCATATTTAATAGAATAACCCGCAGGAAGTTTCAGTTCTTTTTCAACACCTTTCTGTAAATCTTCTACGGTAGACTGTATGTCTCTGTTTTTTACATTAAAGCCTACAATAATTCTCCTTTGTGCATTTTCCCTCTGAATTTGATTGACACTTTCTTTAAGCTGAACATCTGCAACACTGCTTAATGGTATTTCTATTCCTGTTGAGGTCGGAATGAGAAGATTATTAACATCTTCAACATTTTTTCTTTGATTTCCGTCTAGCCGAACTACCAAATCAAACTTTTTTTCGCCTTCGAAAACAGAACCTGTGGACTGACCAGCAAATGCAGTATTTACAATATTATTAACATCATTTACGCTTAAACCAAACTGAGACATTGCTTCTCTTTTGTAAGAAATAACAATTTGAGGCAATCCGGAGATAGGTTCTACATAAATATTTTGTGCTCCGTTGATTTTTTTAGATATTGCTCCCAATTTTTCTGCATATATCTTTAACGTATCCAGATTTTCTCCGAAAATTTTGCAGACAACATCTTGTCTTGCTCCTGTCATAAGCTCATTGAAACGCATTGCCACAGGATATTGAAAAGAGTAGGTTACCCCAAGCATATTTTTCTTGAGTTCTGCAGACATTTTTTCTGAAAGTTCATCGTAAGATTTGGCAGAAGTCCATTCGGATCTTGGCTTTAGAATTACCATCATATCGCTTGCATCAATGGGCATAGGATCGGTAGGGATTTCAGAGCTTCCGGTTTTCCCTACTATTTCTTCAATTTCAGGAAATTTTTTAAGCAAAATCTGTTGAGATTTTAATACTGCTTCCGTGGTTGTTTTCAGATTGCTTCCAGGTAAAACCCGTGTTTCTACTGCAAAATCTCCTTCCGGAAGACTTGGGATAAATTCTCCGCCTAATCTAGATATTACGAAAATGGCAATAAAAAATATACCTACTACACTAAAAAAGATAAGATTAGGAATTCTCAGAATTTTATGAAGACTTGCATGGTAGTATGCTTCTGCTTTTTCCATCATCCGGTCTGAAAAATTCTTTTTATGACTGCTTTTTTTCGATAAAAACAGAGAACTCATCATCGGTACGTATGTTAAAGAAAGAATAAATGCTCCTAAAAGCGCAAATATAACGGTCTGAGCCATAGGTTTAAACATCTTTCCTTCAATTCCCTGAAGCGTAAGAATCGGAAGGTAAACAACCAGAATGATGATTTGCCCAAAAACCGCAGAATTCATCATTTTACTTGCCGAATTGTAGACTTCATTATCCATAAAAGATTGAGAAAACTTCTTATTATGAATATTTTTAAGATGATGAAGACGGTGTAATACAGCTTCTACAATAATAACGGCTCCATCCACAATCAATCCGAAATCTAATGCTCCTAAACTCATCAAGTTCCCGGAAACTCCAAAAATATTCATCATGATAATTGCAAACAGCATAGAAAGCGGGATGATGGAAGCAACTAAAATCCCTGCACGGAAGTTTCCAAGAAATAAAACCAGTACGAATACCACGATTAATGCACCCTCAATTAAGTTTTTTTCCACAGTACCAATGGCATTGTTAACCATTTTAGTCCGGTCTAAGAATGCATCTATTTTTACTCCTTCAGGTAAAGTTTGCTGTATTTCGTCTATTTTGGTTTTTACTTTTTTGATGACGTCGTTAGAATTGGCACCCTTCATCATCATTACCACGGCACCGGCAACTTCACCTTTTCCGTTGTATGTCATGGCACCATATCTTATGGCCTTTCCGTATTGTACTTTTGCTAAGTTTTTAATGAGAATAGGGGTTCCGTCTGGTAAATTTTTTACAACAGTATTTTCGATGTCGGGAATTTTCCCCATTAATCCTTCGGTTCTAATAAATAATACACTTGGTCCTTTCTCGATATATGCACCTCCTGTATTTTGATTGTTCTTTTGAAGAGCATCAAAAACCTCCGACATGGTTACGCCCATAGATTTTAGCTGAGCAGGATTAATTGCTACTTCATATTGCTTTAAATCTCCACCAAAACTTGCTACATCGGCAACACCTTCGGTTCCGAGCAGCTGTCGACGCACTATCCAATCTTGTATGGTTCTCAGCTGCATTGAGTTGTAACGGTGTTCATAGCCAGCTTTCGGACGGATCGTATACTGGTAAATTTCTCCCAAACCGGTAGAAATAGGAGCCATAAATGGCGTTCCAAGACTTTGTGGAATGTCTTTGGAAACCTGTTGAAGCCTTTCAGAAACCTGTTGACGGGCTAAGTACAAATCTACATCATCATGAAACACAATGGTAATAACAGATAAACCGAATCTTGAAAAACTTCTCATCTGTTTAATTCCCTGTATGTTGTAGTTTGCCTGTTCTAAAGGAAAAGTAATGAATCTTTCCACGTCTGGAGCTCCTAAGCTTGGGGAAACGGTAATAATCTGAACCTGATTATCTGTAATATCGGGTACTGCATCAATAGGCAGTTTTCTTAAGTCGAAAATTCCATAAACGATTAGTCCTAAAGTCATTAAAATAATAATGAACTTATTTTTTATGGAAAAATGTATGATTTTGTTTAACATTTTTATAAGATTGTGATACGGCACTTTAAAAAAGAATAAATTTTCTTTTTTTAAATGAATTTAAATGGTAAAAAATGTCTTACTGCAAGATTACTGCATCAGAAATATTAAGATAAAAGATGCAGATATCAGCTCAAGTTATTGAAAACCGTTCGGTAATCAATAATTGTAGTTTTAGGCAAATTTTTAATTTAAATAGCCGTGATTATTTTCAATAAGATAAAAGGGATGAAAGATTAGTTGTTTTTCTCTTTCATTAATCCTTTGGCAAAGCGTTCACTTGCAGTCTGATAGTATGAAACCGTCAGATCCTTCAGTGGCTTTTGCTCGGATTTTAACTCTTTAGAAATAGTTTTATTTTCAGGATTATAAATAAACTGCTGCGTTTTTTTACGGTCATTAATCTGCGTGAAAATATTGTTCTTCAGCAATCCTAATGTTCTGTAATTCCCAATCAGTGCACGTTCTTCTTCAGGTTTCATTGCCATGATATTTTTACCATAGGTTGCATTATTGAAGTTCCATCCGAATAAAGAAAATACAGTAGGCATCAAATCAATCTGAGAAACTAATTTACCTACCTCCATTTTTGGAGTTTCAGCATTATAAATAATTGCAGGAATATGATGCTTTTCTGTATTTATTTCCCATTTTCCGGCACTACTTGCACAATGATCTGCTACAATAACGAAAGTGGTATTCTTAAACCATGCTTTTGTTCTGGCTTTTTTCATGAATTCTCCCAAAGCAAAATCGGTATATCTTACTGCTGCTTCGCGGCTTCCCTGTTCCATATTGATTTTGTGATCCGGGAATGTATAGGGTTTATGATTGGAAGTCGTCATAACAAACTGAAAAAAAGGTTTGTTTTTTTTGCTTTCTTTATCGGCCATTTTTATGGACTGATTGTAGATGTCTTCATCACAAATTCCCCAAGCATTTTCGAAAGTTACCTCACTGTCTTCGATGTTGATTCTTTCTGTTTTAATATTATCGGGAAGAGGATTTCCACGATCTCTGTCTACAATGCTAAAACCCTGGCCTCCAAAAAAAGAATTCATATTATCGAAATATCCATCACCACCGTAAATAAATTTAAGATCGTAATTTCTTTTTCTTAAAATGGTTGCAATAGAAAAAAGATGATCGTTATCTGGTCTTCTTACAATGCTGTTTCCCGGAGTTGGAGGAACGCTCAGTGTTAAAGCTTCCATGCCTCGTACCGTTCTTGTTCCTGTAGCAAACATATTGGTAAAGAAAACGCCTTCAGACGCAAGATTTTCGTAATTGGGAGTCAGATTTTGAGTATTTCCGAATTTTTGTAAAAATTCTGCACTGAAACTTTCAATACAAATAAGGATAATGTTTGGGTTTTTGGTGCTGTCGCCTTCAAAATTTCGGGTAATATTATCAAATTTAGAATTGGTATATGTTTGTTTATCCTGTAAAAGTTCTTTTTTCAGTATAGAATAAGCTTCTTTTTCTGGGATGGTATTATAAAACTGAGTGTAATCTAACTGATTTGCCTTGAATGCAGTAAAAAATGAAAATACGCCATTTTTAGACAATTCATTTATGTAAGTATTGTTGCTGAATTCTGCCTGTCTGTTTTTTAACAAACTGAGTAATCCAACTCCGCAAATCACAATAACTGAAGTGTATATCAGCCTTTTTCCGAATCTCATTCGGTCAGAAAAAGTGTAGCTGAAAACTTTCTTTTTTCTGAACAGAAAAAATACACAAACGATGCACGCTGTCATTCCTAAAATAATAACAGGAATAGGATAAGACTCGTTAATATTTTCGAAAACTTCGTAAGTGTAAATAAGATAATCTACCGCAATAAAGTTGAACCTCGTTTTGAATTCATCCCAAAACGGAAATTCTGCTGCAAAGGAGAAAAATGCTATAAAAAGCATAAGGGTTACCAAAAAATAGGTAATAATCTGATCTGCTTTTTTCCCGATCCATCTTGAAGGAAAAAATAAAAGGTAAATAGAGTAGATCATCACAAAGCTTAATCCTACAGAAAGATCGAATAGAAAACCTTTTCCGAAAACGATAAAAAGTTTTAAAAAATTATCTGAAATATTAGTGGCAGAAAGCAGTGTAAGAGATAATCTTACTAAAAATCCTAAAGTAATATATAATAATAGAAATGCAAATAAAGAAGCATATCTGTTTTTAAATTTGTTTTTCATAAAAAGTAAACTTTTAAGTAAAATGAACGAATAATTAATAACTTATCCAATTACTTTAGGTGGATGAAAAATACGAGAATATTCCAAAACAGTAAAATGGTCGGAATAAGAAAAATTCTTCTTGATTTCTGTAAAATTAAAATGAATATCAAAAGAAATTTCTAAAAGTTTTGGAGGAGGTGTACTGAAAAATGAAACTACCGAATGGTCGTGAGTTTTAAAAGGTAAACTCATATCTTGTTGATAATCTGCGTCTTTAACAGTTTCGTCAAGATAATGCATTTTAAGGAAAGAGAAAATTGTAATATTAGAATTTTCATTCTTATGCTTGTAGTAATGCTCTATAAGATTAGGCAATTTAATCATCTGTCTTATTTCACTAAATGAAAAAAGATACGTAACAATACAAAAGTAAATGATAAATCGCTTCAAAAATCAATACTTATTTTGAACTGCAAAAATAAGTAAAAAATAGACTTGCTTATTGTATTTAAATTAAAATTTAGAATGATTTTAAGGAGAGATTTTTTTTTACGTTACTGAAAAAGCTGTATTTTTGAGGCAAATTATTAGAAAAAATGAAAAAAGTTTTAGCAATCGCATTCATCGGAGGTTTATTCGCAGTTAGCTGCTCAAAGAAAGCAGACAAATCTTTGCAAGACAGTAATGTTATGCTCGAAGAACCTGCTGCACCAACCGTTACCGATACTACATCAGCAAAAAAAGATACTGCTCCTGCTGCAACTCCAGCTCCTGCAAAAGTAGATTCTACAGCTAAAAAATAATGAAGTATGTATTTTTAACAGGGATTCTTGCATTTTTATCGGTTTCCTGTTCTAAAAAAGAAAATTCAGAAATTCAGCAAGATTCGGGTAATTTGCCTTCTCCTGTTGTAAAAAATGTGTCAGGACAAACCTTAATGGAATCTTCAGACTGTATGTCTTGTCATAACATCAACGAAAAAATGATAGGCCCTTCTTACCAGGAAATTGCAGCAAAATACACTGATAAAGATATAGAGAAGCTCGCTTCAAAAATTATAGAGGGCGGAAGTGGAGTTTGGGGAGAAATTCCTATGGCGCCACATTCTCAGTTTTCTAAAGATGATGCCAAAAAAATGGTAGAATATATTCTCAGTCTGAAAAAGTAATGAATGCCTGAGGAAAAACTAAATCTGCACCCAAGAAATCTGCACAGAAATTCTTACGATTTTGAGAAACTGATTTCTTGTGTGCCAGATTTAAAACATTATGTTTTCAAAAATTCTTTTGGAAACCTTACCATTAATTTCAGTATTCCCAAAGCTGTAAAATTACTTAATAAAGCGTTGCTGAAGCAATTTTACGGAATTCAAAACTGGGATATTCCAGACGAAAATCTGTGTCCGCCCATTCCCGGTAGAGCAGATTATGTTCATTACATCGCCGATCTTTTGTCCGAAAAAAGAGATGAAATTCCGCAAGGCTCTTCTATAAAAGGGTTAGACATTGGTACAGGAGCCAACCTCGTGTATCCTCTTTTAGCTCATACATCTTACGGATGGAAAATTTGGGGAACCGATATCAGCAGGAAGTCTTTGCAAAATGCACAGGATATTTTAGATGGAAATCCGGAGTTTTCATCTAAAGTTCATCTGAAATTTCAGCCAGATTCGGGGTTTATCTTTAAGAATGTTCTTCGTTCCGAAGATCGGTTTGCGTTCTCCATGTGCAATCCGCCATTTCACGATTCTGAAGAAGCGGCTTTCAAAGGAAATCTCAGAAAAACAAAAAATCTCCACAAAAATAAAATTCACAATCCAAAGCTAAACTTTGCAGGAAACGATTCTGAACTTTGGTGCGAAGGCGGCGAAATTGCTTTTATTTCTAAAATGATTGAAGAAAGTGCAGCTTTTTCATCACAGATTTTATGGTTTACTTGTCTGGTTTCCAAAAAAGAAAATCTGCCCAAGCTTTATTCGCTTTTAAAGAAGGCAAATGCCATCGAAATTAAAACCATAGATATGGCACAAGGTCAGAAAATAAGCAGAATTTTAGCGTGGACTTTCATTCACCAATCAGATAGAAAGAAGTTTTTAGATTAATTTTTTTATTTGGGCAGCTTAGAACTTCGTTCGTAAACTTCTATAAAAGTCTTCGCTTTTTCTCATTTATGCCCTCCGTTCACGCTTTTTTGCTCGTCGTGCCTCCTCGCAAAAAGAGCTCCACTCAGGTCGGGCTGCGGGTGATTCAGTTTTGAAAAATTCCCTTTCTATGCAGGGATAGTGAAAATTTCAAAGAAATTTTTGACGGGGTGGTTTAGTAGATATTCTTTTTTATAAAGCTTAAAAAGAAAACCGCTCAACTTCAATTCAATATGAAACTTTTGCGACTTTTATGCTTTAAATAAAATTCAGGTTTCATAAACGCTTAAAAATCCCTATTTTTGCAAGTCGAAAAAAAATCGAATTTACAAATGCAATTATCAGAACAGGAAATCATTAGAAGAGAAAAGCTGAATAAGCTTGTTGAAATGGGAATCAATGCATTCCCGGCAGAAGAATATGTAATTACAGATACTACAGAATCTATAAAACAGAATTTTTCTGAAAGTAAACAGGTGAAAATTGCGGGAAGATTAATGTCCCGCCGTATTCAGGGGAAAGCTTCTTTTGCTGAGTTGCAGGATTCTACAGGAAGAATTCAGATCTACTTCAACAGAGACGAAATCTGTGCAGGAGAAGATAAAACTTTGTATAATGAAGTTTATAAACATCTTTTAGACATTGGTGACATCATCGGTATTGAAGGTGAGCTTTTTACCACTCAGGTTGGGGAAAAAACTGTTTTAGTGAAGAATTTTACGCTTTTAACCAAAGCTTTGAGACCGCTTCCACAGGCAAAAACCGATGAAAATGGGGTAGTGCATGATGCATTTAATGATGCGGAATTAAGATACAGACAGCGTTACGTAGATTTAACAGTAAATCCTCACGTAAAAGAAATTTTCGTGAAAAGAACAAAGCTGTTTAATGCAATGAGAACTTTCTTTAATGACGCAGGATATTTTGAGGTAGAAACTCCTATTTTACAGTCAATTCCCGGTGGAGCGGCAGCAAGACCGTTTATTACGCATCATAACGCTTTAGATATTCCTTTATATTTAAGAATAGCCAACGAATTGTATCTTAAAAGATTGATTGTTGGTGGTTTTGACGGCGTATATGAATTCTCTAAAAACTTCAGAAATGAAGGGATGGACAGAACCCATAACCCGGAATTTACCGCCATGGAAATCTATGTAGCCTACAAAGATTACAACTGGATGATGGATTTTACCGAAAAATTGCTCGAGTTCTGTGCAACTTCTGTAAACGGTTCTTCAGAATCTGTTTTCGGAGAGCATACCATCAGCTGGAAAGCTCCTTATCCTAGAGTTTCTATGACGGAAGCAATTCTTAAGTACACAGGTTTTGATATCACAGGAAAGTCTGAGCAGGAATTGTTCGACTTCGCTAAATCTATCGGCATTGAAGTGAACGAAACTATGGGGAAAGGCAAACTGATTGATGAGATTTTTGGTGAAAAATGTGAAGGAAACTTCATTCAGCCAACTTTCATTACAGATTATCCGGTTGAAATGTCTCCATTAACCAAAAAGCACAGAAGCAAAGAAGGTTTAACGGAGCGTTTTGAATTGATGGTTTGTGGTAAAGAAATTGCCAATGCCTATTCTGAGTTGAATGATCCTATCGACCAAAGAGAGCGTTTTGAAGAGCAGCTGAAATTATCTGAAAAAGGAGATGATGAAGCTACCGGATTTATTGACGAAGATTTCCTTAGAGCCTTAGAATATGGTATGCCGCCAACTTCTGGTTTAGGAATTGGGATGGATAGATTGATTATGTTCTTAACCAATAATCCTTCCATTCAGGAAGTGTTATTTTTCCCTCAAATGAAGCCGGAAAAAGCAACTCCGCAAATTGAACTGGGTGATGATGAAAAGGTGATTTTAGAAATTCTAGGTTCCCAGGAAGAGCCAATGGAGTTGAATGAAGTGAAAAACCGTTCTCACCTTTCGGGTAAAAAATGGGATAAAGCATCAAAAACTTTAACTAAAGCCGGAATAGCTAAAGTGGAAAAAATTGATGAAGTTCTATGGATGAAAATGGCATAAGCCTTTAAAAAATATATAGAAAAACTGTTTTATAATTATAAAGCAGTTTTTTTTGTTTTATAGCAATTTACATTGTGTTTATGAATTTATAGGATATTCATAACGACAGAAAATTTTTAATTAAAATATCTTTACTTATATTTACAAGACAATAAATACAACGTGAAAAAATACCCGTGGTGGAAAGCTTTAATTGATTTTGGACTAAGCTCTGCAGCCATTATTTTTTTGTTACCACTGTTTCTGATTCTTCTACTTGTTTCATCTTTCGATACTGGTTTTCCGGGAATTTTTACTCAAAAAAGGGTTGGAAGATACGGGAAATTGTTTGTAATTTATAAATTCCGAACTTATCATTCTGAAACATCACAAAAATCATCTGTAGGCAACTGGATGCGTAAAACAAAATTAGACGAACTTCCACAATTATTCAATGTTCTGAAGGGCGATATGTCTTTTGTAGGTCCGAGACCCGATTTGCCAGGTTATTATGATATATTGGAAGGAGAAAATCGCCTGATTTTAGAATTAAAACCTGGACTTACGAGTGAAGCTGGAATTAAATTCCGGAATGAAGAAAAATTGCTTGAAGAGCAGGAAGATCCTTTATCTTACAATGATAATATTCTCTTTCCCGAAAAAGTAAAAATGAATCTGGATTACTATTATCACCTATCGTTCAAAAAAGATGCACAAATTTTGCTTAAAACCTTTTTCGTATTAAGCAAATAATTTTATGTTAGTTTATAAACAGATTTTCAGATATTTAACATTTAAAGTTTTAATAGTAGCGGTTTCATTTTGTTTTTTGTGGTGTTCTGCTCAAACTGAAGTTAAAATTAATGCTCCATTTATTCCAATAGGGATTTTTAATGGTGCAGTAGAAAAAGCAGTAACTGAGAAAATATCGGTTCAGGCTGAAGTTTTTGTTTCCCCCTGGAAATCATTTGCTGGAAAAAATCTTCAGATATATATGGGGACATTGGAAGGCCGGTACTATTTTGATGAAGTGATGAAGAAATGGTATGTTGGAGCCTACGGATCAATAGCGTTATTTAATCTTCAAAAATGGAATTATTATAATGCCTCTACGGTTCCGGATGAAAATGGAAATCCACAACGATTACCAGATGGAAGTATTAGAATGACGGAGAGATTTCAAAAAGGTGTGTCCTTTATATTTGGGATAAGTGGTGGTTATCATTTTGAGATTAATTCAAAGCTAGGATTAGATGTTTTTGCAGGAATTGGAACATCACAATCGATTTATAAAGGATATCTTAAAGATAATCATGAGAGATATGATGGCGCAAAAAAATGGAATAAAAGCGGAGAAATGATACCAACACGAGTGGGAGTAATGTTTACCTATAAATTATAAACCTAAAAAATAAATTATTCTATATATACTTGCTTTTTTGTTCTTTTACTGATAAAAAATGTACTTCAAAACCGACTTTTAACAAAATATAGATACTCAAAAACTCCCTTTTTAACTAAATAATAGATATATTTGCAATCGTTTACAAAAATATAATTAATCCAAAAAATGGATCATAATAGCAAGAAGGAAATCAATATAAAGGAACTTTTATCACCATATTTAAGAAACTGGAAGTATTTCGTTGCGACTGTTTTTTTAGCTTTAGTTGGTGCTGTTTTTTACATAAAATCTAAGTCTCCTGTTTTTAAAGTTCAGACCTCAGTTCTTATAAAAGATGCGAAAAAAATGTCTGCCGCATCGGGAGATGTGGGTGTTTTGCAAAGTCTCGGAGGATTTGGTGGAATGGGAACCAACAGTATTGAAAATGAAGTAGGTGTATTTGCATCCAAAACTATTGTAGAGGATGTTTTGAAAGAACTTAATTTTCAAACTGTTTTTTATGCAAAGCAGACTCTGAAAGATATCGAACTGTACGGAGAAACAAATCCATATATAGTAAATGTAGTTCAGGAAAAAGAAAATGTTCTCCTTCCGAAAAAGCCTATTTCCATTAAAACAAAAGGAAATATAATAACATTATCTTCGGAAGAGTTCGACAAAGACATTGTTACTTCTTTTAATAAAACCACAAGTCTGCCATTTGGAATAATTATCATCTCAAAAAATCCTAAATATAAAGCTCCTTTTAAAGTAGATATGTCGGATATTATATTCTACTACACGAGTTTTGATGGTGCTGTAGACGGTTATCAACGCGCTTTAAAAGTAGATTTGCTGGATAAAGACGGAACTATAATTACATTATCTGTAGATTTCGAAAATACAGCGAAAGCAAAAGATTTTCTTGATCGTTTGGTAAGACAATATAATGTGTATGCAATTAATGATAAAAATATAGAATCTAAGAAGACAAAAGATTTTATAGATCAAAGAATTGTTTTAATATCTAAAGAACTTGGAGATGTTGAATCTCAAAAACAAGACTTTAAATCCGGAAATAATATTGTAGATCTTCCTACAGAAGCCAGAATCAACCTTCAGACGAAGGAACAGAGTAAAGTTCAGATGCTGGAACTGGCAACCCAAATGGAGTTGAGTAAATTCCTAAGAAGTTCCCTGAATAAAAAGGGTACGGGTGATGTATTACCGCTTAATATAGGATTGGAGAATGAAGCAGCTTTAAATGCTATTCAGCAATATAATGCACTGGTGGTTCAGCGCAACAAATATTTGCAGGAAGCAACTCCAAATAACCCTATTGTAAAAGATATGAATGAGCAGATAGATCAGATGAAATCTTCTCTTTCTGAATCTTTGCAAAGAAATGTTACCAGCCTGGAATTAGCGAGAAGAAAAGTAGAAACTCAGTTAGGCGGATCCGAATCTATGATTAGTAAAATTCCTTTTCAGGAAAAATTATTCAGAAGCATAGAACGTCAGCAACAGATTAAGGAAAATCTTTATCTTTTATTACTTCAGAAACGTGAAGAAGCTGCAATTAGTTTGGAAATTACAGCAGACAAAGCAAGAGTTATAGATAAAGCATTTGTATTCAGCAATCCTGTAGCTCCTAAAAAACCATTAATATTAGCAGTTTGCCTTGTTTTTGCGGTTTTTATTCCTTTTTTAATAATTTATTTAAAGAATATTTTAACCACTACGATTTCCAGAAGATCAGATATTACAAAACTTACAGATGTACCTGTTTTGGCCGAAATACCTATTTTGAAGAAATCTGAAAATGCGTTACTTTCCTTTAACGATGTTTCGCCTATGGCAGAGGCATTTAGGATTTTTGTAACGAATCTGAAATTCCTTTTACCTGTAAAAGATGCACAGAAAATTATTATGGTAACTTCTTCTGTAAAAGGAGAAGGAAAGACATTTATCTCATCCAACCTATCGTTAATTTTAGCGTCTTCAAGAGATAAGGTTTTGGTTATTGGAGCCGATATCAGAAACCCGCAGTTGCAGAGATATAATCCATCGATGAGAACTGCTAAAGGGCTAACCGAATTTTTGGCAGGTGATGATTCTGCAACCCTTGAAAATATCATACATCCAAGTGGATATAATGAAAACTGCGATTTTATATATTCAGGGTCTATACCGCCTAATCCGACAGAACTTTTGCAGAATGGAAGATTAGACGAATTGTTTTCTCAACTTAAAAATCAGAATAAATATAAATTTATTGTTTTAGATACCGCTCCATTAATGCTTGTAACAGATTCTATTCTTATTGCCAATAAATCTGACGTTATTGTTTACGTTACAAGAGCTGGTGTTACAGAAAAAGATTATTTGGAATTCTTGAAAAATACTGTTGAAGATAAAAAAATCGCTAATGTAGGAATTGTACTGAATGGGGTTGAAGAATCTAATTTCGGATATGGAAATAAATTCGGATATGGCTATCAAGCTACAAAAACCAGCTGGTGGAAGAGAAAATAACAGTTGAAAATTAGCGGATATACAAATGAGCGGCAATAAAAATTTATTGAAAAGTGTAACTTCTTTAGGAGTTGTTCAGATTGCAAATTACATTTTTCCATTTGTTACCATCCCGATAGTTTCCCGTATTTTGGGTCCTGAAAAAATTGGGATTATAAACTATGCAGCATCTTTTGCATTATATTTTGTACTAATTGTATCTTACTCTTTCGAATTAACCGGAGTTCGCAGAGCAGTTCATCTTAATAATGATAAAGATGCTATTAACAGCCTTTTCTCGAAGATTTTTTTCTCACAGTTTTTTTTGTTGGTTATATCTTTTATTATTTTTATTCCTTGTTTACTATTCATTCCTTTTTTGAAGCAAGACTACTTTATATCTTTTATAAGTTTTGCATTCTGTATTCAGTCTTTGTTTTCGCAAAATTGGTTATTTCAGGCTAAACAGGAATTGAAATTTATTGCAGGATATAATTTTGCTGCACGATCTCTTATAATGGTAGGTGTACTTGTTTTTATAAGGCGAGAAGAAGATTATATAATTTATGCCTGCATTTTTAATCTCGTACCAGTATTGGTTTCTTTCGTGTTATTTATTATTGCTTTCAGAAAATTCGATTTAAAACTGAAAATCCCTAAGTTTAAGGAGGTATTAAATTTAATTAATGAAGATAAAATTATTTTCTTTTCGAATTTAATTATTTCTCTTTATTCTACGACGAGTACTGTTATTTTAGGGTTTTATCATTCTAGTAGTGTTGTTGGGTTTTACACTTCTGCACAGAAGGTTGTGGATATCGCAAGAAATGTTGTAATGAGACCATTATTACAAGGTTTATTTCCTTTCATTGGAGCAGCATTTACGCAAGGTTTTGATGCCGGAACAAAGCTTATTCAAAAGATATTGCCATTATTTCTTCTTCTCACCATCACTGTAGTTTTATCAATATCAATTTTCGGTCCATTCATAGTTAATGTTTTTTTTGGAGATAAATTTCAGGACAGTGTAATCTTACTTGAAGTATTGAGTATTGGTCTCTTTGCGATCTTTTTTAATATGTTTTTTGGCTCTTTGGTGATGTTAAATTTAAAAATGGATAAGTATTTTCTTTCCATTTCTATTTTTGCGGCAGTTTTCAGTTTGATATTAAACTTTATTTTTGTCCCTAAATACGGAGCTTTGGCGACATCTACCATTTGGACGTGTACAGAATTTATTATTGTGGCAATTCAGGTTTTTATCATCAGGAAAAATAATGTTAATATATTTAGCAGAGAACAGTTTTCAATAAGTGTTATTGTTAAGAATATTAAAAATATGAGATCGCTAAAATCATAAGTCAGAATTATATCATGAAAGTTTCATTTTTATCTGTTTTTGCTTTTGATGCAAATGTTTCTCTTATAAATTCTTTAAAAAAGAAATCGGAAATTTCTTTTTTTACCGAAGCTTTACATAAGATATACAATTATATTGACAGAGAAAAGCTTACCGATTTCATCACCATTGGAAATAGGGTAGAGCAGATCAAAAGGTTTTCAGAATTAATTCCTCTAGATACAACTTTTGTTATAAAAGGTACAAGAGCATCTCATATTATAAAGAAAATTTACAATTCTTATAAAATTGATAAGGTCTTAAAAAAAATAAATCCTGATGTAATTATTATAGACAATATTACCCTCACCTATTTTTGTTCAGCTATTAGACTTAGAAATAAAGCACTTCTTATTGTACATGATCCTTTTCTGCATTCGGGTGAAGGAAATATTCTGGATAAAATTTTAAGAAAATTATTTTTTAGACTGATTAAGAACAAAATTTTACTGAATAACAATCAAAAAAATGAGTTTTTAGTAAAAAATGGTCAAAACGAAATGAATGTTCATTCATCTTTTTTAAGTGTTTATGAATATCTGACCTATTATGCACAGGAAAATGAAATAAGTGCGACTTCAAATAATAAAGAAAAAGAGTTTAACATATTGTTTTTTGGTAGAATTTCGCCGTATAAAGGAATAAAATTTTTATTAGATACTTATTCAGAATTGTGTTCTGATGGGAAATTTCCTAATATTACGTTAACTATAGCGGGAAATGGAGATTTCGATTTTGATATTAATGCATATAAAGTTTTACCCAATCTTAAGATTGTAAATAAATTTATTGAGCCAGAGGAACTTTCGGAGTTGATATTAAAATCTTCAGTAGTTGTATGTCCTTATACAGACGCTACCCAAAGTGGAGTGATTATGTCTGCATTTGCATTTAAAAAACCGGTTATAGCAACCAATGTAGGTGGTTTGCCGGAAATGGTTACCCACATGGAAACAGGAATTATCATTGAGAAAAATAATCAAGATGAATTAAAAAATGCTTTTCTTATGTTGTATAATAATCCTAAATTGTTGGAGGATATGAGTGAAGCTATCAATAAAGAATATTTTGAAGGAATAAAAAGCTGGAAACATTCTGGCGAATTATTTTTTAATGCAATAGAATCTATTTATAACCAAAACAATAAAGTTGGGAAAAGCCTTAGTTGAGAAAATAATATGATCTATCTATTTGTATTTTTTGTTTCATTAATATTTTTTAAATTATCAGATTTTTTCTTGGATAAAAAAAAAGTATTGGGGATTTTATTTCTGATTATAGCGATTCTTATACCCAGTATTTTTGCAGGTTGCAGAGATTTGAATATTGGTACCGATACAAGCTCATACGTTAGGGACTATTTCAGAGAAGCAAGACAGGCAAAATCCTTTTTCAGATATAATGAAGATGTGAGTACCGATGTGGGTTATTCTTATTTTAATTATATTATTACAAAAATCTTCAACGATTTTTCTTTTTTACTCTTTTTTATTCAGGCTTTTATTGTTACGTTTATAGCATTAGCGATACTTCAGCTGAAAAAAACTAATCTTCTGACTTGGGCTTTTTTAGTTTATTTTCTGCTTTATTTTTCAAATTCATTGAATATGACCAGACAGATGATGGCGTTGGCTGTATGTCTCTATTCATTCTCGAATTTAATAACAGGAAACAGGATTAAAGCATTAATTTTAGTTGGATTAGCAAGTACATTTCACTTTAGCGCATTTATCTTTTTTGCAATTTTTCCTATATACTTTTATACATCAAAATTTATTAAAAACTTTTGGTTGTTTCAATTCATTGTTGGAGTTTCCTTTATTTTGGTGGTTTTTCTATTAGATTATATTATTATTGGGATTGTAGGTCTAGGAGCGGTAAAAGAAGGTTTTGAAAACTATAAATCTGGAGGACTTTATGGGTCTAATCTTCCATTGTCCGATTTATTTTTATGTATAGTCTTTTTTTCTCTATTAATCACCTTTAGAAAATTTTCGCAGCTCGAAACTTCTCAAAAAAATCTTTTTCAGACAGTTTTTCTCATTTCTATAATTTTATGTTTTGCGGCTATACAGTCTACCTTTGCTATTAGAGGAATGTATTACTTTTCTTATCTTTCGATTATCATTATTCCTTTATTGATTAATTCGATAGAAGATAAAAAAATACAGTTGGTAACGGGGTTTATCTGTGCTGCTTTATTTATTCTGTATTGGGGACTTACAATACCTTACGCAAATCTTGGAGAAACATATCCATATCAATCTAAAATCCTTAATTTATGAGACCATTGATCTCGATTGTTGTTCCGGTTTATAATATGGAGAAATATCTTCATAAATGTGTATATAGCTTACTGAATCAGAGCTATAATCAGTTAGAAATTATTTTGGTAAATGATGGTTCTACGGATCATTCAGCAAAGATATGTGACGAGTTTGCAGAAAAAGATTCCAGAATAAAAGTTGTTCACCGAACCAATGGAGGCTTGTCTGAAGCAAGAAATTCTGGTTTGTCAATATTTAAAGGAGAGTATGTTACTTTTGTAGATAGCGACGATTATGTAAGAGCAGATTATATACAGACTTTACTGGATTTAGTGTTGAACCATAATGTGAAAATTGCAGTTTCTCAATTTCAATATGTTTCTAATGAACATATTGAAAAGGATGATAACGATAATGAAAAAGACTTTTTTTTGCCAACTCTTGAGGCATTAGAGAATATGTTTTATCAAGATTATTTCGATCATAATGCGACTGCAAAATTATTTCACAGAAGCCTTTTTGATAGTTTAAAATTTCCCGTAGATTTGCTTTATGAAGATATGTTCACCACATACAAAATTTTGCTTTCATCAGATTCCGGCGTGGCAGTTTCCAATAAAAAGACATATTATTACTTAATTAGAACTGATAGTATAGAAGGAGCTCCTTTTTCTGCAAAAAAAATGAACAGTATGCGTTTTATTGTAGACGATTTCGAGAATACAAAGAAGCAATATCCTGTTTTGGCTAAAGGTATTAATTGCAGATTGCTCAGTTTTATTTTTCATCTTTTGGTAGAAACGAAAGTGAAAAGTTCAGAAGAAAAAGAATTATTTCTATTAGCACAAAAATATCGCAAAGAAGTTTTAGTAGATAATAAAGCTAGAAAAAAAGCTAGATTAGCCGCATTTGTTTCGTATTTTGGGACAGATGTACTTAGGTTTTTCTATAGATTTGGAAAATCAAGAGTTTAAATTAAAAAGGTTTTATAGAAAGTGAAAACTGTAAATAAAACTGTTTAAAAAAATAGATACGGAATTGAGTATTATATGGGAATTGTGGTTAAAAATTCAGTACTTTGTATATTAGCAATATCAATTAAATACAATTATTTTGGTTGAGAAAAAAATAAAAATAGTACACATTGCTGAAGCCTTCAGTACAGGGATTTATACTTATCTCAAAGATTTGACGTCTTATATGATAGGATTGCCTAATTCTGATGATTTTGAAACTGTTATTATTTATAGTAAAAGAGATGTTTTAGATGAATCTAAGATTGCAAATGATTTCTCACAAAATGTAAGATTCATAAAAGTTCAGATGACTCGTAACATAAGCCCTAAAAGTGATTTTAAGTCTTTGTTAAAGCTTAGAGGTATATTGAAAATGGAGCGTCCTGATATTCTACATTTGCATTCTTCAAAAGCTGGCGTTTTGGGGAGAATTGCTGCCACAGGAATCGTTAAAAAAAGTCATATTTTCTATTCGCCTCATGGCTATGCATTTCTTCGTCAGGATATATCTCCAACTGCACAAAAAATATACCAGTTAATAGAGAAGTATGTTCAGTTTTTCTTCGGTGGAACTACAATAGGCTCTGGCGAAACAGAATTAGAATTTGCAAGAAAAATTGGTAAAACCTATTTTGTACGAAATGGTATCGATTTTAAAAATCAAAAATTCATTGAAGATAGTATTTTAAAAAATAATTTTACTGTTGGGACAATTGGGGTTTTGCACGCTCAAAAAAATCCGTCTGGTTTTAATGAAATTGCTCAAAAATTGCCGGAAGTCAATTTTATTTGGATTGGTGACGGAGAATTGAGGAATCAGATTACGGCACCCAATGTAAAAATTACTGGATGGATCGGATCAAGAGAAGAATTGTTATCCATCACATCAACATTTGATGTTTATTTACAAGTTTCTTTATGGGAGGGACTTTCTATTGCGATTCTTGAAGCAATGGCTCTTGGTAAACCAATTGTAGCTAGTAATATTGTTGGCAACAAAGATTCTGTTGTAGACAGTAAAACTGGATTTTTGGTCAATAGTATGGACGAGGCTGTGTTAGCAATTAAAAAATTACAGGATAATTCCCTTAGAGCTCAAATGGGAAAAGCCTCCTATAAACATTGCAAAGAGTTTTTTGATAAAGACAAAAATTTTGATGAATTAGTAAAAATTTATAAACGAGCATAATTTTAGGCATAAATATGAATTATTTAATATTTGGTGGCTCAGGTTTTATAGGAACCCATTTAATAGAGCATTTGGATGGTATTGATGCTGCATCCAAGATTTATAATCTCGATATAGTTGAAAATAATCATCAGGGAAAATCTGAGTTTATTTATTGTGATGTAAGATCAACAATAGAACTGAATATTCCTGTAAATAATGATTTCGTTATATTTAATTTTGCGGCTGTTCATACTACACCGGGACATCCAGATCACGAATATTTCGAAACCAATATGAAAGGTGCAGAAAACGTAACGGCTTTTGCCGAAAAGTTTAGCATTGAAAAATTGATATTTACTTCCTCCATCGCACCATATGGAGCGTCAGAAGATTTGAAGGATGAAGAAATACTTCCGATGCCAAATACTCCTTACGGGATTTCTAAACTGGTAGCAGAGAAAATTCATATCAATTGGCAGGTTAAAGAAAGAAATAAAAGACAACTAACGATTTTAAGGCCAGGTGTTGTTTTTGGAAAGGGAGAAAACGGAAATTTTACAAGACTCTATTGGGGAATTAAGAAAAACAGATTTTTCTATCCGGGAAGAAAGGATACGGTTAAAGCCAGTATCTATGTAAAAGAACTGATACGTTTTATGCTCTTTAGATTATCTATTTCAGAACCACGGTACGAAATTTTCAACTGTACTTACGAACCTGCTTTCACAATAGAAAATATAGCAGAAGAAATGATGAAAACCATTCAGGTACAGCGTAAAATTTACATGATTCCGGGTGGTTTGCTTCAGTTTGCAGCTTCAATAATTGGAATGATGGGCGGTAAATCTATTGGAATTCATCCCGACAGAGTAAAAAAACTAATGACTTCTACCAACGTCAGCGGAAAAAAAATGCATAATAGTGGATACCAGTTTCATTATACATTCAGCGAAGCTCTGAAAGATTGGTATAACGATAATAATAATTTGCATTTAGAATAATAACCAATATAAAATTCTAAGGATAAATTTTCAAAAATATTTGCTTTAAAACGATTACGAAACTCCATGAAAATAATTGAAACACCTTTAAAAGACTGTTACATCATAGAACCAACAATATTTGAAGATGAAAGAGGATATTTTTTTGAAAAATTCAATGAAAAAAAGTTTGAAGAATTAACCGGCATGAATGGTCATTTCGTTCAGGATAACATTTCAAAATCATCTTATGGCGTTTTAAGGGGTCTGCATTTGCAAAAAGGAGATAGTGCTCAGGCGAAATTGGTTTCTTGTATTGAGGGAAATGTTTTGGATGTTGCGGTAGATGTAAGAGAAAATTCTGCAACCTTTGGTCAGTGGTTTTCGATTGAATTATCTAGAGAAAATAAACGTCAATTATATATTCCAAGAGGATTTGCTCACGGATTTGCTGTGCTCAGCAAGACTGCTGTTTTTGCGTATAAGTGTGATAATTTTTATGACAAATCTTCTGAAGGAGGTATTTTATGGAATGATAAAGACTTAAATGTAGATTGGCAGCTTCCTGTAGAAGATATTATTCTTTCTGATAAAGATAAAGTTTTAGAAACTTTTGCTTTAAGAAATTTTTAATATATTTAGAAAATGAAATTATTAAGATTTCTCCTATAACCATGTTAATTTTAGGTAGCATATTAGATAGATTTATAAATGACTGTGGAACGTATGCTGGTATATCTTATTAAACATTTGTCGAGGTTTTTTAGGATAGTAGATTATTTTACTATCAATTTTGTTTTTTTTATTGGTAAATATTATTTTTTTGAAGCAGACCAGAATTATTTTTACCAAGATTACAAAGCTCAATTTGTACTTCTGAATCTTTCTTGGTTTATTGCTACTGTTATCACAAAGCCTTATACAAACATTAAAATAAAAGAATCTTCACTTCATTTTAATGCTCTTCTTAAAGCTTATTCTTTATTAGTTGTCTTCACAGCTATTTATTTAAGCCAGATTTTATCCATTAAAATTAATTATGAGAATGTATTAAGATATTTTCTTGTAATTGGAATTATTATGACCTTGGTAAGATTTACACTGTTTCTTTACCGAAAAAAGAACAGAGTAAGATTGGGCAGAAAGCTGTACAATTACAATACGGTACTAATTGGCGAAAATAAATTGTCGGGCTATCTTTTATCCAACAAAAGTTTAAAAAGACTTATGGGAATAAGAGGAGTCTATTCCTGTGGAGAAAAAATTACCTGTAATAAATATTTAGGAGATGTTCATCAAATGCTGAAGGATTTTGATAATACCAAAATCAGCAGCATTATTTTTTGTGATGATAAAATTGATCTTGAACAATATAAAAATATTGTAGAGGCGGCAGAGCAAAAAATGATTAGAATTTATATGGTTCCAGAATTTAAGTATGCGAAATTAGGTTCTTACTATGTTGAAATGGTTCAGGATATTCCGTTTTTAAAATTAATGAAAGAACCACTTTCGGATCCAAAAAAACAAATTTTAAAAAGAACTTTTGATATTGTATTTTCTCTATTGGTTATTGTTTTTTTATTGTCATGGCTCATTCCTTTGGTAGCCATAATTATCAAAATAGAAAGTAATGAATCTGTGTTTTTTCTTCAAAAAAGGTCAGGATACAAAAATATACCTTTTAATTGCATTAAATTCAGAAGTATGGCTTCCAATAAGCAGGCAGATTTTCAGACAGCTAAAAGAAATGATGCCAGAGTTACCAAGTTTGGTGCATTCATGAGGAAAACGAGTATTGATGAATTACCCCAGTTTATTAATGTTTTTTTTGGCGATATGTCGGTGGTGGGACCAAGACCACACATGCTTTCTCAAACAGATATGTATTCAAAAATTACCAAAAAATATATGACGAGGCATATGGTGAAGCCGGGTATTACAGGCTGGGCTCAGGTTATGGGTGCGAGAGGAGAAATATTCACGGATAAAGATATGGAAAGAAGAATAGAAAAAGATATTTGGTATATCCAGAATTGGTCTTTCTTTTTAGATATGAAAATTATTTTTCTTACTTTATATAATATAGTTAGGGGAGATGAACAAGCGTATTAATCTTCTTAATTGATATTAATAAATTTATTTGCAAATAAAAAGAATCGAATCCTTTCGGTTCTTTTTTTTATTCCTAAATTTGCACCCACAAAAATTGCTGATTACTAATTACTTATTATTCTATATAAAATGCGCACAAAATCTGTAGGAAAGAAAAAAATAAATATCGTAACATTGGGTTGCTCCAAAAATGTCTATGATTCTGAGGTACTGATGAGCCAGCTGAAAGCCAATGGAAAAGAAGTTGTGCATGAAGATAAAGGAGATATTGTAGTCATCAATACCTGTGGTTTTATAGATAATGCTAAAGAAGAATCTATTAATACCATTTTAGATTATGTTGAAGCAAAAAATAGGGGAGAAGTAGAGAAAGTTTTCGTTACAGGATGTCTTTCAGAAAGATATAAGCCGGATTTGGTAAAAGAAATTCCAGATGTAGACCAATATTTCGGGACTAGAGATTTGCCTATTTTATTAAAGCATTTGGGAGCAGATTATAAGCACGAATTAGTTGGAGAAAGGCTTACTACAACACCAAAGCATTATGCCTACCTTAAAATTTCTGAAGGATGCGACAGACCATGTTCTTTTTGCGCAATACCTTTAATGAGAGGCGGTCATGTTTCTACATCTATTGAAAAACTGGTTCTGGAAGCACAGAAGTTAGCCAAAGTTGGGGTAAAAGAACTTATTCTTATTGCACAAGATCTTACTTATTACGGACTGGATATTTACAAAAAAAGAGCTTTGGCAGACCTTCTTAAGGAGTTGGTAAAAGTAGAAGGAATTGAGTGGATTCGTCTGCATTATGCATTTCCGAGCGGTTTTCCGGAAGATGTATTAGATATTATTCGCGAAGAACCAAAGGTTTGTAATTATATTGATATTCCTTTGCAACACATCAATTCAGATTTGTTGAAATCGATGAAAAGAGGAACTACTCACGAAAAAACAGATGCTCTTTTGGGTAAATTCAGAGAAAAAGTTCCGGATATGGCGATCAGAACTACTTTAATTGTTGGTTATCCTGGAGAAACTGAAGAAATATTTCAGGAACTGAAAGATTGGGTAAAAGAACAGAAATTTGACAGATTAGGTTGCTTCACGTATTCTCACGAAGAAAATACAACAGCGTATGTGTTGGAAGATAATATTCCGCAGGAAGTAAAAGAAGCCAGAGTAGAAGAGATTATGGAGTTGCAGTCGCAGATTTCATGGGAAAAGAATCAAGCAAAGATTGGTGAGATTTACAGATGTATTTTCGATCGTAAAGAAGGTAACTATTTCGTAGGACGCACCGAATACGATTCTCCGGATGTAGATAATACCGTACTTATTTCTGCCGAAAATACTTATATTTCTATTGGCGAATTTGCCAACGTGAAGATTACTTCTGCAGAGGAATTCGACCTTTACGGAGAATTGGTTTAAAAAAAGAGTAACTCAATAAATGAAGCCAAAATCGCAAGATTTTGGCTTTTTTCATAAATATGGTATTATAAAAATGGCTTCATTTCGTCTTCAATCTGAGTTCTCAGTTCCATGAGGCGAATGGCGTATTTTTCTTTCTGTTTTTCCTCTTCGGTTTCAGGAATCCATTTTGGAACAGGAAGTTTCTTTCCATTTTCATCTACTGCGACAAAAACGATAATGCAATGTGTTTTTTTATCGAAATTAGGCTGTTTCAGGTTTCTGGAAAATACATTAATCGATATATGCATACTCGAAGATCCTGTATAAATTACCTGAGCTTCAACTTTAACGATTTCTCCAATTTTTATAGGATCGTAAAAGCGTATTCCGCCAACATAAACGGTTACAGAATAATTTCCGCTCCATGTTGTTGCACAGGCGTAACCTGCCTGATCAATCCATTTCATTACACTTCCGCCATGTACATTTCCTCCATAATTTACATCTGAAGGTTCTGAGATAAACTGAAAGGTAACCGGTTTGTTTTCCATTATTTTAAAATTTGAATAAAGGTATTTATAATTTTTAAAAGTTTAGATTAAATCTTAATTTTGAAGATTGAAATAGGCAATTAAACGTCTAAGCTATAATGAAAAAAGTATTTTATCTGAATACCTGTGATACCTGCAGGAAAATTTTAACCCAATTTGATCTTACAGACTGGGAACTTCGGGAAATTAAGAAACAGCCAATTACCGTTGAAGAATTGGAAGAAATGTACAAGCAAACAAAATCTTATGAGGCTTTGTTCAGCAAAAAATCTACACAGATTAAATTAAGAGGTTTGAATGTAAAAGCGTTAACTGAAAATGATTTTAAAGATTTGCTATTGGATCACTATACTTTTTTAAAACGTCCGGTTTTTATTACTGATAACGCAATTTTTCTAGGAAATGACAAGAAGAATGTAGAAGCTTTGAAAGTATTGTTATCTTATCACTAGAAACTAATTGATGCAAATTACGTACGTAGGAAGTCCCAAACAGATTGGGGAAAATAAAATACAATTGCAGGAAGTCCCAAACAGTTATTAGGGAAACAAACTGTAGTTGCGGGAGGGGCTAAACCTAACAGGTTTCTGAAACCCGTTAGGTTTTCTTGGTTTAGCCCGGATAGAAACGGCATCCTTTTTTGTTTTTTTTTGATGAAAATTGATATTGAATACAAAAAATAACTAAAAACAAAAAAGATATAGTGTATAGCCGGATTAAGCTCCTAAAAAAATAAAACCTGCAACGGTGCAGGTTTTAAAAGTGTATTCTTAATTCATCAAACTGAATAAATCTGATGAGTATTTTGCAATATTTACACGAAAGGAGCTTTTACCACTTTTGCAGGGATATTTTTATTTCTTACCTGAATAAAAATTTCGGAACCTAGTTTAAAGTGAGGTTTATCTACGTAAGCCAATCCTAAACCTACTTTTTTCATTGGAGATTGAGTTCCTGAAGTTACTTTTCCTATAACCTTTCCTTCTGCATCTACAACAGGATAATCGTGTCTAGGAACTCCTTTATCGGTAAGTTCGAATCCCACTAATTTTCTTGTTACACCTTCTTCTTTTTGCTTAGCGAAAGTTTCTTTAGAGACGAAATCTTTATCGAATTTGGTAATCCATCCCAAACCTGCTTCTATTGGAGAAGTAATATCGTCGATGTCGTTTCCGTAAAGGCAAAATCCTTTCTCCAATCTCAAAGTATCTCTTGCAGCAAGTCCGCAAGGGATAATTCCTTCTTCTTTTCCTGCTTCAATAATAGCATCCCAAAGTTTTTCTGCAGATTCGTTTTTGAAATAAATTTCAAAACCTCCACTTCCTGTATAACCGGTATTAGAAATAATGATATCGTTTACACCCGCCACAGAACCGACTGTAAAGTGATAATAAGGGATTTCTGAAAGATTTGTTTCGGTTAATTTCTGAAGAATTTCGGTAGCTTTTGGTCCCTGAACAGCCAATAAAGACATCTCGTCTGATGCATTGGTCATTTTTGCTCCGAAAGTGTTGTATTTTGAGATATGATCCCAGTCTTTCTCGATGTTAGAAGCATTTACGACCACGAAATATTTTTCGTCTGCCATTTTGTAAACGATAAGATCGTCTACAATACCTCCATTTTCGTTCGGAAGACAAGAATACTGAGCTTTTCCGTTTTCCAAAGTATCTACATTATTGGTAGTTACATATTGCAAAAGATCTTTTGCACCAGCTCCTTCAATAAAGAACTGTCCCATGTGAGAAACATCAAACAACCCTGCCTTTTCTCTTACTGCAAAATGCTCTTCTGTTACTCCGGAATATTGTACAGGCATTTCAAATCCTGCAAATGGTACTATTTTCGCTCCCAAAGAAACGTGCTTGTCATATAAAGCTGTTTTTTTCATATATGGATATTTATTTTGAATTATTTATTTCTATTTTCTACTGAAATTTTAATAGTCGTTTATTTTTTTTATTTTGAAACTGTCGAAAGATTCTTTAAACAACTTCATATAGTTTCCGTTCCAGTGTTTTTGCTGGCAATTGATGGTTAGAAGGAATAAATCCGTATTCTTTTGATATACTTTCGTGAACCAGAATAGTTTTTCTTTCTCATCAAAATATTCGTATTGATATTCTGAAAATCCTTTTTTACTTCCTGTATTTTTTACTTTTTTTTCATCATCCGAAGAATGATAAAGGGCAAGAATAAAATTTTTAACTTCACTTTTAGGAAGATCCAGATGATGATATTCTGAAATGGTAATGGCACCAATTTGATTGGTCGGGAAAATGTTTACAATTCCTTGATCATTGGTTACCTTCCAGGTATCTGGTGTTTCTATAGAATAATTTTCGGTTTCATAGATTTCGGTGCGTAATTGTTGCGAAAATGTACAGACGCTCCATAATACAGTGAAAATAAAAAGATATTTTTTCATTTGTGTTTAAAATGATGTTTGTATTCTTCAAGAATAATTTTGAACCATTCTGTAAAATGTTCAGGATTTTCGGATATTTCTCGATCTAAATTTTTAGGAGAAATAAACCGAACTTCTTCTACTTCCTCGGTATTAAGGTTAAATTCAGAATCGTAAATTCCGGTAAAAACATAATCCAGTTCGTGTTCCCATAAACCATTTCCAACATCTGCCTTGTAAATAAAATGAAATTTCTCCGAAATATCGGCATTTATTCCCAACTCTTCTCTAAGTCTTCTCTGTGCTCCTTCCAGATAAGTTTCTCCCGATTTTGGATGAGAACATACGGCATTGGTCCATTTTAACGGAGAATGATATTTTCCTGAAGCACGCTTCTGCAAAAGCATATCGCCTTTTTCGTTGAATAAAAATACCGAAAAAGCACGATGAAGCAAGCCATTGAGATGTGCCTGTTGTTTTTCCATTAAACCTAAAATTTCATCATTAGGATTTACCAGTACTACCATTTCTTCCATTCCTACAAATTTAAGTTTATTACACGATTTTGTAAAATAAATGTTTAGTTTTTTTATTCTTAATGGAAATTTATAAATTATAGAAGTGGAAATTTTTAATGAAAATTGCGAAAAATATAAAGGTTACTTGTATTTTGTTAACTTTAAAATGAATTTTTCGTTAAAAAATTAACATAAACTACTTTTACTACCTATGTTTTCCTGATAAAGCGTAACTTTGCACTTTAAAAATTTTAACGATGGAACTGGAATATATTGAGCATATCAGTCCGATTCTCAAGGACGGAACTAAAAATTATCTTATAGATATAGACGGTACAATTACGGATGATGTTCCCAATGAAGAACCTGAAAGAATGGTCACTTGCGAACCTTATCCAGATGCATTGGCAACCATTAATAAATGGTATGATGAAGGTCACCAGATTTGCTTTTTTACTTCTCGCACAGAAAATTTAAAGCAGATTACGATCGACTGGCTCGATAAGCATGGCTTCAAATACCATAGTGTATTATGCGGAAAACCAAGAGGAGGAAATTATCACTGGATAGATAACCACCTTGTAAGAGCTACCAGATACAAAGGAAAATTTACAGATTTGGTAGAAAAACAAGTAACCATTGAAGTTTTTAAAGATTAAAATCTAATAGAAAAGATTTAAAAGTTAAGAATGCTAAGTTTATCGCTCAGTTTTTTAATTTTTAAATCTTTCAATTTTTAAATAGTATTACGTTTATGAAAGTTTTAGCGAATGATGGTTTAGACCAGTCAGGAATTGATGCATTAACAGAAAAAGGATTTGAAGTAATTACCACAAAAGTACCTCAGGAAGAGCTTTTGGATTATATTAATGAGCATAAAATCCGTACTTTGTTGGTGAGAAGTGCAACACAGGTAAGAAAAGATATTATAGATAATTGCCCGTCTTTGGAAATTATCGGTAGAGGAGGAGTTGGTATGGATAATATTGATGTTGATTATGCAAGAGAAAAAGGCATTCATGTCATCAATACCCCTTCTGCGTCTTCCGAGTCGGTAGCCGAATTGGTTTTTGCACATTTGTTTTCGGGAGCCAGATTCTTACAGGATTCTAATAGAAAAATGCCTATATCTGGTGATACAGATTTCGCTGGTCTTAAAAAAGCATACGCTGCAGGAATTGAACTTAAAGGAAAAACCATCGGTATAGTCGGAATGGGAAGAATCGGTCAGGAAGTTGCAAAAATAGCTTTAGGACTGGGTATGAGAGTTATTGCAGCGGATAACATGATTGGGAAAGCGAGTATAAAAGTAACCTTTTACAATAATCAGTTTATCAATGTAGATATTGAAACAGAACCATTACACGATGTTTTAAAACATGCAGATTTTATTACTTTACACGTTCCGGCTCAAAAAAGTGGTTACATGATTTCTACTAATGAGTTTGATATGATGAAAGACGGTGTGGCAATCGTAAACTGTTCAAGAGGTGGAGTTATAGACGAAAATGCATTAATTGCAGCTTTAAATTCTGGTAAAGTAAGATTTGCAGGGCTGGATGTTTTTGTGGGAGAACCTACGCCTTCAAAAGAAATTTTGCAGCATTCCAAAATCTCTTTAACGCCGCATACGGGTGCATCTACACTAGAAGCTCAGGACAGAATTGGTCTTTCTTTGGCAGAACAGATTTCAAGTATTTTGCAAATTCATTAATATTTTTATTTCAGAATAAAAAATCCGCTTCAGAAAAAACTGTAGCGGATTTATTTTTTGTTGATACAAAATACTTATTTTTTCTTCAATTCATCACGAATTTCAGCAAGTAATTGTTCTGTTGCAGTTGGAGCCGGAGCTGGTGCTTCTGCAACTTCTGCTTTTTTCATTTTATTGATGGTTTTTACAAGCATAAATACAACCAATGCCAACAATAAAAAGTTGATCGCAACAGTTATAAAATTTCCGTAAGCAAAAATAGCTGCATCAGGAGCAATTTCTTTAGCTTTTGCAAGTGTTGCACCTGCAGGAATATTTTCTGCACCTTTTCCCATTGCAAAATAAATGCTGCTGAAGTCTGGTTTTCCTACAATTGCAGCAACAATTGGCATGATTAAATCATCGATAATACTGGTTACAATTTTACCAAATGCACCTCCGATGATAACACCCACTGCTAAATCAAAAGCATTGCCTTTGATTGCAAATTCCTTAAACTCTTTTACAATTCCCATAATTTATATTTTTAAATGTTTTGTGCAAAAATATTATTATAAAAATAAAAAACTGTATTTTTTATCTGTTTTTTCATCTAAATCCTTAGTTATGCATAATAATTATGTTTAAATTTATTGAAAATCAATATCTATGAAAATTTTTTCAGCAGAATTAATCAGAAAAGCAGACTTATTCACTATAGAAAACGAACCCATTTCATCAGTTAATTTAATGGAAAGGGCAGCAATAAGCTGTGCAGAATGGATTTCTATCAATTTTAAGCTGAATACAAAATTTGCAATATTTTGTGGCAATGGTAATAATGGAGGCGATGGCTTTGCTATTGCAAGATTACTTTACTCTAAAGGTTTTAATGTTCAGGTTTATGCAGATGAGAAAACAAATAATTTTTCTGACGATGCTTTAGTAAATTTAAAGAGGCTGAAAAATATTAATGAAATTCAACTCAAAGATTTTGATGAATTTGAAAAAATGACGTTAGAAAGTAATGTTATTATTATAGATGCCCTTTTCGGAACAGGTTTGTCGAGAAAACTTGAAGGGAAATATCAGAAACTGGTTGAAGATTTAAACAAGATAAAAAACACTAAGATATCAATAGATATTCCCTCCGGAATGTTTGCGGATATAATGAATGAAGAAAATGATGTGATTTTTAAATCTGATGTTACTTTAAGTTTTCAGTTTTGGAAAAAAGCATTTTTACATCCCGAATCGGGCAATTTTGCTGGAAAAGTTATTGTTTTGGACATCCAATTAAGCGAAGATTTCATCTTTAAAACTCCAAGTGATGATTTTGTAATAGATGACGAGTTAATCAATGGTATATTCAAGCCAAGAAAAGAATTTTCTCATAAAGGTACGTATGGAAAATCTATTCTGATTGGCGGAAGTTACGGTAAAATAGGAGCTATTTCTCTCGCTGTAAAATCGGCTTTAAAAGCTGGTTCAGGTCTTACTTTTGCTCTTGCTCCGAAATGTGGAGTTGAAATTTTACAGACTCTTGCTCCAGAAGCAATGTTTATAGAAGGAGGAGAGAAAAATGTTACCGAAATAAATATTGTTGATGATGCAATCTATGGAATAGGCCCTGGTCTTGATACCGATTTGTTAACAGCTAAAGCATTGATTCAGTTTCTGAAAAATTATTCTAAACCTTTAATTTTAGATGCAGATGGATTAAATATTCTGGCTCAAAACCCTGAAAATCTTCAAAATATTCCTTCAAGATCTATTATTACGCCGCATCCCAAAGAATTTGAGAGGCTTTTTGGGAAAACTCAAAATTCTTTTGAGAGGTTAGATTTGGCAAAAAATAAAGCCGAAGAACTAGATATTTATATTGTGCTCAAAGATCATCATACTCAGGTAATAACACCAGAAAAAAAGGTTTTTTATAATATTACAGGAAATTCCGGATTGGCAAAGGGAGGCAGTGGAGATATTTTAACGGGCATTATCACTTCACTTTTAGCACAAAAATATTCTGAGGAAGAAGCAGGCATTTTAGGAGTCTGGCTTCATGGAAAAGCAGCCGATTTTGCTGCTGAAAAGTATTCTAAAGAATCTACGCAGCCAACCGATGTAATTTCGGAATTGGGAAATGTTTTTCTGGAACTCAATAAAAAAGCCACAACTTGGTTGTGACTTTAAATATTTTCTATGAAAAAAACATTAATGCTTATTCGGGTTTAGCATTTTCTGCTTCTGTAATTTTCATTTTTTTAGAGTAAATCATGATGATAACTCCCGCAATCATGAAAGGGATAGATAATACCTGTCCCGTATTCAGTCCAGCAATAGAAATGAATTCTTTTCCTTGAGGTTCTTTTAAAAATTCAACAAAAAATCTTATTGCCCAAAGGATAATAAAGAACAATCCGAAAAGCCATCCCTGTTGGTATTTTTTGTCTGTTTTTCTGTACAAAAACCATAAAAGAACGAATAATAATACATATCCGGTGGCTTCAAATAACTGTCCTGGGAATCTTGGGACAGTAACTCCGTATTCATCACTCATCTGCGGGAAAAGTATGGCAAACGGTGAATTGGGATCTGCAGGTTTACCTACAATTTCAGAATTGAAAAAATTTCCCATTCTTACAAAAGCACCTCCTAAAGCAACTACAATTCCTAATCTATCGTAAACCCAAAAAGGATTTTTCTTGATGATCTTAAATGAATAATAAAGCGTAGTTAAAATTAACGCAATGGTTGCCCCATGACTTGCCAACCCTGAAAACCCTGTAAATTCAAATTCCGGTTTTGTTCTTATCGGTAGAAATACACTTAAAAAATCTTGTTTGAAAAGCTCTGGCTGATAAAAAATTACGTGTCCTAATCTTGCTCCTAGAATGGTTCCTATTAAAGTCCATGTAAAAAGAGGATCCAAATATTTTTGGTTTACGTGGTCGATATCAAATATTTTTTTCATCAGCATATATCCGAAACCGAATGCAAAAACAAACATAAGACTGTAGAAATGCAGTGTAAAAGGTCCTAATTGTATTCCTACGGAAGGATCCCAAATTTTGTAGCTGGTTTTTAAAGAAATTTGGTCACTTTCTTTTAATGGCTGTTTGCTTTTGACAACGTATTTGTAATCTGATTTGTTTTCTGTAGGTTTAAAATTTTTGTCTAAAAACTGATACCCATTTTGTTTCAGAATAGAAAAAGAATTATCATAAAAAGCTCCCCAACCGTTTTTAGATTCCAGATTGGCAGAATTTACGATAACAAGACTGTTAGGAGCATTTTTTCCTGCAAAATCTGCAAACGTTTTTGCATCGGTAGTGGAGAATACTTTTACAGGAACCGCCTGATTATTCACCATCAAATCCGCATCAGAAACGCCATCCGGATAGCTTTGGGCAAAAGTATTCTGCACAAAAAAGGCAAGAATTAAAAGATAAACTCGAAAGATTATATTATTCATTATTAAAAATGTTTTAAAATTAATTTTTTTTATGAGGAACAGGATCATAACCGCTTCCTCCCCATGGATGACATTTTGAAATTCTCTTCGCACCCAGCCAAAACCCTTTAAAAATCCCATGAACCTGCAAAGCTTCTACCATATAATGGGAACAGGTGGGTTCATACCGACAGCTTTTGGGAAGTAAAGGCGAGATAAACCACTGATAAAACCTGATGAGAATTACCAGAGGAAAAGTGATTATTTTGTTGAATTTTTGTTTCAAAACATTGCAAAAATAGGGTAAAAAATTTAAAATTAGTTTAATTTTGTTAGAAGTTTCGGGGAAGGAATAATGTTTGCCTTTTACACAAAATCTGTATTTGCAGAGGCAAGTCTGTTATATAATTATTCCGCTAACTCATTCTTTAATTATATTTAATTCAAATTCAAAAAAAATTGGCTCAGAATATACCTTTAGCAGAACGATTACGACCAAAAACTTTGGATGAGGTTTTGGGGCAGGAACATCTTACCGGAGAAAAAGGTACAATTAGAAAAATGCTGGAAAATGATACCCTAAATTCTCTTATTCTATGGGGTCCGCCGGGAACAGGTAAAACCACTTTGGCTGAAATTATTTCTGAACAATCGGGGAGAAAATTTTTTAAACTTTCTGCAGTTTCTTCAGGCGTTAAAGATGTTCGGGATGTAATTGAAGATGCCAAAAAACAAAATCTTTTTTCCGGAAAATCGCCCATTCTTTTTATTGATGAGATTCACCGTTTCAATAAATCTCAGCAAGATTCTTTGCTTCATGCAGTAGAAAAAGGTTGGGTTGTTTTAATCGGTGCAACTACAGAAAATCCGAGTTTTGAAGTGGTGTCTGCATTGCTTTCCAGAAGTCAGGTTTATATTTTGAAAGCATTAAGCTACGAGAAATTGGAAGAACTGATTGATATTGCCGTTACAAAATTCAATAATGATGAAAATTCTCGTTTTCTCATTAAAGATAAAGCTGCATTTATACAATATTCGGGTGGTGATGGCAGAAAACTGATAAATTCTGTTGAGCTGGTTCTTAATCAGTTTAAAAATTCTGGCAAAAATGAGATTGATAATGAAGATGTTATGTCTGTGCTTCAAGAAACAATGGCATTGTATGATAAAAATGGAGAACAGCATTATGATATTATTTCGGCATTCATAAAATCTATGAGAGGCAGCGATCCCAACGGAGCTGTATATTGGCTTGCCAGAATGATTGCCGGAGGTGAAGATATTAAATTTATCGCCCGAAGAATGCTAATTTTGGCCTCTGAAGATATTGGTTTGGCAAATCCGAATGCACTTATAATGGCTAACAATTGTTTTCAGGCAATTAATGTTATCGGAAATCCTGAAGCAAGAATTTTACTGAGCGAAACTGCAATTTATCTGGCGGTTTCACCTAAAAGCAATTCTGCTTATGCAGCCATTAATGAAGCTTTGGCGTTTGTAAAGAAGACAGGAAATCTTCCGGTTCCGTTGCATCTTAGAAATGCTCCAACCAAGCTGATGAAAGATTTAGACTACGGAAAAGATTATAAATATGCACACTCTTACGATGGCAATTTTGTGGATCAGGATTTTTTACCTGAAGAAATAAAAGAAGTGAAATTTTATCAACCCGGAAATAATGCTACCGAAAAAAAGATTTATGACGAGTTGAAGAAGAAATGGCAAAATAAGTACGAGTAATTTACTTTACGGCGAAAATAAAACGGTCATTTCCGCTTAAATCCTGAATAAGTTCTGCGTTGCTGAAATTATTTTGATACAAAGCTAAAGTTTCCTTACCTAATTTTTGATTGATTTCTAAAAAAACAAGTCCGTTTTTGATGAGGTGATGATTGCTGTCTTGTGCGATTTTTCTGTAAAAAATAAGCGGATCGGAAGTTGGTGAAAACAATGCCATTTTGGGTTCGAATTCTTTTACAGAATCTTCAATTTCGGTTTCTTCATCTATTCCGATGTAAGGCGGATTGGAGATAATTACCTCGAAATTTTGATCTAAATGTAAATTCAGATAATCTGCATGGATAAAATTGATGTTTAAATGATGGTATTCGGCATTTTTTTTCGCTATTTCTAAGGCTTTTTCTGAAAAATCAATAGAAATTATTTCGGCACTAGGAAAATGTTTTTTTAAAACTAAAGGAATAATTCCGCTGCCCGTTCCGATATCTAATATTTTAAAATTATGAGCAGAAAAATCAGTGTTTTGGATTGTTTTTATGGCAAACTCCAGAAGTTCTTCGGTTTCTGGGCGTGGAATTAAAACATTTTTATCAACAAAAATTTTCATTCCGTAAAATTCTGTTTCTCCTAAGATTTGTTGGTAAGGTTTTCCTGTTTTTAATTCTGAAATAATTTCGAGAAATTTTTCTTTATTTTTTTCGGAAATTTCTTCATTGAGGAATTGTCTTTGCTGAAATGCATTTAAATCTAAAATCTTTTCCGCAAAAATCTGAAACATAAAATTACTTTCAGATTCCGAATATAAATCTGAAAGTTGCTGCGAAAAAATTGCCTTTATTTCCTTGAATTTCATCTTACAAAAACCAATTTTTTTTCTGTGGATTTCTCTTCATCTATTCTGTAGCCTTCGTAGTTGAACGCTTTTACATCATTAAGTGTTTTAGCATTGGTTTCTGCACAAAATCTTGTCACCAAACCGCGTGCGTGTTTTGTATAAACTACGATGGTTTTTGGTTTTCCGTCTTTCAGTTCATAAAAATCAAAATCAATTACTGTGTGATTAAGTTTTTTTCTGTCGATTACTTTTACATATTCATTACTTGCCAGATTAAGCAGGATTTCATTCTTTTTCATTTCAGAATTGAGTTGGTCGGTTACTTTTTCCGTCCAGAATTCGTATAAATTCTTGTGACCTTCAAATTCGAAGTTTCTACCCATTTCTAATCGGTAAAGCATTACTTTATCAGAAGGTTTCAGGAGACCATACAAACCCGAAAGCATTCTGTAGTTTTTCTGAAGATATTCTACTGCTTTTTTATCTAAACTTTTGGCATCTAAACCTCTGTAAACCTCTCCTGTAAAGGCGAATAAAGCGGGACAGGATTCTTTTGCCGAGGGTTTTGCTTTCCATTTTTGGTTTCTTTCCCAGTTTTCGTCTGCAAGTTTTGGCGAAATCTCCATTAATTCTGAAAGATATTTTGGTGATTTTTCTTTCAGATGAGATTGAATGAGTGCAGAATCATCAATGAATTTTGGAGTTGTGGATCTGAAAAAATCCGTTGTATAATCAATATTCATTAACTTGGCGGGAGAAGTTATAATTTTCATAGTTTTTATGAAGGATATTTTATTTGAATTTTTAAAATTTTGAGATTACTGGACTTGTTTTACTTATTCAGAATACAGTTAAATGTTTTGCATCCAACAGATTCATAGCCATTAATGAGATGAAATCTATAAGAAAGTGGCAGATAATCAGTATTTTAATATTCGAATATAATTTATAAAATATAGAGAAAACAATACCGATAAAAAATGGAATCACCACCTGACTAACTGTTCCGTAAGTGCTGTGCAAAATCCCAAATAACAACGCCGAAATTACGATACCCAATAACGGACTGTTGTATATTTTTTCAATTCTTGGCTGAATGTAAGCTCTCATCAATAATTCTTCAATTACACCGGCAGTTAGACACGTAAAAGCAATGAGAAGATAGTTATTTTGAAGCAGATTTTTAAATTCTAAAAGCCTGTCGCTAAGTTTTTCCTTGGTTAAAAGTTTAATAATGATATTCAGAAATGCTCCTCCGAAAGCGCATATTAAATACAGTACTACTACAGCACCGAAATAAAATACAATAGAATATTTTTTATCTTCCCAAACGAAAAAAGAACGATTCTCAAAGGTGAAATTATAGATTAAAACCATAATTAAAACCAACCATAAAGAAAGTCTGTTGTAAAAAAATAAATCTACAGTTAATGTTTTATAATGAAAAAACTGATTAATTAAAGGAATTGAATACAACATTGAAGCTGCAAGCATTACAAATGCCAATATAATTCCTAAAGAATATCTTCCGTTTACACTCATTTTTTTGCAGAACAGTCTATATTTCTCCTTTTCCCTGACGGATAATTTCGGGTTCTCCAGATGTTAAATCTACAATTGTAGATGCCATGTTATCTCCATATCCGGAATCTATGACGATATCCACCAAATGATCATATTTTTCGGCAATCAGTTCGGGATCTGTAGAATATTCAATAATTTCATCATCATCTTTAATAGATGTTGAAGCTATTGGATGCCCTAATTTTTCAACAATTAACTGCGGTATAGGATGGTCGGGAACTCTTATTCCTATTGTTTTGTGGTTTTTATAAGCTAACGGCAAACTTTTATTAGCTTCGAGGATAAAAGTATATGGTCCCGGAAGATGGCTTTTCAAAAATCTAAAAACAGAAGTGTCTATGGGTCTTGTAAAATCAGAAAGATGGCTGAGATTATTACAAATAATCGAAAATTTTGCTTTTTCCAGTTTTTGTTTTTTTATCTGGGCAAGTTTTTCCATCGCCTTAATGTCAAAAATATTACAACCTAAAGCATAAACCGTATCAGACGGATAAATAATTAATCCTCCGTTATTTAATGTTTTAATAACTTCATTAATGAGGTTTTCCTGAGGATTATCGGGGTATATTTTTAGAATTTTTGCCATAAACAAATGTACGAATATTTACTCTGAAACAAAGAATATGCCTTATTTAAAAGAAAAACTTGCAGTTGTAAAATAAATTCGTATATTTGCAGTCCAATATCGCGGGGTAGAGCAGTAGGTAGCTCGTCGGGCTCATAACCCGGAGGTCGCACGTTCGAGTCGTGTCCCCGCTACAAAGTTCACTTTTAGTGAAATAACAATACATCGCGGGATGGAGCAGTAGGTAGCTCGTCGGGCTCATAACCCGAAGGTCATCGGTTCGAGTCCGGTTCCCGCTACTAATTTAACGTTTTCGGTAAACGTTCAAAAAAATATACCGCGGGGTAGAGCAGTAGGTAGCTCGTCGGGCTCATAACCCGGAGGTCGCACGTTCGAGTCGTGTCCCCGCTACCAACAGGAGAATCAGAAACGGTTCTCCTTTTTTGTGTTTGAGAATCAATGGATTGTCATTTTTGAGGAAATTCAAAATTCTTGCAATTTGGTAAAAATTGAGCATTGGGAGGCACACTTTTAGGCATACCTTAAATTTTATAAATGATAAAAAATCAAAATAATTTTCGAATCCAATTGAATTTCTTTTCAGAATAAGGAGGATATTTTATTTTAGGCTCTCCCCAAGTTGCTTTTTCTAATACGGATTTTTGGTGTGAGAATGTTTCAAAACCAAATTTACCGTGATAACTGCCCATTCCGGAATTTCCAACTCCTCCGAATGGAAGGTTTTCATTTCCCAAATGCATTACCACATCATTAATACAGCCTCCGCCAAAAGATATTTTATCAAGAAAACTCTCTTTTTCATCTTGATTGTCACTAAAAAGGTAAGCTGCTAAAGGTTTGTCTTTGTCAAGGATATTATCCAAAGTTGTATTGAAATTAGCAAAAGAAATTACAGGCAGTAAAGGGCCAAATATTTCTTCTTTCATAATTTCATCATTCCAATTTATATTTGATAGAACAGTGGGCTGAATATATAATTGTTCTTCATCATAATTTCCACCAAAAATTAATTTATTCTTATCAATTAACGTTGTAAGCCGAAGAAAATTTTTGTGGTTAATAATTTTCGTATAATGTTCTGAATTTGCCTGATAGTCGAACTCTTTAATGTATTTTACTAAAATTTCAAGAAATTTTTCCTGAACCGATTCTTCCACTAAGAGATAATCAGGAGCAACACAAGTCTGTCCGGCATTAAGGTATTTTCCCCAGACAATTCTTCGTGCAGCAACTTCAAGATTGGCGTGTTGTGTAATAATTGTAGGCGATTTTCCACCTAGTTCTAAGGTTACCGGAGTTAAGTTTTCTGCGGCAGCCTTATATACAATTTTTCCTACGTGACTGCTTCCTGTAAAAAATATCTTGTCAAATTTATGTATTAGAAGTTGTGTGGTTTCTTCAATTCCACCTTCATACACATAAAGATAATCGGGAGGGAAATTTTCGTTAATCAATTTAGCCATTGTGTGCATTGTATTTTCTGCAATTTCACTAGGCTTCAGAATACAGCAATTTCCAGCAGCAATGGCTGCGATGATTGGTGAGAGCGAAAGCTGATAAGGGTAATTCCATGCTCCAATCACAAGAATATTACCGAGTGGTTCAGAGTAAATTCGACTTTTTCCAAATAGATTGGTAAAATTTGTTCTTACTTTTTTGGGTTTAGAAAGCGATTTTAAATTTTTAAGATAATATTTAATATCATTTAGAATAAAAGATATTTCGGTAGTGAAGGTGTCAAATTTCGATTTTCCAAAATCTTTATAAATAGCACTGAATAATAATTCTTCATTATTTATAATAATATCTCTAAGTTTCTCTAACTGTAATGTACGAAATTCAATATTTTTAGTCTGTTGAGTTTTGAAAAACTTTTTTTGAAGAGAGATTACCTGAGAAATTTCCATTGCTTGAACCTTTTTGCAATTTTAAGCAAATATTTTGCCCAAAATGTCTTCATAATCATAATTTAATAAAAGTATGATAAAATAATTCTATGTTTTTTAGAATACTGTGTGGCACTTTGTTTGCTCGAAGATATTTGAGTTAATAACAAAATATAAAATATCATGAAAAAACTATTCTTATTAGGAGCATTTGCTTTGTTTGGATCGGTAAATGCACAAAGTGGATTTAAATTAGGAGGGCACATTGGTGCACCGGTAGGAGATGCATCCAAAATGTCTACTTTTACCCTTGGTGTGGATGCAGCATATATGTGGACAATTATGAAAGGCTTGGATGTGGGAGTTACAACCGGATATTCTCATTTTTTCGGAAAAGATAGGTTTGATGATTTCGGATTTGTTCCTTTGGCTGCATCAGGTAAATATAAATTTGCTAAAGTACCATTGTTCGTAGGTCTTGATTTGGGTGGTGCAATTTCAACAAAAGACGGCATCAACAGTGGCTTGTATATTTATCCTAAAGTGGGTTACCAAATGCCAAATGCTGAATTATATTTAGGTTACCAAAATATAGGCAGTGAAAGAAGGGATTTCGACAGAGACAGAAGGATAGATTCTAATTTTGGAGCAATTAACTTAGGAATTAACTTTTTTCTGAAGTAAAAATACATTTTTATCTATCATATAACACTCCAATTGAAAAGTTGGAGTGTTTTTTGTGATATTTTTAAGTTTTTGGTATTTAAAACCTATTTTTTTAAAAAATTGATTTACAAAAACCTCCTGTTGATGCGTGATATTAATCATATTAACAAATTTTAATATAACATAAAAGCCTTATAAATTTGCAGCATAGAAAGTATTAAAATAGTTTAAAACATGAAAAAATTATTATTAACAGCTGCTGTTGTAGCTTTTGGTTTATCAAATGCGCAAATCGCTAAAGGAACTACTTATTTATCTGGAACTGTAGGATATTCTTCTGTAGAAGATAATAACGAAGATACTAAAGATGATAACTTTGCAGTTGTTCCAACTGTGGGTTATTTTGTAGCACCAAACTTAGCAGTAGGTTTAGGAGTTGGTTATGCTTCAACAAGTAAAAAAGAAAATTTCAACAATGGTTATGATAAAAATACAAACGCTGCTTTTGTAGTTGAGCCATTTGCAAGAAAATATTGGACTTTAGGAGATAAATTATATATCTTCGGACAGCTTTCTGTTCCAATGCATTTTGGTAACGAAAAATCTGAAGAAAATGTAAACAATACTACTGTTTCTCAAAAAGTTAACTACAATTCTTTCGGAGTTTCTGTAAAACCAGGTTTAGATTATTTCTTGAACAAAAACTGGACTATTGAAGCTACAATCGGAGAATTTGGTTACAGCACTTCTAAATATGATATCGACGGAGCTAAGAATGTAAACAACTTCAACTTCGGATTGAATTTAGCTAACGTAGGTGTTGGTGTAAAATATGTTTTTGCTAAGTAATTAACAAAATATAGTACATAAATCCCGGACTTAACGTTCGGGATTTTTTTATGCCACGAATCTAAATTTCATTTATAAAATAGAAATTATCTTCTGTACAGAATGCGTAAATTTGCTTTTTTACATTTTACAGAAAAACTTTATGGATAATATCATCAAAATACTCCAGTCGGGCGGAACCATACTTTATCCTACAGATACTATTTGGGGAATTGGTTGCGATGCAACAAATACAGAAGCTATTAATAAGATTTTTGACATCAAAAAAAGAGAAAAAAATAAATCTCTAATTATCCTTGTTGAATCTGAGAAAAGATTACAGGATTTAGTAGATGTTCCGGAAATGGCTTGGGAAATTATAGACTTAAGCGAAAAACCCGTTACCATCGTTTATGAAAATCCTAGAGGATTACCCAAAGAAATTTTAGCAGAAGATGGAAGCATAGGAATTCGCTTGGTAAAAAACGATTTTTGCAAAAAGCTGATATCTAAACTTAATAAGCCTTTGGTTTCTACTTCAGCCAATTTTAGCGGAGATAAAAGTCCGATGAAATTTTCTGATATTTCTGATGAAATTATTCAGCTTGTTGATTATGCTGTGGAAGAAGACCGGGATAAAGTTTCAAAGTATTCTGGTTCCTCAGTAATAAAAATCTGGAATGATAACAGAATTAAAGTTTTAAGAGAATAATTCTGTTTCTGATTTCGTATTGTAGAGTGAATCCTTCAAGCGAACCCTTATTCTCATTTCGACCTAAAATAGTTATCTTTGCAGCATGTTTAATCATTAATATTGGAATGATCTGAATTTTAATTCGTCAATTCCAAATTCTTAATGGTTTCGAATTAGATAAACTTTAATACAAGTTTTATCTGAACCTAAATTATACCGAAAATGTTCATTAATCTCGCCCAAAATAAAAATCTTAAACTCTTTAAACTTATTTCAGAAGCCGCATCCAAAAACAATCAGTCTGTTTACATTGTAGGAGGCTTTGTCAGGGATTTACTGATGAAAAGAAAAGCGTCAACCGATATAGATTTTGTCACAGAACAAAGCGGGATTGAGCTGGCTCAAAACGTTGGAAAAGAAATTGATCCTAAAATGAAAGTTTCAGTTTTTAAAACCTACGGAACTGCAATGATTCGCTATAAAGATTTGGAATTGGAATTTGTGGGAGCCAGAAAGGAAAGTTACACAGAAAACAGCCGTAAACCGGAAGTTGAAGGCGGAACTATAGAAGACGATCAAAAAAGACGGGATTTTACCATTAATGCAATGGCAATCTCCCTTAATCAGGATAATTTTGGAGAATTAATTGATCCTTTCGAAGGAGTAGAAGATTTAAATAAAGGTATTTTAAGAACCCCACTTGAACCTGAACAGACTTATTCAGACGATCCGCTCAGAATGATGAGAGCAATTCGTTTTGCATCAACTTTAGAATTCAAAATTGAAGAAAATTCTTTAAATGCGATCAAAAAGGAAGCAGAGCGACTCAAGATTGTTTCGATGGAGAGAATTATGGTTGAATTTAACAAAATTATGCTTTCCAAAAAGCCATCGGTAGGTCTTAAACTTATGGCAGAATTAGGTTTAATGCAGCTCATTATTCCAGAACTTATGGATCTGAAAGGAGTTGAGGAAGTTGAGGGACAAATGCATAAAGATAATTTTTACCATACGCTTGAAGTGGTAGACAATATTTCAGAAAATACCGATAATCTCTGGTTACGCTGGTCTGCCTTGTTACACGATATAGGAAAAGCTCCTACTAAAAAGTTTGTAGAAGGAACAGGATGGACGTTTCACGGGCACGAGTTTTTAGGATCCAAAATGGTTAAAACTCTTTTTCAAAGGTTAAAATTACCATTAGGAAACGATATGAAGTATGTTCAGAAAATGGTGAAGCTTTCTTCAAGGCCTATTGCACTTATTACCGATGATGCATCGGATTCTGCACTTAGAAGACTGCTTTTTGATGCCGGAGAAGACATGGAAGATTTATTCACTCTTTGTAAAGCTGATATTACTACAAAAAATTCCAAAAAACAGGAAAAATTCAAAAGAAATTTTGAATATGTAGCGGTTAAAATTAAAGAAGTGGAAGAAAAAGATCAGGTTAGGAATTTTCAGCCACCTATTTCCGGAGAAGAAATTATGAATATGTTCAATTTAAAACCTGGTCGCGAAATCGGAATTTTAAAAGATAAAGTAAAAGAAGCAATTCTGGAAGGCGAAATAGCCAATGACAGCGAAGAAGCAAAGAATTTTGTGATTTCAGAAGCTGAAAAACTAGGATTAAAACTTGCTTAAAATTTATAAAAAAATTCGGCGGCATCGAAGATGCCGCCGAATTTGTTGTTCAAAACCAGAAAATATTAGTTGGAATAAACTCCGTTTGCTCCCATTCCTACCGTAAATTTTTTGATGAAAGTTCCAGAAGTAGTGTAAACACTTATTTCGCTTGCCTGTGTAAAGCCTTTCACATCCGAAGTGAAAATTCTTCCTTCCAAAACATTAAATCCATATAAAGTAAAATATTGTCCACCATCAACTGCGGTAATAATTGGCGCTGTAGGTGCTGCGGTAGCATTCATATCCATAGAATAGATTTTGTTTGCAGAACTGTAGAAAAACTTACCACCATCAATTTGTAAATTAGTCGCATTGGCAACATTGCTCAACGTTATGTTTTTGGTAATAGTTCCTGCTGGAGAAATTTCGTAAATATAAGAATCTGTAGTACCAGTTGCAATTACATATACATTGTTGTTGTATGCAATGGTTTTATTGATGTTTCCGTTTGGAATAGATACCGGAGTGCCATCAATTTCGTTGGTTGTAGTATTAATCTTAGTTAAGGTAGTACCAAATCCGTAAGTAGCATTTTGTACAAAAATATTCCCTCCTGCAGCTACAACTCTCTCAGCTGTATTGGTAAACGGAATTTTTTTCACAAAAGACAAATCAGAAACTTTATAAATACTCACGTATTTTGCTCCCATGTACTGATCGTTAGATACATAAAGCATATTGTTGGCAATTGCCATGTATCTTGGCTGATTAATTTCAGTACTAATTGTACCTGCTTTTTTGAATGTATAACGGTTAACAACCTGAATTTTGTTGGAATTATTCAGCAGTAAAAAAGCTTTGTCTCCGTCGATAACCATCGTTTGAAGTACCTCTCCTAAATTTTCGCTACCGTTATTGGCTTTGTAAAGATCATTTTGCATCAAGCTTAGATCTTTTGTAATGAAACTTACATCTGCATTTGGCGTTCCGAAATTTCCTTCATTAGTAATAAGATATCCGTTCTGATAATTTATGGCAACCGGAATTTCTTCATAGTCGGATATACATGACACCGAAAAAATCAGTGCAAATGCAAAAAAAAGCTGTAGTAATCTGTTAAATTTCATAATATATAGATTTAAATATTTTAAAAATTAATGGTTGCGTAAATGCTGTAATTTCGCTGAGGCATATAATAATAAGCGACTGTTTGGTAAGCTGTATTGGTTATATTATTAACTCTGGCTCCCAATGTATATTTTTTTGTCAACGTTGCAGAAGCTCCTGCGTTCACTACGAAATAAGGATTAATTGCATATTTTCTGCTTTCATCGGCAGTGGTATAAGTAAGTCCGTTATATAAGCCTTGTGCGTAAATATTCAGGAAACGATATGCATAATCCAAATTAGCCGAAATTTTGTGCAGCGGAACATACATCAATTGTCTTTGTGTTTCCACATCGGTCGATTTTGTATAAATATATCCAGCAATCAGCCTCAAATTATGATGATTGAATTTTTTCTGATAAGTCAGCTGTGATTCTAAACCATAAGATTCCACTTTTTGAGTATTGAATGCAGACCAATACCCCATTGGTGTAGGAAGCCAGCGAATCATCTGGTCGATTTTCATGTAGTACGGACTTATTTTAAGGGTGAAATCAAAAGCCTTCAATTCATGCGTCATATCCGTCTGAAGAGATGTTTCGGGTTTCAGATTAAGATTTCCTCCCTGTTCCCAGTACAAATCATTGAACGAAGGAAATCGGAAATTTTTAGACACGTTAAGACTCATCTGATACCATCGATTGGCTTTCCATTTTCCCGAAAAAGAATACAAAAGCGGAGATTTAATATCTTCTACAAAGTCTTGTTTTATACCTGCTTCAAAACTAATTTTTGAACTTGGGAAATATCTCAGCAAACCTGCAACAGAGCCAACGTTTCTATGTACATTACTAATTCCTGATTGGTAGCCTTCTCCAATATTATGCTGAAATTCTCCGATTACATTAAGATTGAGTTGAGGAACAATAAAATAATTGAAATCGTTTTTTACGATATAGTTTTTTGCTGTTCCACCACTTGTTTTCGGGGCATTTATAATTCCGAAATACTGAAAATTGTCTTCCGTATAAGCGGTTTTCAAACTGTTGGATATTTTTTTATGATTAAAATCCCAAGCCAGTAAACTTCTTACCGTCTGTGCTTCGTATTTTGTTTTATTTCCGTTTTCCTCAAAAATAGGGTAGTTCTGTGTTGCATCAAACCATTGGCTTTGCCAGGAAACCGTGTTTTGTTGAGAAACTTTATAAGAAGTTCCTATATTGAAAGTGGTATTAAAAAATTTTCCGTTTCGGTTAATGTAATTTTTTTCTTCAACCTTGTAGTTGTTTTCGCTGATGAGGTAATTGGCAGAAGCTTTAAAACTGAATTTATCATTATTGAAAGAGCCTTTCGCAAAATTTTGATACGTACTAAAAGAACCTCCTTCTGAATGGATTTGTGCATTAAAACCTTTGTTGAAGCTCAAATCATTATTCAAATGAATGCTTCCTCCAATCGCTCCGCTTCCGTAAATCACACTTCCGCCTCCAGATTTCACTTCCATTTGGTCGTATCCGGAAAGGGCAATATTATTTACATCGCCTTGCCCTAAAAACAGAGAGTTAATGTTGATTCCGTTCCATACAAAGGCGGTCTGCTGAGCTGTTGTTCCTCTAAAAGAAGGTGAAGATACAGCACCCCGTCCATTTTCTTTAATATATACCGGTGACTGAAATCGCAGAACTTCTGATAGATTGGACGCATTTTTTTGAATATCTGCCGCAGATAATGTTTGAACCTCATGAAAAAGTTTAACCTTTTTCATCTGAGTATCGAAAATATAAAGGGTGTCAATCTGGGTTTCCTGACCAAAATAAAAATTCAGACTGAAGAATCCAGAAACTACAACGAATGCTTTTTTTAAACTCATATTACGCTTGTCTTTCCTCCGAAAACAATAATTTTAGGGTTAAATTCTGGCAGGTCTCCTGGCTTTCGTTTTTCTGTACCTTCCCGCTTTAGCAGTGGTTTTTCACAGAAAATTCTTATTACGATTTACAGTTGCGGGGACAGCTTGGGGTTTTCTCCCAATTCCCTCTTAGTTCCAATATATTGGAAACCAGAATTTTTACAAAGATAAGTTTTTAAACGAATTGGGCAATATGCGGATATTGGCGTTGCCTTTTCTTCGTAATTATCTAATTTTGTGTTGTCTATAAAAAAGTAGCATCAAAATAGAATGGGAGCAAATCTTTAATAGATGACACTTTAATAACATCATCATTCAAATTCGCAAAATACAATTCTATATTTTCATTCTGCTTGGTTTCATATTCTATAATACTTTGTCGGCATGCACCGCATGGAGGAATTGGCGGGTTATTTTCTGCAGATTCTTTAGGACCGCCAACAATAAATATTTTCTTGATTTTTTTGTCCGGAAAATTGGCTCCAACCCAAAAAAGAGTAGTTCTTTCGGCACATAAACCCGAAGGAAATGCAGCATTTTCCTGATTGTTACCAGAAAAAATTTCTTCATTCTCCAACAGAACTGCACATCCAACATAAAATTCTGAGTAAGGTGCATAAGCGTTTTTACGGGCTTTTTTGGCTTCTTCAAACAGTTTTTGCTCAATTTCGCTTAGTTCGTTTCTGTCTTTAAACTGTTGGTACCTTATTTCTATATTTTTTTCCATATTCATTTCAAAAAAGGGGAGTAAATGTAAACTATTTTAATCATTTAGGCAATAAGGTTTATGAATGTATTTTCGTATTTTTAATGTTTTAAAAATTAGTTAAATGTTATATACATCAATAAAATTCAGAAATGTTGAACTGAAAAACAGATGGGTAATGTCGCCTATGTGTATGTATTCTTGCGAAAACGGTCTTGCCAACGATTTTCATTTTGTACATTATGGCAGTCGTGCACAAGGCGGAACCGGGCTTATAATGGTTGAAGCAACAGGTGTGGAACCTAAAGGAAGAATTACCAATCACTGTATGGGGATTTGGAATGACGAACAGGCAGAAAAACTTCAAAAAATTGTCGATTTTGTACATGGAAACTCAGACAGTAAAATAGGAATTCAGCTTGCACATTCAGGAAGGAAGGGTTCTACATGGAATAATAAGCAGATTTCTCTTGAAGAAGGTTGGGAAACGGTGGCGCCAAGTCCTGTTCCGTATCAGCCGGGGGAGAGAGTGCCTCACGAATTATCTGTGGAAGAAATAAAAAATCAGATTGATAATTTTAAGAAAGCTGCAAAACGTGCTGTAAATGCTGGATTTGATGTAATTGAAATTCACGCAGCCCATGGTTATCTTGTTCATCAGTTTCTTTCACCGCTTTCTAACATTAGAACTAATGAATATGGGGGTAGTTTTGAAAATAGAATTAAATTTTTGATCGAAATTGTGGATGCTGTTAATGAAGAACTGAATGATAATGTTGCCCTTTTCGTGAGAATTTCAGGAACAGAATATGCTGAAAATGGTTGGAATATTAGTGATAGTGTAAAACTGGCAGAAATTTTAAAGAATCATCATGTAGATTTAGTTGATGTTTCTAGTGGCGGAAATATCCATGGAGCCAAAATTTCTGTGTTTGACGGCTATCAGGTTCCTTTTTCTTCCGCAGTAAGAGAACAGGCAAATGTAAAAACCGGAGCTGTAGGATTAATAACCAACGTGAAACAGGCTGAAGAAATTCTGCAAAATGGAGAAGCAGATCTTATTTTTGTAGCAAGAGAAATTTTAAGAAATCCTTATCTTGCGGTTCAGGGTTCTTTTGATATGAAAGAGAATTGTTTTTTTCCGCATCAGTATATGAGAGCTAAAATTTCTTAGATTTGTGAAATATAATTTAACATCATGCATATAGAAGATTTTATGCTTCCTTGTCCGAGTAAAAAGTTTTTGGGCATCGAGTGTTTTGGATGCGGAACTCAAAGAGCAATAGTTTTGGTGTTTCAGGGGAAGTTTCTGGAAGCCTTCAAAATGTTTCCTGCGGTATATACTCTTTTGATGTTTTTTGGTTTTGTCGCTGTCAATTTTTTAGATAAAAAAAGAAATTATGGGCAAATTCTTATATTTTTAGCGATAATTAATTCCATTATTATGGTTTTTTCTTATTTTTATAAACATTTTTTCAATTAATAAATTATAAACTTTAAAAAAATCAAATTATGAATCAACAAAAATTACCTAATGCACAGACGGTACTCATTTTAGGAATAGTATCTGTTGTCGGAACATGTTGCTGTACAGGTTTAATAGGAATTATTTGCGGAATTATTGGTCTTAATAAGTATAAAGCTGATAAGCTTTTGTATGACCAAAACCCATCAGAATATTCAGATTTCAATAATCTAAATACGGGTAGAATTTTGTGTATTATTGGTATTATCTTAGGAATACTTAATGTTGCTTATACCATTTTTGTCCTTGCAACAGTTGGTGTAAGTGGATATATGGAGCAAATGGAACAATTAAGAAATATGGGTAAATAACGTCATATAATAACTGAAATAAAAAAAGCTGTTTTAAATATTTAAAACAGCTTTTTTATTTTTACAACAAAATAACATTTTCAATTTTTGCAACTTCCTGGTAAATATTAATTACCTGATCGGCATCCAAAACAAAAGCATTAATATTGCAGGCTGTGTATTTGCCGTTTTTGCTTTCGCGGTTACTCAGTGTAAATTTAATTCCGTCGAAAACTTTGTAAATTTCTGTTATCTTCGACTGGTCTGTCGGAATAATGAATTTAAATAAATAATCCTCAGGAAAATCATGATGATTCTCCAGTTTTTCTTTTAATGATTTATAAAACTCTTCCGGGCTTGCGTGTTCGTTTCCTTGTAAAATTTCCATACTTTAAAGATACTAAAAAATATTATTTTCCGAAAGGCCCCAGTAAAGATGCAGAATTTTGCTTTTCATGATCTTCTATGATATTAAAAAGCCCATTTACGATTTGCTCTGAAGCCATTAAACTCAATCCGCTTGCATTTACCTTAGAATTATTATTGCCTCCTAAAAGACTTCCCAATAAATTGCTTCCCGATAATGCCGTATTAATTGTTTTTACAATACTGTATTTATTCAATTCCTGTTCAACTCTCGGAGCAATTGCCTGAATAAGCTGACCTTGTGTTTTTTCCTTTAAAATAAGCGTAGCAGTACCTTTTTCACCTTGTATAATTCTCGTTACATCCTGAGCATTAAGACTGTTTACGGCATTTTCTAATATAGGCTTAGAAATTCCGACAGTATAAACTGCAGCTTCAGCAATGTATTCTCTTTCTTTTGCTACAAGAGAAGGTGCAATTTTCTCTAATGTTGAATTAATATCTCTCAATTCTTTTGGTAAAGCTTTATCTACAAGGTTATTTTGAAGAAAAGCTTCTTTATTTCCATAAATATTTACTCCTTTATTAATACCTCCCAGTAAAACTCTTTTAATAACAGCCAATCCTAAATCTGAGGTGGCAATTGTTGTACAAGAGTTAAGGCTTGTACCTATAAATGCTGCTGAACCTATCGCAATAGAAGCAGCTATAATTATTTTTTTCATGTATAAATTTTAATTTTTGATGGATTTATTGGTTCTATTTTAATTTTCTCAGCTATAAGAATAGATTACCAACAATAACATTAGACAAACTTAATATTATTTTTTCAAACATGAATGCATGACAAAATTGATGCCTTTTTTATTAATCATTTCAAAAAAGAGTTCTTGGCTGCAATTTTGGAGATTTTCTGAGTTTGAACAAAATGTATTAAGTTCCGTTATTTTAATGAACTTGCAAAATATAGTAATATTTATATGATTTTATTTTGTGAAACAATAAATACCTAAATAAAAGAGCAGAATAAAATTAGCCAAGAATTTTATAATGTATAGTAAGTATTTCGTGATCCTTGTTTAATATCGTTTATCTTTACCCTAAACTTAAAAAATGAAAAAATTAGGCATCATTGGCTGTGGCTGGTTGGGGATACATATTGCAGAACGGTTATCTGACCGTTACGAAATCTTCGTAACCACAACCACAGAATCAAAAATTGGCGCTTTAGAATCCAAAGGCTTTCATACTACTTTGATGAATTTCTCTGATACCTTGGATTTTCAAATAAAAGAATGGAATGTTGCTTCAGACTTAGACGCCATCATCATCTGCGTTCCGTTTTCGGGACTTAGAGGTTCGCAAATCCCGATGAATGGCAAGCGCCAGAACTTACTCAATTTTCTGGGTGATTATAAAGGACAGTTGTTTCTGATGAGTTCTACAGGCGTTTATCCTCAAGCAGAGAAAGAATTTGTGGAAGAAGACCAACCTACTAAACAAGTAGAAAGTGAACAATTTATTCTGGAAAAATTTCCTCAAACCAATATTCTTCGGTTTGGTGGATTGATGGGCGGTGAAAGGCTTTTGAAGAATTATAATATTTCGAATCTGGAGCAGTTGGTGAATCATATTCACTACGTTGACATCTGCTCGGTAGTTGAGAAAATGCTGGAAAATCAATCCCAATCGAAAGTTTATAATGTAGTAGCACCCTTCCACCCAAATAAAGAAGAAGTGATTAATGCCCAGAAAAACTTACCTTATGAAGGTGAAAGAGCAACGATGGGCAGAACGATTTCTCCGGAAAAGATAATTAAAGAACTTGATTTTGAATTTCAGTATCCGGATCCGAGGTATTTTCATGTAGACAAATAACTCACTCCAAATATTTTTAAAGTCTTTTGATTTTCAAGGTTTTTATTTCTCCGGTTTTTACATCTTTTACAGTAAGCACCGATTCGTTATTGGAATTGCTGTTGTTTGAACGGAATAATTCGCATACATCCATATTTTTATAGTCCATGTCATTAAAATTCTGAATTTCATCACCGAGATTAAGATTTTTTTCAAGAGATTTATCCCATATAATTCCAACAACTAATTTGTTGTTCTGGATGGTTGGATAAATTTGCCACGGATGTAAGGCAATAAGTTCTTTATTTGCATCAGAATAAGGTTCAAAGTAAAATCTTTTTTTGTTATAATCGAGAGTTGTTTTGCCATATTCTAAAACTTTGTAACCTAACCTAGATTCTTTGCTGCTTGTTGTTGAAGATATTACGTTATTGAATTTGTCTTCAACAATGGTCATCAACGGGATTTCTATTGCAAACTGTTCAGTAGTGTCATTCATGCCGTGAAAACCATACACAAAACTGCCTTTGCTTTTAGCCAAGGTTTTAATGACGTTGTTTTTTTCATTGAAGAAATGATAGGCGGAGGTAGACATTTCATAAAAATTATCTGCACCGGTATCAAAAAGCACCTGATCTACCACTTTAACACCATCTTTTTGAAGAACAATTCTTATAAATGGGTTGCTTTGTGATTCAGATAGCTTCATGTCGAGATAAGAATTTCCTGTTATTGTAAGATTTTTCACATTATCAGTAATGGTAATCTGCTTTTTTTGATGATCGATTTGTACAACAGAATTTCTCAGCATATTGCTTCCGGTAATTCCTTCAACTCCAAAACATTTCATCATTGCTGTGGATGATTCGTCGAAAACGATTCCAGGTGTATTTAGAAAATCTATTTCGCCCCACTTCAAACTAGGAACTGTAGTAAGAATCATTTCCTGTTTTTTTCCTGAAGCGTCTGCAAGAGGAATACTACCCGTTTTTGGTAAAGAATATTCATCGAATATTTCCTTAGAAACAGCCATCGGAGCACCTGTGTCAAAAAGAAATTTGTGAGGTTTTCCGTTGATTGAAACATTCACAATTATTTTTTTCTTAACTAATTCGTAAGATAGGGTCTGATTGTATCTTTTTTGTGCAATATTTCCTGTGTTGAGATTGATGGGGGCTTGAGCTTTATCTAATACAAAACAGAAAGTGAAAAAGAAAAGAATTAATATATTTTTCATTCGGAAGAGAATTTTAATGATGAAGTATTGACAAATTTAGAAAAAACTTAGCAGCAAAGATTGTTTTTAATAAGATAAAAAATATTTAATTGCTAATAAACAACTTTTTGGAATTATTATTGACTCTTTACTAAAATGAAGTATTAATTCTATCATTAAGAAAAGAAATATTAGAATTATTACAACATCAATTTGCTTAACCAAAATATTTAGATATGAATTCGGATACCATCAAAACCATCGCAAAATACGGATTAGGTGCAATGCTCATTACTGCTGGTATTGGTCATCTTACGTTTGCAAGAAAAGAATTTCAGGCGCAGGTACCAGAGTGGGTTCCTTTGGAAAAAGATGATACTGTCGTGTATTCTGGCATTGTAGAGATAGCAATGGGTACAGCCATTATCGCAGCTCCTAAAAGATACGAATCTTTGGTCGGAAAAGTAGCCGCAGGATTATTTGCAGCAGTTTTCCCCGGGAATTACACCCAATATAAAGAAAGAAGAAATGCTTTCGGTTTAAATTCTGACAATAAAAGGCTTGCTAGACTTTTTATGCAGCCTCTTTTGTTGTATTGGGCTATAAAATCTACAGATTAATATTAATTCTAAACCTGTCTTTAAGATAGGTTTTTTGTTGGTTTATAAATGTTTATATTTGTTTCATAAACTGATGCGAGGGTGTATTCAAAATATTATAAACTGATTATTTTTATTTTTTTGTATGTTCTAATGGGGTTTTACGCAGTTCAGGATATTCGGCTTGTATATCCGACGTATTTTCCTAAACCAGTATATAATTTCAAGAAAAATCCTTTAAAAAGTTCTACCGTTGCATTAGGAAGACAACTTTTTTATGATCCTTTACTCTCTAGGAACAATACCATTTCATGCTCATCATGTCACAATTCAAAACAAGCATTTTCACATGCAGGAAATCATTTAAGCAAAGGTGTTGAAGATGGAATAGGAGAGCGAAATTCTCCTGCAATTTTTAACCTAGCTTGGCAGAAAACTTTTATGTGGGATGGTGTTGTAACGAATATTGATGTTCAGGCTTTAGCTCCCATTAATCATCCCAAAGAAATGGGAGAAGATATTAATGCAGTTGTTCGCAGACTGAATAAATCTAAAGAATACAAAGGACTGTTCTACAGAAGTTTTGGAGATAGTATTGCAACGGCAGAACGGACAATGAAGGCACTTTCTCAGTTTCAGCTTACTTTTATTTCTGCGGACTCAAAATATGATAAGGTAAAACAGAAAAAAGCTCAGTTTAATGCCTCTGAAAAAGCAGGATATGCACTTTACAAAGCCAATTGCAGTTCCTGCCATACCGAACCACTGTTTTCTACCTACGATTTTGCCAATAATGGGCTGCCTGTTGATCCTTCGCTGAATGATTTCGGAAGATGGAATAAAACAATGGAACCTCAAAACAAACAAATGTTTAAAATTCCGAGTCTTAGAAATCTCGCATTTACTTATCCTTATATGCACGATGGAAGACTCAAAACGTTAGATGAAGTTTTAGACCATTATGAGAAAGGAATAGAAAAAACTCCGACTTTAGCGAAACAACTGCAAAAACCCATTGTTTTTAACCAAAAAGAAAGAGTAAATCTTTTAGATTTTCTTGCAACTCTTAACGATTCTGCTTTTATTTCCAACACCGCTTTTCAGAAGAAATAGAATGGTTTTAAAATATCAAATATTTAATATGCAATTTCCATTTTCACTTTTTTGTTTTTGAGCCTTTCTGAGCTGAGTTTTTTCAGTAAACTGTTAACTTTATTTCGGGAAACGGCAACATACGAAGTGGTATCTTTTACTTCAATAAGTCCGACATCCTCTTTTTGAAGTTCCCCTTTTTTCATTAAAAAACCTACAATGTCTACTTTATTTACTTTATCTTTTTTTCCTGCACTTATGTAAACGGTCTGAAATGGTGTTTTCCCCGGAACTTTCGTAAAATCTTTTACCTCTTCTACCGGAACATTATTCTTAATGAAAGGGAAATTTTCTTCTTCAGTCATAATAAGATATACAAAACCTTTGGCATTCATTCTTGCAGTTCTACCGTTTCGGTGAATAAATGCGTCTTCTTTTGGTGGAAGCTGATAATGAACAATAGATTCCACTTCAGGAACATCCAATCCTCTTGCTGCTAAGTCGGTCGTGATTAAAACTCTTGCAGAATCGTTTCGGAATTTCAGCAAAGCACGTTCTCTTTCATCCTGTTCCATACCTCCATGAAAGGTTTCTCTGTCGATTCCTTTTTCACGTAAAAGTTCAGAAATACGGTCTACTGCTTCACGGTGATTGCAGAATATAAGGGTTCTTTTGTTTCCTATTTTGCAGATGAGGTGAAAAAGAGTATCTAATTTTTCTTCAGAAATTGTCATTACTTTTCTAAGCTGAATATCGGGTTTATTTTCTCCTAATTTAAGAAAATCTACCGTTTTTTCATTTTTCAGACCTGTAAATTTTGGGATTTCGTCCATGGCAGTAGCAGAAGTAAGAATTCTCTGCGACAGACCATTAAGATTTCCAATAATATAATCCATATCTTCCTGAAAACCAAGTTCCAAAGCTTTGTCGAATTCATCCAAAACAAGAGTTTTAATGGTTGAAGCATCAAAATTTTCATTTTGAAGGTGATATCTTATTCTTCCGGGAGTTCCGATTAATACGGCTGGAGCTTCAATTAAATTATTAATTTCAATTTTTTTATCATGACCGCCATAGCATACAGAAACTTTAAACTCTGTTCCCATTGTCTTGAAAACCTGCTCAATCTGTAATGCCAGTTCTCTTGCAGGAACCAAAATTAAAGCCTGAACTCCTGTTGTATTTTTTTTAAGATTTCTGAGAACCGGAAACAAAAATGCTAATGTTTTTCCCGATCCGGTAGGAGAGAGCAGAATAACATCTGTGTTGTTTTCTGTAGCTTTAAATGCAGATTTCTGCATCTGATTCATTTCCTGAATCTTGAGGTTCTGATAAATTGACTGTAATTCCATAATGCAAAGGTAAGTGAAAGATTTTTACTGCCATTTGAATTAATTTCAAGAAATTTGCTATAATAGTAGAATCATTTTTAATTAAAATATGTCTCCAGAAAAAATAAAACTTATTATCGACAGCTTCAACCGTTCAGAAACTTTACAATTTTATAAAGCAGAATTATTGGAAGTTGAAACAGATTTTGTTTCCATTAAAATTCCAAAAATGGATCTTATGACAAGAAAAGCCGGGATGTTTAACGGTGCAATGATTGCTTCTTTGGTGGATGTTTCGTCTGGATATGCCGCAGTAAGCCATTATGAAGAAGATTGCTATGTAGTAACTGTGGAGCTAAAAGTGAATTACTTGAGACCGGCAATGGGTGATGCATTGGTTTCAAAATCTTACGTAATAAAAGGAGGTTCTAAAATTAGTGTGATAAGAACTGAAATTTATACCATTAACAACAGTAATGATCACGAAAGTCATGTGGCTACTTCTTTAGTAACAATGATGAAAATTAAATAGACAGTTAAATAAAACAAACTTTTTGTAATTTTAATAAAATAAATTTTAAAACATGAATTTGATTATCCGATTATTCATCACGGCAATTGTGGCATTTTTGCTTACCAAAATTCTGCCCGGAGTACATTTCGACAGTTTTTCTTCGGCGGTAATTTTCGCTATTGTTATGGGAATTTTAAACTTAGTGGTAAAACCCATTCTCAGCCTTTTCAGTCTTCCGCTTACCATTATTACTTTGGGGTTTTTCTCGTTGGTTATTAATGCAGTAATTATTCTTATTGCAGATTATTTTATCGACAGTATGCATGTAGACGGATTTTGGTGGGCATTTATTTTTGGTATTGTCTTATCTGTAATTACTTCTTTGGCAAATTCTATCTTTTCTGAAGATTAATTCATTCTTAAAACGATTTTAAACAAAAAGTTCGGCGAAATGCCGAACTTTTTTATGATTATGAAGTAAAAAATGAAATTAAATTCCGTCGATAATTTCATTCAAAACTGTACTTGGTCTCATAGCTGCATACGTTTTGTAAGTATCAGGTTTGTAATAACCTTCAATGTTTTGCGGTTTACCTTGTGCCCCAATAAGTTCAGCATTAATAACTTCTTCGTTTTCTTTCATTGCCTGAGCAACAGGAACAAACTGTTTAGCTAATTCAGCATCTGCAGTTTGGTTTGCTAAAGCTTCAGCCCAATACATTGCCAAATAAAAGTGAGAACCTCTGTTGTCGATTTGTCCAACTTTTCTTGCAGGAGATTTATCAGTAGCTAAGAACTTAGCATTTGCTTCATCCAGTGCATCAGCCAAAACCTGAGATTTTGTATTGTTCTGAGTCTGTGCCAAATGCTCTAAAGATGCCTGTAATGCAAGGAATTCACCTAAAGAATCCCATCTCAGATAACCTTCTTCTAAGAACTGCTCAATATGTTTTGGTGCAGAACCTCCGGCTCCTGTTTCAAAAAGGCCACCACCATTCATCAACGGAACAATAGAAAGCATTTTGGCAGAAGTTCCAAGTTCAAGAATTGGGAAAAGATCGGTAAGATAATCTCTCAGTACGTTTCCGGAAACAGAAATGGTATCTTTTCCTTCTCTTGCTCTTTTTAAAGTTTCGGTCATAGCATCTTTTACATCCATAATTCTGATGTCAAGACCTGTTGTATCGTAATCTTTTAAGTATTTTTCAACTTTTTTGATGATTTCTCTGTCGTGAGCTCTTCCTTTATCAAGCCAGAAAATTGCAGGAGTGTCGGATAATCTGGATCTGTTTACAGCCAATTTTACCCAGTCCTGAATTGGAGCATCTTTCGTTTGGCACATTCTGAAAATATCACCTTTTTCAACTTTCTGAGAAAGCAGAGTATTTCCGTTTTCGTCCAGAACTTCTATGGTTCCTTCCGCAGAAGCCTGGAAAGTTTTGTCGTGAGAACCATATTCTTCAGCTTTTTGAGCCATTAAACCTACGTTTGGAACAGATCCCATAGTAGTAGGGTCCAATTTTCCGTGAGCTTTCATATCATCAATCACAGACTGATAGAAACCTGCATAAGAACGATCCGGAATAATACAAACGGTATCTTCTTCTTTTCCTTCTTTGTTCCACATTTTACCGCCTCCTCTTACCAAAGCAGCCATTGATGCATCTACGATAATATCAGAAGGAACATGGAAGTTGGTTATTCCTTTGTCAGAATTTACCATAGCTACTCTTGGTCCGTTTGCCAAAGCCGCTTCAATATCTGCTTTAATTTCAGCTTCCTGAGCATTGCCTTTTATTTTTTCGAAAAGATCGGCAAGACCGTTGTTTGGGTTGATGTCTAAAGCCTTGAAAGTTTCGGCATATTTAGTGAAAACATCTTTGAAGAAAGTTTCTACAACAGCTCCGAAGATAATAGGATCGGAGATTTTCATCATCGTAGCTTTAAGGTGAGCAGAAAGAAGTACGTTTCTGTTTTTAGCTTCTTCAATAGCTTGCTGAACGAATGCTTTTAAAGAATTAAGATTCATCACAGAAGAATCGATAATTTCACCCGCTTTTAAAGGAGCGAAATCTTTTAATGTATTTTCTGAACCGTCATTTCCTTTGAAAACGATTTTATATTGAGTAGCATTTTCTAAAGTGGTAGAAGTTTCTGTTCCGTAGAAATCTCCGCTTTCCATGTGGGCAACATCAGTTTTGCTGTCAGATGCCCAATCGCCCATTCTGTGAGGATTTGCTTTAGCATAATTTTTCACGGCTTTCGGAGCACGTCTGTCAGAATTTCCTTCTCTCAATACAGGGTTTACAGCACTTCCTAATACTTTGGCATATTTAGCTTTAATGGCTTTTTCCTCATCATTTTTAGGTTCTGCAGGATAGTTGGGAACAGCAAAGCCTTTAGATTGTAATTCTGCAATAGCTGCGTCTAATTGTGGTGCAGATGCGGAAATATTGGGTAATTTGATGATGTTTGCATCAGGCTGAGTAGCAAGCTCTCCCAATTCTGACAAAGCATCACCGATCTTCTGATCGTCTTTCAAAAATTCTGGGAAATTGGCTAAGATTCTTCCTGCCAAAGAAATATCCGGGACAGCGATCTCGATGTTTGCTGATTTTGTAAAAGCTTTTACAATAGGTAAAAACGAATGTGTTGCCAACATTGGAGCCTCATCTGTAAGGGTGTAATAGATTTTTGATTTTTCTGACATTATAATGTTAGTTTATTGTTTGAAATTTTAGATTCACAAATTTAGTTAAATTTTAATTTCTTTTAATTTAATAATCAATGAGATTTTCTACTTTAAGAATTTTTTAACCTTTATAAGGTAGGAAAAATTTTCTTTTATGACTAAATTTGAAAAACTAAAAAATAAATTATGTCCAATATTACCTTAAAAGGAAACCCAGTACATACAAAAGGAAGTTTGCCATCTGTAGGAACTACAGTAAAAGATTTTAATCTTGTAGATTCTTCGCTGAATGTAAAAACACTGGAGAGTTTTCAAGGAAAGAAAAAAGTATTTAATATTTTCCCAAGTATAGATACACCTACATGTGCATCTTCTGCAAGACAGTTTAACGAGCAGGCTTCAGCTTTAGAAAATACAGTGGTTATTAATGTTTCCAAAGATTTACCTTTTGCTTTGGGCAGATTCTGTGCAGCGGAAGGATTAAAGAATGTTGAAACTTTATCAGATTTCAGAAGTAGTTTTGGGGATGATTATGAACTGACAATTGAAGATTCTCCTCTAAAAGGTCTTTTGAGTCGTGCTGTAATCGTAACAGATGAAAACAATAAAGTTCTTTATACAGAACAGGTTGCTGAAATTGCTGATGAACCTAATTACGATGCTGCTTTAGAAGCATTAAAATAATTTCAAAAAAAAGATTTTCTAAAGCCTTGGAAAGTTAATTTCTGAGGCTTTATTTTTTTTAACCATATTTGTTAAGATGAAACGTTCCGGAACTGCAACATTACCGCTTCATTATGGAAAAGTACCGCCTTGGCTGTATGAACGTATGTCTGTTCTCGGACTTTCTATTGTTGAGGTAATTCTTGCCGATTACGGTAAAAATGAAGTTTTGAAAAGACTGGCAGATCCTTTCTGGTTTCAAAGCTTTGGTGCAGTAATGGGGATGGATTGGCATTCTTCAGGAATTACAACTTCAGTAATGGGTGCGCTAAAAAGGAGTATAAATCCTAATTCTAAAGAACTGGGGCTTTATATTTGCGGAGGTAAAGGCAGGTTTTCAAAAGAAACTCCAAATGAATTATTGGTGATTGCCGATAAAACAGGATTGAATGGAAACGAATTGGTTAGAGCCAGCAAATTATCTGCAAAAGTAGATAATACAGCTATTCAGGATGGTTACCAGTTGTATCTTCATAATTTTATTTTGTCGGATGAAGGAAACTGGTCGGTGGTGCAGCAGGGTATGAACGATTCCGATGGTACAGCGAGGCGTTACCATTGGCATTCTGAAAATTTAGAATCTTTTGTTGATGCTCCACATAAAGGGATTCAGGGAATTAATAGAGGAAATATTCTCAATTTAACAGCTACTGAAGCAGAGGAAAACAGAAAAGGTATTTTGGATATTTCTCATACCAGTTCAGAAAAAATAATGCAGGATTTTGCCAATCTTATTTTGCCATCTCATCATGATGTACGTGCTTCTGATGTCGATTTAAAAAAATTGGGAACTCTTTTGTATATGACCAGAGAAACGCAGCCGGAAAATTTCGAGGAATTACTTTTATTAAAAGGAGTAGGTCCCAGAACATTGCAAAGTCTTGCGTTGGTGAGTGAAGTAATTCATGGGGCGCCATCAAGATTTAAAGATCCTGCAAGATTTTCTTTTGCACATGGCGGTAAAGATGGGCATCCTTTTCCTGTTCCTATTCATGTGTATGATGAAACAATTTCAATTCTGAAAAAAGGAATTGAGAAGTCTAAACTTGGAAATTCAGATAAATTAAAATCAATTAATAAGCTTCATACCATTATTTCTGAAGCTGAAAAAAAATTTACACCCAATTTTAATATCGATGATGTTATAGAAGAAGAACGGCAAAACTCTTGGCGTTTTGGTGGTAAAACCGTTTTTGGTGACGCTGAAAAACCTTCTCCTCCAAAACCTATTCAGTTATCTTTGTTTTAAGAAAAATTAATTCTTTAAATGACCCAAAATATTTATTTCCAATAGTTAAAATGAAAAAAATTGGGTATAGTATTTAGTTTTCATAAAATTTCGGATACCATACTATTTCTATTCGGCTTGTGGTTTGTTATTCAATCATAAAAGTATGGTTATGAAAACGAAGAATACATCAAATTCCAAATCAAAAGTTCCTCAAGAAGGATTGTTTCCGGAAATTATTCGCGAAAACTATAAAGGAAGTAGTAAACTTCAGTTTAAAAAAGCTGTAATTACTGGCGGTGATAGCGGGATCGGACAAGCTGTAGCAGTACATTTCGCTCGAGAGGGAGCCGATGTAGCTGTTATTTATAAAGAAAGCGATGATGATGCAGCCGAAACCAAAAAGTTAATAGAAAAGGAAGGTCGAAGCTGTATTCTGTTGAAAGGTGATATTTCTAAAAAAGATTTTCAGGCTGAATGTTTAGATATACTAAAAAAATATTGGAATTCTTTCCACATTCTTGTTAATAACGCAGGAATTCAGTTTCCGAAAAATGAAATTTCTTCCATTTCGGATGAACAGATTAAAGAAACATTTGAGGTTAATATCATATCAATGATAAGTTTTACAAGAGATTGTTTAGAATTTATGAACAAAGGAAGTAAAATTATCTGTACTACATCGGTCACAGCGTATCGTGGAAGTGATCATTTAATAGATTACTCAGCTACAAAAGGAGCAATTGCTACATTTATACGTTCTTTAGCTGTGAATATTGCAGAAAAAGGAATTCAGGTAAATGGCGTTGCTCCAGGACCTGTTTGGACGCCTCTTGTGAAAGAAACTTTTGATGATTTGTCAACTTTTGGAAAAGATAATCCAATGAAAAGGGCAGGGCAACCTTCTGAAGTTGCTCCTGCTTATGTTTTTCTTGCTTCAGAAGATTCCAGTTTTATAACGGGAGAGATTATTCATGTCAATGGAGGAGATTTCGTGGGTGGATAATGTTTCAATAGTTCTGTAAAATACTTTTATGGCATCACCTTTATTTTTTTTGTTTTTTTGGATTTGAATTATAATAATGAATCGATTGTAATTGCTTTTTTTAATCAAAAATCAAAAGATTGATCACTATTTTTATCTCTCATCAAAAAATCTTATTTTTGCATATAAATTTAGTAAAAGTAAAGAATGAATTCCTACAAAAACCCATTGGAAGAGCGCTACTCCAGTGAAGAAATGCTGTTTAATTTTTCGCATAACAACAAGTTCCAGAACTGGAGAAAACTTTGGATTGCATTAGCCGAGATTGAAAAAGATTTGGGATTGGACATCACAGACGAGCAAATCGCAGAGCTAAAAGCCAATGCCGAAAACATCGATTATGCAAAAGCAGCTGAATATGAGAAAAAATTCCGACACGATGTGATGGCTCACGTTCACGCTTATGGAGATGTAGCGCCTTCTGCGAAAGGGATTATCCATTTGGGAGCTACTTCCGCATTTGTAGGAGATAATACCGATTTAATCCAAATCCGTGACGGACTTTTAATCTTAAAGAAAAAGTTAGTCAATGTGATGAAAAATCTTTCGGATTTTGCGATTCAATACAAAGATTTACCGACTTTAGGCTTCACGCATTTTCAGCCAGCGCAGTTAACAACGGTTGGGAAGAGAGCCACACTTTGGCTACAAAGTTTGGTTCTCGACATCGAAGAGCTTGACTTTTTCTTAGAAACATTAAGATTCAGAGGGGTAAAAGGAACAACTGGAACGGCGGCAAGTTTCCTGGAACTTTTCAACGGTGATTATTCTAAAGTTAAACATCTAGATAAAGAACTTTCCAAAAGATTCGGCTTCGAAAAAGTGTTCGGCGTTTCGGGACAGACTTACGACAGAAAAATCGATGCTAAAGTGGTTGCTTTATTGGGAAATATTGCGCAATCTGCCCATAAATTCACCAACGATTTACGTCTTCTTCAGAATCTTAAGGAGATTGAAGAACCATTCGAGAAAAACCAAATCGGCTCATCGGCAATGGCTTACAAACGTAACCCGATGCGAAGCGAAAGAATCGGAGCTTTGGCAAAATACGTCATGTCTTTAACCACAAGTTCTGCAATGGTAGCTTCAACCCAGTGGTTTGAAAGAACCTTGGACGATTCTGCCAACAAGAGATTAACCATTCCGCAGGCATTTTTAGCAGTTGATGCGATTCTGTTGATTTGGAATAATATTCTAAACGGCATTGTGGTGTATCCAAACAGAATCAACAAACATATTATGGAAGAACTTCCTTTTATGGCGACAGAATACATTATTATGGAGGAAGTGAAAGCCGGGGGCGACCGTCAGGAAATCCACGAAGTTATTCGCGTTCACTCAATGGAAGCTTCTAAAAAAGTGAAAGAAGAAGGAAAAGAAAACGACCTTATCGAGAGAATTCTGAATGATGATTCATTAAAACTAGACAAATCAAAACTAAAAGAAGTTCTTGACCCTAAAAATTTCATTGGTTTTGCACCAATCCAGACGGAAGAATTCATTGCCAATGAAGTTCAGCCGATTATTGATGCTAATCAAGAATTGATTGGCCTTGAAGCTGACCTTAAAGTATAAATCAATATGCAGTCTTTTTTTGGCTGCATATTTTTTTAAAGTAACCCAATTTTAAATATTGAAATGAAACGAAATTTTTTACCGCTGATTTTTTTAACTTTTTTTGTTTTGTCGTGTAATAAAAATTCAAAAAACGATACAGTTACAAATCATCATTCTGATACAATAGCGACTTCAAATAAAGAAGAAAAAGTTGAGAGTAAGGAAAGTTTTAATATCGAGTCAATACCTGTAAGTAACCAACTTACCGGAAGTTTTCCTTATTTTAAAATGCCTGAAAACTATGTTTTTAGAGATCCGAACCATTATAATGGAGATGGTCAAATAAAAGATATTGACAGAGAATATTTCTACGTTAACGGGAAGTATGTTATGCAGGAAGGGAAAACTTTCAAAGCTGATATTAGAGCTGAAGATAGTAAAAAATATAATGTTCTGGAACTTCAGAAAAGTTTTGATGACCTGATTTTCAAACTTGGCGGAGTAAAAGTCAATAATGGAGAAACTTTAAAAGAAGGTGAAGAAGAATCTTTGGCGAAAAGTGATCCCAACGCTTATACCAATGGATATTTGCATTCTTCCAATAATTGGAAAGATGTACATACTTATGTTATCAGAACGCCTGAAAATGTACTCTGGATTCAGTGTAATTATGGTTCAGAAAGTGCTTATTTAACTGTTTTGCAGGTTAGCGAATTTGTTAACAAAATGAGTATTCTTCCTGCGTCAGAGATTAAAAATCAATTGGATAAAAATGGTAAAGCAGTTTTACATATCAACTTTGACACGGATAAAGCAAGCTTGTCATCTGAAGGTAAAAGTGCTGTAGCAGAAATCAAAAAAGTTTTGGATCAAAATCCAACAATGAAAGTTTCTATGAATGGATATACCGATAATTCTGGAAACAAAAGCCATAATCTGAAACTCTCAGATGATCGGGCAAAAACAGTAAAAACTGAATTGGAAAACTCAGGAATTTCTTCTCAAAGACTTATTTCTAAAGGTTTTGGACAGGAAAATCCTATTGCCGACAACGGTAATGAAAAAGGAAAATCCGAAAACCGAAGAGTTGAAATTGTTAAAATTTAAGTATTAATAAATCTAATAAAACCATTCTTGATGCCATTTTTATCTGAAATCTTGTGTCTTGAATCTTGTGTCTATAAAAAATGAACAAAAGAATTTTCGTAGAAAAAAGAGGAATTTTCGATGTAGAAAGTCCAAAAATTTTTGATGAAGTAAAAGCGATAGTTCCGTCTATCCAAAGTGTAAAAGTGTATAACGTTTACGATATTTTTGGATTAAACGATAGCGAATTTGATAAAGTGGTCAATAGTACCTTTGTTGACCCGGTTACCGATATTTTAATTGATGAAAATCCTGCACAGGGAATTTACTTCGCCTTAGAATTTTTACCAGGACAATACGATCAACGTGCCGATTCTGCGCAGCAGTGCATTGCTCTGTTGACTGGAAATGAGAAATCAAAAGTTAGAAGCGGTAAGCTTATCGAGTTCGGAGGGGTTTCTGAATCTGACTTAGTTAAAATCAAGGATTTATTAATTAATAAGGTAGAATCTCAGGAGAAAGATTTATCAATTTTAGATATTCCTGCGGACGAAACACCGTCAAAGGTGATTGTTCACGAAGGTTTTATTGATTTTGATGACTCTCAACTTGCAGAATTCTTTAATAATCACGGTTTTGCTCTAGGATTGGATGATTTGAAATTCATTCAGGACTATTTTAAATCTGAAAACAGAAATCCAACAGAAACCGAACTGAAAGTTCTGGATACGTACTGGAGTGACCACTGCCGTCACACCACGTTTGAAACCGAATTATCAAGCATAGAATTCGAAGGTAAATTCAAACAAACTTTGCAAACAATTTTTGATGATTATATCGAAAAAAGAAAGTTCTTAGGACGTGAACTAAAGCCTATTTCCTTGATGGATTTGGCAACCGTTTGCGGAAGATATTTTCATAAAACAGGCCAATTGGAGAATCTCGTGGTTTCTGATGAAATCAATGCCTGTACCATCCAGATTGAAGCTGAATACGATGGCAAAAAAGAGCCTTGGTATTTGTTATTCAAAAATGAAACCCACAACCACCCTACTGAAATTGAACCTTTTGGTGGGGCTTCAACGTGTTTGGGTGGCGCTATCAGAGATCCTTTGTCTGGGCGTTCTTTCGTCTTTCAGGCGATGAGATTAACGGGTGCTGCTGATGTTTTGGAACCGGTTGATAAAACTTTGGCGGGCAAATTACCTCAGAAAACCATTACAAAACAGGCGGCGAACGGCTATTCGTCTTACGGAAACCAAATCGGTTTGGCGACCACAATGGTTTCTGAAATCTACGATGAAGGCTACAAAGCAAAAAGAATGGAAGTAGGATTCGTTGCCGGAGCGGTTCCTGTGGATTGGGTAAGACGTGAAAAACCGGAAGCTGGTGATTCGATTATCATTTTGGGTGGCGCAACAGGCCGTGACGGTGTTGGTGGAGCAAGTGGAAGTTCAAAAGAACAGGACGAAACCTCTATCCATACAATGAGCTCTGAAGTTCAGAAAGGAAATGCAGTGGAAGAGCGTAAAATCCAGCGTTTATTCAGAAATCCGGAAGTGACGAGATTGATTAAAAAATCAAACGACTTCGGAGCCGGCGGTGTTTCTGTAGCAATCGGTGAAATCGCTGATTCTTTGGAAGTAAACCTTGATGTTTTACCTTTAAAATATGAAGGCTTAAACGGAACCGAATTGGCTATCTCCGAATCTCAGGAAAGAATGGCAGTGGTGGTTGAACCAAAAGATAAAGAAAAATTCATCAAATTATGTGAAGCTGAAAATATTGTCGCGGTGGAAGTGGCAAAAGTGACAGATTCAGGAAGAATGCAGATGTTCTGGAAAGGTAATAAAATTGTGGACCTTTCAAGGGCATTTTTAGATACAAACGGTTGTTCTAAAAGCCAGGAAGTCAAGATTACGCATCTTGATGAAGTAAAAGAAGAAACGTCAGTATTTAACGAAGAAAATTTCTTAAAAATATTAAGTGATAAAAACGTCGCTTCTCAGAAAGGATTGTTGGAAATGTTCGATTCATCCGTTGGAGGAACGACGGTTGCGATGCCTTTAGGCGGGAAATACCAGCAGACGCTGATGGAAGGAAGTGTTCAGACTTTGCCAATTTTAGGAGCAAAAGATGTTGAAACAGTTTCTCTGGCGAGTTGGGGATTTGATGCTGAAATTTCTAAACAAAATTCTTTGCTGGGCGCTGCTTACGCTGTTGTAGAAAGTGTGGCAAAAATCGTGGCGATGGGTGGCGATTATAAAAACATCCGATTCAGTTTCCAGGAATATTTTGAGAAATTAGGTCAGAATCCAGAAAAATGGGGAAAACCTTTGGCTTCACTTTTGGGAGCTTATGATGCCCAGATTAATTTCGGATTGGCTGCCATCGGAGGCAAGGATTCAATGAGTGGAACGTATCAGGATCTGAATGTTCCGCCAACCTTGATTTCATTTGCCTGCGCCAATGGAGAAAAGAAAAACATTATCTCACCTGAATTTAAAGGTGATGGAAATAAAGTGTATTTCTTCAATCATATCCCTCAGGAAAATGGACTTCCGGATTACGATAAACTGAAAGCGATTTATGAACTTATTTTTGAGAACATCAAAGCAGGAAAAATCGTTTCTGTTAAAACGGTGAAAGAAGGCGGCGTTGCTGTTGCTTTGGCAAAAATGAGTTTCGGAAACAGATTAGGTGCTGACATTACAGTTGATGAAAACGTTTTGTTGGCGAAAAATATTGGTAGCTTAATTATTGAATCCAAAGAAGAATTAAGTTCGACAAATCTTCAATTAATCGGACAAGTTAAAGATTCAAATATTATTAAAATTAATGATGCTGAATTCTCAATTGAGAAACTTCTATCAGCTAATACAGATACATTCGAAAACCTCTTCCCAACGGTTGAAAAAGATAAATTGACGGTTGAAATCGATTCAGCATTAAACTCAATCAACCCAAGAAATATCATCATTAAAAACCACGGAATCGCTCAACCAAAAGTGTTTGCGCCGATTTTTCCGGGAACTAACTGTGAGTATGATACGCTGAATGCTTTTGCCAAAGAAGGTGCTGTAACAAGCAGTTTGCCTTTAATCAATATCAATCATCAGTTGTTGGATGAGAGCATTGATGCATGGGTAGAAGAAATTAAACAATCTCAAATTTTAGCATTTTCAGGAGGCTTCTCTGCGGGTGATGAGCCAGATGGTTCTGCAAAATTCATTGTGAACGTTTTGAAAAATGAGAAAATGAGAAATGCCGTTCACGAATTGCTGGACAGAGACGGGATGATTATCGGGATTTGCAACGGATTCCAGGCGTTGGTAAAATCTGGATTACTGCCTTACGGAAGAATTAAAGATTTGGACGAAAATTCTCCGACACTGGCTCACAACGCCATCAGAAGACATATTTCCCAAATGGTGCATGTAAAAGTCGTTAATGACGAATCGCCTTGGCTAAAAGGAATGAAAGACCAGGTTTATACCATTCCGATTTCTCACGGTGAAGGTCGTTTTATGGCGTCGGAAACAGAAATCCAAAAGCTGTATGAAAACGGACAGATTGCAACACAATACCTGGATCTGGAAGGGAATATTGCTCACGGAATGCCGTTTAATCCGAATAATTCCTTATTCGGAATTGAAGGTGTAACAAGCCCGGACGGGAAAATATTCGGTAGAATGGGACATCCGGAACGTTTTGCAGAAGGATTAATGAAAAACATTCCCACCGCGAATTACCACAATATCTTCAAAAATGGAGTGGAATATTTTAAGTAAATATTGATTCAAAATAATAAAAATAGCTGTCAATCTTGGCAGCTATTTTTGTTTCAAAAAAGAAATTTTATTATTTTATGTAACTGAAAATCAAAAATATAAAATATTTTATTTGAAAAAATAAAATTATATTGCAACATTCTAATCTTATTTTTGTCTTACTATTATAAAACAATAATTTAGAAAGATTTTATCTTTTGAAAACAACTACTACTTTGAACGACAAGGATTTGCTGGAACTTTGCCAACTGGGCAAAACCCAAGGCTATTCTCTGTTGTATCAAAAATATTCTAAGTTGGTTTTCAACTCGATTTATCGTATTGTGAATGACAGAGAGGAGGCGGAAGATATTTTGCAGGAGGTTTTTGTAAAGACTTTTTCGGAAATTAAAACACTGAAAAATGCAGAGAGTTTTGGTGGTTGGGTGAAGAGAATTGGAGTCAATCAATCACTGAATGCACTTCGGAAAAACAAAATTTATTTTGCAGAAATTGATGATGATAAAATGCTTGATGAAACTGATGAAGATGAACAGGAAAATTTGGAATTTCAGGTAAAAGAATTGCAGGAGGCGATAGCAGAACTCCCACCACAAAGCAGAACCATTGTCAATCTGTTTTTGTTTGAACAGATGTCGCAGGAGGATATTGCAAAAACGCTGAATATCCCGCACAGCACGGTGAGATGCTATTATCACCGGGCTAAAAAGAAAATTTTTGACAAATTATCTCAAAAGAAAGAAAATGAAAGATTCGCTTAAAAAATATATTGACGAACATCGGGATGAATTTGATTCGATGGAAGTTCCGGAAGGAAGTTTTGATAACATTATGGCAAAACTTAATCCTGAAAAAACCATTGATGAAACAATAAAACCATTATTTCCGGTCAAAAAATGGTTGGCGGCTGCGTCTGTGGTGATTTTGATTTCGGCTGGCATTTTCACTTTTTGGAATCAGAAAACGGAACAAACAATGCTTGTAAAACAATCGAAAACTAAAGAAAATAGTAATTCAGAAAATGTAAATTACAATAATTTAGACATTCCTGAGCCGAGAAAAATTGACTTACAAGAAGTGAAAAATGAAAATCAAAAATTAGCTCAAAACGCTCAGAAACCTGTTGATAAAATCCCGAATAAACCTAATTCCAGGACTAATTCTGATTCAGAAAAACAATCATCAGACAAGGAAAAAGCACTTGAATTGATGAACAATTCTTTTTCTGCCAGCAAACGATTAGAAGGTATCGCATTGATTAAAAATCAAGAGAAATATGATAATGAGATTATTGATTATTTATCAGAAAAAGCTTTGTCAGATGAGAACACCAACGTCCGATTAGCCGCTGTGGAAGCTTTGGAAAAGCACTCAAAAAACTCTAACATTGAAAAGCAAATGCAAAATATTTTCCTGCAACAGGATGACCCGATGGTTCAGAGAGAGCTAATCGCCATTTTAGGACAGAAAAAATCTTCTCAACATAACGCATCTGTTGATGCAAAACTGAAGGAACTGACCACCAATCCAACCACATTAGATTTCGTGAAAGACGAAGCCTATGCGGTATTATTACGATATTAAAAGCTTTTATATATACAACTCAACTTTAAAATTCAACTTTATGAAAAACATATTTTTAATACTCGCAATAGCGATGGTAACATCCATCCACGCACAGGAAACCGATTCTGACAGCACATCAATTTCCCATCATTCGAAAACCTATAAAGTCAAAAAAAACAGTGGTAAACTTCAAATCAATCTCGGAAAAGTAACGGTGGAAGGTTACAAAGGGAACGAGATTATTTTCTCTCTGGAAAATTCTGATGAAGAAGAAGACAAAAGAGCTGAAGGACTACAGGTAGTCAATGCTTTAGGACTGAAAGACAATACAGGATTAGGCATTAACCTTAGCGAAAAAGATGGTGTACTGGAAGTGAACCCTTTGAAGAAAATTTCGCATCCGGAAATCAAAATTATGGTTCCTCAGAATATGATTATTGCTTTCAAACATCAATCGCAATACGGTGGCGACGTGATTTTCAGAAATATCCAAAACGAAATAGAAATTGCAACCACTTACAACAAAATCGAATTGGAAAACATTACCGGTCCGGCAACTGTAAAATCGATCTATGGAAACATAGATGCTATTTTCTCCCAAAATGTGAAAGGTCCGTTATCCATCATTTCAATTTACGGTCACGTAGATGTGACGCTTCCCAAAGCGATTAAAGCGAATCTGAAAGCCACAACTTCTTACGGCGAAATCTATATGTCTCCCGACATAAAAGTGGTTGTAGAGGGCAAAAACGGAGATAATGATTTGGTTGGGAAAATCAATGGTGGTGGTTTGGACACTACAATAAGTTCCGATTATGGTAAAATTTATCTGAGAGCAAAATGAGAACAATTGTAAGCATTGCAGTCGGTTTGGTTTTTTATCTAAGCCCTGCGCAGAGCCAGATTAATAAAAGTTTCCCTGTGAAAGCCAATGAACAAGTAGTGATGAAATTCGATTATCCGGAAACCATTAGAGTAAGCACTTGGGAAGGAAACGAAATTCAGATTACAGGAACGGTGGATATTAATAATAATGAGTCTAATCAATATTTTAATATCAAAGATTCTAAAAGTGCGAACAGTCTTTTAATTGAAGGAAAAATTAAAGATATTGACAAAATCCCTCACAGAATTACGCTGAAAAATGGCAATGGGAAAATTGTTTTGCAATCTAAAGAAGATTTAAAGAAATATGCTAAAGAAAACAATCTGAAAAACTATTCAGTTACCAATGGCGCTGCTATTAACATCACGCTCGACATTAAAATTCCGAAATCGGTGAAAGCAAAAATAGAATCTACTTACGGCGTTGTAGAACTTGTGAATTACAATAGCAATATTGATGTAAACGCAATCTATGGCGGTATTGATGCCAAGATTGCGGAAAAAATTACCGGAAAAATTATGACCGAAACACAATTCGGAAAAGTGTATAGCAATCTGGATGCACCACTCAGCGGAAAAGATTTGGATAATTTTCAAACCTTTTTAACTGCAACTCCGGGAAGCGGACCACAATATAATTTGCAATCTAAATTCGGAAATATTTATCTTCGGAAATAAAAACAATTGGAAAACGAGAAATTAAATAAAAAAATGACGGTCATTAATGGCGGTCATTTTTCTGATTTGGACGGTTTTTATCAGGAAATCAATCGACTTTTTATGTCTGATGAAGATTGGAATGTCGGAACTTTAGATGGTTTTGATGATATTTTGTATAGCTATAAGGGTGAAATCATCTGGAAAGATTCTGAAAAATCGAAAAAGGATTTAGGTTTTGATTTAACTAAGGAATTTTACGACAATAGAATCAGAATTGGAAAACCTTTTAACGTGAAATTAATTCAGCAAAAGCTGGATGATTTGATGGAAGGAAAAGGGCAAACTCTTTTTGAAATTTTAGTTGAAATTATAGAATTTCACCAAAATATTAAGCTGGTTTTGGATTGAATTTTCTATGTGTTTTTGTCAAAGGAAAATGTATTTCCAATAGACCACAAATCCGATAATAACAGAAAGAATTGCCATAAGAACAACAGCTCCCGCAGAAATGTCTTTAATGAAGCCGATTTTTGGATCGAAGTCGGGCTGGATAAAATCGCAAATTTTTTCTATTGCCGTGTTAAAAATTTCAGCAACTAGAACTCCAAAAGAAACCGTTACAATAAGAATAGAATCAATATTAGAAAGTTTCAGATAAAAAATCAGTATCAGATTAACTACAAATGCTAAGCATTCCAGCTTAAAATTTCTTTCTGAAAGCATGAGGAAAATCCCATTGAGAGCGTGAAGAAAACTTTTTTGTAAAGAAGGTTTTCGCATTGATATTTAATTTCAAATTAGGTTTTCGGAAGTAGGAGACCTGTTTTTTTCTTTAGTGTTCAAAGATAAACTTATTTTGATGTTTGTTAATAACTCTCAGAATTAAATTTCTCAGTCTGTTTTGTATTTGTTATATTTGTAAAAACTTATTTTAAATCTATGAAATTTATTGTTTCAAGTGGTGAGCTGCAGAAGGCTTTACAAACTGTAAGTGGTGTAATATCAAGTTCTCAGTCGAGACCGATCTTAGAAAACTATCTTTTTGAGCTGAACGAAAATAATCTTACCATTACTGCATCTGATGGCGAAACAACTTTAATTACTTCTTTGGAAGTGAAATCTGATGATTCTGGTAGATTTGCCGTTCCTGCAAAGATTTTTCAAGATTTTATAAAAACTTATGGTGAGCAGCCTCTTACTTTGGCGGTGAAAGACAATGTGGAAGGAACAGGAAGTCAGCTTGAAATTTTAGATGAAAAAGATAATTTTGCCGTTGCTTTAGACAATGCAGACGATTATCCTGAAATCCCGGAATTTGATGCTTCACAGTCTGTTACAATGCCTGCAGGAGTTCTTTCCGAAGCTTTAACCAATACACTTTTTGCTACCAGTAACGACTCGCTTCGTCCTGTAATGACGGGTGTTTTATTTCAATTTGGAGAAAATGAAACCAATTTTGTTTCTACAGATTCTCATAGATTGGTGGTTTACAAAAGAACCGATTTGATGAATGCCGAACCGATGGAATTCATCATGCCTAAAAAACCACTTAATATTTTCAAAAATATTTTAGCATCATCCAACCAAGATGTAACGATAGATTTTAATGAAAATATGGCTAAATTTACTTTTGGTCAGCACGTTTGGATTTGTAGATTAATAGACGGAAAATACCCGAATTATACAGCGGTAATTCCTAAAGAAAACCCAAATGTTTTAACGATTAACAGAAATCTTTTACTCAGTGCAATTAGAAGAGCTTCTATTATGTCGAATAAATCTACCAATCAGGTAAGATTTAAGCTTTCAGGAAATATTCTTCACCTTCATGCAGAAGATACAGAATATGCAAACAAAGCAGATATGCAGATTCCTTGCGATTACAACGGGGAAGATATTAATATTGGTTTCAGTTCTAAATTTTTAACTGAAATGTTAGGGATTTTGGCAGCCGATGATATTACAATGAAAATGTCTCAGCCAAACAGACCGGGAATTATTGAGCCGCTAGATGGTTTAGAAGAAAACGAAAATATTTTAATGCTTTCTATGCCTGTTATTGGTTTGTAGGATTAAAATACGCATAAAAATAAAAGGATTTCAATATTTGGAATCCTTTTTTATTGTTTTGAATCTATCAAAATCAAATTATCAAAAGAAAAATGGAAATTGAAGTTAAAAAATGAACTAAGATTGGTTTTCTTTTTCCAAATTTTCAATAAGTTTTCCTTTTACTGCGGTAAATGTTAGATCTTTTGCTTCTGCGAATGAAATTTCATATTTTCTTTCAATATTTCTCAAATTCTCAGGAAATTTTTCGAGAAGATTATCGTAATACTGGTTTAAAAAAGTTTGGGATGGTAAAGTGTAGTTTATTTTAAGCTGAAACCTTCTGAGAAGAGCAGTGTCAATAATTTCCGGATGATTTGTCGCACAGATTAGCATCGCGTTTTCAGGATAATAATCTATAAGCTGGAGTAGGGTATTTACGAGCCTCCTCATTTCTCCAACGTCTTTATCATCACTACCTCTTGCTTTGCCTATCTGATCCAGTTCGTCCAGAAAAAGAACCGATTTTTCTCTTGCTGCTTTGTCGAAAATCATTTTAATATTTTGCGATGTTTCCCCAATTCTGGAAGAAACAATGTTGCTGAGATTCAGAATGATAATATTTTTATTCAAAGCATTGGCAATTGCCTTGGCGGTCATTGTTTTTCCGCATCCCGAACTGCCTTGCAATAGTATTTTGTTGTTAACAGGCAAACCAAATTCCTGAAGTTGCTTAATGTATGTATGTTCTTTAATAATCTGTATGATCTCTTTTTTGTTTTCAGGCGAAAGATATATATCATTCAAATTGAGTTCTTCTTTATCCTGAATAATAAGATTGTACAAATTCATTACTTTATGCTTAAAAACTGCACAAAGATACTGAGTTCTGAATTGATTTTAAAGTAAACGGAGAAAATGAAAGAGAAAAAAGGAAGTCTTATGTTTTTAGGCTCTTTTACTCCGGTTGAGTAAAAGAGCAGACAGTTTTAGAGAAAACTGCAAACATAAATAATAATAATTTGTTAAATAAGAAATGTTGTGTAGAGAATGAATTATCCTTCTCTTCTAACTGTTACAAAATATGAAGAAACTAAAACTGCACATGTTGCGATACCTATATAAGCGATCATAATTTTGAATTTTTTAATTATACTGATTTTTATTGATAATTTTGTAATGCAAATGTCGGGCAATCTTTTAGCTCCTCAAATAGTATAATTATGATGTTTATCAGTGTTGTTTGTTGTTTAAATGCTGTTTTTAGTATTTTCTAATTTGTTTTAATGATTGTTTTGTATGGGTTTGTAATGTTTATTTAATTGTGTTTTTGATAAAAAATTATTATATTTTTAATAATTGTATATTTTGTTTTGAATCTTCCATAAATACAAATCCAAAATATTTTCTTTTGAATTGATGATTTATCATCCTATTTTTTTGAACTAGATAATTGTCTTTAATAAAGTTTTTGATCTTTTTTGCAGAAGAAGCTTGTTCTCTTATTTTTGCCGGTTTCTTTTTTGGTAATTGTGCCACCACAAAGAGGGCATTTTTCTCGATGATATACCTGAAAATGTTTTCTGAGCTCATTTTTTATTTTCCATTTTAGAAAATCGAAGCTGTAATCTATTGTCTCTGAAATAATTTGTTGGAGAATTTTTTTTGGTATATTCTGAATTTTGCTTTCAGGATGTACTTTTGCACGGAATAATGCTTCATTTTTTATAATATTTCCGACTCCGGAAAATATTTCTTGATTCATCAATGCATCACAAATCAACATAGTAGGATGAGTGTTCATTTTTTCAATCGCTTTTTCAGTATTCCAGTTTTTGCTCATAACATCGGCTTCCCAATCTATGGTATTTAAGATACTTTCATCCACAATTTTTACAGAACAGGTATAAAAATACACAGTTCCGTTTTGAAATTTTAACCCAAGGCGCAAAGATTTCATTTCTGGTTTTTCTTCTAAGCTGTAAGATCCGAACATCAGCAAATGTATTCTGAAGATACAGTCATCAAAAATCAGGAAAGTTAGTTTTCCGAAAGTCTTAATTTTTTTCAGAACTTTGCCAGCTACGATATGTTCATCCGGAACTGAACTTCCTTCCGCATTAATTACTTTTTTGCCTACAAATTTCAGTAGGTCATCTTTCATCAGTAAAATGGTTGGTCCTTCTGGCATAATATCTATTTTGGATAAAAATTCAAATATTATTCCTCAGAAAATAAAATTTGCTTTAATTTTGAAAAATGATGAATTTGAATCAGATTTTTACCAGTCAGAGAACCGGTAATAATCCCAATACGGTGGCTTCGAGAACAGATTTTCAGAGAGATTTCGATAGAATAATTTTTTCTTCGGCTTTCAGAAGATTACAAAACAAAACACAGGTTTTTCCGCTTCCCGGAAGTGTTTTTGTGCACAATAGGTTAACACATTCTTTAGAAGTTTCTTCTGTGGGGAGAAGTTTGGGAAGTGTGATAGGAGAATATATTGCAGAAAATTTTAAATCTGAACTTAATGAAGAATCCAGAAATTTTTATCAGCATAATTTAGGAAATGTTGTCGCTGCAGCTTGTCTTTGCCATGATGTGGGAAACCCTGCTTTCGGGCATTCGGGTGAAGATGCGATTGCCAGTTATTTTGAAAGAAATGAAAACCAGATAAAACATCAGTTTTCCGAAAAAGAATGGGCAGATCTTGTTAATTTCGAAGGAAATGCAAATGCGATAAGAGTTTTAACGCATCAGCAACAGGGAAAAGATTTTGGAGGAACTCAACTTACCTTAACCACTTTGGCCAGCATTGCAAAATACCCTTGTGAAGCAGTGGCGAAGAAAAAAGGATATGTGCACAGAAAGAAATTTGGTTTTTTCCAGAATGAAAAAGAAACTTTCCTGGAAATAGCAAAAGGCGTAAAACTTATTTGTGAAAATAACCAACCCTATATTTTCAAAAGGCATCCATTCGTTTGGCTGGTAGAAGCGGCAGATGATATTTGTTATAACATTATAGATATGGAAGATGCTCACAGATTAGGAATTGTATCTACAGCAGATTGCAAAAATCTTTTTTTTGAGCTGGTGAAATCTGAAACAGACGATATAAAAAGAGTAGAAAATAAACTTAATTCTATCGGAAACGAAAACGAACAGATTTCTTACCTCAGAGCGAAAGTAATTAATGCATTAATTAATAAATCTGTTGAATTATTTAAGCTGAATTTTAATAAAATATTAGATGGAACCTTAGATAAAGCTTTGTTGGATATTTATAAATATGAAAACACAACTTTACAGGATATTGAAACTTTTTCAATTGAAAAAATTTACAATCACCGAGCAGTTGTAGAAATAGAAAACGCAGGATATAATGTGATGTATGAATTGCTGGATCATTTTATTCCATCAATTCTGAAAAAAGATGATGAGAGGAAATCTTATGACAAAAAAGCACTGAAATTACTGCCAAAACAGTTTGTGTATGAAAAAGGCAGCGACTATCAGAAAACCTTGGGAATTATAGATTTCGTGTCGGGAATGACGGATAATTACGCGACAGATTTATACAGAAAAATTAAAGGGATAGATATTGGGATGACTATGTAGACAAATGTTGGTTTTATTTCAGAAAATTTTTGTATCTTATCAACAAATCAAATATTAAAAAACTACTATGATCTATTTAGGTATTTTGGTCTTTTTCGGACTGATAACATTATTTGCTTCTTTTTTTACGGTGAAGCAGGAAACAGCGGCTATCGTTGAGCGTTTAGGTAAGCTTCATTCTGTTCGTCACGCAGGTTTACAGCTTAAAATTCCTTTTGTTGATCAGATTTCTAAAAGAATGAATTTAAGAATTCAGCAACTGGATGTAATTATCGATACCAAAACATTGGATAACGTTTTTATCAGAATGAAAGTTTCAGTTCAGTTTCAGGTAATCAGACAACAGGTTGCAGATGCATATTATCGTTTGGAAAATCCTGAATCTCAAATTACTTCATTCGTTTTTGATGTAGTGAGAGCAGAGGTTCCGAAGCTAAAACTGGATGATGTTTTTGTAAGAAAAGATGATATTGCAATTGCTGTAAAAGGTGAGTTGCAAGAGGCTATGAACAGTTATGGTTACGATATCATTAAAGCATTGGTTACGGATATCGATCCGGATGAGCAGGTAAAACACGCCATGAACAGAATTAATGCCGCTGAAAGAGAAAAAACTGCTGCAGAATACGAATCTGAAGCTCAGAGAATCAGAATTGTGGCAGTTGCAAAAGCAGAAGCAGAATCTAAAAAATTACAGGGACAGGGTATTGCAGATCAAAGAAGAGAGATTGCAAAAGGTTTGCAGGAGTCTGTACACATGCTTAATTCTGTAAATATTAAGCCTCAGGAAGCTTCAGCTTTAATCGTTGTTACACAGCATTACGATACTCTTCAGTCTATTGGTGCCAACAATAGAAGTAATCTTGTACTTCTTCCAAATTCGCCAACTGCAGCAAGTTCTATGCTTAATGATTTGGTGGTTTCCATGGCTGCAACGCAAAAAATGGATGATTTAGGAATTACCGGTAATAAATAATCATTAATATCATAAAAAAACAGCACTCAAATTCTTAGAAATTGAGTGCTGTTTTATTTTCAGTTGTCAAAACCGATGATTTTAGATATTATTCATAGGGTTTATATGATTATTGAATTTTTCTTTACCAATAAGAAGTTCAAAAAACAGTTTGAAATCTGATAGTAATGACCATAGCGGATATTTAAATGTAGCAGGCGTGTTTTTTTCTATAACTGCATGGCTGAACCATGCGAAACCGTATCCAAAAATCGGAACGTACCATAAAAATCTTTCTTTACCCGAATAAATTACATATCCTACAACAAACAAAACCAAAAGAGTACCTGTAAAATGGAAGATTCTTGTTCCGGTTTTACTGTGCTCTGTAAGATAAAACTTATAGAATTCTGAAAATGTTTTTATTCTGTCGGGCATGGCTTCAATTTTTTAATTATAATGAAAGCTATGCAATAAATCCGCCAAATTTTACAAAAATTTACAATGAGAAATGGTTATTTTTAAACAAAATATTCTCTATGTTATTTTTGAAAATTAATGAAGCACAAAAATATTTCTTATCTGTTTTTAAGTTTACTGTTTCGATAGCCATAACAAAAGTAAATAACCAAACCAACGGCAAACCAAATCCCGAAATAAAACCAGTTGTCGTGGCTCATTCCGGTTAATAAATACAAACAAGAACTTAAACCTATTAAAGGAATTAATGATAGGTTCTTAAGAAATGCAATAATACAAAGTCCCAAATTAATGAGAATAAAAAAGAAAATAGACGCTCGGAATTCGCCTTCTTTGGAATCTCCCCAATTCATCAGATTTTCAAAAAATTCTGGTTGAAAAATATAAAATCCAATTAATCCACCAATAAAAATTATTGGGAAAAGAATTTTTCCGTTGATGTAAGGAAGGTGAAATCTACCTTTAATTTTCTCTTTCGGAGGAAGGAGCAGTACACCTGCGCAAACCAATACAAAAGCGAAAATAGTCCCGATGCTGGTAAAATCCAGAATAAAACTTTTATCTGTAAAAATAATGGGAATTCCAACCACAATTCCTGTTACAACAGTTGCAAAAGCCGGGGTTTTGTATTTTGGGTGTACATTTTGAAATTTTTCAGGCATCAGTCCGTCACGGCTCATGGCGTACCATATTCTTGGCTGTCCCATTTGGAAAACCAATAATACTGTAGTAATGGCAACAATAGCAACAAATGAAACCGTAAGTTCCATCCATGCAACATTGGCGTTAGATTTTTCAAAAATGAAAGAAAGAGGATCTCCAACTCCGTCGAATTTTCTGTAATCTACCATTCCCGTAAGAACCAAAGTAAGACAGATATATATTACAGTACACAACACTAAAGAAATAATCATTCCCTTTGGCAATGTTTTCTGCGGATTTTTTGTTTCTTCCGAAAGTACACTCAATGCATCAAAACCTATATATGCAAAGAAAACTCCCGAGACAGCACTCATAACGCCGGCAAAACCATTTGGCATAAACGACGGCTTTCCTGTTTCTATACTTATGGGAGTCCAGTTGTCGGTATTCAGATAAGCAGCGCCTACTAATACAACAAGAACAATTACGGCAAGCTTCAGAATTACCAAAGAATTATTGAAGTTTTTACTTTCTTTTACTCCGCGGTAGCAGAGCCATGTTATGAGACCATTAATAACCAATGCGGGAATATCTACAATAAATTTAAGGCTTCCCAATAAAGGTGCAGTTTTCCATGCGTTGATAAGTTCTTTATTTTCGGAACCGTTCAAGAAAGCTTTTTTAGCTTCCGAATAGCTGCACGTTAAATAGTCTGGAATATGCATTCCCAAACGTTCTAGAAAACTTGTAAAATAATCTGACCAGGAAAAAGCGACATAAATATTTCCAAAAGAATATTCCATAATAAGTGCCCATCCGATTACCCATGCCATAAGTTCGCCAAAACTTGCATAAGCATAAGTGTATGCAGAACCTGCTTTGGGAATTCTGCTTGCAAATTCTGCATAACATAATGCCGTGAAACCGCAGGCAAAACCACAAATTAAATATAAAAGAATAACACCGGGACCGCCTCGGAAAACGGCTTCTCCCAAACTGCTGAAACTTCCTGCTCCAATTATAGCTGCAATACCAAAAAAGACGATATCCCAAACGCCCAAAACTCTTGCTAAACTGGTCGAAGTATCTGTTTCTGAGTAGTGTTTTCTTCTAAAAAGTTGATTCATTCAATAATTAATTTGAAATTGAAAAAAACAAATGTAATTATTTCTCTTAAATAATTATTGTTTTCTTAATATTTCTTTCAAGTTTGTTAAGAAGTATTAAATTTTTATTCACATATTAACATTATCATAAAACGCTTGTTTACATAATATATTTTGTATATTTTCGTTGGTAATTTGTGGATAAAATCTCATCAGAAATTTAATACAATCGGTCTCAAATTTGATTCTGATTTCCATTTAAAATTTGATATTAATGAAATCAAAAAAAATACTTTTAGCCGTTGCTGTTTTCTATTTCGGAATGTCTGAAGCGCAACAGTCTCAATACTTCACCCAAAAAGAAAACTATAGATTTAATCTTGCCGAAAACCTCTATCAGACAAAGGTTTATAATGCTTCTCAGTTCGAATACGCAAGACAGTATTTTTACAATCAGAATCTTGAGCAGTCTAAAAAAGAAGCAGCACAGTTTTTCGATAATGTAATAGGCGTTATTCTTCAAAAAAATCATGCAGAGGAGGGTTTAACTGCATTTATGAAAGAATATCCGAAATCTGCTTATTTTGCTCAGGCAAATTTACCTTTGGCAGATTATTATCTGGCTAAAAAGGATTTTAAAAAAGCTTTAGAAACCCTTAAAAAAGTAAATCAGTACCAACTTACCAAAGAAGAAAATACACAATATGTACTGAAACTTGGGTATGCAAAATTCATGACTGGAAATTCTAAAGGTGCTATTGATGCTCTTGAAGAAGCATATAAAACTGCAGACCAGTCTCAGAAAGGAGATATTGCCTATATGCTCGGTCATCTTCATTATTCTAAAAGAGAAAATAATGAAGCTTTCCAGTATTTTGATTCTATAAAAGACCAGCCGGAATTTTCTAAGTTAGTGCGTCCGTATTATGTACAGATGTATTATAACGATAAAGATTATGATAAGGCGATTGCGGAAGGAACCGCTTTACTGAATGAAAATCTATCAGATTCTTACAAGGCAGAAGTTCATAAGATTATTGGCGAAAGCTACTTTATGAAGAAAGATTATGATTCTGCTTATCCTCATCTTAAAGATTACCTTAGTGTACAGCAAAATCCTTCTGAGAACGATTTGTATGAAATGGGATTTGTGGCTGCACAGCTGAAAAAATATGATGAAGCTGTTTCTTACTACAATCAGCTTATCAATAGCAATTCTGCATTGGCTCAGAACGCTTATTATCAGTTAGGAAATGCCTATTTGGCGGTTGATAAAAAACAGGAAGCTCTTTCTGCATTCCGTTCTTCGTATCAGATGGATTATGATGCGACTGTAAAGCAACTGGCACACGAACAGTATGCTAAGTTAGGATATGATATCGGAAATCCATTTGAAAGTCCTACAACGGTAATTCAGAATTATATTGCAGCCAATCCGAGTGGTGCTAAAAATGCTGAAATGCGGTCTCTTTTGGTGAAATCTTATCTTTATTCTGGGAATTTTAAAGAAACGCTGAATGCGATTGATAAATTGCCCAATTCAACTCCGGAAACAGACAAAGTAGATCAGGAAGTTTCTTATTTATTAGGAACTGAAGAATTCAACAAAGGAAATTTTGATGAAGCTGAAAAATATTTCTTAAGAAGTCTGGAATTCGACATCAATAAAGAATTCAATTGCCGTGCTTTATATTGGCTGGGGCAGGTATATTACCAAAAAGGAAACTATCCATCGGCAATTGTACGATACGAAAAACTTCTTGATAAAACTTTTCCTGAAAAGCAACAACTTTATTATGACTTGGGATATGCTTATTTTAAGTCTAAAAAATTCGATCAGGCAGAGAAATATTTTACAGAATATTTGAAAAACCCAAAATCTGAATTTAAAAATGACGCCGAACTTCGTTTGGCAGATATTAATTATGCAAATAATGATTTGGATAATGCCATTGCAATTTATGATAAAAACAATGAAGATGCCACAGATTATACTTTGTATCAGAAAGCTCTTGCATTAGGTTTTAAAGGAGATCAGGCATCAAAAATCAATAATTTAAAAGTACTTATTTCCAAATATCCCAATTCGGAATATGTAGACGATGCACAATACGAAATTGGTGTAGCTTATGCATCGCAGGATGATTTTAATAATTCTAATGATTTCTTCGGAAAAGTGATAAAGTCTTCTTCGGATAAAGATTTGGTTGCTAATGCATCTATTTACAGAGCTCAGAATTATATCGATCAGAATCAAAATGATAAAGCATTATCAGAATTGAAATCTTTGGGCGAACAGTATAAGAATACGGCGTATGCACAGAAAATAGTTCAGGCTGCAAAACCAGTTTTTACGAAAAACGGAGATGTTTCCGGATACCAAAGCTTTGCAAGGAATATCGGAGTTAATGTAGATGCATCAGAGATTGATGAAATTAATTTATCTACCGGAAAACAATATTTTTCTAAAAAAGATTATAAAAATGCCATTTCGTATTATGAAAAGTATTTAACCCAAAATCCTACTGGTGACGGTCTTTATCAGGCTAAATATGAGTTGGGTGAAAGTTATTACCAAACCAATAACCCAACAAAGGCACTTTTGGTTCTTCAGGAAATTGCAAATATTCAAAATGATTATCAGGATGATGCTGCAACAAGAGTTGCACAGATTTATATTTCTCAGGGAAATTCTGCCGAAGCCAAAAAATATTTAGAAAATATTAAAAATTCATCCAATATTAATGTTAAAAACTACGCTAATATCGAATTGATGAAGATGTATGCAGAAGAAAAGAATTTTTCTGAAGCGGAAAAATTAGCCAACGCTGTTATTTCCAATAATAAAAACTCTGCGGCAGTTATAGAAACAGCAAAAGTTATTAAGGCGAGAAGCCTCATGAACTCGGGAAAAGACAAAGAAGCACAGTCTGCCTATACATCGTTGGAGAAATCTTCTAACACAGAAGTGGCTGCAGAAGCACTTTATGCAAAAGCATTCTACCAAAATAAAGGAAAAGCTTATAAATCTTCCAATGAAACAATTTTCAGATTGGCAAACAATTATGCATCAGAAGATTATTGGGGAGCAAAAGCATTGGTGCTGATGGCGAAAAATTATATTGGTTTGAAAGACAATTACCAGGCGAGTTACACTTGCGATCAAATCATCGCTAATTATACAGATTTCCCGGAAATTGTAGCAGAAGCAAAAGAAGTTAAAAAGACGATTAAAAAGTAAAAGTGTACTGTCGTATTTATGTAAGATGTATTTATGTTATTTAATCATTAATACTTTTTACTTTATACATTAATACAAGATATATGAACAAGAAAATTCAAATATTATCGATATTATTTCTGGGAATTTCATCAGTAGCGTTTTCTCAGATCAAAGAAGAAAGACTGATTCTTAATAAAAAAAGAGAACCGGAAGTAAAAAAGATTGAAAAGAAGAAAACCTCTGTGGAAACAGTAAAAAATTATCCACCGGAAGAGAAATCTGCAAATCCTGTGAAATATAATATTACAGATGTTCCGGCAGTTTCAGATTTCAAAACTTCAACCATTCAGGGGGAAGATGTTGCTCCTAAATTTGAAGGAACAGCTCAAAATAACTATTTCCAGATCGGAATGGGTAATTACGGGAAAATTTTAGCCGATGGTAATATCTCTAAAACCCTTGAAAATAAGCTAGAAGTAGGAGCAGATGTACATGTGCTTTCTACCAACGGGCTCAAAAAAGAGTATGCATGGGATTCTAAACAGAGTTCGGCAACTTTGGGTGCTTTTCTGAATTCTTATGGAGAAAAAGGCAAAATAAATGTGAACGCCGAATATGGTTTGGAAAACTATAATTATTACGGAATCTATGCTTTGGAACCATCTTCTGATGTTGATCTGAAGCAAAAGGTGAATCAGTTTAAAGTAAATGGTTATTATGATTTTTATTCGAATGAAATACTGAACGATGTAAGAGTAAAATCTTCATTTTTAACCGATCACTTTAATGCAAAAGAAAATCAGGCTTCGATATTGGCAAATTTTTCGAAACATGCTGTAAAACTTTCCGATAACGGAATTGTAATGAACGCAGATTTAGGCTTGGGATTAGAAACCGTAAAAACAGATTTTGCTTTGTTGAGTAAAAATTCTGCTACATTCTTTAATGCAGATATTGCTCCGAAATTAACTTTTGCGAAAGGGGAGTCTTATCTAACTCTTGGTTCAGTTTTTAATTTTCTGAATGCAAGGAATTCAAACATAATGTTTCCAGACGAAATTAAAAACAATAAAACGTATTGGTTTCCAAAAGCTGAATTTCAGGTTGCTGCATCTAATGAATTTAAATTTTATGGAGGAATTGATGGAGGTTTGAAAATCAATACTTACGGTGAATTATTACAGGTAAATCCGTTTTTGGTATCAGATCAGATGTTGAAGCCTACAGAAACTACTTATCACTTTTATGCAGGTTTACGAGGCGATATTGATGAAACTTTTAAATATGATGTTTCTGCAGGATTCGGAAAAATGAAAAATATTATGTTTTTCTCTGCCAATAACCTGTTTTCTAATCAGTTCACTTTAGACAGACCGGGGTACGATTTTGCGAATACTTTTTCTGCTGTGTATGATGACGGAAACGTAAGTGATATTAAAGGAAGTTTACAATACTTTCCATTAGAAAATCTTGTAGTAGATGCAGGTGTGAGATTTTTAAAATATGATTTGAAAAATTTTGAAAATATTTATAATGTACCTTTATTAACGGGAAGCGTTGGTGCAAAATATACAATGCTGGAGAAAAAACTCTCATTAGGTTTTAAGGGGATATTTGCAAGTGACAGAACCACAAACTCTTATATGCTTGAGGGAGTAGGGAATCCTGCATTGATGTTTCAGTCTACAGAAAACAGAAATGATAAAGTTGGAGGATATGCAGATTTAAACTTATCCGCAGAGTATAAAATTCATAAAAATTTCAGTATTTTCGCACTCGGAAATAATCTTCTAAGCAAAAAATACCAAACCTATAACGGTTACAAAGTTTTGGGTGCACAGGTTTTAGGAGGAGTGAAGATTACATTCTAAAAATTATTGATAAATGATAATATATGAACAACAATGATTTATCGCTTATATTATCATTTATCAATTGTAAAATAGGCTGCATAGTTTAATGGATAGAACTTCGGATTTCGGCTCCGACAGTGAGGGTTCGAATCCTTCTGCGGTCACAAAACGCCCTATTTTAGGGCGTTTTTCGTTTGTGCTTCAAAAATTTATCCTCTGACCAATAGAAAATATCATCACTTTTTTATTTCCGTTGCTTTTTTGCTATTCAAAATGAAACACACTAACTGATATTTTTTATTTATTTTCTCTCTTTATAATTTAATTAAAAAGTTCTGAATATCAACAAAGTATTATTCTGAGTTTTATTAAGCGCAAATAACTATATGCAAAAACAGAATTTCGGAGTTTTGGAATCGGGACAAAGGTATTTTGAAAATGACAGTATAGAAAATTTGGTAATTACCGTAGTTCTATGTTAAATTCTGCTATTTTTTAGGAATGTACCATTCATATCTTGGATTATTTTCAAAAGAAATTATCCTTAGAATTCCTTTGCGCATAGATAAGTAAATATCATTTCCGTCAATTAAAGCATTTGAAGGATACAACATTCCCCAATAAAAATGACTTGTTAAGATAGTAGTAATTTCATTTTTGCTGTCCAATTTTAATATATGCTTGTCAGTAATAATTAATTTGTTTCTATTATGTTCAACGGTGAAAATTGGAATTCCCTCGATTTTAGAAATTTCCTTGTAAATCCAATCTTTTTCCTTTTTGATTTCAAATATAGCTCCTCGTGATGAACCAAAATTATAAGACATTTCTGTGACAAATATTTTGTTGTTGAATTGAAAAATTTCCTGGACTCTCATACAACAATTTAATTCAGTAATTTCTTCGCCATTTTTTGAAATAACAAATAAGCTGCCTCCGAATTCTCCATTATTTACTCCTACTATATATTCATTACCAATTTTTTTTACTTTTCTATTATAAGAATTTATTGCAATATTTTTCTTGTAAATTTTCTCCCAAGGTAATTCTAATTTGTTTTCAGAATTTTTATTGAATTTCATTTGAATGATATTCCACTCAGTTCCTATTTTCTCAAATGTCCAATGTTCTTTCGAATCACCAGCATCAAAGATATTATTATCTAAAGGGAGGTCAGTTTTTTTCCAATCATTTAGATTGGGTTTTTGAGAAAATGAACTTATTGAAAAAAATAGAAAAAATAATCTGAATGTTTTATGCATAATTTTTTTTCAATAGAACTAAATTACAAAAAAATGTGGAATTGAAAAGCGGCGGCGGCAAAAAAAGTTTTGGATTTTTAATTCAGGCTTTAAACCCGCATTTTGCCAATACCGTGTTAGCTGACGTTTTTCTTATTTTTGAATTAATACATCAACATTTATAGAAGGTTCTCCAACCGAAAATTTTTTCCAATCTCCAAAATAATTTCTGTAGTATGTATTTTTAGAAAACGCAAAAATATTTCCGCCAAAATATAATCTACCATCTAAATTTTCATCAACTCGAACCAAAACAAAAAAATCTTGATTTGTCCAAATATTTTTGTCCTCCACATTCAATGAAACCTTATTATTCCTAATGTCATCTTCAGTTAGTTCTAACTTTAACGTTTCATTTGCTAAAGATTGAGAATCATCGGGAAATCCATTTTTTGCATTTTGTATGTCAAAAATTAAAACTGCTGGTTTATTGAGTTTGAAATTTACAATATTTACATTAATATTTTTAATTTTTAAATGTCTTTTGTTACTTATTTTTATTGCATATTCATTAAATATTTTATCTTTTTTTTCAGAATCATATCCACAATAATTTGTTTTAGAATTTGAGGTTCCAAAATTTCTTAAAATATACTTTTTAGGATTTATTATTACGGGTTCAATATTTATAAATTTTTCCTTTAATATAATTTGATGTGCTGAGTTTATAAAATCAGAAATCTTAATTTCAAAAGGTTGAAATTCACTAACAACAACTTTAAGATTTTTATTTTTTTCAATGTTTGAAAAATCAATTTGAAAATTTCCATTTTCATCAGAAATATCACCAATTTCTTCACTTTCGATTCCAACTCTTGCATTTTTGATTGGTTCGTTTTCTTTATCTACTATTTTCCCGGAAATTTTTTGAGCTTGACTTTGGAAAAAGAATAAAATAATTACTAAAAATATGTTTTTTTTCATTTCAGGCACAATATTTTGATAAAATGTAAGCTAACGGGAAAAGTATTGCTGAAGTGCGGGAGAAAGAAGAACTTTAGTTCAATTTCGACCAAGCGAAGCAATTGCTTTTTCCGTGAACTAAATTACAAAAAAATGTGAAACGGAAAAGCAAATGGGACAAAAGCTGTAAATAAGTTCAATTTAGCATTCAACCCCGCATTTTAGCAATAGAATGTTAGCTGCAGTTCTTTTATGAAATTATTATTGACACAATTATTGCAATAACTGAAATTACTAAAGCGATTAGACTTAGATTTATTGCTTTTTTATTCAGATTATATGATTGATAACTGTAAAAACTGGATGTCTATAGCGAAGAAGAAGGACATGGAGAGTTTACCAATACCTCAGAGGGCTTTAAAAATCTTGTTGAAGTTTATGGCGCAAGTTCTCATTACGTAATGGAGAGTACTGGCTGTTACCACGTTCTATTGGCGCTTTATCTCAGTAATAAAGAGATTAAAGTAAGTGTAGAAAATCCTTTGAAGATCAAACGTTTTATCCAGATGTGTCTGATACGTGTAAAGACGGATAAGGCTGATGCAAAGATGATCTGCAATTATGGTTTGAGTCATTGTCCGAAACTATGGGTTGCACCAGACGAAGTCCATCAATCCAGTAATAATCTGTTTAGTTTACTGCAGTATTACGAGAAACAGCGTACCTCATTGAAGAATAAGATCCATCGGGAGGAATCCTTAGGAAGTCCAAGTCGTGAGGTAATATCATCCTTAAAAAAGCTATTGAAGACTTATAATAAGGAAATGGATCAATTGGAGTTATCGTTAGAAAAGTTGGTAAGCTCAATTTACAAAGAAGAATTAAAGCTGCTGCGTAGTATTCCTGGAATCGGGGTTAAGACGAGTATTTTATTGGTGTTGATGAGTAATGGTATGCAAAATTTCGAGAGTTCGGGACAGTTGTGCAGCTATGCGGGTTTAACACCTGTAATCCGGGAATCAGGAAAGAGTGTACGTTCCCGTCCAAGAATCAGCAAGATGGGTAATGGGCTTTTGCGACGTCATCTGTTTATGTGTTCGTTCAATGCGGTGAAATACAATGGGAGCTGTAAGGCATTGTATGAGCGTATCAAAGGGAAGGGCAAGAGTGGGAAAGTAGGGATGATAGCGGTATGCAACAAACTTTTGAAACAGAGTTTCGGGGTATTGAAATCTGGGCAACCGTATAGTGAAAATTTTTCGTTAAAAACTGTATAGAAAATTTGGTTGTTACCATAGTTCTATGTTATGTGCAGTGCTATTTGATTCCGTTCAAAATTTTATTTTTCTAAAAATGGATTATTTCACTGCGATTAATACTTGTAATATCCAAGAAAACATCCAACAATTGCGAAAGTATGGTAAGTGCTAAGTTTGCTTTTTTTGTTAGTTATGATTAGCTTATTCTCCCCGAATCTTTCCATCTCTACGATACCAAATTTTCATTGTTTCATATTGTAGAGAAAAAAGATCGTCATTTAAGAATTCGTTATTATAATGGGAAGCGATTTTTTTAATTTTTTCTAAAATAACAACACCATTTTTTCTATTAAAATAATATTTTTTAATCGCATTATCTTTATTGACTTCAACTAATACTAAAGAATTATCAATCCTCTCTCTCTTTTCTGAATAACAGATTTTCTCTATTTTTGTTAAATCTTCTTTCTCCACTTGGTAATTGACTACCGGAAAATCGTTCTCTTTTGGCTTCTTATTTGTAAGAACAATTATTGAAGGTGGAGCATCACGAGAACCTATATAGTATATTGTTATTTCATAAACATTTATGTTTTTATTTTCTTTTTTAGAACAACCTAATAATAAAACTAAAAAAATGAGTAAATGTTTCATATTCTATCTTTTTAACCATCAATATTATTTGTTTTTCTTATCTTATTTTTTTTGATTTTAAGCGGAATTTTTGGAAGCATTGCACATAACGGAAAAAGCATTGGCGAAGTGCGGGAATTCGAAGAACTTTAGTTCAAGAAAGACCAAACTAAGCCGATGCTTTTTCAATGGAACTAAATTACAAAAAAATGTGGAATTGAAAAGCAGTAGCGGCAAAAAGTGATGGATTTTCAATTCAGAGTTTAACCCCGCATTTTGCCAATACCGTGTTAGCTGAAGGAATTTTTAAATATCTCTAATTTCAAGTTTTGCAGATTTCAAAATCATATTAAGTAACTCGTGAAATTTTTCATCTTTTTTCGGAACACCGATATAATAAAAATCCTTTTTGAAATTATCTTTTTGATATTTTATTTTCAATATTGGTGGATCCAACCATAAAGATTTAGAAGAATCCTTTTCAAAAATTTGATTATAAATACTTAAAATTTGTTGGTATTTTTCTTTTGAAATTTTTTTATTGTCAAAATATTCATTTTTTCTAAATATTTTGACAATTACTTTTTTGTTTCTCGGAACTAATGTTATATTAGTTTTATTTTCTCCAATAATTACAGCATTTGAGCTCTCAAACTCTAAAAATTCAGTTTGGTGAGTTTTGCACGAGCTTAAAATACAAATAAAAACAAGAAAAGTCACTAATTTACTCATGTTTATTCTTAAGTGGTTTGATGGTAAGGTGGATTCAAATTGCTAGTGCAACTTTTTATTTTTGTAAAAATATTTAAAATTTGTGATTTCTGAATAAAATATGGATAACTTTTTAGCCTTTTTGGCAAAAAGTTACCCACATTTTATTTTCAGCGACAACAACGGCGTTTTTCAATGTAATTGATTTAGAATAAGATTATTAAATACATCTTTCGGTGTTTGATAGTCTAATACCTTTCTTGGTCTTTCATTAAGCTGGTTTTGAACCTCTTTAATTCGTTTTTTAGAGATTTCGTTGAAGTCAGTTCCTTTAGGGAAATAGTCTCTTACAATCCCGTTCGAGTTCTCATTGGTAGGTCTTTCCCAGGGGGAATAAGGGTGTGTAAAATAGACCTGAACTTTGGTATTCTTAGTGAATAGTTTGTGCTCAGACATCTCAGTTCCATTATCATAAGTGAGAGTTTTCTTCATAGTTTTGGGGAGTTTTAAAAACTCTTTTTCAAAGGCTTTACGCACCGTTTCGGCGTTTTTGTTTTTCAGAGGGACAAGAATAATGGTTCTAGTGGTTCTTTCCACGAGTGTTCCAAGGCAGGATTTGTGTTCTTTACCGATGATTAAGTCACCTTCCCAATGCCCGGGAATCTCTCTTCCCAGGACTTCTTCCGGTCTTTCATCAATAGAAACACGGTCTTTAATTTTTGGTTCTAATACAGCTTTTGTTTTAAAGTTTCCTCTTCGTTTACGTTCTTGTCTGAGCTGTGATATGAGTTCTGCTTTTAGTTCTTTTTTCGAGTGAAGATAGATGTACATGTAGATGGTTTCGTGAGATACATTCATGGTTTTATCATTTGGATAAAGTCTTTTCAAAGTAACGGCAATTTGATCAGGTGACCAACGCAGGGCTAGTTTTTCGTGAACGAATAGTTGAAGTTTTGGATTGGTATTAATCTTATCTTTCCACCATTTTCTGTCTGAAGATCTCAGGAATGCCTTTCTATGGGCATTATCAGCGTAATAAGATTTGTGCGCATATCTATTTCTTTTGAGTTCTCGAGTAATGGTTGATTTACTTCGTCCAAGTTTTTGAGCAATTTTGGATGGTGAATACTGAAGATTTCTAAACTCTTCGATTTTCACTCTTTCGTGAAGGGTTAAACGCGTGTATTTTTTCATAGCAACAAATGGATTTTGTAAAGTTAAAATCTTTAACATTTGTTGCACTAGATTCCTGAACCGGCGTCTACCATTGCCGCTAACGGAAAAAGTATTGGCGAAGTGCGGGAATTCGAAGAACTTTAGTTCAAGAATGACCAAACGGAGCCAATGCTTTTTCAATGGAACTAAATTACAAAAAAATGTGGAATTGAAAAGCAGCGGCGGCAAAAGTTGCGGGAATTTTCAATTCAGACTTTAAACCCGCATTTTGCCAATACCGTGTTAGCTGCAGTCTCTTTATTTCCATTTTTTTCGTAACTTATTCCATTCATTCCAAAATGCAGAATAGCCAATTTTATTAAAGTCATTTTCTTCTATGACTTTTGGTTTACTTTTTCTGTAAAAGTCTTCAATTTTATCAGCAAATTCCAAAATAATTTTTTTATAAATTTTAAATTCTAATTCGGCTTCGTTTCCTTTTTCAGTTACGTGTTTTATTTTTTTATTGTCGGTGTGAGTTATTATCAATTCCACTTGGACAACCAACTATATTTACAAAATCATCGTTTTCATTTTCCGCAAAAAAATTAAATCCACAACAAGGAAGTAATTGACTTGCGTAATCATCTTTTTTATAATTTTCTTCTAATGTTCGCATTAAATATAATGCAGTTGAACTTACAGTTATTTCAGAAGTGTTTTCATCACAAATTATTTCATCACCGATTTTTACAAATAATTTTCCGTGTGCACATAAATCAAGTTCTTCATTCATATTTCCAAGCCAATATAAACTTAAAAGTTTAAATTCAAAATTTTCGGAATTCATTTGTTGACGGAGTTTTGGTGAGATTGCAGCTAACGGAAAAAGTATTGCTGAAGTGCGGGAGAAAGAAGAACTGAAAGTTAAATTTCGACCAAGCGAAGCAATTGCTTTTTTCGTGAAGCTAACTTACAAAAAAACTGCGGAACGAAAAAGCAATTGCGGCTGAATTTGCAGAATCTTCGATTCAAGAATTCAGCCCCGCATTTTAGCAATACGATGTTATCTGCAGTTACAATTTTCCGTTTATGATTTTTTTATAAAGTTCTTTGTTATGCTTTCTATTGTTAATCTTACTCATTGTAATCCAATAGAAAATTGGACTAAAGATTATTGCAATCAATAAAGGAATCCAATAAGTTTTAAATATGAAAAATGCTGTAGTCAATATTAGAATTAATAAAAATTCAAAATAATATTTGTCTTTTTCAGCAATTCTTTGTTTAATTATGATTAAATTTCCTTTCCTTTTGTTGATTCTCTCTTGAACCTTTTTTGTTAATTGTTCGACACTATAATAGGGATTGTCAAGATCAGAAAGAGTGAAGCAGATCGAAAATTCAATTTCTAAACTATCCATAAATCTATAGTATTTTCTAACTCCTTTAAAAGAGTTTTTAATTTGTCCTTTATTTTTTGGCGGAAATGTCAAATAATCCAAAAAATGAGATTCATCAAATTTAGTATTCGCTTTTTCTCGTTTTTTATTAAAAAGTTCTAGAATCTTATTTCCTATTTCAACTTGGGTCACTTTAGCAGCATTTTTGGAGTAATTGCAGATAACGGAAAAAGTATTGGCGAAGTGCGGGCTTTCGGAGAACTGAAAGTTCAAGAAAGACCAAACGTAGCCGATGCTTTTTCAATGGAACTAAATTACGAAAAAATGTGGAATTGAAAAGCAGCGGCGGCAAAAAAGCTGAGGATTTTCAATTCAGACCTAAACCCCGCATTTTGCCAATACAATGTTGTACGCAGTTTTTATTCTATATCTATAAAATTATTGAACTTTTTGATTTTGTCTAATCTGTCTTTTTCAATGGCTCTAATCATTTCTGGACTTGCGCCGTTCGTCAAATTAATTTTTAAACCACTATCATCAACATATACACCATTTCGTAGTTGTTTTGCAGGATCCAAAGTATAGGCTTTGTACACTTTTTTATATTTATCAGATTTAATCTCGATACTTTTTGAAAGAATACTCGGAAAGTAGTCTTCAACTAAATCACTTTTTTGAAGAGAAATAAGGTTAAAGTCATAATCTCCGGAATCGTCATTTGCTAAAAAAACTAATCCTGGTAAATCCTTGAAAAGATATGGACCATCTGAAACGGGAATTTCATTACTGTACCAAACTGTCCAATTCCGCCCAAGAATTTTAGCCGTTGCTTTTTGTAATTTATAATCTTTCCAATATTTTGTTTCATTACTGATTTTCCAAGAGGGTTTGTTCTCATTAATTTTATAAGAATCACCGTCTAAAGTTTTGACTAAATAAAAACCTGTTTTCGTTTTTACAACACCTAAAGGATAATTTGCTTTTTTGAAACTCTCAGTATTTATATCAAAACCTCCTTGGGGATTCTTATCTTTAATAGAAGTCATTAAAGAATCACTATAATAGTAGTTATAATTGTAAAATTTGCTAGAATTAGTTTTTGGCTTAATCATTAATACAAAATGTTCTGAAACAATAGAATCTTTACCTTTTTTTGGCTTAAATTTCATTTCGTAAACGACTTTATAATCTTGGGCAAAGGATAGATTAATTAATAGAATAGCAAGAAAAGTAAATAGTGATTTCATTGTAAAACTTTGATTTAAGGCAGTTTGTTGTACAAAATTGCGTACAACGGAAAAAGTATTGGCGAAGTGCGGGAATTCGAAGAACTTTAGTTCAAGAATGCCCAAACGTAGCCGATGCTTTTTCAATGGAACTAAATTAATAAAAAAATGTGGAATTGAAAAGCAGCGGCGGCAGAAAAGTGATGGATTTTCAATTCAGACTTAAACCCCGCATTTTGCCAATACCGTGTTATCTGCAGTTTTTATTGTATTTCTTCGCTTGCTTTATTTTTTACGTCTTCAACATTATATTTATTTTTAACGAAATATTCTTTAGGAACATTCAGCGTTTTTAATCCACCAACAGCAAAGCCTAATTTATAACCTTTATTATCTTCAGTTGTTAGAAAAACATTATCATATTTTTTGTCATCGGAAGGGATATAAAGCATTACATATTTGTTTGAATTGTCAGGAGAAATAAATTCATCATTTGATTTTGTTGTTGTCCAACCTTTAATGTTCGCATTGTAGAAAATTTCGTTTGGATAGTAAAGATAATTGATTAAAAAACAAAATGTTGTAAAATTAATTCCATAAGGAAAAGTCAAAACGAATTCATTTTGTGAAATTGCGGTTAATCTAATTATTGCCTGATAATTTTCTTTATTATAAGTATTACAAAATTGATTTAATGCTTTTTTAATATCATTATAATTCGCACCATTTATAATAACAATTCTGTCATTTACAATTTCGTTTTTTTCTGCAGGAAGTTTTGGTCTTGAATTATCGTTAAATTTATTTTCGTTTTTTGGAATACAAGATTTTATCAAAATTAAAATTCCAATTATTCCTAAAATTATTAAAATTACTTTCATAGCAGATGTTTGGAGAAAATTGCAGATAACGAATAAATATTGGCGAAGTGCGGCTTTTGAAAGACTAAAAGTTCAACCAAGACCAAACTGAGCAAATGCTTTTTTCGTGAAGACTAAATTACGAAAAAAGTCGAAACGAAAAAGCATTTTGCGGACAAAAAAAGTGGAGTAGTTCAACTGAGAATTCAAGCCCGCATTTTGCCAATATCCTGTTGTCTGCAGTATTTTTAATTCAAGAGAGTGAATTTCAGTGAAATTCAGTTTCGAAGAATTCAAAATCAAAGACGACAGTTTTACGTTTTTATTCTTAGTTTTTTAATTTTTGAGTTCACTTTTTCGGAATTTGAGATTAAATCCAATATTTGAATATTCAGTTTTTAGATTTACAATTTAATTCCAGAATTTAAGAACATTCATTACCAATTTTCATGATTTGAATTCAGTAATATTTGTTATTTTTTTAAATTTAGTTTGCTTTTTTGAATTTACTTCACTTTAATTCTGCTTTAATTCAAGGAAATTCAGAGCGTTTCGATTCAGTTCAATTTCAGAATTATTTCAAACTAAATTCAATACTTATTTTGAGATTTTTAGAATGATTTTTAAGTAAAATATTTAAGTAGGAAAAACCCTTTTAAATCCTTTCAAAATTTGAAAAAGTCTCTATTTAATGCCGCTTTGGTAATATTGCAGACAACGGAAAAAGTATTGGCGAAGTGCGGGCTTTCGAAGAACTGAAAGTTCAAGAACGCCCAAACGTAGCGAATGCTTTTTCAATACTGCTAACTTACAAAAAATTGCAGAATTGAAAAGCATGAGTGGATTATTTTTTTCTGCTTTTCAATTCATTACTTCTCCACGCATTTTGCCAATACAATGTTGTCTGCAGTTTTTTTTATTCATTTGATTTTAGGACTTGTAACATTATTTCATCATGCCTTTCTTTTGCTTCTTCGATAGATTTATAGTTTTGAAAATTATGATAATATGTTGCATAAAATAACCTATTGTCAACAATGAACATATTTCCAACGGCAATCATATTTCTTTGATTTGTACCACTTTTAATTGATACTAAAGTTACATTTTGTATTGAATTTGGAGTAAGCGAATAATTTTCTACAATTATAGGTTTTTCGAAAACATTATTTTTATTTATGTCTTCAAGTTTACTTTTCAAATACTTCCAATTTGATGAATTTACATATTCTTTAGCTCTTTCGTTAATACTATTTAAATATTCGTTATTAACATCTATATCATCATTACTATTTGTAACATAAATTTGAAAAAAATCATCAAATTGGTCTTCATACAATTTTTCTAAATTTTGAAATATTTTTTCATTAACAAAGTAAGCAACAAATGTGTTTCCAGGATAATTTTTACTTTGAATATAGTCTTTTGATTGTGGATTGAGAATGATATTGTGCATCCCTTTAATTTTTGGAACACATAACGTTGATTTTCCAAATTGAAATGAATTGTCACAATTTTTTTTTGTTGGATTTGTATTTGTATTTGTATTTAAGGAGTTATCAATACTGACATTGTTTTGAGATTTTGAACAACTAACTGCTAAAATTAAAAAAAGTATATTAAATATTTTCATATTGAGTTTTTATGCAGTTTCATTGTAAAATTGCAGACAACGGAAAAAGTATTGGCGAAGTGCGGTCGAAATTGAACGGAAAGTTCAATTTCGACCAAACGTAGCCGATGCTTTTTCAATGGAACTAAATTACAAAAAAATGTGGAATTGAAAAGCAGCGGCGGTAAAAAAGCTGTGGATTTTCAATCTTGACTTAAACCCCGCATTTTGCCAATACCGTGTTATCTGCAGTCTTTTTACATTTCATAGAGTGTTGTATAACAATCAACTCTGTAAGTTTCAATTCTTAAATTATATTCGTCTATATTTTTCGATTCGTTAAATAATTTATAAACTCTTCCATTCTCTTTATCCAAAATGTAAGTAGGTCTTATACCATTTTTTCTATCTTCTAATATTTCTTTAAATAATTTTGATGTTCTTTCCAAGCAATTTTTTGGCTCTTCATCCTTGTATTTTGATTTTCGAGGTGAAAATTCTACAAAATCTTCGAACATTTGAGGTTTTTTTTCAAGCATATCTTCTGTATTTAAAATACTTGTAATAAGTTGAATAAAAACTTGCTGTTTTTCGTCAACACTTAATTTTAAGTTAACTGCACTATTTTGGAGTTCTTTTTCGAACGTTGTATTTGTTTTAGAAAATTTGCTTTTTTCAGTTTCATTTTTAAAATTCCAAAAATCATAATACATATTTGAAAGAAAAGGAATTGCATAAAATTTATTTCCTTTTTGAAAGACTAAAATTTCGTCATAATCTGTTTTATCAATATTACGGTAAAGTGAAATTGCTAAAGAGTTAAATTCAACTTTCTTAATTTTTTCCAGTTTTTTGTCAATAAATGGAAATTGTTTAAGAACGAAATTTATGCTTTCTTGTTCATTTTCAGAAACTCTATTTAATTTTTCATTTTTACAAGAAAAAGCAAAACATAATACAAAAATTATTAAGATTCTGAATTTCATTTTGTTGCGGGGTTTTTGGAAGATTGCAGATAACGGAAAAAGTATTGGCGAAGACGGGCAAAAGGAATTCGAAGAATTCAATTTTGCGGAGTAGAAGCCAATGCTTTTTCGTGAAAACTAAATTACAAAAAAAGTTGTAACTAAAAGCATTGGCGGCTAAGAATATTCAAATTTTCAATTTGGATATTCAAGCCCGTTTTTGCCAATACCGTGTTATATAAATAATTCAATTTATTGTTACCAATTGCACTTAAAATACTGTAAATAAAGCATTTGTATTTTTATAATAATTAAATAAATGCAAAAAAAAGCAATTAAAATAGATAATTGTTGTACCAAATGTTGTATCTTTGAATTACAATGCTTCCGTTTATATCTTGTTGATTTCATGTTGCTTCATTGGATTGCATTGTCTTTCAAAATTAGTTCAATTTTCTAAAATTTCAAAGATTATGGCAACAGTTAAACTTGTTCTTAGAACACAGCAGAAAGATAAAAACGGAGACAGCCCCTTGTATATTCGGGTTATCAAAGACCGCAAGACCAGATTCATAAGCACAGGTTATAAATTCAAAGAAAACCAATGGGACGACGAAAAGCAGAGAGTACGCAAAAACTTCCCTAATTCTGCTAGAGTAAATGCGCTATTGTCCCAAAGGATTGCAGATGCGGAAGGACACGTTGCAGATTTAGAACGTAAAACAAAATCGGTTTCTGGTAGAAGATTAAAAGAAGCCATAAAAGGAAAAGGCTCGGTTAATTATTTTGCTTATGCCACTAATAGATTGGAGCAGATGAAAAATTCTGTTTCCTACAGAACACATAGAGGTTACAAAGATATTCTCGCAAAATTTGAGAAATACAATGGGAGTAAAGATTTGAATTTTGATGATATTACATTTAGCTTTCTTAAGGATTTCCAAAACTACTGCAGCAATACGCTTAGTAATAACAATACCACAATAAAATTGTCAATGACAGTTTTGGGTAAATTCTACAAAGATGCCATAAAAGAAGATTTGGTTGGTGCAAACCTATACCCTTTCGACAAAATCCAGATTAAAAAAGAAGCGGGAAAAAGAACTTTCCTAAATAAAGATCAGATTAAAGCTTTTTCAGAAATTGAAGTTAATCCGGAGACTAAGGCCCAAATTATAAAAGATATGTTTTTGTTTTCGGTTTATGCAGGAGGTCTACGTCTAAGTGATGTTTTGGAATTGAAATGGGAAAACATCAATCTTAACGAAAATAGAATTACCAAAACCATCCGGAAAACTGGAAGACTACACAGTTTTAAAATCGGACAGGTGGCAATCAGTATTCTCAACAAGTACAAAACAAAGGAAAGCGAAGAAACTCATTTTGTATTTCCAATGCTCGTAAATGATACGCCTTATTTTCAAAATAAAGAATACGCCAATGCAGAAATTGAGCGTTGTACTTCTCTCTGTTCTTTGCACCTTAAAAAAATCGGAAAAGCATTAAAGTTGCCTTTCAATTTATCATTTCATTTAAGCCGCCATACTTTTGCTACCAATGCTTTGAATAACGGAATGCGGATTGAGCACGTCTCAAAACTAATGGACCATTCAGACATTGGTATTACTCAAATCTATGCAAAAATCATTTCACAAGAGTTGGATGACGCCGTTGATAAATTCGTATTCTAAGAAAAAGTAAACAATTATTTTTTTTAACATGCTCAAAAGTAAACAAAAAGTAAAATTAAGTTTACATATAATGTAAACTTATTTATGCTTTTGTGATAAAAAGTTCACTATTTTAGACAAAAAGTTATATAACCTTTATATAACTTTTTGTTTTGTTAAAAATAATTTAAAATTTACTTTATTGTTTATTTCTGTTTTATTAATTTAGCTTTCAGATGATTATGATGAAATTTTGCAATTGACTTGAATGATAGACGAACAATTTTTATCAAAAACCTCCACAATGATTTACCAAGTGAAAGGAATACAGTTCAATGATCTAAAACACAAAGAGAGAAATGTCCGACCATTACAATTTATTGGAAACTTCACCGTTTTCTGAGTTTACTGTCGTTTCAAAAGGAAAGAATTTTGATGTTGATTTTGATATAGACAAAGAGTTAGTTACCGACTTGCATTCTTACTGCCAACAACTCATTTACAAAACCTTTGCAATTACGCATTCTCAAATTCCAGATTTTATCAATCATCATTGTAGCCTTGCTAAAAATCCTTTGCATTGGCTAAACAAATTTGAAAAACTTATCCAAGTTAATGTAGAACTATTTCATGGAGCTAGAAACGAGAGTAGAATGATGAAGTTTTATACCAGTATGGAATTGAAACGAAATAAATTGGTTGTAGCACAAAAGAAAATACCAAGTAAAAAACCACCACATCGAGAAATTAATGCTTTTTCAGACGAAAGATACTTCAGCTTCAAAGAAACAAAACTAAAAACGTACAACTACTTAACCATTCAAGAACAGGTATATTTTCTTACTTCCGAGATATTTGAGTACAGAACAGCAGACATAGAATTGGTAAATAATAAACTGCCTAATTTTGAATCGGAATGTGAGAAGCTAATCGGTAAAATTCAAACTCTCGCCAAGATGAAAGCGGATATGGAGCCTATTTCACAGTCCCTCCCTCCTACATTAATGCCATTTTCAAAACTCAAAATCAACTGTAATACCAATCAAATAGTCGATGTGTTTTACCAATTATCTAGAGAAATGTTTGTAGATGGAAAACCATTTATTGATGGCAGTGTCAATGACATTATTGCAATTATTGCCAATTCTTTTATAGACAAAGGGGGACTTCCTATAAGTCCCCTCACAATAAAAACTATTTTGAAACCTTCACGAGACGACAAACGTCCAAATTCTGAGAAAAGAATAGACTTAGACGACATTCTATAAAAAACTTAGTCCCCAGGAGACCATTTGGAGACCTGGGGACTTTTTTATTTCACACAACTTTGCTTCATAATTATAAAACAAGTTTTATTATGGAAGCAATTATTTTATCCAAAGAGCAATTCGACCAACTAATGACGAAAGTAAACGATATTGCCGACAAAGTACAATCCAAAACCACTCAAAAACAAGAAGTTTTTGTGGATAACGAAGAGTTTATCAAGATGATGAAAATCTCTCGCAGAACAGCACAAACCTGGCGAGACGAAGGAAAAATTTCATTCTCCCAAGTCGGCAACAAAATCTACTACAAACTTTCCGACATCGAACGCACAATGCAGGACTACTACAACAAATCATTTCAAAAGAAATAGTTGTAAACCAGGTCGACATAGGAAACGGAGGCGTAAAGAAAAATGAATGCTTTGGCGTAAAAAAATCTCTACTGTTTGAGCAAAGGCATAGCCAAAGCGAGTTTTAGAGATTTTAGTCAAAGCATTTGTTTTTTAGCCGAGTTTCCAAGTCTTGATCTTTTGGTTCTTTTATATCAAGATAAAAGAACATATAAAACTCATCTAAAATCCTCATTGTCACGCCGAGCTTGTCGAAGCATCTCAAAACATCAACTATCAACAATCAACCAACAGCCAAAATTATGAAAACCTCCATATTCCAAAACTTCAACGAAGTTACAGACACGCAACCCATTTCTAAAATTTTAGAAAACATACAAAACGGAACCTATAAAAATCAAGTCATCTACTTAAGAAAATCTTTGGCTGATAACAAAAAAGAAGCGGCAGAAAGAATCAAAAAATCACTACCTGCATTCACGCCTAGTGCAACATTCAAAGGGGGTAGGAAAATGGAATTTCTGCAAGATTACAATAAACTAATATGCTTAGATATCGATAAATTGGAAAAAACAAAACTAGCCGAAGTAAAATCAAAAGCCACACAAAACAAATACATTTATGCAGCCTTTATCAGCCCATCCGGAAACGGTTTAAAACTATTCGTAAAAGTAGACTCAGAACAAGAAAATCACAAAGAAACTTTTCTAAAATTACAACGATATTTTGAAGAATTATTGGCGATAGAAATTGATAGATCTGGCAAGGACATTACAAGACTATGCTTTATATCTTTCGATCCGGAACTTTTCACAAACGAAAATTCTACCATATTTACAACAGGTATACACGCCCAACAACCATCAACTGACAACTGTCAACCAAAATCTAACAGCCATCAACCATCAACCGACAACTACGATGTAATCTACGAGCACACAGTCCGCTTCACAGAGAAAAAAGAACAATTTATAGAGGGCAACCGCAACAATTTTGTCTTTCAATTAGCTAACAATCTCAACCGAAAAGGCGTTCCCGAATCAATGGCATTAGGCTATATTTTAGCCGATTATAATTATGATGACAAAGAGGTAACCATTGCCATAAAAAGTGCCTACAATAACACCGCAGACCATAACACAGACGAATTCAAACCGAAAAATAAAAGTGCAACAAATGAGAATAAGAAACCCACATCGGTGGCTGAGCTTGTCGAAGCCGACGACGAAGAAAAACCCAGCTTCATAGACCGATTAGAAATATTCCTAAACAACCGTTACAACTTCCGATACAACAAGGTATTAGGAAAATTAGAGTTCAAAACAATTAAAGCCACAAAGTTCAAACCAATGACCGACTTCACAGAAAACTCAATCCTACGAGAAATTCTAAAAGCTAAAGTGAAATGCAGCATCAATTCTTTACGGAATTTACTCCATTCCGACTATTGCGAAATGTTCGATCCTTTTGAAGTCTACTTTGAAAATTTGCCTAAAAATGAAAATGATTTAGATTACGTTCAGCAATTAGCAGATACAATTACCACCACAAAACAAGACCTTTGGCGTATCTGTTTTAAAAAATGGTTTGTCGCTATGGTAGCTTGTGTTTTGGATGAAAAGCAAGTCAATCAAACGGTAATAGTATTTTCGGGAAAACAAGGCTTAGGAAAAACAACTTGGATAGAAAAACTAATGCCCCAACCCCTCAAAGAATACATTTTTTCGGGAACCATCAATCCAACTAATAAAGACACTTTAATCCATCTGGCAGAATGTATGTTAATCAATCTCGATGAACTCGAGAATCTCAACCGTTCAGAAATTGGCAGCTTAAAAGAAATCATTACAAAAACCCATATCAGAATGCGAAAAGCTTACGGACACAACAACGAGAATATGCCAAGAAGAGCCAGCTTCGCTGGCTCAGTCAACACCGCTCAATTCTTGAACGACACCACAGGCTCACGCCGTTTTCTTTGCTTTGAAGTAGAGCATATCGAATATTCCCACAACATAGACATCAACAAAGTCTATGCACAGGCTTTTTCTTTATTTTCCAATGGCTTTCGCCATTGGTTCAACCAAGAAGAAATAAAAGAAATAAACCAAAACAACGAGCAATACCAACTCAGAAGTCCAGAAAAAGAATTGCTTTTAACATGGTTTGAACCTGCGGAAAAAGACAAAGCCCAATACTTCTTCAATACCACCCAAATAGCTCAAATTCTTTCCACAAGGGCAAATATCAATATCAATGAAGCAACAGTGCGCAAATTAGGAATGGCGTTGAAAAAGTATAATTTCAAAAAAATCGTTAAAAACAAAGTCTATGTTTACCCAATAATCCTCCACGAATACGAAGAAGTAGACAAAGACAACAAACAATTTGAAACTCCAAATTCTGAAACTTTGGAACAGCAAAAAATACCTTTTAGATTTGATAATTGATAGCGAGTGCAATAAAGCACTCGTTTTCCTTATATTTCCTCAAAGTAACAACGTAAGTAACGTAAGTGATTTTTCACAAAACACTTTTTAATTTTTTTCCTACGAAAAAAAAAATGCTGAACTAGAGTAGAATAGTGCAAACCGCGCACCTCGCTTCTTTTCTTTGCTCTTATCCCCTTCTTTTAAATAGTTTTTTTTAAACTCTAAAATAAAAATAATCTTTTTGCCGATTTTCTCTTACGTTCTTACGCATTTACGGTTTTCCGTAATTTGCGTTTGATTACTTTTTGTATATTTATAAATTGCTTAACACAATAAAATTATTTGCAAGTTTTTAAACTAAAAACCTAATAAACGATTAATTAATGATAGTCTCGGACATGACAATTGACGAAATTTATAGAAATGACGAATTAAGTGTTAGGTCTTATAATGTTTGTAAGTATAATGAATTGAACTCAGTGAATGATTTACATCAATATTTCCTAAAACATAAATCTTTTAATAAGCTAAGGAATTGTGGACGTAGATCTAATGATGAAATTATCGAAATTTATAAAAAATATAAGTATTCTGTTGAAATTGTTGAATCCAATGAAATAAAACCTTTAAAATTAGAAAATGTTATTGGTGAATTATCCAGAGTTCAAAGAGAGGTCGTTAATAGCTTCATCTTAGTTAATGTAGGTGCTTTGTCCGTGAGAAGTAAAAATGGTATAGCTCGCTATCTAGATGATAATTTCAAAATAAACAATTGGTGTTCAAAAATATTTATGAATGATAATTTTATACTTAGAAATATTGAAAATATTGGTGCAAAATCAATTGAAGAGTTAGATTTTTTTATTAATTCTATAAAGGATTTTATATACGAAGTCAGTAGTTTGAAAGATGAAAAACAAATACTAACTCTAAAAAATAAGTATCTAATTCAAAAAACATTTTCAACTTCTGATATACCTTCTGAAATATTGGAAGCCGATTCTATCTTTCAGCTCACCGATTTTTTGTTGATAAATAATTTGTTATTTAATTATAATCAAACTAAAATAGTACAAATGTCTTTCAAGTTTTATCTTGATTCGCAAATGCATAGTATTGAAAATGTTGCGCTTGAGCTTGATTTATCAAGAGAAAGAGTTCGTCAAATTAGAAAAGAAAGTGTAAATGAGTTATTTCAGAAATTAACATTTATAAAAAATTTTAATGATGATCTTCTTAAAAATTATAGTTTGGATGTTTCTGAAAAAATAATCAGAATTAAAGACGATACCGTTGAAAGGGTAAATCTTAGAAGTAATACCAATTTTTCTAAAGAATTTATATCGTGTATTCTATCTGTGTATCTAAATGATGAATTTGATTTAGTTGGAAATATTGAAGATTTATTACAAACAAAACTTTTTACTAGTAGAAATAGACACAATTGGAATAATTTCTATATCATACACAAAGACCTAAAAAATGTTGATTTTGTTTCATTATCAAATGATATTAGCTCAAGATTAAACGATCGGATAGAAGAAACATACTCATTTAGCTTTAAAAGTTATTTATCTAAATTTATTACGGATTCTGAAGAACTAATAGAACATATAGATTCTTTATTACCCATTGCTGAAACTATTATCAATGAGGAATTCAACTTATATCTTGATATAGATGATAATATTGTATTTAAGAAAAATACAAGTAAACAAGCTTACGAATATGCTTTTGAAGCTTTAGAAATTTTAGGAGTAGCTTCAAAAGTTGAGGATATAAAAGCTAAAATATTAGAAATTTATCCGCATTATGAAACTGATGAAGCAAAAGTTAGAGTATCAATGAAAAGAAAGGATGGTTTTGTACCCGTTGGAAGAGCAAGCGTATTTGGATTAAAAAAGTGGGAAAGTGAATTAAATGATTTTAAAGGTGGCACAATTAGAAGTATAACAAATGAATTTTTAGAAAAATTTGATGAACCAAAACATATTTCAGAAATTGCAGAATATGTACTTAAATTCCGCCCAGATACGAACGAAAAAAGTATTTACTACAATCTTAGGATGGAGGAATCTTCTTCCTTTATATTTTTTAAAAAATCATATGTAGGTTTAAATAATAAGGAATATTCAGAAGAATTTGAAGTTTTACAAGAGTCTGATAAAAGAGATAGAAACTCTTGGGAAGATCGTTATCAAGATTTGTTAGAATTCTTAGATTTAGAAAACCGACTCCCATTTTCAGCTAATGTACCAGATGAGGAAATAGGTTTGTATAGATGGCTCAATGTGCAGAAGGGAAAAATTAAATCAAAAAAATTATCCTCTGAAAAAGAGCAATTAGTTAATGGGGTATTTGAGAAGTTTCCTCAAATTAATGGCAGAAGACGTATAAATTCAGAAGAAAAATATAATGAATTATTGAACTTTATTGAACTTCATAAAAGACTTCCATCTGCAAATAGAGAAGACGAATATAAATTGTATCAGTTTTTTTACAACCAACGAAAATTACATAATATGAATGAACTAGATAAAAATGAAAAAAAATATTTTATGAAAGTAGCTAGTTTTTTTTAAAATAATAACTTATGAAAATAAAAGAGAATAAAATCATTCAAAATGAAAGACTTAAAGAAATCTGCATAGCTAAAGATGTTGATTACAAATCATTAGAGCCATTATTGGATTCTGTAAGAGCAAAAAAAATAAAACGTGTTAACTATCATCAACAAAAAATAGTTGATGTAATTGAAAAAGCTACAAAATGAAATTTTCCAATATAAAAATTAACAATTTTAAGCAATATTATCGTACTGTAGATATTGATTTGCAAACTGATAATGATAAAAATATTGTCATAATTGGAGGTAAGAATGGATATGGTAAAACAAACTTTTTACTTGCAATAGTTTGGTGTTTGTATGGAGAAAAGATTTCTCAAATTGATGATAATTTTAAAAAAGAAATTCAAAAAGAGAAAAACTACTCTTCTTTTATGCAACAATCTATCAATTGGTCCGCACAAAAAGAAGGTGTAGATTCTTTTTCTGTGAGTATTTTAATTGATGAAATAGAATTGCCTGAGATTAGTAAGTTATCTTCTAATGCTGAAAAAGTTTTAATCTCAAGGTCTCGAAATATAAACACGACGGAAGAAAAACTATCTATTGTTGACCCAATTTCTAATATTGAAATATTTGATAATGAGGAAGATAAATTTAATTTTATAAATGATTATATTATTCCTATTGATGCAGCAAAATTTGTTTTTTTTGATGCTGAGAAAATATCTGAGATAGCAAATTTATCTATTAAGGAAGAGGGAAGTTTTATAAATGACGCATTAGGCAAAATCTTAGGTTTGGATAGCTATGAGACCCTTATAGAAGATTTTGAGTATTACATCAACACATTGAAGAAGGAAGGTGCTAATAAAAATCTTCAAGAGGAAATTATTGACCGTGAAAAATCCATAGAATTATCAAATTTAGAAATCGAAAAATTAGAAGAGGAAAATGCTGAAAAGCTTAAAGAAATTGATGAATTAAAAAAGAAAATAAGAAAGTTTGATAACTTAATTTCTTCAAATAGCAAACAAGGAAATTCTAGTTTTGATAGAGATTCAATAGTACAAGAAATTGAAAAAATCAAAGCAAAAGAAGCTGAACTGAGCGAAAAATTTAACGAATTGAGTGAAGTTATTCCCTTGGTAATTTTGGCTGGAAAATTAGAGGAGGTTAGAGAACACATTACAATTCAAGGTACAAACGAAATTTCTTCAAGTTCTGAAAAAGAAAACTTAGAAAAAATAGAAAATTTTATCGAACTACTTTTCAATAAGCCACCAGAACCGGATAATTCAACAATGTCTTTTAGGGATAAAAGTTTTTATTATGAAAAAGCAAAAAAGCTGGGGAATGAACTTTACAATTCTGAAACTGATTATATAGAGTTAGAATTCGAGCACGATTTAAACAATGCCGAGAAAAAATTAATTGAAGATGCTATTAACTTAATACATTCTCAATCAAATGATTTGTTTCAAGCTACCATTGAAGAATTTAATATTATTGGAACAAAAAAAACAGATTTAATAAAGACTTTAAGTAAAATTGATGCAGATTTAGAAGATGATATTATATTAGAATATCTGTCAGAGAAGGAAACAGCTGAACATAACAATGCTTTAAACAACAGAAATATTGGAGAAAACACTCAAAAGATTCTTAAATTAAAAAAAGATATTACTCGTATAAATCAAGAACTCGTAAACCTCAGAAATAAAGTTGATATTAATGCTCAAAACAAAGTTAAAATCAAAGAAACAGAAAAGTACATTGAAGTACTTCGCTTATTCTTAGAAGAGCAAAAGAACAATCATAAAGATAGTTTAGAAAAGACTATTTTAAGTGAGCTAAAAATATTGATGCACAAACTTTCGAATGATGAGAATAGAAGCAAATTTATAGAGGATGTGCAAGTAACGATTTTAGCTGCAGGGCAAGGAATGAAAATCACTTTGCTTGACCAAGATGATAATGAAATACGAAAAGAAAGCTTATCCTCAGGCGAAAAGCAAATTTATATTTCTTGCTTAATTAAGGCTATTCTTAATGAATCTATCCAAAGTCTTCCAATATTTATTGATACACCTTTGGGAAGATTAGACGAAGAACACAGAGATAGTATTACAAAGAACTATTATCCAGCATTATCAGAGCAAGTTGTTTTGTTTTCAACTAATAGTGAGATTACACCTAAAAGATATAAAGATATTTCTGAAAATATTTCAAAAGCATATTTACTAAGCAATGATGGGGTGAATACAAACTTAAGACAAGGATATTTTAATACAATACATAATGATTAGATTTAAAATTGATATAGAAAGTACAGAATTGTTGGATAGAATAACAACAATCTATAATTTTAAAAGAGATACAATTACTGCGAGAATTGCATTATCATTAAGTATTGAGAAAGGTAAAGTTTATACAGAAGATATTTCTAGTTTACCGCAAAATGGAAGAGAATATACTCCTACTAGTAATATTTTTGGCAGACTGATTAATGATACAGACAATTTTACTTTGTATAAAACTATTTTTGATCAACATTATGGAAAAGAGCTTAGTGAAAATGATTTCGTAAGATTGTATAAATTACATTTAAAAGATGGACTCGATATTTGGAATACACAATTAGACAATTGCGATATTACAAAAGGTGAACATATTAGCATTTTATTGAAACCAATAAAAAAAGGTTTAACATTAAGATCTAATACACCATATATTTCCACTGACAGGAAGAAAAGTGATATTAGGGAATTTCAAGATCTACTTTCTTTTGAAATTGGAACTTCTGAAAACAATGAGCCAATTGTAATCAATATAAATGATTTAAGAGAGTTTGACAACAGAAATATTGCAATTGCAGGAATGGCTGGTTCTGGAAAAACCCAACTTATTAAAGATATTTTATATCAAATCTCAAAAAAATCAAATTATGAATTAAAATATATTTTCTTTGATTATAAAGGAGAAGGAAATCCCGAACAACTTAAGCCTTTTTTAGAAGCTACCAAAGCAAGTTTCGTCGATATTGTAAATGATGGAGGAATTGATTTTAATCCTTTCCTTTCAATTAATTTAGAAGAAAGGCAGAAACCTTTTAGTATTCGTGCTTTTGTTGATACAATTTCAACATTTGTTCCTCGTATGGGAGTAAGCCAAGAAAATATTCTTATTAGTTTAATCAATGATTTGCTAGATAGAAAAAATGGAACATATCCAACTATTGCTGAGTTGTTTAGCGACTTAGAAAACTATTACGAAGAGAATAGTATTAGACAAGATACACTATATGGTGTAGTACGAGATTTATCTACAAATATTTTTAATTGCGATCCAAATAATCCTGATATTTTAAGCAATAGTCTGTATTTAAATCTTCCTCCGGCATTATCGGATACACTTAGGCAGTTGGTTGTTTTTCTTTTGCTTAGATATTTCAATTCTTATTTTAGTTCTACCAACGATTGTGAGCCAAAGGAACATATCTTTCCTTTACGATACGTTATTGTAATCGATGAAGCGCACATCTATTTAAAAAATAAAAATGCTAGGAAAGCTTTAGAAGATTTGTTAAGACTTTTACGCTCAAAAGGGGTTATTGTCGTTATGCTTTCACAGGGTGTTGAGGATTATAAAACCAAAGACTTTGATTTTGCATCTCAAGTGAAATTACCAATATGTTTGAATATTCAGAATAAAGATTATAAGGCGATAAGCAACTTTGTTGGAACTCCAAATAGTAAGTATAAGTTGGAAACTGAGATTAAAAAATTAGACTCAGGTAAAGGACTAATTAATATTGGAGAACCCAAAATAATTGAATTGAGACAGTGGTGGAGAACGACTAAATTAGTTTGATTTATAGTGGAATGCATGTTCATAATTTCTTTATTGATTGAATGGAAATAGAAATTTATTTTTCAAAAGGATTAATTTCAGTTCGTACTTACAATATTTGTAAGAGAAATGATTTAAACACCTTGTTTATCATACAGGAATATTTGAATAAAAATAAATCTTTCAAAAAGTTAAGAGGTTGTGGATTAAAATCAACTTATGAATTAATTGATTTATGCAATCTTTCAGATGACTCTATAGAAACTGAGGATATTAATGATATTTTACGTAGCAATGTTAGTGAAAAAGAAAAAAGTTATGATTTTGAAAGTATTGTATTACCCAATAAAAATGGATTGAATTTTCTTACAGGAAGATTTATTAAAGAATTGGGGATTAATGAAGATACTGTTGAAAATTCTGAGAAACTATTTCAAATTCAATTATACTTGAAGCAGTTAAATATTGAATTTTTATCTAAATTATTTCCAAAAATTTTATTTCCAGATACAATACTGGATAATTTATCAGTTTTTTCATTTATTGATTTTATAACAGTTACAGATGGGTTCTTAAATATTGAAGAAAAAAAACTATTTCAACTTTATTTCACTTTAAATAGTGAATCAGACCAGGATTATAATGTTTTAAAATCCAATAAGTTTAAGCAACAAAGAGACGCTTTAAAACTATTAAATAAAATATCTATATGTTTTCAGATATTTCAGTCTATTGATGATGAGTCTATTAAAGAGATTTTGTACGATTCCGATGGAGATTTTTTTGTTTTTACAAACCAAGAATTTAAGTACATAAACGAGAAAAATAATACGAAGTTCACTGCTGATTTTGTAACATACACATTTTCACTTTTGAAACAAGATGAATTTACTTTAGTTGGAAGTATTAATCATTTTTTTTCAAAAAGAACCATTAATAGTGAAAAATTATTTTATTGGAAAAATAATTATCTAATTAAAAATGACTATTTCTTACTGTTTAGCTTTGACAATTTTGTAAATGACCTTGAAGAAAAATTGCATAATATAAGAGATAATGATTTTGAATTGTATTTTAAAAGTTATGCTAGTCGTTTTCTAAGTAGTAACGATGCTACAATTTTAGATAAATTATTGCCATTATTGGAGATCATATTAAATAACGAGTTTAATATGTTTTTAAGTTTGAATGATAGTATTTTATTTAAGAAGAAATCTAATAAATTTTTATATTCAATTGATACTTTGGATGATGTTATTAATGCAATTAGATTGAAACAATCTGTTTTTTTTGAAAATGGTAGATATGAAGATTTAGTGCCTATGCAACTTAAAGATATTGCTTTTATGATAAGAAAAGATTTGTCAACAGTTTCAAGAACCTTACTAAAAAAGCAATTTGTTCTTAATAACAAGCTTGTCCCTTATAAAATATTATTTAGTGATGGATCAATTAAAACGATTACAGGAAATAGTGTTTCACAGTATGAAATTATGAACAAAATTTTATTTATTATTAATTCTGAAGACAAAAGAAAACCATTGACTGATGACTCAATTATGATGATCTTAAATGAACAAGGATATATTATTGCAAGAAGAACTGTCGCAAAATATCGTGAAGAGAAATTGGGAATATTAAAAAGTACATTGAGGAAAGAAAAGAGTAACTCTAATAATATTAGCTAATTGTCAAGTATCAATATTTGTAGAGATTTTCTTTTTCTACTTAATCTTATGTATATTAAGAATGTCTAAATTTCATACTTTTGCACAATGAGCCAATTAGAAAAATCGCAGCTTTTTCAGTCCATTAAAAATCTTGTTGATACAGCAAGAAATAATATTGTTCGTAATGTAAATTCGGCGATGTTGTTAACCTATTTCGAGATTGGAAGAATGATTGTGGAGGACGAGCAAAATGGGAAAGAACGTGCAGATTACGCTAAAGAAACGCTTAAAAACCTAAGTAAACTCTTAAATTCTGAGTTTGGAAGAGGTTTTTCCGTTGATAATCTACAATGGATGAGGAAGTTTTTTCTAACTTATCAAAATTACGAGACACCGTCTCGTATTTCCAACGAAGAACAAAATTATGAGACACCGTCTCGTATTTCTCAAAAAACTGAAAACAAATCCAATACTAATGCAATTTCTTTTAATTTATCGTGGTCGCATTATATTCAATTGTTGAAAATCGACAATGAAGATGAAAGAAAATTCTACGAAATCGAAGCAGCTAATAATAATTGGAGCATTCGTGAACTGAAAAGACAATATTGTTCCGCAGTTTATGAACGTTTAGCTTTAAGTCGTGATAAAGAAGGTGTAAAAGAATTGGCTAAAAAAGGACAAATCATAGAAAAACCTACCGATGTTTTGAAAAGCCATTATGTCTTAGAGTTTTTAGACCTAAAAGAAGACAATCGCTATTCTGAAACCGATTTAGAAACAGAAATCATCAACAAATTAGAGCATTTTATGCTTGAATTGGGAAAAGGATTTTTGTTTGAAGGGCGACAACGCAGATTTACATTCGAGGGAGATAGTTTCTTTGTCGATCTGGTTTTTTACAATCGTTTGCTGAAATGTTTCGTTATTTTCGATTTAAAAATTGGGAAACTCACCCACCAAGACATCGGACAAATGCAGATGTACGTCAATTATTATGATAGAATGATAAAACTACCCGAAGAAAATCAAACCATCGGAATTATTCTTTGTAAAGAAGAAAACAAAACCGTTATCGAATTTACCCTTCCTGAAAACAATAAAACCATCTTTGCAAAAGAATACAAAGCCGTACTACCAAGCAAAGAAGAACTAAAACGCCAAATCGAAAAATAAAGAGATAAGTCCAAGATACGCCTCAGCAAATAACATAATCGAAATTATACGCACACGCCACCGCTACGGGGATTGCCTCCACTTCGTTACTGCAACTGCTAACAAGGTGCGCCTATAATTTGAGATTATGCTAAATGCTTCCCTACAGTCGGGCATAGCCCTTTGTGTCAGCCAACGCTCTGTCGTCCTTCGATTCATATTTTGTTAACAGTACAACTATTCTAATTTCCCACCCACCCATATTTTAGGATGCAAAAAAATGATGCAGAAGAGTAGTGTATTGCCAATCGCTACAGTCGCTTCATAGTTGAAACTATTTTAAAGGAAATAAAAAAATAGTTCATCTATTCAGCCACTTTCACTCACGCACATAGCAGTATTCCTTTCTTCCTACAGCTGCTTTTTCCTATGCAATATTTTCATCCCATTCCAAAAATGCGATTGTTTCATAGGCTAATAGTTTCAGTGCATTTTTGCATCGGTCTGAAAACGCTACCGCCAAGCTGCTTCCGTCAGGCAGTCATACAGCTATCTTTCCCTCCGCTTATCATACTTTCGTCTTGATTCTTGGTTCTTGTTTCTTGAATTTGTAGTAAAGCATCATTTTTTCGCGAGCTTTTTTACCCGTTTTTGCCTTTTCTTCCCTATGCTAAATCCAACCTTTTCCAGTTCCTTCACAATATGGTTATGCAAGCATATCCATACTGTTTCGTCACTGCACGCAGGAGTATGTCGCCAAAGCAAATCCCATCTGCTACATACCCCTGCCTTTCCCCTCGCTCACCATCTTTTGCCAAGCAACTTCCTTCACCTTTTTAACCATTCTTAGAACTTTTGGGTTCCTACAAAAAATAAAAAAAGCAAAGCAAGATAGGGGGCTTCCATTTCCAGCCGCTATGTTCAGTAAAGGTCAAGCACTTCGTGTTTTTGAAAAAAAGATTTTTGGCTAAAAAATATAGCAAAAAACTTTTTTCAAAAAACCTTGACAGAACGCCCCGCCCCCTTTTAATCGGCTTTCTTTTTTTCTTTTTTTTTCGGTTTTTTTCTTCGTTTTCTTTTAAAAATATTTCGGCGGAGCATGAATTTTTAAAACTCATGCTATGTCAAATTTCAAAGTACGCACGTACAATTCCGAAAAGGAAACGCCCAAAAATGCTCTATTTATCCTGTCAAGAGGAAAAAACGCAGGGAAACCACTATTTCAGCCTTGCCCCAACTGTTACATTCTGTATTGCAACAATTCCGAAGAACTCGAAAACCTATATTGGACCTTCTTCACCCTTTGGAAAAACGGTTTTTTTCACCCTTACCTTTGTGGAAGTGTTATCGAAATGCTTCGCCTTTTGGAACTAAAAAAGATTTTGCAAACTTTTATCGTTCCAAGCCTTACCAAGATGGAGCAAAACGAGAAAATCCTTTCAGATATCAAAGCCATTTATCAATTGGAGCAGAAGTTTACAAAACAACTGCAACAGCTTTCAGAACTTCGCTCCATTCTCGTAAGAAAGTACTATTTCCAAATCTAAAATTTCAAAATCCCCACTTCGGGGATTTTTCATTTAATTGAACTTTATTTCCACCCAAAGACGTAGATAAGTGCAACATATTTCGCCCTCCTAAATAACGGAATGCAAGAAGATGAAAGCAATAGAAGTATATAGAAAAAGCCCGACTAAAAGCCGAGCTGAAAAAGAGCTAATTGCGAGTTTTTTACTTTGAATCCTGGAGTGAATCTTGATCTAGCTTCGGATTTTCTGGATTTTTTTCTGATTTTTTTCCGAATTCTTCGGAGCTGATTGCCGTTTGTGATATCGCACTGGCAAGAGTTCCACCGAGAAGCAAATACCCACCAATACTGACTAGAGTAGCGGGCAATGCAACCGGAGCAGCCACTAAAGTACCACCGACAGCCGACAAAATAAGTCCTGCAGAGCGAATTATTTTAAACCATTTCGGAGTAGGTTCTTGGATTCTGTTTACTAAATTGAAATTATTTGCTTTCATTGTCTTGAATTTTTGTAAGGTTAAACTCTATTTTATTGACTCTTTGCTCCAAATATTCTACTTTTTGATTGAGTAGATCCTGAGAGTTTTTAAACTCAGTTTTGATCAGCAAAGCCATTGTTTTGACTTCGGAAATATCTCTTTCCATATTCTTGAAATCGGAGTGTAATTGCCTGATAAAATAAGCAACAACTGCCAATAAAAGACTTGAAACCGAACCAAACAGAATATTGATGTCTAAGGTTGCGTTCATGAGTTCCATGTTTTAGAATTGAAAATTGTTTTCGATGGAAATTCCATTATCCTTTCTGTTAAGAATGGATAGGAGTTTTGGATAAATCATTTTGTAAGCATCGGTACTTTGCAAAACCTGAAAATCACCATCTTTTTTAATATAACTAAGACCGCAAAGCGGACAACCAGCCGTTTGAGTAATCGTATTTCCAATATGGATATAAACAGCGTCAAAGGTTGGTAAACCGTCTATTTCTATCATTCCACGATGCATAACGGGAAACCTATTGGCGTAGTCTGCATTCTTGCCACCCCAAGTATTTAAGGTTAAATAAAATTCACCTGTCGGAATTGCCGTTTGCTTCATTATTTTTATTTCACGGATTTTGTCTTCCAACAAAAAACATTGAAAAATTCCGTCAATGTATAAATGCGAAAGCGTGGATTGTTTGCCTTGAGCAACACGAATTATTTTTGTTCTCATAACATCTTTTTATCAAAAAAGCCTTCCCGAATTGAGAAGGCTTTGATTAAACATTTTCTAAAAAACTTCCTCAATTTTGAGACAGTTACCGCTCGCAAAAGGGTAATACTGACTGTTGACCTCTTGGAAAAACTCAATTCCGATACACTGAACTACCGAAACATTAGCCCCTAATGTTGGTGTACCAGGGAATTGTGCAGTAATGGTAGAACCTGCATAAGCCGTATTTAACGGAATATATCCCGAATACTCAACGATAGTCAATTCGTTATTTGCCATATCGTCTGGCTCATAACTTCCTGTAGTCGGATTGTATGAAAAATCTGATAATACTGCTAAAGCATTAATTAAGCGAAAATGAGTTGAACCTGAAGGGGCAGAAATCAAATCAGCCGGATTAAACGGAGCAATTACAAAATCTGAAGAATCTCTTCCTGCAGTATGTGTAACATCATACGGAGCATTGAAAATACCACTAATAGAAAGATTTTTGTTGAACTCAAAACCTTCTAAATATTTTCGTTGTGTAGAAACTTCTACTTTTCGGTAGCCTCTGGCTTCCGTTCCGTCTTCCAAGTTGATTTTCTTCATAACAGAAGTTAATCTTCCTGTAACTTGTGAATCAGTAAATTTGCCCATTAACGCAGATAAAGCCGTTCTGAGCGACTTTCCAACTTTGGCGCATCCGCCAAATTCGTTCATATTTTCGCGAGTTCTTTCGAACTCAGGGGCGCTTTTCACTTGTTCGGCGGTAGGTCCGCCTACCATACCAGCGAAAAAACCTTCTTGCCCTTTGATTTTGAAATGTCTTACATCGCCAATTGTTCCGACGTATTTCATAAGACCTTTTTGTCTTGCCATGATTGTAAATTTTAAGTATTAGAAAAGAATGAAAAACACTGTTGTCTAGACAGATATAAATTTCTTGAATTAACTTTACATAAACAATAGATAATATACTGTAAACCAATGAAATACAATGCAGTTATACCAAATCAAACGGAAATAGACCGCAACTTATCCATAGTTGAGCAAGAAAATTATTTTCTAATGAAAGACATCCAAATAGAAACTCATTTGATAATTGAAAGAGTTTTAGACGGAGATAGTTTAATAGTGAGACAAGAATACGGGCAAATAAGAAAGGAAATAAGATTATACGGATTGGACGCTCCCGAAGTGAAGATAAGCCGAAAAACAAAGGAAGACGAAGTCAAAAGCCACGTTCCTGCATCTTTGTTGGTACAATATGGACTGATGAGTTTAGATTTTATGGTAACTCTTGCACCTGTTGGTACAAGAATTACCATTTTGACCGAACCCAAAAATAGAGTAGACTTCTGGAAAAGACAATTGGCTTATGTTATTCTACCGAACGGAAAATGCCTAAATGAAGAGTTAATAAAAAATGGCTATGCTAAAGCAAGCCACCATTATTACTGCGAAAAATTAACTATCTACCAAGCAATGAATTTTGAAGCCAAACAACAAAAGCGTGGAATCTATCTATTCATCGATGTTTTATGATTTGTTGTACATATGTTGTACTTTTTTAAACAAAAACGTAAGAAAGTACCATTAATAAAGGACATCTTATATAGACTTTATATAATACCGTGTTGTACGCAGTATTTTTGGCTCGTCGAATTGAATTTAGTGCCATTAAATTTGATTCAGAGAAGTGAAAATTCAAGTGCGACAAATATTTTCACTCATTTTTATCACACTTTTTATTCATGTCGATATTCACACAGTTTGTAAAAGTTAAAACTTTTTTTCAAAAATTTTCAGTGTAAAAATTTAAGAATTTTTTAAGTCAAATACATCCTTTTTTTAGTTTTTTATTCGAATATTATTCAAAAAATTTTGGAGAATTTTGCTTTAATTTTTGCCATTAATTTATTCAGTTAAATTTTAGAAAATATGAGAGAATTTAGTCATTTTCATAACAAAATTCAGCGTAAATATTTCAGAATTATTTTTCAAAAAACTCCTGAAATTGTTTTCAGCGCGAGTTTTGAGGATATTGCGTACAACGAATAAATATTGGCGAAGTGCGGGAATTCGAAGAACTTTAGTTCAACATAGACCAAACTGAGCAAATGCTTTTTTCGTGAAGACTAAATTACAAAAAATGTCGAAACGAAAAAGCATTTTGCGAACAAAAAAAGTGGAGTAGTTCAACTGTGAATTCAAGCCCGCATTTTGCCAATATCCTGTTGTCTGCAGTATTTTTAATTCAAGAGAGTGAATTTCATTGAAATTCAGTTTCGAAGAATTCAAAATCAAAGACGACAGTTTCCATTTTGAAATTTAGTTTTTTAATCCAAGATTTAAGAACTCTAGATTAAATCCAATATTTGAATATTTGCTTTTAAGATTTAGATTTTAAGTCCAGAATTTAAGAATATTTGATGCCAATATTGCAGAACTAAATTCAGTAATATTCGTTTCAATTTAGAATTTAGTCTGTTTTAAGCTTGCTTTGATTTCAGTTTATTTAAAGCATTTTTATTCAGATAATTTTCATGGAATTCAGTTTTTAAAATCCAATTATTATTCGATGCTTATTTGAAATTTTTAGAATTATTTTTAAGTCAAATATTTAGAAATAAAACCCCATTTAAATTATTTCAAAATTTGAAAAAGTCTCTATTTAACGCTACTTTGGTAATATTGCAGACAACGGAAAAAGTATTGGCGAAGTGCGGGCAAAAATGAACTTTAGTTCAATTTTCGACCAAACGTAGCCGATATTTTTTCCATGAAACTAAACTACAAAAAATATGTGAAATGGAAAAATAGCGGCGGCTAAATATTACGAATAGTTCAACTTTGCACTTCACCCCGCATTTTGCCAATACAATGTTGTCTGTAGTTTCTTTTAGCAATCACTATTTAATCATCATAATCATGATTTTCTTCTTCTTCATCTTCGTCTCCGACACGATTAATACTTCGATTTCCCGTTGAATAATCGGTTGAAATTTCATCTATTGATGTTGAACCACATTCTTCACAAGTCCTAATCGGATAATCATAAGCCATGTCACAACTTGCACATGCCCATTTTATCTCAGTTGAAAAATTATTCCACATAAAAAATTACCATTTAGGTTTTCCGTCTTTTCCAACTATTGTATTAGCAATATCATTTGCTGAATTAGAATTGCCATCTTTTTCTGTGCTGTCATAAAGTGTGCTTACATATCTTGCAACTCCTCGACCTCCATCTGAACTATATTCAGTATCTTTATCAGTTCTGTATCCGTTATTATTCAGTGCATTAGCAATATCTTCAAAATCAAGATTTTTTCCAGATCGTTTTGCTCCTTCTACCATTCCTCGTACAAAAGTGTCTTTTTCCTCATTTCTCATAATATGTAATTATTCCCGATTTATTCCACTTTGGAACTAAGGACATCGAATTGGAATGAATTTTTAAATTAAATTTCCCTGCCCGTTGTTTGAATATCCACTTTACATGGAATTACAGACAACGGAAAAAGTATTGGCGAAGTGCGGGAGAAATATGAACTTTAGTTCAAGTTCGACCAAACTGAGCCGATGCTTTTTCAATGGAACTAAATTACAAAAAAAATGTAAAATTGAAAAGCAGCGGCGACAAAAAAGGTGAGGATTTTCAATTCAGACTTAAACCCCGCATTTTGCCAATACAATGTTGTACGACGTTTTTACTTGATTCCATATTCTTTGAAATATTTTTTTACATTTTCTTTATTGTATTTGTCTTCTCCACGCCAAAAAAGTACAAAAGTCCAATCATGTTTTCCTGGTTCTTTTCGGTCAAATCTTAATGGTTGTAAAATATCTGCACAACCTAAAATTTCCATTAACATATGTCTTTCATTTTTAGAAGACTTAATTACTTCAGAAAGTCGATCTCTTAAAATACTCGGAGTTTCACCAATTTTCGAGGTATTAATCGTATCTAATATATTCTGAAATATTTGTATATCAATTTCTGTTGGCTGTGGTATTATTTCTTTTTGCAGTAGAGTTAAATCAAGCAAATTATATAAGCCATTTGAGTGTCTTACTCCGCTCCATTTTATTCTTTCAAAATTTAGAATATTTAAATCCTCATTTTCTCCAAATCCTAAAAGATAATCAGAATAATTATTTGTCTGTAATATTCTTTCGGCATTTCTGTAACTTGCTAATCCTGATCTCCAATCAAGTCTTTTATTTGTTAAACTAGAAAGAAAAGCGTTTGTAATTTTACTTAATGGAATTTCATTTACGGTTTTTCTTAATTTTTCAAGCAATTCTTTTTTTGTTATTGAAATAGGTTCAAACATTAAACCTTTTTCTTTCGCATACTCAAAATCTTCGCTTGATAATTTTCTATTTTCGTCACTCAACCAACCTTGAGAACTCCAAAAAGTTTTGAATAAAATGTTTTTTGCTTTTTTATCCACAATATTGTTTTAAAATGTCGTACAACTCTCAAATATACGAAAGTTTTAGAAATTAACAAGAAAAAGTTGTATTTTATTAAAGCTTTGCTAGAGAGATAATTAAATATAATTTTTATATTTGTTATACAAAATACGCAATTCGCATTTTGTATAACTTATGGAAGGTTCTTCAACTGATTTTCAAAGTGACTTTTTTCAAACTAAATTGGGAAGTCACAAAGATAGAAAAGTGATATGGGTGAAATTTGAGAAAAATTTTAACCTTATCAGAATTCTCAAGCAAACCACAAAATCTTTTTGGAGTAATTCTCAAAAATGCTGGTATGTTGCCGATAATAATTTTAACAGAAATCTGTTCGGAATCGAAAAACAAGTTATTGGGAAAGATGTTTTGATGAAAATTGGCACTATTAATTTACCTGAGCTAACGCGTTTTCAGGAACATATTATTCTTAAAGGTTACAGCCAAAATACGCTAAAAACCTATACCGTAGAATTTGCACAACTGCTTTATATTCTTAAAGATTTCCCTGTTCAGAGTCTGTCTGTAGAAAAAATAAGGAGTTATTTGTTGTATTGCCATCAGACTTTAGAATTGTCAGAAAATCAAATTCATAGTAGAATGAATGCACTGAAATTTTATTTCGAAAAAGTTTTGCGAAGAGAAAAAATGCTTTTGGAAATTCCAAGACCTAAAAAGAAACAAATTTTGCCAAAATATCTGGATCAGGAAGACATCAAAAATATTTTGAACGTTACCGAAAATCCAAAACATCGACTTGTCATTAAGCTTTGTTACGGAATGGGACTTCGTGTAAGCGAAATCGTCAATTTAAAAGTTGAAGACATAAGCAGTAGTAAAAAACGGGTTTTCATAGAAAATTCTAAAGGTAAAAAAGATCGTTACGTAAATCTTCCGGATAGTGTTTTAGATGATTTAAAAGTTTACCATGAAGAATTTAAGCCTCAAAAATATCTTTTTGAAGGACAATACGGGGGTCAGTACACCGTAAGAAGTGTACAGCAGATTTTCAAAACTGCAATGAAAAAAGCTAAAATTAATAAAACTGTAGGTATACATGCCCTAAGACACAGTTACGCAACTCATCTACTAGAATTTGGTACTGATATTTCCCTAATTCAAAAACTGTTAGGACATAATGATATTAAAACCACTCTTATTTACACCCATGTAGCTAAATCTGTTAAGAATGTACAGTCTCCATTAGATAAAATTTAATACTATCGTCTTTTTAAGTTGTTGATAATTAGCAATAAATCCATTTGCAAACGTTTACAAACGTATTTAAATGTTTTACTACCGATTAATTTTTTTCAATCTCGCAATCTTTGCAACAGAGATTAGAGAAAACAGTGAACGTCTCTTATCTGAGTTTAATAATTTAAAAAAATAAAGTTATGTCACTAAGAAACAAAGTAACATTAATTGGTTACACAGGAAAAGAGGTTGAAATGATTAACTTCGAAAATGGAGGGATAAAAGCTTCGGTATCATTGGCTACTAACGATCATTATACCAATGCAAAAGGCGAAAAAGTAGAAGAAACTCAATGGCACAGTTTGGTTGCGTATGGGAAAACAGCCGAAATTTTTCAGAAATATGTTCCTAAAGGAAAAGAAATCGCTATTGAAGGTAAAATTACCTACAGATCCTACGAAGATAAAGACGGTACAAAAAGATATATTACCGAGATTAGAGTAGAAGAACTACTTCTTTTAGGGAGTAAATAATCTATGAACTTTAAAATCATAATAGCATGAAAATTAAAGTTTTAAAAATCCGAATTGATGATGAACATCTGTTGGAAGATCAAAAAATAGTTGATTCTTTTTTGAAATCTCATGAAATTATTAAAGCTGAAACCGCATTTGTTCAGAATGAGCAGTTCTGGTCTGTTTTGATCTACTTTAATAATTTGGAAGATGTTACCAAAACAACAATAAAAGAGCCTAAAAGTTTGAAATATTCCGCAGAAAATGAAGACTTAAACAACGATGAAATAGAAATTTTGGAAGCTTTGAAGCTTTGGAGATCCGAAAAAGCAAAAGAACAGAATCTTCCTACTTATTTTATTGCAACCAATAAAGAATTAATTTCTGTAGCAAAATACAAGCCGGCAAAGAAAGAAGAGCTTTTAGACATTAAAGGTTTCGGAAAACATAAGATTGAAAATTATGGCGAAGAAATTTTGGAAATTTTAGACAGTGTTTAATCATCAAAAAATTTACTTGTGAAGTTTTTATTGATTTAAAAGTCCCTGCGATTGCTTATTTTTGCAGTTAATAATAATCAATCATTTATAAAAAATGAAGCCAGGTTTAGCAAAAGGAACCAGAGATTTTACATCGCTAGAAGTTTCAAGAAGAAAATACATCATCAATATATTACAGAAAAATTTCGAACTCTTTGGTTTTCAACCTTTGGAAACACCAAGTTTCGAAAATCTTTCAACACTCACCGGGAAATATGGTGAAGAAGGAGATCGTCTTATTTTTAAGATTCTGAATTCAAGCATTAATGAGGCTAAAGATGATAAAAAAACGCAAATGCTTAATGATTTTCAAAGAGCGTTAGAAAAACCTTTCAGCTCTGAAAATCTTACCGATAAAGCTCTTCGTTACGACTTAACTGTACCTTTTGCAAGATTTGTAGCCATGAATCATGGGAAATTAACATTTCCATATAAACGTTACCAAATTCAATCGGTTTGGAGAGCAGACCGACCTCAAAAAGGCAGATTCAGAGAATTTTACCAATGCGATGCAGATGTTGTAGGAAGCGAAAGTCTTTTGCAGGAAGTAGATTTGGTACAATTATATCTAAAATCTTTTGCTGAACTAAAAGTTTCAGTGACAATTCATATCAACAACAGAAAAATCCTTTCAGGATTAGCAGAATATGCAGGAATTACCGATAAACTAATCGATTTTACCGTAGCTCTAGATAAATTAGATAAAATTGGTAAAGATGGTGTTGTGAAGGAACTTTTGGAGAGAGGAATTTCTCAGGAGTCTATTAATAAACTGGATTTCCTGTTTAACCAATCTGATGATGCTTTAGAAAATCTTCTTCAGTTAAAAGAGAAATTCGCAGGAAATGAAATTGGCTTAAAAGGTGTTGAAGAACTAGAATTTGTAATTACTCAATCTTTAAATTTAGGTGTAGATATTCAGAATCTTGTTTTTGATATTACTTTAGCTCGTGGTTTAGATTATTATACCGGAGCAATTTTTGAAGTGAAAGCAGACGAAGCACAAATGGGTTCTATCGGCGGAGGTGGAAGATATGATAATCTTACTGAAGTTTTCGGGGTGAAAAACGTTCCGGGAATTGGGATTTCTTTCGGTCTTGACAGGATTTATTTGGTAATGGAAGAGCTGAACCTTTTCCCTGAAGAAGCCACATCTAATGTTGAATATCTCTTTGCGAATTTTGGTGGCGAAGAAACTATTGAAGCTTTAAAATTGATTATTCAGTTGAGGGAAAAAGGAATTTCTGCTGAACTTTATCCTGAAAATGCAAAAATCAACAAACAATTCACTTATGCTGAAAAGAAAGGCATAAAAAATCTTGTTTTTTTAGGCGAAGAGGAAATTAAAAACAGAACGGTAACTTTTAAAAACCTTGAAATTGGCGAACAAAAGACAGTTTCTCTTGATGAGTTTTTAGATTAAATTCAAATATAAAAAAAAATAAATGTAATCGCTTTTCTTTGGATGAGCGATTTTTTTGTTCACTTAAAACTCAATTAGCTTTACTAAATTTTAAAAATAGGAAACTACAATCTGCACGAAGTTTGTACTCTTTTAGAAACACTAAACAAATATTGATTATGAGTAAAGACATTTTACGAAAAGAACACGTGCTGGGATTAGGTGGAGTTGCAATAGGAACTGCTTTCGAAAAACTGACGGATGAACAGTCGTTCGAAATTTTAAATAAAGCCTGGAATGAAGGAATAAGATATTATGATACTTCTCCATGGTATGGGCTTACAAAGAGTGAGAGAAGATTTGGCGAATTTTTAAAGACGAAAAAACGAGAAGATTTTGTTTTCTCTACCAAAGTGGGAAGGCTTTTTACAGAAGTTTCAGCAGGCGAAGTCCCAAAAACAATGTGGAAGGATCCATTGAATTTCGATTTTGAGCATAATTATACTGCAGATGCAATTAAAAAATCTATTGATGAAAGTTTAAAAAGGACGGGTTTAACTCATATCGACATTGTGTATGTTCACGATTTATCCGAAGATCAGGTAGGAGACAGGTATGATTATTTTTTGGAACAGGCTAAAAATGGAGCTTTTAAAGTTTTATCAGATTTGAGAGATCAAGGGATAATTAAAGCTTGGGGAATGGGTGTTAATAAAATAGAACCTATATTAGATTGTCTGGAATTTGCAGATCCAGATATTTGCTTATCTGCCACACAATATTCTATCTTAGAACATGAAGACGCTGTAGATAGATTGTTACCTGCAGTAAAAAAAGCTGGTGTAAAGTTAGTTTCCGGAGCGGGATTTAATTCGGGATTTATCAATGGGAGAGATCGGTATAATTATAAAGATGTTATTCCTAAAGGAATGACAGAGAAAAGAAATCAGATTTCAGAAATTGCATCGAAATATAATATTAGCATTGTAGATGCTGCATTACAGTTTGTTTTGTCTGCCGACGAATTTGCATCCATAATTCCCGGAGCCAGCAAACCGGAACAGGTAAAAGATAATATGAAAGCTTGGAATACAGAAATTCCTAAGCAATTCTGGCTCGAACTTAAAGAAAAAGGATTGGTGTATGAAAAAGCACAACTTCCTATATAATTGTAATTCTAAACCTGCTTCGATGCAGGTTTTTTTATGTGGAACATACAAATAAGTTTATAAATTTCTTATTTTTACAAGAAAAGCAAAAATGCAAGATTATCTCGAAATAAACAGAAAATCATGGAATGCAAAGGTGGATGCCCATCTTCAGTCAGATTTTTATTTTGTGGAAGAATTTTTAAATGGGCGTACCTCTTTAAACTCCATAGAATTAGAACTGTTGGGGAATATTGAAGGTAAATCTATTCTTCATCTTCAGTGTCATTTTGGTCAGGATTCAATATCTCTTTCAAGAATGGGAGCGAACGTTACAGCAGTAGATCTTTCGGACAAAGCAATCGAAGCCGGGAACAATCTTGCTGAAAAGTGTAACCAAAAAGTAGAATTTATTTGCTCGGATATTTATGATTTACCGAATGTTTTAGATAAGAAATTCGACATTGTATTTACAAGCTATGGAACAATAGGCTGGATTCCTGATCTTGAAAAATGGGCAAAAGTTGTAAGTAAATATATGAAGCCGGGCGGCGAATTTATTATGGCAGAATTTCATCCTGTGGTTTGGATGTATGATGATGATTTTGAAAATGTTTCTTATAACTATTTCAACGAAAAGCCCATTGCAGAAACGTACGAAGGAACTTATGCCGATTTTTCAGCCGATATTGTACAGGATTATGTAATGTGGAATCATTCTCTTTCTGAAGTTTTTCAGAATTTAATTAATGAAAATTTGGAAATTCAAATCTTTAAAGAGTTAGACTGGTCGCCTTATCCATGTTTTAAACATATAGAAGAATTTGAAAAAGGTAAATGGCGTACAATAAAGTTTGGGAATAAAATCCCAATGGTATATGCCCTAAAAGCACAAAAAAAGTCATCTAACTGATGACTTTTTCTGTATATATGAATTTTTTGAATAATATATATATCGTAGATTTTAAATGTTTGAAGCTGTATCTTCTACTTTAGTTTTTGCTTCATCAAATTTGTTTTGTGCCTGAGAAACAACATCATTGGCTTTGTCTTTTAGATCATTACCCCATTTGTTGATGTTATCTTTTGCATTATTAATCTTATCTTTCACCGCTTGTTGTTGTTCTGGAGTAGATTTTTTGTATTTCCAATACGCTAAAGCACCTAATCCTAATAAAGCTAAAAGTCCGTTTGTTTTATTTCCCATGATTTCTGATTTTTTAATTGTTATTTTAAATTTATTAATAATAACTATGTAAAATGTGTGCCAAAAAACAAAAGGGTAATAATAAAAAAATGTTAATTTTTATTAGAATATTTCAAACTGATTTCCATCGTAGCTTGCAAATACCATTGTAGGATAAGAATCCTGATGGTATAGATTTCCGTTTTTATCTATGGCAATGGCACCCGCAAAACCGTCAATAGTTTTTAATTCGGTAAATGTTTTATCAAAAGCTTCTTTTAAATTTAAGCCATCGGTAACTCGTGTTACTATTTTGGCAGCCGTTGCATTACTTACAATATCTTCGCCTACACCGGTACAGCTTACGGCACAGAATTCGTTGGCGTAATTTCCTGCAACAGTGGCAGAATCTGATATTCTTCCGGGAATTTCGAAACCTTTTCCTCCTGTAGAAGTTGCCACTGCAAGTTTAAAATCTTTATCTAAAGCGACACAGCCAACTGTTCCTTTTCCTCCATTTTTTAGCTTTTCTTCGTATTCTTTTCTGCGTTGAGGAATTTCTGTAGAAAAGTTTTCGAATCCGTTTTCAGAAGCGTATTTTTTGGCTCCGCTTCCGCCTAAAACTCTGTCGTCTTCTTTCATAAGTCTCTGGGCTACAAATATTGGATTTTTTATATCTTCAATATTAATTACTCCGCTCATTTTTTGAGTAGTACCGTCCATTAAGGCTGCACTCATTCTTATAACTCCATCACTTTGAATTTGCGAACCTATTCCTGCATTAAAAAGTTCATCATCTTCCAGAAGAGATACCGCATACGCAACCGTTTCTACTGCCGAATGATTTTTTAAATATTCAAAAGACTTTTCAACAATACTTTTTAAAGAGTTTTGCTTGGCAATCTTTGTGTCTTTACTTTGGTCGCTTTCGGAGAAAAATCCTCCGTGGATGATGATTTTCATAAGAATTTTTTTGAGAGATGATGAGTAATATAGTATTTAAGCTAAGCTCAATACAATTAAAACTGAAGATTAATTAGGATAAGGAATAGCTTTATCCAGTTCAATAGGATAATAATACTTTTTTATATTTTCCTGTACGAATTTCCTCTGTTGATCCAGCTGTTCCTGACTTGTTATTTTACTTCCGTTAATAATAATTGTACCTCCATTTTTCAGGTTGTTTCTCATTTCAGAAACAGGATCGTGGTAATAATCGAGTTTTACCTTGTAAAATTGTTTTAAATTTACAGAAACCGGTTTTATTCCATAATGAGTTTCTAAAAAATTGCTGGTATCAAAAGTTTCATTAAGGTTGGTGCTTTTCACCAGTGAGTATTCAAAATTGTTTTTGTCGTCACTTAGTTGAAAAATTAAACCGGGAAGTCCACGAAATTTATATGGTCCTTCCTGAAACGGAATACTTGGACAAAACCAGGCGGTCCAGTTTCTACCACCAAAATTGGTGGTTGCTTTTTGCAAAGTATATTCACCTACTTTTTTGGTGTCATTATCAATTTTCCAAATCATTTCATCCTTTGAGTTGATTACAAAGTAATCAAACATATTATCGTGAAAGGCTTTGTTTTCAAACGTATTAATTTTCCTTAGAATGAGCTGGTCTGTTTGTGTATTTGTTTGATAATTGTGTCCCGTTTTTTTACTTAATGAGTCATTTTTAATAAAATCATAATCATAAAACTTTACATACTCTTTGTCAATATCCAAAACCATATTTGTTTTGGGAATTTGGGTGTTAGATTTTATTTGCAACTCATAAATGAATCTATGAGTTTGCGAAAAAGATTTCACAAAAAATAGTAAAGATAGAATGAAGATAATTTTTTTCATTTTCTACTGCTAAGCAAATTTCAGCGGAATTTCACCCAATTTTATGTCTGCGGAATAGGATTAAACTGCGAATTTTCTATCGTAAGAGTTTTGGTTTTAAGATCATAATGATCGTTCATAGACATTACATGTACAATAAGATTATCAATAGAAATTGGCTCTCCCAAATTAATATTGGTAAGATTGGTATCTTTAATAAATCTTCCGTCTACAATAATTACCAGTCCAGACCCTACGGCTGTCATCACATCATTATGAATAAAAAGCCCGGTATCTTCTCCTAAACCAATTCCCAAAGTTCTTGGATTATTTACTACAGCCTGAAAAAGTCTACCAATTCTTCCTCTCTGTACAAAATGGGTATCTACAATTACATTATCTATAAGACCAAGTCCTTGCGTAGTTTTTATTTCACCTTTAAGCAAGGCTTCCGAACTGCTTCCCTGATAAATCATGTTTTCTGATGCGGCAGCTGCACCGGCAGAAGTTCCGGAATAAATAAAATCCTGCTCCTGATATTTAAGCAAAATAGCGTCGTGAAATCTGGTTCCTCCAAGTATGGAAGTTAATCTCAGCTGATCTCCACCGGTAAACATTACCACATCTGCTGCATTGGCTCTTGCCACAATAGCATCAGAGTTGGCTTCTTCGCGGTTGTGGATATCAAGAATATTCACATTTTTAGCTCCCAAAAACTCGAAAGCTTTTTTATATTCTGCTCCCACAATTTGTGGAATTTGCGAAGCAGTTGTAATTACTTCTATAATAGAATTCTCTTTATTTTTAGATTCAGTAATGATTTTTCTTAAAATTCCGCGCTCGAAAAAGTTTAGATTTTTTTCTACATTCTGATCATAATCGGTTTCTGTAAAGCTGCCTTTATTCACAGCTCCGCCGATAATAATTAATTTTCCAACAGGTTTCATGGTTGCAAAATTAAAAAATTATAATTTGATGATGAAATTTATTGATGTTTTTATCGGAATGAAATTGATTTGTAACCTTTTACCGAATAAATATATTTTTTCGTAAATCTTCAAAAGAATTTAATATTTTTTTCATCTTTTGCATTATCTTTGATATGAAATGATGTTTTTATTAATGATAAGAAATTACGGAACTAAACTATGAAAATTGAAAAAATACAGGCACTTCGAGGTCCAAATATTTGGAGTATAAGAAGAAAAAAATTAATCCAGATGAGGCTGGATCTTGAGGAAATGGAAAATTTCCCCACCAATAAAATTGAAGGTTTTAGAGAAAGAATAGAAGAACTTTTACCGTCTCTTATAACCCATCGTTGTTCGGAAGGTGTAAGAGGTGGTTTTTTTCACCGAATTGAAACGGGAACTTGGATGGGACATGTGATAGAACATATTGCTCTCGAAATTCAGACTCTTGCAGGTATGGATACCGGTTTCGGAAGAACAAGAGAAACCAAAACTCCTGGTGTTTATAATGTGGTATTCGATTATATCGAAGAAAATGCAGGAATTTATGCCGCAGAACAATCTGTTGCCATTGCAGTAGCATTAATAGAAAATAAAGAATACGATATTAATGCCTGTATTCAAAAATTAAAAGAAATCCGTGAACGCGTAAGATTGGGTCCTTCTACCGGAAGTATTGTAGAGGAAGCTGTTTCAAGAAAAATTCCTTGGATTAGATTGGGTAATAATTCTTTGGTTCAGTTGGGTTATGGGGTAAATCAGGAAAGGTTTCAGGCTACAATTACCGGAAAAACAAGTTCGATTGCCGTAGATATTGCATGTAATAAAGAACTTACCAAAAGAATGCTTCATGATGCCGCAATTCCTGTTCCTATGGGAGATCTCATTATGGATGAAGGCGGTTTGAAAAATGTTGTTAAAAAGATAGGATTTCCCGTTGTGATAAAACCTTTGGATGGTAATCACGGTAAAGGTTCATCTATTAATGTAAATGATATTGAAGCTGCTTTAATAGGGCTAGAACACGCTCAGAAATATTCTAAAAAAGTTATTGTTGAAAAATATATTACTGGCTACGATTTCAGAGTTTTGGTTATCAATAATAAAATGGTAGCTGCAGCAAGAAGAGTTCCGGCACATGTTGTGGGTGATGGAGAATGTAATCTTCAACAATTAATTGATAAAGAAAATGAAGATCCTAGAAGAGGATATGGACACGAAAATGTGTTAACCGACATCAATGTAGATAAAGATACTCTAGAATTATTAGACAAACTTCATTATACATTAGAAACTGTTCCGCAAAAAGGAGAGGTAGTCTATTTAAAATCAACAGCCAATTTGTCTACAGGAGGAACATCCATTGACGTAACCGATATGGTTCATCCGGAAAACATTACAATGGCTGAAAGAATTTCGAAAATTATCGGTTTGGATGTTTGCGGAATCGATATCATGGCAGAAAATCTTACTCAACCTTTAAAAGAAAGTGGCGGAGCTATTATTGAAGTGAATGCAGCTCCTGGTTTCAGAATGCATCTTGCTCCAAGTGAGGGACTTCCAAGAAATGTTGCGGCGCCTGTTGTAGATATGCTTTATCCACCGGGAAAACCTTTTACTATTCCAATTATTGCTGTAACCGGAACCAATGGTAAAACAACCACAACAAGACTTATCGCACATATCGTAAAAAGCAATGGGTACAGAGTAGGCTTTACTACTTCGGATGGTATTTATATTCAGAATACCATGCTCACAAAAGGAGATACAACGGGTCCTATTTCCGCTGAATTTATTTTAAAAGATCCTACCGTAGAATTTGCTGTTTTAGAGACGGCGAGAGGTGGTATTTTACGTTCTGGTCTAGGTTTTGGGCAATGTGATATTGGAGTTTTAACCAATATAAAAGAAGATCATTTGGGGATGAATGATATTCATAATCTTAAAGATCTTACCAGAGTAAAAAGAGTTGTTCTGGACAGTGTTAAGAAGAACGGATGGAGTGTAATGAATGCAGATGACGAATATTCTATGAGGATTATTAATGATTTGCCAAGTCAGGTTGCTTTATTTAGTTTGGATGAAAATAATGAATACATTAAGAAATTCGCAAAAGAAGGCAGAACGACCTGTGTTTATGAAGAAGGTTTTGTGACGATTAAAAAAGGCGATTGGAAAATAAGAATTGGTAAAGCAAAAGATTTCCCGATTACCATGGAAGGAAAAGCTAAATTTATGATTGCGAATATTCTTGCAGCAAGTTTAGCATGTTACCTGTATGGTTTTGGGATTGAAGATATTTCTAATTCTTTAAGAACATTTATCCCAAGTGCACAGCTTACTCCGGGAAGACTTAATGTTTTCAAGTTTAAAAACTTTAAGGTTCTTATAGATTTTGCACACAATCCTGCAGGATATGAAGCTATTGAAGATTATCTGAAAAATGTTGAATCTACCAAAAAAATAGGAATTATCTCTGGAGTGGGAGACCGAAGAGATGAAGATATTAAACTTTGCGGAACTATTGCCGGAAGAATGTTCGACTATATCATCATTCGCAACGAAAAACATCTTAGAGGAAGAACGGAAGAGGAAATTAACGGATTGATAATTGACGGGATTCAGGCATCCGGAAGAGATGTAAGCTACGAAATTATCCCTAAAGAAATTGAAGCTTTGAAACATGCGATGAGCATGGCAGAAGAGGGTACTTTTATTACAGCATTAAGTGATGTTATCTCTAATGCAATAGATTTGGTGCAAGATTATCAGGCAAGAGAATTGCTTGAAGATGGCAAAATATAAATACAAAACGGCGGCATCGAAGATGCCACCGTTTTTTTTTGATTATTATTTCTGAGAGATTTATTCTTCAGCAAAAAATGCAGTAGAACTTCCAATCCAGATGGCATCTTTTTTATTGAAATCTACATTTACCATAGCTGCTTTCGTCATTCTTCCAAGATTTTCAATAAGAATAGGGTAGTCGTCATTTTCTCTCCAAATATACAGTAAACGGATTTCAGCTTTTGAAAATTCTCCGTTAATATCTTCAAAAATAGGTTCGTAATTTACTTTTCTCTGTAAAATATAATTTTCTTTATCCTGTATAGCATCAGTAATTTCCTTTGTGGGATTTAGATTAACTCCGCTTCCTGCAAAAGAAAATAAAGGCTTCAATACAAAATTTTCAAGATTTTCATCTGCTGGAAATTCATGTAGGAAATAACTTTTCGGTACAAACTGATGATTCAGCATCGGTAAAAGAAATTTTGAAATTTTGAAAAACCAGTTCGGATGGGTAATCCATTTTACATCGACATCTTCACGAAAATCAAATTCGAGATTAAGATTAGGTATTTTATCTAATTCGTCGAATATTACACGATTATAGATTCTTTTAATTTCAATTTTCTTTCCTTTATTTTCATAAAAAAGTTTTTTGCCTTCTTTTTTTACTTTGGTAAGACAAACTGTTTTTATACCTAAAAGTTTTTCAGTTAAAACAAAATCGATTAAAGTTTTTTGTTTTTCAGGAAAAATCTCCAGTAAAATTACATTTTCAGGATTTTCTTCTCCTATAATTAATTCTGATAAATATTTTTTTAAATCTTCTGAAGTTAATTCATTTTGAAGATCCGAAAGAAAAGGATAAACTTCACAAAGGGTATCTTCGAAAACTTTTTGGAAAGCGAATAGAGAAGGAAATGCCTGAAGTTCTATCAACTGAGGTTCTATGTTTCCGTTTTCGTTTCGGCAAATTCCAAAGTCGATTGTGAAAAAATGCGGCTGTTGAGTATCATTAGGAACTTTGCAATTCTCCGGAATAGCTTTTTCAAGGGTTCCTTCAGGTAAATTTTTAATCTGTTCGATAATGCTGTTGCTTGCATCCAGCAATTTAGCCTCAAATTCTTTAGTTAAGAATAAAGGACTTTCTGAAAGCCTGAAACTTGGCTGAATACCGCTTTTTTCCATCAAAAGTCTTTGAACTTCCTCATATTTTTGCGGAGTAAATTCTTTATTAAACTGTTTTCTGTATTTGGAAATCATATTTTTTCTTCTTTTTTGTGATTTAAAAAATCGAGCAGTAATTTGCTCGATTTTTTGTTTAATTTTTATTTCTTGTTCAGACTAAAATTTCATTTTTTTTTAAAATGTTTCTTTTCGCTGAATGTAAAAACCGAGGTAAAATCTGAGCCTGAGTGAGAATGATTTTATCTTCATCATTCATGCGGTCTACTGTTTCAAGATACTTTTCCATCCCGAAATTTTCGATCATGGCTTCTTTATTTTTTTCGTCTTTAAGATTTTCTATCATTCCTGCAGGATTCGCTTCAGGATGAAACTGTGTGCCAAAAATTTCATCAGAAAAACGAATAGCCATTACCGCTCTCTCCAAATTTATATGAGGTCTGAATTTTTCGATGGCAACAATCTGCATTCCGAGTTCCTCAAAACGATCCGTATCTGGTTTTATAAACTGATAAGCTCTGGAATCGACAGCATAAAAAGGATCGGGTAAATTTTTAAACAAAAATTCACTTTTACCTTCTTGCGTTTTATGTACCGGCATTACTCCGAAAGAATAGGATTTTCTTTTGCAGATATCTCCTAATTTCCAATGAATGCTTGCAAGCTGAAAAGAATGACAAATAAGGAAAAGATACTTTTTATGATCATTTTCAAGATTATGGCGATAAACAGAATCCAGAAAATCGGCAAACTTATCTTCCCATGCATGTCCTTCTCTGTGAGGATTTCCAGGTCCGCCAGATGAAATGAAAATATCAAAATCTTCAATATTGGGTATTTCGTTTTTAAACCTTACATCAAAAGTTTCGATAGAAATTTCTTCTTTAGATTCGTTTTTAAAAGTTTCTGAAATCTCTTTAATATTTCTAAATCCCTGATTGACATGGTTGTTGTTCATATCCAGCAACGCAATTCTTACCTCTGTCATAACTTTAAAATTTCGGCAAAGTTATTAAAAATTTATAAAGCAGCTTGGCTATGGGTAATTCCGTACTCAGTTTCAGAAATCATGTAATCTACTACTTTCTTCAAATCTCCGGTTTCTTCGTAAATTTTAAGCTGTCGGTCTGCTCCGGTTCCGTTTTCCAGAATTTTCCATGCATATTCTACTTCTTTTCGGCAGCCAAGATCGTCTACAACATCATCTATAAACTCCAAAAGTTCTTTCAGTAAATCAGGATAAGGTACAGATTCTTCTTTTCCGAAATCTATAAGTTTAGAATGAATTCCTTCTTTGGAAGCCCGCCATTTATTTTCATTTAAAAGCAGTCTTCTATAGCTTCTGAAACTTAAATTCTGCTGATGGAGTTTATAAATTTTAGCCACAAGACTTTGCATAATTGCTGCAAGACATACCGTTTCTTCTATTCTTAAAGGCATGTCGCAAATTCTAAACTCAATGGTAGGATAGAAAGGATGTACTCTTAGATCCCACCAGATTTTTTTAGCATTATCAATAGTTCCTGTTTTCACAAGAAGATCAACATAACTGTCGAATTCTGAAAGAGAATTGAAAAAGCTCGGAATCCCTGTTCTCGGAAATTTTACAAATACCTCCTGTCTGTAAGATTTAAAACCTGTATTTCTACCAATCCAAAAAGGTGAGTTGGTAGACAATGCATATACGTGTGGTAAAAAATAACGCATTACATTCTGAATTCTTACTCCTTCTTCACGATTAGGAATCCCAATGTGAACATGCAGACCAAAAATTAGATTCCCTCTTGCAACATCGCCCATGTCATCTACGATTTTATTATATCGCTCTCCATTGGTAATGGTATTGTGTTCCCAGTTGGAGAATGGGTGTGTTCCTCCGCCAGAAACACGGAGTCCCTGTTCATGAGCTGTTTTTATCAGGTGTCTTCTTAGATTGGTAAGTTCTTCTTTTGCTTCCTGAATGTTTTGGCATATTCCTGTTTCCATTTCAATCATAGATTCGTGCATTTCGTGCTTTAAGTTTTCGCTTAAAACAGCTTTTCCACCTTCTATAATTTTAGAAACATGAGAAATTAAATCGCGGCTTTCCACATCAATTATCTGATATTCTTCCTCGATTCCAATAGTAAATTGATGCATTTTCTTGTGTTTTTTTTAATGATAATTACTTTACAGAATCTTTCACGAATGTACCCCAAGAAATATTTGGTTTTCCGGGAACATATTCTTTAGCTTTTTCTATAGCTAATTTGGCAGCGTGTTCTACAATCCACGCAAAATTTTCTTCTCCAACAGAGTTTTTATCAGCATCCGGAGCAGGGTTACAGAAGTCGATTGCATAAGGAATGCCGTCTCTTACAGCAAATTCTACGGTATTAAAGTCGTATCCTAAAGCCTTATTCATCTTTAATGTATAATCGTGGATGGTTTTTAATAATTTTTTTAAATCTTCACCTTCAGTCTGATGTGTGGTTGCATATCTAAGATGATGAGGATTTCTAGGTTCATAAGGCATTATGTGTACATATTTTTGCCCCAAACAATATACTCTGTAATAATCTTGGAATACAATTTCTTCCTGAACCATCATTACAAGCTGCTCGGTTTCGCTGAGTTTGTTCCAAAGATCTTCAGGGTTTTCTACTCTGTAAACACTTTTCCAACCACCGCCATCGTGAGGTTTCATATATGCCGGAAATCCTACATAATTGAAAATGTAATCCCAATCGTGAGGAAATTTAAGGTTTCTGAAAGAGGTTTCTGAAGTATTTTCAGGTCTTTCGTGAGAGGGTAATAAAACGGTTTTCGGTAAAGGAATTCCCAATTTAGACATCAATGCATTATTGAAAAATTTTTCATCGGCACTCCACCAAAATGGATTGTTGATTACGTAAGTTCCGTTCAGTGCTGCATTTTTAAGGTATGCTCTGTAAAAAGGAACATCCTGAGAAATTCTGTCGATAATAACTGCATATCCGTAATCTGCACCTTGTTCAAGTTTATCAATATTAACGGGTTCGGCAATAATTTCACCTCCGCCCATTTCGTTTACTTTATCTATAAATGCCCATGGAAAAGTATCTTCCATCCCAAATAAAATTCCTACTTTTTTTGCCATAATCTTATTGTTTATTTTTTGTTTTTATATTATTAATTATTCAAAATGAGTTAAAACCCAATTTTTACTTTTATCCACAAATGGAGATCCACAGTAGGAGCATTTGTCTAATGTAGTATCATCATACGGTGCAGCACAATTCGGACATTCGTGGCTGTAAGATATTTCTAAAGGTAAAACAGCATCCTTATTTCTGGATAACGTCATGTAAAACTCTTGTGTTTCCAGTTCATTTACTTTTTGTATTGTATTGTTTGCCAATTTTACTTCAGAGTAAGTTGCTGAAATTTTAAACTTAAGATCAATAATATTTCCTTCAACAGAATAATCATCCAATGTTACAAAATTGGTATATAAACGATTGAATATGATACCATTATAACTGTTTTTTATACTGATGAGCTGTGAAAGAGTATTTTCATCTGAAAACTTATCCAGTTTATCAATTTTTCCTCCCGAAAATACTTCCATAATCTGCATAAAGATATTGGAAGCGATGTCTTCCATCTTCTGAACTGCAAATTCTTTATCGTGAGTAAATAGTGATAAAAAGTTCTGATCCAGCAATACATCCTGTTCTCCTTCATAATCGTCTTCTTGTGTAATTTCACATAAAATCCAGTCATAAGCAGCATTATTCACCAGTGTTCCGCAACTGCTGCATCTGCTTATTTCACCTAAATCATCCGATAAAACATCGCCACAATTTGGGCAATTATTACTGGTGTATAGATCTTTGCTTTCTACGTTTTGTTTTCGGATTAAAGTCCAGTATTCAACTATATTTTCTTCGTCGTAATCTTCATTGAATTTTGGATAAATCTCACTTATAAATTTGTCGCGAACCGAAAAAATAAACTCAATATCGGTAACATCGTAGCCATTATCTTTTCTTAAATCGGCAACTCGGATGTTTTCTATCCTAAGATTACTTAACTCGTTGCGTTGCGAAAGAGTATTCATAATAGAAATCTGGGTATGAAGTCTTTGATACATACCGTCTGACATCCATTTGCGTACATTCTTCAAATCCTTGTTTTGCCAGGCTTTTTGCATTTCTCTGAATGCAAAGGTGAGTTTCTTTTTATCTAATCCGTCCGGTAAAGGAACATCCGTATACTCATCAACAAAATTTTGATTGTTGTCTGTAAGTGTATTTCCAAACATGCTCGGAAATTTTTTCTTTAAATAGAAATAAACAACAATACAGATCACAATAAAAATGATAATTACAACAGGACTGATGGAAGAACTTCCTCCACCTCCTGAAGAATGACTGCTGTAAGAATGACCAGAAGAACTCCAACTGCTTCCACTGCTTCTAGAGCTGCTTCTGCTGCTTCTACCGCCACCGCCACCAAGTCTTGCGTATAAATTGGGAAGACTGTATAAAAACAGTAAAAATCCGAAATAATACTTTCTTTTCACCTCTGTATTTCTTCTTTTTTAATTGTGTAAAGGTGGTGGTGTGTTGGCAAACAGATTTTTGAGTTCATCTAAACTATTTGCTGAATCCCAATTTGCCATTCCATTTTTCCAAACCTGGGTGGTTGCAGAAAGACTTCCGTTTTGTACCAAAGGCAAGAGCTGTTCTATAGTGAAAGGACCAGTCTGCTGTCCGTTCACCGCCACAAAATATTGTGCAGAAGAAGGTAATGGAGGAGGAGCAGACTGAACTGCAGAAGATGTCTGATTCTGAGTGAAAACTCCAGCCATTGCATTTCCTACACCAATTCCTGCACCAATTCCTGCAAGTCCGCCCTCATTGGCTGCTGCAATTTCTATACTTTGCGCAGCTTTAAATTGAGAAAGTTTCTGCATATCCAATTTGTTTAATCTAGAATATTCAAAAATTTCTTTTTTAAGATCTTCCGGCATAGAAACATTTTCAATTAAAAATTTGGTAATTTCTAAACCGTAACCGGCAAATTCATCATTTAATTTTGTCTGACAAATTCGCGATAAATCTTCAAGATTGGCAGCGAATTTATCAATAGGAATGCTTCCGTCTCCAATGGCGGAAGAAAATTTGGTAACGATAATACTTTTTAGCTGTCCTATAACGTCTTCTGTTTCGTACGTATCGTTGGTTCCTGCAATTTCTTTGATGAATTTTCCTGCATCAATAACCTTGAAAGCAAAAGTTCCGAAAGATCTCAGCTCAATCATTCCAAATCGGTCATCATTAAGCACAATGGCATTTTTTGTCCCCCATTTCTGATCGATGAACTGTTTGGTGTTTACAAAAAATACATCTGCTTTAAATGGACTTTCAAAACCGTATTTCCAACCTTTTAAAGTAGCCAAAATAGGCATATTCTGGGTCTGTAAAGTGTACATTCCCGGGTTGAAAACATCTGCTATTGTTCCTTCATTAAAAAAAACTGCTTGCTGCGATTCTCTTACAGTGAGTTTCGCATTCATTTTAATTTCGTTATTGAATCTCGGAAATTTCCATACTATGGTATTCTGGGAATTATCCGTCCATTCTATAATATCAATAAATTCCTGTTTAAGTCTATCAAATAAACCCATTTTTCTTGGTTGTTGTGTGTTAAATTAATTAAAAAAAGCTTCAATGTAAATAGGAAAAGTCATTCTCCATAAAGGCCAATCGTGGTTGATCCATTTTTTTTCGTCGTACCAAAAATTGATTCCTTTAGAAGATAAAATTTCTGCCATTTCTACATTTTTATCTCTGCAAATATCTTCGTCTGATGTGCTTAGAACAATGTGCATGTGTTTGTATTTCCATGCTTCGTCGTTTCTTACAAATTCTCTCGGGCAGTTAAAATAAACCAGCTCGTCCGAATATCCATCCATGAAATTTCTGATACTGAATGCACCGGAAAGACAAAATAAATGAGATACAACATCAGGAAATCTGAATGCAAAATTGGCAGCATGATAACCTCCGAAACTTGCTCCCGCAACAGCAACTCTATGGGTTTGATGCATCTTTTGAATGTACGGAACAAACTCCTGAATTAAAAACTGCACATATTTTTCGTAATTTCTGATTCTTTGCTGAGGCGAAATATTTTCATCGTAAAAACTCCATGCATCAATGGTCTGAATATTATACAGCTTTACTTTACCCTGTTCAACAAAATAATTAATGCTGCTGTTCAGATGAAAATCGTGATTTTGAGTATATAAACCCTGCGAAGTAGGAAACATGATTATCGGATAACCGTAATGTCCCGTAACTTCTACTTTAAGGCTTGTTCCTAATATATGAGAATAATAATCTGTATGTTCTATTTTTGGCATTTAAATTTTTTTTAAAATGTGTCTTAATAAATAGTTTTGTTAAGTTAATTTCTAAATTAATTCTAAGAGCTCGGTTTATCTTTTGGAGGAAGAATATTAAGCATCTCTAGTTGAATTTTTTCTGCTGCAAAATCTAACCTTTCCTGCACGACATGAGCGTCTTTAGACTTGTAAACAATTCCTACATGATAATCTATCGGAATAAACTTTACCGCTTCTTCGCATTCAAAATCACTGTAATTTGGTGAAATATCCTTTATTAACGCTACAATTAATCCTGAGTAATAACCTGTTGGTTTGGCAACTTCGTAATTTTTACCTTTTAGTAATGCATCTTCTATTTTTGCCCATTCTCTCCAAATATTGATGTTGCTGGATGCTTCTACCAAGTCTGGAATATGAGCTCCACCAACCCGCGATGAAGTTTCTAAAAAATACCACTTTCCATCTTCTCTATTTCTAATGAATTCGGTATGAGTAGCCCCATTTAGAAGCCCGAAGCTTAATAAAACTTTAGCGTTAACCTTTTCCAAAGCTTTAAATTCATCGGAATATCTGCCCAATGTTTTTGTCCTGAAAACTCCGCCTTCATGAGAAACCTGCATCGGTGGAGCAAGGTATTTTGAAGCTGAGGTAAATACAATTTCTTTATTGAAAGTTAAACTGTCAACATGATAAACATCTCCTGGTTTGAAGCTTTCTAAAAGGAACAAATGTCTCTCTTCACCCAATTGTTCTAATGCATTCCAAAGTTCTTCCTGAGATTTTAATTTTTTTATACCAGAAGCAGAAGCTTCGGATCTTGGTTTTAAAACCCATGGAGCAGGAACCTTTTCGGTAAAATCCTGAACTTCCTGATCGTTAAAAACAGCCGTAAATTCTGGTACATTTATACCTGAATCTTTTGCTTTTTGCCGCATGGCAAGTTTATCCCGAAAATAGCGATGGGTTGTTTGTCCCATTCCCGGAATTCGGAAGGTTTCTCTTATGAGAGCTGCCTTTTCTACATCATAATCGTCGAGAGCGATTACAGCATCTATTTTTCGGCTTTTCATTAAGTGAGAAAACCCCTGAATAAGATGATCGAGATTCCATACCGAAGGTTTTACTTCTGGCATATAAAAAACTTCATCTATTGCATGCCAAGGCCAATTTTTTTCTTTTAAATTTTCGGAAGTAATGAGGATAATCTTATTGCCAAGATTTTTCATTTCGTCCATAAAATCGTATCCTTTGTAATAGCACGAAATACACACGATGGTTTTCTCCTTCATATAGTGATTTTTAAATTTTGTTAAATTATAAAAAATAAAAGCTTTTGTTTATTAATTATTTAATATTAAAATTTAATAATTGCTAAGCTTTTTTAAATTTACTAATCAATTATACAGAGAAATTTTGAAAAAAACTAATTTTTAATGATAATTTTCAATTAAATCCGCTAATAATTGTACGCCATAACCAGTTGCTGCCTTTTCTTTTGCATATCCTACATTTCCAAATGCAACTCCGGCAATATCCAAATGTGCCCAATTGGGATGGTTTTCTATAAACTGTTCTAGAAATTTTGCCGCTATAATGCAATCTCCTATAGGCTTCATGGAGATGTTTTTAAAATCTGCAACATCCGATTTAAAATCTTCCATCCAAATATCCCAAAGTGGTAAATTCCAAACCCTTTGATTGGTTTTGTTTCCAGATTTAATCAGTGTATTTTTCAGTTCTTCATTGTTGGAGAACATTGCTCCGCAAGTATCGCCAAACATTCTTACAGAACTACCGGTAAGAGTTGCCAAATCAATAAGAACATCGGTTTTGTAATTTTTGGTAAGATAAGACAGTCCGTCTGCTAATGTCATTCTTCCTTCTGCATCGGTGTTCAGAACTTCTATAGTTTTTCCGTTGTAGGCGGTGATAACATCACTTGGAAGATAGGCATTTTCCGAAACTGCATTATCGGTAATAGGTAAAATTGCCGTAATGTTTATTGGAAGCTGCATTTTTGAAGCATAAATAAGTGCTCCAATTACTGCGGTTGCTCCACCCATGTCAGATTTCATATAATGCATATTGTCTGATGGTTTAATGGAGATTCCTCCAGTATCAAAAAGTACACATTTACCTACTAATCCGAAGGTTTTTGCATTTTTTTCTGAAGATTTGTATTCCAAAATAGTAAAAGCGGCATCATAAGCACTTCCCTGATTAACAGCTAAAAAAGCTCCCAAACCAAGACTCTCACATTTCTTTTTGTTGAAACATGTGTATTTCAGATTGTATTTTTTTGCAGTATTCTTTAAGAAATCACTCAGCATATCCGGCTTTTTAAAGTTAGCAGGTTTGTTGAGCCATTCCTGACAGGCAAACTGACCTTCGCAAATCGCTGAGGTTCTTTCTGAAATCTTATCTAGTTTTTTCTGACTGATGTTGCTGAAATGCAATTCGAAAGCATCTTTCCAAAACGGATGATTTTCTTCAAACGGATAGTGGTAAGTTCCTAAGTAAAGTCCTTTAAAAAATTCTTCAAATTGTTTTTCTAAAATAAAATCGGCACTTAGAAGTGTTTTTACAGACTGAATGTTTTTTTTGTGTGATTGAGAAAATTTCATTCCGACTTGTTGAAATTCAAAGTTTTCTGAATTTTCTTTTCCTAAGCCAATGAAGTAAATAATGCTTTCTTCATTAGTTTGTACAAATACTTCATTCTTTTTACCGGAAAAAAAATGGGCAGTATTTTTATTGTATTTTTTGGAATTGTTTTTCCATGATTCTTCTGTGAAAAGTTCGAATATCTGACTGTATTGCTTATCTACTTTATTGTATAATTTCATTATAACTAAATTATTTTTGTATTTCTTGTTCTTGATGTGGTTTTACTTCCACCGGGTTTTCTGTATTGTTATAAAAAAGCCATTCAATAGCTCTTGGGAATTCCTGAGACCAGTAAAATTCGCTATGGGAACCATCGGGATTAATGCTGGTTTTAAATTCAAAATCGAAAAGATTTTTTTGCTCCCATTTTCGAAGGTAATTTTCGAAAATTTTTATTCTTTTTACCATTTTTGAACCTTCTTTTTCTCCACCGTACAAATAAATCTTGGTTTTAAAAGGTGTCCTGAAATTCATCATTGGGAAATTATTATTCGGTTCAACCCACAGAGATGGGGAGAAAATAAGTAGTTTAGAATATACTTCGGGATATAAAAAACCACTGTAAATACTGATGAGTCCACCTAAAGAACTTCCGCCAATTCCTGTATGATCACGGTCTTTTTTAGTTCGGTAATGGGTATCAACATAAGGTTTTAAAGTATCGGTAATAAATCTGATGTATTTTTTACCTTCCGAACCGTTTGCGACATGGTCATTATCAAAAATATATTCTTTTATTCTGTCTTCGCTTCCGTGTTCTACAGCAATCACAATAACTTCACCACGACCATATTCGGAAAGTATGGAAAGTTTTTTATCTATTTCCCAATTGCCATAAGGACTGCCTTCGTTAAATAAATTTTGAGCATCCTGAAGATAGAGAACCGGATAATTTTTTTCTGAAAAATAATAATCGTAAGGTAAAAGAGCCCAAATTTTACGGTAACGGTCTAACTGAGGGATGTAAAATTCTTCTGAAATAATTTCTACAATTGGGAAAAATTCTTCCTTAAAAGGTCCCCAATTTAATCTCCATTGTTCAACAAAATCTACAGTTTCATGAGAAGATGTTTCTATTTTTCTGTTTGGGGTAATGCTTCCGTATTTGTCCAGCTCTACGTTTTCCCAGCCTCCTTTGGTGAATTTATAATCTATAATCTCCGGAAGTTGATCATTATCTATTGTTATGTTGTAGGTATTGTCCTCAGATTTTTCTAGTTGAAAATTGTAGTCTTTAGGATTCCAGTTGTTAAAATTTCCGGTTATAAAAACAGGTCTTGCATCATTTTCAGCTGTTTTAAGTGTGAACTTCATTTCGTGTTTTATCTGTTTTAAACTTATAAAATTATTAATTTTTTTCAATAATTCGCATGAAAATTGATTTAAAAAAATATTCAATTCAAATAAAAAAATATCTATATTTGATAGTCATCGCATAATTTAGGAAGTTTAGATTTTATGCAGAGTGTTAAAAACAATTATGATGAATTTTGTTAAACCTTACACCCTTTTTACGGATCACGATATTTATCTTTTTAAAGAAGGTAAACATTACAAACTTTACGAAAAGTTTGGGGCACATTCTGTAGAAAAAGATGGTGTAAAAGGAGTTTACTTTTCGGTTTGGGCACCCAATGCCAAAAAAGTTTCTGTTATCGGAAATTTTAATAACTGGAATCACAGGGAGCATATTTTGTTCCCAAGATGGGATAAATCCGGTATTTGGGAAGGCTTTGTTCCTGGTCTTACTTGGGGAACACTATACAAATATGCGATTGAAACTCAAGGTAAAATTTTAGAGAAAAGTGATCCTTATGCATTAAGCTGGGAACAAAATCTTCAGGCAGCATCCTTGGTTTCCACCAATTGGTATGAGTGGAAAGATAAAGATTGGATGGATAACCGCTGGAAAAAAAACAGCTTGGAAGCACCCATTTCCGTATATGAAATGCATTTGGGTTCGTGGCTCCGAAATGAAAATGAACCCGAAAAATTCCTAAATTATAGAGATATTGCAGAAAAACTGGTTCCTTATTTAAAAGAAATGGGATTTACTCATGTAGAATTTATGCCGGTGATGGAGTATCCTTATGATCCCAGTTGGGGATATCAGATAACAGGTTTTTTTGCGGCAACTTCCCGTTTTGGCTCTCCTCAGGATTTAATGTTTTTAATAGATGAACTTCATCAGAACAGTATTGGGGTTATTTTAGATTGGGTTCCTTCCCATTTTCCGGGTGATGCCAATGGTTTACATCTTTTTGATGGTACTTATTTATATGAACATGAAGATCCGCGAAAAGGATTTCATCCAGACTGGAAATCTTACATTTTTAATTACGGAAGAAACGAAGTGAAATCTTTTCTGATATCTAATGCTGTTTTTTGGTTAGATCGCTATCATGCAGACGCACTTCGGGTAGATGCTGTAACTTCTATGCTGCATTTGGATTATTCCAGAAACGAAGGCGAATGGGAACCAAATATATTTGGAGGGAATGTAAATTTGGAAGCAAAAACTTTTCTGCAGGAATTTAATACCGCTGTTTATAAGGAATTTGGTAATAATATTATGACGATAGCGGAGGAAAGTTCAGATTTTCCTATGCTTACAAAGCCTGTGCATGAAGGAGGTGTGGGTTTTGGAATGAAATGGATGATGGGCTGGATGCACGATACACTTTTTTATTTTAAAAAAGAGGTTTCAGACCGGAAACATTTTCATCATAAGCTTACTTTTTCCTCTATGTACATGTACAATGAAAATTATATGATTCCCCTCTCTCATGATGAGGTTGTACACGGAAAAGCAAGTCTTATTTATAAGATGAAAGGTGACGAATGGCAGAAATTTGCTAATTTAAGAGCTTTATATGTTTATATGTATACTCATCCCGGTGCTAAACTTCTTTTTATGGGTGATGAATTCGGACAGACCGGTGAATGGAATTTTAAACAGAGTTTAGACTGGCATTTACTAAATTATCCCATTCATAAAGGTTTGCAGAATTTAGTAAGAGATATTAACCATTTGTATCGTGATGAAACGGCTTTGTTCGAAAATCAGTTTAAACCTGAAGGTTTTGAATGGCTTGAAGCAGATGATGCGAATCATTCAGTGTATATTTATCTGCGTAAAGGAACAAAAAAAGACGATGTTCTGATGATTGTTTTGAATCTTACTCCCAATGTGTTGGATTATAAAATTGGGATTGATTCTGGAGTGAGTTGGGAAGTAATTCTTAATTCTGATAATCATCTGTATGGAGGAAGTGGAGTAGATGCTCACATTTTCAAGAAAACTAATGAACCTTGCATGAATAAAAAACAGTCGATGTACATCAATTTACCGCCATTAAGCGGAATTGTTCTTAGACAGAAGAAAGACAAGAAAAATAAGTTGCAAAAAACAAAACAACACAAAAAATAAAAATGACAATATTTCATTTGAGTACCGAATGTTATCCGGTAGCAAAAGTTGGCGGACTTGCTGATGTAGTGGGTGCACTTCCAAAATATCAAAATAAAATAAAAGATATTAATGCCAAAGTGGTAATGCCTTGGTACAATAAACAATTTGTGTACGATTATGACTTTGAAACCGTTTTCGATGGTTTTATTCATCAGGGAAGTAATATGCTTCAGGTTCAGGTTTTAAAAGAACGTACAAATGTTTTGGGTTTTGAGCTTTATATGGTGAAAATTCCCGGTTTGCTCGATCGCGAAAATCCTTATGGTTATCAGGATGAAAGTTTTCAGTTTTTAGCATTTCAGCAAGGAATTTTGCATTGGCTTTCTGCGATGAAAATTCGTCCGGATGTTTTGCATTGCCATGATTATCATACTGGTTTGGTTCCTTTTATGATAGAAAACTGTCCCGAATTCGATTTCTTAAAAGGGGTGAAAACCATAGGAACCATACATAATGGAGAATATCAGGGGATGATGAGATGGGATATGGCGAATTATATGCCCGCTTTCGATCAGTATAAATGGGGACTTTTAGACTGGAACGGATTCATTAATCCTTTAGCAAGTATGATTAAATGCTGTCATGCTTTTACAGCAGTTTCCGAAGGTTATCTTGAAGAACTTTTTGTAAGCTTTCATGGTTTGGAAAGTTTGGTGAGAGAAGAATTTTCTAAAGCTTTCGGAATTATAAACGGTATCGATACGGAAGTTTGGAATCCACAGACTGATCCTATGATAGATTTTAATTTCAACAGTAAAAATGTTCTCAAAGTAAAGAATAAAAACAAAGAAAGACTTTGCAAAGAATACGGTCTGAATCCTAATTTGCCTCTTTATGCTTTCATAGGAAGATTTGCTACAGAAAAAGGAGCAGATTTGCTTCCCGATGTAATCTGGAGAAGCATTAAGCAAAGCTTTGGCGGTTTAAATATCATTGTTTTAGGCTCGGGTAATGCATATCTGGAGCAGCAATTGAAAGAGCTGGATTCTGTTTATTCTAATTTTGCTTCAGATTTGGGGTATAAAGAACATCTTTCCCATAAAATATATGCTTCGGCAGATTTTTTGTTGATGCCTTCCAGAGTAGAACCTTGTGGTCTTAACCAGATGTATGCAATGAGATATGGTACAATTCCTGTGGTAACATATACAGGAGGATTGAAGGATACGGTAAAAGATATTTCAACTGGAGGTTCAGGTCTTAATTTTACTTATCCCGGTGTTGATGATATCGTTCATGCGATGAGCAGAGGTCTTCAAATTTATAAAGATCGTTCTAAAATGGAAGAATTAATTCTTTCTAACATGAAATTTGATTTTTCTTGGGAGAAATCTGCAGAAAAATATATAGCTTTATATAAAAACTAAAATTCAGTTGATGAATAGCGGATAGCGAATCCGAATCAGTAAAAAATTCAGAAAGAAAAATAAAAAATTAATCATAAACCATTCAATAGATTCTAAATCTACAAATAAACCACAAATAACTTATGAACCGAAATGTTATTTCAATTGTTTTAGGAGGAGGCAGAGGCACAAGACTTTTTCCTTTAACCTATTCCAGATCTAAACCTGCAGTACCTATTGCCGGAAAATACAGATTAGTAGATATTCCTATTTCCAACTGTTTAAATTCAGGGTTAAATAAAATTCTTGTTCTTACTCAGTTCAATTCAGCATCTTTAAATTCTCATATCAAAAACTCATATCATTTTGATATTTTCAGTAAGGGTTTTGTAGATATTTTGGCTGCTGAACAAAATGTAGATAGCGACAGCTGGTTTCAGGGAACAGCAGATGCAGTTCGACAGTCGATGAAGCATTTGGAAAAATACGATTACGAATATATCTTAATTCTTTCTGGAGATCAGCTTTATCAGATGGATTTCAGAGAAATGTTAGATTTTCATATCGAAAAAGGTGGCGATGTTACCATTGCTACAATTCCTGTAAATGCTAAAGATGCAACAGGTTTCGGTATTTTAAAGTCTGATGATGAAGGTAATATAACTTCTTTTATCGAAAAACCTGGTTTTGATGAATTGAATGGTCTTCAGTCTGAAGTTTCAGAAAAAAACAAAATGAAAGGCAAAGAATACCTTGCTTCTATGGGAATTTATATTTTCACAAAATCTATTCTTAAAAAAATGTTTGAAGAGGGTGCGGGAGACGATTTTGGAAAAGATATTATCCCCAATTCTATAGGGAAATATACCACTTTAAGTTATCAGTACGAAGGGTATTGGACGGATATTGGAACTATTGAATCCTTTTATGAAGCCAATTTAGATCTTTGTCAGGATTTTCCTCAGTTCAATTTATTTTCTTCATCACCGATATTTACCCGTGCAAGAATGCTTCCGCCATCTAAAGTTAATGGTTCGTATGTGAGTAAAGCTGTTTTTGGAGACGGATCTATCATTATGGCAGATAAAATTGAAAATTCTGTGATAGGAAACCGTACGAGAATAGATAAGGGAAGTACAATTGTTAATTCTTACATTATGGGTGCAGATTTTTATCAGAATACGACCGAAATTGTAGAAAATGACAGAAAAGGTTTACCAAACATGGGGGTTGGTAAATATTGCTATATCGAAAAAGCCATTTTAGATAAAAACTGTTTTATTGGAGATAATGTTAGAATTATCGGTGGAAAACATCTTAAAGATGGCGATTACGGAACCCATTCTGTACAAGACGGTATTGTTGTTGTGAAGAAAGGTGCAGTTATTTCACCGGGAACTCACATTGGATAAGAGTTTAGAAGTTTGATGCTGGAAGAGGGATGTTTTTAGAAGTGAAAATTTTGAGGTTTTTTTTTACCGTCGAGTAACAAACATCAAACTTTCATCATCCATTAAAAATAAAAACAAGAGTGATCATAATATTGGTCACTTTTTTTATTTGTATTACTTTTGTGCAATGCGTTTTATTAAAATTATAACGGTTATTATTGCTTTGCTCGTAGGGATTTATGCAGCATCTATGTATTTTTTTGTGGATGACAGTAAAAAGTTCACGATAGAAAAAGAAGTAGATTTTCCTTTGGAAAAAGTGTTTGCCCAATTCAATAATCTGCAGAATTTTACCCGATGGAATAATTTTTTTGCCAGTTCAAAATCTATAGCCATAGATTATTACATTCCTTACGAAGGTCAGGGAAGTGCCATCAGTTATAATGATCCTAAAAGTGATGACGGTGGAGAAATGTTCATCAGATATTCCAATCCTAATAAAACTTTAAGATACCAGCTTTTCGAGGATGAAGATGAAAATCCGACTCTTATCGATGTTAAATTTTCTCCTGTTTCTGCCGAAAAAACAAAAATAACCTGGTTTGTTCATACACCAAAATTATCTTTACTGTCCAGAGCTCAAAATTTCTGGACGGAGGATAAATTTGCAGACAATATAGATAAGAGCATGCTTAATCTAAAAAATGTTCTCAGCAATAAAGTTGAAAAAGACAATATGCTCGCCACTATAAAATATGATAGTGTAATGGTGGAAAAGGAGGAAGAAAAGATGATTTTAGGCGTTAATGTAAGCGCTTCCAACAAAAAAGATGCTTTATTTAAAAACATCGTGATGAATTTTAATAAAGTGAACAATTTTGTAACGATGGATTTGGGCAAAAAAAACGATGAAATTGGTTATCCGGTTTTAATAACAGATGCAGATAATTATAAAGATAAAGAAGTTTCTTATTTTTTAGGAATTCCTTTGTCGAAAAAAATAGGAGTTACAGATAATAATTTCAGTTTCAGATCGGTAAACCCTACCGAAAACTATGTAATTTATTATAAAGGCAGCTACGAAAGAAGAATAAGAGCAATTCAGCAGCTCATTCAGAAAGCCAAAAAAGATGAAATGAGGTTTGGTGATGTGTATCAGACTTTTATAGAATCTCCTTCGGAAGGAAGTGACGTAAATATGAAGCTGTCTTTATCTGTTTATAAATAATTTTGAAACAAAAAAATTCAATGTAATTTTTGTCGTTCCCAAGTCGGTTTTTTTTATTAAATTTGAAGATTAATACGTTAAACAAAAATTTAATAATAGATAAACTGTAATAATGGACAGATTTTCATTCCTAAACGCAGCTCATTCTCAGTTAATTGAGGACTTATACCAACAATATTTAAAATTTCCTGACTCTTTAGAATCATCATGGAAAGCCTTTTTTCAAGGCTTCGATTTTGCTTTGGAAAACTACAGCGATGAGGAAAGCGTTCAGTATATACAAAATTCGGTAAATTCTGCACCGGTTGTACAACAGGTTTCTCAGGCGGCTTCCAATGGCGAAATCCCTGAACATATTAAGAAAGAATTTAAGGTAGTAAACCTTATTGAAGCGTACAGAACGAGAGGTCATCTTTTTACAAAAACAAATCCTGTTCGCGAAAGAAGACATTATACACCTACTTTAGATATTGAAAACTTTGGTTTGAGCAGTGCAGATTTGAATACTAAATTCAACTGTGCCACAGAAACCGGGATGAAAGAGCCTTCAACTTTGCAGGATATCATCACTCATCTTCAGCATATTTACTGCGATTCTATCGGTGTGGAATATATGCACATCAATAATGTTCAGGAGAAAGATTTTATCAAACAGTGGCTTCAGGTAAACGAAAATCATCCAATCCTTAATGCCAACGAAAAAACTGAAATTTTATTAAAATTAAATCAGGCAGTTGCTTTCGAAAATTATCTTCATACAAAATTTGTAGGACAGAAGAGATTTTCTTTAGAAGGTGGTGAAACATTAATTCCGGCCTTGGATCAGTTAATTTCGAGATCTTCTCAACTTGGTGTTGATGAGGTTGTTTTAGGGATGGCTCACCGAGGAAGATTAAATGTTTTAACCAATATTTTTGGTAAATCTTACAAACAGATTTTCTCAGAATTTGAAGGAAAAGAATTCGAAGAAGATGTATTTTCAGGGGACGTAAAATATCACTTAGGTTCATCTAAAAAAATTAAAACAGCTTCAGGAGAAGAGGTTTCTATTAATTTAACACCAAACCCATCTCACTTAGAAACCGTTGCCGCTTTGGTAGAAGGTATTTGCCGTGCAAAGGTTGATGATAAGTATAAAGACTTTTCTAAAGTTTTACCAATTATTATTCATGGAGACGGAGCGATTGCCGGACAGGGAATTGCTTATGAAGTCGCTCAAATGATGACTTTGGAAGGCTATAAAACTGGAGGAACTGTTCATATTGTTGTAAACAACCAGGTTTCGTTTACGACCAATTATATGGATGCAAGATCTTCAACCTACTGTACAGACGTTGCAAAAGTTACAGAATCTCCTGTAATGCATGTTAATGCAGACGATGCGGAGGCGGTAGTTCATGCAATTCATTTTGCTGCAGATTTCAGAGCGAAGTTTGGCAAAGATGTGTATATCGATTTGTTAGGATATAGAAAATATGGACATAACGAAGGGGATGAGCCAAGATTTACACAGCCAAATTTATATAAAACAATTTCTAAACATCCGAATCCGAGAGAGATTTATAAAGATTTACTATTGAAAGAAAACGTAGTATCTAATGAACTCATCGGTAAAATGGAAGCAGATTTTAAAGCGCTTTTAGATAAAGATTTTGATGCTTCTAAAGAAATTGAGAAAAATGTAATGGATCGTTTCATGGCAGATGACTGGACGAATTTTCCACTCGGAAAAAGAGGTGCAGTTCAGGAGCCTGTAGATACAAAATACAATTTGGAAAAGCTGAAAGAGTTGGCAGTTAAGATGTCTACACTTCCGGCAGATAAAAAATTCATCAATAAAATTACCAGACTTTTCGAAAACAGATTAAAAGCTATTGAAGCTGACAATTTAGATTGGGCACTTGGAGAATGGCTTGCGTATGCAACACTTTTATCGGAAGGTCATAATGTTAGAATTTCTGGTGAAGATGTAGAAAGAGGTACTTTCTCTCACAGACATGCTGTGGTAAAAACTGAAGATACAGAAGAAGAATATATTCCTTTAAGACATGTTTCTGAGAGCAGATTCGATATCTATAATTCTCACCTTTCAGAATATGGAGTTCTTGGGTTCGATTACGGGTATGCAATGGCTTCTCCAAATACATTAACAATCTGGGAATCTCAATTTGGAGATTTTGTAAACGGAGCTCAGATTATTGTAGACCAATATTTGGCTGCAGCAGAAGAAAAATGGAAAATTCAGGATGGTTTGGTAATGTTATTGCCTCACGGTTCGGAAGGACAAGGTGCAGAGCACTCTTCTGCAAGATTAGAAAGATTTCTAACGCTTTGTGCGAATGAAAATATGGTTGTGGCGAACATTACGTCTCCAGCCAACTATTTCCACTTACTGAGAAGACAATTAAAATGGTCTTTCAGAAAGCCTCTTATTGTAATGAGTCCGAAATCATTGTTAAGACATCCAAAAGTGGTTTCTCCTTTGGAAGATTTTGCCAATGGAAGTTTCCAACCTATATTAGATGATCCAAATGCAGAAGCTGGTAAAATAGAAAAATTAGTTCTTTGCTCTGGTAAACTTTACTTTGAACTTTTAGCTAAGCAGGAAGAATTAAACTGTGATACAGTTGCTTTGGTAAGATTCGAACAGCTTTATCCTTTACAGAATGATGCTATTGAGAAGATTTTTGCAAAATATAGCAATGCAAAATCTATTATTTGGGCACAGGAAGAGCCAGAAAATATGGGAGCTTGGTCTTATATTTTGAGAAATTTCAGAGATACAGGAATTCAGGTAATTGCTCCGGTTCCGAGTGGTGCTCCAGCTCCTGGAAGTTATAAAATGTTTGAAAAAAATCAGAACGCGGTAATCAACAGAGTATTCGATAGAGATGATGCTCCTGCCAAAAGACCTGTAACTGCTTAATAAAAATAGCAAGAAAATAGATTTTTGAAGTTAAGTTTTAAAAAACCTTTTTTCTTTTATCTGTTTTTAAAGTCAAAATAAAGAATAATAATAAATAAAAAAATAAAATACGATATGTCAGTTTTAGAAATGAAAGTTCCTTCACCGGGCGAATCAATAACCGAAGTTGAAATTGCAACTTGGCTTGTAAAAGATGGTGATTATGTTGAAAAAGACCAGCCAATTGCTGAAGTAGATTCAGATAAAGCTACTCTTGAGCTTCCTGCTGAAGAAAGTGGTGTTATCACTTTAAAAGCTGAAGAAGGTGATGTTGTTCAGGTAGGACAGGTAGTTTGTCTAATCGACAGAGATGCTGCAAAACCTTCCGGAAGTTCTGCTCCTGCTGAAGCTCCTAAAAAAGAAGAGGAAGCTCCAAAAGCTGCTGAGCCAGCAAAAACTGAAGCTCCTAAACCGGTAGCTGCGGCAGCCACTCAAACGTATGCAACAGGAACTCCTTCTCCGGCTGCTAAAAAAATTCTTGATGAAAAAGGAATTGATGCTTCCCAAGTTTCAGGTTCTGGAAGAGACGGAAGAATCTCTAAATCTGATGCTGAATTAGCGGCTGTTCCTGCTTTTGGAGGAAACCCTATGACTGCAACTGGATCTAGATCTACAACGACAACTAAACTTTCAGTTCTTAGAAGAAAAATCGCTCAGAGATTGGTTTCTGTAAAGAATGAAACAGCGATGTTAACTACTTTCAACGAAGTAGACATGTCTGAAATCTTCAGACTGAGAAAACAATATAAAGAAGAATTCGCTCAAAAACATGGAGTAGGACTTGGTTTCATGTCTTTCTTTACAAAAGCAGTTACAAGAGCTTTACAAATGTATCCTGATGTAAATGCTTCTATCGATGGAGATTATAAAGTAAACTATGATTTTTGCGATATTTCGATTGCAGTTTCCGGACCTAAAGGGTTAATGGTTCCTGTATTGAGAAATGCAGAAAATATGTCTTTTGCAAGTGTTGAAGCTAACATAAAAGACTTGGCAATTAAAGTAAGAGACGGAAAAATCACTGTTGATGAAATGACTGGTGGTACTTTTACAATTACCAATGGTGGTACTTTTGGTTCTATGATGTCTACGCCAATTATCAATCCGCCTCAATCTGCAATTTTAGGAATGCATAACATCATCCAAAGACCGGTTGCTATAGACGGACAAGTTGTAATTCGTCCTATGATGTACCTTGCGATGTCTTATGACCACAGAATTATTGATGGTAAAGAATCTGTAGGATTTCTTGTGGCAGTAAAAGAAGCAATAGATAATCCTGTTGAAATTTTAATGAATGGCGATGAGAAAAAAGGTTTAGGTTTATAAAAAATCTTTTTATCATTATTTAATATAATCTCGCCTTTCAAAAAGGCGAGATTTTTGTATCTTTTACTTTAAATTGAATGAGATGTTTTCTAAAATTACTTCCAATATAAAGGTTTCGGTAGTTCCGGAGTACGATATCAAGAACAGTTATCCCTCAGAAAACCGTTTTGTTTTTAAATACAATATCGTAATCGAAAATAAGGGAGAAGCTACCATCAAAATCCTCAAAAGAAAATGGCTCATTTTCGATTTGGGATTTGGCTTTACAGAAGTTGTTGGCGATGGAATTATCGGTTTAACACCTGATATTGAGCCTGATGAAAAATTTGCCTATTTTTCTAATGTAATGTTGCGTTCAGGAGTGGGGAATATGTCTGGAAAATATTTAGTTCAGAATTTAGAAACTAATGAAAATTTTGAAATAGATATCCCTAAATTTGAACTGCTTTCTGAAGTTTTAAGCAATTGATTTTAAGCTATAAACATTTAATTTTCGTTTTCATATAGTCAGAAATTTCTTCGTTAGTGGTTAATAAAAGTTTTTCAAAGGCTAGGAGTGAGATTTTAGCACAAGCTTCGGCATCATCTCCAGCTCTATGATGTTTAAATTCAATATTATGATATTCAGCTAAATGTTTTAAACCATAACGGGGAAGATAATCCCAAGATTTCTTTGCAAGCTGAATACTGCACAGATAATGCATTGTTGGAGCAAAAATTCCATAATGATTAAAACAGCCTCTTAAAACTCCGGCATCAAAACTTGCATTGTGGGCAATCATTAGAGTTCCGTACATCATTTCTTCAACTTCATACCAAATATCTTCAAATGTAGGAGCATCTTTTACATCTTCAGGATAAATTCCGTGTACATCTATATTTCTCGGATGGAAGTAAGGATAACTTGGCGGTTTAATAAGCCAGGTTTTAGTTTCAACAATCTTGGAGTTTTGTACGATGCAAATTCCCAACTCACAAGCAGAATTTTTCTCGTGAGTAGCAGTTTCGAAATCTAAAGCACAAAAATCCATCGATTGTAATATATTAAGTTAGATATTTTTCTGTCCAAGAAAGTGTTTGAAAATAAGCCACTTGCTTTGATAATAGTCTTTTTTTTGATGCTTTTGTCTGCGTCTTATTGTTTCAGGTAATTGAGCGTAAAATCCAAAATGACCTCTTGCCACAGCCCAAAGATGGGCAAAACCATTTTTATAGGCAAAGTAAAAAGATGCAACTCCGTCTAAGCATAACCGGAAAAAAATCAAAGGAATTAATTTTGGGAAAGGTAAGTTTTTTGCCATCATTGATAAATTATTCCGAATATTGAGAAAAGTTTTTTGAGGACTTTGTTTGTTTAAAGTACCGCCTCCTACGTGGTAAATTTTAGATTTTCCGGTATAATAAATTTTCCTTCCGGAATTAATTAATCTCCAGCAAAGATCTATTTCTTCCTGATGGGCAAAAAATCTTTCATCAAAACCATTTTGTTCCCAAAAATCTCTGGATCGAATAAAAAAACAACATCCGGAAGCCCAAAAAATTTCTTTTTCGTCGTCATATTGTCCTAAATCTTCTTCAACCTCATCAAAAACTCTTCCTCGGCAATAAGGATAACCTAAATTATCAATTAATCCGCCACCAGCACCGGCAAATTCAAACTTTGTCTTGTTTTCATAAGATAAAATTTTAGGCTGAATTGCTGCAATTTCGCTATTGTTTTCAAAAAGGTGTATTACAGGTTCAATCCAATTTGGAGTGACTTCCACATCAGAATTCAGAAGGCAATAATATTCTGCATTAATGTTCTTTAAACCTGCATTATAACCACCTGCAAAACCAAGATTTTCGGTATTAATTACAATTTTTATTTGTGGATATTCTCTTTTTAAAAAATCTACAGAATCATCTGTTGATAAATTGTCGATTACATATATCTCTGCTTCTTCAGAATTTTCAGTGACACTCGGAAGAAATTTTTCAAGCCAAACCTTGCCATTCCAATTAAGTATAACAACGGCAATCTTTTCATTTTTTACATTCATCTATTCTCCGTCGTAAGTTTTAATTGCGTCCTGATACTTCCATTTTCTGTGAGACCACAAATAGTTATCAGGATTTTTTCTGATTGTATTTTCAAGCAATTGATGAAATTTTTTAACCACTTCGTTTTTCACAAATTTCTCACCGTCGGGATAAATTCTATGGTAATTGACTTGGTAAAATCCTCTTTTTACCTTCTTCATTTCACAGTAAATAAAAATGAGATCCATTCTTGTAGCCAGTTTATCGTAACCAATAAAAGCGGGAGTGCTTTGGTTAAGAAATTTTAAACCATAATTTACATGAGCAATATGAGGAGTCTGGTCTGCCACAAACATATAAATAGATTCTCCATCATTGGGATTTCGGAAAATATTTAAGATGACTTCATTAGCTTCCAAAGCTTCGTTTCCGAATCTGTTGCGGACTTTTTTCATCTGGTCTTCCCAAAAACTACTGTTCACTTTTCTGTAAACAGGATGAGAATTTTTTTGCGGAGTAAGAGTTGCTAATGCATTGATCCATTCCCAGTTAAAAACATGACCTGCCAAAAGAATAATGTTTTTTCCTTCTGCTTTGGCTTCGTGGAATAATTCTTGATTAATATGCTGCATTCTTACCCGAGATTCTACTTCGGAAATACTGAAAGATTTAACGGTTTCTGCCAAATAATCTGAAAAATTGCGATAGAATTTTTTACGAATTTCGGTGATTTCTTCTTCAGATTTGTCTGGAAAAGAATGTTGAAGATTTTGGGTAATTACTTTTTTCCTGTATCCGATTAAATAATAATTGAGGAAGAAAATAATGTCCGAGAAAATATAAAGTATTTTCAGCGGAAGTTTAGATATTAAGTAGAGTATTTTTATTAATAAATTCATAAAACAGACAAATTTACTAATAAAATTTTTACGGTTTTAAATTTCAGCTTAATTACCTTTAATTTTTTAATTTTAACTGCTGAAATTAATGAGCAAAAGCTTTTACGGAGTTGAAGCAGTTGGTTATAATATTTTAATAAATTCATTATGAAAAAATTGTTGATAACAGGGCTTTTAAGCTTTGGAATCCTTACTTTCTCTCAGGAATTGAAAGAAAAAACGAATGAAAGAGAAACCAATAAAGCGCTGTTGATAAAAACAGATCATGCAGAATTGCAGGCTCAAAAAAAAGCAGCAGAAGAGAAATCTACATTACCAAAACCTTACAATCCGAAGGCTAATGCAGAACAGGATATTAAAAAACTAATTGCAAAAGCTAAAAAAGAGAATAAAAATATCATGATTCAGGCGGGTGGAAATTGGTGTATTTGGTGTTTAAGATTCAACCAGTTTGTTCAGACTAATGACGAGCTTAAAAAAATTGTAGATAAAAACTTTCTGTATTATCATCTTAATTATTCTCCCGATAATAAGAATGAAAAAGTTTTTGCTAAATACGATAAACCGGGAGATAAATTCGGATATCCAGTCTTTATTGTTCTCGATAAGACCGGAAAGCTCATTCACATTCAAAGAAGTGATGTTTTAGAAGAAGGTAAAGGATACGGCTTGGAGAAAGTAAAAGATTTTTTTCTACAATGGGTTCCTAAAAAGTAATAAAATAAATTTTATAAAACTTAAATCGGTTTGCAGGTAATGCAGCCGATTTTTTGTTTTAATTTAGATTTCTGTAAATTTTCCATTCTTCAAAACGATGCTGTATCATTTGTTTCATAAGATTGTAATTTTCGAAGCTGTCTTCAATATGATAAAAAGTTTCGTATTCAAAACCCATTTGCTCAGCTTTTAAGTCGAAAAGATGAATATAATCATTTGCGAAAGAACTGTATTCTTCCCCAAAATCTGTATCATCAACATAATAATCTTTCGCGAAACTATTTCCCATTTCAGTAAGATGTAATTCAGAAAAAACACCTTTCAGCTCATCAAGAATAAATTCTGCACCGGTTATTTGTTTTTGTTTGAGTTTTTCAAGACTAGTTGAAGCATTTTTCTTTAAGTCAGAAGAAATCATATTATTTTCAACACACCAAAAGAAAAACATACCTGTATGAGAAGCACTGTTTTGCTGAGGAAGATTCTTCGGGAAATCACTTCCGAAATGCCAGGAAGCATCGTCATATATAACCATAAATAGAGAGTTGATAATATTTTTCTGTTCGTTTCAAAGATATAAAAAATCATTTTTTCTTTGTTGGCTCCCGATAATTTTACTTCATTTGTATCATGAAAAATGCAGTTCTTATTACCATTGGTGATGAAATTCTTTCGGGCAATACGTTAGACAGCAATTCTAATTATATTGCAGCACAGCTTAAAGATGTTGGGATTACTGTTAAACAGATTTTTACAATATCTGATGAGATTGAAATAATTAAAAATACCCTTACATCTGCTTTCGAGATAGGCGATTTGGTGATAACAACCGGCGGTCTGGGTCCTACAAGAGACGATAAAACAAAAAAAGCACTTGCCGAATTTTTTAATGATGAAATCGCTTTAGATGAAGCTACTTTTGAACATCTTAAAGCTTATATGGAGAAACGCGGAAGAATAGAAATTCTGGAAAGAAACCGAGAACAGGCATTTGTTCCTACAAAATCAACTGTTTTTCAGAATCATTACGGTACTGCACCTTGTATGATGATGAAATATGGAAACAAACTTTCTTTCAGTCTTCCGGGAGTTCCTTATGAAGTAAAACCGCTCATAAAAGATCAAATTATTCCTTATTTGCAGGAAAAATTTAAGCTGGAATTCATCCAAAGCAGAATAGTTTCTGTTGTAGGAATTCCGGAAAGTATTTTGGCGGATAAAATTGAAAACTGGGAATTATCACTCCCGGAAAATATGCAATTGTCTTACCTTCCTATTGGGAACCGTGTAAAATTAAGAATTACAGCCAACGGGATAAATGAACAGGTTTTAAATATTCAGCTTGAAGATGAGATTCAAAAATTGTTTCCCATTATCGGAGAAAATATAATTGCAACTTACCAAGACAAAATAGAAGTGATTCTAGGGGAAATTTTAAGTGAAAAAAAACTGACAATTTCTACTGCAGAAAGTTGTACAGGAGGAGAACTGGCAAAAATGCTTACCTCGAATCCCGGAAGTTCACAGTATTTTTACGGAGGAATTGTAGCGTATGCAACCGAAAAGAAAACCAAAATTCTGAACGTTTCTGAAGGAACCATAGAGCGTTTTACCGTTGTAAGCGAAGAAGTAGCAAGAGAAATGGCAGAAGGCTGTCAAAATCTTTTCAGCACAGATATTTCTATTTCTTCAACAGGAGTTGCCGGTCCCGGAAAAGGAGAAGATGGAAAAGATGTAGGAACTGTGTATTATACTATTAGAGTGAATAATCATTCTCAAACTTTCAAACTGTTTCTTCCACATCTCGAAAGACAGGATTTCATTTACTTTGTTTCGCAGAAAATTCTTCAGGATCTGGTAGGAATTTTAATTGAAAAATAATTGGAAGTTTTTTAAGTAACAAAAATTTAAAAAGAGATACTCATTAATATGTAATTCAAAATCGTTAAGATTGTTTTGAGGAACCTTATTTTAAACCATTTCAATTTAACGATTATCTGGAATATAACCGATGAAATGAAATAATTTCATAATTTTAACAAAAAATAAAAGACTTATTTAAATATGAAAAGACTCACATTTTCCTTGTTTTTATTAGCAGGAGTTTGTTCACAGAGTACACTTACAGCCCAAACAAAATCTACTCAGGCTACAGCGCAAAAAGATAATGGGTTAGATATTAGTTTAATGGATCAGTCTGTACGTCCACAAGATGATTTTTACAATTACGTAAGTGGTAGTTGGATGAAAACAGCAAAAATCCCGGCGGATAAACCCACTTGGGGAAGCTTCAACAAGCTTGCTGATGATACCGATAATAATTCGATGACGATTCTTAACTCTCTTTTGAAAGATAAATTTGCAGACGGAAGTGAAGGGAAGAAAATTCAGGATCTCTATGCTACATATATGGATATGAAGAAGAGAAATGCAGACGGAATAAAACCAATTGGGGAAAACATCAAGAAAATTGATGCGATAAAAAATCTTACAGATTTACAGAATTATCTTGCATCGGTTACCAAAGAGGGAGACAATAATTTCTACGGATGGGGTGTTTATGCCGATTTGAAAAATTCTAATATGAATGCGGTATATTTAGGAGACGCTTCATTGGGTTTAGGAAGAGATTACTATCAGAAAGTTGATACCAAAAATACAGAAGCACTTGCTGAGTACGAAAAATATGTTGCATCTATGCTTTCTGAACTTGGATATAAAAATTCTGCAGCTTCGGCAAAAGCAATTGTAAATTACGAAAAAAGCATTGCTAAACATTTGCTTACCAACGAGCAAAGCAGAGACAATACTTTACAGTATAATCCTAAAACGATGGCAGAACTTTCTGCTCTTGTGAAGAATGTAGATTTACCATCTTACCTTAAAAAAGTGGGTGTGAAAACAGACCGAATCATCATTGGAGAATTAGATTATTACAAGAATTTTGATAATCTTGTAAATGCAAAAAATCTTTCGGTTATTAAGGATTATCTTAAATTTCACTTAATTAATGGCAGTGCTAATTATCTTAGTGAGAAATTAGGGAATATGAAATTTGCATTCTATGGTAAATATCTTAGAGGGCAACAGGAACAAAGAGCTTTAAACAAAAGAGGTTACGAATTAATCAATAGTTCTTTAGGGGAAGCTTTCGGTAAGCTGTATGTAGAAAAATATTTTCCTGCTGAAGCAAAAGCACAGATGGTTGAGCTAATTGATTATTTAAAGAAAAGCTTTGCAGTTCACATCAATAATTTAGAATGGATGTCTGCGGTTACGAAAGAAAAAGCAATGGCTAAATTGAATAAATTTACCGTAAAAGTTGCTTATCCTGATAAATGGAAAGATTATTCTAAACTGAATATCGTTCCGGAATCTAAAGGTGGAAATCTTTATGCCAACCTACAGAATATTTCTGAGTGGCAATATAACAGAGAATTGGAAAAAGTAGGAAAACCTGTTGATAAAACAGAGTGGGGAATGACTCCGCAAACGGTAAATGCTTACTACAATCCGGTTTTTAACGAAATCGTTTTCCCTGCGGCTATTCTTCAGCCACCATTTTTTAATCCTAAAGCAGATGCAGCGGTGAATTTTGGAGCCATTGGAGCTGTAATTGGACACGAAATGAGCCACGGATTTGATGATTCTGGAGCACAGTTTGATGCAGACGGAAATTTAGTCGATTGGTGGACACCAGAAGATAAAGCTAATTTTGAAAAAGCAACAAAAGCTTTAGCTTCTCAATACGACAAATACGAACCTGTGAAAGGAACTTTCGTTAACGGAACTTTCACCAATGGTGAAAATATTGCCGATTTGGGAGGAGTAAGTATTGCTTATGATGCATTGCAAATGTATCTTAAAGATAAAGGAAACCCAGGTAAAATAAGTGGTTTTACTCAAGATCAGAGATTTTTCCTAAGTTGGGCTACAGTTTGGAGAACATTATCCAGCGAAAAATATATGGTAAATCAGGTAAAAACAGATCCGCATTCGCCTGGTTATTTTAGAAGTTTTGGACCTCTTACTAACGTAGATGCTTTTTACAAAGCTTTCGATGTAAAACCTGGGGATAGACTATATAAAAAACCGGAAGAAAGAATTAAAATCTGGTAATTACTATAATTTATAACAAAACAAGGGCTGTCAAGAAAAAGATTTGACAGCCCTTTTTTGTTTTTGTACTGAATCAATCATTTTTCTCAATCACGATTATTAAATCTTAGTTTACGCTTTCTATTCCCTAAATTTGTAGTTTTTAAGAATAATAAGAATTTTAATGATAATGATTGATAAGATATATATTGAACGTAATAGGACAGATAAAAATAATCGCAAATACATTACGGTAGATAACGACAAAAATAATGTTAGAATTTATACTCTTAAAAATGGTCTGCAGATTTTTCTTTCCCAAAATTACGATGCTCCAAGAATACAGACTTTTATTCCCGTAAAAACAGGGAGTAATAATGATCCTTCAGACAATACAGGATTGGCTCATTATCTCGAACATATGATGTTTAAAGGAACTTCCAGACTTGGAACTCAAAACTGGGAGCAGGAAAAAGTGTTGCTTAATGAAATTTCAGAATTGTATGAAAAGCATAAAGCAGAGCAAAATTCAGATAAAAAGAAAGAAATTTATCAGGAAATAGACCGCCTTTCGCAGGAAGCAAGTAAATATGCTATTGCGAACGAATATGATAAAGCAATTTCGTCTTTGGGAGCTACAGGAACCAATGCTCATACTTGGTTTGATGAAACGGTGTACAAAAATAATATTCCTAAAAATGAACTCGAAAAATGGCTGAAAATTGAAAAAGAAAGATTTTCTGAAATGGTTTTAAGGCTTTTTCATACCGAACTAGAATCGGTATATGAAGAATTTAACAGAGCTCAGGATAATGATTCTCGATTGGTAAATTATGAGCTGATGGATGCTCTTTTTCCAACTCATCCTAACGGACAGCAGACTACTTTGGGAAATCCTGAACATCTGAAAAACCCTTCAATGAAAGCTATTCATAAATACTTTGATGAGTATTATGTTCCAAACAATTTTGCACTGGTATTAGTTGGAGATTTAGATTTTGAAGAAACCGTAGAGCTTATTGAAAAGTATTTTGGAACTATTCCTTACCGAGAATTACCTCAAAAAAATAAAATTACAGAAAAGCCGATTACAGAAGTGGTTGTTAGAACTGTAAAAAGTCCTACGACACCAAGAGTTCAGCTTGCTTGGAGAACCGATAGTTATGGCACTAAAGAAGCCATGCTAGCCGATATTACCGCAAATATTTTAAGCAATAGAGGAGAAGCGGGATTGTTGGATCTCAATATCAATCAGACCCAAAAAATGCTTTGGGCACAGGCATATTCTTTAGGATTAAAAGAATACGGTTATTTCTCTGTTGTAGCTGTTCCAAAAGAAAATCAAACTTTAGACGAAGCTAAAGATATGATTTTGGATCAGATTAATTTGGTGAAAAAGGGTGATTTCCCAGATTGGATGCTTCCTGCCATTATCAACGATTTCAAAATTCAGCGTCAGAAAGCCCTAGAAACGGCAGAAGGTTTGGCTACCAATCTTTATGATACTTATATAAAAGGAAGAACTTGGGCAGAAGAACTTAGTGAAATGGATTTATATGCTTCGTTTACCAAAGATGATATTGTTGAATTTGCCAATAGTTTTTTTAAAGAAAATTATGTGGTTATTAATAAAGAAAAAGGGATTAATGATAAGCTTTTAAGAGTAGAAAATCCGGGAATTACTCCTATACAAATTAACCGTGAAGCTCAATCTGAATTTTTAACGGATATTCTGAACGAAAAAACGGTGGACATTCTGCCTGAATTCGTTGATTATCGAAAGGAAATCAGCACAGATGTCATTAAAAATAAAAAGATAAGCTATGTGAAAAATAAATACAATGATATTGCACAGGTACATTTTATTTTTCCGATGGGGAGCGACAACGACCGGGAATTGGGGATATCTACTCAGATAATTCAATATTTGGGAACAGAAAAATTTTCGCCTGAAGATCTCAAAAAAGAATTTTTTAAAATTGGAATTACCAACGATTTCAAAACTGCTTCAGACCAGCTTACTATTTCGCTAAACGGTTTGGAATCTAATATTGAAAAAGGAATTGAGCTTTTGCTTCATTGGCTGTCGGATGTAAAACCGGAGCAGGAAATCTACAATCAGTTTGTAGAAACACTTTTAGAAAATCGTGAAGCGGTTAAAAAAGATAAAAACCGTATCATGACTGCACTTACCACTTATACAAAACTGGGTAAAACATCCAGATTTTTGGATATTATCTCAGAAAATGAGCTTAAAAATGCTCAAATTGAAGATTTTACCAATCGTATGAAGCAGCTTTTTAGATTTCCATATCAAGTTTTTTACTACGGAAAAGATTGGGGAAACTTTAAAAATTATATTTCCCTCTATATTCAGCCTGAAACCTGCAAAGTTGCGGAAGCAAAGATTTATCCAGAGCCGGAAACTTCCGGAAATGTATATTTTACAGATTATGATATGGTACAGATGGAAATGAGTAAAGTGGGAAGAGGAAAACTGGTGAATCCTGAAAATTTCGGTAAAATAAACGTTTTTAATGAATATTTTGGTCGTGGTTTGTCATCTATTGTGTTTCAGGAAATTCGTGAAAGTAAAAGTTTAGCGTATTCTGCGTATGTTTCCTATGCTCCCAATTCCGAACTTCACCATCACGATTATATTTCTACCTATATAGGAACTCAACCCGATAAGCTGCAAATTGCAGTCGATACCATGTCAGATTTGATGAATGAACTTCCTGAAGTACCCGTTCAGTTTGAAAATGCTAAAAAATCTGCTCTAAAACAGATTGCATCGACAAGAATTACCAGAACGAACCTGTTTTTCAATACTTTAAGACTTAAAAAACTTGGGATAACCCATGATTTCAGAAAAGATATATTTCGACAGATTTCAGATCTTACATTTGATGATTTGAGAGATTTTTACAATCAGGAAATTAAGTCTATACAATACAATACTGCAATAATCGGCAAAAAGGAAAATCTGGATGCTGAAGCAGCCCATCAAATGGGAACATTCTCGGAACTTAATTTGGAAGAAATTTTCGGGTATTAAATTTAAAGAACTGAAATAAAAAGACCATTTCATATTCATTGAAACGGTCTTTTTTTATTTTTAAACTCTATTTTTAGCTCAAGAAATTTATTTTACGATTTTCATTTCGTTGATTAGCCATTTAGAATCGGCAAATTTATCGATGATGAAAAGAATATACTTCATATCTACCATTATATTTCTACTGAAACGAGGATCATAATTAATGTCGCTCATTGTTCCTTCCCACTGTCTGTCGAAATTCAAACCAATTAAATTTCCTTTGGCATCAAGAGCCGGGCTTCCGGAATTTCCTCCCGTTGTGTGATTGGTAGCGGTAAATCCTACAGGAACATCTCCGGTTTTATCCTTGTAAATTCCGTAATTTTTTTGGTTGTAAAGATCAATCAGTTTTTTAGGAACATCAAATTCGTAGTCTCCCGGAACATATTTTTCCATAACTCCGGCTAAATGGGTTTGGTAATTGTACGAAACCGCATCTCTTGGGCTGGAACCTTTTACTTGTCCATACGTTACACGAAGCGTAGAATTGGCATCCGGAAAGAATTTTCTGTCTTTGTCGGTTTCCATTTGCTGTGCCATATACTTTTTCTGCAAAGCATCAATCTGTGTTTGTAGAGAAGAATATTTAGGATCTGCAGTTTTCATGTAAGCGTTTCTTACGTTGGCGAAAAGTAAAAAAACAGGATCCTTTTTTAGAGCAATGATTAAATTTTCCTGATTTGAAAATGCTTTATCTATATTCTCACTCAAAGAAGCTCCATTTACATTACTACGACCTGTAATTACAGAATTTTTTGAAATTTTCTCTAAGTTGATGATGTTTTTACTTTCATCTTTAAACTCTGTAAAACCTTCAGGTAAAAATTGCGATGCTGTTTTATTGGCATATAATGCCAAAAGTTTTGCGGTAACTTTTGCATCTAACTCTGCATTGTAATCTTTATAGAACGAACTGAGTCTGTTTTTGAATGATGTAATACTTTTCTCGTCCATTTTTCCAGCATCAAAAGCAGAAACAAAGTTGTAAAACATATTGGCAAGCGTTAATGTTTCCGCATTTCTTACAACTTCACTGTAATAAGCATTATTAAGTGCATAAGGAGCCTGTTCTGCATACAGCTTATTCATTTGTTCGATGGTCGTTTTTATTGCAGGATTTTTGGCAGCTAAAGAATTTTCGTAATTCTTTTTCTTTTGCACGGCATTAGATTTCTTTAAACCTTCCACTTCGCCAATCCATTTTTTCCAATAATTTGCAACAGAAGCGTATTTTGATGCATATTGTATTCTTGTAGCATCATCCGTACGCATTTTCTCATCTAAAGTTTTGAGTGCCACATCACGAACGGCAATCCTTGCAGGATCTATTTCGGTCATAATTTTTTCTACTGCAATTGCCGGAAGATACTCGGTGGTTCTTCCCGGAAATCCGAAAACAAAGGTGAAATCATTTTCTTTTTTATCTTTAATGGAAACCGGAAGATAATGTTTAGGCACATACGGTACATTGTCTTTAGAATATTCCGCAGGTTTATTGTTTTTGTCGGCATAAATTCTGAACATAGAGAAATCTCCAGTGTGTCTTGGCCAAACCCAATTATCGGTATCGCTTCCGAATTTTCCTATGCTTTGCGGCGGAGCTCCCACAAGACGGATATCTTTAAAAGTTTCTATAATGTAGGCGTAATATTTGTTGCCATAATACATCGGTTTAATCACCACTTTCTGATATGCTGCAGGATTAATTTCCGCAGAAACTTTTTGTATGTTGGCATTAATCTGAGCAGTTTCTAGATTAGAATTTCCCTGAAGAATTTTGTCTGTAACATCTTGTATATCTACAATAAAATCTACAGTAACACCAGGATTTGGAAGTTCTTCGCCATTATTTTTAGCCCAAAAACCATTGGTTAAAAGATCATTTTGAACCGTAGAATGCGACTGAATTTGTCCGTAACCGCAGTGATGATTGGTGAGTAATAATCCTTTCGGCGAGATAATTTCAGCTGTGCAACCGCCATTAAACTGTACAACTGCATCTTTAATGCTCGGTTTCTGAGTATTGAAAATGTCTTTTGCAGAAATTTTCATACCGAGGTCTTTCATTTCCCTTTCATTAAGCTCTGTCGGAATCCACATCCCACCATATTGCTGTGCTATTCCCAGAGAAAAACTGAAAAAAGCTGAGGCAATAAGAATATTACGTTTTATCATATAAAAAAAATTTTGACTAAAATACGCATTTTAGTTTTTTTATTAAACTAAAAAAAGTCTTTTCTGAATTTTAAAAATATCAGTAGAGACTTCTTACGTTTTTAACAAAATCTTGTAACGATTAACAAAAAGATGTTGAGGGAAGTGTTTTAAAGGTTATAAACAAATTTTCATCACTTGTGTTTCCTTTATAGCTGCAAAGGAAAACAATATTTTGAAAATAAAAAATGAACATAGGTTCATAAAAGCTGCTTTCTGATACGGCTTAAAGCTTGGGGCGTTATTCCTATATAGGAGGCTATATGCTTCAAAGGAACTTCTTGAATAAGCCTTGGATTAGAACGAAGTAAATTCATATAACGCTCTTCGGCACTGTGCGTTAATAATGATATTTCTCTTTGCATTTTCCTTACATACAGCTGTTCTGCAGAAATTCTTCCCAGATAATTACTGATTTTTGTAGTAGTATATAATTCCTCCAGATCATCAAAATGAATTCTGTAAAGCTCGCTATCAGTAACTGTTTTTACATTATAAGAACAAGGTGAACGGGTTATGAAAGAATCGTAAGCGCTCACAAACATATTTTCTGTAAGAAGAGAAAATGTAATTTCTTTAGAAGGTTCTGCAGGATGAATTTTGTTTAAAAAGAAACGTATAATACCTTTATCTATGAAGTAAAGATAGTTTTCTACTTCACCTTCTTTTAATATGATGGTCTTTTTAGGATATACAACTTTTTCGTATTTACTGAGATGATATTTTGCCTCTTTTGGACTAAGTTCCTCTATAGAATGGTAGAAGTGAGCGAGTTTTTGCATGAAAAAGTCGAATTTTAAAAATACAAAGTTACCGTAAATTTAAGTTAAAACTGATATGCAATGATTTTATCATCTTCCATTAAATTTTTCATTAATTTTTCATGGTTGCTATTTTTACCGGTAACTATCCAAGAAGTAGAAAGGTTTCCCTGAGTGTATTGCTGTTTTAATATTCGGAATTTCAAGTTGTTTTCTATGAATATATTTTCGCAGTAAGCAACATCGTGATAATTGGTTACGGCTATTTTATACTCCCGGATTTTATGTTCGCGATCGATAAATTTTTCAAAAAAAGTTAAAAAACTGAGAATAATTAAAATTAAGAAAGTTCCTAAAAAAGATAAATATACATATCCCGAACCCACTGCCATTCCGATTGAAGATGTTGCCCAAATGGTAGTAGCAGTGGTAATTCCGTCTATTTTGTTATCACCTTTAAAAATAACTCCGGCACCCAAAAATCCGATTCCGGTAATAATATTAGCCGCAATACGGTCAGGATTATTAACTCCGATTTTAATCGATAAAATAGTGAACAGACAAGACCCAAAGCAGATAAGAATAAAAGTACGCAAACCTGCCGATTTGTTCCTGTATTCGCGTTCGGCTCCGATAAGAACTCCTAAAATTACAGAAACAAAGATGAGTAAAAGCTCGTTTTGAATGGAGTGATCCTCGAGAAAATCCATAATTATTCTTATTTTCAATTTAAAAATACAATAATTTTTCTTAGTTCTGATGGAAATTCATGTTTTGTATTCTCACGGCATTTAAAATTGCAAGCAAAGCAACCCCAACATCTGCAAAAACGGCTTCCCACATTGTGGCAATACCGCCTGCTCCAAGAATTAGAACAATGGCTTTTACACCGAATGCCAATATGATATTCTGCCAAACAATCTTTTTGGTTTCTTTTCCTATTTTAATGGCAGTCGCAATTTTGGAAGGTTTATCATCCTGAATGATGACATCCGCAGTTTCAATGGTTGCATCGCTTCCTAATCCTCCCATCGCAATTCCCACGTCACTAAGAGCGATTACGGGGGCATCATTTAAACCGTCTCCTACAAATGCCACACTTTCATTCTTAGATTTAATGTTTTTTACCGAATTAACCTTGTCTTCCGGAAGAAGATCTCCAAAAGCATTGTCAATATTAAGGTTTTTGGCAATTTCCTGCACAACTGAAGATTTATCACCACTCAACATTGTAATTTTTATTCCTAAATTTTTAAGTTTAGAAACAGCTTCCTGTGCATCAGATTTAATTTTGTCGGCGATGGTTATATAACCGGCAAATTTATTTTGATAGGCAATTGCTATAACAGTTTCGTGAAATTTTGTTTCGTCAACATGATATTCAAGTCCGAATTTTTTCATCAACTTAAAGTTTCCTGCAAGAAAAACATTACCGTTTACTTCAGCTTTCAAGCCGTATCCAGGAACTTCTTCAACATTTTCTATATTTAAAGTATGGTCTATTTCTCCTGCAAATTCATGAATTGCCATTGCAATGGGATGTGTAGATTTACTTTCAACAAAATTGAGGTATTTAAGAATTTCAGACTGATTAAATTCCGGTTCTATTTTAATATCTTTTACCTTAAAAACGCCCTCGGTTAAAGTTCCGGTTTTATCCATGACAACATTTTGAACGGTTGACAAAATATCTAAGAAATTACCGCCTTTGAAGAGAATACCATTTTTGCTTCCCGCTCCAATTCCGCCAAAATATCCTAAAGGAATTGAAATTACCAATGCACAAGGACAAGAAATAACCAGAAATACCAATGCACGATACAGCCAGTCTTTAAAGTCGTAATTTTCAACAATAAAATAAGGAATTAAGGCAATTCCCAAAGCTAAAAAAGTGACAATTGGGGTATATATTTTGGCAAATTTCCGAATAAATAATTCTGTCTGAGCTTTCTGAGTTGTGGCGTTCTGAACAAGTTCTAAAATCCTGGACAGTTTTGAATCTTTGAATTTTCTCAGAATAACAATTTCTGAAACCGAATTCAGATTAATCATTCCTGCAAGAATCTCATCGCCTTTTTTCTTGGTATCGGGTGTGCTTTCGCCAGTGAGAGCAGAAGTATTAAAACTTGCTTTTTCGGAGATAAGTTCACCATCTAACGCTAGCTTTTCGCCCGGTTTTAGTTGGATAATATCACCAATTTCTGCTTCTTCTGCTTTTATTTTGAAAGTTTTGTTTTCTTTGAGAATAATAATTTCGTCTGGTCGCTGATCGAGTAGGGTTTTAATGTTTTTCTTTGCCCTCTGAACTGCCAAACTCTGAAAATTTTCTCCAATGGAATAAAACAGCATTACAGCCACACCTTCCGGAAATTCTCCAATTCCGAAAGCACCAAGAGTTGCAAGAGACATGAGAAAAAACTCCGAGAAAAAATCACCAAAACGGATGCTTTCCACAGCTTCTTTTAGCACCGGTACTCCAACAGGAATATAGGCGACAAGGTATAATATAAAACGAACCCAGCCGGAAAACCACTCAGGTTTTACATAATAATCCAGAAAAATTCCTGTCATTAATAAAATGAAAGAAATTCCTGCAGGAAGAAACATTTGAAAGATACTCTGGTCTGCAGAATCATGCGTATGACCATAAGAATGATCATGATCGTGATGATTTGCAGGTTCGGTATTAGGATGAGAACAGCATTCTTTTGACATTTGAAATATATTTACGACAAATGTAAAACAACAATCAATGCAACACTATTGCAAACTACTTTTGGCAATCTTTACAGATTCCGTTGGCTACAAATTTCAGTTCTTTAATTAAATAATCTTCGGGAAAGTGAATGTTTTCAAAACGCACTTCTTCCAGACAGGTTGTTTTTTTGCATTCTGTACAGTAAAAATGAAGATGGTAATCGTGATGTTGGCTTTCGTCACAATCGTCATGACACATTAGATATTGTGTAGTATTGTTTTCCTGAATACTGTGTATGAGACCTTTTTTTTCAAAAGTTTTAAGAGTTCTGTAGATGGTGCTGCGATCCGACTGTTGCAAAAGTTCTTCAAATTCCGATAAAGAAATTGCCTGAGAGCTTTTCATTAAAGCATCTAAAACAATCATGCGCATCGGTGTGATGGGAATGTCTTTTTGGGCAAGTTTTTTTTCAATGACTGAAACTTCCATGTTAAAATCTTCTACAAATTAAAATTGATATGCTTTTACATAAATCCCTTTAAATAACGGAATCCAATTTATTTTTCTATCAGATCCAAAAACTGTTGTTCGTCCAAAATGGTAATGGTCCCGATATCCTGAGCTTTTTTCAGTTTGCTTCCCGCTTTTTCGCCTACAACCAGATAATTTAGATTTTTAGATACTGCTGAAATGTTTTTTCCGCCGTGCTTTTCTACCATTTCCTCAGCAGATTCTCTTGTGAAAAGTGCCAATTTACCTGTAAAAAGAAAAGTTTTTCCTTCTAAAGCATTGGATAAAATTTCATTGGTATTTTCTCCTTTTTCCAATTGTACACCATAAGATTTAAGTCTTTCCAGCATTAAAATATTTTCAGAATTACTGAAAAAATCTGAGATACTTTCTGCTATTTTTATACCAATATCTTCAACCTGACAAAGCTCTTCTACACTCGCTTTTTTAAGTTCATCAATAGTAGAGAAATTTTTTACCAATTTTTTGGCAACGGTTTCTCCAACGTGCTTAATACCAATTCCGTATAAAACCTTTTCGAAAGCAACTTCTTTAGATTTTTCTATTCCCGAAATAATATTTTGTGCAGATTTTTCTGCCATTCTTTCTAGCGGAAGAAGCTGTTCTTTGCTTAATGTATAAAAATCTGCAGGATTTTCTATGAGTTTTTCTCTGTAAAGCTGTTCTATGGTTTCGCTTCCTAAGTTTTCTATATTCAATGCTTTTCTTGAAACGTAATGAATCATTCTTCCAACTACTTGAGGAGGACAGTGAAGTTCATTCGGACAGAAATGTATTGCCTGATCTTCAATTTTTACCAGTTCGGTTCCACATTCCGGGCAGTTTTTAATGTATTCTATTTCTTTGCTGTCAGAACTTCGTTTTTCGGTATTTACACCCACAATCTTCGGGATAATTTCTCCGCCTTTTTCTACAAACACAAAATCTTGTTCGTGTAAATCGAGTTTTTTAATGATGTCTTCATTGTGTAGCGATGCACGTTTTACCGTTGTTCCTGCTAATAAAACAGGCTTTAGATTGGCAACGGGTGTTATTGCACCGGTTCTTCCTACTTGGTAAGAAACGCTTTGCAGTTGTGTTTCTACTTTTTCGGCTTTAAATTTATAAGCCATTGCCCAACGCGGAGATTTTGCTGTATAACCGAGCTGTCTTTGTTGTTTTAAAGAATTTACTTTCAGAACAATACCATCAATTTCAAATGGGAGTTGATGCCTTTCGGTATCCCAAAAATTAATGAATTCTTTTATTTCATCCAGATTTCTGCACAGTTTTGCCTGATCTGAAATTTTAAAACCCCAATCCTGAGCTTTATGCAACAAATCCCAATGGGTTTCTGCAGGAGCTTCAGCCGAAACAAACTGATAGAGAACCGAAGAAAGTCTGCGTTTTCTCACTTCTCCGCTGTCCTGCATTTTCAAGCTTCCGCTGGCGGTATTTCTGGGATTCATGAAAGGATCGAACCCTTCTTCTTCACGAGTTTTGTTTATTTTGGCGAAATTTTTTCGTGTTAAATATATTTCACCACGCATAAAGAATCTTTCCGGAAAATCTCCAACAAGCTTCAAAGGAATATCCGAAATAGTACGAACATTAGCGGTAATTTCGTCTCCCTGAAAACCATCACCACGCGTTACGGCTTCTGTAAGTTTTCCGTTTTCGTATAATATGGAAATGGAAGCTCCGTCATATTTCAATTCGGCAACAAATTCTACAGGTTCATCAATGGTTTTAATAATTCTTTTTTCCCAGTCTTCAAGATCATTAAAATCGTAAGAATTATCAAGAGAATACATTCGGAACTGATGCTGAACAGTTGGGAAAATTTTTGTGACACCACCGCCAACACGAATGGTAGGAGAGTTGTCGTCATGAAATTCGGGGTATTTTGCTTCCAAATCCTGAAGTTTTTTCAGAAGCAAATCGAAATCCATATCAGAAATGCTCGGCTCATCTAAAAGATAATAGTTTTCATTGTGTTGATGAAGCTCTTTTCTTAACTGCTCTATGGTATGTTGAATGTTTTCAGACATGGGTTTTTCTTTAATTCAACAAAAATAATTAAATCCGACGTAAAAAATAAGCCAATTACATATTCTACGAAAATTAATAATGCGTAACATGTTTTAAAGAACTGACAATCTATCTTATAAATTCTGAGTTAAAAATTATTTAACATAATATTTCTATTTAATTTAAAAAATGTTAAAACTCCCTTAAACAAAGGATTCATAGCGACTCAATACCTTTGCGGCATCTAATTTATAAAAATGAAAAAAGTAAAAATTGTATTGGGTTTATTGTGTCTTAGTTTCGGGACACTGGCTTATGCACAAACTACTCAGGCTTCAATTGTTGGTAAAGTAATCGGTGTCGGTAAAAAACCACAAGAAAAAGTAAAAGTTACCATCATTAACGAATCTACCGGTTTTAAAACAGAAACAGAAACCAATTCTAGAGGTGAGTATATTTTTAAAGAAATCCCTTTGGGTGGACCTTATACTGTATTGGTAAATGATGAAAAAAGAGAAGGTTACAGCGTTAACTTTGGAGATCAGGTAACGGTAGATATGGATTTGGGCAACGAAAAAACTATTGAAGAAGTTGTTTTAGCTGGAAATCTTAAAAATAAAATCGGAAATTTGGGCGCAGCAACAGCAATTACTACCAAAAATATGGGTATTTTGCCTGTTAATGGTAGAAATTTTGCCAATCTGTCTGAACTTTCTCCTTTAAGCGGTAAAAACGGAAGCATTTCCGGACAGTTGGGTTCTTCTACGAATTTTACTATTGATGGAATGACTGCGAAAAACCCTACTTCAGCCGGTGCAACTACAAGCCGAAGTGGTGCTCCATTTTCGATTTCTATTGAAGCGGTAAGAGAATTTAAAGTAACAACCAACCAGTATGATGTTACTCTGGGAAGAAGTGGTGGTGGTACTATTAGTGCTGTTACCAAATCGGGTACCAATAAATTTTCTGGCAGTGCATGGGAATATTTAAGAACAAACTGGCTTTCTAGCAAGTATGATATTCGCGGAAATAAAAGAGATAATGATTTTTCTACTTCTCAGTTTGGTTTCTCATTGGGCGGGCCTATTATTAAAAACAAACTTCATTTTTTCACGGCGTGGGATCATCAGTTAGATTCCAGGCCGCTTCAGATTGCAGATATCAAATCTCATGATGATGAGTTGAGACTGAATACCACAACAGGTACTCTAAATAAATTTCTGGATATTGCGAGAGCAAAATATGGTGTTGCGAACAGTCCGCAATTCGGAAGTTTTGATAAAGTAAGAAATTCTGATGCTGCTTTTTTACGTTTAGACTGGCAGATTAACGAGAAAAATTTATTGACGTTAAGAAATAATTTCACTTACGATTTGAATAAAAACGGATTGGGCGATAATACGGCAATTAATGCTTTCGAATCTTATGGGAATGATAAAAACATGGACAACAGCTTATTGCTGACTTTAAGATCGAATATTAAGCCTAACATGACCAACGAATTGAAGGCGCAATATCTTTACACTTATCAAGACAGTTACCAAAACGATCAGCTTGGCCGTCCTGTACCAAGAGCGATTGTTGAGAACATCGTTTCCAGCATAGACGGTAAAGATAAAGCTACAAATATTCAGATTGGAGGACACCGTTTTGCTCAGGAAAGTTTTAAGAATAATGTATTTCAGATTGTAGATAATTTATATTACAATACAGATAAAATTAAATATACTTTTGGAGCAGATTTAATGTACACTATGGCAAGATCTGTATACGGAAGTGAAGTAAACGGTAGATTCCATTTCAGAGAAAATCCTGGGCAAACCGGAGATAATCTTTTCAATTTTAACAATCAGATTGCATACAGATTTTATAGAGAAGTGCCTTTAATGGATGATCCTTCTGTGAAATCTAACATTTACAATCTTGGAGTATATGGGCAGCTACAAACCAAAGTTGCAAAAGGACTAGACTTCATGGCGGGTTTAAGATTGGATTACGGTGGTTATCCGAAGGCGGGATTCAACCAAAAACTGTATGATGAAATGGGAATAAGAACAGATAATCAGATTAAATCTTTTATTATTCAGCCAAGATTCCAGTTCGACTGGAATATCAACGAAGGGAACAAAGATTTCTTGAAATTCGGAGCAGGTATATTCTCATCCGATATCAACAATTACATGATTATTAATAATCTTGTGTTCGATGGAAGACATTTAGCAACAGTGGATGTAAACCCTTCCCAAATTGGTCTTACTCCAAATTTCATAGATTATAGAAATAACTATGGGAGCATTCCAACATTATCTCAATATCAGGTTCCTACCATTAATTATACAGGAAAAGATGCTAAAATTCCTGTAGTTTATAAAGCGAATATTTCATATACACACTTCTTTAACGAACGTTTCAGAGCAGGTGTTGCGGGATATATGGCATTAGGAAGAAACAATTATTTCTACTATGACAGAAATATGGTAGCTAACCCTTATTTTACTCTGAATAACGAAGGTGGAAGAGGAGTTTATGTTCCTGCCGCAAGTATTAATTCTAACGGAACATTAGATTGGAAAAACGGAAGAATCAATAAAAACTTCGGAAGAGTATTAGAATTAGTGAGCGACGGAAAAGTAAATCAGTTTTCATTTGTAGTAGACACAAGTTACCGTTACTGGAAAGACGGAGAAATTACGGCAAGTTATACTTGGTCTGATATTAAAGACAATACTTCTTATAATGGGAACGTAGCCAACTCTGCAACCCTTTCTACAATGGTATCTGGTGATCCTAGAAATCTGAGAATGACGTATTCTGATAATCAGTTCAGAAATAAATTGGTTCTTTACGGTAATTCACCTACTATTGCAGGATTTACATTAGGAATTAGATACGCAGGAATGGGTGGAACGCGTTTCTCTGTAACAGCCGGAGGAAACGTAAATGGAGATTTTGTAGATTCTAACGATCTTGCTTATATCTTCCCGAATCTTACTCAGACACTTATTGATAATCCTGAAGTTGGAAATGCACTTAAAAATTATATCACAGACTATAATAATAAAATTGCCGAAAGAAATGGTGGAAAGAACGGATTTTACGGTGTTTGGGATCTTCGTGTAGCTAAGAAAATTAAATTTGAAAAAATCGGAGCATTCGAATTTTCAGTAGATATCTTCAATGTGGCAAACCTATTGAACAAAGAATGGGGAGTTAATAAATCTTATAACACGATGTCTTTGTACAGAATTACGGGATTCGACCAAGCTACACAACAGTTTAAATACAGTTTGAATACGAGTGGATTGGCGCCATTGAGTGGAAATCCTTATCAGATACAGATCGGAGCAAAATATTCGTTCTAAAAATCTAAAAAGTGAGTGGTTGGTTTTGAGGATATGATTATAAAGAAAATTATTCTGAGACTAACCATTTGCTTCATTTTAATTACCTTTATATGAAAGTTGAAAACTTTTTAGTTTAATATTAATTTATATTATGAAAAAAATTATCTTAGGGTTAGCAGTTTTAAGTACCGTTGTAATGAATGCGCAAACCCAGATTATTGCACACAGAGGCTATTGGCAAACCCAGCCGGAAACTACAGAAAATTCTCTCAAATCTTTAGAAAACTCTCAGAAGCTGAAGATCTATGGTTCTGAATTTGATGTCCGAATGACAAAAGATGGAGTTTTGGTAGTGAACCACGACGAGCATCATGCAAAAATGGAAATCTCTGAAACCAATTTTAAAGATCTTGAAAAAGTAAAATTATCCAATGGCGAAAATTTTCCTACGCTTAAAGATTATCTTAAACAAGGGAAAAAAGATAAAGCATTGAAGCTGATTGTCGAAATTAAGCCAGATAAAACGAAAGAAAAAGAAGACGAGCTTACAGCGAAAACCATCAAAATGATTAAAGACATGAAATTGGGCAGTCAATGCGAGTTCATTTCTTTTAGCTTGAATATCTGTAAGGAAATCAAAAAATTGGAACCCTCATTTAAAGTTCAGTATCTGAGAGGAGAACTTTCTCCAAAGCAGATTAAAGATGAAGGATTAGACGGAATAGACTATCATTACAGTATCTTCAAGAAAAATCCTACATGGATTTCTGAAGCAAACAGCTTAGGGCTAATTACCAATGCCTGGACGGTAAATGACATTGAAATTGCCAATGAACTGAAAGCAGAAAAAATTGGTTTTATAACGACCAATATTCCCGATAAACTTAAAGATTAAAATTAAATTTTTTTTCAAATACATAATCTGTCTCTGTGAAGAGGCAGATTTTTTTTGTCTCATGTTTTTTAATGTTAAATGGTCATTAAAGTACGATGAATAAAGGAAAAATCAAAATTAATTATCATTCATTCTTGTAAATGCCTTATAGAGAAGCTTTTATAAGAATCTGTTAAAAGTAAATTAATATTTTGTTTAAAAATTCTTTAAAAAATGTTAAAATGATATTAAAAATGTCGTCATAAAGCCTTTTTACTTTTGCACAAACAAAAACGAAATGCGTAAAGAGACTCAAAAAATACTTTTGTTATCTGTTTTAGGATTGGTAAGCATCAATCTTACAGCACAACAGAAAGTGAAGAAAGATTCCGTCAAGGTAATTGATGAAGTGGTAGTAACCGCTTTAGGTATTAAAAGGCACGATAAGTCTTTGGGATATGTAGCAGAAAAAGTTGGTGCTGAAGAGTTTGTAAAAACACAGAATAATAACTGGGCACAAGCCTTGGAAGGTAAAGTTGCCGGACTTAAAATTCTAACTGCAGGAGCAGGGCCTCTCGGTTCTGCACATATTACTTTAAGAGGAGCACAATCCATGAATCCTGCCAATAACCGTGCATTAATTGTTTTAGATGGAGTTCCTTTGGGTGGAACAGATACGGGAACGGGTAATTCGGCTTATGCAGCTGGTTCTGGAGGTGATCTTCCTGTAGATTTCGGGAATAATTTTAACAGTATAAACCCGGATGATATAGAATCTGTAACTATATTAAAAGGTGCAACCGCATCTGCTTTATATGGAGAAAGAGGTTCTGCCGGAGCGATTATGATTACCACGAAATCGGGTAAAAACAAAAAAGGTGGAATTAGAGTAACATTCAATTCCAACACAAGCTTTGATACCGTTTTAAGATGGCCCGATTATCAGTACGAATATGGACAAGGTACTCTTACCAAAGATAAAAACGGAAAGTTTTACTATACTTATGGCGCATCGCCGGATGGCGTAAATACAGGAGGAACAAGTAGTGCTTTCGGACCTAAATTCGATGGACAGAGCTATTTTCAGTACGATCCTACTACCGAAACGCAAAGTGCAGAAAGAAAACTTTGGAGACCTTATAAAAATAATATTAAGGATTTTTGGGGAGTGGGAACTACTTACGCCAATACAGTTAGTATTGAGTCTTCTAATGATAAAACTGCTTTCAGAACATCATTATCGTATGTTAAAAATAATTGGATGATGCCTAATACAGGTTTCGACCGTTTCAATTATGCATTGTCAATCGATCATAAACTGACAAGTAAACTAAGATTGGTTTCTAAATTTGCTTACAACCAGACAAAAAGTGATAATTTACCTGCAACAGGGTATAATAACCAGTCGATTTCCTATTTCATGATTTTTCAAAATCCTAACGTAGATTTAGATTGGTACAGACCAATTTGGAAAAGCGGAAAAGATCAGATAGATCAGATACATCCATTCAGTTCTTACATTGATAATCCGTTTCTTATTGCTTATGAAATGCTGAATGGAATCAATAAAAAATTCATTACAGGAAATATTACTGCAACTTATAACGTAACTCCCAATTTTGATATCATGCTTCGTTCGGGGATTGAAATTACCGATGAAGAAAGAACAACTAAAAGACCTTGGAGTTCTGCCAATTATCAGCAGGGGTATTACAGAGAACAATACATTAAAAATACAGAATATAATACCGATGTGCTTTTTACATGGCATAAAAGTTTTGGGAAATTTAATCTTAACACATCTGCCGGAGCTAATGTAAGAAACAATAAGTATGTTCAGAACGATTATCGTGCAATAGGATTACGTGTTCCGGGATTATACCAACTTACGAATGCCATGTTTCTCAATAGCAAATTTCCACAGCCTTATGATAAAGCTACAAACAGTATTTATGGATTGGCAAATTTTAATTATGACAATCTTTGGTTTGTGGATGTTACTGCAAGAAACGACTGGAGTAGTTCTCTTCCTAAAGAAAACCGTTCTTATTTTTATCCGTCTGTATCATCTTCATTAGTGCTTTCAGATATTTTAGGGCTTACTTCCGGAAAGTTTAATCTTTGGAAATTGAGAGGCTCTTGGGCACGAGTAGGTATAGGAACTACTCCTTATAATTTAACACAATATTTCAATTCCAGCGATTTTGTGGGTTCGGCAGAAGTAAGTTCTACGTATATGAACCCTAATCTAAGACCTGAAATGAGTACGAACATAGAAGCCGGGATGGATTTTTCTTTGCTGAAAAACCGAATTACTTATGGAATTACATTATACCAAAGTAACTCCAAAGACCAGATCGTAAGGGTTCCTACCATGATAGAAACTGGTTATTCTTCAAGATGGATCAATTCTGGGGAAGTAAGAAACCGAGGTATAGAAATGACTTTAGGATTGAACCCGGTGAGAACAAAAGATTTTTCATGGAATATCAATGCCAACTGGTCTATGAACAGAAATAAAATTCTTAGTCTTGCCGAAGAGTTCCGTGGCGAACCGTACACAATGGGAAGTATCGGTGGGGTAGTATTTTTCAATGCTGTTGTAGGAGGTTCTTTAGGAGATATGTATGGTTTCAAATTGAAGCGTTCTCCAGACGATCAGGTAGTATATGGTTCCGATGGTCTTACCGAAAAACCTTCACAAGTAGAAAAAATTGGGAATGTATATCCAAAATGGAGAGCAGGAATTCAGAATATGTTCCGTTATAAAAATATATCATTAAGTTTATCCTTCGATGGTCAGTTGGGCGGATTTGCCTATTCTCAATCTCATCACAAGATGTCGGAGCAAGGAAAGCTTACCAATACTTTAATGGGAAGAGATAATCCTTCAGGAACAATCATTGGTGATGGAGTGGTTCAGAATGCAGACGGAAGTTACTCTCCGAATACAAAACCGGTTGCACTCAATACCTATTATGCAGATTATTACAGACGTGCAAACGTAGAAACGAACTCTTTCAATACTTCATTTATCAAACTTAGAGAAGCGAATATTATGTTCCAGTTCCCAAGCCAGATGGTGAAGAATTTAAAAATGTCCGAATTAAGTGTTGGTCTTTTTGGTAGAAACCTTTGGGTATGGACTAAATTTCCATTATTCGATCCTGAAGTGGCTACTTTAGAAGACAACAATATCACTGCAGGGGTAGAAGTTGGGCAGTTGCCAACAGCCCGTACAGTGGGAATTCAACTTAATGCTAAATTTTAATCACCAGTTATGAAAAATACTTTAATAAAAATAGCCAGTCTTTGTTCTCTTGCATTGGTACTTTCTGCTTGCGACAATAGAAATTTTGATGAAATTAATACCGATACCAGTAAAATTCTGAATCCGACAGCGGGAAGTCTTTTGCCTCCTTTGCAATACAACATGGCTTCTGTAGGATATCTTAGATCTAATGATTTTAATTTTGATATCATGCAGAATGTAGTAGATTTTCCAAATGAAGGAAACACGCTCAGCAGATATTTTATTACAGAAAATACGGGAAACGGTTTCTGGAATAATTCTTACAAATGGCTAAAGCAGACTCGTGAAATGTACAACGCTGCATTAGCACAAAATAATGCCAATTATCAGGCAGTAGCATTGGTAATGAATGCCTGGATTTATTCTAATCTTACAGATACATTTGGAGATGTACCTTTCAGTGAAGCTTCAAGAGTAGATGAAGGAATTACACAGCCAAAATTCGATAAGCAGAAAGATATTTATGTTAAATTACTGAATGATCTGAAAGCAGCCAATTCACTTTTTGATGTGAATAAAAGCTTTTCTGATGCAGATCTTATCTACAATGCTAACGGAAGTTCTTCCAATGTTTTAAAATGGAAAAAATTCTGTAACACTTTATCGTTAAGATTGCTTACCAGAATTTTAAAAAAGAACGGAGAGGTAGATGTTTACACTCGTATTAATGAGATTGTAAACAATCCTACAACTTATCCTATTATGACGAGTAAAGACGATACTGCAGGAATCGACTTATCTGGTACAGCTCCTTTGTTGCCGCCAATTGCAAGACCTCAGGATTTTACTACTTCAAGAGCGGTGGGAGAATTTTTTATGGAAACATTAAAAGCCAACAACGATCCTAGATTATCTATGTTTTTTACTCAGGCAAAAGATTTGGCAACCAATGCTAATATTGGTTATAAAGGTGTACCTGCAGGGTATGCTCAGGGAACGGTTTTTAATTATCAGCCGTCCAATGTAAATCAGAATCTTGCAAAAGCTCCTATGAAATTGCTTATTCTTCCTTATGCTGAGCTTCAGTTTATTCTTGCTGAACTTTCCTTGAAAGGTATTATCTCCGGAAATGCACAGACATATTACGAAAATGGAGTGAAATCAGCTATTGAACAATGGAACAGTGTAGTGCCTTCAAACTATTTCGCTAATCCAAACGTAGCGTATGACGGAACATTGGAGAGAATTATGCTTCAAAAGTATGTGGCTCTGTTTTTTGTGGATCAGCAGCAGTGGTTTGAGAAAAAAAGAACAGGATTCCCGGTTTTACCTAATAACGGAGGTCTTCTGAATGACGGTAAATTGCCACAGAGATTAATGTATCCTACACAATCCCGTATTTTGAATACTACCAATTACAATGCCGCAGCTCAGTCTATTGGTGGAGATAACATTAATACCAAGGTTTGGTGGGGATTATAATCCATGTATAATTAAATACCATAAATAGTAATGAAAATCCAGTATATTTTAGCACTTACGATGATTTCATCTATGGCACTTTCTCAGACTTCGGTTTCGGGATATGTGTTCGAAGATGCCAATCACAATCAAAAAAGAGAAAATAAAGAGAAAGGTATTGAAGCAGTAGCTGTTTCTAACGGAACTCAGGTGGTACTCACCGATAAAAACGGAAGATACAGTTTGCCGGTGGCAGAAGGACAGACCATATTTGTTGTAAAACCATCAGGATATATGACGCCTGTTAATCAAAATAATCTTCCTCAATATTATTATCAGTACAAACCGAAAGGTTCTCCTGCAGACTTTAAATATAAAGGAACCGCTCCAACAGGTGAATTGCCAAAAGAGCTAAATTTTGCACTCAATAAACAAAATGAAAGCAAAAATTTTGATATTTTGGTTTTCGGAGATCCACAGCCTTATACAGAAAAGCAGTTAGATTATTTCAGGAGAGCAATTGTAAATGAAGCTAAAACAAATAAGAAAAAAGCAGTTTTCGGAATCAGTCTTGGAGATTTGGTAGGAGATGATTTAAGCCTTCAGAAACCTTATGCAGATGTTATGAAAGATATGGGTTTGCCTTGGTACAATGTAATGGGAAATCATGATATGAATTACGATGCAAAAGAAGATGATTTATCCGACGAAACTTTTGAGTCTAATTTTGGTCCTGCTAATTATTCATTTAACTACGGGAATGTGCATTTCATTATTCTTGATGATATATTGTACCCGGATCCGAGAGACGGAAAAGGATATTGGGGAGGATTTCGTGAAGATCAGCTTCAGTTTATTGAAAATGATTTAAAACTGGTTGACAAAAATAAGCTTGTCGTAGTTTCTCTTCATATTCCGTTGGAGCATACCAATGAAGATAATTTTAGAAATACAGACCGCCAAAAACTGTTCAATTATCTTGCTCCTTTTCAGAATGCACTTATTCTTTCGGCTCATACCCACATTCAGCAACAGCTTTTTTACGGAAAAAAAACAGGTTGGAGTGGTGCTAAAGAATTGCACGAATACAATGTAGGAACCACTTGTGGAGACTGGTGGTCGGGTACAGCAGATGAAATTGGTTTGCCGACTTCTACAATGAGAGATGGTACTGCGAAAGGATATTCTTTTATTAGTTTTAACGATAATCAGTACAAAATAAAATACAAAACAGCGGGAAAACCTGACGATTACCAAATACAGTTATACGTTCCGAAGGTAATTCCACATCCATCCAAAACTTCGGCAAAAATTCTTGCCAATTTCTTTATGGGAAGCAAAAAAGATAAGCTGGAATACAGGATAGACGGTGGGAAATGGGAAGAAATGGATTATAACGAAACAGTAGATTCCAATTTCGCATTGTCGGTTTTCAAATGGGATACTACTCCTACAATTTTGGCGGGAAGAAGACCTTCTAATCCGGAAAATTCAAAACATATCTGGACTGCAGATTTCCCTAAAAAACTTTCTTTAGGCAAACATACTGTTGAGGTAAAAGCTGTAGATATGTACGGAAATGAGTCTACTTCATCAGCAGAATTCGATGTTCAGAATGCTGTAATTATTCCTTAAAAATTTAATTTACTATACTTTCAATGAAGCCGGTTCTGTTATTCAGAATCGGTTTTTATTTTCAGAATAAAAAATAGTTTCAATGATTATTTGATGAAAAAAAGCCATTAAAACAGTTAAAATCAACTGAAATAACCTGAAATTTTATCCAAAAAAAGTTCATTGTAGTCAGATACTACAATATCAGCCAAATCATAACTCTGGTTTAGAGAATGTAAACTTTTATAGGCAGCACAGAAAATTCCTGCACGTTTTGCAGCCAAAATTCCGTTGGTAGAATCTTCAATTACCATACAGTTTTCCGTAGGTTCTTGGGCTAATTTTGCGGCAATCTGAAAAACTTCAGGGTGAGGTTTAGACTCTTTCAAATCTGCACCGCTTATTTTTCCTCCGAAATATTTTTCCAGATCAAATTTCTCAAAGACCATGTTTATGGTAGTCATGGTTGCAGAAGAAGCCAGAATAAGTTTAATTCCGTTATGGTAATAATGTTCAATTAAAGTTTTCACTCCCGGGATAAGATCAAATTCCTCATCATTATAAAAATAATCTTTAAAATGACTTCTTTTAATGGCGGCAATATCTTCGTGAGAATGCTTTAAATTGAATTGATTGATTAAAGTTTCACAAACTTTTTTGGTAGATGCACCCGTAAATGAAGAATACAAATCTGCTGAAACTTCAATTTCCAGTTCGTCAAAAGTTTTAAAATAGGCTTTTTTGTGAAGAGGTTCTGTATCTACAATTACGCCGTCCATATCGAACAGTACTGCTTTTAAAGGCATATTCTTATTTTTATACAAAGTTAGCGAATTTGTATCGGATGAAATAAAAATGCTTTTTAAAATGTATCTTTTGAAATAAGTATATTTCCGGCAATTTCCCAACTTCTTTGTATCTTTGGCAAAATATTTTTAATCTCAAATTGTTATAAAATTTTAATCAGAATATATGAAAACATACGCAGGAATTCCTGAAGAAAACGCTTCATTAGAAAATTCAAAAGTGGTTTTGGTGACTGTTCCTTACGATGGAACTTCAACTTGGGGAAAAGGTGCCGATAAAGGCCCGGAATTGTTCTTGGATGCTTCCGAAAATATGGAACTTTACGACATAGAAACAGGCACCGAACCTTATCTTGAAGGAGTATTTCTTGCAGGAGAAGTTGCAGAAAATTCTACTCCGGAAGCGATGACAGAAGCTGTTTATCAAAAAACAAAAGAGCTTTTGAAAACAGATAAGCTGTTTACACTTTTTGGCGGAGAACATTCGGTTTCTATCGGTTCTATTCGTGCTGTAGGAGAGAAGTATGATAATTTAACGGTACTTCAGTTAGATGCACATACAGATTTGCGTCCAGATTTTCACGGTTCTACTTCTAACCATGCGTGTGCGGTTTTTGAGGCTAATCAGAAACATAATTTGGTTCAGGTGGGAATCCGTTCGATGGATGCAGAAGAAAATCAATATTTACCGGAAGGAAGAGTATTTTTTGCTCACGAAATTGCCAACAACGAAAACTGGGTTAACGATGTATTAGAAAAAGTTTCAGGAAATGTATATATTACGATAGATTTGGATGCTTTCGATCCTTCTATTGCTCCGTCTACAGGAACTCCGGAACCGGGCGGTTTACAATGGTATCCAACGTTGGAATTGCTGAGAAAAGTATTCGAAAAATGTAACGTAGTTGCTTTTGATATTGTTGAATTGATGGATTCACCTTATTCTAAACCTACAGCATTTTTAGCAGCAAAATTATATTATAAGATGTTGGCATATTATCACATCAACAAAGATTAAAATTCCGCAGGAAACGGATTTTTTATTCAGTTTTTTCTCTTGAAATTTGTATAAACAAAAATAAATATGTCCGAGCAGAAAGAGTTTGATTATCAGAGAATTGCAAAAGCGATAGACTTCATTAGAGAAAATTTCAAAATGCAGCCTAATCTGGATGAAATTGCCGAAAAAGTAAATCTTAGTCCGGCTCATTTTCAGAAAATGTTTTCGGATTGGGCAGGAACCAGTCCGAAGAAATTTCTCCAGTTCATCAGTTTAGAACATGCCAAAAATTTGCTGAAAAACGACAAAGCAACGCTGTTTGATGTTACTTTAAGTACCGGACTATCCAGTACAAGCAGATTACACGATCTTTTTGTGAAAATGGAAGGAATGACACCGGCAGAATACAAAAACGGCGGAAAAAACTTGAAAATAAATTACAGCTTCTTCGAAAGTCCTTTCGGGAAAATGATTGCAGCTTCTACACATAAAGGAATCTGTTACATGGCATTCGAAGAAGAAAATGATAAAGCATTGGGAGATTTATATGTTAAATTTCCCAATGCTTCTTTTTTTGAATGCAAAGATGATTTTCAGGATAATGCATTGTCTATTTTCAATAAAGACTGGTCTCAATTAAATACCATTAAACTACATTTGAAAGGAACAGATTTTCAGCTTAAAGTCTGGGAGAGTTTGTTTACTATTCCAATGGGAAAACTGTCGACTTACGGTAATCTGGCGGAAAAAATAGGAAATCCTAAAGCTTCAAGAGCTGTCGGAACTGCCATTGGCAGTAATCCTGTTGCATTTCTCATTCCATGTCACAGAGTAATTCAGTCTTCAGGGAAAATAGGCGGATATATGTGGGGAAGTGAAAGAAAAGAATTGATGATTGGTTGGGAAAGTTCACATATTTATCCTGATTCAATTTAATAATATTTAGCCATTTTCCATTCTAATAATTTATTCTAATTATGAACGGTTTGTTTGATGATATTCAGGATTTCCCGATCAGTATTCTTCCCAAAGATGGAAAAACCGAATATTACGGGAAAATTTTCAACGAAGAAGAATGCGGAAAATATTACCAATATTTGTTGAATCAGATTCCTTGGGAAAATGATGAGGCAATCATTTTTGGGAAATTAATCATCACAAAAAGAAAAGTAGCGTGGTTTGGGGAAAAAGCGTTTGAATATACCTATTCTAACCGAACAAAATTGGCTAAAATATGGACTCCCGAATTGCTGGTTCTGAAGCAGAAGTGTGAGAAAATTTCTGGTGAAACGTATAATTCCTGTCTTCTCAATTTATATCATGATGGCAGCGAAGGAATGGCATATCACAGTGATGGCGAAAAAGATTTAAAGAAAAACGGAGCCATTGCATCGCTAACTTTTGGTGCAGAAAGGAAATTTTCGTTTAAGCATAAACAGACCAAGGAACGAATAGACATTTTACTGGAAAACGGAAGTTTACTGGTGATGAAAGATAATACACAGGAAAATTGGCTTCACAGACTTCCGCCAACTTCAAAAATTAATTTTCCAAGGATAAATCTTACTTTCAGAACAATCGAAAACTGATTTTTATGGTTGTTTTATAAAATTTATAATTTTTCTGATTTCAAAATCTTAAAAAAAGAAGTGTTTGATTAATTTTACCCGATGAAAAAGATTTTCTTATCATTATTACTCATGATTTCCAGTTGTTTATTTTCTCAACAGGCAAGAATTTTCAAAATAAAAAAATACAGAATTGCTACGTTGAATGAAAAGGTTCAGGAAACATCCGGCTTGAATATTTTTAACGGAAAATTATATACTTTTAACGACAGTGGAAATACTCCGGAAATTTTTGAGCTCAATCCAAAATCAGGAGAAATTCTGCAAAATTTCATTGTAAAAGCTGAAAATAAAGATTGGGAAGCCCTTACAAACGATGGTAAAAACTTTTATATCGGAGATTTTGGCAATAATTCTGGGACAAGAAAAGATTTGAAAATCTATCGCGTTCCTTTTTCAGAAAATACCATTGTAAACGATTCTTTAAAAGTTATTTCTTTTGAATATCCCGAACAGAAAGATTTTTCAGCCAAAAACAGATCTACAGATTTCGATGCAGAAGCAATGATTTTTCTCAATGGTAAAATACATCTTTTTACAAAAGAATGGGCTTCGAAATCAACGGCTCATTATGCAATAGATCCGCAAAATTCTGAAAAACAAGAAGCAATAAAGCTTGAAGCTTTCAAAACCAATTTTTTAGTTACCGATGCTTCTTATTTTGAAGGAAAATTATATTTAATAGGCTACACCAAAAAAACTGAAGTCTTTCTTGAAGTGTATAACGAAACCGAGCCAGGTATTTTTTTTAAAGAAAATCCGAAACGTTTTTTTCTGGGAAGCGCATTATCTATTGGTCAGATTGAAGGTATTGCGGTCAATTCGGAGGGGATTTATATTTCTGGGGAAAAATTCAGCTCTCCGCTTGGTGGAGAAAAACAAAGTCTATACTTCATCCCAAAAGAGAAGTTTAAGGATTAGACGAGTTTTAATCCAAAAAATTCTTCCAATAATTTTATTTTTTTTGATTATTAATAGCAATTGATTTTTTGGTTGCGAGATAAAAAAGCATACATTCAAATTAAATACTGTTAATATTTGCCGAAAACAATTATCTTTGTGGGAATTAATCAACAATCACCTTTCATTCTTACTTCGTGGCAAACATTGTAGAAGAAATCAAGAGACCGATCAATGAAGAAATGAAACTTTTCGAGCAGAAGTTTTATGAATCTATGCAGAGCAAAGTTCCTTTGTTGGATAAAGTTACCCGTTTTATCGTAACAACAAAAGGAAAGCAAATGCGTCCCATGTTCGTATTTCTCTGTGCCAAACTTACAGGTAATGTTAACGAAAAAACATATCGCGGAGCATCTATGATTGAGCTTATTCATACTGCAACACTCGTGCATGATGATGTGGTAGATGAAAGTTTCAAAAGACGTAATTTCTTTTCGATAAATGCATTATGGAAGAATAAAATTGCTGTTTTAGTAGGCGATTTTCTCCTTTCGAAGGCGGTTTTGCTTTCAACAGATCATAAAGATTATGATTTGCTGAGCGTTATTTCAAGAACAATTCGCGAAATGTCTGAAGGGGAACTTCTGCAGTTGGAAAAAGCCAGAAAACTGGATATTACGGAAGATGTCTATTACGAAATTATCAGGCAGAAAACGGCTACTCTTATCGCAGCCTGTTGTGAAATAGGGGCACTTTCTAACGGTGTAGACGAAGCTTTGGCGAAAAAAATGATGGATTTCGGAACATTTACCGGCATGGCATTTCAGATTAAAGACGATTTGTTTGATTATTTAAGTTCGAATATTATCGGTAAACCTGTAGGAATCGATATTAAAGAACAAAAAATGACTCTTCCTCTTATCCATACTCTCAAAATTGCAAACGAAACCGAAAGGAAGTATTATTTTGATACCATAAAACGTTACAACAACGATCAGAAAAGGGTTAAAGAACTTATTTCATTCGTAAAAAGTTCTGGTGGTTTAGATTATGCCGTTCAGGTAATGAAAGATTTTCAGCAAAAAGCCAAAAATATTTTGGATGAATTTCCGGATTCTGAGCCTAAAAAATCTCTACATCTTATGTTAGATTACGTTATTGAAAGAAAATTTTAGATTAAATAATTTTCACAGTTACGATAATCACAGATAAAACAATACAAAATAAAGCGGATAAAAATAAATAATCCGCAATCGTTTCGCACTTGTTTGCCAGCTTTTCTCTGTCGGTTCTTATAGACAGAAAAGAAAAAAAGCAGCTGAATGCAAAAAACAGACATGCAATACCTGCAAATTCATCAAGATGCGTATTGGAACTGAATTTCGAGATCTTTAAAGACGTAATAATCACCAGAGAAAACCCCAAAAGATTGCTGGAGGCGTTCAGAATATGGCTCGATTTTTTTTCCATAACGTAATTTTATACTAAGATATAGACAATAATTTTTATTATCAAATTTTTAAAAAATATTATTGAAAATTAAAATTAATTTAAAAAGTGTATATTAGCAAAATACTTCAAAATAAAAATATTTAATATTTGGCTATGCAGACAACCTATATTGAAACTCAGCAAATTTCCTTTCAGGACTTTAAAAATCAGATTCTTGAAGATTATAAACTCGGAAGAATTTCCCGTGAGATGTCTTATCTCGGACGAAGAGAAGTACTTACCGGAAAGGCTAAATTCGGGATTTTTGGGGACGGTAAAGAACTTCCGCAACTTGCAATGGCAAAAGTTTTTAAAAATGGCGACTTCCGTTCAGGGTATTACAGAGATCAGACCTTTGCACTTGCTGTAAATGCTTTGTCTGTAGAGAGTTTCTTTGCACAGTTATATGCAGATACAAGTGTTGAAAGAGAACCTGCTTCTGCTGGAAGACAGATGAACGGGCACTTTGCTACAAGAAGTTTAAATGAAGACGGAAGCTGGAAAGATTTAACGGCTCAGAAAAATATATCTTCAGATATTTCGCCTACTGCAGGACAAATGCCAAGATTGTTAGGTTTAGCTCAGGCTTCAAAAATATATAAATCTGTACAGTTTGAAGGTTCAGAAAAATTCTCGAAAGATGGTAACGAAATAGCTTTTGGAACCATTGGTGATGCTTCTACTGCAGAAGGTCATTTTTGGGAAACATTGAATGCTGCATGTGCACTACAGGTTCCGATGATTGTTTCTATTTGGGACGATGGATATGGGATTTCTGTTCCTACAATGAAGCAGAGAGCAAAAGCAGATATTGCTGAAATGCTAAGCGGTTTCCAGAGAAAAGAAGGAGAATTTCAGGGTTGCGAAATTATTCAGGTGAAAGCTTGGGATTATCCTGCATTATTGGATGCTTTTGCAAGAGCAGAGCAGTTTGCAAGAACAGAAAGTGTTCCGGTTGTAGTTCACGTTATTGAAGTAACGCAGCCACAAGGTCACTCTACATCTGGTTCTCACGAAAGATATAAAAATGAAGAACGTTTGGCTTGGGAATCTCAGTTTGACGGATTGGTGAAATTCAGAGAATGGATTTTAAATTATTCCATAGAAATTGAAGGCAAAGAAGAAGTTTTGGCAACTACAGAAGAATTGGATGCAATTGACGAAGAAGCCAAAAAAATAGTGAAAGCCGGACAAAAACAGGCGTGGGAAAACTATCAGAAAACTATTACAGATTTAATGAGCTCGGTTTTACCTCTTGTTGAAAATCTTAAAAGCCATAACTCTGAAATTGAAAGTTATATTTCCCAATTCAACAAATTGGTTTCTAAAGCGAAGAAAGATATTTTCCATTTGGTAAGAAAGTCTCTTTTGGCAACAAGAGGAACAAACTCTTCGGAGAGAAATTTGTTGATGCAGAAATACAACGAAATTTTTGAAGTTGAAAAAGATAATTATTCTTCTCATTTGTACTCTCAGTCACAATGGAAAGCTGAAAATGTTAAAGAAATTAAACCTGTTTTCTCAGACGCTTCAGAAACTGTAGACGGAAGAGTAGTAATTAGAAATAATTTTGATAAAATATTCGAAAAATACCCTGAAACTCTGGTTTTTGGTGAAGATGCCGGAAATATTGGTGATGTAAACCAAGGTTTGGAAGGCATGCAGGAAAAATACGGTGAACTTCGTGTTGCCGATACAGGAATTCGCGAAGCTACAATTTTAGGACAGGGAATTGGTATGGCAATGAGAGGTTTAAGACCTATTGCCGAAATTCAGTATTTAGATTATATTTTGTACTGTTTACAAGGGATGAGTGATGATTTGGCTACAGTTCAGTACAGAACAAAAGGAGGTCAGAAAGCTCCGGTAATTATCAGAACAAGAGGTCACAGATTAGAAGGAGTTTGGCATTCTGGTTCTCCAATGGCAGGGATTTTAAACCTTTCTAAAGGGATTTTGGTTTTGGTACCAAGAAACTTAACAAAAGCTGCAGGATTTTATAACACAATGCTTCAAAGTGATGATCCGGCAGTAATTGTAGAATGTTTAAATGGTTACAGACTAAAAGAGAAGCAGCCCGATAATTTAGGTGAATTTACCGTTCCTGTAGGAAAAATTGAAGTTACAAAAGAAGGAAAAGATGTAACTTTAGTAACTTATGGCTCTACATGGAGAATTGTAATGGAAGCTGCGGAAGAGTTAGAAAAATTAGGAATTTCTGCTGAAGTAATCGATGTTCAGTCGTTAATTCCTTTCGATTTAACACACGAAATTGCTGAATCTGTAAAGAAAACAAACAGATTGGTTGTTATAGATGAAGATGTGGAAGGCGGAACTTCAGCTTTTATTGCTCAACAGATTTTAGAGAAACAAAAGGCATTCAGATACTTAGATTCGGATCCAATGACAATATCTGCCAACAATCACAGACCTGCTTATGCCAGTGATGGAGATTATTTCAGCAAACCTTCTGCAGATGATATGGTGGAAAAAATCTATGCTATGTTTAATGAAACAAATCCACAGAAATATCCTGCGATATACTAATTTGGATTTCAAATAAATTTTAGAACCGCTTTCATTTTGGAAGCGGTTTTTTATATATTTTTGTTTCTAATTAAATCCATATTAAAACTAAGAAATGATGAACAGTAAAATCCGTTCTGTTATGTTTGCATGTCTCGGATTGCTTTTCGGGATGTCTGTAATGTATGTTTATAATAATTTTATTGCAGAAAAAAAGGCAGAAAATACAACGATAAATGATGTAAGATACGGTGAAACGAAAAATACTGATGAGTATAATAATTCTCAGAATTTTAATGATATTACTGAACTAACAGAAGAAAATAAAGTAATTTCTTATGTAAAAGAGAACCACCATCTTCCGGAATACTACATTACAAAATCTGAGGCTAAGAAACAAGGCTGGAATCCTTCTCAAGGCAATCTTTGTGAAGTTTTACCAGGGAAAGCTATTGGTGGAGATTATTTTGGCAATAGAGAAGGAAGGCTTCCTAAAGATGAAAAATATTTTGAAGCAGATGTAAATTACAGTTGCGGAAACAGAAATGCAGACCGTATTATTTTCACTAAAAATGGTGATGTGTACTTAACTAAAGATCATTACAGGAGTTTTGAAAAGAAATAGGCATAAATTTATTTCTAAAGCGTAATTTTGCACGAACTTTATTCTTAAAAATATGAAAACAACATATATCGACTTTGCAGAAATAGGAGATTACGAAGATTTTTACACCCAACTGAAAGAAAAAGTAAAACTTCCGGAATATTTTGGAGATAATTTGGATGCACTTGCAGACGTAATTACAGGAGAGCTGGAAATGCCATTTCATCTTGAATTTGTTAATATGAGTGTAGATCAGCTGGAAAACTTTGAAGATCTTCTCAATACGCTGGAAGATTTGGAAGAAGAATCTGAAGGTTTTTCTTTTGCTTATTATCTTGAGCAATATGAAGATGATGAAGACGATACCGAATAAAAAAATAATCCCGCAAAAAATTGCGGGATTATTTTTTATCTGAAATTAAGATTACTTTCCTAAAACTTCCAATAGAGGTTGTCCTACATTACCACTCGGGTTCTCAATTCGAAGAAACTGAGCTATAGTCGGTGCAATATCGGTCATATAATGCGTAGCGTTGCTTTCGCCATGAGAAACCTTCCAACCCATGAAAATAAGCGGAATATGAGCGTCATACGAGTTCCAAACACTGTGAGTAGTTCCTTTTTTAGCATAATTAGGAAGCATTCCGTCATGAGAAACAATTTGTATATCACCGCTTCTTTGCCAGTTATATCCGTTAATTATCCTAGATTTAATAGGTTCAGGAATTGGTGCAGAAGCAACTTCTTTTAGATCTACAGCATATAAAACACGAGGGTCTTTATTCAAATTATCAATAATGCTTTTTTTAATGGCTGCTTCATCCAGTTTTTTCTCTTTAATAAGTTCCTGATTAAGATATATCTGATAATTATCTATCCCCAGAATAATTTTGCTTGATGCATACTTTGCTTCCAGTTCTTCACCAAGATTTTTTTCCAAACCATCATCAAAAAAGCCGGTCATCATTTTGCTTTCTTTCATGTACCCTTCAGAATGTGCACCTCCGTGATCTGCGGATAAGAAAACAAGATAATTTCCTTCACCCACTTTTTTATCAAGAAGCTTGAAAAAGTTAGCCAGCTCAATATCCAATCTAAGATAAGTATCTTCAACTTCAATAGCATTGGGTCCGTAAGAATGCCCTACATAATCTGTAGAAGCGATGTTGATGGCAAGAAAATCTGTTATAGAGTCTTCTCCCAACTGATAACCGTCTATTGCCGCTTCTGCAAATCTTAAAGTGTAAGAATTTCCAAACGGAGTTGTTCTTAGTACCCCTTTATTTTCAGCATAATCTTTGGCTAAATTTGAATATGGAAAAACGGGTTTTTCTGCCTTTCCAACAGGTTTTTCCCAAGGAACGTCGTCTCTTGTACTTTCGGTGTACTGTTCAATAGGAAGTAGAGTATTCCAACCATTGGCAACCAGTTTTTCTGCCAGTTTTTGTTCGTTAAACTTATTTACCCAATTCGGAAGACTGTTCATGTAATAAGAACTCGTAATAAAGTTTCCGGTATTTTCATCAAACCAAAAAGCTCCTGTAGGATTGTGTCCTGCGGGTAAAATAGAAGCACGGTCTTTTAGAGAAACGCCAACCACTTTAGACTGGAAATTACTTGCCATTCTCAGTTGATCGGTTATTGTGGTACTCCAAAGATTTTTTGGAGAATGTCCGCCCACTTTTTGGCTAGTGGTTCCTACACCTTGTACTTCAGCATCTTCGGTACAGTAAATGCTTTTTCCGGTTTTTTTATCGGTCCAGTCATTTCCTGCAATACCGTGTATAGAAGGTACAGAACCTGTATAAATAGAAGTATGCCCAATTGCCGTAACTGTTGGAACATAAGGAATCATCACATTATTGAAAGAAAAACCCTTATTTAGAAGTCTTTTAAAACCATCATTCCCATATTTGTTATAATATCTGTACAGATAATCCCACCTCATTTGGTCGATAACAAGACCTACGACAAGTTTCGGTCTTTCGAGCTGGGTGTTTTTATTTTTTTGAGCATTAAAGTTTGCCGCGGATAAAAATACAACCGCAGCAATGGTAATTTTCCTTAACATTTTAGAACTAACTTTTAAGACTACAAATGTAAAGGTTTTTCATTTTTTAAGCTTGAAATTTTGGTTAAATTAAATTCATATAGATAAGAAGATTGAATATATTTGCAATCCAATATAATTATAGAGCATGTTTTCAAAAATAATAGTACACAGAGTAGGAAATAAAATTAATGGTGAATCTCTCATTCTTTCCCAAGAAGAGCTTCAGCTGGACGAAGGAACTGTAGAAATGCTGGAGAATTATTTTTTAGGTTCGTTCAAAACCGAAGAAACGTATCAGTTTTACAGCGATACTTATTTGGTAAATAATCCTGTTTTCAGCTCGGTTTCAGAAATTTTTGAAGATAAATCTAAATTTCTATGGGAATCTGAAAATATTGCCAAACATCTTTTCGATGCCGCCGAAAACCCAAGAGTTCAGGGAGGAGAATTGTTTATCGTGTTTTTTGAAGATGAAAGAGAAGGAACAGAAAAAGTAGACAAAATAGGAATTTTTAAAACTGAAAAGAGAGAGTCTTTCCTTAAAATATTTCCTCAGAACGAATCTTTTGAAATTGAAAAAGACCAGGGAATTAGTCTTTCTAAAATAGATAAAGCGGCGTTAATTTATAATAACAATAAAGAAAGCGGGTATGTACTGTCGGTTGTAGATAATAATAAAAATGGCGATATGTACTACTGGTTCGAAGATTTTCTGAAAGTGAAACAGCGTGATGACGAATATTTTCACACCCAGGAAGCTTTAATGGTTTATAAAGATTATATTACAAAACAGCTTCCGCAGGAATTTGAAGTTTCTAAAGCAGATCAGGCAGATTTCTTAAACAAGTCTATTCAGTTTTTTAAAGAAAAAGAAGAATTTAAGCTTGATGATTTTACGACTGAAGTATTGGGAGACGAACATGTAATTGAAAGTTTTAATAATTTTAAAACAGATTACGAACAAGATATGCAGATAAATATTGCTGAAGAATTCCCGATAAGCGAAGCGGCAGTAAAGAAAACGCAGAGACATTTTAAAAGTATCATTAAATTAGATAAAAACTTCCATATTTATATCCACGGAGACCGTAAAATGTTGGAACAGGGACAGGATGAAAAGGGCAAATATTACATGCTGTATTTCGAAAAAGAAGTTTAAAAATTCTGAAAATTTATTCATTTGAAACCAACCATTTCCATAGTAGTTGCAATATTTAATAGGAAAGATGAGCTTTTTGAGCTTTTAAATTCTCTTAATGCACAAACCGATAAAGATTTTGAAATCATTATTGTAGATGATGGCTCTCTCATAGATTTGAAACCCACCATCCATAATTTTGACGAGATTTTAGATATAAAATATTTCAGAAAAGATAATTCCGGACCCGGATTGTCCAGAAATTACGGTGCAAGAAGAGCATCCAAAGAATGGCTGGTTTTTGTAGACAGCGACGTAATTGTAGAAAAAGATTATATTGAACATATTAAAAATGACATTGTAAACATTCCTTGTGATGCCTTTGGAGGAGCCGATAAAGCACATAAAGGCTTCAATCTGATGCAGAAAGCTATTTCCTATTCTATGACTTCGGTTTTTACAACGGGAGGCATAAGAGGGAGCAAAAAAGCTGTATCCAGATTTCAGCCACGAAGCTTTAATATGGGCGTGAAGAAAGAAGTTTTTGAAAAAGTAGGCGGTTTTTCTGAGATGCGTATCGGTGAAGATCCGGATCTTTCGATGACGTTGTGGGAAAATGGTTATACCACTACATTTTTTGATGATATTGCCGTGTATCATAAGAGAAGAGTAGATTTTGGTAAATTTTCTAAACAGGTATATCAGTTTGGTTGTGCAAGACCTATTCTTAACCAGCGGCATCCAAAATATGTGAAAATTTCTTTTGCTTTTCCAAGCCTGTTTCTACTCGGATATATTTTAGGTTTTATAGAATATTTTCTACTGGGAAAAGGTGTTATTTTGGCATTTTATGGTCTTTACACATTTCTTGTATGCATCCATGCAATGATCGTTACACGAAATATTGCTATCGGAGCAATGGCTGTAATTTCTACCTACATTCAAATGTTTTCTTACGGTTATGGCTTTTTAAAATCTTGGATTTTATTAAATATTTTCAAAATTCAGCCTAAAGAAGCATTTCCAAAGCACTTTCATAAAGATTGATGAAATTTTATTATCTGTTAAATTCTGAAAAATCTGAATTTAAATAGTTTTAAATAATTTCTACTTAATAATAAAAGCTGTCCGAAGACAGCTTTTATCAGCAATAATTATAATATGGATGATGTTTCATATTGTAGAACACCTGTTTTCAGCATGCATTCTCGCATTTTTTCATATGTTCTTTGTATATCGTGATCCAGACCGATAGAGAATCTAATCAATCCATCGGAAATTCCCATAGCTTCTCTTTCTTCTTCCGGAATTTCTGAAGATGTTGAACTTCCGGAGCAAGAAAATAATGTTTTATAGAATCCCAAGCTCACTGCCAAATAACCCAAATTTTCCTGTTGCATCAATTCCATCAGTTCATTTGCTTTTTCGGTACTTCCTGCATCTAAAGTGAGAAGTCCGCCGAAGCCATATTCTTCATGCATCATGGTTTTCATCAGTTCATGGTTTTTATGAGATTTTAATCCCGGATAAGAGACTTTTAAGCCATCATTTTCAAATTTTTCAGCAAGAAACAACGCATTATAACTGTGTTGTTTTATTCGGATATGAAGTGTTCTCAGGTTTTTAAGAATACTTGCAGAACGCAAACTGTCCATGGTTGGTCCCAAAAGCATGCATGCTCCGTTGTTTACATTTTTGGTATCATCAATAAATTGCTGACTTCCACAATAAACACCACCCACAGTATCACTGCTTCCGTTGATAAATTTTGTAAGAGAATGAATGACAATATCGGCTCCTAATAAAGTTGGAGAAATAGAAAGTGGTGAAAAAGTATTGTCAACCACCAGTTTTAGGTTATGTTTTTTACAGATTTCAGAAAGTTTTCTAATATCTGCAACTTCTAGTAACGGATTGCTTACGCTTTCACAATAAATTATTTTTGTATTAGGCTGTATAGAATTTTCGATAGCTTCAAAATTGCCGATATCAACAAAACTGGTTTCTATTTGAAATGGCGGAAGAAAATTTTTCATGAAAGCATAGGTTCCTCCATAAATAGTTCTGCTCGAAATAATATGATCTCCACTTTTGCACAGTTGCATAAGAACAGAGGTAATTGCACCCATTCCTGAAGCGGTAACATTGGCTGTTTCCGTATTTTCCATTTTAGCTAATGCCTGCGAAAGATAAAGATTCATGGGAGAGGAGTGGCGAGAATACAAATAACAGCCTTCAGCATTTCCTTCAAAAGTATCGAACATGGTTTTTGCCGATAGAAATGTATATGTAGAGCTGTCTGAAATTGAAGGATTTACTCCTCCGAATTCACCAAAATATTGTAAATCCTGAATTTCGTTTGCTGCGTTGAAGTGTTTCATATTTTTTTGTTTAAAAATGAATAATTGGCATCTTTATTACAACAAATTGGTATATATTTAGAAAATAAAACTATTATTTAATAATTTTGTAGAATTAAAATTTATAGTTTTTAATAAACTATTCAATACATAAAAATATTTTCTATGAGTTTTGATGAAACCGACAGAAAACTGCTGAAATTTTTGCAGCAGGATGGTAAGCAAACCACCAAAGAGTTATCGCATAAGCTTAACCTTTCGGTGACTGCAGTGTATGAGAGAATTAAAAAACTCGAAAATTCTGGAGTAATTTCTAAGTATGTTGCCTTGGTCGACAGGGGGAAAATTGAGCGTAAATTTTTGGTTTTATGTCATGTAAAACTTACTCAGCATAAAAAAGAATTTGTAATGCAGTTTGAACGGGAGATAATGGATCTTCATGAAGTTTCAGAATGCTTTCATGTGAGTGGAGATTACGATTACATTCTGAAAATCTGTGTAAAAGATATGGAGGATTATCGCAATTTTATGCTTTCTAAACTTACTACATTACAGCATATTGCAAGTACACACAGTTCATTTACCATTTCGGAAGTGAAAAATACCACAGAAATTGTCATTTAAATTAAAGTTAAAGTTTTATATCTAAATAGCTGTTTTTGATTTTTCATTTCTATAAAATTTGAAGAATTCTGAAAACAATCATAAAAAAACTCTCAGAAAAAATCTGAGAGTTGTATCATTGAATTTTGGTTCAGTTATTTTCCAAACATTCCGCCCATTCCCGGCATATTTGGCATTTTGCTCATCATCTGCATCATTTGCTTTCCTTGAGGACCCTGCATCATCTTCATCATTTTACCCATCTGGTCGAATTGTTTCATCAATTGGTTTACATCTTCAATTTTTCTTCCGGCACCTTTTGCAATTCTGTTTTTTCTCTGAGTATTGATAATGGAAGGTCTTCTTCTTTCATCTGGAGTCATCGAGTGAATAATGGCTTCAATATGTTTAAATGCATCATCACTTATTTCTACATCTTTAATGGCTTTTCCAACCCCAGGAATCATTCCCATAAGGTCTTTCATATTACCCATTTTTTTGATTTGGTTAATCTGCTTTAAGAAATCGTCAAATCCAAATTCATTTTTAGCAATTTTCTTATGAAGTTTTTTGGCTTCTTCTTCATCAAACTGCTCCTGAGCTCTTTCTACTAAGGAAACAACGTCTCCCATTCCCAAGATTCTGTCTGCCATCCTTTCTGGGTAGAAAAGATCTAAAGCTTCCATTTTTTCTCCAGTAGAAATAAATTTAATTGGTTTTTCTACTACTGAACGAATGGTTAAAGCGGCTCCACCTCTTGTATCACCATCTAATTTAGTTAAAACAACTCCGTCGAAATTTAATGCATCATTGAATGCTTTCGCTGTATTCACAGCATCCTGACCCGTCATTGAGTCAACAACAAATAACGTTTCGTTAGGTTTAATGAAATAATGAACAGATTTTATTTCGTTCATCATCTGCTCATCAATCGCCAAACGACCTGCTGTATCCACAATTACGACATCATGACCATTAGATTTTGCAAAATTAATAGCATTTTCAGCAATGGTAGAAGGATTGGTTGCTCCTTCTTCGGTATACACAGGAACACCCGTTTGTCCACCCAAAACTTTTAGCTGATCGATAGCTGCAGGACGGTAAACATCACACGCTACCAAAAGAGGTTTTTTATTTCTTTTAGTTTTTAAATAATTGGCAAGTTTTCCCGAAAAAGTAGTTTTACCAGAACCTTGAAGACCTGCAATTAAAATAACAGAAGGTTTTCCCGAAAGATTGATGCCTTCCTGAGATCCTCCCATTAAATCTACCAATTCGTCATGAACAATTTTTGTCATCAATTGTCCCGGAGTAAGCGAGGTAAGAACGTTTTGTCCTAAAGCTTTATCCTGAACTCTTTTGGTAAGATCTTTGGCTACTTTATAATTAACATCGGCATCTACCAATGCTCTTCGGATTTCTTTTACGGTTTCCGCAACGTTAATCTCTGTGATTTTTCCGCGTCCGGAAATATTATGAAGTGCTTTGTCTAATTTATCCTGTAAACTATTAAACATACTGTGTCTGTATTATATAATTTGCAAAAATAAGAATTTTTTAAAGATTATGAAGTAAAGGAGCCTGCTAAAAAAATAATTATTGAGAAAATAAAGTGTTTGTAAGATTGGTAAGCTTGAAATTTTGAAAGATAATTTTACTTCTTAAATAATAATCGTGATGTATTTTAAAAAAAGCTGACTCATTTTGAGCCAGCCTTTTTTTATTTTGATTTCAGTGTTGATGAATATGGTATTGCTCCTTTTTCCTTCAATACTGTAGATTTTGAATTTTCATTAATAATAATGTTGAGATTATCATTTTTTGCATCATATAATATGGTTGTACTATAAGTGGGGCAATCATTTTTCTTGCAGCCTGTAGTTTTATAAATTTCATTTTCTTCCACAATAGGACTTTCTACATTGAAGTTTTTAACAATCGCATCATAATGTTTATCTGAAAGGGTTTTAATTCGGCTTCCGATTGTAGTATCTTCAAATAATTTAATCTCAGAAGGATATTTGCCTAAATTATTACTTATTATATTGGGTTCTTTATCACTTTTCTTTTCGATATTCGTACTATCGCTTTTAACAACTATAGTATCTTTATCATTGGTAATTACGGCTTCTTTTTTTTCTTTACAAGATTGAGTGAACATGAGGATACATGCTGTAGCAACAAAAATTTTTTTCATTTCTTTAAATTTTAAATTATTTTTTAAAAGTGAGATGACTATTGCCATAAAAATGCCAAATTGTATGATAAGTAATCATTTAATATCCAAAAATGCATATTTTTTTCGACATGATTCAGATTCATTTATCTTATTCAAAAAAAGCAAAGAAAAAATATGTGATACTATCTTAGATACATCAACACCGTTCTAAATATTTTTTTGGTAGTTTTGCAGCCAATGGAAAAATCTTTAATAGTTTTAAAAGGATTAGGCTTATTTTTATTGTTGTCGGCTTTGTTATTTCTACTACAATGGCAGTTGGCAGAAAATAATGTCTTAGTTCTAAATTACAGAATACATATTCTCATTTTTTTTGTTACGTTAATAAGTTTATTAACAATTCTAATTGTGTTTGCCCTGGAAAAAAAGAATATAATAGGATTTATTTTTCTTGGTTTTGTGGTTTTTAAATTTTTTGCAATGGGATACATTGCTGTTTTTCAGAAAGAATTCAGGCTTCATATCGTGCCATATTTTGTGCTGTATTGGGTTTACCTATTAATTGAAGTGATTTTTGTTTTAAAATTAGTTAAAAAACAAGACTAATATCATATAATATAAAGTAGTATAATAACTAATAATCGAATTAAAATTTATATTTTTGCAAAAATTTTAGAAATAAAGTCTAGTCATGAGTTTTAAAAAACTGTTAATTGCCCTTTATCTTTTTGTATTCTGCTTCTCTTTTGCAGAGACACACGAAGGCGCTGCAGAAGCTGCAAAGGATGAAAAGTACAATCCGGTTCCTTTTATTATGCATCACATTCAGGATGCTCACAATTGGCATCTTTGGGGAGAAGGACACAATTCTGTTGGGATTTCTTTACCAGTTATACTTTGGGATAATGGTTTGAAGGTTTTTAGCTCAGAAAAATTCGGACATGAAGAGGAGAGTGTAGCAGATATTGACGGGAAATTTTATAAAGTTTATCACAATAAAATTTATGAAACTAATGCAGCGGGAGATTTAGATATGCACGAAGGGCACCCAACCAACAAACAGCCTTTAGATTTTTCTATTACTAAAGTAGTTGCTCAGATGATTTTGGCTGCAGTTATTTTGTTAATTATTGGTTTTGCTACAGCAGCAAGTTATAAAAAATCTCAGGTTCCTACAGGAATTGCAAGGTTTATTGAACCTATTGTAGTATTTGTAAGAGATGATATTGCTTTGCAGAATATTGGTTCTGTTAGATATAGAAAATATGTTCCTTATTTGGTGACTTTATTTTTGTTCATCTGGATTCTAAATATATTAGGATTGCTTCCGGGAGCAGCAAATACAACAGGTAACATTGCATTTACAATGGTTCTTGCCGTATTTACTTTATTAATTGTAAACTTAAGCGGTAGAAAAACATATTGGATGCACATGTTCGATCCATTAGGAAGCAACATGCCTTTTGCAGGGAAAATATTAGTATATATTATTTTAGTTCCTGTAGAATTATTAGGAATTATTACTAAACCTTTTGCATTAATGATTCGTCTTTTTGCGAACATGACTGCAGGACACATCATCATTATGAGTTTAATTGCATTAATTTTCATTATGCAGACTTATGCAATTACTCCGGTGTCATTAGGTTTATCATTATTTATTTATGTATTGGAGGTATTGGTAGCGGCTTTACAAGCTTATATCTTTACAATGTTGACAGCATTATTTATTGGGTCGGCTGTAGAAGAGCCACACCACGATCATTAATTAAAATTAAAACGAAAACAACTTTTTAAATTATAATATTATGACAGGTAGTATCGCAGCAATCGGAGCTGGTTTAGCAGTTCTAGGTGTAGGATTAGGTATTGGTAAAATTGGTGGTAGCGCAATGGAAGGTATTGCAAGACAACCAGAGCAATCAGGAAAAATCCAAACTGCAATGATTATCGCAGCAGCTCTTATCGAGGGTGCTGGTCTATTCGGTATCGTAGTAGCGTTACTAGGAAACGGATAGTAAACAAACAGAATTCTACAAACGGTTGGTTTGTAGAATTCTTTTAAAAAAGTTAAAAAAACAAATTAAAAAATAATTGATATAAAATGGAATTATTAACTCCTTCAATTGGTAACATATTCTGGACAGCAGTAGTATTCTTATTATTGGTAATTCTTCTAACAACTTTCGCTTGGAAACCTATTCTTTCTGCAGTGAAAACAAGAGAAGATAATATTCAGGATGCTCTTAATCAGGCTAAATTGGCTAAAAAAGAGATGGAAGATCTTAAAGCAGATAACGAAAGAATTATGCGTGAAGCTAAAATCGAAAGAGATTCTATCTTAAAAGAAGCCAGAGAAATTAAAGACAGAATCGTAGCTGAAGCTAAAGACGCTGCTAAGTCTGAAGGAGATAAATTAATTGAAGCTGCAAGACAAACCATTAGCGCAGAGAAAAATGCTGCTATGGCAGACATTAAATCTCAAATCGGTACTTTGTCTGTAAATATTGCTGAGTCTATTTTAAAGCAAAAGCTTGAAAATAACGAAGCTCAGAATGAATTGGTTCAAAATTATTTAAATAAATCAAACCTTAACTAATAATGCTTACCTCTAAAGTAGCTAAAAGATACGCACAGGGTTTACTGGATTTTACGAAAGAATCCGGACAAACCGAAGCTGTTTTTGCTGAAATGAAAGATGTAGTGAAGTTAATGTCTGAATCTAAAGATTTGAACACATTCTTCATGACTCCTTATATTGATGCTCATAAAAAAACTGAGGTTGCGAAAGAAATTTTCAAAAGTTTTTCGCCTGTTTCTCAGAATTTAATCAAATTAATCATCAAAAACGGAAGAGAAAGTCAGCTTAAAAATGTAGCACAGCAGTTCATTAATAAAGTTGAAGATATCAACGGTATTCAGAGAATTACGCTTACAACAGCTACAGAGCTTTCCAACGAAAATATGGAGCAGATTTTAAGATCTACTAATCTTGTAAATCAATCTGCAACTTTCGATCTTAAGGTAAACGTAAATCCTGAAATTTTGGGAGGTTATATTTTAAGAGTTGGAGATCAGCAGATCGATGCATCTGTAAAATCAAAATTGAATAAGATTAAAAAAGACTTTCAGTTAAATTAAGAAAAAACAACCATACAATGGCAGAAATAAATCCGGCAGAAGTATCTGCGATCTTAAAACAGCAATTGGCCAACTTCGATACTCAATCTAATGTAGAGGAAGTAGGTACAGTTTTAACCATCGGTGATGGTATTGCTCGTGTATACGGGTTAGAAAACGTACAATACGGTGAGTTGGTGAAATTTTCTAGTGATGTAGAAGGTATCGTACTAAACCTTGAAGAAGACAACGTTGGTGTTGCTTTGCTTGGGGAAAGTAAATTGGTAAAAGAAGGAGACACCGTAAGAAGAACAAACAGAATTTCTTCAATTAAAGTAGGAGAAGGGATGTTGGGAAGAGTAGTAGATACTCTAGGAAATCCAATCGATGGTAAAGGTCCTATTACTGGGGATTTATATGAAATGCCGTTGGAAAGAAAAGCTCCGGGAGTTATCTATAGACAACCGGTAACTGAACCTTTACAGTCAGGTATCGTAGCTATTGACTCGATGATTCCTGTAGGAAGAGGGCAAAGAGAGCTTATCATTGGTGACAGACAGACAGGTAAAACTACTGTTGCGATTGATACAATTATTAATCAGAAAGAGTTCTATGATGCTGGTCAGCCAGTTTACTGTATCTATGTTGCTATTGGGCAAAAAGCGTCTACAGTAGCTCAGATTGTAAAAACTTTATCAGATAAAGGAGCTTTGGCATATACAGTAATTGTTGCTGCTAATGCTTCAGATCCTGTTCCGATGCAGGTGTATTCTGCAATGGCAGGAGCATCTATCGGAGAATATTTTAGAGACACCGGAAGACCTGCTCTTATTGTTTATGATGACTTGTCTAAACAGGCAGTTGCTTACCGTGAGTTGTCTTTATTATTAAGAAGACCACCGGGTCGTGAAGCTTATCCTGGAGACGTTTTCTATCTTCACTCAAGATTATTGGAAAGAGCAGCAAAAGTAATCGCTGATGATACTATTGCAAGCCAGATGAACGATTTACCTGAATCTTTGAAACCAATCGTAAAAGGTGGTGGTTCATTAACAGCACTTCCAATTATCGAAACTCAGGCAGGTGACGTTTCTGCGTATATTCCTACCAACGTAATCTCTATTACAGATGGACAGATTTTCTTGGAGTCAGATTTATTCAACTCTGGGGTTCGTCCTGCAATCAACGTAGGTATCTCTGTATCAAGGGTAGGAGGTAATGCTCAGATCAAATCAATGAAAAAAGTTTCTGGTACACTAAAATTAGACCAGGCACAATATAAAGAATTGGAAGCGTTTGCAAAATTTGGTTCAGACCTTGATGCTTCTACTTTAGCGGTAATCTCTAAAGGGGAAAGAAACGTAGAATTATTAAAGCAACCGGTAAACTCTCCACTTCCTGTAGACAGCCAAGTTGCAATGATTTACGCAGGTACTGAGAACTTAATGAGAAACGTACCTATCAGAAAAGTAAAAGAATTCCAATTGGAATATATAGAGTTCTTAAGATCTAAGCATCCTGAAACTATGGCTGCAATTAAAGCCGGAAAAATAGATAACGATATTACCGGTGTTCTTAAGCAAGCTGCTAATGATATAGCTGCTAAGTATAACTAAAAAATTCAATGTTTGAGGTTTAAAGTTCTAAAATGGGCTTTAAACCTTGAACTATAAACATTGAACCTACAAAATGGCAAACTTAAAAGAAATACGAGGAAGAATCAGTTCAATATCATCTACGATGCAAATTACCCGTGCGATGAAAATGGTTTCGGCAGCGAAACTTAAGAAAGCGCAGGATGCTATTGTAATGTTGAGACCTTATTCTGAAAAACTTCAGGAGATTATCCAGAATGTAAACTCTAGTTCAGATCCTGATCAGGTTTCTGTTTTTGCTCAGAAAAGAGATGTAAAAAAAGTACTTTTTATTGCGATAACTTCTAATAGAGGTTTAGCGGGTGCTTTCAACTCTTCTGTGGTAAAAGAACTCAACAATCAGTTTCAGGATAATGCTCAGTATGATATTGAAGTTCTTACCATTGGTAAAAAGGTGTACGATGCTGTAAGAAAAGGACGTTCTGTTTATTCTAACGAAAGCTCTGTTTACGATAATTTAAGTTTCGATAGAATTTCTAACATTACTGAAGGAGTAATGTCCAGTTTTAAGGAAGGTAAATTTGATGAAGTTTATTTAATTTACAATAAATTCATCAATGCAGCTACTCAGGAAGTTACCACAGAACAACTGCTTCCTATTTCTATGCCTGAAACTGAAGAAAATTTGGTAGAAACAGATTATATCTTTGAACCTAACAGAAGTGAGATTTTGGATAATCTAATTCCTAAGTCTATTAAAACTCAGGTTTTTAAAGCAGTTTTAGATTCTGTAGCATCGGAACACGGAGCGAGAATGACAGCTATGCATAAAGCTACCGATAATGCTCAGGCTTTGAAGAATGATTTGGTTATTTTCTATAATAAAGCAAGACAGGCTGCCATTACCAATGAGATTTTAGAAATTGTTTCAGGAGCAGAAGCACTGAAAAATTCTTAATCCAATTTCGTAAAAATATTAAGCACCGATACTTTCGGTGCTTTTTTTGTTATTATTATTTTGTATATCTTTGTAAAATAAATTATAAACTTCTAAATGGACTCGGACATAGTCAGGCTTTTGTTAGCCTTGTTTCTAGTATTATTAAATGGCTTTTTCGTAGCCGCAGAATTCTCAATTGTTAAAGTACGTTATTCACAAATTCAGCTTAAAGCTGCCGAAGGAAACTCTATGGCAAAGCAAGCTGAGCATATTATAAAGCATTTGGATGCATATCTTTCTGCAACTCAGTTAGGAATTACTTTAGCTTCTCTTGCCTTAGGTTTTGTTGGAGAAAGTGCTATGCATCATATGGTTCAGGGATTTCTTAATTATTTTAATATAGAATCTTTAGCACAATATTCTAATACGATTGCTTTAGTGCTTAGTTTTCTAATCGTTACCGTAATGCATATTGTTTTTGGGGAATTAATACCAAAATCTATAGCGATAAGGAAATCGGAACCGACAACGATGTTCATTGCCATGCCTTTACGCATTTTTTATATGGTTTTCAAACCGTTTATTTGGTTGATGAATTCAATGTCTAATGGTTTTTTACGATTAATTAAAATACCTCCGGCTACAGAAGGAGATATCCACTCTACAGAAGAACTTCAGCTTTTGGTGAAACAATCAGCAGATAGCGGAGAAATTGAAGAGGAGAACTACGAAATCATTAAAAATGCTTTCGATTTTACCGATCATTCGGCGAAGCAAATTATGGTTCCTAGACAGAATATTACTTCCATTAATTTCAGTGATGATGTTAATTCAATTATTAATGAAATTATGGACAGCGGTTATTCCCGTATTCCGGTTTACGAAAATTCTATAGATAATATTATTGGTATCCTTTACACCAAAGAAATTATCAGAGAATATGTAAAACGAAAAGGAGTTTTAAGCCATGATGATTTAAGAGAGTTGATGCGTGATTCGTTTTTTGTGGTTGGAAGCAAGAAAATTTCAGATTTATTGAAGATTTTTCAACAGAAAAAGCAGCATTTGGCAATTGTAATAGACGAATTTGGTGGTACTGAAGGAATTATTACCTTGGAAGATATTCTTGAAGAATTGGTGGGTGAAATTCAGGATGAGGAAGATGATGAAGAAAAACTGGTAGATAAAGTAGGAGAAAATACGTTTTGGGTAAAGGCAACACAGCCTTTAGACGAAATTAATGAGTCTTTGCCTAAAAAACTTCCTCTTTCGGAGGAAAGTGAATATAATACTTTGGCAGGATTTATTCTTCACGAATTGGAAGAAATTCCGGAAGAAAATCAGGAGTTCGATTTGGATGGTTATCATTTCAAAATACTGAAAATGAATAATAAAAGTGTTGAAATGGTTGAGTTGGAATACATTGAACCCAGTATTGTAGATGAATTAATAGACAAAATTGAAATTTAATAATGTTTTTTAATAATTCGATAAAAGATTACGAAAATCCCAAAAGAGAGTACGAGGAAGAGGTTTTAGTCTTGGATGAAACCGATGAAATATACAAATTAGTGCTTTATAATGACGATATCCATACCTTCGATGAAGTTATTGAAGCTCTTATACAAATTTGTAATCACGAACCCATGCAGGCTGAGCAATGTACCATGTTGGTTCATTACAAAGGAAAATGTACTGTGAAAACAGGCTCAATGGATCTTTTGAAACCGATGCACGAAAAACTTATTTCGAGAAGTTTAACAAGCGAAATTGTATAGAAAAAACTCCGGCAAATCGTCGGAGTTTTTTTGTTCTGCATTTTGCATTAATTCGGTTTTAGAGGAAAATACGGCTATCTTTAAGCTTCTCATTTCTATCTTCTAAATAAAATACTATATTTGTAAAAATAAAAACGAACACAAAAAATGCTTGTAATAGGAATTGCCGGAGGTACAGGCTCAGGCAAAACTACGGTTGTTGACAAGATTATTCAGCAGCTTGACATTGAAGGGATGAATATTCTTTCTCAGGACAATTATTACCATGATAATCATAATTTAACGTTAGCAGAAAGAGAAGCTTTAAACTACGATCATCCCAAATCTATAGATTTTGATTTACTCATCAGTCACGTAAAAGCGTTAAAAAATAACGAATCTATAGAACAACCTATTTACAGCTTTGTAACACACGGAAGAACCGGAGATCATGTAACTGTAGAACCTAAAAATGTTCTGGTAGTTGAGGGAATTTTGGTTTTAACCAATCCGGAGCTCCTTAAAGAGTTTGATCTGAAAGTGTTTGTTCATGCAGATTCGGATGAGAGACTAATTCGTAGAATCCGTAGAGATACGCAGGAAAGAGGGAGAGATTTGAATGAAGTTTTACACCGTTATCAAACTACCTTAAAACCAATGCATCAGGAATTTATTGAGCCTTCTAAAAATGAAGCCGATTTAATTATTCCGAACATGAGACAAAACTCTGTTGCTATTGATTTTTTAACCACTGTTATAAAAAATTCACTCAGAAAAAACTAAAATATGCCAGAAAAAGAACTTATTAAGGACATAAAGCCTAAATCTGAAACTTTCAGGTTTATTCAGAATTATATTCTGAACAAATATGTCATTACCATTGTTCTGTTTCTAGTATGGATGATTTTCTTTGATAAAACTTCTTTTTTGGTAATCCACGAGCTGAATGGAGAAATAGATAAATACCAAGAGCAGCTTCAGTATTACAAATCTGAGTACGAAAAGAATGATAAATTCTACAAAAAACTCATGAACAACAAATCTGAAAAAGAAAAATATGCACGAGAAAATTATTTTATGAAAAAACCTAACGAAGAAATTTTCATTCTTGTTGCCGACAGCTCTAAAGTGGCAAAAAAATAGTTTTCAAAATTACCCCAATACTCATCAGAATATGTCCAACGATACATTTACCAACTGGGAAAATTTAGTTAAAAAACAGCTTAAAACAGAAGATATTTATACCATTCTGAAAAAAGATAATCTTGAAGGAATTGAGGTGAAACCTTTTTACAATTCTATGGAAAAACAGTTACCCAATTTTCCTAAAGTGGAAGAAAGTACCCATTTGGTGGCAGATTATCACGAAAGTCTGGAAGACGATGTTTTTGCATTTTTACTCAACGAAAATGTTGAAAATTTAACGGGTAAAACGGTTTTTATCAATAATAAAGACTTAGCAGAACACATCAGTCCGCAGGAAGAAGATCAATATTTTTCTTTAATTGATGTTTTTGATGAAAAAAATGCAGAAATAAACGATCAGCTGGTTAAAGAATTATTGGCTAAAGATTTTACTCGAAATATCTGTATAGATGTTTCTTTGCATCAGAATGCTGGAGCTTCTATCGTTCAGCAGTTGGGGATTGCTTTGGCAAAGACCAAAGAACTTACTGAAGTTTACGGTTCTGAAATTTTAAGAAAATTGCTTTTCAGATTGGCTGTAGGAGGAAATTATTTCTTTGAAATGGCTAAAATCCGTGCTTTTAAACTTGTTTTTAATGAGTTTTCTAAAGAGTTTGATCTGGATGAAGTTCCTTACATTTTTGCAGAAACGTCATTAAGAAATAAATCTGTTTCAGACAGCGAAAATAATCTTATCCGTTCTACGCTGGAACTGGCTTCGGCAATGATTGGTGGTGCAGATGCAGTATATAGCAATGATTATCTGCTTAATCGTTCCACAGAAAATTCTCAGGAAATTTCTTTCAAACAGCAGATTGTATTAGCCTATGAAAGCATCATTAATGTATTTGAAGACGCTTCTAACGGAAGTTATTACATTGAAGATATCACAAAACAGATTGCCGAAAAATCCTGGAAATATTTTGTCGAAATTGAAGAAAAAGGAGGCTATTTAGACCTTTTGAAAGAAGGAAAAATTCAGGAAGACATTTTTAATCATGCATTGGAAGAGCAAAAATGGGTAGAAGAAGGAAAAATAAAGCTGATTGGGGTGAATCTGTATCCTAAATTGGAGATTAAAAAATCTGCGGAAGAATTATACCAAAAAGAAGAAATAAAAGCCGTTCGCTGGGCTGAAATGTATGAATAAGGTTATTTTACAGGAAGAAATTCAGCAATATATCCATGCAAATCTTACCAAAGATTTGCATTCTTTATTATTAAAAAAATCGCCGTTTCCCGAAGTTTCTATGCAGGAATTGGTACAGCAGATTAAAGGGAAACAGGTGGCACAGAAAAAATTTCCTTTTTTATTGAAAGAAGGAGTTGTTTTTCCGCCGCAAATCAATATAGAACAGTCTTCTTCTGAACTTACTGCAAAATATAAATCTGCTAAGATTAAAGGCAAAAAACTGGTTGATTTAACAAGCGGTTTCGGGATTGATGCCTATTATTTATCCGAAAACTTTGAAGAAGTTACTCTGGTGGAACAAAATACCGAACTTTTGGAAATCGTAAAGCACAATTGGGCTGTTTTAGGGAAGAAAGGAACATTTATTAATCAGCATTTAGAGGATTTTCTTAATGAAAATAAAGAAAATTTCGATACAATTTATTTAGATCCTGCCCGAAGAGATCATAATAAGAATAAAGTTTTTTTGCTTGAAGATCTTTCACCCAACATTATCGAAATTCAGGATAAACTGCTTTCCATTTCAAATGAGATTGTGATTAAGCTTTCTCCGCTGATTGATCTTAAATATCTTGTTTCTGCCTTAAAAAATGTAGCCAAAATTGATATTATTGCGGTGAAAAATGATGTAAAGGAAGTGGTGATTTACCAGAAACGTGATTTTTCAGGCGAAATTTGGTGTAACTGTATCAATCTCGAATCAGAAGAACCTGTATTTAATTTTCATTTAAGCAAGGAAAAAGATACCGTAGCAGAATATTCTGAACCGGAAAAATTTCTGTATATTCCGAATAATTCCATTTTAAAAGCAGGAGTATTTAATGTGATCTCAGAAGATTTTAAAATCAAAAAATTACATCCTAATACTCATTTATATACATCAGAGACCAAAATTAAAGACTTTCCCGGAAGAGTTTTAGAAGTTGAAGTTATTGATTCTAAACATATTAAGAAAAAAGAACAGTTTAATATAATATCTAAAAATTATCCGTTGAAACCTGAAGATATTAAGAAAAAATATCAGCTTAAAGATGGCGGAAATCGCTATCTTATTTTTACGCAATCCAAAAAAGGTAAAATAATATTAAAATCAGTATAAAAATGTTGCCGAAAAATGCAATATTTCTTATTTTTGGGCAATATAAAATTTAGGAATTAAAATATTCCGACCGATTATTTTAAAAAAATCTACATATGAAAAAATTAGTGCTGTGTTTAGCTCTTGCAACTGTAGCGGTAAGCTGTAAAAAAATTCAGGCTGGAGGAAATAAAAATATCATCAAAATGGAAGAAGGTGCAGAAAGATATTCTGATGATGTACAAGGTGGGGGCGAATCTCATGGTACTGAAGGTCATGGTACTGAACATGCTGAAAAAAAAGCGCAGGTTTCAATTGATTTGAATGGAGTTGCTTTAAAAGGTTTTGCCAACGGAATGGAAGATAATATGATAAAATATCTTAAATCCGGTCAATATGAAACAGCTACAGAAGACGGGCTAAAGAATGTGTGGTATAATTTTGATAATGTGAACTTTAAAATGGGTTCTTCTAATCAACTGGAAGCAGGTTCTCAGGAGCAGTTAGATAATTTAGCCAAAATTTTGAAAGCCTTCCCTGAAGCTAAAGTTAAAATCGGAGGATATACAGACAAAACTGGTGATGAAGCTAAGAATGTTCAGCTTTCCAAAGCAAGAGCAGAGTTTATTAAATCTGAGCTTTCTAAATTGGGTGTTAGTGCACAAATTGTTTCTGTAGACGGTTACGGAAGCCAGTTTGCAAAAGTAGATGCAAAAGCTTCTGATGCAGAAAGAGCTTCAGACAGAAAAATGGCTGTAAGATTTACAAAATAATTATCATATTAAATGAAAATATAAATGTCTTGTCTACGCAGGGCATTTTTTTTATTTTTAACAAAATAAATTTTTACAATGCAAGAAACTTTAAAATACATCAACGAAAATAAAAACCGTTTCGTGGATGAATTGTTTGAATTACTAAGAATACCTTCAATTTCAGCAGATCCTGCATATAAGGAAGATGTTCTGAAATGTGCCGATGTAGTAGCTTCTCACCTTAAAAATGCAGGAGCAGACCAAGTAGAAATATGCAAAACTGCGGGGTATCCTATCGTGTATGGCGAAAAACTGATTGATGATAAGCTTCCTACTGTTTTGGTATACGGTCATTATGATGTGCAGCCTGCAGATCCTTTAGAATTATGGAAAAAACCTCCTTTCGAACCTTATATTGAAAAAACTGAGCTACATCCAGACGGAGCCATATTTGCAAGAGGAGCGGCAGATGATAAAGGCCAATTTTTTATGCAGATTAAAGCTTTTGAAGCGATGATGAAAACAAATTCTTTGCCTTGTAACGTAAAGTTTATTTTAGAAGGTGAGGAAGAAGTGGGTTCTGTAAGTTTAGGAACGTGGGTAGAAGAGAATAAAGAGAAACTTTCTTGCGACTGTATTTTAATTTCAGATACGCATATTTACAGCAATGAGCAGCCTACAGTAACCACAGGTTTAAGAGGTTTAAGCTATGTGGAAGTTGAAGTGGAGGGACCGAACAGAGATTTGCACTCCGGGTTGTATGGAGGTGCAGTTCCTAATCCAATTCATGTTCTTTCCAGAATGATTGCTAAATTAATTGATGATGACGGACATATCACCGTTGATGGTTTTTATGACAATGTAGAAACTGTTTCGGATAAAGAAAGAGCAGAAATGAATAAACTGAAAGATAATCCTGAAGAGTTTAAAAAATCAATAGGATTAAATGACGTGGAAGGAGAAAAAGGCTACACTACTTTAGAGAGAACTTCTATTCGCCCTACATTAGACTGCAACGGAATTTGGGGCGGATATACAGGTGAAGGTGCAAAAACAGTTATTCCTTCTAAAGCTTTTGCTAAAATATCTATGCGTTTGGTACCTTATCAGACACCGGAAGAAATTACAGAAAAGTTTACCCGATATTTCGAGAAAATTGCTCCTTCTAATGTAAAAGTAAAAGTAACACCGCACCACGGAGGAATGCCTTATGTTTTACCTACGGATACTAAAGAGTTTTTGGCTGCAAAAACAGCCATGGAAACAGCTTTTGGAAAAGAGGTTTTACCTTACAGAGGTGGAGGAAGCATACCTATTACCGCTATGTTTGAGCAGGTTTTAGGGGCGAAATCTGTATTAATGGGCTTTGGTTTAGATTCTGATGCGATACATTCTCCAAACGAGCATTACGGTTTGTTTAATTTCTATAAAGGCATTGAAAGTATACCATTGTTTTTTGAAAATTATTCGAAGTAAAAAGTGAATTAATTTGTTAAATATTAGTCCTCATGAATTTTTTCTTGAGGATTTTTTAATTTTAATAAAAAAAATATCCTTTATATGTGAAGTTTTTTTCTATATTTACCATATAAAACTTAAATTTAATTATTATGAAAAAAATTCTATCTTCTTTATTGTTGACCTCGGCAACAATGATGATGTTTGGGCAAGCACAGATTTTGGTTAATCAAAATTTTGAAACATTGAATCTAGGAAATGTTAGTAGTGATCCTACAGGAACAACTGCTGGACAAGGAAATATTTATATCTCTGGAGGGGCAGTAGCAGATTATCAAATTTTTAACATTGATGCAGCAAATGGTAAATCTTTTAAGCTGACTTCAGGAGCGGGCGCTCCTCCTTCTACAGGAGCTAACACTAATAATAGATTAGCATTTATAGATTTTTCAGCTACCACTGCGACAACTACAAATAATATTATTGTATCAAGAGGTAAAATATATACTGGAGCAGCAACTGGAGCTGGTAGTATAGGGTTAAGTGTTTTTGGTACTCTTTATGGTACAACAACAGGTTATATCGGAGGTATTAAATATGATTATAGTACTAAAAGCATCATAGGTGAAGCTAATGTTAATGTTGCTACAACGCCTACACCTACTTCAGGTACTGTTGCTATAAGTTTTACGCCTGCACAAGTGTTTCCTGCCAATACTTGGGTTAATGTGGAACATCGATATAATAAAACGACAGGTGTTCATTCGTATTTTATAAATAATGCATTAGTTAGTACATATTCAGGTGGGAGTGTTACCATTAGTGGCACTAATTATACTGCTACTACGGTATCTGGATCTACCGCTTCAATTTCAGTTATTAGAAATAATACATCTACTGGTAATACAGTAACAAATGAAGCAGGATTGGATAATTGGGATGTTCAGTTTTCAAATAATACGTTATTATCTGTAAATGATATAAAAGAGGCATTGCCAGGAAAAATTTTGCTATCAATTTTCCCTAACCCAACTTCAGACATCCTAAACATCAAAACAGATTCTAAAATCAATGCAGTTTCTGTTGTAGACATGACGGGTAGAAAAGTAGATGTTAAATTAGATGGTGATAAAGTAGATGTAAGAAATCTTTCTGCTGGAGCTTATTTAATTAATGTTGAAACTAAAGAGGGTATCTCTACAGAGAAATTTATCAAGAAATAATAACTGATTATTTTCAGTACAAAAAATCGCTTCTTTTGGAGCGATTTTTTTATTTTAGAGAATTAAAATTAAAAAAAATGATTCAAAATAAAGTAGCATACATTACTGGTGGAACAAAAGGTATCGGTTTGGGAATTGCTGAAGTTTTATTGAAAAATGGCATTATGGTAGCATTTTCGGGAAGAAAAAAAGAGGATGTAGAAAAAGCTGAATATAATTTAAAACAAATCTCGCAAAATGTTTTGGGTATTGTTTCCAATGTAAAAAATCTGGAAAGTGAAAATGCTGCGATAGAATCTGTCAAGCAAAAGTTTGGGAGATTAGATTATGTGATTGCCAATGCCGGGTTAGGAATATTTAAGCCTGTAGATCAGCTTTCCGCAGAAGAATGGAATGATATGATAGATACCAATCTTACCGGAGTTTTTTATACGTTAAAAGCTTCAGTTGAAGAATTAAAGAAAACGGAAGGGTATTATATTACTATTTCCAGTTTGGCTGGAGCCAATTTTTTTGAAAACGGAACCGGTTACAATGCTTCAAAATTCGGGGTGGTTGGCTTTACTCAGGCTGCGATGATCGATTTGAGAAAATATAATATTAAATCGACAGTTATAATGCCGGGTTCGGTGGCGACTCATTTTAATGGTCATATCCCGTCCGAAAAGGATTCTTGGAAAATTCAGCCTGAAGATATGGGCAATCTTGTTTTAGATATTTTGAAAATGAATCCCAGAGTTTTACCGAGTAAGATTGAATTTAGAGCAACAAAACCTCAATCTTAATAACTTATAATGCGTTGAATAATAAATATATAACTGTTATGCATGCATAATATATTTTTTATTTATATTTACAAACGTAACAGACAAAAATTGCAATGCAGTTTTTTAATGAATATTAAGCAGGAAAAATAAATAATCAAAACAGAATATGAAAATATTAGTTTGTATCAGTAGTGTTCCGGATACTACTTCAAAAATCAACTTTACTGCAGATAAATCTGCATTCGACAAAAATGGTATTCAGTGGGTAATTAATCCTTTGGATGAATTTGCTTTAACAAAAGCGGTAAAATTGCAGGAATCTCAAGGTGCTACGGTAACCGTTATCAATGTTGGAGACGCAACTACAGAACCTGTGATAAGAAAAGCTCTGGCTATTGGAGCAAACGATGCAGTACGAGTAAATTTAGATCCTAAAGACAGTTTCTCAACAGCTAAAGAAATTGCTTCAGTTGCTCAAAATGGAGGTTACGATTTAATACTTTGTGGTAAAGAATCTATTGATTATAATGGAGGTTCTGTTCCAGGAATGGTTGCACAGCTATTGAATCAGCCTTTTGTGAATGCTTCTGTTGGTCTTGAAGTAAATGGTGCCGAAGCAACTGCTGTAAGAGAGATTGAAGGAGGTAAAGAAACTATTTCGGTGAAATTACCGGCTGTTTTTGCAGGTCAGAAAGGTTTGGTAGATGAAAAAGATCTTATTATTCCTAATATGAGAGGGATTATGTCTGCAAGAACAAAACCGTTGCAGGTAGTAGAACCTGTTTCTGCGGAAGTAAAAGTTCAGGGTGTTTCTTACGATTCAGTTCCTCCAAGAGCTGCCGTTAAAATGGTTTCCCCGGATAACCTTGATGAATTGGTAAGATTGCTTCACGAAGAAGCTAAAGTAATCTAAAAGCTGGAGCTGGAGGTCAGAAATAGGACGTTTAATTCGATTTCTAAATCCATTCTAATCTTTTAATCATTAAATTTTTTAATCTTTTAATTTAAAAAAAATGGCAGTATTCGTATACGCAGAAAACATAAACGGAGTTTACAAAAAAGCAGCTTTTGAAGCAGTTTCTTACGCAAAAGCAGTAGCAGACCAAACGGGAGATACCGTTACGGCAATTTCTGTAAATCCTACAGATTCTTCAGATTTATTATACAAATATGGAGCATCAAAAGTAATCAACATAAAAGACGAAGGTCTTAAAAATTTCTCGGCAAAAGCTTACGCACAGGCGGTAAGTGAAGTGGCAGACGGAAATATTATTGTTTTCCCTCACACTACCGATGCTTCTTCAGTAGCACCAATGTTGGCGGTAATGAAGAACTATTCTTTAATTACGAATGTTTTGGAAGCTCCCGAAAGCCAGTCTCCATTGCAGGTGAAGAGAAAAGCTTTTTCAGGAAAAGGATTTATGCATGCCAAAGCTGATGGAACAGGCGTTATTTTAACTGTTTCTCAAAATGCTTTCGGTGTAAAAGAAAATGCAGTTTCTGGGTCTGAAGAAGTAAAAAATCTTTCTGTTTCTAATGAAGATACCAAAGTAATTTCTCACGAGCAAAGTTCAGGGAAATTAGATTTAAAAGAAGCGGAAATTGTAGTTTCTGCAGGAAGAGGGCTAAAAGGCCCTGAAAACTGGGGAATGGTAGAAGATCTTGCTAATGTTCTTGGTGCTGCAACAGCTTGTTCTAAACCGGTTTCAGATATCGGTTGGAGACCTCACACAGAACATGTAGGACAAACGGGTAAAGCCATCGCACCTAATTTGTATATTGCCATTGGTATTTCTGGTGCTATTCAGCATTTGGCGGGTGTAAACTCATCCAAAACTATTGTAGTAATCAACAGTGATCCAGAAGCTCCTTTCTTCAAGTCTGCAGATTATGGAGTTGTTGGAGATGCTTTCCAGATTGTTCCTGCACTTACTGAGAAAATTAAAGCATTAAAAGGATAAATAGATTGATAAATTGTTGATCTTTTTAATTTGTTGTCTTTTTTAATTCAACTTGTTAATAAAGTTCATCACTTTACATCTTAATTCATCAATAAAAGCTCGGCTTCCGGGCTTTTATTTTTGTCTAAAAAGTAAAACCTACAATAAAAAATTAATTTATATTTGTAGTCATGGATTATAAACAGCTCATCATACGCGGAATATCGTATAGCCAGACGCAATCTGGAGCTTACGCATTGCTATTGGAACATGAAGAATCTCATATAAAATTACCGGTGGTTATTGGTAATTTTGAAGCCCAATCCATCTCTTTAGGCTTAGAAAAGGATATTCATCCGCCACGTCCGCTTACGCATGATTTATTTTCAAAATTCATTGTTTCTGCTAATTATCGGTTGATTTCGGTCATTATTTATCAGATTGTAGACGGTGTTTTTTTCTCAAATATCAACTTTAAGAATTCAGAAACTCAGGAAGAGCTTATTCTGGATGCCCGAACTTCGGATGCTGTTGCAATGGCAGTTCGGTTTGATGCACCTATTTTTACTACCCAACAGGTTCTCAATGAAGCAGGAATTCTTCTTGAACTGGAAGAAGTAGCTAAAGAAGACGAAAATTTTTCTGAAACAGTATCGTCTGAAGAAGGGCTGCAGTCGGTTTCTATGGATGAACTCCAAAAATTACTAGATGATGCAGTAAGAGAAGAGGATTTCGACACTGCTCTGGAAATTCAGGAAGAAATAAAAAGGCGCAAAAAGAAAATAGATTAAAGGATTATTACTAAAATAAAAATGAATTTAAAATTACGATTAATTATCCTGAGCTTTTTACAGTTTGGGGTTTGGGGAGCTTATCTTACTTCCATGGGTAATTACTTAGGTTCGGTAGGATTGGGTTCCAAAATCGGACTGTTTTATGCCATGCAGGGTATTGTTTCCATTTTTATGCCTGCCATTATGGGGATTATTGCAGACCGATGGATTCAGGCACAGAAACTTTTGGGAATTTCCCATTTTCTTGCAGCGATATTCTTAATATGGGCAGGATATTACGGAATGACGGCAGGGGAACATGTAGAATTTTCAAGGCTTTTTCTTCTTTACAGCTTAAGTGTCACTTTTTACATGCCGACCATTGCACTTTCTAATTCTGTAGCCTATACCGTTTTGGTGAATAATAATTTTGATACGATTAAAGCATTTCCGCCCATTCGAACTTTAGGAACGGTAGGTTTTATCTGTGCAATGCTTTTTGTGAATTTTGCAGGAATTAAAGATGGAATTTTCCAGTTTAATTTTTCAAATGCGACAGGTTTTCCGAGTTTCCAAAACAGTTATAGTCAGTTTTTTGTTTCAGGTGTTTTAGGAATATTGCTGTTTATTTATTCATTTACTTTACCGAAATGTGAGGTTAATCAAAGTACAGAAAAACGTACCCTTTCGGATGCTTTAGGGTTGAAAGCTTTTGCGCTCTTCAAAGAGAAAAAGATGGCAATCTTCTTTATTTTCTCTATGTTTTTGGGAGTTTCGCTACAAATTACCAATGGTTATGCCAATCCTTTCATTACAAGCTTCAAAGAAATCCCGGAATTTTCAAATACATGGGGATCCAACAATGCCAATGCATTAATTTCATTATCGCAGGTTTCAGAAACGCTTTGTATTTTACTGATTCCGTTTTTTCTGAAAAGATATGGGATTAAAAAAGTAATGTTGATGGCAATGTTCGCATGGTTCCTAAGATTCGGATTATTTGGTTTGGGAAATCCTGGTGGAGGAGTTTGGATGTTCGTTTTGTCGATGATTGTATATGGGATCGCATTCGACTTCTTTAATGTTTCGGGATCTTTATTTGTAGATAAAGAAACAGATAAAAGCATTAGATCTAGTGCACAGGGCGTTTTTATGATGATGACTAACGGTTTTGGAGCTACTATCGGTATGCTTGGAGCTCAAGAAGTCGTTAATCACTATGTTTTTTCGCAAACTGATCCTTTACTTCAACTGGAGGGATGGAAGACATCTTGGTATATTTTTGCTGGTTATGCACTGATAATTACCATTGCTTTTGCCATTGTTTTTAAACATAAGCATAATCCTAATGAATTAAAAGATATAAAACATTAATATTTTATTGTTTGATTTTTAATAAATTACAATGCACTTTTTTCTGAAAAGTGCATTTTTTTTATATTTTCAGGCAACCATTTTGAAATAAAACGGTCTTATATATAGAAACTAGTTAATGAAACATTTAGAAGAGAATTTCAAACTTGCCAAAAAACAGGATCGCAATGGCCAGAAAGCACTTTACGAAATGTTTTCTGCTAAAATGCTGGCGGTTGCAAATTCTTATACTAGCAACATTCATGATGCTGAAGATGTACTCATGAATGCTTTTCTAAAATGCTTTCAAAAGATTGGTGACTGTCGGGATTGGAAAAGTTTTCCTTTTTGGCTAAGGAAAATTGTTGTGAATGATTCTATAAGTTTCGTCAGGAAAAATAAAAACATCATGTATGCAGATTTGGAAGTTGCAGAGGATGTTTTGGAAGATCAGGATAATCATTTTTTTAATGAAATCAATATTGAAGAAATTTTTTCTCAGATGCCAATTGGTTATCGCCTGATTTTTAATTTGTATGTATTTGAAGACAAAAAACATCAGGAAATTGCAGAAATTCTCAATATTTCCGAAGGCACAAGCAAGAGCCAACTGAGCAAAGCCAAAAAATGGATTGCAGATTATCTAAAAACAAAAGAAAATGGAAAAAAAAATACTGAAACAATTAAAAACTGAGTACGAAAGCCTCGAAATAAAGCCTTCTGCCAATCTTTGGAATCAAATTGAAGGTGCATTGGAAAAAGAGTCTGAAACGGTTCAGAAACCTTTGTTTAAATGGTGGAAGTACGCTGCCGTAATTGTTTTTCTGATTTCGGTGAGTGGAATATTTTATGTCTTACAGGAACATTCTTCACCAGCTTCTGAAGTTAAAAATATTGTTGATAATTCAAAAAAGACAGAACAAAAATCAAATATAATAACGGTGGAATCTTCCACAGAAAAAAGAGTTGTTAATCATTCGCCTTCTGAAAATCAAATAAAAATAAAAGATAATTTTCCTTATACAGAAAGTAAAAAAAGCTCTGAAATTGTAATAAATAATAACATTAATTTTCATTCTCAAGATAATAATGTTATTGATAATAAGCTGATTGCAGAAGTAAAAAATGAGATTGTAATTCCTAAAAGTTCAGTAGCAGAAAACAAAAAAGTAAGCTACATTACTGCAGATGATCTTCTTTTGGGTAGAGAACTGGATAAAACCAGGGAAGAAAACTCCAACGATCAGCGTAGATTTGGCGTTATTGATATGAGTAAAATTAAGGGTCCAAATTCTTTAAAAATTTTTGGTATTACGGTGTATTCGGATTCTTTAAATAATAAATAATTCAGATGATTTTTATAGGATATTACTGTTTGGATTTTCCGAACAGAAGAACTTCACTGCCTGAAAATTCAAATCCAAAAATCATTTCTTCAAAAAAATAAACAATTAAATTTAACAAACATGAAAACCAAACTTACTTTAATTGCTGCTTTATTTGCATTTTGCTATGGGCACTCGCAGGATAAAAAATACACAGATGTTCAGATCAGAAATTATTCTAAAAAAATTGACAGTATTATTGTTTCCGAAAAGGGGAAAATGAATATTGAACTGGATGCGCTTGAAAAAAACTTTAAAGAGAATAAAATTTCTTCGGAAGAAAAGCAAAGCCGCCGTTCGGAAATTGCCCAAAAATATGAAGATATTATTAATGGTAAAGTTGAAGAACAAAAAAACACTCTCGAAGCCGCTACAAAAGAACTTGTGAAAAATTCTGTGATGGGGAAAAGCAGCATTTTTGAAGAATTAAAATTTTCTCAAAACAATGCCTTACTTAGTTTCAGAGATCCAAAAAAAACTAAAAAAGAGCTTTTGGAGAGCGTTGATATCAATTTTTCATTGGGTTTCACCAATCTTACAAAATCTGCAGGCTCAATGGCACTTTTTAATAAAGATTCAGATGTTCTTTTTGGTAAATCTACTTCATTAACGTTTGAAGTCCGTTACACCAATCAGTTAGGAAGCCTCACTTCTCCGATATTCTACAGGATTGGTTTAGGAGGGAGAAGCGATGGTTACAGACTTGCCGATTCTAAAGTGATTACACAAACAGGAAGCCAAATCTCGTTAAGTGATTTTTCTTTAGGAACTCTTAGAGGTTCATCAATTTCCAATAATTATGTTATTGTCCCGGTGGATTTTGTTTTCGTAATGAACCCGAAATATACAGTGGAAAATGGAGAAAAAATGCTGGACAATTCTAAAGGTAATTTCAGACTTACTGCTGGAGTTTATGGAGGTCTGCGTTATCTTAGCCAAAGTATTGTACAATTTGAAAATTTTAATGGCAACCGTTCTGCAAACAGAGAAAATATTAACGGCTCGGCAAATAATTTTCTTTTTGGAGGAAAATTGTCTGTAGGATATGGTGCTCTTAATGTATTTATTAAAAAAGATTTTACGGCAGCTTTTAATGATAATGCCCAATTAAGTAATAAATATGGTATTCAGATTGGTTTAGAATTATTGTATGTTAATTTTTAAATATTTCTAAAAATTAATTAAATATTAAATAATTGATAATTATTTACCTTTTTTTTTATTTAATAAGTATTATCATTATTAAATAAATGATTTTAAAACATACTTACAAAAAGTATGTTTTTTTTTGTACTTTGGCATTTTAAGACTTATGAAAAATATTCAGCTTTTAGGATTGGTTTTGGTAATCATAGGAAGTTTTCTTCCTTTGGTGCATGTTCCGGTAATAGGAAACTGGAACTACTGGAAAGTAGATCATTATCTGGCTATTGCCTGCTGGATTTTTAGCGGATTGGCATTATTGGGCATCGTAAACGGGATTCAGAAATTGGTTAAAACAAGTGCTGTTTTACTGATTGTTCTTTTTACTTTTACTATTTTGGCTACTAAATATCAGGCATTCAGTTATTTCAGTTTTTTACCATTCAAATCTTGGACAGAAACTTTGGCTTCAACCGTAAAATTGAAATGGGGATGGTTTGCTGAATTTGCAGGAGCTTTCATCTTGCTTTTCTTTTCTAAAGCTTCAAAAAATAATTTAAATTAATACAATATAAAAATCTACACATGAAAGAAGTATTCATTGTTTCCGCAGTAAGAACTCCAATGGGAAGTTTCATGGGAAGTTTATCAACAGTTCCGGCAACAAAACTGGGAGCTACAGTGGTAAAGGGAGCATTAGATAAAATAAATCTTGATCCTAAAAACGTACAGGAAATCTATATGGGAAATGTTCTTCAGGCAGGTGAAGGGCAGGCTCCTGCAAGACAGGTAGCTTTGGGTGCAGGGCTTTCTAACGAAACGCCTTCCACTACCATCAATAAAGTTTGTGCTTCAGGAATGAAAGCTGTTATGATGGCAGCACAATCCATCAAAGCAGGCGATATGGATGTTATTGTTGCCGGAGGTATGGAAAATATGTCTATGGTTCCTCATTATTACAATGCAAGAGTTGCCACGAAATTAGGTGATGTAAAAATGCAGGACGGAATGGTTCTAGACGGGCTTACAGATGTTTATAATAAAGTTCATATGGGTGTTTGTGCAGAAAAATGTGCAACAGACTATCATTTCACAAGAGAAGATCAGGACAATTTTGCCATAGAATCTTATAAAAGAGCTGCAAAAGCGTGGAGCGAAGGGAAATTTGCTGAAGAAATAGTGCCGGTATCCATTCCTCAGAGAAAAGGTGAGCCAATTGTTTTTGCTGAAGATGAAGAATATAAAGCGGTAAATTTCGACAGATTGCCAACGCTTCCAACGGTGTTCAAAAAAGAAGACGGAACAGTAACAGCAGCAAATGCATCTACATTAAATGACGGTGCTTCTGCATTAATTTTGGTATCTAAGGAAAAAATGGAAGAATTGGGTTTAAAACCTTTAGCTAAAATTGTTTCTTATGCCGATGCAGCCCAGGAACCGGAAAACTTTACAACAGCTCCTGCAAAAGCACTTCCTATTGCTCTTAAAAAAGCGGGTCTGGAAGTTTCGGATATTGATTTTTTTGAATTTAACGAAGCTTTTTCAGTAGTTGGTTTGGCGAATAATAAAATTTTAGGTTTAGATGCGTCCAAAGTTAATGTGAATGGTGGAGCAGTGGCTTTAGGACATCCGCTTGGAAGTTCTGGATCCAGAATTATTGTTACTTTAATCAATGTTTTAAAGCAAAATAACGGTAAATACGGTGCAGCTGCAATCTGTAACGGCGGCGGTGGAGCTTCTGCTATTGTTATTGAAAATATTTAATTATTGTTTTTAAATAAATCTTTGGAATCCGGAAGCAATAGTTTCCGGATTTTTTGTACTTCAATTTTGCTCCAAATGATTTGTTAATTAACGTGTTTCTTTATATATAAATCCTTTTCGCTTTAACAAATTAATAAAATTGATGCTAAAAAAAATAAAAACTCCTGAATGTTCAGCGGTTTTTCTATTTTTGTGAAACTAATTCCTTTAGATAATGTCTGAAAAAGAAATTCAACCGACTCAAAATATAAAGAATAACCCAAAAATTATGAAAGCCTGGGCAGTTTACGACTGGGCAAACTCGGTTTATTCATTGGTGATTACTTCTACCATATTTCCGATATATTATTCCATAATTACCACAGCGTACGAAAAGAAAGAGTTTGTGCAGGAAAGTGGAAGGTGGATTGATGTTCCTGTAAGACACATGATTCATATTTTAGGGAAAGAATATCAACCGGATGCAGTTTATGGTTATTCTTTAACAATTTCTTTTCTAATCGTGGTGCTTCTTTCACCATTTTTATCTTCATTGGCAGATACGATTGGAAACAAGAAATCTTTTCTTCAGTTTTTCTGTTATCTGGGAGCGACTTCTTGTATGGGATTGGCGATGTTTACAGGGATGCATAATGTTTTTTTAGGACTGCTTTTCAGTATAACCGCGAGTGTTGGGTTTTGGGGAAGTTTGGTTTTTTATAACTCTTTTCTACCCGATATTGCAACAAGAGATAAGCAGGATGCTTTGTCCGCAAAAGGATATGTTTACGGATATATTGGTTCTGTAGTTCTTGTGGTGCTTTGTTTGGTTTTAATTATGGTTTTGGCAAAAGGAGAAGAGCAGAAACTTATATTTACAAGAATTACATTTTTACTTACGGGAGCTTGGTGGTTTGGATTCTCTCAATATACATTCAAGCATTTGCCTCAGTTTGGGGATGTTAAAGAAAAACTTCCAAAGGATTTAGTACTTCTGAATTACAAAAATATCTTCAAAAAACATGAAGAACAAGGTGGCTTTTTCGAAGTTTTGAAAGATAATATCAGTTTTTACAAAGATATTGCCAAAGAAAGCTTTAGAGAGCTTTTCAGGGTTGGAAAAGGTCTTTTTAAAGACAGAAATCTGAAATTTTTCTTATCCAGCTTTTTCTTTTACAGTGTTGGGATGCAGACTATTTTCTTAATGGCAACCCTTTTTGGTAAAAGTGAGATTAATCTGGCTCAGGATAAACTTATTGGTACTTTGCTGATTATTCAGATTGAAGCTATTATAGGAGCTGTAATTTTCTCAAGACTTTCCAAAAGAGTCGGAAATAAAAACGTAATTTCTATTGCAGTCATTCTATGGATTGTTGCTTGTATTTGGGCATTCTTCCTGAACAAAGAAAATCCTACAGTAGAATATCAGTTTTATGGTGTTGCGGCCGTTGTAGGATTGGTGATGGGTGGTCTTCAGGCAATGTCCAGATCTACTTATTCTAAGCTTTTACCGGAAGATTCTATGGAAAATACTACTTTTTTCAGCTTTTATGATGTTCTAGAAAAACTTGCGATTATAGTTGGAACTTTCGTGTTTGCATTGTTTATAGATAAGTATGACGCATTAATTAATATTTTTGCCAAGATTAATATTGTCTTACCTTCAGCTTCAGGAATGAGATTTGCGGCTTTTTCTATGGCGATATTCTTCTTTATTGGTCTCATTTTGATCCGTTTTCTGAATGTACCTAAAAGACAGCACAGAGATACGTTATAAATGGCTTAAAATTTGTTAAAGTTTGAGCAGAATAGCTTAACTTTGCATAAACGTTTTAACACATAATGACGAACCCTTTATTTTACGCTAAAATTATCCTTTTCGGAGAGTACGGAATGATAGAAGATTCACAAGGTCTTGTAGTGCCGTATAGTTTTTATAAAGGAACTTTAAAGTTTTCAGACGAAAATTCTGATTCTGAATTTGAGAAAAAATCTAATGAGCACCTCATTAAATATGCTAATTTCCTTGAAAAACTGAATCTTCCTGAAAAGTTTAAGCTTGATGTTAACCGTTTTAAAGAAGATATTTCTCACAGACTTTTTTTTGATTCTAATATTCCACAAGGGTATGGTGTAGGAAGTTCGGGAGCACTGGTAGCCGCTATTTTTGAAAAATATTCCTTTCAAAAATATAGCCCGGAAAGTATTTCTAAAGACGATCTTAAAAATATTAAAGCCGTTTTTGGAGAAATGGAAAGCTATTTCCACGGTAAAAGCTCGGGAATGGATCCTTTGATCTGCTATATGAATCTACCGATTCTTATCGAAAACAAAGAAAATTTAGATAAAGTAGCCATTCCAAAAGGCGAAGAAGGTAAAGGAGCAATTTTTCTTATTGATTCCGGTATTACGGGTGAAACAGGTCCGATGATTCAGATTTTCTTTGAAAAAATGAAAACAGAAGGTTTCCGTAAAACGCTGAAAGAAGAATTTATACGCTATAATAATGCGTGTATAGATTCTTTCCTCAAAAAAGATATGAACCCATTCTTTAGAAACCTTAAAAAGCTTTCTCACTGGGCTTACGAACATTTTCGCCCGATGATTCCCGAAAGTATTTTCAATATCTGGAAAAAAGGACTGGATTCTAATGCATACTATCTGAAACTTTGCGGTAGCGGAGGCGGAGGATATATTCTAGGATTTACTAAAGATTACGAAAAAGCAGAAAAAATGCTTGAAGGTTTCCAAAAAGAAGTGATTTACAGATTCTAAAATTTTCAGAAAATGAATTCTGAAAAAGAAAACATCCGGGATAAAGATTTTATGTCTAAATCTCTGCTTTACAGAATCTCACAGTTTTTTGGATTTCTTCTAGGTGCCCGTTTTTTTGTTGCCATTTTGCTTACTTTTGCACTGTATGTTTCTACATATTTTTTATTCAATCAGGATGAAACTTTCAGAAATTTCGTTTTTGACTTCAAAGTTCACGGCATTATATTTTGTACCGTACTATCCATTCTTGCAGGCGGAATCATCAACCAGTTTTATGATGTAGAAAAAGATCATATTGCTAAACCTTTCAGAAGCAGAATTCAGAGTTTCATAAAGCAGAAATATTTTCTGTATGCTTATTTAGTATTAACACTTATTTCTCTCGGTGTTGCTGCTTTCATCTCGCACAGAGTTTTGGTATTCTTTATTGTATATCAGTTTTTTATGTGGTTTTACAGCCACAAATTGAGCCGTATTCTTATCATCAATAATCTTACTTTTGTAAGCCTTACATTATATCCTTTTTTTGGAATGATGGTTTATTATGAAACTTTTTCTAAAAAAGTTTTTCTCATGGCTATTTTTCTTTTTTTAATTCTGTTATGTATTGATATTGTAAAAGATATGCTGACAAAAACTGTAGATAAAACATTCGGATATGTCACCATTCCTAATTATTTCAGTTCCAAAACAACCAATACGATTGTTATTTCCATTTTAACCGTGATTATGGCAGTTTCAATGAAACTTATTAATAAAACAGGCATTTCCGGTTACATGTCTTACTATTTTGTATTGGGATTGTTTGTTATCATTATGTGTATTTACCTGTTAATTAATTCTTCCAGACAGATTAAAGTTTTAGTTCTCAATATATTAAGATTTTGGATTTTGGTAGGAATTGTTGCGATGCTTCTTACAGGAATTCAGGGTAAATTGTAAAGAAAAAGCTTTAATAAAGAGGTGGTTATTCTTACATTTGCAATAATAATTTTTACATAAAAAGAATGCCCATTTTTAACGATACTCAAGTTGCTTTTGCTGATAAAACAGATGCACAGTTAAGAAAAGCGTATTGGATGTTTAAAATGATTGAACAGCCTGCTTTAACCAATATTGGTACTTCTGTACTTAATTTTACGGTTCATAATAATTTTCCTTTTGTTACCGGAATTGTTAAAAATACACTCTTCGAGCAGTTTGTGGGAGGAGAAACCCGTGAAGAAAGTATGAAAGTTGTTAAACAGCTTTTTAAAAGAGGAGTAGGAAGTATTTTCGATTATTCTATTGAAGGAAAAGAAGACGAAGAAACTTTTGATGCAGTCTGCAAAGAGATTAAAGATATTGTGAGATTTTCTGTAGGAAATCCTGCAATACCTTTTATTGTTTTTAAACCAACTGCATTTGGAAGAATAGACCTTTATGAAGCGGTGGGAAATGGTTCAGAACTAACTTTAAGCCAGAAAGAAGAATGGTCGAGAGTGGTGAAAAGATTTGATGAAGTTTGCCAGCTTTGCCACGAAAACAACAAAAAAGTGATGGTAGATGCTGAAGAAACCTGGATGCAGGATGCAGCAGATCAGCTTTGTGAAGAAATGATGGAGAAGTACAACCAAGAAAAACCAATTGTATGGAACACCATACAGATGTACAGAACCGGTCGTTTAGAATATATGGAGCAACATCTTAACAGAGCCCAAGAACGAAACTACTTCATTGGTTATAAAATTGTTCGTGGTGCGTATATGGAAAAAGAGAGAGCCAGAGCTGTGGAGAAAGGATATGCAGACCCAATTCAGCCAACGAAAGAAGCATCAGATAAAAATTACAACTCAGGGATCGATTTTGTTATGAATCATCTCGATAAAGTTTCTGCATTTTTTGGTACTCACAATGAGATTTCTTCGGAGCTTATTATGGATAAAATAAATGCTAAAGGATTACCGCACAATCATGAAAACCTTTATTTCGGGCAGCTTTACGGCATGAGTGATAACATTACTTTCTATTTGGCAGATAAAGGGTATAATGTAGCTAAATATCTTCCTTACGGACCTGTAAAAGATGTTGTACCTTATCTTACAAGAAGAGCCAGAGAAAATACATCTGTTGCCGGACAAACCGGAAGAGAATTAGGCTTAATTAAAAAAGAACTGGAAAGAAGAAAAAAATAATTTTCTTTTTTTACAAATGATAAAACAAAAACTCCATTGCTAAATGGAGTTTTTTGTTGTTATTAAGGTTCAAAACTTTCAAATTTTCCATTTTCATAGAATAGAACAATACGTTTTATCTTATTTGTTTGATTATCTGTATTTTCTGTAATTACTTTTTTTGTTGAATTTTCTAATGGCTGAGAATTCAATATTTTCTGTTCTTCTTTACTTTGATATGATATAGGCGATTCTGACTGCGTTATATTTTCTTCTGTTTTTGGAAGATCAACATTCTCTAAAATCTCGTCTTCACTAATTAAGGTAAAAAGATCAGGAAGAGAAGTAGGTTTAGTTTTTTCTGTTTCATCATTCTGTTCTTCTTTAAGTTCAGACTTCAGCATTTCACCTTCACCATTTACCAGCCAATCCCATAAAATCTCGGGAAAACGAGATTTTATTTTAATAATGAATTCCAGAGAAGGTTTATTTCTCCCTGAAGTAACATGAGAAATTGAAGATCTCTGTACATCAATTTCGTCTGCAAATTCTGAAGGAGTATATCCTGAATATTCTATAATTTTTGAAATTCTTTCGTTTAAACTCATTTTTTCTTATTGAAAATGGTAATTACAAATGTAAATAAATTATTTACAAATATAAAATACAAATGTAAATAAAAACAGTTGCTATTGTAATACATTTGTAAACATAATATGTTGCTAAAAACCAATATATTATAAAATTTTCATTAGTTGTTAACAAATTATTGAAAACCATTTATTGATTTAACTATTCAATATTTATGTTAAAGTATTCCATGAGATAAATACTGTATGAACAATTTTTATGGCTTATATAAAGTGAATAAAATAATGATTCAATTATCTAGGCAATTAGCATCACCAATTAAACAATGGAGTAGGATAGGGCTTTCATGGAGTTTTTGCTGGGTTAAATTTAAATAATCCTGATATTACTTAGTTAAATTTCAGATTAGAGATCACGATTCATCGCTTACACAAGCATCCATTAGATATTCACTTAAATGCCTAAAATTATTTTTTCGAATTTGAATTTCAAAACAAAAAACAAGGAAATTTACATTTGTAATTATAGCAAAAAACAATGTTTTTCCACATTAGAAATGTTTAACCAAATAACACTCAAATGGGGAAAAGATGCCGTATTTTAACTTAAAGTATACCTTAATTAATTGTTTAATTAAAAATTATAAAGTACTGAATTTTAATTAAGTAAATTATTGTAATTAAATTATTAGCAATTAACATTTTTATCAACAGACAAAAAGGCAATTTGATTTGTTTAACGATTTTACAAATGTTAACCTTGTTTTATTTTGAAAAATCATTAAATTTGAATAATGTAAATTGTTATTAAATGAACTGGAAACATTTCTATACTGTAAATTCTGAATTTCCTAATCGCTATATTTCCCCTAAAAAATTATTTTCTTTTCTTAAGGAGAATTATTCGGAGTATATTACGGAAGTCGGTAGATCTTTTTTAGATTATCCTATTTATAAATTGTCGATTGGTAAGGGAAGTACCAAAGTTTTAGCATGGTCGCAAATGCACGGGAATGAATCTAATGCTACTCATGCAATGTTGGATCTATTGGAGAGTTTTAAAAATAGTCCTCAAACTGGAAAGGAATTACTCAGTAAAATCACTTTAGATTTTATTTTTATGCTTAACCCCGATGGTTCTGAAAAATGGACACGACTTAATGCTTCAGATATAGATCTTAATCGGGATTTTCATAATGAAGCAAGTAAGGAAATAAAGATTTTAAAAAAAATGGCAGCTTCCTCCAAATACGATTATGCACTGAATTTGCATGAACAGCGAACTATTTTCACAACAGATGGTATTCATCCGGCTACATTCTCCTTTCTTGCACCTTCAGAAAATATTGAGCGTACTATCACCGAAAACCGAAAAAAATGTATGGCAGTTATTGCGGAAGTTTATAAAGAACTCAGCACATTAATTCCTGGGCAAATTGGTAGATATTCTGATGAATTTTATCCTGCCTCTACTGGAGATAATTTCATAAAAGCAGGAATGCCCACTATTTTATTTGAAGGAGGACATTTTGTAGATGATTATACCAGAAAAGAAACCAGAAAGTATTATACCATTGCACTTTACTGTGCTTTAGAAGCGATGAGTACGCTTCGATCAGGAACCGATGGTTGGGAAATTTATAACGAAATTCCAGAAAATAAGGAAACTCATTACGATATTATTTACAGGAATGTAAAATTAAATACAGATCACGAATGCATTTTAGATATTGCAGTACAATACAGGGAAGTTTATGAATCAGGAAAAGATGAAATTTCGTTTATCCCGTATGTAGCCTTGGTAGGCGATGTAAAAGGAAAAAAAGGTTGGCTCGAAATAGACTGTTCCGGGAAAAAATTTATTTCCGAAACCAAATATCCCAAACTGGATGCAGAAGTAAGTTTTACCATAGAAGATTAAAATAAAAAGCGGAATTTTAATTCCGCTTTTCTTATATTTTTTAGTTAACAACTTTAATTCCGTTGGCAACAAATCTTATTTCTTCTTTAGGTTTTGTAATCGCATCAATTTCAGATTGAGGCTTTTTAGCATCTTGTGCATAGTGTTTTTGTTCGTCTACAGAAGTTACTTTTTTCTCTGCACTCCCTTCTAAAACAACAGTTTTGCCTTTAAGAGCAGTCGGAACGAAAAACCCATAATCTTTCATTTTAACGAAAAGCTGAGTATTATCTTCTGTCTCTAAAGTAAGCCAACAGCCTTTTTTGTCGCAAACATCTGTCACTTTTCCTTTTAGAGCAACGTTCTGAATTTTTTCATTTGCTTTTTTAAGCTTTTTGTTTAGTTTTTCAGGGCTTATTGCTTTAGACTCTGTTTTAGAATTTACTGCAGCACCATAAAAATCTCCTACCAAAGCACTTCCTTCCGGCGGTCCCATCTTTTTTGTTTCTTGGGCAAAAGCTAAAGTAGAAAAACTTACAGCAGTAGCTAATAATATTGCTTTAAATTTCATATTATTTATTTTTATCAAAAATACTAATAATATTTGAATAAAAATGATGAAAAAACTTGATAAAAAGCAGGTTGTTTCCATCACTGTTTAAAATGATTTCAAATAATAAACTACTGAAAATTTTTATGAGGAGCTTAATCCCGCTTTCCACTATATCTTTTTTGTTACGGCTTCCGCTTCGCTCCAGCCGAACAAAAAAGGATGCCGTTTCAATCGGGGCTAGGATTTTAGTCAGTCATTTAACTTAGAATGAATTTTATAGAATTATTTGGATTTTATAAATCTTATCCCCAATTCACTTTAGTACAGAAAATTCATTAAAATCAAAATTGATTAATTACATCAAAAAGCTAAAAATTTTAGAATAAATACATGAAAAAATAGTTTCATTTAATAATCAAACAAAATAAAAAACAATCTTATATTTAATTATATTTGAAATCTATACTCAACTATGCAGAAAAAACTAAAACTTTGGGATGCCATTATGCTTGTGATGGGCTCCATGATCGGAAGCGGAATTTTTATTGTAAGTGCAGATATGATGAGAAATCTCGGATCGGGTTACTGGCTAATCATTGTTTGGATTATTACAGGAATTATGACGGTTGCAGCTGCGATAAGCTATGGCGAATTGTCGTCTATTTTTCCAAAAGCAGGCGGACAGTACACTTATCTTACAGAAATTTTTGGAAAGAAAATGGGTTTCCTATACGGATGGGGACTTTTTACGGTTATCCAAACCGGTACTATTGCTGCTGTTGCAATGGCATTCGGGAAGTTTACGGCTTATTTAGTTCCTTGGCTTAATTATTCAGATCCTATTTTTCAAAGTGGTGAATTTCAGATTACTTATATTCAGATTTTGGCAATTTTTGTTATTTTATTGCTTACTTACATTAATACAAGAGGAGTAGAAAGCGGAAAACTTTTACAGAATTTATTTACGGGATCAAAAATTCTTGCTTTATTAGGTCTTATTGCTTTAGGATTTATTTTGGTAGATTTTTCTCATTTGGCAGAAAATTTTAGTTTCGGAACAGATGCATTCAATAATTTAAATAAAGATTCCAAAGGAAATTTTCTTAAAACAGGTTGGGAATCTATATCGGGAATGGCTTTACTGGGCGGAATTGCTGCTGCAATGGTAGGTTCGGTTTTCAGTTCTGTGGCGTGGGAAAGTGTAACTTTTGTTTCGGGAGAAATTGAGAATCCTAAAAAAAATGTCGTAAAAGCTATGATTTTAGGAACTTCTGCGGTAATGCTACTTTATATTGCTGTTAATTTTGTGTATCTTAATGCATTAGACCGCGATTCTATTGCTTTTGCTGCCAATGAACGAGTTGCAGTAACAGCTTCGCAAAGTATTTTTGGAAATGCCGGAACCATTATTATCGCTGTTTTGGTGATGATTTCTACTTTTGGATGTAATAACGGACTTATATTGGCTGGAGCAAGGGTTTTTCAGACAATGGCAAAAGACGGACTGTTCTTTAAATCGGCTATTAAAAATAACAAAAATCAGGTTCCTGAAAATGCACTTTGGATGCAGGGAATTTGGGCATCGGTTTTATGCTTGAGCGGTCAGTACGGAAATCTTTTAGACATGATTTCTTTCGTTATAGTTCTGTTTTATATGATTACCGTATTTGGAGTTATTTATCTGAGAATTAAAAAACCGGATCTTGAAAGACCTTATAAAACTTGGTTATATCCGATAACACCATTTGTATATTTATTTATAGGAACATGTTTCTGCGTTTTGCTTCTTATTTACAAACAGCAATATACTTGGCCAGGATTTTTAATGGTTTTAATTGGATTACCGGTATATTATTTAATCAATAGAAAGAAATAAACAAAAAATAAGCACTGCAAAGAGTGCTTATTTTTCACGAAAAATTGAATTTAATTCAGTTTTTCGGCAATATATTTTGCAGTATGGGATATTTTATTTTTTGCCAACTCTTCTGGAGTTCCGGCAAAAACTACTTCTCCACCATGTTTTCCGGCTTCCGGACCAATATCTATAATATGATCAGCACATTTCATAATATCAGGCTGATGTTCTATCACAATAACAGAATGCCCCAGATCTATTAATGCCTGAAGCGATTTTAATAATTTCTGAATATCGTTAAAATGAAGTCCAGTTGAAGGTTCATCAAACACAAATAAAGTTTTATCGGTGGTAACACCTTTTACTAAAAATGAAGCCAGTTTTACACGCTGTGCTTCACCTCCCGAAAGTGTAGAAGAACTTTGCCCAAGTTGAAGATATCCCAAACCAACATCCTGAAGCGGCGTAAGTTTAGTAACGATTTTATCTTCCTTATTTTCTCTGAAAAAATCTAAAGCTTCATCTACCGTCATGTGAAGAATATCCGAAATATTTTTTTCATCAAACTTTACTTCAAGAATTTCGCTTTTAAAACGTGTTCCTTTACAAGTTTCACATTCCAGTTCTATGTCTGCCATAAACTGCATCGACACATTAATAACGCCTTCACCTTTACATTCGTCGCATCTTCCGCCATCTACGTTGAAAGAAAAATGTTTAGGTTTATAGCCCATAAGTTTGGCACTTTTCTGCTTAGAAAACAAATCGCGAATGTCATCATAAGCTTTCAGATAGGTTACAGGATTAGAACGAGAAGATTTACCAATAGGATTTTGGTCAATCAGTTCAATATGTTTTATTAATTTTTTTGGAAATTCCACAGAGTCGTAATCACCCTTTTTTCCACCCATTCCCAACTGAATTTGGATGTCATTGGTAAGAATTTCTTTCATTAAAGTAGATTTTCCACTCCCTGAAACTCCGGAAATAACCACAAAACTTTCTAATGGAACATCTACATTAATGTTTTTTAGATTATTAGATCTCGCTCCTTTAATGTGAATAAATTCTTTGGCTTTTCTACGCTTTTCAGGAACTTTAATTTCTAATCTTCCGGTTAAATACTTGGAAGTAAGTGTATCTGCATTTTTAAGTTCCTTGAAATTACCCGCAAAAACAAGTTCTCCGCCTAAATATCCTGCTTCCGGGCCAATATCAATAATATAATCTGCCGCTCTCATCACATCTTCATCATGCTCTACAACGATAACTGTGTTACCAATGTCGCGAAGATTTTTAAGAACTTCTATTAAATTTTCGGTATCTCTCGAATGTAAACCAATGGAAGGCTCATCTAAAATATAAATAGAACCTACCAAAGAACTTCCTAAACTTGTAGCTAAATTAATTCTCTGGCTTTCTCCTCCAGAAAGCGTATTGGAAGTTCGGTTTAAAGTAAGATAACCTAAGCCAACTTTTAATAAAAATTCCAGTCGGGTGGAGATTTCATATAAAAGTCTTTTGGCAACTTCACGGTCATGATCCGAAAGCTTGAGATTGTTGATTAACGGTAAAAGTTCATCCAAAGGAAGTTCAATCATCGACTGAATGTTATATCCGTCGATTTTCACCCAAGTAGTTTCCTCACGCAAACGCAAGCCTTCGCAGGTTGGACAAAGAGTTTTGCCACGATACCTCGAAAGCATGACGCGATACTGTATTTTGTACAAATTTTCTTCTAGCATTTTGAAGAAATTGTTCAAAGAAGGAAATGTACTTTTAGCATCACCTTTCCAAAGGTAGTTTTTCTGCTCTTTGGTAAGTTGGTGATACGGTTTGTGAATCGGAAAATCTTTTGCTTTTTTAATAAAGTCTTTTTTCCATTCGCTCATACTTTCACCTTTCCATGCCGCAACAGCATCTTCAAAAACAGACAATGCCTTATTGGGAATAACTAAATCTTCGTCTATACCAATTACTTTTCCGTATCCTTCGCAAGTCGGGCAGGCTCCGTAAGGATTATTAAAACTGAAAAAATGAACATTTGGCTCTAAAAATTCGATTCCGTCGAGTTCGAATTTATTAGAAAATTCTTTTATTTTTCCTGTTTCTGTATTTTTAAGGGTACAATGTCCTCTTCCTTCATAAAAAGCCATTTGTATAGAATCTGCCAATCTCTGAAGAAAACTTTCATCATCTTCATACGTAAAACGGTCGATCACCAGATTAATGACCATTTCTTTTTCCGGGACAAAGCCAAAACTTTCAAGATCTTCAATTCCTGCCACATTTCCGTTCACTTCAAGCCTTGTAAAACCGGCAAGTTTAAGAACGTTGAGTGTTTCAGAAAAGTTTTCAGCATCAAAAACTAATGGAGCAGTTAATAAAAAAGGAGTTTCTTTCTTAGAATTTTTTATAAAATCTACAACATCTGTAACCGAATCTTTTTTTACTTCTTCGCCGGAAACGGGAGAAAATGTTCTTCCTATTCTTGCGAATAGAAGTTTCATATAATCGTAGATTTCTGTAGATGTTCCTACTGTAGATCGAGGATTAGAAGAAATTACCTTTTGCTGAATTGCAATGGATGGAGCAAGCCCTTTTATGTCGTCTACCTTTGGTTTTTCTAGCTTACCTAAAAACTGACGGGCATAAGAACTTAAGCTTTCCACATATCTTCTTTGTCCTTCGGCATAAATTGTATCGAATGCCAAAGAAGATTTACCACTTCCAGACACTCCGGTAATAACAATTAGTTTGTTTTTCGGGATGAGAACATCTATGTGTTTCAGGTTGTTAAGGTGTGCATTTTTAACGAAAACCTGTTTTTTTATATCTATTTCTGTTGTTGCAGCCATACTCGTATTAAGACCAACAAAATTACGAATTTTTGATGCTTAAACCTAAAGCGTTAAAAAAACTCGTTAGGTTTTTTATTTCCTAAAAATAATGTAGAAAACTTTTTCTTAAAAAAGTGAAAATAATTTTGCAGATTTTAATTTTAATATTAATTTTAATTTAGTGCTACTTTAATAACAAATTTAAATTTTTAGACATGAAAAAACTATTTTTAGTGGCAGCTTTAGGTGTTGCAGGTTTGGTAAGTGCTTCTGAACCGGTGAAAGGAAACGAAAAGGAAGTAGTGAGCCAAGAAAACGCTCAAAAACTTGAAAGAATGTGCGTTCAAGTATTAACAAGTTGTGGTAAACGTGCTGTTGCATGTGGAGAAACTACAATGGAAATTATAGGAAACGCTTTGGTTGCTGATGAGCTTTCTTGTCCTAGTCAAGACACTGGAGACCAAGGAGGATTATAAAAAAAATTCTAACTATTATTACATTCTCAAAAATTATTGTTTTGAGAATGTTTTTTTATTTACAATTATTATGAAAAATTACATTTTAATTTTACTTACTATTTCAAGTTTTATTTCTGCTCAGCAAAACTATGTTTTTACTTATCGAATGGACGCAAAATTAAGTACAACACAAGATTATAAAACAACAGAAGATTTCTACTTGTTTTCGAGTAAAACAGGATCGTTTTTTATTTCAGAAAAGTTCAATACAAGAGATTCTATTGCTCAAGACATAGCTAATAAAGGTTTTGAATCACTAAATCTCTCTAAAATTCCTAAAGCACAATTTAAGTTTATCGTTGAAAAAAATTATGCAAATAATATGGTAAATTTTTACGATAATATACTAAATTATAAATTTGTATATGAAGAAACACCCATTTTTGAATGGAGCATTTCAAATGAAAAGCTCAAAATTGGAGAGTTCAGTTGTACAAAAGCAACCATGACTCATTATGGCAGAGATTGGGTAGCTTGGTTTACAGAAGAAATTCCGTTACAGGACGGTCCTTATAAATTTTCACAATTACCGGGACTTATTGTAAGAATAAATGATACTCAAGATCATTTTAAATTCGATCTTTTTTCCATTAAGAAAATAGAACATAAAGATTTTAGTGAAAAGAAAAAGCTTTTATCTTATAAAAAAATCACTAAAAAGGAGTATTTAGAATCTATGCAAAATATCAATAAAAATATTGTAAAAGAAGCTTCTGACATCGGAATTACTTTAGATGAAGAAACTCAAAAAAGATTAAGCAAAAAAAGGAAAAGTGATAGAAATAAATTGGAACTAATACCATAATTAATAAGACATAAAGTTATTTGAAAACCTAAGTGATATTTTATCACTTAGGTTTTTCGATTTAAATAAGATTAATATTTCATGCCAAATATCATTTTCTGCTCTGATTGAAGTTTGTTAATTTTGAAACCTTCAAAATAATAACTTTTATGAGAAGAAAATTAGGTGCCATTCTTTTTTTGCTGGGAGCATTTTGTACAGAAGCACAGATAAAAACATCCGATATAGATTCAATAGAAATTCAGGGGAAATTTACAGCGACTACTTTTAAAAACGCCAATCAGAATATTTCTATCATTACGAAAGAAGAAATTCTGAATTCTCCTGCCGTAAGTATTGATGAAATTCTGCAACAGGTTCCGGGAATGGATATCAGAAGAAGAGGAGCCAACGGAGTACAGAGTGATGTAGGCTTTAGAGGAAATTCTTTTGAACAGGTGTTGATTCTGATTAACGGAATCCGCATGAATGATTCCCAGACAGGACATAATTCTCTAAATATTCCGGTAGATTTGGATGATGTAGAAAGAATTGAAATTGTAAAAGGTCCTGCTGCAAGAAGATTCGGGCAAAATGCCTATGCGGGAGCTATTAATATCATCACCAAAACTCAAATTGGAAAAAACGTAAAAATAAGTGCTAATGCAGGGGATTACAAAACATTTGGCTTTGGTCTAAATGCCAATGTAGGAAACGAAAAATTTTCACAGCTTTTACAGGCAAATTCCAATTCATCGCAAGGTTACAGACATAATACCGATTTCGACATCAGAAATGTGTATTACCAAAATCAGCTGAAAATAAAAAATGGTGACTTAAGATTACAGGCAGGTTTTTCTGAGAAAAAGTTCGGAGCCAATGGTTTTTATGCTTCGCCCCTTGCTACTGAACAGTATGAAGAATTGCAGGCTTCAATCATAAGTATTGCCCATCAACAGAATTTTGGGAAATTCAGACTTAACTCTAATGCATACTGGAGAAGAGGACAGGATATGTATCTTTTTAACAGAGAAAAGCCTGAAATCTACAGAAATATGCACATTGGGAATAATGTGGGCGGAGAAGTTAATTCAAGCTACACATCCAATCTCGGAACGACAGGTTTGGGAATAGAATTGAGAAAAGAATTCCTGGAAAGCAGTAATTTGGGAAGCAGAGAACGTTTTGTTACACAGTTTTTTTTTGAGCATCATTTTTCTTTTTTCGAAAAGAAACTGAATATTACACCAGGAGCTTCTTGGGCCAATTACTCCACCAACGGAAACTTTTTTTATCCCGGATTAGATATTGGCTATACTTTTTATCAGAATAACAAAATTTACGGAAATATTTCCCGCGTCCACAGAGTGCCGACTTTTACAGATTTGTACTATACTAGTAAAACTGAAAAAGGAAATCCCGATCTTTTGCCGGAAAATGCGGTGTATGCAGAACTTGGGTATCAATATCAAAACAAGAATATTATTGCAAAATTAAGCGGTTTCTTAAGAAATTCTAATAATGCGATAGATTGGACCAAAGTTTCTCTACAAGATCCGATTTGGTATTCTAAAAACATTGGAAAAACTGAAATTAAAGGAATCGAAACAGAAATAAGCTATCAGTCTTTCAGCTGGATGAAATTTACCGTCGGATATACTTATCTTGATAATAAACTGAAAGATATTAATGAACTCAATTCCCGTTACGCTTTAGATAATCTTAAACATCAGGTTGTTACAAAGCTTCAGACAAAATTTTTGAAATACTTCAGTAACGAATTGGTTTATCGATATAATGATAGAGTAAATCTTGGAAGTTATCATCTTTTAGACGAAAAACTGAGTTTTACTAAAAACAATCTTTCTGTATATGCTTTGGTAAATAATGTTACCAATACACAGTATACCGAAACTTTTGGCGTACCAATGCCTAATAGATGGTTTCATTTAGGATTTTCTTATAACATTCATATTAAGTAAACTTAACATTCGTGTAACATTAAATCCTATATTTTTGCAAAAAATTTATTGGATGAAACTTATTGTAAGTTTTGCTTTATTAATAAGCATAAGTATTTTGAAGGCTCAGGAACACGTATCTTCATTTAATGCACTAACGATTAACTATAAGTTTCATCCTAAATTTTTTATCTATGCGGAAGGACAGGCAAGAGGGATTGAAGATTATACTTATCCAGATTATTATGAGATAAAAGGAGGTTTGGGGTATAATCTCACCAAAAATCATAAACCATTTATAGGTTTAGGGAGATATGCCACTTATAAAAACCATGCCATAGATAAAGAAGAATTCCGTGTTTGGTTGCAGGATATTATTGATTTTAAAAAAGGAATCGTAAAATTTGAAAACAGATTCCGTGCAGAAAAATCATGGTTTTATGAGCCACAAAAAGACATCAGTTCAGAAAGAATCCGCTATCGTTACCGTCTTAATATTTCTGTACCTTTAAATTCTAAAAAAATTGGTCCAAAAACACTTTTTGCCAATGTTTACGACGAAATTTTCTTAGTAACACCCATGAAACCTACGTTTGCCAGAAACAGAGTTTACGGAGGTTTTGGATATCAGATTGATGATCATTTTGGTGTTTTGGGCGGTTATCTTTGGCAAAGAGAATTTGAAGCTAAAGGAAACAAAAATGTACATTTTGTATATCTTGCTCTCAACATCAATATAGACGACACTGGGAGTAAAACCAAAACCTACCATTTTCCCGGAGCAGATTAATATTTTTCTGTTAGATAGCGATAAGCTTTCAGGTATTTGTTGAATCTGTGGATGTCTTTTTGTGTAAGTTCCCGGTTCACCCTTCTAAGATCCATATTATCCCGAAGATCATTCAGTTTTACAGCAACAGCCAAAGGAGATCTTTCTGTACGTTTAATAAAATCTTCATACGCTTCTTCAGGATCGAACTTTGTAAGACAGCTTACCGCAAACAGAATATATTCCGGAAATCCTTCAGATCTTAAATACTCAAAACTGAATTCTTCTGCATGATCTTCTACCACGTCATGCAAAACACCAACAATTTTCTCGTCTAACGTTTTACCATATTCCATTACACGCATTACGTGGGCGATGTACGGAGCCTGATATTTATCTTTTTGTCCTTTATGTGCTTTATCAGCTATTTTTATTGCTTTATTTAAAAGTTCTTCTTTGGTCATTATTCTTGTAAAAAATAGTCTGCAAAAATAAAAAACAAAGCATATAAACTCAACAGTTCTGAATACAAATTTCAGAAATTAACAATAAATTTTATTAATATAGTTTATTTAGAAGCAATTTCTTTTTTCAAAACAGGTTCTAATGCATTAGGCATTTTATACTTTGAAGTATCTACAGAATTAACCTTTAATGCAGAATATAAATTGACGTTGTTAGGTATATAAACAGGCATCTTGTAAAGATTTGCAATTGCACTGTCTGGTTTACTTATGTATGGTGAGTTATAATATGGTGAATTATAAAATAGCGGTCTTTGTTGATAAAAAGTCTTTAAACTATCTATTTTAAAGGGTTTTATTTCAGTATTCTGAGCAGAAAAAACTCCTGTACCGGCGATTAAGAAAAAGAATAGGTTTTTCATAAGAATCAATTTAAAAATAAAATATTCATTATAATCGGTGAAAGATACAAATTATCTTTTATATCATACCATAATGAATTAAAAATGGCCGGAAAAAATCCGACCATTGTAAGTAATAAATAAAGGTTCTGTCTTATTTCGTATTTTCATTTATACGTCTGGAAGACAGGTTAAGAAAACGTTTTACGAGCATACACGCAGAAATCGTTAATCCTAAACCAAGGGCAATCCACATTCCGAATGCACCCATTTTAAGAGTTACACAAAGGAAATATCCCAAAGGAATCGTAATTAACCAATATGCAATAAAAGTATAAATCGAAGGAATCTTTACATCCTGCAATCCTCTAAGCATTCCCAAAGCGGTTACCTGAATTCCGTCTGAAAGTTGAAATAATGCTGCAATAATCATCAGTTTAGAGGCTAAAGTTATCACTTCAATTTCTTCGGGTTTTGTAAAGAAAGTAGGGAGAATATTTCGCCCTACAATAAATACAAATCCGCAGAAACACATAAAGAGAAAAGCAATTTTAAGATTGTTGATTCCTATTTTTCTTAGTTCAACAAAGTTTTTTTCGCCCAACTTTCTCCCAATCATCACCGTTGATGCAACACTGAAACCAATGCACAGATTAAAGGTAAAAGATGCCATACTTAAAGCGATTTGGTGAGAAGCGATATCGTGGGCAGAAATGAGTCCGCAAATAAATGCTGCTCCTGCAAAAGCAGTTACCTCAAAGAACATCTGTAAAGCAGTAGGGAAGCCTAGGCGAATCATTTTTTCGAACATTTTCTTAGAGAAAACCTGCATTTTTAAAGAAAAATCTTTAATATACTGTCTTGTTTTATTCTCTTTCAGCAAAACGAAATATAAGAATACCACCATGAAAATTCTGGCAATAAGACTTGCAAGAGCAGAACCCTTTACACCCATTTCTGGGAAAATCCATATTCCTTTAATGAAAACATAATTTAAAACAATATTAATTACGTTAGCAATAATGGTAGCTTTTGTAACCCCAATGGTATAAGACAAACCTTCTGAAACCTCTCTTAAAGTCTGAAATGCCATAAAAGGAACAATGCTGATTGCCATAATAGTCAGGAAATCTACAGTATCGGGTATAATTTTTTCCGGCTGACCAGAATGGTAGAGCAGAGGCATTGCCAAAAGCAATACTGCCATAAGAATGGTTCCTACCGCCATATTGATGACAAAACCATGACTGAAAACAGAATTAATGGTTTTGTGGTCATGTTGAGAATGAGCCTGAGAAACCAATGGCGGAATGGCAAACGAAAATCCCAATGCCAAAACAAACATGGAGAAAAATACGGCATTCCCAAGTGAAACTGAAGCTAAAGCATCTGCTCCCAATAATTTACCAACGATTATATTGTCGAAAAGGTTTACAGAAACCTGCCCAACCTGCGTAAGCATTACGGGAAGAGCAAGCGTTAAGGCTTCTTTGGTATAGTTTTTATTTAAAAAGTTCATATCATTACAAAAAAAAATCTGCAGCATAAATACTGCAAATTTTTATTATTTAAGACAATTAAATATTAATTATTTTCTTACAAAACTTGCAACATCTTCTTTAGAAACAGTGTTTCCACCAAGAATGATTAATCTTTCTACCACATTTCTCAACTCTCGGATATTTCCGGTCCATGATAGTTCTTTCAGTGCATCTATAGCAGTATCATCAAAGCTTTTTAAGGCAGTGCCATGCTCTTCGGATATCATTTTAGAAAAATGTTCTACCAAAAGTTTAATATCATCTTTTCTTTCATCCAAAGGCGGAACATAGATTTCAATTACAGAAAGTCTGTGGTACAGATCTTCTCTAAATCTTCCCTCAGCAATTTCTGTCTGCATATTTTTGTTGGTTGCCGCCAAGACACGTACATCAACTTTAATTTCTTTATCGCTTCCTACAGGAGAAACTTTACTTTCCTGTAAAGCACGCAACACTTTTGCCTGAGCAATAAGACTCATATCACCAATCTCATCTAAGAAAATCGTTCCGTTGTTGGCTTGTTCAAACTTTCCCTGTTTATCTTTAATAGCTCCGGTAAATGAACCTTTTACATGCCCGAAAAGTTCAGATTCTATTAATTCTGAAGGGATTGCAGCACAGTTTACTTCCACCATCGGACCTTTAGATCTTTCGCTTAAATTATGAATAGCGTGTGCAACCAATTCTTTACCAGCACCATTGGGACCTGTAATTAAAACTCTTGCGTCTGAAGGAGCCACTTTTTCAATCATCTCCTGAATTTTCTTCAAAGGAGCAGAATCACCAATCATTTGGTACTTTTTACTGACTTTCTTTTTAAGTGTTTTATTTTCAGATTGAAGATTTTTATTTTCTTTTTTTAGAGTTTCTTTAGCCAAAGCATTTTTTACGCTCGTAATCAGTCTATTGATGTCTATTGGCTTAGAAATAAAATCGTATGCGCCATCTTTAAGACAAGAAACTGCAGAATCGATATCGGCATGACCAGAAATCATGATGAATGTAGTTTCCGGTTTTAAGGCTAAACTCTGTTTCAAAAGTTCTGTTCCTGAAAGCTTCGGCATCTTGATGTCTGAAATTACAAGGGCAAAATCTTCTTTTTCTACCTGTTTGTAGCCTTCCAGCCCATCATCGGCGATTATAAATTCATAATCATTGAGTTCATCCGAAAGAATACTGTGGAGTACTCCGGAAATTGCTTTTTCGTCTTCTACAATAAGGATTTTTTGCATAGGTGCAAATTTAGTTAATTTTTGCTTGATTATTAGCAAATATCATTCCTAAAATCTATTTAGAATAATCTCTTCTGCCGAAAATAGCCGATCCTACACGTACTGAATTCGCACCGCATTCAATAGCCAAAGGAAAATCATCGCTCATTCCCATAGAAAGAGTCTGCAAAGTATGGATCTCACTTAATTCATCAAAAAGAGTCTTCAAAACTGAAAATTCTTTACGAATCTGGCTTTCATCTTTCGTAAAGGTTGCCATTCCCATTAATCCTGTAATTTCAACATGGGGAAATTCGCCGTTGGTGAATTTTGTGAATAAATCTTTGGCATCAGCAATTTCAAGTCCGAATTTACTTTCTTCATCAGCAATTTTCACCTGCAATAAAACTTTTATGGTACGTTGATGCTTCGCTGCTTCTTTATTAATTTCATTTAAAAGCTTCTCAGAATCTACACTTTGTATGGTATCTATAAATTCTGCAATATATTTAACCTTATTGGTCTGCAGGTGCCCGATTAAATGCCACTGGATATCTTTTGGAAGCAACGGGTATTTTTCGGTAAGTTCCTGAACTTTATTTTCTCCAAAAACTCTCTGTCCAAAATCATAAACTTCCTGAATAGCTTCAACCGGATGTGTTTTAGACACCGCAACCAATTGTACATTTTCCGGAAGCTGGTTTTTTATGTTATTGTAATTCTCCTCTAAACTCATAATGGCAAAGTTCTGAATTTAAGTTTAAATTATAGAAACTTTAGAGCAAAAACCTGTTTATATCTCTAGAAAACTTTCTGCATTATTGAAAAAGCGGTTTTACTTATTTCCTAAAAATAAAATTTAAAATGATAAAAAGTTAAATAACTTGAGCTCGGATAAGAATTTATAAAACACAAAGCTGAACAAATGTCTTTTCAAAATCTATAATTTAAAGTTTTATTATCCCAAACTCAAGTTGAATAATATTTAATCTAATTCAGCAGAATTTAATCTTAACGAATTTAAAATTACAGATAAAGAGCTGAAACTCATCGCTGCTGCTGCAATCATCGGTGAAAGAAGAATCCCGAAAAACGGATATAATAAACCTGCTGCAATCGGAATGCCTAAAACGTTATAGACAAAAGCAAAGAAGAGGTTTTCTTTAATGTTTCTCAGCAATTTTTCGCTAAGCGTTTTTGCTTTTGCAATTCCTAAAATATCTCCTTTCAGTAGAGTGATTTCTGCCGTTTCCATAGCAACATCGGTTCCTGTTCCCATGGCAATACCAATATTTGCCTGTGCAAGAGCAGGGGAGTCATTAATTCCGTCGCCGGTCATGGCAACAATTTTTCCCTGTTGCTGCAATTTTTTTACTTCATTCAGTTTATCTTCGGGAAGACAGCTGGCTTTGTAATGTTTAATGCCTAATTCATCTGCCACAGCTTTTGCGGTATGCTCGTTGTCGCCCGTCATCATCATCACATCAATTCCGTCATTTAATAAATGCTGAATTGCTTTTTTCGAACTTTCCTTAATTTTATCGGTAAAGCTTATTAATCCTAAAACCTCATTTTCTTGAGCGATATAAGAAATCGTATGGGCTTTTGACTGAATTTCTGTTGCTTTCGACTTTAAATCCTCTGAAATCTTAATATTATTGGAATTTAGAAGATTCTCATTTCCTAAATATATCATTTTTCCATTGATGATTCCTTTTACGCCTTTTCCTGAAATGTTTTCGAACTTTTCAACTTTTTCGGTAGTAATATTTTCGTCTTTAGCTTTTTTAATCACCGCATTAGACAGCGGATGTTCTGAATTTTGATTGAGTGAATAAGCCAACTTCAAAATTAAATTCTGATCGGCATTATGGGTTGCTTCAATATGTTCCAAAGAAGGTTTCCCTTCGGTTAAAGTACCTGTTTTATCGGTAATTACCACATTTACTTTATTCATAAGTTCAAGAGCTTCGGCATTCTTAATAAGAATTCCGTTTTTGGCTCCTTTACCAATTCCTACCATTAAAGACATGGGCGTTGCCAAACCTAAAGCACAAGGGCAGGCGACAATTAAAACCGCAACAGCATTCACAAAAGCAAATAAAGTTTTTTGACCTTCGGGACCGAAAATCTGCCATAAAATAAAGGTGATTACCGAAACCAAAATTACAGTAGGAACAAAAACTTTTGCCACTTTATCGGTAAGTTTCTGTATCGGAGCACGGCTTCTGCTTGCATCATTCACCATTTTTATAATTTTAGCAAGGAGCGTTTCATCACCCACTTTTTCGGCTTTCATCAAAAAAACCTGGTTTCCGTTAATTGTTCCCGAAGTAACCTTATCATCTGTATTTTTTTCTACAGGAATGGGTTCTCCTGTAATCATACTTTCATCCACCACAGAATTTCCTTCAGTAATGATGCCGTCTACAGGAATTTTTTCACCGGGTTTTACTTTTAATATATCTCCAATTTTAACCTCAGAAAGCGGAACTCTTTTTTCTTCATTATTTACCATTATATTGGCTTCGTCAGGAGAAAGATTCATAAGTTCTTTAATGGCATTTCCTGTTTTTTTATGGGCTAAAGCTTCCATTAACTGCCCTAAAATTACCAAAGTCATAATAACACAAACCGCTTCAAAATAAAGAGGAATTTCATGATTATGTCCCCGTATTTCATGCGGAAGTATGTCTGGAAATACTAATGCCACAATGCTGAATATAAATGCAGCAGCAACTCCCAAGGCAATTAAACTGAACATATTTAAGTTCCAGGTTTTAAAGGAAACCCAGCCACGCTTCATTAAAAACCATCCGGAATAAAACAAAACCGGCAACGTAAGAATCAACTCGAAAATCCCCTGAACCTGATGAGAAAAAGGAAAATCTATGAACATTCCGCCCATCGATAAAATAAATACGGGAACGGCAAATGCCAAAGAAATAAAGAATTTTTTTCTTAATATTTTGTAGGTATCATCTGTTTCTTCTTCGCCTTTTTCAGGATATTTCACCAGATCCATCCCGCAGACAGGGCAACCTACGTTGCTGTCGTAAGTTTTATCGCCCTCGCAAAACATTGGGCAGTAATATCTTCCCGCCATTTCATCTGTAACCTTGGGTTTTTCGTGTTGATGATTGTGATGATGAGAATGCGGTACGGAATTTTTTACCAAATCTTCGGTAATTTCTTCCAAATGCATGTGGCAAACCGGGCAGTCTGTTTTTTCATGATATACCTTATCGCCTTCACAGAACATCGGGCAATAGTATTTACCGATATTGTCTTTGAAGTTTTCGGGTAAGTGGGTAGAAGAATAAGTCGGTTTATAGTTAGAATCTTTCGCTAATTTCTCTTCAATCGGAACCAAATACATGTTACAGACCGGGCATCTTTTTCCCTGCTGAAAATATACTTTGTCACCTTCGCATTCCATCGGGCAGTAATATACCGAAGAAGGAGAAACCCTATCCTGAGGTTTAATAAAAGTCTGATCAGGATTACTCGGATCTTCAAGCTTATAATTCCCGATTTCTGAAAGGAAATGATTGAGCTCTTTAAGGCTGATTTCTTTATCTGAATGTATTTCGGCGGTGCTGTTCTCAAGATTGATCTCTGCCGAAACTCCTTCTAAACTGTTGAGTTGATCTGAAATTTTCTTCTGGCAACCCGAACAGGTCATTCCTAATACTTTATATTGTTGGTGCATAACTCTAAATTTATTACAAATTTCCAAAAACGATTTTGTAAGCTGTTATAAATTTAGGGATTATGTTTATATTATTTTGGAATAAGTTTTTTTAGATTTTAATCTTAATTAGATATCCATAATAGCTTTGCATTTATTTATCGCAAGTGAAATGAAGTATTTTAAGCAGACCATAAGAATGTGTTATATTTTGTCTAAAGGTTTTCTGTGTCCTGCTTTCAGTTTTTTAAATTCGGTAGGAGTGAAGCCTGTAACCGTTCTGAACTGTGATGATAAATGCTGTACACTTTTATAGCCTAATTTCCCTGCAATTTCTGTCAGATTAAATTCATTGTAAAGCAAAAGTTCTTTTACTTTTTCTATTTTTTGAAGAATAAAAAACTGTTCTATCGTTATATTTTCGTTTTGAGAAAAAGTTTTAGAAAGTGCACTGTAATCTTTATGTAGTTCGGAACTCAGATATTTAGAAAGCATAAAATTTTCGTCAATATCCAGCTTTGAAATTTTAATAATGATAAGACCTTTAACCTTATCTGCTAACTGATGGGCTGCTTCCTTAATTCTTTCGAACCCGGTTTCCACTAAGCGTTTTTCAATATTTTGCAGGTCTTTGGCAGAAATACCTTGTTCCGTTTCTACTTCGCCGAGATTAATAGACTTTATTTGAACAGAAAATTCATTAAAAATAGCCGAAACAGCAGAAATACATCTGTCGCAGACCATATTTTTGATGAATACTTTCATAAATTTTCTTTAAGCTTAAGGCGGTCTATCACAAATTCAACCTGAGTTTTGCCGTGTGGAGCCGGGTTTCCGTTCTCATCCAGATTTACCATTACAATTTTATCAACGGTAATAATGGTTTGATGCGTCATTTTATTTCTCACCTCACAGGCAAGGGTAAGAGATGTGGAGCCAAATTTGGCAACTTCGATACCAATTTCTATAATATCTCCCTGTTTTGCAGAGCTTACAAAGTTGATTTCCGAAATAAATTTGGTCACCACCTTTTTATTTTCCAGCTGAATAACGGCATACAAAGCAGCTTCTTCATCAATCCACTGTAATAATCTTCCTCCGAATAAGGATTGGTTGGGATTCAAATCTTCTGGTTTTACCCATTTTCTTGTATGGTAATTCATAATCTTGTATTCTGATGCAAATTTAGACTTTAAAATGCTTATTTCAAACCGAAGAATATTTAGTAAATCTAAAAGAGCTATTTGTATTCTCAATAATGTTTTTTGCTCTGTTCACCGAATATTTTAATGTTAAACTGTTGGTGATTGAGTTTTAAAAGGTCTGTTGAAAGTGCCAAAAATGCTTTGAAAGATCCAAAAAACAGGCTTGTTGATTATTAAATATTGTTAAAATATTAAAAAAACTGCGATAAATGCAAGTTTAGAGGTGTTTTTTTGAGGCTGATGTTAGGCTGAAATCATCTGAAACCATATATTTGCAACCTAAATTTTTATAAACATGAAAGAACTTATCGAAAAAATCAACGCAGAATTTGAAGCGTTCACTACAGAAGCCAACCAACAAGCTGAAAAAGGGAACAAGGCAGCAGGAACAAGAGCTCGTAAAGCAGCTTTGGAACTTAGCAAACTGTTCAAAGAATTCAGAAAAGTTTCTGTTGAAGAATCTAAAAAATAATAATGAAACCGGCTCTAAGCCGGTTTTTTTATAAAAGATGGGTTTGTAACTGTTAAATTATTCTAATTTGAACGGCAAACTTCCTAAAATATCTCACATTTCCTTAAATTCATTTAAAGTTTATTAAATATTTCAACTGTTGTAGAAATATAAGATATTTGAGATTATATTTGTTTCATAAAAAACGCTGCAATCCATTTGGTAATCAATCTTTGCTGTGATGTGTTGCATTTTAAAATTTATCTATGAAACAAATCTCTTTTCTATTCATTCTCTTTTCCGCTGTTCTTTACTCCCAGAAAATTCAGGTGTTGGATGAAGATAACAGTAAAGCAATTGCCAATGCCCGTATCGTTTCAGAAAATCAGATTGTGTATACCAATGAAGATGGCTTTGCACCCGTTTCCGCTCAGAATAAAAGTTTTGAGATTTCTGCACCGGGCTATCAGACACAGAAATTGAGTGCATTCCGAAATGTAGTTAAGCTTCAGGCTAAAGTTACCGATATTGATGAAGTTAAAATTGTGAATGTTAATCTAATGCCGTTATTTGAAGATTTATCCAAAAACTATCATAAAAGATATTATGATGAGCCCTCTTTATACGATGTTACGCTGAAGTCTAAATCTTTTAATAACAACCAACTGACTATGCTGGTTATTGCTGAAGCCAAAATGTGGACGAAGAGCAATTCTTATAATTACAAAGACGGTATTAGAAAGAATTATGATAATATTCTTCAGATGCAGCTGAATAATGTAAAGTATTTTAAAAAGAAAAAAGAAGGAGTTTTCAATTCTAAAAGTAATGATTTTAACCATGCAGACATGGGAGATTACTTTTTCAATTTTGAAATTCAGAGGCTAATTGCCAATATGAAAATGAAGAAAAGCAAAACCATTGGCAGACTTTTGGGAGAGAAGGGCGATCTTCAGCAAATTGGCATCAATATAAAATCTGAGAACGGCATTATCATAGAAGGTGAAATGGAATATAATAAAAAAGACAAGGTAATCACCTTTTACGAGGTAAATTATCAGCAGTCGGGTTATCCTCCATACAAAAAGAAAAATACGGAAGGCGTAGAATATGACTTTCAGCTTGGAGATGTTTGGGTTACTTTCGATTTTTATAAAAAAGATAAAACCTATGTTTCTGCATTAAAAAAGACAGAAGCAGATAACTTTAAGATTACCCACGACGGCATTACCGATGTAAGAAAATCGAGTACAGAAATGATCTATAATACTTTCAGCAAATCCGATAAAAAAGGTCTTGATCCTAAAGTAGATTTCAGTAAAGATTTCTGGGACAATGTACCTGTTAAAGAAGATAAGGAAACCACCATTCTTTTATCTCAGAAAGAACAGGATTTTGTAAATGGTAATTAGGTCTATAAAAATAATATAATATTATGAAAATCGTTTTATTAACCGCTTGTGTTCTGTTTTTTTCTCAGGTAAAAGCACAGACTTACCGTTTTATTTATGATGTGGAGTACAAAAAAGATTCTGCCGAAAGCAGTATAACCAAAGAAAATTACCATCTCGACATCCGCGATCAGCAGGTAAGATATTATCCTCGGGATTTTTACATTGGAGATTCTCTGGTGGCAAATAATCTGCCGATAGCGAAAGATATGAAATTCAATACCTCATCAATCCTTACCCATCAGAAGGGAAGTGATGGGTATGAAGAATATGATATTCTTGAAAATGTTGCTCTTAAACGGTCTTCTAAAAATACCCAAAATTGGAAGCTTAGCGAAGAAAAAAAGACTGTAAAAGATCTTACGTTACAGAAAGCAACCACTACATGGGGCGGAAGAAACTGGGTGGCATGGTTTGCTCCGCAAATTCCTTTTAATGAAGGTCCCTATAAATTTCATGGTCTTCCGGGGCTGATTGTAGAGCTGTATGATGACAACAATAATTACCGTTTCGAGCTGGTGAAGAATCAGAAATTAAAACAATCTTATCTTAATCAGTTTATGGATTATTTTATGCAGTCGGCAGTTCCGGTGAATGAGCAGAAATACAGAGAAGCCAAACTGAAATATTATGATTCTCCCATAAATTATCTTCGAAACGCAGTAGGACAAACCAAATCGAATGAAGAATTTTATCTGAATGACGGAACTCTTGTAAAGCAGGATAATTACCGTGAGGTAAACGAAAGGCTTAGAAGCTCTATCCGAAAATACAATAATCCTATAGAACTGGATAAGGTCATTCAATATCCTAAATAACCTCAGCTTAGTATTAAAAAACGATTCAGCAGCTCGGTATTGAGCTGCTTTTTATGTTGATAAACTATTAATTAATACATTATAGAATCATGGTAAGCTGAATTCTTTTTCTCGCTTCATCTACTTCTGTTACTTTTACCTGAACGTGTTGGTGGAGTTTTACCACTTCATTTACATCCGAAACAAAACCCTCTTTCAGTTGAGAAATATGTACCAGACCACTTTCTTTAATTCCCAAGTCTACAAAGCATCCAAAGGCGGTAATGTTATTTATAATACCGGGAAGAATCATTCCTGGTTTAAGATCAGATATTTTTTTAACGTTGGGGTCAAATTCAAAAACCTTGGTAGCTTTTCTGGGATCCAATCCTGGTTTTTCGAGCTCTTTCAGAATATCTTTAATCCCGATGATTCCAATAGTATCTGTAATATACTTTTCAGGCTGAATGGCAGCAATTTTTTCTTTATTAGAAATAAGTTCTTCTGTTTTTAATCCTAAATCTTTAGCCATTTTTTCTACAATTCCATACGCTTCCGGATGAACTGCCGAATTATCCAGAGGATTTTTCGCATGGCTGATTCTTACAAATGCGGCAGCCTGCTGATAAACCTTTTCTCCCAGTCGTGGAACTTTTTTCAGTTGCTTACGGTCTTCAAAAGCACCATTTTCAGAACGGTAGTTAACGATGTTTTCTGCCATTTTCTCCCCAATTCCGGAAACATAGCTCAACAGAGATTTACTGGCGGTATTCAGATTAATTCCTACAGCATTTACACATTTCATAACTGTAGAATCCAGTTCGCTTTTCAGCAGGGTTTGGTCTACATCATGCTGATACTGTCCTACGCCAATAGATTTGGCATCTATCTTCACAAGTTCTGCCAAAGGATCAGATAGTCTTCTTCCGATAGAAACTGCACCACGTACAGTAACATCAAAGGAAGGAAATTCATCTCTTGCAATTTTACTGGCAGAATATACTGAGGCACCTGCTTCCGATACAACAAAAACCTGAATAGGCTTATCGAAACCAATTTTTTTAATGAAAAACTCTGTTTCTCGGCTTGCGGTACCGTTTCCGATAGATATTGCCTGGATGTTGTATGCATTTACCATCGAACGGATTTTCTTCATTGCCATTCCCGACTCGTTTTGTGGAGCATGTGGGTATATGGTTTCATTGTGGAGCAAATCTCCCTTTTCGTCGAGACAGACTACTTTACACCCACTTTTGAATCCGGGATCAATAGACAGAATTCTTTTTTCGCCCAAAGGCGGTGCAAGAAGCAGCTGTCGTAGATTATCCGAGAAAATCTCAATGGCTTTTTTATCTGCTTTATCTTTCGCTTCCTGCAGTATTTCGTTGGAGATTGCAGGTTCCAAAAGTCTTTTATAAGCGTCTTTTATGGCGAGGGCAATCTGTTCGGCACATTCATTATCAGATTTTAGAATGGCATTTTCAATAAATTCCAGAGCTTCATCTTTATCTATTCCGATATTTGTTTTTACAAAACCTTCTGTTTCTGCTCTAAGCATAGCGAGAAGACGGTGAGAAGGTATTCTGTTAACATTTTCTTCCCAGTCGAAATACTGCGAAAATTTCTGTGCAGTCTCCTCGTCTTTTTTTGCTTTTACCACTTTTGAAGTGATGACCGCTTTTCTCTGAAAAAGTCTCCTCAGATTTTTGCGGACATACATATTTTCATTAATCCATTCGGCTATAATATCTCTTGCTCCCTGTAAAGCTTGTTCTTCTGAAGCAACAGTACCGTTGAGGTATTTTGATGCTAAAGACTCCAAATCGTGGGCTTTTTGGCTCATAATGATTTTCGCCAATGGCTCGAGACCTTTTTCTTTGGCAGCATCTGCCTTCGTTTTTTTTCTTTTCTTGAAAGGCAGATAAAGATCTTCAATCTCCTGCAGGTCGAAACTGCTTTCTATTCTTTGCTGCAAGTCTTCTGTGAGGGCATTTTGTTCCTCAATAGATTTCAGTATGCTTTCTTTTCTTTTAACAATTTCTTCAAACTGTCTGTTAAGCTTTGCAATTTGTTCAATCTGAACTTCGTCCAGATTTCCTGTAACATCTTTTCGGTATCTGGAAATAAAAGGAACCGTGCAGTCTTCGGAAAGAAGCTTAAGTGTATTGGCAATGCTTTTAGACGATATATTGAGCTGTTTCTGTATAAATTCTATAGAAGTCATTTCTGAATTTTGGAAAGCGAAAATAGTCTTTTGTAACGATAAAGCCAATCTTTGTGCAGGTAATTTAAAAAAAGAAACTGAAAATTATTTTAACCCATAGTATATTTTAAATTTTGTTTTAGGAAATAAGTGAAACAGTTTTTTTTGCATTATTTCAATATTTTATAAGATTCTTCGTCTGTCGTTGTGTTTTCATGTAATAAAGAAAAACTGAGGTTTTTTAATTAATTCTTTATAGGTAATAAAATTCATTCAACGAATTTAAAAAATCATAAAAAAGATACATTATTCAAGACTCTTTTTTTAATTGTTTTAATCATATATTATTATGAATGAATAATATTTAAAGTATTGAAAATTTGATCGTTAATTGTATTGAACTGCTGTTTTTTTTATTATTTTTAATTCCCTTAAAAAACACAAATCATGAAGAACAAAAAAGCTTTTAAAATTGCAGATTTGCTTATTGCATTAATCGAATCTCACAGAGAAATGCTGGATATTCTCAGAAAAGGTTTTCCTCATCTTCCTACTACCGACAAGAGTTTTTACAAAGATGCTGCCGATACCAAACGCGAGCTGCATGTAAGCGACAGTACCCTTTACCGATGGCGGAAAGAAGGTCTTATTGACTATACCATCATGAAAGGGAAAATTTATTACGATACCACATCAATTCTTAAATACAGAAAATAATTTTTTGTGTTTTTATCTAATACAATAGTACTTGGTTTGTATTAACCTTTTATCAATCCTATAATTTCATTTTTGTTTAGCATACATTTTATAAATCTTTATCCTGAACTCAATTTAATTAACACAAAATTTCTTGTTTTCAAAATAATCTCTGGTTAGGACATAATTCTTTGTCTGTTGTTCGGGTGTGCTTTGGGTAACCTTCGGAAAAAACATTTCTTTACCGAAGAAAACCCGAAGAAATAGGGAAGTATTTCCGAAGCAATTGTATGAAAACCTGTCAATTCCATTCAAATTAAGTCAAATCCTGTCATAGTCATTCAGTGGTGTACAACCTTTTGTTTTGTGTAATAACTTCGCTGTACTAACCCATAAAAAACAAATATCATGGCAAGTATTAAGAAAGGAATTCTTGGAGGATTCTCAGGTAAAGTAGGAACTGTAGTTGGAGCTAGCTGGAGAGGCATCGATATTATCCGAAGCCTACCCAAAGAATCTCAGAAAGATCCATCGGAGAAACAGCTGCTTCAACAGGACAAGTTCAGAATTGCAGTTACCTTTCTGCAACCGCTGAAGTCTATCCAATCTTTGTATTTTGGATCGGGAAGTGGAGTGAAATCCAGAGTGAATTTTGCAACATCTTATACCATTAGCGAAGCCATACAGGTTGTGGCGGGTGTACCGGAGCTTGTATACAGTAAAGTTTTAATTACCAAAGGAGAGCTTTCCGGTTTCCAAAATGCGGCGGTCACTATGCAGGCTGGAGGTGTTGTGGAGATAAGTTGGGAAGATAACAGTACACAGGGTAATGCGTCGGCTGGAGATCAGGTAAGTGTGGTTTGCTACTGTAAAGATCTAAAAGATTTTCAGATTTTTGAAGGTATAGCTGTCCGCAGTGATCTTTCCGTCACAGTAACGCTGCCCAATTTTTGTGTTGGTAAGCCGATAGAAGTTTACATCTATCTCAATACTGAAAAGCAGACTTTTGCCAGCAACAGTTTTTATCTTGGAGAGCACACCGCTATTTAGATTGAAAAGTCCACTTTTAAAGAGTGGATTTTTTTTGTTTTTTACAAAGCACAAAAAAAGGTTGGGTGCCCTTTCTTGAATATTTTAGTTCACTAATTATTTAATTTTCTTAATCGGAGCTCATTAAACATTTGTGCACAAAAAAACCTCCTGATTATGGACAAGAGGTGACCCAAATGTTTTCACAGCGGAATAATTTTTATCTATCTTTATTTTAACGTGTTATAATTTTTATGTTTCCGATTTAATAACCTAATGTTGTATGTATAGTTTTAATTACTATATTTGCATAACAATTACAACGTATTAATTTACTTCATTAGGTTGATTAAATCGTTTGTGAATTGCTTTCGAATCTTATTTTTGAATGATAACCTCTTGATAAAGAGATGGATAAAACGAAAAATCCCTCGATGTTGCCGCATCAAAGGATTGTGACTAAGAATTAAATGTTTAATTTTAAATAAATTAAAATGGAATTAAAAAATCTTATTTGCTTTCGTTCATTTAAGCATTGGCGAAGCAAAAAGATAGTTCATCTATCTAAGCCATTTTGTTTTTATTGCAAAAAGCATAAATAAAAACATTTTCATCAGGTGGTTTTTTAACCGCCTGATTTTTTGCAAATATAATAAAATTTCATAGGCTTTTAAATAAAAAAAGGCGAGTTGCCCCGCCTTAAATGTTTTCACAACGGAATAATCCTTATTGTGAATTGCTTTCGATTACAAATCTAAAAATAATATTTTTAATCTGTTTACGGTTTTCCGTAATATTTGATAAAAAATTCTTTTTAAATTTAAGAAATTCTAATAAACTTGATAATTATGACTAAAAATATACTCGGATTGGACCTTGGAGTTTCTTCAATTGGTTGGGCAGTTGTGCAGGAAGATTCTAAAAATTCTCACAATAATAAGATTATTAAGGTGGGAGTTCGTGTTAATCCTCTTACGGTGGATGAGCAAATTAATTTTGAGAAAGGAAAGCCCATTACGACCAATGCAAGCAGAACTATAGCGAGAAGTGCAAGAAGAAATTTACAGAGATTTAAGATAAGGAGAGAAAATCTTATTGATGTTCTGCAAAAGAGTAATATTTTAAAAGAAACAGACCTACTTACAGAGATAGGAAAAAATTCTACATTCCAAACGCAGGAGCTTCGAGCAAAAGCGGCAAATAGTAAAATTGAATTGTCAGAATTTGCGAGAGTTTTGATGCTCATCAATAAAAAACGAGGTTATAAAAGCAGTCGTAAAGCTAAAAATGATGAAGACGGACAGATTGTTGACGGAATGGCTGTAGCTAAAAAATTGTATGAAGAAAACCTAACGCCTGGAGAGTATTCTTATCAATTATTAGCCGAAGGAAAAAAACAATTACCAGATTTTTACCGTTCAGATTTACAAGCAGAATTTGATAAGGTTTGGGGTTTTCAAAAACAGTTTTATGCCGAAATTCTCACTGATAATATTTATAAAGAACTACAAGGAAAAAATAAAAATGCTACTTGGGCAATTTTAAAAGAGCCTTTTTCTCTTGTTGGAATTAAACAGACCGGGACAATGCAGGAAAAAAAGGTAGAAAGATACCTTTGGAGAAGTGAAGCTGTAAGGAAACAATTAGATTTTGAAAGTCTAGCTATTGTTTTTCAAGAGATAAACGGTAATTTGTATAGTTCAAGTGGTTATCTTGGTGCAATAAGTGACAGAAGTAAAGAATTATATTTTAATAATCAAACAGTTGGAGAATATCTGTATAAACAACTTAAAGGAAATCCTCATACAAAACTAAAAAATCAAGTTTTCTATCGGCAAGATTATCTGGATGAGTTTGAGAAAATATGGGAGACTCAATCTCAATATCATAAAGAGTTGAATAATGAATTGAAAAATGAGATTCGGGATGTCATTATTTTTTATCAAAGAAAACTGAAATCTCAGAAAGGTTTAATCAGCATTTGTGAATTTGAAAATAGAGAAATTGAAATCAAAGAAAACGGAAAAACCAAAAAGAAAACGGTTGGTTTAAAAGTAGCTCCAAAGTCTTCGCCATTATTTCAGGAATTTAAAATCTGGCAAGTTCTAAATAATTTACAGTTTCAAAATTTAGAAACAAAAGAAATTTTCCCAATTGATTTAGATTTTAAACAGTCAATTTTTGATGAAGTTAATATCAAAGGAAAACTTTCTGCTAAAGATGTTTTAGATATTGTTGGTTATTCCGGAAAGGAGTGGAAAACTAATTTTACTGACATTCAGGGTAATATCACCAATGAAAATCTCTACACAGCATTCCTGAAAATCATAGCGTGCGAAGGAATTGAATTTCCTAAACAGTTTAAATTAACAATCGAGGATGAAATCAAAGTTTCTAAAATTCATTCTTCATCAGATAATATAAAACAGTTTGTTAAAGAGAAATTTTCAGAATTAGGTATTGATACTTCTATTTTGTACTTTAATCCTGAGTTAGAAGGAAGTGATTTTGAGAAGCAGGCTTCTTATCAGCTTTGGCATTTATTGTATTCTTATGAAGGCGACGATTCTCCATCAGGAAATGAAAAGTTGTACGAACTTTTAGAAAAGAAATTCGGTTTCAAAAAAGAACATTCCAAAATATTGGCAGAGATTGGCTTTTCTCAGGATTACGGAAGTCTTAGTTCTAAGGCAATGCGAAAGATTTATCCTTATATAAAAGAACATAAATATAGTGATGCTTGTAATTATGCAGGTTATAATCATTCTAAAAACTCGTTAACCAAAGAACAACTTGAAAATAGGGTTTTAAAAGAGCAATTGGATATTCTACCTAAAAATTCATTACGAAATCCGGTGGTTGAAAAGATTTTGAATCAAATGATAAATTTGGTAAATGAAGTCACAAAAGAATACGGAAAACTTGATGAAATAAGAATAGAACTTGCTAGAGAACTAAAAAATAATGCAGAAGAGCGTGCAAACATGACTTCTGAAATCAGTAAAGCTACCATTCAACATCAAAAATATACAGAAGTTTTACAGAGAGAATTCGGTATTAAGTCGCCTTCGAGAAACGACATCATCAGATATAAGTTGTATTTAGAATTAGAGAAAAATCTTTTCAAGGATTTGTATACGGATGTACAAATTAAACGAGAAGAATTATTTACGGATAAATACGATATAGACCATATTATCCCGCAATCTCGCTTTTTTGATGATAGTTTTTCTAACAAAGTTTTAGTACCGCGAGGTGCCAATCTTAAGAAAGGAAATTTTACTGCTTTTGATTATTTAGGAAATGAAAGTACTGTTAAATTGGAGAAATTTCTTAACATTATCAAAGAACTGTATGATAAAGGTGCTATAAGCAAAGCTAAGCATGAAAAACTTCAGAAAAAAGGAAATGATATAGGCGATGGCTTTATAGAAAGAGATCTACGTAATACACAATACATTGCCAAAAAAGCGAGAGAAATACTTTTGGGAATTACAGATTATGTGACTCCAACTTCAGGAAGAATTACAGATAAACTTCGTGAAGACTGGAATCTCGTAAACGTAATGAAAGAATTAAATCTAGAAAAATATAAGAAGCTAGGTTTAACCGAAACTGTAATTAATTCTAAAGGCGAAGAAAAACAGAGAATAATTGACTGGACAAAAAGAAACGACCATCGTCATCACGCAATGGATGCGCTTACAGTGGCGTTCACAACTCATAATCATATTCAATATCTCAATTATCTTAATGCGAGAAAAGATGAAAACCATAAACAGCATAAGGTAATTTCAAACATAGAAAATCTTATTACAAAAGTTTTTGAAAAGAAAAATGGTTCAAAACAAAGGAGATTTATAGAGCCCATACCTAATTTCCGATTTGATGCTAAAAAACAGTTGGAAGAAGTATTAGTTTCTCATAAAGCTAAAAATAAAGTTGTAACAAAGAATAAAAATAAAACCAAATCAAAAAATGGTGAAAAAGTTAAAGTTGAATTAACGCCAAGAGGGCAACTTCATAAAGAAACCATTTATGGTAGTGCAAAATTCCTTAAAACTAAGGACGAAAAAGTTTCTGGAAAGTTTGATTTAGAAACAATTAATAAAGTTCAGAATAAGAATTATAAAGAAGCTTTATTAAAACGACTGAATGAATTTGGTGGAGATTCTAAGAAAGCTTTTACTGGGAAAAATATTTTAGCAAAAAATCCAATATTTCTTAATGATGAGAAAACGGAACAATTGCCTGAGTCCGTGACTTTAGCTTGGTATGAAATAGGCTACACAATCAGGAAAACTGTTAATCCTGATAATTTTAAAGATTATAAAAATCTAGATAAAATCATAGACAAGGGTACAAGGGATGTTTTAAAAGCTCGTCTTTATGAATTTAATGGGAATGCTAAAGAAGCATTTTCTGATTTAGATAAAAATCCAATTTGGCTTAATAAATCAAAAGGGATTTCTATAAAAACGGTTACTATTACAGGGATAAGTAATGCTGAAGTTTTGCATTATAAAAAAGACCATTTTGGAAAGGAAATTTTAAATGAAAACGGAAATAAAATTCCAGTAGATTTTGTTAGCACCGGTAATAATCATCACGTTGCGATTTACGAAGATGAAAAAGGAAATCTTCAAGAAAAGGTAGTTAGTTTTTATGAAGCAGTAGAAAGAGTAAATCAAGGTCTTTCAATTATTGACAAAGAACTTAACAGTAATTTAGGTTGGAAGTTTCTTTTTACGATGAAACAAAATGAGATGTTTTTATTTCCATCAGAAGAATTTAACCCAAAAGATATTGATTTATATGATGAAAAGAATCTGAACTTGATTTCTAAGAATATATTTAGAGTACAAAAGTTTACAACAAAAGATTACTTCTTTAGGCATCATTTAGAAACCAATGTTGAAGATAATGCTAAATTAAAAGGAATAACTTGGAGAAGAGAAGGAATTAATGGAATAAAAGATATTTTAAAAGTTCGTCTAAATCATTTAGGCAAAATTGTTCACGTAGGAGAATATTAAAATTTATTAAATATGATCACCCGCTCCATCTACATTGGCAATCCTGCTTATCTCAAGCTCAAAGACGAGCAGATGAAAATCCTTTGTCCGGAAACCAAAACCGAAAAGGGGAGCGTGCCTGTCGAAGATTTGGGACTTTTGATGTTAGACCATTTTCAGATTACCATTTCACATCATCTTATTCAGAAAATGATGGGGAATAACGTGGTGGTCATTAGTTGTGACGCCCATCATTTGCCGCACGGGATAATGTTGCCACTGTACGGACATACCGAACATTCCGATAGAGTAAAAGACCAGCTGGAAGCCAGCGAACCGCTGAAAAAACAACTTTGGAAACAAACCATTGAATGTAAAATCGAAAACCAAAAAAACGTCTTGATGAAGCTTGGAAACTATTACGAGCCAATGCTTGAGTATCAGAAAAACGTAAAATCTGGTGACATCACCAATATGGAAGGCATTGCTGCACAGCATTACTGGAAATATCTCATCAGTCTCGATTTTCTGCGGCAGCGTTTTGGAGATTCACCCAATCAGTTTTTCAATTTTGGATATGCGGTTCTCAGGAGCATTGTCGCCAGAGCCATTGTAGAAACCGGTTTGCTGCCTGTTCTGGGGATTTTTCATAAAAATAAGTACAATCCCTATTGCCTTGCGGACGATTTGATGGAGCCTTATCGTCCGTTCGTCGATTTGCTCGTGATGCAGTGGCTGAAAATCAATCCCGAAACAGAAGAACTCACCAAAGAATTTAAAGCCCACATTCTACAGATTGCCACCAAGGATGTGTTGATTGACGGTAAAACAAGACCCTTGTTAGTCGCTGTAAAAACCACAGCTTCATCGCTTTACAAATGCTATACCGGAGAAAAACGGCTCATTTCCTATCCAGAACTGCTATGATGATTCTTACAAGTTGGGCGTGCCCCAATGTTTTTTTTCCAACACCAAACCTCCAAAAAAAACAAAGGGTCGGTCTTCGCCTGCAATCTTTTTTGCCATCATATTTTGTCAGAATAAGTTCACGTGGAATAAGGCAAAAGGATTTCCGGCTACGCCCTCACGCATCGCAGCACGTCCAAAATACCGGTAAATGAACCAAGAACGTTTTAACGCCTACCGAATTATGTGGGTTTTAGTATTATACGACTTACCGACTGAGACCAAAGCCAATATGAAAGACGCCAACCGTTTTCGTAAAGGGCTGATTGATGATGGCTTTACGCTATTTCAGTTTTCGATGTATGTCCGTCATTGTCCAAGTCGTGAAAATGCAGAAGTTCACATCAAAAGAGTAAAGTTTATGCTCCCTAAAGCCGGTAAAGTAGCGATTATGTGCATTACCGATAAGCAATTTGGCGACATAGAGATATTTTTTGCCAGGAATAAAGAAGAGCCGCCACCAACCTTTCAACAACTAGAATTATTCTAAATTCCCAATCCTAAAAGTAAAAATAATCTACTGAAAACCAGTAGATTATTTTTTGAGGTTGTTGTGTATCTCAAAGATACTGAAAAATGAAAGCAATTCACAACCGACTATCCGAATAATGTTTGGAAGCCTTTGTTGTTGTGTATCTCAAAGATACTGAAAAATGAAAGCAATTCACAACCCTTTCGGAATAGATTCAAATCCCGCAGATGTTGTTGTGTATCTCAAAGATACTGAAAAATGAAAGCAATTCACAACTAAAGGCATAATGATATTAATGTAATTGGCGTTGTTGTGTATCTCAAAGATACTGAAAAATGAAAGCAATTCACAACAGAATTTGGAGAAGCGACATTGTTTGTCGTGTTGTTGTGTATCTCAAAGATACTGAAAAATGAAAGCAATTCACAACTCCATTATGCTCCAAAATATGAGTTAAAACGTTGTTGTGTATCTCAAAGATACTGAAAAATGAAAGCAATTCACAACCTATTGGCATTATTGTTAGTAACTATATAAGTTGTTGTGTATCTCAAAGATACTGAAAAATGAAAGCAATTCACAACAGCTAGTTTATCTGTATATTCTTTGCTGTCGTTGTTGTGTATCTCAAAGATACTGAAAAATGAAAGCAATTCACAACCGATTGTGTAGTAATTTTTAATTTTAGTTTGTTGTTGTGTATCTCAAAGATACTGAAAAATGAAAGCAATTCACAACTTATAAGTAAGTGATAGTGAGGTCTTTTAGGTTGTTGTGTATCTCAAAGATACTGAAAAATGAAAGCAATTCACAACTCAACGATGGGTAAACCATTTAGAAGGTTCGTTGTTGTGTATCTCAAAGATACTGAAAAATGAAAGCAATTCACAACGAATTAGAAATATTCATCATAATGTATTTTGTTGTTGTGTATCTCAAAGATACTGAAAAATGAAAGCAATTCACAACGGATAAATATTGCAGTCAAAGAAGTCCGAGGTTGTTGTGTATCTCAAAGATACTGAAAAATGAAAGCAATTCACAACAGGAGCTTGCGTTTCCTGTGTTTTTTGTTGGTTGTTGTGTATCTCAAAGATACTGAAAAATGAAAGCAATTCACAACTACCTGAAAAGGAATGGGATAAAATTGAAAGTTGTTGTGTATCTCAAAGATACTGAAAAATGAAAGCAATTCACAACCTATTGGCATTATTGTTAGTAACTATATAAGTTGTTGTGTATCTCAAAGATACTGAAAAATGAAAGCAATTCACAACCCCCGAGCGGGGGGCTACGCCCAAAAGCCAGTTGTTGTGTATCTCAAAGATACTGAAAAATGAAAGCAATTCACAACTTGCAAATAAGTTTTCTGAAAACTTTATGTGTTGTTGTGTATCTCAAAGATACTGAAAAATGAAAGCAATTCACAACTGAAGGAGAAAGATATATCACTACTGATATGTTGTTGTGTATCTCAAAGATACTGAAAAATGAAAGCAATTCACAACGGTTGGTTTGATGTTTTTGGCTTTTGATTTGTTGTTGTGTATCTCAAAGATACTGAAAAATGAAAGCAATTCACAACAAGTACTGACATCGTCCGCAATTCAAAGTAGTTGTTGTGTATCTCAAAGATACTGAAAAATGAAAGCAATTCACAACATAAAATCATGAATTGCCATTGCATCACCGGTTGTTGTGTATCTCAAAGATACTGAAAAATGAAAGCAATTCACAACAGTTTAATGCTATCCAGGTTTCTACTCAGGGTTGTTGTGTATCTCAAAGATACTGAAAAATGAAAGCAATTCACAACTGAAATTTTTAATTTGATAACACCTTATGCGTTGTTGTGTATCTCAAAGATACTGAAAAATGAAAGCAATTCACAACGACGTGCCGCGTCATTCCTGGTCCCTCTGGGTTGTTGTGTATCTCAAAGATACTGAAAAATGAAAGCAATTCACAACGCGGAATAAGTCGATCTTAACAACTGATCCGTTGTTGTGTATCTCAAAGATACTGAAAAATGAAAGCAATTCACAACTTAATTTTCCTTTCACTAAAGGAGAAAGCGGTTGTTGTGTATCTCAAAGATACTGAAAAATGAAAGCAATTCACAACTGCTGGTAGATTGGCAGCTTATCCGGTGCGGTTGTTGTGTATCTCAAAGATACTGAAAAATGAAAGCAATTCACAACAATAATTATTTGGAGTTTGCGGCGGAATTAGTTGTTGTGTATCTCAAAGATACTGAAAAATGAAAGCAATTCACAACTCGCTAATAAGCGGGGTTCTTCAATTAGGCGTTGTTGTGTATCTCAAAGATACTGAAAAATGAAAGCAATTCACAACTTGATAATTGCATTAATGTAAAGATCTTCTGTTGTTGTGTATCTCAAAGATACTGAAAAATGAAAGCAATTCACAACGAATGCTCCGTCATAATGTAGATATCCATTGTTGTTGTGTATCTCAAAGATACTGAAAAATGAAAGCAATTCACAACCAAAATACTCAGCGTTGAAAGTTACTGGATGTTGTTGTGTATCTCAAAGATACTGAAAAATGAAAGCAATTCACAACTGAATTTGAAATTTTCTTTTTCATAAGAAAGTTGTTGTGTATCTCAAAGATACTGAAAAATGAAAGCAATTCACAACATCTGCACAATTATCTAAAAGAGTCTGCAGGTTGTTGTGTATCTCAAAGATACTGAAAAATGAAAGCAATTCACAACTAAGGAGGATTACACCAAACTCTTCCATTCGTTGTTGTGTATCTCAAAGATACTGAAAAATGAAAGCAATTCACAACGAGGGATGAAGAATTAAACAATTCTTATATGTTGTTGTGTATCTCAAAGATACTGAAAAATGAAAGCAATTCACAACGCCTGTTACTATATTTGATACTGCAACAGCGTTGTTGTGTATCTCAAAGATACTGAAAAATGAAAGCAATTCACAACTAAAACACTAGGCGGACAGATATCTAATCTGTTGTTGTGTATCTCAAAGATACTGAAAAATGAAAGCAATTCACAACAAACCCATATTAACGACAAAACCAATCCCCGTTGTTGTGTATCTCAAAGATACTGAAAAATGAAAGCAATTCACAACAATTGAGTTATAAACAAAAAACTGAAACATGTTGTTGTGTATCTCAAAGATACTGAAAAATGAAAGCAATTCACAACGAACATTAGAAGGTTTACCAAATGTTGATGGTTGTTGTGTATCTCAAAGATACTGAAAAATGAAAGCAATTCACAACAAAAATTCATCATCTCCAGGAATAGTGTCTGTTGTTGTGTATCTCAAAGATACTGAAAAATGAAAGCAATTCACAACTATCTTTATTGTGATGTACAATACCTATATGTTGTTGTGTATCTCAAAGATACTGAAAAATGAAAGCAATTCACAACCACCTTTGCACGTTCCCCTTAATGGGCAAAGTTGTTGTGTATCTCAAAGATACTGAAAAATGAAAGCAATTCACAACATTGATGTTGCTGTTACTTTCCAGAGGTTGGTTGTTGTGTATCTCAAAGATACTGAAAAATGAAAGCAATTCACAACAAACGCTTTAGATTTATTAAGTATATCTTAGTTGTTGTGTATCTCAAAGATACTGAAAAATGAAAGCAATTCACAACAAGGTGCATTACCGACCAAAGATGAGTTGTGTTGTTGTGTATCTCAAAGATACTGAAAAATGAAAGCAATTCACAACGGTTTCTCCCATTGAGGAAGATATTAAGCAGTTGTTGTGTATCTCAAAGATACTGAAAAATGAAAGCAATTCACAACTTATGTGTGAAAATTCCGATTACTGCATTAGTTGTTGTGTATCTCAAAGATACTGAAAAATGAAAGCAATTCACAACTGTTGCTGTTGGAGAACCTGCGTTAAAATGGTTGTTGTGTATCTCAAAGATACTGAAAAATGAAAGCAATTCACAACGGTTTCTCCCATTGAGGAAGATATTAAGCAGTTGTTGTGTATCTCAAAGATACTGAAAAATGAAAGCAATTCACAACTGTTGCTGTTGGAGAACCTGCGTTAAAATGGTTGTTGTGTATCTCAAAGATACTGAAAAATGAAAGCAATTCACAACTTTCGGATAAATATCATCAAAAGAAATTGAGTTGTTGTGTATCTCAAAGATACTGAAAAATGAAAGCAATTCACAACAGCCTAAGAGGTTATAAAAATAAATCTGGTGTTGTTGTGTATCTCAAAGATACTGAAAAATGAAAGCAATTCACAACAGCTAGTTTATCTGTATATTCTTTGCTGTCGTTGTTGTGTATCTCAAAGATACTGAAAAATGAAAGCAATTCACAACCGATTGTGTAGTAATTTTTAATTTTAGTTTGTTGTTGTGTATCTCAAAGATACTGAAAAATGAAAGCAATTCACAACTCGCTAATAAGCGGGGTTCTTCAATTAGGCGTTGTTGTGTATCTCAAAGATACTGAAAAATGAAAGCAATTCACAACTTGATAATTGCATTAATGTAAAGATCTTCTGTTGTTGTGTATCTCAAAGATACTGAAAAATGAAAGCAATTCACAACGAATGCTCCGTCATAATGTAGATATCCATTGTTGTTGTGTATCTCAAAGATACTGAAAAATGAAAGCAATTCACAACTGAAAATGGTAAAATAAAACGTGATGATCAGTTGTTGTGTATCTCAAAGATACTGAAAAATGAAAGCAATTCACAACTCAACGATGGGTAAACCATTTAGAAGGTTCGTTGTTGTGTATCTCAAAGATACTGAAAAATGAAAGCAATTCACAACGAATTAGAAATATTCATCATAATGTATTTTGTTGTTGTGTATCTCAAAGATACTGAAAAATGAAAGCAATTCACAACGGATAAATATTGCAGTCAAAGAAGTCCGAGGTTGTTGTGTATCTCAAAGATACTGAAAAATGAAAGCAATTCACAACAGGAGCTTGCGTTTCCTGTGTTTTTTGTTGGTTGTTGTGTATCTCAAAGATACTGAAAAATGAAAGCAATTCACAACTACCTGAAAAGGAATGGGATAAAATTGAAAGTTGTTGTGTATCTCAAAGATACTGAAAAATGAAAGCAATTCACAACCATCGCCTCATTAGAACGGTCTATCTGCCAGTTGTTGTGTATCTCAAAGATACTGAAAAATGAAAGCAATTCACAACGCTTTTACCCGAATCTTGTATTTCGGTTTTGTTGTTGTGTATCTCAAAGATACTGAAAAATGAAAGCAATTCACAACATGGAGCAAAAATAAATATTATTAATAAAGGTTGTTGTGTATCTCAAAGATACTGAAAAATGAAAGCAATTCACAACGTTAACTCAAATCTATACAACGCCTCATCAGTTGTTGTGTATCTCAAAGATACTGAAAAATGAAAGCAATTCACAACCCTAAGTGGGGCAGATTATTATCATCATAAGTTGTTGTGTATCTCAAAGATACTGAAAAATGAAAGCAATTCACAACTAGTTGTTAAATTATTAGGGTGAAAATAATGTTGTTGTGTATCTCAAAGATACTGAAAAATGAAAGCAATTCACAACGGCTTTTGTTCGTGGGATGCCAACTATTGGGTTGTTGTGTATCTCAAAGATACTGAAAAATGAAAGCAATTCACAACAAAGTATTCATCATAATGTATTTTTGCGTGGTTGTTGTGTATCTCAAAGATACTGAAAAATGAAAGCAATTCACAACATTTCTCTCAATTATTGGATGAGTTCTTTAGTTGTTAATACTGAAAAATGAAATCCGGTTGAGGAAAAGCGATAGTAGATTCAGTGAAATAAGAAAGGAGAGGTTTGGCTGTTCTAAAGCAATTCATAATACATCCGATAAACCATTTCTCAAAGTAAGGGCATAAGTTTTTGAATACAAAATTGGGTGTATAAAAATGTAAAAAAAGCTTTTAGTGATTTTAATCTTCATGATTATTCATATAGATCAAAAAAGACCATTTTCATATAATACAAAATGGTCTTTTCTGTTCATTTATAGAGATATTGAATTTTTTTTACTGATTAAGCTTTCAATTTTTACCAGAACATCATCTATATCAAAAGGTTTAGGGATAAATTCGTCTGCTTCACAGGAATTAGTTACCTGTTCTGCTTTGGCATGAGCACTGATAATCATTACAGGGATATCGGCTGTTAAAGGATCTTGTTTAATCTGATTACAAAGATCTGTTCCCAAACCGTCCGGAAGTTTTACATCCAGAATAAAAATATCCGGAACCACAGATTTATCTCTGCTGTTGAACAATGCTGCGGTAGAGAAAGATCTTACATCATAATTCTCAAATGACAGGAGTAGCTGTAATGCATCACGGATGCCTGTCTCATCTTCTACGATAAATATTGTTTTCATGGTTACGGCATCACAAAAAGAGAGCCAATCTTCTTCAGTTATTAAAATTTGTAAAGTTGAAAGCGAAGAATAGTAATTTTCATACGCATTCCCAGTATATTTTATTTCTCTTATGAGTAATTATATTTTTATCTACTGCGAATAGTTTTTATTTTAAAAATTATTCATGAAAATTTCATAATAGATTAACAGTTTTTATTAAAATATTGTTTTGATTAAAATTTTATTAAAATAATTTCATAATATACTTTGCTATGAAATTATAAGTTGTATCTTGCAGACGTTTATATTTGGAATCAATATTATGTTCATTATTATGTTGCTTTTCTTTTATATTCCAATTTTTTATTAATTTTTTAATTTTTTTTAAATGAACATTTTTGTTTCAAACATCAACTACGCAACTAAAGAATATGAGTTGCACGATTTATTTGCAGAATTTGGCGATGTATCATCTGCTAAAATTGTAACAGACAGAGAAACTGGTCGCTCAAGAGGTTTCGGATTTATCGAAATGGGTGACGAAGAAGGGCAGCAGGCTGTAGAAGCGCTTAACCAAAAAGAATTTAACGGAAAAGTTCTTAACGTTTCTGAAGCTAAACCAAGAGAAGAAAAACCAAGAAGAAGTTTCGATAATAATAGAAGCGGAGGTGGTTATGGTAACAACCGTGGTGGAAACGGTGGTGGTTACGGAAACAACCGTGGCGGAAATGGCGGTGGAAACCGTTGGTAAAATAATGAAGCGGCTTTCGAGCCGCTTTTTTTATGCTTTGTTTTGTTCTTTTTTCTTCTTTTTCTTTTCTTTTCCCTTTTTACTCTTCTTAGTTTTCAGAACTTCTTCGGCATATTCCAGCTCCGGTTCTTTCTTTTTAGTGGTATTCAATTCAATTTTCAGATTGTAAGAATTTTGTAAATCTTCCTCCGTAAGAAAGTCTTCGCTCAGTAAAAAATCTACAATTTCTTTTCCTGATCCATTAAAAAAATGAGCAGCAAGTTCAGAAAGAATAAATTTCTTATATTCTTCTAAAGGCAATGCCGTTTTATATTTAAAGATTCTGCCTTCTTTCTCTGTAGACAGATAACCTTTCTCCACTAAAATTTTAAGATACGTAGAAACTGTATTCTGATGAGGTTTAGGTTCAGGATGCTGCTCCATAATATCTTTCAGATAAAACGTGTCTAGTTTCCAAAAAAGCTTCATTAAATTTTCTTCTGCAGAAGTGAGATGATTAATTTTCATAAAATATTCTTAGTGTTGAAATTGAATACTGCAATAAAGATAAATAAAAGATACCAAACTTGCGATACCGGCTCCCATAAATACTTCTTTTATGGTGTGTCTTTTCAAAATCACCCTTGTAATTCCTACCAAACAGGCAATCATTAGCCATAATAACCCCGCAATCCAGTCATAATGAAAGAAAAGTGCAGCTACGAAAACATTAAAAGCGGTGTGCATAGAACTTTTAATATATAAATTACTGTACTGTAAAGCAAAAAGAAGAATCAGAATAAAAAGCATTACAAAATCCAGAAAACCATGAACGAGATAATGATAGACCTGATACAACATAATACATACCGCAATAAATATATACAGACTTTTTCTCTGAATACGGTTAGAAACATCCATATTGGTATATTTTCCGGTTTTTACATTCCAATAAATCCATCCTATAATAGGAGCTATGGTGATTAATAATATAGGAAGAAAATGGAGTGCCGCTTCTTTTAAGGTATAAATTTTAATGCTGGAATAAACATAATAAATAAATAGCGAAACCAATGGATTGAAAAAATCTGAGATTATTCTCGAAATAATAAGAAGGGATGAAGTCTTTTTTTCTTCCATAAACTAATTCTGAAGTGTAAATATAATACTATAAACAAAAAAACAATTGTTCTGTGTATAATAAAAACAAAGTTTTTTTATATTTTTGCTCAACTATTTCATCATAAATAAGCAAGAGCTATCACATGAAAGAATTTTCAAAAGAAGTATACCTGAAGTGGTATGAAGATATGACAATGTGGAGAAGGTTTGAAGATAAATGCCGTTCTCTTTATTTAAAGCAAAAAATCAGAGGTTTTTTACACTTGTACAATGGTCAGGAAGCGATTCCTGCAGGTTTTACTCACGCAATGGATTTATCCAAAGATAGCATGATTACGGCTTACAGATGTCACATTCATCCAATGGCGATGGGAGTAGATCCTAAAAGAATTATGGCAGAACTTTGCGGTAAAGCAACGGGTACTTCCGGAGGTATGGGAGGATCTATGCATATTTTCAGTAAAGAACACCGTTTCTACGGAGGTCATGGTATTGTAGGGGGACAGATTCCTTTGGGTGCAGGTATTGCTTTTGCAGATAAATATTTCGACAGAAAAGCTGTAAATATCTGTTTCTTTGGAGATGGAGCTGCAAGACAGGGTTCTTTACATGAAACCTTCAACATGGCAATGAACTGGAAGTTACCGGTAGTTTTTGTTGTGGAAAACAACCAGTATGCAATGGGGACTTCTGTAAAAAGAACTGCTAACCATGAAGATATCTATAAATTAGGTCTAGGTTACGAAATGCCTTGTCTCGCTGTAGATGCTATGGATCCTGAAAAAGTGGCAGAAGCTGCTTACGAAGCGATTGAAAGAGCAAGAAGAGGAGACGGTCCTACTTTTATTGAAGCGAGAACTTACAGATTCAGAGGACATTCTATGTCGGATGCTGAACCTTACAGATCTAAAGAAGAAGTAGCTATCCATAAAAAAGATGATCCTATTGAGCTTGTAAAAGAAAGAATTTTAGAGCACAAATGGGCTACAGAAGAAGAATTGGAAGCAATAGACAATAAATCCAGAGATTTTGTTGAAGAGTGTATCGAGTTTATGGAAAACTCACCATATCCTGATCCTGATAAGATTTATGATTATGTGTATGCTCAAGAAGATTATCCTTTCTTAGATAAATTAGAAAACTAAAAGATAATAAATCAATTTGAAAGTTTGAAAGTTTGAAAATGATTTATTATCGTATCTTTTTTAATTTTCAAATTAACAAATTACCAAATTTTCAAATTAAAATAAATTATGGCAGAAGTTATTACAATGCCACGTCTTTCGGATACTATGACGGAAGGTAAAGTGGCGAAATGGCATAAAAAAGTAGGAGATAAAGTAAAAGAAGGTGATATTTTAGCAGAAATAGAAACCGATAAAGCTGTTCAGGATTTTGAATCTGAAATAGAAGGAACACTATTATACGTAGGAGTAGAAGAAGGAAATGCAGCTGCAGTAGATTCTGTTTTGGCAATTATCGGGAGCGAAGGTGAAGATATTTCTGGTTTAACAGGTGGTTCTGTTCCTTCTGCAACTGCTTCTGAAGAAAAAAAATCTGAAGAAGAATCTAAAACAGAAAACAGTTCTACAAGTGTTGAACAAACTACTGCGGAAATTCCTGTAGGAGTAGAAGTTATTACAATGCCTAGACTTTCGGATACCATGACGGAAGGTAAAGTGGCTAAATGGCATAAAAAAGTAGGTGATACTGTAAAAGAAGGAGATCTTCTTGCTGAAATTGAAACCGATAAAGCTGTTCAGGATTTCGAATCTGAATTTAATGGAGTATTATTAAAGCAAGGTGTTGAAGAAGGCGGTGCTGCTCCGGTAGATTCGGTTTTGGCTATGATTGGTCCTGAAGGAACAGATGTTTCGAATGTAGGAACTTCAATGCCGGCTGCAAAATCAGAAAAACCTGCCGAGCAAAAATCTGAAACTCAAAAAGAAGATAAAAAAGAAGATGTTGCTGTAAATCATTCTTCTTCAGAAAGAGTGGCTATTTCTCCTCTTGCTAAAAAAATGGCAGAAGAAAAAGGGGTAGATATTCATGCGGTGCAAGGTTCCGGAGAAAACGGAAGAATTGTGAAGAAAGATATAGAAAACTATCAACCTTCTGCATCTAAAGCATCAACTTCAACGCAACCATCAGCTCCTGCTGCTTCACAAGTGGCATTAAGCTTTGTACAGGGTGAAGATTCTGAAACTCCAAATTCACAGGTAAGAAATATTATCGCTAAAAGATTAAGTGAAAGCAAATTTACTGCTCCTCACTATTATCTGATGGTTGAAATTAATATGGATAAAGCCATTGAAGCTAGAAAAGAAATCAATTCTTTACCGGATACAAAAATTTCATTCAATGATATGATTATTAAAGCAACGGCTGTTGCTTTGAGAAAGCATCCACAAGTGAATTCTAGTTGGGCAGGAGATAAGATTATCCATAGAGGAAATATTAATATCGGTGTTGCAGTGGCAATTCCTGACGGATTGGTGGTTCCTGTACTTAAAAATACAGATCAGATGACGTATACTCAAATTTCCGAGTCTGTTAAAGATATGGCAGGAAGAGCTAAGTCTAAAGGGCTGAAAGCGAATGAAATGGAAGGTTCTACTTTCTCAATTTCAAATTTAGGAATGTTCGGAATTGAAACGTTTACAAGTATCATCAATCAGCCAAACGCTGCAATTCTTTCTGTAGGAGCTATTATTGAAAAGCCTGTTGTGAAAAACGGACAAATTGTGGTAGGAAATACAATGAAACTTTCACTTGCTTGTGACCACAGAGTGGTGGATGGAGCTACAGGAGCACAGTTTTTACAAACATTGAGAACTTATCTTGAAAATCCTCTAACATTATTACTCTAAGAGAATATAGATTCTTTTAAACATACTTAAACCTTCCAAATTTGGAAGGTTTTTTTGTATTCTTTAAATAATCGAGTTGAATAAGGATTTATAAAACGCAAAGGCTAAACAAAGTATTTAAATATTTGATTTACATGAATTGGAAATGATTAAATTGCCATTTATTTCTTTATTACTTTTGCTGAAGATGATTAAGTATTTTAAAATCAATAATTTGAAAATTTTCTTATTGAAATTCACGTTAATTAATCAATAAAAAAACTACTTACGGTTAGGAAAGTAGTTTTTTTTACGATAGCAATTGTTTTATTTTTTTCTCCAGTGAGTAGTATTTCTTGGTGGATCTCCTTCAAATACTTGAGTAAGTATTTTGGTAGAATCTGTCCTCATCAAGGTTGGATTTCCTTTATCAGGATTTTCTTTTGGATTTTCTTTTTCTTTTGAAGCGGTTCTCCAATGAGTGGTATTTCTTGGAGGATCACCGGGAATCATTCCTGTGGAAGTAGAATCTCTTGCCATTAACTGAGGTTCTGCGTTTTCTTTTGTAGCTTTCAAATCTTCTTCGAAACTGTCATCAGACTGTCTGCATGAAATGCTGCAGATTCCAACCATTGCTAAACTAAATAGTATAAACTTGTTTTTCATTGTACTAGGATTAAATGATTAACTTATTGTGATGTTTTTTGATGCTCGAAAGTACTTAATAACTCCACTTGAAACAAGAAATAGGGGGTTCGATTTATAAATTTTTACCAGTAAAAAGTAGAGTTATTACTTAAATAAGCAATTTATAATTTAAACTCAGGTACCTGAAATAGCTTATAATAAATAGTTTTTACGTATTTTTGATGAAATTTCTTAGTGAGAAACTAATGTTTAAAAAAATTTTTTCTTCTTTCTTTTTGTTGCTTGCTGTATTGCTGTATGCACAAGATTATTATTCGAAATTGAGAGAGAAATATTATAAATTTGAAGAAAATGATTCCAGAGCATTTGTATTTATCAATCAGTATATCCAAAAAGCTAAATCGGAGAATAATAACGAAGAGCTTTTTCAGGCATATAAAGATGCGATATTGTATTCGGAAGAAGACAAATTGCTTTACGCAGATAGTGCAATTGACGCTGCAAAAAAATCAGGGAAAGATGTACTTATTGGAGATGCATTTTTAAGTAAAGGTGCAATTTATTATTTCAATAAGAGGAAATTTCAACCTGCATTGGAAGAATATCTTAAAGCGTATGAATATCTTAAAGATTCTAAAGACGATTTTTTAAAATATCAAAATCTTTATCATATCGGGGTAGTAAAAAGTTATCTAGGTTACTATGAGGAAGCTTTGGAAATTTTCAATCAATGTATTGCTTATTTTGAACCAAAGTTATCGGATAAACTCCATAAAAACCTGTTGTTTAATAATAGAAAAGGGTATTTTAATTCTCTGCATCAGGCTATTATATGTTATCAGATGTTGGGGAAAAATTTGGAAGCAGACCACTTGCTTAGCAAAGCTATGAGCGCATTGCCTTCTTCCAAAGATTTTCTTTTGGAAAAAAGTTACTTTAATAAATGCTTAGGAATTTCAGAATTCAGGAAAAAGAATTACAACAAAGCAATTGTTTATTTTGATGAATCTTTGCCGGAATTAATTAAAATTAATGATTTTACCTGGATTTCTTATATCTACTATTATAAAGGCAGAAGCTATGAAATTCTCGGCAATCATGAGTCTGAAGTAAAAAATTATAAAAAAGTAGACTCTATTTTCAATAAAAATACTTTCATCCTTCCCGAGGTAAGAAAAAATTATGAAGGTCTTATCGAATTTTATAAAAAGAACGATAACCACAAGGAAGAACTGTATTATACCAATCAGTTACTGAAAGCAGACAGTATTATTGCTTCGGATTTCAAATATCTTTCAACAAAAGTTTATAAAGAATACGACACAAAAAAGCTTTTGGAAACAAAAGAAGATCTGGAAAAAAGTAACTCTTTTAATAAAATTTTTATTATCGTATGTCTTGCTGTAATTGGGTTTTTAGGTTTTGTAATATTTATGAGACTGAAAAAACAAAAAGATATTCAGAAAAGTTATGAGGAGTTGCTTAAAAAGATGCAAGAAAGTAAAAAGCAGACTCCGGAACTCTCAGTTCTGAAAAATGAATCTGCTTCTACAACAGATACAGAAAAGAACATCAAGTTTGATAGCTCTATTGTGGAAAAATTGTTGAGCGACATTCAAACATTCGAAAAAAATAAAGGTTATCTGGAGCAGGGATTAACTCTTAAAAAGCTTGCAGAACAGTTTAAAACCAATACTTCTTATCTTTCTCAGGTAATAAATGAATATAAAGGAAGTAATTTTAATACCTATATTAATGTATTAAGAATAAATTATGCAACGCAAAAAATCTATAATGATAAAGAATGGAGAAAATATTCTATAGAACATATTGCTTCTGCATCCGGATTCAACAACAGACAGAGTTTTTCTAATACATTTCTGGATCAAAATGGTATAAGACCAGCCGATTTTATCAAGAAAAGGATTAGTGAACTGGAAGAACAGAAAAATAATAGTTAATATATTATCCTGTAAAAAATAAAATCTAACTTTCAATTGGAAGTTAGATTTTTTATTAAATAATGTTGATGTGTAAAATTACTGTTTAGTTAAGTAGAGAAACAGGGTTCTTGTCCTAGTTTGTCAGAACCCTGATATTCTACATGAAAACTGAATGATGAAAAGTTATATAAATGATTAGGTGTCTTATAATTCTGATACAAATATAAATTGATACATTTTACAGAACAAACACTTGTGGTAAGCATTTATAAATATTAACGTGAAAACTTTAAATACTTAGTTTAACTGTTTGAATATCAATATATTTAATTTATACTTGAATTAAAAAAAAGCTGAATCAATTTGATTCAACTTTGTATATTTTATGTTTGAAACTGATTTAATCTAGCGGTTTTCTTCCTGAAATAATATTGTATAAAACAACAATTACCGCTATTACCAATAGAACATGAATAAGATAATTGGTACTGATGCCCGGGATGATATTTAGAATTCCCAATAGCCATACCACTATGCAGATTACTGCAACTAACCATAATACACTTTTCATAATAATATTTTTTTAAAGTTTGATGTATTATGATACTAGCATATTTTATGCCTTTTTTTTATAAAAAAAATTAAACCCCGCCAGATTGACGGGGTTTAATAAAAACACAAATGATGAAAAAAAATTTCGTGGCGAAAGTAAGATTTTTTTTTAATTTATGAAAGTTAGAATTCGTTTATATGCATATTTAATGGTATCAAAAGTAATAGGCCATAAAAAAGAATGAGATTTGTTAGCTAAACAATATTTTCGTGTTGTTTGGCAAGATTTATGATAGGGTAAAATACTTTTTAAGATGATAACAATACATGATTTTTATCTCTTTTAAAAGAATTTGTAAAGTTGATATTGTAGTATTGATGGTTTATGCGTAAATTAAATACATATTTCAATATTTTTTTAAAAACACAAATTTAATGAAACCAAAGAAAGTTCCCGGAGTACCATCTCAGCTTAAAGGCAGTTCTCACGATACTGAAACAAAAAAATTCCTAGATAATTCAGAACTTTTGAATTCAGAGTTTCAAAGAATTCAAAAAAAATTTTTAGACATCAATAGCTGGTCAGAATACTTTGAAAAAGGATTGCCTAAGTTTGAATTGCATAACAGCGATGGAACTCCCGTACAAAGATCTCCCCAAATTGGAGATTATATGAAAATTCTACTGAATACCCATTCTCCTAAAAATTATATTTGGGTAAGAATTGATATGATAGATTATACAAACCCAGATTCACTTATGATTCAGATAAGACCTTCTACCGTTCCAGGTCAACAATTTGCAGGTCGTATAGTCCATTTCTTTTCGTCCACGAGCACTTCTACATTTATCCTCTCGAAAGGCAAGGATTATATTAAAGCAGCAGTTTACGTAAGAAATGAAACGGCTAACAGTAATGCAAATTTCATCAATTCAATAAAAAATATATTTATATCGCTAAGTTCAAAATTGGGCAGTTCAAAAATTAACTGGAAGAATTTTACGGATGGTATTTTAAAATAATAAGTACCACATTTTCCCTTTAATAGGGCTTTAAGCATGAATATTGCTTGTTCATTATTTAATTTAACCCAATCATAAATATGAACAAGCTACAGCTTTATGGAAAATCAGTTCTCATTAGCGGTGCAAATAGTGGCATAGGAAAATCTGTTGCTTTACTTTTTGCCAATGAAGGAGCAAATATTGCCATCATCTATAACAGTGATGATGAAGAATCTGAAGAGACAAAAAATGAAATTTTGTCTTTAGGGAGAAAATGCTTTATTGTTAAAGGTGATGTTAATGATAATGAATTCTGCGAAGCGACAGCTAAATATATATCTGAAAAATTAAACGGTATAGATGTTCTCATTAATAATGCAGGAACGCAATTCCCATGTAATGATATTTCAGATTTAAAGGAGGAAAATGTAAGAAAAACCTTTGATACTAATATTATTGGGATGATTCTTCTTACAAAAGCTGTATTTCCTTATTTGAATACTGGTGCTTGTGTAATCAACACAACTTCTGCTACCGCTTATCAGGGGCATGAGGAACTTTTAGACTATTCTGCTACCAAAGGAGCTGTAGTTTCATTTACAAGATCTTTGGCATTGCAGTCTAAGCATAAAAATATTAGGGTAAATGCAGTGGCTCCCGGACCTGTTACTACACCGCTTACAAAAGAAACTTTTGGAGATGAAAAGGAAAATACAGATAAACCTCCGTTCGAAAGAAATGCAACTACAGAAGAAATAGCTTCAGTATACTTATTTTTATCAACCCCTTCTTCAGCTCAGATTACGGGGCAGGTTTTGCATCCTAATGGCGGAATTATTATTAATGGTTAAAAAAATTGATGATGAGCGTAGAAATTTTAGGCTTAATTGCAGGAACTCTCACTTCGGTGGCGTCAATGCCTCAACTGATTAAAGTAATTAAAACTAAAAACGTGGAAGATCTTTCGTTACTGATGTTGGTTATTTTAATTTGTGGGCTATCACTATGGGTTGGCTACGGTTTTCTTCAGGATGAACTTCCTATAATACTGTCGAATGCTTTTGCGGTGTTGATTAATGTTTGTCTGCTGATATTTTATTTTAGATTTAAAAAAAATAACAAAACACGTTTAATATGATTTCACTCATAAAATATGTATTGTAAATCTATTAGTTTTGAAGGTATAGATTACACCATAATATTTGTACATATCTATGTTTTTAACTCAAGTTTAGACTGTCTGATTTTATCAGGCAGTTTTTTTTATGTCATAATATTTAATCATAATAGTAAAACTAAAAGGGGAGTATAGAAAGTTTTTGTTGAGAATCATACTATTCCGTAATAAAAAAAATCTCCGACAATAATAAAAATTGCCGGAGGATCATGAATATATATAATTTGATTGGTCTTAATATGCAGTCGTTAAACTGCTGCTTTTGGATAAAGGTTACTAAAAATAGAATTAGTTTCTTTCCCAAAAAGGCAAGAGAAAATATTCTGAAATTCATGGATATATTTGCATTTAATAGCATTTCCATAAATTTTCAAACCTTCAATTACTTTTTTAGATCTTAAATCTATATCATACTTAATAAAAGATTCAGGTCTTTCATATCTAATTTGATGCATGGAAGTGTAAGTTTTGGCAAAACCAAACCTCTCTAGCCAATCTTCCGTAATTTTTATGGGTTTAATTTCATCTGCCGGAAGAGATATAGCATGCTCTTCATTTTCAATTCTTACAAAATAATTATCATTATTCTGAAAAATTTCAACGATATTAAAAATCTCATCGTTGTATTCAACTAAATTTTTAATTTTTAAATCTGTAACTTTCATAATATTTAGGGTGTATGGCGTTAATACTTATCTAAAACTGTATTTACAAATACTATGCCCGACATGATTAAAAATTGCCTTTCAATACTGTTTTTTCAAATTTTTTTAATATTTTACTAAAAACTATAAATTCTGTAGCCCGATTATTCTTTAACAGCTTTTTTATAAATTTCTAAAGCTCTTTCTCTTGCCAATTTGTGTTCTACAATAGGACTGATTTCTAAGTCTTTTTCTGAAAGCCATGTATTGACATATACTTCATCTCCATCGAATTTTTTTGCCTGTTCGGACGGATTGAAAATTCTGAAATAAGGAGCTGCATCGCAACCACAACCGGCCGCCCACTGCCAGTTTCCGTTGTTGGAAGAAAGTTCGTAGTCTAAGAGTTTTTCTGCGAAATAGGCTTCTCCCCATCGCCAGTCAATTAGAAGATGTTTGGTGAGAAAACTGGCGGTAACCATTCGGATTCTGTTATGCATAAAGCCGGTTTCGTTGAGTTGTTTCATCCCTGCATCTACAAGTGGATAACCGGTTTTTCCTTCGCACCAGAGTTTGAATTCTTTTTCATTGTTTCTCCAATTTATTTTTTCATATTTTTCCTTAAAACAGCGGGTGATAACTTTTGGGAAATGATAGAGAATCTGCATGAAAAACTCTCTCCAAATAAGTTCGTTCAGCCAAATTTCGTTGTGCTGTGAAGCAAATTCAACGCATTTTTTTACAGAAATAGTTCCAAATCTGAGTGCTACACCCAATTTTGTAGTATCATCCAGACCGGGAAAATCTCTGTTTTTATCATAAGATTCTATTTTTTTCTTGTTTAAAACTGGTTTTTGAAATGTATATTCTGTTTTTTTGAACCCAATATCTTTTAAACTATGAACTGTATTGAATTTTTGAGGTTTAAAATTTTTAAAATTGGTGGTTGAAGCTTTAATTTCAGTTTTTTTCAGCAGCAATTTCCATTTTTTGGAATAAGGAGTAAAAACAGTGTAGGGAAGTCCGTTTTCTTTTACAACATCATTTTTCTCAAAAATTACCTGATCTTTAAAATCTTTGAAAAGAATATTGCTGACATTCAATAGCTGAGCTATTTTTTGATCTCTATTAATTGCAGATGGTTCATAATCACGATTACAGAAAACGGTATCAACTTCATATTCTTTGATGATTTTTTTAAAAATATCTTCGGGTTTTCCGAGATAAGTTTTCAGAGTACTTCCATATTTTTTCAATTCATTATTAATTAGTTCTAAAGACTGATGGATGTAATCTAGCCTTTTGTCTTCCTTGTTTTCTAACTGATTGAGAATTTCTGTGTCGAAAATGAATATGGGTAACACTTTTGGTTCTGAATGTAAGGCTTCACTCAATCCTGTATTATCTTCAAGCCGAAGATCTCTTCTGAACCAGAAAATATTAATTTTGCTCATTTCTTTTAAATTTTTGAAAGAAAAATAAGTTCCATAAAATCATTTCGTAGCCGTAAACAGCATCTTCAACAGGAATGGTAAGCATTCTGAAACCCATAAAATCTTTAGGATTATAATTAACGATAGGAGTGTCTAAACCTGTTCCTGTAAGAATTCCATTTACTGCAAAGAATCCGGGCATGAGAATAAAATAAATAAAGGATGCTTTACCAATCCAACGTACTTTTAAAATGAAAAATAAAGTAAGAAGTGTTGCGGCTGTAGTTATAAAAGTTACCAATGAGTAAATTTTGTCTCTGAAAATAATTGCCAGAATAATGCAAGTAATTATAGAGAAAACCACAAGAAATTTTTCAGCGTTTTTGTTCCAGTCTAATCTGAAAAAAAGATCCAGACAGTAATAGGTAAAAACGCAGGAAAAAGGAATACAGATAAAAAAAAGCAATTCTTCTATCGGTAATCCTAAAATTCTGATTCCGATGAGATAACGGTCATTAAACCACCAAACTCCATGAGCGGTAAACCAAATATCCCAGGCAATAAAAAACACGGCAACAACGATTGATGCTGATAAAAAAGCCTTAAAATGTCTGTTAAATTTTATTTTAGGATGAAATGAAAAAATAAAACAGATAATTACCGCAAAAAAATTAACTGCGAGATAGATATAATGCGACATTTATGCTTTAGTTTTATTAAAAAACATTCTGAAATATTTTATTGGAACCCACAGAAATCCAAAACACTCTCCATGTTCTTTATGTGTATGTTTATGATGTTGCTTGTGTCCTCTTCTAATAGCAAGCAAATAGGGGTTTTTGGTGTTTTTGAGAATTTTAAATCTTTGATGAATGAAAATATCATGCACAAAAAAATAAGCCATTCCGTACAGTGTAATTCCTAAAGCTATATAAAAATAGGCGTTAAAATTTTTGATGGTTCCATAATACATCAAAGCAATTGTAGGTATTGCGAATATGACAAAAAAATAATCATTTCTTTCCATTTTACCTTCAGTGCTGTGGTCATGATGATCTCTGTGAAGAGTCCACAAAAATCCGTGCATGACGTATTTATGAATTAGCCATGTAATGCCTTCCATCAAGAAAAATGTAATAAGAATAATTAGAAAATTCATATAATAATCTATTTATGATTAAACATTTTATCTAAAACCTGTGTTCGGTAATCGAAAATATGTTTCAATTTCTTTTTAACAAGTAGTATATGAGCTATTTCTCCAAGAAATCCTAAGGGAAGTTCATAATCTACTTTATCTTTCATGAGAACTCCATTTTCATTTTCTATGAATTCATGATGGTGGTTCCAAAGTTTATAAGGTCCTTTTTCCTGAAAGTCTGTGAAACTTTTCCGGTCATTTACTTCTATAATTTTGGTTTGCCAAGACATTTTAATATTCAGTAAAGGAGAAACGTAATAATCAATGATCATTCCTTCGTAAATAGCATCATCCGAAAACTTTGTTCTCACAATAAAGTTCATTTCTTTCGGAGTAATTTTAGAAAGATTATTTGCAGATGAGAAAAACTTCCACGCTTCATCGATGGTACAATTTAGCTGTTGTTCTCGATATAATTGATGAATCATTTTTTTTGAATTTTAAAATTTTAGGATATTATTTTCCATTATTAATTTTAAAGCAACGACATTTTGTATTGTACATAACTGCTCATCATTAAAGAGAATTTTCTACCGTTTGAGATTCTTATCCTTTGATTGATTATTTTATTTGCTGAAGTTTTTTTAATTTTTTTAAACAAAGAAATATAATAGCGATATGCAAGATAAACTCCGAATTTTGATGATGTAGGAAGCTTTTTTATTCCTTCCAAAGCTTCTTTAAATTCGTCGTAAATTTCCTTTTCTATTTGATTTTTTACAATATTATCGAAGTAAGAAATGTCTACATTCGGAAAATAGCATCTTCCAAGAACATGATAATCGTCTTTCATATCTCGTAAAAAATTAACTTTCTGAAAAGCAGAGCCAAGCTTCATGGCGAATGGTTTTAATTTTGAGAAAAGTTCTTTGTCGCCGTTTACAAAAATGTGCAGACACATGAGTCCTACCACTTCAGCGGAACCCAAAATATATTCTTTATAAAGTTCAGAATCATAATCAATCTTTTGGAGATCCATTTCCATGCTTTTAAGAAACTGATTGATGAGTTGTACATCAATATTATACCTATGTACGGTTTGCTGGAAGCATTGTAAAATAGGATTAAGCGAAATTTTTTCCGTTAAAGCCTGATTGGTCTGCTCACGAAATCTTTTTAAAAGGGTAGAGCGGTCGTAACCGTGAAAACTGTCAACAATTTCATCGGCAAGTCTTACATAGCCGTATATTGCATACACAGAATTGCGGATGTTGGGAGAAAGTGCCAAAATACCAAGAGAAAAACTCGTGCTGTATTGCCTGGTGGTTTGTTTACTAATCTTATAAGAAAGTTCATCGAAAAGTTTTTTCATAATATTTTGTTTATTTGGAGGCTTCTGTTGCTGCAATTTTCCCTGAAATTATAGAGGGCGGAACACCTGGTCCCGGAACGGTTAACTGCCCTGTATAAAAAAGGTTTTTAATTTTTTTATTTCTTAAGGATGGCTTTAAAACTGCTGTCTGGTTTAATGTATTCGCCAAACCATATGCATTGCCTTCATAAGCATGATAATCTTCTTTGAAGTTTTGAATGCAGTAGCTTCTTTTATATTCTATCTTTTCAGAAATATTGGTGGTTTTGGTGTGTTTTTCAAGTCTTAAAATCATTTCTTGAAAATATTTTTCTCTCATTTCTTCGCTGTCGGTAATTCCTGTAGCAATAGGCATGAGGAGAAATATATTTTCGCCGTTTTCTGGGGCTACATTTTTATCTGTTTTAGATGGACAACATGCATAAAAAAGAGGTTTTGTAGGCCATTTCTTGTCGGTATAAATTTCTGCAGTATGAAGATCAAGATCATGCTCAAAAAATAGAGTGTGGTGTTTTAGATTGGGGATTTTTTCTTTAAATCCTAAATAAAAAATAAGACATGATGGAGCAAAAGTTTTATTTTTCCAATATTCCTCATTATAATTTCTATATTTTTCCGGAATTAATTTTTGTTCTGTATGATGGTAATCGGAAGAAGCGATAATGGTATCGAAAACAATTTCTTCATCATTTACAGTAATAGAACGTACTTTAGAATTACTTACATTAATTTTTTCTACGGCTGCATTAAGATGAATTTTTACGCCATTTTCAAGGCAAATTTCTTTCATTGCTTCAATCACTTTGTAAAATCCGCCCATAGGATACCAAGTACCAAGTTTGTAACCGCCGTAGTTCATTAAGCTGTAGAGTGCGGGGATATCTTTTGGAGCGGCTCCGAGAAAAATTACCGGAAATTCCATTAACATAATTAATTTCGGATGAGCGAAATGTTTTCTCACAAAACGATGAAAATTAGAAAGTAAATCTAATTTTAGAGCACTTTTGGCAATCTTTGGTGATACAAATTCCAGCCAAGAATGACAGGGTTTAATCACAAAATCTTTCATCCCCACTTCATATTTATATTGAGCATCTTTCATGAAGTCATCCAGCTTATTTCCAGCTCCCGATTCAGTTTGTTCAAAAAGATTTCTCATTTCCTGATAAGATTGTGGAAGCGACATATTTCCATCTTCAAAAACCATTTCAAACTGAGGATCTAAAGGAATAAGTTCATAATAATCTGAACTTTTTCTGTCGAAGTCATTAAAAAAATCTTCAATAATATCGGGCATCCAATACCAGCTTGGTCCCATATCGAATACATAGCCGTTATCGGTAGAAAACTGTCTTGCACGTCCTCCAATGCTGTCGTTTTTTTCAAAAATATGAACTTCATGACCGTTTTTTGCCGAGTATGCTGCAGTAGAAAGTCCTGAAAATCCTGAGCCGATAATTGCTATTTTTTTAGACATAATTAATTATTATTGAATGAATACTCAGAATAAACAGTTTCTATTAAGTTTTTAGTGTCAATATTTCTGCCAAAAATTTCAGAATGAAAATGATCGAGTTTATTAAGCAACCTTATTAGTTCATTTTTTTCTGAGTTGGTGAGATTTCCGCTTACAATTCTGGTTGCTTTGCGGATGTTGTTCATTTGTTTTTCGAGAACATCCAGACCTTTTTGGGTTATGCTGATTATTTTAGTTCTTTTATCAATATCAGAATCTTTCTGTAATACCCATTTTTGATTAATCAGTCTGTTGATGGTGAGAATTCCGACTGGTTTTTCCTGAACATTTCTTTTGATAAGTTCTGTTTTAGACATTTCTCCGAAAGATTTCAGATTAATGAGATAAATGAATTCTTCCTGTGTAGAAAATTCAGAATCGAAAATAGCAGATTTGGAGTACGTTTTTGCATATCTGTTGAGATGCACTAATAAAGTGCTTATTGCACTTTCTGCACTTCTTCCGTTTTCTTTTCCGTCCCAATAAATAGTGTTATCACTTGTGGTGGCTGAATGGTTATCGGAAATCCAACTTTTAAAACCTTCAATATCTGCGGTGTAAAGATTGTTTTTATTTTCAGAATCAAACTTTTCCAGCAGATGAATAACATCTTTCGTCAATTTGTAATTCATAATTCCATTAATTGTTTACAAATATATTAAAATAATCAAATAAAAGTATATTTATAAACTTAATTTGTTCTTGAAATTATTTATTGCATAATTTATTTAATCGTTGTAGCTTTGTAAACGGTTTTAGGTTTCAGATCAATCAGCTTCATAGAAGTATGAAGCAAATTTTATATATAAAAATGATCAACAAACCTTTACATACATTTCATATCCCGGTAATGGGATTGGCTTATACGATAGACAGCCCAATTCGGGTAGCTCAATACGGAATTTCTTCAGTTGTATCTATTATTGATGATGATATCATCGAGAAGATGAAAAATTTCTATAACTCTAAATTCAATTTAAATTATCAGGAAATATCCAAAAAAACGGAAGATTACCGTGCGAAAAGAATTACAGATTATCTTGATATGATGGATGATGTTGTAACCAAAAAGTTTGATGCTTTTAAAGAAGAAATTTCTAAAAGTAAGGAGTCTTTACAAAATTTCCTGTCGATTATTCCGCAATATTCGGATATGAAAAAAGGATTGACAGAAATTCTTAATCAGGGAGATTTCATAAGTTCTAAAATAAAAAGTTTTTTGGAAAGTAATTTTTCTCCCGGAAGTATTGATGTTAATATTATGACTAAAGTTGATAAAGATAACTATAAAAATCAACAGCAGCTTCCGGTAATTTTCAATAATGCACATTCTTCTCTAAGAGGTTTTGCCAACAGTAAATTATCTTCGTCACTGGTACTTTCAGCAGGCATGAATCCTCGATTATACAGTTATATTGAAGAGTTTGAAGATTTTTATCCTGATGCCCAAAATTCTATTAAAAAGAAAATAATCCTTAAAGTAAGCGATTTCCGCTCGGCGATGGTTCAGGGGAATTTTCTGGCAAAGAAAGGTCTTTGGGTTTCAGAATACAGAATAGAGTCTGGTTTAAACTGTGGCGGTCATGCATTTGCAACCGAAGGTTTATTGCTTGGTCCTATTTTGGAAGAGTTTAAGGCAAAAAAAGAGGAACTGATTTCTTCTGCTCACAGTCTAATGATAAAAGCACTTGAACAGAAAAATAAACCTATCCCTTTGCAGCCGCTTGATTTGAATATTACGGTTCAGGGTGGAGTAGGAACTGCTGAAGAACACGACTTTTTAATCGATAATTTCGAAATAAGCAGTGTAGGTTGGGGTTCTCCTTTTCTTTTGGTTCCTGAAGCCACCTGTGTGGATAAAGAAACCCGAAAACTTTTGGCAGATTCTAAAGAAAATGATTATTTCCTGAGTAATATTTCTCCTCTTGGTGTACCTTTCAATACCGTAAAAGGAACATCCAACGAAATTTTAAGAAGACAAAAAGAACAACGAAACAGATTGGGAAGTTCTTGTCCCAAGAAATTACTGGCTCTGAGCAAAGAATATTCTCCGGAAGGAACTTGTACGGCATCAAAAAAATATCAGCAAATCAAAATCGAGGAGCTTGAATCTCAAAAAGAAACACTCTGCGAAAAGGAATTCGAAAAAAAGAAAACTGAGATTACAGAAAAAGCATGTCTTTGTGTAGGACTTGTAAATTCTGCATATATGGATAATGACATCGAGATAAAAGGAGAAAAACAAGGTGTTGTAATTTGTCCGGGTCCCAATTTAGCCTATTTCGATAAAGAAGCTACGCTTCCGGAGATGATTGAACATATTTACGGAAGCAAAAATTTACTTTCTACTCAAAACAGACCGAATATGTTTATTAATGAACTGAAAATGTACATCAGTCATTTGCAGAAGGAAGTTTCTTCTTTGCATCAGCCAACTGCTTCTCAAATTAAAAAATGGAATGCTTTTAAAGCCAATATTCTGGAAGGAATTAATTTTTACAAAAATCTTTTCCAAAACACTTCTTATTTTTCCGGAACAAGGGAGAAAACCATACATCTTTTAGATAATTATGAAGCTGAAGTAAGTGAAATCACTATAAAAATTTAATACAAACTAAAAGCTGCTGACAAATATTAGCAGCTTTTTTCTTTTCCAGCTTTTCCTTTTGTTTCTTTTTTATTGGGAAATTAACTTTTTTCAAGTTAAACAGTATTTTAATTTAAATATAATTTGCGTTAAATTTATAATAAGAATATTCAAAATATAATGAAAAAAACATGAGATTTAATTTTTTCGCTTCTGAATGAATTTGCCATAAAATTTGAGTAGTGTGAATTATTTTAATTGATAATCAATATATATCCATCTATTATTCGTATTTAAAAAGCGTTTTAGTAAAACTGATATTTATTTTAATATTATAAATAAATTCTCAAAATTGGGATTTATTAATAACTGTTATAGATAATAATCATTAATTTAAACGCATTTTTTTTGAAAATTTGATAATCTTTGAAAATATAATTTTTAAATTGCACACAAATTGAAACGATGGCTAGAAAAGTTGTACAAGGTCCTATAAGAGACAAAGAAAAAACAAAACAGAAACTGTTGGCAGCAGTGGGGAAGATTCTTAAAACTAAAGGATATTCTGGTTTAATGGTAAGCAAAATTGCTGCTGTTGCAGGGTTTGATAAAAAACTTATTTATGAGTATTTCGGAAGTACCGATAAACTTATAGACGAATATGTAAAATCTCAGGATTACTGGAGCAGATTCGAGCTTCAAAACGATGCAGATTTATCCGATGGTGGTAAAGAAATGTCTAAGGTTGCCATTATTAATCAGTTCGACACGCTTAAAAAGAATAAAGAGCTTCAAAAAATCATGATTTGGGAAATGTCTGAAAGCAGACCAGTTCTTAAAAAACTTTTGGAGCAGAGAGAAATTGTGGGAGAAGAACTGTTCAAAAATATTACTGATCCTTATTTTGGAGATCAATCTGAAGACTACAGAGCTATATCTGCAATTTTGGTTGCCGGTGCTTATCATCTTAATCTTTTCACAGGTTATAACGGAAGTACTTTCTGCGGTATCGATATGAAAAGCGAAGAAGGCAGAGAAAAAATTAAAAAAGCAATTAAAGATATTATCGATTTTGCATACGAAAAGAAGTAGTTTGTTCACAACACTTTACCCAACTTTACCGTAATAAAATAGAAATTTGAAATTTTTATACTTTCAGATTAAAACTATATTTCTTATTTTTGACCAATGGAAAATTTTATTGTATCTGCTAGAAAGTATCGTCCTCAACAGTTTGACACTGTCGTTGGGCAATCTCATATTACAGATACATTAGAGCATGCGATAGAAGAAAATCAACTTGCTCAGGCTTTGCTTTTCTGTGGGCCGAGAGGAGTAGGGAAAACAACATGTGCCAGAATTCTTGCCAGAAAAATCAATGAAAAAGACGGTTCTGTTTCCGAAGACGGTTTTGCGTACAATATATATGAGCTGGATGCTGCTTCTAATAATTCCGTAGACGATATAAGAGAATTAATAGATCAGGTACGTTTTGCTCCTCAGGTTGGGCAGTACAAAGTCTATATTATAGACGAGGTTCACATGCTTTCTTCTGCAGCTTTCAATGCATTTTTGAAAACATTGGAAGAACCTCCTGCTCATGCAATTTTTATTTTGGCAACTACCGAAAAGCATAAAATTATTCCAACGATTTTATCGAGATGTCAGATTTATGATTTTAAAAGAATTACAATTCTTGATATTCAGAATCATCTTAAAAAAATAGCAGAAAAAGAAAGCATTCAGTATGAAGATGATGCACTGTATCTTATCGCTCAAAAAGCAGATGGCGCACTAAGAGATGCTTTATCTATTTTTGATAGGCTTTCTACATTTTCTCAAAAAAACATTACCCTTGCGAAAGCTGCGGAAGTTCTCAATATTTTAGACTACGATCAGTATCTTAACATTGCAGATTTAGCCAAAGAAAGTAAAATTCCGGAAGTTCTTTCTGCTTTTAACGAAATTGTAAAAAAAGGTTTCGATCCTCATCTTTTTATTGCGGGTTTAGGGAATCATTTCAGGGATTTAATGATGGCTCAGAATGCTTCAACAGTAGATTTAATTGAAGTTGGAGAACAAACTAAGCAAAAATTTGTTGAACAGGCTAAAAATTGGAGTCCTCAAAATCTTATTGATGGAATAGAAATCTGCAACCACGCAGATATTAATTATAAAAACTCCAAAAATCCCAGACTTACGGTGGAAATTGCATTAATGCAGTTGTCTTCACTTTCAAACGGATTAGATTCAAAAAAAAAAAGTTTATAATATTAGCCCCGTTTTTAGATGAAAAACAGGAGGTAATTTTAAAACCTAAACAGAAAGTTCCTAAAAAAGAAGAGAAATACGAAAGTATTGCAGAAAATGACAAAAAGGAGGAAATAAAGAAGGTTTCCAAACCATTGTCTAAGTCAGGAGTTTCTACGGGTTTCAGCATCAATTCATTTATCAATAAGGAAGAAAAAACAGAATCGGTTGAGAGTGTTCCTCAGATTTCAACAGAAAAACTTCCTACCAATCATTTTACAGATACTGATCTTCAAAATGAATGGAATAACCTTTTGAAGCAACTTCGTCAGAAAGATCCGGTAGTTTTTAATGCTATTAAACCCTTTAAGCTCATCAAAAAAGATGAGAATATTGTTCAGATCTCTTTTCCTTCAGATTCTGCCAAACTAGAGTTTGATAAAATCAGTATTGAATTTTTTAATCATTTCAAGCATAAAGTAAATAATCATTCTATTGAATTTCAGTTCAAAAAAGATTACGAAAATCTTAAAACGGAAATCATGACCAAGAGGAAAATTTTCGAAAAGTTTGTAGAAAAAAATCCATTATTGAAAGATCTTGATGATTTAATGAAGTTTGATTTGTCTTAGTTTGAGATTTTTTTCTTAGATTTATAAAAAATTAATAAAAATAGTATTTTGAAGCTTTTCAAAGTTTTATTTCAACCCGTTCAGTCTGAACATTATTCCATTCGTTTCCTGAGTGGAAGCTTATTTTTCACAGATATATATTATTGTGAAAGATTCCATTATTCGTTTTAGAATAATTCCAACTTTTCCTTTAAAGAGATAGAAATATCTTTTCATCAAATTTTATTTACAATTTTTGAGTATCAATTAATGATACCTTTTAATAATTTCAATAGCATAACTACATTATGATGAATTTAACAGATCTAAAAAATGACTGGATAAAAAGTTTTCCGGCACCTTTAATTATTGCAGGACCTTGCAGTGCAGAAAGTGAGCAGCAAATGCTCGATACAGCAAAAAGAATAAAAGAAAGTAATAAGCAGGTTTCTATTTTCCGTGCAGGAATTTGGAAGCCAAGAACCAAACCTAACGGATTTGAAGGAGTGGGCGTTATCGGGCTCAACTGGCTTAAAAAAGTTAAGCAGGAATTTGGATTTCAAACTGCAACGGAAGTTGCCAATGCACATCATGTTGAAGCGGCTCTTAATGCCGATGTAGATATTCTTTGGATTGGAGCAAGATCTACCGTAAACCCTTTCACAGTTCAGGAAATTGCCGAAGCATTAAAAGGGACAGAAAAAATAGTTTTGGTAAAAAATCCGGTAAATCCTGATTTAGCATTGTGGATCGGAGCATTAGAAAGACTTTTAGGACAAAATATTTTAAATTTAGGAGCCATACACAGAGGTTTTTCTACTTACCAAAAAACAAAGTACAGAAATAACCCGAATTGGCAGATTGCTTTAGATTTTAAAAGTCAGTTTCCCAATATTCCGTTAATTGTAGATCCTTCTCACATTTGCGGAAATCGAACCGGGCTGAAAGGTATCACTCAGGAAGCCCTAAACATGGGATACGAAGGTACTATGATAGAAACTCACTGCAATCCCGATGAAGCGTGGAGCGATGCTGCCCAACAAATTACTCCTGAGGTTTTAGCAGAAATGATTTCAGATCTGAAACTGAAAAATTCTGATATGTCTGGTTTTGAAGAAGAAATAGGAAGATACAGAACACTCATTTCTGATTTAGATTTTCAGGTGATTGAATTGATGTCGCAAAGAATGAAAATTTCAGAAAAAATTGGAAAACTTAAAAAAGAACATGATATTGCTATTTTTCAGCCGGATAGATGGAAAACCATCAACGAATATGCCATACAGAAAGCTGCAGAAACAGGCTTGTCTAAAGAATTTATAGACAAAATCTTTAAAGCAGTACACGAAGAATCTATCGACGTTCAGAATAATATTATCATAGACCGAAAATAAGCACCATTATAAAAACGCGTCATTTTCTTGAATTGACTATATTTGTATTCATAAAATGAAAGGAAAAGTCATAAAATCTACGGGAAGCTGGTATCAGGTTTTGGAAACAGAATCAGGGAAAATTTTTGAAGCAAGAATCCGCGGAAAATTTAAGCTGATAAAAACCCGACTTACCAATCCTCTTGCTGTTGGCGATTTTGTAGAATTTCAATTGGAGCAGGATGATATAGCATGGATTACCAAAATAGAGCCCAGAAGAAATTATCTCATCAGAAAATCGGTTAATCTTTCCAAAGAAGCTCATATTATTGCATCCAACATCGATTTGGCGTGTTTTATATTTACTTTAAAATATCCCGAAACTTCTTTAGGTTTTTTAGACCGGTTTTTGGCGTGTTGTGAAGCCTACAATATTACTCCGCTTATTTTATTTAATAAAATGGACGTTTTAGAAGAGGAAGAACAGGAATTTGTAAAAGATATTGAGTTTTTGTATAATGAAATAGGGTATAATACTTTAGAAATTTCCTCTTATTCCAAATTAAATCTTGATAAGCTCATTGATATTTTAAAAGATAAAACTTCTGTATTTTTTGGGCATTCGGGTTGTGGAAAATCTACTCTTGTTAATGCTTTACAGCCTGGTCTTAACCTTAAAACTTCTGAGATTTCCGATACACATCTCAAAGGAAAACATACCACTACATTTGCACAAATGCATTTTTGGGATTTTGGCGGAAACGTTATTGATACACCCGGTGTTCGGGAATTTGCGATGATTGATATAGAAAAGGAAGAAGTGCAGCACTATTTTCCTGAGATTTTCAAAAAGCGTGAAGACTGCAAATATCACAACTGTATGCATATTAATGAACCAAAATGTGCGGTAATTGAAGCTTTGGAAACAGGTGAAATTCAGCAGTCCAGATATTCTACGTATCTTAAGTTGATGGAAGAAGCAGAAGATATTGCTTTCAAATAGATCTTTAAACCATTAATAAACTGCGGAAGTTTTGTTATTAAATAACGAATTGTGTATTTTCGCAAAAGTTTTATGAAAAAAATAATATTCATATCGCTTTTGAGTCTTATAGGCTGCAAAAGAAATAATCCTGTACATCCTCCTGTTGGCGGAGTTTTGAATCAGAAAGATCTTGATGTTTCAAAAAACCGCTCAAAAAATCTTAATCTGATTGAACGAGAACAGATAAAAGACTGGATTAAAGGTCAGAAAACACCATATTTTCCGACACAGCTTAATTACTGGACAACCGTTGAAGGTTTAGATCATCGTGAAAAAAGACAAGACGAAACTCTTATTTCCTATTCTTACGATTTATACGATTTTGATCAGACCAAGATTTACGACAAGCCAATTACCCGACAAAATGCTAAATTTGGACATTTTGATGAACTAAAAGCAGTAGAAAATGCATTAAGATTCATGAAAGATGATGAAGAAATTACACTTCTCGTTCCTTCTTCTCTGGCATACGGTACTTATGGTGATGAAAATAAAATAGATAACGATATTCCTTTAATTATAAAATTAAAAGTTCTTTAAAATGAAATTTTTAAGCAAAAATATAATCTTAGCAGCGGCAAGCATTTCGCTTTTAAGCTGTACCCCAATTTATAAAAAAATGAATATAGACAAAGAAACTTACGCAAGTCTTAATGACGGACTTTATGCTAACCTTCAGACCAGCAAAGGTAACATGATTGTAAAGTTTGAAGACAAAAAATCTCCGGTAACTGTTGCAAACTTTATTGGTCTTGCAGAAGGTAAAATAGATAACACGGCAAAAGCAAAAGGTACTCCTTTTTATGATGGAACCATTTTTCACAGAGTGATAAAAGATTTCATGATTCAGGGAGGAGATCCTAAAGGAACAGGAATGGGAGATCCTGGATATAAGTTTGAAGATGAAAAAAATGATCTTAAGCATACAGGAAAAGGTATTCTTTCGATGGCGAATTCAGGACCAAATACAAATGGTTCTCAGTTTTTCATCACAGAAGTTGCTACGCCATGGTTAGACGGCAGACATACCATTTTCGGTAAAGTGGTAAAAGGTGAAGAGGTGATTGATGCAATTGCTAATGTAGAAAAAGGAGCACAAGACAAACCAACTACGGATGTTGTTTTAGAAAAAGTGTCTGTATTTAGTAAAGGTGACGAATACAAAAACTATGATGCTGCAAAAACTTTCAACGAAGGAAAAAGTAAAATTGCCGCAAATAACAAAGCTATGGCAGAAAAGGCTGAAGCTGATGCTAAAAAAGCTTTAGACGAACTTAAAAACGGAATGCAGGTTACGCCATCTGGTCTTTACTATAAAATTACTAAAATAACTGATGGCAAAACTCCAAAAGCAGGTGATAATGTACAGGTACATTACGCTGGAAAGCTTACAAACGGAACTGAGTTTGATTCTTCTTTCAAAAGAAATGAGCCATTAGAATTTCCTGTTGGAACCGGTAGAGTAATTAAAGGTTGGGATGAAGGGATTTTATTATTGAAAGAAGGAGAAACAGCTACTTTACTGATTCCGCCAGCAATGGGTTACGGAGAAAGAGGAGCAGGAGGAGTTATTCCGCCAAATGCATGGCTGATTTTCGATGTAGAACTGGTAAAAGTTCCATAATTACTTTTAACCACATCATATTCTAAAACCGTTTCGCACTGAAACGGTTTTTTGTTTAATTTGATTAGATTTAAAATTACCTTGTCTCTTTTTTGTACATTTGAAAAACTTAAATTTAAAAATGAAAAATAAAATATTCAGTTTCGCCTTAATAATTTTTTTTGCATTGGGTTTCGCTCAGAATGCGACTGGTACTGAAGATCAGTCTATAAGAAAATCGGTTGTATTTTTTGCCAATACGATTAAATATAAACAGCTTGATAAAACTATCGACTGTATTTATCCAAAATACTTTACGGTTTTTCCTAAAGAGCAAATGACGCAAATTCTGAATATGACTTACAATAATCCTTTTGTGAAAATTGATGTGAAAGACATGAAATTTGTATCCGTAGGCAAACCGGAACTTGTAGACGGCGAATATTTTTCTTTAGTGAGTTATTTTTTGAAAATGAGAGCAGATGTAAGTTCCATGAATGATGATATGAAGAAAAATATCAGCAAAATGCTTTCTTCCAAGTACGGAAAAAATAATATAGAGTATAATGCAAAAGAAGGTGCATATACCATTAATGCACCGATGTCTGTTTATGCTATTTCTAAAGATAAAAAAACTTGGAAAGTTGTTTATGCAGAGAAAGAATTAAAATCTCAGCTTACCAAAGTTTTACCTAAAAAGATCTTGGATAAAATGTAATTTATTTTTTCACGATAAATTTATGTACAGCTTTGCCTTCTTCCGACTTTACGGTACAAAGATAAACACCATTAATTAACTTTGAAATGTTAATGTTTTTTTCGTTCTCGTAAGAAGAAATTAGCTTTCCGGTCATATCATTTATTTCTATATTAAATTTTTTAATCTTTTCGGGTAGCTCCAAGTGAAGAATATCCTTGGCAGGATTTGGATAGACTTTTAAATATTCAAGATTATTTTCTTTAACTTCATTTGTAGATAAAAGAGAAGATGCCACGGCAAAATGTTGTAAAGCTCCAACAGCAGCTTTTCCTACATTGTAAACATATATGGGATCTACATTGGCAAAAGTATCATTTACAGTATGTTCATTATTACTTCTTACCGTTTCATAGAAACCGGTAATAATATCACCTTTTCCTTCAAAAGGCATATAATCTGATGAGTAAGCATTAGAAAGTACAGTTTGCAGAGGCGAATAAAGACTCGTACAAGTTGCCAATTCCTGAGTCATTGCCAAAGAAGGAGCGTTGTTTCCTGTCTGCCCATCCTGATCGCTTTCACAGTTGATGGTGTTATTCAGATTGCCAATTTGTCCTCCAACCTGATCTATATTGAAAACTACTTTAAGATTAAGCTGTCTTATATTATTTTGAAAAACAACATTGTTTACATAGTGATTGCTACCTATTAAACCTTGTTCTTCTCCTGAAAAGTGAATAAATTTCACAGAATATTCTGTAGGGATATCTTTTAAAATTCGGGCAGCTTCTAAAATTATTGATGTTCCACTTCCGTTATCGCTTACACCGGGACCAACAATAGTATCGTAATGTCCGCAAATAATTACATAGGTATTGGGATAAACCGTTCCTGTTTTAGTGATAATTAAATTTTTAGATGTTATGCTTCCATACGTAAAAGTATCTTCCGAAATCTGGTTGGTATTATAACCAAAAGACTGATATTTAGTTTTTAACCAGTTCAAAGTATCGGTATTTTCTGGAGAGCCCGTTGTTTTTACTCCCAAATTAGAAAATTCCTGAAGTAGAGTAGTAATATTGCTTTGTGTAACCTGGTTGGCTCTGTTTTGGTAAGCCTGTATAAATGTCTGAGCGTTAAAGCTGCAAGAAACCATTGAAAGAAGCAGAAATCCTGTTATTTTTTTCACTTTTAAAAAAGATTTTGGGCAAATGTAAATAATAAAAAAATCCCGAGCAAAAAACCCGGGATTTATATTGATAACAAAATATTTTACATTATTTTACTTGATCTACAACTGCTTTGAAAGCTTCAGGATGATTCATTGCTAAATCTGCTAAAACTTTTCTGTTAAGCTCAATGTTGTTCTTTTTAAGAGCCCCCATAAACTGAGAGTAAGACATTCCGTGCTCTCTTGCACCAGCGTTAATACGCATAATCCAAAGTGCTCTGAAATTTCTCTTTTTCTCTTTTCTACCACGGTAAGCATATTGCATTGCTTTTTGTACCGCGTTTTTAGCAACAGTCCAAACGTTCTTTCTTCTACCGAAAAAACCTTTAGCTTGTTTCATTAATTTTTTTCTGCGAGCTCTAGAAGCTACGGCATTTACTGATCTTGGCATAATTTAAATTGTTTTTTTGAAAAGGGCGGCAACACTGTTGCTCTTTGGTGCACCGTTTCAGGGTTAAAATGTTGAATTTTTTTAATTCTTATAAACCGGATAAAGATTTATAAAAACTACTTAATTGCTAATTGACGTTGAACGCTTTTCTCATCCACTTTAGCTACATAAGAAGTAGTAGTAAGATTTCTCTTCTGCTTAGTTTCTTTTTTAGTTAAGATGTGGCTTTTGTAAGCGTTTTTTCTTTTGATTTTACCAGTTCCGGTAAGAGCAAAACGTTTCTTAGCACCTGATTTCGTTTTTAATTTTGGCATTGTTTGCTTTTTTATGTTTTTGTTATCAATATTATTTTAAATGTAGCAATTTATCAATTTACCAATAATTTTTACATTGGTACATTATTATATTGTTACATTGATTATGGCGTGTCCCTCACTCGTTCATTCCGCTACGCTGCATTCACTCATTCGGGTCGGGCTATTCACTGTAAGTCCTCGCTCCAAGGCATTTCCTTTTTTGCTGTGGGCTTTTCGTTACTATCCCTCACGCAATAATTGCGACTGCAAAATTACAAAAAATAATAATACGAAAAGAGACTTTCATAGAAAATCTCTTTTGTTTATCGTAAATCATCAGAATAAAAAATGAATTTAATTCTGATAATAGATTATAAAATTATTTAGCCGGTTTTTTAGGACTCATCATCATAATCATTCTTTTACCTTCAAGCTTAGGAAGTTGGTCTACTTTACCTACTTGCTCCAGTTCCTGAGCCAATTTCAAAAGTAAAATTTCTCCCTGATCCTTAAAGATGATAGAACGTCCTTTAAAAAATACATACGTTTTCAGTTTAGAACCTTCTTCTAAAAACTTTTCAGCATGTTTTTTCTTAAATTCATAATCGTGATCATCAGTCTGAGGTCCGAAACGAATTTCTTTTACGACTACTTTTACCTGTTTAGCTTTAAGCTCTTTTTGTTTTTTCTTCTGCTCGTACAAAAACTTTTTATAGTCTAGTACTCTTGCAATAAAAGGCTCTGCCTTATCTGAAATGACAACCAGATCCAGTTCCTGCTCTTTAGCAATTTGTCTTGCCTTATCGATAGGGTATACACCTGGTTCTACATTATCTCCCACCAAACGAAGTTCTCTTACTCGGATCTTATCGTTAATCATGTGAGCGTCCTCTTGTTGTGGACGTCTCTGTGGGCCTCTGTTGTTAAATCTTTGTGCTATTGTATTAAATTTTATTGGTTAATCTTTGTTCATTAGATTGGCTAAAAAAATAACCAATCATTTTTTATTTTTATTGGAGAAATTTCATTTAGAAATTATGCTCCAAATTCAAATCCTGTTTTTGAAGCTTCTTTAAAATAAGTAACAAAATCTTCTATTTTCATTACTCCTAAATCTCCTTCACCACGTCTTCTAACAGAAATTGTGCCATCCTTTTCCTCATTTTCTCCTACTACAAGCATAAATGGAATCTTCTTTAATTCGGCATCACGAATCTTTTTACCAGTTTTTTCGTTTCTGTCGTCAATTAATCCGCTAATATCGTGATTTTCTAAAAGTTGTGAAACTTTTTTAGAATAATCTACATATTTTTCGCTAATCGGAAGAATAATAAACTGATCCGGAGCCAGCCATAATGGGAAATCTCCAGCCGTATTTTCTATTAAAATGGCTATAAAACGTTCCATAGATCCGAATGGTGCTCTGTGAATCATCACCGGTCTATGTTTTTCATTGTCGTTTCCTGTGTATGTTAAATCAAATCTTTCAGGTAAGTTATAATCCACCTGAATAGTTCCCAACTGCCACTTTCTTCCCAAAGCATCTTTCACCATGAAATCTAGCTTAGGACCGTAGAAAGCAGCTTCACCATATTCAGTTACGGTATTAAGACCTTTTTCTGTAGCAGCTGTTACAATTGCATTTTCAGCTTTTTCCCAATTTTCATCAGATCCAATGTACTTTTCTTTATTTTCAGGATCTCTTAAAGAAATCTGAGCCGTAAAGTCAGCAAATCCAAGAGAACCAAATACATAAAGAACCAAATCAATAGTTTTTTTAAACTCATCCATCAACTGATCCGGAGTACAGAATAAATGGGCATCATCCTGAGTAAATCCTCTTACTCTGGTTAAACCATGAAGCTCACCACTTTGTTCGTATCTGTAAACAGTACCGAATTCAGCATATCTTTTTGGCAAATCTTTATAGCTCCACTGTGAGGTTTTATAAATTTCGCAGTGATGTGGACAGTTCATCGGCTTCAGCATAAATTCTTCTCCTTCATTTGGAGTTTTTATTGGCTGAAAACTGTCAGCTCCATATTTATCCCAGTGTCCTGAAGTAACATAAAGCTGTTTTGCTCCGATATGTGGAGTCATTACAAACTCATATCCTGCTTTTTTCTGAGCTTCGGAAAGAAAATTTTCCAGTTTTTTTCTCAATGCAGTACCTTTAGGAAGCCAAAGAGGTAATCCTTGTCCTACTTTTTCTGAAAATGCAAAAATACCAAGTTCTTTACCCAGTTTTCTGTGATCTCTTCTTTTTGCTTCTTCTAATCTTTCAAGATATTCTGTAAGATCTTTTTGTTTAGGAAAAGATATACCGTAAACTCGTGTTAACTGAGGATTATTCTCATTTCCTCTCCAATAAGCACCCGCAGCATTTAAAACTTTAAAAGCTTTTACAATTCCTGTATTCGGAATGTGACCGCCACGACAGAGATCTGTAAAGTTGTCATGGGTTACAAAAGTAATTTCGCCATCATTCAGATTAGAAATTAATTCTACTTTATAAGGATTATCGGCATATGTTTTTAATGCTTCTTCTTTAGAAACAGGATATAATGAAAAAGTTGATCCTTTTTTAGCGTTTTCTAAAACTTTCTTTTCAATTTTTTCAAAATCTTTTTCAGATAAACTCTCGTCTCCGAAATCTACATCGTAATAAAAACCATTTTCAATTGCCGGACCGATAGTTAATTTAGCATTTGGATAAAATTCTAGGATAGCCTGCGCCAAAAGGTGGGCAGAAGAATGCCAGAAAGCTTTCTTGCCAAGATCATCATTCCAAGTCAGAAGCTGTACCGTAGAATCTGTGGTGATAGGTGTGGTGGTTTCTACTTGTGTACCGTTTACAACTGCGGAAATGGTATTTCTAGCCAATCCCTCGCTAATAGATTTTGCCACATCTAAAGGAGTAACTTCTCCTTCAAATTCTCGGACGCTTTGGTCTGGAAGTGTAATTTTTATCATTGTTAACTAAAAAATTTTAAGATGCAAAAATACGTAAATTTTATATGTTTAAAAAATACAGAGCAGATATTTCGCTTAAAAATGCTCTGTTTTCATTTTAAAAGTGAAAAGATTTTAAAATAAACAAAAAAATACTAAGCTTTCACTTAGTATTATCTGTTTTTCCTGTTTTACCTTTCGAAGATTTCTGAACATCTTTTTTGTCTACGTCTGGCGGATTTTGTTTCTGAGAAGAAGCAGGAATATCCCTAAAATCTTCGTTTTGCTTTTTTGTTTCAGCTGAATTTGCAGATTCTTTCTTTGGTTTATTTTCTTTGGAATCCATAAGTTTGAATTTTAAAGGTTTAGAATACCAATTTTACCGGTTTGGTCTTCTATTTTATAATTCAAAGCCTTTGCCAAAACGAAGATATTATTCAGGTTTTCCATTAATTGGGTGCGACCTTCATTTCTAAGTTTATTCTGATCCACAGAGTTAATTGCCGTCTGCTTGGCTTTCTGTGTAACATTTTTAATATCTTTTTCTGAAATTCTATTGAAAAAAGAATCGTCCATAGACTGTATTTCAACACTTGGAGTGATTCTTATTTCTGCATTGGGAAGTTCTGATATAACCAATTTTTTGTTAATTGAATCTACTTCAATTTTCATTTTATTAAGATCGTAAGAAACCTGAGCATCGGTTTTGGTATAAGTAATGATGCTGTTGCTCGTCATTTCCTTACCAAAAAATTCATAACTCATTTTTGTTTTCTGCATTGCGGAAAAATTCTGCTCCAAAACTACCATTTTGTTCATTTTAGAAATTTGGTTGGTAAGCAGATAATAATCTGATTTCTCTTTTTTCTCGCTTAAGCTGAAACACGATTTAAAACTAAAAAACAGGAGTAACATTAGTATAACTCCTGCAAAAAACGGTAATAAAATTTTTAAATTTCTCAATTTTCTTTTTTAAATATTTCTTTAATAACCGATCTGTCGTCTTTTTTTAAGATTTCTACAAGATCTCTTTCTATGTATCCTGTAGTCGGCATTTCAATGATTCTTCCAATTTCCTTGCCATATTTTTCTACAATAATGGTAGGAACTTTCTGGATGTTATATTTCACTTCATCTCCCGTTGGAGATTCTTTTTTTCTGTTTACAGCAATAATGGTGAGTCTTGAATCTGGATATTTCAATTCATCCAAAATTTTCATCAGCCTAGGGAAATCTCTGTGAGAATCTTCGCACCAAGTTCCCATGAACACAATAAGATTATAAGAATTGAATTTATCTTTTCTAAGCTCGCTCACTGCTTTTTGATCCAAAGCATATTCGTTAAACTCTTTCTGATACCAATCTGCATAAGGCTCTTTGGTAAATTGATCTTTTAACTGATGACCAAGAAGCATTTTTCCATCTGCGGTAGTTTCTACTTCACGGTTAACTACTAATTTCTGAGCATTGAACTCCTGTAGAGAAATTGCCAAAACAGACAGTGCAATAATTCGGGTAATAACTTTTTTCATTTTAGTTTTCTATTATTGATTTTAAATCTGCCGGAGAATAATATTTGTTTTTCAAAACCTTATGATCGGATTTTCGGTAAACATTGAATTTTTCTCCAGATTTTTCATAAAAAGATTCTACACCTTTTTCTTTATAAAATTCTACAGTTTCCTGTGCCTGTTCTTCTGTATCACAAGCTTTAGACATATTAGAACGCTGAACTTCGTTGAAGAGTTCTACAAATTTATTGCCAAGACCGAACTCTAGAACAGCTCCGCTTAATACATATTGCAAATCGCACAGTGCATCTGCAATTTCTACGATGTTATGGTCTTCAATTGCCTGTTTTAATTCGTTTAGTTCTTCCTGAAGAAGATCAACTCTCAGATTGCATCTTTCTTTGGAAGGAATTTGTGGAGTATCTAAAATTGGGGCTTTAAAAGTGGTGTGGAATTCTGCTACTTGGTTCAGGCTGTCAATTGTATCCATGAAATATATTTAATTTTAAGCAAAGATAAAAAAATGAAAACAGATATAAGTTTTGTAACCATTACTGTTCTTAAAAAACTGAAAAAAAGCTGCCAAAAAATGACAGCTTAATAATAATTATGCGAAAGGCAAAAGGAGTTCTTTAATACGCTTCATTGCTTCTTTTAAATCTTCTTCTGAAGCTGCATAAGAAAATCTTATGCATTCCGGACTTCCGAAAGAAACGCCTCCAACACAACCAACATGTGCATTTTCTAAAATAAACATGGCGAAATCATCTGCATTTTTTATTTCGTTTCCGTTAAGGTTTTTTCCGATGTAAAAAGAAATATCCGGAAAGAAATAGAATGCCGCTTTTGGTAAAAGAACCTTGAAACCAGGGATTTCTTTAATTAAATCATACATTAAATCTCTACGCTTTTTAAAAGCATCAATCATATAATGATATTCTTTAGGATCTGTTTTTAAGGCTGTTATAGAGGCTCTTTGGGCTACTGTATTGGCTCCGCTTGTCATTTGTCCCTGAATTTTTTCGCATGCTTTTGCAAGCCATTCCGGACAGGCAGAATACCCAATTCTCCAACCCGTCATGGCAAAAGCTTTAGACATTCCGTTGATGACTGCAGTTTGCTCATAAATTTCCGGAAACTGTGCAATAGATGTTGTTTTTGTTTCGTAGTTGATGTACTCGTATATTTCATCAGAAATAACTGTTACCTGAGGATATTTAGCAATAACTTTTGCCAGCGATTTAAGTTCATCATACGTATAATATCCACCTGAAGGATTGCATGGCGAACTGAAAAGTACTGCTTTTGTTTTTTCATTTATAGCTTCGTCTAGTTGCTCTGCTGTAATTTTAAAATCAGTTACGTACGATGTTGGAAGCATTACGGATGTTCCGCCCATCATTTTTACCATTTCATCATAGCTTACCCAAAAAGGAGTTGGTAAAATTACCTCGTCTCCATCGTTGATGATGGATGCCAAAACATTAATAATTGCCTGTTTTGCTCCATTGGATACACAAATTTGTGTAGGCTTATAATCTAAATTATTATCTCTTTTTAATTTTTCGGTAATAGCCTGTCGAAGTTCAAGAAAACCGGGAACAGGAGAGTAGTGGCTGTAATTTTCATTAATTGCATCAAAAGCTGCCTGTTTAATATTATCGGGAACATCGAAATCTGGTTCGCCTAATGTTAAACTTATTACGTCTATTCCGCTGGCTTTCATTTTTCTAGCCTTATTAGACATTACAAAAGTCTGAGAATATCCTAACCTTTTTACTCTGTCTGAAAGTTGATCCATATATAGTTTGTCTTTTTAACAAATATATAAAACTTAGTTTGAAGTGAATAAAATGATTACAATGTAATTTATATAGAACAAGAAAAGTGCTTTTTTATCACTAATAAAGGCATTTTTTATTTGTGCTTAATCTTTAAAACTACATCAGATTTCTGAATTTTTTTATGATTTTATTGCATCATTAATCTTCAAATAAAAAGCCGATTCTGAGAACCGGCTTTGTGTTATTGATATCTTTTATGCTCTTTATCTTTTACGAAAAATTTAGTAATGGGTTTAAACAATGCCTTATATTTTTCAGAATCGAAAAGCTGAGAATCTGTAAGTGCTTTGTAAGTCATTAAAACACCAAATGGAAACAGAATAATATTGGGAAGCCATGCTGCAAGATAAGGATTCATTTTTCCTGCCCATGCTAAATTTTCGAAACCTACATTTATGATGTAAAATATGATAAATATAATGATGGCGATAATTACCGGAACTCCCATTCCTCCTTTTCTGATGATAGAACCCAAGCTGGAACCAATCATGAAGAAAATAATACAGGTAAAAGAGTAGGTAAGCATTCTCTGCTGATACAATATTACTTTGCTGAAATATTTCTTGCTGGGATCAATTTCACTATCTTTTGTGTCGAGATTATTTTTAAAGTTTTCAAGTCTGGAGTAAGCGTTGGTAAGTGCCTGAATTTTATTGTCTTTTTTTAAAGTATCTAATTTATACTGCTGTTTTGTTGGTGCTTTGGTTTTACCCTGATCCATATAAGTAACCACCGAGTTTAGCTGGCTCAGCATTTCGTTACCTATCGTTTCATTAGTTACTTTATTGAGTTTTTTTGTATTATCAATCGTTGTAAATAATTCTCTAAAAGTCTGGAATCTATAATCTTCTGTAATATTTTCCTTTTCAATTGCTTTATCTATTAATTCGCTAATATCGAAATGGGTAATAAGAGTGTCGAATTTTGTTCCCTGATCGGGTTGTTTAAGGCGTACAGCATCAGATTTTCCGGCATAAGAGTCCTCAATTACATAGCCGTTATATAATATAAGCTGCATGTATTTTCTGTTTTTGGCGTTGGCAAATTTTCCTTTTTCGGCAACAATGGTTTGCTGATCGTCAAAATTACCTGCTTTTTTATGAATAAAAATTCCTTCCAAATCTCTGCCTTCTTCTCCTTTAATTTTGTCAAATTTTACCATGTATCCCGGAAGCTGATCGATAAACTGACCCGGAGTGAAATTTAACGCTGGTTTTGCTTGAGCAATATTAAAAAGCATATTTTTTGCTTTTCTCTGAAAATCCGGAATGATATTATTAGAAAAAACATAAAGCAGAATAGCAAGTCCTACAGAAACTCCGAAAAGAGGTGCCATAATTCGGGTAAGAGAAATTCCTGCAGCTTTCATTGCGGCAAGTTCATATCTTTCTCCCAACTCGCCAAACGACATAATACTCGCCAAAAGAATTGTGAGCGGAAGTACCATACTTACCACATTCACGCCTAAGTAGAAGAGAAGTTTTACAATCTGAAATGTTGTAAGACCTTTTCCCATAAACTGCCCAAGCTGAATCCAAATAATATTTACAATAAATATAAAAAACAGAACGCTGAATATGAAAAAAAACGGACCAAAAAAGGTCTTGATGATATATCGGTCTAATATTTTTAACATGCGCCAAAATTAATGAAAAAGCCACAAAGTTTTCTTTGTGACTTTAAATTTTAATATTTATTTAGAACTATAATTCTGTAACCAGAAAATTTTTGAATTTATTTTTATCAAAAACAAACATATTGGGATCTAACTGCTGGTTTTCTTTGTAGTCTTTAATAGAAATTATGGAGATGTCTTTATTGTTTCCATACTGTTCCAGTTTTAGCATTTGCTTTTTAGCAGAATCTACATAAAGATAAATGTAATTCAGTCCGTTTGCTTTTACTGGGGTTAATTTAATGAGATCAGCATTTACACCATCTACGTTCTTTTTTCCACTGTACGAAACATTATAATCTTTTCTGTAAGAAGTAAGATAATTAATTGGGGAGAACATTGCACTGCTTTCATTAGGTTTTGCAACGGTAACCTCCTTATCTTCAGTATTGATGTTGTAAATTTTATTACCATCGAAGATTTGCTCGGTTTCCATTATTTTAAGTTTATACTTATTGCCTGCAGAATAGTAAATTCCGGGCTCGGTTTTAGAAACTGTTCCGTTTACTCCGCTTCCAAAAGCAAATTTAAAATATGAATTTTTCTTAGAATTATAATTTGCGGTAATATCATCCAGTATTTTTTTTGCTTTTGCATCAATTTTTTGAGCCTGCACAAATCCTATACTTCCTACTACAAAAGTTCCTAAAACTATTTTTGAAATTACTTTTTTCATTTTATATCTAATTTTTCTATCCTTTAGACTTGTCAAAACACTTTTGGTTAAATTTTAGCCTCGCAAATCTTCCAAAAACTGTTCCAAAGAATGAAGATCGCTAATGAGAACTTCTCTGGCTTTGGCTCCGTTAAAACCTCCTACAATACCGCTTGCTTCAAGCTGATCCATAATTCTTCCCGCTCTGTTATAGCCTAACTTCAGCTGTCTTTGGAGCATAGAAGTAGAACCCTGCTGTGTAGAAACAATAATTCTTGCAGCATCTTCAAAAAGGGCATCTTTTTCGTTTGGATCGAAAGCTCCCACTGTACTTGTTGCGTCTTCAGAAACATATTCGGGAAGTAAAAATGCAGAAGCATATCCTTTCTGTTCACCAATAAATTCTGCCAATCTTTCAACTTCTGGAGTATCTACAAATGCACATTGAAGTCTTAAAATTTCATTTCCGTTAAAGTAAAGCATATCTCCTTTACCAATCAGCTGATCTGCTCCGGGAGAATCTAAAATGGTTCTCGAATCTACACTAGAAATAACTCTGAATGCAGCTCTTGCCGGGAAATTGGCTTTAATCATACCCGTAATTACGTTCACCGACGGTCTTTGTGTTGCAACAATTAAATGTATCCCAACGGCTCTTGCCAACTGTGCCAATCTTGCAATAGGAAGTTCTACTTCTTTACCGGCAGTCATAATTAAATCTGCAAATTCGTCTACTACCAAAACAATGTAAGGTAAATAACGGTGTCCATTTTCTGGATTTAATTTTCTTTCGCTGAATTTCTTGTTGTACTCTTTTAAATTTTTACAGAAAGCGTTTTTAAGAAGATCATATCTCTGATCCATTTCAACACACAGAGAGTTCAGCGTGTTGATAACTTTGTTGGTATCTGTAATAATAGCTTCTTCAGCATCCGGAAGTTTTGCTAAATAATGTCTTTCAATTTTAGAATATAAAGAAAGTTCTACCTTTTTAGGATCTACCATTACAAACTTCAGCTCGCTTGGGTGTTTTTTGTAGAGTAACGAGGTGAGAATTGCATTAATTCCGACCGATTTTCCCTGTCCGGTAGCACCTGCCATTAAAAGGTGAGGCATTTTAGACAAATCTGCCATAAATACTTCATTAGAAATGGTTTTTCCGAATACTACAGGAAGATCCATATCTGTATTTTGGAATTTCTGAGAAGCAATTACCGATCTCATGGAAACCATAGTAGGATTTTTTCTAGGAACTTCAATACCAATTGTTCCTTTTCCCGGCATCGGTGCAATAATTCTGATTCCCAAGGCGGAAAGATTTAAAGCAATATCATCCTGAAGTTTTTTTATCGAAGCAACTCTGATTCCTGCCTCCGGAACAATTTCGTATAATGTAACAGTTGGCCCTATCGTAGCTTTAATTTCTGCAATTCCTACATTAAAGTTTTTAAGAAGACCTACAATTTTGTTTTTGTTTTCTTCTAATTCTTCTTTGTTAATAGAGATTTCTTCATTGCCATAGTCTTTAAGCAAATCTATGGTAGGCATTTGAAATTTAGCCAACTCTAATCGGTGATCATATAGTCCATGTTTTTCTACCAATTCCTGAGATTGTCTGTCTGTATCATCAATAATATCAACAACGGGGGCAACTTCTACATTAAACTTTATATCTTCATTTGCAGGCGAAGAAAAAGTGTTTTTAACATCGAAAGCGTCTTCCGGAGTTACAGCAGGAATATTTTTCGGAGTTTCAAGGCTTAGATTAACTGAAGATATTGTAGGTTTTACCTCTTCTTCAAAAGATGTTTTATTCGGAGTGACGATGGTTTCAATATCGGCTTCAGGTTTTGATTCTTTAAAAGGAGATTCCTTTTTGGAATTGTTCTGATTGATGCTTCCCGAATTGTCGGTTACTTTTATATTTAAAGCTTCATTGCTGTTAATTTCTTCTTCAAGTTCCTGGTCTGCTTCGAAATTCTCGTCAGAATTAGGCATCATAGATTTTACTCTTCCGATTGTATTGTCGTTTAACTCGCTTAATTTAGCTTTAACAGAGCTTGGTCTCAGATTAAATTCAAGAATGAAATACAAAGCAATACTTACTACCAAAACTACCCAAAGACCTACTGTTCCGATAATGGCAGAAAGAGAATCCATAATTTGATATCCGTAAACACCGCTTAAAACTCCTTGTCCTTTGGTAATGGCTCCAAAAAGAATCGGAAGCCAACAAATGAAGAAGAGAGAATGTCCGAAAGTCATCCACGGCTTGAATATTTTCTTTTTCAAGATCATTGTTCCGAAAACCACAAACAGAAATGCGATAATAAAAGAAGCAATTCCTATGCTTTCAAAAATAAATATATTTCCTAACCAATCTCCGAGTTTTCCGAAAAGATTAGATGATTGTATGGTTTTGTCGAGCATGGTTCCTGCCTGGCTTTGGTCTGCCTTCCAATTCATAAGATAAGAGATGAAAGATAGGGTAAGAACACCTGCAAAAACAATAAAAGTTAACCCGAAAAATATACGTGGTTTGGATAATATTTTACCTGATTCTGATGTGGGAGCTGTCTGTTTTGATGATTTCTTTTCCATAATGTACGTACGGCAAATTTAATCTTTTTTTTAGATTTTAATAATCTTTTAATGGAAAAGAGATTTGTTTTTATATCCCTATTTTTTGCTATGAATTGTGTAGAAAGATTGAGATAAAATAACATGAATTTTATTTATTTAGAATTGTTTTAAATAAATAAAAACCACTTTTGGCTGATAAAAAACAGCTTTTTTTAGAGCTCTTTCGGTTTATCATCCTTATTTTTGCAAGTCAAGTAAAAAATCTCATGAAGAAACTCCAGGATATAATTATCTCAACCAGAACAATGGCTGTTCTGTTGCTGGTTTATGCGTTTTCTATGGCTTATGCTACATTTTTAGAAAACGATTACGGTACGCCAACTGCAAAAGCATTAATCTATGAAGCAAAATGGTTCGAACTTATTATGCTTCTGCTTATCATTAACTTTGTAGGTAACATTGGCAGATACAGGTTATGGAAAAGAGACAAATGGCCTGTTTTGGTTTTTCACCTTGCATTTATTCTCATTTTTGTTGGTGGTGCAATTACCCGATACATTAGTTTTGAAGGGCAAATGACCATTAGAGAAGGGCAAACCAGCAACGAAATTGTTACCGATAAGAACTTTTTCAAAATTAAGATTGAAGAAAAGGGTGACGCACTCGATTATCAGGATGTACCTTATTTAATGTCTCCGCTTCATAAAGATTTTAATGCTACGTATGATTTTCATGATAAAAAAATCAAGGTTAAAACATTAGATTATGTTCAAAGAAAAAAAGACAGCCTTGTAGCAGATGCCAATGCGCCAGAATATCTTCATTTGGTTTCTACAGCGGAAATGGGAAGACAGAATATCTTCATTAAATCCGGAGAAACAAAATCTATAAACGGAACGCTGGTTACTTTTAACCGTTCTATAGACGGAGCAGTAGAATTTAAGCAGGAAAACGGACAACTGATGATAAAAACTCCTGTTGATGCCAATTATATGACGATGGCAACTCAGGCGACAGGAACTACCAAAAAAGATGAATTTCAGCCTTTGGTTTTGAGAAGTTTATACAACATTAATGAACTTAAATTGGTAGTACCGGAAGGTTTAAAAAGAGGTAAACTAATTGCTGTAGAAGGTGATAGAAAAAAAGATCAGAATGTTCCGGATGCGATGACCATTGAGATTGAAGGTCCTAAAACCAAACAAATCGTAGAACTTTCTGTTGAAAAAGGAAATCCAAACGCCTTTAAGCAGGTTACCATGGATGGTTTGAATATTATGGTTGGATTTGGACCGAAAGTTTATAATACACCATTTGCCATAAAATTAGATGATTTCGTGATGGAAACTTATCCCGGAAGTTCTTCTCCAAGTGCTTATGAAAGTCACGTTAAAATTATAGACGAAGGCAAGCAAATTCCTTATAAAATCTACATGAATCACGTTTTAGACTATAAAGGATACCGTTTCTTTCAGGCTAGTTTTACTCCGGACAGAATGGGAACATTGTTATCTGTAAATCACGATTATTGGGGAACTTTAATTTCTTACATAGGATATACATTGTTATTCGGAGGAATGTTTTTTATGTTCTTTTGGAAAGGAACTCACTTTTGGAAACTCAATAAAATGCTGAAAGACATCAATAAAAAGAAAACTGCTGCAATTCTTCTTCTTTTGTTAAGTTTTGGTTTAAATGCCCAAAAAATTGAAACCCACGGAAAAACAGACGGAAGCAGAGAGCACGTACATTTAACGGAAGATGAGCACAATCATGCCGCAGAAGTATCGCAGCCACAGCAAAATTCTCTTGCGGCACCTTTAACGAAAATGAGAATGATTTCTCCTGACGAAATTATTGCTCAAAATAAAATCAGCCAGGAGCATGCAGATAAATTTGGATACCTTTTGGTACAGAATATTGAAGGGAGAATTGTACCGATTAATACTGAAGCTTTAGATGTTTTAAGAAAGCTTTATCAGAGAGATAACTTTAAAGGTTCAGATGGTAAATATTTAACAGCGGAACAATGGTTTATTTCTGTAAATACAGATACTCCAAGCTGGACAATGGTTCCATTGATTAAAATTGATGCTAAAGGTGGAAAGGATCTTTTGAAAAAGACTAAAGCTAATGAAGATGGATATACTTCTTTAATGAACCTTTTCCCTGCAGATAAAAACGGTAATCTTGCCTATATTTTGGAGTCTGATTATAACACAGCGTTTCGAAAAAAACCGGCAGAACAATCTGAATATGACAAGCAGGTTATTAAAATAAACGAAAAAGTACAGATTTTCAATGGATTTTTCAGCGGGCAGTTTCTGAGAATTGTTCCTGTGAAAAATGATCCCAATCACCGATGGAATTCTTGGTTAGATGCTAATATGGAACCGGATTTGGAATCTCAAAAAGTGATGGGACCTTATTTTGCTGAAGTTATTCAGGCTCAGAAATCCGGAAACTGGAGCAAAGCAGATATTGAGCTTAAAAAGCTTTCGGATTATCAGCAGAAATGGGGGAAAGCTGTAGTGCCTTCTCAATCGAAAATTGATTTGGAAGTTTTTATGAATAAAACCGACATCAATTTTAAGCTTCTAATTTTTTATACGTTAGTAGGAGGTTTACTGTTAATTCTTGGTTTTGTTGAATTGTTCAAACCTAATAAAATTCTTAATACAATAATCAGAGTTCTTATTTATATAGGAATTATTGGCTATATATTCCATTTCTTGGGTCTGATAGGGAGATGGTATATTTCTGGTCACGCACCTTGGAGTAATGGTTACGAAGCAATTATTTTTATTTCCTGGGTTGGGATTACAGCAGGTTTGCTTTTCTATTTCGGATTTGGTAAAAATAAAAATACATCTGCAGACGCACAATCGGCTCAGTTGCCTAAAAAATTATTCGGAACTAAAAACAATGCTAACGCATTAATTCCTGCAGCAGGGTATATGGTTGCGGTAATTATGATGGGATTTGCGCATGGAGCATCTTCATTAGATCCACAGATTACTCCTTTGGTACCGGTTTTAAAATCTTACTGGCTTATTGTACACGTAGCAATTATTATTTCAAGTTATGGTTTTTTCTCATTATCCATGATTATTGCAGTAATTTCTCTGGTGTTCTATATTATTGCAGATAAAAAATTATTCAAACTTCATAACGATACTACCTTAAAAGAATTGGCTATCGTTTCGGAAATGTCTACAACAATTGGTCTTTTTGCATTAACAGTAGGAACCTTTTTGGGAGGAATTTGGGCAAATGAATCTTGGGGAAGATACTGGAGTTGGGATCCCAAAGAAACTTGGGCATTTATCTCGGTAATGATTTATGCTTTCGTTTTACACATGAGATTGGTTCCGGGATTGAGAAGCAGATGGGCATTTCATGTAGCGACCATGTTCTCTTTCTGTTCTATGCTAATGACGTATGTTGGAGTTAATTATTACTTAACAGGATTACACTCTTATGCAGCGGGAGATCCTGTTCCGATTCCGGCTTGGGTGTATATTGGTTTTTCTACGATGCTTATTTTGGCTATTGCTTCTTACTTTAAGTTTGTAGCTTTAAAGAAGAAATAAAATAAAATTTAAATATTTTAAAATTCCTGAAAATTTATTTTCAGGAATTTTTTTTGTTCTATTAGTTTGATTTTAAATTCAATACTCAAAAATTATATATATCTTTATGATATCAAAATAATATCATTTTAAAAATTATAATTATGGAAAAAGTTTTAAAGCCTATGTCTGGCTATTTAGCACTTGTCATCAGTTTATTACTGCTTGCTTTTTGTGTTTACCTATTTATTATCGGCGTAGACGACAGAATTGATAATAACATTACTTATCTTATACTGTCTTTTGTCTGCCTATTTGTTACCTTTTTCTTTATGAAAGGTTTAATGATTATTCAGCCAAATCACTCCAGAGTACTGAATTTTTTCGGAAAATATGTAGGAACAGTAAAGGAAAACGGATTGTTTTTTATTAATCCATTATATTCTTCTCAGAAAATGTCTTTGCGTTCAGAAAATTTGCAGGGACAGACATTAAAGGTAAATGATAAAATGGGAAATCCAATAGAAATTGCCGTAGTTATGGTCTGGAAAGTGGGAGATACCTACAAAGCAGCTTTTGATGTGGAAAAATATGCAGATTTTGTAAAAATGCAGAGCGAAGCAGCAGTCCGTCATTTGGCAATGAGTTTCCCATACGATAATCTGGAAGACGATCATGCTCCGATCACTTTAAGAGAAGGTGGAGATAAAATTAATTCTATTTTAGAGCAGGAACTTACCGACAGACTTTCTAAGGCTGGAATTGTTATTCAGGAAGCAAGAATTTCCCACTTAGCGTATGCATCTGAAATTGCAGGAGCCATGCTTCAAAGACAACAGGCAACAGCGATTGTTGCTGCAAGAACAAAAATTGTTGAAGGAGCAGTAGGAATGGTAGATTTAGCTTTGAAAAAACTTTCTGAAGAAAATATTGTTGAATTGGACGATGAAAGAAAAGCAGCAATGGTGAGTAATCTAATGGTGGTTTTGTGTGGAGAAAAAGCTGCAACTCCGGTTCTTAATGCAGGAACTTTGTATAACTAAGGCAGATTATTTCACTACATTTTGTATTGAAAATATATCAAAGCAAGAAGAAAACAAAAGAAAATGAAATCAGAAAAAGCTCAGAACTCTTCAGAAAATAAATCTAAAAAATCTTTCGTAATAAGAATTGATGATTCTACCTATAAACTTCTGGAAAAATGGGCAAATGACGAATTCAGAAGCGTGAATGGACAAATTGAGTTTCTTCTCAATCAATCTCTTATCAATTCCGGAAGGAAAAAGAAAGAATAATCAACAGTAAAATTAACTTTTTATCCAAATAAAGAAAAGCTGAGAAATTTCTCAGCTTTTTGCGTTCAATATTTCAATTGAATTAATCAAATATCCCCGTTATGTAACCTGCAATAATGCTCCACGCATTTTTTCCCAGAAAATAGATAAGCGTAGAAGAAATAATTCCTTTTACTGTAAAAAATATAATTCCGCCAATTCCAAATTTCTTTACCAACCTTTTCCATCGTGAGCCTTTTTTTTCTTCAAGAGCGGGTTCGTCTATCGTCTTCTTATTTTCCATTTCTGAAATTCAAATGATTACCTTACAAAGATAAGCATGTTTATAATTAGTCCAAATAAAATGAATGCAAAAAAAATAAAATTTTTAGGTTGACAATATTTTTTTATCTTAGGCAAAACGAAAAGTTAAAATTGTATGTCAAAAAAAACCAAAGATTTTGGAATTGAAAAATCACTAAAAAATTTAGGAATTAAAGATGACAATAAAGGAACTTCTACCGGAGGAAAATTCTTTGCATCAGGAAAATCTATAGAGAGTTATTCTCCGGCAGACGGTAAGCTCATTGCCAAGGTAAAACTTTCGGGAGAGAAAGATTACGACAAAGTAGTAGAAACCGCACAAAAAGCATTTTTAGAATTCAGAACTATTCCTGCTCCAAAAAGAGGAGAAATTGTAAGACAGTTAGGTCTTAAACTGAGAGAATATAAAGATGATCTTGGTAAATTGGTTTCTTATGAAATGGGAAAATCTTTACAGGAAGGTTTGGGAGAAGTGCAGGAAATGATTGATATCTGCGATTTTGCAGTAGGTCTTTCCAGACAGCTTCACGGTTATACCATGCATTCTGAAAGACCAGGACACAGAATGTACGAGCAATATCATCCTTTGGGAATTGTAGGTATTATAACAGCATTTAATTTTCCGGTTGCGGTTTGGGCGTGGAATACCGCTTTGGCGTGGATCTGCGGAAATGTTACCATCTGGAAACCATCAGAAAAAACACCTCTTTGTGCAGTCGCTTGTCAGAATATTATGAGCGAAGTTCTTAAAGATAATAATCTTTCTGAAGGAATATCAAGTGTTTTGGTTGCCGATCACGAAATAGGACAAAAATTGGTAGATGATAAACGTGTTGCCTTAATTTCGTTTACAGGATCTACAAAAGTAGGAAGAAAAGTTTCTTCTAAAGTGGCTGAAAGATTCGGGAAATCTATCCTTGAACTTGGTGGAAACAATGCAATTATCATTTCTAAGGATGCAGATCTGGATATGTCTATTATCGGAGCAGTTTTCGGAGCGGTAGGAACAGCAGGACAGAGATGTACATCTACAAGAAGATTAATAATTCATGATAGTGTTTACGATGAAGTGAAAAACAGATTGGTAAAAGCTTACGGACAACTGAAAATAGGAAATCCTCTTGATGAAAGCAATCACGTTGGACCGCTTATTGATACCGATGCCGTAAAACAGTACGAAAATTCTATTGAAAAATGTAAAGCCGAAGGCGGAAATTTTGTAGTTGAAGGCGGAGTTTTATCAGGAAAAGGCTACGAGTCTGGCTGTTATGTTAAACCATGCATTGCGGAGGTTAAAAATTCTTATGAAATCGTACAACACGAAACTTTTGCTCCTATTTTATATCTCATTAAATATTCTTCATTGGATGAAGCAATTGCAATTCAGAATGATGTGCCGCAAGGTTTATCTTCTGCAATCATGACGCAAAATCTAAGAGAAGCAGAATTATTCCTTTCGCATGCAGGCTCAGATTGCGGAATTGCAAACGTAAATATTGGTACATCGGGTGCAGAAATCGGTGGTGCTTTTGGTGGTGAAAAAGAAACCGGAGGCGGTAGAGAATCTGGTTCGGATGTCTGGAAATATTATATGAGAAGACAAACAAATACCATCAATTACACAACCAATCTTCCTTTGGCACAGGGAATTAAATTTGATTTGTAAAAACATGTAAATCAGAAAAATAAAGATTTTGAAAAATGACTGAATGTTAATTTTCAGTATTATTTCTAAATTTATTCATTTCATCAAACTTCAATCACAATTATGGACAATACACTAGAAATTCATACAAATAAAATAAAAGAAACCGTAGGAAAACACGTTTTAGCAGACGGGTTCGATTTCGTGATGGATATTGAAAACTCGCAAGGATCTTGGATTCACGATTCTATTTCCGGGAAAAATTATCTGGATATGTTTTCGATGTTCGGTTCTGCGTCTATTGGCTACAATCATCCTTACTTGCTCGAAAAATCGGAATGGTTGGGGAAAATGGCAGTTAATAAGCCAACTTTGGCAGATGTTTATCCTAAAGAATATGCAGATTTTCTGGAAGTTTTCGAAAGGGTAGTTTTACCAAAAGAATTGCAGCTTGCATTTTTTATTGAAGGTGGAGCTTTAGCGGTTGAAAATGCAATGAAAGCGTGTTTCGACTGGAAAACAAGAAAAAACTTCGAAAAAGGCATTGATTTGGAAGCCGGAATTTGTATTCATTTCAGACAGGCATTTCATGGAAGAAGTGGTTATACTTTAAGCTTAACAAATACTTCAGATCCTAGAAAATATCAGTATTTCCCAATGTTTGAATGGCCTAGAATCCTTAATCCTAAATTAACTTTTCCTATTACGGAAGAAAACCTTGAGGAAACCATTAAAAACGAAAATTTAGCTCTTATTCAGATTACCGAAGCTATTCTTTCTCACCCTAATCAGGTGGCATGTATTATTATTGAACCAATTCAGGCTGAAGGCGGCGATAATCATTTCAGAGATGAATTTTTCCAGGGATTAAGAAATATTTGTGATGAGCATGAAGTCCTTTTAATTTTCGATGAAGTTCAGACCGGAATAGGAATTACGGGCAAAATGTGGGCATTCGAACATTTGAGTGTAAAGCCGGATATTATTTCTTTTGGTAAAAAAACGCAGGTTTGTGGCGTTTTAGCCAACAGAGAAAAGTTTGATGAAGTTCCGGATAATGTTTTTAGAGAAAGTTCCAGAATAAATTCAACATTTGGTGGAAATTTTATCGATATGCTCCGATTTCAGCTTGTAATGGAAGTAATAGAAAAAGAAAACCTTTTAGAAAATGTTCAGATTGTTGGCGATTACCTTTTGGACGGACTGAAAAATCTTGCACAGAAATATCCTGAAAAACTTTCTAACGCACGTGGAAAAGGCTTAATGTGTGCCATAGATTTGCCTTCGGGTGAGCAAAGAGACAGGTTACGAAATGTGCTGTACGAAGACCAATTAATTCTTTTAGCTTGTGGAGATCAGTCAGTTAGATTCAGACCACATCTTAATGTAACCAAAGAGGAAATTCAGATTGCTTTAGATAAAATTGAAAATAATATTAATAAAATTTAAAACTTCTCAATTTGGAATTTTAAAAAAAACTTTCTATATTTAGATACTCAAAATGTAAAGAATATGGATACAAATACGAGAGTGTCGGTTTTTGAAAGCGACAAACCTGCTGAAATTCAACTTATTAAATCTAAGTTAGATGATGCACAAATAGCCACCGATGTAGAAAATAATTATCTAACTTTTACAACTACTCCTACGGCAACTTCGCTGAAAGTGATGGTAAATCTTAAAGATGAAAAAAAAGCTTTTGAGATTATTGATGCCTATCTTCAGCAAAATGAAAATTAATTTAATTAAAAACAATTTCATAATTTTAAATTTTACTACTTCAGAAACCGAAAGTTATATCAGCTTTCGGTTTTTTTTGTAAAGGAAGGATGTAGTGCCTTTGGCATTAATTGTGTTGATACCATTTTTTTTAAGACTTCAATAAATTATTTCATGACCGATAATAATGTAATTACCTTTAGAAAAGCCAATTCTCAGGATATTGATGATATTTGGAAAATAATTCAGCAGGCAATAGAAAGAAGAAAAAAAGACGGAAGTACCCAATGGCAGAATGGTTATCCCAACAGACAGACCATTGAAAGAGATGTTGAAAAAGATTTTGCTTATGTTTTATTGGTAGACCATCAAATAGCGGTATATAGTGCCCTTATCATTAATGATGAACCTGCATACAGTAAAATTGACGGGAAATGGCTCAGTGAGGGAGATTTTATAGTTGTGCACAGGGTCGCGGTAGATAATAATTTTGCCGGAAAAGGTTTAGTTAAGATCTTATTTGAAAAGATTGAAGAATTTGCAGTTTCTCAAAAAATCAACAGTATTAAAGTAGATACCAATTATGATAATATGGCTATGCTAAAGATTTTAGAATCTAAAGGATATACCTATTGTGGAGAAGTTATGCTTGCTGATGGAATGAGAAAAGCTTTTGAGAAATTAATTATTTAAAAAACCTTCAAATAGTATTATTGATTGTGAAATAAAGAATTATTTATAAACTCTATTAAGTTTGTTCGTTTTGTTCCGAACTAATTAATATTTTTGAACCCAAATTCAAACTGATGAAGCAAACTTTAGAGGTAGATGAAAAAATTTTTCAGGATGCCGTGAGATTTTACGGAAATATTTTTAATCTTCCACCATTAGCATCAAAGATTTATTCTTATCTAATTTTCGATTTTAATAAAGTCGGAATTACTTTTGATGAGTTTGTAGAAGTTTTTTCGGCAAGTAAAAGTTCTGTTTCTACGAGTATTTGTCTGCTTCTTAATATACAGCTGATTGTTGATCTTAATAAAATAGACGAAAGAAAAAGATATTTTTTTGCCAATGATGATTATAAAAAAATAAGATTCGAAAAAATTGTTCAGAAAATGAAAGATGAGCTTAAACTGATGGATGAGCTCAAAAAATTCAGAAAAATAGACCATAACGAAGTGGATGAAAAAAATGAAGCCTACAAAGAACTATTAAATAAAAGTATAATTAATATTCAGGAATCTCTTAATAAACTATAATATGAAAAATAAACTTATTTTATTTTCTGCCGGAGCAGTAATGCTTACCGCGTGTAAAAAAGAAGCTCCAAAACAAGATGGTCCAAAACCATTTCCGGTAGTGTCTGTAGAAAATAAAAATATTGTGGGATACGATACTTATCCTGCAACTATTGAAGGGAGAATAAACAATGATGTAAGAGCTAAAATTCAGGGATATATTACTCAGGTTTTGGTGGATGAAGGTCAGTTTGTTACCAAAGGACAACCTTTATTCAGACTGGAAACCAATACTCTTAATGAAACCGCAGCCGCATCCAAAGCAGGAATTACTGCGGCAGAATCTAATATCGCAGCCGCTCAGGCTCAGGTAAATGCTGCAATGGTTGAAGTGAATAAGCTTAAACCATTGGTTCAGAAAAATATCATCAGTAATGTGCAGCTTCAGACAGCTCAGGCAAATCTGGTTCGTGCACAGGCTGGTTTACAGCAGGCTGCTGCGGCAAAAAAACAAGCGGTTGCCACTTATAAAGGTGTTGAAGCCAATATCGACTATTCTGTGATTCGTGCTCCAATTTCAGGAGTTATCGGGAAACTGCCATTAAAAGTGGGAAGTCTGGTTGGGCCAACAGATCAGACTCCGCTTACAACGATTTCAGATACCTCAGAAATATTTGCCTATTTTTCTATGAACGAAAAATCTTATTTCGACTTTTTAGAAAAATCAAAAGGGGCAAATGTTCCAGAAAAAATTAAAAATCTTCCTATGGTAGAGCTACAGCTGGCTAATGGAAGTATTTATCCTGAAAAAGGTAGAATTGAAGCGATTACAGGATCTATAGATCAAACCACAGGAACTATTCAGTTTAGAGTTGTATTCAAAAATTCACAAAAGCTTTTAAGCAACGGAAACAGCGGTACTATTAGATTTCCAAAATATTTTGATAATGTTTTGGTTGTTCCCGAGAGTGCTACTTACGAACAGCAGGGAATTGTTTATGTATATAAAGTAGATAAAGATACTGCTAAAAATGTAGTAGTGGATGTAATCGACCGAATTGATAATATGGCACTTCTAAAATCCGGGGTTAAAAAAGGTGAGAAAATTATTGCTGCAGGAACGGGGAATATAAAACCCGGAACAGCTGTAATTCCTAAACCTATAAGTATGGATAGTCTTGTTCAATCTGTAAAACCGAAATTTTAATATGATAAAAAAGTTTATTAACAGACCGGTTTTATCCACTGTAATTTCCATTCTCATCGTTATTTTGGGAGTTTTGGGGCTTACTTCACTTCCTGTTACTCAATATCCGGACATTGCACCGCCAACGGTAAGTGTAAGAGCCAATTATACTGGTGCGAATGCCGAAACTGTAATGAAAAGTGTTGTCGTTCCTTTAGAAGAACAAATTAATGGAGTGGAAGGGATGGATTACATTACTTCAACTGCTGGTAATGATGGTTCTGCACAAATTCAGGTGTTTTTTAAGCAGGGAATAGATCCCGATATTGCTGCGGTAAATGTTCAGAACCGTGTATCGAGAGCAAGTCCTCTATTGCCAAGTGAAGTTACGCGTTCTGGTGTTGTAACACAGAAACAGCAGACCAGTGCATTAATGTATCTTTCTTTCTATTCTGAAAATAAAAATATTGATGATGTTTATCTTCAGAACTTTCTGAATATTAATGTTATTCCGAATCTTCAGAGAATTAATGGAGTAGGAGAAGCTAATGTTTTTGGTGGAAAAAACTATTCAATGAGAGTTTGGCTGGATCCTGCAAAGTTAGCAGCTTACGGAATTACGCCTACAGATGTTACTACTGCTATCAACGAGCAGAGTAGAGAAGCTGCAGCAGGTTCTTTGGGACAAAACAGCGGAAGTGCTTTTGAATATATCATTAAATATGTTGGTAAATTCAGCGATAAGGAACAATATGATAATATTATTGTAAAAGCTTTACCAGACGGACAGAATTTAATGCTGAAAGATGTTGCAAAGGTAGAATTGGGCGGACTTTCCTATTCAGGTGTTGGTGAAAACGGAAATAATCCATCCATCAGTATGGGGATATTTCAAACTCCGGGATCTAACGCTCAGGAAATTATCGAAAAAATTAAAGCTCAGCTTAAAGCCAATGAAAGCACTTATCCCGAAGGTGTAAAATATACCTTTAACTTCGATACCAACGAATTTTTGGATGCCTCCATCGAAAAAGTTATTCACACCTTAATAGAAGCGTTTATCCTTGTATTTATTGTGGTGTATATATTCTTGCAGGATTTCCGATCCACATTAATTCCTGCGATAGCAGTTCCGGTATCTATTGTGGGAACATTTTTCTTTCTGAATTTATTTGGATATTCATTAAACCTCTTAACGTTATTTGCATTGGTATTGGCAATCGGTATTGTGGTGGATGATGCGATTGTTGTTGTAGAAGCTGTTCATGCCAAAATGGAAAACGGAATTTCGAATGCTAAAAAAGCAACTATCGAAGCAATGGATGAGATTACCGGAGCAATTATATCAATTACACTGGTTATGGCAGCGGTATTTATTCCGGTTACTTTCATTACGGGTCCAACTGGTGTTTTTTACCAACAGTTTGGTATTACGTTAATTATTGCTATTGTAATTTCAGCGATTAATGCATTAACATTAAGTCCGGTTTTGTGTTCATTATTTTTAAAGCCTCATGATGCTCATCACGAAGATTATAAAAATAAAAATTTCATTCAGAAGTTCTTTTATAAGTTTAATATCGCTTTTAGAACGATAACTGAACGTTATGCTAAAGGATTTACTTTTCTCATTAAGCATAAATGGGTTACTCTAATCATTTTTGCAATTACTGGGGGAATTATCTTCTGGACAAGTTCAACCATGAAAAAAGGTTTCGTTCCTACAGAAGACCGCGGAATTATCTTTACAGATGTTCAGCTTCCACCGGGAGCGTCGATGGAAAGAACCTATAATGTCTTGAAAACTCTTCAGGCAAGTGCATTAAAGATTCCGGGAATTCAGAATGTAACAATCTCTACAGGACGAGGATTATTGTCTGGAAACGGAAGTAATAACGGTCTTGCCTTTGTTAAACTAAAACCTTTTAATGACAGAAAAGGAGAAGGTTTATCTTCAGAAGAAATTACTAAAAAACTTTTTGGATTGGTAGGGAAAGTTCCGGATGCCAAAGTGGTGTTTTTTCAACCGCCGAGTGTTCCGGGATTTGGTAACAGTGCCGGTTTTGAAATGGTTTTGCTTGATAAAGCAGGCGGAGATTTTTCTGAACTCGATCAAAAAACCAATGAACTGATTGGTAACTTGATGAAAAGACCAGAAATAGAATTTGCACAAACTTCATTTAATACAAAATATCCGCAATATCAAATGGAGATTAATGTTCCTTTAGCCAAACAAAAAGGGATTTCTGTGAATTCTATTTTAGAAACAATGCAGGGTTATATTGGAGGAATTTACAGTGCAGATTTTACCAAATACGGAAAACAGTTTAGAGTAATGGTTCAGGCATTGCCCGAAAACAGAGAAAACGCCGAAAGCTTGAATCAGTTGTATGTAAAAACAAATCAAGGTGCAATGGCACCAATTTCTCAGTTTGTAACTCTTAAAAAAACGTATGGACCACAGTCTGTAGGCAGATACAACTTATTTACTTCTGTTAAGATTACAGGAGCTAACGCTGCAGGATACAGTTCCGGAGATGCAATTGCAGCAGTGCAGCAGGTTGCCGGAGAAACGCTGGATCAGAACTATTCGGTTGAATTTACTGGTTTATCCCGAGAAGAACTTGCTTCCGGATCTCAAACTGTACTTATTTTTGCATTGAGTTTGGTATTTGTTTACTTTATTTTGGCTGCACAGTACGAAAGTTATATTCTTCCTTTAACGGTTGTAATTTCGTTACCTTTAGGCGTAATGGGAGCATATTTTGGACAGAAAATAATGGGCTTGGAAAACAATATTTACTTTCAGATTGCATTAATTATGTTGGTGGGATTATTGGCAAAAAATGCCATTTTAATTGTTGAATTTGCTGTGCAGAGAAGACATCATGGCGAAAGTATTGTAACTTCTGCTATTAATGCTTCTAAAGCGAGATTGAGACCTATTTTAATGACTTCTTTGGCTTTCATTTTCGGATTGCTTCCATTGGTTTTAGCAAGCGGAATTGGAGCTGTTGGAAACAGATCTATTGCAACCGGAGCCGCTATTGGTTTGTTAATAGGAACTATTTTAGGCGTATTTGTAATTCCTGTTTTGTATGTTATTTTCCAGACTCTTCAGGAAAAAATAAAACCTATAAAACAAGAAGACATCAATCTAGCTGAATAAAAATCTTGAAGATTTAAAAATGAAAAATTTATCTATAATCATAAAAGGAACTGCTTTTTCTGTTTTAACATTGGCTGTATTGTCATCGTGTATGGTAAGGAAAGAATACGAAAGGCCACAAAATGCGGTTGACGAAAAACTTTACCGAACCGATATGCTTCCAAAAGATAGTATGAGCATCGGGAACGTTTCCTGGAAGGAAATTTTTACGGATCCTGTTCTTCAAAAGCATATAGACAGAGCTTTAGAAAATAATCTCGATGTAAGAATTGCTGTACAGAATATTATTTCTGCAGAAGCTTATCTTAAACAGGCAAAAGCTGCATACGAACCCACTGTATCTGTTGGACCGAACTATACTTTTCAGACCCAGTCTATCAACACACAGTTTGGGCAAATTATTGGTGAAAGAAGATATGTAAACCAATTCGATATCACTGCTAGTATCGGTTGGGAAGCAGATATTTGGGGTAAACTGAAATCTCAGCAAAAGGCTCAGCTTGCAACTTATCTCGGGACTTTAGCTGCTCATAAAGCTGTAAAAAGTGATTTGGTTGCTTCGATTGCTTCGGCATATTTTCAGCTGTTAACGTTTGATGATCAAAAAAAAATCATTCAGAAAACCATAAAATTACGTGAAGATAATTTAGAGACTACAAAAGCTTTAAAAGATGCTGGTGTTCTTACAGAAGTTGCCGTTCAGCAAAGTCAGGCTTTGGTTTATAACGCTAAATCTTTGCTTATTGATATTGATACCCAAATTTCTTTATTAGAAAATACTGTAAGCTTATTAATTGGAATTCCTTCTCAGAAAATAGAAAGAACGACTTTAGAATCTCAGAAAATACCAAATACTTTGGCGGTTGGTTTCCCGGTTAATTTACTTTCTAACCGTCCCGATGTGATGAGAGCAGAATTTAATCTGATGAATGCATTTGAGCTTACAAATGTTGCCAGAGCACAATTTTATCCTACTTTGAGATTAACAGGAAGTGGAGGTGTGCAGTCGGTAGATATCGATCATTTATTCAGCGTAAATTCATTGTTTGCGAATGTTGTTACAGGTTTGGCACAACCGGTATTAAACAGAAGACAGATAAAAACCAATTATGAAGTGAGTTTAGCCAATAAAGAAACAGCTTATCTTAATTTCAGAAAAACTATTTTGAATGCAGGAAAAGAAGTTTCGGATGCTATTAAAGTTTTTTCTGTACAGGATTCTTTTATTGATCTGAAGAAAAAAGAACTCCAATCGTATCAAAAATCTGTTGATTTCTCTCAGGAGCTTGTTAACTACGGTATGGCAAATTACCTTGAAGTTCTGAATGCGAGTGTAAATTCTTTAAATGCAGAACTCAATATTTCTAATGCTGAATACAATAAAATGAGAGCAGCAGTAAAATTGTATCAAGCTTTAGGAGGTGGCTGGAAGTAAAATAGTTAGTTATTGATATATTTAATCTTGTTAAAACGTGTATCGTTCGTTCGGTGCACGTTTTTCTTATACAAAAATTGTCAAGTAACAGATAAATACTTACATTTGCAAAACTGAAAAAATTGGGGAATTAGCTCATCTGGCTAGAGCGTTAGACTGGCAGTCTAAAGGTGACGGGTTCGATCCCCGTATTCTCCACATAACTATCTGATAATCAAATGTTTACATTTGGTTATTTTTTTTCTATTATTTAAAATCTAAAATCTAAATTCAATATTAAATTTAAGTTTTAATTATATACAATAGAAAGGTCAGGCTTCATCATAAAGCCTGACCTTTCTATTGAAATTAAGATTTGTTTAGAATTTATAGTTTAATCCTAACTGAAATACTCTGTTAGTATTGATGTTTTTCTGAGCATCGGTTACAGCATCAGAATTGTTGTAAATGTGCGTTAAGCTGTTTACATATCTTGCATTAATTCCTAAATTAGGAGTGAAATAATATCCAAGACCTATTCCCAAACCTACATTAAATTTCTTGATATCATCTTTGTTGATGCTTTCTGAAGCAGATAAAGTTTGTGTAGTTGTTGTACCTGAAACGGTGGTTGATGTTGTAGTTTCACCTTTGTATTTTCCATCCAGAAAATAACTGAATTCTGGTCCAGCTTCAACATAAAAATTATGTGCCGGCTTCATCTGAAGCATTAAAGGTACAGAGATATAATTAAGAGTTGTTGTATAATCCTGTTTCGTTCTTACTGTAGTAGAACCATTACTTACTTCATTATCTGAAACAACACTTTTAGCACCCATTTGGTTGTATAAAACCTCTGGCTGTAATGCAAATTTTTCTGATAATGGTACATTCACAAATACACCTGCATTAAAACCTATTTTCTGATTTTTGGCAGCCAATTTCTGCTCACTGAACTGTGAAGCGGTAGCCGCTCCTTTAATACCGAATCTTACCGGTTCTTTTACCTTCATTGGAGGAATAGGAGCTGGAGCTGGTTCTGGTTTTACTTCCTGTGCATATACCAACGATGTGGCAGCTACTGCCATTCCTAGAAATAACTTCTTCATAATTTTAAAATTAAATTTTACTTTTGTTTTAATACCTGATACTTCATACAGGTACTTTTATTTTGCAAAGTGCTTGCCAATAGGGGCATAACACGAATTATTTTAGAATAAAATCCGCTTTTTTGTATGCTAAGCATGGGATTAAAAAAAGAAATAAAAGTAAAGGTCAGCTCCAGAAATAGAGCTGACCTTTTATTGAAATCAAAATTGTTTGTTAGATTTTCAGCTTCTTAGAATTTATATGCTAAACCAACTTGGAAGTTGTTGTTTCTAATAGCATCCGAACCGTTAGGTCTGTTTTTTGCCACATCTGTTACACCAGCAGTATATCTTGCAGTAATCCCAAGATTATCTGTGAAATAATAACCTGCACCAAGACCAATTCCGAAGTTGAAAGTACTTAAATTATCTTTGTTGATGTTTTCGGTATAACTTGCTGTACTTGTAGATACGTTCGTTCCGTTAGTAACAGTAGTTGTTCTGTCACCTTTGTTTTTTGCAGAAATCATGAATCCAAATTCCGGACCAGCTTCTACATAAAAATTAGGGACAAAATTATACTGGAACATTACTGGTACAGAGATATAATCAAATTTAGTTGAATAAGACTCAACGTTTTTTGTTGTGATTCCTGCTAATGTATATTCATTTTTGCTATCCACTTTAGCACCTAACTGGTTATATAAAACTTCCGGTTGAATGCTGAAAGACTCAGCTACAGGAATTGTTGCAAATACCCCTGCATTAAATCCTATTTTAGATTTTTGATCTTCCAAACCAGCATCTTTAGATAAAGAAGAAACGTTCATACCAGCTTTTACACCAAATCTAACATCCGAAGATGACGATTTTGGAGTAGTTGTCTGAGCAAATGCCAAAGAAGTTGACAAAACTGCGATTCCTAAAATTAACTTTTTCATAACTTAAATTTTTAATATTTTACTAATTCTAATTTTAAATTTTACTACCCAACTTTTATTATTGGACGGGTGGTATCTTTCAAATTGTTTGCCAAAACGAAAAATTGTTGGTTAAAATGAAAAATCATCAACTCTCAACGAATTGATGATTTTTTATTTATCTGAAAATCAAACTATTAATTTATTATGTATTAAATATTAATTTTAACAATTTTTATTTTTTTGAATTAATATTCACTCAATTTTCGGTAAAAATTAAGGGCTTTTGTAATATTTTCAGTACTGCATTGATAGTCGAATGTACAAGATCCAATACCAGTAATTAAAGAAAAGTTTATTTTTTCATCTACATTTTTTTTATCGTTCAGCAGCAAATCGAAAATTTTAGAATCTTCATAAGAACTAATATCTAAGAAGGAAAAATATCTCTGAATGTGATGAATTACTAATTCTGATGTTTTTTCATCAATAAGATTTTCCAGATAAGCAAGATGCGTTTCGCAAATCATTCCCAATGCTACTGCTTCACCATGTAGAATTGGCTTTCCGTCTTCAAGGCAAAGACTTTCTATTGCATGACCAATGGTATGTCCGAAGTTGAGCGTCTTTCTAATATTTTTTTCAAAACAATCGGCATTCACAATTTCCTGCTTTATATTCATAGAATTAGGAATAAATTTTTCAATTCCCAAAGCATCCAAACTTTGAATTTGAATTAATTCTTCCCAATGCAATTTATCGGCAATTAAGCCATGCTTCAACATTTCGGCAAAACCACTTTTTAATTCTTTGGCAGGAAGGGTTTCTAAAAATTTTGGATAGAAATAAATTTGCTCCGGAAAAGCAAAAGTTCCTACCATATTTTTATAATTCATTAGATCAATTCCTGTTTTACCGCCGATAGACGCATCGCACATCGACAAAAGAGTAGTGGGAATATTAATAAACTGAATTCCTCTTTTATAGGTAGACGCTACAAAACCTCCCATATCCGTAATAACTCCTCCTCCCAGATTAATGAGCAAAGCTTTTCTGTCTGCATGCATTTCGGTAAGAATTTCCCAAAGCTGGTTGGCTGTCTGGATATTTTTCATTTCTTCTCCCGGCTCAATTTCCAAGATTTCGAAACTGATTTCTGTTTCCAGATTTGCCAAAAATAGTGGAAGGCAGTATTCATGGGTGTTTTCGTCAACCAAAATAAAAATTTTACTGAATTTTTTTTCAGAGATAAACTGATTAAGCTGAGAAAAACTATGGTCTAATATGGTAATCATTATGATGATTATTTAGGTTTGTATTATAAAAGCAGTACAAAGTTATGATTCTAATTTTTAACTCGTTATTAAATATAGTATCTTTGCAGAAATATTTAGCATGAGCAGAGACAACAATTCAGGAAAACCCAAAAGACCAAGAAGTTCAACAAGAAATAATTCTGATGGTTCTCGCGCTTCCAAATCCGGAAATTCCGGTTCAAAACCTTTCAAAAAACCTTTCCCGAAAGCAGGAGAACGTAATTCTGATTCCAGAAGAAGTAATACAAGCTATGAGGCGAGAATGGAAAAAAAATATTCGAAAATCGAAAAAGAGCCATATATTACCAATGCGGGAGAAGAAAAGAAATCTTTCAGCCCTAAAAGAGGTGGTGGCAAAAATTTCGATACAAGAAATAAATATGAAAGAGGTAGTCTGAAATATGGCAGAAGACCCAATGCAGCAGAAGAAAAAGATGGTGATAAAGCCAGATCATTTGTTCAGCAAAGAAGATTCAAAAAAGTTGAGAAAGATGTTCATAAAGATTCAATCCGTCTTAATAAGTATATTGCCAATTCAGGAATATGCAGCAGGAGAGAGGCAGATGAACTTATTACTCAGGGATTGGTAGAAGTTAACGGAAAAGTGATAACAGAAATGGGTTATCAGGTTCAGAAAACTGATAAAGTGGTTTTCGATGGACAAAGCATTACGCCCGAAAAACCTGTTTATGTACTTCTTAACAAGCCTAAGGGTTATATTTCTACAACGAAAGATGACAAAGCAAGAAAAACGGTGATGGATCTTGTTGCCAATGCTTCACCTTACCGTCTTTTTCCCGTGGGAAGGCTAGATCGTTCTACAACTGGAGTTATCCTTTTAACGAATGACGGGCACATGACGAAAAAACTTACCCATCCGTCTTTTGATGCCAAGAAAATTTACCATGTAACTTTGGATAAAAAATTAACTCATGAAGATATGAAGTTAATTGCAGAAGGAATTCGTTTGGATGAGGGAGTTGCAGTGGTAGACCAGATTTCTTTCATTGAAGGAAAACCAAAAACTGAAATAGGTATTGAAATTCATATTGGCTGGAACCGTGTTATCCGAAGAATATTCCAAAGATTAGGCTATGAAGTTGAAGCATTAGACCGCGTAATGTTTGCTGGTCTTACTAAGAAAAATATTAAAAGAGGACATTGGAGAATTCTCACCGAACTTGAAGTAAATAATCTGAAAATGCTTTAATATTTTTAGATTTTAACAATTAAAAAAGCAGTTTTACCATTCGTAAAACTGCTTTTTTTGTTTTTTATAAATCTCAATTTTATTTTAGCCCAAAATGGTTACACCTTTCTGAACCATTTCATAAATGGCGTCTTTACCATTATCAGGTTTTACGTTAACAGCTTTTGTTCCGTTAAAATGCACACAAGTAATATATCCGTTGGAAACAGCATCCAAAGCGGTAAATTTTACGCAATAATCTAAAGCTAGACCAACAATTTCCACCAGTTGAATTTCGTGGTATTTTAAGAAATCATCCAATCCTGTTTTCATAAAATGGTTATTGTCCTGAAAACCACTATAGCTGTCAATCTCCGTATTTTTACCTTTTTGAATGATGTGGGTAACTTTATCACGATTTAGATCCTTGTGGAATTCTGCACCAAAAGTACCTTCTACACAATGATCTGGCCACATAAACTGAGGAACACCATTCAGAATGATGCTTTCACCTACTTTACGGTTATTATTGCTTGCAAAACTTTTATGATTTGCCGGATGCCAGTCTTGAGTAAGAACAATCTGGTCGTACTGGTTTTCCTGCATCAAAAGATTAATATATGGAATAATAGAATTGGCTTCAGGAACGGCTAATGCACCACCTTCACAGAAGTCATTCTGTACATCGACGATAATAAGGGCTTTTTTCATAGAGAAAAGATAGAATTATTAATTAAATTTACCAAAATTAACCTTCAAAAACTTGTCCATAAAATTAAATTCGGACAAATCGGCATTTATGAAAGATTTTATAATTATTAGAAAACTTTATGACTGTTGATGAGTAATTAATTAAATAATTTATGCCATATAAAAGTTTGCATAACGAAGAAGATTTCGAAGAAATAAAGCGTCGAATTCTGCAACTGTCTACTAAATCTCAAAATAAATGGGGAAAGATGAATGTTGCTCAGATGATGCTTCATTGTGATAAAATTTTACAGATTGCATTGGGCAGCTTAAAAATTCCGTCTGTATTTTGGCTTTTTCGTATTGTTGGAGTTGTAACAAAATACGAAATTTCTGCTTTCAATAATGGAATTCCGCGAAATATGCCTACATTTAAAAAAGTTATCGTTAATTTTGACTGTGACTTTGAGCAGGCAAGAAATAATCTGCTCGTAAGACTGGATGAATACAAAAATGCATACCTAAATCATCAGTTACCGCTAAAACATGAACTTTTCGGTAGAATGCGGGAAAAAGACTGGGGATTTTTAGAGTATAAACATCTGGATCATCATCTAAAACAATTTAAAGTATGAGTTTTTTTGATAAAATATTTGGTGGAAAAAATGACGAACTGGAAGAAAAACACCAATGGAATTCTATAGAATCTGAAGAAGATTTAATGAAAGCTATTGATAATTCTTATCGTCATAAAATAGGAATTTTTAAACATTCTACAAGTTGTTTTATTAGCAAAACGGTACTCCGTAATTTTGAAAAAAAAATAAAACAGTCTGAAAATAAAGAGGTTGTAGAATATCTGTATTATCTTGATTTATTGGCATTTCGACCTATATCTAATAAAATAGCAGAAGATTTTGGTGTTCGTCACGAAAGTCCACAATTTTTGGTCATTGAAAATGGAGTAGTGGTAAACCATGCTTCGCACAACAATATATCGCTAAGCCAAATTCTGTAATGAAAAATATTCAAAATTATTTATCCAACGTCTTTGAAGTTCCTGCTGAAAAACTCAATATGTGTTCTTTGCAATATTCTTCAAAGAAAATATTAAAACACGAGTTTCTTTTACAGGCAGGAGAAGTCTGCAAGTACACTTTTTTTGTTGAAAAAGGTTTGCTAAGAATGTATTCTATCGATAAAAACGGAAAAGAACACATTATACAATTTGCACCAGAAAATTGGCTTATTGGCGACAGAACCAGTCTTTATTTCAGCGATAAATCTAATTATTATATTGAAGCTGTAGAAGATTCTGAGGTTTTGTTTTTAGAACACGATTTTTTCAAAAGACTGTTGGAAGAGTTTCCTAACAGTATAGAAAGAAATGATTTGCTTCTGCAAAAACATGTTAAAAGCCTTCAGGACAGGATAAATTCTCTGTTAGGAGAAACTGCAGAAGAAAGATATCTTAAATTTATAAAAATGTATCCAGATCTCATGTTGCGTGTTCCTCAGTGGATGATCGCTTCTTACTTGGGTATAACACCAGAAAGTCTTAGCAGAGTGAGAAAAGAACTCGCAAAGAAAAACTTTATTGCAGATTAAATATTATCACTACACAAAATTTTATTCAAGATTAAGTGTAGTGATAATTTTATGAAGATATTCCTGATCTCTTATTACTTTTTCGAACGAACTTTTCGCATAAGAATGGGAAACTTTATAATTCTCCTTCTCCATATTGTAAAAATCATTTTCTACATAACCTGAGAAATTCGCAGTATATTCTGAAATAAAAGTATCTAAAATTTTCTTTTTCAGTTCACAGATACTGCTGTTTTTAATCCTTTGAAGAGAATTAAGTATAAAAGATTTTTCTCCGCTAAAACTTATAACCTGAGAGACTTTTCCAATATTTCCCGCATTGGAAGAATTGGTTTCGTGTACAATAGGATTTGGCTCACTTTCAAATATCATGATTTTTAGTTTTAGGGTTTAACAGAGAAAATTTTTAATCAATCAGACCGAAGCTTTTCCTTCTACACCATCCGAATTATCGGTTTTAGTTCCGCTGATTGCAGCTGCAGCAAAACTGAGAAGACTTACAAGTTTACCAGCTTTTGTATCCCAATAATACGTATCTTTTGGAGCGACTTTTATAATAGATACATTGGGATCTTCTTTGCCATCGAACCACGCATTTGCCATTGGCGACCACTTATCTTCAATGGTAGCTCTATCTTTATAAATTGTTGCATTACCAAAAACCGAAAGATATTCTGAATCAGAATTATTCATGAAAAGCAACTGAACCCTATCGTCATCCTTAATCTGAAAATTTTTATTGCTGGTATCGCTACTAATGAACCAAAGGTTTCCCTCTTCATCAGTTTCTTGAAGTCCCATTGGTCTCGTATTAATAGGAACTGTATCTAATTCGGTACAAAACATGCAGAATTTTGCCTTTTCAGATAATTCTTTAATTTTTTTTACAGCTTCTCTGCTGTTTAGATTTTCTGTTGACATATTAAAATAATTTGGTGTTGAAATAAAATATATTGTTTTTGACTCTTCAAAAATCTAACCAAAAATGTGTCATAGATAAAGATTAATGTTTTTGTTTGATAATTTTATCTAAATAAATGATTATCAGCATGAAATAATGGATGAAAACCATTTGTGATTACAATCATAAAATTTATAATGCGTTAACTGTATATTCGTTATTCAATGTTATGAACACTAAATTTTAAATCACCAAATAAATTATTATTATGAAACAGTTAATCCTAACAATCGGCATGTCATCATTTTTTTTAAGTTGTAAATCAACCGATAACGGTAGAACCATCAAATCAGACAGTATAACTACAGAAGATACTTTACCTTTTAATAATTCTGTTGATCAATCTGATACTTTAACCACTATAAAAAGTGATTCATCCACAGTAAAACCGGAGACAGACAGTGCTAAAAGATAATTATTTTCATTATTAATATTTTAATTATCAACAAGTTGTAGTTTTATAGAATTACCATAAACTTTATTGAAATTTGAATGCTCTTTTTTGAATAATATTAATTGACAATAAGTTATGGCACAAAATATGTGTTTATATTGTAATGTATCATTCTCAAATAAGGTCATCTTTTGGTGAATCGGTTTATGAGCAATGAAATAATTCAACTAAAAACCAGATAATTATGAAAACAATAAGTTGCATGAAGATTGATGAAAAACTTTTGAAAGCTTACAGTGCGGAAGAAAAAATCTATCAGGAAAAAGAAACAATTTTTTCGGAAGGAGATGTTCCGGCATATTATTATCAAATTTTAGAAGGAGTTGTAAAGCTGAATAATTATAATGAAGAAGGAAAGGAATTTATACATAATATTTTAGCTGAAGGTCAGAGTTTTGGGGAACCTCTGTTATTTATTGATAAAAAATATCCTCTAAATGCAATAGCACTAAAAAAAACTAAAGTAGTACGACTACAAAGAAAAAATTTCATCAATCTTATTAAAGAAAACCCCAAAATTTCTTTAGAGATTAATGAATGCCTTTCTTACAGATTATATTATAAGGTTTTAATGATGCAAAATATGGCATCACAAAGCCCTTTAGCCCGAATTTCGGGACTTTTCGACTATCTTAAAAGTTATGCAGACTGTAAAGATCGTCATTCCTTCCACATTCAACTTACCCGACAGCAGATTGCCGATTTAACGGGTATGCGGGTTGAAACCATTATTAGAACCTTAAAAAAAATGGAAAGTGAAGGATTAATAAAAATTGAAGAAAGAAAAATTTATTTTTAGAAGCCCAATTTCATCACCAAAACCAAATCACACAATGGAATTTCAAGAAAAACTACTCAATTATATCAGTGAATCGCTGATCACCAGTAACGAAACGATTTCTGTTGCAGAAAGTGTTACCTCTGGTTTGCTGCAGCTAACGTTTTCTCAGATGCCTAACGCAGGAATGTTTTACAAAGGCGGAATTACTACTTACACGATTGATGAAAAAGTAAATTTGCTTCATGTAAACGAACAAGAAGCAAATGAATGCGACTGTGTTTCGGAAAACATAGCAGACCAAATGTCTCTTGGAGTCGCCAAATTGTTTAATACAGATTGGTCTATAGCGGTTACAGGTTATGCAAACCCTATTAGAAATTCAACTTTTAGAATTTTCTCACATTATTCAATTTCTTATAAAGGAGAAATTATCTTATCTAAAAAGCTGGAATTACACCCCAAAACTCATTCTCTTGAGGCTCAACAATATTACACAGAGTTTATTTTAGGCTGCTTCAAAGGTGAAATTAATAAATTATTGATTTTAAAGTAGTTAATATTAATTCATCTATTTAAGTGAAATAATTATTTGAAGAAAGCATTTTTCATATATTCTTTTTTAGAAAATAATTTTTTCTCTAATTCTCTAAAGAGATACCATTTAGGTACCACATCCGTTTTTATTTCACAATTAAATTGGTTAATTGCCATTTAATAAATTAAAAGATGATTTCTCAATAGAAATACATCCCACATTGATTAGAATCATAAAATAATTATTCTTTAAGTAATAATTTTGAGGTATAACATCTATTTAATGAAATCCTTTTTTCGGAATTTTAAAGTATTGAATATTAATAAATTATTTAAAATTTCATGATTTTCATTTTAAATGTTTTAACCAATAAATGATCAATAGTAAGACCAACGAAATATACATAATATGCCAGAAGAAGAGATTTTAAGACTAGCAAAAGAAAACTCACCCAGACTTCTCAGTAAATTTAAATCTACATATCCTGAATTTTTTTTGAAACTCACTGAAATTAATGCAAATCTTCAAAATTCAGAAATTATTTTTTGTATTTATCTAAAATTAAGATTAACGACAAAAGAAATCGCCATTTATACTTTTGTAACTCCAAAAGCAATACAAAATCGAAAAAATAGAATCCGTAAAAAATTAGGTATTTCTTCTGATACTGATATTTACAAATGGTTCGACAACTTATAAATTTTTAAACTTCATAGATTTCCGAATCTGTAAAAACATAGAATCTTCCTTTTTTAGGGAGATTTTTGGTATCTAATCCTGTAAACTCGCTAAAGGCAGGCAATAGCAATTGATTTTCGGAAATGACAAAGCAAGGTAATTTGATTTTTTTAACAGCAGAATTAATCACAAATCCGGGGTGAATATGTCCCGTAATTTGGAATTTTGACTGCTCTTTTTCAAAATCGTGAACGAAAATAAAATCATTAATTTCTAAAGATTTTGATTTATGATTAAGGCACAATTTTGATTCCAGTTTTTTTGAAATTTTATCGTGATTGCCTTCTATCAAATAAAATTGTAGGTCTGGATATTGATTCTTCCAAAAACAGAATTCATCCACCTCAGAATTGTCTCCGGCGTGAAGCAAATCACCAACAACGATAAATTTCTCAGGCTGAAAATATTCAATTAAAATAGATAATCGTTGCAAGTCATTTTCGAAAATTTGGTTGGATATTGCAATGCCGTTTTTTCTGAAATGAGCGGTTTTCCCGATGTGCAAATCTGATAAAATCAATGCTTTTTCTTTTTCCCAAAACAACGCCCGTTGATTGGTTAATGTAAAAACTTCGTCTTTAATATTGATATTTTTAGTAGCTATTTTCATTTTTTATTCTAATGTCTGTCAGATTTTGTTTCTGTTGACTAATTTTGTTTTGTGACAAACTTTGCAGCCCGACCTGAGTGGAGCTCTTTTTGTGGAGCTAAGCGAAATAAAAAAGCGGGAACGGAGGGCGGGTTAAGCTGCCCAAATAAATAAAATACTATTTAATTTTCCGCGCCTGCAAAATCAATTTCTGGATCCTCGCATCCAAATCCTCACTCGTCAAAGTCTGACGCAGACTATCGACTTTTATCGGGAAACTTAGTGGTGTAAAAGCATTGGCAAATTTCAGGACGATTTTTGATTTTTCGATTCTTTTAAAAGCTTCTACCAATCGATGTTCCTGAAGCTGCATATTAAAAACTTCTGTGTATGCTTGCCGCACCAAAAAATGATTGGGGTCGTGGTCTTCCAAAACTTTAAAGATTAATCCGGCAGAACTTTGTAATGATTTGTTGGACCGCTGCTGCCCGGGGAAATTTTGCACCACCATTCCGGAAATCACCGCAATATCACGGAATTTCCGTCGTGCCATTTCGGCGGCATTGATGCTGGAAATCACATCGGTCATCAGATTCTCACGGGTTAAAATTGTGTCTAAATTCTTTTCATTAAGCGGAATTTCCTTATCACTGAACAATTCAAAACCATAATCATTCATCGCCATTGAAAATGAAATCGGCGCCAGTTTTGAAATCCGGAAGGCAATCAAAGCGGCCATCACTTCGTGCACCAATCGCCCTTCGAAAGGATACATAAACAGGTGATAACCTTCTCGGGTTTTAATCATTTCAACCAAAAATTCATCCTCTTTCGGAATGTGCGACCGTTCTTCCTGATTGATTAAAAGCGGATGCAGAAATTTCAGTTCTTTCTCCGAGGCTTTAGGATTTAAAGCAATGGATAATTTTTCACGTAAAAACTGACCAAGATTAGAGCTCAAAGGCAATCTCCCGCCCAGATAACTCGGAGCCTGTGCTTTTCCTTTGGAAGCCCGGACAAAAACCGTCATATCCTTTATCATCGCTACTTCTAGAACTCTACCTGCCAAAATAAATTTCTCTTCTTTTTTTAACCTCGAGATAAAATATTCTTCCACCATCCCGATATAGCCGCCGGAAATAAATTTTACTTTCAGCATCGCATCACTCACAATCGCACCCATATTCATCCGGTGCAGCATCGCAATTCTTCGGGATGTCACCTTGTGTAGGCCATCTTCCATTACCACCACTTTGTGATATTCTTCATAGCTTTTCAGAGCACTTCCGCCAATGGTGAGAAATTCGATTACCGATTTCCATTCTTCATCAGTAATCTCCTGAAACGTGTAAATCTGCCTGATTCTTTCGTAGGTTTCTTGAGGATAAAATCCGTCGCCAATCGCCAAAGTCATCAGGAACTGAACCAGAATGTCGAAGCATAAAACCTGCGGTTCACGAGGTTCAATAACGTTTTGACTCACGGCTTCTTTTAGGGCAGAAACTTCTATGAGTTCTAAAGAATGCGTGGGGACACAATAGATTTTCGACGTTTCGAAAGGGGAGTGACCGCTTCGGCCGGCACGTTGCAGAAATCTCGCAACGCCTTTTGCAGAACCGATTTGAATCACAGTATCAACCGGTTTAAAATCAATTCCCAAATCCAGCGACGATGTAGAAACAACCGCTTTCAGTTTTCCGGAACTTAGATTTTCCTCAATCCAGCTTCGTAATTCTGAATCTATCGAACTGTGATGGATGGCGATTTGTCCGGCAAAATCCGGGTAAACATTCAGCAGAAGCTGGTACCACATCTCGCTCTGGCTTCTGGTATTCGTGAAGACAATCGTCGATTTGGAATTGAGGATAATCGGGACGACTTTATCTGCCAGTTTTTGCCCGAGATGACCAGCCCAAGGCAGAATCTCAACTTCGTCAGGAAAAACGGGAAGAATCTCAATTTTCTTATGTTCTTTAGCCGTAATTTTTGTTTTTTTGATATCATAAGGAATCAAAACTTCCATGGCTTCATCAAGATTTCCAATCGTTGCCGTGATTCCCCAGATTTTCAGTTTCGGAACATATTTTCTGAGCTGCGAAATTCCCAACTCTACCAAAACACCACGTTTGGAGCCTAACAATTCGTGCCATTCATCCACAACAATTGTCTTCATGTTTTTGAAAAAACGCTGATGATTTTTCTGTCCTAATAATAACTGCAAACTTTCTGGCGTTGCCACCAAAATTTCAGGCATATTTTTGACCTGTTGCTGACGGATTTTCGGGTCTGTATCTCCGTTTCTGACGCCGACTGTCCAATCCAGACCAATTCCGTCAATGGCTTCCTGCATCGCTTTGGCGATATCTTTGGACAGGGAACGGAGTGGGGTAATCCAAATCATTTTCAGTCCGCTTTGATAGGCTTCTGGATGATTGAGGAAATCAGAAATCAAAGCTAAAAAAACCGAATAAGTTTTCCCAAAACCGGTTGGAGCAATGACCATTCCGCTGTAACCGCTTCCAAACTTCTGCCAAGTCTGAACCTGAAATTTAAAAGGCGAAATCGATTTTTCCATCATCCAGTTTTGGATGATTTTGAAGCCGTTGGTGTTTTGGAATGTTGTCAATCGCTTTTTTTTGAATTGATAAATATTATTTATCAATTTTTCAGCCAATCACGTTGAAATGTTTTAAATTCATGTAAATACCTTGTTTAGGGTATTTTTTTTAAATTATTATAAGTTTATAGTTGTTTAAATTGTATAATTTGTAATTAGTTTTTTTTTTTATTTTTGTAATTCAGAAAACACATTATGATGATTAAATATTTTTTATTCTTTGCTATCATTGCATTTAATCCAATGAAGTCGCAAACAGGTTATGGCTATGTGGGATTTAATACTAATAACCCGCAAGCCAATCTACACTCAGTGGGGAGTGTCCGTTTAGAACATAAAACAATGGGGGAGGGCAAGATATTACGCGTACATGCAAATGGTAATATAGATTGGGCTCAACCCTATGTTCTTATGAAGATAACTGGTACGAATAATAATACTGGAGTAAACCTTGGAACTAACACTTCTTATACCGGTTATACCGGTGCAACTATAAATCTACCACCTGGTAAATGGGTTGTTAAATGTGCATTTCCTATTCAATTGTCTACAGGCGTTTTAAGTACATCTGAAGCTCTTTCTGTAAGTCTATATTTCTCCGATAACGATACTAACAACACATTAACTGCTGATAGCGAACCAAATTCTGCCACCAATATTATTGGTGTACTAAAGGGTAATGTTGCTCTTAGTATGATAGATGGTAATGTTATTATAAATAACCAAGGAACTTCAAATAAAACATATTATCTGTGGGCTACAAGATCAGATTATAATGTAAGTAATAACAGGACTGTAAAAAATGTGGCAGCAAGCACTTGGGGCGAGAATAATTTTTATGCATTTCCAATTGTAACAAATTAATAAAAAATTTTAATGATGAAATATTATCTTAGCTGCTCTGCGCTATTGTTTTGTATGCTGTTTTCAAAAGCACAAAATATAGGAATAGGAACTACTAATCCTACCTCAAATTTACATATTAAAAGTGATAAAGATTATATCTTAAGAATTATTGATGGTACTAATACCGACAATGAACAGTTTGCAATTGCAGCAGCAGATGCAACTGGCCTATTGGTAAAAACGCCAACTACTGTTTTTAAGAAAATTGCAATTTCAACTTTAGGAGCTTCTGGAGTTACATTGGCGACAGAAGATACTTGGGAAGATACGGGAACTACAATTTCTTTAGAAGTTGGCCGTTGGCTTGTGCAAACAGCTATTGCCATTGAGCCTAGTGCTGATGTTAGTAGTTTTATTGGGGATTATAGTAAGTACATAACTGTTCTTGGAAGTTTGGCAGATTCTACAGGTGCATTGGTGCCGACTCAAAATATTGAAGGGGATTCTAAAGGGACTTTTGGGGGAAATGGTTTATTCCGTGGAATTTTAGAAACCCCTTCAACCATTGGTGTAATGAAGGGGCTTATTGTAATTAATAATAATTCAGGATCTACAAAAACTTATCGCCTGATAGCTAAGCTACAAAGAGGTTCCGCTGGATTAAGTGCTATTAACATAAAAGAATTTGCAAAAATAACAAAAGCACAAAACCTTTTATTTGCCTTACCTTTTTTTTAAAATTAAACTATGAAGAAAACAATATTTTCGATTATAACTTTTATCGTACCTTATTTTTCGTTCTCACAGAGTATAGGAATTAATACAATACCAAGTAATACAGAAGTCGCAAAGGTAGTAATTGATAGTCCAACCCCAGGAAACGGTAGTGTAAAATTTCAAACAACAACAACGGCTCCTATAGCACAACAAGTTTTGGTGTCTGATGCTAATGGAAATGCAGTGTGGCAAAATTATAATTTAGATGCATCGGCAATATACCAAAATGTGCTAGTAAATTATACACCAACTCCATTTACCTTATCGGGAACTAGTAATAGTGGTGGTGGTTTTATTACACCTGCAACATATACTGGTGCTTCATTTGATCTTCCGGAAGGTATATGGGCCATCTATATAAGTATGAAAGCGACTGCAACATCCGGAACTACAACCACTCAACCTTTAGTTACTGGGCAAGGCCTTTGGATTAGACTTTTGATTGATAATAAGAGCACAAATTATACCTCACCATATTTTAGGATGAGGCAATTGAGTATAAGTGAAACGAATACCAACTTATATGATAATAATAACAATGGAACATTTGATCCTCCTTATTTAATTTCAGGAAATATTGTAGGTCCTAATTCTTCTGGACTTTTAAACGGGGAAATCTATCTTATTAACTGCGATTATAAATATAAACTTGCAGGCACAACAGGGACTGAAGTAACTGTTAATAAAAAGAATACATTTTATATAAAATTAAATGTAGAATCTTATGGAGGTAATACACCTAATACTCAGTTTAATGTAAGTGGTGTAGGTTCTCCTCCAAGTTTTTCTGGAGAAAACAGAATTGTTCCTATTTTTGCTGGGAAATGTCCTGTTAATTAAAACTAGCAAATTACTTAAAAAGACACTTTATATTTTTAAAGTGTCTTTTTACTTTATCAATTTCTTAATCTCCTCCAAATCATCAATCTCATCCACTTTTTTATCTTTTCGCCAGCGCACAATTCTGGGAAAACGTAGAGCAACACCGCTTTTATGGCGGTTGCTAAATCCAATGCCTTCAAAAGCAATCTCGAAAACCAATTCTGGTTTTACCGTTCTGACGGGACCAAATTTCTCAATTGCATTTTTATTCACAAACTTGCTGACTTCCATAATCTCTTTATCCGTTAAGCCGGAGTAGGCTTTGGCAATCGTGACCAGTTTATCCTCGTTTTTCACCGCAAATGTATAATCAGTGTAGTAGGCACTTCGGCGTCCGCTTCCTTTTTGGGCGTAGATCAGCACCGCATCAATCGTGAGCGGGTCTATTTTCCATTTCCACCAATCGCCTTTTTTTCTTCCCGAATGATAATGCGAATTTTTCTGTTTCAGCATCAGACCTTCGCTGTTAAGTGCTCTGGAATTTTCCCGGATTTGATCCAAATCTTCCCAGTTTTCAAATTCAATAACTTCGGAAAGTTGAATCTTTTCAGGAGTTTCATTACGTAATAATTCTTCCAGCATCGCACGTCTTGCCGATATGGGCTTTTCACGCAAATCATTGCCTTCCAGCTCCAGCAAGTCATAGACAAAAACCTGAATCGGAATGTCAGTCAACATTTTTTTGGTTAAAGTTTTTCGGTTAAGACGCTTTTGTAATTCATTAAAATTCAAAACCCGCTGGTCCTTCACCGCGAGTATTTCGCCATCCAGAACGAAATTTCCTTTCATATTCTGCACCACCTCTTTGATTTCCGGAAACTGCTCTGTCACCAGCTCTTCGCCTCGGGACCAAATAAAAACTTCGTCATTTCTGCGGATAATCTGTCCCCGGATGCCATCCCATTTGTATTCGATTTGCCATTCTTTAGGTTTTCCCAAATCATCCAAATCTTTTTCCAAGGGATAAGCCAGACAAAACGGATAGGGTTTAGAATTGTCCGGATTAATATGTTCTGCCGAAATTAACGATTGAAAAGAGGTGGTTTCCGGTTCCCATTTCCCCATCAAACTGTGGGTTAAAGCACTGGATTCCTGATTGGAAAATTTGGTCAGGGCATTGATCAAGGTTTTGTCGGAAACGCCGATTCTAAAACTGCCACCCAGTAATTTATTAAAAATCAAACGTTCGGTATAGTCCAAACCGTTCCAGGATTTTAGGACAAAATCTTTCTTTTCTGCCTCTGTTTTGTTCTTCAGCCCAATAATTTCTTTCATCCAATCTGACAAAGATTTATCGATTTGTTCAACAGGCGGCGGCAATATCAGCGAGAGCGTTTCACCCAAATCGCCCACCGAAGAATAGCTTTCCTGAAAAAGCCAGAAAGGCAATCCGGTAATTTCCAGTGCCCAATCTTTCATAAAGTTGGTATTCACATTGCGCTTTGGTCTTTTTCCTGTAAACAAGGCGATAAACCACACTTTGTCTTCATCCGGCGCACGCTCCAGATAATCAACGATGGCATCTATTTTTGCATTCGTTTTATTCGTGCTTTCCAGCGCATTGATAAGTTCAGCAAAATGTTTCATTTATCGACATTTTTTATTTGGGCAACTTTATCCGTCTTCCACTCCCGCTTTTTTATTCGTCGTACCTCCTCACAAAAAGAGCTCCGTTCAAGCCGGGCTGCGAGCGATTCAACGTTTTTACCTTGTTGCAATGATTAATTCAAATATTTTACAACTGGCTTATTCTTCATTTTTTAGAATTTTTTTTCTTCTTCAACTTCCTCATCATCGTCGCCGTAAAGTGTTTCCACAACATCCGATTTAATTCCGATTTCGTTCAGATATTTCGAGAAAACTTCTGTTTGTCCGTGCGTCACGTGGACAATTTCAGCTTCCGTAGCTTTAATCGCTTGCAGAAGGCCTTTCCAGTCGGCGTGGTCGCTCATTGGGAAACCTGCATCGGCACTGCGCCAGCGTCTTGCCCCACGAACTTGCATCCAGCCGGAGCAGATCGCAGTTGCAGGATTGGGGATTTTCTTTATGACATTAGAATCTAGCAAAGCTGGCGGTACAATCACAATTTCGCCTGCAACATGCTTTACACTTTCCCTGAAATCCGGGATTTCATACTCGGGAAGCACAATTCCTACTTCTTCAAAAGCCTGATTCAGTTTTCCAATAGAGTAATGCACATTAATTTTTCCCAAGCCTTCAACCGCTTTCATAATACGCTGGGCTTTCCCTAAAGAATAGCCTATAAAAACAGACGTTTTCTGGTTTTCTATGTTTCTTAAAACCCAGTTTTGCATTTTTTTGTTTAGATCATCCACTTCCAGCCAATTGTAAATCGGGAGGCCAAAAGTACTTTCTGTCACAAATTCGTTGCATTTCACGACTTCAAAAGGTGTACTCAAACCATCATCCTGAACTTTATAATCGCCGGAAACCACGCTCACATAGCCTTTATACTCCAACCTAATCTGTGCAGAGCCAATAATATGCCCAGCCGGATGCAAGGATACTTTGACACCATTGATATTAACAATCTCACCATATTCCACATTTTGACATTCGATATCCTCGCTGATTCTTTTGTGCAAAATAGGTTTGGTAAAATGGTGACAAAGGTATTTTTTCATCCCCCAGCGGGCGTGGTCAGCGTGTCCGTGCGTGATGATTGCCAAATCAACCGGACGCCAAGGATCAATATAAAATTTCCCTTGCGGACAATAGATACCTTTGTTGGTAAAAGTAATGAGTTTCAAAAGCGTGATAATTAATAGTTCTGATTATTCAAAAAACTGACCAAAATATTGTAAACAGAGATAAGAATCAATAATTATTCAGAAATTTGGAAAAAATGAATTAATGAAAATAATCGATATAGAAAAATGGAACAGAAAGGAACATTTTGAGTTTTTTTCTTCTATGAAAAGCCCATATTTTGGATTTACTACGGAAGTTGACTGTACAGTTGCCTTTAATTTAGCCAAAGAAAATAACCATTCCTTTTTCGCTGTTTATTTATATAAATCTATGGCTGCCATTCACACCATTGAAGAATTGAAATTAAGAATTGTGGATGATAAATTAATTGTGTTTGATGAAGTTCATGTTGGAAGTACTATTGGCAGAGAAGACGGTACTTTTGGATTTTCATTTTTTGAATATTCTCCTGATTTTACAATTTTTAATGAAAATCTGCAGAATGAAATACAAAGAGTGCAAAATTCTTCAGGTTTAGGAATTAGTAATGATATTTTACCTCTTAATCATATTAGACACACTACAATTCCTTGGAACACATTCACAAATGTACTTCATCCAACCAATTTTGATCCTAAAGAGTGTATTCCCAAAATTACTTTTGGTAAATTCAGTATTAAAAATAACAGGAAGATGATGCCTGTTTCTATTGAAGCTCATCACGGTCTTGCAGACGGAATTCATCTTGCTAAATATTTCGAAGAATTTCAGATACAGTTAAATGATTCCAAAATTTAAAATTTTGCTTTAAAACTGTTATCCATAATTGGAGTTACGCTAATAAAAACCTTATTTTTGCCTTTTATAACCTTTTTATGTCGATAAAAATAATTCTAAAATATTTCCCTGATCTTTCTGAAAAACAAATTGAACAGTTTACTAAATTGGAGGATTTGTATAAAGAATGGAATGAAAAAATTAATGTAATCTCCCGTAAAGATACCGATTCATTATACGAAAAGCATGTTCTTCATTCTTTGGGAATTGCAAAAATAATGGAATTTGCACCCGGAACAAAAGTTCTGGATATTGGAACTGGTGGTGGGTTTCCCGGGATTCCTTTGGCGATACTTTTTCCAGAAACAGAATTTACACTCATTGATTCTATCGGTAAGAAAATTACAGTTGTGAATGCAGTAAGCGAAGGAATTGGATTACAAAATCTAAAGCCTATACATGGAAGAGCAGAAAAAGTAAAAGATAAATTCCATTTTGTGGTGAGCAGAGCTGTAACCCAAATGCCGGAATTTTTGCGTTGGTTGAAAGGTAAATTCGAAAAAGAACAGTTCAACCCAAAACACAACGGAGTTCTCTATCTGAAAGGTGGAGATTTGGCTGAAGAACTTGCAGGGCTGAAATGCGAAATTTTTAATTTGAAAAACTATTTTGAAGAAGATTTTTTTGATACAAAAAAAGTTGTTTATCTATCAAAAGGTAATTTTAATTCGTAATTTAGCAAATAATATATTTATTTTATATTTATAAATTAATAAAAACCCATTACCGACATGAAAACCGTATCTTCTTTTTTATTGTTGATTTCAGCTTTTTGTTTCACTGCAATTTCCTGTAAAGATGACGAGAATTACGATACTATAGAATCTGTAGATAAAGTTAAAATTGATAGTGTAAAAGTTGTAAATGATACGATGTCTGTTTTTTCAGTACAAAGTATCAGGACATATTCTACTTATTCTTCAAAATGTCAGGGGTTTTATGGATATGATTATATTTACGCAAGTGATATTCAACGAGATGTCACTGCTTATCAATATTTCAGAACTGGAGATTGTGTAAAGAAACCTGTGGTAATTCCTAGTCAAATTAATTTCAGTCCACAAAAAAAAGGAGTGTATACTTTTAGATTTTGGAGCGGTAATAATACTTGGATTACTAAAAATATCGTTGTAAATTAATGAAGTATTTTTTGCTTTTCTGTATGTTGGGTTTCAATTTTTTACTTTCTCAAAAGATTGAATGGAAACCCGATAGAAAATTGATCTGGGAAAATTTTAAAAGCAAAAAAAATAATTTGGGAAACCCAGATATTGTTGCTTATACCCATTGTGGTTGGGAATATTCGGTAATTACTTCCAGCAATCTCAAAGTTCCTGTAAAAGTTGATATTCAGACCATTTTTAATGAAGATAAATCTTGGAAAGATGATAAAAGAATCAACGATTATGTACTGATCCACGAACAAAAACATTTTGACATCGCCGAAATTCATGCCAGAAAATTACGCAAAGAAGTAGCTGAAAAAATAAAGAATACAGCAGATTTCAAAAAGTATTTCAACTCAATTTATTCTAAAATATCTTCTGAATATAAAAATTATCAGGCTGAATACGACCGTGAAACAAAACACGGTATGAATAAGGAAAAACAGTCTGAATACAACGGGAAAATTTCGGAAGATTTAGAGAAACTAAATAATTACCAAAAGCTGTGAAATTTTTAAATAAAATTATAGACGAATTACTCTCTCAAAATAAAGATTTATCGCAGTTTAACATCGTTCTTCCGGGAAAAAGACCTATTGTTTTTATCCGACAAATCTTGGAAGACAGACAATATTCGGGATTTCTTCCTGATTTTTATACTATTGAGGAATTAATAACAAAAATTGTAAATCAACAGGTTATAGATGGTATTTCGCTTTGGCTTTTTGCATTTGAAGTGTATAAAAGTCTGAATCTTATCCCGAATGATGATTTTTCGGAATTTCTTAAATGGTTTCCTACCTTACAGAAAGACTGGGACGATATTCTGAAGTTTTCTGAAAGTGATGAAGCTGTTTTGCAGTATATGTTCGATGAAGAACGTATTAAAGAATGGGCTCAGGATTTAGGAGAAGATGAAGTTCCGAGAAAAAAGTTTCTGAATTTCTGGCGAAACATGAACATTTTTCTCCCTGAATTAAAAAAGAAACTGCACGAGAAAAACTGGGCAAGTCCGGGAATGATTCATGAAACGGCAAAAAACAAAATAGAAAATTTTGCTGAAAAGAATACCGATACTTTTATTTTCTGCGGTTTCAATGCATTTACCCCGGTAGAAGAAAAACTGGTAAGAAATCTTTTGCAGTGGAATAAAGCACAGTGTTTTTTTCAGGCAGATCATTATTATTTTGATGATGAAAGACAGGAAGCCGGAAAATTCCTGAGAAATCACAAATTATGGAAAGAATTTAATGACAGTCGAAGTTTTCAGTGGATTGAAGATGATTTCAACCAACCTAAGAATATTAAAGTCTATGAAGTTTCAGGAAATGTAACGCAGACCAAAATTTTACCTGAAATTTTTAGTAATATCAACAATAATACATACACCAATACCGCAGTCGTGTTATTGGACGAAAATCTTCTTCCGGCAACTTTAGATGTGATGCAAAATGTGGAAAATCTTAATATTACAATGGGGTTTCCGCTTAAAAATCTCTCATTTTCTAATGCCGTTAAGCAACTTTTTTACCTTCAGAAGCAACTGGAGAAAAATAAAACTTCTTATTATTACAGAGATCTCTTCCCGATACTCGAAGAACTACCAAAATCTGAGCAGGACGATCTTATCATCACTTCTTTCAAATCTAAGATTGAAGAGAGAAACATTGTCTATATCTCACAGAAACTTTTAACGGAATTACTGGGAAATCTCTCATATTTCAATCTTTTACAGAAAGCCGAATCTGAATATCATTTTTTGGATGAATTAATTACTTTCTGTCAGAAAATCAAATGGTTACCGCTTGATGATATTCAATATGAAAATATTTCCCATTTTGAAAATGCTTTCCGCTTAATCAGAAATCAAATTTCGCCTTATGGATTCGAGATTAAAATGGAAACATTAGAAATACTTATCAATCAGCATATTAATTCAGAAAGTATAGATTTTATTGGTGAACCTTTGAAAGGCTTACAGTTAATGGGGCTTTTGGAAACCCGTTTGCTTAATTTCGAAAATGTGATTCTTTTATCTGTAAATGAAGGGAAATTACCTTTAGGAAATTCTCAGAATACTTATATTCCTTTTGATATAAGAAAGCATTTTGATCTGCATACTTTCTTAGAAAACGACAGTATTTATGCATACCATTTTTATCGGCTGATACAAGATGCTAAAAATGTACATTTACTTTTTAATGCACTAAGTTCCGGCGTTAATACAGGTGAAAAGAGTAGATTTATTACTCAGATGGAAATGGAGAGCAATCATCATATCGAACATATTATTGTTGAAAATTCTTCAGAACCAATCATCAATAATCCTGTTGAAATTAATAAAACAGAAATTGTACAACAGCAGCTTTTGAAATGGAAAGAAAAAGTTTCTGCTTCGCATCTTACAAGCTATCTCTACAATCCAATAGATTTCTATCTCTCTAAAGTTCTTAATACATCCGAAACCGATGAAATTGAAGAAGAATTATCCATAAGAAATTATGGAAATCTGGTTCATTATACCCTTCAAGAAATTTATGAAGTATTAAAAGGTAAAGTTTTAAAAATTAAAGATTTACAGGATTCAATTCAACAAATAGATGATTTTATAGATTTAGGCATTGAGAAACTAAAACATCAGCCGGAATTTTATGATAAAGGAATGAATTTCATTCACAAAGCAATTGCAAAAAAAGTAATTGCCAATATTCTGAATTATGATTTAGAACTCTTAAAATCGGGTAATACACTTGAAATTATTGATATTGAAAAACGTTTCGAAAATGTAAATTTTTATCTGAATGAAGACCAATCGGATAAAGTTTCTTTCTATGGTTTTATCGACAGAATAGACAAGCTGAACGGTACCATAAGAATTATAGATTACAAAACTGCAAAAACAAAAAATCTTACTGTAAAAATAGACGAACTCAATCAGGAAGATTACTTTCAGAACAGCGATAGAAAACAAGCAATGCAGCTTTGTCTTTATCAGTTTGTAGTGCAGAGTTTACCAGAATTTTGGGGTTATCCCATCGAAACAGGAATATGGAGTTTTGCAGATGCTAAAAAAGGAGTTGTCTCGTTAGAATTTGCTCAGGGAAATCTAGACAATGCAATGGTTTCCATTAAAAATATTATTCTTGAGATTTTGAATCCTGATATTAGTTTTGTTGAAAACATTAAAACTTACAGTTATAATTAAAAAATTAAAAAATTAAAAAATTAAAAATTCGATAATTTATTTACTGAATTTTTACAATAAAAAAGTCCGTTTCTTAATATTTGAAACGGACTTTATTTTTATTTAGAAAGCATTAAAGCCTGTAATGTCAAGACCAGTAATCAGAAGGTGTACATCATGAGTTCCTTCGTAAGTGATTACAGATTCTAAATTGGCTGCATGACGCATCATTGGAAATTCTCCCATAATACCCATTCCGCCCAAAATTTGTCGGGATTCTCTTGCAATATCGATTGCCATTCTCACATTATTCCTTTTTGCCATAGAAATCTGAGCAGGAGTAGCTTTATGATTGTTTTTTAACGTACCCAATTGTAAACAAAGTAATTGCGCTTTGGTAATTTCAGTTAAAAATTCGGCAAGTTTTTTCTGTTGTAGCTGAAAAGATCCGATGGGTTTTCCAAATTGCTTTCTTTCTTTAGAATATTGTACCGCAGTGCAATAACAGTCGATTGCAGCACCAATTACCCCCCAGGAAATGCCATATCTAGCAGAATTTAAACACGATAAAGGACCTTTTAATCCCGTAACTCCCGGAAGAAGATTTTCTTTAGGAACTTTAACGTTATTAAATACCAATTCACCGGTTTTAGAAGCTCTCAAACTCCATTTATTGTGCGTTTCGGGAGTCGTAAAACCCTCCATTCCTCTTTCCACGATGAGTCCCTGAACTTTTCCTTCTTCATTTTTAGCCCAAACTACAGCAATATTGCACAGCGGTGCATTGGTAATCCACATTTTAGCCCCATTCAGAAGATAATGGTCTCCCATATCTTTAAAATAAGTTTCCATAGATCCGGGATCTGATCCGTGATTAGGTTCTGTAAGACCAAAAGAACCAATCATTTCTCCCGATGCAAGTTGTGGAAGATATTTTCTTTTCTGTTCTTCAGAACCGAATTCATGAATAGGAAACATCACCAAAGAACTCTGTACAGAAGCAGCAGAACGTACGGCAGAATCTCCTCTTTCCAACTCCTGCATAATTAATCCGTAAGAAATTTGATCTAAACCTGCTCCTCCATATTCTTCCGGAATATAAGGGCCAAGAGCACCTATTTTCCCCAATTCTTTCATGAGATTTGGTAAATCTGTATGATTTTGAGCTGCTTCATCAATTTTTGGCATCACAAAACTTTCTACCCAATCTCTTACAGACTGGCGGATAAGCTTGTGTTCTTCGGTTAGTAAAGCATCAATTCCGAAATAATCCGGAATGCTTGTGAGCGGATAGTAAGACATGAAATTTAATTTTTCTAAAAATAAGATTTTTTCACAATGCTGAAAAAAAAAGTTTACGAATCTCTCTTTTTTAGGAAAATATTTACTTCTTAAGGTTTTATATTTTAATGAAGTATTAAATTTAAGTATATTGAAACTAATATTTAATGCAGGAAATGATTGAATTTATACTTTTTTCATCTAAAAAAATTATTTTTATATATTTTTATTAATTTTACATTAAAAAATAAGTATTTGAATATCAAATAAATAACATCCAATGTTAACCAAATGTTAACTGAATATAAATTTAATATGAATTATTTTATATATCTTTGATTCATGGTTTTGGAAAATAGTGTTTTGACAGTTTTAATTAAAAACCTGTACATTATTAAAAACTATTACCTAAAAGTGATATATAATTAACAATAAACATAAGCTTTATGAAAAATAAAATTCAAATCTTAGTATCATCTATCATTATTTGCGGATTTGCCGGAATAATGAATAACGTAAAAGCTCAATCTACCAACAATAACACCATTGAAGAGGTTTTAATCAATAAAAATGATCCTTTCGCAGAAATAAGAAATCTTCTCGTTCAGAATTTCGATTTTACCAATTCAGATTACAAAGAAGGAATTGTAAATAGCGAAGTAAAATTCGATATTGCCGAAAATGGAAAAATTGTAAATGTTAGATCTAAAGGAGAATGCAAAAATGTGAGTAAAGAAATCGAAAATGTATTGTCTCACCTTCAATACAGAATAGATCCAGATAAACTCAGCCAGAACATGATTGCTTCTTCGTATGTAATGCCAGTGAAATTAGACATCAACAACAGATAGTTTAATTCCTTTTTTAAATATTTGCCAAACTGCTTGAAAAAGCAGTTTTTTTGTTGGTATATATTATTTACATTTGAATTTAAAATAATTATATTGGAGTCTATACTAAATATTGTATTCCGTTCACTTTGCGTGTATCTTTTCATGATATTTGCGATACGTCTTTTTGGTAAAAACCAGCTTTCGCAGCTTAATGCGGGAGATGTGGTACTACTTCTTCTTATTTCTAATGCGGTACAAAATGCAATGGTGGGAGAAAATACTTCGCTAGAAGGTGGGATTGTAGCTGCTCTGGTCTTATTTATCGCCAATTTCATTCTTAAAAGATTAATGTTTTCTAACAGATCTGTTGCAAAATTTTTAGAAGAAGATCCTGTAATCCTTGTGAAAGATGGAGTTGCTGATGCTACTGCATTAAGAAAAGTAAAAATTACCATTGATGAGTTAAATGAATCCATTCGCGAACATGGTATAGAATCTCTAAAAAACGTTAAATTGGCAATTCTTGAAGTAGATGGAAATGTAAGTATTGTTTCTGAAGATGAACACGATAAACAAACTCATTATTCCAGAATTAAAAGAAAATACAAAAGAAAATATCAGTAAAAATGAATTACGAAATAAGAGAAATGTTGCCGGATGATGAAAAAAGAGTTTTAGAAATTTTTCAACAGGGAATAGATTCCGGTATCGCTACTTTCGATACAGAATTACCAAGTTCCGAAGCATGGAACAGTAGTTTTTTTAATGAATGCAGATGGGTTTTGGAGAATGAAAACAATTTTGTAATTGGGTGGTGTGCTTTAAAACCCGTTAGCAAAAGAGCTTGTTTTCGTGGAGTAGCTGAAGTGAGTATTTATTTCGATCAAAACTATTTAGGTAAAGGTTTAGGAACAATCCTTCTTAAAAAACTCATTATTGACAGTGAAAATCATGGATTTTGGACCCTTCAGTCTAATATTTTCCCAGAAAATGAAGCTTCAATAAAATTTCATCAAAAAAATGGTTTCCGAACCTTAGGAACCAGAAAAAAAGTTGGAATTTTAAACAACGAGTGGAAAGATTTGGTAATGCTTGAAAAAAGAAGTGAAACAGTAGGCGTTTAGATAACAAACATTAAATTTTCTATTTTTTAAATTTGAATAACATTCATCTAAAGTTGATATTTTGGCATTTATATTGATTTATTGCTGGAAATCAAACAAACAAAATATGAAAAATTCAATCAAATTTTTAGTTGTTTTCTGTATAACATTTGCATTAGCAGCTTGTCACCCACCACCAAGACCGCCAGAGCCTCCGAAACCTCCTCATCCGAGACACGGAAGTTTAGAAAACAAAACCGAAAAAACACCTGATCTTTTGAACAAAAAAGTGATAATTAATTCCTCAAAAGATCAAGTTTAAAAAAAGTGAAAGCCCTTTGTTGAAAGGGCTTTCATTGTTATATTCTTTTTGTAATAGGATTCAAAGAAGTATTGAATATCATAATTTGGTCTGCAAATTTATTTTCTATTATTTCTATAATATTTAATAACTCGCTTTTATTAAACTCTTCCCGCTTTTCGTCATCTGAAAAAAGCAGGAGAAGATTGTAGTTTTTCCCTTCATCAATATAATCGCTTTGTACTTCAGAAAGGATATACTGGTCTACATCCATGAGATTTTCGGTCATCAAAATCAAACTTTCATTTACAAATTCTTCCCATGCTGTAATATTGGTTTTTATACAATGAAAAGTTATACTCAGTACACTCATATTTTAATATTTTTAAGATATTTTGACTAAAATTATCAGACAAAAATCGTTAAAATTTTTGTAACTTAGCACGTTATTAAAATTTGAAAATTAATTGTTTTCAGACATTTTTTTAAAAGTCTGATTATCATTGTAATAAAACTTATATATGCAAAAAGAAGGAGAAAGATTAATTCCTATCAACATTGTTGATGAAATGAAATCATCTTACATCGATTATTCGATGTCGGTTATTGTTTCGAGAGCATTACCAGATGTAAGAGACGGGTTGAAGCCTGTACACAGAAGAGTACTTTACGGTATGTATGGTTTGGGAGTTTTTTCAAACAGAAAATACTTAAAGTCTGCCAGAATTGTAGGAGATGTTTTGGGTAAATATCACCCTCATGGTGACTCTTCAGTTTATGATGCAATGGTGAGAATGGCTCAGCCGTGGAGTTTGCGTTATCCTCAGGTTGATGGGCAGGGTAACTTCGGGTCTATGGATGGAGATCCACCTGCAGCAATGCGTTACACAGAAGCAAGACTTAAAAAAATCTCTGATGAAATTTTATCAGATTTAGATAAAGAAACAGTTGATTTCCAGAACAACTTCGACGACAGTTTGCAGGAACCAACCGTAATGCCTACAAAAATTCCTAATTTATTGGTAAATGGTACTTCGGGTATTGCAGTAGGTATGGCAACCAACATGGCTCCACACAATCTTTCTGAATCTATAAATGCTATCTGTGCATATATTGATAATAGAGAAATTACTATTGATGAGTTGATGCAGCACATTATTGCTCCGGATTTTCCTACGGGAGGTATTATTTACGGTTACGATGGTGTAAGAGATGCATTCCATACAGGAAGAGGCAGAATTGTGCTTAGAGCAAAAGTAGGCTTTGAAGAAATAGGAAACAGAAATGCAATTATCGTATCAGAAGTTCCTTATCAGGTAAACAAAGCTGAAATGATTGCAAGAACTGCAGAACTCGTTAAAGAAGAAAAAATCCCGGGTATTTTCGAAATTAGGGACGAATCTGACAGAAATGGTTTGCGTATCGTTTATGAACTGAAGAATGACGCTATTCCTAATGTTGTTTTAAATTTACTTTATAAATATACTTCTTTACAAACTTCTTTCAGTGTGAACAATATCGCTTTGGTACATGGCAGACCAGAGCAGCTTAATTTAAAAGATATTATTCATCATTTCGTAGAGCACAGACACGAAATTATTGTAAGAAGAACTGAATTTGAGCTTAGAAAAGCAAAAGAAAGAGCACATATTCTAGAAGGTTTCATGAAGGTAATCGGATCTCAGGATTCTTTAGACAAAGCGATTTCTATTATTCGTCATTCTGCCAATCCTCAAGCTGCAAAAGAAGGTTTAATTGAAGCTTTCGATTTATCCGAAATTCAAGCTCAGGCAATTCTAGATTTACGTCTTGCCCGTCTTACAGGAATGGAGCTTGATAAAATTCGAGATGAATATGAAGCAATTATGAAGGAGATTAAAGATTTAGAAGATATTTTGGCAAACGAACCAAGAAGATTCCAGATCATTAAAGATGAATTGTTAGAAATCAAGGAAAAATATGGTGACGAAAGAAGAACAGAAATAGATTATTCTGGTGGAGAAATGTCTATTGAAGATATTATACCAAATGAAGCGGTTGTTCTTACCATTTCTCATGCAGGATATATTAAGCGAACATTGCTTTCAGAGTACAAAATTCAAAGTAGAGGAGGCGTTGGTAATAAAGCTGCTACTACAAGAGATTCCGACTTCCTAGAATATATAGTATCTGCAACCAATCATCAATACATGCTTTTCTTTACCGAAAAAGGAAAATGTTATTGGTTGAGAGTTTTTGAAATTCCTGAAGGATCTAAAACAGCAAAAGGAAGAGCGGTTCAGAATTTAATTAATATTGAACCGGATGATAAAATTAAAGCGTACATCAGAACCAATGATCTGAAAGATTCAGAATACGTTAATCAGATGAGTGTGGTGATGATTACCAAAAACGGAACCATCAAAAAAACTTCATTAGAAGCTTATTCCAGACCGAGAGTAAATGGTATTAATGCCATTGAAATTAGAGAAAACGACCAATTGTTGAGTGCATATCTTACCAATGGAGAATCTCAGATTATGATTGCAACCAAGAATGGTAAATGTATCAGATTCCCAGAAGAAAAGGTAAGAGAAGTAGGTAGAGGAAGTATCGGAGTTCGTGGGATTTCTATGGAGGATGACGATGAAGTAATTGGAATGATTGTTGTAAATGATGTAGAGCACGAAACCGTTCTTGTGGTATCTGAAAAAGGTTACGGTAAGAGAACAGCAGTAGAAGATTATAGAATTACCAACAGAGGTGGAAAAGGAGTTATTACCCTTAATATTACCGAAAAAACAGGTAATCTAATTGCGATTCAAAATGTGACCGATGAAGATGGATTGATGATTATCAACAAATCCGGAGTTGCCATCAGAATGGGAATGGATGAAATGCGTGTAATGGGTAGAAATACTCAGGGTGTTAGAATGATTAATCTTAAAAAGAATGATGAAATCGCTGCTATCGCCAAAGTTGAAATGGATAAAGAAGTCGCAGAAGATGAAATAAATGAAGAGACAGCTTCAGAAGCTGAATTATCCAATGAAAATATTTCAAATCAAGAAAATTTAGATCAAGAAGCTTCAGATAATGATGATCATTCAGGTTCTGAAGAATAATTAATACAATTAAAAAGTTACCTATGAAAAAGTTAATTTTAAGTGTGGCAATTACGCTTTCGGCTCTTGCTTTCGCACAAAAACAAGATCCTAAAGAGCTTAACGCAAAAATAGAACAGTCTAGCAAAATTGCTTATGATGCCTATAATGATAAAAATTATGCGGTTGCTGCACCCAAGTTTATTGAACTCTATAATCTTTTGAAAGCAAACGGCAATGATGAAAAAATATATATGTACTATGCAGGTGCAAGTCATGCTATGGCTAACAACCTAAATGAAGCAATAAATATTTATAGTGATTTGTTAAATTCTGGATTTACTGGTGTTCAGACACAGTATACAGCAAAAGAAGCTAAATCAGGACAGGTTGTCGCTTTAAATAAAGATATTTGGGAGGCTCTTAAAAAAATGGGTTCTAAAGATTATACAGAATATAAAGTTGAACAAACTAAAAGTGTAGAACCTGAAATTTATGAGACTTTATCTAATTTGTTACTGAATGTTAAGAAAAATGATGAAGCTTTAGCCATAATTGAAAAGGGATTGTCTAAATATCCTAATAATACCAAATTAAAAGAATATCAGGGAACAGCATTGTATGCAACTGGGAAAACAGATCAGTTTTTAACGAACTTAAAAGAACAGCTAGCAAAAAATCCTAATGATCCTACAAACTGGTATAACTTGGGAGTTTTACAATCTAAGAATGAGTCTACACAAGCAGAAGCTATAGAATCTTTTTCGAAAGCTATAAAATTAAAACCAAATTTTTCTGCAGCACATCAAAATTTGGTTTATGCTATTATTGGTGACGATTCTAAGGCTGTTGATGAAATTAACGCTTTAAGAAAAACCAATGCAGATAAAGCAACGCAGTTTATCGAAGCAAGAAAAGAAAGATTTGCAAAAGCACTTCCTTATGCAGAAAGCTGGTATCAGGTTGAACCTTCAAATATTGATGCTGTAACAGTGTTAAAGCAAATTTACATTATTACAAAAAACCCAACTAAAGTTGCGGAAATGAAAGCTAAAGAGGCTGCATTACAGTCATCTGCAAAGTAATAAGTATTTATAAAACATTTAAATCCGTCTGCTAATCTAATTTTGCAGACGGATTTTGTTTTTATTGCCCTTTAAAGATTAAAATCAACCTTAAATACTTTTTTCTGCAAAACTAAAAATATTAGCAAGTTCAACAGTGGAATATCCATTGCTTTTAATTTTTGAAGCATTAATCATAGCTTTTGCAAGTACAGAAGTCGGTAATGGTTTTTGGCTTTCGAAAAGTCCGAGTTTATTGGCAAACTTTATTATTCTGCTTCCTAAGACTTCTCCAGTTCTCTCCGAGTCTTTTCTCTCTAACATTCCCGGTTTGAAAATGGTAATCTTATCAAAATGAAGATTTTTAACCGCAACTTCCAGTTCACCTTTCATTTTAGAATAAAATATTTTAGATTGAGTATTTGCACCATAAGCAGAAACTAAAACATAATCTGATACATTATTTTCTTTTGCTGCTTTCGCAAATTCAAGCTGATAATCATAATCTACTTTTCGCTGTGCTTCTTTGCTTCCCGCATCTTTTAATGTTGTACCCAAACATGAAAATGCTACATCGCCAACGACAAGATTTTTCCATTCTTCAGGATTTTGAAAATTTACCACATGAGTTGTTAGTTTATCATTATATATCGTGAGCGGTTTTCTTACAAACACTATTACTTCACTGAAATCCTGATCGAGCAATAACTGCTGAACCAGTTCTTTTCCTGTGGCGCCTGTAGCACCAATTACGAGAGCTTTCATTGTCTATTATAGTATAAAATGTGTATTCTTTTTCTAAATTTACTAATTTTGAAATAATTGTCAGTATAAATTTAATTTACATCATTATTCACACGCATATTTATATTAAAACTCATACTAAATGGATGCCAACGAAATTTTAGAATACTGTCTTTCAAAAAAAGGAGTTACAGAAAGTTTTCCGTTTGATAATGAAACTTTGGTTTTGAAAGTTGGAACAAAAATGTTCCTATTAATGTCATTAGAGAGACAGCCTTTAAGCATTAATGTAAAAACAGATCCCGAATGGAGCCTAGAACTTCGTGAACAACACCCGCAAATTACCGGAGCGTATCACATGAACAAAATACATTGGAATTCGGTTTCTGTAGATGGTTTAAAAAGAGATTTACTTTTGAAAATGATTGATCAATCGTATGATTTGGTATTTAAATCTTTGACAAAGAAAATTAAAGAAGAAATTTTAAATTTATAAAATTATATAAAGCACAAATAACACAAATGAAATTTAGACTACTTTTTATATTAATATTTTACACTTCAAGATATTTTTGCCAAGACAATATTAATAATATTATAGAATATTCTTATATACATGATTTAAAGACTTCTGTGGAGGAGGATAGTGATTTTCTTTACTTTGATCAAGATAAAAGCATATATTTTCAGTACGGTAAGGCAAATGAAAAAATAAAATTTGAAGATATTAATAATTCTAATTTTAAAGCTGAATTACTTACGTATTTTTTTATCAATAATAACAGTAAAGATTATTTCTTTTTAGGATATAAGGTTCCTCCCAAAAAAATACTTACAACAGATACTATTCCGGAAATTAAATGGACAATAAATCCTACTAAAAAGAAAAAAATATTAGGATATGACTGTTTATTTGCTACGGCAATTTTTAGAGGAAGAAGTTGGAATGCATGGTTTACTAAAGAAATTCCGGTAAGTTATGGTCCCTGGAAGCTCCACGGATTACCTGGATTAATTTTAGAAGCTGAGGATTCTAGTACTGCTTACAGTTTTATTGTTAAAAAAATTACTCTTAATACTCAGGCTATATTAAATAAAATATTTTTGGATTATATTGAAGAGAAGAAAAAAAACTTAATTTCTTTTGAAGAATATATTAAAAAAGAGAATATACAAAAAAGAGATTGGTTTAATAAAATACTTGCTGAATTACCACTAGGAACTGAAATGCAAAATCCTATTTTAAGAGAAAATGACTTAGAAGTTCAGTTTGAATGGGAAAAATCTCCGGAAATATTTTAATGAAATATCCTATTTATGTATTAAAATCTTTTTTATTGATTTAAAGTGAATTCCAGATAGGAAATATTTTAAATATTTGATATTCATATAATAATTATTTTATCACAAAACAAAGACAAGTCTACTTCTTTAAATGCGTTTAAGCACTTATATAATATTTTCTGCTTAATAACGTTTGGAAGTATATCAAAAATATTTAAACACAAATAAATTTTAATTTCAAAATTTAATGCAATGAAAAAAAATATTTCACTATTGTTTTTAACAGTGAATTTTGCGGGTAATACATCAGCAATTGATAAAACCGCAAAGCCACAAAGTCTGTTTGTTAAAAAGATACTAAACTGCAAAATTGATTCTATAGATCTTCTCAAGAAGTTTTCCTGTTCATTTTTTATTACAACTGTTGTAAGAAATGCAAATACTAAATTCACCAATAATTATACTTTAAATAATGGCTTATAATAATTCGGTTATGAAGAAATTTTTGCTTACTCTTTTTGTGGTTCTATTTTCTTATGTAATAGGGCAAAACAAATCGATTGTTGTAGAATATAATTATTTTCCTGGTCAATACGAAGAAGAAGCCAGTAATAATTATTTATTTTTAAACGAAAATCATAATATTTTCTTTTTGTATGGTACTGCAGGAACTGAGCTTAAATTTGAAAATATCGAAAACGATTTTAAAAAAAGCCGTATTGGTAGTATAATAGACCACATTTCCGATAACAAACTGCTCTTTACGGGTTATATGACGGGTTCTAAAAGATACTTAACAGAAGATAATTTACCTAAAATTATTTGGAGCTTGAAAAATGAAAGTAAAGAAATTCTAGGTTATAAATGCTATAAAGCTGAAGGTACTTTTAGAGGTAGAAATTGGATTGCTTGGTATAGTCCACAAATTGCATCTCAATTAGGTCCCTGGAAAATTGGAGGATTGCCGGGTTTGGTTTTGGAGGCTTATACCGATAAAGATGAATATAAATATACAGCTAGAAGAATTCTGACTAATAGTAATTTAACTGTTCCGCAAGGAATTATTGATTATATTAATGAAAAGAAGGGTAGTATTATACCATTCAAGGAATATATAGAAAAAGAGAATGAATTTATACAAAGTTTGAGCAGTGAACAATTATCTAGTATGCCTACCGGAACTACATTAGTAAAACAACCTTTAAGAAATGCCCAAATTGAATCTATTTTCGAATGGGAGTATTAAGAAACTTTATGTAGATTTTCTTTAAATTTAAAATACATTGAATGCATTAAATTCATTTTATTCAGAATGAAAAAAATATTTACGATAATATTTATTTTAGTTATTGCTATTATAAAATCGCAATCAAAAATAATAATTGAATATGATTATAGTTTTGCTAATATGGATAATTTAAACGCATTCATTATAGGCAGTCAAGATAATTCTTTCTTCTTTTTTTCAAATGATGCAAACGCTACTTACAAGAGTTTGAAAGACAGTAACTTTTCTTCCGTTAATCAATTTTATATTTTTAATTACAATTTAAACGAAGAAAATTTTTTTCAAAGAATTTATCTCTTACCAAAAACGAATAATGTAACTTCTAAATTAGCTGTAGAAAAAATTAAGGATTTAGATTGGAAAATAACTTCTGAAACAAAACAAATTTTGGGATATAAAGTTTTTGCAGCAACAACGCAATTCAGAGGCAGAGATTATAAAGTATGGTTTTCTAAGGATTTACCTATTAGAGTATTTCCTTGGAAACTTAAAGGTCTGCCTGGTGCAATTCTTGAATTTGTAGATAGCGAAAATTTTATAAGAGGATATGCAAAAAAAATTATATTGAATTCTGAAGAAGAATTTCCAAATAAAGTTTTAAAATTTTTCTCAAAAGATGATTTGAATTTAGCAATACCATTTAAAAAAATGGTTGAGCTTGAAAATGAAGTTTTACAAGAACATATGAATGAATCTATAGCAGCTTTACCTAAAGGTGTAAAATATGCAGTTCCTAACATACGAGAAATGATGTTAGAGAAATCTTTCGAATGGAAGCAACCTAAACCTTAGTTAGTATTAATGAAAAATAGGTGAGCGTATATCAATATGATTGGGAATATAGAATAACTTGAAAATATCATGAATATTAAGACATTTTATTTTTTTCTTCTATCAGTAATTTGTAATGCTAGTTTCTTTGGACAACAAAATACTATTGTTGAATATAACTATCAATTTTTTGATGGTGGTGAGCCAACCTCAGAAAAACAATATTTAATTATTGGAAGAGATAAGACTTTTTACTTTACTTACAATGCAACATTAGATAGTTTAAAATTCAATGAAGATTTTATTTTAAAGAAAGGTTTTAATCTAAAATTTATCAGTAATAATAGTCTCATAGAATATAAAACTTCTCTCCCACAAAAAAGAGCTCTCGTTTCAGATTCTTTACCCAATTTTAACTGGAAAATACTTAATGACACTAAAATTATTTTAGGATATAATTGTCAAAAAGCATCTATAGTATTTAGAGGTAGAAAATATGATGTGTATTTTACAAAAGATATTCCTATAGATAAGGGACCTTGGAAGTTCAATAGTTTACCAGGACTAATTTTAGAAGTTTCAGATCAAAATAAATTTTTTAAGTTTGAGGCAACCAAAATATTCCTAAACAGCAAAATACCAATACCTCCTTTATTAGAAGATTTTTTTGAGAAGTATAAAAATAACATTATTCCTTATAAAAGATTTATTGAAGAAGAAAATAAATATTTGCTATACTTACATGAAATGATAAAAGCTAATAGTGCACCAGGTGCAATTTATGATAATATAAATTTGAGAGAATATTGTATAGAAAAGACTTTCGAATGGAATTAACCTTAAAAATTTGAATAAAAATATTTTCATTATTTATTAAAAGTAAAATTTTAAATACAATATTTTTTTTAACCTTTATTGTAACAAATCATTTTTATTCATGAGATTATTAATTTCTTTAGTTTTCATTTCAAATTTATTTTTTTCACAAGAAAATAAAATAAATTTTGTTCAATATATATTAAAAACGAGTAATGGCTACAATGAGACCAATAATTTAGATGTGTTTTTGTTATTTAATGATAGTAAGAAAATTTATTTTACGCCATTTTTATATAAAGATAAGCCTTATCAGCCAATTGATTTTGAAGATTTTACAAGACAAGACTTTTCAAAAAATGTTGATGAAATTGTTAAACACGATGCAGAAGACAATATCATTTATGAAAATAAATATGATATGATTAAAAATTCTGTTTATATAACAGCTGATAAAGTCAATTTTAATTGGAGTTTAAAAAATAATTTTAAAACTATTTTGGGATACAAAAGCCAACAGGCTCAAACAGAATTCAGAGGAAGAATTTGGACAGTTTGGTTTACAGATAAAATTCCTACACAATTTGGACCCTGGAAGTTTTATGGTTTACCTGGTTTAATCTTGGAAGCAAGAGATAATTTAGGATTATTTGAATATTCTGCAAATAAAATAATACTTAATTCTGATTATCAATTCAGTAAAGTTATTGAAAACTTTTTTGCTTATAAAGATAGAGCAATTGAGTATAAGAATTTTGTGGAGATTGAAAACAAAAATATAAAGACTCTTAATGAACAAATTAGGTCATCCTTTCCTAGAGGAACCGTTTTTTTAGATGATAATGAACCATTGAGAAAACTAAAATACGAATTGTCCTTTGAATGGGAAAAAGAACCTAAAAAACCTTAATGAATACTTGTGCTTGCTTTTTCTATATTATTCTTAAAAATTTCTGTGCAAACAGATGTTAAAGCTTTTCCGAAAATGAAAAAGTAGATTCACAAAATAATAGGTTTGCGAAATTTTTGTTTATTTTATATTTTTCATTAGATAATCGCAATAAAAAACAATTTAACATAATATTATATTTAAAAAAATCAAAATTACTATTGTGTAATTTATTTTCATTTTTTTGCTTTGTAATGTCAAAACAAAGTGTACAAATGTTTAAACACAAATTAATTTAACTTTAAAAATTTTAGAATGAAAAAAAATATTAAAGGACTGTTTTTATCAACAGGATTTATCTCGGTTTTATTCGCTGAGAAAGAAGTAATAGAATTATCATTAAAAATTATTAGATTTTGAAAAAGTTCTTCAAAGTATTATTCCTATTTTTATCAACACTATTCATTACAGCCCAAAATAACAGAAATACTTTGGTAGTTCAGTACGAATCCAAATTAATGGGAAATGAAATGTATTCAATTATGGTTGGTATAGAATCTAGAACAATTTTTTTCTATTCTAATGTAAAAGATGATATAAAAAATATATTTACTAATAATAAATTAGATATCAATCCCTATTTTGTATTTATTAATAATGGACAAGAGAATGTAATTTATAAATCTTTTAGTTTTTCTTCTCGAGAATATTATAAAAAAGGTGGATTGAGTATAGACAATTATCCTAAGATGATTTGGAAGATTTCAACTGAAACCAAAAATATTTTAGGATTTAAATGTCAAAAAGCTAATACTTCTTTCAGGGGAAGAGATTATACTGTTTGGTTTACCACAGAAATACCCGGGAATTATTTTCCTTGGAAATTTGAAGGATTACCTGGTGTAATTTTAAGTTTTTCTGATAAAGAAAAACTTTTTACATCTGAGGCAATTTCTGTAATTCAAAATAAAAATCCTTCGGTTGAATTTGAGGAAAAAATTGATAAATATTTTTCAACATATAAAAATTCTGCTATAAAATATCAGAAAGATATAGAAAATGAAGATAAATGGTTGTTAGAAAGAAGAAGCGAACGTAATGCTAGTTCTCCATTAGGCACAAATATTATTAAGTCTCATATAAGAGAATTAGATTTTGAAAAGGAATTCGAATGGGAAAAAGAACCTAAAAAGCAATAATGAAGAGCTGTCTTATTTTTTATATTATTCTTAAAAATTTCTGTACAAACAAAGGTTAAAGTATTTAGTATCTGAAAATAAAAAATAGATTCATAAGATGATATTTTTGCAAAATTTCTGTTATTTTTGTGTTTTTTATTAGATAATAGCAAAAAAAACCTATTTAACATAATATTATGCTTAAAAAAAATCAAAATTACTATTGTGTAATTTATTTTTTTTTTTTGCTTTGTAATGTTGAAACAAAGTGCAAAAATGATTTAAACACAAATTTATTTAACTTTAAAAATTTATTAGAATGAAAAAAAATATCATAGGACTGTTTTTAACAGAAGGAATTTCAGGAATTGTTTTGTTGTACCAGTTGATAAAGAGCAATCAAACAATTGCAAGCTTCTGTTGATGTTAACCCGTAATAAAAAAATGTGAAAACATACTTTTTCTTTTTTATATTACTTATTTCATTTCTAAAGGCACAAAATCATACTTCAACTTTAGTTGTTCAATATGATCGATGCTAATGAGAAATTCTATTTATTCCACTTTAGTTGGTGATGAATCAAAATCTATTTTCTTTTATTCTAAAATAACTGAGAATCAAAAAGAAAATGTCTTTAGAAATGAAAAAATTGATATTAATCCATATTTTGAATTCTCTTCAAAAAAAATGTATAAATCACTCTCATATGCCGCTAAGTTAAAATTAGGCAAAGGTGGTTTTAGCGAAGATGTATATCCAGAAATGCAATGGGATTTAAAAAATGATACAAAAGACATATTAGGATATAAATGCAGAAATGCTACCACTAATTTTAGAGGAAGAGAATATGAGGTTTGGTTTACTACAGAAATACCTGGAAATTATTTTCCATGGAAGTTTTCAGGACTTCCCGGCCTAATATTAAGCTATTCTGATAAAGAAAAAACTTTTTCAGGAACAGCAATTTCGATAGTACAGAATAAAATGGTTTCAAAAATTTTTAATGAACGAATAGATAAATTTTATTTACAATTTAAATCATCTGCCATTCCATATAAGGAAGAAATTTCTTATGATAATAATTGGCTTAATGAAAGAAAAAGAGAAGAAATATCAAGCATGCCATTAAATACGAACTATACTGATGTACCAATTAGGTCATTACTTCCTGAAATATCTTTTGAATGGGAAAAAGAACCTAAAAAGCCTTAATGAAGTACCTGTTTTTGCTTTTTTCTATATTATTCTTAAAAATTTCTGCGCAAACAGAGGTTAAAGGCTTAGTAGTATCTGAAAATAAACAAGCCGTTTCGAGAGCTAATGTGATTCTTACAGATACACAAGATAATATTATAACTTTCGTCTTTAGTAATAAAGACGGAAGTTTTTTATTAAATACAGATAAGTTTGGTCATTTTAATCTGCAGATTTCTGCAATGGGTTTTATTACTAAAAAATATTCTGTTTCAATCATCAAAAGAGGAGAAAATGTAGATTTTAAAACGATAACTCTAGAGACGGATAAAGTAAAAGAAATAAAAGAGGTTGTAATTAGCAGAACATCACCCATTAAAATAAAAAAAGATACGATTGAATATTCTGCGAAAAGTTTTTCGAACGGAACCGAGCAAAATGTGGAAGAATTATTGAAAAAAATGCCCGGAATTAAAGTTCTTAATGATGGTAAGATAAAATTCGGTAATAAAGAAGTTTCGAGAGTGATGGTAGAAAATGATGACCTTTTCGAAAAAGGGTATCAAACGCTAACCCAAAATATGCCGTCAAAGCCTATAGATAAGATCCAAGTGCTTAAAAACTATTCTAAGAATAAGCTACTCAAAAATATAGAGAATTCTGAAGGCATTGCTTTAAATCTTACTTTAAAAGAAGATGCTAAAGGAAAATGGTTTGGAAATACTATACTGGCTTCCACCAGCTACAAAGAGAATATGAGGCAGGGAAAACTCAATATTATGAATTTCACCAAAAGAAAGAAAGTTTATTTCTTGTTGAATGCCAATAATTCTGGACTGAATGAAATGAATGGAGTAGAATATCTCATTAATCCCAGTTCCGAAAATGATGTAGAAAATGTAGGAACCAATATAAATACTCTTTCTACCGTAAATTTGCACCAGAAAAACTTTCATTTTAATGATAAACGTACTAATTTTAATAACGATAGGCTAGCTTCGGTTAATTATATCTATAATTTCGAAACAGATTGGAAACTAAAGTTTGTAACCATTTTTAATGAAATTGAAAACAGTAATTATATTACTTCTTATAATCGTTTTAATTATCAGGGACTGGATTTCGTAAATAATGAAGAAAAAACATGGAAGCAGAACAATAGAAACATTGTAGGAAAAATAGAAATTTCTAAAGAATTTAAAAAAAATGCCAATCTTCAGTTTTACAATAAAATTTCTTCTTTAAATGAAAATAATAACAATATTTTCCTTTTTAATGAACAGCTCAATAATCAAATCGGGAAAAATGAATTATTTGCCACTGAAAATAGAATCAGCTATACAAAAAAAATAGACTCTTCTAGAGCTTTTGTGGCAGTGGGAAGATATATTTTCCAAAACAGACCATATAATTTTACCGATGAAAACGATGTATTTTCTCATATACTTAATAATCCAGACGCAAAAAAAGTAAATCAAACCATTAATTCTCAAATGAACTTTGGTGGTGTAAAATTATCTTTTATAAAAAAATATTCCGAAGAAAATAATCTGGAAATACAAATTGGTAACGAGTATCGCAAAGATTTTTTACAATCAGATTTACAGGTTTTTAATTCCGATAATATAGCCGTAGATTTCAATCATTCTGGGTTTGTCAATCAGACAGACTATCTTCAAAATACAGCTTTCGGACAATTAAAATTTTCGAAGAAAAATAAAAAGTGGAATTATGGTTTTTCAATTTTGAATCAAATAATTCACTCAGATTTAAATCAAAATAAAAATGATGGCTTTTATGTTTCTCCGACTGCCAATGTTGGTTATCAAAACTTAAAAACAGGAAATTTTAATATCAATGCTGGTAGACGATTTTCAACAATTTCAATAAACGATGTTTATACCCAATATATCTATCAAGGAAGCCGAAATTTCAGAAGAAATAATACAGATTTTATCGTTTTACCAGACTATAATTTTAGTTTTGCTTATAATTTAGGAGATCAATTGTCTCAATACCTTAATTTTAATATTAATTATTTCAGAAGCGAAGATTACCTTTCTAATAATATGATTGTAAATCCTAATTATACTTTCAATCAAACTATTTTGGTAAAGAATAGCAGTACAGTGTCTTCAAATTTAGAAGCAAGAAAATATTTAAAATTTTTGAAATCCAGGTTGAGTCTTTTGGGTTCTTATATGCAGTCTAATTATGAAAACAGCATCAACAACCAACCATTAATTAACACAAATTTTATCAATTGGAAAGCGGGTTTCGAAATGAAATCTGGATGGACAAAATGGGTAAACTATGAATTAGGATACGAATGGATTTTCAATACCATTTCTTCTGAAGTAAATTCTAATAAATACATCAATGAGAAAGGTTTTTTTAATCTTTATATTACTGTAAATCCTCAATTGAGAATAGAATCTTTCCTGGAATATTATAAATTCGGAAATACCAACCAAAAAACGACTCAGTTTCTGGATATTAAAGCAAATTATACCTCAAAAAAATATAATATGAGCATTTTTATTCAGGGAAATAATCTTTTAAATTCAAATAGTATTCAGCAATATTCTATTTCTTCGATTAGTGAGAGCTTATATACTCAAAGATTAATTCCTCGTCATGTTATTTTGGGAATAAACAAGAGTTTCTAGAAAGTAAATTCTTCGGTCAGTCTTTTATCCTCCTCCAGTCTTTCAATCAGTTTTTCAAGACCTTCAAATTTTATTTCTTCGTGAAGAAAATCTCGGAATTTTACGGTAATATTTTCACCATAAATATCTTCATTAAAATCTAAAATATAAACTTCAACAGTTAATTTATCCCCATTTACAGTAGGATTGGTACCGATGCTTAACATTCCTTTATATTTTTGGTTTCTTACAAAAACTTCAACAATATAAGCACCTTTTTTAGGAAGTAATTTTAAATTTTCAACTTCAATATTGGCAGTTGGGTACCCGATGGTTCTGCCTATTTTTTTCCCGTGAACAACAGTTCCGGAAACAGAGTAGTGGTAACCCAGCATTTCATTAGCTTCCAAAATATTGCCTTCCAATAAAGCTTTTCTTATTTTGGTAGAACTAATGTTGTTTTCATGAATATTTATCGCTTCCATCTGTTCCACTTCAAAATCCAACTCTTTGGATAATTTTTGGAGGAGTTCAAAATTTCCGCTTTTATTTTTGCCGAAAGAATGATCGTAACCGATAATTAAATATTTAACATTTAATTTTTCAACTAAAATCTGTCTTACAAATTCTTCTCCCGTAAGATTTCTGAATTCTTCATCAAACTCTTTCAGAAATAAATTATTGATGCCATATTTCTCCATCAATAAAGATTTTTCTTCTAATGTATTGAGAAGCTGCAAGTTTTCGTCAGGCTTAAAAACAAATCTTGGATGTGGCCAGAAAGTGAGAACAGCAGTTTCTAAATTGTTTTCAGAACCTATTTTTTTAAGTTCATCCATAATACACTTATGCCCAAGATGAACCCCGTCAAACATCCCTAAAGATAATGCTAAAGGCTTTTGAGAGTTATAATCACTAAAATTTCTGAAAACTTCCAACCTGAAAAATTTTTGACTGCAAATATAACTAATAAATGTAACAATGTATCAGTGCAAAAGTGTAACAATCTTCTAACGTAAATAAATAAGATATGATAATGAAAAATCTATTGGCAAATTGGTAGATTGTTATATTGCTAAATTGTTTGAAAAGTATGATAAAAATCTTTTTTTTAGCAATTGTGGGTTTGATAAGATTAATTATATTTGCACCAAGAAAAAATTTAGCAATGGCAAACCAAATTAAAGGAAAAATTTCTCAAATTATTGGTCCTGTAATCGACGTAGTATTCTCAAATGTGGAAGCAATTCCTAGCATTTATGACGCTTTGGAGATTACAAAAGGAAACGGTGAAAAAGTAGTATTAGAAGTAGAACAGCATATAGGTGAAGATACTGTAAGATGTATCGCAATGGATGCTACAGATGGTCTTACAAGAGGTCAGGAAGTAGTTGGTTATGGTAATCCTATTACAATGCCAATTGGTGAAGCTGTAAACGGAAGACTTTTCAACGTTGTTGGTGATGCTATTGATGGGCTTACAAATATTTCTAAAGAAGGTGGTCTTCCTATTCACAGACCAGCTCCTAAATTTGATCAACTTTCAACTTCTGCTGAAGTTTTATTTACAGGTATTAAAGTAATCGACTTGGTTGAACCTTATGCAAAAGGAGGTAAAATCGGTTTGTTCGGTGGTGCAGGTGTTGGTAAAACAGTATTAATTCAGGAGTTAATTAACAATATTGCAAAAGGACACGGAGGTCTTTCTGTTTTTGCCGGTGTAGGTGAAAGAACGAGAGAAGGAAATGACCTTTTGAGAGAAATGCTAGAATCTGGTATTATTAAATATGGTGACGATTTCATGCACTCTATGGAAAACGGCGGTTGGGATCTTTCTAAAGTAGATTTAGAAGTGATGAAAGATTCTAAAGCTGCTTTCGTTTTCGGACAAATGAATGAGCCACCAGGAGCAAGAGCTAGAGTAGCCCTTTCTGGTCTTACATTAGCTGAATATTATAGAGACGGTGGAGAAACAGGACAAGGTAGAGATGTACTTTTCTTTGTAGATAATATCTTCCGTTTTACACAGGCTGGTTCTGAGGTTTCTGCACTACTTGGTCGTATGCCATCTGCAGTAGGTTACCAACCAACTTTGGCATCTGAAATGGGTGCGATGCAGGAAAGAATTACTTCAACTAAAAACGGATCTATTACTTCTGTACAGGCAGTTTATGTACCTGCGGATGACTTAACTGACCCGGCTCCTGCAACTACATTTGCTCACTTAGATGCTACAACGGTATTAGATAGAAAAATTGCTTCATTAGGTATTTATCCGGCTGTAGATCCGTTGGCTTCTACGTCTAGAATTTTAGCTCCGGAAGTAATTGGAGAAGAGCATTACAACTGTGCACAGAGAGTGAAAGAAATTCTTCAGAGATATAAAGCTCTTCAGGATATTATCGCTATTCTTGGTATGGAAGAACTTTCAGAGGAAGATAAATTGGTAGTTTACCGTGCAAGAAAAGTTCAGAGATTCTTATCTCAGCCTTTCCACGTTGCAGAACAGTTTACAGGTATTCCAGGATCTTTGGTAGATATTAAAGATACTATTAAAGGATTCAACATGATTATGGACGGTGAGCTAGATCACTTACCAGAAGCTGCTTTCAACTTGAAAGGAACCATTGAAGAAGCTATTGAAGCAGGACAAAAAATGTTGGCGGATAACGCATAACAAATTAGACACAAGATTACAGATTCAAGACATGAGACTTTAACGTTGTCTGAAATCTGAAATCTGAAATCTTTAAATCTAAACTAATGAATATAAAAATTTTAACGCCAGAATACGTAATTTTTGAAGGAAATGTAAATTCTGTTTTGCTTCCGGGTAAAAATGGTGAATTTCATATTATGAAAGATCACGCAGGTATTGTTTCTTCTTTAGTGGGTGGAAAAGTGAAATTGTTTACCAATTCTATTGATGAAGCTTATGCTAAGCATTTTACTAAGGAAAATGATAAAGATTCTGTTTTTTCTTATCCTATCAAAAGTGGTGTAATAGAATTTAATAATGATAAAGGAATTATCCTTTGCGAATAATTAAATATAAAGCTAAATATATTTTCAGGAAAGTGTAACTTTGTTACACTTTTTTTTGTGGTCTAAAATTGAGTGGTATGCAGAAAGGTATTTTATTTTTTTTAATAATAATCTCTAGTTTTTTCTATGGGCAAAATATAAAGATAAAAAGAGGAATTGTAAGTCTAGAAGGGGTTCATGTTGCGAAAATGCTCTATAAATCCGGAGAATATACTTTTATGGATTTAAAAGAAACTCCTATTTTCACTGTTAAGTTTGTAGATAAAAGCATAGTAGATTCGGTAAGAGATAGCTATATTAAGCTAAACAGAATTTACAACAGAGAGAAAACATTAGATCTGGATTATATTTCTCCATCAGCATTTTCGGGCGAAGAAAAGTCTGCTGTATATACCTGCTTTAAAGCATTAAAAATCATCGATGAAAGAGGAATCAATATCAAAAATCTGGATGAACTCTTTCAAAACAATCCTAAAAGAAAATTAGATAATAAGACCAAAGAAGCATATACTACGAGGTCAAAAATAGATAAACTTAATATTACGGTAAATAATGTAGGAGAAATTCTCAGCAATGGAGTTCCTGTTGGCTATTTTACTAATTTACCTGTAAGTTTTGGCTCCGAAGATACCATATCAGATAAAACTTTTGTAGATATAGAAATTTATGATGCTAAAAGCAAATATATTGGGAAATACATTACGACTACAAAACAATTAAAAACTGCAAACGGAAAGACATATACTTTGTACCGTGAAATGTCAGGTAGAGCCTCTATTTTGAAATTTCCTACCTATAAAGCTATTGCAGAAAGAATGGCAATTCTAGATCCGAATTTTATCAAAGTAAAAGAAAAAATTGAGGTTGGAGAGGTTGTAAAAGATGGAATTATAAAGTAATTTTAAGCTTTATTTTGCTTTAAGAGCATCATTAAGATTACCGGAATTCCGAAAACCGAACTTATTACATTGATTGGAATATGACTTTTTTCCGCGATAATTGAAAAAAATACCATTATCAGCATTCCCAATAACATATTCAAAATCCATTGCTGCCAAATTTTGGCGGGATTATAAATTAACCTGCAAAAATGCGGCACTACAATTCCGATAAACAAAATTGGACCTAAAAATGCAGTTACGGATGCTGAAAGAAAGGAGGAAGAAACAATAATCAGCATTTTAAGCCTATTCAAATTCACTCCTAGACTTTGAGCGTAAGATGAGCCTAAAGAGTTTCCGATTAATGGTTTAATGGTTTTGAAAGAGAAAAACAAACCTAACAATACCAAAATTCCTAAAACATATATTTGGTTTCTCGTCACCATATTATTGGCTCCGAAAGACCAAAGTATATAGTTTTTAAGATTCTGATTTTCTGCATAAAACTGAAGAAGAGATACAACAGCTCCTGCAAAAGCGGAAACTAAAAAACCAAAAATAATAAGATAAGATTTATCCTGAAATTTCTTCGAAGCAGATAAAAGTATCAACATTAAAAGTAGACTTCCTGCAACAGCCGATAAACTGAGAAAGCTATTTTGCAGAAAATCTGGTAAAACAATGTCTTGAGAAAAAAAAATATAAAAAGCTACGGTAAGACTCGATACCGAGGTTATTCCTAGTATATCTGGTCCTGCTAAAGGATTTCTAAAATATTCCTGCATAAGAAAACCCGATGTAGGAATAGAAATTCCCGCCAAAAGCATAACCAAAACACGGTTAATTCGTATTTCAGCGATATCACTATTGGGCGAATTTAAAAAAAAATCCTTAAAACTTAAATTTAAAAATCCTGTATTGAGGTTAATAATTGATGCGAAAATAATGGCAACAAGCAAAACCAAAAACAGGATTTTGAATTTTTTAGACATATTTTAATTGCAAAATACGGAAAAAGTATTGGCGAAGTGCGGGAATTCGAAGAACTTTAGTTCAAGAAAGACCAAACGAAGCCGATATTTTTTTCGTGGAACTAAACTAAAAAAAATTGTGGAATGAAAAAATAGCGGTGACTAAAAATGATAAAATTTTTAATTCAGGCTTAACCCCGCGTTTTGCCAATACCTTGTTAGCTGTAGTTTCTTTTGTTTGCATAGAAGTTTTCAGCAATTATGTATGGTTGATTCAAGTTGAAATTATCGGGACTTACAATTTCATTTCCAAATATTAGAATCTTGATGTCAGTTTGTTCAGTTGAAAATTCATTTTCTATTTCTAAAGTAATATTTTCTTCTTCACAAAGCTTACTAAATGGATTTACTAGAATTTTTGGTAAGTTTATATATTCAGTTTCTATTTCATAAGTCATAAATTCTTTCATATTTTCAGGAATTTCTTTTTTGACAAATAGACTTTCTGTATTCCAAATGAAATCGTGCATATTTTTCCAAAACCCTAATTCTTTTTCTATCATTTGGTAAAATTTGCCAAGAAATTCAAATTTGTTCTTTGGAATTCCTTTTAACTTACATTGAATTTCAGGACTTTGAACTAATGAAATTAAAGGGTGATTTTCGTAAACATTAATTTTTAAATATGGCATTAAATTTCCAAAATCCAAATTTTTGAAACTAACTGTATTTTCTGCATTTATAATCCAATCATTTTCTTTCTCAGATTCGTCTATTAAAGTAATTCTCAATTCAACTTTTGAATTTTCTGCATCAAAATTTAGTTGTTTTAAGTATGTAAAACCTTGCGTTGAGAAATTTTCTGAATTTGTTAATTCAATTAGTTCTTTCATTGAAATTTTTTTGTGGATGGTTTTTATGAAATTACAGCTAACTTGTAAATAAATGCATTTCAGAGTTGATATATATTTTTAAAATATAAATCAACAAATATTTATTTTTTTTCTGATTTAGAATTCAACAATTTTTCAATTTTTTCGTTTAAATCTTGTTCAGACATCATCCCTAGAGTTTCATCGGTTTTATCGCCTTTTCTCATGAAAGTAAAAGGGATTGCAGAGCCTGTCCATTCCTTAAAATTATCGGAGAAAAATTTTTGATCAATAAGTTCTCCATCCAATAAAACTGTATTGTTTCGGATTTCCATTTCATCTGTAAACTGAGGAACTTTGGTATTCCATTCACTTTTACTGTCCAGACTCACGAAAGTAATTTTAACAGGTTTTCCTTTTAGTTCCTGAATTTTATTTTTGAAAAAAGGAATTTCATGTACGCATGGTCCACACCAGGTAGCAAAAAAATTCGTTACATAAAGCGTATCGTTTTTCTTCTGAAGATAGTTATTCATTTCTTGAATTGAAAGTGCTTTGAGTGGAGTTTTTGCATTTTCAGTTTTTGAAGTAGTAACAGAATCTTCTACCGATTTTTTTTCTTCGTTGTTTTCAACCTGCTTTTTACAGTTGAATAATGCAGTTGCTAAAAATGCGGATAATATTATTTTTTTCATATTTAGATTTAATTATATTCATACCCAGAAGGTCAGAATACTGTTAATGTGTAGTTTATTTCATTTTGCCGTTTTATTAAGAAGAAAAATCATTCTAAATTTCTTCTAAAGTAAAGCCACATATAACGTCATCATGATAATTTTTTATTATTTTTGAAATGAAGTATGGAACAGCAAATCTACAAAGGGAAACTTACACAGTTTCATTGGTTAAAAATAAAGAAAAAGGAACAACTTACCAAAAATACTTTTTCTATCGAATTCGAAATTCCTGAGAATTTACAAGATGCATTTACTTTTGAAGCAGGTCAGTTTGTAAGTCTGAAATTCGATTTTAATGGTAAAACAATCATCAATGATTATTCCATGACTTCTGCACCTTTTGAAAAAAAAATCACCTTAGGAATTAAAATTAATTCTGAAAATGGTGCAACGGCTTATATTTTTGAAAACTATAATTCTGGCGATAAAATACTGGTAAGTGAACCTGCGGGAAGATTTACATTGGTTTCTAAGCCCAGCGAATTCCGGACTATTGTTGGTTTTGCATCTGGAATTGGGATAACACCTATTTTAAGCCATTTCAAAAATATTCTGCATGAAGAACCCAGAACACGTTTGTTCCTGTTTTTCGGAAATAAAAGCTCCGAACATATTGCTTACCGCGAAGCACTCGACGAATTAGCCAAGAAATATGAAAACCGTTTTCAAGTTTTCTATTTTTATTCTCAGGAAAAAACTTCAAACCATTTTTTCTTTGGAAGATTAGACGAAAAAAAATTGAGTTTAATCATTAATCAGATTTTACATTTGGATGATACAGATGAAGAATCTACCATTTGGGATGCAGTAGATGAAGTATTAATCTGCGGAAAAGGGGAGATGATAAAATCTCTGGCAAACGCATGTTATCATCACGGTATTCCGAAAAAAAATATTCATTTTGAGCTATTCGAAGAATTTAACAGCGATATTTATCCTGTTGAAAAAGAATTTCCACTTATTACCGATATTCAAGTAGCGTTCAAACTTTTAGGGAAGAATTATGAAACTATTATTGAAGACAACCGTAATAAGATTCTTCAAACGCTGCTTTTACAAAATTTCCCAGTTCCATACTCCTGTAAATCGGGCATTTGCGGAAGCTGCGAATGCCAATTGGAAGAAGGAGAAGTAGAATTGCTGGAAAATGAATATTTAACCGAAAAAGAAGAATCTCAAGGTAAAATATTAGCATGTATGGCAATTGCTAAAAGTAAAAAAATAAAGCTTAATTTTGATTTTAATTGAGAATACTCAGAAACATATACAAATTTATTACTGCTTCCATAGAAATCGTTTTTCTTTTGGTATGTCTTTCTAATGCTTGGGTTTTTGGGGTTACCGGTGGAAGAACTTATAATAAAATCTCAAAAATTCCGCCACGGGAAGTTGCTTTGGTTCTGGGAACGTCTCCGAAAATGCGTTCAGGCTTATCCAATCCTTATTTTACCAAAAGAATGGATGCTACAGCATTGCTTTATCATCACGGAAAAATAAAAAAAATAATCGTAAGTGGCGAAAAAAGTAAAGGCTACAATGAACCTGCAGCCATGAAAAATTATCTTATTTATCAGGAAGGTGTTCCCGAAGATATTATTATTGAAGATCCCGAAGGATTTAACACTTATAAAAGTATTTTACGCTGCAAAGATGTATATAAAAAGAACAATGTTATTATTGTATCGCAAGGATTTCACAATCTGAGAGCACTCTTTTTTGCCAGAAATAATAATATGAATGCTTTGGGGTTTGATGCACAGGATGTTTCTAAACCAGAGAGTTATTACCGAAACCAAACCCGCGAAATTGCAGCGCGGGTCTTTGCGGTAATTTGTTTTATTTTCGGAATATCTCCTGATTAGAAAGGATATCCAAAAGCAATATTTAAAGTAGGTTTTAAGGGCTGAATTTTACTGAATCTCCATCTTTCTGTTTCTATTTGGTTTGGATCGTAAATTTTGTAAGCTAAATCTAGTCTTAAAGTGATGTAGGCAATATTTACTCTTAAACCAACGCCACTACCAATCCCCATTTCCTTAATAAAACGATTGAATTTAAACTGATCGTCGAAACCATTATCTTCAGTGTTCCATACGTTACCAATATCTGTAAATATGGCTCCTTCATACATTGATGTAAAAGGAATTCTGTACTCGATATTCGTTGTAAGTTTAATATTTCCCATTAGATAAGTTCTTACTTTCTCGTCGATTTGTGAACCTCCAGGTCCTAAACCTCCAAAAGCAACCCAGGCTCTAATGTCATTTGCTCCTCCGTTGAAGTAAGATCGAACAAAAGGCATTGTGGAAGAATTACCGTACGGAATCCCTAAACCTATGAACTGACGGAGTGCTAATGTCTGATTACCATTAAATTTAAAATACTTTCTTACATCAAAATCAAACTTTACAAACTGAGCGTAAGGAATGCCAAAAATTGTTCTTTCCGGACTTCTTAAAACTCCTCCGCCATCATTTCTTTTTTGGTTGAATAAACTTGGAATATTTCCTGCAAACTCAACTTTACCATTGAAGTAAAATGCATTGGGATAATCTTTTTTTCCAATTTCGTTGTAAATAAAATTATAAATCATTGAAGAAATAAGGACGTTCTGAGTTTGCCTGTCTTTGTTAACCAATGTTCCACGGAAAGCCAATAAATCATCGGTTTTTTTCTTATCTAGCGTATTCAGATAGCCATCATCTGTCATAATTTTCTCAGAAACCTGATCTCTGGTTAATTCTCCGGAATCGAACTCTTGTTTTAACTGCGGATTATAAATAAAGTAGTCGTCAAAAACAGTCTGTCTAACGTTATTATCATTCACAAAAAAATCATAATAACTGTCTTTATTTTTGGTTAAACTGAATAATGTATTGAACAAAGTTAACCTGTGAGATGCCTGATCATTTACGTTGGCGTAATAGTTTAATCCACTGTTAAAGTTGGTTCTTCCCAAACCAATATTGTTCTGAACCGATGCTCCCAAATTTATAGAAGTAGTAGGAGAGTATCGTTTTGGAATGAGCTTATAATAACTGAAAGGTAACAGCAATCTCGGAAAACTTAATGAAGCCTGTGCAGAATATTCGTAAGCTAAAATTCTTTTATCCAGATTTTTAGGATTTTTTATAGACCCAAAAGTTCCGGCAACACTTGTGGTAAGGTTCTCGGCACCGCCAAAAACGTTTCTTGTAATAAGATCTACGGATGGTGAAATACCAAAATTCAGTAGCTGAGAATAATTAAGATCAGTCCCTAATTTAAGTTCATATTTATCCAAAGGTTTTAGTAGATAAAAAACATCAACAATACTATCGTTAGGAGAATTTAATCCACCTTGTCTTAAAGAATCTTTGGCTTTAAGAATACTGAAATTATTCATTGCTACAAGATTTCTTTTGGTTAAATCTAATTTCTTCTGATCGTATTGAGTTCCATTTTCAACAATAATGGCTCTCCAAAGAGAAGAAGTATTGTACTGGTCATCAACTTTATGAAATCTTATTTTACGCAGACTGTCTTTCACAGTACGACGTGGAAAATCTGACGGACGCTGAACAACTGCGACATCTATATTTCCAAATGTTGCTCTTTTGTAAGGTCTGTCAAGAGAATCTTTATGAATTTCTAAAACAAGAGGTATATTTTTGTTGCTTTTGAGTGAATCTGCTACAAAACCTACTTCATCATTGCCTGCATTAAAGCGGTAATACCCATATTCTCTCATCATTTCATTAATTCTGGCAATTTCTTTCTCCAAAACGGTTTGGTCAAGCGTCTGACCTTTTCTTACCAAACTGCTATTGATATTCTGCCTGAAAACATCCTTAATTCCTGCATCCGGAATGTTATAATAATATTCCTGAATGGTGGTAGGTAAATTGTGCTTTATAGAATAATTTACACTTGCTTTCTTATTGGCTGAGTCTAGTTTTTGAGTATATTTTACTTCAGCATCCCAATATCCTCTATACGTGAGGCGATTTCCTATTTGCTGTGCACTTTTCGCAGTTCTTGTCTGGTCTAATATAACCGGCGGAGTTCCCCAACTGTGATAAAGCCTGTCCATAAAAAGACTCTTCCCAATATCTTTACGCATATTATATTTAATGAAAAGAGAATCCCTAAGCTTCTGATTTCTCATTTCGCTTGGGTACGTCATATATTCATTCAGTAAAGTGTCATACTTAGGATTGGCAGCATTATACCACATAAGACTCAAAGGCAGAAATAACAACTGCTTCTTATTAGGCTTTTGTTGAACATAGTCTTTCAGTTCATCATCAAAAAACTGTTTTGTATCTTCAAATTCAAAATTGTTTTCAGTAAGCAAATATTCTCTGTCCGGAACTTTTTTTGTGGTACTGCACGCATAAAGTAATCCTACAAATGTTGCAAATGATATTATTTTATAATACTTTTGAGGAGAATTTTTAAAATGCTTACCGCTCATACAATTAAAATTTTACAATCTTTAGATAAAAAAAAGTTCAGACAAAAATACAACTTGTTTTTGGTTGAAGGTAATAAAACTATCCTCGAACTTTCTAATTCTAAATTTAAAATTAAGGAAATATTTTCTACTCAGGAAAACATTTTTTTTTCCGATGATGTGAAGTTCACCCATATTACTGAAAATGAACTTAGAAAAATAAGTTTTCTTAAAACTCCAAAAGATTCTATTGCCGTCTGTCATCTTTTAGAAGAGGATGAGTTTATGGATAAAGATTTTCAATTGGTTTTGGATGGAATTCAGGATCCTGGAAATTTAGGAACCATTATAAGATTGGCTGACTGGTTTGGGATTGAGCAGATTGTTTGTAGTGAAGATACCGTAGATTTTTACAATCCAAAAGTGATACAGGCAACAATGGGCTCTTTTACAAGAGTTAAAATACATTATTGCAACCTGCAGAAATATCTTTCTGAAACGCAGAATACCAATATAGGAACAGATATGGATGGTGAAAATATATACAGTTTCGAAAAACCTGAAAAAGTAAATTTAATTTTAGGAAATGAAGGCAATGGTATGCGCAAGAAAACCGAAAATTTGTTGCATAATAAAATAACCATACCTAGATTTGGAAAATCTCAGTCTACGGAAAGCTTAAATGTTTCTATGGCTGCCGGAATTATTTTAGGGCAACTTTTCAGAATTTGAGTGTTTTAGAATTATTACCGTTATTTAAACTACAAAATTAACAACTCTAAAACACCCCAAAAGAATTATATAAGCTGTTCCATGCTGGAAACACTTTTAGATTTTTGATATGCTTCCAATTTTTTACGGACAAATTTTAGTGCCATTGGTGCAACATAGATAAGTGCAGCACCCAACATTTTCTTTTTCCAGTTAGAACTTCGGAAATTTTTCTTTGCATAATTGGCAACAAAAGCCGTTACAGCAAGTTTTACAACTGCATCTATTGCGTCACCTTTCATTGCACTTCCTGCAATTCCCATGGCGGTATTTTTACTTAGAAAAAGATCTTTTACTTCAGATGTAATTTGTTTGGCAATAACGTCTTTTCTCAATACTGTTTTTTCTTCTCCATCGTCATCTACTTTTTCCTGCAAATACTGATCTGTAAGACCATTGGTAAAAGCACTCAGACTTTCTTTGGTATTTTTAAAGGTAAGAAGAGCCTCCAAATCATTAATTTCTTCTTTCAGGAGTTTCTTTTTTCTTTTGAGTTCCTCCAGACTTTCGTAGTTTCTCCCCATAGTTTACTGATTTAAAAATTCAATTACTTTATTCGCTACCATCTTAACAATTTTTTTCTTGAAAACCACAACAATAATCATGATAAGCATATAAAATCCTGCAATGATAAGAAATCCCAGCGAATTATCATTAAGAGCTTTTCCTACAAGAAAGGCTAAGCCAAAATTAAAAAGAATGATAAAAAAGCCAAAAGCTACCAGCAAAATAACGAGATAGGCAATAACTCCTGCAGAAATAGAAGATTTTTCTGTTGCTTCAATTTTCAGCAGATCTATTCTTTTAGATGCATATTCTTTTATAGTTTCAATCATCCTTTTATTTTTTTAAAGTTATAAAAAAAGGAACTCATTTACAAAAGTTCCTTTTTATTATTTAATTTAAAATTAAATATTAATTTTTTAGATCATTCAAACCAGACTCTACATCTTTCACCATATCTGTAGTTTTAGATACAATTTGATCTTTGTATTTATCGTAACCATCTTTTACTGTATGGGCTACATTGTTTGCTGTTTCTTTAAAAGTTGAAGAAATATTCTGGTATTGATCTTTTACTTTTTCAGAAACTTCTCCGTATTTATTTTTAGCCTGATCTTTAAGATCATCCGCCTTATTCTTAATTTTTTTTCTCGTTTCTTTACCTTCTTCAGGAGCATAAAGCATTCCTAAAACTACACCTGCTGCAGCACCCGCTAAAAGTCCTGCTAAAATACCTGCTGTATTATTTTTTTTAGACATTTTTTGTTTTTTAATGGTTAGTATAATAGTTATCTGGTAAGTAAAATTGCAATTAACATACCAATTAGTTTTAATAATTAATAAAAATCGTTAATTTTTTTCAAATGATACAAAATTGCTTCAATGGTTTGAGATTTTGTTAGGTTGGAGTTGTCTATCTCAATTGCATCGACTGCTTTTTTTAGCGGTGAAATTTCTCTTTCACTATCGATGCGGTCTCTTTCGATTAAATTTTCTTTTACCTGATTTCTATCTGCCGGCAAACCTAATGAAAGAAGTTCTTCATATCTTCTTTTGGTACGTTCTTTAATACTTGCAGTAAGAAAAAACTTAAAATCTGCTGTGGGAAGCACTACCGTTCCGATATCTCTTCCATCCATAATAACTCCTTCGTTTCGGGCAATCGACCTTTGTGTTTCCAGTAAAAAATCTCTTACTTCTTTCTGTTTAGCAATTAAACTTACATGGTCAGAAACTTCAGCCGTTCTTATTTCTTTAGAAACATTAATTTCATTTACATATAAAACCAGCTCATCATTTTCTCTTTTAAATTCGAGCTTAATGGACTGCAAAGAATTGAAAAGTTTATTTAAATCTATCTCGCCTTCTTTATCAAGGCAATTCTGCAAAGCAAACCAAGTGATCCCACGATATAAAGCACCCGTATCCAGATGAACAATCCCAAGTTTTTCTGCAATAATCTTAGATATAGAACTTTTTCCTGTAGAAGAGTAGCCGTCTATGGCAATTACCGGTTTTTTCATAGTACAAATTTCAAGAATTTTTATGAAAAAATCAAGTATTGTTTATGTTTATAATGATGTTAATCTGCGTGGCGTGGGTTAAGATCTATAGAAATCCCAATCTGATTTACGTTAGAAGCATTATGATAACGAACATGTGCATAATCTACTCTAAATCTGGAAACCTTAATACCAAAACCTCCTGAAATTCCGGAAAAATTTCTTTGATCCAAAACAGCAAGTTCACTTCCTCGTCTAACGTTATATCCCAATCTGATATTAAAGTTCCTTTCCGGGAAAAGTTCTGCTCCTAGAGAAAAGTGGTCGGCAATTTTTCTTCCGAATCCAATTTTCTGATCGTTGATATTATAATCTGAAGAAATATCAAATTTCTGCAAATCGTGAGCAGTTAAAGTTACGGCAAGAGGAAAATTCTTTAAAATTTTTGTGTAACCCAAATCTATTCTGAAGGGGAGGTTTTCTCTTTCTCCATTAAAAGATTTCAACTGATAGCCAAAGTTACGGAGAACAACAGAAGCGACTTCTTTATTTATTTTACTATGATAGGTAATCCCCGCAGTTCCTGAGATTGCAGAAGAAGTATAAGTATCTATTTTTGAAGTAATAAAATTTAATCCTCCACCAATTGTCCAGTCTTCTTCAAACTGAAAAGCATAACCTGCACCCACAGCAACATCTGAAGCCGAAAATTCGCCCATTTCGAAACCACTTTCGTCAGTTCTGGGGATATTTCCGTAATTCATGTATCTAGCATTAAGGGTTACCATGTGCCCGTTATCAAGATCTCTTGCATAGGCAATTGTCCCGTATTTAGAATCTGCAAGATAAGCTGTTGCATTTACAGAAAGCTGGTTATGAGAATCCTTATTCAATAATGCGGGGTTGGCAATGGCAAAAGAAACATCCTGATCTCTAATGCTGATAACATCTCCGCCTAAAGCCGCCTGTCTTGCTGAAACAGGGATATTTAGAAAAGGATAAACATTTGTTCCGTTCTGTGCAAATGAAACAATTCCTGAAAGAAATAGTGGAAATAGTAATAATTTCTTCAAATCAGTATATAATTAATGCAAAAATAATTCTTTTTGCTATGTATCAAAATATTTACATCAATATTTATCTACAAATATTTTTCTTTTTTCAATATTTATAATGATTATATTTGCAGAGTTAATTTTTCAGACCAATTTATCTGAAATAAATTTTTAGAATTTAAAATGAAATATAAAAGAATCCTTCTTAAACTGAGCGGTGAAGCATTAATGGGAAACAGACAATACGGTATAGATAATGATCGTCTTACCGAGTATGCCCACGAAATTAAAAAAGTAGTAGACTCAGGTTGTGAAGTTGCCATTGTGATTGGAGGTGGAAACATTTTCCGTGGTGTTGCAGGAGCAGCTAAGGGAATGGATAGGGTTCAGGGAGATTATATGGGTATGCTTGCCACAGTTATCAACGGGATGGCATTACAGGGAGCTTTGGAAGATGCAGGAATTAAAACAAGACTACAGTCTGCCATTGAAATGGATAAAGTTGCAGAACCATTTATTAAAAGAAAAGCAGTAAGACATTTAGAAAAAGGTAGGGTAGTTATCTTCGGTGCAGGAACCGGAAATCCTTATTTTACAACCGATACCGCTGCAACATTAAGAGCTATTGAAATTGATGCGGATGTTATTCTGAAAGGAACAAGAGTTGACGGAATTTACGACAGCGATCCTGAAAAGAATGAAAATGCAGTAAAATATAACTCACTTACTTTTGATCAGGTTTATGAAAAAAATCTTAAAGTAATGGATATGACTGCCTTTACTTTGAGCCACGAAAATAAACTTCCCATCATTGTATTCGATATGAATAAAGATGGAAACCTTCTTAAAATTGTGGAAGGAGAAAATATTGGAACATTAGTTGATTTGTAATTAGTCTTTGTATTGATACTGAAAAACTTAAATATAACAGTTTAGGTATTTTATATTAAGTTTTAGACATTACTTATCAAAAATCAAATGTGTAATTTATCAAATTTTATTATCATAATGGAAGAATTAGATCTTATCGTAGAATCTGTAAAGCATGATATGGAAGCTGCTCTTAAGCATTTGGATCATGCATTTCAAAAAATCAGAGCTGGTAGAGCTTCTACAACAATGGTACAGGATGTAATGGTAGAATATTACGGAGCTCCTACACCAATTAATCAGGTTGCCAATGTATCTGTTCCGGATGCCATGACAATATCTATTCAGCCTTGGGACAGAACAGCGATTGGAGCAATAGAAAAAGCAATTATCAATTCAAACTTAGGATTTGCACCTTCAAATAATGGTGAAAATATTATTCTGAATGTTCCGCCTTTAACCGAAGAAAGAAGAAGAGATCTTGCAAAACAGGCAAAAGTAGAAGCGGATGATACAAAAGTTGTTGTAAGAAATGCTAGACAAAACGGATTGAAAGATCTTAAAAAACTTGAAGGAGTTTCTGAAGATCTTATTAAAAATATTGAAGCAGATATCCAAGTACTTACCGATAAATACGTAAAACTTTGCGACGATCATCTTAAAGTGAAAGAAGCTGAGATTATGAAAGTATAATTATTCGAATATTTTTACTTATAAAAACTTCTTTTTGAAAATTTCCAAAAAGAAGTTTTTTTATTTAATAATTTTTTCTATTTGCCTTGATAATCATGAATGCTAATCCTAAGCCCAAACCTGTTAGCATAGCAATTTTTGTTTTTTTTCCAGGAACGGGTAGTGATGTTTCTCCATAAATTCTATGTGGTTCTGAAGATTCTTCTAAAACATTACCCGGATCGTCCGGAGCATTTTTAAGTTTCATCATAAGACGCATTCCAGCAGAAGCAGTATTAATAACTGTTTTAGGAAATGCCTGATAAACATTTTTTAACAGCCATGAAGTAAAGTCTGGGAACAAATCCTTTTTAGGTTCTTTCGCAAGCTGTACAATTTTATCTGCAGTATCTCTAGGATCTGATGCAAATGGAGGAATTTTAAAATCTAAACCAGAATATTTTGCAGAATGCATATTTCCTGTAGAACGTTGAATTTGCGGATAAAGATTGGCAATATAAATCTCTGGAAACTCAGAAATTTCCCCGTGGAGACATTCCATCATTCCGCGGATCCCGAATTTGGTTGAAGAATAAACTGCACTGTAAGGAGCCGGCATAAATCCTCCAATAGAAATATTATTAATAAGAATGCCTTCGTTCTGTTCTTTGAACAATTTTAGGACATGATAAGCTCCATGCATATATCCAAAAAGATTGGTTTTTATCACCTGTTCATGTATTTCCATCGGTATTTCATCGAATTTACCGCTTGCCATAACTCCTGCATTATTTACCCAAATATCTATTCTGCCAAATTCTTTTACGGCAGCTTCTACAAGATTTTCCACCTCTTCAGATACGGAAACATCTGTAGGCACTGCAATTGCATTTACTCCTAAGTCTTTGCATAAAAGAACCGTTTCATCTAATGCTTTTTCGCCTCTGGCGGCAATAACAATATTACAGCCTTCAAATGCAAAGGCTTCTACAGTCGCTCTTCCGACACCGCTGCTTCCACCGGTAATAACGACAGTTTTTCCTCTAAGACTTCTTTTTTCTAAGTTGTTTTTTGATTTCATATCAGAAATGATTTTGGTTGATTTTATAATACTATCTATTTTTACACCAAAGACATTCTCTGAAATCTTTTTTACTCTGTAATTTAAAAAAACACAGACGAATACCTGTGTTTTTAATTATGCTAATTCAATAATTTACTTTCTATTTTTAATCTTCTGATTTTTATAGATATTTTCAGAATAAATTCCATTTTCAAAATAATAAGGTACAGAAACTAACGTTTTGTTTCTCTCAGGAATTAAAACATTAAAATGAAGATGAGCACCAGAAACATAGCCGGTTTCTCCACTTAAACCAATGGGTTGATTGCGTTTCACAAAATCGCCCACTTTCACAAGATTTCCATTTTTCTTTAAATGTGCATATTGTGTAAAAAGACCACTTTGAGGATGATAAACTGTAATAAAGTTAGAAAAATTCTCCCATTTTTTGTCATTTTTTCCAAATTCATAGTCTTTTATGACTCCTACAACAAAACCATCATCTGCAGAAGTAATGGTATCACCAACTTTCATATCAAAATCAACTGCATAACGCGAATAGGAAGTATTATGGGTGAAATTCCCATTATTTCCCTGCATTATTTTGTATTTTTTGCCTTTGGGAAAGGGTAAAGCAAGAATGTTTTTTTTAATTATTTTATTATCGTCACCCAGAGCCTGAAAATAACTGTAATTAAATTTTTTTACATCTAAATTAGGTATGAAAAATTTTATTTCACGCTTAGATCTTTCATTCAATAAAATTTTTAGGGTATCCTTAATCAATTCATTTTCTTTTAAATATTTCGAAAAAAAATTAATCCGTAATGGGCAATGTAGAGGATTCTCTAATTTTATTGACAAGGTATCTTTTGCATAATCAACAATGTATGAATATTCGAATTGATTGTATTTTTGTGTAGGTAATTCTTGTGCATTCAGCTTAAAAAAAGTTATACATATAAACAAAGCAATAATTGTCTTTCGAAAATACATTTCCATCGGTAGTGATATTTTTTCAAATATACATTCTCTCATTGAAATTTATAATATACATCATATTTTTTTTGCATAAAAATGCTATCTATATAAAGGATAAGTATTGTAAATTTATATTTAAATTGAATTTGAAATTATGAAAGTAGAAATTTGGTCAGACATTATGTGCCCATTCTGTTATATAGGTAAGAAAAATTTTGAAAATGCGTTAGATAAGTTACCTTTTAAAGACGAGATAGAAGTAGAATGGAAAAGTTTTCAGCTTGATCCATCACTGAATCCTTCCGAAACAATGACAACCCAAGAATATTTTACTGCAAAAAAAAGAATTTCGCGAGAACAAGGTCAGCAATTATCTGCACAAGTAATTGATATGGGAAAACGTGCCGGAATAGATTTTAATTTTAAAGATGCGATTATTACCAACACATATAATGCACACAAACTTCTTCATTTGGCTAAAAAATATAATAAAGCAATCGAGATGGAAGAGGAGCTTTTTAAAGCACATTTCCTCGATGGTAAAAATATCGGAAGTAATAGCGATCTTGTAGAAATTGGAGGAAATATAGGTATTCCTGAAGAAGAAATTGAAAAATGTTTAGAATCAAATGATTTTGATGCAGAAATTCAATCTGATTTTGATAAAGCAAAAGCTTATGGCGTTTCGGGAGTTCCTTTTTTTGTGTTTGATAGTAAATATGGAGTTTCCGGAGCTCAGCCTTCAGAAGTTTTTGAAGATACTTTACGCCAAACATATGCAGAAACAGAAAAATTGATAAAAAAAGATTCTGTTAACGATTTATCTTGTGGACCAGATGGTTGCTCAATTTAACATAGCATCTATAATATATTTTTGCTAATAGTTGATAAGAAATGAAATTTGCAATATTATGTAAGTTTCATTTTTTTTGTTCTTTTTAAAATAGTTTTTAATGAGTAGAAAAAATATTAGACTAATTTAGATTAATTTCAATTTCTTATCATTACATAAATTATTTAAGATGAATTGGAAAAAATACTCTATTTAACATAATATAAATTATAGGACTTTTTGAATATTTAAAACGTATCTATTTTGGCAGAATTTGGTTTTTTGAAAATTGTTAAAAATGAAAAATTCTTCATTCATTATAACTAAAAATTATACAGCCGATTCTCAGCGATTAGTAAATATGCTGTTATCATTAATGAATAGTCTAATTTTTGCTTTCATATCAACTTAGGATTACAACTAAAATTAAAAAGTATTAAATTTTAAAAAATCAATAAAAAATTATATATGAAAAACTTCACACTTACAATTGCTTTTGCAGTAATGTTCATTCAATGCAATAAAAATAAAGATACGAAGCCATTCCCAAGCAATAAAGATTCTTCACACATCAATTCAGAAACTGTAAAAACTGATAGCTTAGACGCTAAAACATTTTGCTATCTGGGAATTACCGGTAAAGACAGCGTTTTTGTAAGTTTAGATGATAATTTGGGAACAATTTCAGGTAAAATGAGCTATAAAAATTTCGAAAAAGATAGTTCCAAAGGTGAATTATCTGGTTATAAATCTGGCGATACCCTAAAACTCACCTATGAATTTGCAGCTGAAGGAACTGTAAGCAAAAGAGATATTTTCTTCATCCAAAAAGATAATTCACTTACTGAAGGCATAGGAACCCAAAAAGATGATAAAGGAACAATGCGATATTCAGACGAAAAAAAGATTGATTATAAAAACGGACAAGAACTGAAATCTGCAGACTGTGCACTTGTTACAAAAGCTTTAAAATAAATCACCAAAAAATCCTGATAGTTTCATTATCAGGATTTTACATTTTATTCTACAAATCAATATTTTAGTTTCTTCTGCTCATTAAAATTCTTAAAATATACCAGAACAAAAGCATGATAGAAGCAAAAAGCTGTAAAGATGCTCCTACGTACTGATCTGTACTGTAAGAATCTTTAAGTTTGCTGGTTTGGTACAAAATAGTTGCAGATGCAAGAATTACCATTCCTACAGAAAACCATAAACCAAGATTGAACCCGAAAATCATTCCAGCAACGATTAATCCAATAGCAATAAATCCGCCTATTGCAATAATATTTCTTAAAAAAGAAAAATCTTTCTTAGAAGTAAATGCAACATAAGAAATTCCAGAAAACATTGCTACTGTAAGCGTCGCTGCCTGAAAAATCACTTCTCCACCTCCTGCATAAGCCATTGCAATGTACATCATCGGCAAAAATATGATTGCTTCTAATAAGATGTAAATTCCTAATCCTAAATATTGGGTAGATCTGCTTTGTGCCAAAGACCATTTTGTAGCCAAAAAAGAAGCAAGCCAAAAAATTCCCAATACCAAAAGCCAACTGTATTTTTGCCCGACCATCATATAAATAAGGTCTGGTGGAACTACATTAAGCAAAATTGCTTCTACTGCAATAAAGGCGAGAATTGCCAATGCAACATGCATATATGTTTTTTTGTAAAATTCTGCTTTTTCAATATCTGTTGAATAAGCTACTAAAGAATCGTTCATCATGTTTATTTATTTATAATTTAAACTCACTAAATGTATACAAAATTTATCAGATAACTTCTAAAAATTTCATAGTATCTACATTATCTGCATAAGTATTCAGCTGAGGGTTTTGTGCTTCTCCAAAGTAGATAGAATCTATTCCAAGTTCATCTTTTGCAACTACGCATTGAATATTTTCTTCGTTTTCTGAAAGAAAAGTTTTTACTTCATCAAGAGATGTATACCTGCTGAAATTAATGACAGAAAGCGGACTGAATAATCCGTTATCTTCTTTAAGCATAACAAAATTATTATCCCAGAATTTATCCCCGTTTAACAGGTAAATTGCTCTATTATAATCATAATTATTGGCGTATTTATGATGATTAATAATGTCCTGAAATGCTATAAAACTCTCGAAAAGCCTGTCGATTACAAAATCTTCAGGAATAAAAATTCTTGTAACATTTCTACATCCCAGACCAAAGTACTGAAAAATATCTTTTGCAAGAAGAGCGAGTTCTTCCGGGGTTTCATCTCCCTTCAAAACGGAAACAGATGTTCTGTTTTTTCTGATGATATTTAAATGATTGTTGAAATAATATTCGAGATATCTTGCCGTATTGTTGCTTCCAGTGGCGATAACTGCATCAAAATTTTCTAATCTTTCAACATATTTGAAATTCATTTCCGAATCAGAAAATTCATTCCACATTTTCAACAGATAAGGAATCATTAATCGGTCTTTAGAAGATAATTTAATTAAAGGAATATGATTGCTTAAAATTACAGAAATCACATCATGAAATCCCACTAATGGGATATTTCCGGCAAGAATCAGTCCTACCCTTTTAGATGTTTTAGATTCGGAATATTCCTGAAGCCAAGAATTGATATTTTCTACGGTTAGTAATTCCGACCATTGTTTTAAAGCATCTTTTTGATTCTCAATGGTAAACCAAGGGTTTTCAATTTCAGATTTCTTTAATATCTGTTCAAATTCGGCTTCATTTTCATTAAAATCGATAGATTCTTTTACCAAAAAGTCTTTAATGTACTGCCCTAACCTGCTGAGTCCTAAAACTCTTTTTTCGTTATTCATAATTGCTGTAAAATTGGGGAATATTTTGTAATTTTGTGCAAATTTAAAAAAAATTAGCGATGGCTATTAAAATAACTGATGAATGCATTAACTGCGGAGCTTGTGAACCAGAATGTCCTAATAATGCAATTTATGAAGGAGCTGTAGATTGGAAAGCTTCAGAAGGAACAGAACTATCGGGAATGGTTACCCTTACTTCTGGTCTTACAGTGGATGCAAATGCGCCGCAAGAACCCGTAAGTGATGATGTTTACTTTATTGTTACAGACAAATGTACAGAATGTAAAGGCTTTCACGAGGAGCCACAGTGTGCTGCGGTATGTCCTGTAGATTGCTGTGTTCCAGATGAGGATCATGTAGAATCAGAAGAAGCGTTACTGAATAAAAAAGCATTTTTACACGGTGAATAAGAACTTCCGTCTCATCCAGTATGAGGCGGTTTTTAATTTTTTAAACAAATCTCTAATAATATTTAATAAAAGTAAAAACAGAAGAAATGAGTAAAAAACATAATTTCAGTGCAGGACCTTGCATTTTACCGCAGGAAGTTTTCGAAAAATCTGCAGCAGCAATTCTGGATTTCAATGGTATTGGTTTATCTATTTTGGAAATCTCCCACAGAAGTAAGGATTTTGTTCCGGTAATGGATGAAGCACGCGCAATCGTAAAAAGATTAATGAACCTTGGAGATGATTACGAAGTTTTATATTTAGGCGGAGGTGCAAGTCTTCAGTTTGCCATGGTTCCTTATAACTTGATGAAAGTTGGAGGAAAAGCAGCCTATCTAGACACAGGAACTTGGGCTGCAGGTGCTATAAAAGAAGCTAAAAAAGTAGGAAGTGTAGATATTGTTGGTTCTTCAAAAGAAGAAAACTATTCGTTTATTCCTAAAGATTATAAAGTAGGTGCAGAATACGATTATTTTCACTGCACATCAAACAATACCATTTACGGTACTCAGATGAAAAGCTTTCCAGAGGTAGATACACTTATGGTTTGTGATATGAGTTCGGATATTTTCTCAAGACAGTTAGATTTTTCTAAATTCGATTTAATCTACGCTGGAGCTCAGAAAAATATGGGACCTGCAGGAGTAACTCTGGTGGTAATTAAGAAAGAAATTCTTGAAAAAACAGGCAGAGAAAATATACCTTCGTACTTCGATTATGCTCAGCACATCAATAAAGAATCTATGTTGAATACTCCACCTGTATTCCCTGTTTATGCATCACTTCTCACTTTGCAACATTTAGAAAACAATGGCGGAATTGCCGCTGCTGAAGCAAGAAATGAAGCAAAAGCTAAATTATTATACGATGAAATAGATTCTAACCCATTATTTGAAACTTTCTGCGTAAAAGAAGACCGTTCTTTAATGAATGTTTCTTTTAAGCTGGTAGACGAAACCAAAAAAGAAGAGTTTGATGCAGCATGGAAAGCGGCAGGAATTAATGGTTTGAACGGTCATAGAAGTTTAGGCGGTTACAGAGCAAGTATGTACAATGCTTTGCCTATAGAAAGTGTTCAGGTTCTGGTAGATGTAATGAAATCGCTGAAGTAATTTCTTCGTAAAATCTTCGTCAATTATAAGATTATTTTCATTACAATAAATTTTCTTAATTTGCGACTCAGTTAAGAAAGAACAGATTACCAGATTAAAAAATCTTTAAATCAATTATAAGTAATGAAAGTTTTAGCTAACGATGGAATTTCCAAAGCTGGAGAAATTGCTTTAAAAGAAGCAGGAATTGAAGTATTAGACAATAGAGTTGCTCAAGATCATGTCATTAGTTTTATCAACGAGAACAATGTAGATGTTCTTTTGGTGAGAAGTGCCACAAAAGTGAGAAAAAACCTTATTGATGCCTGTCCTGGACTAAAAATAGTTGGAAGAGGCGGAATTGGGATGGATAACATTGATGTGGAATATGCAATTGAAAAAGGGTTATATGTTATTAATACTCCAACTGCCTCATCTAAATCTGTTGCAGAATTGGTTTTCGCCCATTTTTTCTCGTTGGCTAGATTTTTACACGAATCCAACAGATTAATGCCATTGGAGGGAGAAACTCACTTCAATGCCATGAAAAAAACTTTCAGTAAAGCGTATGAATTATCCGGTAAAACCTTGGGAGTTATAGGCTTTGGAAGTATCGGACAAGAAGTGGTAAAAATGGGGATTTCTTTGGGAATGAAAGTAAAAGTTCTTACCCGAAAACCTAAGACAGAAACCCTTAGTTTAGATTTTTTTGATGGTCAAAAACTTAATTTTGAAGTCACTTCTACCAATAATACAGACGAGTTCTTAAAAGAAGTAGATTTCATCAGTATCAACACCCCAAAAACTACAGAATATATCATTGATACTCCGCAGTTTGAAAAAATGAAAGATGGAGTTTTCATTGTAAATACTGCAAGAGGTGGCGTAATAAACGAAGTAACTTTATTAGATTTTATAGAATCCGGAAAAGTGGCAGGAGCAGCTTTAGATGTTTTCGAAAATGAACCGGCCCCCGAACTTATTTTACTGATGAATCCGAACCTGTCTCTTACCCCCCATCTTGGTGGAAATACCGTAGATGCGCAAGAAAAAATCGGTGTAGAGCTTGCCAAACAAATTATTGAAATTAAAAAGAAACTATAATATATATATGCCTGTTTTTAAACCTTTCCGTGGAATTAGACCTCATAAAGATCATGAAGCTACATTTCCTACACATCCTTTGGATAATTTTACACAGAGCGAAATTGCAGAAAAAGCGCAAGTAGAAAAAACTTACATCAACATGATTAAACCTTATGTTGTAAGTAAATCTAAGGATATTGACCGGAATTTAAGGAAAATACGTTCCACTTTTGAGGAACTTATGGAAGAAAATGTTCTTATTCAGGATAATTCTGCTTATTATCTTTACGAACAAATTTATCCTAACAAACAGGTATTCAGAGGGCTTTTAGGTTTAGCAAGCATTGAAGATTTCTGGGACGGAAAAATAAAAAGACACGAGAGTACGATTCCTCAGAAAAAGGAAAAACTGGCTCATTATCTGGAGAAAGTTAATCTTCAGGCAGAACCTGTTTTGCTTACGTATCCATCCAATTCTAAGATAGAATTACTGATGAATCATGAAGAGAAAAATGTTCCAATTTTTAATCATACGGACACCATAGGAATCAGACATAAAATATGGAGAATAGATAATCGTCTAAAACTTCAACAGTTTAAGGAAGTTATCGATCAAATAGATTCATTTTATATTGCAGACGGTCATCACAGAATTGGCTCTACAGCACTCAACGCAAAACGTCTGAAAGACAAGAATAAGAGACATAACGGTACAGAAGCTTACAATTTTGTATATAGTTTCATTGTTTCTAACCAATCTATTAAAATTCATGATTATAACAGAATTGTAAAAAGTATTGGTGACCTTTCTACTCAGGATTTTTTAGAAAAAATTGAAAAATATTTTTTAATTCACGAAAAAGGAGAAACACCATACTACCCTTCTCAAAAGTTTCATATTTCGATGTATTTGGATGGAAAATTCTATTCTCTTCACGTAAAGCATGATCTTCGTTCACAAGAAATGTCGTTAGATAATTTAGATCATCATATCTTAGATAAATATATTATCAATGAAATTTTGAATATTGAAGATTCTGATAGTTCCGATGAAATTATATACATCAAAGGAACTTCAAACATTGAAGGAATTAATATTTTAAAAGAAAAAATAGACAATGGCGAAGGTAAAGTAGGATTTGGTATTTATCCCGTGAGCTTTAACGACATGATAAAAATTTCTGATCTTAAGCTAAGAATGCCTCCAAAATGTACATTTATAGAGCCTAAATTGGTAACTGCCTTATTAATGTACGATATGAAACAATAACTATCTGTTTTTTTCTTTATTTTTATGCTCCGAAAAGAAAACGGTCAGTAAAAATGAAAAAGATTCTACTCATCATACTTCCACTCTTTTTGAGTGGATTTTTATTTTCGCAGAAATTAACTGTACGAAAACTAAAACCTGTTCCCAAATTCAATTATTCTGAAGAGTTTAAGAAGATTTCAGACGAAATTTTCCTTCACGGAACAGCATATAGTAATTTAGGCGAACTTACGAAAGGTATCGGAGCAAGATTCAGTGCCACTCCGGGATATGCAGCCGCAACGGAATGGGCAGAAAATAAACTGAAAGAAGCCGGTGCGGAAAATGTTTGGAAACAGGAAGTAAAAGTTCCGGTCTGGGTTCGTGGGAAAGAATCTCTACACATAAAAACCTCAAGTGGTGATTGGAAAAATATCCGAATGTTATCTTTTGGAAATTCTGAAGGAACAAAAGGGAAAGATCTTATTGCAGATATACTTTTGGTGAATGATATTCAGGAGCTTGTAAATCTCACAACGGCTCAGGTAAAGGATAAAATTATTTTTGTAAATTATGTTATAGATCCCACCATCATCAATACAACAAATTCTTATCTGATTGCAGCAAAATCTAAACTACTTTCTGCATCGGTTATTGGAAAAAAAGGAGCTAAAGCATTAATAATTCGCTCTCTAACCACAGCGTCAGATGATGTTCCGCATGCAAAAATGATTTATTACGAGCCAGACGATAAAGTTAGAATTCCTGCAATGACCATTGGAGTAAAATCTGCAGATGAATTGGAAAAGCTTTTAAAAACTCAAACAGTTAAGGCGAAGATTAATATGGCTGCAGAATCAAGAGGAGAAGCCATTAATTATAATGTAATTGGTGAAATTCCTGGTAAAAAAGACAATAAAATTATCCTTGTTGGAGCACAACTCGATTCTTGGGATTTCGCCGAAGGAGCCCATGATGATGGTGCAGGAGTAGCCCAGTGTATTGAAGTTTTGCGTACTTATAAAGCTTTGGGATATACTAATAATCATACTCTTAGAGTTATTCTTTATGCCAATAGCGAAAATGGAGGTCGTGGTAGAGATACTTACGAAAATCAATCAAGAAAAAAGGATGAAAAGCATATTTTTGCGTTAGGCACAGATGCCGGTGGCTACTCCCCTCGCGGATTTTCTTTAGATATGCCACCACAACGCCGAAAACTTATATTTGAATGGAAAAATTATTTTCTTCCTTATGGCATTTACGATTTTGAACAAACCGATGCCATTCAGGATATTGCTCCTTTAAAAAAACTCAGTATTCCTCTTGCAGAGTTAATTGTGGATACTCAAAGATATTTCGATTATCATCATTCTGAAAAAGACACATTCGATAAAGTTAGCAAAAGAGAATTGCTTTTAGGAGCTGTGGTGATGACTCAAATGGTTTTTATGATTGATAAAAATTGGTAGATTTAAAATTTGTCATTTTTTGCTTGGTCAAAATAAAAAAACATTTTATATTTGCACCACTGAAAACGAGAAATCGTAGTAAGTAAGGAGAGTTGGCAGAGTGGTCGATTGCGGCAGTCTTGAAAACTGTTGACTGTAACAGGTCCGGGGGTTCGAATCCCTCACTCTCCGCCAGTTGGGAACCAAAATAAGCTAAAACGCTGTAAACATCAATGTTTACAGCGTTTTTTGTTTTTCGGTAGTATCAAAGAAAAGCAAAAAAGACCATATTGAAAGTGACCTATTTAGTGACCTATCGTGAAAATATCAAAATAGGTCACTGAAATCTCTGGAAAACCCGACAAATAGGTAGTCTAACGATTGAAAATCTTGCAAAAAGTGGTAACAAAAAGTAAATTATTAAACAATTAAAGTTATCGCACAATGAACAAAACATTCAACCTGTTATTCTCCAACATTTTTTCGATGTCCTTATAATTGTAATATAATGTTCCATCAACACGAGTAAAAGATAAGCTACCGTTAATACGTAGATTTTGTAATGTTCCGCTAGAAATTTTCAAAAGTTCCCTAGTGTATTGTTTTGATGCGGTTAAATATGCATTTTTGTTTCCCCATGCATTTGCCGGAATTGACAAGTTAGATGTTGATGAAATGTCTGCTGTACTGTATGGTCAGGTACTACAGTAATCACATATTCAACAGGTTGTTTTTCCTTTGAAAAATCCCTCGGCGAAATTTCATTAAAATAATATAATCCCGGTTCCAGAATATAAACAGCCTGCCCTGATAAGGTAGTCGGTCTAGTTGTCACATAAGCAACAGCACCTCCTTTAGCAAGGGTATATGTTTTAGCAGTGAGTTGATTCCCTTTGGATTCGTTGGGGAATAATTCCGCCGTAGTAATTGACATCATTTGGTTTTCCGACCACTTTAAAAGTAGCTTCAGACGTTTGGTTATTGATACCAACCCGTCCCTCGAGTGATATAGTTATTAACAGTAAAAATAAATAAATGAATTTTCTCATCGGTATTTTGATTAAGATTTCTGAGACAAAATTGAGTGATAAAACCTTCTAAAACAATAGCAATCAAAACGTTTGGTTCAAAAACGATTAATCTGTACTTAGCTGAAAACGATGGGGATTAAAAAAGAAAGATTAAGTTGAATCCGTAATCTTATTTAAAATTTTGAGAATAATAAAAAAACAAGTTCCGCAGTTTTTTATCCCTTTTTTCAAAAAGGCAAGATCGTCATTGTAGTACAACTTGAAAAGTTTGTACGTACAATGACACATCTTGCTGTATTAGATTTTACTGTATCAGATTTTTAGATTTGCAGAAGTTAAAAATGAATTCTGTTAGATTTGCGTTTAAGAGAAAAAAAGTAATATGAGTAAATTTTGAAAAGTATACTCTTCAGGAATTATAATAGCACGTTTCTCATCAAGATCATGTCATTATAAGCATTTGAATAATTCACCCTGTCTCATTTTACACATCCTAAAAAATAACCTAGTGCTATTTTATTCAGCTTAAGAACCAACGATATCTGAAAAAAAAAAAACCGCAAAGATTTTGTCTTTGCGGTTTATAAATATTTATTCCGATAAAGTTATTTTTTCACCACCTTCTCTGTCACGACAGCCTTTTCCGTTTTTACTTTCACATAATAAACACCTGCTGTCAAATCACTCATATTAATTTGTGCATTTTTACTCTCTAATCTTCCTCTTAAAACACTTTGCCCAACGGAAGAATACACTTCATAGCTTTCCAAATTATTTTTGCTTTTGATCGTCAGGAAATCCTGAACAGGATTTGGATAAAACTGTAGAACAGCTTCAGCAGAGGTTTCTTCTACCGAAAGGTTACTACAAGGTGTCTTTGCATATTTTGTAAAGAAATTCTGAGATTTTCCCGCTGTAACATTTATCACCATAGTTGGTACATTATCATTAGCATCAGTAAACAATTGCTGATGGAAAAAACCACCTAAAACATAATTCCCGTCATTATCAACTGTTATTGCAGTAAATTCATCTGTAGTTCCTGAGTTGCTCCAAACTTCTCCCATTCCCAAGACTGCTCCTGAATCTTTGTTTAAACGAACCAAAATCGGGTCGACACCATATCCACTAGGTCGAACTAAGGAGTAGCTTCCCCATACAGAGCCTGCAGTACCGTGGGCAAAACCTATTTCATTAGCATTTTGTGCAAGTCTGCCTTTCATAAAACGATAGCCTTGTGTATTAACGCTGGTAGGTATTGCGTCTGGAATTTTAGCCCACTGAACATTACCTGCTGAATTTAACTTCATTATAAAAGGTATATGTCCAAAATATGTCACAGCAGGGAAAGTATAACTTCCAAAAGTAGCTGTTGAATTTAAAGAAGAGTACCGACCTGAAATATAAATGTCTGAGGTGTTTGCATCTTTGATAATAGAATGAATTTCATCATCCATAGTTGTTTGCCCATTGTCCAATTCCTTTCTCCAAGCTTCTGAGACTGTACTTCCTGAAACATTAAATGCAAGAAGAAAAGCCTGTTTGTTGAAAGAAGTATTATTAAAAGAAAAATCTGTGAAAGTACCAGTATCACCTCTTATTCCTGCTAAATAATAACGACTCAAGGCTTCATCATATACCATATTTACTTTACCTTGTTCAAGTCCTGAATAAGACTTCCTGTAATAGGCAAAAGAACAGGAGTTGCGGGTGTCATATTCCCAGTGGTACTATTATAATTAAATTTTACTAAGTAATATTGATAAGTATTTGTGAAACTTGAAGGAACAGTAATGAGACCATCCAAATGCGTTCCTGCTTTAAATCCTAAAATGGCATGAATGTTTTTTGATGAATCCATACACATCATTTGAGAATCACTTTGACGCAGTAGAAAATTCACATTCCCTTGTAAAGGCTTGTTCCAAACTAAATTCCCAGTAGATGAATTATATTTTAGAAGATAAGATGTTTTAAATCCTGCATCTTGAGTTGTCGCATCCATTGCGGTAATAGCTGGTAAGGTTTGACTGTTATCTAAATGTGTCGGGATTGAGCTTGTTTGGTAAGAATATCCTTCATTCCAAAGGCTTGCTAAAAGATATACTCCACCATTATTATCAACCTCAATATTCCATGCAGAATCAAGATTACCAGTTCCTCCAATTACCGTACTCCATCTTAAAATCCCTTGACAATCTGTAGAGTATATAATTAAATCACTATTTCCATAATTTGGTACTGATGTCCCATCAACATTTTGTCCCTGATTCCAAATTTTCGCCAAATAATACGTGTTATTATCACTATCAACAACTACATCTCTTATAGATTCATCTGAAGTATAAGTAAACCCAGAATTGCCAGACCCAGTCTGTCCTCCAGCTTGTTTCGCCCATTGCCATTGATACGTTTGGCTGATAAATAATCCCGGCAAAATGACTAAAACTGCACACCATTTTTGTAAAATTCTTTGCATAGTTATTGGTTTTTATTCTATCTCTTCACCACCTTCTCCGTCACGACAGCCTTTTCAGTTTTTACTTTCACATAATAAACACCAGCTGTCAGTCCACTCATATTAATTTGTGCATTTTTACTCCCTAATCTTCCTCTTAAAACACTTTGCCCAACGGAAGAATACACTTCATAGCTTTCCAAATTATTTTTGCTTTTGATCGTCAGGAAATCCTGAACGGGATTTGGATAAAACTGTAGACCAGCTTCAGCAGAGGTTTCTTCTACCGAAAGGTTACTACAAGGTGTCTTTGCATATTTTGTAAAGAAATTCTGAGATTTTCCCGCTGTAACATTTATCGCCATAGTTGGTACATTATCATTAGCATCAGTAAACAATTGCTGATGGAAAAAACCACCTAAAACATAATTCCCGTCATTATCAACTGTTATCGCAGTAAATTCATCTATGGTTCCCTGATTACTAAGAACGTCACCCATTCCCAAGACTGCTCCTGAATCTTTGTTTAAACGAACAAGAATTGGATCTGCTCGATCACCGCTTGGTCTGGTCATATTGTAGCTTCCCCAAGCACTTCCCCAACTTCCATGAGCAAAGCCTATTTCATTACCGTTTTGAACAATTCGACCTTTCATGAAACCATAAGTTGCATTACCAACGGTTCCTGGTGCCCCATCTGCAATCTTAGACCATAGGACATTTCCGGCTGAATTTAGCTTAACAACAAATGGAATGTGTCCATTGTATGACGTCGTCGGAAAAGTATAATTTCCAAAAGTTGCTGTTGAATTTACAGAAAAATATCGACCAGATATATAAATATCGGAAGAATTAGTATCTTTAATAATGGAGTGAATTTCTTCATCAGAATTTGCATTGCCAGCTTCAATTTCTTTTCTCCAAGCTTCTGTTACGATAGTGCCATTAACATTAAATGCCAAGAGATATGCTTCCTTTGTAAAAGAAATATTATTAAAGGAAAAATCAATCAAATTACCTGTACTACCTCTTGTTCCAGCTAAATAATAACGACTCAAACCTTCATCATATACCATATTTACTTTACCGTGTTCAAGTCCCGGATAAAGACTTCCTGTAATAGGCAAAAGAACAGGAGTTGCGGGTGTCATATTCCCAGTGGTATTATTATAATTAAATTTTACTAAGTAATATTGATAAGTATTTGTGAAACTTGAAGGAACAGTAATGAGACCATCCAAATGCGTTCCTGCTTTAAATCCTAAAATGGCATGAATATTTTTTGATGAATCCATACACATCATTTGAGAATCACTTTGACGTAATAGAAAATTTATATTGCCTTGTAATGGCTTATTCCAAATTAAACTACCGGTAGATGAATTGTATTTTAATAGATAGGATGTTTTAAATCCTGCATCTTGAGTTGTCGCGTCCATTGCAACAATGGCTGGTAGCGATTGACTATTGTCTAAATGTGTAGGAATTGAGGTTGGCTGATATGAATATCCTTCATTCCAAAGACTTGCTAAAAGATATACTCCACCATTATTATCAACCTCAATATTCCATGCAGAATCAAGATTACCAGTTCCTCCAATTACCGTACTCCATCTTAAAATCCCTTGACAATCTGTAGAGTATATAATTAAATCACTATTTCCATAATTTGGTACTGATGTCCCATCAACATTTTGTCCCTGATTCCAAATTTTCGCCAAATAATACGTGTTATTATCACTATCAACAACTACATCTCTTATGGATTCATCTACAGTATAAGTAAATCCAGAATTTCCAGACCCCGTCTGGCCACCAGCTTGTTTCGCCCATTGCCATTGATACGTTTGGCTGATAAATAATCCCGGCAACATGACTAAAACTGCACACCATTTTTGTAAAATTCTTTGCATATTATAATATTTTGTATTTGAACTTTAAACTTAGTAAAATAATTATGAAAATGCAGTGTTTATTCTCAAAACATTGCATTTTATAATGATTATTTTTTAATTAACTTACCTTGAAGTGCTTTTCCATTTGTATGGACAATCACAATGTAGACGCCTTGAAGCCACTCATCAATTGGGATTTCCAATTCTCCTGATGAAGATTTTAATTCTTTAACGAATTTAACTGTTCCTCTCGCATCAAAAATCTGAATCTGTTTTGCTTTTTCTTCCTTATTGCCTGTGTTAAAAGAAACATTTACTTTTTCTTTCGCAGGATTAGGGAAAATTTTTATTGTAGATTCTGAAACAGAGGACGATACATACTTATGGCTGGATGATTTATTAATATAATCCGGTATTTCAACCTTGGTTACTTTATTTTCATCTTTATTAGAGTTGAATTGCTTGAATTAATCGTAAGATCAGCCGATGAATTTGACGTAACAAAAAAAGTATTATCAAAATACCATGTATTACATTGTTTGACGAATATGCGCTTGGCACGTATAGAGTAATACATCTCCTTTAAAAAAAGACTTGGAACCTAAATATTTGTAGACGGTACCGTATCAGAAATTTTTATTTTTGATTAATCGATCTCTATTTTCATTCGCAATACCATCCATTCAGATCTTTAAAACCGTTATAAATCAAAGAACAGTCTTCCACATTTTTATATTGACTTAGCATTTTTGCTGTAACAGATTTCCCATTGCTATCATTATCCAAGAACAATGATATTTTATTATATTTTTTCAGTTCGTTTTCAACTCTAAAGAACATCGAAGTGGAATTAAGGATTAAAGAATCTGAATTTTGTTCTTTTTTCATATTTCTATACGTAAGATAATCAAAAAAACCTTCAAAGACTGTAATTTCATCAGATTCACTTTTTTGTGTTCTGACCGTTTATGCGAGTATAGAACTACACATACCGATGAGAAGCAATCAAAAAAAATATCAAAAACAGAAATATACTTTCAGAAAATCCAGAAAAAGAATTGAGACTTTATTCTCTCAACTTTGTGACCAATTTAAAATCAGAAATAACTACGCAAAATCTTTTAATGCTTTTAAAACAAGGATATTGAGTAAAATAACAGCTTTAACTTTCATTCAGTTTGTAAATGTTTTCGTTTTCAATAGAGAAATGAATAAGAATACTGATGTTCCTCAGGCATTGCAGGCTGCTAACGATTGGCTATTAATAAGCTGTTACACAGGACAACGTTTCTCTGATTTTATGGGTCTTGAAACCAATCATTTGAAAAATACAAAAGGTACAATATGTCTCTTATTTATACAGCAGAAGATTTTACTACCATTGCATCCTACAGTAATCAATAAATTGACAAAAAATGGAGAAATTTTTCCTCAACTAATGGATATTCAGCATTATAAATCTAAGATAATAGAAATAGCCAGACTTGCATGTATTAACGAAACCGTAAATGCAAGAAGAAGATTTGGTTTCCGTTCGCATGATGTGGAAATGGAAAAGTGAAATTGTCTCCAACCATATAAGCAGACGAAGTTTTGCGACTAATTTACCCACGCCTCTCCTAATGGACGCTACCGGGCACAGCACCGAACAGATGTTTCCGCAGTAAATCAACCCAGTCGACAATAATAGAATCTAACATTTTGACAAAATTTATATGGAACGAGCTTTAAGTTTGGTTTTGTCTTTATCTAAATAGATGGTATTGTTTATAATTTGAAAAAAATAAATGTATTTAGCCGCGGCTTACAATTAACTTTTCCATTTTACTTTCAAAGAATTGTTTCATAAACAAAAAGCCATACGCACAGTCAAGTATTATTTAGTTGTGTTTTATAAACGTATATTTTATACTCTCCATATTTATTTAGAAACTTAAAAACAAGATTAGCTTACATTTGTGTGTAGCTAAAAGGTATATCGACCCAAAGAAATAAGATAATAATCATAGAAAGCTGTAGGTAATAGTCAAGAAACCAAAACACTGAACTCTTACCTTAAAACTTTGGAATAGGAAGTTTACGATTTCCACTACCTGATGATAAAAGAAGAAGATTTTGTAATAGCAGAGAGTTTAAAATCTAAACTGCTTGGAATAGATATTGAAAGAAGAATGCTTATTCCCATTTTTCAGAAACATAACAAAAAAGTGGAAGTTTCAGATAGATTGAGTCAAGTTATTGATATTTTCTTTTCAGTTGTTATACTGGCTTTGCTTATGTTGATGTGAAAAATTATCTAAGTCTCATATTAATTTGTGAATAGATGCTAACAAATGAATATTTACAAATCGGCAGAAAAGCAATACTAAATTACTATTGAAATTATCTCAATAATTTCACTTACAATTAAGAATTAAACATGTCCAAACACACAATCCTACTCTTTTCTATTTTACCTATTTTTGTAATTTATTTTATAGAAAAAATATCAAATCTGTCTCTCTTATCTTGAGCTATACTAACTATAAAAAACTGTATAAAAGTAATTATGATTAAATTGCAGGAATTAGGAAATCGAATTTGTATAATTGGACCTAGCTCCAGTGGAAAATCTACATTAGCAAAAAAATTAAGTGAAAGACTTAACCTTCCAGTCTGTTATCTGGATCAGATAGCGCATTTTCCTAATTCTAATTGGAAACGTAGAGAAAAAAAAGATCTAAAGATAGATCATGATATTTTCCTTAAAAATAATAGATATTGGATAATTGAAGGAAATTATAGTTTTCTAATGACTGACAGATTTTCTAATGCAACTACTGTTATTTGGCTGGATTTTAAAGTGACAGGAACGTTAATTAGATATTTTATAAGGACTTTTAAAAATTCTAATAGCCGTATTGGAAATCTTGATGGAGTAAAAACACAAATTAGTTTGAAATTTGTTAAATATATTGTTTTTGATGCACCAAAAAATAGAAAAATATATAAAAAATTAATTGATCAATCAAACATAAAGCTACTTTATATTGATTCCTTTCATCATTTAAAAAAGTATTATAAAAAGTGGAATCTACATTAACCCTTAACTTACAGAGTAAAGCTACTTTTAATCTTGTTGATTTTTTGTAAGTTATCCTAGTTAATTCAAAATGAGATAATTATAGGGTATTACAATTTAAAATTAAAGTTGTACAAAAACTTTTAAGAAGAATTAAATAAGTAACTTTAAATTTGATAATGGGGAATTAAACAATTGACCAAAAATTAAATAAATTAATTCTAAAATCAATATTAGTAATATTTAAAATTCAATTATCAAAGTTGTTATAATATTGATTTGTATATCTAATGAAACAACCGTCATTTAAATAACGGTTGTTTATTTTTAGCACTATTTATTTAATTAAACAATTCTACTTCTTCTCCTTTTTCTACAGGATATTTTTCTGTAAAACAGCCAAAACAGTGGTTAGAAGAACCCAAAATTTCTTTTAGACTTTCAACACTCAAAAATTCTAAAGAATCTACTCCTAAATAATCTCTAAGCTCTTCAATAGACATGTTGGCAGAAATTAAATCATCTTTTGAAGGAGTATCTATTCCTAAATAACATGGTGCAATAATTGGCGGAGAAACACTTCGGAAGTGAATTTCTTTTACGCCGGCATCTTTAAGAATTTTCACCAATCGTTTAGAAGTTGTACCACGCACAATAGAATCATCAATAATAACAACTCTTTTACCTTTAATTTCAGAAATAATTGGATTGAGTTTCAGGTTCACTACCCTTTCTCTCATTTCCTGGGTTGGAACAATAAAACTTCTACCTATGTATCTGTTCTTAATTAAAACCGGACGGAACGGAATACCCGAAGCTTTAGAAAAACCAATAGCAGCCGGAACTCCCGAATCGGGAACACCAATCACCACATCGGCTTCCAATGGGGCCTGTTCCCAGATTTTCTCTCCAGATTTTTCTCTTATTTCATACACGTTGATATTTTCTAAGGAAGAATCGGGTCTTGCAAAGTAAATATATTCAAAAGAGCATATTCTCTGTTTACCTTTTTCTTCATCTACCATGTAAGAATGAAGTTTTCCCGGTTCATTTTCATTGGTGTAAATAATTTCTCCAGGCAATATATCGCGAACATATTGTGCACCCACTGCATCTAAAGCCACAGATTCTGAAGCAACAACATAAGAATTCTCATTAATTGCTCCTAAAACCAAAGGTCTGATTCCGTTAAAATCCCGAAATGCGAAGAATTTGTTTCTCGTCATTCCTACCACAGAATAGGCACCTTCAATTTTTTCCATTGTTGCTTTAATTGCGGAACGAAGGCCAAGATCAAGATTTTTTTGAATTAATCTCAAAATAACTTCAGAATCGGAAGTAGCCCGGAATACCACTCCTTCTGCTTCCAATTCTTTTTTCAGCTCTTTGGCATTGGTAAGATTCCCATTATGTGCAATGGAAAGTATAATCTGGTCGTATTCATTTTTGGCGAAAAATGGCTGAAAATTATACTTCTTTTTGTCTCCTGCAGTGGTATAACGTGTATGTCCGATTGCAGAATTTCCCATAAAAGTTTCCGGATCCGAGATCTCTTTGTAAACATCTAAAACCAAACCTTCATCTTTCATGTTGGTAATTTTACCGTTTTTAAGAACGGAAATACCACATGCTTCCTGACCTCTGTGCTGCAATGCAAAAAGCCCGAACTGAGAAAGAGAAAACGTATCCAAATCGTCGTCCGAATACATACCAAATATTCCGCATTCTTCGTTAGGTGCGTCTAATCTTTCTTCCTCCTGCGTTCTGAAAAGATTTCTTCCGTAGGTTTGGGTTTCAAATTGTTTTAAATATTCACTTTTATGAATGTCTAAACTTTTCATTTCTATTTTTTCTATTGATGCTAGAAGTCAGATATCAGATCTTAGTCTAAAAACTAACTTCAGTTTAATTTTGTTAAATAACAAATCATTTTCAGAGCTAAAAATCTAGCATCTGATGCCTGACATTTGAAATCTTACTTATTAAGTACAGCTTTCAATCTATTGTATATCTCAACATAAGCTTCAGTAACTTCGCCAAGATCTCTTCTGAATCTGTCTTTATCCAGCTTCTTCATGGTATCTTTATCCCAAAGTCTGCAAGTATCAGGAGAAATTTCGTCTGCAAGGATGATTTCACCGTCAGCAGTTTTTCCTAATTCAATTTTGAAGTCAACCAAGATGATGTTCATTTTGTCGAAAAGGTCGATCAGGATTTCGTTGATATCAGAAGTTAATTCATACATTTCATCGAGTTCTTCATACGTTGCAGCTCCTAAGAAAACTGCGTGATGATCGTTGATAAGCGGATCTCCCAACTCGTCTTTTTTGTAGCAGATATCGAAGATGGTTACAGGAGATTTAATTCCTTCTTCCACTCCTAATCTCTGTGCCATACTTCCTGCAGAATAATTTCTTACTACCATTTCCAAAGGAATAATAGAAACTTTCTTTACCAATTGCTCTCTCTCGTTCAATTGTTTAATGAAATGAGTCTTAATCCCTTTTTCATTCAAATATTCAAAAATAAGAGTGGTAATAGCGTTGTTCATTTCGCCTTTTAAATCTACAGATCCTCTTTTCTGAGCATTAAATGCAGTAGCATCATCTTTAAAACGTACTACAACTTCATTAGGATTATCGGTAGCAAAAACTTGTTTCGCTTTACCTTCGTACAACATTTCTTTCTTTTCCATTTTATAAAATTACTTTTTTAGATAGATTTATATTTTAATTAAAATTCCAGTTAAAATTGCCATTCCGAAACTTAATAAAGTCCCGATTAATACATATTCTGTAAGTTTTCTCTGTTTTGCCTGTGCCAAGTCGCTGAATCTGAAAACAGATTTCGCAGCAATCATAAAACCTACTCCTTCCCAGTGGTTTACGGTTATGAAGGTAAAAACCATTAATCGCTCTAATATTCCAATATATTTTCCTGCATTCGAGAGAGATTCATTCTGATTGTTTCCTTCTTCTTCTGTTACGGGAGTCCAAGATGATAATAATATCTTTATAAAAATTGATGCAGGTGTTGTTAAAAATATAACAGCCATCAAAATTTTTAAATAATTATGATTTTTAAATACTTCAAGATTAAATTCCTTAAAATAAAAAGAAAACAAAGCAATCACCAAAAGGTGTAATGCCTGATCGATAAAAAACCAGTTTTTTTTGGTTTCAGCAGTTTGAAATTTTAATTTACAGACATCTATAATGAAATGCGAAATTCCCACTCCAACAGCAACCCACCAAAGTTCAAGATTCCAAAGGAAAATAAAACTCAGAATAGTGTGAATGAGTACATGAAAGTATAAATATTTGCTTTTCAGAATTTTACTTTCTTTATCTGCAACCCAAGCGTTTGGCTGAAGAATAAAATCTCCAATTAAATGTGCTGATATGAGTTGTGCGAAAATCATTTTTTAAAGCTCTGAAATTTTCTTTTTAAAATACTGATTGGTTTCTACGATAAGTTCGTAATTGGCACGTTTCAGCCTTTGGCTTACAGAAGATTGCGAAATATTGAATTTTTTTGCCAAATCTTCCTGTGTACTGTTGGGATTCATAATCATTTCGTGGATGATTTCTGAGGTAGCCATTGTCCAGTTATCAAAATCTTTTGAAGCCCATTTCAGAAGGATATTCAGATCGCAGTCTACAGAATCGTTGGATGTTTTTATAGAAACGGTATGTCCGTCACTTTTCAAGTCATTGAGTAATCTTCCTGAATTTACATAAGCAGATCCGTTAGATTCGGTGATTTTTTCGGAAGAAAAATTTTCGTCTCCGATGCCAATGGCAATTCTAACGTCTAAATTTTCCTGACTTTTTATTAATGATTTTATGGCTAAAAAACACCAAAAAACATCATCTATTTTGCATTTCAGCTGAAATTCGTCTCCTCTGTAAATTTCCCATACTTTTGGTGCACTTCCCCATTTTTCAAGAAGATTTTTAAGTCTGGTAATCCATACTTCTGTAGCAGAATGCTGTGAATTGATAATATCTCCGGTAATAACGGCAATCATTCTGCAAATATAATCATTATAACTTATAAATAAAAACTATAAGTAAAAAACCTTATAAATAGTCATTATTATGTGTAAAGCTTATATCATGTAGATCCATCAACAAAATATGGTTTATAAGTTGTGAATTTTAACATTAAGTTCATCAACCGTATAAAAAATATTGTCTACATTTACTCTGCAAAACAAATCCAAATGAAATTTACTTTTGCTTTTTTCGTACACGAAATTGCAATTAAGTTTAAAATAAAAATTTAAGCACAGCATCGTCGGCTGTGCTTTTTTGTTGTTGTCTAACTAAAAAATGAGATGTTTTTATCTACTGAGTCCGTTCCTAAAGAGCGGACTCTTTTATTGTGAATATTTCTTTTCCACTGAAGAAAATATGATTTAAGAAGAAAAAAATTCACCAAAATACCACAAAATACCTGAAGGATCGTGCACAAAACATTCTTTTCCCCAATCCATCATTCTAACAGGAGTTAATTTTACACCAGAATACTTTTCTGTTAAATTTAAGGAGACTAAATCATTCCAAAATTTGTCTGTATCTTCAACTTCCACAAAAATCATGGTATTATCTATCCATTCTTTAGCATTGTAATCCTGAAGGTAAAACGCAAAATTTCCTTTGATAAAAACTGATTTCAAAATTTGAAGCTCCGATGAAAGGTCTAATCGATTTTATACTGATGTCCATCCGCTATTTTTTATCTACAACAATTCTTTCTTTACGATTTGCCAGTTCCCAGGCTGTTGCGAAAATAAGCTGAGTTCTTTTTTGCAGTAAAGGAAAATCTATTTTTTCTACATCATCTGTTGGCTCATGATAATCTTCGTGAATTCCGTCAAAGAAAAATGCAACCGGAATATTATGTTTGGCAAAATTGTAATGATCTGAACGGTAATACAGTTTTTCAGGATCATTAGGATCATCGTATTTGTAATTCAGTTCAAGATTGTTAATCTTGATGTTTGCTTCTTCAATAATGGTTTTCAACTGTGAACTCAACATTTCTGAACCAATTACATACACATAATTTTTGCCTCTATTTTCCGGATCATCCCGACCAATCATATCAATATTAAGATCGGCAACCGTATTCCCAAGAGGAAAAACAGGATGATCTGAATAATATTCGGAGCCAAAAAGCCCATGTTCTTCACCGGTTACATGCAGAAAAAGTATAGATCTTTTGGGGCCATTTCCTGCCTTTTTAGCCGTCTGAAAAGCTTTTGCAATCTGCATAACTGCTACAGTGCCGCTCCCATCATCATCTGCACCGTTATAAACAACATTATTTTGTGTTCCTACATGATCGTAATGGGCAGAAATCACAATAATTTCCTCCGGTTTTTCGCTTCCCTCAATAAAGGCGAGAATATTTTCGGAATCGGGTAAATTAGAACCACCTTTTTGTTGCATATAAGATGCAGGAACTTTCTGATAATAAGATCCCAAAGACTTTGGAAAAGAAATCCCAAGATTTTTGTAAAAACGAATCATATATTCACCTGCTTTTTTCTGTCCGCGACTTCCGGTATCTCGTCCTTCCATTTCATCGGAGGCAATAACGGTTAAATTTTGCTTTAAATCCTCAAGTTTAATTTCTTTAAAGGCAGATAAAAAACCAATCTCTTTCGGATTTTGTTTTTCCTTATTTACTTCATTATTAACTTGTGTAGTAACACAGCTCAACAACAAAGAAATGGCTAAAAGCGGAATGAATATTTTTTTCATAGAAATTATTTGAAGTTTTAAAATATTATACTTGAAATTATTAATCAGTTAAAAAGAAGAATATTTATAAGTCTATTTTGCTTTAAAATTAACAAAAAAAATCAAATTGTTTTGCAGATATTATTTTTTTATATATTTGATATAAGACTATATGGCAAAAATTTACGAATTTAATGACTTTACGTTTTTTACTGAAATGTCGGAGTTGGCTTCGAGACATCAAAGTTATGATTTGTCGTTAGGACTTCCCGATTTCGAGGTAGATTCTCGGCTGAGAGAGTATCTGAAAGAAGCGGCAGATTTATGTTCGCACCGTTATGAATCTCTTACGGGAAATGCAATGTTAATTGACGGAATTATTACTCTGCATTCTAAAAGAAATCATCGTTTAGATTTAAAAAAGGAAGAAATTAATATTGTTCCCTGCTCTACTTTTGCGTTGTTTACAGCTTTAAAATCTATCCTTAATTTTGGAGATGAAGTTATTGTTATTCAGCCGTCTTATTATACTTATGCTCCTTCTATCACAATTAATGGTGGAATTCCCATTTATTATGACCTTGAAGAAGATTTCAGTGTAGATTGGACAAAACTTCGTGATTGTATTTCGAAAAAAACGAAAGCCATTATTGTAAATTCACCCCAAAATCCAACGGGTAAAGTCTGGAAAAAGGAAGACTGGGATCATCTTTATGAAATTATTAAGAACGAAGAAATTTATTTGATTTCAGAGGAAATTTACGACATTTACTGTTACGATTCTGTATACCATTACAGTTCTTTTCTTCATCCGGAGCTTAAAAAAAGAACATTCTGTATATTTTCTTTCGGGAAAATGTTTCATGCAACAGGCTGGAAAGTAAGTTATCTTATAGCAGCTGAAAATCTGTTGGAAGAATTCAGAAATTATCAACAATATATTTCTTACAGTACCAATGCTCCGTGCCAATATGCGATTGCCAACTTTTTAAAGATTTTTGAACCTGAAGATAACAGAAAACTGATGCAGGATAAAAGAGATACTTTCAATCATTTGTTGCAATACACCCCTTTGAAAACTGAACAAATCGCAGAAGGTGGTTTTTTTCAAATCGTTAATTTTCGTGAAGTAAATAAAAAAATGACGGATGTTGAATTTTCTAAATGGCTTACTGTAGAAAAGAAAGTATCATGTTTACCACTTTCAGCATTTTATAATTCCAAACAAGATTCTGATTATATAAGATTCAGTTTTGCAAAAAAGGATGATGTCATTATTCAGGCTCTGGAGCATTTAAGCAGAAACCTTTAGATAAAAGAAAAATGACCATCTTAAACACAAAAAAACAGATGAAATTATTCATCTGTTCTTCTATTTTATTTTGAAAATTCAAAGACTATCCTCCAAATTTATCCGAATAATCTTTTTTAGATGCTTCAATTACCTTTTTAGCATGATCTGCACCGTAAATTTCCTGAATTCTGCATTTTGCAGGCTCATCCGGTAAATTTTTATAGGTTAGGAAATAGTGCATCAATCTGTTTACTTCAGCCTTTGGTATTTCTGAAATATCTCTGAACTGTCCGAAAACATGATCGTTTACCAATACAGCAACAATTTTATCGTCTGCTTCGCCACCATCAATCATCTTGAATCCACCAATTGGGACAGCTTCCAATAAAACACCTCCAGTAATGTTATGAGAACTCAAAACACAAATATCCAAAGGATCGTGATCTCCGGTAGTAACATCTGTTGCACCGCTTTCTACAGCAAGTTTCATTACTTCTGTATCGCAATATGTTTTAGGTACAAAACCGTATAATGCAGGGATGATATTAGAAAATTTCTGAGGTCTGTCTATTTTAAGATAACCTGTTGTTTTATCTATTTCATATTTAATAGTGTCTGAAGGAACAATTTCCACAAAAACATTCACAACGTTTGGCGAATCTTCTCCCGCAGAAATTCCGTGCCATGGATGGGCTTTAAAATTTGGAATCATGATTTTTTATTTATTTTTCAATTAAGCAATGATTATAATTTCCCTTCTTAAATCTTCAATGGTAGCACCAATAAAATCGTTTTCATTTATATAATTCATAATGAAAACAGTTTTAAATTCATTAAGATCGGGATTGTTGTTTAAACTTGTATACGTTTTGTGCAATAAGTCTATAATGGCATTTTTAGAATCTACAATATTCTGCCAAGAATTTTTGGTAATATACAACTGCTGCGATGCATTATATTCGAATTCTTCGTTGATCGTTTTCTCGGTAAGAAAAATGAATTCGTGCACTGCAAGATCTTTATCGAACTTCAAAATAAGGTTGGAAGGTTTTATTCTTTCCAGAAAAAGAGTCATTCTTTCGTAAGAATGGGTTTTGTTTTCGGAGTTAGATTTTACAGAAAGCAGTTTTAGCTCCTGATTTTTTAAATTAATATAGGTATGCACAAACTGTCGCAGCAAAACCAAAAAAGGTATTGCAATAACAAGTGCAGCAGCATACGGAAGATAATCTGAAAAGTTTACCATAATTTAAGGACGCAAAATTAATAATAAAATATGTTTTCGGAATGCTTTTTCGGATAAATCTTTTTCAGAGTGAAATATATAAATTTTGAAGACATATTAATGATTATAAAAATCTAATTCAATTTTTTAAACTTCAAATAAGGCAGGTCTTTGAGTAACTTCATGATAGCATATACTTTGCTCATCAAAATAATGATAAACAAGGCTTTTTCTTGTTCTGCTTTTATCAATATGAGGTTCGCCACCATGCAAAATATTGGCATGCCATATTAAAAGATCTCCTTTTTTTGCTCGGAAAACTTCTTTTTTAAGACCTAATTCTTTTACTTTTCCCTCCAAAAATTCTTCATAAGCTTTATAGCTTTTTTTACCAATTTTCAGGAAACTTCCTTCATTATCGTAATCGGAATTCAGGAAATAAGGAAGTTTATGGCTTTTAGGAATATAATGTAATGCGCCATTGTTTTCGTCTACATCTTCTAACGCGATCCAAACTCCGAGTAAACCGCCCAACGGATAAGTAGTCATGTGAATGCTGTCTGAATGCGTTTTCTGCTGACTTCCATTAATAAAATTAATGCTCTGAAAAAGTTTGGCATCTCCATCCATTAAAACCGATAAAAATTCTAAAAGTTTTGGGTCTGTTCCTATTTTTTTCAATATTTCTGAATGATGAATGACAAACATCAGTTTTCCTGCATAACGAAATTGTATCGTTCCGTCTTTTAAAAGTCGGTCTATTTCGCTATTTATGTTATCTACCGTTTCAGAACTCAGATAATTCTTTAAAATAAGATAGCCATTTTCATCGAAACCTTGTGCACTGATCTGATTTTCTTGGCTTAAATTTTTGTAAAATTCAGTATTAAAAAGCTTCTGAGCATTCAACTGTCTTTCTTTTTCGGGAAGATGTGCAAAATCTTTGCTCGAAATGCTCGAAAAATAACTTTTATTAATCCCAAATTTTCTGTAAAGCGGAATATTATGTTTGAGTTTTTTCTTATTGAAAAAGTTATAAATAACGTATGGAAGCTTGTAATTACGGATTTTCTTTAGCATTACGTAAATGGTTCATAAAACAGATATAAATGTAGGGAATAATATTTAAAATGCTGTTTAACCAACTATTAAATTAAGATTTCATGATAAATTTCAAGCTAAGCATTTTTTTGATAAGATCTTTTTTGGAATAGCTGATGGAAGTATAAGGACGAAGTTCTGGCCGGAATCCACGAAAAAATTCTTCAACATTCGGAATTTCTCCTCCTTCAAAATCAAAAATACGTTGGCTGATATTTTCTTGTATGCTATGATCTATTAATGTGGAAGCTCCCGAAACTTTTACAAAATCTTTATCGTTAAAAGTGCCTAAAAGTGCAACCGTACAATCATCCATATAAGTAATAATTACATTAATTACTTTTTCTTTCAAAAAAAACGCAGATAATTCTATACAGCCATTAATATCCATTTTCTTAAAAATATTTATGAAAGAGGCAACATCAGCTTCTTTGCTAGCTCCCAAAAAATTTTCTCTGATAAAATTTTCCACTTCGATAAAATTCACCTTTCTGATTTCAGAATTTTTAACAACTTCATCATCCAGACGGAGCTTTCTTTTTCTTTTCGGAGAGTATTGCGAAAATACCGTTTTATAATCTTTAGGAGTAATGAGGAAGTTTTTTTTGGTCGTAAGAGAAGTTTTAAATTGATTAAACTCATTAAAATTGTAAATCCTGATCAGATAATTTTGAGTTAAATACTTCAGAAAAGCTTCATTAATTTCAATATGATCTTGTTTTGAAAATATTCCTAACTGTTGACAAAGCATTGGGTTATGAACTATTTTCTTTCCCATTTTTTGTACAAACGGAACGGGCATTACCGCTTCATAATCGTTGTAAATCAGGAGTTCCCAATGTTTATCTGAAGTAATATCTAAGAATAATTTTGTTGCAGAATACTTGCGTTGAACAGAGTTTTCCAGACAATTGGAATATTTTTCAAAATCAATTTCGTGGTACTGTAATCTTCTAATCATAATAAACCTTCATCGGCAAAGCTAAGATAAGAGTTTTGAGTAATAATTAAATGATCCAAAAGCTGAATATTCATCAGGTTTCCTGCATCTTTTATTTTTTTGGTAATACTAATATCTTCAGCACTCGGTTTTTTATTTCCGGAAGGATGATTGTGAGCAATAATAAGACCTGTAGAAAAATGTTCTAAAGCAGTTTTAAACAAAATTCTAACATCTACAATAGACTGGCTTATTCCGCCTTGGGTTAATTGCGAAAAGTGAATTACTTTATTGCTTTGGTTTAAGAAAACTGCCCAAAATTCTTCTGTTCTGAGATCGGAAAGATGGATTTTCAAAATATCATAAGCCTCTTTGCTGCAAGAAATTTGTGGCTTCTCTGGAATTTCTTGTGCAGACCGTCTTCTGCCAATTTCTAAAGCAGTGGCAATAGAAATAGCTTTTACTTCGCCCACTCCTTTAAATTTCATTAAATCTTTTATGGTAAGAAGACTCAACTGATGCCAATTGTTATTCACAGAATTCAGAATTGTTCTTGCCAGTTCCACAGCGGATTCTTCCCTACTGCCACTTCCCATAATGATGGCTAAAAGTTCTGAATCTGAAAGAGAATTTTTACCTTTCAGGAGGAACTTTTCTCTGGGACGGTCGTCTTCAGCTAAAAATTTTATAGACATCTTGTTTGTGTTTTCTTTCACACAAATGTAATAAAAAAAAGCTTAAGAACTTAAGAAGAGATGCTATTCGATAATCATTCCGTCTTTCATCACTAATTTGCGGTCGGTAATTTCTGCCAACTGCGGGTTGTGAGTTACAATTACGAAAGTTTGGTTGTATTTATCTCTCAAGTCGAAAAATAGACGATGAAGATCATCCGCATTTTTTGAGTCTAAATTTCCGGTAGGTTCGTCTGCGTAAATAATTTTTGGTGAATTAATTAACGCTCTTGCAACTGCAACTCTCTGTGCTTCACCTCCGGAAAGCTGATTGGGCTTATGATTAATTCTATGTGCTATTTTAAGATCTTCGAAAAGCTGTTGTGCTTTTTCCATCGCATCTTTTTCGTTGCTGCCGGCAATTTTTGTAGGAAGCAAAACATTTTCTAAAGCAGTAAATTCTGGTAATAACTGATGAAACTGAAAAACAAAACCAATATTTTGATTTCTGAATTTTGAAATCTGCTTATCATTCATATTGATGAAAGACTCACCATTCAGGGTAATTTCTGTGCCGTAATTTTTAGGGTTAGACGCGCTGTCTAATGTTCCTAAAATCTGAAGAAGAGTAGATTTTCCTGCTCCGGATTCTCCCACAATAGAAATTACTTCGCCTGTTTTAATATGGATATTAACACCTTTCAATACCTCCAGATCTCCATAAAATTTATGAATATTAGTCGCTTTAATCATGCTTCAAAAATAGTGAAAATTTTTACTTTCTATAACGAACTTTTTTTCGTTTTGCTAAGATCCTTCCTTTTTAATGAGAATTCTAAATGTTGTCCCTTTGCCAATTTCGGTCTGAGAAATTTTAATATCTCCGTTGTGATATTCCTGCACTACTCTTTTGGCTAAACTTAAACCTAATCCCCAACCTCGTTTTTTGGTAGAATAACCCGGTTTAAAAGCATTATTTGCCTGAGATTTTGTCATTCCGCTGCCGCTGTCTTTTACTTCAACTAAAATATTTTTATTCCGTTCGAAAACAGACATTTGTAAGGTTCCTTCACCTTTCATAGCATCAACAGCATTTTTTACCAAATTTTCAATTACCCAGCTCATTAAAATTTTATTGTGCGGAACCAAAATTTTATAGGTAGGAATCTGTAACGTGAAATCTATTTTTTTTGAAATTCTTGTTCTGAGATAATCAAAATTATCCTGAATGGTTTTATTAAAATCAAGATCATTCAGTTCAGGAACAGATCCTATTTTAGAAAATCTTTCGGATATTGTTCTCAGACGTTCGATGTCTTTTTCGATTTCTACAACACCTTCAGAATCAGGATTTTCAAGTTTCATAATTTCCATCCATCCGATCATCGAAGAAAGCGGCGTTCCTATTTGGTGTGCAGTTTCTTTGGCTAAACCCGCCCAAAGATAACCTTCGTCTGTCTTTTTTACTGTTCTTAAAAACCAAAAAGAGAATAGAAAATAACTCAATACAAATAATCCTAACAGATATGGAGAATATTGCAGATAATTGAGAACTTTTGAGTTGTCGTAATAAACAAACTGATCGTTTCCTCCCTGTACTTTTATTTCGATGGCAGGATATTTTTTTTCCATTTTTTTTGCGAGTTCTACCACATCTTTCGTTTCTGTTTTAAAATCTTTCGGAAGATTTTTAAACTCTATAACCTGATCGTTCTTATCCAGAATAATTACGGGAATTGTGGTATTAGAACTGTAAATATTAAGCAGTAAACCCTGAACTTCCAAACTTGGTGTAACGGCATCCTGCTGAAATTTAATCGCATTTACCAAAATATCTACCCTTTTTATTTCTTCTTTTTTAAGATAATTAATAACCAAAGTAGACGAAATAACGATAGAGATAACCACTAAAGTCATCATTGCAAAAATAAACCAGTTATTGAATCTGGCAAAAATAGACCGTTTTTTCAATGTATTTATTTTAAAACACTTAGAATTTTCTGCAATTCTGTACTTCCGCTTCCCTGATAGTTATTGATGATGGCAGAATACACATATTTTTTTCCATCTTTTGCGGTGTGATAGCCTGCATAAGATTTTGTATCTCTCATGGTTCCGCTTTTCATTTTCATTCCGTTATCCTGTGTAGGAAATCCTTCGTAATAACTGGAAAACCAAGGCTGTTTTTTAGCATATAATAAAGCTTGAACTTCAGCTTTTGCAGAAACATAATTTTGAGGTGAAAGTCCGCTCCCATCAGCAAAATTAATCATATTAGAGTTGATCCCTTTTGATGTCCAAAACTCTTTTAAATACGCTACACCGCTTTTGAAGCTTGAATTTTGTTTTTTTTCTTTTCCCAATGTTTTTATAAGAGCTTCTCCATATAAATTCACACTTTTTCTCAAAAACCAATAGACAATTTTATCTAGTGTTGGAGATTCATAATGGAGGATAACTTTATTTTTTGAAATATTGAATGGAGATTTACCTTCAATTTCTAGTTGTGAATTGGTAACAACTTTACCGGAAATTTCAATGTTCGATTCTTTCAACCATTTTATAGCTTCTACACCTAACTGTAAAGGAGGATTTGGAACAGCTCCGGAAACTGTCGTTATTTTTCCGGAAGGTAAATTTCCGTTGATTAAAGCTACATCAGAATGAGGCGCAGTAAAAATTAAACTTTGGTCTGAATTTCCGCTTGCTTTGAGATCATTCAGCCATTGTACACCTTCTAAAGGATAAGAAAAGCTTTTAAAATCGGTTCCGCTGATATTGATGTCGAATTGGTTTTCTCTCCAGTTAATTCCCCAAATCCCTGCTCCATAATAATTCCCCAAATCATCCCACGGCCAGCCTCCGGGAATTGTCTGATGATCAAAATAAGAATCATCAATAATTAAATCGCCAGAAATTTTTGTAATTCCGGTTTTTTTTAAAGCTTCTAAAAATTTTTGTTTGAAATTTTCAGGTTTGAAACCTTCATACCGCCAACTTCCCAATGTAGGATCACCATTAGAGGAAATAAATAAATTTCCGTTCAAATTTCCACTAGAAATTGTACCTGAATAAGAAGCGGTTGTTTGGTAGGTGTAATTTTTTCCTAAAGTTTCTAAAGCAGCTGCTGCAGTAAAAATTTTCTGTGTTGAAGCAGTGGAAAGTCCTTTATTTCCGTTATATTCATAAATTAGCTGACCATTTTCATCTGCAACGTACAAAGAAATATTAGATGAAACCGCCAAAGGAGAATTCATGAGATTTTTGGTCGCAGTATCCAGTTTCTGCGAAATATTTTGTGCAAAAACTATTTGTGTAGAAAAAACTGATATCGCGATTATTTTTTTCATTATTAATAAAAATTTAAAATTGAGATTCGATTTTATTTGCAATGATGAATAGGTTATAATCTGCTTCCCGCTTCAATTTCGTAAGGTTCTTTTCCTTGCTCAAAAATCCTTGTAGATTCGCTTCCTTCTACGGTTATTGTGCTTCCTACCCTGCGAATCCAGTTTCCTTCCCGAAGACCAATTACTTTAGTATTATTCTGCGTTAAAAATTCTTTAATTCTCGTTTCTCTGGTTTCTCCATTATGCTTAAGATCGGGATTTGGATCTAAATAATGCGGATTGATATTGAACGGAACCAATCCCATACAATCGAAACTTGGCGGATATACAATCGGCATATCGTTGGTTGTTTTCATATTCTGTCCGCCAATATTACTTCCTGCGCTGCATCCCAAGTACGCTTTTCCTTTTTCTACATTTTGTTTCAGAACAGACATCAGATTTTCTTCGTGTAAAGTTTTTACAAGTAAAAAAGTGTTTCCGCCGCCTGTAAAATATCCTTTTGCCGAGTTTAAGGCTTCAGTCTTATCTTCAAATTCGTGCAGCCCTTTTACAGAGATATTTATTGTTTTGAAGAATGATTTTGCTTTTTCTGTATATTCTTCATGAGAAATCCCTCCTGGTCTTGCAAACGGAATAAAAATAATTTCGTCTATTCCTTTATATAATTCTATTAATTCTGCTTTTAAATACTCAAGATATTCCCCTCCAAAAAGCGTTGAAGTTGAAGCCAATATAATATTCATGGTGTAATTACTGTTAATATATTTCAGATAAAAACAAAGATAATTAAAACTAATCATTTTCCTATCAAACCACTAATTACAAAGTATTCATTATATTTGCGGGAATAAATCTATAAATCGAATGAAATTTTTTATTGACACTGCGAATTTAGAGCAGATTAAAGAAGCTAAAGACTTGGGAATTTTGGATGGTGTAACCACAAATCCGTCTTTGATGGCAAAAGAAGGAATTCAGGGTGCCGAAGCAATTAAAAACCACTATAAAGCAATCTGCGAAATCGTAGACGGAGATATATCTGCAGAGGTACTTTCTACTACTTACGAAGAGATGATTAAAGAAGGAGATGAGCTTGCTGCGATTCATCCTAATATCGTTGTTAAAATCCCAATGATTAAAGATGGTATTAAAGCTTTAAAATATTTTTCGGATAAAGGAATTAAAACAAACTGTACTTTAATTTTCTCTCCGGGACAGGCTTTATTGGCTGCAAAAGCTGGAGCTACGTATGTATCTCCGTTTTTAGGAAGATTAGATGATATTTGTACAGATGGTCTTAATTTAATTCAGGAAATCAGATTAATTTTTGATAATTATATGTACGAAACTGAGATTTTAGCAGCATCTATCCGTCATTCTATGCACATTATCGACTGTGCTAAAATTGGTGCAGATGTAATTACTTCTCCTCTTCCTCCAATCTTGAGCTTGTTGAAGCATCCTTTAACAGACAGCGGATTGGCTCAGTTTGTAGCAGATTCTCAGAAATTAGCTTAAGAACAAGCGTTCAACAATAAAAAAATCCCGAAATATTTAGAAATATTTCGGGATTTGTATTTTAGTATATTTTTACCATTGAGAACTTCTCCGTCTTTTTTCTATCATATGATCCACCGAAAACCTTCCGGCTCCAAATGAGATAATCATTAAATAAACGGATAAATACAATAAGCTTAATTCTCTTTTATCAAAACCGTCAGAACCGTGTACAACAAATGCTGCAATAATCATGGTGAATATTAAAAATCCGGTTGCTATTCTTGTAAACAAGCCCAAAATTATAAAAATTGAACAGACAAATTCGGCAAAAACCGTTAATGTCAAACTCACTTTTGTCCCTAATCCTAAGAAATCGAAAAATTGAATTTCACCGCCTTCTATTAATTGTTGAAGTTTCGGAAATCCGTGAGAAATCATAGCGAATCCTACAAATAACCTAACCACGAAAATAACAATATCCCAAAGCAAAGGATTGGTTTTTGAGTTTAAATAGCTCATTGAATAAAAAATTTACATAAAGGTAATAAAAATCTTTATTATAAAGGAAATTGGCTATCAATTTGTTTATCTGTATCCGAAGTTTTTAAGATCACGATCGTTTTTTCTCCAGTCTTTTTTCACTTTTACGAAAAGGTTAAGATGGATTTTTTTTGCAAAAAACTTTTCCAGATCTATTCTAGCTTCAGTACCTACTTTTTTAATAGCTTCCCCTTTATGCCCAATTAAAATTCCTTTTTGGGTATCTCTTTCCACATAAATAATAGAATCTATAAAAATAATTCCCTCTTTTTCTTTAAACATTTCCGTTACTACTTCAACAGAATAAGGTATTTCTTTATCATAATTCAAAAGAATTTTTTCTCTAATAGCTTCGTTTACAAAAAATCTTTCAGGCTTATCCGTATACATATCTTTATCGTAATATGGCGGATTTTCTGGTAACATAGACTTCAATTTTGGAAGAATAATGTCTGTATTGAAGGCATTGAGTGCAGAAATAGGAAGAATTTCAGCTTTTGGAATTCTTTCGTGCCAATCGGATACCAGTTTTTCTAAACCTTCCTGATTGGTTTGGTCTACTTTATTCAATAACAAAAGTACCGGTACCGGAATTTTATTAAGTTTATCTATTAAGAACTCCGAAGGTTCTGCTTTATCGGTAACATCTACGATAAAAAGAAAAACATCAGCATCCTGCAAAGAATCTTTTACAAAATCCATCATTTTTTCCTGAAGACCGTATTTAGGATCTAAAACTCCCGGCGTATCCGAGAATACAATCTGTAAGTCTTCTTCATTATAAATTCCGAAAATTCTATGTCTGGTAGTTTGAGCTTTTTGGGTAACAATAGCCAGCTTCTCTCCCATCAGCTGATTAAGAAGAGTAGATTTTCCGGCATTTGGTTTTCCAACAATATTTACAAATCCTGCTTTGTGCATTTATTTTGTTTAAATTTTAATGTTCTGTTTTTTAAGTTTTGCAAAGTTACTAAAACAAAAATAGACAATCTTCATAGTTCAATTTAAAAGCTTTATTTTTGAGCTTTAAAATCAGAAATAAATACTATGAACTGGATTATTTTAATTATTGCAGGATTATTTGAAGTAGCTTTTGCATCTTGCCTAGGAAAAGTAAAAGAAACCAACGGAAATGAAATGTATTGGTGGTTTGCAGGTTTTTTAGCTTGTTTAACCGTTTCTATGCTTTTGCTGATTAAAGCAACAGAAACTTTACCAATAGGAACAGCGTATGCGGTATGGACAGGAATTGGAGCCGTAGGAACTGCATTAGTAGGTATTTTTGTATTTAAAGATCCTGCAAGTTTTTGGAGAGTATTTTTTATTTGTACTTTAATTGGTTCTGTAATTGGTTTAAAAGCAGTTTCACACTAACTTACCAATGAAAATATAATTAATAAACTGAAACGGCTTCAAAAAATGAAGCCGTTTTTTAGTTTTTTTGTACAATCGGTAGAATTTCGTTTTTTCTTAATCCGTATTTCTTTATTTCCTCATCGGTAAATTTTTGAGAATAAAAATTAACTTCAGTAGTGAAACCCGCAGATTTTAAACGGTCAAAATAATCCATTCCATACCAACGGACATGATCGTACTGTCCGAAGTGCTTTTGTCTTTCTTTTGGATCTGTAATTGTAAAATCTTCATACGTTTTTTGCAGAGAATTTTTCATCGGAACCTGTAATATTCCCCAACCTCCAGGCTTCATTACCCGATAAAGTTCTTTCATGGCTTTAGAATCGTCTTGAATATGCTCTAAAACGTGGTTGCAAAATACTACATCAAAACTATCGTCCGGGAAAGGAAGATTTAGTATATCTGCTTTAACATCAACAATTGGAGAATACAAATCTGCAGAAATATAATTAAGATTGCTCATTTTTTTAAACTTTCTTAAAAATTCCTGCTCTGGAGCAATATGAAGAACTTTATAATTTTTTATAAAAAAATCTGTTTCATTCTGAAGATAAAGCCACATTTGGCGGTGTCTTTCCAGACTTAAAGTTCCTGGTGATAATGCATTTTCTCGCTGATTTCCATATCCGTAAGGAAGAAATTTCCGGTAAGATTTCCCATCAATAGGATCTAAAAACTGATTTCCTTTGAAAAACTGATAAATAAGTGGACGTGCCCAAACACTCATCTGGATAAGTGCCGGTCTCGGAATTTTATTAAGCAAAAACTTAGTAAGCTTTTTCATTTAAAAGTCTAATTGAAAAGCTTTTTCTTCATCGGTTACTATTCCCAAAGCATCATAAATATACTGAAATGTAGAAAGCAATACAGGTTTACCATTAATTACGGCTACATCATGTTCAAAATGTGCAGAAGGCTGGTTATCTAAGGTAGTAACCGTCCATCCATCATTATGGAACTTTACTTTTTCTGTTCCCAAATTAATCATGGGTTCAATAGCAATTGTTAAACCGTCTTTTATCACTTTTCCACTTCCCTGTCTTCCATAATTAGGTACTTGAGGATCCTCATGCATTTTTCTGCCTACACCATGACCAACCAATTCTCTTACAACACCATAACCTTCTTTTTCACAGTGATTTTGAATAGCAAACGAAATATCTCCAATTCTTTTTCCTCTTACACACTGCTCAATTCCTTTATAAAGAGATTCTTTAGCAACTTTCAATAATTTTTTGGTTTCAGGTTTTACCTCTCCAATTTCGAAAGTATATGCATGATCTCCTACAAAACCATTAAGAATTGCACCACAATCTACGGAAAGAACATCACCTTCTTTTATTTCCTCATTACTCGGAAAACCATGTACTACCTGCTCATTTGGGGAAATGCATAATGAATATGGAAAACCTCCATATCCTAAAAATGCGGGTTCTGCTCCATGATCTTTAATAAAATCGTGTGCTAATTTATCTAAATATAAAGTAGTAACTCCCGGTTTGATTTCTTTAGCCAACATTCCTAATGTTCTGGAAACCAAGCGTGCACTTTCTTTCATCAGACGAAGCTCGTCTATATTTTTAAGTTGAATCATTGTTTTAATTTGCCAATGTATTAGTTACATCAATGTAACAATTTAAAAGTTTAATAATGTAACAATTATCATAGGTGAATTGCTACATTACTATATTGTTATATTAGTTATTCTACCAGAATAATCCTTTTTTCTTTTCTTTTTTAAGCTTTGAATAAGCTAAAACCTCTCTCCCTTCCACACGGAATTCAATTCTTTCTTTGATGATGTTATAAATCTCTCCCCATCCCGGAAAACCACCGATGTTTCTGTCATCTATAAACCAGTCTGCATCTAGTTTTCTGGATTGTTTTTCAGAATCAAAAACTTCTCCTTCAAAACTTGAATTTACAGCATAAAATTCTAATCCGTTTTGTCTGCAGAATTCTACAGCTTCATCTAATGTTTTACCGTGTCTGTAAGTCCAAAGTATGAGTCTATAACCTTCTGACTGTAATTTTTTGAGGGTTTCAAAAGCAAATATTTTAGCTTTTCCGATGGCTGGATATGCATCATCTACAATCGTTCCATCAAAATCCACCGCTATTTTTTTATTTTGTAACATTTTTGCGTTTTAAACTTTGCAAAGATAAGAAATAAATAAAAGAGTGCCGAAAAACTATCGGCACTCTCTTTTATAATTTAATGTTAAAAATAGTCTAGTTTTTCACCCAACTAAATTCAAACTGCAAATCTGGAGTAGAAAGTCTGTCTGTAATTTTCTGCAATCTTGATGGAAGTTTCATAAGGTATTCCTGAGCTTTTTCTGCTTTTTCTGTAAGCCCTTTAATATGCTCTATTTTCCATTCGTCCAGAAGATCTTTCATGATGTTGATGTAATCTTGTCCGGTGTAAACCATGCATCTTTGTGCAGCATCCGAAAAATGTCCCCAAAGTTCTCCCGCTTTCTGGCCAGACTGTCTCATCATGTGTGCAGGCATTACTATTTTTTTTCTCATCATGTCTTCAAATGCCAAAATCATTTCTGATGGGTCTAATTCTAGAATTCTAGTTACAAAATGTTTATAGGCTTTAGCATGTCTAGCTTCGTCTGCAGCAATAACACCGCACATTTTTGCTAGTTTGCCGTTACCTGACTGTTTTGCCAAAGTACCTACCCTTCTGTGAGAAATATTAGTTGCTGTTTCCTGAAAACTTGTGTAGACAAAGTTTCTGTACGGATCCATACTTGTTCCAAGATCAAAACCGTCGCTAATAAGGTATTGTGTAGTAATTTCAACTTCACGCATATTAACTCTACCGCAGAGATAAAGATATTTATTCAATAAATCTCCGTGTCTGTTTTCTTCAGCTGTCCAAGATCTAACCCAGTTTGCCCAACCTACTTTTTCTTCCTGATTTACTCCGTCTACTCCCATTAACCAAGATTCGTAAGAAGGCAAAGCTTCCTCCGTAATACAGTCGCCAATGAGTGTTACAAACAAATCGTAAGGCATCTCTCGTGCAAAAGTCTGAATTTCTTCTAAATCGTATTTAAAACTTTCACTGGATGGATCCGGTAAAAAATCTGAAGGTTGCCATATTTTTTCAATTGGAGTCAAAAAATTCTCAAGAAAAGAACTGACTTCCTTTTCCAAAATACCCATTACCTCTTTTCTTACCAGCTTATTGTACATCTAAAAATAAAATTATTAATTAACAAAGATATGATTTATTTATTATTTAAAGCATACTATTGTATGTATCTCATATTATCTCTGATATAAATCATAAAAAAAACAGCGCTTCTACTGAATAACGCTGTTTTTGAATTTTTATTATAAAAAACTAGGAAACTAGTATATTACCCGTCATTACTGCAGGAATTTCCACTCCCATTACAGATAGAATTGTAGGAGCAACATCACCTAATTTACCTGGTTTTAAATTCCATGATTTATCTTTATCCATTACAATAAAAGGTACCAAGTTGGTAGAATGCTGAGTGTTTGGAGATCCGTCTTCATTAATCATTACATCAGAATTACCATGATCGGCTAAAATAAAAACAGCATAATTGTGTTCGTACGCCATAGTTGCAACTTTTTCAATACATTGGTCTACCGTTTCTGCAGCTTTTACTGCAGCTTCAAAAACACCTGTGTGTCCTACCATATCTGTATTTGCAAAATTTAAGCAAACGAAATCTGCAGTTTCATTTTCCAATTCGGGTAAAATTGCATTGGTAATATCGTATGCGGACATTTCTGGTTTTAAATCGTAAGTAGGAACGTCTTTCGGACTCGGGCACAATAATCTTTTCTCACCGTGAAACTCATCTTCTCTTCCTCCTGAAAAGAAAAATGTAACGTGCGGATATTTTTCGGTTTCAGCAATTCTTATTTGTGTTCTTCCGTTTCTTTCCAAAATTTCACCCATTGTTTCTTTTAGAACTTCTTCATCAAAAACAACATTTACATTTTGGTAAGTTTTATCGTAATTGGTAAGCGTAATATAATGCAGGTCTAATTTGTGCATAGAATATTCCGGCATATCGTGTTGGCAAAGCACTTCTGTAATTTCTCTACCTCTGTCTGTACGGAAGTTGAAGCAGATAACCACATCTTTATCCGTAATTTTTGCTACAGGAACCACATTACCCATCTGAGTAGTTTTAACCAAAATTATCGGCTTAATAAATTCGTCGGTAATATTTTCTTCATACGAAGATTTAATGGCTGATAAAGCATCTGTAGTCTGTAATCCTACTCCTTCTACCATTGCATCGTAAGCAAGTTTTACACGTTCCCATCTTCTATCTCTGTCCATAGCGTAATATCTACCAATGATGGAAGCTAACTTACCCGTAGTTTGGCTCATGTGATTCTGCAATTCTTCAACAAAACCCAATCCGGAATGCGGATCGCAATCTCTCCCGTCTGTAAATGCGTGTACATAAACGTTTTCCTTTAAACCAAAATCGTTCGCAGCCGATAATAAACCTTTTAAATGATTGATATGAGAATGAACACCGCCATTAGAAACCAAACCTATAAAATGAATGTTTTTATTTTCGAGTTTTGCATATGCGAATGCATCCTGAATTACTTTTTCGTGGCCTAAAGTTCCGTTTTCCACAGCCATGTTGAGTTTTACCAGATTCTGATACACAACTCTACCTGCACCCAAATTCATATGCCCCACTTCAGAGTTCCCCATTTGTCCTGCAGGAAGCCCAACTGCTAAACCGCTTGCTTCCAGAGTAGTATGAGGGAATTTTTGTAAACAGCTATCTATGAATGGCGTATTTGCCTGTGCTAAGGCAGAAACATTTGGATTTTTTCCTAAACCCCATCCATCAAGTATTGCTAATATTGCTTTTTTAGACATTTTCTAATTTTTTAACAAACAAATTTATTGATTTTATGATGAATTATAGCATTTGAAAGCTTTAATTTTATTCAGTAAAGAATATTTTAAATGACAGATTATTAATTTTATTTTTAATTTTGTTTTATGGATTTAAGAGATCAATTAAAAAACCTTTTTCCTGATCATGAAGAACAGGATTTTGAAATGCCGGAAGAAAAATTCAAGCAAAAAGAACCTCTCATCTGTAAATTTGAAAAAAAAGGCAGAAACGGAAAACCTGTAACGATTGTTGAAGGTTGGGAAGGCAATGATGACGATTTAAAAAAAATATCTAAAAAAATTAAAACAACATTAGGAATAGGTGGCTCCGAGAAAGATGGCACAATTATTATTCAAGGTGATAACCGCGACAAAATAATGACTATTCTTAAAGATATGGGTTATAAAACCAAAAGAGTTGGCGGTTAGTTAATAATGAGCTTTCTTTAAAAAAATTGCCATCATCAAAGAAAATGACGACAGCAACAGAGAAAGTAAAAATAATAATTGCAAAACTATACATCATTTATTACACGAATTTTAATGATAAATGAATTTATAGTTATCTTTAAAAAAGTTTAATTAAAACTAAATTCTTATCTTAACGCCCCCATTTTTAATAAAAAAATTATGCTTAATAAATTGGCAGCTTCAGAGTTGGTTCTGAACGATGATGGTAGTGTTTATCACCTTAATCTTCTTCCTGAAGATATTGCAGATAAAATAATATTGGTTGGTGATCCCGACAGAGTTCCGAAAGTTTCAAAATACTTCGATAAAGTAGAAATTAAAAAGAACAAAAGAGAGTTTTACACGCATACCGGGACTTTGCGAGGTGAAAGAATTTCGGTAATGTCTACCGGAATTGGTACCGAAAACATCGATATCGTAATGAACGAACTTGATGCTTTGGTAAATATCGATTTAAAAAATAAAGAATTTAAGAGCAGTCATCATTCGCTCAGCCTTTTCAGAATGGGAACTTGCGGAAGTGTAAATCCCGATGTAAAGGTTGATAATATGCTTGTTACCCAAAATGTTGTCGGCTTAGACGGATTAATGAACTTTTATCAGGATTATCAATTTGAAAACGATTTCTCCAAAAAGTTTTTAGATCAGTTTCCTTATGAAAAGGTAAAGTCTATGCTTTATTTTTCGGAATGGTCTGAAGAATTGAGTTCTTTATATAGCGATGCGGCTTATCATGGTAATACGGCAACTTTTCCCGGTTTTTATGCTCCGCAAGGAAGACAACTTCGTTTGAAAGCTTTGGATGATAAGTTTCTAGAAACTTTAAATGAACTGGGAATTACCAATTTTGAAATGGAAACCTCTGCAATTTATGCGTTTTCAAAATTATTAGGACATAAAGCAATAACGGTAAATAATGTTATTGCCAACAGACGACGTGGAGAATTTTCTGCAGACCATCATGCTTCAGAAAAAAATCTGATTGAATGGGTTTTAGATAGAATAATTAAATAAATTAAAAAAAGGATTTCAAAATTTGAAATCCTTTTTTTAAAATTCGTTGATTGTTACATAAAAATGTCCTGAGCTTAAACTCGCGGGTGAATTTGAAATATTGGTTAGATTAATTACAGCATCTGCTGTAGAATTAACTCTTGCATTAGACATAGCAAAAGTTGTACCTAGAAAATTACCATCGGGAGTAACTGTTATTGTCGCTTTTGTGGAAGACAATAATCCTGCTGGAATTGTAATACTTAATGTAGTTGTTTGTCCTGCACCCAAATTATTTATTGATATGGAAGGATATACATCAAAACTGATAAGATTTTTCTGCAAAGTACCCTTTTCTCCCAGTTTATATTGTCCATTTACATCCAACTTTGCTGATGTATTAGGTGTACTGGTACCAATTCCAACGTTTGCATTATTATTGCCTAAAACAATAGCGTTAAACTGCGAAGTAGAAGCACCATATCCAATAGCAGTTGAATTTTGTCCAGTAGCTGAACTTTGATTTCCAATAGCAGTTGAATTTTGATTATTGGTAATAGAATTTATTCCAATAGCAGTTTCACCGTTAGAATTTGTCTTAGAATTATATCCTATTGCTATTGATTGATATCCTGCAGCTTCCGAATTTTCTCCAATTGCGGTTGCATCATTAGAAGTCACCTTTGCATTATATCCAATTGCGGTTGCTTGATATGCTGCATTAGCCCCATTTCCAATTGCTATTGCATTTTGTGCGGCTGTGGAAGAAGTTCCTAAAGCCACCGAATTATTAACACCCAAACGACCTGCTATTGATGAATTAATTTTAAAAATTAAATCATCATAAGTTGAAGTTCCCAAAGCTAAAGAAGTTGAACTTCCAGAATATGTACCGATATTTGTTCCAGTAGTATTCCAACCATTACTGCTTCCTCCTCCTCCAGCTGAAAGTATATTCCATTGAGAGTTATTCCAGTAATATAATCCTACAGGGGCAAGACCTCCATTACCATTATTCCATACTAAAAGTCCTATTGCAGGAGATGATATTGTTGAAGCATCCGTTGTAGAAGTTAATGCTACACTGGTTAATAGTAATCCTTTATTTGAACTATTTAAATGCAATATTGATGAAGCATCAGGCGTTGATGTACCAATCCCAACCTGAGAAAGCAAATAATTGGATGATAACAACGCAATTAAGCTTGAAGATATTAGTGAGATTCTTTTCATTTCAGTTATTCAGGATGCAAATTTACACAAATTTTTAAGACTATTTAATAACTATTCAAAATTATATTTTATAAATATTTAATATACAGTTATTTGCGAAATTTAAAAAGATCGACATACATAATATATCTATTTGAAAAAAATATTTAGAAGAGTAAGTTTATTTTCAAAATTATTTTTGATTTTTTTAAACTAATAAATATGTTGCAAATTAAAAAATAAGAAATTTAATTTTTAGGAGAAATAATTCTGTAGCTATTAATGATACAAAAATTATGATTTTTTTAACTTTTGTAAAATTATTTAGGAATACTTATTGTGTAACTATAGATATAACATACTAAATTAAAATATTATGAACAATCAAGATTACAACAAAGCTGAAAAAGCAGTAGACAACACAGAAAATACTTTAAGAAATGCTGCAACTGATGCAAAATGGAAAATCAGTGATTTGGCAGACAGAGCTAGAGATTACATCAACGAAAAAAGGAATAATGATGAAGAAGCTTCTCATGAAGATTGGCTAGACAGAGTTAAAGCAAACGTATCTGATACTTGGGAAGATATAAAAGACGGAGCAAACGAAGCTTGGGAAAAAACTAAAGATGCTGCAGAAGATGTAAAAGCAGAATGGAATAAGAAAACAAACTAATAGTTTTTTAATCTTATATATATTATCAGAAACGAAGTCTTTTTTTAAGGCTTCGTTTTTTTGTTATGCTTTAAACACAAATATTTGTTACATTTGTAGCTTAATAAACATTAAAAAATTATGTCATACGGTTTACTTAAAGGCAAGAAGGGAATTATTTTTGGAGCCCTTAATGAACAATCTATCGCATGGAAAGTTGCAGAAAGATGTCACGAAGAAGGTGCAGAATTTATCTTATCTAATGCTCCTATTGCTCTTAGAATGGGCGAGTTAAACGGTTTAGCTGAGAAAACTGGTTCTGAAGTGATTGGTGCAGATGCAACTTCGGTAGAAGATCTTGAAAAACTTTTTGATGCCGCTATTGCTAAATTTGGAAAAATAGATTTCATACTTCACTCTATAGGAATGTCTATCAACGTAAGAAAAGGTAAACATTATACAGATATGAATTATGATTGGCTGGAAAAAGGTTGGGATATTTCTGCGGTGTCTTTCCACAAAGTGATGAGAGTGGCTTATGAGAAAAATTGCATGAATGAGTGGGGAAGTATTTTAGCACTTACTTATATTGCAGCTCAGAGAACATTTCCAGACTATAACGATATGTCTGATAATAAAGCTTATCTAGAAAGTATTGCTAGAACTTTCGGAAATTATTGGGGAGAAAGAAAAGTACGTGTTAATACAGTATCGCAATCTCCAACACCTACAACAGCTGGTAGTGGCGTGAAAGGTTTTGGTGGTTTCTTAGGATACGCTGAAGATATGTCTCCTCTGGGTAATGCAACAGCTTCAGAATGTGCAGATTACTGCGTGACTTTATTCTCAGATCTTACTAGAAAAGTAACAATGCAGAATCTTTTCCATGATGGTGGTTTCAGCAGTTCTGGGGTTACTCAAAAAGTTATCAGCAAATACGATGCAGAATAATCGTTTCTAAATGATATTAAAAATCCGTCAACATTTAATGTTTGACGGATTTTTGCATTTTATCTAAAATTCTTTTTTCAGGAATTTTCCGGTAAGGCTTTTTTTAGACTTTATTATTTCTTCGGGAGTTCCCTGAGCCACGATTTGTCCGCCATGTTTACCGCCTTCAGGTCCTACGTCTATGATATAATCTGCCATTTTTATTACGTCCATATTGTGTTCAATAATAATAAATGAATTCCCTAAATCTACCAACTGATTGATAGCATCCATAAGTATTTTTACATCTTCAAAATGAAGTCCAGTTGTGGGTTCATCTAAAATATAAAGCGTATTTCCGGTCTGTCTTTTAGAAAGTTCAGTTGCCAGTTTTATGCGTTGGGCTTCTCCTCCAGAAAGCGTTGTAGATTGCTGACCTAAAGTTATATATCCTAAACCAACATCGTTTAAAGTTTTAACCTTTGCAAAAATTTTCGGAATGGGCTGAAAGAAATCAACTGCTTCATCTATTGTCATTTCCAAAACATCCGAAATAGATTTTCCTTTATATCTTACCTCCAGTGTTTCTCTGTTAAAACGTTTTCCATTACAGGTTTCACAATGAACATAAACATCTGGTAAAAAATTCATTTCAATAACTTTAAGACCTCCACCCTGACAAGTTTCGCATCTTCCACCTTTTACGTTAAAAGAAAACCTTCCGGGCTTGTATCCTCGAATTTTAGATTCTGGTAATTCAGCAAATAGATTTCTTATGTCTGTAAACATTCCTGTATAAGTTGCAGGATTAGATCTTGGGGTTCTTCCGATAGGAGTTTGGTCTACATCTACAATTTTGTCGATATTTTCAAGGCCTTCAATTTTCTTGTAAGGTAAAGGTTCCTGAACAGCTCTGTAAAAATGCTTGTTCAGAATAGGATATAACGTACCATTAATTAATGAAGATTTCCCACTTCCTGAAATACCGGATACTACAACCAATTTTCCTAAAGGAATATCGAGAGTAACATTTTTCAAATTATTTCCTGTTGCACCTTTTAGAACGATATTTTTGCCGTTTCCTTTACGTCTTTCAGCAGGAATTTCTATTTTTCTCTTTCCGTTGATATATTGGGCTGTAATCGTATCTGCATTCACTAAATCTTTCGGTTTCCCCTGCCACAGAATCTCACCTCCAAATTTTCCGGCTCTTGGACCTACATCCAAAACTTCATCGGCTTCCAAAATCATGTCTTTATCATGTTCCACAACCAACACAGAATTTCCTATATCGCGGAGATTTTTTAATGAATTAATCAATCTTTCATTATCTCTTTGATGAAGCCCGATACTGGGTTCATCCAAAATATACAAAACATTCACAAGTTGAGAACCAATCTGAGTAGCTAGTCGAATTCTCTGAGATTCTCCTCCCGAAAGTGTTTTAGAGCTTCTGCTTAGACTTAAATAATCTAAACCGACATCTAATAAAAACTGAAGTCTGGTTTCAATTTCCTTTAAAATTTCATGAGCTATGATGGCATTTTTTTCTGAAAACTTATGTTTAACATCCGCTAACCATTCTTTTAGATCAGATAAACTTAATGCATTAATTTCAGCAATGTTTTTACCATCGATTTTAAAACTTAGACTTCCAGGTTGAAGTCGTGTTCCTTTACATTCAGGGCAAGTTTCTTCGGTAGTAAAATGTCTTTCCAGTAAAATAGCTTCGTAAGACTCTCTTTCTTCAATCATTTCTTCCATAAATGGAATAAGACCGTCAAAACTAATTTTTATTTTTTTTGTAATTCCGGCATATTTCAAGTCTTTATTAAACTCTTTATGACAGCCATTGTAAATATAATCTAAAGCTTCTTTAGGAATATCTTTGAAAGACGTAGTTAAATCTAGGCCAAAAATCTCCAGAATATTTTTAATTTGAGAAAGAATGTATTTATTAGATTTTATATCTTCAAGAGGCAATAAACCACCTTGGTTAATCGATAATTTATCATTTTCAACAAAATAATCTGAATTTATTTTCTTGATAGTTCCTAAACCTTTACAATTCGGGCAGCTTCCTTTCGGAGAGTTGAAAGAGAAAGTATTAGGTTCAGGTAATGCCAATGAATGACCTGTTTCTGCATCCATTAAATTTTTAGAAAAATATTCGATATCGCTGCTTCCTAATTTCTGAATTCCAATTAAACCCTCTCCCATTTCCATGGCTGTACGCAAAGACTTTTCCATTCTTGCTTCGGAAGCACTTTCTCCAATAATCCAGCGGTCGATTACAATATCGATATCGTGAGTTTTGTAGCGGTCTAGCTTTAAATCATATTCAATATCCTGCAATTCACCATCAATTCTGGCTTGTCCGTATCCTTTTTTAGCCATTTGTACAAAAAGTTCATGGTAATGTCCTTTTCTAGACCGAACAACAGGTGCCATCAGCATGATTTTTTCACCCTTATAATTTTCTTTAATGGTTTCGAGAATCTGTTCTTCGGTATAGCTTACCAGTTTTTTTCCAGTTGTTTGAGAATAGGCATCAGAAACTCTTGCAAACAGCAAACGGAGAAAATCATACAGTTCGGTAACAGTTCCTACCGTAGAACGAGGATTTTTATTGGTCGTTTTTTGCTCAATAGCAATTACAGGAGATAATCCTTCAATTTTATCGACATCCGGACGTTCTAAACCTCCTAAAAACTGTCTTGCATAGGCAGAAAAAGTTTCTATGTATCTTCTCTGTCCTTCAGCAAAAATAGTATCGAACGCAAGTGAAGATTTTCCGCTACCAGAAAGCCCGGTAATTACTACCAGTTCGTTTCTCGGAATTTTTACATTGATGTTTTTAAGATTATGTTCACGGGCACCGTAAACTTCTATATATTCTGTTGATTTACTCATAATTTGGTGTGATTTTACCAGAAAATCACGCTGTGCAAAATTACGGAATTTATGGTAATTTCAGCATCAAAGTTTCTGGTAATTATTCGTCTATAAATCGCTTGTTTTTAAACAAATTTCAATCCAAATAAAGCTTTAAAAAACAAAAAAGCCGGAAAAATCCGGCTTCAATTATATATTGTAGATGTTCTTAAACAGTTTCCATAACATGGTTTACAAGGACTCTCCATCCAAAAGAATCATCAGAAAGATTGGTCTGTAAATTCACCAAATCGTTTTTAAGTGTTACTGCATAGCTTTCTTCATCGGACAATCTTGGCAATTCTAACTTTTCTCCATTGTATCCTAAAGCTTGGAAAACAGTTGTAACAACAGCAGTTCCTACTCCCCAAACTTCTTTCAGGGTTCCATTTTTTTGAGCTTCAATAACTTCTTTTACTTTTACTGGCTCAATTTTCACTTCTATTCCTCTTTTTTTAGCAAGCTGAATGAAACTGTCTCTTGTAACACCATCAAGAATTTTCTCAGAAGTCGGAGGCGTAAAAATTGTATCGTTAATTCTTACAAAAACGTTCATAGTTCCACTTTCCTCAAAATATTCGTGTGTAGCATCATCTGTCCAGATAATTTGCTCATAACCTTCTTCTATTGCCAATTGTGTTGGGTAAAAAGATGCCGCATAGTTCCCTGCTGCTTTTGCAGATCCTACTCCACCGTTTGCCGCTCTAGAATAATGATCAGAAATTTTCACAGAAACTGGTTCTGTGTAATACATTTTTGCTGGTGTTGCAACAATTGCAAACATATATTTGTTGGCTACTCTGGCTTTTAAAGCTTCTTCAGTTGCGAAAATTAAAGGTCTTATGTATAAAGACATTCCTTCACCTTGCGGAATCCAAGCTCTATCTACATCTACTAAAGCTTTTAACCCTTCAATAAACATTTCTTCTGTAACTTCAGGCATTGCAAGACGCTTAGCAGATTTGTTGATACGTTCAAAATTCTTTTCAGGCCTGAAAAGGAAAACCTGTCCATCTTTGTCTTTGTAGGCTTTCATACCTTCAAAACACGCTTGTCCGTAATTTACTCCCATCATGGCTGGTGTAAATGGTAGAGGACCGTAAGGAACCAATTTTACTTCTCCCCATTTTCCGTTTTCGTACTCGCAGATGATCATGTGATCGATGAAAGTATTTCCAAAAGAAAAGTTGTTAGGATCGAAAGTAGAAATTCTGGAGTTTTCAGTTTTTTGAATTATCATTTTTAAAATTTTTTATGATGTTCTACAAATTTAATATAATTTTTTAAATATAAAAATTTTAGGTTAAATTTGAAAAAAAAATAGCTTGAAAAGAGAGATTAAAACCACCAATGATGGCAGTAAAACATTGTTTATAAATGAGTTAAATGAAAACTATCATTCTCATCACGGTGCATTACAAGAGGCAAAACATGTGTTTATTAAAAACGGATTAAATTTAGTTTATGATTATGAAATCAACATTTTAGAACTCGGTTTTGGAACAGGTTTGAATGTTTTAGTAACAATTGATGAATATTTAAAAACTGACAAAAATCATATCATAAATTATTTTTCTCTTGAAAAGTATCCCATAAATGAATCTGAAATAGAAGATTTGGCATATTTTGAATTATTTGATAACGCAGAATTAAAGAATATTTATCAGAAAATTCATCATAGTGAATGGGAAAAAAATATTGAAATTACCGAAGGCTTCAACCTGAAGAAAATTAATTGTGACTTTTTCGATCTTGCAAATATTGAATTACCCGCAATTAACCTTGTTTACTTCGACTGTTTCGGAGCTCGAGTCCAGCCAGATTTATGGGAAAAACCTCTTTTCGAAATGGTTGCAGATAAAATGACGCAAAACGGATTGTTAACAACTTATTCATCTAAAGGAAGTGTGAGAAGAATTTTACAGGACCTCAATTTTAAAGTTGAGAAAAAAGATGGGCCTCCTGGTAAAAGAGAAATGATTAATGCGATTAAGCTTTAAAAACATTGCTTATCTCACAATCTGTTCATTTAAAATTTACTTACATTAGCTAAACAAAATAGTTATTATGATTAACAGTTTCAACATTAGAGTGTATGCTTGCGTAGTTAAAGATAAAAAAGTTCTTACGCTTTTTGAAGAGTATGCAGGAGAACCATTAATGAAATTTCCTGGTGGCGGTTTGGAATTTGGAGAAGGATTGAAAGAATGTCTTAAAAGAGAATTTACAGAGGAACTGAATGTAGATATTGAAATTGTAGAACACTTTTATACTCAGGAAGATTTTTTAGTTTCACGATTTCGAGATAACGAGCAACTGCTTACGATATATTACTTAGTTAATATTGTGAACGAAGAAGATTTCATTATTCTTGATCCTTGCATAGAAAAAGCAGAATGGCTATCCATAGACCAGCCCGAAAACCCGTTTTCATTGCCAATTGATAGAATAGTTTTTAATAAGCTGAAACAAAAATTCCTGTAGAAATCTACAGGAATTTTTGTTATCTCGAAACTTTAAAATCTTTTGCTCCCGGATATGGTTCTAAATAACCAGAATTCCAGTTCGACTGAAGTAAAGACTCTAAAAATTCATCTGTTCTGTTTTTATGTGGATTATATTGGTCTTTCAGATCTATATCTGCCATTTTCCCTTTTAAATTCCACCAAAAAGCACTCCATCCGCCACGCAATTCTTTAATAATTTCAAAAACATTTTTTCCGGTAGCACGATTCATCAATTTTGCAAAAACCTGCCCTTCAGTAGTAGTAAGATCTTTTAACTGTTTTTCGTACTGATCTGCAAGCATATTTTGTCGGTCTCTTACGTATTTGCGTTTTGCCGCAGAGTCCATATTGCTCATTTCAATATTAATATCCCTGTATTGTTGTAATGCTGTTAAAAAAAGCGGATATACACGATATAATTTTTTATTCAGAAAATAATAGTAATTTTTATCCAACTGATTGTTAAATCTCGGTTTATTGAGCAACGTAAGCTCATCCATTACCACTACGGTTTCCCCATTTATTTCGTAGATTTTTGCTTTTTGTCTTTCATCATAATAATATTTGTTTCCAAATTCGTCTTTCTGAAGCTGATCTTGAGGATACTGATCTAAAGACTTAGTAATCACAGAATCTTTCTGCCCGAAGAAGTGCGCACCTAAAAACATGAGAAAAAGGCAGATAATTTTATGAAATTTCATTATTTTTACAGGTATTAATAACAAAATTCATTAACAAAAATCATTCCTTTCTTATGAAATTTGAAAAGAAATCGATGAAATTCCTGGAAAAATACCTTAATACATCATCTCCAACAGGTTATGAACACGAAGGGCAAAAAATCTGGATGGATTACATCACTCCATACGTAGACAAAGTAGAAGTAGATCATTATGGTACCTGCTACGGAATCATCAATCCCGAAGCCGAGTTTAAAGTAGTTATAGAAGCCCATGCTGATGAAATTTCTTGGTATGTAAATTATATTACCGATGATGGATTAATTTATGTCATTAGAAACGGTGGATCAGATCAAACGATTGCACCTTCAAAAACGGTAAGTATTCATGGTGAAAAAGGCATTGTAAAAGGTGTTTTCGGATGGCCGGCGATTCATACAAGAAGCAATAATCAGAATGAACCTACTCCAAAAATCGAAAACATATTTATAGATTGCGGCGCTACATCCAAAAAAGAAGTTGAAGAGCTTGGAATTTTCGTAGGATGTATGATTACCTATCCGGACGAATTTTTTGAAATGAATGACCGATATTTTGTGTGCAGAGCTTTAGATAACAGAATCGGAGGATTTATGATTGCCGAAGTTGCAAGACTTTTAAAAGAAAACAAAAAATCTATTCCGTTCGGTCTTTATATAACCAATTCTGTACAGGAAGAAGTGGGCTTATACGGAGCAGATATGATTGCCGATACCATTAAACCCAATATTGCTATTGTTACAGACGTTACCCACGATACCACAACTCCAATGATTGAGAAAAAGAAAGAAGGAGACCAAAAATGTGGCAACGGACCGGTAGTTTTCTTTGCCCCAAGTGTACATCATAAAGTTCGGGAACTTATTATAGAAACTGCAAAAAACAAAAAAATACCTTATCAACGTGCTGCAGCGAGCAGAGCAACAGGAACAGATACCGATGCTTTTGCTCATTCTAACGGTGGCGTTCCAAGTGCTTTGATTTCCTTACCTTTGCGATATATGCATACAACGGTAGAGATGGTTTCTAAAGAAGATGTTTCTAATGTTATAAAACTTATCTATGAAACACTTCTGAAAATTACTCCGGAAATGAAATTAAAGTATCATTAAATAAGCTAAAAACATTTAAGCAAAAGTAAAATGAAAACAAAGCTAATTGCTCCTTCCCTTTTGGCTGCAGATTTTGGGAATCTGCAAAGAGATATTGAAATGGTTAACAACTCTCAGGCAGATTGGTTGCATATCGATATAATGGATGGAAGATTCGTCCCTAATATTTCTTATGGTTTCCCCGTAATGAAAACTGTACAGCAACACAGCAAGAAATTTGTAGATGTACATCTCATGATTGTAGAGCCCGATCAATACGTAGATGAATTCATAGATCATGGAGCTGACCTTATTTCTGTACATTATGAAGCTTGCACTCATCTACACAGAACTATTCATCATATCCAAAGTAGAGGTATAAAAGCGGGCGTAGTTCTTAACCCTTCTACTCCTGTCTTAATGTTAGAAGATATTATTGCTGATGTTGATTTGGTTCTCTTAATGAGTGTAAACCCCGGATTTGGCGGGCAAAAATTCATAGAAAATACCTACAAAAAAATTGCAGAAACCAAAGATCTTATTTTAAGCAATAACTCTACAGCACTTATTGAAGTTGACGGAGGTGTAAACTTGGAAAATGCAGCAAAACTTTTCGAAGCCGGTGCAGATGTTCTTGTTGCAGGAAATGCGGTCTTCTCCGCAGAATCTCCTGAACGTACCATCGAACTTATGAAGGTTTAAGAAATAAAACACATAAAAAGTCCGCTTTGCAGTTTGTAAAGCGGACTTTTATTAACTAAATAACGTTTAGAATTCAATTAATCTGTTTTAAATTATTTGCTAAAATTTAAAATTAAATTCAAAACTATTTTGAAATTCGGCTAAATAAAAAATCCGGAAATAATTCCGGATATATATTTTTTAAACAAAAAACTAATTAGAAAATTTCTCTTCCGGAAAAGTGAAATTGTGCTTCAATTAGAGCATTCTCATTAGAATCTGAACCATGAACTGCGTTTTCACCAATGCTTCTTGCAAATATTTTTCTGATTGTACCTTCAGCAGCTTCAGCAGGATTTGTAGATCCGATTAGAGTTCTGAAATCTTCAACAGCATTATCTTTCTCCAAAACAGCTGCTACAATTGGACCTGAGCTCATAAATTCTACAAGTTCGCCATAAAAAGGTCTTTCAGCATGAACTTCATAGAATTTTTTTGCATCAGCAACAGTAAGTTGAGTTAATTTTAATGCTTTAATTTTGAAACCTCCTTCTGAAATTTTTCCTAAAATAGCTCCAATGTGACCATCTGCAACAGCGTCAGGTTTAATCATTGTAAATGTAATATTTGACATATCTTTTTGAATATTTTTTTAACGGTGCAAAAGTACAAAAAATAATGAAAATAAATATTTAAATTAATTTTAACAATTTCTAACACATATTAAGAAATTCGCATCTCTTTTTTGGCATACTAATTGTTATTACAATAGCGATTCTCATGTTTAATTTGAGTTTTCATGGTTATTAGTTTTTACCCAGCTTCGGCTGGGTTTTTTTTGAACCACACTCCCTCAACACTTCAGATCTACTATTTTCTACTTTATTTGTCCTTAATTATTATTTTTTAATAAACTGATAAACTTTACCTTCAAGATTTAGTAAATAATTTCCAGAAGAAAGATTTTTCACCGTAATAGATTTTTTATTTCTGAATGGATTGTTTTCAGAAATCATTAACCTTCCGGACATATCAAAAATTTTAGCCGTTGAAATTTTTTCTGTTGCTCCTTCAACAAAAATAAATTCTTCAGCCGGGTTTGGATAAATTCTAATATTGTTTTCTTTATTCTTTACAGACTCTTCTGTAGCTAAATTTCCTAAGTTCTGACAGTAATTACTCGGATAAGAATTCCATTCTGTTATACTGAATAAATTTGCAGGTTGATTTACTGTAGATTTTCTATACAAAGAAACATTTGCTAAAACCGAAGAATTATTTACTCCAGAAACTCCCATAACATCTATGGGTGAAGATTTATATCTTAATTCTAAATATTGGCTTCCAGAATACGTCATTTGCGGAGCGGAAGTAGCTAATTTTGCCTGATCCACAGTGTAACACGAAAAATTAGCACTAGGATTTATCACCACAAATGATTCATTATTCTCAATAATTCCTTCCAATTCATAAGGTGATGGAAAATAGTAGCTGCTACTACTAGGAAACTGTATAAACAAACGATAATTATTAAGATTAACAGAATGTCCTGTTTTATTTGTTATCTCAATTGCCTTATTATTAGATGTTCCTTCCAAATATTTTGTTATAATTAAATCTTTTGCATAACTATCATTTCCTAAAGTTGTTGCAGAAATACTATTACTATCGGCAGACAATAGATATCCGTTATCATAAGCTTTTACAGTATAAGTATAAGAAGTAGAAGGATTAAGGTGATCTGCACTGAATGTAGTTTCTCTGGTAGAGCCAATTAAAACACCGTTCTGATAAATTTTATATCCAATAACATCAGAGCTGCTGCTTGGAGACCAGCTTAAGGTATTAAAATAAGCACTGTTCTGAGTTACCGTTAAATTTTGCGGAGATTGTGGTGCAATATTATCTGGAGTTTGTCCCCAAATATCATTTACCCAAGAAGGATTGTCAATAAAAGGATTTCTATTTTTCTGTAAATTATATACAGCATTATTTCTGTCGATTTCCCTCTGAGAAACAGGATCTTGCTGGTGCCATTGTAAAAGCATCGCAATATACGCATTATCGAAAGCTCTTTCTTCGGTGCCGTCTAGTGGACATTGGTCATTTGCCGGTGTAATTGTACTTGAAGAACTGTAATCATAATTAAAACTGTTCAGCTTACCTTCATATCTTACCACAAAATAAAGCAGACTTCTGGCAACATCTCCTTTAAATTCATCAATAGGTTCATACACTCTAGATGCATAAGGATAATTGGGAATACCACTATTTCCAATTTTTGAACCATTACTAAAAGTATTATATATAGTAGAATTTGCAATTCCATAAGGATAATTGCTTCTTCTCTGGTTGATATAAGCATCCGCCGGAATGATATAAAATATATCGGAATACATAGGATAATTACCATTGAAAGTACTCTGTGGCATCATGTGTTCTCTATTATATCCTGCTCCTTCGGCAGATGCACTACTGGCTACATTTGCAGAAGTGTACTCATATAAATCTGGTCCATTAGGTATTTCAGAATAAATATCTAATAAAATCGTTGTATTACTTGGTCCATGATCATAATATTTATCCAAATCTGTTTGATTGTAGAAATTAGGCAAGTCACCATAATGCCAATTGACAAACTTATTGGAAATAATTTCATGAAGCTTAGATTTCAAAGCATATCCTGTAAGTCCTGAAGTTCCGTTATAATATCCTGACGGAGCCTGCGCCGATACCATTACCGATAAAAAAAATATAGAAACCAGTGTTTTTTGCATATCATCAAAATTGGACGGCTAAAATAGCTATTAAATCTAATACAATACTATTTTTTTAAATTAATATTATGTTAATGTATTAATTTAATTTACATTGATTTTCAGCATTTTGCAACTAATGAATATCATGAAATAGAAATTTCTTTCTATTTTCAACAATTTAATTATCTTTGGGAAATAACTATATGTAATATGAATACAGAAACGATTAACAACATTAAAATGATAGCAGAAACAGCAAAAGAATTTGCTGAAAAAAATATTAGACCTAATATTATGGAATGGGACGAAAGCCAGACTTTCCCTAAAGAACTTTTTCATCAGTTAGGCGATATGGGCTTTATGGGAATTGTAATTCCTGAGGAATATGGAGGTTCCGGTCTTGGCTATCACGAGTATGTTGCTATTCTTGATGAGATTTCTCAGGTAGATCCTTCAATTGGGCTTTCTGTAGCGGCTCACAATTCGCTTTGTACCAATCACATCTACGAATTTGGTAATGAAGATCAGAAAAAGAAATGGCTTCCGCAGTTGGCAACAGGAAAAGTAATTGGAGCTTGGGGATTAACTGAGCACAATACTGGTTCAGACTCAGGGGGAATGTCTACTACTGCCGTAAAAGATGGAGATGAATGGATTATAAATGGAGCTAAAAACTTCATTACTCATGCTATTTCTGGAGATATTGCTGTAGTAATGACCAGAACAGGTGAAAAAGGAGCTAAAAATAATTCTACTGCATTCGTTTTAGAAAAAGGAATGGCTGGTTTTACTTCTGGTAAAAAAGAAAATAAATTAGGAATGAGAGCTTCAGAAACGGCTGAACTTATTTTCGACAATGTAAGAGTTCCCGATTCTCACAGATTAGGAGAAGTAGGTGAAGGTTTTAAACAAGCAATGAAAATTTTGGATGGAGGAAGAATTTCTATTGCAGCTCTTAGTTTAGGTACTGCAAGAGGAGCTTATAAAGCTGCTTTAAAATATGCTAAAGAAAGAAAACAGTTCGGAAAATCTATTTCAGACTTTCAGGCAATCAACTTTATGCTTGCAGATATGGCAACTGAAATTGATGCTGCAGAATTATTAATCCAAAGAGCATCTACACTCAAAAACGCAAAACAGAAAATGACAAAAGAAGGTGCAATGGCAAAATTATATGCATCTGAAGCTTGTGTAAGAATTTCCAATAATGCTGTTCAGATTTTCGGAGGATATGGTTATACCAAAGATTTCCCAGCAGAAAAATTCTACAGAGATTCTAAACTTTGTACCATTGGTGAAGGAACTTCTGAAATCCAAAGATTGGTTATTGGAAGAGATATTACTAAATAATCTTAAATTCTTTACAAAATATAAGGCTCAACACAATATGTTGGGTCTTTTTATTTAGCTTAAATTAATATAGATTTTATTTATCGAAAATCATTTTTTTGATAGATAAAAAACTCTAAATTTGCAGTATAAATAACAATCAAAAAAATAAAAATTATGTCTTTAGTTGGAAAAAAATTCCCAAATGTTACTGTTGATGCAATGTCTGATATGGGCGACGATTTAAGAATAAATGTATTTGAAGAAGCAACTTCAAAGCAACAAAAAGTTCTTTTATTCTGGTACCCAAAAGATTTTACTTTTGTTTGCCCAACAGAGCTTCACGCTTTTCAGGAAGCTTTACCAGAGTTTGAAAAAAGAAACACAAAAGTAATTGGTGCATCTTGTGATACTAACGAAGTTCATTTTGCATGGTTAAATGTTGCAAAAGACAACGGAGGAATTGAAGGTGTTACTTATCCTTTATTGGCAGATACACACAGACAGTTGGCAAATATTTTAGGAATCGTAGATCAGGATTTCGAATACAATGAAGAAGGTGAAGAAGTTTTCACAGGTTCTAACGTAACTTACAGAGCAACTTACTTAATTGATGAAACCGGAAAAATCTTCCACGAATCTGTAAACGATATGCCTTTGGGTAGAAACGTGAAAGAATATTTAAGATTAATTGATGCTTATACTCACGTTCAGAAATTTGGAGAAGTTTGTCCTGCAAACTGGGAAGAAGGTAAAGATGCTATGAAAGCTGACAGAACTTCTACAGCAGAATATTTAGCTAAAAACTAAGAGAAAATAAATCTGAAAATGAGATAATACAATTCAGAGTTTTTAACATCTGTTATTATCTCATTTTCAATTTAATACATTTTAAAATTTAAAATTATGTATACAGAATTAACAGAAGACACTTTACAGGATATTGTAAAAAGTAATGATAAAGTTGTGGTACAGTACGGAGCAACATGGTGTGGAAACTGTAGAATTATGAAGCCGAAATTCAAAAAACTAGCTTCTGAAAACGAAAGTATTCCTTTTTTGTATGTTGATGCCGAAAAACTTCCGGAAAGCAGAAAACTGGCTAAAGTAGATAATCTGCCTACTTTTGCGATCTTCAAAAACGGTGAATTGCTAAACCAGGTACAATCTAATCAGGCAGAAAGTCTTACCAATTTATTTAACGAATTAGCGTAATGAAATTACCCATCATAAGACAGTTTTATCAAACACAAACTCGCGAAAATCTTGAAAAGACTTTAGAAGTTTTAGAAAGTTTTTCAGAATTCAGAGGAACATCAGAAGAAGATCTTAATGTTGCAGGTGAACTTATCACCAATATCTGTGGAGCATTGGAAGTTCATAATAATGTACAGGATGGAATGAGTGAGAAAGACGCACTTAATTCTTTTGCACAAAAAGTTTTGGGATCTATTGATAGATAAAACTTCCCATCATCATAAAAAATGCAGCTATAAAATATAAGCTGCATTTTTTTATTTTCTAATTTGTCTGATAAATTCTTCCACAGCTTCATCTGGCGTACACCATGAAGTAATGAGACGTATGGCAGAATATTCTTCATCTACTTTTTGCCAAACATAGAAATCAAATTGATGAGATAAAATATCAATTAATTCATTGCTTAAAATTGGGAAAATCTGATTGGTGTAAGTATCTGCAAGAAAATGAAATCCCATTTCAGTTAAAGATTTTTTTATTTTCATTGCCTGTTGATTGGCATTTTTTGCCAAGTTGAAATACAGGTTATTTTTCATTAATTCTAAAAACTGAATTCCTAAGAGCCTTCCTTTTGCCAATAATGCTCCTTTCTGTTTAATATTAAACCCGAAATTAGGCTGCAATTCTTTATTATTGATGATAATGGCTTCACCTAATAAAGCTCCGTTTTTAGTTCCGCCTAAATAGAAAACATCGGTTAGTTCAGCAATATCTTTTAAGGTAAGATCAGATATTTCTGAAGTTAAAGCATGACCTAATCTCGCACCGTCCATAAAGAGATAAAGATTGTTTTCTTTACAAAATTTTGAAAGATTTGTAAGTTCTTCTTTCGTGTAAATAGTTCCCAGTTCGGTAGAATTAGAAATATAAACCAATTTTGGCATCACCTGATGCGGAATATTTTTATTGCTTTCTAAAACTGGAATAATATCGGTTGGGAAAAGTTTTCCTTCCTTATTTTCAATCCCTAAAATCTTATGTCCAGTTGCTTCAATCGCACCGGTTTCATTATTCAGAATATGTCCAGCATTTGCAGAAATTACACATTGATAAGGTCTTAAAATAGAGGAAATAACAATTAAATTGGCTTGAGTTCCGCCGGAAACAAAATAAATTTCAGAATCTGGATTTTCTATTTTTTCACGTAGCATTTTTTTAGCTTCCAGAGAGTATTTATCTTCACCGTAACCCGGCTGCTGATCCAAATTATTCCGCACAAGAGATTCTAAAATCTGGGGATGACAACCCTCAGAATAATCGTTTTTAAAAGAAAATTTCATATTGCAAAATTATGAAATACCAACCAACTCTCCATAAATCTTAAAATAATTTGTTAGATTTGTAGTTATAAGTATCTAACATTTTGAAAGCAACACTTACAGAAGAAAACTATCTTAAAGCCTTATTTCATGTTGTAGACAGCGAGGGAAAAGTAACCATTAACGAACTGAGTAAATTTCTCAGTGTTAAAATGCCCAGCGTGAACAATATGATGAAAAAATTTGCAGAAAAAAAATGGGTTATTTATGAAACTTATAAACCTCTTAAAGTTACAGAAAAAGGAAGAAGAGAAGCGGCTTTGGTTGTAAGAAAACACCGCTTAACAGAAATGTTTCTCGTAAAAAAAATGAATTTTGGTTGGGAAAATGTGCATGAAATTGCCGAACAATTAGAGCATGTTCATTCTAAAATTTTCTTCGATAAAATGGATGAAATTTTAGATTTTCCGAAATTTGATCCTCACGGAGAGCCTATTCCCGACAAAGATGGAAATATTATTTCTCAGGATTTACAAAAATTAAGCAACTGCAAAGTAGGAGAATCCGTAATTTTCGCTTCCGTTACCCTTTCTGACGACGCTTTTCTCAATTATCTTACCGAAAGAAATTTACTTTTGAACAGCAAGATAAAAATTGTAAAAATTGAAGATTTCGATCAATCTATCACCATAGAATTATTAGGAAAAACTGAAATTTTAAGTAAAAAAGCAAGTGATAAAATTTTAGTAAAACATTAAAAAAGCGGATTATTTAAAATCCACTTTTTGTTTATCTAAGATATTTCAAAATTTCTTCGTCTGTAGGTTTCACTTTACTTGGGAAACTGTCGATAAGTTTACCATTCTCGTCGATTAAAAATTTAGTGAAGTTCCATTCTATTTTTGTATCTTTTACTCCATTAAGGCTTTTTTCGGTAAGAAATTTAAAAATTGGAGCCATGTCTTCACCTTTTACCGAAACTTTAGAAGCCAAAGGAAAAGTAACACCATAATTTTTCTGACAAAAAGCTCCGATTTCTATATTCGTTCCTGGTTCCTGACCTCCAAAATTATTGGCAGGAAAACCTACAACCACCAATTTTCCTTCAAATTCTTTAGATAATTTTTCTAAATCTTCATACTGAGGAGTAAAACCACATTTTGAAGCCGTATTTACAATTAAGATTTTTCGGTCTTTAAAATCGGCAAAGTTTATTTTTTTACCTTCTTCAAGAGCATCTACGGTATAATCGTATATTGATCTTGACATCACTTTTTGGGTTTTTGTTTTGGAAACATCATTTTTTTTCTGAGCACAGCTGTTAAAAAATGCTGCAAGAGAAATAACTACTATAAAAAGCTGTTTCATAATTGAAAATTATTTATTTTATTAAAATTTAAAGCTATTGGCAGGAAATACTTTATTGATTTCTACTTTATTGAGTAGCATCACATAATCGCCGTCTTTTTTTGCACTGGAAGATTCTATCCTGAAAGGCATCATCAAATTCCCTACCTTTTTATAGTCTGAATACAACAAAGTTTCATCTTTTTTTATTTCCTTTAAAAGCATGAAAGATTTTGTGTCGAAATAATAATAATTTTTATTTACGTTTTTTGTAAGCTCAACTTTATGGCAGTAAATCTCTCCTACTTTTTCTTTTCCGAGATATTTGGCTTCAAAACCTTTGTTTTCCCAATCTATAAAATCGTTATCGAAGCTTTCGGGAACGTATTGTTTATATTCCTGAACTTTATTGGTTGCATAATTCATTGCATAACCTTTTGTTCCGTCATAACCTTCAATAGCCGTATCTTTTCCGCCCATTGTAATGACGGTTTTGGTTAAATTTGGTCTTTGCTGAAATATTTTTATTGGATATTCATCTTTAATTCCTAAAACTACTTTTCCCTGTAATAATACCGAATTTAATAACTTCCAATTCGTTAATCCTCCCGATAATTCAATGTTTTTATCTATAATATCTTTAGCAGTCTGTGCAAAAGTTAATTGTGAAATAATCAGGACGAAAACTAAAAGTAATTTCTTCATTAATTTTATTTATAATTCAAATATAAGGCTTTAAATAATCTACCCATGTATCAATCTAAAAATTTACCGATTATTCTGATATAATTTTTCTTGCTTTTTCCAAATCTTCGGGAGTATCTATTCCCACTCCAATAAAATTGGTTTCAATAAGCTTAATTTTCATTCCATACTCCAGATAACGGATACATTCTATTTTTTCTGAAATTTCCAAAGGTTTCATTTCCAGTTTAGAAAACTGGAGAAGTGCATGTTTTCTGAACGCATAAACACCAATATGCTTAAAATAGGCAACATCATAAGAAATTTCTCTGTGAAAAGGGATAACCGAACGGCTAAAATACAGCGCAAAACCATTATTATCGGTAATCACTTTTACGTTGTTAGGATTTTCAATCTCTTCCTTTTCGTGAAGCCTGATTTTTAAAGAAGCTAAAGAAATTTCCTGATTATCGTCGGCTTTAAAAACTTGAATAAGTTGCTGAAGTGGTTCCAGTTTTAAAAACGGTTCATCTCCCTGAACATTGATAACGATGTCACAGTCGATATTCTGTACCGCTTCTGCAATACGGTCACTTCCTGTTTCATGTTGACCGGTCATTACTGCTTTTCCTCCGTTATTTACAATTTCATTAAAAATAATTTCAGAGTCTGTTGCTACAAAAACTTCATCAAAAAGACCCGTTTCCAAAACGTTTTGATAGGTTGTTGTAATAACTGTTTTTTCACCCAAAATCTGCATGAGCTTTGCCGGGAAACGGCTTGCTTCGTAACGAGCAGGAATTACAGCGATAATTTTCATGATTATAATGTAAGAAATTAAAGTACAAACAGTGTAACAATTATGTAACTGTTACACTGTTGAATAACTTTGGTCTTTATTTTAAATTATTTAAAGCTTTTTCCAGTTTCGGTAACATGGCTTCAATTTCTTTAATATCTAAACCACCCACTGAAGCTCTGAACCAAGGTTCGGATTTTGCCTCACCAAATGCAGAAAACGGAACTAATGCAACACCTGCATCATTAATTAAGAAAAAAACTAAATCAGAAGAAGTTTCTATTGTACTTCCATCTGGTTTTGTCTTTCCAATATAATCTAATTTAATGGTAAGATATAAAGCTCCCATAGGTTCAATACTGTCAACAGAAAGTCCTTTTTCTTTCAAATCCTGAATTCCTTTATGAAGAACCTTCAAACTTGCTTCCAGTCTACCTTTAAATTCGTTTATAAAAGCATTTACTTCGTCCGGATTTTGATAATATTTTGCTGTAGCTTCCTGCTCTGGCTTTGGTGCCCAAGCTCCAACGTGCGTTAGAAGCGCTTTCATTTTATCAATAATATGTGATGGTCCAAATCCCCAACCTACACGTACTCCTGTAGCTGCAAGACATTTAGAAATTCCATCAATATAGATTGTATATTCTTTCATTTCAGGGAAAAGCGAAACAGGATTAACGTGTTCTGCCCCAAAAGTAAGATTAGAATATATCTGATCGTACATTAAGTACAAAGGTTTTTCATCTTCACCTCTATTTTTATTTTCTTCTAAAATTAATTCGCAGATTTCAGAAAGTTGCTCCTTCGTGAACATTGTTCCCGTAGGATTAAGAGGTGAGCAAAGCGATAAAAGTACAGCTCCTTTTAGATGTGGTCTTAAATCGTCTGCAGTGGGAAGAAAGTTGTTTTCGGTAGTCGTTTTTACTTCTACAGCATCAGCCGAAGTTAGATAAGCGTAGTGATTATTGTTCCAGGAAGGAATTGGATACACTACTTTGTCACCTTCGTCTACAATTGTTTTGTACACAGCATAAATTAATGGTCTAGAGCCCGCTGTAATTAAAATATCATTGGGAGAATAATCTAAATCCCATCTTTTCTTTAAATCTTTGGAAACTTCTGTTCTTAAAGATAAAAGTCCGTTTGCGGGCGGATAATTGGTAAGATTGTTCTGATAAGCTTTCTGAATTTCTTCTTTCAACTTTAAAGGAATCGGATAAATATTAGAATTCAAATCACCAATCGTAAGATTAGCAATCTCCGCTCCTTTTGCCTTTAAATCGTTTACTTCATTTCCTATTTTTACAATTTCAGAACCAATGAGGTTCGCCGCTAATTTTGAAACTTTCACTTTACTTTTATTTAAATTTATTTACTATTTTATTTCGATATTTATTTTTTTATAAATCTCTTCTTCGGGAAGTTTTGCATCGAAAAGACTTATAATTTCTCTGGATTTTCTGGCAACATTAGAATTCGGATATTTTTTAATTATTCTGTTGAATTCCTGTCTGTTTTCATCATATAATTTTCCATCTGCCCGTTCAAAAGTCGGAGTATTATCCATTCCGAAAAGATAATCGTACAGGTAATTATTGTAGATTTCCTTTACTTTCGGGATTAAAGAAGATTGAGGATATTTCTTAATGAAATTTTCCCAAAATATTGTTCTTTCCCCCAATTCATTCCAAGGAATAACAATTCCTGCATCTGCTTGATAAAGCCCTTCGCTTTCTTTGGCAAGTTGACCAATATAAGCATTATAATCCGGAGTTACTTTATTTTTGAATATAGAAAAATAATGATCAGGAACAGACCATATTTCGGTATATCCTTCTCCTACTTCTGTAAATTCAAGACCACCTTTCTTCAGTTCGGCACTCAGTTTCTTTATATTTTCAGGAAACTTGTAACTATTACTTTCGGAGTCATAATAAGTCACATATTCTTCCAAGATTTTACTAAGACTTTCGCTTAAACAAGCTGTATATTTTTCACGAATCTTGATATAATCTTCGTATAATTTATCATTTTGTTCGGGTGAATTTTGAGTAATTTCTTTCTCGGTTTTCTGTTGATCCCATTGTAGTGCAACAATATAATCTTTAGTTTTATTTTTAGAAGAACATGCAGTATCAATTGGTACAAAAGAGTTTTCTTTCTCTTTTATTTTGGAAATTGTATCTTTTTCAGATTTATTGTCTGAGATTACCGATTTCTGTTTTTTACATGAAAAAACAGAAATCAGTAAAATAAAAGCTACAATACTTTTCTTTATCATTAATTTAATTAGGAAAATTAATCTAATTTTAAATCTTTTCTTACTTCTTCAATTTTTGCTTCCAAAGACTTTAATTTTTCAATAAAATCTGCTTCAGAAGTAACAGAATCTTTTACAGAAAGATAGAATTTAATTTTTGGTTCTGTTCCCGAAGGTCTTACACAAACCTTTGTTCCGTCTTGAGTATAGAAAATAAGAACATTCGATTTCGGAATATCATTCATTACCTGTTTTTCGTTCTTAGAAACGGTAAAACTTGTCTGTTCCTTGAAATCTTTTATTTCTTCTACCAAAGAACCCGCTAATTCTTTAGGCGGATTTTCTCGGAAGTTTTTCATCATATTCTGAATTTCTTCAGCTCCATCTCTTCCTTTTCTCACCAGGTTAATCAAACCTTCATAGTACATTCCTACTTCCTGATAAATTTCTATGAGATATTGATACATCGTTTTACCGTTGGCTTTGCACCATGCAGCAATTTCACAAGCTAAAAGAATACTTCCGCAAGAATCTTTATCCCGAACGAAATCTCCCGTCATAAATCCGAAACTTTCTTCACCACCACAGATAAATTTTTCTTTTCCTTCAAAATCGCGAATCATTTTCCCGATCCATTTAAATCCTGTTAAACCTACTTTACAGTCTACACCAAACTGATTGGCAAGATCGAAAAATATATCTGAAGTTACGATTGTAGAACCAATAAACTCTTTTCCGGTAATTTTACCCTGTTTTTTCCATTGGTCTAAAATATAATACGTTAAAATTGTATTACACTGATTACCATTTAATAACTGAATTTCTCCATCCAAATTTCTCACAGCAATTCCCAATCTATCTCCATCCGGATCGGTCCCGATAACAATATCCGCATTGGTGATTTTTGCAAGATCCATAGCCATTTCTAAAGCAGCCGGTTCTTCAGGATTTGGAGAATCTACGGTTGGGAAATTTCCACTTGGAATCATTTGTTCTTTTACCAGATCAATTTTCTTGAAACCAGCTTTTTCTAAGGCTTTTGGAACTGTGGTGTAAGTGGTTCCGTGGATAGAAGTAAAAACAATATTCAGATTCCCTTTTCCTACATTTTGGTACGTTGAATTTTCAATACAAGCATCAATATAAACATCGTCCTGCTCTTCTCCTACCCATTCTATAAGATCATCATTTCCATTAAACTTAATTTCCTCAAATTTCACGGAATATACTTCGTTGATAATCGCTTCATCATTTGGCGGAACAATCTGTGCCCCATCATTCCAATAAACTTTATAACCATTATATTCTGGCGGATTATGAGAAGCTGTTAAAACAATACCGGCATTACATTTTTTATTTCTCACGGTAAAAGACAATTCAGGAGTTGGTCTGTGATCTTTAAAAAGCAAGACTTTAATTCCGTTTGCTGTTAAAACATCAGCAACCAATTTTCCGAATTCTTTAGAGTTATTTCTTACATCATAAGCAATGGCAACTTTAATTTCTTCACCTGGAAATTGCTTTAATATATAATTCGCAAGTCCCTGTGTTGCTTGTCCTAAGGTGTATTTATTTAAACGATTAGTTCCAACACCCATTATTCCTCTCATTCCACCAGTTCCAAATTCTAATTCTCTGTAAAATGAATCTTCTAAATCTGGAGAATTGCTTTCTATTAAAAGTTGAACAGCATCTCTTGTTTCTTTATCGAAAGTTTCGGAAAGCCAAAGCTTAGCCTTTTCTAATGTTGTCATATTGATATATTTTTTTTAGCTTGATTTGGGAAATTAGAACCTAATGGTTTTACTTCCGGTTTTATACTTGTATTAATTTTAAAGCTTTGTTATATTTTATATACTAAAATCAATTTAAAGTATTCAAAACAATTCTTTAATTCAGTTTTTTATTTTCTACTTTAGCTGTTTTATCTGCCTTAAACACTCGGATCGGGTCATTATAATAAACAAATTTAGCTGTATTTTTTACATTTCCCTTCAACGAATCTTTTACATTTACTTCAGCATAATTTCCGTTTTTAGAATCCAGATTCAAGTTGGTTATTTTCCAATAAGGAGCAATAAGGCTTGCCGTATCGGATATTTTAATAACCGCATCTTTTGTTTCGCCCAGAAAATTCGCACGACTTCTGTTAAGCATTTCTACTTCTGCTTTTCTTGTATTGACAGAACCCATAAAAGTAGCGTAATTTTTTAAATTAAGCTTAAAATTATCATTTTTAATTTCACTGGAAACATTCATCTCCACCGAATCTGAAAGAGAAACGATCTCAGGATTATATTTTGAATAAATAGTAACATTATAAAAATCTACACCAGCAACTTTTCTTTTTTCTTTTATGAAAAGTGTTTTATCCTCAACATTAATATCAAGATTATCTGCAATATTGGGATAAGTTTCAACTTCTACAAAATTTTTGTGGCCTCTGGCGTAAAACACACGAAACTTACCATCCAGATTTAAATTGACGAATTCTTCTACATTAATATCCTTTTTGTCTAAATTTCCTTTAGGAGAAATTTTACCGCAAGAAACTACAGAAATTAATAGGATTGTAAAAAGTATTTTTTTCATGTAAATGAAGTAATTTATTAATCAATAAAAAGATTATATGTTTTTTTTATTTGGAAATTTCCGAAAACAGAGGATATCCAATAAATAATAAAATAATAATTAAATCTGATACTAAGAGAATCTTGCTTAAAACCAATCTCTGATTTTTTATTACTTTTTTATCAAAATAATAATTAAAAACAAAGAGTAAAAGTGGAATAAGAAACAAATAAAATTTTCTTTCTACAACTTTTGTAAAAGATTCTATTACCTTAAAATTTTGCCAGATAATCATCAAAAAAAAGAAGATAACCAGAATATTTATGAATATCAGAATTATTTTTTTAATCATTATTAAATAATTTCATCAATATTATAATTCTTATGTTCTCGGTTGGTTCTAATAATCATTTCTCCTAAAAATCCTGCAATAAATAGTAAAGTTCCCATCAACATCATCGTTAATGCAATATAAAACCAAGGATTATTGGTAATTAAATGACCATAAATACCTCTTGCAACATCAATTAGTTTGGAAATTCCAAGCCAAAAAGCAGATAAAAATCCTACGATAAACATGAGTGTTCCCACTGCACCAAAAAAATGCATTGGTCTTCCTCCGAAACGACTTACAAACCAAAGTGTTACAAGATCCAAAAAGCCACGGATAAATCTCTCCGTTCCAAATTTAGATGTTCCGTAAGGTCTTGCCTGATGCGGTACTTCTTTTTCTGTAATTCTTCTGAAACCTGCATTGGCAGCCAAAACAGGAATATATCTGTGCATATCTCCATAGACATCTATAGATTTTACAACTTGTCTTTTATATGCTTTTAAACCACAGTTAAAATCATGTAAATAAACCCCAGAAACCTTTCTTGCCGCCGCATTGAATAGTTTTGAAGGAATATTCTTAGTCATTACATTATCGAAACGCTTCTTTTTCCAGCCGGAAACAATATCGTAATTATCTTCTATTACCATTCTGTATAATTCGGGAATTTCTTCCGGAAAATCCTGAAGATCCGCATCCATAGTAATAATTACATCGCCGTTTGTTCTTGCAAAAGCTGCATGCAACGCCTGAGATTTCCCGTAATTTCTGGAAAATTTTATGGCATGAATTTGAGGATACTGAACTTTCATGTTTTCTATGATGCTCCACGAAAGATCTGTACTTCCGTCGTCCACAAACCATACTTCGTAAGATAAGTGGTTGGTTTTGCAGGTATTATCAATCCTTGAAAATAACTCTTCAAGAGATGCTTCCTCGTTCAGCAACGGAATAACGATAGATAAATTCATTTAATTTTAGTAAAAATTTATTCTTGATTAGGTTCTTCGGTATACGTTTTTTTTGTTCTGAAAAAAGCTCCGAAAAACAAAGACAAAACTACGTAAAATATCAGAATTGCCGCAAAATATCCGGAGAAATGACTTGCCGTAAGCATATCTTTTCCTTTAATGATTTTCGGATCGAATCTTTGAAGTCCTTCTTTGTATTTTTCCTCTAATTCATCGATATCTTTTTGATGTTTTAAGATTTTTTTCGCAGAATCGTATTCTTTATCCAACTCTGCTTTCTGTCTGGTTACGTATTGATAATTAAGCAATTGTTTTGCATCGGTATCTACATAATTCAGGAAAACAAAAATACTTGCTACAGAAAGCAATCCGCCTAAAAACATAGGAATAAATGCTCGTTTAAAGGCTTCTCGGAATCCCATTCTATGAGTATTCCAACGCGATTTTACCGACCAAAATGCAGTTACGGCATAAATAACAGGAAGAACAAAAGCATTGGCTTTCAATGATATATCAAAATAGTTAACTCCTGAAAAGAAAAAATAGACTACAAAAAAAACAATCATTGTAGCTGCATAAAGTAAAATTCCTAAGGTTACCGGACTCTTCGTCATAATTTCAGTTTTAAGAAAATTTTTAAAAAAATAGTACTCTAAAATTCAGCATTTTAGCTGTTTTAAAGGCATTTTCTAGTGATTTTTCTTTAATATTATTTTTAAGTTTATAATTAATTCCTATCTTTGCAACGGCAAGTCCTAAACAACCAGCTCCTGAGAATCCTCCAGGGTGGGAACGCAGCAAAGGTAATTGGTCGTAGCGGTGTGATTTAGGTAGCTTGCCATTTTTTTTTGGTTTTAATTGAAGAGAGGTAATTTGAAAATTATCTTTTTTTGTTTTTATAAACTTCAACATTTACTTTCAAATTTTCAAATTACCTTTCAATATTGATTAAAGTTCGAACGTTTCTCCTAATTTTGGTAAGATGAGTTCTACATTTTTATCTGCAAAATGCTTCTTTGCATTTTCATGATTAATTTCTATCGGTGGAAAGGTATCAAAATGACATCCGATTACTTTAGGTGTTTTTAATAATTCTGAGGCCGCAAATGCTGCTTTTCTGGCACACATGGTATAATGACCTCCAATCGGCAATATAGAAAGATCCAGGTTGCCATAGAGAGTGGGAAATATCTGCATGTCTGCCATTACTCCTGTATCTCCTGCCAAATAAATATTCTTCCCTTCAGGAAGTCTGAAAATATATCCTACAGGCACTCCACCATACGTTCCGTCTGGAAAAGAACTCGTATGATGAGCCGGAACCATAGAAATTTTAAGATCATCTATTTTTGCAGAACCTCCTAAGTTAATATCATTTTTATTTTCTGCATTTTTAAAGTAAGCACAAATTTCCGGTTGCCCAATGATGGCTGCTTCCGGATAATGCTGTAAAACTTCGCGTACATCGGCAATATGATCTCCATGAGCATGGGTTAACAAGATATAATCTATTTTCTGAGCCGAAATATCGAAACCAGATTCAGATTTTTTATAATTGTAAAAAGGATCAGAAAGAATTGTTTTGTCTTTGTAATTGAACAAAAAACAGTTCTGTCCTAAAAATTGTATTTTCATAATATTATTTTAAATTTTAGCCGAAATAATTTAAACCAACAGCTGTAAGTATTGCCATCATTAAGGTCATGATTCCAACCTGTTTAAGAAAAGGATCTAGTTTTTTGGGTTCTTTAATCTTCATGATTTCGCGACGAACTTTCATCATAGGAAGAAATAAAATCATTACTATGAATACGTAATATTTTTGAGATTCAATAAAACCATTGTTTCCTAAAAATACCAAAATCAATATTAAAGGGAGCTGAAGAAGAACAATTTCATAAATCATAGCATTTTTGAATCCTATCCTTAAAGCCAAACTTTTTTTACCGGATAATCTGTCGCTTTCGATATCGCGCATATTATTCAGGTTCAAAACAGCCATACTCATCATTCCCACTGCAGTTGCCGGAAGCAAAATATCCCATGAAAACGATTTTGTAAATAAGAAGTAACTTCCACCAACAGAAACCAATCCGAAGAAAATAAAAACAAATAAATCTCCTAAACCCATGTAGCCATAAGGTTTTTTTCCAACAGTATATCCTATTGCTGCCAAAATACTCGCCACTCCAAGTCCTATAAAAATGTAAAATTCATTTAAATAATCAGGAATGAAAGCAATATACAAAAGCGCAACAGTCGCCACAAAAGAAAGAGCTGAAAAGAGAATAACTGCATTTTTCATCTGTTTAGCCGTAATTCTACCTGAAGCCACAGCTCGTGCTTCTGCTTCTCCTATTCTGTCTTTATCTGTTCCTTTTACACCATCACCATAATCATTAGCATAATTGGATAAAATCTGATAAAGAAGCGTAACCAATAATGCCAAAGCAAAAATTTTCCAATCCCAGATTCCTCCATCTTCTTTGAGTCTCCATTTTGCAATGAAAGATCCCATGATAATTCCGCTTAACGATAACGGCAACGTTCTAAGCCTTGCGGCTTTTATCCAGTCAGTCATAATTTATGAGTAATGAATAATGGGCAATAGGTAATATAAAATCTGAAGATTACAATTACTTATTGCTCATTACTGATATTAATCTGTTTCAATTTTATAAATGCAGTAATTGAGCAGCTTCTTAAGCTTCACAAAATTTAAAGCGATCATTTTAAAGCGCCCTGCAGAGGTATAAAAAGTGATACTTCCCAAGTTTGTTTTTCTTTGCCAAAAATACTGAGAAATTTTCACAGTCTGAAGTTTTTCGACCTCAAAAGTTCGGTTATCAACATCCCAGATTCCAGATTTCAGTCTGATAAATCTTTCGTTGTAAAATAATCTTAAGTTTCTGAAAGAAATCAGAATAAATAATTCTGTTAAAACGATATAAGTTACCGCTAAAAACCAGTATTTTATAAATAATTCTTTCTCAATTGCGAAAACTAAAATCAATGGTAAAACAATCCACTGAAAAGTATGGACGATAATTAATCTGAAATTCGGTTTTAACGCATTTTCAAAAACAGGATTTTCTTTCCATATCGTAGAAATCAGTTTTTCTTTTTCGAGATTGTTGATTCCGGGAACAGCAGCGACATTTTTCTCATCTTCCTCTTCATTTTTTCCGATTTGCAGGAATTTCACGTAAGAAATTTTCATTTTCTTCTGAATCCAGTTCTGAGTTTCGGTAATGACCTGAACTTTCGATTTGTTGACAATTGAATTTCTTGTATTAAATAAACCATATTCAAAAGAAAAGCTCTGATTGTTTTCTGTGATTTTAAAATTGAAAAATTTAATCATGGTACGAACTGCATTTACAATGATTCCAACAAGAATAACGACCAAAACAATTCCTAAAATAACGGGAATAGAAAACGCTAAAAACTCAGCTTCAACAGTGTCGTAATCCAGCTGCTTTTCAAATTCCACCTTTTTTAGCACATTACTAAGCTCGGAAAACCCATAAATCAGTAAACTGACCATTGCTAAAAAACTGCGTACATAATTTGCCGTTATTCCGTATTTTAAAATACTTGCCGTTGAAATTTTAATGGAACGAGGTTGTTTAATTTCTTCATTCACTAAAACATCATCTGCTTTTTCTAAAGGTTCAACAGCAATTTCCGTTAAAAGATATTTCTTGAGGTCGATTGCATTCTGTTTCGTTAATGCGGAAATCTTGACTTCCTTTTCAGAACTTCCCGGAGTGTCAATTTCAAGTTTATAGATGTTAAAAAACCGATGAATAAATGGTTGTGAGATATTAACCTCCTGAATATTTTTCTTTTTGATCTTGGTCACCGAAGTATTGATGATTCCTTCGTGAATAACGAATTCTTCATTCTCATCATCGATATAATATTTAAAATGAAAGTACTGTAAAATTGCTGAAACAATTAGAATTAAAATTGCTGCAATAATTGCAACAATAATCATCCATGATTCTACTTTTTCTTTTTTAACGAAGAAAAGAACAATTAAAACCCATAAGTTTTTAATCACTATTCCAATATTGTACAAGAAAAGCAAAACGATGCCCGTTTTCGACTGTCTTTGAGGCTGAAAAAAAGAATTACGCATCTCCTCCATCTTCTGTTTTTTCTGCTGAAATAGTTCCGCGAATGTGATGATTAATTCCTTCTGCAATCTCTTCAGGTAAGCCGTTGATTGTAATATCTCCACCACTTACTCCAGCTGTAAAAACGGCAATTGATTTTAGGTTTAATATTCTTGAAAACCAACCTTGCTCAACTTTTACATGTTGAATTCTGTTAAAAGGAACGATAATAATGCTTCTTTTTAACCAACCGTATTGATACAGCAAATCTTTTTCACGAACTGCATATTTTCGGAATTTAAAACCAATTATAGCATTTAGAAAAAGAAAGACAATCATCAGAAAAATTCCGATAATAATTATCCAAACCTGAAGCAGACTTAAATTGAAATAAAAGAAATAAAAAGCAACACCAACTGCTCCAACTAAAAAAATAGAAAATAATACAAGATTTAATAAAATAATCTTGAGATATTTTGGTGAAACAGCCGTCAGTTTCAAATCATTGAAATCGGGAATCTTAAGGTCGAAAATCTGAGGATTTTGAAAGTTTTGATTCATAATAAAGAGCTCTGCAGATGACGCAGATTTTTTCATTATATCTACAAATTATCTTGAAGAATAAATTATTTTTAACGCTCTGTTTGTCATTCAGAAGGAATCTCAATACGCTGGAAAAAAATAAGTTTAGATTCCTTCGGAATGACAAAGCCACGTTGATGTCATCTTTAATTAAAAATGAATATTCACTTAATTTTTAGAACTTCCATAAAATTACAAAATAATAGGCAATGAAATTACTCATTACCTATCACTTATTATTTATATTAAGAAATCCACTTATCTTTTCCGAAGTCTGGCTTTCTTTTTTCAAGGAAAGCATTTCTTCCTTCTTTTGCTTCTTCGGTCATATAAGCCAATCGTGTAGCTTCGCCTGCAAAAACCTGTTGACCGACCATTCCGTCATCGGTAAGATTCATGGCAAATTTCAGCATTCTGATAGACGTTGGAGATTTTGCTAAAATTTCCTGAGCCCATTCATAAGCAGTATCTTCTAATTCATCGTGAGGAATTACGGCATTTACCATTCCCATTTCGAAAGCTTCCTGCGCTGAATAATTTCTTCCCAAAAAGAAAATCTCACGCGCTTTTTTCTGTCCAACCATTTTCGCTAAATAAGCTGAACCGTAACCTCCGTCAAAGCTCGTTACGTCCGCATCTGTTTGTTTAAAAATAGCGTGTTCTTTACTTGCTAAAGTTAAATCACAAACAACATGAAGAGAATGACCTCCGCCAACTGCCCATCCCGGAACAACCGCAATGACAGCTTTAGGCATAAAACGGATTAATCGCTGAACTTCCAAAATATTAAGACGGTGTCTTCCATCTTCACCCACATATCCCTGTTGTCCTCTCGCTTTTTGGTCGCCACCGCTGCAAAATGCCCAACCTCCATCTTTTGGACTTGGCCCTTCACCAGATAACAAAACAACACCAATAGAAGGGTCTTCAGAAGCATCATAAAAAGCATCATACAATTCTGAAGTTGTTTTTGGTCGGAAAGCATTTCTTACTTCCGGTCTGTTAAAGGCAATTCTTGCAACACCATTGCATTTTTTATAGGTAATATCTTCGTATTCCTTAACGGTTTTCCAGTCGATCATTTTGTAAAATTTTCCCAAAGATAAAGAATTAGGAAGAATTTTCAGTTCCTTACAGAAAGGTTTATTGATAATAATTCTGAAGCAAAATTTAATTGATTAGATTAAATCTTTTTGAAGTTTATTTTATAATGAAAAATTTGAGAATGTTATGATAAAACTTCTTTGTATAGATTCATTACTGCGTTGGCAATAGGCTCGTCATTAAATTTCTGAACAAATTCAAAGCCTTTATCTGCACGTCTTTTACGCTCCGATTCGTTTTCCCATAAAAATTTTATTTTAGAACGAATGTCCTGAACATTTTGAGGGTCAATATATAAAGAATCTGGCCCACCTGCTTCCGGAAGACAGCTTGTGTTGCTTGTAATAACAACAGTTTTAGAAAAAAGAGCCTCAATAACGGGGATTCCGAAGCCTTCAAAAAAGCTTGGATAAATGAATATATCAGCAAGTTTATACATTACCGCAAGTTCTTCCATAGAAACACCTTCCAGAAATTTAACAGTGATTTTATTCTGCTGAACGAACTGCTCTACTTTTTTGAAGTACTTTGTTTTCTTACCTACCACAATTAAAGGAATATTGGTATCTTTCAATGCTTTTACTACATTCAGAAGGTTTTTCCTTTCTTCAATGGTTCCAACATTAAGAATAAACCTCTCGGGAAGCTCGAATTTTTCCTTTGCTCGTAAAATCAATTCTTCATTTTGGTTTTCTTTAAAAGCTTTATGACAACCTTGATAAATGACTTCAATTTTAGATTCTGGAACTTTTAAATAAGTGATTATATCTCTTTTTGTCTGTTCTGAAATAGCAATGATTTTATCTGCTAAATGAGCTGCTTTTTTAAATTTCCAAAGATGAATTTTACGGTCGAAAAAAGAATAATATTGAGGGTATCTTACAAAAATAAGATCGTGAATGGTCACAATTTTTTTTATGGGTTTTTTATCCCAAACCAAAGGCAACTCTCCGGATAAACCATGAAAAATGTCGGCATTCTGTTTTTGAGCATCTTTCCCCATTTTCAGCTGTCTAGACATTTTACCTTTAGACGTTTCAATAAAATGAACATTGGTATTACTTAAAATATCCGAACCTCTTTGAGATTTATTTTTATTAAATAGAATATATTCATTATCAGTAAAATAGGCAGCCAATATTCTTACAAGATCGCGAGAATAATTCCCCAGACCAGAAGTGTTATGGAAAAATCTTTTAGCATCAAATGCGATCTTCATTACTTAATTTGTTTTTGAAATTCCTGAAATGTTCCGAATGAATAGTTTTTACTTTTTAACCATGAAACAAATTCATCAAATCTTTGAACCATCTCTTTTCCTGAATTTTTTACGGTAAATGCTGGTAATTTAAATGCAGCATCTTTAATCTCCGAAAACTCCCAAGGATGAAAATAAATATTAAGATACTTATCTTTTTTCAGAACATCTGAAGCTAGTTTTTTATAAAAAAAGAAAGGAAAATTATGAAAACTCAGCCAAAACAGAGGAATTCTAAAATTTGGTGAAACAGAAGCCGGGATCTGAATAACATTTCCTTCGTTAAAATACGTTCTCGAAACTTTAAGATTATTGTATCTCCCCGGAAGAAAGGTCGGGTTAATAGATGAATTGTAAGAATAACCTGCATCTTCAACGGCATTTTTACTTACGGGCATCATTCTCGGCATTCTTAATCCGGTTACTTTTACCGAAAATAATTCTTCGAGCCTTTCTTTTGATTTTTTGAGGTGACTTTCTTCAAATTCTGAATGAAACCAAGTGTGAGAAGCCAGTTCGTGCCCTTCGTTCAAAAGTCTTACAATTAAATCTTTACTATTTTCTGCAAAAACCACTGTTGAAAAAAAAGTAGCTTTTACTTGATGCTTTTTCAGAATATCTAAAATTCTCTCAACCCCTTTTTGAGAGATTGAAAGCTGTTTTTCGAAAGAAATTTCACCGTTGTACTCCAATGGCATATCAAATTCCTCAATATCAAAACTTAATAAAACCATTTAAAAGTTTTTATTTTTAATAATATAATTAGGTCTTTCTTTAACCTGTTTAAAAATTTTACCCAAATATATACCCATAATCCCAAGAATAATCAGCTGAAGTCCACCAAAGAAAACAATCGTCATAATTAACGATGCCCAGCCAGAAATTTCAGTTTTAGCAACGAAAGCATACAAAACGTACAAACCGTAACCTACAATAGAAAATGCAGAAAACAGAAATCCTAAATAGGCAGCAAGGTACAGTGGTTTTACACTGAATGCGGTAATTCCTGTAAACGCAAATGTGATCATTTTTTTAAGATTATAGCTGCTTTCGCCTGATAATCTTTCGTTGGCTGTAAATTCTATTCCGGTCTGTTTAAAACCCATCCAGCTTGTTAAACCTCGAAGAAACAAATCGTCTTCGTTGAAATTTTTCATTACCTCGATGGTATTGGCATCCATAAGCCGAAAATCTGAACCGCCACCTTTAGTTAAATCTACATCCGACATTCTTGACAAAATTTTGTAAAAAAAATCGGAAGTTTTCCGTTTAAAATAAGAAATCTGTTTGGGATATTTTCTGATGGTATAAACAATATCGTAGCCCTCTTCCCACATTTTAATCATTTGAGGAATCATTTCCGGAGGATGCTGAAGATCTCCGTCCATAGAAATTACTGCATTTCCATCAGCATTATCCATACCTGCTTTTACGGCAGGTTGATGTCCGAAATTTCTAGAAAATTCTATAAATTTCACCTCATTATATTTTGCAGAAAGTTCTTCAAGTTTCTGTTGGGTATTGTCTCGGCTGCCATCATTTACAAAGATAATTTCAAAATCGTAGTTCACCAGTCCATCAAAAACCTCTTTAATTTTTTGATGAACTAAGGCAACATTTCCCTCTTCATTGTGGGCAGGGATTACTATTGAAATTTTCTTCATCCTCTAGAATATTGTTTTTGCAGAATATTTACGTGTAAGAAGCTCGTAACTAAGTTTCAGCCAAATTAAAATACACGGAAGTGCTTTTATAGAATATTTCTGAATAAAATTTTCTTTTACAAATTTTGGAAAAAGATCCGAAGTAGAAAAACTGGTAAACAAGATAAGAAATACCAGCATCGCAATTTCTGCTTTTCCTTTTTTCTCCTGAATAAAAAACCAAATTAATGCTCCGGATACAGCAATAATATATGTTGGCGGTTCTGAACCAGAACTGAAAAGAACAACAAATAATAATGATGATGCTAAAATAGAAAGCTGAAATCCTAAATGTTTATACTGAGAAATTCTGATATAAGGAAGCAGAAACAAAGGAATTCCAAAAGCAAAAAATAAAGTGTTTGGAATTGTTGGATCACCTAAAATTCTTCTGAAAAACCCCATTAAAGAGATGTCCTGCATATTTCCCAGTCTTTGGTTTTCGATATTCTTATGCTGAAGCTCTACAAACCAGTCTTTATAGGACTGTAAACCAAAATTGGCTGATGAATACAGCATCGGAATTACTAAAAACGCTAAAGAAATAACAACTAAAGACAAGATAAATTTCTTTTTATCTTTTACGAAAAAGAATGAAGAAAGCCCAATAATTCCGTATATTTTCACAAACAAACCTATACAAATAGCAAGAGCAGACTGTGTTTCTTTTTTTTGATAAATCATCGTGAAAGAAAGAATAATAAGCCCCGTAAGTGCGACATTAAACTGCTGATGGAGACTTGCCGTAATAAATTCCTGAAGACAAAACCACAGGAAAAGCGATTTGGTCATTTCTGAAAATGGCAATGTTTTTACCGCATACAAAAGTACCAGAACATTGGCAACATTCCATAAAATAAGACCCAACCAATCGGGCAAAATTGCAAACGGAGCGATAAGCACTCCAAAGAAAATTCCGTAATGGTTGAGATCTAAATACTCAGGATAATGAAGATATAGATTTCTTTCTTTTAATGTATTGAAAAACACATTTTTGAAGATAAGATAATTGTTGATTGCATGAAAACTGCTTCCGCTTTTCAGACAATTCAAATATTTTGAAACTGCTGTAATTACGGAAACGATAATATAGATGCTAAAAATATATTTCGGGTTGGAAATTATTTTCAGAAGCTTATCTCCAAATTTTTTCATTACTCCAGATATTACAGTTCATTATACTGCCACATTATTCTCTCTTAATGCATCGTTTAAAGAAGTTTTTTTATCTGTGGATTCCTTTCTTTTACCGATAATTAAAGCACATGGAACCTGATATTCTCCTGCCGGAAATTTTTTGGTATAACTCCCCGGAATTACTACTGATCTTGCTGGTACTCTGCCTTTAATTTCTACCGGAGAATCTCCTGTAACATCAATAATTTTTGTGGATGCTGTTAATACCACATTGGCACCTAAAACTGCTTCTTTTTCTACATGTACGCCTTCTACAACAATACATCTGGAACCTACAAAACAGTCGTCTTCAATAATGACCGGTGCGGCTTGCAAAGGTTCCAAAACACCTCCAATACCAACTCCACCACTTAAATGAACATTTTTACCAATTTGGGCACAGCTTCCAACAGTTGCCCAAGTATCTACCATTGTTCCAGAATCTACATAAGCACCGATATTAACGTAAGACGGCATCATAATTACTCCCGGAGCAATATAAGCACCTTCTCTTGCAATTGCGTGTGGAACCACTCTCACGCCTTTTTCAGCATAGTTTCTTTTTAAAGGCATTTTATCATGAAACTCAAATGGTCCTACTTCAATGGTTTCCATTTTTTGAATAGGAAAATACATTACCACTGCTTTTTTCACCCATTCATTTACCCGCCATCCGTTTTCGGTAGGCTCTGCTGTACGAAGCTCTCCTTTATCTACCAAAGAAATAACTTCTCTTATAGCTTTTTGGCTGTCTTCATTCTGCAATAATTCTCTGTTTTCCCAAATGTTCTCAATCGTTTGTTGTAGTGACATGATAATGTTTAAATTGTGTTAAAAAATGCTGTCAAAGATACAAAACTTTAGTATAAGATAGGATTTTAGCCGAAATTTTATAGAGAAATAAGACGAGCTTTTTTAAGGTTGGAAAAATGATTTTTTAAAGTGTGAAAAGAATTTTGAAAACAGATTACAAAACCCTCTGAGCATGAAGATACGCTTTGTTCCAATACTTTTCGTTTAAAGAAGATATAATAACACCTTTAGAAGTTGATGCGTGAATAAATTTCACTTCTCCATCTTTTTCTATGGTATGAACAATCCCGACATGCGAAACCCGAGAACCTCCAGATGTTGCGAAAAAAAGTAAATCCCCGGGCTTTACGATTTCTATATCTATAGATTTTCCTGCCAAAGCCTGATCTGATGATCTTCTCGGAAGCTGAAAATTGTTTTCAATAAAAACTTTCGCAGCAAACCCAGAACAATCGAAACCTTCTGAAGTATTTCCCCCAAATTTATAGGGAGCACCCAAATACTTTTCTGCATCCTTCAAAAGTTTTTTCAGCGATCCTGAGATTTTTCCGTCGAATTCTGAAACTAAGTGCCTAGAACTTTCAAACTTCACATTATTATTCTTGTTATCGGTTTTTACTGCAGATACATTTTTACTGCTTCCGCATGAGTTCATTAACGTAGAAAACACAATACCTAAAGCTATGTATTTTAAAGATTTAATATGAAAAGTTCTATGTTCCATGTCGGGTGTTTCATTATCATTCAAAAAACAATTTATTTAATTCTTATAGAATATCGAAGTGATTCAAATTTACAAAATATTGAATATACTGATTATCAATAAATTATTTTCATTCAACAAATATAAATTTTATTTTTAAATTATGCAATAACTATACTACAACTATACTTTAATTATGCTTTAATATTTATTTTAAATGATATAAATTTCTATATTTGCAGAATTAATGATCTTATGGCGACTTACGAAAGCTTTATAAAACTTAACGGAACGATTGGAGATTTGGTCTTCTATAATCTCAACGGGAAAAATATTGTCCGAAAAAAAAGTGGTTTTAATAAAGCAGCATATAAGAAAAGTCCCACTTATGAAAAAGTAAGGCAAAACAGTTCAGAATTCGGACACTGCTCGAAAATTGGGAAATTAATAAGATCCTGTATTACAGACCATATAGCACAAGCAAACGATCCTCTACTCTATCAGAAATTTGCCAAAGCGATGACGAATATTAAAGACTGCGACACATATTCCGAAAAAGGAAAAAGAATTGTAAAATTGGGTTTAGAAACTGTTAAAGGAAAAAATATTTTAAGAGCGTTTCAATTTGGAAATATTTCTTCTCTTACGCAAAACACTCATATTTTTCTAGGATTGTGGGATAAGAGTTTGGTTTTTGGAAAAGAAACGGATGCCGACCAAGTTGACATTGTAAGTATTGATATTGATTATGATAACTACTCATCACAATATTTTGAAGAAAAAATAAAGCTGGATCATCAGCAGGAAATTAACTTTCAAAATCAGTTTGAAGGAAAAGAGCTTATTTATTTTATCTGTTTCAGAAAAGAAGGTAAAGTTACAAGAATGGGATTTGCATAAAAAAGCCCGCAAATAAATTTGCAGGCTTTATACTTAGTTTATAATTTATATTATTTTTTGCTGTCTTTCAACCCAGTCCAGGTTCCGGATCTTTTTGGCGTAGGAGAATCGTTGTTCCAAGTTCCGTTTGCTTTTTTATCAAGAGTTAAATTTCCTGAAAATTGCCCATCTTCCGGTAAAACCAAATCTGCAGTAAGCTGACCAGATTTATTTAAGAAGCCAGATATATTATAATTCTCATTATTCGTTTCAGAATGCATAGTTCCTGTAACTTTTCCGTCGCTGGCTACTACAAAGTTCCAAACGCCTTTATCGGTTCCTACATAAGTTCCGGACCATGTTCCGATGTAATCATAAATTGTTTCGTCATCTGAACTACATCCGATTAATAAAAAAGCAGCCCAAAAAAGCATAAAAAGTTTCTTCATAGTTTGCAATAGTTTATGAAATATGTTTAATTATTCAATTTATTTCCAAAAATCGACCTAAAGATTAAATATCATTTTCAGAATATCTACTATATATACATATTTTTGAATTGGACAAATATATCAATTTAATTTAATAGTTTTTCATTTTCAACTCATATTTTAAAAAAAATAATGTAAAACGCATGACAAGAAAAAACGATTGTAATTGCTGATTTCATTCTTGGTTCAGATAAATTAAATTCAGCGAAATCTATTTCGAAAATAATTTTCTTGATGATATTTTAGTCCAATTAGAACATACTATCAACAAATAAAATTTTAAATTTAGGCTTTCTAAAAAAATCTTATGAATACAATAAATATTCAGGAAAAGTTTTCCTTATTTTCAGAGTTTTGGTCTCCAAAAATAGTTGGCGAACTGAACGGTCAATATGTAAAATTGGTAAAACTGAAAGGAGAATTTGTCTGGCACAAACATGATCATGAAGATGAAATGTTTTTGGTAATAAAAGGACTGCTTAAAATAGAATTCAGAGATAGAACAGAAACAATCCACGAAAACGAATTTATCGTTGTTCCAAAAGGTATAGAACACAAACCTGTTGCAGATGAAGAAGTTTGGGTAATGCTTTTTGAACCCAAAGAAACACTCAATACCGGCGATATAACAAGTACATTTACAAAAGAGAATTTAGAATCTATTTAAAAAATTATATTAAATCCTAAAGCTAAATTTTCTTATTTTTTACTCTTTATTATATCTAAATTTCATTAAAAACATTTATTGTATAATAATATTTTTAATATAGTTCTTTATAATGTGAATTAATTATTAAATTTAAATATTCTCTATTTCTTAACAGTAAATAATTTTAACAAAATTTTATGATTTATACTGTGTAACAAATATTCCCTTTAAAGTGTCTTATGTTAAAATGAAGTTTTCATGAGAAACATATTAGTGCCCATTGCATTATTAGCAAGTACGCTATCAATAGCACAGACAAAAACCGATACCATAAAGACTAACGAAAAGGAAATTGAAGCCGTTACATTTGTAGCTAAAAAACCTACGGTTGAATCTAAGGTTGACCGCACCGTTTTTAATGTAGCCAACAGCTCCATTCTTGCAGGAAATACAACTTGGGATGTTCTTAGAATGACGCCTCTGGTAAGTATAGACAATAACGATGCGCTTCGTGCCGAAGGTGAAATGGTTACCGTTTACATTAACGACAGAAAGTCTGTATTTACCGGCAAAGTGCTTAAAGATTATTTGCAAACTATTCCTGCGGATAATTTATTGAAAATTGAAGTCATAACCAGTCCGTCCTCGAGATACGAAACGTCTGGTTCTGTCATTAATATAGTTCTAAAAAAACGTGATGATGAAGGAATTAAAGGAAGTGTAACTTTTAACAACAGACAGAATACCAAAAATTCTCAGTACACCAATTTTAATCTTAATTATCATAAAGATAAATTTACCCAGACAATAGTAGGAAGTTACAGCGACAATACTTATGTACAGAAAAACTCGATTTTAAATACACTATACGAGAATAATGATGTAACGCAGATTATTTCCGAAAATGTTTATAAAGGCAAAAATCCTTCCCTGTCTTCTACTTCAGAATACGAAATTAACAGTAAAAATTCAATAGGATTAATTCTTGAGGCATATCAAGGGAAACGCTTCAGCAATTCTCAGTCAGATGGTACGAGATATTTAGATGGGGAACTCAACAATTCTTTCAGCCAAAGCCAAAACGCATCTGTATTGAGCAGAAACTTAGGAACCAATCTTTTCTATAAATATTATGATAAAGAGAAAAATAAAATTTTAGATATTAATTTGGGAGCCAATTATGATGGTTCCGATGAGGATAATTTGTTCGTAAAAACCATATCTTCTCTTAGCAATACGAATATTACAGGTATTCTTTCTGACCAGGAAGCCCGAAATTATTATCTGAAAGTAGATTATACCCAACCTATAGGAAAATCTGGCGGAAATATAGAAGTGGGAGGTAAAATAGACATTAACAACAATGTAATACCATACAATCTCTATGGGAATAATCTGAGTAATCTTTCTACTTTTGATAATTTCAGATATAAAGATAATATCAATTCCTTGTATGCTAATTTCAGCAAGACATTCTTCGAGAAGTTAGAAACCAGAGTAGGTTTGCGTTATGAATATATAAATTATACTGCTGAACAGGATGTTGCAGGAAGCAAAAGAAAAGAATCTTACGGAAAGCTTCTTCCCAACTTATTGCTGAAATATTCTTTCTCCAAAAATTATGATCTTAGCCTAACGTACAACCGATCTCTATGGAGACCTTGGTATTCTGAGTTTAATCCTTTTCTTATTCCCAATAATGACGGAATTTTTTACAGAGGTAATATCAACTTAAACCCAAACCCGAACGACCGACTTTATATGAAACTTGGAATTCTGAAAAAATATTTTCTTTCAGCAAGATATTCTTTTACCAATCAGGATTACTGGACTGCCTATGTAGTAGAAAAAGGATCGGTTCCTCAATTGGATAAAACCATTGCAGAACCTCAAAATTTTAATGGAAAAGTGCATAAATATTCCGTAAATGCCAATACCAACCAAACATTTCTGAAGAATAAACTAAACGTTAATTTAGGCTTCGGATGGAATTATATTGATAACAGTGATTTTAACCAAAGAAACGACCTTAAAGCAAAAGATTACATTAGTTTCTGGAGCAGTTCTGCAAATTTTTCCTACACCAATTTATTCAATAAAAACATCAATTTAAGTGCTTGGGTAGAAGTTTCTAACCAGAATAACGGGAATTCTTACGCCAACCGAACCAATGTTTTTCACAACATTTCGGCAACTAAGATTTTTCCTAAAACACAAATGGAAATCAGTCTTCAGCTAATGAACATTTTCCAAAGACCTAATTTCGATTCTACAACGTTTAGCCAAACAGGAACTTTCAGAAATTCTGTTAAATCCGACTGGTATGGCTTTTCTTTAACGTTTGTGAAGCGTTTTGGTAACCAAAAAGTTAAAGAAAACTCTAAAACTGACGTGGAAAAGAACGGAGGTGGCGGTAAATAAGCTTTAATTTTATCTTGTAGCGAGAGTGATAGTTCTAAATTATCACTCTTTTTTATTTCTAAAAGCCTGTTCAAATTTCAAATTTATTTTAACAATAAGAAACCTTTAGATTCGAAAAAATCACCGTCAAACTAAAACTATTTATTTTGAATAACATAAAAAAATCAAGATATTGAACTGAGTAGTTAATTTTCATTTAGAAAATCAACAAAAGGCAAAAAAATTATTGAATAAAATTTAAACAAGCTGTAAAAATCTTTTACTATTTTTTTGAATATTGAATTGAAAAATACCATTTATGGCATAAAAGTTATTATATACTATGCAAAAAATACAGTAATGGAAAAAAGCTTACTGAATGAGTATTTTGAATTGACTATAAAAAAACAATTTGATATTGATATCAATGCGGAATGCGAATTTTCTCTCATCGAAAATTTAGTATCTAAAAAAATGATTGTGGCACCCACTTTTAGTGAAAAGATAAATGAAAACCAAGATTTGAAACGGTTTTTCCATGCAATGATTAACGAAATAAACCTTGAAATCTACGACCGAAAATTTATAGAAAAGAGAATTAGCGATATAATAGACGAAAATTCTCGTCTAAGAGAAATTGGCTAAAAAAACTCCTGCACTATAAAAATGCAGGAGTTTTTTTAAATATATTTTGCTACTTTTTCTTCCAGATCATCCAGATTAAAAGGTTTGGCGACATAATCGTCTGCCATTGCTTCTTTTGCCAAAGCAACAATATCGTTATTCGCAGTAACATAAATTACAGGAATATTCTTGAAATCTTCGTGATTCTTAAGAAGTCTGGTTGCTTCTACTCCACCAATTTTAGGAATCCAATTATCCATCAAAATAACATCCGGCATAAAATCTGAAACTTTCTCCAAAATATCATGACTGGTTTCAGATATTTCCACCTGATAGCCATTTTCTTCAAAAATGATTGTAATTACTTCTAAAATGGTTTTATCATCATCAAAAATTAATATTTTTTTGTTCATATAATTTTAAAAATTAAATTTTAGTTACTAGTTTATTCAATTTGGTTAATAAGTTCTGCCAGATTTTGAGGCGTAATCAATAAATCATAATTAAGCTGTTGCTCTGCCTGTCTTGGCATATAATCTACTTCTGCTGTATCAGGATTCTGAATCCAAACTTTTCCTCCATATTTTTTAATGTAAGCCAACCCTTCCACACCATCTGCATTTGCTCCGGAAAGTAAAATACCAATAATAGTTTTACCAAAAACTTCCGCAGCAGATTTAAAAGTTACGTCTATCGACGGACGAGAATAATTCATCTTTTCGGAGCTGTCTAAAGCCATTATCTTTTTATTCTCGAAAAGTAAATGATAATCTGCAGGCGCAATATATATTTTATTTTTTACAATTTCTGTTTTATCGTCCACTTCAATTACCTCTGATGCTGTAAACTGCTGAAGCAAGACCTGAAGAATATTACTGGAATTCGCTTTTCTGTGCAAAACCAAAATAATCGGAAAAGAAAATTTATTGTCAAGATTCTTAATCAGCTCAAGAATAATCTGCAGACTTCCCGCAGATCCTCCAATTACAACTAATTCAGTTTTATTGAAATCTTCTTCCCTCATTATTTAAGACTCGATTTTTTTCCAGATTCGCTGGTCATCAATTTGATGATAATTTTTGTCTAATTTAGAAAATCTTAATGTTTCTTTTGCCCCTAAAGCTAAAAATCCTAAATTTTCTAAGCTGTTATCAAAAAGATTAAAAACTCTTTCCTGCAAGTTTCTATCAAAATAAATGAGAACATTTCGGCATATTATCAGTTGAAAACTGTTAAACGAACTGTCGGATACCAAGTTATGCGTGGATAAAATAAGTTTTTCTTTGAGGCTTTTATCGAATACAACACTATTATAATTAGCTGTATAATAATCTGAAAAATCTTTTTTTCCTCCCGAAAGAATATAGTTTTCCGAATAAAGTTTCATCTGCTGCAAAGGAAAAACTCCTGCTCTTGCAGATTCTAAAACAGAAGGATTAAGATCTGTACCGTAAATTAGCGATTTGTGATACAAATTTGCCTCTTTTAGTAAAATTGCAACAGAATAAGCTTCTTCACCGGTAGAACATCCTGCAACCCATATTCGGATTAAAGGATAGGTACCCAATTGTGGCAGAATTTTCTCTCTTAATGCTTTGAAAAATGAAGGATCCCTAAACATTTCCGTTACATTAACCGTGATTTCTTCTATAAATCTTTTCAGATAATCGGGTTCGTTCATCAAGGTATAACGGAGTTCTGCAAAACTGGTAAATTTGTCGATAAGACAGATACGGTTTACTCTCCGCTTAAAAGATGCCCTGCTGTAATCGGAAAAATCGTATCCGTACAGATCATAAACATCTTTAATAAGATATTCTACTTCTTCATCTTTTACAATACTTGGTTCCAGCATTTCAAGTTAATTTTTGAATGGCAGACATCAGAATATCAACATTGATAGGCTTGGAAACATAATCCTGCGCTCCGGCATCTATACATTTCTGACGGTCTTCCGGCATTGCCTGAGCCGTAACCGCAATTACCGGAATATGGTTTATACCAGGAGTTTCGCGGATGATTTTCAGGGCTTGATAACCATCAATCTCAGGCATCATCATATCTAACAATATCACTAAAAATTGGTTGTCATTTTTCAAAACATCAATAGCTTCCTGTGCCATTGTACAGCTTTCAATCTGATATCCTTTAGCTTTAAGCGTAAGTTTCAGGGCAAATATATTACGTGGATCATCATCCACAATGAGTATTTTATTATTCATCAGAATTTTTGCTGTTTAACTTTCATATAACCAAACACGCAGCAGTGATAAAAGCTGGTCTATATCTACCGGTTTTGATATGTAATCTGAAGCTCCCGCAGTGATGCATTTTTCTCTTTCTCCAATCATAGATTTTGCAGTAACCGCAATTATCGGAAGTCTTGTAAACTTAGGCATTTTTCTAATTTCTCTAATGGTTTCGTAGCCATTCATTTCAGGCATCATCATATCCATCAAAACAACATCTACATCTGGGTTTTCTTTAATCTGCTGTAGTGCTTGTTTCCCGTCCATTGCTACAACTACTTCCACTTTATATTTCTCTAAAGCTTTGGTGAGTGAGAAAATATTTCTTGCATCATCATCGGTAATAAGTATTTTTTTATTGCTCAAAACTTCTGTTAAAGAACCTAATGATTTACTTCGGACAGCTTCCAAAGTACTGTTTTTCTCCTCTACAAGATGCAAGAATAAACCTACTTCATCTAAAATTCTTTGGTAAGAATGTGCTGTTTTTACGACAATAGAGTCTGCATACTGTTTTATCTTAAGTTCTTCAGACTTAGAAAGATTGTTTTCTTTAAAAATGATAATAGGAAGATTCTCCAGACCTTCAAAACTTTTGATGGATTCTACAATTTGGTATTCGCTACCTTTGGAGGCACTTATATCGAGAATTACACAATCAATTTTATTTTCTTTGAATGCTTTAACACTATCTTCCACATTGCTTTCTACCGATAATGAAATATTAAGATTACCAAGAAAATAAGAAAGTGCAGTTGCATGTTTTGCATTTTCCTCCACAATTAAAACTTTTTGAGGTGCTTTTTGGAGGGCTGCCTCTATTTTTCTGAACATATCATCCATTTGATCGAGTGCAACAGGTTTGTTGATAAAATCTATGGCACCTCTCATTAAGCTTTCTTTTTTCACATGTAAAGCAGACATCATGTGAACCGGAATGTGTTTCGTTTTTGGATTAGACTTCAAATCATCCATTACTTGCCAACCGTCTTTTACAGGAAGCTGAACATCCAATAAAATAGCTTTTGGATGATATTGCAATGCAGATGTAAGTCCAAAATCCCCTCTCACTACAATAACACCTTTGTAGTTCTGCATTCTGGAATATTTTAATAAAGCTTTTGCAAAATTGGTGTCATCTTCTATAATAAGGATAACATTATCTTCTTTGGTAATGTTGTTTCTATCATCTTCAACTTCATCCGGTATTTCTAAAACATTAATAGTCTTATCATGTTCTTTATCATCCAAAATATGCTGAATTTGTTCCACATCTTCACGGATAATTTCTACAATATCCTGATCTGTGTCGTGCTGTTCTACTTCTGAAACCTCTTTTACAGGAATAATCAGGCTAAATTCACTTCCTTCGTTCACTTTGCTTTTCAAAATAAGCTCTCCACCTAATAATCTGGCAATTTCGCGACTAATAGATAACCCTAAGCCTGTACCTCCAAATTTTCGCCTTGTTGAGCCATCTGCCTGTTGAAATGCTTCAAAAATAATTTTCTGCTTATCTTCTGCAATGCCAATTCCTGTATCTTTTACGGAAAAATTAATAAAATCTTTTCTTGATTTCTCTTTTGTAATAGATAGACTGATGCTTCCTTCTTTAGTAAATTTAAGCGCATTAGAAAGCAGATTTCTTAAAACCTGATCTACTCTGAGACGGTCAGTTTTGATAACCGTACTTAAATCTTCATCTATATTAATATCAAACTGAAGATTTTTCTCCTGAAATACAGGATTAAAAAGATTTTTAAGGTCTTTTACAACATCATTAATAGATACATCTTCGTAATCTAAAGTCATTTTACCCGATTCTATTTTAGCCAAATCTAAAATTTCATCAATTAATGTTAAAAGGCTGCTTCCAGAACTCTGAATAACTTTTGCAGATTCTATCTGATCTTCATTGAGGTTTTCGTCTGGATTTTCTGCCATCAGTCTAGAAAGCAAAAGAATAGAATTAAGCGGAGTCCGCAGTTCATGCGACATATTTGCCAAGAATTCAGATTTATATTTGGTGCTGAGAGCAAGTTCTTCTACCTTTTTCTGAATTTCAATATTTCTTTCGGCAATAAGATGATTTTTTTCTTCTAGTAATCTGGAACGCTCTTCCAATTCAGCATTTGCCTGCATCAGCTCTTCCTGCTGTACTTTCAGTTCTTCTTCGGAGGCCTGTAATTTCTGGGTCTGGCTTTCTAATTCGGTATTAAGATTCTCGAGTTCTGCGTGCTGCACCTGCAATTCTTCCGACTGAGCCTGTGTTTCTTCCAGCAACTGCTGCTCTTTTTCTCTTCTTTTTGCTGCACTTAAAGCAATACCTATGTTTCTTGTTGATTCTAAAAAATATTCTACTTTGTCATCCTCGAAATTCGAAGGCGAGCCCAATTCTATAACACCTATACAAAAACCATCTGCAAAAATCGGCAACAGTAAAATCCCATAAATCTGAATAGTGCTGCTCGCAAAAGTTACTACAAAATCTTCCTGACGAAGATTATTGTAAATCTTCATTTTTTCTGTACTAAAAACCTGTCCTACAATACCCTCACCAACTTCAAAGGTCTTTTTCATATTGCTTTCTAGTCCGAAAGCTGCAGTAAGTTTTAAAATTCCTTCATCGTAAATATAAAGCGAACCATTGATGCATTTACCATATTCAATAAGTTGAAAAAGAGACTTTTCTGAAACATCTTTTACCGATTTATTGCCTACAAGAGATTCATTTAAAATAGCCAAACCTTTCTGCTTCCAGTCGCTTTTATTAATTTGATCGAAAGAGTTTTTAAGAGATTCTGTCATGTGATTTAACGAGTCTGCAAGATCGCCGAGATCGTCTTGAGAATAATCTTCAGCTTTCTGACTGTAGTCTCCATTGGCTACTCTGTTGGCAATTTGCTGTATTGCTGTAACCCTTTTGTTGATTTCCAAATCTTTTGATCTTAAAGCTGCTTCGAGCTTTTCTCTGCGGATAAGATCTGCACGTAATTTAAAATAGAAAAATGCCGTAACTGCGATTGCAGAAAGTGCAGAAAAAATAATAAAAAGAACGGTTGTATTAGAAGATTTGTTAAGTATTATGGTTTTTTCCTCAAGATTGGTATCTTCACTTTTTACAAATTCGTCTACAATCTTCCGACATCTGTCCATATCACTTTTACTTTGTAAAATCTGATCCTGAGTCATGATAATCCCTTTTCTTCTGTTATCTACAATAAGTTTAAGATTATCAATATTCCGCTGAACATTTATTTTGAGTAAATTGAAGCGTTTCTGCTGTTGCTTATCTTCAATATCTAAGCTTTCTGCACGTTTTATTGCCAAAGAGTATTCATGCAGACTTCTTTCATAAGGTTCTAAAAAACTTTCTTTTCCTGTGAGCTGATATCCGCGGCTTCCGGTTTCTGCATCTAAAAGTGAAACTAAAATATCCTTTACAGCGGTTACAGATCTGCGGCTTTTACCTAAGCTTTCCCTATGGTTCATCTGATTCTGAATACTTAGATAAGAAGCAACAGAACTCGTTATTAAAATAATAAGTGAAAAGCTTACACCAAACTGTAAATTTCTGAGTATTTTTCTTGGCATAAAATTAATTTAGAGGTAATGTAAAATAAAATGTAGAACCTTCATCTAAAATACTGGAAACTCCTATAGTACCATGATGCTGTTTAATAATTTCTGAACAGATGTAAAGACCGATTCCCATCCCCTGAAACTGAAGCGAAGATTCTTCAACCCGGTAAAATTTCTGGAAAACAGCTTCCTGTTTATAATCGGGAATACCAATTCCGAAATCGGTAACACTTACTTTTACCTCCTGTTCTTCTTCATCTACAAAAGTGGTGACAATAATCTGATTATTCTCCGGCGAATATTTTATTGCATTGGTTAAGAAATTAATTAAAACCTGCTCTACCCTAATGTCATCTAACGGAATAAGAATATCGGGAATTATGCCATGTCGCTCTATTTTCACTTTATTATCATTCGTCTGAAGAATATTTTCAATGGTATTCTGAATAAGTTTTTCCAGATTGATAGGTTTTTTATTGATTTTCAACTTACCATTTTCAATTTTCGAAACATCGAGTAAATCTGTTATTAAAGTATTGAGTTTCTCGATCTGATCGTGAACTTTTACCATGAAACCAGCTTCAGCAGTAGTTTCGCTAAGTTTAAGTTTTCTGTCTAAAAGCTGAATATATGCTTTAATACTGGTAAGAGGTGTTTTCAGTTCATGACTGGCTATACTCAGGAATTCATCTTTTTCCTTTTCAATTCTTTTCTGAGCATCAATATCTGTAAATGTTCCTACCCATTTTTTAAGTATATTATCTTCAAAAACCGGGGTAACTCTAAGCAAATGATACCTAAAATCTCCAGATTCTGTATTTTTAATTCTAATTTCAAGATCAAGAGGCTTACTTTTCTTTTTGCATCGTTCAAATTCTTCCTGAATTACATAATCATCGGGATGCGTTTCCGGGAAAACCTTTTCTGAATTGGAATACTGATACCATTTACCATTCACAAAATCTATGACTCCATCTTCATTAAGCGTAAAAGCTATCTGAGGAAGAGATTCTAACATAAGGTGAAATTGCTCAATCTGAGATTTCATGGTAACCTGAGATTCTCGTCTGCCTTTTACTTCCAACTCAAGATTTTGCTGAGTTTTTTTCATCTCCAGATTTTTTTCCTGAAGATTGTAAAAGGTTTTTACTTTCAGCATCAGAATTTCCGGATCTACAGGTTTTGTAACATAATCTTTACCTCCGGAAGCATAACCTTTGGTAATAAATTTTTTCTCGGTATTTACTGCCGAAAGAAATATGATGGGAATATCCTTCGTTTTGCTATAACCAGATAAGGCTTCTGCAACTTCAAAACCATCCATTTCGGGCATTTGTACGTCCAAAATTATTAAAGCGTAATTATTTTTGAGTGCTTTGCCTAATGCCTGTTCCCCAGAATCTGCGGTATCTACATCGAAATCTTTAGATTCTAAAAGTTTTTTTAATGAAAAGAGATTATTCGGATTGTCATCAACAATTAAAATCATAAAAATAAAATTCAGTGTTAGCTTAAAAAGATTACATTCAAAAATACTTATAATAAACAGATAAAAAATTATGTGTGGTAGATTTTTATCTATTCGGAAAGTGTTTTAAAAATATCTCAAAACAAGTAGCAAAAATTGTACAAAAGTTCAATAATGCTAACAATTTAAATACCTTAATCTTTTTTATTGCTTACAAGCACGGTTTACACCTTATTTTATGACAAATATCATTAATGAAGAACAGCTATTTCTCTACAATTTTAAAATCCTGTTTTTTATGTAAATACTTTTCTATGGCTAAAACAACGCCGAAATTATCGTTAGATTCCGCTTCAAAATGGGCAATATTTTTCACTGACGGATGTGCATTTTCCATTGCAAAGGAAAATTTGGAGTTTCTAAGCATTTCTGCATCATTCATATAATCGCCAAAAGCCATTGTTTCTGAGGGAAGAATATTTAATTTTTTCTGAATAATCTCTAATGCTTTTCCTTTATTAATGTTTCGGTTCATTATATCTACCCAATATTGCCCAGAAATAACCACTTCTAGATTTTCGTTGGCAAAATGTTTGAGATAAGGATAAAGATTTTCTTCTGAACCTCCAGAGTGGTACACTGCAATTTTAAAAGCATCATCATCCACTTCATCCATCAAATCGGGTACCTTCTGGTTTTCTGTATAATATCTTGTAAAATAATTTACAAAATCTTCATCATCACTTTCGTAGTAGGCTTTGCTTTTGGCAGAAAGTACAGCTCTCGCTCCGGGAATCTCTCGGATTGTTTTAATAATTTCTGATACAAATCTGTGGTCTAATTTATCTGCAAAAAGTTCTTTATTCTTATAAATTACATAACCGCCATTTTCAGCAATAAAACCAATTTCATCCTCAATATCTTTAAAATACTGAGTAATTCCGGGCATTTGTCTGCCACTTGCCGGTACAAAAAGAATATTTCTCTTCTTCAGTTCCTGGTAAATCGCCGGAAAATCTGGGCTCACCTCATATTCTGAATTGAGAAAAGTGCCATCCATATCGGTAACAATCAGCTTTATGTCGTTCATAAATTATAATTTAAAATCTTGAATTTTCTATTGCTATAAAGGCTTTGCAAAGATAAAATAAGTTTTTTATTTTGTTTTATAATGAACAGTGGATAGATTTTTCAATATTTCTGCGCTTTGCTCAGGAGTAATATCTCGCTGGGCTTCTGCCAACATTTCGTAGCCTACCATAAATTTTTTCACTTCGGCATTTCTTAACAAAGGCGGGTAAAAATGCATGTGGAAGTGCCATTCCGGGTGTAATTCTCCGTCTGTTGGCGACTGATGAATTCCTGCTGAATATGGAAATGACATTTCAAAAAGATTGTCGTATTTTGTAGTTAAGTCTTTAATGATGGATGCGAGAGATAATTTTTCGGTTTCGGAAAACTGTATCAGATTTTCTATTTTTCTTTTGCTTACAATCATAGTTTCGTAAGGCCAAACTGCCCAAAACGGAACAACTGCTACAAAATCTTCATTTTCAAGAATAATTCTTTCTCGCTTTTCGAGTTCTTGCTGAATGTAATCGGACAAAAGAGATTTTCCCGTTTTTTCAAAATACGCTTTAAAATTTTCCTGAGTTCTTGCCACAAGAGAAGGAATTGAAGATTGTGCCCAAATCTGACCGTGAGGATGTGGATTACTGCATCCCATCATCTGACCTTTATTTTCGAAAATCTGTACATGATTGATATAATCAATATTTCCTAACTCTTCATATTGTTTTTGCCAAAGATCAACTACATTTTTAATGTCTTCAACCTCCATTTCCGGTAAAGTTAAACTGTGGTTATCCGAAAAACAGATCACACGATTGATGCCTCTTTCTGGTTGCAGAGAGAAAAAATCTGATTTCTGAGGCGGGAATTCAACATCATCTTTCATTAAAGATCCAAAATCATTATCGAAAACATACGTTCCTTTATAATTTGGATTTTTTTCACCGTTTACACGAATATTTCCAGAACACAAGTAACAGCTTTCATCATGAATAGGAAGTTTCTCTTCTATTCTTTTTTCGGTTTGTCCCTGCCATGGTCTGTTTGCACGTTGTGGTGAAACCAAAATCCACTCATCCAAAAGCGGATTGTATCTTCTGTGCGGATTTTTTTTATGGTCAAACGATGATTTCATTTCTATTGTATTCATTAATTCCGTCTGATATTTTCACTCTGTAAACTTTCATTTCGATATCGAAAGCCTTTTTATATTGATTAGCAATAGTTTCTATTACCAAATCTACATTCTTATCTTTTATCAAGTTAATGCTACAACCGCCAAAACCACCACCCATAATTCTAGCTCCTGCTACTCCATTTTCTTGCAAGGTTTTTTCCACCATAAAGTCGAGTTCATCACAGCTTACTTCAAATTCGGTAGAAAGTCCGTTATGTGTTTCTATCAGGAGATTTCCAAGAGATGAAACATCACCTTTTGCCAAAGCTTCAGCTGCTTTTTGTACTCTTTCAATTTCATCGAGAAGATAGCGGCATCTTTTGTAAGAAATCTCTCCCATTTCATCTTTTAATTCATCCAGCATTTCAATACTGAAATCTCTGAACTTTTCTACCTCGGGAAATCTTTCCCCAAGAACTTTTTTGCCGCGATCGACATCTTTTCTACGGTCATTATACCCTGATGTAAGATGTGTATGTTTTACACAACTGTCGAACAAAACCAAACTATAGCCTTCAAGATTAGCTTCAAAATACTGGTGTTCCAGAGAGTTGCAATCGAGCATTATTACCTGATGTTCTTTCCCAAAAACCGAAGCAAACTGATCCATTATACCACATTTTACTCCCACAAAAGTATGTTCGGACTTCTGACCAATGACTGCCAGTTCTTTTTTATCTAAATTTAAACTGAAAATTTCGTTGAGAAGAAACGCAAAACCGCATTCTAATGCTGCCGAAGACGACAAACCAGAACCCATTGGTATATTGCTGGAAAAAGCAATCTGTAAACCTCCGACTTCTTTTCCTATTTCCTGAATAGCATTAAAAACTCCCAATAAATAATTAGCCCATATTTTTGAAACTGGTGATTGTTTTTCATTAACATTAAAACTGAAAGTATCATTGAAATCTTTAGCAAAAAATGTGATTTCGGCATCATCTGTTTTTCTTACCGCAAAACAAATATGTTTATCTATTGCCGCCGGAAGTACAAACCCATCGCTGTAATCTACATGTTCACCAATAATATTTATTCTTCCGGGAGCTAGAAAAATTCTTTCCGGCTCGGTTTCAAAAACAAATCTAAATGCATCTTTCGTGTTCTGAATTAGCTTCTCCTTCATTAAAGTTTTTATTGTAATGTTCAACTTAAATATAAATATTCACTTATTTTCAGAAATCATTTTAAATGGAAAATTAAGCAAATAATTTTAAGTGTTAAATATACATTTATTTGATGGAATTTATACAATCAGAAAATTAAATTCTTTTCTGTACTGAGACGGACTTTTTTTAATATACTCTTTAAAAGTTTTATTAAAATAGCTGAAATTGTTGAAACCACTCTCAAAACATACTTCTGTAATACTCATTGGTTTTTCTGCAAGAAGCTTCAAAGAATGGGTAATGCGGTATTCATTAACAAACTGAGTGAAGGTTTTATTTGTTATTTTCTTGAAGTACCGACAAAAAGAAGGAACTTTCATATTTGCAAGTTCTGCAATTTCTTCCAAAGTAATCTGTTCTTTAAAATGATCTTTAACGTAATTGAAAATACGGTTTATTCTTTCATTATCTTCCACATGAGTCTGAAGGTAATATTTACCCGCATTCAGAATTCTGTAATCTTCAGAAACAGAAAGATCATGAAGAATTTCAAAGAATTTTAAAAGTTTATTTACACTTTGTAGTTCATGCATCTGAGAAATTTTACTGCCTATGGCTTTTTTTATCTCATCACCAAACACCATTCCGCTTTTGGATTTTTCCAGCATTGCCGCAATCTTTGCCATTTCCTGAACCTCCCAAATTTTATCACCCAAAAAATTTGGTTTGAACTGAATTACAATCTCATGTTCGTTATTGGTATTTTCGTTGGTTAATCCGCAGTGGGGCAAATTACTCCCGATTAAAACGAGATCCCCATCTTTAAAGTAAGTAATACTGCTTCCTATTTGTCTTTTTCCAGAACCTCCTTTTACCAGTATTAACTCAATCTCAGGATGATAATGCCAAAAATGAGATTTAATATTCTCATTGGTTTGAAACTTCAGCGAAGTAAAACTGCTTCCAATATTGGGATTTATTGCTTCAAAGGCAGGATTATGATGCTTCATGGAAAATTTATTTACAAATATAGCTTAAATTAACTCACTATAATCAGTTAACAATTAATTAATGTTAAAATAGAATATAAATATGAAAATTTCATTCTAAAATAAAATACATAATCAACATACATTTGCTATGTAATCATTGAACAATAAACACGGTATAATATGAAGAATGTATTTAAAATTATAAGCATTGCAGGTGCACTTCTAATATCTTCCAAGGCAATGAGTAAAGAGAAAGATTTTTCTATTTCTTTTGGGAATATTGCATCGCAAACATTGAGCTTTGAAGTAAATAATGCTGAAAATATTTCTTTATTTATTTACAATGATGCAGATGGAGAGATTTATTCTGAAAAAGTAGGAAATCTGAATCACGTTACAAAGACGTACAACATGGGTAATTTTGAAGATGGAACTTATTTTCTAATCGCAGAATCGGAGCATAAGCTTGAAAAATACAAAATTCAGATTAACCGTAAAAATATGACTTTGGAGAAAACTCCTGTTAAAGAAATCATTAAACCGGAATTTGTTATCAACGGAAATAAAGTTAGCCTTAAAATGGATAATCTACAAGGTTCTGTAAATGTTTCGGTACAAGATTTATCTAATAACATCTATTTTAATGAAGCAAGAACTCCGAAGGATGGCAATATAAATATCAGTTTTCAACTAAACCCAAAAACATCTGAAAATTACATTATAGCTGTTGAAAGAAACGGCGATATTTTCAGTAGAATGATTAGTTTAAAATAAAAAATAAAGGTTCATATAGTTAATGCCGCTCTGTTTTCTTAGACAGGGCGGCATTTTGTTTAATTATGATGTCCCATATCGAGTTTGATTTTCTTCAAATCTTCAAGCTCATGAACAGGCTTTTCGATATCAGACGGAATTGGTCTTTTGGAAAATGTCTGAAAATATAGCAGGCATGCATCTTTCCACCAAACGGCATCTTTTGCCTGAATTTTTAATTTTTCCTGAACCTCAGAGAATCTTTGCGCATCAACATAAGGTTTGATATTCTCCCAGGTTTTCTGGTAGCCTCTAACACCCAGAACGCCCGAATCGTATTTGTAACATAGCTCGTCCCAAAGTGTTTTTCCATCTTTCATTTTATAATCCCACGGCACATGATGAAACCAGAGAATCAGGTTTTCCGGCGTGGTTTTGATATTACCGTAAATCTCATTAAGTGGCGGAAAATAATCAGAAATCGCATTGCTGCCGGTTTTGGTTCTATCGAAGCCAATTCCTTCTGCATTCGCCTGATGATAATACACCGGCGACCAATCGGGTCTTCCGCCTTTGTAATCGCCCCAAGGTTCTGGCCCGTAATGATGACCACTTGCAAAAATATGATGAAGACCAAGCGGCATCATATAATCTACCGCTGTTTCCCGAGAACTGAGCATCATATTTTTTACAGGATTCACAAATTTTTTGTTATCGCTAAAGGTCATTTTAAGCCACTCATCTGCAATCTGTTCCGATGACAAATCGTGATTCCACGACAACCGCCCAAATGCATACCAATTGGCTTGTGCAAAATGGTGACCCGTCCAGTTTTTATCCTCGCCGATGTTGGCAACAGCAGAAATTGCTGTGAGTTTTGCCGGACGCAATGTGCCATCCGTAATTTTTGCAATCGTAGAACCTTGCCCATCCGAATAGGTATCGCTATCCAAGGTTTCTTTGAATAAAGGTGCGAGATAAACCAAATGATTGGAGAAACCCAAATACTCCTGAGTGATTTGAAACTCCACCATTTCAGACGTTTTTCTCAATGCTCCGAAAAGTGGATTAAAGGCTTCTCTTGGCTGAAAATCTATCGGTCCGTTTTTGATCTGAATAATGACGTTATCTCTGAATTTCCCATCCAGAGGAACAAATTCCAGATACGCCTGTTTCGCACGGTCTTCTTTACTCGGACTGTACACAAATGCCCTCCACATCACGATTCCGCCATAAGGCTTCAGAACATCGGCAAGCATATTAGCGCCATCAGCGTGGGTTCTTCCATAATCCTGCGGCCCGGGCTGACCTTCTGAATTGGCCTTGACTAAAAATCCGCCAAAATCCGGAATCAGTTTGTAAATTTCGGCAGCTTTGTCTTTCCACCACTTTTGGACATCTTGGTTCAGTGGATCAGAATTTTCGGTTTTTCCTAAAACTTTTGGTGATGAGAAATTGACCGAAAGATACACTTTGATGCCATAAGGTCTGAAAATATCTGCTAAAATTTTGACTTTTTTAAGGTAATCTTCCCGAAGCATATTCGGGGACGCATTAACGTTATTCAGTACCGTTGCATTGATTCCGATGGATGCATTGGCGCGTGCATATTCTTCGTATCTTGGCGAAATTTTATTTGGCAAATCTTCCCATTTCCACAACGAATGTCCCGCATAGCCACGCTCAATCGTTCCATCCAGATTATCCCAATGATTCAGGATTCTTACATCATAAGAAGGTTTTTCTTCGAGCTTAAGATTAGAAAAACTGGTTTTCTGCTGTTGCATATTTAGCAAATGGTAGCTCCCGTACAACAATCCCAAATCTGTTTTTGCCAAAATGCTGATTTTCTTTGGAGTAGAAATGATTTTGTATCCGTCTTTAAAATTTGCCGGAAGTTTATCAATCTTCAAATCCACAGCTTGCCCTGTCCAATGCTGATTCAGTTCTTTTTTTGCGATTTCAATAGTCGGACTTTTACTGTTTGAGTTAACAATATTTCTGGTTTTGGAATTGAAAGGATATCTCAGCCACAGCTGGCTTCCGTCTTCAGCAAAAGCCATTAACGGAATGATTAGAAAGCATAAAATATATCTTCGAAAATGTTGTATTGATAAATAATTCATAATTTAAGTTTTAGCTGAACCAGATTCGATATTGTCTTTTAAACGGGCTAAAATCCTTGTGTATTAATGGCTATCTAAACCTTCAATCATTTTGATTTTGCCATTTTCATCATACTCCAACTCAACCACTTTCATACTTCTAAGCCAGGTTTTACCTTCACTTGGTACACAATCGTGGAAGAAGAGATACCATTTCCCTTTATATTCTACAATGCTGTGATGCGTGGTCCAGCCAACAACCGGCGTTAGGATTTCACCCTGAAAAGTAAAAGGTCCATAAGGATTATCGCCCGTTGCATAGCAAATCAGATGGGTGTCTCCTGTGGAATATGAGAAGTAATATTTCCCGTTGTATTTGTGCATCCACGAGGCTTCGAAAAAGCGGTGTTTGTCACCATGAAGCAAAGGATTTCCGTTTTCGTCGAGAATTACAACATCTTTTGGTTCTTCGCCAAACTCCAGCATATCATCACTCAAAGCCACAATTTTAGAAGCAATTGCAGGCTCGTTATCTTGTGGCAATAAGGCACATTCTAAAGCTTTGTTATTGCGGTAGCGTTGTAATTGTCCGCCCCAGATTCCGCCAAAATACATATAATGCTTGCCATCATCTTCGAAAAGACAAGGGTCTATACTATAGCTTCCCAACATCGGATGTTTTTCCGGAACAAATGGTCCGTAAGGTTTATCGCTTACCGCAACCCCGATTCTGAAAATGTCATTTCGGTCTTTTAGTGGGAAATACATATAATATTTGCCGTTTTTATGAGCCACATCACAGTCCCACAACTGTCTGCCCGACCAAGGAATATCTTTTACCGAAAGCACCACACCATGGTCTGTTATTTCGCCGTTTTCTACATCATCCAAAGAGAAAACATGATAGTCATTCATGTCAAAATGATCGCCGTTATCATTTTCTTCGATGCCACTTTCCCAATCGTGAGACGGATAGATGTATAATTTGTCTTCGAAAACATGTACCGAAGGATCTGCCATATAATCTTGCGGGAAGAGGTATTTTGATTTGTTCATTTCTTTATTTAGAATTTAGATATTAGATTTTAGACTTATTTGCCTTTAGTTAATTCAATGATTTTCTCCACAACAGGCTTGGTTTGGAAATTTCTGTCGAAAAGGAGCGGATAATCGGTTCTGCCTTTTACCGGAAAGTCATTTTTCCACGATTGATTATCTGTTACGCCCCAAAGTGTTACGCGTCTTATTTTTTCCTGATGTTTGATAAATAGCTTAAAGAAATCCAGATAACGGTTTTCCCATTCTTTTTCAACATCTGCGGGCAAACCTTTGGTATAGGGATTCATTTTAGCCTGATATTCTACAGTATCGGCTACGTTAGCAGATGTCCCCCAAGGAGATGGCAACGGGCTGATTTCCATTTCGGTAACGTTTACTTTTACGCCTGACGATGCATAATCTACGATGGCTTTTTCGTATTCTTCTAGTTTTGGAGTGTCTAATCCAACGTGCGTCTGCATCCCAACGCCATCAATACGGATTCCTCTGGATTTTAGATTGTTGACGATTTTGATGACCGTCTTTACTTTTTCTGGATACCATTCGTTGTAATCGTTGTAGTATAATTCGGCGTTGGGATCAGCTTCTTGTGCATATTGAAAGGCAAGCGGAATAAATTCTTCGCCCAAGATTTCGTAAAACTTACTTTTTCTGTAAGTTCCGTCTTCCATAATGGCTTCGTTGACGACATCCCAACCTTTTACCCGACCTTTGTATCGGGTTACAAGCGTATTGATATGGCTTTTCATCCGTTGTTTCAGAACTTCCGGAGAAACGTCTTTACCATTGTTGTCCACAAAAAACCATTTTGGTAATTGCGAATGCCAGATCAAGGTGTGACCGATGATAAACATTTTGTTTTTTTCCCCGAATTCCACGAATTTATCGGCATCATCGAAAAAGAACTTCCCTTCCTGCGGCTGGATGAACATCGATTTCATACAGTTTTCTGCCACGATGGAACTGAATTGTTTTTTGATAATATCATCTGATTTTATATCGGTACCATGGATCTGAGGCAAATCCATTGCTGTCCCAATATAGAATTGGTTTTTGTAAGCATCTTTCAGAGAATCTTTGCTCGATACGGAGTGAGCTGTTTTGCACGAGACCGAAAGGCTTAAAATTCCTAATAAAGCGATTATTTTTTTCATAGTTTAATTTTTCTAGTTATTTCTGATATCCCGAATTGACAGCAGCCCGGCTTGAGCGGAGCTCTTTTTCTTTTTTCTCAAAAAAGAAAAAAGCGGGAGCGGAAGACGGATTAGCTGCCCAAAAAAAGATCAATTAATTCTCAGATTGTCTTCTTTCTTTGAGCTCCTGCTCCAATTGTATTTCCATTTTTTTGTTGATGGGATACAACAACAGCAATGCGCAAGCGATAAAAAACGGTATTGCCGGGAAAACGCTTACCAGCATCTTGGCACCGGTTGCAACCGTTTCTGGCTGAACGACATTTGCCACACCTTCAGAAGAAATGTAGCCGTAATGCCCAATAATAGAAGAAACCAAAGAGCTACCAATGCTGAGACCCACTTTTAAACCAACCATCATCGCCGAGAAAATAATTGCTGTGGCGCGGCGGTTGTTTTTCCATTCAGAATAGTCGGCGACATCGGCAATCATCGCCCAAAGCAATGGTGTGCTGATGCCATAGAAAAAGCCGTGCAAAATTTGGGAAAAGAACATCAAACCGACAGATTTTGGAGGGAAAAATACAAATGCCAGAACAAACAAAGTCGAAATAAACAACGATACCATAAAAGTGTCTCTTTTGCCATATTTATCTGCAAATCGTTTCGAAAATGTGATGCCGACAATCATCATAATAATGCCACCCGCATTAAATAATCCGAAACCTGCGGAACGTGGATCTTCGCCAAAGAAATTCATCCCGATGGAACTGAAAAATCCGGTAATAGGCGAAATGAAATTCTTGAGCGAATTTTCATCCACATAATTATTAAAATAATAAACGTAAGAACCGCCCTTCATCGCCAGCGTAACGAAAATAAGTGCTGTTACCGCTAATGTAATCAGCCATGGTTTATTTTTGCTAAGGTCTTTCAGGTCGTCTTTCAGGCTAGATTCTTGTTCCGGTTTGGGGATTACCCGCTCCTTGGTTGTTAAAAAAGTGATAATCAACATAATCGTCCCGATGATGGCAAGCCACGTCATAACCACTTCGATTCCGGCAGCTTTGTCACCTTTTCCTGCTGATAAAATAATCGGCAACATAAAAACCTGAACAAAAAACTGTGCAAACATCACCGCTACAAAACGATAAGACGAAATACTATTCCGTTCTCCCATATCACCCGTTATTACGCCACTTAAGGCAGAATAAGGCAAATTATTCGCAGCATAAAGCAACAGCAAAATACTGTATGTGGCAGCGGCATAAATGATTTTCCCCTGATACGAAAAATTGGGAGTACTGAATGCAAAAAGCGCAGCTGCACCAAGCGGAACGGCAGAAAACAAAATCCAGGGACGGAACTTCCCCCATTTGGTTCTGGTTCTGTCTGCCAAAGCACCAATCAGAGGATTGAAACCAAAACCTGCCACCAACCCTACAATCAGGGTAATAACAGATGCGGTTTCGGGCTTTAGTCCGTATATATCGGTGTAAAAGTAGGCCAAATAAGTTACCAAAGTCTGGAACACCAAGTTGGCCGCCAAATCTCCCAAACTATAACCGATTTTTTCGACTACAGATATTTTTTGAGATGGATTATTCATTTTGATGATGGATAAATGATTATTGTTAATTGATATTTTATTTCTCTGTGGTGAAAGGTAATGCCGGAAGTCCTGCTGTATTTTTCAGGTTTCCATCCGGATTATCTGCCCAATCGTATCGTACAGCAGTTGGGTGAGATACAGCATCACTCCAAACTACTATGTTTTTTCCGTTTGTTTTGGCTTTTGCCCAAGACCATTTGCCGTCAGAATTTTTGATACTGAAGCCTGTCAGCGCTCCAACTTTTGCAAAATTATCAGTTCCTGATTTGAAGGTGAGTACCACTTTATCGCCTTCCGTTTTCATGGATTGATAAACCGGTCCGTCCGCCAAAATATTTTGTCCATAAGCAATTTTCAAAGCCTGCAAAGCCAAACGGTCACCTACTGATTTTTTGTTGAGAGGATGGATATCATTCCATTCGCCCAGATCAATAGTAACGGCCAATCCGGTTTTTGGAACATCCAGCGAAACCAAACGCTGCTGATTTCTGAATTCTGCCCAGTTGCTTTCAATCGGTTGAGATTTTGCTTCCATAAAATTAGCCAACTGAACGATTAAAAACGGCATCTCTTTCTGATTCCATTTGCTTCTCCAATCGGTAATCATCGTGGTAAGCAAATCGCGATATTCAGAAGGTTTTCCGGTATTACTTTCGCCCTGATACCAAAGTGCACCTTTGATGCTGTAATTAATTAAAGGATTAATCATCGCATTGTACAAACCGGTTGGTTTCCAACGGATGAAGGTTGTTCCCGGCGCCATTTTTTCCATTTTAGCACCGATTTTATATTTCCATTCGGATTTTAAATCGATTTTTTGACCGTCAACTTCGAGGTAATACGGCTTATCTTTGATAAATTCTCCTCTGCCACCACCATTAGAAATCCTAACAGCAATAACATTTTTGCCTTCTTTAAGAATCCCCGCAGGAACATCATACCAACGCGGCGGATACTCGTAGGTTACGTTGCCCACTTTCACACCATTGATGTAGGTTACATCGGCATCTTTGATTCTCCCAAGATTCAAAAATGCAGGTTTTTTTGCCTGATTTTTAGTTAAAACAATTTCTTTTCTGAACCAGACAGAACCATCAAAAGCACCTTCTTTATCTTCCCAAGAACCAGGGATTGTCATTGTTTTCCAAGCGGAATCATCCAAATCAAAATTCTCCCAATGTTGGTTGAGTCCTAAATCGCGTTGGTCAAGCTCAGAATACCAGGCTTTACCTGCGGCTTGTTCATTAGATTCTGTGGTTTTTATCAACTCATCGCTCTGCCATTTTTTGGCTTCATCCAGATATTCGGGATACTTTTTAAGCGATTTTTCGTCCATCCAAGCCTGGATCGGAGAACCGCCCAAACTAGAATGAATGATGCCCACCGCTACTTTATTTTTTTCGCTTATTTCTTTAGCAAAAAAATACGCCACGCCAGAAAAATTAAGAATGGTTTGAGGATTGGTAGCTTCCCATTTTCCGCCATCTAGTTCTGTTTGTGGTGACTTAAAATTATATTTTTGAGGAACCGTGAAAAATCTGACGTTTTGATTATTAGCATTCTTTATTTCGTTGCTGTATAAGGGAGTCAACCGACGCATCGGCAATTCCATATTCGATTGTCCGGAAGCGAGCCAGACATCACCAATCATAATGTCTTTCAGCGAGATTTCGTTAATGGTCATTGTGTAAGGACCACCTGCTTTTTGCTCGGGAAGTGAGATTTTCCAGTTTCCTTGCTGGTCTGCTACCGTTTTGTAGTTTTTGTTGAGAAATTTTACTTCTACCCTTTCTCCGGCATCGGCTTTGCCCCAAATGTTGAGTTTTTGGTTGCGTTGCAAAACCATCCCGTCTGAAACCAAATTGGGAAGCGTAATTTTTGCCTCGAAAAGCAGGCTGATGAATGTACAGACCAATAAAGTCAGGATTCTGGTTATGTTTTTATGATTCATTTTTTTTATTTTTAAACGGTGATTGCTAAATTTCTGAAGCCGAATCGCTCGCAGCCCGGCCTGAGTGGAGCTCTTTTTGTGCAGCGCAGCGGAACAAAAAAGCGGGAACGGAGGACGGATAAAGCTGCCCAAAATAATTTAACAACATAGGGGGCGATTTTCTATTGTGGTTCATTGGTTAGTAAGCGGATTTCGATAATTTTTGGCGTCAGAGATTTTTCTTTTGAACTGAATCTCACGTTCAGGATTTCTTTATTTTTTTCTGAATCCGGAATTGGGATCAACAAAAATTGTGGAGAAATCCCCATTTTTCCGTCGAAGTCTTTTGAGTAAACTTTCGATCCGTTAATTTCGGCATTCAGCGTTCTGTTGTTGGTGTCGAAATATGTGATGTAGAGGTATTTTGCATTTTTATTTTTGTTCTTCATCTGGTAACTAAACCAGCTTTTTGCCTCGCGAAAATGGCGGTCTTCCATATATCCGGTGTTAGAATCTTTGCTGTCGAAGAAATGATCGGACTCTGGTTGCTGCTCGCCCAACTGAATTTTGTCTGCGGTGATGCGCTCCAACTTTCTGATCTGTTCTTCTTCTTTGGCTTTCTGATTTTGAATAATTTGGATTTTATCTTCTGTCGCCTGAGGAAAGTAAATAATATAACGCTCTTCGTGGATTTTATAAAACGGAACAAGCTCTAACCCGTCTCCGAATTTGTTCTGAGGATACAAACCATCGAGTTTAAAACTCAGATCATTGGCATTATTAGGCTTTAAATGAGCCAAAACAGCATCCGAATTGCCCAAAATAGTCGGGATCTCATTCAGCGGAATCTGTGGTCCGTGGGCAATATGACCGCCTCGGCTGTCATCAGCAAAAAGCCCGTCCTGATTTTGTTTTCCGTAAGTTGCTGCTAAAACAACAGGGCCGTATTTGAAGGCATAATAATCGGAATGATCCGGAAGCTGCTCCGCAGAAAGGTGCATTGGCAGTTTTATTTCTACAACATCGCCTTTTTTCCATGGTCTGTCGAGATTAGCATAACCATGACTGTCAATAATAAAATTAGATTTTTTGCCATTCACCAAGATAACAATTTGGTTTTTGTCGCACCAATCAGGGATACGGATTTTCAAATTGATTTTTGATTTTGAAACGACATCAAATATTAGTTTTGTAGAAGCCGATTCGGGAAAATTATTTTCTTGCCTCAGCACTGTTTTTTTCTCTGACCATTTTAAAACAGATGGAATGAACAGATTGACGTACAAATCGTTATCCGTATGGGCATAAATCATCTCACCATATTTGGCGTGATTTTCTAAACCCGAACCCACGCAACACCAAAAACTGGTTTCTGGCTGAGAATATACTCTGTAATGGCCGGGGCGCATCGGCGTAAAATAGACAAAACCACCTTTTTCGGGATTTTGAGTGGATAAAATATGGTTGTACAAAGCTTTTTCGTAAAAATCTAAATAACTTGATTTTGGATTGGTAGCAAAAAGTTCTTTGGTCAGCTTCAGCATATTGTAGGTATTGCAGGTTTCTGGGCCTTCTATACTTTTTATCATTCCGCTGAAATCGTTGGTTGGGTTAAAATGCTCGCTCACACTGTTGCCGCCGATAATGGCTGAACGTTTTTGGGTAACATTATTCCAGAAAAAATCTGCCGCACTGCTCCATTCTTTGTTATGTTCTAAATCTGCAATCCTTTTGAATCCTATAACTTTCGGAATCTGTGTATTAGCGTGGATGCCGGTGAGTTTGTCCTCATGAATCAGCAATGGGTTAAGAATCGCCAAATGAGAAAAACGCTTGGCGAGAGTTAGATATTTTTGATTTTTTGTAATATCGTACACATCCGCAAAAACCTCGTTCAGTCCGCCGTGCTCACTGCGCAACATATCCTGAATCTGAGCATCAGAAAGCTGAGAGACTTCTTGCACCATCCAATCTGCAAGTCTAACGAGCATTTTTTTTGCTTTCGCATTGTCTGCATACCAATAAGCATCGCGCAAGCCAGCATAGATTTTATGAATATTGTATAACGGAACCCAACGGTCATTAAGACCGAAAGTGGCTGCACGAATATCGCCTTCGGCTATTTCTTTCCAGATTTTTTTGCCATTCGGCACGCCAGAGAGATAGCCATTTCCGGAAGCCTCCTGACAGCGTTCTAATTCGTCCACCATATAATCCAGGCGCTGTCTTATTTTTTGATCGCCTGTGGAAGCGTACATCAACGCCAATGCTGAAAGATAATGACCGCCGATGTGCCCGTCTAATCCTGTATTTTCCCAATTCGGGTAATTCTGTTTTTTAGGATTGAGACCCGCTTCTTTGAGATAAGGCGCCAGCAAACGGTCTGCATCCATCGACATCATATAGCTCTTGTCTGTCTGCATTGCTTTGCTGAAAATACTTTCTGATAAAACCACCTTATTGAGCGGAAAATAACTGACAATTTTGGTCACCTGACCAAAAGCAAGTGTCCCAAATCCTAAGAATATTATCAGTGATTTTTTAATCATAATAAATGTAATTTCAACATTTCTAAAATAAAGGAAAGATTCTATATGGCAAAGAAATTTGGAGTTTCATTGATAGGAATCAAAAAAAAAATAATTTAATATCAACCTGAAAAAGTTAAAAACCCGGAATACTTATCATAAAAAATAAGAATACAAATAATTTAGATTATCAGACATATACACAAAAGTGACTGATATAAAAATGAATACCGTATGAAGCGCATAATTAATTTAAAACGAAAATAAAGACTTATCGTAATTTTTATATTAAGTATGTTATTAAATTTGTGATTTATTCAAATTAGGGATAATTTCAATTTTAACATATTTTTAACATTCAATTCATTTATTTTTAATGTGAAATATTGATAGAAATTAATGATTCATCAACTTTATTGCTCCCAAAATAGTAGTACAAAGCCTGAATTGAAAAAGAAATTGAAAATAACTTTAAAATAAAGTGTTTAAATTACATTTAAATTTCTTTAATTGATTAATAGATAGATAAAAGCACTAACTTTGCCTAAAATATTTACGATGAAACAAGACTATTCTCATTATCCACGTCATTTGGTCGCTGTAGACTGCATTATTTTCGGTTTCGATGGCGAGAATCTGAAAATTCTTTTGGTACAAAGAAATTTTGAGCCAAAAATGGGAGAATGGTCGCTGATGGGAGGTTTTATCAATGATAACGAAACGTCTGACCAAGCTGCCAACCGTGTTCTTAATACACTAACCGGTTTAGAAAACATCTATCTGGAACAGCTTAATACTTATACAGAAATCCACCGAGAACCAACTGCCAGAATTATGTCGATTTCGTATTACGCATTGATTAATATCGAAAAAGACATTCAAATCAATGAGAAATATAGTGCCAAATGGTATAATCTAAAAGAGCATCCAGAGCTGATTTTCGATCATAATGAAATGGTAAAAGATGCCGTTTTGAGACTCCGCCGAAGAGCTTCTACCCGACCCATCGGTTTTGAGCTATTGACGGATAAATTCACGATGAAAGATTTGCAAAATCTGTACGAAGCTATTTTTGATGAAAGCTATGACAAGCGAAATTTCACAAGCAAAATCAATGCGCTGGATATTCTCATAAAAACAGAAGAAAAAGATATGACCTCCTCCAAAAAAGGCTCTTTCTTATATCGTTTCGACGAGAAAAAATATCAGAAAAAGCTGGCAGAAGGTTTTATGTTTAAGATATAGACTTTATACTTAAATTAATGCAAACTCCTTTATGGTCAGAGTATTGCAGGTCAGTATTCCACTCCGAAGTTTCAATCTCAAATCGGTTCATTAGCGATTGACTGATAACTATATGGTCGATATTATTTTTGAGATGATGCGTTATATTTTGCAGGTGATTATCTTTAAAACATTCTATAAATTTTTCCCGGGCAAAATGTGTAAAATAATAATTATCTGCAAAAGAAGTGTTTAAATCGCCGGCATAACAAAAATTACCCAACTGTGAAAATTTGTCGATATCATTAATTTGTTTCTGAAGGTCAGATTTAAAATTTTTGTCAGAATATCCCGTAATTCCTACAATAGTTCCGTAGACTATAACATTTGCTAAATCAGTTTCAATTTCTACGCAGCAAGCAGTAAAAGCATCGTAAGTTTCATACGTATTTTTAATCGGAAATTTAGAAAATACAGCCACTCTTCTTTCACTTTCCGCATAATTATAAGGCTCTTTTGGTAGCTGTTTTGTTTCCACATTAAATGGATAGAATGGCAATTCCACAAGGCTATCAAATTCTGTGAGAATTAAAATATCTGCATCTATTTTTTGAATATTTTCTATAACTGCCTCAAGATTCTTTTTCTTTTTAAGCCGTTCGATATTCCAAGTGGCAATTTTCATTTTAAATTTTATAAAAATTAAATTTACGAACTATTTGCTAACATCAAAATAGAAGGTTATTTCTACACAGATATTTTTCTTACAGAGAAACAATTACGAATTGCGTAGTAAAACAAAAACAGGACTCCAAAACGGAATCCTGTTATATTTTCATTAAAATTTAATTTTACCAAAATCTGACATAAATCGCTGTCAGTAAAAGTAAAGTGATCACAATTAGCACCATTGTTCTGTTATCAACTTTGAACATTGTAGCGTCTATCGCAAATGCTTTTGGATTGAGTTTTGGCCCAGAAAGACTAATCAATACCATTACCAAAACGGTGAAGAAGAAAGACCATCCCATATTAATCAAAAACGGAATTTCTGTAATGGTATGTACCACGCCATTTTCTAGCTTTTCGTAGGTAAAAGCGGTGTAAAGCCAAGTTTCTTTCCCAAAAATGTCAACAGCAAAACTATTGAAGAAAATTGCCAGTACAAAGCCCAAAATCACACCAACCAAAGCCGCAGTTCCGGTTGTTCTCTTCCAAAACATTCCTAAAAGGAACATGGCAAAAACGCCCGGGCTGATAAATCCTGTGTATTTTTGGATAAATGTAAACCCACCTTCGCCACCAATCCCAAGGGCATCTGTCCACGTAAAAGCTAATGCTATAAGCATCGCCAAGATAATTGCCCAGCGTCCTGTTCTCACCATTTGGATTTCTGAAGCATCGGATTTCAAATATTTTTTGTAAATATCTAGCGTAAAAATTGTTGAGATACTGTTGACTTTCCCTGCCAAAGAGGCTACAATTGCTGCGGTTAAAGCTGCTACAGCAAGACCTTTTAGCCCTGTTGGTAAGAATCCTAAAATTGCAGAATAAGCACCGTCTTTTACGCCATTAAAACCTGGTAAATGTCCTTTGGTATATAAAACATAAGCGGCAATCCCCGGAAGCATTACGATAATCGGCATAAACAATTTTAAGAATCCCGCGAATAAAATCCCGGTTCTGGCCGTTTTTAAATCAGCACCTAAAGCTCTTTGCGTAATGTATTGGTTGCAACCCCAATAGTTTAGATTCACTATCCATTGTCCGGCAAAATACATCGCCAAGCCTGGTAGAACAACATATTTTTGAACATCAAGATTTTCTGGCATCGCCAAAGTTGTTGTGGTTACGGTTGGTTTTTCCAACATTAGCTTGAAATGTCCCGGCGCCTCGTTCATCAAAGTCTGAAAACCTGCAAAAGCATTTCCTACAGCCACACCATTGATTCTCTGATCGACAATCTGTAAGGCCATATAAACCGTTGCAAAACCACCAATAATCAAAACAGCAACCTGAATGACATCAGTATAACCAATTACTTTCATCCCGCCTAAACCGATTAACAAAGCCATCAACAATAATCCAATCATAATGATATGCAAATGACCACCGCCTAACAAGGTATCAATCGCCAAAGCACCGAGATACAGAATGGATGTTAAATTAACAATGACATACAAAAACAGCCAAAACACCGCCATAATCAACGAAACCGATTTGTTGTAACGGGTCTCCAGAAACTGTGGCATTGTGTAAATCTTATTTTTGAGATAAATCGGGATAAACCAAACCGCAATAATAATTAATGCCAAAGCCGCAATCCACTCGTAAGCAGCCACCGCCACACCTACGAAAAAGCCTTCGCCACTCATCCCGATAAACTGCTCGGCAGAGATGTTAGAGGCTATCAAACTGGCTCCGATTGCCCACCAGGTAAGCGAACCTTCTGCCAAAAAATAATCTTTACTGCCTGTAGAAGCAGATTTTTTCTTATTATAAATCCAGATTCCGTAACTGGCTACTACCAAAAAGTAAACAAGAAATATAATGATATCAATAGTCGCAAGATTTCCCATAGATTATTTTTTTACAGAGAATTTATAAATCGTTTTGGTCTGATATTTTTGCCCGGGCTTCAGCTCTGTAGAAGGGAAAGAAGCTTGATTTGGAGAATCCGGAAAATGCTGAGTTTCTAAGCAAAAGCCAGTTCTCTGTTCGTTTTTACCACCGGTTTTGGTATCGTATTTTCCGTCTAAGAAATTCCCGGAATAAAATTGCACACCTGGCTGGTCTGTGAGAACTTCCATCACTCTACCCGATTCTGGATGATAAACTTTGGCGATGATTCTCAATCCGCTTCCGCTCAGAATCCAGTTATGGTCGTAGCCTTTGCCTTTTTTCAGCTGGTCGTCATCCGCATTGATGTCTTTCCCAATAGCTTTAGAAGTTGTAAAATCAAACGCACCGCCTTTCACCAATTTTTGTTCGCCTGTTGGAATCAAAGTCTCGTTTACCGGCAAAAATTTATCGGCATTGATTTGTAATTCGTGGTCAAGAATTGGCTTGGAAAAATTACCCGACAGATTGAAATAAGAATGTTGTGTCAGATTAACCACCGTTGGCTTATCCGTTTCTGCTTCGTAAGATATTTCTAAAGCATTATCATCCGTCAAAGTATAGAAAACCGTTGTGGTTAATTTCCCCGGATAACCTTCTTCGCCATCAGCACTGGTATAAGTCAGCTTCAAAGTCGGGAATTTGGCATCTTTAACGGGTTCTATGTTCCAAATTTTGGTATGAAAGCCTTCTTTGCCACCATGCAAACTGTTAGGGCCATCATTTTTGTCGATATCGTAAGATTTACCTTCTAAAGTAAATTTCGCATTCGCAATTCGGTTTCCGTAACGGCCGATTAAAGCTCCAAAATAATAAGGATTTCCGTTGAAATAATCTTCCGGTTTGGTATATCCTAACACCACATCTTCATATTTTCCGTTTTTATCAGGAGCTGTAAGAGAAGTGATAATGCCACCAAAGTTGATGACTTCTAGCTTCATCCCATTTTTATTCGTCAAAGTATATTTTTTGATGGAATCACCTTTTGCAGTTACTCCATAATCGGAAACTTGTATGTTTTCCATCTGTTCTGATTGAGTTTTTTGATTAGTTTCTTTTTTATTGCAGCCGAAAATACATAAAACCGCAAAAAGAATTAGCAGGTTGATATTTATTTTTTTCATAGGTTAATTTTTTTATATCCAGTTATTTTACCGATACAACAAATATATCATCATATTTATAATTCATCTTAAAACAGCGAATCTGTCGCAGCCCGACCTGAGTGGAGCTCTTTTGTAGTTTTTTTGGGTGGAAAAGCCGTGGCAAAAACTACAAAAAGCGGGAACGGAGGGCGGAAAAGCTGCCCAAATTATTATGATATTATTCGGAGATATAATATTAACGATAATAAATTTCATTCCAACGAAGTGTGTTCTTAAAATTGCGGATTTTTGTGTCTTCATCAATCACCAAAGATTCGATGCCCGCGATTTCTGCAAAATCCTCCAACTGTTCTACGCTGATATTTTCGCTATAGCATGTGTGATGTGCACCACCCGCCAAAATCCACGCTTCTGCAGCTGTATAAAGATCCGGAAGTGGTTTCCAAAGCACTCTTGCAACCGGAAGTTTTGGTAATTCTTCGGTAATTTCCAGCGCTTTTGTTTTGTTGATTAATAATCTGAAATGATTTCCGAAATCCATCAAAGCGGCATTCAGAGAATCGATATTCCCTCTGGAATTAAACACCAAACGCACAGGATCTGCTTTGCCGCCAATTCCCAACGGATGAATCTCGCAAGACGGTTTATCCACCGCCAAAACAGGGTCAACTTCTAGCATATGTGAGCCCAGAATCGAAGGATTAGACGGATTAAGATGATACGTATAGTCTTCCATAAAGGCATTGCCGCCTTCCAGACCTTGTCCCATTGTTTTCATGGCACGAACCAGCGCAGCAGTTTTCCAGTCGCCTTCGCCTGCAAAACCGTAGCCTTTTTGCATCAAACGCTGCACGGCAATTCCCGGAAGCTGCTCCAGACCATGAAGGTCCTCAAACGTGTCAGAAAATCCTTTGAAACCTCCATCAACCAAGAATTTCTCCAAACCAAGTTCTATTCTTGCAGCTACTTCTAGAGATTTTCTGTTGGCGCCGCCTGCGAGCAGAGATTCTGCCATTTTATAAGAGGCTTCGTATTCTTCTATTAATGTTTTAATTTCGCCTTCACCAATGGAATTAACCACGCCAACCAAGTCGCCGATTCCCCAAGTATTGACTGAAAATCCAAATTTGGTTTCCGCTTCTACTTTGTCGCCATCTGTAACGGCAACAAATCTCATATTATCTCCAAAACGAGCGAATTTTGCACCTTGCCAATCGTCCCAGCCAGCTGCTACTCTACTCCAGTCTCCAATTTGTTTCTGAACGCGTTCTTCTGCCCAATGTCCAACCACTACTTTGCGGTTTTTGCGAAGACGACTTACCATAAAACCAAATTCGCGATCGCCGTGTGCGGCCTGATTAAGATTCATAAAGTCCATATCCATCGTTGCCCAAGGGATGTCTTGGTTAAACTGAGTATGCAGGTGCAACAAAGGTTTTTGCAAAGCCGAAAGTCCACGAATCCACATTTTTGCCGGTGAAAAAGTGTGCATCCAGGTGACAATGCCGATACATTCTTTAGCAAAATTGGCTGCTGTAAGTGTTTCAAAAATTTCTTCCGTAGTTTTAACTGTCGGTTTTAAAACAACTTTTACAGGAATCTGTGATGATGCATTAAGTGCTTCCACAATCTTTGCAGAATGCTCGGCAACTTGTGCTAAGGTTTCGGGTCCGTATAAATGTTGGCTTCCGGTGATGAACCAGATTTCTTTGGTATTGAGTGGTGTTAACATATTTTTGGTTGATAGTTAATGGTTAATGGTTGATGGATTGTAAAAAGTCCAATGTATGTTGTATAATGTACTTTACTTTGTACGTTTTACATTGTACATTGTACAGAACTTACTGTCCGTAATAGGCATTTTTACCGTGCTTTCTTTCGTAATGTTTTTTGATTAATGAATCTTTGAGTCGGGGTGCTTTTGGGTTGATTTGTCTCGTTAGATAGGCCATTTCTGCAATGGTTTCCAAAACTTTGCTGTTATAAACGGCTTTGTCGGCGTTTTTCCCCCAAGTGAATGGTCCGTGGTTGCCTATCAAAACCATTTCTACTTCTTCATAAGACAATTCTTTGTCCTTGAAGCAATCCAGAATCTGGATTCCGGTGTTGTATTCGTAATTGCCTTCGATTAAGTCGTCCCGCATTGGCGGTGCACACGGGATGTCTGAGGTTAAATGATCGGCATGTGTGGTTCCAAAAATCGGAATATCCAGCTGTGCCTGTGCCCACGCCACCGAATATATAGCGTGCGTATGAGAAATCCCGCCTATGTTTTCCCAGTTTTTATACAGGTAGGCGTGGGTTTTGGTATCGGATGACGGTCTTAGATTTCCTTCTACCACATTGGCATCATAATCCAAAATCACGATGTCTTCCGGCTTTAAAAGTTCATAAGGAACACCGCTTGGCTTGATGGCGAAAATCCCTTTTTCCCGGTCAACAGCACTGACGTTTCCGAAGGTGTAGACGACCAATTTCAGCGTATCCAATTGCATATTGGCTTCGTAACATTCTCTTTTTAGTTCTTTATAGATGCTCATTTTTATTAATTTTTTAAATGCGAATCGCGCAAAGTTTTTTTTTCGATTTTCCTAAACCTTCAAGGTTTTAAAAACCTTGAAGGTTTGGTAAGTTCTAAAAACCTAGGTTTGCTGGATCTCACAATTTTTTCTTGGCTTTGATATTGTTTTCTGTAAAATCCGCAAGCATCTGATACTGCTTCATCAATTCTGCATACTTCTCCACTTTCTCTGCCTGCGGGAAATATTCGGCCTCGAAATCGGAGCCCATTTTCTGGCTGGCTTCCTGAACGGTAGGATAAATACCGGCTGCCACCGCTGCATACACGGCTGCTCCCAACGCCGGCGCCTGGTCGGATTCTGCGACCACAATCGGCCTGTTTAGCACATTTGCCAACGTCTGCATAATGAACGGCGACTTTCTCGCCACACCACCAATACCGATAACTTTGTCGATTTTAACGCCTTCGTCCTCGAAACGGTCAACGATCTTTTTTGAACCGAAGCAAATGGCATTGACCAGGGCTTTGAAAATATGTGGCGCTTTTGTGCCTAAACTAAGGTTGCTCATTGCCATTTTCAGTTCCTGATTGGCGTCGGGTGTTCTACGTCCGTTTATCCAATCCAGAGCCATTGGTACAGCTTCGGAAAACGGAATCTTTTCAGCTTCTGCCGTCAGATCACGAATCAGATTATTTTCTATTTCCTCTTTCAGTAATTGTTTTTGGCGGTCATCGATGGCCATAGACTTCATCAAAATTTGATATGTTGGCCAAGTCAAAATATCTTTGAACCATGCCAGAACATCACCAAAAGCCGATTGTCCGGCTTCTAATCCCATCAATCCCGGAATCACGGAACCATCAACCTGTCCGCAGATTCCTCTGACGGTTTTGTCACCAATAATTTCGTTAGGCGCCACCATAATATCGCAGGTGGACGTTCCCATTATTCTGATAAGGGTATTTTCCTCCACTTTTGCGCCTACCGCACCGGAATGTGCATCGAAAGTTCCCACGGCAATTACTGTGCTGGTTGTTAATCCTAATTTTGCAGCCCATTCGGCATTGAGGTTTCCGGCAATTTCATCAGAAGTATAAGTTTTATCGTATAATCTATCACGAAGTTCTGCTAAAGACCCGTCGAGCTGCGCGAGGAAATCTTTGGAAGGAAGTCCGCCCCACGACTCGTGCCACATTGCTTTGTGCCCGGCAGCACAACGGCTTCTTTTGAAGGTCGCCAAATCCTGATGATCAGAAAGTAAATAGCTGAGGTAATCGCAATGCTCCATCCAGCTGTACGCTACATTTTTTATTACCTCATCTTCTCTGTTGATATGCAGAATTTTTGCCCAAAACCATTCGGAAGAATAGATTCCTCCTTCAAATCTGGTGTAATCTTCGCCACCCCAAGTTCTTGCCAATGTATTGATTTCTTCAGCTTCGGCAATTGATGTATGGTCTTTCCAAAGTACCATCATCGCGTTGGGATTCTCCGCAAAATCAGGCAAGAGAGAGAGCGCAATACCTTCTCGATTTACAGGTAATGGTGACGAGCCAGTTGTATCGATACAAATACTGACAATTTCTTCTGGCGCAACGCCACTTTCTTTAACCACAGCCGAAATGGTTTTTTCTAAACCTTCGATATGGTCTAGCGGATGTTGGCGAAACTGGTTAACTTCGGGTTTGCAGTATTTTCCTTCTTTCCATCTTTGGTAATAGCTGACAGAAGTTGCCAGTTCTCCTCCATTTTCGGTATCGATGAGAACGGCACGAACAGAATCTGTCCCATAATCTAAGCCTATAACATATTTTTTCATTAATGTGGATAATTAATTTTTGATGAATTGTTTAAATAAATCCTTCGATGGGATTTTATCCTGATATTAAATTAAAATCTAACAGCATTGTAAAGTGTAGTCACCGTTTACTATTAGATTTTAAATCAGAGATAAAACAAATATAAGATTCTATTTTAAATAAATGTAATATTTACACTTAATTTTAAAAAACGCTTTACTGATGCTTATCTAGAGAGAATCGAACTTTAAAATAACAAAAGAATTGGCCGGAATATCGACAGAAATATCTCCTTTTTTTAACTTCAGAACAGAAGATTGAGGTTTGATGATTTCTTTATCAAAATTATTTTCTGACTTTAAGTCGGGACTGGTCAAAAGAATTTGCTCCGCAGAATCGCTTAATTTAATTGATTTTGGCTTGAGTTTTACTTGCATATTTTCTTGTGCCGCATTCACGATTTTGATGATAATTTTTTTACTTTTTTTATCCTCAACTGCTGATGCAAACAAATCCGATTGCCCCGAAACAGGTTTTGCGTTCTCCGTAATTTTCAGAAGGTCGGTACCTGCATTGTTACCGTATAATTTTTGGACATAATAATTGGGCGTTCCGTAAGATTCCAGATTATTAAACCAAATTAAATCCGGCGTCCACTGCCAACCATCGGCGTGTGCAAAAAGCGGCGCATAAGAAGTCATCGTCACCACTTCGGCATTGCGCTCCAAACCTGTCATAAAAGCTGCTTCTGATAAGGCTGTTAACCAATTATTTTTATTATCCGGGCTTACCACTTTTACACTTTGTGCTGCATATTCACCGGCAAAAACTTTAGGTCCTTTTCGGTCATAAGAATCATAACGGTTCGCATTTTTGAAAAACCAATCCGGTGAGTTATAATAATGCTCATCTACCAATTCGGCTTTATGTTTTTTGAGTTCTTGCCAACCATACTCAAAATATTCTCCATCAGGAGAAGGTCCGCTGGTTGCGATAATTTTGATGTCCGGATATTTGGCTTTTATTGCTTTCTCGAAGGCCAAATGCCGCTTGATATAATCTGGCCCCCACTGCTCGTTCCCTATGCCGATATATTTTAGATTAAAAGGCTTTGGATGTCCCATCTCTGCACGTTTTTTTCCCCAAGTTGAATTAACGCTTCCGTTGGCAAACTCGATTAAATCCAAAGCATCCTGAATGTAAGGATTAAGCTCGCCCATTGGCACCAATTCGCCGGTATTGAACTGACACGCCATGCCACAACTCAGAATAGGCAATGCCTCTGCCCCAAAATCCTCTGCCAGCTGAAAATATTCGAAAAAACCGAGACCAAAAGATTGGTAATAGTCTGGCGTTAAACGGTGGGCAAATCCATTGTTCCATTTGTTAATCAGATATTCTCTATCGGCAAAATTCCCAATGGTTTTCTTCCATTGGTAACGTTCTGCCAAAGTTCTCCCTTCTACAAGACAGCCTCCGGGAAAACGGACAAAACCAGGTTTTAAATCGGCTAATTTCTGCACCAAATCTTTTTTGAGGCCTTTCTTCCTGCCCTTCCAGGTATCCTGCGGAAATAGAGAAATCATATCCATATTTACAACGCCAACCCCTGAAAAAGTAAGTTTGAGCTTGGCTTTTTGTACCGTACTATTGGGCGTGATGCTCACCTCATAATTGTTCCAGCCTTTGGATTTTAGAGGGACTGAGGTTGTGAGGATTTCTTTCCCATTTTCGTCTAGCCACACGGCATTAACGGCGGAAATGTCACCCGAAACATTTTCTAACTGAAAACTGAAATCGTATTTTTCTCCTTTTTTAAGACCTATTCCGCGGAAGCCTTCGTTCCAAAGTTCATAGTTTTTATCGTTGAGAACCGTGATTCTTGCATAATTTCGATTTGATTTTTGATAATCAGAAATGATATTGATGTAACCTGAATCTTTGTTCTCAGAAAGTGTCTGCGTCTTAGGCTGACTCCAACCCATCAGAGGCTCATTAAACTCGAATGAGCGGTTCTTAATCAGCTCCGCATATACGCCGCCATCAGCAGCCTGATTGATATCTTCGAAGAAAACGCCATACATTGTCGGCTGGATTTTGATATTGGTGGATTTACCATCCAAATCAAGAACGTGTGTTTTTACTTTTCCGCTCTGCGCTGACAAAAATGTAACATTCAGGCAAAATGCTGCGATAGAAAGTTTGTTTATTATGGATGCCATTGGTCTTGTATTTTTTTAGAAATGTATAATAACAAATATACTATTCTATTTTAATAAATGTTTAAATTACACTTAATAAATTGAAAAATAAAAAAACCACCAGAAAATCTGATGGTTTTGAAATGCTTGGTTTTAATAATTACTCTCCGGCGCTCCCAGATAACTTGGTTTTAAACCACCTGTATTAATCAGTATTTTTTCTAAAACAATCCCAGGTTCCAAAACCCGGAAACGCAGACTGTGTTTTCCCGGATTTAAAATCTGATGCTTCGTTACGGATTTAATAATATGCTCGGCCTGCCATTGTCCCAATTCGCCTTTGTAATGCCCATTGAAATTGATGATTTGTGGCGTCTCTCCATCAAAAGAAATCTCATATCGCAAACCTTTGTTATGATTAAAATTGAGGGTTGGAGCCAAGAATAACTGAACTTCAAACTCACCTTTGGACTCAAAATTAACATCATATTCCAGATAGATATTTTCGTCTGATTTCGGATATGCATTCTGAGGAAAAGTGCTTACCCCAGATTTGGTTTTTCCAAAATCAGGAATCACTTCCCAATGGATTCGGTCTGAGTTATTTTGTCTTGCAAAATCTTCTGCCTCGATAGAAATATAGCCATCTTTCTCCTGAAAGACCTTGGTTTTAAGCCTTGCATTGTCTTCTACATAAGTTACGGCTGGCATTACATTTTTATCAGGTTGTTGCCAATAGGTGTAGCCAATATGTGTCTGATCCATCATATGTTTCCACTTTCCATCAGAAATTTTGTTGTTATAAAAATCAGATAAATACACATCGTATTCAAAATCCTTTTTCACGCGGTCTGCAAAAGCATTGGCTTCGGGATTTTTTTCTGAAGCTAATTTTACGTTCTGAGCCTGTGCATAATACATATCGTACAGATTGCTCATCGCATCAATCGGATACAACACAAGTTGGAAATAAGCATCTTTATATTCCGTCGGGATCTGTTGATATAATCTCTGTGCATCCACATTCAAGGCACGATATTCATTCAAAACCCTTTCAAATTCATTGTAATTATCGCTAAATGTCTTGCTGTTCAGCATTTCTGCAGTAACCCTTCTGTTATATTTGGTATACAAATTAATCATTCTTGCAATGTCTTTGGAATAGGTTTTACCAAACTGCTGGGCTGCCCATTTTTCGGTGTACTCCAAAAGGTTTTGAGAATTGAATTGTTTTGGATTCCAAGCCATATCGAGAAAAAAACTGATGGGGAATTCCATTGGTTTCAAATCGCCGACGTTAACGATCCATACTTTATCAACTTTATGTTCATAAGTCAGGCTCATTTGCTCCCAAATTCTCTGGATTGGACTGATGTTAATCCACTTCGAGTTTCTCGGTCCGCCAACATAATCGAAATGATAATACATCCCATAACCGCCTTTGTGCAAAGGTTTTGATAAATCCGGAAGTTTTCTGACATTTCCCCAATTGTCATCGCAGAACAGCAAGGTAACATCATCCGGAACCTTCATCCCTTTGTCATAATAATCCTGAACTTCTTTGTACAAAGCCCAAACCTGCGGTGTTTTCTCTGCTTTTTTGCCTGTAACATTTTCGATAATCCGGCGTTGATTTTTCACAATGCCTTCCAAAAGCGAAATATTGGTTCCTTCTTCCATTGCTTCATCTCCATCGCCACGCATCCCGACTGTTACCAGTTTTTCCCAACTTTTAGAACGCTCTATCCCGCTTTTCCAAAATTCATCCAAGACCTTTTTATTTTTGGCATAATCCCAAACATTCGGCAGGTTATTTTTTTTGATATACCTGCGCCAATCCTGCTGTGCCAAAGCCATTGGCTCGTGATGCGAGGTTCCCATTACGATTCCCATTTCGTTGGCTAAAACACCGTTTTGAAGATCGTCATCATAAAACGCACTTCCCCACATCGCCGGCCAGACATAATTGCCTTTCAATCTTAAAATCAGTTCAAAAACCTTCTCATAAAATTTAGAATTAAATCCGCCAAATGTGGCTCTTGCCCAACCGCCGAGAGAAGGCTCCTCATCATTCAGGAAAATGCCGCGGTATTCTACAGCCGGCTCTCCATCGGTATAAATTCCTTTTTTGAAATATAGATTTTCATTTTTGACCACCGGAACATCTGCCCAATAATACCAGGGCGAAACTCCGATTTGCTTCGACATTTCGTAAACGCCGTAAATCGTTCCCCGCTTATCACTTCCTGCAATCACAACAGCTTCGGAAACACCCGGAAATGGATTGCTGACATTCTGAATAATAAATTTTTCTCTTTTGCCAACGAGAGATTTTCCGTCTATCTTTTTTTGTTTGATTAAGCCATCAATGACAGATTGAGTTCCCACCGTCCCTACAATGATGATTGACGATTGTTGTGGAGAAATTTGATTGACAAGACTTGGCTGAGTGCCCGTCACATTTTGAAAATCGGACTGGAGATTTTTAACCGCTCTTAAAATACCGTTATCGATTCCCGGATTGGTGAAAATTGAAAGATTGGAATTTTTCTCTTTCAGAACTATATTTTCAGAAGATTTTGCAGTATTGATGAATGGCTCTGTCGCATTTATATTTAAACAAAATCCGAATACAGTGACGAGAAAAAACAGTTTAAAATAGTTCATAATCTTTATTTTAATTTGATGGAAACCTCATAGGTTTTACCTGCGGTTATTGATATTAAATCCTACGGATTCTTTAAGTTTAAATTTTTGGAAACCTCATAGGTTTTTGAAACCTATGAGGTTTGGATATAAAATTTTAATTTCCAAAGTTTTCCATAGGTTGCACCTACAGCTATTGATATGAATCCGGCAGATTCTTTAGTTTTTAATTTTTGGAAACCTCATTGGAAACCTCATAGGTTTTTGAAACCTATGAGGTTTGGATATAGAAGCCTTCGTTTTTTTTGGTTGCGTTGAATTGCTCGCAGCCCGACTTGAGCGGAGCTCTTTTTGCCGAAGCAAAGCGTAGGCAAAAAAGCGGGAGCGGAAGGCATAAATGAGAAAAAAGCGAAGGCTTTTATCGAAGTTTACGAACGAAGTTCTAAGCTGCCCAAATTTCAGCCTTAATTTCTTAGCACAAATCCTCCATTTGGTTGGATATCAACGTTGAAATCGCCTTTCGCATTGACTTTCACTTCTTTTTCTGAGGAGTTCCCTTTTGCATCATCATTGATGAGTTTTACGGTTTGTCCTGCCATCATTGGGAGATTTAGTTTGAGTTTTTTAACGGTCTTCTCGGCATTCACCCCGGCAACATACCATTGGTTTTGATGTCTGCGGGCCACCACCGAATATTTGCCAGGATAACCATCAATAAACTGCGTGTCGTCCCAAAGCGTAGGAACGATTTTCATAAAATCGAGCTGAAATTTGGGAGCATCCGTTAGATTATTCGGCATCACGCCAAACATCTGAATCGGGTTTTGGAACAACACCGCTGTCGCCAACTGAAACGCATCCGTCGTCAATCGTTGATTTTTATCTTTGTTGGATTTGGTTAAATATTTATTGAGAAAAGTTCCGCCAAACTCCATACTTCCGACCGTGTTTCTGATGAATGGATGAAGCGTTGCGAAAAAGGCTTCTTGCTTGCGAATGCCTTCGGAAAAATATAACATTTCTGACGCTAAAACCGCTTCGCTACCGGCATAATTCGGGAACATGACTTCCCAGCCTCTCGGCAAAGTTGCCCCGTGGAAAATGATGGCAAGTCCAAAATCATTGGCATCGGAAAGAATATCTTCGTACAACTTCATCGTTTCTTGCTTGTCTCCTCCAAAAAAATCAACTTTAAGACCTTTTACGCCGACTTCTTTCAGCCATTTCATTTCTTTTTTGCGTTCTATGGCAGAGCTCATTTTGTTTCGAGGTCCCATTGGCGCATCATTAGCCGCACCGTTAGAATTGTACCAAAGCAAGACATCAACATTTTTGAATTTGGCATAATCAATCAGCTCTTTCATTCTGGCTTTGCCAATATTTTTGTCCCAAAGTGCATCAATCAAAATAAATTGATAGTTGAGGGAAGAAGCCAAATCGATAAACGTTTTTTGGTCTTTTTCATTCATACTTTCATCCTGCCAAAGAATCCAACTCCAAGTCGATTTCCCGAATTCATATTTCTGTGATGGCTCGTACAATGGCGCTACCACATCAAACGGAATGGTAGTTTCTACAATCGGTTTTAGCGAACTTCCTACCGTGATGGTTCGCCAAGGTGTCTCTGAAGGAAGTGAAATAGCTGCACCTGTACTGCCAAAACCATTATTCTCAGCAGCATTGGGGAAAGCCACTTGGTAGAGATTTTTTTCTGAAGTGGTATCCAGATGAGAAGCGACATAATGTGAATCTACGCCGGTCTCTGAAAGTAAAATCCAGCCATCATTCCCAACACGGAACAATCCCGGAAAAACATAACCATACTCAGCTTTTTTGCCAAGTGCAGCATCGGCTTCGTAACCACTTTCGTAGCTGGGCGCGGTTCTGGCAAAACCTGTCATCGGCTTCATCATCGGAGAGAGAAAAGTAGTTGTCTGAGAAGGAAATCTATAACCCGTAACTTCTTTCTCTACAACGGCACTCAATCTTTCTTTCATCGGGGCAATCTGATAGCGGAATGCCAGGTTATTGTTACTTAGCCGAAACTCTATCCCAATGCTATTTTGATTGGCATTGGTAAAGTTAACAAGCAGTGTATTGGCTTCGTAATCTATTGCTGATTTTTTGATTTTCTCGTTGCTGTATTTTTTAGAAAATTTGTCTTTTTTGCTATCCACAAATTTCAGGTGGTCAGAAAAATCAGACTCATTGGTTACCAATCCCAACGGCGATTTATCAAGCATTGTTTTGCCTTCATAAACCACATTATACAATGCTTTTCCGTTTTCTGAAAAGACATTAAGTCTTAATTTTCCGTCCGGACTTTCTGCCTGTGCAACCTGCGCAAAAACGGAGTTACCAAGGACAGAGCAAACTAAAATCGAAATGTAAAATCCTAATTTTCTCATCTTTATTTATTTTCTAAAAAGGTCCAATAATCAAAATACATTATATCTTTTTCTGCCTTACCGTTGAACACGAAATAAACATCGTGTACACCTGTAATTTTTTCCTTAAGTTCTGCTTTTACGGTTTCCCAACGGTCATCGCCACCAGTCAACGGAACTTTTAACGTTGCTACAATGGGACCTGAAACACTGTCCAAACGCACATCCATCGTCACATCGCTGTTGTGTGTCGTCCCTACTCTGGCCGAAAAACTTGCAGGACCTTTTTTCCCAAAATCAACACTTTTCACACTTGTGTAAGCGCCGCTTTTTTTCGCTTTTACAAAAACACCAGTCTCTTTGTTCTGATAAGATTTGATGTTCTCTGACCAAGCGATCGTCTCTGCCTGATTAAATGAATACGGATTAGTTGTACTTAGCGCTTTTGTAATGCCTTTGGACATTTTGAATGGCGTGATAGAGCCATCTTTGTTGAAATTAAGCTCTTCTACGCTTACCGATCTTGTAAAACCGCTGCCACCCGGCAAAGCTCCGTTATGATAGAAGAAATAGGTTTTTCCTTTATAATCTACAATACCCGGGTGATTGGTGAACGATTTTCCTTCTGTCGGCATAACGATTCCACCATATTTCCAAGGTCCCATCGGACTTTTGCTGGTAGAATATCCGATAAATTCCGGCAGTGGCCCGCCAGGCCAGAATAGGTAATACAAATCTTTTCTTTTGTATAGCCAAGGACCTTCTTCGTATTTTGTTGGTCTTTCCGGATTTTCTTTTCCATCTCTCTTGCCGAAAGATTCTACAGTCATCGGAACCTCAACGATATCGCCCGAATAGGAAATCATATCTTCATTCAGTTTAACCATTTTGAGTTTCGGGTTTCCCCAGTACATATAGGCTTGCCCATCGTCATCCATAAAAACAGTAGGATCTATATCGCCCCATTCGCTTTGTACCAAAGGTTTCCCAAGCGGATCGTGGAAGGGTCCAAAAGGACTGTCGCTCACGGCAACGCCAATAGCGCCTTTGTTATTGGTTTTGGACCACATTGGCACGTACATAAAAAACTTTCCGTTTCTTTCGATGGTCTGTGCTGCCCAGGCGTCGCGTTTTGCCCAATCAAAATCTTTGTAACTCAAGATACTTCCGTGGTCTGTCCAGTTGACCATATCGTCTGTGGAATAGACTTTCCAGTCATTCATCACAAACCAGGTAGAGTCGTCTTCGTCGTGCGTGGTATAAACGTACAATCTGCCATTGTAAACCATCGGTGCCGGATCGGCGGTATAATTGGTCTGGATAATCGGATTTTGAGCCAAAGCTACTCCCGAGCATCCTATCAAACAAAGACCAAGTATCGCTTTTACTGTTTTTTTCATATTTATTTTTTTGATTGTGAACACTGAGTGCACACAAAGGATTGTTGTTTTTTCTATGGTTGAAAACTTTGTAATTATTATGGTTATTTTCTGTCCTTATGAACCACCCCGTCAAAAATTCTCTGAATTTTTGATACCCCTCCAAAGGAGGGGAATTTTCATCCCATTATTTTCATTAATTTACTTTTTCTTAAAACTCCAGTAGTCAAAGTTGAACAGCTTACGTCCTGCAGAAATATTTTTCCCTTTGAAAACAAAATACACATCATGAACACCCGAAACCGATTCTGAGATTTTAGAAGTCAAAGTTTTAAATTCTTCCCAGCCTCCTGTTCTCGGTATTTCTATCTCAGCAATTTTGTTTCCGTCTAATTGATCCAATCTCACCTCCAAAATTCCTCCATCTAAACCTGCTGCCACGGAAGCCGAAAATTCCGAAGCTCCTTTGGTTCCGAAATCTACAGAACGGACTTTGATGTAGCCACCCGTTCTGATTTCAGAAACATAAACGCCATTTTTTTTGTTTTCTGAAGTACTGCACTTCTCTGACCACGCAATGGTCTCTGCCTCATTTTTTTGATACGGATTGAGCGTTGCAATAGGATTGACGCCTTCTTTTGTCATCAAAATATTCGGGATGCTGCCGTCCGCATTGTATTTGAATTCTTCTATAGCGGTTGACCTGCCATAACTTCCTGCACCCGGCAATAATCCGGTGTGATAGAACAGATAGGATTTACCTCGGAAATCGACAATCCCACCGTGATTGGTAAAGCTGTTGGTAGGTTGATCGGTCATTATTTTTCCTTGATATTTCCACGGACCTGTTGGAGAATTGCTGGTGGAATAAGAAAGACTTTCACTTCTTCCTGTCATCCCGGCATACATCATATAATATTGCTTGTTACGCTTGTAAAGCCAAGGTCCTTCCACATAAACATCTTTATATTGCTCTTGCTTTTGTAAAACCTGATCACTTTTAGCAGGAACTCTAAGGCCTCCAAAAGCTTCTACCGATTGCGGAATTTCCGTAATTTTCCCTTCGTAAGAAACCATATCTTTGTTGAGCTTCACATAAAATAATTTGCTGTTTCCCCAGTAAAGATAGGCCTGTACGTCATCATCAATAAAAACCGTGGGGTCGATATTATCCCAAGTCCCTGTTGTTACCAAAGGTTTTCCTAACGCATCTTTAAAAGGCCCGGTTGGGCTGTCTGATACTGCAACACCAACCGCCAAATTATTGTCCACCGTCTGAACACAGATATACCAATAAAATTTACCATTTCTTTCCACACATTGTGCTGCCCAGGCTCTGTCGCGAGCCCAACTAAAAGACTCTAAAGAAATTGGTGAACCGTGATCCGTCCAATTCACCATATCGTTGGACGAAAAAACACGCCATTTGGTCATCGTATAAAAATCAAAACCATTTTGATCATCACCTGTATAGACATACATTTTGTCCTTATAAACCATCGGTGCAGGATCTGGCGTAAAATGGGTCTGAATGACAGGGTTTTGGGCGCAAATACCCATACCTATTAACAGTAATGAGACGGTGATATATTTAGACTTTAGTTGAATCATACTATTTTGTTGAGATAAATTTGTAATAAGCCACGCCGTGCGCCGGAATATCTAATGCCAAAGACTGGTTGGATGTATTGATTTTGGCGATGTCTTTCTGTCTCCAAAGGTCTCTAACCGTTTGCTTGCCGGAGATGCCCAATTGTTTAAAATCCTTGTAAGACATATTAACTTTCTCCCTTCCGAAATTGGCAAAAGCAACCGCTTTGCTACCATCTTCCAAATCCTTTACATAGATTCTGAATTCTCCAATGCTTTGTTTTACAACACCTTGTTTACCTAAAGCATCCTGATTTACGGCAATAACCTCATCATTGGTTAAAAGATTTAGGGTAAAATCATCCAGCTTTTCTAGATCGCAACCAATGAGTAGCGGTGCAGAAAAAATACTCCAAAGACTGATGTGCAGGTATTGCTCATCTGGTTTTAGCTTGCTCTGATGCGGATTCCCCCAACCTACAACGCCAACTACGAGCATATCCGGGTCGTTCCAGTTGCCTGGTTTGGCGTAAGGAGCCGCTTTGTCCTGAGCCAAAGCGATGTTTTTTACGCTTGCCCAAGTATCGGTAATATCATTGGTGGTGCGCCAAGATTCTGCATTGGCATTATCGCCCCATTTCCAAACATCGCCCATCCCGTACTGGCAAAGGTTATAAACGATATCTCTTGGTTGATTTTTAAGTAAATCGCCCATCAATTTGAAAGGTTTCACCCCTTTATCCAAATCGCCCCCACCTGAGAAATTGAGTGAAGACACTTTGTTGGCATCATTATACGGAAGTCCATCCAACACGCCGCCGTAGCTGCACCAATCGTATTTCAGATAATCGAAGCCCCATTTGGCATAGCTTTCCGCGTCCTGCTTTTCGTAGCCGTAACTCCCGGCACAACCGCCACAGGTCCAAGGTCCGGGAGAAGAATAAATCCCCGCTTTAAGTCCTAATGAATGAAAATAATCGGTAAGCCCCTTCATATCCGGGAATTTTGAATTGGTGAGAATGTATCCATTTTCATCACGCATTTTTCCTTGATACGATGGGTCTTTTCCGTCTCTGTTAAATTGCCAGGAATCATCAATATTAATATAATTCCACCCGTGATTTACCAAACCAGATTTCACCAAAGCATCAGCTGCACGCTTCACTTTATCGGCAGAAACCTCGTGTCCGAAGGCATTCCAGCTATTCCAGCCCATTGTAGGTGTCAAGGCAATTTTATCTCCACTTTCGATTTTTAATTTTTTAGAAACCGACCCCTTGGCATTTTTAGCCGACAAAACCACTTCGTATGTTCCTTTTGTATTGATATTTCCGGTGATAATGCCTGTTTGAGCATCAATTGTTAAACCTTGAGGAAGATTTTTTGCCGAAAAAGTCATCGGTCTTTCTCCTGAAGCCGCCACTCTGAAAAGGAAAGGTGAACCGGGACGAACACCATAGACCGTTGCCGAATTTATTTTCGGTTTTGGGCCGGGTTTTGGCGTTAAAATATAAGGTTCCGAAGCAATCGGGTTAAAAGTAACCAGTTTTGCACCGTCAGCCGTCTCAAATTTGGCATTCACCCAATTGGCATGATCGTAATAGGGCCCATTTCCGCCATCGGTAACCACCAATTCTAACTGATTAACACCTTGTAAAGAAATATTAACAGGTTTCGCCTTATCACCCAATTTCATTACGCCGCTAGACCATAGCTTCTTATTATCACCATAGATTTCGAATTCGGCGGCAGGGTTCTGACCTTTGATTTCATCATCAATGCCCACCAAAGCAGAAAAATTCTTTACCTTACCATTGAGTTTGATAAGGATTGAACTTTCAGCATGCGTACCAAATCCTCTTTTGAAAACCTCTCCGGCAATAGTCAATGGTTTCCCATCTACCGATGTATTGATGCCAGGTTTGCCGTGTCCTTGCGTGGCAACACTCAAATCAAGCTGATCCAGCCAGACCGTTGATTGTGCCTTGGCTATATTTCCGGAAAGCAACAAAGCTGCTCCGATTACTAAAATTTTTTGCTTCAACATTTTTTATAACTTTTAATTAAATTTCCACCAATCGAAAAAGAAAAGATCTTTTTCTCCTTTAAAAACAAAATACAAATCGTGAACACCTTTGATACTTTTCATCGGTGTGTTGATGATTTTATAAAGATCGCCCTCAGCTTTCCCGGTTACCTCAACAGTACCCAACAAAGGCCCATCAAGAGCATCCGTCCGCACTTCGATTTTCCCACCATAGAGAGAAGCCACATTCACATCCAGAGATTTTACACCTTTAGAAAAATCAACACCTTGTACTTTGAGATAATCTCCATTATTAATCGAGGTTACAATAACACGATCTTTGATTTTCTTCCCTCTGTTATAAGGCTGATTGCGCTCCCATTCGGTGACCATTTCGGTCTTGAGGCCTTCGCTGTAAGCGATAGTTTCTGCTTCCACCTTTTGATATGGATTGATTGTTCCCACTCTTTTGGCACCTTCTGAAGTCCAAAAAGGCAATTTCTGGATCGTTCCGTCCGGGTTGTAGGTCAATTCTGTAACACTAACAGAGCGACGTTCGTAATGTTTGCTCATGGTCTGTTTCATGATATTATAATTGAAACCAAAAACATAAGATTTTCCCTTAAAATCGATAATTCCGGGATGATTTCCGCTTGATCTTGAGTCGCCCTCCATAATGACGCCGCCATAAGTCCAGGGTCCCGTTGGCGATTTTGCCATAGCGTAGCCAATCCCTTCGGGACAACATTTGGAAGCATAAGCCATATAGTAAATTCCGTTTCGCTTCCACGCCCAAGGCCCTTCCTGATAATGAAAAGGATCTGGTTTGTCTTTTTCTTTTGCAAAAGAAGCATCTTTGGTGATTGGTCCTGCGAGAGAAATCATATCTTCGTTCAGTTTTACATACCAAAGATTCGGATTTCCCCAATAGAGATACGCTTGTCCGTCACCATCAATAAAAACCGTAGGATCTATATCATCCAAAGAATTTTTGATCAATGGTTTGCCTATCGGATCCGTGAAAGGACCGTACGGGCTATCCGCCACCAAAACTCCGATTCCCATATTGTTTGGCATGGGACAATAGAGATAAAATTTACCATTTCGCTCGATGCATTGTGGCGCCCAGGCTCCGTTGTCTGTATTCACCCATTTGAAATCTTTGAGGGAAGCCACCACGCCGTGATCTGTCCAGTTGACCATATCTGTTGATGTATAGAGTAGCCAGTCTTTCATTTTGAAACCGAATGCATCGTCCTCATCATGGCTTGTATAAAGATATACCGTATCCTTATATACCATTGGTGCAGGATCTGCCGTATATTTGGTCTGGATGATCGGATTTTGGGCAAAGGAAATCTGAGAGAATCCAACTAATGATAATAAATAAAGCTTTAATCTATTAAATTTCATAACTATAATATTTAAGATTATTTCTTTTCTAAAAATTGGTTAATTTCTTTCTGATCCACCGGCTTAAACAACAGTTGCGAAAAGATGTACAAATCATTCTTCCATACTTTGAAATCGTGACCACCCGGCTCCAGATAAAAAATGTGCGGAATATTATTTTCTTTTAGATAATTATGAGTTTTGGTCGTGTAGATCAACAAATTATCGGCATCGCCACAAGACAGAAAAATCAATTTCATTTTCTTTGCTTCCTGCGGATTAGGCAAAAGTTGTTTTGGATCTTTGGTATTTGGCGCAGATGAAAAAGCTCCCAGCCAAGCGAATTTATCCATATTCGCGAAAGCAAAATTCTGCGTTTGTCCGCCACCCATAGAAAGCCCTGCCAATGCGCGGTTTTCACGGTCTTTTTTTACAGGATAATGTTTTTCCACAAAAGGAATCAGGTCAGTCAGCAAATCTTTTTCGAAGGTGGTAAACGCTTCTACTTTGTCTTTAGCAAATATATCGCCTGTAGCACGGTCATTTTTCATGGCACGTCCGTTTGGCAGAACTACAATCATAGGTTCTAATTTTCCCTGAGCATACAAATTGTCCAAAATCACATTCGGTTTTCCGTGTGCGAACCACTCTTTTTCGTCTCCACCAATCCCGTGGAACAGATAAAGCACCGGATATTTTTTATTTTTGGTAAAACCCGGCGGCGTATAAATCAGTGCTTTTCTCGCCACACCAACTGTTTTTGAAGCATAAGAAATACTATCAATTTTACCGTGCGTAATCGAAGTATTCTCCACATCAAATCCTTGAGGAGCTTGTTTATCAATACTTTGAGCGGAAACAAACATCCCCGACCACAAAATCCCTAAAACTAATATTGCTGTTTTTTTCATAATTAATAGTTGATTATTTGGATAATTTCTTTATAATCGATTGATTATAAGTATTAATTTTTATTTGTATTTTTTACACTTATTAATATAGACAAAAAAATAATATGCCAAGCAATTATTTTTCTTTTTTTCAGTTTTAATCAAATCATCAGTCCTTCTTCTGACTCACGCGGAAGAAATCAACATCTACAAAACCTCCTAATTCTTTGGTTGCATAATTAAAAATTGCAAATTTAGAACCCATAAAAAATCTGCGATAATCGAATATCATTTTGTAATCTTTCGCCAATTCCGTCCAATTTTTCTGGTCGGTGCTGTAATAGAAATTTGCCAAATCTTTCCCTAAATTAAAATCGGCGTCGATACGAAAATACACTTTATCAGAACTCAACAGAATTTTCTTTTTCTCCTCAACCTTTACATCGGTTACAGCTTTGGTTTTTTCATCCAGACTGACATTATTTGTAGAAAAAATCACGAACTTCTTTGTACCTTCTTTCTTCACAGACAAAATCCCGGAATCTCCGTTGAATGCACTGAAACCTGCCACATCACCATCTTTCATCCCTTTTAAATCCAAAGCGACTACAGCACTGGTCTTAGGACCTTCCATCCTTTGGGTTAAAGTATTGGGAGCGAGGTACAAATTATGGAGTACCCTACTGGTTTTCAGTCTTAAAAAGCCTTTTCTTTCGGATAAAGACCAGGCAGAACTGACAGGATTATGATTCCATTGCCATTGGATTTTGAGTTTTTTATCAGAAAATTCGTCACTTTCTACTAAATGATTTTTCGGTGTAAAAGCCGGAAGCGGAATTTCTCCTGTTAACGGAACTTTTCCGTTGTCGCCCAAAACCGGCCAACCGTTTTCCCATTTTACGGGAAGGAGCAACGGAACCCGACCGACGCCGTTTCGGTCTTGAAAAATCAATGAATACCAATTTCCGTTTTTATCATCAATCAAAGCACCTTGTCCAGCATAAGAAAACCCAAGAAAATTATCCTCAAGAATAATCTTCTTCTCATAAGGTCCGGTTACTTTATCGGCTCTGTAAACCTCTTGTCTGCGTTTCCCGCCACGCGGCCAAGAAATCATCATCATATAATATTTGCCGTCTTTTTTGATGATTTGGTTACCTTCCAGCAATCCTGTTTCGGAAGCATCTTTCTTGAAAACTTCCGTTCCATCCTGATTTCCGATAATGGTTTTAAAATCCGGACTCAGCTCAAAAACTTTGTTAGAAGTAAAGACAAAAATCCGATCATTATCATCAAAAAGCAAAGAAGCATCGTGAAAATGTTTTGTCCTCGTAATGAGCTTCCAATTGCCTTTTTCCGGATTGTCAGATTCATAAATATAAGATTGGAAAGGCTCGTCATTCGGAGAAAACAAAACGTAATATTTCCCTTTATGATAACGGATAGATGATGCCCATTGCCCGCGCCCGTAGACCGAACCGTTCAGCAAATCATACTTAGAATTGTCATTCAGCGTATCAAAAACGTAGCTCGACATTTCCCAATGCACCAAATCTCTAGAATGCATCACCGGAGCGCCTGGCATCAGGTGCATGGTGGTAGAAATCAGGTAAAAATCATCACCATTTCTGGTAATAGACAAATCCGGCGCATCTGCCCAAATAATCGGGTTGGTAAAGGCTGTTTTCTGCTGTTCCGGAGAAGGATTTACCTGAGCTGAAAGTGGATTCAGCCCGATAAATCCTAAAAAAAGAGCTATATAAATTGATTGATTAGTTTTCAAAATCTATGGCTTGATATCGTTAGACAACGTACTATACAATCCAATCAGACTTCCTGTGAAGCCACCTGCAACATCTGTTGAAAGGATGTCTGCAGAAACTTTCCCACCAAGGTTTTTGGTATTTTTACCATCCAAAGCATAATTAAAACTCAGCTCATCTTTATCGCCAACTACTTGCAGCTTGATGTTTTTCGACAGTCCGATTTTTTCGCTTGCTATGAGTTTGGATTCCCCTTTTTCCGTTCTTTCTAAAACGATGTAAAAATCTTTATCCTTTTTTGTAATCCCGAAAACATAATTGAATTTTTCGCTTTGATAACAAGTGATTCCCGCTAATTCTTTGTTAGATTTCGGCTTGAAATCAAGTGTTACGGAAGTTTCAAAATCTTCGTGCTGCAATCTGTGAAATAAAGCAGAAACAGGAGCTACCGCCTTGATATTGGTTTCAAAAGGAGTTACTTTAACCCCGTTTTTTGTGGCGCTGATAAAGTTTTCGCGAGGTCCGCGCATTGCAATCCATCTATAGTCGAGGTTTTTCTCTGTTAATTTATCATTAAAAGTAAAATTTCCGTTCGGGAAAAATCCGTTTTGTCCGGTCAGATTTTTTACACCTTGCGGGAGTTTCAGTTTCGGTTTCATCGGTACCAATCCGTTTTCGAAAACCGGATACGTTCCGCTCCAATCTACAGGAAGGATGAAGGTTTCTCTACCTTTTGTCACTCTGTTATTAACATTGGGACGGATGGCTAAAAACACGCCATACCACTGTCCATTCGGACCTTCTACCAAATCGGCATGACCTGCCCAGTCCACTTTTTCTTTGCGGTCTCTCGGGAAATAACGCTGTGTGAGAATGGGATTATTTTTTGCCGGAACAAAAGGACCTTTCGGAGAATCTGCCATAAAAATCACTTCGCTGTGGTTGCCACCTGTGCCGCCTTCTGCACACATCAGGTAGTATTTTCCTTTGTATTTGTAGATATGTGGCCCTTCTATCCAAATTGGTTTTTGAGAAAGATCAACGCCGCCGTTTACAATAATCTTATCTGAACCTGCAACAACCTGGTCTTTTTCTAAATCGTAATCCCATATTTTTATCACACGATGCCCGTTATATTGTTCGGTTCCCTGAGGCGGTGCATCATTGTGTACGATATAAGCTTTGCCGTCGTCATCAAAGAAAATTGCCGGATCTATCCCATCAAAATTCAGTTTCTGAACTTCGCTCCAGCCTTTTGCAGGGTCTTTTGTTTTTACCATCATATTGCCAACGCCGCCTGCAAATTGAGTGGTAATCATATAAAATGTATCGTTGTGCTTATTGTACTTGATGTCTGGCGCATAAATCCCTTGCGAGACACCACCTTTTTCAACTTTCAGCTGAGAAGGTCTGTCGAGAACGTGGCCTACCTGTTTCCAATTGACCAAATCTTTGGATGTAAAAATAGGAACGCCCGGAAACATTGAAAATGAAGAGTTTACCAAATAATAATCGTCTCCTTTTTTTGTGATCGATGGATCCGGATAAGTACCTTGCAGGATGGGCGAATAGAACTCGTCTGACTTAAGAGGGTTGTCGCTGTATATTTTGTCGTTTCCTTTGTAACTAAAATCTGAGAAAGTCTGTGCTGACAAACCACTGAATGACAACAAAGCCACCGCAGCTATGAGATTGGTTTTGTTCTTAAAAAAAATCGGATTCATTGTTTTCTTTTTCATATATATTTTATTTCTATTTTTAAACTATTATTTGTTGAGTTTTTTAGTTATCTATCGTCATTAGTACGGCGAATTGCACGCAGCCCGACCTGAGTGGAGCTCTTTTTGCCGCAGCGTAGCGGAGGCAAAAAAGCGGGAACGGAGGGCGGATAAAGCTGCCCAAACAAAAAAGAATATTCTCATACCATTTAGTATTTTATTTCATTTTTAAAATATAAGTTTTCCCTGCTTCTGTCGGCAAATCGTAGATGAATCTTTTGTTGGTTGCCGGTTGTTTGTCAGTTGTTGGCTTTGTGTCATTCAGTTTGGCTTCTGGCGAAATCAGAGGTTTTTTGATATTTGGAATTTCAAAAAAAGGATTTGGGTTTTTGCCATCGGCTTTGTTCAGTTGTAGATTCCCTAAAAGTTGAATTTCATTAGGAACTCTTAGTCTGCAATTGCCTCCGAGTGTTGATTTTATCTTGATTTCTTTGGCTTTGTTATTTTCCCAGACGAGGCTCACCTCAAAGCCACCATAGGCTCTAAGTCCGGTAATTTTCCCGTTTTTCCATTCGTCAGGAAGCGCCGGAAGAACATCGATAAAGCCATTCTGAGTTTGCAAAAGCATCTCGGTAATCCCGGAAGTGCAACCGAAATTTCCATCTATCTGGAATGGCGGATGCGCATCAAAAAGGTTGGCATAAGTTCCGCCTTTTTCGCCCCAACCATCTTTTTCTACGAGCGTTAATTGGTCTTTGATTAATTTATTGGCGTGGTTACCATCCAGCAATTTTGCCCAGAGATTTACCTTCCAACCCATACTCCAACCTGTGGAAACATCGCCACGATGGAGCAAAACAGTTTTGGCAGCCTCCAACAATTCTGGCGTTGTAAAAGGATTGATTTGATTGGAAGGGAAAAGTCCGTACAGATGCGAAACGTGCCTGTGGTTGTCATCCGGGTTGTCCCAATCTTCTGCCCATTCCTGCAACTGGCCGTATCTTCCGATTTTCATCGGTTGTAATTTTGAAAGGATTTTGTCCCAAACCGGGATTTTTTCTGAATCAAAATTTAAAATCTCCGCTGCTTTTTTAGTTTTGGAAAACAAGTCGAACATTAACTGATTATCCATCGTGTTTCCGGCTGCCAAAGCGCTTCCCTGGTGCCCCTTCGGAATATTTTCGGGAGACATGGACGGACTAACCACCAGCCAATGATGCGTCGGCTCTTCAATTAAAAAATCTTCGTAAAACTGAGTCGCAGATTTCAGGACCGGATAAATGGATTTGAGATAGTTTTTGTCCCCGCTGTACAGATATCTTTCCCAAAGATGTTGCGATAGCCAAGCCCCTCCCAAAGGCCACAGCCCGGCATTGGCGAAGTCTATAACACCAGTAATGCGCCAAATATCGGTGTTATGATGGGCTACCCAACCACGGCTTTTGTACATTACTTTTGCCGTTTCTTTCCCAGATTCGCTCAGATCTTTTATCATCTCAATCAGTGGCTCGTGCATCTCGGGAAGATTGGTTTTTTCGGATGGCCAGTAATTCATCTCTGCATTGATGTTGATGGTATACTTGCTGTCCCAAACCGGTTTGTTAGAGTTGTTCCAAATCCCTTGCAGATTGGCAGGCTGACCGCCAGGTTGAGATGAAGAAATCAATAAATATCGTCCAAATTGGTAGTACAGCGAAATGAGTTCGGGGTCGTAGGTTTTTGCAAAGTTTTTTACCCGAATATCGGTGGGTTGTTTTGCCGCTTCGGAGGTTCCTAAATCAAAATAGACTCTTTTAAAATATTTCTGATAAACACTCAGATGATTTTCCAGTAAAGTTTTATAGGTCTTGCGCTCTGCTTCTACAATGTATTTTTTGCTTTTGGAAACCTCATCAGTATCCAGAGTTTTGTAATTGGTAAAGTTGGTTGCAATAGAAATTAATATTGTTACTTCGTCAGCATTGCTTACAGAAATTCCTTTTTCTGAAACAGAAGTTTTTCCACCTTTATTGATGATTTTTGCCAATGCATTGAATTTCACCTGCCCCGGAACGCCGTCTAATGTTGAAGACAATCCGTCCATTTGCAGAGTGTTGGCATTAATGGCTTTGCTGTTTTTTTTGAGTTCGCCATCAAAATTAGCTTTGAAACTGAGTGCGTTTCTATGGTCAGAACTTAGTCTGATAACCATTACATGATCCGGAATCGAAGCGAAAATTTCTCTTTTAAAATTAATTCCGTTAGAAGTAAATGTCGTTGTGGCAATGGCTTTTTCGATATCTAATTCCCTGTAATAATTTTTAACATCATTAAGATTACTGAAATCGAGTATAAAATCACCAATATTCTGGAATGCCGAGCCGTGAAGTGATTTTGCCGTTAAGCCTTTGTCCGCAAGGATCTGAGCTCTTTTATAATTCCCGTTAAATAAATAATAACGGATAGAATCCAGAACTTTTGGGCCGTCAAGATTATCATTCCGGGATGGGCCGCCCGACCAGAATGTCCCTTCGTTCAGCTGAAGTTTCTCCCGGGCAGGATTGCCAAAAACCATAGCGGCAATCTTACCGTTCCCAATTGGCAAAGCCTCTACCCATTGAGCCGCTGGCTTATCGTACCACAACTTATTTTTCCCTTTTTGGGCAAAGGAAAACAGGCTGATAAGCAAGCTAATGATGAGTATGGAAGGTTTGGCGTTCATTGGATATCAATATAGATTTAAGTCATTTTTTTCCTATTAATCAACCAAATAATTCCCCACGCAGCGATGTAAGAAATTCCGGCGATGAAAAATATAATATTATAACCACCGTTGATATTACCTGCTTTTTTGAAGGTATCCAAAATAATCCCGATGAAAAGTGGAAACAAAATTCCTGCAGCAGAACCGAGCATTCCTCCAAATCCAATCACAGAACTGACATAATTATTCGGTAATTTGTCTCCAACTGTCGTCATCAGATTGGCGCCCCAACCTTGGTGTGCTGCTGTGGCAAAGGCAATGACAATGGTAATCAGCCACATATTTTCGACATATTTGGAGAACATTACCGGAACAACCATCAGTGCAAATAATAGCATCGTAAAACTTCTGGCTCTGCCAATTGCCCAGCCTTTTTTGATTAAATAGGAAGACAGATATCCGCCGCCAATACTGCCGATGGTAGTGCCACTATAAATTATGATAAGCGGGATGGACGGCTTGGTTAAATCCATTTTGAAAACGTCTGCAAAGTAGGCAGGAAGCCAAAACATAAAGAAATACCAAATGGGATCCGTTAGGATTTTCCCAATCGCGAAAGTCCAGGTGACTTTGTATTTCAGCAGTTCAGATAACGGAACTTTGGACTGTTCTTCAGTTTTGCCTTGTTGGTCGCTTTTTATATATTCTAATTCTTCTTTGCTTATATTCTTTGATTTTTCAGGGATTTTATAAAATCTCCACCAAAGTAAAATCCAAAATAATCCAAGAGCACCAATCCATACAAAAGTTTCTCGCCAGCCGTAATGCCCCAAAATATACGGTACAAGAAGTGGCGCCAAAATCGCACCAACGGTAGCTCCTGAATTGAAAATCCCCGTCGCCAAAGCTCTTTCTTTTTTAGGAAACCACTCGGCAACCGATTTGATGGCAGCTGGGAAATTTCCGGCTTCGCTGATTCCCAATGTGCTTCTTGCTATAATAAATCCAACCGTACTTTTCACAAAACCATGACCAATAGAGGCTAAACTCCAGACAATCAGAGAAACCGCATAACCAATTTTGGTTCCGAATCTGTCGATAAAGCGACCCATTGCCAGATAACCAATCGCATAAGTGGTGGTGAATGCCATCACAATGTAACTGTAATCTTTCTCATCCCAATGGAATTCTTTTTCCAAAACAGGCTTTAGCAATCCCATCACCTGCCTGTCGAGGTAATTGATGGTGGTGGCGAGAAATACCAGAGACAGCATAAACCATCTTAGGTTTTGGTTTTTTGGCGCTTGCATTTAGTTTTGATTTAGTTGATGTAACAATTGTTTTACGGTGGACGTCAGCTCTTCCGCCACTACGTCTTTTTTCACCAACGCACTTCCCAATCCGACGGCACAAACGCCGCCGCTGAGCCACTCATTAATGTCATTAACATCAGTAGAAACGCCGCCTGTTATCATAAATTCCATTTCTGGGAAGAGCGGTTGTATGGATTTAACATACTTTTTTCCGACCACATCACCAGGGAAAATCTTCACCATACGAATCCCGTTTTGAAAGGCAATATTGACTTCTGAAGGCGTAAAGCATCCCGGAATTAAAAGGATATTCTGAGCGAGTGCGTGCTTTACCAATTCGTCAGAAATAACAGGTGTAATGATAAAATCTGCTTTCGCTGCAACAAAATCATCCAATTCTTTCGGGTTCTTTACCGTTCCGATTCCGAGTAAAAGTCCTGGAAATTCGGTGGAAGCAATCGTCTTCAGTTTTGTGAAATTTTCTAAAGCCTGAGCACCGCGATTGGTATATTCGATAGCGCGGATTCCTGCGTCGTACAAGGCTTTAACAATTGTTTTGGAAACTTCAAAAGCGTCATTGTAAAACAAAGGAACAATCTTTTGGTTCTTTATGGTTTGGAGTATAGGGTTCATCGTTTTTCGATATTAATAGTTTCGTCAATGGTATCGCCTTTTACAAACAATTTTTGGAAAGCGACTTTTGTGGCATCTTCTAAAATCTGTTGAGAAAGATTTTCTTTTAAAAAGCCGTGGATTAAGGCTGCCATAAAAGAATCGCCGCTGCCTACACGTTCTTCAATTTTATCAGAATGGTATTGTTGGGAAGTCAATAATTGACCTTCTGAATACAACGTTGCATAATAATCAACGCCATCGCCTTGCGTAAAACGGAACGTATTGGCAACCGTTTCTACATTGGGATATTGGTTTTGAATTTCTATAGCTGATTTTTCGGCCTGCTTTGTTAAATTTTCGTCATCAAAATTTCCATTAAGCTGATAGTCAATCGGGATTTCTAAAAACTGCTGAATTGACCAGATATTCCCCATCAAAACAGTCACAAATGGCATCAGATTTTTAATTTTTTCTGCTGGATTTTTGCCCTGCCAAAGCGTAGCACGATAATTCAAATCCAAGGAAACTCGGATGTTTCTTGATGCTGCTTCTTTCATCAATTCCAGACATTTTTGGTAAGCATTTTCACTTAAAGCCGGTGTAATGGTACTGATGTGAAGCCATTTAACATTTGAGAAAATATCATCCAAATGGTTTTGAGAAAAATCAGACTCAGAAAAGACGGAAGGAAAACGGTCGTAAATGACCTGAGCGTGTTGCATATCACCATCAGAAGACAAATAGAATGAGCCAATTCTCCCTTTGCTTTTCTCCGCAATTATTTCAAATCCTTTGTTTTGAAGCTGATTTTGAAGCTGTTGCCCTAAAAAATTTTCGGGTAAAACAGAATATAGTTTTACTGGATTTTTCCATTGTGCCAAAGCAGAAGCTACATTGTACTCTGCACCCCCGACATAGATTTTCATAGACTGTTCATTCAGCCAATTTCCTTCCGAATCCGGTGCAAAATGGAGCAACAATTCTCCAAAACATAAGATTTTATCTGAAGTTTCGTGCGTCATTTTTTAAAAATTAAAATAATCTTTAGCATTGTTATAACAGATATCCTGAATGATTTTCCCTACCCATTCTTCGTCATTGGGCAACAAACCCCGCTCCATCTCGCTGCCAAACATATTACACAAAAGTCTTCTGAAATAATCGTGACGAGAGAAAGACAACAAACTTCTGGAATCCGTTAGCATTCCGACAAAAGTGCTGATAAGACCAATGTTCGACAATGTATTCATCTGCTTTTTCATACCGTCCAACTGGTCCAAAAACCACCAGGCTGCACCGAACTGAACTTTAGATTTGATGCCAGCTTCATTGAAATTCCCTGCTAAAGAAGCCAAAACCTCGTTATAAGTAGAATTAAGGTTATAAATAATGGTTTTTGTGAGTTGACCGGACGAATTGAGCTCATCCAAAAGAACGCTCATTCTTTGGGCAAAATATTGATCGCCAATCGCATCGTAACCCGCATTAATTCCGATTTTCCTTAACATATCAGAATTATTATTTCTGGTGGCTCCCACGTGAAATTGCTGCACCCAGCCTTTTTCGTGATACATTTTGCAGAGTTCTTTCAAGAGATATCCACAAAGCGCTTCTGGGTTGGAAAAGGTTTTGGTGTTGCCTTTTAGAAAGTCAGCAAATTCGGTTTCAAGATTATGGTTCCAAAGTGTGGTATCCGGGAAATATTCGAATCCGTGGTCGGCAACTTTTGCGCCAGATTCGGCAAAATATTGGATTCTCGACTGTAAAGCATTCAGCAAATCAGAAGCAGATTCGATTGTAACGCCACAGACACTTTCTAGTTTTTTGATGCCCGAAAGATAGTGTTCCGGATTAATGATATAGATGTAAACATCCGGACGAAATGCCGGTAAAACAGCCGTTTCAAAACTACTGCTTTTTAAGGCTTTATGATAGGCTAAATCATCGGCAGGATCGTCGGTCGTACAAAGTGTCGTGACCTTAAAATTCCTAATTATCGATTGCGGTAAAAAATCTGCCGTCTGCAAGCGTTCATTCATCTGATGATAAATAGAATCTGCATTTTTTGGCGAAAGATACTCTTGGATTCCGAAAGGGTTTTTAAGCTCTAGATGTGTCCAATGAAACAAAGGATTCCTAAGCGTATTTGGCAATACTTCTGCCCATTTTTGGAATTTTTCAAAATCTGAGGTTTTCCCGGAAATGAATGATTCATCAATACCAAAATTCCGCATTGCACGCCATTTATAATGGTCGCCATCCAACCAAATTGCCGTTGGAGAACGGAAATTTTGATTGTTAGAAATCACATCCGGCTCCAGATGATTGTGATAATCAATAATTGGCATCTCTTTAGCATAGCCGAAATAGAGATTCTCAGCCTTTTGGGATTCCAATAAAAATGATTCTCCGAAAACTTCTTTAGGATTAATGAAATTGCTCATTTTAAATTATTAATCTGAAACTTAATTAAAATTACACCCCGCTAAATGCGCTGAAACCACCATCAACAGGCAATAAAGCACCGGTGATAAAGCTTGCAGCGTCGGAGCATAGAAATTGAACAGCACCGTTGAGTTCTTCCACTTCACCAAATCGTTGCATCGGCGTTTTGGCAATTACTTTCTTGCTTCGGTCGGTTAAAGAACCATCGGGATTCAGGAGAATTGCGCGGTTTTGGTCGCCAATAAAAAATCCGGGTGCCACGGCATTAACTCTTATTTTATCCCCGAATTTCAGAGCAACATCAGAAGCCAGCCATTGTGTAAAATTGGTAATAGCCGATTTCGCTGCCGAATAGCCAGCGACTCTAGTAATCGCAGAATAAGCCGCCATAGACGAAATATTGACAATACTGCCGCTGCCCTGCTCCGCCATTACTTTCCCAAAAACGTAGCTCGGATACACCGTTCCGTTGATGTTAAGATCCGTGACCTCATCCCATCCGTCCATATTCATATCAAAAAACGATTGGTTGGGCGACAAAGTCGCAGTTGGGATATTTCCGCCGGCAATATTGAGGAGAATATCAATTTTACCGTATTTTTCAAGGATTTTTTTCGAGGCATTTTCCAGACTTTCCAAATTGAGAACATTGGCTTCAACCGCCAAGGCATCGCCACCAGAATCTGTGAGTTCTTTTATACAGGTGTCAAGCGTTTTCTGATTTCGTCCCAAAGCAACCACTTTTGCACCTGCTTTAACAAAACTTTTTGCAAGACTGCCACCCAAAACGCCCGAAGCACCGGTAATTACCGCAACTTTGTTTTCAATACTAAACATTTCTTTCATTTTTACTTTTCAATATTTATTCAAATCTGCAGCTTTTTATTCTTTATCTAATTCTGACCGCACTGCAGCCATCACCCCTTCAATTTGACCCAATGCCAACATTCTTCCTAAGAATGAGTAGCCCGGATTATAGCCTTTGTCGATATCTTCGGTTAGAAGTCGGCCGTGGTCGATACGCATCGGTAAAGAAGGATTTTCTTTTTCAAATACTTTGATGACCTCAATCAATTGCCCTCTTCCGCCCAAATGATGCGCTTCGATAAAATCACCATTATCAAAAACATTGGTGCTTCTCAGGTGCACAAACTTTGTTCTTGAAGCAAATTTTTGAGCCAGTTTTGGAACATCGTTGTTAAGATTTGCACTTAGTGAACCCGCACAGAATGTCAGTCCGTTATGTGGATTATCAACCGCATTGAGAAACCATTCGATGTCTTCTTCATTGGTAACGATTCTCGGTAATCCCAATAATGCAAATGGCGGATCGTCGGGATGTACACACATTTGGATGCCCCAGGTTTCACAAACCGGCATTATTTTTTCGAGGAAATATTTTAGGTTTTCGCGAAGCTGGTTTTTATCAATCCCATCATACAGAGCCAATAAATTGTTGAACTTCTCAACCGGATTCAGTTCGCCTTCTTTGATATTCCCGTTGACAAAACCTTGCGTTTTTACAATCACAGAATCTATTAAATCATTGTTATCGTTTTCTGTCAAAGTATTTTTTAATTCCTCAACTTTATTAAGAATAGCCTGATTATAATCTTTTTCTGCGCCTTCTCTTTTCAGAATATGGATTTCGAAGTAGGCAAATTTGGCTTTGTCAAAATACAAAGACGATGAACCATCTTCCCACTGGTAAAAAAGGTCTGTTCTTGCCCAATCCAAAACCGGCATAAAGTTGTAACAAACTGTTGTTACGCCTGCTTTCCCCAGATTTTCGAGACTTTTGATATAATTCTCAATTAAAAAATCGCGGTCTTCCCCTCCGTATTTGATTGCCTCGCTCACCGGGAGACTTTCTACAACCGACCAACGAAGACCGTGATTTTCTATGTAATTTTTATAATCTATAATCGCCTCCAAACTCCAGATTTCTCCGTTTGAAATATCGTGCAATGCAGAAACAATTCCTTCAACACCAATCTGGCGAAGTGTTTCTAATTTTATCTTATCTTTTTTGCCGAACCAGCGCCAAGTTTTTTCCATTATCTAATCATAATTAAAACAAAGCAGGTGTAGTTAGCACCCACTTTGTAATGTTAATAAGAATGTAAACTAATTTTAATTAATACCCTGGATTTTGGTATTTTGCTTTTTCATCTGCCGACATTTCACTCATAGCATCTAACTGCCCTTGAGGAATTGGTCTTAGATAATGATACGGCTGGATATTTCTAGTAAATGTTTGTGGTGTATGATTGCCATATGCTGTACCACCAATCTGATAGGTTGCACCATATTCTGCCCATTTCTGAGTTCTTACCAAATCGAACCATCTGTAAAATTCTCCGTAATATTCTCTTGATCTCTCTTGTAAGATATAATCTATTGTGATAACCGAAGGAGTTGCAGCTATCATTGCAGCACTATTATCAGCAATATAAGTAGCATTATTTTTATTGCTAAACCTCCATTTCCCTGCTCTTGCACGGATAACATTAATTAGATCTCTTGCACTCATTGCACCTGATGCACCTTTCACCGCTGCTTCTGCTGCAATAAAATAGAACTCAGAGAATTTTGCTACAGGGAATGGTCTGGTAATAGCCGCATTTGGATATCCAAGACCATTAGGATCATTAGTCTGATAAGGTCCTATTTTCCACAAACCTGGATATACGATTCTGCTGATTCCATTTGGAGAAATTACATAATCTGCTCTTCCTGGTAAAGTACCTGCACCAATATTATTTTGACCACTACCTGAAGGATAAATAATATTATTCATTTGTGAATCATCATCTAAAAAGCTTAAGATTGCACCCCCTACAGAAACAGGCAAATTATTAGCATTGTACATAGTTGTAAGAGATTCGTTACCTGTTCCGGTTTTTTGCCAATTACCTCTATAAGTAGTTACGAAAGTACCATCATAACGAGAATCATTAGTCTTGTCAGCAAATGTATTTTTGATCACTCCAATTGGCGGTGCCAAACGAACCCAAGGTCTTCCTAATGGTTGTGCTGCTTCTCTTGTTATAGGACTTGCAGAAACAAAAGAAGTCGCAGATTTACTACTTTTTATATTGGTATAGTTCCAAGTTTGCATCCATCCTGCAAAGTTATCTGGTGCCCATCCAGAACCGTATCCTACAGGATCTCCTTCATTATAGAAAATACTAGAAGCCGTATGATCTGCATAAAGCATTTCTTCTGAATTACGATCCTTAGAGCCTTCGTTTACGTCATAATATGTTGGCTGTAAAGCATAAGAACCAGGGCTGTTAATTCCTTCTAAAGACAAGTCATACGCTTTTTGGAAATACCATTGTGCATTATGCCCCGCCGGATCTACTCTCGGAGTATCCGGATAAGTAGGAATGTTATTTGGGTTTTGCAACCACCACCCGTATGTTAAATATGCTTTTGCCAGATATAATTTAGCAACATTTTTTGTTACACCACCGGTCACCCTAGGCGCTGCCGGAAGATTATCGATTGCTTTAAGCAAATCAGGAAAAATTGCTCTAGTATATACTTCTGGTACTGTATTTCTCTTAGATCTAGTTGTTGGAGAAATATTAAGTGCTAGTTCTCCTGAACCTAAATCTAATGGTGCCCCTCCGTAAGTTTGTACCAATTGGAAATAATAAAATCCTCTGAAAAATCTTGCCTCAGAAACAAGAGATTCTGCAATGCTAAATTTCGGACCTCTCTCAATAATTCCGTTTGCTGTATTGATATACGGGAAAACCGAACCCCAAACCATACTTGTAGGAAATGTGTTTGAATTGATCGCATTAGCTGCACCCGTCATGTCTAGGTCTTTAAAGTTACCATCTGCACTTTGTCCCCAAGTAGCTTCATCGGTACCATTTTGAGTAGCACTCATATAATAACCATTACCATAGAGTAAACGTAAACTTCTGTACAATGCGGTAACTCCTGAGGTAACTCCATCTGCAGAATTGAAATAATCTACCGTATATCCTGATCTCGGCTGTTCGTCTAATACTTCATTACAACTAGATAATGATAATGTACATACCAGAACTCCTAATACTATTTTTTTGTTGATTTTTATCATGATTATGTGATTTAAAAAGATAAATTAATTCCCATTATAAAACTTCTTGTTGCAGGATTGTTCGTCCCAATAATAAGCTGACGGCTTTGATATCCACTTACAGCCTGATTTTGATCTCCAGTTGAGTTTGGCTCTGGATCCATGCCCGATTGTTTGTGGTATGGAGAGAATAATACTAACGGATTAGTAACTGTGAAATAAATTCTTAGATTATTAAGACCTAAGTCATTAAGATATTCTTTCTTTAAATTATATCCTAAAGTTAGAGTTCTTAGTTTTAAATAAGAACCATCGAAAAGTGCCAATGTTGAAAGGTATTTTGCATTATCACCACTTTGCAGACCTCCAGGTTTTGGGTATCTTGCGTTCGGATTATCATCAGTGTAATAATCTACATCCACATTATTTCCTCTACCGGTTAATCTATTGAGATATCCTGCAGAACCATAAATTGAACTAATAAGAACTCCTCCTTTTTGGAATGCACCTACAGTGCTTAATTCAAACCCTTTGTAAGCAAATTTCATATTAAATCCACCTTGCCATTTCGGATTGGTATCAATAATTTGTCTGTCTTGTGGTCCTATTGCTCTTTCTGGTGTACCATCTGCTTTATAACCTCCTGTGTAAAGCACTTTAATCATACCCGGCGCAGCTCCAACTTGAGGCTCTAAAATATTGAGATAAGGATCTCCTTTTTGCCATAAACCAACATATTGATAATCGTATAAAGCATTAATATTATGACCTACAAACCAAAGATTTCCTTCATCTCTATCACGTCCGGAAGCAATAGAAAGAATTTGGTTTCTGTTAGCATACCAGTTAACACCAGCATCCCAAGTAAATCCGTCATCTTTACTATCAATAATAGTTGCATTAAGAGATGCTTCCCATCCTTTATTTTCAACATCACCAACATTTTCTAGTACCCCTCCAGGAATTCCTGCAGATGGCGGAAGACCTTTTCTTTGTAATATTCCAAATGTATGGGTATTATAATATTCTACAGTACCAGTAATTCTATTATTTAAGATGCCAAAATCGACACCTGCATTATGTGTTTTAGAAAATTCCCAGCTTAAAGATGGATTGGGAGATGTATTAATAGAAACTCCACTTGCATAACCTGCTCCAAAGTTGTACGGATTAACGTTAAGTGCTCCTAAAGTTGTATAGGGACTAATTGCTTGGTTGGATGTCTGCCCCCAACCATATCTCAATTTAAATGAATTGATAAACTTTATATTCTGCATAAAGCTTTCATTAGCTACATTCCATCCCACAGATATTGCCGGATAGGTATGCCACTTGTGACCTTCTGCCAATACAGACGAAGCATCTGCACGTACTGTACCTGTAATCATGTACTTATTATCGAAAGTGTACATAGCTCTTGCCATATAAGACATCAAACCACTTCTACCATAGTACTGATCTCCAGGATTAACTGTAATATCCGTTTGAGGAGACTGCCCAAGATTATAATATTGGAAAAAATCTGCAGGTACATTTTTAGCACTCATAGAACCACCCATCCAGGTATTCTGCTCAGAAGAATATAAACCTACAGCATTAATCTTATGTTTACCAAATGTTTTATCATAGGTTAACAAGTTTTCGAGCGTCCAATGGTAGGTTTGGTCATTCCTTTTACCAGCAGAAGAGATTGAACCTGGATTTGTATTGAAAACACCCACACCAACATAATTACCTCCATTGGATGTTCTAAAATCTAAACCTACGTTAAGACGGTATTTTAAACCATCAATAGGTAATTTTACTTCTCCATAAAAATTATTGTAAGACGAGAAAGCTTTAGTTTCATCTACATATTTATCTCCAAGAGCTTCTATACTTTTTCTAGTATATACCCAAGCCTGATCCATATTGGATGACATCGTAAGAGTTCTTCTTAAATTTCCAAGTTCGTCATAAGGGCTTGCTAATGGAGAGTATCCTAATGTTGGAGCAGAAGCAACACCATTACCTTCAGATTTTACAAAGTTAGAATTTGTGGTAAATCCAAATTTAAAACTCTTTCCCACCTGCTGATCTAGACCTATTCTTAGAGCCATACGCTCGTAGTTTTGTAACGGTACTATAGCATCTTGTTTTAGATAAGACAAACCAACATTATAATTACCGCCATCTGTACCTCCAGACACTCCAATATCGTGGCTGGTCATTATCGCAGGTTTGTAATATAATTTCTGCCAGTCGGTATCAGTGCCATCTTTCTCACTATCTCCATTCTTAATCAAATCACCGGCATCATGTCTTAACTGAGTAAGTTGAGCCGCATTCATCATAGGATATCTGGAAAAAAGTGTCTGAAAACCTGTGAAAGAATTATAGGTAAATCTTGGCTTTTGACCTTTTGCTCCTCTATTTGTAGTCACTAAGATAACACCATTGGCACCTCTTGATCCATATATAGCCGTTGCTGATGCATCTTTTAGGATATCAATACTTTTAATATCACTAGAGCTGATGTCTCCCAAAGAACCTATAAAAGGAATTCCGTCTAAAACTACTAAAGGATCGTTTGCACCGTCTGATAGAGATCTGGAACCTCTAATTCTAATTTTCATTGTAGCACCTGGCCTACTCGAAGTTTGATTAATATCTACACCAGCTGTTCTACTTTGTAATGCCTGAGTAATGTTAGTAGTTGGCACTTCTCTAAGTGCTTCACCTTTAACTGTAGCCACAGATCCTGTAACTGCTTCTTTTCTTTGAGTTCCATATCCAATAACCACAACCTCCTCAATCTGCTTTTCTTTCGTAACGGTATCCTTTTTACTCTGAGCATAAGCCATACCAGACGGCAATAAAGCCATCGCAAAAAATAATGCAGCTCTATTGGTTTTACTTAAATGAAATAGATTCATAATTATTATTTTTAAATTAGTTTAGGAGGAACACTAAATTTTTCAATTCAGTGTTCCTATATTTTTAGATATACATATTTACAATAGCCTCAAACAATTCCTGTTTTCCGCTTTTTGGCATTGGTTCACCAGATTGATGAGCAATTTTCTGAAGGTCTTCCAAAGTAAGTTTCCCTTCTTCGAATGCTTTACCGTTACCATTATCGAATGATGAATATCTTTCTGTTCTCAATTTTTTGTAATCCGAATTTTCAAGAATATCAGCAGCTACCAATAATCCTTTTGCAAAAGCATCCATACCTGAAACGTGTGCAATGAAAAGATCTTCTGCATCGGTAGAATTACGACGGATTTTTGCATCGAAATTAACACCGCCTTTTCCTAATCCACCCGCTGGAAGAAGAACCAACCAAGCCTGGATCATTTCCAAATAATCTACCGGGAACTGGTCTGTATCCCAACCGTTTTGGTAATCGCCTCTGTTCGCATCAATACTACCTAACATCCCTGCATCTACAGCTGCCTGAAGCTCGTGCTCGAAGGTATGACCAGCCAATGTAGCGTGGTTAACTTCAAGATTCAGTTTGAAATCTTTATCCAATCCATAATGTCTTAGGAAACCGATTACTGTTTCTGCATCGTAGTCGTACTGGTGTTTTGTAGGTTCCATCGGTTTTGGCTCGATCAAGAAATTACCTGTAAAACCTTGGCTTCTTGCATAATCGCGAGAGATGCTAAGAAAACGTGCAAGATGCTCTTTTTCACGCTTCATATCTGTGTTCAAAAGGCTCATATACCCTTCTCTACCTCCCCAGAATACATAGTTTTCGCCGCCTAATGCAATCGTTGCATCGATAGAATTTTTAACCTGAGTTCCTGCGCAAGCCACAACATCAAAGTTAGGATTGGTAGAAGCTCCGTTCATATAACGCTCGTGTGTAAAAACGTTAGCTGTTCCCCAAAGTAATTTGATACCCGTTTCTTTTTGTTTTTCTTTAGCGTATTCTACAACCTCCTGAAGATTTTTTTCGTAGTCTTTCCAGTTATCAGCCGGATCTACCAAGTCGATATCGTGGAAACAGTAGAAATTGAATCCCATTTTCTGCATAAACTCAAAACCTGCATCCATTTTATATTTTGCTCTGGAAACGGCATCTGTAGATTTGTTCCAAGGATGATGAATGGTAGATGTTCCAAAAGGATCGCTTCCATCCGCACATAGTGTATGCCACCAAGCCATAGCAAATCTTGTCCAGTCTTTCATTGGTTTTCCCATTACTACTCTATCCGCTTCATAATAGCGAAATGCCAATGGATTTCTGCTTTCTTTACCTTCAAATTTGATTTTGTCGATACCTGTAAAATACTCTTTTGTACCTGTTAAAGTGTTCATATATATTTAATTTATTTTTTATTTAATTGCTTAAAATTGATTTGAGAATCCCTTCCCTATTGATTTTTTTCATCAATAAGTATTGTAAAAATTCCTTTGAAAAATGATTGATTATACTATTTCGCTAAGATGTCTTTTCCACCTGTCGTAGGCTTCCAGATACTGATCTCTTTTTTCTAATTGTGGTTCTATGACGGCTATTTTTTCTAATGACGAGAAGGCTTCTTTGGTATTGGCATAAAAACCGATTCCCATACCTGCGGCTCTTGCAGCACCAACCGCACCGTCTGTATCATAAAGCTCAATCACGGCATTACTCACTCCCGCCAGTGACTTTCGGAAAATTGAACTTAAAAACATATTGGCATTTCCTGCACGGATGACCTGGATATCCATCCCCATATTTCTCATAATGTCCATCCCATATTCATAAGAGAAAACAATACCCTCTTGAGCAGCACGTAAAATATCGCCTTTTGAATGGATGTTAAAATTAATCCCGTGGATAGAACAGCTGGTATCTTTATTTTCTAAAACCCTTTCTGCTCCGTTTCCGAAAGGGATAATGCTCAGACCTTTTGCCCCAACCGGTGATAAAGATGCGAGATCATTCATATCGCCGTAAGAAGCCAGAGATGTTGCGAAGTTATGCTTCAGCCACGAGTTTAAAATTCCTGTTCCGTTGATGCAAAGCAAAACGCCCAATCTTGTGAGTTCCTCGGTATGATTAACATGAGCAAATGTATTGACTCTTGAAAGCTTATCGTAATCCAACTGATCCAAAACACCGTATACAACTCCAGAAGTTCCTGCTGTAGAAGCAATTTCGCCTGGATTGAATACATTAAGCGATAAAGCATTATTAGGCTGATCTCCTGCTCTGTAAGAAATTGGTGTACCTTCCTTTAAACCTAATTCTGCTGCTGCTGCTGCTGAAACCGTTGCCTGAATTCCGAAAGTTGGCACGATTTCCGGGAAAAAGCTTTTAGGAATTCCGTAATAATTGATAACATCTTCGGAGATACAGTTATTTTTAAAATCCCAGAAAATCCCTTCTGAAAGACCTTCAACAGTAATTCCTATTTCTCCCGAAAGTTTCATCGCGATATAATCTCCGGGAAGCATTATTTTATCAATTTTATTAAAAATCTCAGGTTCATTTTCCTTTACCCAGGCTAGTTTTGATGCTGTAAAATTTCCCGGTGAGTTAAGAAGATGAGAAAGACATTTTTCTTCACCAATTTCCTTAAAGGCTTTTTCGCCATAAGGTACGGCACGGCTGTCACACCAGATAATGGAAGGTCTCAGTAAATTCTGATCTTTATCAACCAGAATAAGACCATGCATCTGCCAAGTAATCCCGATACCTTTGATGTCTTCTGCATTAATGCCAGAATGATGCATTACAGATTCGTGGGCAAGTTTAAGATTGGTCCACCAGTCTGCAGGATTTTGCTCTGCCCATCCCGGATTGGCTGCCATAATTTTCATCTCCTTTTTGGGAGAAAAATCTGATGCAATAATTTTTCCGCTGGAAGCCTCAATGAGACAAACCTTTACAGATGAACTGCCGATATCGTATCCTAACAAGTACATATTTGAATTGGGTAAATTTTATTTAATAAGTTTTGAATTGTTTTTTTTAAAAATTTTTGCATCAAACTTGTAATATCTTGCAGCGCGGTGCGAAACGTTTTTTTCGATTTCTTCCAGTGGAATAATGTAGTTGAATGATGAAATTTTTTTATGAAAATTTTTAATATCTATGTATTTTTCGCTTAAAGCTGAATAAAGCTGATAAAGTTGTCTTATGGTAAACTTTTTCGGTAATAGTTCGAAAATGATCGAGAAATCCGATTCTATCCATTTTCTAATTTCTACCAGAGATTCTTTGATAATTTTATTATGATCGAACGGTAAAGCCGGAACTTCATCTATTGGATACCAATCTACTGTACTATATTTAGAACTGTTAATTTTATGATCTATCTTACAAAGAGAAAGATATGCAACGGTTATAATTCTGTCTATATCATGTTTATACTCTGTTCCCATCCATTTTATATCACTTTCATTACTGGCTCTCATAGGATCTGCAAAGCATTTAAACTGTTTCAAAACCATTTTCTTGATTCCTGTAAGTTCATGAAGAACTCTTTGGGCAGCATCATCTACATCTTCTTCACTGAATATAAGACTTCCCGGAAGTTTGATCTGTTTTTTTTCTGAATCATCTTCATCATGTTTTTGAACCAATAGTATATTGAGTCTGTTTTCGTAATCAAATCCAAAAACAACACAGTCAACAGATACATAGGTATGAATGAAATTCGGTTTCATAAAATGTTAACATTTAGGTAACATTACAAATATAAAAATTCAAACGAATAAAAAAAATTATTTTATCATTACTGACTGCATATCAGTAAATTAGATATCTATTTTTTATGATAAGTTTTGTTACAAAAATATGATAAGCTTATCATATTTTATACACTTTAACAAATCATAAATATTGAATTTACAATTAATTAAATCGAATATTAAGAAATTGAATACAGCCTTTTTAGTCTAGGTAATTATATGATAACAAATGATAAAAAATAATTATAAAAAAAATAATGATAAGTGTAATAAAAACACTTTTTAATACTAAAAGTGGGTGTTTTTTTGAGAAAAATTTTACCAATTTGCTATGTAAAGAATGATAATTTTAAGAAAATTAGAATTAATTTATAAAATAATAAGAGTGATTGCAATTAACATTCCATTTAAAACAGTTCCAAAATAATAATTAATATAAAATTAATTTTTCAGGAAATTTTCGCATTTCAAAATCTTCATTACAATAAATTGATTAAAACAATAAATTCTGAATTTCATTAACAAAAACCGATAAATACCCCAAGTAAAATAAGTAAAATAAGTAAAATAATTAAAATTTTAATAAATCTAAAATTCATTATTATATTAAAAATCAATAAAAGATCAATAAATTTAATAAACACCTTTTTTTAAATTCTTATTGATATTAAATATTATCAAATCTTTAATTCTGAAACATATCATTGAATTTCAATATTGAAATTCAAGCAAACTCAAAAATTCTTTTGTAATTTGCTTTCAGAATATTTTTTGTAATTATTTCGCAAAACTTTTAATTTAATTATTTTAATTTTAGTTTTATTTTGATGAAACATCAACTGGAAAAACATTATGTAAATCGTGTAGGATGGCTACGTGCTGCTGTTTTAGGTGCTAATGACGGTTTGCTTTCCACAACGAGTATTGTAATAGGTGTTGCCGCTGCAGATCCTAGCCGACAATCTATCATTTTAGCTGCTTTGGCAGGAACTATTGCGGGTTCAATGTCTATGGCTGCAGGAGAATATGTTTCTGTAAGCTCACAATCTGACACCGAAAAGGCAGATATAGAAAGAGAAAAAAAAGAACTTGAGGAAATCCCTGAAATCGAACTTCAGGAACTGGCAAAAATATACGAAAGACGTGGAGTAAGCAAAGAAACGGCTATGCTTGTCGCAAAAGAACTCACCAATCATAATGCTTTAGAAGCCCACGCAAAAGACGAATTAGGCATCAACGAAATTACTGAAGCAAAACCGCTTCAGGCATCCATTGCTTCTTTTTTCTCATTTCTTTCCGGTGCGGCGTTACCAATGATTCTTGCAGTTTTTGCTCCAGAAAGCGACATGGTATATTACCAGTATGGTTTTTCTATTATTTTCCTAATGATTTTGGGGGCTGTAGCAGCAAAAACAGGTGGTTCTAAAGTGGGTATCGCAATGGTAAGAATCTGTTTCTGGGGTACTGTAGCAATGGCTGTTACTGCAGTTGTTGGGCACTTGTTTGGAGTAAATATCAGATAAAAAATTAATTAGAATAAATTATAAAAGTTTTTACTCTAATTAATCTTATAATAGGGTTCATCAAAATATTTACTCGGTTTAATGTAAACGATTTTCCTGTCTTTATCGAAAATCCAGTTGAATCTACGCATAAGATCGGCAGCAAAATAGTTAGAATGCTGAGTTTTAAGATCTCCTGTAAAAAAGCCTGCACTTACCTTCTTCAAAACGATATTTCCAAGTTTTAAAAAAGGTAAAATACCTTGCTTTGTTGTAACGGTTTGTCCGGCAGAATTCTTGAGTGACTTTTCTCCCGTAATTTTCAGTTTTTCGTTCAGATGATGAGCTTCTGCGAATTCGTTACTATAAAGCAAACCGCCCGAATACCCCGACTGAAGAAGAAAATATGCTTCCTGTTGCTGATCTACAATGATGTTATCTGCCACAATGAAAAACTGACCATTTTTAGCATAGAGATTCATAGGTTGATAACCTTTTAAGTCGGGCACTTTATCATAAATAACGAATTGACTATTATCATAATCAATCTTAAAATATTGGTCTTTAAAAATCCCGGTTCCTATTTTACCATCAGCTTCATGACCGGTGAGTTCATTATCAAAAAAACGGATGTTTTTGTAAGTCTTTTTGCCTATTTTAACCGTATTCCCATCACTTATTTCGTCCTTAAAAATAATATGATCTGCCTTTCTAATTCTTTGAGGAGAAATAGAAGCATCTTCCATCGCAATCTGAAACATGAGATCCAGAGAATCTTTTTTATTGACTAAAGATTTAACAATAATATTATTGTACTTTGAGATTCTGAAAGGTATTGTCTCCTGAGCTTTAAAGAGGTTTAAACTCAAAGCAATAATGATAAAAAAAATAAAATTTCTACTCATGATTTACATCTAAAAATATCATCAAATATAAATTAAATTTTTCTCACCATTTAGATATACATTTTAGCTTAAAAATATTATCTTCGGTTAACTTAAACAAAACAAATGACCAAACATCAGCAAAGAGTAGCCGAAGTATATCATTTTTTCGAGAATAAAGATACTGTTCTGGGATTCAGAAAACTGCTGGATTGCGCCATGGATACACAAAACATGGAAATCTACAGACAAGCAATAGAACTTACAGACTGGAAAGAAAAATTCCCAACATACATCGACGAACTCGTTGAAAAATCGAAAAATCTTCTTCAAAATATAGAAAAAATTCCTGTAAAAGAACATTCTTTGGAAAAATCGGTTTTAAGAGCCAGAAATATTTTAAAATCTTACGGAAGCAACCGTTTTTCTCTCGGTCCTATCTCTGTAGAAATTAATAAAGGACAAGTTTATGGTCTGGTTGGGGAAAACGGAAACGGGAAAACTACCCTTTTGAGAATTTTAGCCAAAGAAATCTCTTATAACGAAGGCGAACTGAATTACTCATTTAATGAAGAACCAAAAAATGATTATGATCTTCGTACAAAGCTGGTATATATCCCTCAGCGTACAGAAAAATGGTATGGAAGTCTGAAAGACAATTTAAAATTTGTACTCTCTAACTACGGAATTCCTCCGGAAGAAAATGAAACCCGAACTTTGATGATGATTGCTAGGCTCGGCTTGTGGAATTACAAGCACCTGAAATGGAGCGAACTCTCTTCCGGGTATAAAATGAGATTTGAATTAGCCAGAACACTGCTTAGAAAACCGGAAATTCTTTTGCTTGATGAACCTTTGGCAAATCTTGATGTTTTGGCTCAACAGGTAATTTTGGAAGATTTAAAATCTATTGCCAATTCGGTAAACAATCCTATCGCACTTATTCTGAGTTCTCAGCAATTGTATGAAGTGGAAAAAGTTTCGGATAAAGTTATTTTCCTTAAAAACGGTCAGTATAAAGATAATTCTGAATTGCAGTCTTCAGAAAACACCCATTTAATCATAGAAATAGACACTCCCGAATCGCGAGACAGACTATTGGAGATTTTCGCAGCACTAAATATTGAAAAACTGAATTTTAATGGTGGAATTTTTGTGGCTTATTTTTCTTCTCAGACTCAGTTCTCAGAAGTAATGAAGGCTTTAGGAAACGCCGGTGCAGAAATCGTGTACATCAGAAATATTTCATCTTCCACAAGAAGATTTTTTGTAAACTAATCTTCTTAAAATTATTCTACAATGCAAAAAATACATCAATTCAACCAATATCTGCTAGAAAAATATCCATCTATCTGGAATACCAGAATCGTATGGATGCTTTTGGCTAGTTTCGGAGTACATATTCTGTTTTTTATAATTGGCTATCTTTCTCATATAGATCCTGTTTCGCTACAGAAATACAGTGTAAAAAATGATTATTTTACAGATGGCGTTTTCTTTGTACATCTTATTATTTCTATTTTAATGATTGTTGGATGGCTTCTTATGATGCTGAAAAACAATGCATTCAAAAACTTTTATCCTTCTACAAAAGGAAAATTATTTGCTCAGTTTGTACAGTATTTCATCATTATTTTTGCGGGAACAACTTTTTTCTTTTCTTACAAGACTGGTTTCAGAGTTTACATCAATCAAAAGTATTCTGATCAGGAAATGGTGAAAGACATAGATGTTATTAACAGAAGCTATCCATTTTTAGCTCAAAGTCTGGAAAATTACACCTTAGATAACCGTCTTTTTCCTAAACCTTTCCAAGATTTATATTGTGAAACCGATATTGATAAAATAGAAAGAAACCAAAAATATTTTGTTTATTACGACAGAGTTTATCAGTTTTATTCTGTGTATTCTAAGACTTCATTCAAAAAAAACAAAAATGGAGATTTTATTATGCCGGAGCCTGAAAATTCTTTAAAAACACCCATCGCCTATTCCGAAGAAAAAGATAATTCTGAGATCTATTACTTCAAAAAAAATGTTGTAGATCTTTCTTCATACATTACTACAACCGGGCTTACGTATTATAATTTCTCTAATTTGCTGTATGATTACAGTTATCAAAATGCAGATTATGACGTAAGAGCTGTTGAAGACAATAGTTTATACCCATATAAAAATGCCGAAAACACCTTTCTGAAAACAAAAAAAGCGGCTATTAACCAAAAAACGACAGAACTTTTAAACAGAAAAAAACCTGCAGAACTGGAGAAATTACTAAAAGACTTTCTCGAAATCTCTAAAAAATACAGAATTCGTACAAATCTGGATGCTAAAATATGGGCAAAAATGGTTTACTCATCACAAAATCCCAATTTTGAAGTGCGATATTTTATTCGGGACTACAAACCAGGTAATAATGATGATGATACCTATTCTGCTGTAACTGTAGATTCGGTATCGGCTTCTGTAGACGAAAGCGGAAACATTGTAAGCGACAGTGTTAAAATCAGAGAATTCAATCCTAAAATTAATGAAGAAATCTCTCCAAAAGATTATTTTAAAAACAATCTTACCAATTACTATTATCACACAGAAAACATTAAAGATGTTCTTCAAAACATCGATTTTGTGAAAAATGAAGATTTTGTTTCAGAAAATATTCACATTTATTTATGGATTGCATTTTTTCTTTCTGCATTAATTTTCAGCTTCAGAATTACAGGGTTAAAATCACTTTTATTCAGCATAATCAGTGCGGGACTTTTGGCTTTGGCAGTTACCTTAATTAGTGTTTTTTATAGTGTTGTGGCTAATGGCAAAGCTGAAGTTTTCATACCTTATCTTTTACTCTTTATTGCATTTGCGATACTTCTTCCACCTATTTTTAATCTGAAAAACCTTAATAAGATGGTCTCTTCTATTTTAATCAATATTTCTATTAATGGTTTTGTTTTATTGCTTCTCTTAATTTTCGCAATTATCAGTATCCATCAGACTGCAGATTGTCGAGGAGAAATTTACGATCATGCTACAGGAAATAAGACATGTCTTACCGTATTCGATTCTCTTGGTTTAGGAATTAGCTATATCATTCTTTTTGGTGGATTTATTTTTATATACCTGTATTCATCGATCATCCAAAAATGGAAAGCGATGCCAGAATAATCACTTTAAAACTATCTTATTGTAAAAACCTCTTGAACTCATCATGAGGTTTTTCTTTTTTCGATGCTAAATTTCCGAAGATGATTATTATTGAATTTAACAAATTTTATCAATCTCAAAAACCAATTTGTAATATCCATTTCGTAATTTTAGCAAAATTTAAAAAAAGTGAAAAAGTTATTATTGGCAGTTTGCATATCCGCTTCCGTTTTCAGTTTAGCACAAGATTATTCTGTACCGGCGGCAAGTCCGCGACAAAAAGTTGAACAGCAGTTTTCTATGTCTAAAATTACCGTAGATTACGGAAGACCAGGAGTAAAAGGCAGAAAAATATTCGGCGAACTCGTTCCTTATGGTCAGGTTTGGAGAGCAGGAGCCAATTCTTCAACAAAAATTACTTTCGGGCAGTCTGTAAATTTCGGTGGAAAAACAATTCAGGCAGGAACTTACGGTTTGTTTATTGTACCTACCGAAAAAGAATGGAAAGTTATTTTAAACAAAGATTTCCAACAATGGGGAGCATATACTTACGATCCTAAACAAGATGTTTTGGATGTAACGGTTCCGGTAAATAAATTGGCAGATAAACAGGAATGGTTTGAAATCACCCTGAATCCTACTGATGAAAATTCAGGAAACTTAGTCATTAAATGGGATATGGCACAGGCCGAAATTCCATTGAAACCTGCAAAACCAGATGCAGTAACCAAAATTGCAGAAAAACTTAAAGAAATTAAGAAGATTGAATCTGAATCTGCAAAGGCAAAGAGCTAATTATGGAATTTTCTATTCAGCCTAATTTAGAAAACGAAAAATACCAAATAATCCCCTTAAAACAAGGGGATTTTGAATTTTTGTACGAAGTGGCATCAGATCCGGAAGTTTGGGAACAACATCCTAATAAAGACCGTTATAAGAGGACTGTTTTTCAAAATTTTTTTGATGCTGCGATGGAAAGTAAAGGAGCATTTAAAATTGTAGAAAAAGCTACCGGATTAATTTTAGGAAGCAGCAGATTTTACGATTATAACAAATCTGACAACAGTATTTTTATAGGATATACATTTTATGGAATACATTCTTGGGGAAAAGGTATTAATCCACAAATAAAAAAACTGATGCTCGACTACATTTTCCAATATGTTAACAAAGTAAATTTTTATATTGGAAAAGACAATTTGCGTTCTCAAATTGCAATCGAAAAAATTGGAGCAAAAAAAGTTGAGGAGAAAAAAGTCGATTACGAAGGTGAACCTTCAAGAATCAATTTTTTGTACGAAATAAGAAAAGAAAATTATTAAAATTTTAATTTAAAATCATATTCAATTCAATAAAAAATGAAGAAATACAAAATTCAGAAATCTCCTTTCGTAGTACCTACTACAGACGGGAAATTAATAGAAGAACATTGGGGAAATTCAACACAAAATGCTAATATTTCTATTGCACACATGGTTGCCCCACCCAATTGGAGCGAGCCACATCAAACTCCGGAATTTGATGAATTTACTATCATTATTTCCGGTAAAAAACAGTTTGAAATTGATGGTGAAACTGTAATTTTAGAAAAAGGACAAAGTATTCTCATAGAAAAAGGAGCAAGAATACGTTACAGCAATCCTTTTTCGGAACCTTGCGAATACATTGCTATTTGTCTGCCCGCGTTTTCGATGGATTTGGTGAATAGAGAGGAGTAAAGAACTTTTATGAATAATATTTGTAATTAATTTCAAATTTATTGAGGCTTGTAAAACTGATATTCTCCATTGCTGTAAAAAGCATGAATATGCTGCAAACCATTGGTTAGAATAATTTCTTCTGCCCCGATAATTGAATTGTATCTTGCTGTCTGTTCAAAGGTTTTTTCGGTGAGTTTTATTTGTGGAGCTTTGCATTCAATTAAAATTTTAGGTGACGTTTTTTCTGTTACCAAAAGATCAATTCGTTTGGTTAAGCCATTCAGAACAATCTTTTTTTCGGTAATTAATGCTGAAGCCGCATAAGATTTCACACTAAGATAATAATGAATCCAGTGTTGTCTCACCCACTCTTCGGGTGTAAGCAAAAGGTAAGTTTTACGCACTACATCATAGATAAAAAACTTATCTTTGTCTTTCTTGAATTTAAAATCAAAATTTTCCTGAAAATTCAGTTTGGGAAGTTCCATTAATACGATGAAAGAATTAGATTTAATCCTCAAAAATATTAAAAATAAAGAAGTTTTACCTATTTATTTTTTTCATGGAGATGAGCCTTACTTTATAGATCTTGCCGTAAAAGCTTTAGAAAACGATTTTTTGGAAGAAGACGAAAAAGCATTCAACCAGACTGTTGTTTACGGAAAAGATACTTCTTACCAAGAAATTTTGTCTTTGGCAAGACAGTTTCCTATGATGGGAGATAAACAGGTAATTATTGTAAAGGAAGCACAGGATTTAAAACTTACAGAAGCAGAAAGCAATGCCTTAGAAACGTATGTTCAGAATGCTGTACCTTCTACCGTTTTGGTATTTGCCCACAAACATAAAAAATTAGACAGCCGCAAGAAAGTTACCAAACTTTTGGAAAAATCTGGTGCGTTATTCTTAAGCGAATCGGTAAAAGAACATCTTCTTCCTAAATGGATTGCAGACGAATGTTTAAGACTTCAGATAAAAACGGCTCCCAATATTTCTCATCTTTTGGCAGAATATTTGGGAAATGATCTTTCCAGAATCGCCAATGAGCTTAATAAGCTTAAAATGATTTTAAAAGCGGGAGAAATTTTAGACGGAACCATTGTAGAAAATCATATCGGGATTAGTAAAGAATTCAATGTTTTCGAATTGCAGAAAGCTTTAGGAATGAAAAATGCCAATGCAGCATTTAAAATTGCACATTTTATGGGCAAAAATCCTAAAAACAATCCTTTTGTGATGTTGTTGGGGAATTTATATAACTATTTTTCCAACATCATTATTTACAACACTATGGTTGGACAATCTCCTAACGCTATTGCTTCTCAAATGGGAATTAATCCTTATTTTTTGAAAGATTATGCCGAAGCTTCCCGTTTTTATCCTCTGAAACATGCTACGAGAGTCATTTCAATCCTGAGAGAGTTTGATATGAAAGGAAAAGGTCTTGGAGCGGTAAATATGGATGATGCCGAACTTATTAAAGAAATGGTCTACAAAATCATCAATGTAGATAAAATTAAAATGAAGGTTTGATGCATTGAAAATGAACTTTTTTCATTAAAGATTTACCATGAAGAGTTTTTGTGCAATTATTTTAGGTTTACTTTTTCAATTCACTTATTGTCAGTCAAAAATAAAATCTATTTCTCCGACTGTAGATTTGCATAATTCTTTAAACATCCAAATTATTGAAACTTTAGGTAACTTTTTAGAAACTAAAGATTCTAAATTGTGGCTTGAATCCGATTTCAAAAAATTCCAGTTTCCTTTTTACGAAATTATGGATATTCAAAACGGAAAAATGGGATCAGATTTTTATCAACCTTCACTCATGGAAATTATTCCAACCGATAAGGATGACCAAAAAATCATAAAAATAGCTTTCATAGGATACAATCCAAAAACAAAATCTAATCTGATTAAAGCAATTTATAATATGATTGCTTCTAAAAAAGAGGGAAAAATATTCTTCAGCAAGTATATAAATTATGCTACAAAAGATTGGACAGAGAAGAAAGAAGACAACATTACCTACTCTATTTCGCCATTAAAAAAAGCAAACAATATAGAAATTGAAAAGCAAAAAACAGATATTAAGCAGCTTTCAGAGTTTTTTGAAACTGAGAAATTCCCGATTTATTACTATTCAACAGTTTCTCCTGAAGAAGCATTCAAATTGAAAGGTTTTGATTATCATCCAATGATGTACACCGATCAATCGGGTGGTTTCGCAGAACCTTATAACATTATTATATCTGGAAATAACTCAGAATATTACACTCACGAAGTGGTTCATCTTTACACCGCAAAACTTTTCCCGAAGATAAATTCTTATTTCGATGAAGGAATTGCCACTTATTTTGGAGGAAGCGGAAAGTATGATTATCTGTGGCAAAAAGAAAAACTAAAGAAGTATTTAAAGGAAAATCCTGACTTTGATGTTTTCAAACACTTCAATATATATGAAAAACTTTATTTTGAGAAAGAAACTCCAATACCTTACGTAGTTTCTGCAGTACTTTGCGAAATGATTCTTATTAAATTTGGAAAAGAAAAGCTTTTTACGGTTTTTAAAAATGGAAATTCAGTAGAGAAAGTATTAGAATCCTTTCATTTAAACCAAAAAAACATCAATTCTGAATTAAGGCAGTTTCTGAAAAATTAAAAAAACAATATTATTTAATTTACTTTTCAGATATTAAATATTGATAACTATCATCAAATTAACTTTAATAAAACATTAAAAATTCCGACCTTAGCAAACTATAAACCGACAAATAAATTATGGAACAAAATATTTTAGATTGTGTCATTGTAGGATCTGGTCCTTCTGGTTTTACAGCCGCAATTTATGCAGCAAGAGCAGATCTTAAACCAGAATTGTACACAGGTCTAGAACCGGGCGGACAATTAACTACCACTACAGAAGTAGATAATTTCCCGGGTTATCCTGCCGGAATTACAGGTCCCGAAATGATGATGGATCTCCAAAAACAAGCAGAGAGATTCGACACCAAAGTTCACTACGAGCTCATTACAAAGGCTGAATTTTCTGGTGAAATTGGTGGGATTCATAAACTGTACGCGGGTAATAAAGAAATTTTTGCAAAATCTGTTATTATTTCCACAGGTGCTACTGCAAAATATCTTGGTCTTGAAGACGAAAAAAAATATGCTGGAGGCGGAGTTTCTGCTTGTGCAACTTGCGACGGATTTTTTTATAAAGGAAAAGATGTAGTTGTTGTTGGAGCTGGAGATACCGCAGCAGAAGAAGCCACTTATCTTGCAAAATTATGTAAAAAAGTGACGATGTTGGTAAGAAAAGATGTTTTCCGAGCATCTAAAGCAATGATTCACAGAGTAAACAACACTCCGAATATTGAAGTGAAATTTAACCACGAACTTATTGGTATTGAAGGAGAAAACAATTTAGTGGAAAAAGCGGTAATCATCAACAATCAAACCCAGGAAAAATCTACCGTTGATGTGGACGGAATTTTTATCGCTATTGGACACAAACCCAATACAGATATCTTTGTGGGACAAGTTAACCTTGACGAAAACGGATATATTCTTACGGAAAAAGGCTCCTCAAGAACCAATATTCCGGGAGTTTTTGCCGCTGGTGATGTTCAAGATCACATTTACAGACAGGCCATTACTGCAGCAGGAAGCGGATGTATGGCAGCCATGGATGCAGAGAAATATCTTGCTGAATTAGACTAAATTATATAAATTTAAACGCACCTTAATTAAAAGGTGCGTTTTTTTATGAGAAATATATTTCTAATATTTTTTGGAGGAGGCTTAGGTAGTGTTTTGCGCTATCTGTTGTCATTTAACGCTCAGAAACTTTGGAAAATCAACAATTTTCCTATTGGAACTCTGTTGGTAAACATTATAGGATGTTTTGCGATAGGTTTTTTAACCTCTTATTTGGTAAAGTTTGATAATGGACTCAAATTTCTTTTAATAACCGGAATTTGTGGAGGATTCACCACTTTTTCAGCATTTAGTATCGAAAATTATTCTCTTTGGGAAAATCAGCAATTTTTGATGTTAACTATTTACATTGGATTGAGTATTTTACTTGGAATCATCGCAGTTTTTATAGGAATTAAATTTTCAAATATTCTGTAATTGAAAATAAACAACCTGATTTCTAACCGATTATTAACACTTGTTAAAATTACTTTAAAAATATTTTGCAAAAAGAGAAAAACGCTCTATATTTGCACCACTGAAAACGATAAATCGTAGTAAGTAAGGAGAGTTGGCAGAGTGGTCGATTGCGGCAGTCTTGAAAACTGTTGACTGTAACAGGTCCGGGGGTTCGAATCCCTCACTCTCCGCCAGTTGGGAAACCAAAATAAGCTAAAACGCTGTAAACATCAATGTTTACAGCGTTTTTTGTTTTTCGGTAGTATCAAAGAAAAGCAAAAAAGACCATATTGAAAGTGACCTATTTAGTGACCTATCGTGAAAATATCAAAATAGGTCACTGAAATCTCTGGAAAACCTAACCAATAAGCAGTCTAGCGATTGGATCAAAATCAAAATTGATATTTTGTAGACGATGTTATTATGGATAAGGTAATGCCTTTTATTTAAAGAAACTATAATTATAACTTATTAGAAATAATGTGCATTTTTAAACAAAAATTTCAATATATAACTAATTTTAACATAAAAAGTATATTTTTATCAAAAATAATACCCCATGAAAACATTAATTACCAGTTTAGCGAGTATCGCTATTCTTTCCAGTTCTCTGCAATCTTGTGCAAGCACATCTTCAGTAGCCAATAAAATTACCATTGAGTCCGGCGAAATTCCTCCAGACATGAAATCTGAAGACTTTACGTTAATTGGCGTACTGAAAGAGAGAGGAAGTTATGATAAATATGTGAAAATAGCATTTGCAAATTATACTGGAAAATATGTTTTGGCTACCGAGAGCGAAATCATAAATAAATACAGTGACACAAACAAATACCGGTATATAATGGATTATGAAAGAGAGACTGCAAGTCTTACTGTTGCTGGTACAAGCAAATCTCAAACTGTTCCTGGTAAAAGATATTTTATTTTAGACAGAAAAACTGACAAAGAGTACCAAAGAAAAACATGGTCGAGTTTTTATGCTAAAGAAATGCAAGCCTATCTGAAAGCAATAGAAGCTGTTAAAAATTAATCATTAACTGCAAAAGATATAAGGAAGAAGGATGAGTGTATTCCTTCTTCTTTATACTTAAAAATTGATAAAGTATCTTGTGATTACATAAGTCTAAACTGATTGTTCTATTCTATGTTTTTTAGCTGCTACAATTCAAATAGAATTTAGATATCTTACTTTCGAAATTACGATTAACCATAAATAATGAAGCCAATTTTTGTTATAATAAAAAATCGATGAAAGAACCTAAATTGAGATTTGTAAGTCGAAAAGCTATAGAAGATTTAACAAAAAACTTGAATCTTCACTACACTTTATCTGACTATCAGGATTGGGAATTTATTGTTGGAAAACCAAAAGATATAGAAAAATATATCAATTATTATGCGACTGAATTTGATGAGGATAATAAGTTCGCATTAATGGAAATAATCATTCAGGCAACTGAAGATCAAACAACGGAAAACGACTTTTTTAAACATTTAAAAATTCTTTTAAAACTGCTAAAAGAAAATTTCCGTTTACATGAATATTCTGTCTATTACTGGTCATGTTTCGAAAATGAAAATATAGAAGACTGCTGGAAAGTAACTCCTTTTATGAGGGACTTATGGCAAAAATGCATCATCAGCTAATATCCTTGTTAGTAGATTTCTAAATATATTCAAGCAAAAATATTAAAATTTTTGATTTACATATGTTTAAGATAAACCAAGGTGTATAACTCACAAAACTTTGTATTATTTTATTAAACAAAGTGCCTTTGTATAGATTAAAAACATTTCAAAAAGTAAACTTCTCTTTGTTTTTCTTTGCGATAAAATAATTAAGAATTGAATATCAGAACTATTTAAAATATTTCTTATCCCGAAATCACGTTAAATATATTACTTTTGATGCACCCAAAAATAGAAAAGTGTATAAAAAACTGATTGATGAATCATACATCCGATTAATTTATATTGATTCATTTCATCATTTAAAAAAGTGGAATCTACATTAACCCTGAGCTGACATTGTAAAGCTATTTTTTAATCTTGTAGAATTTTTGTAAGTTTAGTTCATTGATTGACCATAGCATCCTTGAACTTTCAATTCTTCGAAAGCCGGCAATTGCCTATGGTGAAACTTTTATTTCGTGAAAACTTTTACTTTAGTTGTACTTTAACAAAAAAACTTAATAAAAACTAACAACAAACAATGAATTTTAATGAAATAATTTCTTTTCTTTTAGCCGGAGGTCTTTTATTACTTGGTTTTCTGTTATTAATAAACCCAATGGAAACCAATAAAAAAGGTAATTTCTACTTTGGATTATGTTTATTGTTATGGTCAACTTTTTGGCTTGATGAAGTTTTCAATGCAGCACATTTTAAAAACAATTCTTATCTTACTATTGGTAAAGGTATTATTCAGTTTTTTACTCCTATTGCTTTTTATTTGAGCATTAAATTTTATACCAACCCGACTTACAAATTGAATAAAGATGGTGGCAGATATCTTATTTTACCTATTATTTATCTATTTTTTTTGTTATACAGCTTTTCTTCTTCCAAAGAAATTTTTAAAATATTGCCAATAATCTTAATGATGGGAAATGCTTTGTTATATACTGTTTTAGCATATGTTAATATTCAAAAGCACCAAAAAAACATTGAATCTGTCATTTCCAATAAAGAACCTGTTGACCTTCACTGGATAAAAAACATCATCTACGCCATTGCGGGTTCTACTATTATTGCAATGTTGTATAATGCTTTTTCCAATGCTACAGCGTTGAATTTATATATGAATTTATTTTTTTTGGCGGTGGTCTATATGATTGCTTATTTTTCTATCAAACAACAGGAAGTGTATTCCCAGAATTTGAATATTGATGAAATTGTAAATACGGACGATATTGAAAATGAACAGCAAAAAAGTAAGCTGCTTCTTAATAATTCCGAATTAGAAACTCTAAAGGAAAGACTATTACACCTCATTGAAACCGAAAAACCATATCTCGACAGTGAACTGAACTTAGTAAAATTAGCAGACAAACTATCGCTCTCCACGCATCAGCTTTCCTATGTGATCAATAATGGGTTTAATGAAAATTTCTTTCAATTCGTTAACAAATACAAGGTTCAAAAAGCAAAAGAATTATTGAATAATCCTAAATACGACAACTATACTATTGTAGCCATTGGATTTGAATCGGGATTTAATTCCAAGACTGCCTTTAATACTACTTTCAAAAAAATGACTTCGTATACCCCCACTGAATACAGAAAAAGTCGTTCCGATTTATAAAACTGAACCATTAACAAATTGATTAATAAATTTTTATAAAAAAAAGAATAATTGGTTCCATCTTATCAATTGGAGCATTTCAGCCTATCTTATCTGATATTTTTGCTGTTAAATAATAAGATATGGAGTATTCGTATGCAGTGGTAACTGGAGCAAGCCAAGGATTAGGGAAGTCTTTTGCACAGGAATTGGCAAAAAAAGGCTTTAATTTAATTTTGATAAGTTTACCTCATCAGGATTTATCATCATTAAGTTTGAACTTACAACAGCAATTTGGCGTTCAAGTCGTTTATAAAGAAACAGATTTAAGCATTAAAGAGAACATAATTGCTCTTTGTGATTGGATCAATAAGTATTATAATGTAAATTTTCTCGTCAACAATGCGGGTATTGGAGGAACAAAAAAATTTGAAGATGCCACCGCTTTCTACATTGAAAAAATCATTCAGCTTAATGTTTTAGCCACTTCATTACTGACTCATCAATTGTTATCAAACCTAAAAAAACAGAAAAAATCCTATATCCTCAACGTTTCCAGTTTAGCAGCATTTTCTCCAATCGGTTACAAAACGGTATATCCTGCATCAAAAGCTTTTATACATTCATTTTCAAGAGGTTTGTATCAGGAACTAAAAGAAACCAATGTTTTCGTAAGTGTCGTAAATCCGGGAGCAATGGCAACCAATGCGGAAGTATCAGAAAGAATTAGAAATCAAGGCTTTTTCGGGAAATTAACCTTATTAAATCCTGATAAAGTTGCAGAAAAGTGCATAAAACAAATCATAAAAAGAGATACCGTGATTATGGTAAACCCAATGAGTTGGTTAATGCTTCGAATATTGCCGATTTGGATACGACTTCCGCTAATGACAAAAGCCATAAAAAGAGAAATCTGCTAATGAAAAACGTATTTGTAACAGGAATTACAGGTTTGTTGGGAACCAATCTGGTTATTGATTTGTTGGAAAATAATTATCAGGTAAAAGCATTATTGCGAGATGCAAATATTTACACAGAAATTAATCACCCCAATTTGCAACTTATCCAAGGTAGTCTTTTCGACAATATTGAAAAATATTTGGATGACATTGATGTCTTCATACATATTGCCGCAGAAACCAACCAGAACATTACAAAATACCATTATTACAAAAAGGTAAATTGTGAAGCCACAAAACATTTGTATCTAAATTGTGTAAAATGCGGAGTAAAGAAATTTATTTTTATAAGCACCGCCAATACAATAGGTTATGGTTCTTTTGAGAAACCCGGCAACGAAACTCATCAGATAAGAAAACCATTTACAAACTCCATGTATGCCCAAAGCAAATTAGAAGCGGAAGATTTTTTGTTATCTCAAACTAACAAGACAGAAACCATTATTCTCAATCCTACTTTTATGTTAGGTGCTTATGACAGAAAACCAAGTTCTGGGAAAATCATTTTAATGGGTTGGAAGAAGAAAATCATTTTTTATCCACCCGGAGGAAAAAATTTTGTCAATGTAAAAAACGTTTCACAAGGAATTATCAATAGCATTCAATACGGAAAAAATGGTGAAAAGTATCTTTTAGCTAATGAAAACCTAACGTACAAAGAATTTTTTGAACGACTGAATAAAATCACAAACCAAAATCCGCTAATGATTAAAATTCCAAAAACAATATTGATTGCTATTGGATATTTAGGTGATTTGTGCAGGAAAGTGGGTATAAAAACAAACATCAGTTCTACGAATATGAAAACGCTTTGTATCACCAATTATTTCAACAATACAAAATCAACTAAAGAATTGAAAATAAACTACCAAAAAATTGATTCCGGAATACAAGAGGCTATTGAATATTTTGGAAAGTGTGGAAAATAGTAACTTCTGCCAAAATAAACTTCAACTAACTAAAGTTTGTGACTTTCATTTTTATCATAATTTGCAAATGATATATGAAAATTACTTTTTTATTTTTGAAAAAAGCATATTAAAAAAAACAAAAAACGCACCTTAAAAAGATGCGTTTTAACTATATTTTAACCTGAAAACTACATCGTTTCCATCTTAAAGCTCATACTTTCAATAACTTTAAGAATTGCTTCTACCGTATCCATTGATGTTAAACAAGGTACACCATTTTCCACACTCATTCTTCTGATCTGGAAACCGTCTCTCTCAGACTGTTTTCCTTTCGTCATGGTATTGACCACATATTGTACTTTTCCTTTTTGGATTAAGTCGATCAGGTTCACATCTTCCTCTCCTATTTTGTAGCCAATTTTACAAGGAATTCCTTTTTCTTCGAAAAATTTTGCAGTTCCTTCTGTTGCCCAGATTCTAAAGCCAACTTCATGGAATCTTGATGCCAAATCTGCCGCTTCCTGCTTGTGCTTATCTGCTACAGTAAATAAAATTGAACCATGCATTGGAACTTTTCTTCCTGCTGCAACCAAGCCTTTATACAAAGCTTTTTCCAGAGTTGTATCTTTCCCCATTACTTCTCCTGTAGATTTCATTTCAGGGCCTAAAGAGATATCCACTTTCGTTAATTTTGAGAAAGAGAACACCGGAACTTTTACGAAAACACCTTCTTTATTGGGAACCAATCCGTTTTTGTATCCTAAATCTGTCAGTTTTTGACCTAAAATTGCTTTTGTAGCCAAGTTTGCCATTGGAACATCGGTAATTTTAGATAAGAAAGGAACGGTTCTGGATGAACGAGGGTTTACTTCAATCACATAAACATTTCCTTCAAAAAGAACGTACTGAATGTTCATCAAACCAATTACATTTAAACCTTTCGCCAGTCTTTGAGTATAATCTACCAAAGTATCTATTTCTTTCTGAGAAACATTTTGAGGAGGATATACGGCAATAGAATCTCCGGAGTGAACTCCCGCTCTTTCAATATGTTCCATAATCCCTGGAATAATCACCGTTTCACCATCACAGATAGCATCTACTTCCACTTCTTTCCCTGTAATATACCGGTCTACCAACACAGGATGTTCCGGGCTTGCATCTACTGCAAACTCCATGTAATGAGCGAGTTCTGCTTCGGTGTACACAATTTCCATGGCTCTTCCGCCCAAAACATAACTTGGACGAACCAGCACCGGATAGCCAATTTCATTAGCGATAACAATAGCTTCTTCTTTCGAAGTTGAAGTTTTGCCTAAAGGCTGTGGAATACCCAATTCCTGAAGGGCTTTTTCAAATTTGTCTCTGTTTTCGGCTCTGTCTAAATCTTCCAGAGAAGTTCCCAAAATCTGAACACCGTAAGCCGCCAATTTATCTGCCAGATTGATTGCGGTTTGTCCGCCAAACTGTACTACAACACCTTTTGGTTTTTCGAGGTCGATGATATTCATTACATCTTCTTCCGTTAAAGGCTCAAAGTATAATTTATCTGAAATGGAGAAGTCTGTAGAAACTGTTTCAGGGTTATTATTGATAATGATCGCTTCGTAACCCATTTCTTTGATCGCCCAAACGGAGTGAACCGTTGCATAATCAAACTCAACACCCTGCCCGATTCTGATAGGTCCTGAACCCAAAACGATGATTTTTTCTTTATCGGAAACCACACTTTCGTTTTCTTCTTCGTAAGTTCCGTAGAAATATGGGGTTTCAGATTCGAATTCAGCGGCACAGGTATCTACCATTTTATATACAGGAACTATTCCGTTTTCTTTTCTGAAATTGTACACTTCACGCTGAGAAACTTCCCAAAGATGAGCAATATTTACATCTGCAAAGCCTAATTTCTTAGCTTCTGTAAGTATTTCTTTACTGAATTTGTTTTCGGCAATTGTTTTTTCAAAATCAATCAGTTTTTTGATTTTCCAGATGAAAAATTTATCTATTTTGCTCCATTCTACAATCTGTTCCCAGCTGTAACCTCTTCGCAAAGCATCACCAATGATGAATAATCTTTCGTCATCGCAAACTCTGATTCTTCTTTCGATTTCTTCAGTAGTTAAAGCTTCGGCCTGTTTTGTTTTTAAACCAATATGTCTGATGCCGGTTTCTAGTGAACGGATGGCTTTCTGTAAAGATTCTTCAAAGTTTCTTCCGATTGCCATTACCTCGCCCGTTGCTTTCATCTGGGTTGATAATCTTCTGTCTGCAGTTTCAAATTTATCGAAAGGGAATCTAGGGAATTTAGTTACCACGTAATCCAAAGCCGGTTCGAAACAAGCATAAGTCTTTCCAGTAACCGGATTCATAATTTCATCCAGTGTTAATCCCACAGCGATTTTTGCAGCAATTTTAGCAATAGGATACCCTGTTGCTTTGGATGCTAATGCTGATGAACGTGAAACTCTCGGGTTTACTTCAATAATATAATAATCGAAAGAATGTGGGTCTAAAGCCAACTGAACATTACAGCCTCCTTCAATTCCTAATGCTCTGATGATTTTTAGTGAAGCATTTCTCAAAAGCTGATATTCTCTATCTGAAAGCGTTTGTGAAGGTGCCACAACGATAGAATCTCCTGTGTGAACGCCCACCGGGTCTATATTTTCCATGTTACAAACCACAATGGCGTTGTCGTTGGCATCACGCATTACTTCATATTCAATTTCTTTGAAACCTGCGATTGATTTTTCGATAAGACATTGGGTAACAGGGCTATATTTTAAGCCTAATTCTGCAATTTCTTTCAATTCAGCTTCAGTGGCAGCGATACCGCCGCCAGTTCCACCCATCGTAAATGCAGGACGCACAATAACCGGGTAGCCAATTTCATCCGCAAAACGAATTGCTCCTTCCACAGTATTTACAATATCTGATTCGGGTACAGGCTCGTTTAATTCTCTCATCAGTTCACGGAACAAATCTCTGTCTTCCGCTCTGTTGATGGCTGAAAGTTTGGTTCCCAATACTTCCACTTTACATTCTTCAAGAATTCCTGATTTCTCAAGTTCTACCGCCATATTGAGACCAGTTTGTCCACCAAGAGTTGGTAAAAGTGCGTCAGGTCGTTCTTTTCTGATGATGTGACTTACAAATTGCAGCGAAATTGGTTCTATATAAACCTTGTCTGCAATTTCCACATCCGTCATAATCGTTGCAGGATTTGAATTAATCAAAATTACCTTGTAGCCTTCTTCTTTCAAAGACAAACAAGCTTGAGTTCCTGCGTAATCAAATTCTGCCGCCTGACCAATAATGATAGGTCCTGAACCGATTACTAAAATTGTTTTTATATCTGTACGTTTTGCCATTTTAATTTTTGATATGAGATGCTAGATGTCAGATTTCAGACTTTCCAGCGGTGTATTTTACTTTTTTAGATTAGATTTAAATGAATAAATCATTTTTTGAATTTCATTAAGATCTGATATTAGACTATTGACTTTTTCTGCATTTAGTAAATTTAATTCTCTTGTCAGAATTAATTGTGTCTGTAATTCAAAAGAGGAAGCATTTGCAATACCTAAAAAATGATAAAATTCTCTGTCATTATTTCTTCCTGCTCCTTCTGCAATATTTGACGGAATTGAAATTACACACCTTTTAATTTGAGAAATTAAACCAAATTTTTCATCTTTAGGTAACTCAGCACAAATTATATAGACTTTTTTTGCAAGTTCTATTGATTTCTGCCAAAATAATAATTTCTCAAAATTATGCATTGTAAAGTCTGTTATCTGATGTCTAATGTCTGGAATCTAAATTACTTCTTAAAACCTTCCATCAATTCAATAAACTCATCAAATAAATAATTCGCATCTTCTGGACCTGGACTTGCTTCCGGGTGATACTGAACGGAGAAACAAGGATGAATTTTGTGTTTAAGACCTTCGTTTGTTCTGTCATTCAATGCGATATGGGTTTCAATTAAATCTGTTGCTTTAAGGCTTTCCTGATCTACAGCATATCCGTGATTTTGAGAAGTAATAGCCACAGTATTTTTCTCTAAATCTAAAACAGGATGGTTTCCTCCTCTGTGACCGAATTTCAATTTAAAAGTTTTTGCTCCGCAAGCCAAACCGATAAGCTGATGTCCTAAGCAAATACCGAAAATAGGGACTTTTCCTAAAATCCCTCTGATCATTTCAAGAGCTTGTTGGTTATCTTCAGGATCTCCGGGACCGTTTGAAAGCATTACTCCGTCCGGATTCATCAGTAGAATTTCTTCTGCAGTAACATCCTGAGAAACAACGGTAATATCACAATTTCTCTGAGATAATTCTCTGATTATCCCTAATTTAGAACCAAAATCTACAAGTACAACTTTAAGACCTCTCCCCGGATTTGCATAAGGCGTTTTAGTAGAAACCTGCTCTACCTGATTGGTAGGAAAGCTTGTTGATTTTAATTCTGAAACTACTGTGCTTTCGTCTGCATCAGCGTTTACGATTTTTCCTTTCACGACACCGTAATTACGCAGAATTCTTGTGAGTCTTCTGGTATCAATTCCTGAAATACCTGAAAGGTTTTTCTTTTTAAACAGTTCATCTAAAGTAATCTGAGTGCGGAAATTGGAAGGAAGATCACAAAGTTCTTTTATGATAAGACCTTTAATTGCCGGCTCAATACTCTCATAATCATCTCTATTAATGCCATAGTTTCCGATAAGCGGATAGGTCATGCAAACAATCTGACCGCAGTAAGACGGGTCAGAGATCAGTTCCTGATACCCTGTCATTCCGGTATTGAAAACCACTTCTCCTGCGGTTTCCAATTCTGCTCCGAAACCTTCTCCATGAAACACTTCACCGGACTCCAGTATTAATTTTTTCTTCATTTTTAACTTTTATCTCTTAATTATTTTTTTTGTACAATGTAGGTTGTAAAAAGTATAATGTATTCAACTTTACTTTTTTATAATGATTTAAAGGTATGCCCTACTTTTTCCAAAGCTTCCTTTAAAATTGCCATTCTTGCAAAAACGCCGTTCTGCATTTGCCTGAAAACCCTTGAACGGGCACATTCTACCAAATCGGTATCAATTTCTACTCCTCGGTTGATGGGTGCGGGATGCATAATGATGGCTTCTTTTTTCATTGATTTTTCTCTTTCTTTCGTCAAACCATATTTTTTATGATATTCCGATGCAGAGAAACTCATTTTAGAATCATGTCTTTCGTGCTGAATTCTAAGTAGCATCAAAACATCTACTTCTTTAATCAGTTCATCAACATTCAAATAAGTACCATTAATAAGAGCACCTTCGTCAAACCATTGTTCCGGACCGGAAAAATATACTTTTGCACCCAATCTTCTTAAAGCTTCAGCATTAGAATTGGCTACGCGACTGTGCTTCACATCTCCTACGATTCCTACTTTTAATCCTTCAAATTTCCCGAATTCCTGATAAATGGTAAGCAGATCCAGCATACATTGCGAAGGATGATTGCCGGTTCCGTCTCCTCCGTTGATGATCGGGATATTTATATTTTCAAGCTCATCAAAATACCTGTCTTTTTTATCTCTTATAACTACCAGATTCACCCCAATACTTTTTAAGGTTTTTACGGTATCATACAGGCTTTCACCTTTATTTACAGAACTGTGTGATGCATCGAAAGGAACAACCTGCAAGCCTAATTTTCTTTCAGCAATATCAAAACTGGTTTTTGTTCTTGTGCTGTCTTCAAAGAAAAGATTTGAACAGAAAACTTCGCCTTCAATTTTTGAAGTTTTTCCGTTGGCAAAACTGAGTGCCTCGGTTAGTATTTTATTGATCCTTTCTGTACTTAGTTCGGTAATCGTAAACATAATATCTTAATTTTTGAACATAAAAAAAGCGAAGAAACATCTTCGCTTAAAATAAATAAATATCGTAAAGGGCGTCTTCGCCCGGTAATTCTAATGATATAAATACAGTGTTATTCATTAGGTGCAAAGATATAACAATTTTACAGATTTACAAAACAGAAACAAGATTTCATTAAAAAACATTAATCTCTCTTTATTTTGATTTATAAATCTTATTTTTGTTTCCAACTCAGATTTATATGGATTTAAAAGACAAAATGATTCTCAGCATTATTCAGGAAGATTCAACCTATTCTGTAAAAGAAATTTCAGAAAAGATTGGTCTTACCTTTACACCAACGTATGAGCGAATTAAACAGCTGGAAAAAAATGGAATTATTGAGAAATATGTAGGTCTTCTTAACCGTGAAAAACTGGGTTTAAATATTGTTGTTTACTGTAATGTCCGTCTGAAAGAACAATCTAAAAAAGTATTGGAAACCTTCGAGAAAAATATCATGCAGCATGATGAAGTTCAGGAAGTTATTAGTCTTTCGGGGGAATATGATTATATGCTCAAAATTATCGCAAAAGACATTAATTCTTATAATAATTTTACGGTAAATGTCATTTCAAATATTCCTAATATCGGGCAATATCACAGTTCTATTGTGTTGCATGAGGTGAAGAAATCTACGAAGTTTAAGATTGATTTGGATTAAATTTTTTTTTAAACATTATAGATGATTCTACTTCACTAAGCACATAAAGTTTTAGGTTAAAACCCTTATCCCAACAATTTGTTTTTCAGCTTATTAAACTGATATTCTATTTTATCTAGACAAAGATTTCCAATGCTTCCCTGATGAGTGTGGTTCAGATTGCCTGCTTTAAAATTAAACACATTATTTTCAATCTCCTGCCCTACTTTTACATAAGCATCACGGAATGAACTTCCGTTTTTTACTTCTTCATTAATTTTTTCTACACTGAAAAGGTACTGATACTTTTCATCTTCCAAAATCCCCTCTTTCACCTGAATATTTGGTAATGTATAGTTTAAAATCTCTAAACATTCTTTTAAGGAATCAATAGCAGGGAAAAGAATTTCTTTCGTAAGTTGCATATCGCGATGATAGCCTGATGGAAGATTGCCCGTTAAAAGCATAAACTCGTTGGGAAGAGCCTGGATTCTGTTGCATCGTGCACGCACCAGTTCGAAAATATCCGGGTTTTTTTTATGGGGCATAATGCTGCTTCCGGTGGTAAACTCTTTCGGAAAACTGATAAAATCAAAATTCTGACTGAGATAAAGGCAAATATCATAAGAAAACTTCGCCAAAGTTCCTGCTAAAGCGGCCATTGCCATTGCCAGCATTTTTTCAGATTTTCCACGAGTCATTTGGGCGTAAATCGAATTGTAATTCATGGATTGAAAGCCTAAACTTGTAGTTGTGCTTTCACGGTTGATAGGAAAAGAAGATCCATAACCCGCCGCTGAACCCAAAGGATTCTTATTGATGATATTTTTTACTGACAATAGCATTTCCAGATCATCCGATAAAGCTTCTGCGTAAGCACTAAACCATAATCCGAATGATGAAGGCATTGCAATCTGAAAATGCGTATATCCCGGTAGTAAAACATGCTTGTACTGCTCTGCTAATCTGATCAACTGCTGAAAAAAATCGTTCGTTAAAGTGGTGATTTCCCGAATTTCGTCTAATAAGTAGAGTTTAATATCCAATAAAACCTGATCGTTTCTGGATCTTGCAGTATGGATTTTTTTCCCGGTATCGCCCAATTGTTCAATTAAAATAGATTCTATTTGGGAATGAATATCTTCTGCATTTTTATCTATAACAAAACTTCCTGATTCTATTTTGTTTAAAATTTCTTTCAGAACCGCTATGATCTGCTCAGATTCTTCATGAGAAATAATCCCGACTTCTGTGAGCATTTTACCGTGTGTCATAGATCCTTTTACATCATATTTTGCCAATCGTTCATCAAAATCCAGATCTTTGCCTACCGTAAATTTGTTAACTAATATATTGGTGGCATTGTCGTCTTTTTGCCATATTTTTTTCATAACTTTTCTTTAAAACATTATTTTTCTTTTGTCTTGAAACAAAAGAAACAAAAATTCAAGACTGGAAACTCCAGCTAAAAATTCTCAAAAATTCCTAAAAAATCTAAACTTGCGCAGATTGTAAATTGGTTCATTTAAGATTAATTTTTTCCCGCGCTACAAACAATAAATTTTTCTTAACGGAATTTTTGAGAATTTTCTTAACGCCTCCATTCCTCAGTCAATTTTAGAACTTCAAACTCCCAGCTTCCAGCTTTCAGCCTACAAAATTTTCTCCAGAATCCTGATATAAATCTCAATTCCCTCTGCAATTTCTTCAATGTAAATAAATTCATCTGCGGTATGAGAACGTGTACTGTCGCCGGGACCAAGCTTTACAGAAGTGCAAGGAATAATTGCCTGATCGGATGATGTTGGTGAGCCGTAAGTTGTCCTACCAATCTCCAAACCAGCTTGTACAAACGGGTGATTCATTTCAATTTTCGAAGAATTTAACCTGAAAGATCTTGCGGTTAAAACAGATTTCATCTGAGACTGGATGATTTCAAATACTTCCTGATTAGAATATTCATCGGTAACTCTTACATCAAGTGTAAAACTGCAGGATTCCGGAACTACATTATGCTGAACTCCGGCGTGAATTCCTGACAGTGTAACTTTAACTTCACCCAAATAATCTGAAATCTTCGGAAACCTGAAATTCAGAATATGCTGAAGATCTTCCATACATTTTACAATAGAATTATCGCTGTTCGGATGTGCTGCGTGAGAAGGCGTGCCTTTCATTTCACCGTCAATAACGAGCAGACCTTTTTCCGCAATGGCAAGATTCATCTGTGTAGGCTCTCCAACGATGGCAAGTGTAATATTGGGTAATTGCGGAAACAGAGCCTCAATACCATCGAACCCCGAAATTTCTTCCTCTGCCGTTAAAGCTATTATCAGATTATATTTCAGGTCTTCTTTATCATAAAAATTTAGAAAAACCTGAGTCATACAAACCAGAGAAGCTCCGGCATCATTACTTCCGAGACCAAACAATTTTCCTTCTTTTTCAAGCGGTACAAAGGGGTCTAAAGTGTATGCTTTATTAGGTTTTACGGTGTCGTGATGGGTATTGAGCAAAATAGAGGGTTTAAAAACATCAAAATTTTTATTGACTGCCCAAATATTGTTTTTGAAACGTTTGGCAGGGATTTGATGTTTCTTAAAAAAATTCTCTATTTCTACTGAAGTATTATATTCATCTTTGCTGAATGACGGAATTTCTATCAGTTTTTTCAGCAGTTCTACAGCGTTACTCAGTAATTCTTCTTTATTATATACAGATTTCTGTTCCTGCATCATGATTTTCTATATGGTTTTTCAGTTTGGTTTCTTTGATTAAAAAAACGTTATTTACTTTATTTTTTACTGCTTCTAAAGCATTTTCGAGCTTGGGAAGGATGCCTTTATGCAGCTTATTATCTTCTTTCAGCTGAAAAAAATCTTCTTCAGAAATACGTTTAATAAGAGATTCAGACTGGTTTACATCTTCCAAAACGCCTTCTTTATCAAAACAGTACAGCAATTCTACATCATATTTAGCCGATAAAGCCTGAGCAATAACCGAAGCAATGGTATCTGCATTGGTATTAAATAGATGCCCCTTTTTATCATGAGTAATTGCTGAAAATACAGGAACCAATTTAAGCTTTAACAATTTTGAAATAAGTTTTTTATTGATGCTTTTTTCATTGATGTCTCCTACAAATCCAAAATCTATTTCCGAATCTTCCCTTTTCGTGGCTTTAATGAGATTGGCATCAGCTCCGGAGAATCCAATGGCTTTGCACTTTTTCTGCTGAAGTTTAGCAACAATATTTTTGTTGATACTGCCCGCATATACCATCGCTACAACATCTAATGTATCTTTATCAGTAATTCTTCTTCCGTTCACCAGCTTCTGCTCTATTCCTAATTTATCGGCTAAAGTAGTTGCCAGTTTTCCGCCGCCATGTACAAGGATTTTTTTCTCCTGAATTTCAGAAAACTGATCAAGAAATTGTTCCAATAAGCTTTCATCATCAATTAAAGCTCCGCCAATTTTTATGATGTATAATTTTTCTTTCATCATTTATACATTTTCACAGGATTTCATCCTATATTTAAGTTGTCCTTTCGGGACTTTTTGTTAATTAGAATTCATTTCATCTAAAATTTCAGAAAAAACTGACTGTGCAGAAAAAATACGGTTTTTTGCCTGCTGATAAATGATAGAATTTTCGCCATCCATCACTTCATCACTCAGTTCAACATTTCTACGAACCGGAAGACAGTGCATTACTTTTGCCTGATTGGTGTTTTTCAGTTTTTCATTCGTAAGCATCCAGTTTTCTTTTACTTCGGGCATTTCCGCATAATCATCAAAAGACGACCAGTTTTTTACATAAATAAAATCTGCATCTTTCAATGCTTCATCCTGATTATGAATTACCTTTATATCTTTAGTGAAGTTTTTATCCAAATCATACCCTTCCGGATTGGTAATTACAAAATCTACATCCATTTGCTGGATCCATTCAGTAAAAGAATTTCCTACGGCATGAGCGATCGGTTTAATGTGTGGAGCCCATGTTAAAACCACTTTTGGTTTACGCTTTTCTTGCCAGTTTTCTGTAATGGTGATGCAGTCTGCCAAACTCTGTAAAGGATGACGTGTTGCAGATTCCAACGAAATAACCGGAACTTTGGCGTAACGTTCAAACTGACTCAGAATACTTTCATTCACATCATCTTCCTTATTTTTAAGCCCTGCAAAACATCTTACTGCAATGATATCGCAATACTGATTCAGCACCTCAATGGCATCTTTTATATGTTCTACGGTGTCTCCGTTCATCACCGAGCCATCTGCAAATTCTAAATTCCAGGCTTCCTGAGCGGCATTTAAAGTCAAAACATTTAATCCAAGATTCTGAGCCGCAATTTGGCTGCTTAAACGCGTTCTCAGACTTGAATTTAAAAATACAAGTCCAATGGTTTTCCCCTTTCCCTTTTCGGGTTCAGAATGTGGATTTTCTTTAATTTTTAGGGCTTTTTTTATGATTTCCTGCAAGTTTTCAACATCACTTACAGAGGTGAATTTTTTCATTTGAGAATTTTTATTTTTTCAATGGACAAATGGAATATCCATTTCATTTTGAATTGATTTGTTTTATCACAAAAAATTATAATAAATAAAAGTTAATGTAAGTTTTAAAAAGCTTTTGTGCCTTTATTTTTTGTGATTAATTTAAAGATTTTGTAAAACAGTTTTTAAAGCAACGATAAATAAATCAGTTTCTTCTTTTTTTATGTTAAGTGCTGGAAGAACCCTCAAAACCCTATTATCACTGGCATTTCCTGTAAAAATATGATGATTGTACAGCAGGCTGTTTCGTACTTCTGTGCAATTTCTATCTAATTCAATTCCCATCATCAGTCCTTTTCTCCTGATATTTTTAATGTGTGGAAAATCTTTAATTTCATTTTCAATATACTCACCCATTTTCTTAGAGTTTTCGAGAAGATTTTCATCTTTCATTACATCCAAAACTGCAATTGCGGCAACGCACGCCAGATGATTTCCGCCAAAAGTAGTTCCCAGCAAACCATTGCTCGCCTGAAATTTCGGATGAATTAAAACCCCGCCAATAGGAAAACCATTCCCCATCCCTTTTGCTGTTGTAACAATGTCCGCCTCAACTCCAAATTCCTGATATGCAAAGAAATAACCGCTTCTGCCATACCCCGACTGTACTTCATCCAAAATTAAAACTGTATTGTGTTTTTCGCAGAGCTCTTTTATTTTGCTTAAAAATTGGGCTGTGGGAATCATAATTCCGGCAACTCCCTGAATTCCTTCAATAATTACAGATGAAATTTCGTTCCCTTGTTTTTCAAAAATCTTTTCAAGCTGCTCAATATCATTCCATTCCGATTTAATAAATCTTTCGTCATAGTTTACCGGAGCAACAATTTTTGGATTATCGGTCACCGAAACGGCTGCGGATGTTCTCCCATGAAATGAACCAGAAAAATAAAGAACTTTTTTCTTACCATTGTGAAAAGAAGCGAGCTTCAAAGCATTTTCGTTGGCTTCAGCTCCAGAATTGCATAAAAATAAATTGTAATCTTCCAGACCTGAAAGTTTTCCTAATTTTTCTGCTAATTCGGTTTGCAGCTCGTTTTGAACCGAGTTTGAATAGAACGAAATTTTATCCAGCTGCTCTTTTAATCTGCTTTGATAATGCGGATGATTGTGCCCAATGGAAATAACGGCATGACCTCCATAGAAATCAAGATATTTTTCTCCTTTATCATCCCAAAGAAATGATCCCTGAGCTTTTACAGGATTTATGTTGAATAATGGATATACGTTGAATAAATTCATGTTTTGATTATTGTTGGTTGATAACTTCATCTATAATATTTTCTTTTGTCTTGAAACAAAAGAAACAAAAATTCAAGACTAGGAAACTTCCGCTAAAAATTTAAATTAAATCCTAAAATTCCCAAAACTCGCACGAATTGAAGATTTGTTCTTCGGTTGAAAATTTATCTCGTGCTCAAACAGTGGGAATTTCTTAACGGATTAAATTTTAATTTTCTTAACGCTCCATTTTCCTATGTCATTTTAATTCGAGCTTTTACAATTCACCACTAACTTGTAGCTTATTGATATTAAAACGCAATGGGTTTGAGGTTTAATCCTATATTTTCTTCCCAACCCATAGCAATATTCATATTCTGAACGGCCTGTCCGGAAGCTCCTTTCAGCAAATTATCTATTGTGGAGTGTATTACGGCAAAATTTTCGTTTTTTTCAATCTGAATAACACAACGATTGGTGTTAATTACCTGTTTCAAATCAACCGGTTTTTCACTAACGGTTACAAATGGCTGGTCTTTAAAAAAATCCTGAAATATAACTTGTAATTCCGGTAATTCTAAATCTGTTTTGATGGTTGAACTGGTAAAAATTCCTCTTGCAAAATCTCCTCTCCATGGGACAAAATTCAGGCTAATTTCATGGTTGTTAAACGTTAAAAGTTGCTGTAAAATTTCGTCTACATGCTGATGCGTTAAAGTTTTGTATGCTGAAATGTTATCATTTCTCCATGTAAAATGCGTGGTTGGCTGTAAAGACTGTCCGGCTCCTGTAGAGCCCGTAATTCCTGTGGTATAAACTTCATTCAAAAGACCTTTTTGAGCTAATGGAAGTAATGCCAACTGGATTGCCGTGGCAAAACAGCCGGGATTGGCGATGCTTTTAGCACCAATCAGTTGTTTTTTGTTGATTTCCGGGAGACCGTAGATAAATTTTCTGTTGCTGAAATTTCCGTTCAGGCGAAAATCATTTCCTAGATCAATAATCAGGGTTTCTTCCTTTACAAAATTCTGGGTAAGCCAATGAACACTTTCTTTATGCGGAAGACACAGAAAAAGAATGTCTACGTCCTGAAAGGTATCTGTTAAAACCATTTCGCAAACCGATTCTAAATCCGGATATATATCTGAAATTTTTTTACCCGAATGGGATCTGCTATACAAAAAATGTATAGTAACGTGAGGATGATAAGTCAGCAGACGAACCAACTCGCTTCCCGTGTAACCATTGGCACCTATAATTCCTGCTGTTTTTATTTTTTGATGATTAATCATTGTTTAGAAAAATTATTTTTTACAGGATTTTTCTTTCCTGCTTTACACCGTCTTTTTTAAACTTTTTTGCAGCCCGACTTGAGCGGAAATCCTTTTGCGAGGAGGAACGACGTGCTAAAGATTGGGAGCGGAAGGCGGATAAAGCTGCCCAAATCTTATTTATTAATCTGGTGGTATATGTTTAATGAATTGCTTAGTATTTTTGTGTAGCCTTTCACATCATCGCCTGTCCACGCTCTGTTGGCCTCGCCATAGCTTCCGAATTTGTCTGACATTAGATCGTGGTCTGACTCAATTCCGTTTAAAACAAACCTGTATGGATGAAGGGTTACAAATACTTTTCCGCTAACGGTTTTTTGAGAATCTTCCAGGAAAGATTCTATGTTTCTCATTATCGGATCTAAGAAAAGTGCCTCGTGAAGCCAGTTTCCGTACCAATCTGATAATTGGGATTTCATCATCTGCTGATATTTCGAAAGGGTATGTTTTTCCAGCAAATGATGTGCTTTAATGATGACTAAAGCCGCCGCAGCTTCGAAACCGACCCTTCCTTTAATACCCACAATGGTATCTCCTACGTGAATATCTCGACCGATCCCATAAACCGAAGCTAATTTTTCAATTTTCTGGATGGCAGATACCGGATGTTCAAAATGTTCTCCGTTTACGGCAGTAATTTCTCCGTTTTTAAACTCAATTTTAAGTTCTGAAGGCTCACTTTTTTCGATTTGAGAAGGAAAAGCTTCTTCCGGAAGATAATTTCTTGAGGTTAACGTTTCTTTTCCGCCTACAGAAGTTCCCCAAAGCCCTTTATTTACAGAGTATTGTGCTTTCTGGAATTCTGTTTCGTATCCGTAGATTTTAAGAAATTCAATTTCTTCTTCCCGGGATAAATACTGATCCCGAATTGGGGTGATAATTTCTACACTGGGGCACATTACCTGAAAAATCAAGTCAAAACGAACCTGATCATTTCCTGCTCCTGTACTTCCGTGGGCAATAGCATCTGCACCAATTTTGGTAGCAAATTTTGCAATTTCCTGTGCCTGAATTGTACGTTCTGCACTTACCGACAAAGGATATGTGTTATTTTTAAGAATATTGCCGAAAATTAAATATTTTACACAAGAATTGTAATAATCTTGCTGCGCATCTACGCACCTGTATTCTTTCACGCCAAGTTTCAGAGCTCTTTTCTCTAATTCCTTTTCTTCATTTTTACTAAACCCTCCTGTATTTACAGTAACGGCGTAAACCTCATAACCCAATACTTCACTCAGATACTTTGCACAGTAAGAAGTATCTAAACCTCCACTAAATGCTAATACTACTTTCTTTGTCATTATTTAATTTGATTTCAGGCTGCGAAACAGCAGCTTCTTTATTTTGATTTTTTTCAGGAACGAATAACATTGCGGTGCATAAACAGTTTTTCCGTTCTTTTTTCATTAAAATTTCGTAATTAACGCAGTTTTTGCAGCCGTTCCAGAATTCTTCATCCTGAGTGAGCTCAGAATAAATTACAGGTTTATAGCCTAAATCGCTGTTAATTTTCATTACTGCCAATCCTGTGGTTAAGCCAAAAATTTTAGCATTGGGATATTTTTCCCGGGATAACTGAAATACCCTTTCCTTAATAAGTGTTGCCGCTCCCCTTTCTCTGAATTTGGGGGAAACAATAAGCCCGGAATTGGCAACAAACTGACCGTGAGACCATGTTTCTATATAGCAGAATCCTACCCATTCACCGTTTTCGGAAGCAATTACCGCATTACCTTCCAGTATTTTCTTACTCAAATATTCTATGGAACGTTTTGCTATACCCGTCCCTCTGCGCTGAGCAGAATCGTACATTTCCTGTTGTATTTCACTCACATACATTAAATGCATAACTGAGGAAACTTCTATTTCCATTTATTTATCTAATTTTTTTAGCAAATTTAAAATATTATTACTTTAAAAAACAAATTAAAAAGATAATTTTATTGAATTAAATTAATATACAGGTAATTTTATCTTTAAGTTAATTTAATATTTTGCTAAATTATTATACATTTGCTAAAATTATATAGTTATGGAAAATATCTGCCCTAAATGTAATGGAAATAAGATTGTAAAAAGTGGAATTATTAATGAAAAACAGAGATTTAACTGTAAAGATTGTAATTACTTCTTTACCGTAAAAAAACTTGGGAAACAGATTGATGATTATTATGTAACAAAAGCCTTACAACTTTATCTTGAGGGTTTAAGCTTCCGGGAGATTGAAAGAATTATAGGAGTTTCTCATGTTACCATAAGCTCATGGATTAAAAAATACAACATTACAAGACCTCCACATTCCGACTTTCATCCTGTATATAAAATTTTGAAACAAAATGAGTTAATAGAATATATGAGTAAGGAAGAAAATATAAAAAATTCAGGATTAATCATTACTCAGTTCGCAGATAAATATATGCTTATAAAATGGGAAAGATTTAAAAAATAATATAAGGATGTACAATAACTATACATTAAGCATAAATATATATTAAATTTTCACAAACAAATTATTAATTACAATTTGGCTTTCACAAAATAACAGCCAAAAAATTAATAATTTATGAAGAAATTACTAAGTTTTATTGGATTAGCTTTAATCAGCAGTTCTTTATATTCACAGGGATCTCCGGAGTACGGAAATGGTTTAAAAATAAATCTTAATCCTGATGGTAATAAATATGTCAGATTCATTCTTTGGGATCAGTTCTGGATAAGGAACACCCAAATGAATCCCGGAAGTATGGTGGGCGGTGAGCCTACAGACAACACTTGGAATTTAGGAAACAGACGTGCACGTATGTTGGCTTACGCACAGATTTCTAAAAGATATATGATTGTAGCGCATTTCGGAGTGAACAACCAGACCTTCATCAACGGTGGAGCCAATGGGACATCGGGAACAGGCGGTTACGGAAACGGAAAAAAACCACAACTTTTTTTTCATGACGCCTGGAACGAATATGCAGTCTTAATGCCGGGTGAAGCAGGTAAATTCAGCCTAACTCTGGGAGGTGGTCTGCATTATTACATGGGACTTTCCCGAATGACTATGACTTCTACTTTAAATTTCCTAACGTTAGATTCTCCTATTTTCAGTTGGCCTTTAATAGATAATTCAGATCAGTTTGCAAGACAAATGGGAGTTTTTGCAAAGGGTAAATACGGCAAATTTGAATACAGAATGAGTTTAAACAAACCATTTGCCACAGATCTTACACCTGTAAACACCACCAATAGTGCCAATGCGGTAGCGGTTGATAATAACGGAAATCCCCACTGGTCTAAGGCCGGATATTTTGAATATCAGTTTCTGGACAGCGAATCTAATCTTTTACCTTTCAAGGTTGGTTCTTATCTCGGAACAAAAAAAGTTTTCAATATTGGAGCCGGATTTTATCATCAGGCACAGGGAACCAGAACTTCTGTTAATTCTACTATAGAAAAACATGACATTACTTTACTTTCTGTAGATGCTTTTGCCGATATTCCTTTAGGACAGGCAAAAAATAAGATGGCAGTTTCTGCTTATGCGGGATATTTCAACTATAATTTTGGCCCGAATTACCTGAGAAATCTAGGAACGATGAACATTGCAGCTAATGATCCTAATTTCGTAGGTCAGAGAGCTATCGCAGGTCCCGGTAATTTACAGCCGATGATCGGGACAGGAAATGTAATCTATGCTCAAGCCGGTTTGTTATTACCAAGCCAGGCAGAAAAACCAAAAATAAGAATTCAGCCGTTTGCAGCTTATACACACAAAAACTTTGATGCTTTAGATAAGCCATCGTCTCAATTTGATGTGGGAGCCAACTGGTTTTTAGATGGTCATCATGCAAAAATTACTACACAGTATTCTACAAGACCAGTCTACACAAGTGCCACCGAAAGCCCTACATCTAAAGGAGAATTTACACTTCAGCTTCAGGTTTATTTATAAGAAATATTTAAAATTTATAACAAAAAAATCTAATAATATGAGCGAACAACATCATGATGCTTATCAAAACATGACAGATAAGCAGAAAAACCGCACCATCTGGAGTGTAATTACTGCCTCTTCCCTCGGGACACTTATAGAATGGTATGATTTCTATATTTTCGGAAGTCTGGCTGTGGTTTTGGCAACAAAATTCTTTCCGGCAGACAATCCAACTGCCGCTTTCTTATCAACTTTGGCAACGTTTGCCGCAGGATTTGTAGTAAGACCTTTCGGAGCTTTGTTTTTCGGAAGACTGGGAGATCTTATCGGTAGAAAATATACTTTCTTGGTAACACTTTTAATTATGGGGTTCTCTACTTTCTTAATTGGGTGTATCCCGGGATATGAAACCATCGGATTTATGGCTCCTGTTTTGGTTTTAATTTTAAGACTTTTACAGGGTTTGGCTTTAGGGGGAGAATATGGTGGTGCTGCAACTTATGTCGCAGAATACGCTCAGCCTAACCGAAGAGGCTACTGGACTTCATGGATTCAGACTACGGCTACTGCAGGTCTTTTTATTTCGCTTATTGTAATTTTGGTGACCAAAAGCTCACTTTCTACAGAGAGTTTTGATAACTGGGGATGGAGAGTTCCTTTCTGGATTTCAATTTTAATGGTGGGTGTATCTTACATCATCAGAAAAAACATGAAAGAATCTCCGCTTTTTGCTAAGGCTAAAAGTGAGGGAAAAACATCTAAAAATCCTTTAAAAGAAAGTTTCGGGAATAAGTTCAACTTCAAATTTGTTTTGCTTGCTTTGTTCGGAGCTGCTATGGGACAGGGTGTGATTTGGTACACAGGTCAGTTCTACGCAATGAGCTTCCTTCAAAAGGTAATGAATGTAGAATCTATTCAGGTAGATTATTTAATGGCAACTGCTTTGCTTCTGGGGACTCCATTTTTTGTTTTCTTCGGTTGGCTTTCTGATAAAGTGGGAAGAAAAGCCATTATGATGACGGGAATGCTGATCGCTATTCTGGCTTACAGACCTATCTATGATAAAATGTTTAAAAGTGTAGATCTCAAAACAAAAACTGTTGCAGAAAGTGGTTTAGTTGAAAAAAGAACCGCAAAAATTCATGATAAAATTGCTACAGACAGCTTAATTACTTTCCACAAAGAAACACTTTACACAGACGGCACTTTGGCTAAAAAAGACAGTATTGTACACTGGTCACCAAGCGGACCGGTAATGACAGACGGAAAAGCTGAAGAGGCAAAAGTTTCAAAATCGATTACAATAAACGACAGTACAAAATGGTCATTGGTATTTTTAGTATTTATTCAGGTAATTTTTGTAACGATGGTTTACGGTCCTATTGCGGCATTCTTAGTAGAAATGTTCCCGGTAAGAATTCGCTACACTTCAATGTCTCTTCCTTATCATATCGGAAACGGAGTTTTTGGAGGTTTACTTCCTGCTGTTGCAACCTATCTTGTTACCACAGGTAAAGATGCGGGGCATCCAACATGGTATCTGGAAGGTCTTTGGTATCCTATAGGTGTGGCAGCTGTCTGTCTTATCATCGGATTAATTTATCTGAAAAATAAAAACAGCAATATCCACGATTAATACAGCATTTCACAAAAAAAATTACTAATTTTAAATCTAACAAAATGGACGGATTAAAAAAAATATTAGGCATCGTATGGATCGCAGTAGCACTTGCAGTCGCGTATCTGGGAATCACAGTAATGGGAGTTCCGAAGCTCACTTCAGGAAAGCAGGAAGACCTTGTATTCGGGATTATCATCCTATTCGTATTGGTTCCGATTGTTTCCGGCGGAATGGCAATTTTCGGATATTATTCTTTAACCGGTGAATATTCTGACGACAAGTAAATTATATATAAAAGAGGATAATTGATGAATGATTTCGGTCTATTCATCAATTATCTTTTCTAAAATATCTGAAATTATCATTCATAAAAAATGAAGAAACGTCACGAGCAAAAACTCATTATTTTAAGTATAGGATTACTAATATGTTTCGGCATACCCGTTTCATTGCTTTTCAACAGTGAAAAAGAAGTTTTTGGTTTTCCACGAATTCTAATCTATATTTTTTCTGTATGGATGATCTCTATTTTAATATCACTTTTCATAGTAAAAAAATATGATGAGTAGTTTCGCATTATTTATTGTTGTTTTAGTTTATCTGGCACTTTTGTTCTTAGTTGCCCATTTGGCAGAGAAGAAGAAGAGTAAATTCTGGATAAACAATCCGTATATTTATGCGCTATCACTCGCTGTATATTGTACCGCATGGACGTACTATGGAAGCATAGGAGTTGCAGCCACCAGCGGACTCAATTATTTACCGATTTATATTGGACCTGTAATTATTATCCCGGCGTGGATTTACATCAACACGAGAATTGTAAGAATCTCCAGAGTTAACAAAATCAGCAGTTTAGCAGATTTTATTTCTTTACGGTATGGTAATAGCAGAAGTTTCAGTGCCATTATTACTTTGGTCTGTATTTTTGCTGTTATTCCTTATATCGGATTACAAATCAGAGCCATTTCAGAAACATTTCACCTCGTAACAGAAACCGCGATATCTAAAACCATCCTTAACGATAACGCCACTTTTGTTGTAATATTAATTGCTGTATTTTCTTCGTATTACGGAACAAAATACGTAGATGCATCAGAAAAACGATTAGGAATCATCTCCGCTATCGCATTAGAAAGCTTTCTTAAACTATTCTTTATCATCATTTTAGGATTGTTTGTTATTTATTTTGTGTTTGATGGGTTTTCAGACTTATATACTAAGGCAAGTCAGTTTTCAGATTTTAAATCTAAAAATACATTTAACGGAATTGAAGGAGCAATGAACTGGATGGTTCTTTGTATGATTTCCGGGACGGCAATCTGCCTTTTACCAAGACAGTTTCATACTGCAATCGTAGAAAACAGACAGGAAAAACATATTAAAACAGCCATTTGGTTTCTACCGCTTTATTTACTGATTTTCACCATTTTCATCTTCCCGATTGCGTGGGGCGGAAGACTTATTTTTGAAGGACAGAATGTAAATCCTGAATTCTATTCTATCCTGATTCCGCAGTATTTTAATAATACTTTAATTACAGTTTTGGTATTCTTGGGAGGGCTCAGTTCTTCAATTTCTATGATTATTATTTCGGCAATTACGCTATCTATTATGCTTTCTAATAATCTGATTATTCCTTACGGTTTATTAGGAAAATTTAAAGCAGAAAACGAAATACAAAACACCCGAAACATTACCAATATCCGTAAATTTTCCATATTTGGGCTAATTATTCTGGCGTTTGCATTTTATAAATATTTTATTCTTAAAACATCTTTAGATTCTGTCGGTTTTATATCATTTGTTATTATTGCACAGCTTGCACCTTCTTTCTTTGGCGCAATTTTTTGGCGTAGAGGAAGTTATCAGGGAGCAATTATAGGATTAATCGCAGGATTAATAATCTGCTATTTCGGATTGATTATTCCTCAATATTACTTTTCTTACAATTCTGAATTGAAAGGATTGCTGAGAGATATGTACAATGCTTTTGAGTTTTTCGACATTTATTTCCTTACAAGAATTCCAGAAATATTCTTTTGGTCGATTTTAATAAACACTGCCCTATTTACCATAATTTCCGTTAGCATGAAAGGAAATTACCGCGAAAGAAATTTTGCAGAACTGTATGTTGATATAGATAAATATATCCAAAATCACGAGGATGCTTACATTTGGCGAGGAAAAGCTTATGTTTCTGATATTCAAAACATTTTGGAACGTTTTTTAGGAAAGAAGAAAACAGAACAGGCAATGCGGATTTTTAATATCAAATACAATATAGATTCGCAAGCTGAAACAGCAGATTCCAGATTTATTAAGTTCTCTGAAAATCTTTTAACAGGAAGAATTGGGACGGCCTCTGCCAAAATTTTAATTGATGGCGTCACCAAAGAAGACAAAATTTCTCTGAAAGAAGTTCTGAATATTCTGGAAGAATCCAAAGAAAATATATCAATCAATAAAAAACTTACCGAAAAATCTGAACAGCTGAAGCAACTTTCTAATGATCTTACGGCTGCCAATGAGAATTTAATTATTAAGGACCGTCAAAAAGACGATTTTCTGGATTCCGTAGCTCACGAACTCAGAACACCTATTACAGCGATCCGTTCTGCGGGAGAAATTCTTGCAGATGATGATGATATTCCGTTAGAAATTAAAAAAGAATTTTTAAATAATATTATTACAGAATCTGACCGATTAAGCGAAATCATCAACGATATTTTGTACCTGGATAAGCTTCAGCATGGTGAAATTGCTTTAAATATTCAGGAAAATAACATTATTGAAACTTATAAAAAAGCACTTAATCCTATTGTGCATCTAATTCAGCAAAAATCTATTCACATCAGTGAGGTCGATTTATTAAACAACTACCGTTATGAATATGATGAAGCAAGATTGATTCAGCTTTTCCAGAATATTTTAGGTAATGCATTAAAATTTACTGATGAACAGGGCATTATTCAGACAAAATTTTCTGAAAAATACGATAGACTCATTATCAAAATATTCAATACAGGAAAAAATATTCCCGAAGAAGATCTGGAAATGATTTTCGATAAATTTTATCAGTCTAAAAACCAAAATATCAGAAAACCTGTAGGAAGCGGTCTGGGATTGGCTATTTCCAAAAGAATAATTGAAGCTCACGAAGGAAGTATAAAAGCTGAAAACAGCGGTTTGGGAGTTACTTTTACAATCTCTTTACCAAAAAATGATGTTGAACGATAAATAAAAAAGAAATGAAAAAGATATTAATTGCGGATGATGAACACAAAATTTTGATGTCTTTGGAATACAGTTTCAAAAAAATCGGATATGAAGTTTTCATTGCAAGAGACGGAACCGAAGTGTTAGAATTTTTAAAAACGATAAAACCTGATGTCATATTGTTAGACATTATGATGCCCAATCTTGATGGTTACAGCACTTTGGAAGAAATTAAAAAAAACAGCACATTAGAACATACGAAAGTTTTATTTCTGAGTGCCAAAAACAATCCCAAAGACATAGAAAAAGGGCTTGAAATGGGAGCCGACGCCTACGTTACCAAACCCTACTCTATTAAAAAACTAATTCAGCAAATTGAAGAACTGCTTAATACCTAAAACTTAAAGCATGAATACAGAAGATTTATTTCAAAAAAGCATAGACCATAAAGAGAAATTCTGGAAAGAACAGGCTCAGCAAATTTCTTGGTTCAAATTTCCGGAAACAATAATTTCTGAAGACGAAAACAATTATAATCAGTGGTTTACAGACGGAGAACTCAATATGTCTTACCTCTGCATAGACCAACACATAGAAGACGGTTTTGGAGATGATATTGCCATAATTTATGATTCTCCCGTAACCAATCAGAAAATAAAATATACTTATCATCAGTTAAAAGAAGAAGTTTCAAAATTAGCGGGAGGTTTGCAGTCTTTAGGTTTAAAAAAAGGAGATACCACTGTAATTTATATGCCCATGATTCCGCAGACGCTTTTTGCAATGCTGGCTTGTGCAAGAATTGGGGTCATTCATAATGTAGTTTTCGGAGGTTTTGCACCACAGGAACTCGTAGTAAGAATTGATGACTGCAAACCCAAAGCTCTAATCACCGCAACGGCGGGAATAGAAATCGCCAAAAGAATTCCTTATCTGCCGCTGGTGGAAAAGGCCATTGAACTGGCACAGGATAAAGTGGAAAACATTATCGTTTTCAACAGAAAGTTGGTAGATAACCAACACGAAATGTTTGAAGAAATTATCGATTATCAGGAATTGGTAGACAAATCTGAACCTGCAGATTATGTTTCTGTAACATCCGGCCATCCGCTTTATCTTTTGTACACCTCCGGGACCACAGGCAAACCAAAAGGAATTACAAGAGATACAGGAGGTTATGCCACTGCCCTTAAATTCTCTATGAAATACATTTACGGAATTGAGCCTGGCGAAACCTTTTGGGCAGCTTCAGATTTCGGATGGGCAGTTGGTCACAGCTACAGTGTTTACGGGCCTTTAATTAATAGAAATACTACCATTATTTTTGAAGGCAAACCCATTATGACTCCCGATGCAGGAACTTTCTGGAGAATTATTTCAGAATATAAAGTTGCTGCTATGTTTACTGCTCCAACTGCCATTCGTGCTATTAAAAAAGAAGATCCTGAAGGCGAATTGGTAAAAAAATATGATTTATCCAGCTTCAAAAAACAGTTTTTGGCAGGTGAAAGATGTGATGTTGCCACATTAGACTGGTTTGAAAAGCACATCGGAGTTCCCGCCATAGACCATTGGTGGCAGACAGAATCTGGCTCGCCAATGTTGGGTTTAATGACTTATAATGATGATTATCAGATAAAAAGAGCATCTGCAGGAAAGCCTGTACCGGGATATGATATTAAAATATTTGACGAAAATGGTCTTGAGCTGGATGCCCATCATGAAGGCTATTTGGTTATTAAACTTCCGCTGCCTCCTGGTGCAATGCTGGGAATATGGAATGACTACGAACGTTTCAATAAAAGCTATTTATCTCAATATAAAGGTTATTATTTCTCCGGTGATGGTGCCATAAAAGATGAAGACGGTTATATTTTTATCACAGGAAGAGTGGATGATGTTATTAATGTAGCAGGTCACCGACTTTCAACTTCCGAAATGGAGGAAATTGTCTCTTCACATCCCGATGTTGCCGAATGTGCCGTGGTGGGTATTGATGATGATTTAAAAGGACAGATTCCTTTTGCTTCGGTGGTTTTAAAGAATGGTTCTCTTATTTCCGAACAGCAAATTGAAACAGAAATTGTGAAGAAAGTTCGGGAGAAAATTGGTGCTGTAGCATGCCTGAAAAACGTGATGACTGTAAAAAGGCTACCCAAAACCCGTTCGGGAAAGATTTTAAGAAAACTGATCCGAACAATTATAGACGGTAAAGATTTTCAGGTTCCTTCAACCATTGATGATGAAAAGATTATTGAAGAAATAAAAGAAAAAATTAATGCATACAAAGCCCATAAATAGGCAATATGTTTTATTTTTGAAATAACAAACAGAAAGAAAATTCAACTAAAAATAAATTAATAAAAAGAAAAAATATGAGAAATTACGTGATAGAAGATCTGCCACACTATTTTGAAGAATACAAAAAATCAATCAAAAACCCAAAAAAATTCTGGGACAAAGTTGCCGATCAGAATTTTGTATGGTACCAAAGATGGAGCAAAGTGGTAAAGTATGACATGAATGAAGCAAAAATCACATGGTTTAAAGATGCTAAATTAAATATCACCAAAAACTGTTTAGACAGACACCTTTCGGTAAGAGGAGAAAAAACAGCCATCATTTGGGAACCAAACGATCCGAAAGAAGAAGCACAGCATATTTCTTACAGCGAATTGTACGAAAGAGTTAATAAAACTGCCAATGTTCTCAAAGAAATGGGAATTGAAAAAGGCGACAGAGTATGTATTTACCTTCCAATGATTCCGGAATTGGCAATAACAATGTTAGCTTGTGCAAAATTAGGAGCAGTACATTCTGTAATTTTTGCAGGATTTTCTGCTTCGGCAGTAGTTTCCAGAGTTAATGACTGTGGTGCGAAACTTTTAATTACTTCAGACGGAAGCTATAGAGGAAGTAAAGTTTTAGATTTAAAATCAATTATTGATGAAGCTTTAGAAAAATGTCCTACTGTTGAAAAAACACTTGTTGTGAAAAGAACCAACAATGAAGTGAAAATGAAGGAAGGAAGAGATTTCTGGATGAATGATCTTTATGAAAAAGCTTCTGCCGACTTCGTCACCATTATTATGGATGCAGAAGACCCTCTATTTATTCTCTATACTTCTGGTTCTACTGGAAAACCGAAAGGAATGCTTCATACCTGCGCCGGTTACATGGTATATTCTGCATATACGTTTAAAAACGTTTTCAACTATCAGGAAAACGATATTTACTGGTGTACCGCAGATATCGGCTGGATTACAGGGCACTCTTACATACTTTACGGTCCATTATTAAACGGAGCAACCACGGTTATTTTCGAAGGAATACCTACTTATCCTGAACCAGACAGATTTTGGGAAGTTATTGAAAAACATAAAGTTACACAATTCTATACCGCTCCAACAGCAATCCGTTCTTTGGCTAAAGAAAGCTCGGAATGGGTAGATAAACATGATCTAAGTTCGTTAAGAGTTATCGGATCTGTAGGAGAACCTATCAACGATGAAGCTTGGCATTGGTTTAATGACCATGTAGGAAGAAAAAAATGTCCGATCGTAGATACGTGGTGGCAAACTGAAACTGGTGGAATCATGATTTCCCCAATTCCTTTTGTAACACCCACTAAACCAACCTATGCAACACTTCCGTTACCGGGAATTCAGCCGGTGCTAATGGACGACAAACGCAACGAAATTACCGGAAATCAGGTAACAGGAAATCTCTGCATCCGTTTTCCTTGGCCGGGAATTGCAAGAACCATCTGGGGAGACCATCAAAGATATAAAGAAACTTATTTTTCGGCATTTCCAGGGAAATATTTCACAGGTGACGGTGCTTTGAGAGACGAAGTGGGATATTACAGAATTACAGGTCGTGTAGATGATGTAGTAATTGTTTCAGGGCATAACTTAGGAACGGCTCCTATTGAAGACAGCATCAATGAGCATCCTGCGGTGGCAGAATCTGCTATTGTAGGCTTCCCACACGATATTAAAGGAAGTGCTCTGTATGGATTTGTGATCTTAAAAGAATCCGGGGCAGACAGAAAACATGAAAATCTGGTAAAAGAAATTAACCAGTTGATTTCTGACCAGATTGGCCCGATTGCTAAATTGGATAAAATTCAGTTTGTATCGGGGCTTCCGAAAACCCGCTCAGGAAAAATTATGCGTAGAATCTTAAGAAAAATTGCAGAAGGCGATTTCAGCAACTTCGGAGACACTTCTACCCTTTTGAATCCTGAAATTGTAGATGAAATTAAAAACAAAAGAATTCAATAATTTCCTTGTGAAACCAATCCATAAAACTCTGTGTTTCTGCACAGAGTTTTTTTATTTCAAAAAACATTAAATATCTTAAATTATAATAATTTTTTACCGAAATATTAAAATAATTCAAATTAAGATAAAAAAAATACAAATATTATAAAATTATTACTATCTTTATTCAACCAAAATCAATTATTATGCTGAATATAGTAGTCGGTGTATTTAATCATCAGAATAATTACAAAACGCTCGAACAGGAATTGGAAAATTCAGGAGTTGACAACCACGAGTATATTGTTTATTTGAATGAAGAACATCATAACTCTCCCTACTTGGTGAGTGTAGAAATAAAGAACGAGATAAGATATGAAAGCGTTAAGCAAATTTTCGATCAAAACCAAGTTCTAAAAACTTATATTTTTGAAAACATGAGCATCAGTCAGGCTTCTTACAGCGATATCAAAAAACTGATAGACGCGCGTTCGAAAGCCGAAATTCACAACAGTCCCGATGTTAGAATAAAAGTTCAGCATGACGGAATAAACTCTGAAGTGAAAACCTAAAAAAACTAACCAAAATAAAAACTATTAACCGAAGTCCACAGTTTTCTGTGGATTTTTTTGTGTTTTTAATCTTGAAAAAATCCTTATTTTTTCGTACTTTCGTTTTAATAAAGCCTTTACACAGATGAGTTACGACTTGGAGCAAGAAAATAAAGAAATTTTAGCACGATATAAAGATCTGATTTCTAATACATACAGAACTTTGGATGAGGAAAACAACAAACTCATTCGTAAAGCTTTTGATATTGCACTCGATGCACACAAAGATCAAAGGAGGAAGTCTGGCGAACCATACATTTATCATCCTATTGCGGTTGCAAAAATAGTTGCAAAAGAAATTGGTCTGGGTGCTACTTCTATCGCCTGTGCTTTACTACACGATGTTATAGAAGATTCTGATTATACTTACGAAGATCTGAAAAAAATATTTGGTGAAAGAATTGCCGGTATCGTAAACGGACTTACGAAGATCTCGATAATGAATCATCAGAATATTTCTGTACAGTCTGAAAATTACAGAAAACTCTTACTTACCCTTTCTGAAGATTTCAGGGTAATTCTCATTAAAATTGCAGACCGACTTCACAATATGAGAACTTTGGAGAGTATGGCACCGGATAAGCAGAAAAAAATTGCTTCGGAAACCGTTTATATTTACGCTCCAATGGCTCACAGATTAGGTTTATACAATATTAAATCTGAGCTTGAAGATCTTTCTTTAAAATATAACAATCCTGATGTTTACAACGAAATTACTCAGAAACTTGAATTAGCCAAAGAAAACCGCGAGAGGTATATTGAAGAATTCAAAAAAGAAGTTTCTGAAAGATTAAAAGACGAAGGTCTTAATGTAAGCATAAAAGGCCGTGCAAAAGCAATTTCTTCTATTTACAGAAAAATGCTTAAACAAGGCGTTCCTTTTGAGGAAGTTTTCGATAATTATGCAATAAGAATCATTTATAAATCTGATGCCAAGAACGAAAAATTTCTTGCGTGGAAGATTTATTCTATCGTAACCGATGTTTATCACAGTAACCCTTCCAGAATGCGTGACTGGATTACACAGCCACGTTCTACGGGATACGAAAGTTTACATCTTACGGTTTTAGGACCAGACAAAAAATGGATTGAAGTACAGATTCGTTCTGAAAGAATGGATGATATTGCCGAAAAAGGCGTTGCAGCACATTACAAATATAAAGAAGGATACAAACAAAGTCATGATGACCGAAATTTTGAAAAATGGGTTACCGAAATACGTGAGGTTCTGGAACAACAGCAAAACCTTACCACTACAGAACTTTTAGACAATATTAAACTCAATCTTTATTCTAAAGAAGTTTTTGTTTTTACCCCAAAAGGTGAAATTAAAATTTTACCAACCAATGCAACCGCTCTTGACTTCGCATTTTCCGTTCATACCGATTTGGGAATGAAATGTTTAGGTGCAAAAATCAATGGGAAATTAGTTCCTATTTCGTATGTTTTACAAAATGGAGATCAGGTAGATATTCTGTCTTCTCAAAATCAAAAACCTAAATTCGACTGGCTAGATTTTGTAGTTACTTCCAAAGCAAAATCTAAAATAAAAAGTTTTCTCAATTCCCAGAAAAACACTTTTGTGGAGGAAGGAAAAGAGATTTTACAAAGAAAACTTCGTCATGCAAAGATTAATTTCAATGATGAGGAAATCAACAAACTACAGAAGTTTTTTAACCTTAAAAGTTCTCAGGAACTATTCCTTAAATTCCAAACCAACGAACTGGATGCAAGCAGTTTAAGAAAATATATTGAGAGTAAAAATGTATTCAACAACCTGCTTTCAAGATTCAAAAGAACATCCAACAAAAATCCTAATTTCGAAGATCCTAAAGAACAGAATCTTAACATGATTGTCTTCGGAAAGGATGAAGAGAAACTCAATTATACCTATGCAAAATGCTGTACGGTAATTCCTGGTGATAAAATTTTCGGATTTATAACTATTTCCGAAGGAATTAAGGTGCATAATGATAACTGTCCGAACGCTATCAACCTAAGAGCCCAATATGATTACAGAGTAATTCCTGCAAAATGGGTGAATGAAGAAAGCTTCAAAAACCGTATAAAAATTGAGATTGAAGGATTAGACAGAATGGGTATGATTAACGATATCACTACCGTTATCAGTGGAGCCATGGGAATGGATATGAAAAGCATGTCTATTGAATCTAATGACGGAATTTTCACCGGAACCATCAATCTAGAAGTAAAACATAAAGGTCAGCTTGAAGAAACTTTTAAGAAACTGAAAGCAATAGACGGAATTTCAAGAATAAGAAGACTTTAAAATCTTAATATCGTTCAGACTATTTAATTTTTTAAGAATTGAGTTTAATCGTTTGTAAATAGTCTATTTACAAACTTTTGTCGTGCACTCCATTCTCAATATTATTAACTATCGCGGCAGACTCTTCAGATTGATTAATTTCTTTCTCTTTAATCTCGTCTAAAAGAAGCTTTTCAATTCTTATTTTTCTCAATGCTAAATTGAGTTCGTTCCCAAAAAGAAGAAGGTAAACGTTTACATTTATCCAGATCATTAACAGAATCATACTTCCTATTGACCCGTATAAAACGTTGTAACGTGCGATATTTGCTACATAAATGGTAAAAAGATAAGTGGTAAGTATAAATAAAATAGTTGTAAGAATTGCTCCCGGAACAGCCTGTCTGAATCTGGCAATTTTTACGGTTCCTAACCAATAAAACAAGCTGAGAAGCAAAAAGAAAAAGATTGGGAAAGACACAAAACCAATCAGTTTAGATAGATTGTTTACAAACCAGGAGAGATCATACGCCGGATGAAACTGTTTGAGTACCACTTCTGTATAGTAAACTCCAAATAAACATAAAAAAACCACACTTACAAACCCAATAGTAATAAAAAATGAAAGGATAAACTCTTTTACGTCGGGTAATTTTTCTTCAGAATTTTCATTAAAGCCACTAATGAGAGAAAATGTGCCGTTGGTAGCAAATACGAGTGCCAATAAAATCGTTAAATTACTGATATCCTTCATATTCGGGACAATATTATTCTGAATATATCCTCTTACATCACCTTCAATATTAGAAGGGAAAATATTGCTCATGAGAACATCGAAAATATAAAACTGAAGCTTATCGTAATGAGGTAAATTGGGCAAAACCGACAATAAAAACAGCAAAAAAGGAAAAAGACTTAAAGTAAAACTCCATGAAATGGCCGCAGCTTTCCTCCCTATTCTACCTTTAAAAACCCCCGCAAAATAGATCTGAAATAACTGCCATAACGAAATCCCAAGCACAGGAATATGCAAATCATCAAGAAACTCTTGAATTTTGAGTAGAAATTTAGGAATTTTTAATGCCATAAACTATATTTGTGTTTGGCAAATATAAGAAATGCGAATCAGTTTAGTTTGTATCGGTAAAACAGATGATAAAGAAATCACAAGTTTAATAAAGTATTACCTCACCCGTCTTCCTAAGCACTGGAATTTTGAAATCATCGAAATTCCTGACATTAAGAATGCAAAAAATCTTACGCCGGAACTTTTGAAAAAAGAAGAAGCAAAATTGTTTTTAAGTCAAACAGATAAAAATGACCTTATTATTCTTCTGGACGAAAAAGGAAAACAGTTTACCAGCAGAGAATTCTCACACAAGATAGATTCTTGGATGGGTTCTTCAGTAAAAAAAATACATCTTTTTATTGGTGGAGCGTATGGTTTTTCAGACGAAATTTATGACAGAGCCAACGAAAAAATGTCATTATCTAAAATGACATTTACGCACCAGATGATTCGCCTGTTTATTGTAGAACAATTGTATCGTGCAGACCAGATTTTGCAGGGAAAACCTTATCATAACGATTAACTATTCTCTATAACTTCAACCCGATTTGTCTTTTTGCCTCCCCCACAACAAATGCAACCGAATTGGCGATATTAAAACTTCTAATTAAATTCGACATTGGAATTGTTAAATGGTTTTCAAAACGATCTAAAATATCTTTGCTTAAACCTTTGCTCTCTTTCCCGAAAACAAGCCAGTCGCCATCCTGAAAATGAGTTTCAAGATAAGATTTATCAGCATGGGAACTGAATAAAAACACTCTTGAAAAATCGGGTACAGCTCTCATCCATTCATCTACATTTTGATATTCTGTAACGTCGAGATGAACCCAATAATCGAGTCCGGAGCGTTTCAAATTTTTATCGTCAATTAAAAATCCTAACGGATGAATGAGATGAAGTCTGCTATCTGTTCCAACACACAATCTGCCGATATTCCCTGTATTATTAGGGATTTCTGGTTCTACAAGAACAATATTTAACATGAAAAATTCAAAAAAAATTAAAATAAATAGATGATTGATTATTTTTTAGCACATTTTGCTTCATAATCTGCTAAGAGTGTTTTCTCATAGCCTGTTGCAATAGCTTTATCTAAATTGCTGCAAGCTTCTTTATCTTTTCCAGAATCAAATAAAATGGCTGCTTTTGTAACATAAGATTGAGAAAATTTAGGATCAATAGAAATAGCTTTGTTAATGTCTGTAAGGGCTTCCTTAGACTTTTTCATTTTCAGATAAACATCGGCTCTACCATTATAAAGAAGAGATTCCGGCTTTTCTGCAAGAAGCTGATTGTAGTCTTTCAGAGCACCTTCAAGATCTCCACTGTTCTTTTTGAGATTTGCCAATCCAGTTCTTGCAAAAATATTATCTGGTGCAAATGTGAGAATATGTTTGAGGTCCTCCATCGCCAAATCTTTTTTACCAGAACTGTTATAAATTTTGGAGCGGGTAAGATATAAATCAGCATTTTCAGGTTCCAGTCTAATGGCTGTATTAATGAATTCTAATGCTTTTGCACGATTTCCTTTTTGGTTATGAAGCGATGCCAAATTATCATACACAGAAACCGATTTAGCATCAGATCTTAAGGCAGATTCATAAGATTTAAAAGCCTGTGCAGTTTTTCCCAATCTCCGTTGCGAAGTTCCCAGAAAGTTGTAGTATTCGGACTGAAATCTCTGAATGGTTTCTGATACAACCAGTTTAGAATATTGTTCTTCAGCACATTTATAGTCGGCTTTTTTAAAACATTCTTCTGCCAATTTTTTATCCTGAGCAGTAATAAAATGACAAGCGGACAAAGTTAAACTGAAAATTAGTAGATGTTTTTTCATATAGAAACAGTTATAAGTTATTCATTACGAAAATACTACTTTCCGGAATATGAAAATGATTATTGTTTTAAAACTTACTGAAGTGTCTGTTTCCGGATTACTTTTTTAGCTAAAAGTGAAAAGATGATTCCGAATATCACTCCGGCAAAAGCTCCTACCAAAACATCCATAGGAAAATGTACTCCTAAATAAATTCTGCTGTAAGCAACTACAGAAGCCCAAACAAATAAAAAATAAGGAAACCATTTTAAATTATTTTTCAACAGCAAACTAAGATACGTTGCTAAGAAAAAAGTATTGGATGCATGTGCAGAATAAAATCCATAAGGACCTCCACATTTTACAATTCTCATTAGATTTTGAAGTGATGGGTCATTACATGGTCTCAATCTGGCAACTCCGTATTTAAAAATTCCTGATACCTGATCTGAAACTGTTATACCAATTGCTGTAAAAAGCAGAATATAAAGAAGGGATTTTAATTTATAGTTTTTGTAAAGAAAGTAAAGAAAAATAATGTATAAAGGAATCCAAATCCATTTATCCGAAACAATAATCCAAAACTGATCAAATGGTTTATCTCCCAAATTGTTCAGATATAAAAATAAACTCTTGTCTTCCTGAATAATCTCTTCCATGATTATCTGCTTACAGGACCTTCATAAGTTTCATCATCGGCAGGTTTTATCTCCGGTTTTTCTGGTAAAGATTCAGAAGGTCTGGCGGATGGATCTTTCAGAATATTATCTTCAATATTTTTCATTGGGTTGAAATCTTTCGCAGCATCTTTTACCTTTTCTATTTCGCGCTTTATCTCAGATACAGGGTTATCTGTCTCTTTCATAATTTCTGTTTTGATGTCTTCTACTGCACCACGCATTTTTCTCACCCCATTTCCCAAATCTCGGGCAATCTGAGGAAGTTTATCGGGACCAAACAAAACAACTATTGCGATGGCAATGAGTGCCATTTCTCCAATGCTTAATTCCATAGTGCGAAATTACAAAAGATTATATATAAAATAGACTTTACGCTAAATTTTAAAGAAATTTTAAGACTTCTTCTTCTGAAAGGCAAAATAAGTAATAACTACACTTATTGCCATCATGATAAATGCTAAAAAGAATGGTGCTCCAGGAAACTTCATTACTGCACTCTTCTCGCTGTAATGATAAAACAGATAAGTCATTAACGGAGGACCAATACAAGACGTTACACTCATTAATCCGGTAAGTGCACCCTGAAGTTCTCCCTGCTCATTGGGAGCTACATTTTTACTGATAACCGATTGTAAGGAAGGACCGCAAATTCCGCCCAAAGAATAAGGAATCAGTATTGCCAACATCATCCATCCTTCTGTTGCAAAAGCAAAAAGTAACATTCCTAGTGCATAGAGAGAAAGCCCAATATAGATACTTTTGTTTTCCCCAAGTTTCGGAGTTGTCCAACGTATAAGAACACCCTGAACCAAAGCAATGAGAAGCCCAATAACCCCCAAAGAAACACCAACCATAAGTTCATCCCATCCAAAAATTCCCATAGTATAATAACTCCAATTCGTCTGCACCGCATGACTTGCGATATAAATCAGAAAAAGAGAAATAACTAAACCAGACAGTTCGGGATGTTTCAATAAAAATTTAAAAGAACCTATCGGATTAGCTCTTTTCCATTCGAATGGTCTTCTTTTTTCTTTATCTAAACTTTCCGGAAGAATGAAATAACCATACAGAAAATTCAGAAGACAAAGAACAGCTGCTGCATAGAAAGGAACTCTCGGACCTAAATATCCTAAACCACCTCCCATAAGCGGACCAATAATAAATCCCAATCCAAAAGCAGCTCCAATCATTCCAAAGTTTTTTGCTCGGTCTTTATCTGTAGAAATATCTGCTATATAAGCACTCGCAGTTGTAAAACTCGCACCCGTAATTCCGGCAATAATTCTTCCTACAAACAAAAGTGTAATCGTAGGAGCCAAAGCGAGAAAAACATAATCTACTGCAAATCCTAAGAGAGATATCAAAATTATAGGTCTTCTCCCATAACGGTCGCTGAGATTACCCACTACCGGCGCAAAAATAAATTGTGTAAATGCATACACGAAACCCAACCAGCCGCCATATTTAGCAGCTTCATTTACACTTCCATGAATAAGCTCTTCTATCAGCTTCGGAATTACGGGAATAATAATCCCCAAACCTATAACATCTATTAAAAGTGTTATAAAAATAAAACCTATTGCTGCTTTTTTCTTTGAGTTTTCCATCCTATGTGCAAAAATAGTTATTATTATTTTTGAAATTAAAAATTTTAATGAAAAGTGTCCATGAAAAAAGAGCTTCCCAATTAATTGGAAAGCTCTTTTAGTATTTAATGTAGTTTAAATTTATTTTGAAGCAAGAACTTCTTTATTGGTAGTAGTTTTACCGTGTACCTCTTCTTCTTTTCCTGTTTTCAGGAAGTCGTATGCAATTGCAGATGCAATGAATACTGATGAATAAGCTCCAAATCCAATACCAATTAATAATGCAAACATGAACCCTCTAAGGTTATCTCCTCCGAAGATGAAAATAGCCAAGATAACCAATAACACCGTAAAAGTGGTATTGAAGGTTCTTCCTAAAGTACTGGAAATAGAGTCATCGAAAAGTCCTGCCAATGTAATAGATTTCTTTTCTCTAAGATATTCTCTAATTCTGTCGAAGATAATTACCGTATCGTTGATTGAATAACCCAAAACGGTAAGAATTGCCGCAACAAAATCCTGATTAATCTCCATGTTGAATGGCATAACTCGGTGGAACAAAGAATATGCTCCCAAAATAATTACCGCATCGTGGAATAACGCTGCAACTGCACCTAAAGAGAACTGCCATTTTCTAAATCTTAACAAGATATAAATGAAAATACCTCCCAAAGCTGCAACTACCGCCAAAATACCGTGCTTCTGAATATCATCTGCTACAGTTGGACCTACTTTTTCAGAAGAAACAATACCTGTATTTCCTTTATAAGCACTCTTAAAATCTACTAAAGTTGATTTCGCAGGCAAATCAGATTTTAATGCTTCATATAATTTCTGCTCAATAATCTGGTCAGCTTTTAGAGACTCATCATTGATTAAATAATCGGTAGAAATTTTCAGCTGATTATTATTACCGAAAGTTTTAACTTCTACAGAAGAATTTTTACCATCATCAGTTTTAAAATAGTTTGTTAATTTACCTTCGATATCCTCTGCATTTACAGGCTTATCGAATCTTACTACATAATTTCTACCACCGGTAAAATCGATACCATATCTAAAACCGTTCGTAAAAATTGAAATTAAGCTGATTACTGTTAATACAATTGAAATTGCATAAGCGATTTTTCTCTTACCAATAAAGTCGATCCAAGTATTTCTAAAAAGATTTTTTGTTGGAGCAGTCCAAACAGAAAGACCTTTACCTTTTTCAAGTCTAGAGAAAATCATTACTCGGGATAATGCCACTGAAGTAAATAACGTCATTACCACACCAATCATCAATGTTAAGGCAAAACCTTTAATAGGACCAGTTCCGAAGAAAAATAGTACAACCGCCGTTAATAAAGTAGTAAGGTGACCATCAATAATCGCATTTAAAGCGTGTTTGAAACCATCTTTATAGGCATCAAAAATACTTTTCCCTGCAAAAAGTTCTTCTTTCGTTCTTTCATAGATAATTACATTGGTATCCACGGCCATTGCCATCGTTAATACCATACCCGCAATACCCGGAAGGGTAAGAGTAAAGTCTCCGGAATCCATAATTCCGAAAATATAAAATAAGTTGATGATCATTGCAAAAACTGCATAAACACCAGCTCCACCGTAATAGAAAACGATATATACAATAATAATAAGGAATGCAATCGCAAAAGAAATCATCCCTGCATGAATAGATTCTTCTCCTAAAGAAGGACCTACCTGTGTAGCCTGAACAACTTTAGCACCTGCAGGAAGTTTACCCGCACCTAAAACATCTACCAATTCTTTTGCTTCCTCCTGAGAGAAATTACCGGAGATTTGTGTTCTACCGTTCGGGATTGCACCTACAACATTTGGGGCAGTGTATACTCTGTTATCTAAAGTAACAGCCACTGGCTTACCAACATTTTTTTCAGTAAGTGTTTTCCATTCTTTAGCACCTTTAGAATCCATCTGCATATCTACCACTACTCTGCTTAATTCATCATAATTGATTTTTGCAGATTCTACAGCACCATCTACTGGAGCTTTTTGGTTGATATTTCCTCTTATCGCATACAATACCAAGCTGTTTGTATCGGTAGATTCTGGTTTGTATCCCCACATAAACTGGGTATACTTCATGTTTGCAGGTCTTAAAGCCTGTGCAACTTTACTGTTCAAAATTTTGTTTACCGTAGCAGTATCAGAAAGTTTTACACTTGCTACACCACTGGTTCTCAGTTTATCCAACTGCAAAAGATTCATAAAGTTCACATTTTTTGCAACTCCCATAGAATCTCCTTTTGCAGCAATAGTAGAAGTTAAAGTCTGAAAATAAGGTGCAACTTCCTGAATCTGCTGTATTTCCCAAAACTGAAGTTTAGCAGAAGTCTGAAGCATTTTCTTTACCTTATCGATATCCTTCATTCCTGGCATTTCAACAGAAATTCTAGCCGTTCCCGGAACTCTCTGTACGTTTGGCTGAATAGCTCCTAATTTATCGATTCTTGTTCTGATAACTTCAAAGGCAGTACCTACAGAAAGATCTATTCTCTTTTTAACGATACTTTTTACCTGCTCATCAGACGTATTGAATTTAATTTCAGAAAGATTGGCATTTCCAAAAATTTCAGGATCTGCAAGTTTAAGATTAGCTCCTTTAGCTTTATTTACCGCATCAAATTCTGTGAAAAAATTATCAATATAAGATTTTGATGAATTTTTCTGTAATTCGTCGGTTCTGTTAAGAGCTTCAATAAGAACAGGATTGGTAGAATAATTTGTTAAATCATTTACAAGATCTCTCTGATTGATTTCCAATAGAACATTGATTCCCCCTTTAAGGTCGAGACCCAATTTCATTTCTTTATCTTTCGCTTTAGCATAATAAAGATCTGTAAAACCCAGATGGAGAGTATCTTCCTTCAGTCTCCTAATCTCTTTTTCGTTCCCGTTCGCAGCTTCAATCTGCGATTCAATTTTGCTTGCGTACCAGGTGGGCAATAGCTCGTTTAAGCATATTAGCCCTAATACAATCGCAATAATTGTAATAAGTCCTTTTCCTTGCATTTTGTTATGACTACGTTAAATTAAGTCGGCAAATATAATGAATTTATTGATATTTTATGAATTTTACGCAGCAGAAATCGTTTATTTTCAGATATATTGACTATTATTTTCAACAAATAATAAAAGTATTTTTATTGTTTCATGAAAAAAAAGACACTTTCTACATACAAACAATTAAATTTCAAAAGATTACCTTGTAAAAGAAATATATTTATACACAAAAAAATGCTCAAATTAAAAAAATCTGAGCATTGTATTTATTTTAAATTTCAACTTAAATTGTCATGGAAAATATCCTTGTTTCAGGTTTATTTCTCATCATTCTGAGATCGAAAACCATAGCAACATTTCTTGTGAAAGCACGACCTTTTTCAGTAATTTTTATTTGATCTCCATTAATTTCCACCAACTCATCGCGCTCCATTTCAGAAAGCATATTAAAGGCATTTTCCAGCTCAGGTATGGCATTTTTATTTTCGAAAGTACTTTCCAACTGACACATCAGATTAAGAATATGTCTTCTTATGAGCAGATCTTCTTCGCTAAGGATATGTCCACGCATTACAGGAATTTCTCCTTCTTCAACAATTTTCTGATATTCTTCAACCGTTTTCACATTCTGTGCAAAAGCATACCAGGAATCTGATATAGAAGACATTCCCAAGCCAACCATTAGCTGGGTTTTGCTCGATGTGTAACCCATGAAATTTCTGTGAAGCTTTTTATGAATTAGAGATTGGTACAAATCGTCGTGTTCCAAAGAGAAATGATCCATCCCTACTTCTATGTATCCTAATTCCTGTAAAAGTTTTTTCCCGTTTTCATACAGACGGCGTTTTTCTTCACCACTTGGCAAATCGCTTTCATCAAAACCTCTCTGTCCTACTCCTTTTACCCACGGAACGTGCGCATAAGAATAGAAAGCAAGACGATCCGGCTTCAGTTCCAAAGTTTTTCGGATGGTATGTTCCATTGCGTCCCAATGTTGATGAGGAAGCCCAAAAACCAAATCATGACTAATTCCTGTGTAGCCAATTTCTCTTGCAAGCTCGGTAACTTCTTTTACTTTCTCGAAAGGCTGAATTCTGTTAATGGCTTTTTGCACCTTTAAATCGTAATCCTGCACGCCGAAACTCGCTCTTCTAAAACCTAAATTGTATAAAGTCTGAAGATGCTCTCTGGTTGTATTGTTGGGATGTCCTTCAAAAGAAAATTCTGGATGTTCGGCAATTTCTACAGTTTCAAAAATCCCCTGCAATAATGTTTTTAAATTTTCCGGAGAGAAAAAAGTGGGAGTTCCGCCACCCAAATGGAGTTCTTTCAGCTTTGGTTTTTCGCTGAACAGCTGTAAATACAACTGCCATTCTTTCAGTACACTTTCCAGATAAGGTATTTCTACACTGTGTTGTTTAGTTATACGTTTGTGACACGCACAAAATGTGCATAATGCCTCACAAAACGGTAAATGGATATAAATTGAAATTCCCTCCGCCGAATTGCTTTCATTGAAAGACCTAATAACACTGGATTTCCATTTTTCTGCCGAAAAAGTAGCTTCATCCCAATAAGGAACGGTAGGATAAGATGTGTAACGAGGTCCGGGAATATTATATTTGTTGATTAACGAATTCATGTAGAACTATAATAGATTTAAAAAAATTAGAAATATTAAAATTTCTTTCTGCAAAATTAACCAATACTTCCGAATTAAAAAGTATTAAGTGATAGTAGTTTTAAATGTCTACCATTGAAGTTTCATTACTGCAATTTTATCTTTTCCGGCAAGAACCACTGTATTTTTGTTTATCCATTTGCAAACGAAAAAGCCGTTTTCATTAGAGATTGTTGTCCAGGATTTGCCGTAGTCATCAGAAAATTCAATATTTTTAGAACCAGCTGCAATAATATCTTTTCCTTTACTTCGTGGTCTTATTTTCACACAAGATTTATATCCTCCATTTTTACCGGAAGCCTGCACTTTCCAATCTTTACCACCGTTAGTGGTTGTCGCAATATTACTTTGATTATCTTCAGGATACATATAATTTCCTCCAACAGCAATACCAAAATTTTCATCGTAAAAGTCAATAGAAAATATCCCCGTTGAAAAACCAGTTTCCATGCCTGTATAAAATGGTTCAATAGCATTATTTTTCAGGTTTAGTCTTAGTATTTTCCACGAAGTTGCAATCCAGATCCAGTCTTTAAATGCAGAAATATTGGTGTTACTTCCCGCAAAAGCTCCTTCCCCTTTTCTTAACAAAGGATTATCGTATAATTTAGAATTAAAATGATTTTTATTATAATCGAATTCTAGAAATTTAAGTTTAAGATTATGATCCGGATCGCTTAACGTGTAAAACTTTCGGTTATGAAACATCAAAGCATCATAAAAAGCAGTTTTTGCTGTATCTTTAGATATTACTTCATATTGTAAACTTTTTTTATCAATTTTAAAAAACTCTGCAGGTCTTTCTACATTGATGGCAAAAAAATATTTTTTGTCTTGAGCCAAAGTTCTGAATTGAAGTTTTTTATCGGATAACAGTATCTGTTTCTGATTTTTAGGATTTTTCAAGTCTACGTAACCGAATTTAGAATCCGTTCCGCTGTACCAAACCTTACCATCATGCAATTCGATTGCTCTGATACTTATTTTATCATTAAAAATGGTTGTAAAACTTTCAATTTTCTGGGAGAAACACCCTAAGCTCAATATACAAAACGAAAGTAGCAATATTTTTTTCATAAACTTTAATATTATAAAAAATTCCGCATGAAGCGGAATTCTATTTTAAAATTTTTAAATCCTAGAAACACAACAAGTAAACTTCCACAGATTCTGTTTTATTTTTTATTCACAAATTAATGAATCGAAATTTACATTTAATTGCGTAGATCCCGATTTATCATACGGAACCCACTTATAATCCTTAAAAACATAAGCATTCCCTTATCTAATTCAATCCATTCATCAATACCTTTTGCTGCATTTTTCACATCATTTTTAGCAAACAATCCTACTGGCGCAGAATAACTTCTATCTTTATTCAAGTACTTACATTTATTACTTGAAATTAATTCACTTAACTCACTTTGTAAAATCAATTTTGATTTTGTTAAACTACCTAATACTTTAATCATTTTTAAAGGTGTGTAGGAATTTTGGCAATTATAAAATGATATAGTAAATAAATAGCTAAAGCAAAGAAGCTTCATATGCAATATTTTCATATGATTTTAAGGTTATTAATGTAAAAATTAATTTTTGTTATCGATATCAATATCAAATTTTTCGAGAGGTTTCTGCTCTGCTTTAAATGTTTCGCCAAGCTCTCCTTTCTGCAATTTTGAATTTCTGATACTGTACAGAAAATAAATTACAAAACCGATTAACAACCAACCTAAAGAATACATTTGAGCTTCTTTACTAAGATTGAAAATAAGATAAACATTAATTCCGATACCTAAACACGCAATAAGCGGTAATGCAGGAACTTTAAAATTTCTCTGAAGATTCGGTTCTTTTACTCTTAAAACCCAAACTGCAACACAAACCATTGTAAAGGCAAACAGAGTCCCAAAACTGGTCATGTGTGCTAAATCATTAATGGGGGTTAAAGATGCAACTACAGCAATTACAGCTCCCAAAATAAGAAGATTTTTTCTAGGAACTCCCGTTTCTGAATTTACTTTAGAGAATGTAGAAGGAATTAATCCATCTTTAGACATTCCAAGAAAAATTCTGGATTGTCCCATAATCATTACCATTAATACCGAAATTAAACCTACCGTTGCTGCAACTGTAATAATATAACCTGCCCAAGCTTGTCCGGCAATATCAAAAGCATAAGCTACAGGAGCTTTTATAGCATCGGGATATTTTCCTAGCGGATTAAAATCGTTATAATTCATCATTCCTGTAAGAACAAGAGACACCAAAATATAAAGCAAAGTACATATTACCAAAGATGCAATAATCGCAAAAGGAACATCTTTTTTGGGATTAATAGCCTCTCCCGCTTGGGTAGAAACGGCATCAAACCCCACATAGGCAAAAAAGATTGCAGAAGCTCCGGCTACAATTCCCGCCAAACCATACGCAGAGTGCGAAACTCCATTTTCTGTAATAACTTTTGGCTCCGGAATGAAAGGAGTCCAGTTTGCAGTGTCAATAAAAAACAAACCTGCAATAATGACAAAAATAATAGCTGAAACTTTTAAAATTACAATAAAATTATTGGCTTTTGCCGCTCCTTTTGTACCTCTTAATAAAATCCAGATAACAAATAAAACAATTAAAAGTGCTGGAAGATTAAGAAAAATCTTCATATTGAAAAGTTCCGGCGCTGCATTAAAGTTATTGATGGTTTCCTGAAAAGATAAAATTTTATCTGCAGGTAATTTCCCTTCCGCTATTTGTTTTGTGGCTTCCCCGAAAGCTTTATGAGCTGTTCCCGGGTCAGTAGTAATCCAATAAGGTAAATGAAGACCAAACATTTTAAGAAGCTTCCCGAAATAGCCAGACCAAGAAACTGCAACAGTCATAGACCCCATAGCATATTCCAAAATAAGCCCCCAACCGATAATCCATGCAAAAATTTCTCCTACAGTACCATAAGCATACGCATAAGCAGAACCTTCAACAGGAAGAATAGAGGCAAATTCTGCGTAGCACAATGCTGCAAAAACACACGCAATTCCTGCAATAACAAAAGATAATGCCAATGCTGGTCCTGCATTATAGTATGCACCGGTTCCGGTAAGAACAAATATTCCTCCACCAATAATCGCCCCGATACCAATTGCAGTAAGACTCCATTTTCCTAAAACACGCTTTAGCTCACTTTTCTGAATATCAGCCTCATAGGCACTCATTGGTTTTTTAGCCCAAATTTTTGACATATAATTTTATTTAATTAAAGATTTACGAAAATATAAAAATTTTAGAGAAATTAACATTTATTATTCAGTTTTTATGAATTGCTTTCATTTTTAAGATATAAAAAACTGATTTACATCTTATAAAAATATTATATTGAGTATGCCTGATTTTATTTATTTTTGATGCTATGAATGTATATGATTTTTTCATAAAACCTTACGAAACAGCCTCTACTTTACAGATAACATTAGAAATAGCAGGAACAGTTTTCGGTATTCTGAGTGTATTATTTTCAATTAAAAAAAATATTTGGGTTTATCCTACAGGTATTGTTTCCACAATCATTTATGTTTATCTTCTCTTCATCGCAGGATTACTGGGAGACTGCATGATTAATGTCTATTATACCGTAATGAGCATTTATGGCTGGATTTTGTGGGCTAAAAGTTCAGACAATCTAATAAATGTGGATGTAAATTGGGCAAGCAAAAAAGACTGGGTATATTCTTGTATTCTTTTTGTGTTCAGCTTAATTCTTGTTACTTCAATATATTATTACAAACCCTTAATCGACAATCTTTTTTCCGACAACAACACAATTGCTGGGATTCATCATCTTGACTGGGCAAATTGGCTGGATGTTGTAATTACCTCCATATTTTTGGTAGGAATGTGGCTAATGGCGAAAAGACGTATTGAAAACTGGATTTTTTGGATTATTGGAGATTTAGCATCCATACCAATGTATATTTATAAAGGTTACGGAATCACTTCGGTTCAATATTTGGTATTTACTGTAATGGCAGTAATTGGATTTATTGCGTGGAAAAACAGTTTCAACCAAAAGAGAATTGAACAATTATGAAAAATATTATAAAAATAGTTTTAGGACTCGGGATCTCTATAAGTTTAACATCATGTTTAGCTTATAATCAGGGGTATGCAACCTACGGAGAACCTTACTACGATAATGGATATTATTACGCTCCTCAAGGTTATTACGGCAGTGGCGGATATTATGGAAATGACGGATATTATTACCGAAATGATATGAGATACTATTACGATAATGGTGTTCCGTATTATTATGGAAATAACAGAAACAGAGTGTATATACAAAGACAAAATTCTAATGCTCAAATACAGAATAGCGGTTTCAGAAACCAACCAAGCAATAATAGTGTAAGAAACCCACGTTACGACAATGGAAATAACGGGTTTAGGAATTCTTCTCAAAACAGAAGTAATTCTAATAATAGCGGATTCAGAAATCAGTCGCCCAACGTAAATCCGCAGCAGACACCGAGAAGTAATAATGGTAGCGGGTTCAGAAACAGCAATTCCGGGAATACCAGATCCGAAGCACCGCAAAATACCAACCAGAATAATCGCGGTAGCGGATTCAGATAATCTGTAAATCAATAAAAAAGAACGGACAGTTTTTACTGTTCGTTTTTTCATGTAAAATAGAGTATTTTTGTAGGCTTGATTTTAAAGCAATATTATATGGAATTTTATAAATATCAGGGTACCGGAAACGATTTTGTGATGATAGACAATCGTGATCTTCAGTTCCCAAAAGATCAGAAGATAATAAAAAAATTGTGCGACAGAAGATTTGGAGTCGGTGCAGACGGATTAATTCTTCTTGAAAATGATGCTCAATACGACTTCAAAATGGTATATTATAATTCTGATGGTGGAGAAAGCACCATGTGTGGTAACGGCGGAAGATGCCTTGTCGCTTTTGCCTTTTTTCTGGATATTTTCGAAGAAAAATGCACATTTATAGCCATAGACGGAGAACATGAAGCCGAAATTAAAAATGGTATTGTAAAACTTAAAATGATTGATGTTGAAAATATTTCATTGGATGGAAACGATTCAGTTTTGAATACAGGTTCTCCTCACTACGTAAAATATGTTGACAATATTGATCTTTTTAATGTATTTGCTGAAGGAAAACAAATAAGATATTCTCCAACTTATCAAGAGAAAGGGATTAATGTAAACTTTGTTGAAAAAATTTCTGACGAAGAGATTTTCGTAAGAACCTATGAACGAGGTGTTGAGGATGAAACTTTCAGTTGCGGAACGGGAGTTACGGCATCTGCTTTAACTTTTCTTGAAAAAAACAATCTAAACACGGTGAAGGTAGAAACTTTAGGAGGTAAATTGAAGGTGTATGCAGAAAAAAAGGGAGAAAGTTTTCTCAACATCTGGCTTGAAGGTCCTGCAAAACAGGTATTTCGAGGTAAAATAGATCTTTCGATTTAATTTATAATAAAAAAACTATTAATCTTATTTCAGCAATGAAAAAAGCTACTCTTATTATCATTTTGGTGCTTCTTGCGGTTGCAGGTTTCTTTGGGTTTAAATTTTATAAAAAATATTATGGCAGCAATGTACCCAAAGACGGCTATGTTTTAATTCCTCACGGTTCAAAATTCAATCAGATATTAGATTCTATAGCACCATTTGTTCAGAATAAATCATCTTTTGAAGAGGTTGCGAAAGATAAAAATTTGGATCAGCATTTTAAACCTGGAAGATATTACTTTCAAAAAGGAGCAAGCAATACCAGTTTGGTCAACATGATAAAAGCAGGAAACCAGACTGCCAATTCTTTCAGAATCGGAGATTTTGGAGATGTTTACCAAATGATTGGGAAAGTCAGCCGAAAAACAGAACTCGATTCTTTACGTTTTGTAAATGATCTGGATAAAATAGCTATAGAAAAAGGATACAAAAATGCAGAAGATCTTAAAAAATACTTTTTTATAGATACCTATAATTTTTTCTGGACGGTTACACCTCAGGAATTTTTTTCAAAATTTGATGATCAGTATCAAAAATTTTGGAATGAAGAAAGAAAAAACAGGGAAAAGCAATCGGGTTTAACGAGAGATGAAATTTATGCATTAGCTTCCATCGTTTATAAAGAATCTGGTGGAAAACCCGATGAAATGAAGACTATTGCTGGACTTTATATTAACCGATATAAAAAAGGAATGAAACTTCAGTCGGATCCTACAGTAATTTACGCTATTAATAAACAGACTAACTTCAAAGAACCTATTAAAAGAGTTTTTTTTAAGCATCTGTCTACTCCGTCTCCTTATAATACTTACGCCAACAAAGGAATTCCGCCGGGACCTATTTGCGTGGTAGATAAAAATTCGGTAGATGCAGTTTTAAATGCAGAAAACAATAATTATATTTTTATGTGTGCAGATCCTTCGAGATTAGGCTATCACAAATTCACGGATAATGCAGAAGAGCATGCTGTAAACGCAAAAGCTTATCAGGATTGGTTGAATTCTAAAAATATTAAATAATTAACCCGTTTAAATAAGTAAAGACTAAAATTTATTGAATGAAATTTAAACAGGCTCTAATACAAAAAATTGATATTTCAAATTATTGAAAAATATCTCTAAAATTAAATTTAAGTAAACCGTGAAATTGCAGCATTTATAATGCTCAGTTTCATAAAAAGAATATCTATGAATCAGACGGAAATAATCAGTATTTTCACCAGAAAAACATTAGGACTTACTTTTGTACTTTCGGCAGCGGTAATGGCATTTGCTCAGGAAAAAGTAGGAATTTCAGGAACCATTGTAGACAAAAGCAATCAGCCTGTACCTTATGCATCAGTAACATTTACGCATAAGCAGAACAAACTTTTCAGCGACGCTACTCTTACCGACGAAAAAGGGAATTATAAATTAGAAATTAATCCCGGAAATTACGACATTTCTGTTGAGGCAATAGATTACAAGAAAAGTGTTATCAACAAACAAATTAGCAAACCTGGAAGTATCGGCTCTCTTTCTATTGAACCAGAATCTTCTTCTACCAATGTAAAAACGCAGGAAATTCAGGGAGTAACGATAACAGCTACAACCAAGCCTTATAAAGTAGAATTGGATAAAAGAACCTACGATCCTTCTCAGGATATTGTAAGCAAAGGTGGAAATTTGCAGGATGTTCTGTCTAATGTTCCTTCAGTTTCTGTTGAAACAGACGGAACAGTTTCTATGAGAGGAAGTTCTAATGTGAAATTTTTAATTAATGGTAAACCTTCTGCTCTTTTGGGAATTGATGACGGAGCCAATGCACTTCAGAGTATTCCGGCAGATCAGATCGAAAGAATCGAGGTAATTACCAATCCTTCTTCTAAATTTGAAGCCAGCGGAACCGCAGGTATTTTGAATATCATTCTTAAAAAATCTAAAAAAACCGGATTTAACGGAAGTGTTATCGGAACTTTAGGATATTTGCCTCAAACCAATCTTAATACTAATTTAAGCTGGAGAAAAGGTAATTTAACCTGGTTTTTAAACGGTGGCGGAGGTTACAGAGAATCTAAGAATACCAACCGAAACAATGCTACTTTCTTTAATGCTGCAAACGGGCAAAGAACCAAAACCGATCAGGAATCTATCATTACCAGTAAAAACAATAACTACAATGCTTCAACTGGTATTGTTTACGATTTTAATGATAAAACTTCCTTAAATGCTTCTGCAACGGTAAGAACTTTCGACAGTGAGAATATGGGGAACATTACATATAACTATCAGTTTCTGAATGCTCCTTCCCTGTTTAATGAAAGAATTAATAATGGTTCTAACAATAATTTGGCATTTCAGGGAGATTTGGGGTTAGATCATAAATTTGATGATAATGGTCAAAATCTTTCGCTTTCCTTAAGTCTTCAAAGCAACAGATCTTATAACGATACGAATGTTGATCAGCTTTCGAACAATGCTTTTGAATTACAAAATGCTATTAACCAAACCACCAGAAATAAAACACTCATTGGAAAAGCAGATTATGAACTTCCAATTGGTGAAAATTCAAAAATTGAAGCAGGTTACAGAATAGACATCAACGACAATACTTATGATAATGATGTTTTAGAAAGATATTCTCCTGTAACAGATTATTTCTCTCTGAATGATTTTACTTACAATGCCAATTACAGAGAGATGTTTAATGCCGGATATCTTCAGTTTAAAAGTAAAATTGGAAAACTTGGCTATCAGGTTGGGGTAAGAGATGAATATTCTAATGTTGATATTAAATATTCTAATTTAAATCCTAATTCTGCAATAGATAACACTAAAAAATACAATAACTTATTTCCTACTGTATTTTTGAGCTATGAAGTTGCAAAAGACAATCAGTTTTTGCTTAATTATTCCAGAAGAATAGACAGACCGAGATCGTGGTTCTTAATTCCGAACCCAAGTTACTCTGATAATCAGAATATCTTCGAAGGAAATATAGATCTTAATCCTTCCTATGTAGATTCTTATGAATTGGGGTACAGTATTTCTAAGAGCAAACTTACTATAAACCCAACTTTTTACTACAGACATACGAATGATGATGTAAAAATGCTTGTATATTCTGATAATGGAGTTTTTAAAACAAAACCTATCAATTTAGGAAGTGATGACCGTTATGGTTTAGATTTGAATTTCAATTGGGATGCTACAAAATGGTTGAAATTTTTAGGAAACGTAGATTTATTCGGGTATAAAACCACTGGAGTTTATTACGATCCTATAATGATTACTCAACCCATGTCTTTCGAAGGTACAGGATTTTCTACCAGAGCAAGACTCACCTCAACAGTAAAAATAGATAAAACTTTCAGCTTTCAGTTTCAGGGCTTTTACAGAGGTCCACAGAAAACAACCAACCAAAACAGAGAAGATATGTATGCTCTCAACTTCGGAGCTTCCAAAACAATCTGGAATGGGAATGGTACTTTAAGCTTCAATATTCAGGATATTTTCAATACTCGTGCAATGAGAAGTACAACGACTACAGCAGAATTTTCAAGAGAATCTTATATGCAGTGGCAACCAAGACAGTTTGCACTTTCTTTAACCTACAGATTTAAACAGGGTGAAAAAGTGGAACAGCCAAAACGTAAAAAGGATATTAATTCTAATGCTACCGGAGACGACCAGCAAGGTCCAATGTAAGCTAGAATTAATCATAAAAAAATCCCGAATAAAAATTTATTCGGGATTTTTTTATTTTGTTTTTGCTAATTCGGCTTCGTAAATTCTTTTTCTTAAATCGCTTGATGAAAAACGGTGATCTCTTTTATTATAAAAAATTTCAATCCCTTTTTCTTCGCAGTATTTCTTTCCGGTAAAATCTCTGTCGAGATAATCATCACCAATAATTCTTACATCTATCACGAAAGACTTCAGAATATCTTCCAAATCTTGTTCCGTGTAATAAGGAATAATTTCATCTACGGCATTTACTGCTTTTAGCTGAATGTATCTTTCTACAATAGTCTGAGTCGGTTTATTTTTTGTTGGGCGATCATGGGAAGGATCGATCTGAAGTCCAACTATAAGGTAATCGCACACGGTTTTTGCTTCCTCAAGCATTTTAATATGCCCTGCGTGCAGTAAATCAAATGAGGAAAATGTAATACCTATTCTTTGCGTTTTCATGCTTTGTTTTGTATTTTATCTTCGCAAAAGTAAATCAAAATAATAAATTTGCTGCGATTTTTTTTATTATTTATTTCTAGATTCTAAATATTTCTGCCACTCCCACACCGTTTTTAAGGCTTGTTCTAAAGAAGTATCAGATTTCCAGTTTAATTCTTTTTCTGCTTTATCTGCATTTGCATAAGCAATGGTAATATCTCCTTCTCTTCTGTCGCAGATTTTATAAGGAACGGAAACATTATTAGCAATTTCGAAAGCCTGTACTACCTCTAAAACAGACGAGCCTTTTCCGGTTCCGAGATTATAAACATCTACAATCGTTTCGCCAGAATTTTTGCTCATTAGATTTTTTAAGGCCGCAACGTGAGCTTTTGCCAAATCTACTACATAGATATAATCTCTAATTGCAGTTCCGTCTTCTGTAGGATAATCATTTCCCCAAACGCTGAGTCTTTCTCGAATTCCTGCTGCCGTCTGCATAACATAAGGAACCAAATTGTTAGGAATACCAATAGGCAATTCTCCTAACAAAGAAGAAGGATGTGCTCCAATAGGATTAAAATATCTTAAAAGACAAATTTTTCTTTGATAACCCATGGCAAAATCTTTCAGAATTTCCTCTCCCATCTGTTTGGTCTTACCATAAACGCTTTCTGGCATTTTCAATGGAGTATTTTCATCAATAGGCATTTCATCTGCCTGTCCGTAAACAGTACAAGATGAACTGAAAATAAAGTTTGAAATATTTCTTGTTTTAAATTCCTGAAGAATATTAATTAAAGAAAATAAATTATTCTCATAATAATCAATAGGTTTTTCCTGACTCTCTCCTACTGCTTTAAAGGCAGCAAAATTAATACATCCTTCAATCTCGTGAGCATCGAAAACCTGAGTTAGAAGTTCTTTTCTCTTTAAATCGAAAGGATAAAAAACAGGTCTTTTTCCTGTAATTTCTTCAATATTATGTAAAATAAATTTTTCCGAATTGGATAAATCATCTACAATAACCACTTCAAATCCGTTATTAATAAGTTCTACAACCGTGTGAGAACCAATATATCCAAGTCCGCCTGTGACTAAAATTGCCATATTTATTTATTAAATTTATGTTTGATGTTTTGCAATTACCTCTTATTTCATAAACTCTAAAACAGCATCTGTGATATACTTCAGCTGTTCTTCGTCTAATTCGGTATGCATCGGAAGTGAAATTACCTGATCTAACAGTTGGTCTGTATTTATAAAGTCGGCATCATTGCTTTCCTGAAAGTAAGCTTTCTGTTTTCTTAAAGCCACCGGATAATAAATCATTGCCGGAATTTCTTTTTCATTAAGAAACTTCTGCAATTCGTTACGTTTTCCGTTTAAAATTCTTAAAGTATACTGATGAAAAACGTGCGTAGAATTTTCTGCTCTTTTAGGCGTTAAAATATTTTCGTTTCCTGCAAAAGCTTCATCATAATAATCTGCTGCCTTTCTTCTTGCTTCGTTATAAGTATCTAAATTTGGTAATTTTTTTCTTAAAATTGCTGCCTGAATACTGTCTAAACGAGAATTCACTCCCACTTCTTCATGATAATATCTTTCGTACATACCATGATTAACAATTCCTCTCAATCGGTGAGCTAACTCGTCATTATTGGTAAAAATAGCTCCTCCGTCTCCGTAACAGCCTAAATTTTTAGATGGAAAAAATGAAGTAGTTCCTACCGTAGACATTGTTCCGGATTTTTTTGTACTTCCGTCCGAAAAGATAAAATCTGCACCAATAGCCTGAGCATTATCTTCAATTACATAAAGATTATTTTCTTCGGCAATCTTCAGAATTTCTTCCATATTGGCACACTGCCCAAAAAGATGTACAGGAATAATGGCTTTTGTTTTTGGAGTAATCGCCTTTTTAATAGCTTCTGCAGAAATGGTAAAAGTATCGTAATCTACGTCCACCAAAACAGATTTTAGCTTCAGTAAATGAATAACTTCTACAGTGGCAGCAAAAGTAAAATCAGAAGTAATAATTTCATCACCTTCTTTCAAGTCAAGAGCCATTAAAGCAATTTGCAAAGCATCGGTTCCGTTGGCACAAGGAATTACGTGTTTTACATCCAAATAAGTTTCCAGTTCATTCTGAAAAGATTTCACTTCTGGTCCGTTGATGAAAGCTGCAGAATCCATTACATTGAGAACCGCATTATCTACGTCATTTTTTATTTTGTAGTATTGACTTTGCAAGTCTACCATCTGAATTTTCTTCATATCTCATTTAATTTTATTGATAAAACCATTTCTCTCAATAATCCAAATGATGAAATAGGTTTTATGCTCAAATATTGGTGTAAAAATAAGGAATTTAAAATCCATTCAAAAATTTTATTGATTTTGTTTTATCTTTAAAAAAAATTTGTTGATGAGAAAATTTTTACTGATTTGTTTTATAGCTGGTTACACAATTTCTTATGCCCAATCTGAACTTGTGTTTGTTTACTTTAAAGACAAACCCAACAAAGCTTCTTTTTACGCCAATCCGCTCTCAGAGCTTAGTCAGAAATCATTAAACAGAAGAACCACTCTCGGAATTCCGCTTAACGATCAGGATGCTCCCATTGAGCAGTCTTACATTCAGGCGTTACAAAATTTAGGATTTACCATTACCGATTATTCTAAATGGCTGAATGGTGTTGCCCTTACCGTAAATCAGGCACAGGTGAATATTATTAAATCGCAGACTTTCGTACAATCTGTAGAAAGTTTTGCTAAAAATTCTTCTTTATCTTTAAAATCTCAGAATACAAATAAATGGTCAGATTACGAACTGATACAAAAAAATCTCACGGTTTTTAATTACGGTTCAGGTTCAGACCAAATCGATCAGATTAATCTCAGAACACTGCATTTAGCAGGATTCACAGGAACCGGAGTTACTGTTGCTGTAATAGATACAGGATTCCCTACGGTTAATTCGGGTTCGGCATTTTCAAGACTGTGGACACAAAATCAGATAAAAGGAGGTTATGATTTTGTCACCAAAAGCAATGATATTTACAATACTTCTCTCAATATTCATGGAACGGTTGTCTTAGGTGCAATGGGAGGTTATCTCGCCAACACATTTGTAGGTTCTGCTCCCGATGCAGATTTTTATCTTTATAGAAGCGAAAATGCAGATGTTGAAATTCCCGAAGAAGAAATATACTGGATTGAAGCTGCGGAAGAAGCCGACAGAAAAGGAGTAGATATCATTACAACTTCTTTAGGATACAACGTTTTCGATGATTCTAAATATAACTACAGTTATGCCCAAATGAACGGTTCTACTTCCTTTATAGCAAGAGGAAGCGAAATTGCCGTTAACAAAGGTATTTTCGTATTAGTTGCTGCAGGAAATTCAGGGGAAAATCCGTGGCATTATATTACAACACCCGCCGATAACGCAAAAGTTTTTAGCATCGGAGCCGTAGATTCTGCAGGAAATTCTTCGGTATTTTCATCTTTTGGTCCCAATTCTTCCGGAATTATAAAACCTGATGCAAGTGCAAGAGGAACCAATACTAATACAGTAAACAACAATTCATTATTCACGTCTTCCGGAACATCTTTAGCAACACCCGTTGCAGCTGGTGGTGTAGCGTGCCTTATTCAGGCATTTCCAACAATGAACAGAGATTTAATGAGAACAAAATTAAGACAAACTGCTTCACTCTACCCTTCTCATACCAATCAAATGGGATATGGAATTTTAAATTTCGGAAATTTTTATAATTCAACATTAAATGCTTCAGAGCTTGTTAAAGAAAAAGAATTAACCATTTTCCCCAATCCCGTAAAAAACATCCTAAATATCGTTACCGAAGCAGACATTATTTCAACAGAGGTCTACGATAATTTGGGTAGATTTATTGTAAAATCATCCCAAAAATCTATCAAAGTTGAAGATTTTGCAAAAGGAACCTATTATTTGAAAATTCAGACAAAAAATAAAGTTTATTATGAAAAGTTTTTGAAAGATTAATTTACATATCTATCTTAAAATTGAAATTTAATCTGTGTAACTTTTAATTTCAATCATCCTAACGCATAATGACGATTATTAAACATCTAATATTTTGTACTTTTGCAGCACAAAATTTATAATTAGATGAATTACGTTGCTGCTGAGAATCTTACCAAATCCTACGGGATAAGAACTTTATTCAAAAACATTAGTTTTAATATTAACGAAGGAGAAAAAATTGCCATTGTTGCCAAAAACGGGAGCGGAAAATCTACTCTGCTGAAAATTTTAATGGGCAAAGAAATCGCAGACAGCGGAAACGTAATTATTAATAAAGATATACAAGTAGTACTTTTTGATCAGGAAATTGATTTTGATTCTCATCTCACGATAGACGAATATATGATGACACTTCATTCTGAACCTATTCAGGCTCTTAAAAATTATCATAAATCTTTAGAGTCTACCGATTCAGAATTCATAGAAAAAGCTTTGGCAGAAATGGAAGTTCACAAAGCATGGGATCTGGAGAATGAAATGAAACAGATTCTTTCTCAGCTGAAAATTACAGACCTAAATGCCAAAATGGGAAATCTTTCCGGAGGACAGATTAAACGTGTAGCTTTGGCAAAACTCCTTACAGAAACCCGTGCAGAACATCGCCATACATTACTTATTATGGACGAACCAACCAACCACCTGGATGTGGAAATGGTAGAATGGCTCGAAAATTATCTAAACAAAGCAAAAATCACGTTACTTTTAGTAACTCACGACCGTTATTTTTTAGATAGTGTTTGCGATATTATCTGGGAAATGGAAGACCAAAATTTATTCTTTCACAATGGTTCTTATGCCACTTATCTTGAGAATAAAATGATTCGGGAAGATAATATGGAGGCAACCATAGACAAAGCCAATAATCTTTACCGTAAAGAACTGGAATGGATGAGAAGGCAGCCAAAAGCAAGAACCACAAAATCTAAATCTAGAATAGATGCCTTTTATGAAACTGAAAAAGTAGCAAAAACAGATACCAGAAAACAAGGTTTAGAACTCGATTTTGAAATGAAACGTTTGGGAAATAAGATTCTTGAACTTAAAAATATCGATAAAAGTTTTGGAGATAAAGTTTTGCTGAAAGATTTCAGTTATACCTTTCAGAGGGGCGAAAAAGTAGGAATTATTGGTAAAAACGGAGCCGGAAAATCTACTTTACTTAATATTATTCAAGGGTTTGAAAAAGCCAACCAAGGCGAAATTGAAACCGGAGAAACCATTCATTTTGGATATTTTTCTCAAAAAGGGCTTCAATATAAAGAAGACGAGAGAGTAATAGACTTCATTAAAGAAGCAGCAGAATATTATCCGTTAGCTAACGGAAAAAGTCTTTCGGCATCGCAGTTTTTAAGATTATTTTTGTTTGATGACCAAACACAGTACTCTCCTATTTCCAAACTTTCTGGAGGTGAAAAAAGAAGACTGCATTTAATGTACATCCTGTATCAGAATCCTAATTTCCTTATTTTCGATGAGCCTACCAATGATTTGGATCTTCCTACTTTAACGGTTCTCGAAAACTTTCTGCAACAGTTTCAGGGTTCATTAATCATTGTTTCTCACGACCGTTACTTTATGGATAGAATTGTAGATCATATTCTTGCATTTGAAGGTGATGGAAAAATTAAAGATTTTGTCGGAAACTTCTCCGAATACCGAGAAAGTAAAAAAATTGAGGACGGAAACCAAAAACAGGATGATAAAAAAATAAAAACTGCAGAGGAAAAAAATTCAGATAAGCCTACAGAACCTGTCGCATCTAAAAATCAAAACTCCAAAAAGAAACTTTCCTTCAAAGAACAGAGAGAACTGGAAACCATTGAAAAAGAAATGCCTGATTTCGAGAAGACAAGAGCCAAAATTCTGGAACAGCTTAATAATGAAACTGACTACGAAAAAATAGCTTCATTATCGGCAGAACTGGAAAATATATCAGAAAAGCTTGAGTTACATGAAATGAGGTGGCTAGAACTTCAGGAACTACTGGGAGAATAAAAAATAGAAGGGTTTGAATGTTGATAAACTATCATTTTCAGCATTCAAACCCTTAAAAATTTTAGAAATAAATATTTTTTTCAGTTTTAGAACTTTCTATCGCAGCATCAATGATTTTCATATTCTGAATAATTTCTTCAGCAGGTGACGGAAGCGGATATCCAAAAACAATGTGTTCGTAAATCTGCTGATAATAATTCATGTAATTTCCGGGTTCACTCGAAGTTATAATTCTTTCTGTTTGATTTTTTTCGTTGATAAAATTAAGAATTCCATCTGCTTTTTCTAAAGGCTGAGTCCATACTTTTCCATAAATAGGAATAGCACCTGCAACAAGCTCATTTTCCTGATGATCTGTTCTTTCCTGTAAAAAACTACCTTTACTTCCATGAAAACTGTATGCATAGTGTGCTTCTTTAACGAAAGTGCTAGATTTTAGTCTTACTATTAAATTATTTTCGTAGTGAAGAAGGATTTCGAAATAGTCATTGGCAAATTCAGTCCCTTTCATCGAGAAAACATCTGCAAAAATCTTTTTAGGAAAGCCAAAAAGTTGAGTTGCCTGATCGACAAGATGAGCACCCAAATCGTGTAATGTTCCGGAACCTTTCTGTTGAGGATTTTCTTTATGTTCTTTTCCTCCGGCTTCAGTCCGGAATCTGTCGAATCTAATTTCAGCTTCTTTTAGTTCTCCCAAAACATTTGTGGCAAGAACTTCTTTTACCTTCAAAAAATCTCTGTCGAACCTTCTGTTTTGGTAAACGCTCAGAAATAAGTTTTTTTCTTTGGCTAAATTCACTAATTCTTCAGCTTCCGCTGTATTTACCGTAAATGGTTTTTCTACAACAACATTTTTACCAGCTTCTAAAGCTTTTTTTACAAATTCAAAATGGGTTTGAACGGGAGTATTTACCACTACCAAATCTATGTCTGCTTCACTCAACATTTCATCTACAGAACGATATATGGTTGCATCGCTGTATTTTTCTTTAGAATCCTGTTTGTTCCGCTCCACAATTGCAGCAATATAAAAACCCGGATGCTCTTTCAAAAACGGAGCATGAAAAACTTTTCCACTCATCCCGAATGCACACAAACCTACTTTTACCAATTGCATAATTCTATTTTTTTTCAAAGTTATTATAAAATTGGATCTTTTTAGCTTAAAATGGAGAAATTCCACCTTTCTAAATTAGCATTTATTGACAAAAATCAGTTATTAATTTTTATTAATTCTAAATAATAATTTACATTTGCACTTTATTTAAAACCACTCTAAATAACTAAGAAACTATCATGAAAAAACAGTTGTTGGCAATAGGCTTAATATTTACAGCCATTTCTGCAAATGCACAATTAAAGTTTGCTGAAGCAGATACTCTAAGAATCCATACTATTGAAGACGTGAATCTTCATAAAACTGGAAACCCCAACAAAGCAAGACCATTATCTACAAAGTCTAATCTTACGATAATGGAAACTCCACAACCCATATCGATAGTAACCCACGAAATTATTGAGCAACAACAGGCAAAACAGCTAAGTGATGTTCTACAAAATGTAAACGGTATTTATGTAACTTCTTCCAGAGCAAACTCGCAAGACAGTTTTGGTGGTAGAGGTTTCATTCTCGGAAACGATAATATGTTCAAAAACGGATCCCGCATAAACAGCGGAGTTTTCCCTGAAGTATCGGGCTTGGAAAGAGTTGAAGTTCTGAAAGGGGCAAATGCAATGCTTTACGGAAATACTGCTGCAGGAGGTGTCATTAATATGATTACCAAAAAGCCTAAATTCAATTTTGGAGGAAGCGTAGGGTTGAATGCCGGAAGCTGGAATTCTTATAAACCAACCGTGGATGTTTATGGTCCGCTTTCCAAAAATATAGCTTTCAGAGTAAATGGAGCGTATGAATATGCTGAAAATTTCAGAGATGTTGTAAAATCTGAAAAATATTATTTCAACCCATCATTTTTATTTAATCTGAGCGAAAAATCTCAGCTAATTGTAGAGGCAGATTATCTTAAAAATGATTTTACACCAGATTTTGGTCTTGGTTCTATCACCGAACGTGATGGTTTAACCTACAAATTGAATACTCTTTTACCAAGAACTGCATTTTTAGGAACAGATTGGCAGTTTCAGAATGTTGAGCAGGTTTCCACGAACGTAACTTTCAATCATCAGTTCAACCAAAACTGGTCTTTAAATGCGACATCTTCTTATCAAAATTATACGAAAGATTATTTTTCAACAGAAAGAATCCAATGGGGTTATGAAAAATCTACCGACAGACTTTTCTACAAAAGACCTTTAAACAGAACTTACAACGAACAAAATTATACTTCTGCACAAGTTAATTTGAATGGTGAATTCAACACTGGTAAAGTTAATCATAAAGTATTGTTCGGAACAGATGCAGATTATGGTGTTGCAGATTCTTATTCTTACTTTAATCCGACCAACAGATTAGCTTACGGAAACAGTTATTTGTATGGAACAAACGGAAACAGCAACGGCATTTTGTATCTTGATAATCCTTCAACATGGATTGGCGGAAATATGCCAGATTCAGAAAAACTGGAAAAAAACAGAATCAATACCAGAAGAATTGGTGTGTATGCTCAGGATTTCATCAGTCTTACAAAAGAATTTAAAGTAATTGCAGGATTACGTTGGTCTTACATTCAAAATATGCCGACCATTAATACAAAGTTCAAAACTTCTACGGGCGGTTTGGTTAATCTTAATTCTTCTCCTGAGAAAAAATTCACAGATAACTCGTCTTCCTCTGATCAGGCAATATCTCCAAAACTTGGGTTAGTGTACAATCCTAACGATAATCTTTCTGCATTTGCAACATATACCAATTCTTTTGTTGCCAATGTTGGAAAACTGAGAGATGGTGAAGCATTGCGACCTACCAATATCGACCAATATGAAGTGGGTGTTAAAAAGAATATCTGGAACAATGCTTTGGCAATCAATCTAACGGTTTACCAGATTCTTTACAGAAATTATTATCAGGCTGCTTTAGATGATAATGGAAATCCAATAGATCCTACCGGACTTACAAAAGATTTTGCCGGAAAAATGAGAAGCCGCGGTGCAGAACTGGATATTACAGGAAATCCTACAGAAAACCTATCTATTATCGGGGGTGTTTCATATAACAATTCTGTATATCTAGACACTCCGGACATTTTTGGTTATGTTGAAAACCAGAGATTGGTTAGAACGCCTGCTACCACTGCAAATGCTTCTGTATTTTATAAATTTACTAAATTTGTTCCGGGCTTAAAATTAGGAGCAGGAGTTTATTACATTGGAAACAGATTGGCGGGATGGAACGATACGAAATCCGGAAACAACAGTTTACAGAAAAGAAACGGAGTCAGCAGAATATTTGAACTTGAAGATTACACCACTGTTTCTTTATCTGCAGGATACGACTGGAAGAAATTTTCTATCCAGGCTAAAGTTGGAAACCTGTTTGATGTTGCCAACTATAATGTTCACGAGAATTATTCTGTGAATCCTATTGTGCCTAGAAATTATTATTTCACTCTGACTTATAGACTATAAATATTTAAATTAAATAAATAATACTACATAAGTGGGAATTGCTATTTTGCAGTTTCCACTTTTGAAATTAAAATGAACAATATATATGGATAAAATTAAAGACACAAAAAGCTTCATGAGAATTACCCACCGTTATTTGGGATATTTTATGGCAGGAATTATGGTAATTTATTCCCTAAGTGGAGTTTTATTGATCTACAGAGACACCGATTTTCTAAAAAAAGAAATAAAATACGACAAAGTAATTGATAAGAATCTGGATGAAAAATCTTTGGGTAAAGAGTTGAAAATAAAAAATCTGGAGGTTCAAAAAACTGAAGGAAGTATTTTAAAATTTAAACAGGGAACTTACGATTCTTCTACCGGACAGGCAAAATACAGCAAAAAAGAGCTTCCTTATGTGTTAGACAAAATGGCAAAACTTCACAAAGCTAAATCTGAAGACAAATTGTCGCCATTAAATGCATTTTTCGGAATTTGCCTTTTCTTTTTTGTTATTTCCAGCTTCTGGATGTTTAATCCTAAAAGCAAAGCCTTCAAACGTGGAATGAAATTTACAGTTGCTGGACTTGTTGCAGCAGTTATTTTATTATTAATATAAGAGGTAATTGGGTATCTTCAATTATCAAATCATCAAAAAAAATACTTTTTGTAAAAATATCTATTCTGTTGAAACCAGCCCCTACACCCGAAAACATATTCCTGCATTGGTTTGGCACAGTTATTGTGTATCATCATATATTCAAAATAATAAACATTAATTATTAAAATTATAAATTATGAAAAAACTAATTCTTACAGGAATATTAGCTGTTGCAGGATTAACTACTACAGCAAATGCACAAATTCAAAAAGGTAACTGGATGGTTGGTAGTAGCTTAATCTCTAGTAACTTTGGTTTAAATACTGGTGGTGGTTATAATATTCAAATTCAGCCTAAAGGTGCTTACTTTATCGAAGATAATGTTGCAGTTGGTGGATATGTTGACTTAGGTTTTGCTAAAGTAACCAACGGAAGCCCAACAGAATTTAATTACGGAGTTGGAGGTTTAGGTAGATATTACCTTTCACCAGGAGAAAAAGGTGTTGATAACTTGCTAAACCACGGTCGTTGGTTCTTCGAAGCTAACGCTGGACTTGGTGGTAGAAGTGTTGAAAATGGAAATTCTACTACAGGTTTCGACTTTGGTGTAGGACCTGGTTATTCTTACTTCATCACTCCAAACATTGGTCTTGAAGGTTTAGTAAAATATAGAGGACAAACTGGTTTTGGTAACGAAGGATTGAATTCAAATATTACATTTAATGTTGGTTTCAGTATTTTTATCCCGACTGCAAAAGCGAAGCAGATTGCTAACGAAGCTAGATAATAAATAAAATAAACTATTACAAATAAATTAGACAAAAGCGGCTTGGAAAATATTCCACTGCCGCTTTTTCATTCAAACTAAACTATATAATAAATAAAAAAAACCAATTTCTATTTGTTGGGTTGCGGAGTATATCTTAAATAAGGTTTCACTTCTTTCACTCCTTTAGGATACAACTTTTCTGCCTCTACCGTAGGAATTGTTGGAGGAATAATTACATCATCACCATCTATCCAATTTACAGGGGTTGCAATTTTATATTCATCTACCAATTGTAAAGAATCTAAAACTCTCATAATTTCATTAAAATTTCGTCCCGTTGATGCTGGATAAGTAATAATTAATCTTACCTTTTTTTCAGGATCAATAATAATTAAAGAACGAACTGTTGCAGTTAAAGAAGCATTTGGATGAATAAAATCATACAATTCTGAAACTTTTCTGTCTTTGTCTGCAATAATAGGAAAACGTACTTGCGTATTCTGCGTTTCATTGATATCTTCAATCCATTTTTTATGATCTTCTGCATCATCTACGCTTAGCGCAATCACTTTAGTATTTTTCTTTTCGAAATCTGCCTGAAGTTTTGAGGTAAAGCCAAGCTCTGTTGTACACACGGGTGTAAAATCTGCCGGGTGAGAAAATAATATTCCCCAAGAATCTCCGAGAAATTCATAAAAATCAATCTCCCCAACAGATGAATCTGACTGAAAGTTGGGTGCTGTATCTCCTAATTTTATTGACATAATTCTTTGTTTTATTAGTCTACAAATTTAATAGACTTTTTATAACTGGCAAAATTATTGCAAAGAATATTTCCTAAATTTGTAAAAAAAATTTCATGGATAAAAGTCTGAGCTATCTAGACACAGTTTACAGGGTATTAGAGAATTGGTATTTTAAATTTGCACAACTCACTCCAAAGCTCGTAGTGGGAATCATCGTTTTTTCATTTTTTTTAATTTTCAGTAAGTATCTCAGTAAGGCTGCTGTTAATTTAATGCATAAAGTTTTTCCGAATAGTAAAAAGGAAGGATCTGTGGTCACTATTATTGGTATTTTCAGATTTATTATCATGCTCTTCGGAACGTTTATCTCCCTGGAAATTATGGGTTTCAGCGGATTTTTATGGAAATTCATAGGAAGTTTAGGAGTTGCAGGGGTTATTGCAGGGGTTGCACTGAAAGATTTGGTTTCGAGTATCTTTTCCGGAATGTTAATTGGAATTGACAAAGCTTTCAAAGTAGGTGATTATATCACAATAGGAAATCACTCCGGAACTGTACAGGATATTGGCTTTCTCACAACAAAAATTATTACCGACGACGGAAAAAAAGCTTATATACCAAACCAAGTGGTTTTTAACGCTCCGTTTTATAATATTACAGCATCACCGCAAAGAAGAGTTATCTTAGATTTTGAAATTCCTGCCGATGAAGATATCCAAAAAGCTCAGGAAAGTATTTTAGATGTCATTAAAAATCTCGATAATACAGACCGCCTTGAAACTGCGGAAGTAAATTTCACCAATTATAAATCCGGAGCATTTACAGTTCAGGCAAAATTTTGGATTGCTGTTGGAGCCAATATAGCACATGTAAAAAGCGATGCTCTTCTCAAAATTAAAATAAGATTAGAACAGGCACAAATTCCTTTAGTAACTCCTACAAGCATAAGTCTTGTTAATCAGACAGAAGCAACCCCTGAGTAATAAATTTTAAGCACGTCAATTAGAATATAATAATCACAATATTAAATCAATTTAATATGTATTATAAGTCTTAAGAAAATTCGGTTGTCGAAATTACATTAGTGTGAACTATCTTTGCAACTTCAAATTGATTAAAATGAAAAGTATTTATTCAAAATTATTGGCATTAGTATTTATAGCAAGTTCTGTATATTCTTATGCTTGGGGATTAACCGGTCACAGAATTATTGCCGAAATCGCTCAGAACCATCTATCTGGAAAAGCCAAAAGAGAAATCAGAAAAATGTTGGGCAAAGAAAGAATGGCGTATTGGGCAAACTGGCCAGATTTTATAAAGTCTGATACAACGGGTGTCTGGAAAGAAACTTCCGCATGGCACTATGTAAATATTAATCCACAAACCGATTTTGCAGCTTTCGAGAAGAATTTAAAAGCTCAGGCTGGAGCGAATCTTTACTCTCAAATCAATGTCTTGGCGAGCCAGATTAAAGATAAAAAAACTTCGGAAAAAGACAGAAGAATTGCTCTTATTTTTTTAATCCACATGATGGGAGATTTGTCTCAGCCTATGCACACCGGAAGATCTGAAGATTTAGGCGGAAACAAAATTAATGTTACTTATTTTGGCGAAAAAACAAATTTACACTCTGTTTGGGACGGAAAATTGGTTGATTCACAAAAATACAGCTATACAGAATATGCAAAATTGCTGGATATTAAATCTAAAGATGAAGTAAAACAGATTCAGCAGGGAACACTGGAAAACTGGCTTTATGATTCTCATCAGATTGCCAATAAAGTGTATGCTCAAACGCCTGATGGTTCTAAGTTATCTTACGATTATCAGTATAAATTTAATGATATTATGGAAAGACAGCTTCTTTATGGAGGTTTACGATTGGCAAAATTTCTGAATGATTTGTTTTAACGGCTACTTTGCGAATGCAAGTTATTTTTAAACTTAAATAGTATAAAGCGGAACTTCGGTTTCGCTTTTTTTTATGAATGTTCTTCTGCTAAACCTAACAGGTTTTGAAAACCTGTTAGGCTTTTTTTAAGCGTTAAGTGATCATTAGCCCCGATAGAAACGACATCCTTTTTGGTGGCGGGCGGAACGAAGTGGAGACCGCTACCAAAAAGATACAGTGGATAGCGGGAAAAAGCTCCTTAAAAATACAAAAAGCAATAATTTATAACTCAATTCTCAGCACAATTTCTAACTAAATAAAAATAATTGTAACCCGTGTAACCTTTTTGAGGTTTCAAGCGTATAATATAATGTAACTCTATTTTTTGAGGAAATTTAAATGAGACAACTAAAAATAACCAAGCAGGTTACCAACAGGGAAACCGCTTCATTAGACAAGTATTTGCAGGAAATTGGTAAAGTGGAACTGATTACAGCAGACGAAGAAGTAGATTTGGCACAGAGAATCCGTGCGGGAGACAGAGCCGCTCTGGAAAAATTGATTAAAGCCAACCTTCGTTTCGTAGTATCTGTATCTAAACAGTACCAAAACCAGGGTCTTTCTTTACCCGATTTGATTAATGAAGGTAATTTAGGATTAATGAAAGCTGCAAAAAGATATGACGAAACCAGAGGTTTCAAATTTATCTCTTATGCAGTTTGGTGGATTCGTCAGTCGATTTTACAGGCGTTGGCAGAACAGTCTAGAATTGTAAGATTGCCTTTGAACAAAATCGGGTCAATTAATAAAATCAACAAAGCTTACGCACATCTTGAGCAGGAAAACGAAAGACCTCCTTCTCCTGAAGAATTAGCAGAAGTTTTGGATATGAGCGAAGAAGATATTAAAGAATCTATGAAAAACTCCGGAAGACACTTGTCTATGGATGCTCCTTTGGTAGAAGGGGAAGATTCTAATTTATATGACGTTCTTCGTTCAGGAGAATCTCCTAGCCCTGATAAAGATTTGATGCTTGAATCTCTTCAGATTGAAATTGAAAGAGCATTGAATACTTTAACACCGAGAGAAGCTGATTTGGTAAGACTGTATTTCGGATTGAACGGAAAACATCCAATGACTTTGGAAGAAATTGGTGAAACTTTTGACCTTACAAGAGAAAGAGTTCGTCAGATTAAAGAAAAAGCAATTAAAAGACTGAAACACAATACCAGAAGTAAGATTTTAAAGTCTTATTTAGGTAAATAGTTTTAGTGATGATCATTATTAACGGAGCCTGATTTTTTCATGCTCCGTTTTTTTTATATATTCTTTAGTTAATATCTCTAAAAACAAAAACCCGATAGATTTATTTCCATCGGGGTTTTTATTCAAATTGATATTTATTTCAGTTTAAATTCTAGCTTAACATTGAAAAATCTTCCTGTAAGACGAACCGGAACGGGATACATAATACTTGTATTTGCGTCGGTAATCCATTGGTTTGCAACGGTATTATTAATATTGAATGCATTAAAAACCTGAACACCCAAAGAAAGATCTTCAAATTTGCTTAAAAGACCATACGATTTCTTCTTCTCTTTAGAATCTACAAACACATAAGAAAGACCCAAATCTACCCTTTTATAAGAAGGCAAAGTTTTCTGGTATTGGTACGGATCTGTAAATACAGGAGCTCCATTAGGAAGTCCCATAGCATACGTTAAGGTTAAATTAACCCTCATTTGAGGAAATTTAGGCATATAATCTTGGTAAAACATCGCAAATCTGAACCTTTGATCGGTTGGTCTAGGAATATCGCCTCTTCCATCTATGTTTTCGAAAACTCTAGCATAACTTGCCGAAAGCCAAGAATCTACACCCGGAACAAATTCACCAAACAATCTTGTATCAACACCATAAGCGTAACCGGAAGCATTATTTTGCCCTGAATAACGAATTCGAACATTATCCATATAATACGGAATCACATTATCCATTTTTTTATAATACAATTCTGTGGTTAACTTAAATGGTCTGTTATCAAAATCAAATTCAACTTCATTTGCCAAAATTGCCTGAATAGAACGTTGAGATTTAATATTGTTATTAAAATTACCATTCAAATCTTTAATTTCTTTATAAAAAGGTGCCTGATAATAAATTCCTCCTGAAAGTCTGAACCATGTTTCGGTATCCCAGTCTGGTTTTATTGCAAACTGTGCACGTGGCGAAAATATAGTTTCATTATTAAAACTCCAGTGGGCAACTCTTGCTCCTCCATTAATCAAAACACGGTTAGAACCCCAATAAAACTTCTGAGAATACTGTCCGTAAGCAGACAATCGTGTTGGTTGTATCTGGTTTTTCCCCGAAATACTGTAAAAAAGTTCTAAATCTGAAGCATCGGGAAATCTTGGATCATCGGGAGGTCGCGGTACGCTATATCCTGAGGAATCTACCAATTTGTATTCGTTGGTGAGATCTTTAAGATTTTCTTTTTCGTATTTGAATCCAACTTCGATACTTGAATTTACATTAGGAGAAAAAACGGTTCTGAACTGTGTTCCGTAAGTTTTTACAAACAAATCATTTCTTGCATGCTCAATCTGTCCGCCTACATCATAAGAAGTAATAGGATTCCCAGTAATGGGATCGTAAGTTTGCAAAACATAACTTGAAGCAATGGTATAATATTCTCTTTCCCGATTCTGATAAGCAAAATTATCCAATGTAAACCTCAGTTTGTCTGACGCTTTAAAATTGGCAGAAAATGTCCCCATCATATTCTTATACTTATCATTTTCTTTTCCGTTGTAAAAAACAGTTAGATTGAGGGGCTGATTAATCGTTCCGAAATCGACATTTCTCTGCTTGGGAAACATCTCGTAATCGTTATTAGAATAATATCCAATAAAAGAAAAATTCAGTTTTTCGGTTGCGTGATAATTCAGATAAGACTGAAAATCATAATACTTTGGGTTGAAATCTGTATCTTCATTTAAAGTATTGAGAACCAAATTGGTATTTCTATACCTTCCGGAAAACAAAGCCGTAAATTTTTTGTTTCCATTCTGATCTTCTTTTCCGGATGCAAAACCGGTAGTAAGTCTACCTCCTATTAAACTTGCCTCACCCGAAAGTTCAAATTTTTGAGGCTCTCGGTAATAAATATTCAATGCTGAAGACATTTTATCGCCATATCTTGGCTCAAAACCTCCTGCAGAAAAATTAACTGTAGAAACCATATCGGGATTAATGATGCTTAAACCTTCCTGTTGAGAATTTCTAATCAGAAAAGGTCTGTAGATTTCAATATCATTAATGTAAATGAGGTTTTCATCGTAATTTCCACCACGAACCATATACTGAGAAGAAAGCTCTGTATTGGAGTTTACTGAAGGAAGCGTTTTCAGCAAACCTTCTACTCCGCCCGAAATACTGGAAACATTTTTTGCATCTCTGGCAGAAATTCTCACAGCAGTAACATCATTGGTACGTCCTGTAACTTTTTTCTGAAATACAATTTCCTCAATTTCTGTAGTTCTTGCTGTTGTATCTTTTTTTCTGTTTTGGGAAAAAATCAACATAGGAACCATTAAGCTAAGTGGTAAAACTAGTTTTTTCAAGCGGAATTTTTTATAATTTCTAAAATTAAGTATTTTTTAACAATTATAATATAGATTCTCTTACTCTTGTTAGTTTTTGTAATAAATCTTCCAATAAATCTAATCTTAGCATATTGGCTCCGTCTGATAATGCTGTTTCTGGTGTTGGATGCGTTTCTATAAAAATTCCGTCTGCACCTACTGCAATTCCGGCTTTGGCAACAGTTTCGATAAGATCTGGTCTTCCTCCAGTAACTCCTGAACTTTGGTTGGGCTGTTGCAAAGAATGCGTAACATCCAAAATTACGGGAGCATATTCTCTCATAGTAGGAATCCCTCTATAATCAACAATAAGATCTGTGTAACCAAAAGAGTTTCCTCTTTCTATAATTGCTACTTTTTTATTATCAGAATCTGTAATTTTCTGAACTGCAAATTTCATAGATTCCGGGGAGAGAAACTGCCCTTTTTTCAATGTGACACACTTTCCGGTTTTTGCTGCAGCTACTAAAAGATCTGTCTGACGAACTAAAAATGCCGGAATTTGTAAAACATCTACATACTGTGCCGCCAATGAAGCATGTTCGTTCTCATGAATATCCGTTGTTGTAGGAATATTAAATGTTTCGCCTACTTTCTTTAAAATTTCAAGAGATTTTTCTTCTCCAATTGTAGTGAATGAGTCTACTCTACTGCGATTGGCTTTTTTGAAACTTCCTTTAAAAATATACGGAATATTGTATTTATCGGTAAGTTCCACCACTTTTTCTGCGATTCTAAGAGCCATATCTTCGCCTTCTATAATACACGGACCGGCAATTAGAAAAAAGTTTTTTGAATCTTTGTGATGAATGTTTTCTAAATATTGAATCATTGAATTTTACTTTTTTTATCTTTTATTAAATCTTCTAGCTGATTGATGTTTTTTTGGTAACGTCCAACATTTGGCAGAGATTTCAGTTCTTTCAGCCATTTTTCAGCGATAATCAAATCATTATTTTTAGCACCTAAAGCAACCATATTAACCATCGATTCTATTTTACTGTCTTCATCTTTATATGCTGATTTGTTTTTGGTTAAGAAAGCATCTGCTTCTTTAATTTTATTCTGATGAATTAAGCTGTATATATATTCTTTAAATACAAAATCGTTGGTTTTATTATTTTTGATAGCTTCATTACAGATTTGTTCTGCTTCTGCAAATTTCCCTAATGCATTATAGGAAAATGCCAGTTCAAAATACAACGATTCTGTTCTAAAATTATTTTTGTAAAGTTCTAAAAGTTTTGGTAAAGCGAGTTGTGGAAAATTTGCGCCATTCATTGTACTGGCTCTTTTTAAAGCTTTTTCGTTTTCTGGTGCTGAGCTTAAGTAAATTTTCAACCAGTTCGGCTGTAGCGGAAGATTAAATTTTTTCAGAAAATCATTTGGAACAACAGCACTTTTAAATCCCAAATTATTAATTCTTACTTTCATATAGGAAGTTTGAGCTTCTTCTCTGGGTTTGTATTTTAAAAGACCAGCTTCTTCGTGAAAATCACCAAGGTATTCTAAAGTATATCCTGCAGATTCATCGAAATACATAAATCCCATGGAGAATTTTTTATCGCCCTCTTTTATGGGTAAAACAATGTAATGATTCTCTGCATCGGGAACAGTAGTATCAAATTTAAGATCAGAAAACTTTTGTGAAAATACTATTGAACTTAAAAAAATAAGTAAAGCGGGAAATGTTTTTTTCATAATTCATTTACATTTTTTGAAAATCTTCTCAAATGTATTCAAATTTCTACTTGTAAACTTATCTTTAAGGCTTTTTTTACTTATTTTTTATCAAAAAGAATCAAGAATATTTTCCCGATTCTTTTCAATTATTTTATGAATTATATTATTAATTAATCTGCTGCCAGTTTGTACCATCACTTTGCAGTTGATAAACTCCTGTTGTAATGCTGGTTACAGAAGTTCCCAATGAATTAATGAAAGAACTCACACTTACGGTTCCTGAACTTGTATTTTTTTTAAGTATATACATTCTTCCCGGGCAATCTGAAGCATTAGGAAGTGATACAGTGATGTTACTACTATTATTACAGATTACAGTGAATTGAGTTTCATCTAAGGTAGTATTTGCCGAAATAGTTGCTATAGACTGAGACACCGAACCATTTACCTGCAAAGTAGAATTAGCGGTAGTTCCATTCATATTAATTCCTGCCCTAACATTAGAATCTAGACCTGTACCTTGCAAACGCATCATTTCCACATACGCAACTGGAGAATAATTATACTTTCTAAAAATCATCGGTTCGTTACCATCATCACCAATGGTAAAAAGAAGCTGACCGTTATCATTGGTTCCTGTACTTCCCAATTCAAAAAAATCTGTTCCTGCACTAGATCCTCTCATCAAAAAATTTCCGGAAGTATCGGTAAAAACAATAGGTTTATAAAAACTAGCTCCACCTGCTTCAAATTGTAATGCAGAAATACCATTAGATCCTCGAACATAGCTTACAGAAGCATCTTTCTGATTATATGGAGCTAATGTTGATGTACTTTCATATAAGCCCAAGGTTTCTCTTCTGCCAAATTCTAACATCGTTGTATTATTGGATTTAATAGACATTGGAACATCATTAATAGTCCCTAAAAAGTTGGAAGAAGTAGCATTACTGTTTCCCGTAAGCAACCAATTGGATGCTCCTGCTTGATTGGCAGGAATCCAACTTGTTCCGTTCCAAGTCAGAACTTGGTTAGCACTGGCTCCCTGCTGTGCAATTCTTAAAGGATTTGAAGTAGAACCGTCACCCGATAATGTAGAATTAGTAGCCACTTTTACAGATCCCGGATCTGCCGAAGAAGCGATTGAATTTGCCGATATATATTTAACCACACCATCACTATCGAATGCCATGATAGAATCTTTAGCTGCTGCAGCAGAACCGACCTGTGTAATTCCTCTTACTCTAAGACTGCCATTAACATCCAAAGTTTGAGTAGGAGCTGTGGTATTAATTCCGACCTGAGCATAGAAAACCAAAGGTAATAAGTTAAAAATTAACAATTTTATTTTCATAAGTTGATCTTGTAATTTTAGAAATTTATATTAATTTATCTGTTGCCAATTACTTCCATCACTTTGTAATTGTGTTACACCCGCAGAAAGGACATTACTGTTAGAACTATTTCTATTAACAAAAGAAGTGATATTTACTGTTCCACTACTAAGTTTTTTTAATATATAAATCCTTCCTTTACAGGTGGAAGCAGTAGGTAATGTTACAGTAATTGATGATGAATTATTTATAAAAACAGTATGCTGAAACTCTGTAAACGTGGTGTCTGCATTAATTACATCTACTTTTTTGGTAACACTTCCATTAATTTGTAATGTTGAATTAGCTACATTACCCTGCATATTAATCCCAACTCTTACAAGATTATTAAGACCTAATCCCTGCATGCGCATCATCTCAACAAAAGTATCAGTAGATTTGTTATACTTACGGAAGATAATAGGTTCGTCTCCGTTATCCCCGATTGTAAATTGCAAACTACCATTATTGGAAGAGCCGGAAGAAGATACTTCAAACCAGTCATTTCCTGCAGAAGATCCTCTGAACCCAAAATTTCCATCGCTGGTTGTAAAAAATACCGGTTTATAAGACTGGCTGGTTGAAGATTCAAACTGTAAAGAAGAATTACCATTGGTGCCCCGAATATAAGATACAGAATTATCTTGTTGATTATAAGGATATAAACCTGTATTAGAGCTATCGTATAAATTTAAGGTATTACGTTTACCAAACTGTAACATGGTAGTATTATTAGACCTTACACTCATACTTATATCATTAATAGTCCCTAATAAATTAGTCGATGTAGTATTACTATTTCCTACAAAAAGCCAATTTGAAGAACTTAATTGATCTACCGGCAACCATTTGGTTCCGTCCCATCCCAATGCCTGATTCGTATTAGCCGAAAGTGATGCAATCCCAAGAGGATTTGCAACTTTCCCGTTTCCGACAAGATTAGAAGCTGTATTAAGACCAAAAAAACCTAATGGCATTTGTCTGATTATAGCTGAAGATGTAACATATTTTACGACCCCATCATTCTCAAATACCATAATTCTATCTTTAAGAGCAGTAGTTCCTGTAAGATTAATACCACGTACCCTAAGGCTTCCGTTAATATCTAAAGTCTCTGTTGGAGAAGTGGTTTTGACACCTACTTTCTGAGACCACGCAAACAAACTTGATATACTGAAGCAAATTAAACTTAATTTCTTCATCTTATTTTATATACAATTTTTTCAAAACTATTCAAATTCCTACTTGTAAACTTATCTTTAAGGCTTTTTTTGCCCAAAATCTTCCCAAATTGAGAGGCTAAAGTATTTCCTTTCGGTAATTGCCAATAAAAATATCCGTTAACAACTTCGGCACTCTCGTCCTGCATTTTTGGTAATTCCTGAAATTCTTTCATCAAAACAGTTTCAATATTTTCTATTCCAACAAAAACGTAGGTATGAAAATCTTTGTTTTCTTCGAATGGGTTTGAATTCAGAATTTTTTCAATTCCTTCTTTAGATTTAATGAACAGAAATGCCTCATAATTAAAATATTCTGACATCGATTTTTCTAAAATAACTTTTAAATCTTCAACCGTTTTATCAGAATTAAAAATGATATTTCCTGATGCCAAAACCGAAATTACATTATCCATTCCTGCATTTTCAAAAACAGAACAAACTTCTGCCATTTTCATAGAAGTCCCTTTTACATTTACACCACGAAGAAATGCGCAATATTTCATTATCTAATTGAATCTTAACGACTAATTAATTCTCACATACAAATTATAGTCTGTGCCCGAAGGTTTTAATCTGTAAATTTTCTCCAAAAGAGGGTTTTCACTTTTCAGATGGTCTTTTATTCTGAATTCTTTCAGTAATGTGTATTTCGATCTGTAAAACTCTCCATTTTTGCCTTCAAACAAATCTTTATTGGCAAGAAGATATTTTGGATGACGTTTTTCTATGGTATTTATCCAAATACTGGATTTATCTTTTTTTATTTCTTCCTGAATTTTTTTATCCACCAATCCTACTTCGTCTATCGTTTTTAAACCTGAAAAATAAGGAACATAACCTGCAGGCTCCAGTAAAATCCACTGATTTTTATCTTTTTCATACTGATTTAAAAATAATCCTATTGATCTTCTGTAATTCCATTCTCCGTTTCCGGTTGCGATAGAATGTACAGTTTGAAATGCCAACATCGGCACAATATAAAATATAACAAGGGAAGCAAGCCAAAAATTTCGTCTGGTTTTCTGAGTGATTACAAAAACAATAACAGGAACAAAAAGTAAAATCTGTGGAACCCAGTAATACCAATCGAAAAGGCTTTTCTGAGAGAGGAAAACAATCTGTTTTACCCATCCGAACAAAAAGATTATCCATAAAAAGTAATTTCTCTTTTCTTTTTGTTTTACAAGATAAATAAAGCAAACAAGCTCAAATATAATGATGAGAATAGTAATCGGATTAAAATCTGATGGTACTTTCAGCATACCCCAGAAATTCCCATAATTCAGAATAAAATATTCTATGTTTTGCTGTAAAGTGAATGCATTATCGTACGCCAATTTCTTGGCAACAATGGTATTGTTTACCCATTCACCAAAATAAAACCAGTTAAAGGAAACGCAAACGGCAACTCCCAAAATTCCTCCTAAAATATATTCCCATCTTAATTTTCGATTCCAAAAAAGATCCACTAAAAAGACGATCCCCAGAAATATAACGGTATCTACTCTGGTAAACAAAATGAGAATCGGAAAAAGAATAAATGCCCATTTCTGTTGTTTTTTGAAACCATAATACAGCAATGCCATTTCAAGAAAGAAAAGAATCCCATATTCCATTCCAAGAATTGAAATTTTAATCGCCGGCGGCAAAATTCCAAATAAAATGATGAATAACGCTTTATGCCAATTATTTTGAAATAAAAGATGAGAAAGTAGTAAACTTCCAACAGAAAATAATATGGTATTGAATGTTAGAATGGGAATTATAAAATTCGCTTTGCCAAAAATTAAATTAAAAATGTACGAAACAAAGACGTACAAATGAGTGGTAGATGCTGATATTTTGGTATCACCATTAAATCCTATAACGCCATAGTCCATCAAATTCTGAGCAACTCTCCAAGTGATAAAAGCATCTTCCTGTATGTGATGTGTAAGAAAGAATAAACATTTAACTATTACAGAGAAAACAACTGCATAGATAGGGATATATTTGTTCTGAGCTTGGGACATTCAATTTTTTTAGCCGACAAAGATAATTCTAATTTTTGAATTGAATAATACTAATAAATTGAATATGTTTCATTTAACATTTTTTTAAAATTAAAGAGATAATATCAACATAAAAAAAACGGAACCGAAGTTCCGTTTTTTGAATTTTACTGCGTTGCTCTCATGAGCGCGGTAGTAATCTGATTTTCTTTTTCTTTGGCATAAGTAGAATCATAAGGCTCCATCACATCAAATAAATACTGGTAATAAGGAGTTATTTTCTGTACATTTTCAGATTCTTGTACAGCCTTTTCTTTGCCCATATCTTTAAGACTTTTAATAAATACATTAAATTTCTGATCGATAGGTTCAATAGATTTCACCAAATAAGCATAAGCTTTGTCTTTTTGCCCCAACTTCTCATAAGCACCTGTAACAGAAGCAACTACTAATGAGTATTCCATAGGTTTAGACTTCATTGCTCTTCCCATGTATCTCTGTTCGCTCGGGCTTAATGATAGGTAATAATCGTATTCTGAAAAAATACCTTTTTTAAGAATTTCAGCGAGTTTAAGACCTTTTTGTTCCTGACCTGCCACAATATAACCATAAACCATAGAACTTAGAGATCGTGGATCGTTGTATTTTTCTGCCGGAATTTCTTTGGAAGCTAAATCTAATATTTCAATCGCTTTTGCTTTTTGCCCATATAATGCTAATGCTGCAGCAGCTCTGCTCGCGGAACTTCTGTAACTCATAATGTTGGAAGTTGCCGTTTCATCGAAATGAACATTAAGATTTTTGAAATTACCCCATTTGAAATTTTTCACAATACTGTAAAGAGAATTCGCATCTACTCTACCCATTTCTCCATCATCATTTTTAGGAGAAAAAATAGGAACCAATCTGTAACTGAAACCATCAAACTGAAGATAATCATCCAGATAGAATATATTTTCGCTGTCGTAAACTCCACCTGAAGAGAAGTTAATCGGTCTTTTCCAGTCGAAATTTGCTAAAAGATCAAACAGCATTAAATTATTTTTATATAAAGTTCCTGCTTTATAATTTACAACAATCTGGTCTACTGCTTTGCTTTCATCGGCAGCATTTATAATACCAGATTTTACTGCATTAGCTTTATTAACGGGGATTACAAATTTATTTACAGGAAGGAAATTATATTTCTCAAAACGGTCACTTCCGAAAATCATTTTCAGAACTTCATCTTTTTGAGGCGATTTCATCTTGATGAAATCTACAGCTTCTTTCACTGTCATAGAATCTTGCTCCAAATATTTTTGAAATGGCTTAATAGCATCTTCCGATGCACCAGATTGCTGAAGATTTGCAAGAATGCTCTTCCAATCGCTTTTTTTCATCAGATAAATCTGGTCATTTACACCATCTCTATAATCCTCATGAGTTAATTGACTAGGGATTCCTGATGCATTATATGTTTTTCTTTTTACCTGATCTATATTCCAAGGAGTAGAAAGAAGGGTGAAATTTACCACTTTTACATCATCACGAAATTGCTCCGTTTCCTGCATTGCCCAAACCGGATATGTATCGTTATCACCGTACACAAATAAAATATCATTTTTAGGCAGAGATTTTAACACAGAATAAGAATAATCATAAGCGGTATATCTATCGCTTCTGTCATGAGAGTTATAATTCTGGAAGCCCATCATTAAAGGAATTCCCAACAAAACCACTCCAAATCCTATATTGGCTGCATTAGATTTTACTTTAGTCTGTAAAAACCAAAGTATTGCCGCAGCTCCTAATCCTATCCAAATTGCAAAGGCATAAAAAGATCCTACCATTGCGTAATCTCTTTCTCTTGGTTCGAAAGGTTTTACACCTGTATAGAAGATAATTCCGACACTGGTAAGAATAAACAGCGATAAGATGGCATAAAATCTGCCAAAATCTCTGCTCAACTGGAAATAACATCCCAGTATTCCTAAAATTAAAGGTAAAAAGAAGAAAGCTACAGTACTTTCGTTTCTGTATTTTGCAGGCATATCTGCCTGACTTCCAAGTCTTGCATCATCCAGAAAAGAAATACCAGAAATCCAGTTTCCTCTTAAATCGTCTGTAGAACCTTCAAGATCATTCTGTCTTCCTGCAAAATTCCACAATAAATATCTTAAGAAATAATACCCGTTCTGAAAAGAAATGAAATATTCCATATTCTGCATCAGAGAAGGTTTTTGAACTTTAATTAAATTATAAGGTCTTACTTTAAGATAGTCTGAAGAAGTAATAGTTCCGTCATTATACTTTGCTTTCAGATCATTGAAAATCTCCTGAGCTTCAGGGCTGTCTGCAATATCTTCATTATCATAATTGAATGTAAAATCGGGAGCTCCATACATAGAAATGTAATTGTTCATCACATCTTTATCATCGTTAAACATTCTTGGCATAAGACTTACATGAGACTGATCGAAAACATAATTAAAACGCTCACTGGTCTTAATATATCTTCCTGTTTTCTCATCCTTCTCGTAGACATCATCAGTTTTAGTAGTCTTAAAGCTACCGTCTTCATTCTTCTGAATTCCGTTGGCATCTAAAAAAGCTGTGTAATTCTGACCGTAAAATGTTGGCCAATCTCCATATTGTACCCTGTTGTAATAATCTCTCATCCCAATTGCAGTATCAGGATCATTAAGGTTCATTGGTGGATTAGCATTGGCTCTTATTGGAATTACCATCCAGCAAGAAAATCCTATTATCATGTAAACAACAGATAAAGCTATGGTTTGGTATAAATTTCTTTTGGCTTTTCTGGCATATTTAATCATGAAATAGCAAAGAGCAACCATAATAATAAATCCGGCAATCGTTCCTGAGTGAAATGGTAATCCTAAACCATTCACAAAGAAAATCTCAAGCTTTCCGAAGAAAGTCATAATTACCGGGAAAATTATTTTAAAAACGATAATTAAAATACCGAGTGTTATCCCGTTCGCAATGATGAAATTTTTCCATGTAAACTCATAGTTTCGGGCATAGTAAACCAGACAAACTGCAGGTATTGCAAGCATACACATCATGTGAACCCCTACAGAAAGACCCAAAATAAAGAAAATAAGAATAATCCAACGTTCGTTATCTTTTTCAAGGTATTCATTTTCCCACTTCGTTATTAACCAAACTAAAAGAGCAATAAATAAAGATGCCATAGAATACACTTCTCCTTCTACGGCAGAAAACCAGAAAGTATCGGAGAAAGTAAAACACAATGACCCAATTACTCCTGCAAAAAGAATCGAAATTTCCTGATGTTTTGTAATTTCCTGAAAGTCTTTATTAAACATTCTTCTTACAAAATGCGTTATCGTCCAAAATAAAAACAAAATGGTAAGAGCACTGAATAAAGCCGACATTGCATTAATCACAATAGAATAATTCTCACCTTTTCCAAAAGCAAAAATGGCAGCCACAGCTCCCACAATCTGAAATAATGCAGCACCCGGAGCGTGCGTTACTTCCAGCTTTACTGCAGAAGAAATATATTCACCACAATCCCAGAAACTAAAGTTGGGCTCTATGGTTGATAAGTACGTGAAAAATGCAATTACGAAAATCACCCATCCGAGAATAGTGTTCCATTGCCTAAAAGTCCAGTTTTTCATAGTATAAAATCAATTATGCGAAAATAAGGTTTTTAGATTAGTTTATTAATATTTTAACAAAATTTAAAAAAAATGGCTCAATTTTTGAGTGTTTCGCATTGCTGAAAGTAGAAATACGCTCTAAATTTCGATACCAATAAACTTATCAATGAGTAATTGTTTAAAAGTATTTATTTTTTTGTATTTTTGCCGACAGATTTTTATTGAAAAATAACGAATAATGAGTAATGTTTACGATAATATTCTTGGCTTAATCGGAAGTACACCTTTGGTAAAATTAAATACCGTTACCAAAGATATACCTGCAACTGTTTATGCCAAGTTAGAATCATATAATCCTGGACATTCCACTAAAGATCGAATCGCACTTCATATCATTGAAAACGCTGAAAAAAAAGGCTTATTAAAAGAAGATTCTGTAGTGGTAGAAACCACTTCAGGAAATACAGGTTTTTCTATTGCCATGGTTTGTATCATTAAAGGATACAAATGCATTCTTGCGGTAAGTGATAAAACAAAACCAGAGAAAATAGCTTATCTTAAAGCTCTTGGTGCTAAAGTATATGTGTGTCCTGCGAATGTTCCTGCGGATGATCCTAGATCTTATTATGAAGTAGCTAAAAGAATTGCTGCAGAAACCCCAAATTCTATATATATCAATCAGTACTTTAATGAACTGAATATAGATGCACACTATCAAAGTACTGGTCCTGAATTATGGGAACAGACTGAAGGCAAAATTACGCATCTTTTTGCTTGTACAGGAACAGGAGGAACTCTTTCCGGTTCTGCAAAGTTTTTAAAAGAAAAAAATCCTGATATTAAAATCATTGGAGTAGATGCAGATGGTTCTATTCTGAAAAGCTTTCACGAAACAGGAGAAATTCACAAAGAAGATGTTCACCCTTATCAGATTGAAGGTATGGGTAAAAATTTAATTCCTTCTGCTCTTTTATTTGACAAAGTAGATCACTTTGTAAGAGTGAATGATGAGATGTCTGCATACAGAACAAGAGAAATTGCTTTAAAAGAAGCTATTATGGGTGGTTATACTACAGGGGCTGTTACTCAGGGACTTATTCAGTATGCCAATTCTTATCAGTTTTCTCCGGATGATGTGGTTGTGCTTATCTATCCCGATCACGGTTCCAGATACATTACCAAAGTTTATAGTGATAAATGGATGGAAGAACAAGGGTTTATTAATAACTGTTTCCACAATTACGAAGAAGTCTTTAAGACCGAAATTATTAAATAAAAAATTTAACCAAATAAAAAAGAAGCCTTTTTTGTAATTTACAAAAGGCTTTTTTACTTAAAAAACCACAACATAATGTTAGATATTTTTGAGAGAATAAAGCAAAACCCTGGTCCATTAGGGCAGTTTGCAGATTATGGTGAAGGATATTTTATTTTTCCTAAACTAGAAGGCCCTATTGGCCCAAGAATGCAGTTTCAGGGAAGAGAAGTTATTTTCTGGAGTGCGAATGACTATCTGGGAATGTGTAACCATCCGGAAGTATTAGAAGCAGATGCAAAAGCTGCTGCAGAATACGGAATGTTCTACCCTATGGGTGCAAGAGCAATGTCGGGAGAAACACACCAACACTTACAGTTAGAAAAAGAACTGGCAGAATTTGTTCAGAAAGACTCGGCATATTTATTAAATTTCGGTTACCAAGGTATGCTTTCTACTATTGATGCTTTGGTTGGCAGAAACGATGTAATTGTTTATGATGTTGATTCTCATGCATGTATTGTAGACGGAGTTAGACTTCATTCAGGGAAAAGATTTACTTACAGACACAATGATATCGAAAGTCTAGAAAAAAACCTTCAGAGAGCTACAAAAGTAGCAGAAGAAACAGGAGGCGGTATCTTGGTAATTACTGAAGGGGTTTTCGGGATGAGAGGACAACAAGGTAAATTAAAAGAAATTTGTGCTTTAAAATCTAAATATCAGTTCAGACTTTTGGTAGATGATGCACACGGATTTGGTACTTTAGGTAAAACAGGTGCAGGTGCAGGAGAAGAGCAAGGATGTCAGGATCAAATTGATGTTTATTTTTCTACATTTGCCAAATCAATGGCGGGTTTTGGAGCTTTCATTGCAGGAGATAAAGAAATCATCAGATATTTGAAATTCAACCTCAGATCTCAGATTTTTGCTAAATCTTTAACAATGCCAATGGTTATCGGAGGATTGAAAAGACTAGAATTACTAAGAACAAGACCTGAAATTAAAGCCAAACTTTGGGAAAATACCAACAAATTACAGAAAGGACTTTTAGAAAGAGGCTTTAATATTGGAGACACTAATACTTGTGTTACTCCGGTTATGATGCAGGGATCGCCTGTTGAAGCCACCCTTTTGGTAAAAGATTTAAGAGAAAACTTCGGAATTTTTACTTCTGTTGTAGTTTACCCGGTAATTCCTAAAGGAATGATTTTATTAAGATTGATTCCTACTGCTTCTCATACGGATGCAGAAATCAACGAAACGCTGGCCGCTTTTGAAGCTATTCATGATAAATTAACCAGTGGTTATTATAAAGATCAGGAACAAAAGCTTTTAGCAGAGCAAGGTTTAAGCTTTAAAGAAATATAAATACTATAAACGCTCCGAGAATTTCGGAGCGTTTTACTTATCAAAATAATTTACAAATACAAATTTTTAACAATTTTTAACTAAATATCATTTAATCCAGTGGTTTTTGCGTTATATTCTGTTAAAAATTAGGGTTTTAAGAAATGGAAGGATAAATTTGCACTCATTATTTCAAGATATACAATTATGAAACAACCCTTAAAGTACTTAAGAATTGTAGTTTTGAGTTTGGTGCTAATGCTAACATCTTTTACTGCTAAAGCACAAACCCATCCTTATTTAGAAAGTAATAAATCTATTGCTACAGAATTATCCGAAAAATACGGAATTCCTGTTTCTGTTATACTTTCTATTGCATTCGTTGAATCCGGAGCCGGAACGAGCAAAAATTCTACTAAATTTAACAATCATTTCGGGATTGTAGGAAAAAACAATCCACAGTCCAAATACAGAAGCTTTTCTTCAGTTAAAGAATGTTACGAAACTTTTTGTAAGCTAATTGTTAAAAAAAATTACTACACTTCATTGAAAGGCAGTGCAGATCTATCCAAATGGTTAAATGCCATTGCATCGGCAGGTTATTCTACCCAACCTAAAGAATGGATGAGAAGAATCAACATGATTATCTCCAAATACAGCCTCTCTAAATTCTAAAAAAATTGAAACAAATTATTAAAATATAGTTCCGAAATCGGAGCTATATTTTTTTTTTTGTATATGTAGGGATATATTTATTAAATTAGCTGACTTAATTTCCAGCTATTTTATGAGTTCAAACAGAAATTGGCGGGTAGTGATATTGCTTACCGTCTGCTTTGTTATATATCTTGTTTTTTCCGTAATCATGTACGTTTTTGATATTAACTATAAACCTCTGCAAAACATTAATCTCATTTCTGAAGTTATTAATCCTGAAAAAGCAAGAGATTCCCAGAAACCAGATGAAACTTATAAAAACATTGCTAAAGGCAAAGAAGTAACCAGAGATTTTGAACTGTATAAGAAACCAGGTTTTATTACAGATTTTTCCTCAGGAGACAGTGCGGTTGCTTTACAGCATTTTGCAGAAAAGCTTTATGAACTTCAAAAAACTAAAAAAGGCAAAATAAGAATTGCCTATTTTGGCGACAGTATGATTGAAGGAGATCTTCTTACCCGCAAACTCCGAAAATTATTTCAGGCAGAATTTGGAGGAGCGGGTGTAGGATTTTTGCCTTTTCAAAGTAAAGTTGCTCCTTACAGAGAATCTTCAGAAATTAAATCTACCGGATGGAATGTTGTAAATTTCATGGATAAAAATGTCCGAAACATGTATATTTCCGGCTTTAGCTTCAGCGGTTCCGGAAGCACTAACTTTGTTGATAAAACTTTAAAACCCGGAACAACCACCAACAAATTTGTAATATTCGGGAAAGGAGCCGAAACCAATTTAAGTTACAACAATACACTTTTGATGCTGAATGGCGGTAATAGCGTAAATATACAGCCAATGTCTAAAGACACTTTAAGAGCATTTACTGTAAAAACTCAAAACACCAATGTTCCGCAATACGGAATCAGTATAGAATCTGACAACGGAGTTATTATAGATAATTTTTCTTTCCGGGGAATTACCGGAGTGGAATTTAAAAAAATTGATGAAGATTTTTTAAAAGCTGTTCAGGAGAAAAACCATTACGATTTAATTGTAATGCAATATGGTGTAAATCTTCTTTTCCGACCGAATGATACCGACTATTCTTACTATGTAAAACTCATGACGCCTAATCTGGTAAAATTTAAAAAAGCCTTCTCGGATGCCAATATACTTTTAGTAAGTACCGCAGACAGAGCTTTTCGATACAACGGTGAGTTTCAATCGGCGAAAGGAGTTAAAAATCTGGTAGAAACCCAAGCTAAAATGGCTTATGATAACCAGCTTTCTTTTTTTAATCTTTTTCAGTCTATGGGTGGAGAAAATTCTATTGTTTCCTGGGCATCGCAAGATCCGCCTTTGGCTAATAAAGATTATGTACACCCCAATGGTAAAGGTACAGACATTCTTGCAGAGAAAATCTATCAGGCAATGATGAAAGACTATAAAAATTTTGTTTCAACTAAAAAAAATAAAAAGTGAATTCTTTAGAAACCTTATTATCATCTTTCGACTTAGATGCATTTTTGCATCAGTTTGTATATGATAGTAAAAACCCGCTTTTATTCAACAACGGGTTTTTTGTATATTTCTTCACCTTATTTATCCTGCTGTTTTATCTTTTAAGAAATCACTTTACAGCAAGAAGATATGTATTTACTTTTTTCTCTCTGTACTTTTTTTATAAAGCCAGCGGTTGGTTTGTTGGTCTTGTTATAGCATCTGCAATTGTAAACTTTTTTATATCGAATCTTATAGACAGAAATCCGCAAAAAATAAGAAAAACAATCCTTTTAACGATCAGTATAATATTCAACCTAGGATTGTTATTCTATTATAAATACACCAATTTTTTCATCACTTTATATAATGAATTTTCGGGGGCAAAAGTTCACCCGCTCAATATCCTTTTACCTATTGGAATTTCTTTTTTCACTTTCGAAAATTTAAGTTATACTATTGATGTTTACAGAGGAGATTTTAAACCTGCCAAAAAATTTACAGATTATTTACTCTTTCTGTCATTTTTCCCAAAACTGATGATGGGACCTATTGTGCGTGCACACGATTTTGTACCACAGATCAATCAGCCATACTATCTTTCAGAAAAAGATTTTGCAATGGGGTTCTATCTTATTATTTCGGGACTGATTAAAAAACTGATTATTTCAGATTACATCACCTTAAATCTGGTTAATTATATATTCGACAACCCTTCTCTGCATGTTGGACTCGAAAATTTAATAGCAGTTTACGGTTATGCAATGGTTATATACTGCGATTTCAGTGGATACAGTGATATTGCTATTGGTATTGCTTTGTGGTTAGGAGTAAAAATACCTGCAAACTTCAGATCTCCATATCAAAGCCGTAATATTACAGAATTCTGGAGAAGATGGCATATCTCTCTTTCATCATGGTTGAAGGATTATCTTTACATTCCATTGGGAGGAAACCGTAAATTTTCGATAGCTTCTTTTATATTTGTTTCGGCATTTTTGGCAGGAACTTATTTTACTTCAGTAAACTTATTTAAACTCACTCCGCTGTATGCGGGTTTATGTACAGCAATCGTTCTTTCGATATTCCTTATTCCGGCAATAATTACGCGAAATACCAAAGGTATTGCCGCCAATTTCAATCTTCTTACCACCATGTTGCTTGGAGGATTTTGGCATGGAGCAAGCTGGAATTTTATTATTTGGGGAGCCATCCACGGAATTGGTCTTGGACTTCATAAAATATGGATGCTGATTACCGGAAAAGCTTTTTCGGGGTTTAATAACAGTTGGATTTACAAAATCGTAATGGGAATTATTACATTCCATTTCGTATGCTTTGGCTGGATATTTTTCAGAGCAGAAGATTTTGATACTGCAATTTCCATGATTAAACAAATACTTTTCAATTTTGATGTAAATGCTTTCGAGCCGTTTTTCGAAAACTATAAAAAAGTAATGGCAATGATCGTTTTAGCGATGATTATTCATTTAATTCCGGATACGGCGGCAGAACGATTTATTTCAAAATGGAAAAAAATCCCTTTGCTGATATATATTATCATATTCTTTGGATTTTTGGTGACCTATGGTTACTTTAAATCTGCCGAACAGGTATTGCCTATTTATCTTCAGTTTTAAAAAGAAAAATATTGCTGAAAATGATTAAGAATTTTTGAATTCCAAAATCACTTTTAGCAATATTTTCATATTTACAAAAAGTAAAGATGTTTTAACTTTTCAATTTAATATTCCAAAATTATTTTGAAGTATTTTTAATCGACGAAAAAGCATTCCAAATTATTTCTCCCTGATTTTCGTAGCCTGTTTTAGTGTAATGCACGCCATCTTTATTGGCTTCATTTCTCATTAAAGCTTTTTTGAAATACCCTTTTCCGCCAGTAGCACGATAAAGATCGAAAAATGCGAGATTATATTTTTGGGCAGATTCTTTAAGCCAACTCACAATTTCTGGAACACGCGATTGTTTTGGCATATTATCTGTCGGAGCGATGAGCAATATCGGAAGCTGCGGATTTGCAGACCTTATTTTTTCAACCAGTGAAGACACATTTGTCTGAAATTCTTCTTTGGTAATATCACTGAAAACTTCATTGGTGCCCAATGCAATAATAACCAAGTTAGAATCCAGCGTCAAAAGTTGTTGAACTTGTAAAGGATACTTAAGAAAATCGCCATAAGTAGCACCATTTACACCAACAGTATTAAAAACAACACCTTTTTCTGTATTTTTTAAGAATTGAAACCCATAAAAAGTACTTCCTTCAGGAATATCCGAACGCATTAAAAATGTTTGCTGAGGAGAAAGCATACTTACAGTTGTTTTGAAACCTGTAAAAGTATATTTCCCAATCTCAGTAATTTTTTGCTCAAAATCTGAATTGTAAACCGGGTAATTTCTTTCCACTTTAAAAACATCCCCTTCGGAAGGACGAAGAATACGGTCACCATTAAGCTTTCTCAATCTTGTGGTAGTGGTATTATATTTAGATACAATCTCGTGGAACGTTTCGTTTTTAGCCGCAGTATGATTGAGTATTTCAGATTTCTTTTCGATAAAACGGCTCAGAGATTCTGTTTCGGTGTACATTGTAAATTTCTTCCGATCCATATCTTCGTCATGAAAAATAACCACTTTATCGAAACTATCTTCAGTATTTTTAAACTGAATTTCGATGAATGAATTTTCTTTATTCCCGATAACGAAACCGCTGGCTCCTATTTTGGGAAAAATCTTCTGATCGTGTACAAGTCTAAAAGTTTCCCACGCTTTGTTGCTGGAAGAAGAAAAATCATCTGCCCCATTGGTGTTCCCTAAATTGTATGGAAAAACCAATCCGCGACCTGCATTACCGTATTTGGCCTGAAACTTTTTTCTAAGATATCCGGGAAGCCAGTCTGCCTGAATATGAGAATCTCCAATAAAAAGAACCTGTGAAACTTTTTTTTCTTCCAGTCGATTTGTAAAAGAGCTTATTGCTTCTGCATTTTCAATATTTTGAGCACTTAAAACAGCAGTACACAACAACATAATTACACTTAGAGGTCTAATAATAACTTTCATGCTGTGAATTTATAAATTTTTTCCGGTAAACTAAATTGCGGGTTTAGAATAAGGCTTTTAAATCATTTATAAAAAAACAAAATATAACACTCAACAAATCACAATCATTGGTAGACATCTAAAAAGAGGTTTGGTTAGAATTTATGTATTAAATTTGCAAAAAAATTCTTTTGAAAGAAATTCTTCTCATTACACCTCCCTTTACGCAACTTAATACACCCTATCCCGCAACGGCTTATATTAAAGGTTTTCTGAATACTAAACAAATTTCAAGCTATCAAATAGATTTGGGTATTGAGGTTATTTTAAAGTTATTTTCCAAAGAAGGATTTCAAAGGATTTTTGAGAAAAATAAATTTGAAAATTTAACGTCGGAAAATTCTCAGAGAATCTATACTTTAAGGCAAGAATACATTAAAACCATCGATCAGGTCATCTTATTTTTACAAGGGAAAAATCCTACTTTGGCAAGACAGATTTGCTCCATGAATTTTCTTCCTGAAGCTTCTCGTTTCAACCAGCTGGATGATATGGAATTTGCTTTTGGAAACATGGGACTTCAGGATAAGGCTAAGCATTTGGCAACTCTTTATTTAGAAGATATTTCAGATTATATTATAGAAAATGTAGATTCGGATTTTGGCTTCAGCAGATACGCAGAAAGATTAGGAAAATCGGCAAACTCTTTCGATGAACTGTATTCTAAGTTATTGGATACACCAACATTTACAGATTATTATACCTTAAAAATTCTTCAAGAAAAAATAGAACTTGTACAGCCAAAACTGGTCTGTTTTTCTATTCCTTTTCCCGGAAATCTATATGCAGCTTTCAGGTCGGCAAAATTTATTAAAGAAAATTATCCTCATATAAAAACAGCAATGGGAGGAGGTTTTCCCAATACAGAGCTTAGAGATTTGAAAGATAAAAGAGTTTTTGAGTTTTTCGATTTCATAACTTTAGACGATGGCGAATTGCCTTTGGAACTTGTTTACGAAAGCATTTGTAATTCAGAAAAAAATCCTGAAATTCATTTTAAAAGAACATTTCTCATCGAAAAAGAAGAAATTGTCTATAAAAATAATACCAATAGACACGACTATAAACAATCTCAGACAGGAACTCCAGATTATACAGACCTGCATTTAGATGATTATATTTCGGTAATCGAAATTGCCAATCCCATGCACAGCTTATGGAGCGACGGAAGATGGAATAAACTTACAATGGCACATGGCTGTTATTGGGGAAAATGTACTTTTTGCGACATTTCTTTAGATTATATTAAAATTTACGAGCCTGTTTCAGCCAAAATTTTGGTCGACAGGATGGAAGAACTTATTGCACAAACAGGAGAAACAGGTTTTCATTTTGTGGATGAAGCAGCTCCGCCAGCGTTAATGAGAGAAGTTGCATTAGAAATTTTACGCAGAAATCTTGTGGTAACCTGGTGGACAAATATTCGTTTTGAGAAAAGTTTTACTCAGGATTTATGTTTTTTATTAAAAATTTCAGGTTGTGTTGCCGTTTCAGGAGGGTTGGAAGTAGCAAGTGACCGATTGCTAAAACTCATAGACAAGGGAGTATCAGTAGATCAGGTTGCGAAAGTAACAAGAAATTTTACCGAAGCGGGAATTATGGTACACGCGTATTTAATGTACGGATACCCAACGCAAACCGTTCAGGAAACCGTAGATTCTTTGGAAATGGTTCGACAGCTTTTTGAAATGGGCATTCTTCAAAGTGGTTTTTGGCATCAGTTTGCAATGACGGCTCATTCTCCCGTCGGACAAAATCCTGAAGAATTTGGCGTTATACCCATTAAACAGGAAATTAAATTTGCTAATAACGACATAGATTTTAAAGATAAAACAGGAATAGATCATCATAAATTCAGTTTTGGTTTAAAAAAATCGCTTTTTAATTACATGCACGGAATTAATTTCGAAATTCCTTTGCAGCAATGGTTTGACTTTAAAATACCCAAAACAACAATTCATCCGAATTATATACACGACTGCATTTTAGAAGAAAATTTATTTACTTTTAAACCCAATTCTAAAGTGATATTTTCTGTTAAAAATGCGGCAGTTGATAATTACGTTAAAACGAAAAAACAAAAATCTTGGTTTTATTCCAAAATAACATTTCATTTAAAAACTAATATTGTTAGCATAGATTTAGAACAGGAAAAAGCAGAATGGCTGATTCAAATTTTAGAAAAAAATTCTTTTGAAAACACAAAACTGACAACTTTAGGTCAGTTAAAAATTCAGTATGAAGAATATTTTGATGATTTCGAATTATTCTGGTTTTCTAAACCCGTTCAGCAGCTAAAACAAAACGGAATTATTTTATCTTTATAATTTTAGTATTTTAAATATAAGTAAACTTCACCAATGTATCTTCAGATTAATAACGCAAACATCGGCTATCATCATGACCTCATTTCAGATGTAAATGTTGGCTTGAATTTAGGTGAAGTATGTTTACTGATTGGAAATAATGGGGTAGGAAAAACAACTTTAATTAAATCTATTCTCCACCAAATCCCTCTTCTGAAGGGTGAAATTTTTATAGGAAGTAAAAACATTAAAAACCTTTCTGTAAAAGAAATTGCAGAAAATGTAGCGGTTGTTTTCTCAAAATCTGTAGTACCACAAAATTACACTGTAGAAGACTTAATTTCTTTAGGAAAATACATTTACTACCCTTTTTATTTTGAATTGAAAAAAGAAGATCGGGAAGAAGTTCATCATATCATCGAAGAATTAGATTTATTACCCTATAAAAATACTTTACTCAAAAATCTCTCAGACGGAAATCTTCAAAAAGCATTTATTGGCAGAGCGATTACTCAAAACTCCCCTGTCATTATTCTGGATGAGCCAACCACCCATTTAGACGAAAAAAATAAAATTATCATCCTACAAACCCTCAGAAAATTAGCTAAAAAACAAAATAAACTGATTTTATTTTCTTCTCACGACTGGCGTTTAGCAAAAGAGTTTGCAGACAAAATACTATATGTGAAAAATAAATGTCTATATTCCGGAATCGTGGAGGATATTTTGATGAATCATGAAGAATTAACTCATCCTTCACTATTCAAAATCAGCGAAAAATTTGTTGCTCCACACATCATTGCACCCGCGGTTTACAAAGAAATGCTGTTTTCTCTGTTACAGAAAAATTTTGAAAAAGATTTCTCTTCTTTTACTTTTGAATGGAAAAATAATTCCTGGCTCATTTCTATTAATTCCACACAATACGAATATCAATCTTACGAAGAAATATTAAATTTCGTTAAAAATATTCATTAATATAATCTATTTATTACTAATTTTATATACTATGCATGCATAGTATTATGCTCTTCATACAATTTAACCTACTGTTTTTCATTTAGTTAACAAAATTTAACTAAAATAAATACTATGCATGCATAATATTTGCTACTTTTGGATAAACCCATTACACAGAAAAGTATGGATCAAAATAATAAAGAAAAAATAGAAAACATTGATTTAATTCTGAAACAAACCTGGATTTCGGTTCAGAAAATGTATTCAGATCTTGCACAGGAATATGATTCTACTGCTGTACAGGCACTTACACTTCTAAAAATAGATCCTAAAGAAGGCACAAGAAGTACCAATCTAGGTCCAAAAATGGCAATAGAACCTACTTCTCTTACAAGAATTATTAAGCTTCTTGAAGATAACGGATACATTTATAAAGAAAAAACCACTTCCGATAAACGTGAAGTAATTATAAAACTTACAGAAAAAGGACTTAATTCCAGAAATTTATCTAAAGAAGTAGTGGTTAACTTCAACAAAAAAGTGATGGAGAAAATTTCTCTTGAAAAACTAGAGATATTCAAAGAAGTGATGACGGAAATTATGAAGATTTCTAATGATCTAAACAATAAAAAATAAATCAGAAAAATATGAAAAGAAGAATCAAACACGTTACAGTTCTTGGTTCAGGAATTATGGGAAGCGGTATTGCTGCACATTTTGCCAATATTGGGGTACAGGTGTCGCTCTTGGATATCGTTCCTTTTGAACTCAGCGAAGCAGAACAGAAAAAAGGTTTGACTAAAGAAGACAAAGCGGTAAGAAACCGAATTGCTTCCGAAAACTTTGAAAAACTGAAAAAAGCAAGTCCTGCACTACTCTATTCACCAAAATTTGCCGACCGTATAAAAGTTGGAAATTTTGATGATGATCTTCCTAAAATAAAAGATACAGACTGGATTATTGAGGTAGTTGTAGAAAGACTTGACATTAAAAAATCGGTTTACGAGAAAATTGAACAGTTCAGAAAACCCGGAACACTTATCTCATCCAACACTTCCGGAATTCCTATTCACTTTTTAACGGAGGGAAGAAGTGAAGATTTTAAACAGTATTTTGCCGGAACTCACTTCTTTAATCCTGTAAGATATCTTCCACTTTTAGAAATTATTCCAACCACCGATACACTTCCGGAAGTCATTGATTTTTATATGAATTACGGGGCAAAATTCTTAGGAAAAACTACCGTTTTAGCCAAAGATACTCCGGCATTTATCGCCAACAGAATTGGGGTTTTCTCTATTATGGATTTGCTTCACAATGTACAAAAATTAGGTTTAACAGTTTCTGATGTTGATAAATTAACCGGTCCTGTGATTGGCAGACCAAAATCTGCCACATTCAGAACTGCAGATGTTGTAGGTTTGGATACTTTGGTGCATGTAGCCAACGGTGTACACCAAAGCGGAACAGAAGCTAATGATTTTAATGATGTTTTTGAACTTCCTGCCTACATCCAAAAAATGATGGATAATAAATGGTTAGGCTCAAAAACAGAACAGGGCTTTTACAAAAAAGTAAAGGGTGCAGATGGCAAATCTGAAATTCATGGGTTAAATCTTGATACCTTAGAATATGAACTTCAGGGTAAATCATCTTTCCCTACTTTAGAATTAACAAAAAATATTGATAAACCAATTGACAGATTTAAAGTTCTAATCGGTGGAAAAGATAAAGCCGCAGAACTCTACAGAAAATCTCTGGGAGCTTTATTTGCATACGTTTCTAACAAAGTTCCCGAAATTGCCGATGAAATCTACAAAGTAGACGATGCAATGCGTGCCGGATTCGGATGGGAAAATGGTCCTTTTGAAATATGGGATGCTGTCGGCGTTCAGAAAGGTATTGAACTGGCAGAAGCAACAGGTTACAAAGTTTCAGATTGGGTGAAAAATATGGCGTCCAAAAATGAAACATTCTATAAAGTAAATGATGACGGGCAAACTATTTTCTTTAACGAAAAAGCTTCATCTTATGATCAGATTCCGGGTCAGGATGCATTCATTATTTTAGATAACATCAGAAAAAATAAAACACTTTGGAGTAATTCCGGAGCTGCAATTGAAGATCTTGGTGACGGAATTATCAACTTTGAGATTCGTTCTAAAATGAATTCTTTAGGTGGGGAAGTTTTGGATGGATTAAACAGAGCAATAGATTTAGCCGAAAAAGAATACGATGGCTTAGTAATAGGAAACCAAGGTGCCAATTTCTCGGTAGGAGCCAATTTAGCGATGATTTTGATGATGGCTATTGAGCAAGACTGGGATGATCTGAATATGGCGATTGCCTATTTCCAAAAATCTATGATGAGAGTACGCTACTCTTCTATTCCTGTGGTAGTTGCACCTCACGGATTAACGCTTGGCGGTGGTTGCGAGATGACCATGCATGCAGACCGGGTGGTTGCAGCAGCAGAAACGTATATTGGCTTGGTAGAAACCGGTGTGGGCGTAATTCCCGGTGGTGGCGGAACAAAAGAGCTTACTCTGAGAACGTCAAGAGAATTCCATAAAGATGATGTTAAAAATAACAGACTTAGAGATGTTTTTATGAACATCGCAATGGGAAAAGTTGCAACTTCTGCTTATGAAGCCTACGACATGGGAATCTTGGAATACGGAAAAGACATTGTAACAGTTGATAAGAGAAGCCAGATTAAAAAAGCAAAAATGCTGGCTAAAAGCTTGGCAGAAAATGGTTATACACAACCTATAGAACAGAAAGTAAAAGTTTTAGGTAAAGATGCCCTTGGAATGTTCTACGTAGGGACAGATCAAATGCTTACCGGGAACTATATCTCTGAACACGACAAGAAAATTGCAGATAAACTGGCCAACGTAATGGTGGGCGGAAATCTTTCTGAAGAAACAATAGTTACCGAACAGTATCTTCTGAATCTTGAAAGAGAAACTTTCTTATCGCTCTGCGGTGAGAGAAAAACTCTGGAAAGAATTCAGTACATGTTACAGAAAGGAAAACCGTTGAGAAATTAATCTGTACCATGTCGGATGTAAAATGTAAAAAGTATTGACATGCATAATTTTAGAGAATTGGAAGTTTGGAAAAAATCAATATCGCTTTGTAAGCAGTATTATATTATTTCTAAAAGCTTTCCAAAGGACGAACTCTTTGGTTTGACATCCCAATCCAGAAGAAGTCTTTATTCAATTCCTTCAAATATTGCAGAAGGTGCAGGAAGAGATAGCAATCCGCAGTTTTGTCAATTTCTAAACATTGCATTAGGTTCTTCATTTGAATTCGAAACTCAAATTATAATTTCCTATGATTTAGATTTCATTAAAAAAGATGATTTTGATTTACTAATATCCGAAATAAGACATGTTCAAAACATGATAATAAAATTAAAGCAAAACTATTCAAAATAGAATTGTACAAAGTATGATGTAGGCTTAATAAAGTATAGATACAACCTACATTTTACATATTACATTTTACAAAAAATTTACATTAATGAAAACAGCATATATAGTTAAAGGGTTCAGAACTGCCGTTGGAAAAGCACCAAAAGGAAGTTTAAGATTTACAAGACCCGATGTAATGGCAGCTACCGTAATCGAAAAATTAATGGCTGAGCTTCCCCAATTAGACAAAAACAGAATTGATGACCTTATCGTAGGAAATGCAATGCCGGAAGCAGAACAAGGTCTTAATGTTGCCCGTTTAATATCCTTAATGGGCTTAAACACAGACAAAGTTCCCGGAGTTACCGTAAACAGATATTGTGCATCCGGAAGTGAGGCAATTGCAATTGCTTCTGCAAAAATTCAGGCAGGAATGGCAGATTGCATCATTGCAGGGGGAACAGAATCTATGTCTTACATTCCAATGGGGGGTTATAAACCGGTTCCTGAAACAGACATCGCAAAAACCAACCCAGATTATTACTGGGGAATGGGTTACACAGCGGAAGAAGTTGCCAAACAATACAATATCTCAAGAGAAGAACAGGATCAGTTTGCTTTTGAATCTCATATGAAAGCTTTAAAAGCCAACCAGGAAGGCAGATTTGCCAATCAGATTGTTCCTATTCCTGTCGAATATAATTTCTTGGATGAAAACCAGAAGATTCAGACTAAAAAGTTTGATTTCTCAGTAGATGAAGGTCCAAGAGCAGATACCTCTGTAGAAGGATTATCAAAACTAAAACCTGTATTTGCCCAAGGAGGAAGCGTAACCGCCGGAAATTCTTCTCAGATGAGTGATGGTGCAGCTTTCGTAATGGTCATGAGCGAAGAAATGGTGAAAGAATTAGGTCTTGAGCCTGAAGCTAGATTAGTAGCTTACGCTGCGGCAGGACTTGAACCGAGAATTATGGGAATGGGACCTATTTACGCCATTCCGAAAGCGTTGAAACAGGCTGGTTTAGAACTAAAAGATATTGAGTTAATAGAGCTTAACGAAGCATTTGCATCACAATCTGTTGCGATTAAAAAAGATCTAGGCTTAAATCCTGATATTTTAAATGTAAACGGAGGAGCCATTGCTTTGGGTCACCCGCTTGGATGTACCGGAACTAAACTAACCGTTCAGCTTCTTGACGAAATGAGAAAACGCGGAAACAAATACGGAATGGTTTCTATGTGCGTAGGAACAGGACAGGGAGCAGCTTCTATTTTTGAACTGTTATAATTTTATAATGTCGGTTGTACAATGTATAAAGTGTTAAAAAACTCAATAATAATCTCCTAAAAAGTACAGCGTACATTTTACATTATACTTTTTACAAAAAAATAAAAAAAACAATATATGGCAACAGTAAAAGGTGGTGAATTCCTGATTAAGGAAATTCCTGCAAACGAAATTTTCAGTCTTGAAGAACTGAATGAAGAACAAAAAATGCTTCGCGATTCTATCCGTGAATTTATTGATAGAGAAGTAATTCCGCATCACGAACGTTTTGAGCACAAAGATTATGCGCTTACGGAAGAGTGCATGAGAAAGCTGGGCGAAATGGGAGTTTTAGGAGTTGCCGTTCCCGAAGAATATGGTGGTTTAGGAATGGGCTTTGTAACTACTATGCTTGCCTGTGACGCAGCTTCCGGAGCCAATGGTTCATTGGCAACAGCTTATGGCGCACACACCGGAATTGGAACTCTGCCAATTTTACTTTACGGAACTGAAGAACAAAAGAAAAAATACCTACCGGATTTAGCGGCAGGAACAAAATTTGGAGCTTATTGCTTAACCGAGCCGGATGCAGGTTCAGACGCCAACTCCGGAAAAACCAGAGCAAAACTTTCTGAAGATGGTAAACACTACATCATCAACGGGCAGAAAATGTGGATTTCAAATGCCGGATTTGCAGATACATTTACCCTTTTTGCAAAAATTGACGATGATAAAAACATTACAGGTTTTGTAATCAACAGAAGCGAACTGGAAGATCCCAATTCTTTAACATTTGGGGAAGAAGAACACAAATTGGGGATTCGCTCCTCTTCTACCCGTCAGGTTTTCTTTAATGATATGAAAATCCCAGTGGAAAACCTTTTAGGCGAAAGAAATAACGGATTTAAAATCGCATTGAACGCTCTTAATGTGGGCAGAATTAAATTAGCTGCCGCAAACCTGGACGGGCAGAGAAGAATTCTTAACCATTCTCTTCAATATTCTTCAGAAAGAAAGCAGTTTGGGGTTTCTATCAATACTTTTGGAGCCATCAGAAAAAAATTGGCCGAAATGGCAACAGGTGTTTTTGTTTCTGAATCTGGATCATACAGAGCAGCAAAAGATGTTGAAGATAAAATTGCAGAACTGGTAGCCGGAGGAATGAATCATCAGGAAGCTGAGCTGAAAGGTGTAGAAGAATATGCTGTAGAATGCTCTATCTTAAAAGTATATGTTTCTGATCTTACACAGCACACAGCAGACGAAGGTATTCAGGTTTACGGAGGAATGGGCTTCTCTGAAGATGCGCCAATGGAAGCACCTTGGAGAGATTCCAGAATTGCAAGAATCTATGAAGGAACCAACGAAATCAACAGACTTTTAGCCGTTGGAATGTTAATTAAGAGAGCGATGAAAGGAGAACTAGACTTACTGTCTCCTGCAATGGCAATCGGCAAAGAATTAATGGGAATCCCATCGTTTGAAGTTCCTGATTATTCAGCATTCATGAGCGAAGAAAAAGCTATTATTGCGAACCTTAAGAAAGTATTTTTAATGGTTTCGGGAGCTGCTCTTCAGAAATATATGATGGATATCGAGAAACAACAGCATTTATTACTGAATGCTTCTGAAATTTTAAACCAGATTTACATGGCAGAATCTACAGTTTTAAGAGTAGAAAAACATTTTGCTGCTGATTCTGTAGAAACTGCAATAGCACAATTGAATCTATATAAAGCCGTTGAAAAAATCATCGTAGCTGCCAAAGAAGGAATTGTTTCTTTTGCAGAAGGTGATGAACAGAGAATGATGCTTTCAGGTTTGAGAAGGTTTACAAAATATACAAACCATCCAAATGTGGTTGCATTAACAGAAAAAGTGGCTGCCCATTTTATTGAAAAAGGAAATTATTAAAATCCATTTCATTAAAATTATTACAATAGCTTCAGATTTGCTCTGAAGCTATTTTATTTAGTGTAAAATAAAATTACGGCTTCTTTAAATTAATTTATGCCTAAAACAAATTACTATTGACACAATTTGAATAATTTTGCAAAAAATTAAATATTCTAAAAGATGTCTGATAATAATCATCAGGTTTTTCAAACTCAGGATTCAAAAAGATATACACGCACAAGGTGGGCTATTAACAGTATTATTGCTGTGGTCATTTTTATTGTTATTGTAGTTAGCATTGCGGTTTTGAGAGGAAAAAATCCTTCTATGCCACACATGAATTCTGTAGGAAATTCTTACAAATCTAAAATGGATCCCGAAAATCCTTTTACTTTTGAAACCAGGCTGAACAAGAAATTCAAAGGTTTTAAAGACTTTCTGAATAAAAAAATTCAGGAAGAAAACAGAAACTCTAACAATGTAAATGCCCAACTCATTCGTGGTGCGTTTTACACTCCTTGGTCCCCTCTTTCATTAACCGATCTTAGAATTAACGGAGATAAGCTTAATACTATTTATCCGGAATGGTTTTTCATCAATCCTAAAACCTATCAATTAGATTCCCGAATAGATAATGAAGCACTGGATGTAATGCGTCATCACAAACTCAGTGTACAGCCTATTTTAAACAACTTTATCTCTGTTCCGGGAAAAGAAGGCAAGTTCAGTGGAGATTTGCTGCATACGGTTTTACACAATCAAAACATTCAGAACCAATTGATTAATCAAATCATCAAAACCCTTAAAGCCAATAATCTTCAGGGGATAAATATTGACTTTGAGGAAATTAAAGAAAATTCTGATGAATACTTGAATGCATTTATGCAAAATCTTTATGCTCAATTCAAGAAAAACAATCTTGTTGTATCTATAGACGTAATGGCAGATAATTCTGATTACGATTTATCTTTCCTGAAAAATCATGTGGATTATTTTATCCTGATGGCGTATGACCAGTTTAACGATCCATCACAAGCCGGACCAATTTCTGATCAGAAATGGATCGAAAAACAGATGGATTATGTTGCTAAAAATGTCCCTTCTGAGAAAATTATCTTAGGAATTGGTGCTTACGGAAGACAATGGATTAAAGACGAAACAGGAACTCATATTGAAGATATTACTTATAGCCAGGCAATTGACCGGGCAAAAATTTCAAATTCAAAAATTCAGTTTGATGATAATTCCTACAATCTGCATTTCAGTTATCATTTTACCGGAAGTAATAACGAATATGAAAGCGACAACCAAATTTGGTTTACCGATGCCGCAACAACCTTCAATATTCTGAGATTTTCTGATGACTATCGAAATGCGGGAACTGCAATTTGGCGTTTGGGAAGTGAAGATCCTAGAATCTGGACGTATTATAACCGGGATTTGAGTTCCAATGCACTTTCCAAAAGACCTTACAACTATAGTCTTTTAGAAAACATGCCACCCAATTTCAATGCAAAACCAACGGCTATTGGAACGGGAGAAATTATCAACATCATCTCTTCTCCTAATCATGGACGCACAAAACTGGATATTTCTAAACCTGAAAATTTAATCACAGAGGAAAATTATCTTCAGCTTCCGTCAGGATTTTTGTATGAAAAATTTGCTGAAGACGATACCAAGATTGGTCCCGGTCATAAAATAATTCTCACTTTTGATGATGGTCCGAATTCTGAATTTACTCCGAAAATTCTGGATATTCTGGAACGTGAAAAAGTACCCGCTACTTTCTTTTTGATCGGTGAAAATGCAGAAGCCAATATTCCATTGGTGCAGAGAATTGCAAGAGATGGTTTTGAAATTGGCAATCATACTTTCACCCACGGAAATTTGGCTAAAATGTCTCCCGAAAGAGCAGATTTGGAGCTAAAAACGACCAGAACACTAATTGAAGCCATTACTGGAAAATCAACCGTTTTATTCCGTGCACCTTATAATGCCGATTCTGAACCTCAAACCTATGAAGAGTTAGAACCATTGGCTCGAAGTAAAAAAGACAACTATATCGCAATTGGAGAAAGTATAGACCCTAATGATTGGGATCCCCGAATGAATAAGGATTCCATCATTAACCGTACCATTAGATTTGCCAACGAAAACAATGCGAGTATTATCCTTTTACACGATTCTGGAGGCGAAACCCGCCAACCAACAGTAGATGCATTGCCTGAAATTATTAAATATTTCAAATCCAAAGGGTGTAAATTTACTACGGTTGCAGATTTAATGAAAGTACCGGAAAGTCAATTGATGCCTCCCATCAAGCGAAGCTGGAAAACTTATTTGAATTTCTACTTTGCCTCTGCAAGCTACTGGATGGGAAATATTGTGTATGCTCTCTTTCTCGTAGGAATTGTGCTTTCTATCCTCCGAATGGTGATGATGGCAATTCTTGCTTATTTTGAGTCTAAAAGAGAGAAAAAGCTTAAAGCTCTTTTCAAAGGTATTCCTGATGGTTTAACAGTAAGTGTGATAGTTCCCGCCTACAATGAAGAAGTAAATGCGGTGAGAACTGTAAATTCTCTTCTTCAACAGGATTATCCTTATCTGGATGTTGTTTTTGTAGACGACGGCAGTAAAGATAAAACTTATGAAAACGTAAAAAATACCTTTGAAAATAACCCGAAAGTGAAAGTGCTTACCAAGCAAAACGGCGGAAAATCTTCTGCTCTCAATTTTGGTATCGCCAATACGCAATCAGAATTTGTAGTATGTATTGATGCCGATACCATTCTAAAAAATGATGCTGTTTCCCAGCTCATTAAAGCATTTTATTTACAGGGCAAACCTCAGGAAGTAGGTGCCGTTGCAGGAAATGTAAAAGTAGGTAATGAGGTGAATATGATTACCAAATGGCAAAGTATAGAATACATTGTTTCACAGAATTTTGATCGCCGGGCATTCTCTTTACTGAATTGTATTACCGTAGTTCCGGGTGCTATTGGTGCTTTCAGGAGAGCTGCAATTTTGGAAGCCGGTGGTTTCACTACCGATACTTTGGCAGAAGACTGCGATCTTACCATGAGACTTCATAAGAAAGGATATATTATTGAAAACTGTAACGATGCCATCTCGTATACAGAAGCTCCGGAAACCATTTCCCAATTCCTGAAACAGAGATTCAGATGGAGTTTCGGAGTGCTGCAAAGTTTCTGGAAGCATCGTGATGCTATTTTCAGAAAAAAATATAAGAATTTTGGAAGGGTTGCTTTACCAAACATTCTTCTTTACCAGATTTTAATGCCATTTTTAGCTCCTCTGGCAGATTTGCTTTTGGTGGTAAGCTTAATTTTATCCGGTTTGGGCATTGTAGTTTCAGATCCTAAAAGTATCATTATAGCTTACATAGTTTTTTCACTTATTGATATTATTTGTGCTGCTATTGCTTTCCTTTTCGAGAAAGAAAATCTGAAAAAACTAATCTGGATGATTCCTCAACGTTTAGTATATCGACAATTGATGTATTATATCCTTTTTAAATCTGTGAAAAAAGCTATAAAAGGCGAAATTCAAAATTGGGGTGTACTGAACCGTACGGGAAATGTAAAAACTGTGGAGTAAAAGAACTCAAAATCATAATAAATTAAGGCTTAGATTTTATAATCTGAGCCTTTTTAATTAAAGATAAATTTAATTCATAAAGTTCTTGAGCATTACTTTTCCGATTAAAAATATAAACAAAAAATCCCGCCAAAAGCAGGATTTTATATCAATTCAAAATGAAAATTATTCCCATTCTATGGTTGCAGGTGGTTTGCTAGAAATATCATAGGCAACCCTGTTAATTCCTCTTACTTCGTTGATGATTCTGCTGGAAACCGTATCTAAAAACTCATACGGAAGTCTGCTCCAGGTAGCCGTCATAAAATCTATAGTATTGGCAGAACGAACTACGGCTGTGTATTCATAAGTTCTTTCATCTCCCATTACTCCTACAGATTTTACCGGAAGAAGCACTACGAAAGCCTGAGAAACTTTATCATATAAATCGTTCTTATACAATTCTTCGATGAAAATGTCATCGGCTTCCTGCAGAATTTTTACTTTTTCTGCATCTACAGCTCCTAAAATTCTGATTCCCAAACCTGGACCAGGAAAAGGGTGTCTGTGAACCAAATGATGCGGAATTCCCAATTCTTCTCCCACTTTTCTTACTTCGTCTTTAAAGAGTTCTCTTAGGGGCTCAAGCAGCTCAAATTCCATATCTTCGGGAAGACCTCCTACATTGTGATGAGATTTGATTACTGCAGAAGGGCCATTTACAGACTGGCTTTCGATTACATCCGGATAAATGGTTCCCTGAGCAAGAAATTTCGCTCCTTCAATTTTGTGAGATTCTTCATCAAAAACATAAATAAATTCATTTCCAATGATTTTTCTTTTGGCTTCGGGATCATCAATTCCTGCTAATTTTGATAAAAATCTTTCTTTAGCATCCACCAGTTTGATGTTCATATTAAAATGCTCACCGTAATTCTGCATTACTTTTACATCTTCATCTTTTCTCAGCAATCCGGTATCTACAAAGATACAGGTGAGCTGATCGCCAATCGCTTTATGAATTAAAACCGCTGCAACGGATGAATCTACTCCGCCAGAAAGTCCTAAAATTACTTTTTGATTTCCTACTTTCTCACGAATTTCTTCAACTGTTTTGTCTATATAATTGGTAAGCTTCCAGTTTTTTTCTGAATTGCAGATTCCGAAAACGAAGTTTTCCAGCATTTTGCCACCTTCTTCCGTATGTGAAACTTCGGGATGAAACTGTACGCAGTAGATTTTCTTTTCTTCGTTGGAGATGGAAGCAATTACGCCGGACTTTGCATTCAGATCAAAACCTGCGGGCAACTCTCCCACTTCATCAAAATGGCTCATCCAAACTACAGAATTGTTGGCAATACCTTTCAGTAAAGAAGATTCTTTTACAATTTCCAGATGGGCTTTTCCGTATTCGCCCTTTACGCCTTTGTGAACTTTTCCGCCCAAAAGATGTGCGGTAAGCTGCATTCCGTAGCAGATTCCTAAAACCGGAATTCCTTGCTCATATAGTTTTTTATCTACCAAATGAGCATTTTCTGCATTTACAGAACTTGGTCCGCCGGAAAGGATGATTCCTTTTGGCTGCTTTTCTAAAATGGTTTCTAAAGGTGTGTTGAAAGGCAAAATTTCTGAATATACGCCCATTTCACGGATTCTTCGCCCGATAAGCTGGTTGTATTGCGATCCAAAATCTAATATAATAATACCGTTGTGCATTTTATAATTGATGAATGTTGATTATAATTGATAACTGATAAAAATGGTAAACAAACTGTTGATTTACTCAATTTCATTAAAAAGCCGGAAACCCTAGCCCCGATTGAAGCGGCATCCTTTTTTGTGATTGCGGATACAGAATTTTCAATCTATTACTGCAATTCCTTCGCAATCGCAAAAAAGATACAGCGGAAAGCGGGAAACAGCTCCCAATAAAAAAAGCCCCGAAAAATCAGGGCATTATATTAAAATTTACCGATGTCTTCTCTGTAGAATCCATAATCGAAGTGTACATGACTTGCATCTTCATATACTTTCTTACGAGCATCATCATACGTAGAACCTGTTGCTACAATATTGAGAACTCTACCTCCATTAGAAACAATTTTGTCTCCTTTTTTTATGGCTCCTGCGTAAAGAAGTTGGCTGTGTTTCACTTTTTCTTCCCCAACAATTTCAAAACCAAGTTCTATATTTCTAGGGTAACCTCCAGAACACATTACGAGACAAACGGCTTTTTCATCTTTGAATTTAAGCTCTATCTCTTTTCCTTCCATACAGTCTGTAATAACATCAAGCAGATTATTTTCCATTAATGCCATTAATACCTGAGTTTCCGGATCTCCAAATCTCATGTTATATTCTAGAAGATAGGTTCCGCTTTTGGTAATCATAAGTCCGAAGAAGATAATTCCTTTAAAACTGAAACCTTCAGCTTTAAGACCTTTAACGGTTGGTTCCAAAATATTTTTTTCGAAATCTGCATAATGTTCCTGTGTAAATTCCGGGCTTGGAGCAACCGCACCCATTCCACCAGTGTTAGGACCGGTATCGCCATTCCCTACTTTCTTATAATCTTTTGCCGCAACACATGGAAATAATTTGTCTCCGTTAGAAAATGCTATAATAGACGCTTCGAAGCCCACCAAATGTTCTTCGATAACCAAACGAATTCCTGCATCACCATAAATTCTGCGAATCATAAAATCGTGGATCGTTGCTTCTGCTTCTTCCAAAGTTTCGCAGATCACCACACCTTTTCCGCCTGCAAGACCGCTTGCTTTGATTACTAAAGGATAAGCTTGTTTTTGGATATATTCTTTTGCTTCAGGATAAGAATCGAAAACTACCGCTTTTGCAGTTTTAATATCATAGGTTTGCATAAACTTCTTAGAAAAAGCTTTACTTCCTTCAAGACTGGCAACTTTTTGGGTTGGCCCAAAAACTTTAAGACCATGCTTCTTGAATTCATCTTTCAAACCTGCTACAAGCGGAGCTTCGGGACCAACTATCGTTAAATCTATTTTTTCTTTGATAGCAAAGTCTCTTAATTCCTTAATTTCAGATAAATAAACATTTTTACCAATTGCATCGGTACTTGCATTTCCGTTTGCAAAAAACATCTGCGTAACTCTTGAATCTTTCTGAAGTTTTGCAGCTAAAGCAGATTCTCTCCCGCCTTCACCTATGATTAATATTCTCATACTTTATATTATTAACTAGTCTATTTTACAAATATATAATTTGAATGCAATAAATACAATTTTAAATATTTATTTTAACTTCATTTTAATGAAAAAAATGTCTTACTCCTGTAAACATCATCGGGATTTTATGCTCATTAGCAGCATCGATACTATCCTGATCTTTCACGCTTCCACCCGGCTGAATAATTGCGGTAATGCCTTCCTGAGCACAAAAATCTACCACATCTCTGAAAGGGAAAAATGCATCTGAAGCTAAAACCAAATCACCAGAGAATTTTTCTTTTGCTCTTTCAATCGCCTGCTGTGTTGCCCAGATTCTGTTTACCTGTCCGCCACCAATACCAAAAGCCTGAATTCCGTTTGATACAACAATAGCGTTGGATTTTACGTATTTTACCACTCTCTGAGAGAATAATAATGCTTTTTTCTGCTCTTCTGTAGGTTGGGTTTCTGTAACTACTTTAATATCGTCTGAAAAAACACTGTCATTGTCCTGAACCAAAATACCTCCATCTACTTTTACCCAAGTCTGCTTATCTGAAACTGGATTGACAATTTTTATGATTCTTAAATTCTTTTTCTTTCTTAAAATTTCTAAAGCTTCCTCATCAAATTCGGGAGCCATTACAATTTCCAGGAACGTTTTATTTAATTCTTCAGCCGTTGCCGCATCGATTTTGTAGTTCATTGCAACAATTCCGCCAAAAATAGAAACAGGATCGCACTCGAAAGTTTTCTGATAAGTCTCCAACGCCGAAGTTCCGATCGCAACTCCACAAGGTGTAGAATGCTTTACAGCACAGCATGCCATTTCTTCTTTGAATTCATTCACTACTTTCCAGCAAAGATCCATGTCACGAAGATTATTGAATGACAGTTCTTTACCTCCCAACTGCTCAAAATCTTTCATTGCCCCGTTTTCGAAAGTAGAAACGTAGTAAGCCGCAGTCTGATGTGGATTTTCTCCGTATCTTAAATCTGCAACTTTTTTGTAAGAAGCGTTAAGATAAGCCGGATATTCTTCGTCTAAAAGCATTCTGGAAATTGCCGCATCGTAAGCAGAAGTAAGGTTGAAAACTTTTCCTGCCAGTTTTTTACGGGTTTCAATTTTTGTATCATTACTCTGTTCCATTTCAGCTTTTACCACATTATAATCTTCAACATCGGTGATTACGGTTACAGAATCGAAGTTTTTGGCTGCAGAACGAAGCATTGACGGACCGCCAATATCAATAAACTCTACTTTTTCGTGAAGAGAAATATCTTTGTTTACATTTTCAAAAAAAGGATAGAGATTTACAATCACCATATCAATCAGACCAATGTTATGCTCCTGAACCGTCTTCATATGTTCTTCGTTGGAACGTACAGCCAGCAAACCGCCATGAACTTTCGGGTGTAGAGTTTTTACTCTTCCGTCCAGCATTTCGGGAAAGTCTGTTACTTCATCAATTTGAATAGGATTTAAACCAGCGTCTTTCAAATGCTTGAATGTTCCTCCTGTAGAAATCAATTCATAATTTTTAGATTCTAAAAACTGTGCGAATTCTATTAGTCCGCTCTTGTCTGAAACACTGATTAAAACTCTTTTGCTCATAGATTTTTTCATTTTTTAAGCTGCAATCGCTCATGTGCGATTTTTTGCTCATTTTACTTTCGATTTTTACTTTTTACAGCTATTTCAAACTGTAGACCGGTTCTTTCACCTCCGGTCTTATTTTATTTTTACTTAGTTTATTTTTGAAGATATTTATAAACCACCCCGTCAAATACTCTCTGAATTTTTGCCACCCCTCCAAGGGAGGGGAATTTTAATACTTCATATTAGTTTCCCAAAACTTTATTGATTGCTTTCGGAAAAATTTCATATTCAATAAGATGAACTTTTTCCGCAACGGTTTCGGGGGTATCATTTTCGGTGATTTCAAAAGATTTCTGAAGAATAATTTCGCCTTCATCAATTCCTGAAGTTACCAAATGTACTGTTGCACCACTTTCTTTTTCTTTCGCTTCAACAACCGCATTATGAACATGATGTCCCCACATCCCTTTTCCACCGAATTTTGGCAGTAATGCAGGATGAATATTGACAATCTTTCCTTTCCATTTTTCACAAAACTCAGGTTTTAGAATGGATAAAAAACCTGCTAAAACGATTAAATCTGTATTTTCAGGGATAATTTGAGCCAATTCGTTACTGAAATTTTTTCCTCTTGGAATCAGGACGTTGTCTATATTGTGATGCTTTGCTCTTTCCAATCCGTAACATTCTCTGTCGGCAACCACTAAAGATACCTTTGCGTTCTGAATTTCCCCCATCGCAATAGTATCAATAATTCGCTGAAGATTAGTACCAGAGCCGGAAATGAGTACAACGATGTTTTTCATTAATTTAGATGTTAGATTGCAGATACTAGATTGTAGACTAAAAGTCTAGCTTCTGGTATCTTCAATCTGGTGTCTTTAGAATTTTAAATCTATTTTTTCGTTTCCTTCTGTAATTTCTCCGATTTCGTAAGCATCATCCAAAAGGTGCAATACTTTTTCTGCATGTTCGGCATCCACAACGACAATCATTCCGACACCCATATTGAAGGTTCCGAACATTTCTTCACGGGCTACGCCACCTCTTTTTTCAAGTTCCAGCATAATACTTGGGATTTGAATTTTTGAAGCATCAATAGAAGCACAAAGACCGTCAGCTATAATTCTTGGGATATTCTCATACAAACCACCACCCGTGATGTGAGCGATACCGCAAACTTGTACTTCTTCAAGAACTTTATGAATATCTTTATAATACAATCTGGTAGGAACCAAAAGTGTTTCGTATAAAGGTTTTCCTTCAAATTCTTCATTAAAATCCGGGAAAACTTTTCTTACTAAAGAGAATCCGTTAGAATGAAAACCTGAACTTGGAAGAGCAATGATTTTATTACCTGCTTTAATACCCGAACCGTCAATAATCTGGTCTTTTTCTACAATACCCACACAGAAACCTGCAACATCATAATCTCCCGGCTGGTACATTCCCGGCATTTCTGCAGTTTCACCGCCAATAAGAGCACAATTATTGTCTTTACACGCTTCTACCATTCCTAAAACGATTTCGGCAGCAATTTCAGAATCTAATTTTCCACAAGCCAGATAATCCAGAAAAAATAATGGTTTTGCTCCGTGACAAAGAATATCATTGGCACACATTGCAAAACAGTCTACCCCAATAGAGTCGTATTTTTTTGAGTCTAAAGCAACCTTCAGCTTAGTTCCTACTCCATCTGTTCCGGAAACCAAAACTGGATTTTTGTAGCCCCCGATTTCATAAAAAGCTCCAAAACTTCCCAAATGGTTCAGTACATTGGCATTATGGGTTTCGCCGACAGCTTTTTTAATCTTATCAACGGTTTTGTACCCTTCTTCTTTGTCTACTCCAGCTGATTTGTAAGTGTTGCTCATTTTATTTAAATTTTTAAATCTAAGATTTCAGATTATTTTAAATCTAAATACCTGACTTCTGAGATTTTATTAACTTTTAATTCTAAATTACTTAAATAAAAAAGCCGACAATCTTGGTAGATTATCGGCCGTTTCTTTATGGTTGAGTTTCAGAGTGCACAATTTTTCCTTTTTTAGAAAAATATGGATTATTGCACTTCTGGAATTTCATCTCTTTTTAATTTTTGCAAAGGTATTAATTTTCTGTTAATTTTCAAATCTATTTTTCAAGGATTGATTCTAATGCAGAAATTTTTTGAATCTTCTCTTTTAGCTCACTGTCTTTTTCGTCGTTCGCAATTTTATGGGTAGATTTATCAAAATTATCGTTAAAAAAAGGAAGCGTAAAAGTTTCCACTATATTTCCTCCGTGAAGCGGGAAACGTTTTGTTGCTGCCTCCAAAACACCCAATCCTCCTCTTGCTCCGGTAGCTGTAGCCATCAAAAGCATCGGCTTTTCGTTCCACACAGCTCTGTCTTTAATTCTGGAAGTCCAGTCGAAAACATTTTTAAATGCCGTAGAATAGGTACCATTGTGCTCTGCTAAAGATATAAAGATAACATCTGCCGCATCAATTTTTGCTGCAAAGTTTTTTGCTTCCTGAGGAACACCGCTTTCCACTTCACGCTGATGTTTGTAGATAGGCATTTCAAACTCGTTCATATCTACAGTTTCTATTTCTGCGTTTTCTACTAAAGATGCCGCGTAAGAAACTAATTGTTTATTGATAGATGTTTCGGAATTACTTCCTGCAATTGCTAAAATTTTCATTATTTAAAATTTATGTATCCTTAAAATTATCCTTGATTTAATGTTGCAAAACTAAAAGATTCTTTCCAAATTAATCCGGTAATTGCATAGGAATTTCCATTAATAAAATTTCAGCATTTTCTTCAGCTTCCAAAACGAAACTTTCGGTATCCCAAACTCCCAGTGCATCTCTTTCATTTAAAATCTGATCTCCAATTTTTGCTTTTCCTTTGATAACGAAAACGTACACTCCATTTCCTGATTGATGAATTTTATATTCTTTAGAAAAACCTTTATCGAATTTTGCCAGATTAAACCAGGCGTCCTGATGAATCCAAACTCCGGCATCATCTGCCTTAGGAGAAAGAACCTGCTGAAAATCATTCTGAACAGAGTTTTCTTCTATGCTCATTTGGTCGTATCTTGGTGTTACGCCCATTTTGTTAGGAATTACCCAAATCTGCAAAAGCTTCACCGGAACTTCACCTGCATTTTCTTCACTGTGCATAATACCTGTTCCCGCAGACATTACCTGAATATCTCCTTTTTTAATAATTCCGGAATTGCCCATATTGTCGCCGTGTCTCAAATCCCCTTCCAACGGAATAGAAATAATTTCCATATCTCTGTGAGGGTGTTTCCCAAATCCCATTCCGCCTTCAATGAAATCATCATTTAAAACTCTTAAAACACCGAAGTGAATTCTTTCCGGATTGTGATAATTGGCAAAACTGAATGTATGATGGCTTTTTAACCAACCATGGTTGGCATAACCTCTACTGTCTGATGAATGATATACTGTTTTCATATTTTTGTTGTTTAAAATTATAATACAAATTTACAGCTTGATAAATGCAGAAATATTAACTTAGGATAAGAAATGCCGAACTATTGCTGAAAGAAATATTCTTTAATCTTAGTTGCCATATCATCTCGAAACTCCTTTAAATCCTGTTTTGATTTTTCGGGTTCAGATTCAATACGATCAATGATCTTTTTATATTCGTTAAGTTCTTCCGATGGTTTTTCGCTCTTATTATTTTTTAAATAAGTATAAGAATTCCTCTCATAATAAGTGATTACTTGCTTAAGAATATTTTTATAATTATCGCCGTCACTGGCAAGATAAGTTACGACAACTTCATTAATAAAATTATCGGCATCTCCTCCTACACCGTCATAATTATTGAAACCATTGCTCTTATCTAACTCTTTTTTCCTTATTTTTCCCAGAAAATATAAGAATGCACTCTCATTATACTTTTTCTGATTCAAATATTTTAAAGAATTGCTTAAATACTGTAAAGGATACTGGCTGTCTAATTTTCTTGCTAAAGAAATAACCTCTTCCTTATTGAAATTGGATATTTTACCTATTTTCAGTAAAGAATCAGATTGAATAATTACATTTCTGTACCCGTTTACTAACTCCTGATCTGTCTGTGCTTTAAGCTGAAAAGAAATCAATACAAAAAGAAGTAAACCAAAATTTTTACTCTTTGAAACCACCCTACTTTTAATCCTCATTTTTTGTGTTTTTTTTGAATTGTAATTGTTACGCTCTTATTTTGAAATAAATTCTTGGATATTAAATCCTTGCAAGTAAGAAATTTTCCAAACATTATTTTCTTTTACGGCTTTCACTTTGTACTTAAAACCATCGCCCCAAGTCCAATTAAAAGTCGCTTTATTGTCTTTAATAATTAGGTTCTGTATTTTTATCTTTTCCCAGTATTTATCCGGATTATCTTGACAGTCACACCACGGATTAGCATCATTTCCGTACGGAGGAAGTTCGCCTACGTAATATACCAAAGATTTATCCTTCATTTTCTCGTTAATTGTTATTGCAATCTTATCATAGTTTCGAATAAATTCTTCAGAAAAAAAATGAGTATTTTCGAGTTCTTCCAGCCTTTTTTGATGTCTTTTCAAATCAAGGCCTGTATAAACAGAATCGGTATTTTTAACTAATAAAGGTTCAAAATCTTCCTGCGAACTTTTCGTTTCACTCCATTTGTAAAGTTTTTTAATCAGGTTTTCAAGTTCCAGAGCATCATTTCGGGAATCCGCTTTATTTTCTGCTGGTTCAGAAACAATTATTTTCGTTTTTGACTTTTCATTACACGAAAAAAAAGCAATAGGCAGACATAGAATTGCGATTTTAATAAATTTCATCTCAATTTTTCCGTTAATTTATTGAATTAAAGCTAATTATTTTTTAAGATTTTGAATTAGAACATCTTCAATTGGAGCTTTTTCAGTAACCACTTTATTTACAATTTCGTTGGGAACAGTCATAGACAATACGTATTGTTTTATCTTCCAGATTCCATTTATTTTCTCTACCACTCCAGATCCTCGACAAATTTTCATTTGTGTATCCAGTAATTCGTCAAACCAAGCCAGTTTTCTGTTTTTATCGAAATAAATATTTCTTTTCAGCGAAGTAAAATTCCAAGTTTTCTTCTTATCAAAATAAGGTTTCGCCCAAACCATAAACTCTTTTTTGTTCCAAATTTCAGTAGCATCCGTTCCAATGAAAGTAGATTCATCGGCAAAATAATTAAAATATGTATTAAAATCTGAATTTGCTGCCGCAACATTAAATCCGTTGAGCATTTTGTCGATTTCAGTTTTTTCTTTTTCAAATTTCGTTTGTGCAGAAACAAAAACACAGCTTACAGCCAATAAGATAACGATAGAAAATATTTTAGTCTTTTTCATATATAATTTAAACAATTGCTTAATTAATGGCAATTTATAAAAAATACATTAGTTATTTTAGAATTTATTCATAAAACAAAATAATAGAACCACCACTTTCATAAACTGCATTAAATCCTTTCCATATAGATATCTAAATTTCAGCGGTTATCCTTATCTTTGCGGTTTAAAACTTTAGGATAAAATGTCAAACAGAAAAATGATTACGGCGGCTTTGCCTTACGCAAACGGACCGGTTCATATAGGGCATTTGGCAGGTGTTTATATACCTGCGGATGTATATGCGAGATTCAACAGAAGATTGGGAAAAGATGTAGCATTTATCTGCGGAAGCGATGAACACGGCATTCCCATCACTATAAGAGCAAAAAAAGAAGGTGTAACACCTCAGGATATTGTAGATAAATACCACGGAATTATCAAAAAATCTTTTTCAGACTTGGGGATTTCTTTTGATGAATATTCCAGAACGACTTCACCCAAACATTCCGAAACCAGTCAGGATTTCTTCAAAGTTCTGTACGAAAAAGGAAAATTTACAGAAGAAGTTTCCGAACAGTATTTCGATGAACAGGCAGGAGAATTTTTAGCAGACCGTTACATTGTGGGAACCTGCCCCAATTGTGGCAATCCGAACGCTTATGGCGACCAATGTGAAAAATGCGGAACAACGCTATCGCCTTCTGAACTGATTAATCCAAAATCGATGTTGAGCGGAAATATTCCCGTTCTGAAAGAAACCAAAAATTGGTATTTACCTTTAAATGAATACGAAGATTTCCTTAACCAATGGATTATCGAAGGACATAAAGACGACTGGAAACCCAATGTTTACGGACAGGTAAAATCCTGGCTGAATGACGGACTGAAGCCTCGTGCCATGACCAGAGATTTGAACTGGGGCGTTCCTGTTCCTCTACCCAATGCTGAAGGCAAAGTGCTTTATGTTTGGTTTGATGCACCGATTGGCTACATTTCTTTCACCAAAGAATGGGCAGAGAAAAACGGAAAAGACTGGAAAGATTACTGGCAAAGTGAAGAATCTGATTTGGTTCACTTTATCGGTAAAGATAATATTGTGTTCCATTGTATTATTTTTCCAAGTATGATGAAAGCACACGGTGATTTTATTATGCCGAAAAATGTTCCGGCTTTCGAGTTTTTAAATTTGGAAAATGATAAAATTTCCACGTCAAGAAACTGGGCGGTTTGGGCACACGAATACGTAGAGGATTTCCCGGGACAACAGGATGTTTTGAGATATGCATTGCTTTCGTCTGCACCGGAAACGAAGGACAACAACTTTACATGGAAAGATTTCCAGACCAAAAACAATTCTGAATTGGTGGGAATTTTCGGAAACTTCATCAACAGAGTAGCCGTTTTAATTCATAAATATTATAACGGAATTGTTCCTCAAGGTGATGCAAACGCTCCTGAATTGGCGGAAATAAACAAATCAGCTAAGGAAATTGCAGGATTTTTGGAAAATTATGAATTCAGGAATTCTTTAACCGCTTTAATGAATTTGGCACGTTTTGGAAATCAATATTTACAGACCGAAGAACCTTGGAAAACTATTAAAGATAATCCTGAAAAGGCAGCTCATTCTTTATTTGTAGGAGCACAGATTGCTGTGGCTTTGGCTCAGTTATCAGAACCGTTCATGCCTTTTAGTTCAGAAAAATTACTGAATATGTTTAATGTTCAGAAATCTGATTGGGCTGATGTTGAAAATAAGTCTGTTCTCATTGAAACAGGACACCAAATTAATGAAGCGTCTCTCCTTTTCTCAAAAATTGAAGATGATGTAATTGAAGCTCAAATTCAAAAATTAGAAAATACCAAACAAAACAATAAAAAAACAAACCCTAACGCAAACCCTATGAAAGACGAAATCACCTTTGATGATTTTACGAAAATCGACCTTAGAACAGCAACGATTACTGAAGCTGAAAAAGTAGAAAAAGCAGATAAATTGCTTAAACTTACTGTTGATACGGGAGTTGATGTTAGAACTGTTGTTTCTGGTATTGCAGAAAGTTTTACTCCTGAAGAAGTGATCGGAAAACAGGTCATGATTTTATTAAATCTGGCTCCAAGAAAAATTAGAGGAATAGAATCTCAGGGAATGTTGCTTTTAACGACAAAACCAGACGGTAAGTTATCTTTTGTAACGCCTGACGAAAATGTAGAAAACGGTATTGAGATTGGGTAATTATAAAAACCTTATTTGAGATATAAACAAAGAGTCCATTCTGAAATGGACTCTTTGCTTTTTTGGTAATGTGGTCAAAAATAGTTGGTGTTTTTGTCAAAAATAATTCGTAATATTTTGCGGTTGATTGGAAGAGGAAGTGAGCAATGCTGAGGAGCAACTTACCAGCAATACAATCAATGCTGTAAACAATAGTTTAAAGGATGGCAAAAGCCATCCTTTTTTTACAAATTATTGGAACAGCTCTATGGCTGAAAAAACCTTTACGACTTTAGATTTTTATAAAAAAGATACCACTGGATAAACCTTTTTCTCCGACTTTTTGTAAGTCCCCGATGAATATTGAGATTACCTTTCAGATGACCGAAAAAAGACTCTATGGCGTTGGTTGTTTTCGGGATTTTAGGATTTTGCAGGAACGAAAACATATTTGGCAAAGCCTTTCTGATAACCGAAAAACATCTTCTCATCATTTTATGCGTGTACCAGTATCTTCCGGTTTCCTGGCTGTATGATTTTTCATTCAAAAATTCTTTATGCTTTTCAGACCAATCCAAAAATTCTTTAATCCAATACTGCTTTTTAACTTCATTATCAATAAAATGAATTTTACAGACAATTTCACGCAGCTCAAAACCAGCTACAGATTTTGGATAGGCGGAAAGCCATATTTTGCACATCCTCTGAATATGAACCAAACATCTCTGAACAGGAACTTTAGGACAAACTTTCCGGATGGCTTTCAGTAGAGATTTATCACCATCGCAGGTTATCCCACCGATTTTTATTCCCAAATTCAGAATATTTTCCAAATCCTCTTTGAGTTCTTCATAATGCTCTCCGTCAGTAATTCTGTAAAGTTGGGTTTGCTTAAAAACATTGTCTCTGTAAACTATCAGGCATATCTCATTGGAAAAATAAGTACCGTCGATGAGTAAATAAACTTCTTTGTTCTGGCTGTAACTGAGTTTTGGAGCTTTACCAAGCATCACGTTAAAATACCGCTGAAGTGTACTTACGGAATATCCCGATTCTGCTGAAATCTGCTCATAAGTCTGTTTCCCGACTATCCATTTTTTAAACCAAATTTCTTTGTTTTTTAGGCTAACCGATTTATTCCCTAAAGTAAAATAAAGACCACAGTTTTTACATTTAAAACGACGCTTACCATTTTGCTTCCCCCATGAAATTACATCCAGACTTTTACAACTCCAACAACGATTTTTTTTGAATTTTCAGCCATAAAAAAAGTTTATTGAAACAAAGTTCAATAAACTTTCTATAACGTCAGTAATAATCATTGTTACAAACAATTTTACCAACTATTTTTGACTAATAAATCGCTTTTTTAATATCGTTATCTTAATTCAGAAATATTTTACTATTTTACTTTCTTTGCTATATAATCACTTTCATTTCCGAGACGGTCTATAGCTACAATAGCAACTGCCTGTAATTCTTTTTCAGATTTCATTTTTGGAATTTGCCTGGATAGTTGGTCCAAAGTAAGAATCTCAGTCTCCCAAACCCCATTATACTGACTAAAAAGCACCCACTGAAATACATTTCCTATGTTTTTACTGCTCCAATTTGCCTGAATAAAAAAACCATCGTCTTTTATAAATAGTTCTGGTTTCTTCAATGAACTCGTTTTAATCCACGGACTTTTCGGGATTAAAGCTTTATCTTTATAAGGACCATTTTTCAGAGCAGGAAGCATATTGGCGTTTTTCGTTAGACCCGACACACTCCAATGAACTTCTCCTGCATCATTTCCTAAAATTTCTCGGGATAATTCAACCTGATTTTTAATTTCCGTAGCTCGATCGGAAGATTTTACTTCCACTGTATTCAAACCAGGCCAAAGATGTCGGTTCATGGTATTTTCAGATTTCCACCAATTGAGTAAAGATGCAAAACCTTGTCCTTTAGAATCTATAGGCCAGTATAATTGTGGCGAAAAATAATCTACCCAGCCTTTATTCAGCCATAATTTGGCATCAGCAAAAAGTTCGTCATATTGTGAAGAACCTACAATTCCTGCAGGATAACCCGGTTTCCAGATTCCAAAAGGACTGATTCCGAATTTTACATAATTCTTTTCTGCATGAATTTCTTTATAAATTCTTTCCACAAATTTATTTACGTTATCTCTTCGCCAATCTGCTCTGGATAATGTTCCACCAGAACTTTGATAAGCCGCCCAAGTTTTATGATCGGGAAAATCTACACCTCTGTTGTACGTTGCATACGGATAAAAATAGTCATCAAAATGAACCGCATCAATATCATATCTTTTTACAATATCTTTTACAACATTAGAAACATGCCCTTGTGTTCTGGGATCTGCGGGATCGAACCAATACATTCCATTTTTCAGTTTTATGGTAATATCAGAAAGCTTGTTCGCCATAGAAAGACTTGTGAGAGCTCCTCCATTGGAGTGATGTGCTCTGTAAGGATTCAGCCAAACGTGTAGCTCCATACCTCTTTTATGTGCTTCTTCAATCCAAAATTGCAGAGGATCGTAATTGGGATAAGGAGGTTGCCCGGTTTTTCCGGTTAAAAAATAGGACCAAGGCTCCAATTCACTTGTATACAAAGCATCTGCAGAAGGACGAACCTGAAATATGACTGCATTAAAATTATTTTCCTGAAGCATATTCAACATATTAATCGCTTCCGTTTTCTGCTGCTCAACAGATAAATTATTTCTTGAAGGCCAGTTGATATTGGCAACACTTGCAACCCAAACGCCACGAAATTCTCTTTTAATGGCAGGAAGATTTACTTTAAAATCTTCTTTTTCAGTATTTTTTTTAATTTTAGAAATATTACTACTATCAGCAATATTTCTTTCATTTTGTTCATAAGAATACTTTTTTTCTGGATTTTTGTTATCAGAAATTTTTGAAGTTGCACAAGAAATATTTATAGCGGAAAGTATTGTAAATGTATATAGTATTTTCGTTTTTTTAATCTTCATAATTCGTTTAATATATTTAAGATTCATCAAAAAAGCAAAACTAAACATATCTCAAAGAAATAAAAAGGAATAGAGCCTTTAAAAATCATTATAAACCAAAAAAGTGCAGATTTTATTTCTGCACTTTTTTATGATAGTATTGGTTTCTATTTAATGTTCGGAGGTTTCCATATTTTCCTCCGTTGTTAAATCTGTTTTATAAGTTTCAGGTACAAACAATACATTTACAATAATCGCTATAACAACTAATAATATAGGATAAGCCAAACCTATATATGGGGTGAGAGCTGCACTTACTACAAATGAAGTTTTAATTAATTCTGTTACAAAAGTAGTCGCTCCACCAATGAAACCATTGCCCATATTCTGTGCAAATCCCATACTTGTATAACGGATTTTTGTAGGGAAAATTTCCAGCATAAAAGCCCCGAGAGGTCCATAAGTAGCCGCACCTGCAACAGAAAGCAAGAAACTGATCCCCATAATCTGTAGTGTTGCCGTTGTACTGATTGCATGCACTTCTTGTAAACCATCAGGATTTCCTATTTTCATAAACATATAAAATGATACAGGAATTAAAATCAAACTAGCAATTAATCCTGAAATTAAAACTTTCTTACGTCCTATTTTATCACTTAAAGCTCCAAAATATTGATAGAAATACGCACTAAAAAATGTTACTACGCCTGTTATTAATAAAACGGTGGTATCTTCTAATTTTACAGCTCTTTGCATAAAAAACAGTGTTACAAATAAACTCGTTTGCATTACTGAACTTTGTGCTGCATTTCCTCCAAAGATAGCTTTCAACATTGTTTTCACATTACCTTTTGTTGTAAATGCTTCTTTTACCGGAGCTTTACTTGTTTTTCCAGCTTTTTTAAGTTCTTCAAAAACAGGACTTTCGTGTAATTTCTTTCTCGCAAAATAACTCAAAAGCACCAATATTGAGCTAAGTAAGAAAGGAATTCTCCACCCAAAGCTATTAAAATCTGCATCTGACATTGAACTTCTAGTAACATAGATTACACTAAGGCAAACTAGCAAACCAATAGGTACTGTTGCCTGAATAAAACCAGTATAAAACCCTCTTTTGTTTGCCGGTGCATGTTCTGCAACATAGATTACCGCACCTGCATATTCCCCGCTAATTGCTAAACCTTGCATTAGTCTGCAAACTAAAAGTAAAATAGGTGCAGCCCATCCTATACTAGAAAAATTTGGTATACATCCTATTAAAAAAGTGGATGCACCCATTAAAATTAATGAAAGTAAAAAAGAATATTTTCTTCCAATTTTGTCCCCAATATTTCCAAAAATTAATGATCCTATTGGTCTAAACATAAAAGACGAAGCAACTACCGCTAAGGTTTCTAAAAAATGCGATGATCCATCTGCGGGAAAAAGATTTACAGCTAAGGATCCTGCCAGAATAATGGCGAGAAACATATCGTACCATTCGATAAGTGTTCCTGCCGATGAAGCAATAATTACAGTAAGTATATTATTTTTTGGTTTTTGTATTGTATTATCCATATAGTTTTTTATTTAAATATTTTAAGTTTCCTTTTCTAGAACATAAAAAAAGTCGCCAGATGGAAACGATTGTTTGTGGCATTAAAATCATTACCTATACCTCTTCCGTTATTTTGAGCATCTCCCCATCTTGCTACAGTATTTTCAACTTCAAATCTAAGTTTAATAGTTTTACTTAAAGACCAGTCTACTCTTGGTACTAATCTCCAAAGCTGATCCACACTTCTTGCGCCTTTAGTTGCAGAAACTGCTCCCCATGAAGTTGTTACTCCATACGATGTTGAAACTCTATCTTCTACAGGATTATTGGCTCCCATATTTTTTACGATTCCTGCATACAAACCAAAAGCAATTTTTTTATCTGTTGTTTGCTGAAAGTCTATCCAAGCACTTCTTGTATTCATTGTTCTGTACAAATCATATGTTCCCGGTGCAGAATATCCTACAAAACCTCCTAACATAACTAATGATGCAGCATTCTGAGCCATCATCACAGAGGCACTTACCATCAAAGGTTTAGTAATAACTCTTGTGTACGCTAATGCTGTAAAGCTCTTTACAGTTTCTTTATTTACAATTGGAGGATTTCCTGAAGATAGCTGTGGTCTCAAGATTTCATATTGCCCGGCTAAACCAGCAACAAAACTTTTAGATTTATACTGAATCTGCAAATGTGAAGAAGGCAAACCACTATCGCGATAAGGAGTTGTATTTGGTGTAAAATCCCGCTGTGAATTAATCGCTGCAATAATCTTAAAATTTTCGTTTAATTTTTGGGTTAATCTTATTTGTGGATTTCTATTCAACGCAAAAATAGGAGAACCCGTGCTGTAATTAACAACATTTGGCAGACAGTCTAAAATTACCATAGGATGCCAATATTGTCCCACTCCTAATTGAGTTGTTTTCCAGTCTAATGTAACATAAGCATGACGAAGTCTAAATTCATTGATACCTGCTTCAGTAGATCCAAAAAACTCACCTTCTAAAATTCCGTTAGTTTTTGCTCCTAAAACTTCCGGACCTTTCACATTAATCCCTGCTCTGGAAACTACTGAAAGCATGTGGAATTTTGGAGCATCATTAATATCTACTCCATTGATGTCTAATGCTCTATCTCTTGGATATAATGGTACTATATTTTCTCCTGCACCTATATTCTGTCTGGTATCATAAAAAGCATCATGCCTTATAAATCCATAAAAATTTACTTTAACTGATGATTCTTTAGATGCTTCAGCTGTTTTAGTTTGAATTATCGCAAGAGAATCGGAATTCTTTTTAGATTCTTGTTGATTCTGTGCCGAAATATTTACTACTCCTAATAAACAAAGAGTAATTATTAAGCTTTTTTTTGTCCTATTCATGATTGTATTTGAGTTAATTCCACATAAACTTTACTAACTTTTCAAACATACTAATATTTTCAAAACTAACAAATGTTAGTTAGTAAAAAACACATAAATATATTTCATGAATACATAGATACTCAACAATTTTATTAGCAAATTATCATTCAAAAACCTTAAAAAATAATGATTAAACACATAATTGAGCATATTTGTTAATATGTGCTAAAAACAGAAATATGTATATTAAATTAGCAAAATTATTTTTATAACATTTCAATTTTAAATAAAAAAGAATTAAAAACACTACTTATAGACATAAAAAAACCCCGAAAATCGGGGTTTGTATATATTAAGAGAAGATGAAACTACGCTTTTGCAGATCTTTCCAATCTCTTTCTTTCTTCTTCTGAAAGAATTTTCTTTCTCATACGGATGAAGTTAGGGGTAACTTCAATCGCTTCGTCAGCTTGGATATACTCCATACATTCTTCTAGTGAGAACAAGATTTTTGGTGCAACACCAGTATCTTTATCTTTCCCGGCTGCACGCATATTATTCAGCTGTTTAGCTTCTACAATATTTACAACCAAATCTCCCGGCTTATTTTGCTCACCGATAATCATACCAGTATAGATTTCTTCACCCGGATCTACGAAGAACTTACCTCTATCTTGTAGTTTGTTGATAGAATATTCTGTAGCTGGACCTGTTCCTTTACTAACTAATACACCATTATTTCTTCCAGGAATTGCTCCTTTGTAAGGCTTATATTCTGTAAAACGGTGTGCCATGATAGCTTCACCTGCAGTTGCAGTCAACATTTGAGAACGCAATCCGATTAATCCTCTAGAAGGAATCTCGAATTCCATGTGTTGCATTTCACCTTTGGTTTCCATAATGTGAAGATCACCTTTTCTCTGAGTTGCCAAGTCGATAACTCTGGAAGCAAATTCTTCTGGTACGTCAACAACCAAAGATTCATAAGGTTCTAATTTCTCGCCATTTTCTCCTTCTTTCAAGATAACTTGCGGTTGACCAATCGTCATCTCATAACCTTCTCTTCTCATGGTTTCAATCAAAACTGACAAGTGAAGAATACCTCTACCAAAAACTAGGAATGTGTTTGCATCATCAGTCTGTTGAACTCTCAATGCCAAGTTTTTCTCTAATTCTTTGGTTAATCTTTCTTTAAGGTGGTTAGAAGTAACATATTTACCATCTTTACCAAAGAAAGGAGAATTATTAATTGAGAATGTCATATTCAACGTTGGCTCATCAATCGCAGTTCTTGGTAATGGCTCAGGATTTTCAAGATCTACAAAAGAATCTCCAATCTGGAAAGCATCAAAACCAACAACAGCACAGATATCTCCTGCCTGAACTTCAGTTACTTTTTTCTTACCAAGACCTTCGAAAACGTAAAGTTCTTTTACTTTTCCTTTCACAATTTTGTCTCCTTCTTGCGCCAAGCCAATCCACTGACTTTCTTTAATCTCACCTCTTGTAACTTTACCAATCGCAATTCTTCCTAAGAAAGAAGAATAATCTAAAGAAGTAATCTGCATTTGAAGATTTCCTTCTTCTACTTTTGGTTCAGGAACATACTGCAAAATTCCGTCTAATAATGGAAGAATATCTTCTGTAGGCTCTAATGAAGTATTGAACCAACCTTGTTTTGAAGATCCGTAGAATGTAGGGAAATCCAACTGCTCTTCGGTTGCATCTAAGTTAAAGAACAAATCGAAAACCTGATCGTGAACCTCATCCGGACGACAGTTTGGTTTATCTACTTTATTGATAACCACTAATGGTCTTAAACCTAATTCTAAAGCTTTTTGAAGTACAAATCTTGTTTGCGGCATCGGTCCTTCGAATGCATCCACCAAAAGGATAACACCGTCTGCCATTTTCAAAACTCTTTCTACCTCACCACCGAAATCGGCGTGACCGGGAGTGTCGATAACGTTAATTTTAACGTCTTTATAAGTAACAGAAATATTTTTTGATAAAATGGTAATTCCTCTTTCTCTTTCAAGATCGTTATTATCCATTATTAATTCCCCACTTTCCTGATTTTCTCTGAAAATGTTGGTAGCATGAATAATCTTATCAACCAGAGTAGTTTTACCGTGGTCAACGTGTGCGATAATCGCAATATTTCTAATGTTTTGCATGAATGATTTTTACGGGTGCAAAATTAATGATTTTTAATGAATTAAACATCAACAATATAAATTAATTAACAAATTAATAATGAATACTTTATTCATTAATTTTAAAAATATGTGATATTTTAAAGCAAAGAGATAATGTTACTGAGTGTTTCTTCAAAATAAAAATAAAAAAAGGTCTAAATCGTATCCGATTCAAACCTTTTTGTAAGAAAGATGATGCAATTATAAAGTTTGCTCGTGATGCTTTCCTTCTTTTATCTCTTCCACCAGTTTTGCATTAAAAGCTGGTAAATCTTCCGGAGTACGGCTGGTTACAAGACCGTTATCTACAACTACTTCACTGTCTTCCCAATCTGCTCCTGCATTTTTTAAATCCTGACTGATTGCTTTTACGGAAGTAAGATTTCTTCCTTTTACAGCACCTGCATTAATTAAAACCTGAGGTCCGTGGCAAATAGCTGCAACAGGCTTATGCTGATTGAAAAAATCTTTCACGAAAGATAAAGCATCTTCATTTGTTCTTAATTGATCTGGATTGATGACTCCTCCAGGCAAAACCAAAGCATCATAATCTGCAGCCGATGCTTCACTTAACGTTTTATCGACCGGATATTCTTTACCCCAGTCTTTTTCTGCCCAAGCTTTAATACTTCCGGATTCCGGACTCACGATATGTGCCGTCCAACCCTGATTTTCCAGGTGTTCTTTTGGTGATTTTAATTCACTTTCTTCAAAACCGTGTGTTACTAAAATTGCAATTTTTTTAGACATAATATTTTATTTTTGGTGTTACTGATTGTTTAATTGAAAAAATAATGCCGAGTAAAGGCTTAAAATGCTAAAAATTTGTTAAAATAAAGTAAGTTTGGGATAAGAATTTATAAAACGTAAAGCTAAATAAAATAATTAAACATTTAATTTACATTAGTTTAAGATAAACCAAGATGTAGAACTTGTCCAAGTATTACGAATTTTTTTGCTACTTCATTGATTATTGATGTAAAGAAATACAACTACAAACTGAACAATGATGATTACACCTATTTTCACTAGAAAAGAAAATTTAGAAATCTTATGATTGAAAATAAATATTCCCAGAACAGAGCCTATAATACCTCCTGCAAGAGTAATCGTAAGAAGTGTAAATTCAGAAATTCTTTGTTGGTGTTTTACAGCTTTTCTTTTATCTAACCCGAAAACTATAAAACTTAAAAAATTGATGATGATTAGAAAATATATCATGACACAAATATAAAATCTATCATTCACATCAGAATCATTGAAAAGAAGATTGCTACATTTGTTCAAAATTCACCTCATGACTGTACAAGATTTAGCGGGAAATTATGCAATTCAGGGAACCAATCAGGAAGAAAACGGAAATACTTATCATGGATTTCTGACTTTAAATATTGATGAAAACAACCGCATTAATGCCCGTTGGAAAATTGGAGACCACATACAGCATGGAAAAGGATTTTATAAGGATCAGATTCTTGTCATCAATTTCAATTATGAGGGCGATGAAAGAAAAATATATAAAGGAGTTGCCGTTTATCGTTTTATCAACATTAACACACTGGATGGATTTTGGTCTGAGAAACACGGAAACCCGCTCTATCTTGGAAGTGAATATTGTGTAAGAATTGCTGAACCTCAATTTTTAAACTGACGAAGATTATTGTATTTTTAATTCAATTTTAAATTCAAATACAGATTTTTCCGTTTGAAATTTTTAATAAATTCTCGCTTTCCAATCTTTTTACGGTCCGGATTACTGTTTCTACTCTTAAGCCAGTAAGACTTGCCAATTGTTGTCTCGAGAAAGGAACCATATAGTTGAAAGGTTCTTGTTGATTATTGTAATACTTTAAAAGCTCGAACAGCTTAATAATTCTATAAGAAGGCTTATTTTCGGAAATCGCACTAAGCATTTTATGCCTGTAAAACATTCTGTCTGCGGTAAATGTCATTAGATTTTTCATCACATCACTACAGCTTTCAATAAGGTTAAAAAAATTTTTTTTAGACATTCTCCAAACCTCTGTTTCGGTAACAGCCACAGCATTTATGCAATAATAATTATCTCCCCATAGAAATGTTTCTGCAAAACAGCTTCCTTCGCCTGGAAGACTGTGTATAAACTCACTCCCGTCGTCTCTGTACGTATTAAGTTTTACCAGACCTTTGGAAATCTGATAATAAAACTTGGGATATGCATCTTCGAAAAAAATGATTTCGCCGGCTTCATAACAATGAATTTCAGCATTATATTCCCTAAGTATATCTTCATCTATAACCATACAATTTCGAAAATTTGTTTACCATAAAATAAATGACTGTAAAGCCTTTTATTTTTAACGAGAGCAAAAATAAGTTTCCTGATATTTAAAATTTATGATTAGCAACATAAAGCTCTATAAACTGAAGAAAAATAAGATTCAATTATAGATACCACACATTGTATGCTTGGCATAATTATTGAAATTTACCAGTTACACCAAATCACATTTTATTACTAAAAAACTTGTCTTTTCTGACAAGTTTTTTAGCATTGAAAAATTTAAATTTCAAAATTTACAGAAATTTCTCAACCATTCTTTCCAGTTTATTAAGATCGAAAGGTTTTGCGATGAAATCGTTTGCCTGAGCGGATTTGGCAAGAGAACTTATATCACTGTTGGCACTGATATATATTACAGGAATATTTCTGTAATTTTCGCAGCTTTTAAGTAGTTTTAAAGCACCAATTCCTCCAATTTCGGGAATCCAGTTATCCATTAATATTAGGTCGGGAGTAAACTCTCTTACTCTTTCTAGGATATCGTGCGAGGTTTTTGAGATTTCAACATCGTAGCCGTTTTCGCCAAATATGATTTTGAAAACATCTAGAATAGATTGATCGTCATCAAAAATTAAAATTCTTTTTTTCATATTCTACATATTTCGCAACAAAAGTACAGCGTAAATAATTCCGTTTATTATGACTGAAACAATGTTTTAATTGAAAAATAATCCTTATATGCAATAGAAAAAAGGCTGTCATTTTTCAATGACAGCCTCTCATGTAGAAGTGATTATTTTATTTTGCCTCAAAATACACTCTTCTATTTGCTCTATTTTTCCATTCAGGACACTTAGATGCAGGGTCGCATTCAGGATATTTCAAATCTTTTTTACCATTTCCTTTCGAGTTCAGCTTAGAAGCTTCTACTCCGTTTCTCACCAAGTAATCTTTTACATTTTTTGCTCTTTTGTCTGAGAGATTTTTATTGTAAGCTTCTGATCCTCTTGTATCTGTTGCTCCGATTACCGTATATCCTCCATTAGAAGAATTAATATAGTTTACAGCATTATTTAAAATCGGTGTATTGGAAGGTAATATTTTATCAGAATTCAAATCAAATTCAATTCCATCCAACTTAGTTACAGATTCTGAAACCGTACCACCTGTATTATCACTAATTATCTGTGTAGGACACCCTTGGTTTTCTACTGGCCCCGGAACAGTAACACATTTATCGTAAAGGTCGATTACTCCATCCATGTCAACATCCAACGCAACTCCGGCTCCGTCTACCCTTGCTCCGGCAGGAGTATCTAACTGTCTGTCCCAGTCATCGCAAACTCCGTCGTTATCTGCATCGCCGCTTTTACATACTTCGATATCTGTAGTTTTAGATTCCAAAACATCCATTTTATAATAGATTTCCTGCAAAGGATCATGCCACATTAAATGAGAATCGTGTTTACCCAAATTAACAGTAAGACCTAAAGTAGTATTGAAGAAATTATCCGATGTCTGTTCTGATCTCTTATTGATAGCACTATACTGATCTCCACCACCATCAAAAGTATCATCTGTTGTTACCACATACATTACTCTACCTTCCAAATCTACGCGGTTACTGATTTTATATTTAAGACCGGCACCTGCCTGTCCAAAAAATGAAAACGCACTGAAAGGTTTAACTTCCGTCATTAATCTCTGTCCGAATTCATCTTTAAGATAAGCTCTGTACGCTAGAGTTCCGATACCGGCATATCCGTGAAGTGCCCATCTGTAAGGAGATTTATTATCTACTCTTCTCATAAGATTGGAAAAATTGATATCTCCCAAAATTGATATTGCATCATACTGAGTTCTTGCACCTTCCTGTCCGTTTATAGAAGCATTTGCTGGAGCAGCATCTTTGGTATTAAACCAACCTTGTCTTGTTTCTCCACGGTCATACTGCAATTTCAAGCCAAATGCGTGAGTAAGAGCTTTGTCTACACTGAAGTAACCGGAATATCCAAAAAGGTTTTTCCCATTTCCGTTTTTAATAGAAGTAAGATCTGCTGACTGCATTAAAGGTACACCCCCACCAAAAGAGATCGACCAATCGTTGAATCTTTTAGAAGATTGTGTAAAACGCTGTACATTGGCTGAACCCGAGCTAAACGTATTAGGATAGTCGGTATTAGAAGACACCGTTCGTAAAGAATCCTGCGCCAAAGCTGCAGTTGGAACTGCTATGGCAAGCGATAAAAGTGCTAGTTTTGATTTCATATAATTTTATTTATTTTGATTTTTATTAAGTAATGTTTTCAGATATAAAAAAATATCTGTTTTAAAAAACTTTAATATAATTATTAAAATTTTAACATAAATCTTGTGCCGTCTACTATTCAATTACTGTACCAAATCAACAATTCGAATAATTTTAATCTATTTAAACAATTAAATACACATAATTAAATAATATTATTTTAAATAAAATAATAAGTAATTAATTTTATTCAAAACATTTTTTTTAAATTTAATTAAGTAAAAATTTGAAATAAATATGAATTTAATAATTACATTAATTGGAAGATTGAGAAAAAAAATTACGACCTAGATAAAAAAAAATATGCAGTGAATCGGACGGAATAAAAATCTGAATATTGTGAGTATTAATAATCTCAAATTTCCATTTATATGTTTGGCAATGACTGAGCATTTGCTGCAAATCGTTTTCTAAGAGTGCTAAAACAACAGATATTTCTTCGGTAGATGAAGTTAAGGAGTGCATATAATTTCATGATTGGTATTTTTGCTTTGCAATCGGTATGCCATATCCTTTAATGATCTCTGAAAACCTTTATAGAATCGTCAAAATAAATAAGTGAAACTTCAATAGCTGAGTCGAAATCCATAGAATGAAAATTTTCGGAATTGTTTTCATCTTTCTTATCAGAATCGAATAATTTTATATCAAAGGGATTTCCTGTAACTATAGCCGGCTTACCTTCAACAACTTTTTTCTTTTTATAAACAACTCTTACAATTTTTATTTCATTACTATGATTAATAAATTGTTCTTTAAGGTCTGATGTTAATTGCATAATATTTTAATATAAAACATAAGGCTGCGAGAATCTAAAATATATTTTTTACGCAACCTTATGCCATTGGTACTAAAAGTGAAGATTTCACTTGAAAACTGTATGAAAAATTGTTTTAAAATTTAATTTTTCATTTCATTTAAATTACTGAATTTACTGTAAGAAGATTTAAGATGATGGAGTTGGTCGCTCACCACTCTCGAACTTTCCGGACAAAGATCTCCGCTGTCTAAAGCATCCTGATAAGCATCTATTGCAGCTTCTTCTCCAAACACAACATTTTCGAGTGTTGATTCTGCTTTATCTCCTGAAAAAGAATTTTTCAAATCGATCCAGGCTCTGTGAATTGCCCCTGCTGTACTCGTAGTATTGTCGGGATCTCCTCCTCTCTGTGTGATAAGACTCATCAGTTCTGCTTTCATAGTTTGAGACTGATTAACCATTTCATCGTAATCTGATTTTAATGGAGAATAAGTATCCCATACTTTGTCTTCCACTTTAGAAAACCCTTCAATTCTGTCGTTGGTAATGTTCAGTAAATCATTAAGTACTGAAACTGTTTTTTCGTTTTGCATAAAAAAATATTTTGTGATGTGTCTATTTTCTTACAACGACCATACCATTACCAACATAATGAACTGAAAACGTTCGTTCTGTGGTACATTTTACATTTATACAAAAATTTTACGGTTGATAATTTTCAGGAAATTTTCTTTTTCGAGTTCTTTTACGGTTCTAATGACTGTTTCTACACGCAATGCAGTAAGTGATGCCAACTGCTGTCTTGTTAATGGAATTTCATATTCGAATTTTTTAGCATTTTCATTATAACTTTTATAATAATCTAATGCCCCTTTAATTCTTACGGATGGTCTTAGCGAAGAATTATTATCTAACATAATATATTTGTAATACAACCTCTCCGAAAGAAATTTATTCATATCTCTGGAGATTTTAGGATGGTCGTCCAAAAGCTTTTCAAACTGAGCTTTAGGCAACTTTAGTACGGTACATTTTTCGAAAGTTATAGCATTTACAGGATAAGTTTTATCTATAAACAACAAAAGTTCGCAAACACTTAAACCTTTTTCAAGGATGGCAAAAATAAGCTCTTTTCCTTCTTCATTATAATTATTAAGTTTAATTCTCCCCTCTACAATCTGATAATAATTCTTGGGCTTATCCCCTTCACTAAATATAACATAAGATGAATCGAAAACTTCTGTTTCGGCTCCATATTCTTTTAAAAGTTCTTCAGAAATAAGCATAATTGTAATTTTTAGGTGAATAATCATGTAAAACCAAATAAAATTCAACAACAATTATTCCAAGAATTTTTAACGACAAACCAATAAAAACAGAACTTATTTTTATTTTTTTTTACTTTTTTTAATACTTTTTTAACAAAAGGCACAATAAGTGCATAATAAAATTCAACCAAATAAAAAAAATATATTATGAGAAGTATTTTATGGCTTGTAGCCGTTATATGTATTATTGCGTGGCTTTTGGGAATGCTTGGGGTAATTCCTGGGATGAATACCGGAAGTTTAATTCATGCTCTATTAGTAATTGCCGTTATAGTGGTAGTTATCAATTTACTTACAGGAAGAAAACCTTTGAATTGATAACTTCATCAACAGTCTTAAAAAATAAAAACAGCTTTTGAAAGCTGTTTTTTTTTGTTGATATACACAAAAAAAGAGAGCCTTTCGTGCTCTCTCTATATTTTATAACAGCTTATTTTGCTTTTAAACTATTGATAAACTGCCTGATTGGGAAAAACATTCAATCCTTCAACTTTATCATTTGAAGTGTTGAAAATAATCTCTACTGTAAAATGCGATAATCCATAAAGCACATATTTTAAAGAGTCTAAAACTCTTTCATTCATTACTTTACCTTCATTAATAGCAATATTCCACTGGGTTTGGTTGGGTAAGTTTTTAAAATCGTAGAAAGAAATATTCATAGCTGTTAAATTTTGTTAATTTATATTGCTACATATACAATTTCTTTACCAAAATATTATCAAAACTACACCTCAATAAACTTTAACATTTAAATTTTCCAATGATAATTAATAATCCCAATACAATTAATTATTTTGATATTTTTTAGCTTTAAGATATTTATAGGTTTCAATTTGGGATCTGCATTCCTCTTTATGATTATTTAAATATTCATTCCTAAGATTTTTATCTAAAATTCTGGCTTTTACATTATCCCTCAACTGAATATCGAGAATATCTTTCAATTCTTTTTTCAGACTTTTATTGGTAATTTTTGCCGCAGCTTCTACTCTGTAATCTAAATTTCTGTTCATCCAGTCCGCTGAAGAAATATACATATCTTCTGCCCCTTTGTTGTAAAAATACATTACTCTTGCGTGTTCCAGATACTCATCAACAATACTAATGGCTTTTATCTTCTCTTTAAAATCTTTTTGATTAACCGCGCAGTAAATTCCTCTTACAATCATTTTTATCACCACCCCTGCTTTTGCCGCTTCATAAAGTTTGGTAATTAAAACCTTATCACTTACCGAGTTCGCTTTAATAATCATTTCCGCCTTTCTTCCTGCTTTAGCCTCCTCTATTTCTTTATTAATATGGTATTCGATTTTCTCTCTCATAAACTGCGGACAAACCAATAAACTTTTACAGGTTTTAAGAACAGGCAAATAATCTTCTTTAGGTTTTCTCAAAACATTAAAAACCTTATTGATATCTGCCATAATTCCTCGGTCTGAAGTCATAATAAGATGATCTCCGTAGATTCTGGCAGTTTTTTCATTAAAATTCCCCGTACTTACAAATCCGTACTGAAGCGTTTTGTTGTTTGCCCGTTTTTTAATAACGCAAAGTTTGGCGTGTACTTTCTTATTTGGAATTCCAATGAGAACCTTTATCCCTTCCGGCTCAAACATTTCTTTCCACTCGAGATTAGACTCTTCATCGAACCTTGCCTGAAGCTCCAACATCACGGTTACTTCTTTACCATTTCTTGCAGCGTAAATTAGTGCATTGCTTATTTTAGAATTGCTTGCCAAGCGATATGCCGTAATCTGGATAGATTTTACATCCGGATCCATCGCCGCTTCGCGAAGCAAATCTATCACCGGAGTGTACGTGTGATAAGGAAAAGTAAGCAGAACATCTTTCTTCAAAATAACATCCGTAACCCTTTCTCCCTGAAGAAAATCGGGATGTGTGAATGATGTTCTTTCAACAGGTTTCTCATATTTCTCGAAAACATCCGGAAAATCCATAAAATGTTTAAAATTATGTATTTTTCCACCCGGAATAATGCTGTCTTTTTTGCTTAAATTCAGTTTTCTAATGAGTAATTCAAGCAATGCCTTATCCATATCTTTATCGAAAACGAATCTTGTAGGCTTTCCTTTCCTTCTGTTTTTGAGACCTTTTTCTATTTTTTCGGCAAAATTGGTTCGGATATCATTATCCAAATCCATTTCGGCATCTTTGGTTACTTTAAAAGCATTTGCAGCGAAATCATCATATCCAAAATAAGAGAATATATGCGGAAGATTGAAGGTTATAACATCTTCCAAAAGCATCACATTTTTTTCCTCTGGATTTTCTGTTGGGAGTAAAACAAACCTTCCCACAAAACGTGACGGTATTTCTATAATTGCATAATTGCTTTGATAGTTCCAGTCTTTTTTTCTCATAGCAACGCCCAAATAGAGACTTTTATCTCTCATATAAGGCATCGGAGTATTTTCATGAAGCAAAATGGGTATCACGTTAGACTCTACCACTTCATCAAAATATTTTCTTACAAATTCTTTCTGTTTAGGCGTTAAATTCTTTGCAGTCTTAATAAAGACATGATGTTCTGCCATTTCAACCTGAATTTTCTTCCAGGTTTTATCAAAATCTGCCTGTTGTTTAATGACAATTTCATTAATTTTCTGAAGTATTTTAGAAGGTGGCTGATAAAAAGATTCGGCAATTATTTTTTCTTTAAAATCCATTGCTCGTTTTAATCCGGCAACCCGAACTCTAAAAAACTCATCTAAATTATTGGAAAAAATTCCTAAAAACCGAATTCTTAAATGTAAAGGAACATTTTCGTCCATTGCTTCCTGAAGAACTCTTTCATTAAAGGCAAGCCACGTAATATCTCTGGGATTGAAATGTAAAGACATATTGATAAATAATAGTTCTTCAAAAATAAACAATATCTTACAAAAAGCATATTACTTTTTATTAATAAAGCTTTTTCAAATCCCAACTTATACTTTTTCATTAATCTTCCGTTACAATCTGAAGCATAAGAAAAACAAAAGTGACAAAAATGATTCAAAAAACACCATTATTACCCCGTAATATGTCAAAAGTATGTTTTTCAAAGAATGTATCAATATTATTAAAACCGCTTACTAATGCATTCAAAGTAAGGTTGAATATTATTTCCATACAAAAAAACATTTTAAACATGTCAATTTGTCACAAAAAAATGAATGGTATAAATATTGAGAAAATGAGATTGTAAATTAAAATTTAAAAAATTAGAAAAAATATAAATATTATGAGTAAAATAATTGGAATCGACTTAGGAACAACAAACTCTTGCGTTGCAGTAATGGAAGGTAAAGACCCTGTTGTTATCCCTAACGCAGAAGGTAAAAGAACAACGCCTTCTATTGTAGCATTTACAGAAGATGGTGAAAGAAAAGTAGGTGATCCTGCAAAAAGACAAGCAGTAACTAACCCTACAAAAACGGTTTATTCAATCAAAAGATTTATCGGAACGCACTTTAAAGATGATGCTTCTGAAATTACAAGAGTACCTTATAAAGTAGTTTCCGGACCAAATGATACTGTAAAAGTAAAAATTGACGACAGAGAATATACGCCACAGGAGATTTCTGCAATGATTCTTCAGAAAATGAAGAAAACTGCTGAAGATTATCTTGGACAAGAGGTAACAAGAGCAGTAATTACTGTTCCTGCTTACTTTAACGATGCTCAAAGACAGGCTACTAAAGAAGCTGGTGAAATTGCAGGTCTTAAAGTAGAAAGAATTATCAACGAGCCAACTGCAGCTGCATTAGCTTACGGTCTCGATAAAAATCATAAAGATCAAAAAATCGCAGTATATGACCTTGGTGGTGGTACTTTCGATATTTCCATCCTTGATTTGGGAGACGGTGTATTTGAAGTATTGTCTACAAACGGTGATACGCACTTAGGTGGTGATGACTTCGATGATGTGATTATCAACTGGATGGCGGATGAATTCAAAGCGGAAGAAGGTGTTGACTTGAAATCTGATGCAATCGCATTACAAAGATTGAAAGAAGCAGCTGAAAAAGCTAAAATTGAATTATCTTCTTCTCCTCAAACTGAAATCAACCTTCCATATATCACGGCTACAGCTACAGGTCCTAAACACTTGGTTAAGACTTTAACTAAAGCTAAATTCGAGCAGTTATCAGCTGATTTGGTAAGACGTTCTATGGAGCCGGTTGCAAAAGCGTTGAAAGATGCAGGTTTGTCAACTTCCGATATCGACGAAGTAATCTTGGTAGGTGGTTCTACAAGAATACCAATCATCCAGGAAGAAGTAGAAAAATTCTTTGGTAAAAAACCATCTAAAGGTGTAAACCCGGATGAGGTTGTAGCGATTGGTGCAGCTATCCAAGGTGGGGTTTTGACAGGTGATGTAAAAGACGTTCTTTTATTAGATGTTACACCACTTTCTTTAGGTATCGAAACGATGGGTTCTGTTTTCACTAAATTAATTGAAGCAAACACAACCATCCCAACTAAAAAATCTGAGGTTTTCTCTACAGCGTCTGACAATCAGCCTGCAGTAAGCATCAGAGTTGGACAAGGAGAAAGACCAATGTTCAACGATAACAAAGAGATTGGTAAATTTGATTTGACAGATATTCCACCAGCTCCAAGAGGAGTTCCTCAAATCGAAGTAACTTTTGATATTGATGCGAACGGTATCTTGAGCGTTTCTGCTAAAGACAAAGGAACTGGTAAAGAACAAACAATCAAGATCCAAGCTTCTTCTGGTCTTTCTGACGAAGAAATCGAAAGAATGAAAAAAGAAGCTCAAGAAAACTCTGCAGCCGATGCTAAGAGAAAAGAAGAGGTTGAAGTTTTCAACAAAGCTGACGGATTGATCTTCCAAACTGAAAAACAATTGAAAGAGTTTGGTGATAAATTGTCTGCTGATAAAAAAGCCGCAATCGAATCTGCTCATGCAGAATTGAAAACAGCTTTTGAAGCTAAAAATGCTGATGATGTAAAAGCTAAAACCGAAGCTCTGGATGCAGCTTGGATGGCAGCTTCTGAAGAATTGTATGCAGCAGGTCAACAGCCAGGTGCAGATGCAGGAGCACAATCTCAAGGTAATGCCGGCGGAGCAGATGATGTTCAGGATGCAGATTTTGAAGAAGTGAAGTAAGTATTGATTAACATCAAGTAATAATAATTAATAAATCGCTGTAAATGTTATATTTGCAGCGATTTTTATTTGTTTCTATTTTTTATTTACATTCAAATTTTATCGTTTTTTATTATATATTTGTACCATATTTGTAACGCGCGTTAATTAGCGATAATGTGCGCTTTATTATGTCTTAATTAGTCTTATTCGATACTTAAACTGATACTATGGGCTTTAGTAAACTAAAAATACCTAAGATTTGTGAGTTTTGTGAAAAACCGTTTGAAGCAAAAACAATAACTACAAGGTTTTGTAGTAAAGCTTGTGCTGACAAATCTGGAAAGAGACAAAAGCAGTTACAAAAGGCTGCTGAGCAGAAACAATCAATTTTAGAGAATTCTAAAAATAAAATTGTTGAGATTCAAACACGTCCGTATATTTCAATTACAGAAGCAACTATTCTTTTTGGAATTTCAAAAGATACTCTTAGGAGACTTATAAAGAATGAGATTATACCTGCCCATAATTTTGGACAGAGATTGACAAGAATAAGCAAAGAACATTTGGAAAAAATGTTTACAGCTGTAGAAATTCCGAAAGAAAAAGAAGCAAAGCCTGAAAAATTGAATTATACAATTGAAGATTGCTATACACTTTCCGAAGTGAGTGATAAATTTGGAGCTAATCCATCAACGGTAAGCAGCGTAATCAGGAAATTTAGTATTCCTAAAAAGCAGGTTGGTAATTTTGTCTATGTGCCGAAAGAACAAATTGATAAAATATTCGCTGGAAAATGAAACAACTATCTAAAACAAAAGTAACCGTAAGACTTCGCAGAGCAGAAGACCGGAAAGAATGGTACGTTTATATAGAAAGTTATCCCGTACAAATTTCCGGAAAGAAAACACCACAGCGTATTCGTGAATATTTGAACAGAAGTGTTACAACGGTGGAATGGGACAAGAAAAGAACTGCTCGAACAGATTCAACAGGAACAAAAACGTACAAACCGAAACGTAATGACAACGGGGTAATCATTTGCAAAAGTGAGAATGACCGTGAAGTAATGCTATATGCGGATGGAATCCGAAAACTTCGTCAACGAGAATATGATAATGTAGATTTATACAGTGATTCTGAAAATTTGTTAATTGGGCAAAAAGAAAAAAGTCAGAAAAATTTTATTGAATACTTTGGTAAAGTAGCATCTAAAAGACACGGAAAAAATTCAAGCTCTATCCTAATCAATTGGGAACGTACGATAGAATTCTTAAAAAACTTTGCAGGAGATGAATTGATGTTTTCTCAAATAGACAATAAGATGGCTGAAGGTTTTAAAAACTTTCTTCTATCCGCCCCTTGTGGAGGAAATAAAAAAGGGACTATTTCCAACAATACTGCAGCAACTTATTTTTCAATTTTTAAGGCGGCATTAAAGCAAGCATTTATTGATGGATATTTATTGGTTGACTTATCTTCAAAGATAAAAGGCATTCCGGAACAGGATTCAAGAAGAGAATATTTGACTATTGAAGAACTTAATATGTTGGTTGCAACTTCTTGCGAAAGAGACGTCCTTAAAAGAGCAGCACTTTTCTCAGCACTTACTGGATTACGTCATTCCGATATTCAAAAGCTTCGATGGAAAGAAATCAGCATAGAAAATAATGTGGTTAGACTAAACTTCACGCAGAAGAAAACTAAAGGTGTTGAATATACTCCCATTTCTCAGCAAGCTTTTCAACTTTGTGGAGAACCACGACAACCTGAACAATTTGTATTTGAAGATTTGCCAAATCCTTCCTGGATTTCAAGACCTCTTAAAAAATGGATTGAGAAAGCTGAGATAAAAAAGAATATTACTTTTCACTGCTTCCGTCATACTTTCGCCACCTTGCAGTTATCAAATGGTACAGATATTTACACAGTCAGTAAAATGCTTGGTCATACCAATGTGAAGACCACACAAGTCTATGCAAAAATAGTTGATGAAAAGAAAACTAAAGCTTCAGAAGCTATACAGTTGGCATTTTTAAAGAATAAGTCAGAATGAAAATAAAATACTTTGAAAATATTTTAAAATATTTGCCGGTCTTACTGGTTTGTATTTTTATTGGGCTTTTAGGACGGGAGCATTTTATCAAAAAAGGAGCAGATGAGTTTACGGTTAATATGATTTTTTGGATTTATGTTGGGTTAGGTATTTTAATTTTTGCAATTCTCAATTTATTTCTTGACCCCATTGTTAGTTGGCTGTTAAAGCGTTTTTCCAAGAATGTAGAATCTGAGTTAGTTGAAAAGCAAGAATCTGATTCCAAGAATCTTCATATCATTACATCTACGGAGAATTTTAAATTGAATGAAGAACCTTTGCAAACTATTCAAAATTCTATTAAAAAAGAAAATCCAAATTTTGAAGTTGTAAATGAAATATCCCTTACATTGGAGGAAAGTGAAAAAACAATTGAACTTTCTGATATTGAAAAAATAAGAAGTCAAGCCAAATCTAAAAATGAAGAAATCCTTCAGGAAAAGTTAGATTTTATAATGCATTACACAAAAGAAAAATTTGCTCCGCATTCAGAAGATGAAGAAATCAACAAGTTATGCATCTATTTAGTTGAATTTCTTAGAGATAGCAAGTTTGATATTTTAATCCCTTTAAAAGTAAATAATCTCAAAACTATTGATTTAATGCATTTTGGGTGGAATGTATGGAATCATTATAGAGGAAATAATCAGAGAAAGGATGTTGCTAAATTTTTGAAAATAGTTTTTTCTGAAAATTTTAAAGAAATGGAAGAACCAACAATAGAAAAATTGCTTACTTCAAGAAAAGAAGAAGGAGTAATTAAAATTGAAAATAATATGCTTCAATAAAGAAAATAGCAATTAACATTAAGCAGAAAATTGGTTATGATATTAATATGATTTAGTCATTTTTAATCATACAAAAAACATACATAGAACATAAATTATCATTGCACCATAACAATCATAAACGATACTTATGGATGCACAAGAAATCAATTTTGAAAATCTGCCAAAAGCAGTCGCACATTTGGTAAATGAAATTGCCGAAATCAAATCAATTGTAGAAAAAAGACAAGTTCCGGCAATTCCTACCAAGAAAATTCCTATTGACATTTCCGAAGCGTGTAAATTAATAGGAAAAGCCAAACCTACGATTTATACGCTTGTTCGTGAAAGAAAAATCCCGTGTTACAAAAACGGTAAAAAACTCTACTTTTTTGAAGATGAACTTTTGGAATGGATTTCTAAAGGGAAGAAGAAAACCTTATTGGAAATAGAATCAGAAGCTCTGAAATATCATAACCGAAATAGATAAGTTGGTTATGAACGAACAAAAATTCTTGTATCAGTCTGATACTCCTTCAAAAACAATTTACGATCGAGCGATGAAATATTTGGACGAAAAATACAATATTCGTTTTAATACTATTGCTTTGGAGTTGGAAATTCAATTGAAAGAACAGAATGAAACTTGGTCTGTTCTCAATATCAATTCCTTACTTATAGAATTGGCTCAATCGGGTATTGAGATTAATATGAATAAGCTGGAAATTCTGGTAAGAAGCCATTTGATTCAGCAGTATAATCCGATTCGAGAATATTTTGAAAGTTTAGAAACTTGGGATGGTAAAGATTATATAAAGGATCTCTGTCGATATCTCAAAACTAATGATGATGATGCATTCCTTTATCATTTTGAAAAATGGTTAACAAGAGCAGTTTTGTGTTCGCTAATCAAAGGATATGTCAATAAGCAGTCATTGGTTTTAGCGTCACATCAAAATTCTGGGAAATCCTCTTTTTTACGGTTTTTAATTCCGCCCAAATTAGAAAATTATTATACTGAAAATATTTCCATTGACAAAGACGGTATTATTTCTATTTGTAAAAATTTGATTTGCAACCTTGATGAATTGGCGGTTTTATCTAAATCCGATGTTAATACTTTGAAATCTTTCATTTCAAAAAGCAGTGCCAATATTAGACTTCCTTATGCAAGAAAAGCAGAATTTTTGGAGCGGATTTGCTCATTTGTTGGATCTACCAATAGGACTGATTTTCTAACCGATGAAACAGGAAGTATTAGATGGTTGATTTTTGAGGTACATTCTTTTGATTTTGAATATTCCAAAGAAATTGATATTGATAGAGTCTGGGCTCAAGCATATTTCAATGCTTTTGAAAGAAAAAATTATAATTCCGAATTGACAGTAACGGATATCACCGAAAACGAAAAGCGAAACGAAAAATATGCACAAGTTTCAATGGAGCAAGAGCTTATTTCTGCTCATTTTGAAAAATCTGAAAAAATCGAAGAATTTCTTACGGCAACAGACATTATGTTGGCAATGAATAATGCATTAGGATTACGATTGAATAATATAAAAATTGGAAAAGCACTCACCAGTTTAAAATATCAAAGGATGAAACATCCTAAACTTCAGGTGTATGGCTATCTCATTAAAAGAAAGCCTGAATGAAATGACTTACCAAAGTTACCAAGTTACCTTAAAACTTAAAATAGTCTAGTAATCAACGACTTATTGAGGTAATGATATTTTAAAATAGTTACCTAAAACTACCTAAATGAAAAATTATGGTAAGAAGGTAAAGAAAGGTAATTGTAAAAATATACCTTAAAATATTATTAATCAATGAAAGGGTAATTAGGTAAGAATATTTGAAAAATAATTACAAAACATATTACAGTATGAACTGCAAACAATTTAACAGCCTATCGTTGGAAGAAGTCCTCCAAAATCTCGGACACCTTCCCACGAAACAAAATGAAAAAGAAGCTTGGTATCACAACCCTTTTGCCAGCGAATCCCAAGCCTCTTTTAAACTCGATAAAAGACAAAATGTATGGTATCTCCATTCGGAAGGAATTGGTGGTAACAATACCGATTTTATGCAGAAATACTTAAATGCTTCAATACAGGAAGTTCTGAAATGGGCTGAGAAACAAAACTTTTCTTCTTTTCAACCGCAGAGCGCCATTCAAAAGCAAAACAATACTAAGCCGAATTATCAAATCACTGAAATCATAGAACTTCAAAATGAGCATTTGAAAAACTATCTTTTACAAAGAGGACTTTCGGAAATGGTCTTTCCATTTGTAAGGGAAGTACATTTCCAAATGGGAGAAAAAAAACTGTATGCTGTAGGTTTTCAAAATCTTTCCGAAGGTTGGGAACTCAGAAATTCATTTTACAAAGGAGCTGTTCTTAAAAAAGATATTTCAATAATTAATCTCAATGACAATGCTCAATATAAAAATCATAAAAACACGAGTGTTGCGGTCTTTGAAGGCTTTATTGATGCCTTGTCTTTTTTAGAAATGCAGAAATCCTATACAGGAGATTTGCTCATAATGAATTCCATTGCACTTTTGAATAAGACAAAAGAGCATTTGAAACAATATTCCGAAATCCATTTGTTTTTAGATAATGACCTTTCCGGAACAAAATGCAAGAACGACATTTTGAAAAACTTTCCCCAAGCGAAAGACCATTCTGAAATCTATTCGGCCTATAAAGATTTGAACGAATATATGGTTGAACAGATTAAAATGGGAATGGAGGAGAACTACGAAAAAGAGAAAAATAATCTGCAACAAAAAGAACAACAAGAAAATCAACCTACTCAAATATACAGAAGGAAACGCTGATAGGCACACGCTTTTTACCAACTATATGCAAAAGTTAGGAGCTCATTCGCAACTTTGAAGGTCGGTTCCCTCCCAACAAAGTTGCTGCTTCGCCCTGCGGGGCTTCAATGTGGGTAAAACAGATACACGCTATATGATAAATCAGATTGAAATTACTGTAAATATTTTTAAAACGATTGAATATCTCCGATAATTATTTTGTGTGAGTAAAATGATACAAGCTTTTGCTTTATGTGCGTAAAATAGCTACACACAATTTCAAAATGTGGGTAAAATGAATACAGACTTTCGATTTACCTGAGTAAAATAACTACACACAATTTCCCAACGTGTGTAAAATAGATACAGCTTCCTCACAAACCTGAGCCTTCGAAAAAAAACTAGAAGAGTTAATAATTACAGAATTATATAATTCAATAAATACATACGATTTTAAAAACACAATACATTATTCAGATGAAGACTTCCATTAATTTCAAAGCCGCTAAATCTGATTCCGAAGTTCACAATTTCAGGAAGAAATCCTTTGATTATATCCGTAAAGATTTGACCCCGAAAAATGAATACTGGATGGAACAAAAAATTGCAGACCGATTGCAAAAAATAGAAGACTACTGTAAAGAAAAATCCGGTAGGAAATTACAGAAAAATGCAATGCCGATTCGTGAAGCAGTGGTTGTTATAAAAGAAGATACAACAATGCTGGAACTTCATAATTTGTCAAAAAGATTAGAAGAAGAATTGAAGATAAGGATTTTCCAGATTGCTGTTCACAAAGACGAAGGACATTACGATAAAGATACCAATGAATGGAAGCCTAATTTTCACGCTCATCTGGTTGCAGACTGGCAGGATTTGGAAACAGGAAAAACTCTGAAACACCAATCATTTCACTATTCCAGAATGCAGGACATTACCGCAGAATGTTTAGAAATGGAAAGAGGAATTTCCAACACCGGAATACAGAGATTGGAAGCTGTTGAATTTAAAATCAGGAAAAAGGAAGAAGAACTAAAAACTTTGGAAGAAAAATACAATGAAATGAAATCAGAGATTGAATCAAAAAAGGTGGAGGAGCTTGTCGTAAAAGAATCAGACTTTCTTGGATTCCAAAAGATAAAAATAGAAAAGACTGTTGAAAACTATAAGAAAGCACTTAAAGTACAAAATACGGAACTTGTAAAAAACAAAACAGAATTAGAATCGAAGTCAAAGCAGATTTCAGAACTAAACATAACAATTGAAAGTTTAAAAAAGGAAATCGATTTTCTAAAAAGCAAAAGCTCTGTTGTATTGACCAACGAAAAAGCTTTTGCTTTTGAAAAGAAAAAATATCTCGATTCTGTACAAAATACATTGGAAAAAGCTATCCGGTTTGAAAAACTTAATCCTAATTTAAAAATTGATAGCCACGAGCAAATGCTTGTGGAACTTAATAGGATTGTAGAAAAAGTTGCATTTAAAAACAATATTCCTCTTGATACTTTCAAAGAGATTTTTAAAGATTCTCAGAAGCTTGCGGATCTATTTACGATTTTACGGTTTTGGGAAAGGAAAATTGACAAATACCAAGAGAACAAAGATATTATAAAAGGAAGGAGATTGCGATAGATTAAAGAATGTTTTATTCGAAAATATATGTTGCTATTTATATATAAATCCACTATCATTTCGATAAAAAAGCCTATCATTTTGCTATACTATTCTAAAAGTGGTAAATTTTAATTGGGCTGTAAAATGTTGGCATATAAATAATTAAAATAATCAAGTTTTAAAAGGAACATCTTTTGGCATCAATGATTCAAATCAAAAATAAAATGAATCATACAGAAGCGATACAAGAGATTATAAAAGTAGCACCAGAATCTAAGGAGGAGTTTCAAGAAGTTTATAAAACCAAAAACTCTTTTATGGTCATCAACGTTTTTACAAAACATATCAAAAATCTTATTGGAAAAGGCGACATCAAGATTTTGTTGAAATCACTTAATAAGATGAACGAGTTGTATAAAAAAGGCGACCAATCTCTAAGGGATGCCATAGAAAATGTCTTTATTTATTCTCTCGACAGTCTAACATTCTCTTGTACTAATGCGTATAAAAACTTGATTTTCTCTAAAATCCCAAAAGATCTATGCAGAGTGTATTTAAAACAAGTTTACAAATCAGGAATTTAAAATCAAAAACAATGAACAGAAAATTAAAATATCAAGACCGTTTTAATCAATGGAAATCAGATACGAAAAGACATAATATGCAAATACTGACTGTAAACTTAGCAGTTATTATTGCTGTTTTTGTGTGTGCTTATATCTTACAACCTTAATGTAAAAGAAGTGTTATTCTTAATAAAAATTAAAAATGACCAATGCAAAGAATTAATCAAAAAAAGACAGTAGAATATTTAAAGCAACTTTATCCCGAAATCAAAAATGAAATTTCGACACTTTCGGAAGGTAATAATTTTGCAGGGATTATGCAGACTACTGTTGACCAGCTAAAAAAACTTTTAGCACAATCAAAAATCCAATCTGTGATTCTCAATGTTAAAAGAATGGATTGGATTTATAACCGTGGGAATTCCTATGTAAGATACATCATAGAAAATATTTTCATCAGGTCTTTTGAAAGTCTGAGACGAAAAGCAAGTCCACAACAATGGAGATTTCTTTATCAGGAAATTCCTTCGGATTTCAAACATATTTACTTCGAACAAATCAGAAAAGACCACAAGCTTTTATCTTAAAAATCCATTGATATAAACGGCTTTTGTGTAAATTAAAAACGGCAAAAATCTGCCCATCATTTTCAAATCAATTATCTTTGTATTAAAGTTGAAAACCAATGGCAGAAAGTAAAAAATACCCTATCGACAATGTAGTAGCTCCAATTCAAAAATTTATACAGCAGGAAAAATCGGGAGGACTCGTACTTGGAATCAGCGTTATATTTGCGTTGATTTTGGCTAATTCTCCATTATCACATTCGTACCATCATTTTTTTGAATATCAATTAGGATTTGTATTAGATGATTCTGTTTTTATGAAGTTCAGCCTTCACCATTGGATTAATGACGGACTTATGGCAGTTTTCTTTTTTGTAGTTGGGCTAGAACTGAAAAGAGAAATCGTTGCGGGAGAACTGTCCAATCTCAGAAAAGCACTTCTTCCGATTGCTGCGGCTATTGGGGGAATGATTGCTCCGGCTATTATTTATTTCTCGCTTAATTCTTCAGGGGAAGTTCGTCACGGATGGGGAATTCCGATGGCAACAGACATTGCTTTTGCATTAGGTGTTTTATTCTTGTTAGGAAACAAAATTCCATTATCGTTAAAGGTTTTTTTGACTGCTCTGGCTATTGTAGATGACTTGGGCGCTGTTTTGGTGATTGCATTTTTTTACACATCAAATATTTCCATATTAAGTTTATTAATTGGCATTGCAATTCTTTTGATAATGTATCTTGGAAATAGGATTGGTATCAGAAGTATTTTGTTTTACGCCATTTTAGGAATTGCGGGTGTTTGGACGGCATTTTTATTGTCTGGAGTTCACGCGACGATTGCTGCTGTTTTAGCGGCATTTACAATTCCGGCAGATGTGAAAATAGCTGAAGATAATTACATCGGAAAGATTCAGAAATATCTTAATAAATTCAAAGATGCTGATTCTGATAATACCACGCCTACACTTACAAATGAGCAACTACATATTTTGGATGAAGTAAAAAAAGATACCAATAAGGCAATACCGCCTTTACAACAGTTGGAGCATTCTATGCACCCTTTTGTATCATTTTTTATCATTCCTATTTTTGCTTTGGCTAATGCAGGAATTTCGGTTTTAGATATCGAACCAGAAAAAATATTCAGTAACAATGTTGCTTTAGGAGTTGCTTTGGGACTTTTAGCAGGTAAGGTCGTTGGGATTGTTGGGTTTTCGTGGCTTTGCGTTAAAATGAGGATTGCTCCTATACCCAGAGGAATGAATATCAGAAATCTTTTTGGTCTTGCGTTTTTAGGTTCAATAGGTTTTACGATGTCATTATTCATTACTTCATTAGCGTTCCAACACGAAGAATATATGATACAGGCAAAAATTGGAATCTTTATCGCTTCTATTATTGGCGGAATTATTGGTTATATCATCCTCAACAGACAAGCAAAGACTTCCAAAAGATATAAGCAGAATATTTGACTTTACAACAATAGAAATTATCAGAAATTTTAAATTATTATTTATATTTAACTCATAATATTGTCAATTGAACACAATTCTAATTATCGACGACGAAGAAAAAATCAGAACATTACTTTCCAGAATTATTAGTCTTGAAGGTTTTGAAGTTTCCCAAGCTTCTGATTTGAAAAACGCTAAAAAACGACTTGAAATGTCAGAATTTGATGTCGTAATCAGTGATGTCAAACTTCCTGACGGAAGTGGTGTTGAGTTCTCCAGAATCATCAAAGAAAAACATCCTGCAACCGAAGTGATTCTTCTGACGGCTTACGGCAATATTCCGGATGGAGTTCAGGCGATAAAAAATGGCGCTTTTGATTATATCACAAAAGGCGATGATAACAACAAAATTATCCCGTTGGTGTACAAAGCTGTGGAAAAAGTGGTGCTCAACAAACGTGTTATTCAGCTCGAAAAGCAATTGGGAGACAAGCTTTCTTTTGATAATATTATTGGAAAATCAAAAACCATTCAATCTGCAATTGAGTCTGCAAAAAAAGTAGCAGTTACCGATGCAACTGTCCTTTTAACGGGAGAAACAGGAACAGGAAAGGAAGTCTTTGCACAGGCTATTCATAATGCGAGCAACAGAACCAAACACAATTTTATTGCAATAAACTGTTCTGCTTTTTCTAAAGAATTGTTGGAAAATGAATTATTCGGGCACAAAGCGGGCGCATTTACTGGTGCAGTAAAAGATGCAAAAGGAATTTTCGAAGAAGCCAATAACGGAACTGTTTTCTTGGATGAGATTGGCGAAATGGCTTTAGATTTACAGGCAAAACTGCTGCGTGTTTTAGAATCGGGAGAATTTCTGAAAGTAGGAGACAACAAGCCTACGAAAGTCAATGTGAGAATAGTAGCGGCAACCAACCGTGATTTACAGAGTGAAATCGAGAATGGTAATTTCCGAGAAGACCTTTATTACCGTATTAATATTTTCAATATTCAGCTTCCTCCGCTTCGTGAAAGAGTGATTGATATTGAGGATTTGGCTAAATATTTTTTAATTAAATTCAACAAAAAAGCTGGTAAGAAAAAGTCTGCCATTTCTCCAGAATACCTCGAAGCTTTGAAACAACATTCCTGGAAAGGAAACATCCGTGAACTTAGAAATATCATCGAAAGAAGCATTATTCTAAGTGATAATGAAGAATTGAAAGTTGAAAGTTTACCAAGTGAATTTCAAATCTCAAACAACAACCAGCAACAATCAACCAAGCCTTTATCAGCATTTGAATTGGCGAGTGCAGAGAAAATTCACATCCAAAAAGTTCTGAATTACGCCAATGGAAATAAGACGAAAAGCGCAGAATTACTCGGAATTGCATTGACTACTTTGTACCGAAAAATAGAGGAGTATCAAATTAAATAAAAGCCTATGTCAATGATAAAGTCAATATTGATTTTCGTTCTTGCCGGACTTTGTGAAATTGGCGGAGGTTATCTCATTTGGCTTTGGCTAAAAGAAAACAAACCTTGGTGGTACGCTTTGATAGGTGCTTTTATCCTGATTCTTTACGGTGTTGTTGCAACATTACAACCTGCCAATTTTGCAAGAACATACGCAACTTACGGAGGATTTTTTATCGTGATGTCGATTCTTTGGGCAATGAAGTTTGATAATTATGTTCCCGATAAATATGATATTATTGGAGCAATCGTTGCGCTTATCGGTGTTTTTATCATTTGTTATGCACCAAGAAGTTGATTTAAATTAAATTATTTAAAACTAATATCAATTCCGATTTATTTAAAAGTTGACAATAAATAGCTGTAAAATTCACTTGGCACATAGCCGATTTCTGTAATTACCATTTTAGAAACCCTTTCAAAACGATAGTAATGACCCTTTCAAAATGAAAGGGTTTTTTGTTTTCAAAAATCTGTACATGATTTTAAATAATTGATATTTAATTATTTATAAAATTATTTCCCATCTGGAATCCGATTTGACCATATTCTGGCATAATATAGAAAATGTAGGTTATGCAAAAATGGAAAATCAGAATGTACAGGAGACTGAAACCCTGGCATCTATTAGCAATCCTTTATGGATCTATTATATTCTTTGGAATCACATACAGAATCTTTAATCAATAAGCAATGACAATTATTTTAACCCTCACGGGTCTGGTACTTTTTGTACTCTTCTTTTTAACCATTAAATCTTTTGAAAAAATATGACCGCATTATTTATCATCGCCATCGCCGTATTTGCCTATATGTGCTATGTGCTTGTGAAACCCGAAAAATTTTAAAACGACTCAAAAGTAATGAACAAGAAAACCAAAAATATTTTTAAAGAATGGGTGGAGTTAATTCTTTGGACGTCGTTCGTGATTGTTTTCATTTATGTGATTATAACGGTTAAAAATATTTCTGCGGTTTAAAATCATTAACGAAGTTGAAAAGACAAAGTGACTTTAATCAAAAAAAATGAATACAGAAATTTTAGGAATTATATTGATGTTTGCATTGGTGGTATTATTTGCTATTCCATTAGGGCGCTACATTGGTAAAATATTCAGCAACGAAAAAACTTGGCTCGATGTGATTTTTAATCCTATCGACAAACTATTTTATAAAGTTTCCGGCGTCGATCCTGAAAAGGAAATGAACTGGAAACAACATCTTGGCGCATTACTTACCATCAATGTTGTCTGGTTTTTGTTTGGAATGTTTGTTTTAATGAATATGTCTTGGTTGCCATTAAACCCTGACAACAATCCATCAATGGGTGCCGAACTTGCATTTAATACCACGACAAGTTTTATTTGCAATACTAACCTACAACACTACTCTGGAGAGACTGGAATATCTTATTTCGGACAACTTATACTAATGCTTTTCCAGTTTATAAGTGCGGGGTGTGGGATTGCTGCAGCAGCAGTTGTGTTTTTTGCAATGAAAGAGAAGACAACCGAAAAATTGGGTAACTTTTACTTCTTTTTTGTAAGAAGCTGTACAAGAGTTTTGTTACCAATTGCTGTAGTTGTAGCTTCATTATTAGCTTTCAACGGAACTCCAATGACATTTGAAGGAAAAGACCCGATTACAACTTTACAAGGTGATAAAGTAGAAGTCAGCCGTGGTCCTGTTGCAGCATTTGTTGCTATAAAGCATTTGGGGACTAACGGAGGTGGATTTTTCGGTCCCAACTCTGCACACCCATTTGAAAACCCCAACTACTTTACCAATATTGTCGAAATAGTTGCGCAAATGGTAATTCCTTTGGCAATGGTATTTGCAATGGGTTATATTTTAAGAAGAAAAAAATTGGCTTGGACTATTTTTGGTGTGATGACAGTTGGCTTTTTGCTTCTTACTATCCCAACTGTTTTTAACGAAATAGGTGGTAATCCAGCGATCGAAAAAATGGGGATTCCTCAGAATCTTGGGAGTATGGAGGGCAAAGAAGTTCGATTTGGATCTGCCGCTTCTGCTTATTGGAGTATTGCAACGACTGTAATCTCTACCGGTAGTGTCAATTCTATGCACGATAGTTTTACACCGCTCAGTGGTATGAATCAATTGCTTGGTATGATGGTCAATTGTTTCTACGGCGGAGTTGGTGTAGGTTTCTTAAACTTCTACATCTTTATTATTCTTGCCGTATTCATCAGTGGATTAATGGTAGGAAGAACTCCTGAATTTCTCGGTAAAAAAATAGAAGCCAAGGAAATGAAAATCGCAATGATTATTGCTCTTCTTCACCCTTTCTTAATTCTTGTAGGAACTGCAATTTCAAGTTATATGGTTGCTCACAATCCTGACGAATACGGAAGCTGGTTAAACAATCCGGGTTTCCACGGTTTCAGTGAGATGTTGTATGAATTTACTTCATCAAGTGCTAATAACGGAAGTGGTTTTGAAGGTTTAGCAGATAACAACCCATTCTGGAATATTGCCTGCGGAATCGTAATGCTGATGGCAAGATATTTACCAATCATTGGTCCGGTTGCTATTGCAGGAAGTCTTGCCGCTAAAAAGTATATTCCTGAAAGTGCGGGAACACTTAAAACAGATACAGCAACATTTGGTTTAATGGTATTTGCAGTAATTGCAATTGTAGCTGCGTTGTCATTCTTCCCTGCGTTAGCATTAGGTCCAATCGCAGAGTATTTTTCACTTTAATTCTTATCTATATTATAATGAAAGGAAATAACAATTTGTTTCAGCCAGAATTGGTCAATGAGGCATTGAAGCAATCTTTTATAAAATTAAACCCTTCCAAAATGTTCCGAAATCCGGTAATGTTTATGGTTTGGGTAGGAACTCTCGTAATGGCAGGCGTTTGTGTTTGGATTGCAATGGGAGAACAAAGCCAAGGCAGTTTGGTTTACAATGTTATCGTAACCGCTGTTTTATTCATCACATTATTGTTTGCCAATTTTGCAGAAGCGATTGCAGAAGCGAGAGGAAAAGCTCAGGCAGATTCTCTTAGAAAAACAAGAGAAGAAACACCTGCAAAATGGATTAATCCACACGGAGAAATTTTCAATGATGAGTTAACAATTGTTCCCTCATCTCAGTTGAAAAAAGGAGACGTTTTCCTTTGCGAACCAGGCGATATCATTCCGTCGGACGGAGAAATTATCGAAGGTTTGGCTACAATTGATGAAAGTGCCATCACAGGAGAATCTGCTCCTGTAATCCGTGAAGCGGGTGGAGATAAAAGCAGTGTAACAGGAGGTACGAAAGTTCTTTCTGATAAAATCAAAGTAAAAGTTACAACGGAGCCAGGAGAAAGCTTCCTGGACAAAATGATTGCTTTGGTTGAAGGTGCTTCCAGACAGAAAACACCAAACGAAATTGCTTTAACAATTCTATTGGCTGGATTTACATTAGTATTCATCATTGTTACAGTGACTTTAAAGCCATTTGGTGATTATGCTAATACGCCAATTACAATTGCAGCATTTATCTCATTATTTGTATGCCTTATTCCAACTACGATTGGTGGATTATTATCAGCAATCGGTATAGCAGGAATGGATAGAGCTCTGAGAGCCAATGTCATTACTAAAAGTGGTAAAGCGGTAGAAACTGCGGGAGATATTGACGTTTTATTATTAGATAAAACAGGAACGATTACTATCGGGAACAGAAAAGCTACGCATTTTCATCCTGCAAACGGAGTTGATGAAAAAGTCTTGATTAAAGCTGCTGTTCTAAGTTCTATGGCAGACGAAACGCCGGAAGGAAAATCAATTATAGAATTGGCAGGAATTAATCCCCTAAGCTATGAAGTAAAAGAACCTCAGTTTATCAGCTTTACTGCAGAAACAAGAAGTTCAGGGGTTGATTATGAAAACACACGTATCAGAAAAGGTGCAACTGACGCAATTAAAAATATTGTTACAAATGCGGGTAATACATTCCCAACAGAAGTTGCAGAAAGAGTCAGAGAGATTTCGCAAAACGGAGGAACGCCACTCGTGGTTTCAGAAAATGAAAAAGCACTTGGGGTTATAGAATTGCAGGATATCATCAAGCCGGGAATCAAAGAACGTTTTGACCGTTTGAGAAAAATGGGGATCAAAACCGTGATGGTAACGGGGGATAACCCATTGACTGCAAAATTCATTGCCGAAAAAGCTGGTGTAGACGATTTTATTGCAGAAGCAAAACCTGAAGATAAAATGAATTACATCAAAAAAGAACAAACCGAAGGTAGATTGGTTGCGATGATGGGTGATGGTACCAATGATGCACCGGCTCTTGCTCAGGCAGATGTGGGTGTTGCGATGAACAGCGGAACGCAGGCTGCAAAAGAAGCAGGAAATATGGTGGATTTGGATAATGACCCAACCAAATTGATTGAAGTGGTGGAAATCGGAAAGCAGTTATTAATGACTCGTGGAACATTGACAACCTTCAGTATTGCGAATGATGTAGCGAAGTATTTTGCGATTGTTCCTGCATTATTTATTGCATCAATTCCAGCATTGCAAGGTCTTAATATTATGGGACTTCATTCTCCTGAATCTGCGATTCTTTCAGCAGTTATTTTCAATGCGATCGTAATCCCAATGTTGATTCCATTAGCATTAAAAGGTGTGGCTTACAAACCAATTGGTGCAAGTGCATTGTTGAGAAGAAACCTTTTGATTTACGGTTTGGGAGGAGTAATTATTCCATTCATCGGTATCAAAATAATAGACCTAATCGTATCAGTATTTATCTAAATTGTTAAACAAGGGAAAGAGTAAAGAAGTTGGTGTAAAAGTAATCTCAAAAGCTTTGGACCGTATCCAATTTTCCTCATCAGCTTCTTCTTTGCCCTTAAAAAATTAAAAAAATGAAACAAAATATATTACCAGCCATCAGATTAACGCTTTTCTGTGCGGTATTTTTTTCAGGATTCTATACACTTTTCATTTTCGGAATTGCACAAGCTGCTCCCAATAATGGAAAAGGAGAAATCATCGAACACAACGGCAAGAAATTTTACGCCAATGTGGGACAAAAATTTGACAAGGACGAATATTTCTGGTCACGTCCTTCGGCTGTAGATTATAATGCTGCAGGAGCTGGAGGAAGTAACAAAGGACCTTCAAACCCGGATTATCTGAAAGATGTTGAAGGAAGAATCGAAAACTTTATGAAACACAATCCAACAGTTCAAAAATCTGATATTCCTTCTGACATCGTAACTGCGAGTGGAGCAGGTCTAGACCCGAACATCTCTGTTCAGGCAGCTAAAGTTCAGGCTCAAAGAATTGCTGATATCAGAAAGGTCGACATCAGTAAAGTCAATTCACTTATTGGAAAAAGTATCGAATCTCCTTTCCTGGGAATGTTCGGAACTGAAAAAATTAACGTTTTAAAACTCAATATCGCATTAGACGGTTTGAAGTAATTATATATTTAGAAATGAAAAAACTATCATTACTGGCATTTTTAATGCTTGGAGCAGTTTCTACACTGCACGCTCAGGAAGAAACTAAAAACCCTTTAAAAATCTCTGGTTATGCAGAAGTGTATTATCAGTACGATTTTAATAATCCTGAGAACAACACAAAACCGGGATTTGTGTACAGCCACAACAGAAACAATGAGGTCAATCTTAATTTAGGATTTGTAAAAGCAAACTACGAAACTGAAAAACTAAGAGCTAATGTAGCTTTGGGAGTTGGAACATATATGAATTCTAACTATGCGGCTGAACCGGGTGTTTTGAAAAATATTTATGAAGCTAACGTTGGGGTGAAAATTTCAAAAAACAAAAATCTTTGGATTGATGCCGGGATTATGCCTTCTCACATCGGTTTTGAAAGTGCCATCAGTAAAGATTGTTTTACTTTAACGAGAAGTATTCTGGCGGACAACTCTCCATATTTCGAAAGTGGCGCAAAAATTTCTTATTCAAGCGACAACGGAAAATGGTTTGTAAGTGGTTTGGTTCTTAATGGTTGGCAAAGAATCCAACGTGTAAACGGAAATTCGACAGTAGCCTTTGGGCACCAATTAACATACAGACCAACAGAAAAAATTACTTTAAACAGCAGTTCTTTCATTGGAAAGGATAAACCGGACAATATTAAGCAAATGAGGTATTTCCACAACTTGTACGGAAGTTTCCAAATCAGCAAAAAGTTTGCTTTGATTACAGGTTTCGATATCGGTGCAGAGCAAAAAACTAAAGGAAGTGACCAGTACAACATTTGGTATTCTCCGGTTGTAATTGCCAAATATTCTCCAACAGAAAAATTAAGCATTGCTGCGAGAGGCGAATATTACAGCGATGAAAAAGGAGTAATGATTGCAACTGGAACAGCAAACGGATTCAAAACGTTTGGCTATTCTGTAAACGCAGATTATTGGATTCTTCCAAATCTGGTTTGGAGGACAGAACTTAAAAATCTTAGCAGTAAAGATGACATTTTTATTAATAGAGATAACGAACTTAAAACAAACAACTTTATGGTAGTGACATCGCTAGCTGTAAGTTTTTAAAAATCTCCATATTTACTAAAAAAATCCTTGCCGGGAAACCGGTCGGGGTTTTTCTGGTAAAAGATAAAATGTGAAAGGAATTTGCCTAACTTTCATTAAAAATTTTCGATGAAACGATTTGATATTTTTAAAAGATACTTAGGGCAGCAGATTTATACAGCCAAAGAAGAAAATGAGTGGGAAACATACGGGGAGATAAAAGAAGGCGTTATCTTCAAAGGATTCAATCTATGGATTCTTGGGTTTGCGATGATTATTGCCTGTATTGGCTTAACCACCAATTCGGTAAGTGCAGTAATTGGAGCAATGTTGATTTCACCGTTGATGGGTCCGGTTATAGGTTTTGCATTTGGATTGGCAATCAATGACAGAAACCTGAGAATCGAAGGAATTAGAAACTGGATATAAATGACTTTAGTAAGTCTTGCTTCTGCAACTTTATTTTTCTTTGTTAATCCTTTCGACCATTCGACGCAATTATTAGAATCTTTTCAAAAAGCATCAATCTTTGATATTTTCCTTGCGTTTTTTGGTGGAATGGCGGGCTTCATTGGAATTGTAAAAAAAGAAGGCATAAAGATTATTGCCGGTGTAGCGATTGCTACAGCTTGTATGCCGCCACTTTGTACAGCAGCATACGGTATTGCACATCTTGATTTTAAATATTTTATCGGAGGATTTTATTTTTATTCTATTAATTGTCTTTTCATCGGTTGGGCAACTTTTTTATTGTCGAGGTATTTTAAGTTTTCACGGATAACCAAAGAAAAAAGAACAGTGAAAAGTGTCATATTATGGGATTTGTTATTAATCGTAATGTTAGTTCCTGGTATTTGGATTGGTTATCAGAAATGGAAAATAGAAGAAGACAGCCCACGACAAATGACAGATTCTGAAAAAATCAGCGCATTGGAAAAACGGATAGAAAGGTTGGAACGAAATGTCAACAAAAATTAGACTTAAAAAAATTAAAAATTACTATATGCAGCAAGATGAAAATTCTGCACAGGACTTTCTTAATCTTATAAAAAAATCAAGACGAGGAAAATTCAAAATCTACATCGGGATGAGCGCCGGTGTTGGAAAAACCTATCGTATGTTACAAGAAGCCCACTCTCTTTTAGCAAGTGGTATTGATGTGAAAATCGGATATATAGAAACACATCAACGTAAAGAAACTCACTCCCTTTTGGACGGGCTTCCCATTATCCCGAGAAGAAAATTATTCTACAAAGGCAAAGAATTAGAAGAACTCGATGTTCAGGCTGTGATTAATCTTCGTCCGGAAGTTGTGATTGTGGATGAATTAGCTCATACCAATATCGAAGGAAGTAAAAACGAGAAACGTTGGCAGGATGTGATGGATATTCTGGATTCCGGAATTAATGTAATCAGTGCAGTTAATATTCAGCATATCGAAAGTCTTAATGAAGATGTTAAACAGATTACCAATATCGAAGTTCAGGAGCGTATTCCTGACAATGTTTTGGCCCAGGCAGATGAAGTTGTAAATATTGACCTTACCTCTGAAGAATTGATTGACCGTCTAAAAGCAGGAAAAATCTATGAAAATTCAAAAATCAATTCTGCGCTCAATAATTTTTTTAAATCTGAAAATATTCTTCAGCTCCGTGAATTAGCTTTGAGAGAAGTAACGTCGCAGGTGACGAGAAAAGTGGAAACTGAAGTTACGATTCATAAGTCCGTCAAGAAAGAAAAGTTTCTGGCTTGCATCAGTTCCAATGAAAAAACGGCTAAAAATGTGATTAGAAAAGCATCTAGACTTGCCAATTATTACAACAGCCAATGGTATCTGCTTTATGTGCAAATCCCACGTGAAAGCTCAGACAAAATTCCTTTGGATAAACAAAGACATCTCATCAATAATTTCAAAATGGCTACAGAATTGGGTGCTGAAATTATTAAAGTTGAAAACACCAATGTAACAAGAGCTATAATGGAACAATGTGAAGAGCGGAAAATCACAACCGTATGTATTGGCAAACCACACCTCAATCTTTTTAAGATTATCATTGCTACCGATACTTTCAATACTTTGCTTAATAAATTGTCACAGGAAAATATAGATCTAGTAATTTTGTCCTAATGAAAATAAAAACCAAACTCAATATAGGTGTCGGTCTGCTTTTTATGATGATATTATTGTTATCAATCTTAAGTGGTTGGTATATCAATCAGCTTAAAAAAGATACCAATAACATTCTGAAAGCAAACTATAATACGCTTCAATATTCCAGAAATATGCTGTTGGCTTTAGAGGAAATTAATTCTGACCCATTAGCATTCAGTGTTTTTGAAAAACATCTCAAACAACAACAGGAAAATGTGACCGAGCCTGGTGAAAAAGAATCAACAGATAATGTTGCTATTCATTTTAAAGCTTTGAAAAAAGATTCTGCCAATCTTGGACTTCAAACCTCTATAAGGAAAGACCTTGCTGAATTGATGCAAATCAATATGAGCGCCATTGAGCACAAAAGTACAGTTGCAGATTCGACGGCAAAAAATGCGATTATTGTGATTTCGACTGCAGGAATGGTGTGCTTTATTATTGCTTTTATTTTAATGGTTAATCTTCCTTCAAACATTGCAGATCCGATTAAAAGCCTTACTGAAAGTATCAAACAGATTGCGAATCAAAACTATAAAGAACGGGTACATTTCGAAAGCCGAAGTGAGTTTGGAGATTTAGCCAATTCATTCAATACAATGGCGGAAAAACTTCAGGAATATTCTGAAAGTAAGCTGGATAAAATCATCAGAGGAAAAAAACGTATCGAAACCTTGATTGATAATATGCACGACCCAGTTATAGGTATTGATGAGGATAAAAAAGTTCTTTTCGTAAATGATGAAGCTTTGAAGATTACAGGACTTAAGAAAGAAAATTTTGTAGGAAAATTGATTCAGGATGTTGCTGTAAATAATGATTTGGTAAGAGATATCATCAAAGAAATGATTGTATCAGATAAAACAAATTCGGAAAAAGAAACGATGAAAATCTATGCTGACGGAAAGGAAAGTTATTTTGAAAAAGAAATTGTTGACATCAATATTATTCCGACAGGAGAACAACAAAGTCGTTTTATTGGTCAGGTTATTATGCTTAGAAACATTACGCCTTTCAAAGAACTGGATTTGGCTAAAACTAACTTTTTGGGAACGGTTTCCCACGAATTCAAAACCCCGATTTCTTCTATACAAATGGGATTGCAGCTTTTAGAAAACGAACAGATTGGAAGTCTGAATAATGAGCAGAAAAACCTTGTTAACGGGATTAGAGAAGATTCAAGTCGCTTATTAAAAATAACAGGAGAATTGCTGAATATTACACAAGTTGAGAGTGGCTCTATCCAACTTAATATGAAAGAATCAAGCATTAATAAAATTATTGAATACGCCGTCGAAGCCAATAAATCTTCTGCGGAACAAAAACATATTCATTTCAAAATCGATGTAGAAAAAGGTTTGTTAACAGTCTTGGCAGACAATGAAAAAACAGCTTGGGTTCTCAATAATTTGCTGTCAAATGCCATTCGTTATTCTTATGAAAATTCTAATATTAAGATTACTGTCAGAAAAGTTGAAGATAAAATTCAATTCTCTGTTACAGATACCGGACAGGGAATTGCGCCTCAATATTTATCCAAAATCTTTGACCGCTATTTCCGAGTTCCCGGAAGTAAAAAAGAAGGAACAGGTTTGGGATTAAGCATCAGCAAAGAATTTATTGAAGCTCAAGGCGGAGAAATTACGGTAAAAAGTGAGTATGGAGCGGGAAGTACATTTACCTTTGATTTGAAAGGATGATATGGATGGCAAAAAGCCGTTTGATTATGAAAAAGAGTAAAAGTTTCTTTTAAAACCCCTGCAGGTTGTGGTAGGTGATAGTGGCTATTGCACATCAAAATGATCTCTAAATTAGTATTTTTGAATTGTACTGGAAATGGGAATCTACAACTTTTCTACAAATATATCATCTATAATAAAGTTCCCAAAATCTTATCTATAAGTTCTTTATAATTTACTTGATTGATATGAATCACAAAATTGATGTTGGTTTTCTATGGAAAATAAATATATATTTGATTCGATAACTTCTTTGTGGTTTTTTAGTTTTTTCTTGAATCTTTGCAGTTATTACTAATGTTTTTATAATCTCAAGTATTTGATTTAAAACGTTTTGTGCAATATTTTTAAGTATTTTTTTTGTCTCATATTTGTACCATATAAATATAAAATATTGATTATCAGATATTATTATTTTTGAAGAAGTGAAATAATTAGCAATCATAAATAAACAAAAACTGCTGTAAACGTAATGTTTACAGCGGTTTTTTGTTTATGCATTTTTTTATCAGTATCTATTGTATACATGTATCTCATTTTTACAGTATCTATTAACGGAAAATGTGGTTCTTATTATATTTTAAATGCACTAATATATTTTTAAAATTTTTGAATTATAGGCTTCAGTAATCTTAAAATACTAAAACTTTGCTAAATTTTTCAGAAGCAGTTGAAGTAAAAACATTGAAGCAGTTTCGATGAAATAATTTTTTTTTTAACCGGACACGGATTGACTGTTTCTTAACGTTTATTTGTATGAATTAAAATTAATACAATTTGAAAACTTTATCTAAATCCCGTTTTGTTTCTGGAATACAATGCCACAAAAAAGTTTGGTTTGATTTCTATCGTAAAGATTTAAAAGCACCTGTTAACGAAGCACAGCAACGCATTTTCGATCTCGGTCACAAAATTGGAGAATTGGCTTGGCGAAAGTTTCCCGATGGAAAAGACGCAACTCCAGAAGATTACTTGGATTTTACACCTTCGATTGCAAACACAAAACAATGGATTTCTGAGGGAATGCCTACCATTTATGAAGCCACATTTTCTGCTAGAAATGTGTTTTGCATGTTAGATATTTTACACAAACATCAAGATGAATATTGGGCTATTGAAGTTAAAAATTCTACAAGTGTAAAAGATTATCATCTTACAGATGCTGCATTTCAGTATTTTGTAATGGCGGAAAGTGGTTTCATACCTGATCGATTTTTTCTCATGCACATTAATAATCAGTATGTAAAGGATGGCGAAATCACGTCTGATATTTTTCATTTGGAAGACATTACTGAAAAAGTGCTTGAAAGGCAACCTTGGGTCATTGAAAACTTAGATGCTATTTTGCAGGCTCTTGAATTGGAAGACGAGCCAGAAATAACTATTGGTGGACAATGCGGTAGTCCTTTTACATGTGATTATCAGCATCATTGTTGGTCTCATATTCCTGAAAACTCAGTATTTGAACTGAGTAGGGCAGGTAAAAAATCTTGGGACTTGTACGAACAAAATATTTTGTCAATTAATGATATTCCCGAAGATTATCCCTTATCGAATTTTCAACAATTACAATTTCGCGGAAGCAAATTTGGTGAAAAACATATTGATGTAGTCAGCATTCAAAACTTTGTTGATAAATGGCATTTTCCTCTTTATTTCTTTGATTTTGAAACGATATTTCCCGCCATTCCTGTTTTAGATGGCACACGACCTTACGAGCAAGTTCCGTTTCAATATTCGCTACATCGGTTGGATGATCAAGGGAATTTAGATCATTTTGAATTTTTGGCTAATCCTGCTTCTTTCCAAGATCCAAATGAAAGTCCATTGAAAAATTTGATTTATGAGATGAAAAACCATTTTGGAAGTAATGGCAGCATCATCGCTTATAATATGGCTTTTGAAAAAAGAATCTTGGTAAGTTTAAAGGAAAAATTTCCTGAGGAAAAAACATTTTTAGAAGATCTAATAGAAAGAATGGTCGATCTAATGGTAGTTTTCCAAAAGAATTGGTATTATGATTCTGCTATGGGAAAATCTTATTCTATTAAAGCAGTTTTACCTGCATTAATTCCGGAGCTTTCCTATCAAGATTTGGAAGTTTCTAATGGAGATATGGCAAGCAACCTATTTCACGCATCTGTAGAAAACGGTTCTTTTATTACCAAAAATCTAAAAAAAAACCTTTTGGAGTATTGTAAATTAGACACTTACGCAATGGTGGCTTTGTATCATTTTTTGCAAAATTTATATGTAAGATAATTGTAAATTACGGTTTTCCTTATATGAATTATATTGCGTTTTTGGTATATTTAAATCTTAAAAAATAATCTTATGATCATAAGAAATGGCGGTGTAGCTATTGATATTTCACAATTAAGAGCTATAAAAACAGAATTTCTTTCTCAAGGAGGAAATTTGATTTTTGAGTTTAATAATTTGGTAATTCCTATAGAAGATCCAGATACTGGAGAGCAAAGGCAGCACTCATTTCCTAATGAAGCAGTAAATGTTTATATAGAAACATCGGATTCGCTTCGTGCTTACTTTGATGAATGGGTAGATCTTTGGAAAGAATATAAAACAAGTAAGAGAAATATATAAAATCTGAATTACACAGCTCTCTATCGACTTCTGGCGACGAAATAGAAGTTTGTCTGTGCTCCAATATACTTTTGTGTTATGAATAAAATTTTTCATTCAATACGCGACAAATTTTTCGAAGAGGTGACGGAAGAACCAATTCATTATCGACACGAAAAAATTTCAAAGATTTTGATAATCAGTATGTTAATATTTATGTTGATATTGATTGACCTGATAATTGTTGGAACGCTACTCGGTTATCTCGCTGAATTTGTAAAACTGAAACGGGCTCACTAGATAATGAAGAAACAGATAGTTTACATTGATTTAGATGACTTTATCGTTGATTTGATCGGAAAAATGCATTTGGAATTATCAACGAATCCTGCGTTATATGAAACCGAAACGGATATTATTAATGAATGTACAACAATATTTGTAGAGGCTCTCTAGAAACGTCTTGGGGTAGAAAAATATTTACCATCTATGTACAAAAAACTGATTCTGACTCATCATAAAAACCTTTTGACAGGAGATTTTTTAATTGATGATAGAATTAAAATAAGGTAACTGAATTTAAAGGTTCATATCCATTTTTTTAGCGAAGACCATCCTACATGGGAATCTGTATTGGAAGAACTGACTCAGAAAATTGACAATTAAATACCCATTATAAAAATGAAAAACCTATACCTGGATGATCTACGCAAAACCCCAGATAATTTTGAAAGAGTGTACTCCTATGGAGATTTTGTAAAGTATATTAGCGAGAATGGACTGCCAGATTTTATTTCATTTGACCATGATCTGGGTGAAGAGAAAACTGGTTACGATTGTGCCAAATTTTTGGTTGAGTTTTGTTTGGATCATCAATTATGTCTTCCCGAGTATGTTGTGCACAGCCAAAATCCTGTAGGAAAAGAGAATATTGAGAAATTGTTTGAGAATTTCGAAAGATTTCATTACAGGTTTGTAAAAGGTCACGGTTTGGCTTTATCACATTTTACTTTTGGGGTATAATTTAAAATCAAATCGATATGCCAACAATGATTAACAAAAGGAAAGAACTTATTAGAATTAGCCCAAAGGATGCAAAAAAGTTAGAATATTCCACCAACGATGGTAGAACTTGGAGTACAAGATTCAGTGGTTCTTCAACACAAGGTGAGTTCCAAGATCTTACAGACACTGGGAAAGAAATTCTCGGAATTACTACCAAAGGTCTTTATTACTCAAAAAATGAAGGAAGAACTTGGAGCAAAAGAAGCTGATTCTTTATTTTCTAAAAAAATTAAACTTTTAGAAAAAAAATTAACAAATGGACATATTTTGTCCATTTGTTGTTTTATGTTTGCAGTATAAAATTTAAAGAAATGGCAAAAAAAGATCAAATGTTACGATTAATGAACGTTGTAACGTATCTAAGAGGGAAACCACAAGGTGCTTCTTTTGAAGATATTTCAAAACATCTAGAAGAAAAAAACTATCAAGATTCCGAAGTTGAATTGGCTTTCAGCGAAAAAACTTTCCAAAGGGATCGTAAAATTATGGAAGAATTGTTGGGGGTTGAAATCAAGTTCAAACGATCTACAATGACTTACCAAATTGTTAGTGATATTGATGATTACTCAGAACAAACTATTTTTGACAATCTTCTTTTGGTAAATGCTTACAAACAGACTGGAAATTATGAGAAGCTTATGTATTTTGAAAAGCGCCAGGCATCCGGATTAGAAAACCTCGAAGGAATCATTTATGCGATAAAAAGTTCCAAAATTATAAGCTTCAATTATACCAAACATTGGGAAGGTATTCCAAGAAAAAAAACTGTACAGCCTTATGCTTTAAAAGAATTTCGCAATCGCTGGTATCTTTTAGCAAACGATCATGACGGGCAGGAATTATTTCTAAAAACACTTGGCTTGGATAGGATTTCCGAACTAGATATTTCTCTTTCAACTTTTAAAAAACAAGAAGTCGACATTGATGCTTTGTTTGTCAACTCGTTTGGGATTATTTCAACAGTTGGAGAAGAGCCGACAACAATCACCATTTCTTTTGAACCTTGGCAAGGTATGTTTGTGAAGTCGCTACCAATCCATCATACTCAAAAAATTCTAAGTGATACTGATAAAGAATTAAAAATTGAATTAACTCTGGTACCAACCTATGATTTCTACCAAGAACTGTTGACTCATGCAGAGCGTATTTTGTCGATAGAACCAAAATCTGTTAGGGAGGGATATGTGAATTTTTTACAAAAAGGGATTGATAATTTAAAGAAAATGAAATGAAACCAAACTTACTCTACATTCACGGTTTAGGTTCCGACAGACATTCAAGAAAATTTATCAATCTAAAAGATTATTTTAAGGATCAGTTTGAATATGATTTCCTGGAATGGAATAATGATTCTGATATAAAAGTTCTAATTGAAGACAAGCATAATCAATATAAAAACAACAATCAGCTAATTATTGTTGGTGATTCTACTGGAGCCAATTTTGCTTATCAACTTCGAGAAATGCGAAATGAGGAGAATGACATTTTGATTTTAACAAGTCCTTTGCTGGATATTGATAAACGTATTGCTAATTTTGATTTTCCTGGTTTTATATTACCACAATTGATGAAAATTCAGCATCCCAAAAATGCTTTAATTATTGCTTCAAAAACAGACGAAATTTTGAATCAAAAATATTTATTTACTAGTGATAAAAATTTTATTTCCGTACATGAAACTACTGAAATTCTTGAAATAAAAGATAACCATAGATTGCTTCATTTTGATAATGTTATACCAGCAATTAGCAACTATATTAAGAGTAAATTAAAAGAGCAGTAATTTCTGTTCTTTTTTTAGTAATTAATAATGTTAAGTATTATATTGTAATGTAGCAGCGTGACCATATTTTTCAAAATATGGTTTGTAAACGATCATTTAAATGTCTAATTCTTGAGCATATTTTTCAGCAATGGTATCAATACCTTTTGCACCATAGTTAATCATTAACATATCGACAACTTACAATACCAATATTCATTTTGTTTAATTTCCAACTAATTAGCAATCTTGTCGAACTATGGCGGTTTAATTCACATGAAAAAAATTAAAAGCTAGAATAGATAATATCAAATTTGCTTTATGAAAAGCATAAACTACATATTTTCAAATATTTTAATTTTCAAAAAAGTAAAGTAATGAACAATAATTAACAAGCAAAAACCGCTGTAAACGTAATGTTTACAGCGGTTTTTTGATATATCTACTATTTTTTTTATAAAAAGTGCTACTCTAATGAAGAGATAATAGTGAGTGAATAGTAATTTTAAAAGAGTAGCACAATTATTAATCTTCTTCTTTATCCAGAGGTAAATTAGAAACTTCTACATAGTAATTTTTCGACTTACTGAATACCAATATCAGTAATATAAGAAAAAACAACATAAATAGTATAAGAGCGACTGTTTGATATAAACCCGTATTTTCAGCATTTGCTAAAAAGTCTTTAAAATTTGAAGGAATCATATTATAACTTCTTATTATTAGTTGTTGCTTACAGTTTTAATTTCTGTGGTTTTAATATCTGTTCCCAATCTTTGAAGGTAGGAAATTAATGCTATAATTTCTTTTTTCTCAAGTTCTCCCTTCGGTCTTTTAGAGTAAACATCTTTTAAATCGCTCGCTTCAGAAAATATTTCTTTTACAATGGTAGCAGCCTGATGATTTGCCCAGCTTTCAGCAGTGTCAACCTGCGATTTTGTATAAGGAACATCATATACATTTTTCATAAAAACGATTTTATCCACCATTTTACTTTTATCCAAATCTGTACTGATGAGCCATGGATATCTCGGCATAATAGAACCTGCAGATGTAGATCTCGGATTATACATGTGTTTATAATGCCACGAACTAGGATTCTTCCCTCCTTCCCTATGCAAATCTGGTCCTGTTCTTTTAGAACCCCATAAAAACGGTCTGTCATAAACAAACTCTCCGGCTTTGGAATATTCACCATTTTTACCATTAAATCTAACAATTTCATCCCTAAATGGTCTAATCATCTGAGAATGACACGCATTACATCCTTCTCGAATATAAATATCTCTACCTTCCAACTCTAAGGGAGAATATGGTTTTACCGCTGAAATAGTAGGTGCAGATTCCTTTAGAGATAATGTAGGGATAATTTCGACTGCACTTCCTATAGAGAGTACAAAAAATGATAAAATGCTCAACATGTATGGCGTTCTCTCAATCCAAAGGTGAGTACCTTCTCCTTCTTTTCTTTTCGGTGAAATTACAGCTAATGCAGGTGCTTCTGCTGGAACAGTTTTTTGGAATGAACCTTTTCTTATCGTAGCAATAACATTTACAACCATAAGAATTGATCCTGAAATATAAAATGCACCACCTATAAACCTCATCTTAAAATAAGGAATAATAGCTGTTACAGTATCCAGCCAGTTCTTCCACATCAAGGTTCCGTCTGGATTAAACTGTTTCCACATCAACCCCTGAGTAAATCCGGAAATGTACATTGGTACCGCATAAAAAATAACTCCCATTGTCCCTAACCAAAAATGCCAGTTTGCCATTTTCACAGACCAAATTTTTGTTCTCCACATAATGGGAACCAAATAATAAATCATCCCAAAAGCAATAAAGCCATTCCATCCTAAAGCTCCTAAATGTACGTGCCCAATTACCCAATCGGTATAATGTCCAATTTTATTTATATTTTTTGTTGCCAAAAGCGGGCCTTCAAAAGTTACCATTCCATAGCAGGTAACCGCAACCACAAAAAATTTCAAAATAGGGTTTTCTCTTACTTTATCCCAAGCTCCTCTTAATGTAAGCAGACCATTTAGCATTCCACCCCAAGATGGTGCAATAAGCATAATCGAGAAACCTGTACCAACCGCCTGTGCCCAAGCCGGTAATGCTGTATATTGTAAATGATGCGGACCCGCCCATATATAGACAAAAATTAATGACCAGAAGTGAATAATCGATAGTTTATAGGAAAAAACAGGTCTTTCTGCCGCTTTTGGTAAAAAATAGTACATTAAACCTAAGATTGGGGTTGTTAAAACAAAAGCTACCGCATTATGTCCGTACCACCATTGTACTAATGCATCTTTTACGCCTGCATACATAGAATAAGACTTCCAAGAATCAAAAGAAAGAGGTATTTCTAAATTATTGAGAATATGAAGCATTGCAAGTCCGATCCAGGTTCCTATATAAAACCAAATAGCAACATAGAGATGCCTTACTCTTCTTCTTGCAATCGTCATAAACATATTGATTCCGAAAATAACCCATGAAAAGGTAATTAATATATCAATAGGCCATTCATGTTCTGCATATTCTTTGGAAGTATTAATTCCCATAAAGAATGTGATGAACGTTGCAACAATCATAATCTGCCATGTCCAGAAATGAATCCAAGAAAGTGTAGGACTCGCCATTGGTGTTTTTAAAAGCCTCGGCAAAGAGTAATAAACACCGGTGTAAACACTGTTACATACAAATGCAAAAATTACAGTATTGGTGTGCAGCATTCTTATTCTTCCAAAACCAAAAGCACCATGCGTATCTATTAAAGTCTGAATTCCTCCCGCTCTTAAACTATGAATGGTTGCATCATCGGTTCCAAATAAAAACTCGGGCAATTCCGGATAAAAAAGCATTAATGCTGCCGTAATCCCAAATGTAAACCCAATGAGACCAAATACTATTGTCGCATAAAGAAATGCTTTAACAATATTATTGTCATAACTAAATTTTTCTAACTCCATATCACTTTTATTTTTTCTTTTTTTGCTTACTAAAAATCATAATCCAATTATATCTAATACAGATAATCGATGAGGATTATAAATTCAAGAAAGAGAGCTTATAAATAATTTTCAAATTTATAAAGAGCATATCCTTTAAACATGGTACTAATTATGGAAAATATTGCTAAATAAGCAGATTGTAATTGTTGAAAATGAAAGATTTTAATGCATCAATATGGTTAGAAATTGCCATCAATATCAATGAATCGGTGGATGATAAAGTCTTCAGGAGTAGTATTGTTTCCTGAAAGTATCCGGCGTGTAACCCGTATATTTTTTGAAGAATTTTATAAAATAGGAAGTATCAAAAAAACTCAGTTCCATAGCTATATTGGCAACAGACAAATCGTAATTTACAAGCATTCTTTTAGCTTCCAACAAAATACGATTTCTAATAATTTCGCCCGCAGACCTATTCAGATTATCTTTGCATACAAAATTGAGATGGTTGGAAGTTACATACAGCAACGACGCATAATCTTTGGGAAGTCTTAGTTCTTTAAAATTATCTTCAATAAGATTAAAAAACTGTTTAAGAAATACCGAACTTCGGTTTCCGTTGCTTAAAATTGTGGCTTTTACTGGCAATTCTCTGCTAACCAGTATAAATAAACGAAGCATTTCTGCAGCAATCATCATCATGGTATACTCATCGCTTTTAGCCATTTCTTTCAAAATAATTTCAAAAATTTCTACAATTCTTGGTCGAATATTCTCGCTCAGCTTCAGCATTTGGAGATCCGAAAAAACATTGAAAAAAGTAAACTGATCAATAACAGATGAACTTAAAAATATCTGGTCAAAAAAAATATCCAAAAAATTGATAACATAGCCTTCCACCTCATCTTCTTCGAACTTCCAATGGTGAACCTGTCCCGGAATCATAAAATAAATACAACCTTCTTCAATTGCATAATTTGTAAAATCTATCTTGTGAACCCCTTTTCCTTTTGTGAAGTAAACGAGATGATAAAAAGAATGCTTATGAATATTTTTAATAGGAGGATTGTTAATTAAATATCCTTCAAACTTATCTGCATTAAAAAGGTCTTTAGACAGTTTATTACTTACCAGATTACAAATACTGAATGTTGGGTATTTTTTTTCCATGAATTAAAAGATTAATTCCATGGTATTTAAGAAATCTTCAAAAGGAACTAATATCTACGCAAAATTAGAATTTTACTAACCTAAATTATGGTAAAAATCAAAGTAAGAATAGTATAATTTAAGTTTTTTCACCACTTAAGTATTAACATTCCTTACTTTTTTATTCAATTGAAAAAATCTCACAAAAAACTTAATAAGAACAAAAAAGGTGTGCTTAAATGGCACACCTTAATATTTAGACAACAATTGCTTAAGCAAATTTATCTTTTAATTATTTTTTTAGAAATAACAGATTTATCAGTTTGAATTTCAACTACATAAACACCAGAAGGAAGATTCTGTATATTTATTTTATTGTTAGTGGCAGTTAAAACTTGCTGCCCTGTTACAGAATATAAAGCAACCTTTTCAATCTTATCCGTTGTATCAATCATAATAAAATCGCTTGCCGGATTTGGAAAAATCCTGAAACTTTCTTTAGCAATATCTTTTATACTTAAATTAACGTTTGCTTCAGTAGGTATAAAAGGTCTTCTAGATCCGAAACCCAAACCAAACCAATCATTGTTATTAAGCACTACAGACGAAAGATTAGCACTCGTTTTCCAGTTAGACAGATTTGTACCTTTATAAAGTTTCCAAGAAGAATTTCCGGAAGAAGTACCCGAAAAAGAATTTAAAGATGCCGAAGAAATCTGATTGGATGCTGCGGTAAAACTAAAAGTATTGGTATATGAAGCAATCATTTGCAAAGCCTGTTCTCCCGTAATAGTACCGTTATACTGAATGCCAAAAACAAAGGAATTTGCATTTCCGTTGGAATTATTGGTTCCGAAATCAACAACAACCAAGCTTCTGTGAGATCCAGCACCAATCCAATTTGTGATTTGGGATGCATTATACCACTGAGAACCATAAGCTGCGATAGGCAACACCGGCGCTTCAGCAGTCGGATTACTAAAGCCGTAACTTGCACCGTACCATGTACCGTCCTCAATAATTCCGCTGTTCATCCATCCATTCATTCCAAATGCAGAAGGATCTGTTGCAGTCCATAAGCTCCACCAATCGGGTGAAGATTGTTGCGAATGACTGTTAAAACTTACTTTATCCAGAAAACCGTTATTAAATGTAAGATTATAATCAAAAGCTGGTTCTGCAGCTTTTATCATTTGCAGCATTTGTGGAGGAGTAATATTTTGTCCGGGATTAAACCTTACTCCCCAAACATACGATCTGTCGTCGGTTCCATCCTTAAAATCTGCAACAAAATAAGCCGTTTGTGAGCCTGTTCCAGCAAAAAACTTCACATCATTTGCCGTGAACTGAGCTACACAAAAAGCATATAAAAACGTAGAGAATAATACGCTGAAAAACTTTCGCATTCTTTAATTACTTAACGATTAATTTTTCTGAGAAATGAGAATCTTTATCTGTAATTTTTACCACATACACTCCTTGCAATAAAGAACTGATATCTATTCCGTTTTCATTGTACATTCTTTCAAGAACCATTCTTCCATTAGCATCGTATACTTGAACTTTTGCTTGCTGAAGTCCTTTCACAAAGAATTTCTGGCTTGCCGGGTTTGGATAAATGCTTACCCTGGATGTTTTCTTATTTTCCTCTGTAGAGAGTGAAGCACTGCTGTATGCAATAATCTGGTTTGGCAAATAGGTTGTTGTAAAAGTATTGAGCAAATTACCTTGTAAATCGTAAGAATATACTTTTCCCGCAGCAATATATCCTTTAGGATCGGCAGCATAGATTTTATTATTTACAACATTAAATCCATATGCGGTTCCGTATGAATTAACTGCTATTGGAGTAACCGCAATAGCATTTGTATTGAATGATGGGTTTGCAATAGGCGTTTTATAAATGGAAGCCTCATTCATATAATAAATGTTAGTACCATCTGTATCCATATAAGTTGGTTTGGTACCCACAGGAAATGTAAATGTTGAAACCGTTGCCTGAGCAGCAGTATCATATACTGTAAATGTCCCAAAAGAGTTTGCTGTATAAGGGTTTCCTGAACTCATGATGTACAACAAATCATTTTTTTCGAAAATACTATGCGGAGAATCGCCTACATTTACCTGAGACTCAACTGCATTTGTATTAAGATTAACAACATCCATAAAATGATTAAGACTAAATCCGCCTTTCAGCAAAACATACAGTTTATTATTTTTACTGAAGATTTTTTCTGCTCCGGCACCTACGGAAATACTGCTTTCGTAAGCATAATTATTCAGATTATACACTGCAACATAATCATCCGTTAAACTGCTTGTTCCCCAATTGGTTACATACAATTTGTTTCCACTGAATGCAATATATCTGGGATTATTTAAATTAGTTGTGATGGTTGTAACTAAAGAAAAATCAGATTTATTAATAACCTTAATGGTATTGGAAATATTTAAAACCACAAAAATTTTATCTCCAAAAATTTTAATGTCCTGAGCAGTATCTCCCAGCGTTGCATTGTTATTTTTTAGCTTAAAATAATTGTTGGTGATGACCGACTGGTTGTCGATAAACGAAATTTCAGCATTAGAACTTCCCGCTCCGCCTTCATTAAGGACAAGAACTCCTTCGGTTTGTGCATTGGTCCACGAAAAGACGAATGCCAGAATAAGAAAATAGAATTTCTTCATGATATAATTGTATTAAAGTTTTACTCCCGAAACTTCGCTTTAGGGCACAAAACGCTCATGAAAAATTCTTTGCAGAAATTCTTTTCATACGCTTTTATTCCCGAAAGCTGAAATTAATCTAAGGCAGGTCTCCTGGCTTGCATATTATTATAACCTTCCCAAACTAGAGGTTCAGTGGTGTATTTATAATAATTTATATAGCTTACAGTTGCGGGTACAGCTCAAGATTTTTATACTTGATTCCCTATTAATGAACGCATCGGTTCAACCTTAAACTTTTACAAAGATATTATTTTTAATTTTTGATGTTTTTTAATACATCAGCATGGTTTTGAAGCTTATAGAATTAATTTCCAAAATATTTTATTGTTTAAAAAGCAAAATAAACATCATAAAATAGAATTTAACACAAATTTCATTATTTATAATCAGTCTTTTTCAATATTGAATATTTAAAACTTTCTTCACAATAAACTTTCATCATTTGTAGTATATTTGTATAAAATTTAAGTTCCCAACAAAATTCTTTTTCAGATATGATCATTGCAGCGATAGACATAGGAAGTAATGCAGCCAGACTATTAATAAATGAAGTAAAAATTCAGAATGGTAAGCCAGAATTTATTAAACTGAATCTTCTCAGAATTCCTTTAAGATTGGGGATGGATGTTTTCACTATCGGAAAAATTGGTGAAGAAAGAGAAAAAATGGTTATCGATTCTATGAAAATCTTCAGCGATCTGATGAAAGTCTACAAAGTTGAACATTACAGAGCTTGTGCTACAAGTGCAATGCGCGATGCAGATAACGGAAAAGAAATCATTGAACAGGTGAAACAGACTTCAGAAATCAGTATTGAAATTATTTCAGGAGACGAAGAAGCGACTTTAATTTACGAAAATCATGTTGCAGAAGGTTTAGACAAAGATTTCGCCTATCTTTATGTAGATGTTGGCGGTGGTTCTACCGAGCTTACCTTCTATGAAAACAATAAAATGATCTACGAAAAATCTTTCAATATAGGAACCATAAGATTGCTGAACAATTTAGTTACAGAAAACAATTGGAAAGAAATGAAAGAGGAGATTAAGAAAAATATTGTAAGTAAAAAACCGATTGTAGCGATTGGATCCGGCGGAAACATCAACAAAGTTTTCTCTATGAGTAAAACAAAAGACGGAAAACCCATTTCTTCGGCGCATCTTAAAAAGGTTTACAAAGAATTTAATGATCTTACCGTTGAAGAAAGAATGACGAAATACGGCTTTAGACAAGACAGAGCCGATGTTTTGGTTCCTGCACTGAAAATCTATAACAACATTATGAACTGGTCTGAAATTACCAAAATTTTTGTTCCTAAAATCTCTGTTGCAGATGGATTAATTCATCATATTTACAACCAGGTAAAAGCAACTAAATAATTCTTTTAATCGAGAAGTATTCTATCATTAATTAACAAAAAATTAAAATACTACAAAGTATAACTTAATAATTCAAAATTATAAAAAATCCGTTTTTCATTACTGAAAAACGGATTTTTACTGACTAAAATTTCAAGCTATTTCATTGATGAATCAACTTTTTGGGCTTCTTTTAAATGTTTTTCCAAAGTAGGAACTGTATTGGATGCGAAAGTCTTTAAAGAAGTATCTTTTCCTTCTGAAGACTGTTTTTTAAATGCATCAATATCCTTTTTATGATCGGAAACCATCATTTTGGCATAAGCTTTATCAAATTCTGCTCCCTTTTTCATTTTTAATTCATCGAACATTGCCTGCTGTTCGGTAGTCATTGCTGCAGGAAGGCTATAATTGTTTGCCGAAGCCCATTTCTTCAGCTCTTCTCCAGCCATTGTATGATCTTTTACAATCATAGCAGCCAAAGATTTCACAGCGGCACTCGAAGCATTGGTTTCCGCAAGTTTTCCGGTCATTACTTCCATCATACTTCCTGTTGATGCTGCATCTGCAAACATTTTGTCCTGAGAACTGAGCATTGTATTGTCTGTTCCCATATTGTCCGCAGTGGTTGCAGAATCGTTAAGAGTTGTAGGAGAATCTGATGTAGACATCGTTAAAGAATCTGAATTACTGCCGGCAATAGTAGTTTCTTTTTTGTTGCACGACACGATTGTAGCTACAGCTAACACTGTAAGAATTGAATTTTTCATAATGTTTGATTTGGTTTGTATATTTTGAATATGTCTTTTCAGTAACAATTACACTGCCAATTTATATTTTTTGAATAAATAAATAATTATAATTTTAAAATTCTTATCAATAAATCAATTTAATTAAATAAAGCAAATAATAATACAACTAAAATCTAAGTTTCGACAATTTTGTAGAATTACTTTTTTATCCATCACTCTTTTGGTCTTATTATTGAAACACTATTTATCATATTTCTAAAGTTTGGATAATTAAATATTCTTTTCACCACCAACAGTGGTTATTCAGATAGAGACAAAAATTTAAATAAAATTCACTAAAATAAAAGATATGTTAAAAAAATTAATCGCAGGATTAGGTGGAGCTATTGCCCTCAATTTACTGCACGAAACGATCAGAAAAAACTTTAATGATGTTCCGCACATTAATGAACTTGGAGAAGAAGCCCTCCAAAAAGTTGCCGAAGCAAATGATATTCAACTTTCGGATCCCGACACCATCTATGCCGCCACTTTGACAGGAGATATTGTAAGCAATGCAATGTATTATGCCGGTACTGCGACCAACCACGAATTTATAAGCGGTGTTGCAGCGGGTGTTGGAGCTATTTTACTTCCTGAAAAGTTAGGATTAGACAGCACTCCGGTAGCAGAAAATACCAAGAAAAAAATTATGACTATTGGATATTACACTTTCGGAGCGATTGTTACAAAACTGATTTACAATAAAATAAAATAATAAAAACTAAAATTTCACCAGTCCGTCTGTAAGACACTTCCATTGAATTTTAGAAAAACCAATCATCCCACCAATAGCGATGATGAGGTTTCTAACAGAATCTATAATACCCGATTTAAAATTCGGGTATTCATTCCTACCATGAATAGACGCTTTCAAAATATTTTTCTTTTTAGAAACAATAAAAGTGGATGTTGCACAATGAGAATAAAAATGGGCAATTTTCCCTCTTTTTTTACCGCCAGGATCGGGTGATGGCCTGCATTGCATCATTATAGCATTTTCTTCTTTATCAATCATGGTAATCTTTACCCAATCGAAACTTCTTCCCTCTTTTCCTCCCGGACCGGTAACATCTATTCTGATATAATCACCAATCTCCGGAAAACGCTCTATTTTATTTCCAAAAGAATCGAAAAGTTGAAAATCTGTAGTGCTTTCAGGGCAATATTTTCGCCAATTATTAATACTTAAAAGCCGTTGCTTTAAAATATTAAACTGAAAATCTGTATCTTCCAAATGATGAATTTCTTTAAGACTCTCCGTATCGTGAAAACTTCCTTTAAAATGTTTAGGAACTCCCGCAATATTTTTAGGCTTCATAATGATCAGTTTTTTTTATTAGCAAATACAATCTGAAATGATTCAATATTTAATAGAAAACCTAATTTCATTCATATTTTGTTAGAATTATTTATCGAGACAAAAACAGCCATACCGCAATAAGTATGGCTAAAGAAATTGGTAATTTTAATCTTCTTGTTCAGCTTCAAAATTAATGTGTGTTTCTGCAATTTCGGTAAGATTATAATCTGTATCTTCTTCTTCCTGAAGAGTTTTATCTAAAAGATCTGCAGCTTTATCGTGCCCCATCGTAATAGCCAACTGAACCAAACCACCATAAGTGGCAATTTCGTAATGCTCTACTTTCTGCGCTGCAATAATAAGAGCAACATCTCTTGTCATACTGCCGGTTTCAGTAGATTTTATAACCTCCTCCCCTTCTTTAATGATCCCTTCAATTGCATCACATTTTTTCTTTTCCGGCTTTTCATCAATTAACCTGAATACTTTTTCTAACCTGCTTAGGTGTTTTTTTGTTTGTAATTGATGATCTTCAAATGCATCCTTAAGTTCTTCAGTAGTTGCTGCTTCCTGCATTTTGTCCAAAGCGGAAACAATAGCATCTTCTGCATAATAAATATCTTTAAGAGCATCCACGAAGAATTTATGAAGTGGAGCATTTTTCATCTCTTCTTTCTTAACTGTTGCATTATCTACTTTCATTGTAGAATTTTCTGAAGTTTTCTGGGTAGAATCTGATGCTGAAGAATTTTGATCTGATGTATTACTTGTTTTTGTAGCCATTGTATATAATATTTAAGATGATTGTTTAAAAAGCTGTCTCTTTCTCCACAAAAGAGACAGCCTGAATATAGAATTATGAATTTCTTCTTCCCCCAAAACCTGATCTTCCAGATCTTGAATTGGAGCCGGAATTACTTCCTCCTCCATGAGAAGCCTGTCCTCCCATACGTGCAATTCGTGTACGTTCAGATTTACTCATTGATGCAAATCCCTGTTTTCCCGAACCAGAGTTGGAACTTCTTCCTGAACTGTTAGAATTTCCAGATCTTCCCGAATTAGATGAGTTTCCACTGCTAGAACCACCTCTTCCTGAACTTGAGTTGCTTCCACGAGAATTACTTCCATAGTTATTGCTGCGTGATCTGCCCGAACCTGAGTTTGAGCTCCTTCCAGAACTATTAGATCTACCTGAATTCCCGCTGTTTGACCTACCGCTTCCGGATCTCGAACTTCCGCTACGGGAACCGCTTCCAGAGGTAAATCTTCCCTGACTATCTCTGTTAGAATTTCTATTCCCTACAGAATTAGACCTTCCGCCTTGTCTATCATCATCGTCATAATCATCATCATCATAGTCATAATCATCATCGTCGTAATCCTCATCATCATAGTCATCATCATAACTGTTTTCATAATCATCCTCGTAATCTGAGAAATCATCATCATAATCTTCGTCTTGCGATGCATCGGTAAAACCATGATCGTAACCTAATTGATACACTTCTTCAAGCGTGGATCTGTCATTCTGCGAAGATCTGTTTCCTGAATTTCTTCTGTTTGAATTTCTGTTGTTCATAACTGATTTTTTAAATTAATATTAAGTGATTACAAAAAATCCTAGACTAGTATTCGGATTTCTTGTATGTGCGTAATGAGTAGCCTTGAATTTTATGCAATTCATGGATTATAAATAAAGAGAGAGAGTTACTTCGATGTAATTATCAAAGTATTTGATGAGTATAAATAAAAATTATCCCGTGGGATTTTCTAAAGGAATTTGAGATTGTTCTAAAACATCTGCAATTTTCTGCAACAAAAATGCAGAAAGTAAATATGCTGTTGCATTACTGGTATTCATAATATATCTGGTTTGGTATACCAAAGCTACATGAATATATTCGGATGCATCTATGACTGAAATCATAATGGCATTTTTTTATCAAAAAATCAATAATAATTATTTAATAAATTATTAACACACAAAATTCAATGTATTTTAAATTTGAAAAATCATCAAACACTTTTTATTCTGAAAACTGTCCATTAATTGCCATTTTATAATAACAAAAAATCTGTTCTATACATAAACAGAACAGATTTTTAAATTGTTGCTAAATTTTCTACTGAAAAATATAACAAAGCCTGTAAAGCTCTGTAAAATACGGATCATTATCATGAAAATGGGTTTTGCTTGGCAACAATTCATCTGCAACAGGAAATTTATACATTTGAGTATGTTCCGAAGGATTCTTTATACTACAGTTGCAATATTTTTTGTCATTTTCCTGATGTTCTTTCAAACTAATGATTTTTACAACTGAATTATTCGAAAACGCAGCCATTTCAAACTGATTTTCATCCAAAGTAAACCAAGGTTCTCCATGATAAAAAAGATGATCTATAATCTGTGGATGCTTATTTTGGGATTGATCTGCTGGAACCGAAGAATGGTAACCTCCGCATTGCAGACAAAGCGCCACCTTAATGTTGATCTGTTTCATAAAATATATTTTGTTATGGCTTGAATCTAACAGATTTTGTGCCATTCAAAAAGTTTTTTTTAAACAAATCGAAAAAGAAAAAAAATGTTTTAAGTAAGAATAATTAAAGTGATTTAATTGTCGTACAAGTGAATAAATTTAGTGTAAATAATTTTTTAATGAATGATATCATCATTCCTATTCCGATGTCTGCAATTTACCTTTAAAACCAAAAATTTCTTTTGAATTAAAAACAATAACGGCTAAAAATATGATGGAATATGCCAATATAGGCAATAATTCCAGCTTTTCATGATACACTGCTCCCGCAAGAATAAAAGCGATGATAGGATTGATATTTAAAATCATCCCAACTTTAGACGACGCAATTCCCGATAATGCATACAGATTCAACAATAACGGAACAATAGTGTACATTACAGCAATGATCTCTATATAGAGATAGAACTTTAATTCAGTAGGAACATTACCTGAGTAAGCCGGGAAAAATGGCAATAAAATGAGAGATGCCAAAATCATGTGAATATTCAGAACGAGAAATTTATCAAATTTTTTATTTACAATCTGAATAATTAAATAACAAGCATAGGTAAGACCAATTAAACTACTGTAAAGCATATCAATAAGATTAGAGTAAGAAAGCAGAATACACCCCAATCCACTCAACCCAATAGCTAGCCATTGTAGTTTATTAAGCCTTTCCCTAAGAATAAAAAACGCCAAAATAGTAGTAATAATAGGACATACCAAATACGCTACAGAAGTAGCTCTTACACTGATATGATTCATTACATAAATAAATGAAAACCAGTTTCCTGTGAGCAAAATACTACTCAAAACATTTAAACCAATCATTTTCTTCTTCTCGTTTACGGAAAGACTCTTGAAAAAGCTGATATTTTCTTTCAACTTTTTCTGTCGGAACAAAACCGAAATAACTGACATAATTATCGTGCAGCTAAACACTCTATAAAAAAGAATATCCAATGAAGAATAATCATGCAAAGGTTTTAAAACGAGACTAAAAGTTCCCCACGTAGCAAATGCAAAAATTGCGGCAATGTAATATCTTAATTGTTTCAAATGAAAATCCTGAATTTACGATTAGATTTATATAGAAAAATAATGCAAAGATAATGATAATGATGTACGAGTCTAAATGTTTACCAATTAATTAAGATAATTAAGATAATTAAAATACAATATTGATGAAATAAAAAACATTAAAATATACAAAATACGCATTTCGTATTTTGTATAATAATTCATAATTATATTTTAAAGCATTGATTAATAGTATTTTATTAAAAATATTATTATTTGTGTTTTTTAGTAAAACTTTCGTATATTTGAGAGTTAGCCGACATCCTATAAAAATAGTATGTTAGATATAATATTATGATAGTAAATTAATAAATTTGGGGGCAAAGGTTGGAATGCTACGTTTAACTAAAATATACCACGCTAAGATATACGTTAGCTGGGAAGGATAATACCAGTTTCCAAATCTTTCGCAAGAATTATTGAGGAAACAGTTGCCAACAGCCTAATAACTGTTGTATACCTGGAGTTGAGTCTACGGAACAATTTGATTAACATATTTATGATGTTTAAGCATTTAAGTACAAAGATAACAATTTCTATACCTGAAAAGAGTAGCGTCGCAATAGTCATTTTATGACGAAAGCTTCGTAGGAGCCTGTACATTTCAAACCTGCTACTATAAATTGCCCCCTTTATATAATTATGGAAACTGAAGAATGGTTTAAACCGAAAAAATATCCGCATATTGGTTCCCCAATTACATTATTTGATTATAATTGGGTGAAAAATTATGTTATAAATCCAGAAAAAATAAGGGTTCATAGTTTCCTGCCTCTTATTCATAAAACAATTAAACAAAGAAAATTTAGAGCTGATAATAATAACAAGAAAAAAACTCCAACTAAAAAGCGATTTAGAAAAAAGGATGAAAAAAATCGTGAAATTTATTTTGCATCACATTTGGACGCTCAAATATTTTCATACTATAACAATAAGCTTGTAGAAGCTTATGAAGACTTTATTAGTAAAGAATCATTTAATGACAGTGTTGTCGCATACAGAAAAATATCAGTTTCAAAGTCATCTAATAATAACAAATGTAATATTGAATTCGCTAAGTCAACTTTTGAATTTGTTAAGAATAATCAAGATAAAAAATTATCAGTCATTGTTGCTGATGTAACATCTTTTTTTGATAACCTAAATCATAAAATTCTAAAAAAACAGTGGTGTAAAATATTAAAAGTAAAGACACTTCCACATGACCATTATAATGTTTATAAAACTCTAACAAACATTAAATATGTAGAATCTAAACAACTATTTAAGTCTTATAATAAAACTATGATTGTAGAAAGAGGAGTTCCAAATTCTTCAACCAACAAAGAATTTAAACGAAAACCTATTAAACAATCATCATATTTTAAAGAAAAGAAAGCAGTTGCTTTTTGTACAAAATCTGAATTCATTGCAAATAATCTCAATCTAATTATTTCAAAAAATAACACCAAGGGAATTCCGCAAGGAAGTCCTATAAGTGCAACATTAGCTAATGTATATATGTTAGATTTTGATAAAGTTATTTACGAAAAAATTGAACAATTAAATGGATACTATCAAAGATATAGTGATGATCTTATAATAATTTGCGAACAAAAATATGAAGACGAAATTATAAAATTATTAAGAACAAATATTGCAGATAAATATATTGCAGGTTTAGAAATTCAAAGTAAAAAAACTAAAGTTTATAGATTTGAAAATATAAACGGACAATATAAAGGATTTCAAATAGATGAAATTACAAAAGTTCCTAATTACAATTTAGCACTTGAATACCTTGGATTTACATTTGATGGAAAAAAAGTACTAATTAAAACTTCAGGTTACTCAAAATTTTATCGTTCTATGATAAAATCATTTAAGAAATCTGCATCTTTAGCAAAAAACAGTAAAAACCCTGATAAAAGCATATTCAAATCAAAATTATATAAGAGATTTACTTATAAAGGATCGAAAAGAAAACTCATATATCATCCATCAAAAGACAATCCAACTGAATATTTAAAAACAAAAAAATTCAACTGGGGAAATTATCTTAGTTATGTTGAAAAGTCAAATACAGTAATGTTTGAAATCAATAATGGAAATCATATAATAAAACAAAGCAAAAAACTTTGGAGAAATTTCCATAAATTAATGAATGAATATAAATAAAAGGACGATCGGCTAACATTGTATTGGCAAAATGCGGGTTAAATCTTGAATTGAAAAGCAGAACATTTTTTGCCGCAAATGCTTTTCAATTCTGCAATTTTTTGTAAGTTAGCATTATTGAAAAAGCATTCGCTACGTTTGGTCTGAAATTGAATATTCGTTCATTTTCTTCCCGCACTTCGCCAATACTTTTTCCGTTGCACGACATTTTGTGAAAACGACGATGAATAAAATAAAATAAAATTTTTCAATAAAATGGCAGTAAAAAATTTGATTAAATCTATTTTCTTGATAATAATATTATCGATATTTAGTTGCAATTCTATAAAAAATAATTACAAACTTGAAAAAAATCTGCCAATAGTTGATTATAATAAATCTTATGAATACTATGATAATTCTATTAGCCTGAATAATGCAATTCAGAAAAAAAATGAACAAACTCTGATTTTATACAATAAAAAGCAAATTAATAAAGAAAAATTTAATAATCTTCTAAATAAAAAGAAAATAAAATCTATTGAAATAATAGAAGATAGTGCTAAAATATCGTCTTTCGGATTTTCATTTAAAAATGTTAAAACTATAATGTTTACCAAAAGCGACGCTTCAAATTGATTATAGAATAAAAACGTCGTACAACATTGTATTGGCAAAAACGGGCTTGAATATCCAAATTGAAAATTTGAATATTCTTTGCCGCCAATGCTTTTCGTTTCAACTTTTTTTGTAATTTAGTTTCCACGAAAAAGCATTGGCTTCTACTACTCAAAATTGAATTCTCCGAATTCCTTTTTGCCCGTCTTCGCCAATACTTTTTCCGTTGTGTGCCATTTTAAACACGACACACCCGAAAAACAAATTAAAAATGAAAAACATTTTGACCATTTTAACTTTTATTCTTTTGACAAATTTTTCATTTGCACAAAGCGAAAAAGAAACCAATAAAACTGTTGCAACTAATTTTGAAAACAATTATAATACTGACAATTTTAAAGAAATTTTCGAGAGCTTTTCACCTGAAATGCAATCAGCATTACCACTTGACAAAACAACAGACTTTCTTATTGGATTAAAACAACAAGCTGGTAAAATAATTAAAAGAGAATTTGTAAAATACGAACAGAGCTACGCCTCATATAAGACAAAATTTGAAAGAGCATTATTTGCAGTAAATATTTCAATAGATGATAATTCTAAAATAAACGGACTTTTTGTAAAACCTTTTAAAGAAGACAATCTTCCTAAACTTGAGAGAAACAAAACTAAATTGACATTACCCTTTTATGAAGAATGGACTGTAGTTTGGGGTGGCGACACAAAAGAACTTAACTATCACGTTGAAAGTGAAGCTCAAAAAAACGCTTTTGATTTAGTAATTACAAACGATAAAGGAAATTCATTTAAAACCGACGGAAAAAAGAACGAAGATTATTATGCTTTTGGAAAAGAATTAATAGCACCTTGTAATGGAGAAATTGTTTTAGTGGTTGATGGTATAAAAGACAATGTTCCAGGAACTTTAAATCCCATTTATATCCCTGGAAATACCGTAATCATAAAGACTGAAAATAACGAATATCTGTTTTTCGCCCATTTCAAACAACATTCAATAGTTGTAAAACAAGGACAGAAAGTTAAACAAGGACAACTACTTGGACTATGCGGAAATTCGGGCAACTCTTCGGAAGCTCATTTACATTTTCACATACAAAATACAGAAGATATGAACTTGGCAACAGGAGTAAAATGTTACTTCGACAAAATTCAAGTTGACGGACAAATAAAAACCGATTATTCACCTATTCAAAAAAACAAAATAAGTAGCCCTAAATGAAAAACGGCACACAACAAGGGTTTTGCAATAGTGGGGCGAAACTGCAAAGTTCAACGGCAGTTCTTCGGTTCAACTTTTGTGCAAAATTGAAGATTTGTGCTTCGATTGCCCCGCCATCGCAAAGCCCCGAAACGTTAGCAGAAATAGCAAACCAAACTAATCGCATGAACAATAAAATTATTTTGAATGGATGTATTGATCAATTCAAGAATCAAAACGAATTAACAACAACAGATAGCGAGACATTCGAACTTTTTTCTTTAACTCAAATTACTAAAGATTTTGATTTAACATTTGAAACCATTCAAGATTCGGTTGTTGATGGCGGTCATGATGGCGGAATTGATTCTATAATTACAATTATAGATGACTTTGTGCCTGAATCAATTGAAGATTTAGAAGATATCGTATTTAATAGAAAAACAAATGTAAAGATTGTTATAACTCAATGTAAAAAAGAAAATTCATTTAAAGAATCTGCTTTAGATAAATTAATAACTTCTATACCTGAACTTTTTGATTTAGGAAAATCTACTGATGCTCTATTGCAAAGATTTAATTCTAGCGTTGTTGAAAAAGGAATTATAGCAAGAGAAAGTTGGAAAAAATGCACTATAGCTGGAGGAAAGCTAGAAATCATTTTTAACTATTGTGCAAATTCAGAAATAATAGAAATTAATACAACCTTTGAACAAAAAGTAACTCAATTGTTAGCTTTATGTCAATCAATTTTTGTTGGCTCATCAATTAGTTATGATAATTATAGTTGCCATGAGTTACTTAAATTATATCAAACTCAAAAAAATGAAAGACTACAAATAATTTATAAAGAAACACCGCTTTCAACAAGTTATAATGATAATGGAATTGGTTACGTTGGAACTGTGAAACTTGCAAATTATAAATCTTTTCTGACTGACGAGGAAGGAAAGATTAGAGAAGATCTTTTTGAAAGTAATATTAGACATTTCCAGGGTGCAGTAGATGTTAATACAAAAATAAAAAATTCGATTGAAGACATTTCTACCGAAGATTTTTGGTGGTTGAATAATGGTATAACAATAATTGCTTCGAATCCTTCACTTGTTGGAACTACACTAAGCCTAGACAATGTACAAATAGTAAATGGATTACAAACTTCATATTCTATTTTTTTACATCATAATAATGATCAAAATGACACAAGATCTGTACTTGTTAAAGTTATTATCAATGAGGACAAAAGAACAATTGATCACATAATTGCATCAACTAATAGTCAAAATCCTGTGTCCCCTTCATTATTAAGAGCTACCGACGATATTCAACGAGAATTGGAATTATTTTACGGGAATGAAGGATATTTCTATGATCGAAGAAAAAACTATTACAAAAATCAAGGTAAGCCCGCTAGCAGAATTTTCAGTATTCAAACATCTGCTCAGATCATTGAATCATTGTTATTTAACAATCCACATTCTGCACGTTCTAAACCTACATCATTAATAAAAGATGACACAACATATAATAGAATCTTTGACCAAAGTCGTAATTACAAGGTTTACTTAAATAGCTGTTTATTAAACAAAAAAGTTATTGAGTTTTGGACTAGCATTGAAGATAGAGATATGAAAAATAATTTGACAAACTTTAAATTGCATATCTCTAGAGTGATTACTTCCTTTATTTTTCAAAAAACAAATATCACTGCAAATGATATACAATCATTGGAGCTTGAATTGGTAAATAACGAGAATTTTGATTCTGCATCTGAGTTTTTATTAGCTAGTATAAACGGCTATCAAATTGAAAATCAAGATGCTAATTTAATTAACATGGCGAAAACCAAAAGCTTTACGGATTATTTAGTTAATAGACTAACTACACAATTCCAATAGCTACTTCTGCTAACATCGCATTGGCAAAATGGCGGGTTAAGTGCAAACTTCAACCTTTGTGCTTTTTATTCCGTCGAATGTGTTCCACATTCAGCTTTTTTTAATAATTTAGCTTCTGTGGAAACACATCGGCTAACGTCACTGCTAAATTGAACTTTTTGTCCAATTTATCCGCCACTTCGCCAATGCGTTTCCCATTAGCAGAAACGGTTCTAAATATCACGCTCAAAAGTATTTACTTAATTTTAAAGGCTTTGTTTTCTTCCTCTTTTCTTGAAAAATTAACGTTGCGGAATGCAAAATTTTAAAATGATATTTCTAGCAAAATGAAATGCAGAATTGAATTGCGAAATGCTGAAAAAATGAATTTTGAAAAAGTATGAAATGGAATTTCAAAATATTTCTGGAATTCAAAATTGGAAAAATATAAATTTCTGAATTCAACCAAATTAAGTGAATGAAATTTTCATTGAAAAACCACGAAATTGAATTCTGAAATCTATAAAAAATCGAATTCCTAAAAGAATGAAATTGAAATAAAATAATCGCAAAAAATTACCTACTGAAAGTCAATTACCGCTTCTGCTAACATCGCATTGGCAAAAACGGGCTTGAATATCCAAATTGAAAATTTGAATATTCTTCGCCGCCAATTGCTTTTCGTTCCAACTTTTTTTGTAATTTAGTTTCCACGAAAAAGCATTGGCTTCTACTCCGCAAAATTGAATTCTCCGAATTCCTTTTTGCCCGTCTTCGCCAATACTTTTTCCGTTGTACGCAATTTTACACCAACCGTTTACAAATTCCAAAGTGAAAAAACAACTTCTATTTTTAGTTTTATTATTTTCCATTACAAGTTGTTTGAATAATAAATTTATCAAACCTAAAGAAAGTACAAATGAATATAATGAAACTTTATATTTTGCAACATATGATGAAAATAGGTATCCAAAAGACACAATCAGAAATGGACCAAATGATTCACTTTCTCTATTTGTAAATAAATGGTATTCTAAGCATCTAAATTCGTTAAAAGAAACACCTATTTATAACAGAAAAAAAGAAAACATAAATATTATAAGATACACAAATTTAGGAACTTGGTCACATCCATTTATGTATAGAATTGAACAAAAAAATGGAAAGATAATTGAAATTTACAAACAAACAAATGGTTTAGGTGGTTATCAAACTGGAAAAATCACAAAAAATTCTGAAAAACAAATTAGTAATAAGAAATGGAATGAAATTATTTCAAAAACTAATGAAATAGATTTTTGGAATATAAATACTCACGATCCAAATTTTATACTTGACGGCGAAGAATGGATTTTGGAAATCTTGATTGATGGAAAATATCATTTAGTTACGCGAAATAGTCCAGAAAATTATGGTGGAAAAAAATTTGCTGAACTATGTAAAATGATAAGTAAATAAAAACTGCGTACAACATTGTATTGGCAAAATGCGGGGTTTAAGTCTGAATTGAAAATCCACAGCTTTTTTGCCGCCGTTGCTTTTCAATTCCACATTTTTTTGTAATTTAGTTCCATTGAAAAAGCATCGGCTTCATTTGGTCTTTCTTGAACTAAAGTTCTTCGAATTCCCGCACTTCGCCAATACTTTTTCCGTTATCTGTAATAACATCAAATGACTGTCCCTCAAATAATTGAAGTTATCCAAAGTGAACTAAAAAATAAAGCTTGGGGAATAACTGAACAAATTTTAGAAATTCACAATCCTATTTTTGTCGACAATAAAATTCAAATTGAAAATATTGTTAAAAATGAAAATGAAATAAGTGTATTCATTCCTATCGAAAACGAAAAATTTTATTTGACTTTTTATATTAATTCTGAGAAAATGGAAATTATTGGAATTTCAACGGAACCAAATATTTCAATTTATTTTAAAGCAACTTCTGAAGAATTAAGTGAAACCGAATTACAAAATTTCACAAAATTAGAAATCACAAAAAGTTGGAATAAAGGAGAATTAAGAAAACTTGGAAATACTTCACACAGTTTTAGCTGCATAATTATTGAACCGAATAAAAAACCGAATAATTTTGAATCCAAAATCGCTGAATTAATTGAAGAATTAGAAAAAGACAAATCTGGGATTCAAAAATTATCGGAAAATGCAAATGGTTATATTCAAGTTATAATGGAATTTCATAATGGAAATGGAATGATTGGAGGACCAAATTTATCGGAAGAAATAATAAAATCTTTAAATGGATTGAAATTGTCATTAGATTTTGATTTTTATGTCTCTGGAAATCCATATAAATCTTAAAATTGCTACTACAGATAACACGGTATTGGCAAAATGCGGGGTTTAAGTCTGAATTGAAAATCCATAGCTTTTTTATCGCCGCTGCTTTTCAATTCCACATTTTTTGTAATTTAGTTCCATTGAAAAAGCATCAGCTTCGTTTGGTCTTTCTTGAACTAAAGTTCTTCGAATTCCCGCACTTCGCCAATACTTTTTCCGTTACCTGCAATTTTCCAAAAACACTCTACAAAAACAATGAATAAAAGAATTTTTGCTTTTTTAATGATTATTGGATTTTTAAATTCTTGTGGAAAAATTTCACATAAAAAATTTGACTCTGAAATATGGAAAAATTCTAATTTAAATACTGAAGAAAATTGGGATTTACGTTGGCAAATGATGAATGATTTAAGAAATAAAAATAATTTAATTGGGATGACTAAAATTGAAATCGAAAATTTGCTAGGAAAACCTGATGAAAATTCAAAAACAGTATATTTTTACTATTTAGGTTATACAGAAAAGGGAATAAATACAGGAAGATTATCGATTACATTCAACACAAATAATATTGTAACAAAAATAAACGTAACTCAAGGATGAAAACCACCATAAAATTAATTTCTATATTTTCATCTATGTTTATAATTTTAGCTGGTTGGATGAGCGGAATTCCATTTATTCTTTGGTTACTATTTTCATTATTCGATTTCGGAAATATTGATCAGTTATTTGCATTTTTGGGAATTTCTGGAATAGTTTTAAACTTTACTAAATGGAAATCAAACATTTTAATAAACATACTTGCTTTTATATTTATGCTATCTCCAATTGTTAGCAATTAATTCAAGTACCAATTGAGGCGTTTAATTATTTGGCATTTAAAATTCCTTTAGGGATTTTCATTATAACTTATATTACATATATGATATTAAATACAAAACAAAAAAACTGCAGGTAACAAGGTATTGGCAAAATACGGGGTTTAGTCTGAATTGAAAAACCTCACCTTTTTCGCCACCGCTGCTTTTCAATTCCGTATTTTATTTGTAAGTTTACTTCATTGAAAAAGCATCGGGTCAGTTTCGTCTTTCTTGAACTAAAGTTCTTCGAAAGCCCGCACTTCGCCAATACTTTTTCCGTTAGCAGAAAGTTTCCCAATATTGCGCTTAAAATTCACACATTGAAAACGAAACTAATCATATTTATAATTTCATTGAATTTTTCACTCATTTTTTCACAAGAAAAAAAACTTGTTGAAAATTTCATCGCGGACTTTATTGAAAATAATAAAGAATATTTATCATTCAAATTAAATCCACAAAGTTTTATTCCAGAATTGAATAATGAATTGAAAAATGATGAAAATTATAAATACACAATGAATGAAGTTAAAGACAAAAATTTCATTCAATATTTTGAAAAAGCAAAAATCACAAATCAAATAAATTGGAATAAATACAAAATTCCAAAGCTCAAATTAGATGTTAAAAATTATACATTACAAATTTCTACTCCAATATTTATCAATAACAATAAAGAAGTATTAATTCAAATCAAAACAAATTATCTGAATTGGTATAATGTTTACAAAAAGAATAAAAATAATAAATGGGAATTATCCTACACATTTGGAAATAAAAGATTACCAAAAAATAAGTAAAAAAACCTTCTGCTAACACGGTATTGGCAAAATGCGGGGTTTAAGTCTGAATTGAAAATCTTCCGCACTTTTTGCCACCGCTGCTTTTCAATTCCACATTTTTTTGTAATTTAGTTCCATTGAAAAAGCATCGGCTTCGTTTGGTCTTTCTTGAACTAAAGTTCTTCGAATTCCCGCACTTCGCCAATACTTTTTCCGTTAGCTACAATTTTTGACCAACTTACAGTGAAAGACAAAGATTTTTTAAACATTGAAATTCTTAATTCAATTTTAAGTTATATTACAAATGACATTCGAAAACAATTTAAAAAACATTTAATATATGATAATAGAACTGAATATTTGTTAGAAATAAATAAGTATGAAAGAAGTAGCGTTTTACTTGCAAATTATTATGAAACTGATTTAATCGGTAAAAATTTAGCAGATACATTATTAGATTTAGTTTATTACACTTTAAATAATCCATATTTCATTTTCGACTCAGATGATAGTTTCTATATTGAAAACTCAATAAACAATACTAATTCCGATGAAAATTTTATGTTTAATAATCCTATTTACTCTTGGTTTGATTACGCAGATTGGGAATTTAATCATAGGAATGAAATAAAAACGATTATTCAAAAAATATTGCTTTCAAATGAACAAAATAGAAAGTATAATCTCAATGAAATTGACTTACAAGTTTATAAAGAAATAATAAGTAATCCAGAATTAGCAAAATCTATTAATTGGCGAAACTTTGAATATTTATTGGCTAAAATTCTTGAAAAATTTGAATACGAAGTTGAAGTATTAAAAGGTAGTAAAGATGGAGGCATTGACGTTATTGCTCTTAAAAAAAATTCCACTTTTGGTAATGAAAGATATTTAATACAGGCAAAAAAATGGTCAAACAAAGTTGGAGTTGACCCTGTAAGACAATTATTATGGGCACACAATGAATATAAAGTTACAAAATCGTGTCTTATAACAACTTCTAAATTTACAAAGGGAGCTTGGGAATTGGCTGATAAATATAAGTGGCAAATAGAATTGAAAGACTATGAAAAATTAAATGAATGGATTGATGAAGCTTCAAAAAAACTGTAGCTAACAAGGTATTGGCAAAATGCGGGGTTTAGTCTGAATTGAAAATCCAGAGCTTTTTTGCCACCGCTGCTTTTCAATTCCACATTTTTTTGTAACTTAGTTCCATTGAAAAAGCATCGGCTGCGTTTGGTCTTTCTTGAACTAAAGTTCTTCGAATTCCGGCACTTCGCCAATACTTTTTCCGTTAGCTGTAATATTTACCAAAATGACCGATAAAATAATATCAAGTTTCAGAGAAATTGAAAACCCCAATTTTAATAGTGAATACGATTTAAGATCTTGGAAATCTAAAGCAATAAATATTATAATTAGAGTTTATGGTGAAAATTCTAAACAAGAAAAAAGTATTGATGGAATTAAATTCACAACATATATAAGCATTAACGGTGCAGGAGGTGGAAATAATGGAAAACATTGTGAAAAGGAAGCCCAAGAAATAATTAAAGGTTTCATTTCTGATATTGCAAACTTTGGAATTCCTGACAAAAAAGAAACTCAAAATTCTGGCATAAATATATCATTAAATCAAAGTCAAAATCAAACAGTTAATGTAAATATTATTTGGGAAACTATAAAAGATGAATTGACAGGAAAACAAGCGAAAGAAATAGAAGAAATTGTAAACGGAAATGATGAACCCGAATCGAAGAAAAATAAAATATTCGAAAAGATTAAGAGTTTCGGTTCAGATGTAGCGTCTAATATAATAGCTGGAATACTAACAAATCCATCAATTTACGGAGGATAAAAATACTACAGCTAACACGGTATTGGCAAAATGCGGGATTTAAGTCTGAATTGAAAATCCACAGCTTTTTTGCCGCCGCCGCTTTTCAATTCCACATTTTTTTGTAATTTAGTTCCATTGAAAAAGCATCGGCTTCGTTTGGTCGTTCTTGAACTAAAGTTCTTCGAATTCCCGCACTTCGCCAATACTTTTTCCGTTATCTGCAAGCAATTCACAGCGTAACCTAAATATTATTAATTGAAGAATATCATTAACTTTTTAACCGAAAACTTTCTGAGAATTATCATTTTTGAAATTATTTTCATGATTAGTTGCTATGTTCTATTCAATTTCACAACAGAAAGTAAATTTGAAAAAAAGGAAACCCTTTCACTCTTAATTTCAATAATTTCAATAATATTTGCAATATTAGTTACATTTATATTTTCAAAATTATTTGCAGAAAAAACAATTCGTATAGAAAGAAAAAAAGAAATCGATGAATATTCGCTAAAAATAACTAATCTAAGAAATATTGCTTATCATATTTTAGGATTTCATGACTTTTGGAAATTCCGTGATGCTAATATAAAATCTGCTGTTGATTACCATTATCCAAGTTTAACCTATGAGGAATTTAGAGGCTATGATTTACCTGGCATTACACAATTTACACATGAAGAATGGACAGAAATTAATGAAAAAATTTATTCAACTAGTGGTCAAGCCTATTTAGCTCTAAAAGGATTAACAAATGGAGAAAATAATTTTTCCTTTTATCAAGTAGTTAATCCACAAAACTATTCATTAGAAACAATACGAAGTTATACCGAGTATTGTAATTCTTTCTGGTATTTACTAGAAAATTCTGATGACGGAATTGTCAACTTTAATAAGGTTCATAATTACTGGCTAGAACCTATCTATGAATCTTACTCAAGAATAACAGGAAAAAAAAATAAAAAAGAAAACCTAAAAGAAGAAATTAAAAATTTAATGGTTTTATTCACGACCTCAATTTTTGAAAAACATTATTATTTAACAAAATTAAATTCTGATTTTTTTCCAAGTATTTTTAAACATAATCTTTTTAATTTATTTATTTTCCTCATAATTTTGTTAGCTTCTCTTTTTGTTTACATAATAGATTTCTCAATATTTTATAGCTTTTTCATATCGATTATTCTTGTATCATTATTTGTGGCAAATACAATTGATTTGTTTGTACTTACTATAAAATCAATAAGAACAGAATTAGAAATTACGGAAATATTTAAGATTTAATATTTGCCTGCAGATAACAGTGTATTGGCAAAAACGGGCTTGAATATCCAAATTGAAAAATTGAATATTCTTCGCCGCCAATTGCTTTTCGTTTCAACTTTTTTTGTAATTTAGTTTCCACGAAAAAGCATTGGCTTCTACTCCACAAAATTGAATTCTCCGAATTCCTTTTTGCCCGTCTTCGCCAATACTTTTTCCGTTACCTGCAATGTTGCAAAAAACTGCATAAAATGGAAACTCTAAGTCAACAATTAACTCCAACAGATATTTTAAATATTTTAATTGAACAGCATCGAATTTCAAGCAAATTAGATTTTGAAGCAGATCCTGACGCAATATTAACATTTTATTCTACGATAAATTATTGGAGAAATGCTGGAGATTTACTTCCATGGAAACCATTATCTGAGTTTCTCAATGAATGTTTTGGAATTTCAATTACTGAAACTAAATGGAAACAGACATTAACTCCTTCTAGAAAAAGAACATTAAGAGAAGTTTGCAAATTAATTGCTGAAAATTGTGATTATCAAGATATAAAACCAATAAGAATACTTGGAAATGAATGTTTAAGTGCTTCCGTTTTTCTGACTTTGAAAAAATATTTAAAACGTAGAAATGTTGATGTTTCTAACATAAAGCCATCATCATTAATTGCACCATATTTGGAAAAATATTATTCGGAAATGTTGGAACAGATTGGAATTATTTCAAAAGGAAGTAAAATATTTGAAGAATTTGACTATAACCCAACAAGAAATTTAAAGCCGTTAGAGAAACTAAATATTTTTGATAAATCAAGATATAGTTTCCAAACAGGTGAAATTTTAACTTTCAGAGATTTAACTATGAAAATAATCGAAACAAAATAAAAAACACTGCAGGTAACATAGGTTTTGCAAAATGCGGGGTTTAGTCATTAATTGAAATTTCGTCAAAATATTTCACAACTGCTTTTCATATTGTTTTTTTAACTAATTTAGACAATCTGAAAAAGCATTTGCTTCGTTTCGGAATTCTTGAACTTTCGTTCTTCGAATTCCCGCACTTCGCAAAGCCTTTTTCCGTTGTACGTAATCTCATAAAAAAACCGTGTTAAATATTGAATATCAATTTAATATGAAGATTATTAAGAATATAACAATCATAATATTAATTATTATTTTAAGTTTGATTGGATTCTATAAATTTATTACTTATGATAGAAATTATGAATGGGCAAAACTATTTTATGAAGTAACTGAAAATACACTTAAAAACACCGAATTTAAAATCATAAAAACTAATTCAATTAATATTGATTCAATTAAAATTCTACCTGAAAAGAAGATTAAACTTGAAATTCAAAAAAAACTGAATAAAATTGGATTGATGAATTACGGAAATGAATATGGAGAACAAGTCATAGTTCAGAATCTAAAAAATACTAAATCTAAATTACTAAAAATAAAAGGGTTTTGTGTTGGAGATCATTTAATTGCGATTGAAATTGAGTATTCAAATTTAACTAAAAACGAAGTAAACAAATTACAAGATAAATTTTCTCAATCATTCAAAAATTATAAAATAACTTGGACAAACAAATCATAAAAAGAGACTACGTACAACATTGTATTGGCAAAATGCGGGGTTTAAGTCTGAATTGAAAATCCATAGCTTTTTTGCCCGCCGCTGCTTTTCAATTCCACATTTTTTTGTAATTTAGTTCCATTGAAAAAGCATCGGCTCCGTTTGGGCTTTCTTGAACTAAAGTTCTTCGAATTCCCGCACTTCGCCAATACTTTTTCCGTTGTGCGAAATTTTACAAACACACCGCTAAAAACATGGGTATAACAATTCACTTTGAAGGAAAACTAAAAAATAATGAAAATTTTGACTTGTTAATTCGAAAAGTTATTGAATTCTCTCAATTCGAAAATTGGGAATATTTCCAATTCGAAAATGATAATAAAATTCTTGAAAGAGTAAGAAATGATGAAGATTGGGATTATGAAGGTTTAACAAAAGGAATTCAAGTTCAACCTCATGAAAATTCTGAACCTTTAAATTTTGAATTTGATAAAGATTTGTACATTCAAGAATATTGCAAAACTCAATTTGCTGAAATTGAAACTCACCTAAAAATAATAGAATTGATAAAAGTTATTCAAGATAATTTTGAAACCTTGAAAATTTTCGACGAAGGAGAATTTTGGGAAACAAATGATATAAATTTACTGAAAGAACATTGGGAAAATTTTTATATTGCTATGAACGAAGCAATTGAAGAAAATAATGAATTACAAGGTCCATTCAAAATGGAAAATGGAAGAATTATTGACTTAATGTAAACAAAAACTTCGCACAACATTGTATTGGCAAAATGCGGGGTTAAAGTCTGGAATTGAAAATCCATCACTTTCCGCCGCCGCTATTTTTCCATTCCATATTATTTTTGTAAGTTTATTCCATGGAAAAAATATCGGCTTCGTTTGGTCGAACTTGAACTAAAGTTCTTCGTTTCTCCCGCACTTCGCCAATACTTTTTCCGTTAGCCGTAATCGTAACCACAATACTGCAAATAATGAATAAAATACATTTTGATCAACTAAATTTTAGAAATAACAAAGCGGAATTCTTTATATTAATTTTATGTGCTACAATTTTAATTTTTAACTTTTTTGAATTTATAAATTTTGAAAATAAAACTTGGAATAAATTAATAAACGTAATTCCTTTTTTGATTTTAATATTCTTTCATTCAAAAATATTTTGGTTTAAAAACTTTGTGCAATGGAATAAAAAAGGTATTGTGATAAAGCTAAATAATTTTTGGAGTAAATCCTTCAAATTTGAAGATATTAATAAATTTGACATACAAAATCAAACTCTTGAAATTAATAAGTACGATGGAACTAAAAATATTTTTCAATTGAATAATATTGACACTACAAGTATTGAAAAACTACAACAAATACTTATTCAAAACTTAAAATAATTACGACTACGGCTAACAGGGTATTGGCAAAAACGGGCTTGAATATCCAAATTGAAAATTTGAATATTCTTAGCCGCCAATGCTTTTCGTTCCAACTTTTTTTTGTAATTTAGTTTCCACGAAAAAGCATTGGCTTCTTTCAGTCAAAATTGAATTCTCCGAATTCCTTTTTGCCCGTCTTCGCCAATACTTTTTCGTTATACGACATTTTACCAAAAATGACCGAACAGAAATTAAAAGAATATTTCGAGAATAAAATTACGATAGATGAATTAAAATCTGACGTAAAAAATAGTCAAACAAAAACTGGATATGACACAACAAGTGTTTATATCAAACAAATTAATGAAGGAGAATTTGAAGTTAAAAAAGAACATTTAGTAAAATTGTGTGATGATTTTATTGCTCAAAAACTTGATAGTGAAGATTTAAACTCAATCGCTTTTTCATTAATTGCCTCTGAATATTTTGATTGGAATGGCGACGAAATGAGTAATGTTATTTTCGATTGGGACAATCCAATAATTGGACACGACATAAATCTAAAAAATGTTCAATTATGGAAAAATTATCTTGAAAATGGAAATTACAATCTTGACCAGAATGAGTTAAAAGAAAAATTTAGAAGCAAAGGAAAATTTCTAAATCTTTATCAACAAATTGACAAAATTTTATGGGAAGATTGGAATCCAATTGGAATTAATGATGACGCTCCAAGAGATGAATATCAAGGTTATACTCCAATAATTCTCAAGCTCGTAAAGTCTAAATCTGATTCAACCAAAATTGCGCGAAAACTTTACGAAATTGAAACAGAAACAATTGGTCTTTCTGGAAATTACGAAAATTGCTTAAAAGTAGCCGAAAAAATAAATAATTTGGAAAAGAAAAACGTCGTATAACATTGTATTGGCAAAAACGGGCTTGAATATCCAAATTGAAAATTTGAATATTCTTCGCCGCCAATTGCTTTTCGTTCCAACTTTTTTTGTAATTTAGTTTCCACGAAAAAGCATTGGCTTCTACTACTCAAAATTGAATTCTCCGAATTCCTTTTTGCCCGTCTTCGCCAATACTTTTTCCGTTAGCCGTAATTTTATGACCGAGAGTAATCAAATTCAAGAAATTTTAAATCAAATCGAGGAAGAACTATTTTCTCTAAATATTGATGTTGAAATAAAATCAAATACGATTGAATGGAAAGATAATTTCGGTGCTGAAAATTATATTGATATAAACTATTGTGCTAAATATTTAGAAAATCTTGCTTGGTGGAAATTTAATGATTCTGGAAAAGATTTAGTAATGTTCACAAAAAATAACTTTATTATAAGTTGGGATCCAACACCTCTAAATAATATGGGGCAATCTTTCGGCTGTATTTATTTAAAATTTTGTAGAGAAATATTAGTAATTGCATACCAAGATAAAAGCACACAAAGAGTTTTCAGCATAAACACAAATAATTTAGATATCAGACAACTATATTGTTGCAATAAAATTGGAGTTGCAATTTGGAGAGACTCTTTATTCATTAAAGATTATGATAGAAATGAATGTTTTTCTGTTAATCTTCATATGCCATTAATTGAAAAAACATTTCACAAAGAAGAATCTCTAAAATCTAATCAAATATATTTATCGACAAGTAATGGAATTGAGAGATTTCAAAATTTAGACTTATGAGTTATATAGTTGTAGATATAGAATCAGATGGTCCAATTCCTGGAGATTTTTCAATGATTTGTTTTGGAGCTGTAATAGTGGAGGAAAATCTTAGTAAAACCTTTTACGGTAAACTAAAACCTATTTCTGAAAAATGGATTCCTGAAGCAATTGCAATTTCTGGATTTAAACGAGAAGAAACTTTGGAATTTGACAATCCAACTGAAGTTATGTTAAACTTTGAAGATTGGATTAAACAAAACTCTAAAGGAAGACCAATATTTATAAGTGATAATAATGGATTCGATTGGATGTTTATATGTTGGTATTTTCATTATTTCATTGGGCGAAATCCCTTTGGTTATTCATCAAGAAGAATCTCAGATTTATATTGTGGACTCGTAAAAGATACTTTTGCACAATGGAAACACTTAAGAAAAACGGAACACACTCACAATCCAGTTGATGATGCAAAAGGAAATGCAGAAGTTCTACTTTATATGAAAAATGAATTGGAGTTAAAAATTAGCTTAAAATAAAAACTACGGCTAACATCGCATTGGCAAAATGGCGGGTTAAGTGCAAAACTCAACTTTTGTGCTTTTTTATCCGCCGAATGTGTTCCACATTCGCTTTTATTTTGTAAGTTAGCGATGTGGAAACACATCGGCTACGTTCTCGCTAAATTGAACTTTCGGTTCAATTTATCCGCCACTTCGCCAATGCGTTTCCCGTTATGTGCAATCACTCTAAAACTCATCCTAGAAATAAATGAACAACATTTACGAGCCAGAATTTGTCAAAAAATTGTTTAATCAAATGTCAAGTTCGTATGAAAGAATGAATTACATAACTTCATTCGGTTTTTCTATTCGTTGGAGAAAACAATTTCTAAAAAAATTAGGGAAATCGAAAGAAAATTTAAATATAATTGATTTGCTTTCTGGACTAGGAGAAAACTGGACATTTTTAAAATCTAATTTTCCAAATTCTAATTTTTATGCATTAGATTTTTCAGAGAACATGGTAAATTATTCAATAAATAAAGCGAAAAAAGTATTTCAAAATGAGCTGAATATAATTTGTGACAATATGCTTGAAAATAATTTGGAATCTAGCAATTTCGATATTATTTCATGTGCATACGGATTAAAAACATTTAATGAAAATCAACTTGAAATATTTGCGAAAGAAGTATCTAGAATTCTAAAACCGAATGGAAAATTTAGTTTTGTAGAAGTTTCAAAACCCCAAAATAAATTTCTACTCTATTTTTACAGTTTCTATTTAGGAAAAGTTATTCCCATTTTGGGAAAAATATTTTTAGGAAATCCTGAAGACTATAGAATGTTGTGGGTTTACACAAAACAATATCAAAACTCAAAAAAAGTAAAAGAAATTTTTGAAAAATATAATTTAAAAGTAAATTTAGATTATTATTTTGGAGGTTGTGCAACTGGAATTAGTGGAAGAAAATTGTGACTGCACATAACACGGTATTGGCAAAATGCGGGGTTTAAGTCTGAATTGAAAATCCACAGCTTTTTTGCCACCGCTGCTTTTCAATTCCACATTTTTTCGTAATTTAGTTCCATTGAAAAAGCATCGGCTTCGTTTGCTCATTCTTGAACTAAAGTTCTTCGAATTCCCGCACTTCGCCAATACTTTTTCCGTTGTCTGCAATTGATTCAATTCGGCGTTTTAAAAGCAGAAAATATCTGAAAATCTCCAACACTACCGTTCTCTTGCGAATGATTTGACACGTAAATCCGGTGGAGATTGCGCAAAATTAAATTCTCCAAAAATCAACTGGGTTTAAAAAACTTACGTAATATGTGAAAATAGTTGGCTGAAAAAAACTTGCTGTAAGTTTCAAATCAACCTGGAAAAAAGTAAATGTCCAAATGCTGAATTCTAATGGTCAAAATGAAAAATATTATGCTGATTTTTAAATTATGAGCGTGAAAACCTTGATTTTAGTGAAGGTAGGAGCGCAAAAAATTTGTGAAAATTAAAAAATAGCAGAGCAACTGCAGACAACATAGGTTTGGCAAAATGGCGGACGAAGTACTTTATTGAAATTTTGTGCATCTTTTTACGCCAATTGCGTTTTTATGTTACTTTTTTTGTTAATTTAGTCACAGAAAAACGCATTGGCTACGCTCGGTCTGAATTGAACTCACCTACAATTCAAGCCGCCACTTCGCCAAGCCTCGGACCGTTATGCGACATATTATCCAAAATTGCGCAAATGAAACAAAACCAAATAATTGCAGTAATATTTTCGTTATTTTTTAATATTTTATTTTCAAACTTGTATTCGCAGGATTTGGAAAACGAAATGTTTTTTAACAAAAACAAAATTGATTATAAATTTGAACAAAATGCTAAAATTGAAAAATTTTTCAATAAGAACAGTATCGATTCAATAAAAATTATATTAAGAAGTGAAAATGATTCAACTTTTTCAGTCTTCATAAAAAACAACTTAAACAAAACTCTAAAACTAAATCCTCAAGACAGTAGTTTATATCTAATTCAAGAAGCATTAGACAAAAATGGAAAATGGAATCCAATCGAATTTTGGGCATATTCAGATTGTGGAAATAGTTACGATAATTTTCTTGATTTTAAGAACAATCAAATTCTACATTTAACAACTAATAGGTATAATGGAAACTTTAAAACAAAAGTGAGAGTTAAACTTTTAATGAACAAAAAAAACTATTATTCAAATTCCATTACTGGAAAAATAAACGCTTTAAAGTTTAAAAAATCAACTTGGTATTTTCAAATTAAGGAAATGTTTTATCCTGAAAAGTCTGAAAAAGAGGCTGAAAACGAAATGTTTTTGAATACAAATCTCTAAAAAATACGTCGCATAACAAGGTATTGGCAAAATGCGGGGTTTAGTTTGAATTGAAAATCCACAGCTTTTTTGCCGCCGCCGCTTTTCAATTCCACATTTTTTTGTAATTTAGTTCCATTGAAAAAGCATCAGCTTCGTTTGGTCTTTCTTGAACTAAAGTTCTTCGAATTCCCGCACTTCGCCAATACTTTTTCCGTTACCTGCAATTTTCCAAAACACTCTACAAAAACAATGAATAAAAGAATTTTTGCTTTTTTAATGATTATTGGACTTTTAAATTCTTGTGGAAAAATTTCACATAAAAAATTTAACTCTGAAATATGGAAAAATTCTAATTTAAATACTGAAGAAAATTGGGATTTACGTTGGCAAATGATGAATGATTTAAGAAATAAAAATAATTTAATTGGGATGACTAAAATTGAAATCGAAAATTTGCTAGGAAAACCTGATGAAAATTCAAAAACAGTATATTTTTACTATTTAGGTTATACAGGAAAGGGAATAAATACAGGAAGATTATCGATTATATTCAACACAAATAATATTGTAACAAAAATAAACGTAACTCAAGGATGAAAACCACCATAAAATTAATTTCTATATTTTCATATATGTTTATAATTTTAGCTGGTTGGATGAGCGGAATTCCATTTATTCTTTGGTTACTATTTTCATTATTCGATTTCGGAAATATTGATCAGTTATTTGCATTTTTGGGAATTTCTGGAATAGTTTTAAACTTTACTAAATGGAAATCAAACATTTTAATAAACATACTTGCTTTTATATTTATGCTATCTCCAATTGTTAGCAGATTAATTCAAGTACCAATTGAGGCGTTTAATTATTTGGCATTTAAAATTCCTTTAGGGATTTTCATTATAACTTATATTACATATATGATATTAAATACAAAACAAAAAAACTGCAGGTAACACGGTATTGGCAAAATGCGGGGTTTAGGTCTGAAATGAAAATCCTCAGCTTTTTTGCCGCCGCTGCTTTTCAATTCCACATTTTTTTGTAATTTAGTTCCATTGAAAAAGCATCGGCTTCGTTTGGTCTTTCTTGAACTAAAGTTCTTCGAATTCCCGCACTTCGCCAATACTTTTTCCGTTATCTGCAAGCGTATCCGAACAAACTGCCAAAAGAAATGAGCAAAAAAATTGTTTACATTTTTCTTTTATTTTTTATCATTTCCTGTGAAAAGAATGATAAAAAAGAGATTGAAAATAAACAAATTGAAATTTGGAATAATAGAATTTCAGCCAAACCCCAAATTCTATCATTTATTTTTCAACCTGCCTTAAATGAAAATTGCGAAATCATTATTGACATAAACAGAAAAAATCTAATTTTTAGAAGCATTTATCCAGAAAGAATAATTGAGCCAAAACCAAATAATGAAAATGAAATTAATGAATACAACAATCCTGCAAATCCAAAATCTTACGTTTCAAAACTAGACGAAAATCAAATTAAAATTTTAAATATTGCAATTAACAAACTTGAAAAAAAAGATTTTAACAGAATTGAAAAGACATACGTTGATGGAATTTCATATAATTTCAGTATAATTTACTCTGACAACACAATTAAAAATGGAAATATTGCAGGTAAAAAAACGACAAATCAAAATGAGTTTGTGGATATGTTGTTAAGTTTAATTTCTGAAACAAATAAATATCCTGAAAATACAAAAATCATAAATTATTACTACAAATTTCAATAAAACGCCTGCAGATAACACGGTATTGGCAAAATGCGGGATTTAAGTCTGAATTGAAAATTCATAGTTTTTATGCCGCCGTTGCTTTTCAATTCCACATTTTTTTGTAATTTAGTTCCATTGAAAAAGCATCGGCTTCGTTTGGTCTTTCTTGAACTAAAGTTCTTCGAATTCCCGCACTTCGCCAATACTTTTTCCGTTAGCCGACATTATAAAAAAACTCAACCTCAAATTAAATTATGGAACTAAATGAAATAATTCAAAATGATTATGTCGACAAGATAATTTTAACTTTAATTCCAATAATTTTAAAAGGAATTTTTGGAAATAAAACTGAAACAAAAAAATATCTAAATATCTTCATCAATTATCTATTACCAACTATAACAATCATTTGGATAAATCTGGACGAAAGCATTTCTCTTAACAAACTAACCACAACTTTAATAGTATTTAATTTTGCATTTATTCTGTTAAGTTTTCTAAACCAAACACTTATCAAGCATTACAAAATGATTTCAACTTTTACTGAAGCAGAAACAGACAAAGTAAAACAAATAAATCACGTAAATGAAGTTCAAATTGAAAAAGTAAAAGCAATAAATGATAATCAAAAATATATTTTAGGGGAATTATCAAAAATAAATGATAGAATAATTAAATATTTTACTGAAAAATAATAACGTCGGCTAACACTGTATTGGCAAAAACGGGCTTGAATATCCAAATTGAAAATTTGAATATTCTTCGCCGCCAATGCTTTTTGTTCCAACTTTTTTTGTAATTTAGTTTACACGAAAAAGCATTGGCTTCTACTCCTCAAAATTGAATTCTCCGAATTCCTTTTGCCCGTCTTCGCCAATACTTTTTCCGTTATCTGCAAGCAGTCCAAAAATATTCATAAACTATGAAAAAATCATTATTCTTTTTAATTACAATTTTTGTTTTATCGTGTAATCAAAACTCGAAAACAAATCAAACTGAAAATTCACAAACTGAGTCTAAAACTGAAACTACCGAAAATTTTGATTGGTTAACTGGAAAATGGAAACGTTTAAATGAAGAAGCCGGAAAAGAATCTTTTGAAAATTGGGACAAAATTAGTGCAACTGAATATTCCGGAATTGGATTTACTATACAGAAAGGAGATACTGTAAGCCAAGAAAAAATGAATATAATTGAGAAAGATGGAAAATGGACTTTACTTGTTAAAATGCCTAATGAAAAAGAACCAACGAAATTCAAAAATGCAGAATTAAAAAATAATGAATTTGTTTTTGTAAATGACTCCATTGATTTTCCTAAAAAAGTCAAATATTGGATTGAAGGCGAAAAAATAAAAGCAACGGTTTCAAATGAAAAAATGGAAATTCCTTTTGAATTTGAAAAAATAAATTAATTCAAAAATTGCCTGCAGATAACACGGTATTGGCAAAAACGGGCTTGAATATCCAAATTGAAAATTTGAATATTCTTTGCCGCCATTGCTTTTCGTTACAACTTTTTTTGTAATTTAGTTTCCACGAAAAAGCATTGGCTTCTACTCCGCAAAATTGAATTCTCTGAATTCCTTTTTGCCCGTCTTCGCCAATACTTTTTCCGTTATTTGAAAGCCTATGCAAACCGTCAAAACAAAGGAAATCTTAGAAACAAATCGACTTTTATTAAGAGAATTATGTATAAATGACGATGAAAATTTCTACAAACTTAATTTGAACCCAAACGTCATAAAATATACTGGAAATTCGGCTTTTGAAAATATTGATGAAGCTCGAAAATTTTTAGAAAATTATTCTGATTATAAGTTGAATGGATTTGGAAGATGGGCCGTAATTGAAAAAGAATCTAATAAATTTCTTGGTTGGTGTGGACTTAAATATGACAATAATATTAACGAAACAGATATTGGATTTAGATTTTTTGAAGAATATTGGAATAAAGGTTTCGCAACAGAAAGTGCAAAAGCTTGTTTAGAATTTGGATTCGAAAAATTAAATCAAAAGATAATAATTGGACGAGCAATGTCTGAAAATATTGCTTCAATAAAAGTTCTTGAAAAAATTGGCCTTAAATTCGAAAAAGAATTTGACTTTGATTCAAAAAATAAAGGTGTAATCTACAAAATTGAAAATAAAAAGGCCTTCACATAACAGTGTATTGGCAAAATGCGGGGTTTAAGTCTGAATTGAAAATCTTCCGCACTTTTTGCCGCCGCTGCTTTTCAATTCCACATTTTTTTGTAATTTAGTTCCATTGAAAAAGCATCGGCTCCGTTTGGGCTTTCTTGAACTAAAGTTCTTCGAATTCCCGCACTTCGCCAATACTTTTTCCGTTGTACGCAAGCTTAAATCAAATTTACGCTTAAAATGAGAAAATCGCCAATTGATGAATTATTTTATGAACTTTATGGATTTTATCCAAATAAAGCAGGAAGTGCCTATGAAATAATTGTTGCAAGTGCAATAAAAATAATTTCAGGTGACAATATTAAATATAATCAACACTTAAAAGGAATTTATAGTGAATCTGATTATCAACTTGATGGGCTGAATATTGATAAGAAACAAATGATTGAGGCTAAAGACTATACTATAAATAAAAAAAAGGTTGGTCGAGATGATTTACAAAAACTTCAAGGAGCACTTTCTGATTTAGATGTTGAAAAAGGTATTTTTGCGTCGGCAACAGATTATACAAAACCTGCTAAAAAATATTCTGAAAGCACAGGAAAAAATCCACTTAATAAAGAAATTGAATTATACAATATTAGAGAATCAACGAAATTAGATGAAAAAGGCAGAATAAATAAATTTGAAGTAACCTTAAGTATGATTACTCCAGATTTTAAATTAGGGAAGATGAATTTTGCTTGGACAAATGATGCTATTGAAAAATTTAAACAAAACGGATTAATTGGAAAACCAATTAAATTATCAACAGATAGATTTTATAATGAAGATGGAAGTATTAATTGTTTGATCGAAGATTTTACATATAACAATCAACCAATCCACGTAAATATGGACGATGAATATGGTGAAGGATGTTGGCTTCTCCCAAATAGATTTATAAAATATGAAAATGAGCTTTATGGGTTTAAAGGCATTGAATATAAAATTCCATACAAAAAAAGTGACACAACTTTTACAGTAGAAAGTGACGGTCAACCTAAAATACTAATTAAGTCAGAAGATGGTAACATAAACAAGCTACTTACAGATGAACAATTTAGAAAATTAACAATAGAAAACGGAGAAATAAAATAAAGCCTGCGTACAACATTGTATTGGCAAAATGCGGGAGGAAGACCAAAGTTGAAATATTAGAAATATTTAGCCGCCACTGCTTTTCATATTGTTTTTTTTCTTAATTTAGACAATCTGAAAAAGCATCGGCTCACAACGGTTCTGAATTGAACTTTCAGTTAAATCCAGCCCGCACTTCGCCAATACTTTTTCCGTTAGCTGCAATATTTACCAAACGCTTTACCAAAAAGAAATGAGGACAATTAATCGAAATGAAGTTTTTCAGAATTTTCCAAAAATAAGAGATCTGATTTCCAATTTTCAAAATGCATTTTTTGATGATGAATATGACTCAAAAGATGACGAAATGTTTGACGCAATTAATTATGAAAACAAATTTGAAACCGAGAATTTTTCTCTTAGAGTTCCAAATAAAAACCTTGAAAAGCATTCCGAAAAACTAGCTGAAAAGATTAAGCAACTTCTTGATTTTCTAAAAACAAACGAATTAATTATAATTTCGCATTTGAAACTTAACTTTTTTGGAAATTTAGAAAATGATTATCCGAAAGTTATAAATGCTTATGAAAAACTTTCCAAACATTTCCCAGAAAAGAACTTCAAAGAAGCAATCGAAATTGAAAAATCTGAATTATCTGATTTTGTAGAAATATTCTTTTGGCTTGAACGTTGTGATTCAAGTATTCCTGAATATGTTTTTTGGTTTGATAAAAGTGAAAAATTTTGTTTTTATTTGTGTAAATATGGAAATATTCATTTTGTAGATTTAACAAACGGAAATTTAATAACCCATGAAGAAATATCAAATCTTGGTTTTGAATTTGACGACGAAGACCAATTTGAACAAAATGCAATTGAAGGAAGACAAATAAAAATCTAAAAAATACTGCAGCTAACAAGGTATTGGCAAAATGCGGGGTTTAAGTCTAAATTGAAAATTCACAGCTTTTTTAACGCCACTGCTTTTCAATTCCACATTTTTTTGTAATTTAGTTCCATTGAAAAAGCATCGGCTTCGTTTGCTCATTCTTGAACTAAAGTTCTTCGAATTCCCGCACTTCGCCAATACTTTTTCCGTTGTCTGCAATATTACTAAAAGCGGCGTCAAATAGGGACTTTTTCAAATTTTCAAACAATTTAAACGTGCTTTAATTTCTAAATTTTCGCCTCAAAAATCATTCTAAAAATCTCAAAATAAGTATTGAATTTAGTTTGAAATAATTCTGAAATTGAACTGAATCAAAACGCTCTGAATTTGCTTGAATTAAAGCAGAATTAAAGTGAAGTAAATCCAAAAAAGCAAACTAAATTTAAAATTAGAACAAATATTACTGAATTCAAATCATGAAAATTGGTCATGAATAATATTAAATTATGGAATAAAATTCTAAATCTAAAAACTGAATATTCAAATATTGGTTTTAATCTTAAATTCTTAAATATTGGTTTAATCTCGAATTCTAAAAAAGGGAACTCAAAAATTAAAAATCTAAAAACAAAAACGTAAAACTGTCGTCTTTGATTTTGAATTCTTCGAAACTGAATTTCACTGAAATTCATTCCCTCGAATTAAAAATACTGCAGACAACAGGATATTGGCAAAATGCGGGCTTGAATTCCCAATTGAACTACTCCACTTTTTTTGTTCGCAAAATGCTTTTTCGTTTCGACTTTTTTTGTAATTTAGTCTTCACGAAAAAAGCATTTGCTCAGTTTGGTCTTGGTTGAACTTTTAGTCTTTCAAAAGCCGCACTTCGCCAATATTTATTCGTTATCTGCAATGTTGCCAAAAAAACCGTTAAAACTATGGAAATTAACCACATAACAATTTGTGAACTATAATAATTTTATTGAAATTGAAAATGACAATTATCAAGATGAAATAATGCAAGAATTTGTGAGTAGAAATGGATTTAATGTTGATGATATTTTCGATTTTAGAGGCAAAGTTTTTTTAACAAAGGAAATTGCACTAAATATTAAGAATGGAATGTGTAATATTAATTTATACGTCGAATTTGTTGCATTCCAAAAAGACCTTGAATCAATAAATATTCTCAAAGAAGGAAACTGATAGAACTAGTTTAAAAATGGAAACTAAAAAATTGAGCGAGTCTTTCAGCGGAGCATTGAGAACTTTTGTATATTTTATGTCAAGTGGAACCCAAAACACATTAAAAGATATAGAATATTTATCTCTTTATGGTGAAGAACCTAGTGCAATTGAGCAAGTTTTTGCAATTTATGCAAATGTTATTGAACTTGATGAAAACGGACAAGTTCTAAACGCAAAATACGCAGAAAAAAGAGCAACCGATTATTTAAGAGCATATTGTGACGCTAAATTTGTGGTTGACCCACCTTTTGAAAGTTGGGAAATAAAATTACACGAACCACCACCAAAAATAGACATAATCTAAAAAAAACACTGCAGATAACAGTGTATTGGCAAAAACGGGCTTGAATATCCAAATTGAAAATTTGAATATTCTTCGCCGCCAATGCTTTTCGTTTCAACTTTTTTTGTAATTTAGTTTCCACGAAAAAGCATTGGCTTCTTTCAGTCAAAATTGAATTCTCTGAATTCCTTTTTGCCCGTCTTCGCCAATACTTTTTCCGTTGTACGACATTTTATCCAAACTCACGCAAATGAAAGAAGATTCACTAAAACGAATTGAAACTGATTTAAAAAATGGAAAAAAATTTATTGCGTGTGATAAGTTGCGAAATTAAATTAACGAGAATCCGAATGATTTTAGTTTGAGAAAAAAACTAGCTGAAATTTATTTTCAAAGTGGATTTTATGATAGAGCTGGATTATTCTGGATGCTAACAGAACCAAGAACTGAAAATATTAAAAAATGTCAAGAAATTTATCTTTCGACCGTAAATAATTCTGGAAATAAAATATTGCATGATTTTCAATTTCGTGGTGACGAAAATATGCTAAATGAATATGCAAAAACAAAATTGCATAACTTTCAAACTGATAGTTTGGAGAAAACTGGAAATGTTCCAATATTCAAGGAAAAATCAAAATATTCTAAACGAAAATCAAACATTATTACTGATAATTCTAAATTTCCAACTTTTATCTTTTTCACTGTAATAATCTCAATTATTTCACTAATTATTCTCGGAATTTATAAATTAGTTGAAATTCTTGTTGCATAAAAAAACGTCGTACAACATTGTATTGGTAAAAACGGGCTTGAATATCCAAATTTTCAATTTGAATATTCTTCGCCGCCAATTGCTTTTCGTTACAACTTTTTTTGTAATTTAGTTTCCACGAAAAAGCATTGGCTTCTACTCTACAAAATTGAATTCTTTGAATTCCTTTTTGCCCGTCTTCACCAATACTTTTTCCGTTGTACGACATTTTATCCAAAATTTCGCTTTAAAAAGAAAAATAGTTTTAAATTTGAGAAAAGATTTAAAAATGAATACGGATTTACAAATACAAAATAAAAAACTGGAATTGATTCAATGGTTATCAACTATTGAAGATTTGAATTTTCTTGAAAAAATTTCAGATTTAATTTCTCGTGAAAATAAAAAAGATTGGGCTGATGAAATTTCAGATGCGGAAAGAAAATCTATTGAAAAAGGAATCCTTCAAGCAAATGCCGGAAAATTAAATCCACATTCTAAAGCAAGAGAAATTTATGGAAAACAGTTATGAAATTCTTTGGACTGACCTATCGTTAGAAGAACTTGACGAAACTGTTAAATATCTTGAAAGAGAATTTTCTCAAAATGAAATTGATAATTTGGGAGATGAAATCGAAAGAATAACCTTAATTATTTCACATAATCCTACTATTTTTCCTTTGTCTGACAAATTGAAAACTAGAAAAGTTGTAATTCTAAAATTCAACACTTTATATTACAGAGTTATAAACGAAAAAATTGAAATTATTTCTTTCTTTTCAAATCGGCAAAGTCCTAAAACAAGGAAAATATAAAAAAACGTCGTACAACATGGTATTGGCAAAAACGGGCTTGAATATACAAATTGAAAATTTGAATATTCTTCGCCGCCAATTGCTTTTCGTTTCACCTTTTTTTGTAATTTAGTTTCCACGAAAAAGCATTGGCTTCTACTCCGCAAAATTGAATTCTCCGAATTCCTTTTTTCCCGTCTTCGCCAATACTTTTTCCGTTGTCTGCAATTTCAAACAAAATCGTACATGAAAACAAAATTATTTATTTTTCTCATTTTGGCTTTGGGAATTTTTGTGAAATCCCAAAACTGTATTGATATAGAAGAAAAGGTATTACTTAAAGATAATTTGAGCTTAAATGTGACTGATGAAGTGAGAAATTTGCTAAATGGTAAATGGCAACTCCAAAAAATAACCGATGACAAAAATAAAATTAGAACTTTATTGAATGAAAAATTCAATCCTGAAATGGATTATATTGAAAATAATTATGATGCATTCATCACATACAATATTGAAAAAGAAGGATATGAATCAATTATGACTTTTCCTGGAAATGAAGAAGTAAAACAAATTGATAACTTCAAATTTATTTATCTCAAAAAAAAAGGAACAATAAAATATTTTCCAAAAATTCAAAAAAATGGAGAATGTTGGGGCGATGCAAATGAATTTCCTTTAAATTATGTGGATGAAACAACATTAAAAACATATTACAATAAAATAAAGAAACTGCAGACAACATTGTATTGGCAAAATGCGGGGGAAAGTGCAAAATTGAAAAGCAAAAATATTATTCCGCTCATGCTTTTCAATTCTGCATTTTTTTGTAAGTTAGCAGTATTGAAAAAGCATTCGCTACGTTCAGTCTTCCTTGAACTTTCAGTTCTTCGAAATCCCGCACTTCGCCAATACTTTTTCCGTTAGCTGCAATATTTACCAAAATTATGTCTGAAAATAAAATATTTGTAACATTTGTCCTTCTTTCAGGATTATTTTATATTATATTATTGATTGTTAAATCAAAATCCAGTGAAAAAATATTACAAAAATTAAAAACTGATGATTCAAAAATATTAAAAAGCTTGGGAGGAAGTATTTGCAAATCAGGATATTTTTTAGATTTCAAATGGCATCCAGATTTTTTTGATATTATAATGAATTCTAAAGGAATTTATATAATTCCTCAAATGAATTTAAATATGTTTCAAGCTTTTGTATTCACAAATACTAATGAGAAATCTAATAACTTCTTGTATTTTAACAGAATAAAAATAGATAATAATAACAATTTAATAATAAGCTACAACCCAAATTTTTACAATTTAAGTTTAATTGGATATAAAGAAATAACTTTGAAAATAATATTAAACGAAACTGATAAGGAAATTATCAAAAAATACTGCAGCTAACATTGTATTGGCAAAATGCGGGATTTAAGTCTGAATTGAAAATCCACAGCTTTTCTGCCGCCGCTGCTTTTCAATTCCACATTTTTTTGTAATTTAGTTCCATTGAAAAAGCATCGGCTTCGTTTGGTCTTTCTTGAACTAAAGTTCTTCGAATTCCCGCACTTCGCCAATACTTTTTCCGTTAGCAGAAATTTTATACCAACAAAAATCAAATGAATCCAAAGCAAATTATTCTATTATTTTTATTGATATTCACAAACATAACAATTTCATCTCAAACTAAACAGAATTTAGTCTTGCAAAAGCAAATTGAGAAAATTCTTGAAAATAAAAAAGCCGATGTGGGTATTTCAATTATTGGAATTAAAAAAAATGATTTAACTCAAATAAATGGAGACAAATTTTATCCAATGTTAAGTACTGTAAAATTCCAAATTGCTTTGGCTATTTTGAACAAAGTTCAAAAAGGAGAGCTTTCGATGAATCAAAAACTATTTGTAAAAAAGGAAGAATTATTAGAAAATACTTACAGTCCATTTAAAAAAGAATATCCTAATGGAAATATGTCAATTACACTCGAAGAAGCAATCAAATGGATGGTTTCATATAGTGATAATAATTTGACAGATATTTTATTACGCTTAATTGATGGTCCAGAAACTGTACAGAATTTTATTAATAGTAAAAACTTTGTAATAAAAAATGATGAAGAAGATATGCACAAAGATTGGGAATCACAGTTCGTAAATAAAGTAACTCCAAATGAAGCAGCTCATTTGCTTAAAAAATTTAATGATAAAAAACTTCTAAATAAAGAAAATACAATATGGCTTTATAATGCAATGCTAAATAATAAATCTGGAGCCAACAGAATCAAAGGAAATTTATCTGAAAAGACAAAAATAGCTCATAGAACCGGTACATCATTTACAAATGACGCAGGAATGACAGGAGCAATTAATGATATTGGAATTATTGAATTGCCAGCAAATAATAAAAAAATATTCATAGCAATTTTTGTTCACGATACATATGAAACTTTCGAAAATTCAGAAAAGATAATAGCAGAAATTTCAAAATTAGTATTTGATTATTATAACAAAAAATAAAAACTTCTGCTAACACGGTATTGGCAAAATGCGGGATTTAGGTCTGAATTGAAAATCCACAGCTTTTTTGCCGCCGCTGCTTTTCAATTCCACATTTTTTTGTAATTTAGTTCCATTGAAAAAGCATCGGCTCCGTTTGGGCTTTCTTGAACTAAAGTTCTTCGAATTCCTGCACTTCGCCAATACTTTTTCCGTTAGCCGACATTTTAGAGCCAACCCTAAATCAAATTGACAGAAATTAGAAAACTAGACGAAAAAAAAATGGACAAAACTTTAGATGATCTTTTACATTATTTAAAGACAACCATTTTTATTGAAGATCAAAACTATATTCAAAACTTAAACGCAATTGACATATTCTTTTTTTGCTATGGCGAAGAGAAGGCACAAATACATAACTATACTGAACCAAAATTATATTTAGAAAAACTTTATAGTGATGGATATGTGAACTTTAAAGATTCAGAAAACACATACCAAATCAATCTAAACGGCATCGAATTCATTAATAATGGAGGTTATAAAACTAAATCTCGAAATTTATTTTACAAAAAAATATGGAATATTATAAAGGTAGTTGCTGTTTTTTTAAATGCAATAATTCTATTGATTTTTGCTTACTTTAGTTTTATGGAAGACCTAAAAGAGGCTTATAAGAATAATAAAAAAGAATTGAAAATTGAAAATCGAAAATCAAAGTAACATAAATAGTTAATTAAAAATAAAAACGTCGGCTAACACGGTATTGGCAAAAACGGGCTTGAATATCCAAATTGAAAATTTGAATATTCTTCGCCGCCAATGCTTTTCGTTCCAACTTTTTTTGTAATTTAGTTTCCACGAAAAAGCATTGGCTTCTACTCCGCAAAATTGAATTCTTCGAATTCCTTTTTGCCCGTCTTCGCCAATACTTTTTCCGTTATCTGTAATTTTATGAAAAAATACGCAAACACATTAACAAAAACAACACTTATCTCAGCTTTGTTTCTACTTTTTAATTGTACTTCTGACAGCGATGAGATAAACCAAAGTACTGATTCCCAAATAAAATCCTATAAATTAATGTATATGGAGTCTCCATATTATACTAATGATTTAATATACATTGATTATATTGATAACAAACCAAAAAAAAGGACGAGTGATTATTCGATTGTTTCAGGAACTACATCAACCATATTAGTAAAACAGTACGAAGACATATCCTATAATGGTAATGTTATTAATGTTGTTTCTAAATCCTTAATGGATAACACTGAAATTACAGGAACTAAAGAAAAAATCACAATGAACGGAAGTAATATTCAACAAAAAATATATTATAAAACAGATTTTACCCGAACAAGTAATTATTTTTATTCCGGAAATAAGTTAAATAAAATAGTTTCTACACAAGAAGGTCTTTATCCTGGTTATCTAAATTATCAGAAAGATTTTTATTACAATACAAGTAACAATTTGGATAGTATTGTTACCAAATATTCTGAATATAATACTTCTACAAACCAATATGAATTAAATTTAAACACAAAAAAACGAGAAGTTGAATATTTTTATGATTATGATAATTCAACGAATACAACCAAATTGTTAACTATTTTTGATGATGTATTTAATAGAACTCTTTCAAAAAATTGTTTTAAGAAATATAGGAAAAACATGTATGATGAAAATGGTAATCAGAATGGCTTTTCTACCAAACATTGGGAATACATATATGTGAATGATTTAATTGATTATTCAAAATAAAAGCTACAGATAACAAGGTATTGGCAAAATGCGGGGTGAAGTTCTAAATAGAAAATCCTCAGTTTTTTTGCCGCCGCCGCTTTTCAATTCCACATTTTTTTGTATTTTAGTTCCATTGAAAAAGCATCGGCTTCGTTTGGTCGTTCTTGAACTAAAGTTCTTCGAATTCCCGCACTTCGCCAATACTTTTTCCGTTGTCTGCAATATTACCAAAGCGGCGTTAAATAGAGACTTTTTCAAATTTTGAAAGAATTTAAAAGGGTTTTTCCTACTTAAATATTTTACTTAAAAATCATTCTAAAAATCTCAAAATAAGTATTGAATTTAGTTTGAAATAATTCTGAAACTGAACTGAATCAAAACACTCTGAATTTCCTTGAATTAAAGCAGAATTAAAGTGAAGTAAATCCAAAAGAGCAAACTAAATTTAAAATTAGAACAAATATTACTGAATTCAAATCATAAAAATTGGTAATGAATAATATTAATTTCTGGAATAAAATTCTAAATCTAAAAACTGAATATTCAAATATTGGATTTAATCTCAAATTCCGAAAAAGAGAACTCAAAAATTAAAAAACTAAAAACAAAAACGTAAAACTGTCGTCTTTGATTTTGAATTCTTCGAAACTGAATTTCACTGAAATTCACTCTCTTGAATTAAAAATACTGCAGACAACAGGATATTGGCAAAATGCGGGCTTGAATTCTCAGTTGAACTACTCCACTTTTTTTGTTCGCAAAATGCTTTTTCGTTTCGACTTTTTTTGTAATTTAGTCTTCACGAAAAAAGCATTTGGCTTCGTTTGGTCTTGGTTGAACTTTTAGTCTTTCAAAAGCCGCACTTCGCCAATATTTATTCGTTAGGCGACATTTTACAAAAATTCTGCATTAAAATCAAAATTTGAAATATTTTACTTATCTTTGACGTTAGTAACGTTAAAAGTATGATTGTAAATTTTGGAAATAAAGAAACCGAAAAAATATGGAAGGGAATTGTTTCCAAAAAACTTCCAAGAGAAATTCAAGAAGTTGCAAGGCGAAAGTTAAGAATGATAAATAATTCAATCGATGTAAATGACTTAAGAATTCCGCCAGCAAATCGACTTGAAAAACTAAAAGGAGATTTAAAAGAATTCTATAGCATAAGGATTAACAATCAATGGAGAGTTGTTTTTAAATGGGAAAATGGCAATGCTTTTGAGGTTGAAATTATGGACTATCATTAAAATTATAAAAATGGAAAAATTAAGAAATATAACACCTGGAGAAATTTTATTAGAAGAATTTTTAATTCCTCTTGAAATTTCGCAATATAGATTATCAAAAGATTTAGAAATTCCGCAAACAAGAGTTTCTGAAATTATCAAAGGAAACAGAAGAATTTCCGCAGATACAGCTGTAAGACTTAGTGCTTATTTTGGTAATTCTGCGAAATTTTGGCTCGGACTTCAAGATGATTATGATATTGAAAATGAAATGAACGAAAAATCAAATGAGGTAAAAAGAATTATACGAATAAGGAAAGATAAAGAAAAAAACGTCGCCTAACAAGGTATTGGCAAAAACGGGCTTAAATATCCAAATTGAAAATTTGAATATTCTTCGCCGACTATTGCTTTTCGTTACAACTTTTTTTGTAATTTAGTTTCTATGAAAAAGAATTGGCTTCGTTTGGTCTTTGCTGAACTAAAGTTCTTCGAATTCCCGCACTTAGCCAATACTTTATCCGTTAGCCGAAATTTCATGAAAGCACTGCAATTAATTGCTATACTGTTATTTACAAATTTGTTTTCTCAGAAAATCAAATATGAAATTTCATTATGTGGAAGGAATCAGAAAATAATTTTGACAAGTAAGAATGATAAAGCTTACAAAGGTTTGATAGTAAATGAATTTTTCAAAAAAAGTTCTGACAAAAAAATAATTAGAAGAGTGAAGATTAAGAAAGATGTTGCAAAACGAATTTTCAGTGAATTAACTAAGTATGGAATCTATGAACCCAAAAAAAATACTGATAGCACAGGTTGTGGCGATTTTTACCTTGATAGCGATTATTTATCTTTTACAGTTCTAAAAAATGATTTAAAACTCTTTGAAAAAAGCTTTGCGGAAGTTTATCCTGAATCCGAATCTAAAATAGAACAAAACCAATGTAGACGACAATCACAAATTCTAGTCACATTAATAGATAAAGAGCTGAATCTAAAGAAAAGATATTTTGAAATTTTCAAGAAACTTCCTGAAAAAACTTGTTATTGGAGTGGATATTCTATGGTTTGTAAAAAATAACCATAAAAAAATCATACAAAATTGTATTGGCAAAAACCAAATTTTCAATTTGAATATTCTTTGCCGCAAATACTTTTTCCGTTAGCTGTAATATTAAAAAAAATCACAAATAATGAAAAACATTAAATTTATAACTTTTCTTTTTCTAGCAAATTTTATTTTTGGTCAGAACAAAATATTTCTTTATGACTATAAATTCATTCCAGATTCCACAAATAAAAAAAATGTTAGGGATGAATTAATGATTTTAAATATCCAAAAAGGTAAATCGGAATTTTATAGTTCTGAAATGTATAATGCTGACTCAATTATGTTAGCAGAAAGTAATAAAGGAAATTTTGCAATGCCTCCAAATAAAGAAATGATTCGTGATAGAGTTATAAAATATTTTGATTCAAACCCAATAGATTATATAACTTTTATGTCTGTTAATAAGTTTATTATTAAACAGAACATTGATTTAAAATGGAAATTAGAAAATGAATTTTCAAAAATTTTAAATTATGATGTTCAAAAAGCTACAACGGAATTTGGAGGAAGAAAATGGACAGCTTGGTTTACCAAAGAAATTCCAGTGCAAGATGGACCCTACAAATTCAAAAATCTTCCTGGATTAATTTTAAAAATTGAAGATTCTAATCAAAATCATATATTTGAAATAAAAGGAATTAAAAACAATACAACAGATTTTGAATACCCAAATTTGAATAATTATCAAGAATTTAAATTAAGTTATGATCAATTTGCTAAAAAATTTAAAAATTATCGAAAGAATCCAACAGCCGATTTAGCTGATCAAATCCCTGACCAAACAGACGCTGACGGAAACTTTAGAACTTCTACACAAATATTAAAGGAATGGAACGATAAATTGTTAGACCGTTTTAAGAAAGATAATAATATAATTGAAATAAACTTGCTCAAATAAAAGATACTACAGCTAACAAGAACTATGGTAACAACCAACTTTCCTATAAGGTTTTTAGCGAAAATTCTAAAAATACACTTATCCCAATTTCAACGCAAAAAATACTATTTTAGGAAATATGGGATTAAATCCTTAATTTAAAACCCATAATATTTTTGCACGAGTTAACTTCTTACCTTAGCTAAAAGTTTAAAACAAAATCTCATTGAAAATAAATAGAAGAATTTTTAAATATTTCAATTTAATTGCATACATATTCTTTGTAAGCAGTTGTAATTCACAAACTTTCCAAAAAAAAGAATATTCATTTTCTAAAGCAAAGAACGAAAAAGCTACATTAATCCTCTTTCCCTGCTTTGTATGTGATAAAACCAATACTCAAACAGAAGCATTTTTTTTGAAAAACATCCAAAAAGCCGGAATTTCAACTCTACTTTTAGACTACAATCAAAAACTATTTTTATACGAAAATGAAAAAGAAAAATTAGCAAAAAAATTGAATTCAATTTTTAAAGAAATCAATATTTCAAATCAAAATGTATAATACATAGGCGGTTTTTCTAGCGGAGGAAATATCACTATTCTTATTTCTAACTATTTAATAAAAACTAAAAATAAGTTACAACCTAAGGGAATTTTTATTATTGACTCACCGCTCGATTTAGAAGAATTATATAAAAATGCTCAAAATGATGTTCAACTCAACAAAAATGCTGATGCCGTTGAAGAAGGAAAATATCTGATTAAATTACTGGATGAAAAAATCGGAGTTCCAGAAACTAATCTTGAAAATTACAAAAATCTTTCTCCTTATTTAATATCACAGAATTCAATTAAAAATATTGAATATTTAACTAAAATTAAAATTAGATTTTACACTGAACCTGATTTAATATGGCAATCTGAAAATAGAAATAGAAAATACGAAGACTTAAATGCCTATAAACTCGAGAAAACATATAATGCTTTAAAACAACTAGGAAATCAGCAATTAGAATTAATAAAAACTGAAAATCGCGGTTATCGAGCCAACGGTAAAAAGCATCCACACTCTTGGAATATTGTGGAAAAAGAAAATCTCATAAAATGGATTTTAGAATAAAAAACTTCTGATAATACAATGTTGGCAAAATTATCAAATACAGATTTCAGAGTTTTTACTGCTTCTTATATTCTCATTTTTTAATGTCTTAGTTTATTTAAAAAACATAAATTATCTAAAAATAACCTTGATAATGATTATTGAAACAGAAGAACTGAAAATAATTCCCCTAAACTCAAAACAACTTTTAAGTTATACGGAAGGTAATCAACTTGAAAAAGAACTGAGAATACATGAAAAAGATCGCTTCATGTCTGAAACAGTAAAAATGAAAATTCTAAGCAAAATTCTTAAAAACATTAACGAAGATGAAGAAAACTTCTATTTTTACACTTTTTGGATAATAATATTAAAAAAAGAAAATGAAATAGCTGGAGAATTTTGCTTTAAAGGAAAACCAAAAAACGGAAGAGTAGAAATTGGATATGCCACTTTTCCGAAATTTCACAATAGAGGAATTATGTCTAAATCTATAGAAAAAATTATAGAATGGGTTTTTATTAATACTGAAATTACCAATATAATTGCTGAAACAGATTCTCAAAACCTTTCATCCATTCAAGTTTTAAAGAAGAATAAGTTTAAGCTATTTCAATCCCAAGCAAATAATTTTATTTGGATGAGAACAAAATAATTGTAGTTTTCTCCTTCAAAATATGAGCATAATTGGATTAAAGACTGAATTGAATTCAGAAAAACTAATGCTTCAAATAAAGACGTAGCTATAACAAATTTCTCGTAATAAAATATTTCAAGTTATGCAGAATTTCTGCTTGCGTTAATATTTCCGAATAACGATCTCGTTACCAGTTTTTTATACGCTTCTATATCGCCTTCTCCTTTTTGAATTTTCATAAGTGCATATTGCTGAATGCTTAAAAGCGGAAGTACAATTTTCTCACGAATTTTAACAGATTTTCGGGACAGAGGATCTTCCTGCTGAAGAATTGTAAAGCCAGTCAGCTCCAACATGATGTCTTTAGAAAGATTAAATTCCTGAAAAAGTATTTCCCAAAATGCCCCAAACTTAGGATTTTCTTTAATGTAATAAGTTAGCGGAAAGTATGATTTATTCATGCTCATCATTGAATTTAAAACAAGTGTTTTAAAGAAATCAGAACCTTTGTAAAGCTCTTTAACTTCATCAAATCTGCCTTCTTCTTTCAATTGTTGCATTGCATATCCAAACCCGAAAAAACCTGGTACATTCTGTTTCAATTGCGACCAGGATCCTACAAATGGTATAGCTCTCAAGTCTTCAAATTTAAGCTCATTATCTCCACCACGTTTAGATGGTCTGCTTCCTATATTGGCTTTACCATAATATTCTAACGTACTCATTTCCTGAAGATAAGGTACAAACATTGGATGAGCTTTCAGATCAGAATATTTTTTATAACTGATGTTGGCTAACTCAGTAATTAAAGCTCTTTCTTTCGCCGATAAATCTTTTTTGGAATTTTTGAACACATCATTTTCTACACCGGCTGTTAAAAGCTGTTCAAAATTATATTTTGCCTGTTCTTTATTGCCAAAAATACTGGTAATGGTCTGTCCCTGAATGGTTAATTCAATTTTATTATTGGCAATTGTTTTACCTTGAGAAGCATAAAAATCATGGGTTTTACCGCCACCTCTTGCTGGTGGACCTCCCCTTCCGTCAAAAAACACTACTTTAACCTCATTTTCTTCTGAAATTTTTGTTAAAACTTCTTTAGCTTTATATATTTCCCAGTTTGCTTTCAAATATCCACCGTCTTTAGTACCATCCGAAAAACCGAGCATAATGGTCTGCTCATTTCCTCTTCGTTCTAAATGCTTTTTATAAATAGGATTTAGATATAATTCTTTCATGACATTTTCAGCATTCTCAAGGCCTTCCATGGTTTCAAAAAGGGGTACAATATCCATATTGATATCTTCATCACGATAACCACAGATCTTGAAAAATGTATATACATTCATAACATCTTTTACGGCATCAGAATTAGAAATAATGTAGCGATGCATTCCTCTAATACCATTAAAATCCTGAATTTCTTTAATTTGAGAAATATTTCCCAAAGTTTCTTTTACAATTTCACTATAATCATCAAAATTAAATTTCTCATTAAATTCAATAAGTTTATTGTATTTTTCAGTATAATCAGCTTCCTTTTTTCCAAAAATCGCATCGAAAATTTCATCCACAACAGTCTGATGAATTCTGCTGTCTTGTCGTATATCTAAAGTCGCAAAGTGAGTTCCGAAAATCTTTACACGATCTTTAAAATCAACCAAAATTTCTAAAAACAGAGAATTATGCTCATTAATAAGTATTTCCTCTGCTTCATCAAGCCTTTTCAGAATATCTTCACTAGATATTTTTTCGTTTTTAAAAATGGCTGTATATAATTCTGCACTCAGTTTTGTCAATACTTCGGAAACTCCACGGAAACTCAATCTCCGTCTTACATCTTTAAGATTGGCGTAATAAGATTTCAAAATAGCGGTACGCAGTTCCTCAGAAACTTTTTTAGTAACTTCGGCAGTAACAAATGGATTTCCGTCGCGATCTCCTCCAGGCCAAAAACCAAGTTGAATGATATTTTCATGAAGATGAGAATTACTGTTGCCAAATGTTTTCTTTATTTTACCATAGAGTTCTCCAATAGAATCGTAATAAACGTACCTAAGATAATGAATGATGCTTAAAGCTTCATCTATAGGAGTCGGTTTTTCTTTATTTACAAATGGAGTTTTCCCAAGCTGTTGAAGCAGCATATCGATATTGGTGATTGAATCTGCACCTATTGCCTGTCTTAAATCCTGCAGGATTCGCTGGACAGAACTTGGATAAAACTGCGTAGGATGGGCAGTAAACACCACTTTTACGGTGAAATCCTTCAGTTTTTCATGTACTTTTTCCAGTTTATGGTCATGATACGCTCTTTCGTACAGATTGGTAATGGTACCACTATCGCTTTCAGAATGAAGTCCGGGAAATGCAGCATCTTCAATACTATCAAACAAAACCACCTGTCTTTCAATATATTGTATAATTTTAAACAACAGTTCAAGCTTTTGATCTTCATTTACCAAATCGGTATGGTTGACGAAAAATTCTTCTACAATTTCCACTGGAGTTTTCCCAACCAAATATCCTTCTTTACTTTCTTCATACAGAAAAGGAAGTAGCATCCCAATATTAGTCATCTTATCATAAGGAAGACTCATGAATAAAGAATTGTAGATTTGAAATTTATTTTCTACAATCTGTCTGAATTTTTCTGCGCGCTGGTCTTGTATCATAATAACAAATTTAGGAGATTTTCAGTAAAAATTATTTGATTTACCGATAAAATTCAGATTAAAAATATTGATTATTTTTACTTATTACAAAAATTATATTTAAACATGAAAAATTTACTTCTTCTTATACTAATAATCTTCTCACTGAGCTCTTGTGGCGAAGAATGTTATAATGCACCGCAACCGGTTGTTTTTGAATTCGTAAATTCTAACAACGAAAACCTCATTGCAGACGGAAGTCTTTCTCCTTTTTACGTTCGAGATGAAAATAAAAATCTTGTGGAACTTACCACCACCTCAGATCATAAAATTATTATAGAGAATATTGGTGCCTATAACGGTACAAAAAAATATACTTTTTACTCACCAATAAGAGAATTTAATTTCGAAGTTGAGTCATCAGAATATAAAGGTGGTTGTAACGGATTTCAGATAAAGAAAATTACGTTTACCGGTTATGCAATCGACATTACGGATGAAAGTGGATTTTATAAAATAGTTTTGAAATAGAGAATTTATGTTGCAATTAAAAATATTTTTTTTCATCAAATTGAGAATTAATGCATAAAATTTGTATTCGATTAATTAAATTTGTTTCAATTTAAATTAAAATATTATGATAAGCAGAGTATTAATGTTGTTAAGTATTTTATTACTAACCTGTTCTTGCAAAAAAGACTGTTATACTGCTCCTGAAAAAGTAGTTTTCGAACTGGTGAATTCTTCAGGACAGAATCTTTTAGAAAACGGAACTCTTACCACTGTAGGAATTTCCGACAGCGATGGAGTTGGTGTACAGATTACAAAAACTAATGATTTTAAAATTGTTTTAGAACGTGTCGGAAGTTTCAACGGTACTAAAAATTACAAATTATACAATACGATTAAAATTGCAGAATTTTCGATAAAATCTTCTCCGGTTACTGATGACTGTGATGGTTTTAAAATAGATGAAATTAAGTTTGATAATGTTTCGTACACCAAAGAAAATGGGTACTACAAAGTTGTTTTAGAATAGGCTTTTAAACTATTTTATGTAAATTAAATCATTTAAAAACAAACAATTAATCATACCACAAACTTCAACATGAAAAAAATATTCTTAAGCTCTTTATTTTTATTTTTAAGCATTAAAACATTTTCGCAATATCAAAAAGTTTACCGTTTCGATGAATATCAGAAGAATTGGGCTTTAGTAAAAACAAAATCCGGTACTTTTGGATTTATTGATAAAAATAAAAAAGCTGTGGTGGCTCCAATCTACTCTAAAATTGAGAAATTTGGAATTATTCATCCAGATTTAGCATTAGTAAAATCTATTGCGGACACTTATGGACTTATTAACAGAGAAGGAAAAGAAGTTACACCCGCTATTTATGAAAAAATAGGAAAGTTTGGCGACTTTAAAAAAGGTTTCGCTGTGGTAGAATCTACGACCAACCATTTCGGACTTATCGACGAAAACGGAAAAGAGTCTGTACCGCCCAACTATTCTCTGGAAGAACTTAAAATGAAATTCCAATAGTTTTAATCGAAATAAATAATTAAAATTTTAAACTTTTATTAAGAACTATTTTGTTTTTGTATTCATAAATTTGATGTCAAAATAAAATATAAACAATGCTTAATTTCGAGTTTAAAAATCCAACAAAAATACTTTTCGGAAAAGGAGAAATCGCTAAAATTTCAAAAGAAATACCTCAGGATTCTAAAATTTTAATGATTTACGGTGGCGGAAGTATTAAAAAAAATGGTGTTTACGATCAGGTAAAAGATGCATTAAAGAATCATGAAGTACATGAGTTTGGTGGCGTTCCTGCAAACCCTGAATATGAAGTGCTTATTAAAGCATTGCACTACATTAAAGAAAACAACATTACATATTTGCTTGCAGTAGGTGGAGGATCGGTAATAGATGGAGTTAAATTTATTTCTGCAGCAGCAAACTACAACGGCGAACCGTGGGAAATTCTCACAAAACCTGTGAGAACAATGGAAGGTGAAGGAATGCCTTTCGGAACGGTTCTTACATTACCTGCAACAGGTTCTGAAATGAATTCGGGATATGTTATTTCCAGAAGAGAAACAAATGAAAAGCTTTCCAGCGGTGGTCCTGGCTTATTTCCTCAGTTTTCGGTATTGGATCCTGAAGTAATCCGGTCTATTCCTAAAAACCAAATTGCTAATGGAATTGCAGATGCATACACGCACGTTTTAGAACAGTATATGACTGCTCCTTCTTCTGCTGATCTGCAGGAAAGAATAGCAGAAAGTATATTGATGAGTCTTCAGAATACGGCTCCGAAAGTAATGGCAGAAGAATTTAATTATGATGCTGCTGCCAATTTTATGTGGTGTTGTACGATGGCTCTTAACGGACTTATCCAAAAAGGTGTTATCACAGACTGGGCGGTGCACGCAATGGGGCACGAACTTACTGCACAATTCGGAATAGATCATGCAAGAACACTTGCTGTAATTGCTCCTTCGCATTATCGCTATAATTTCGAAGCCAAAAAAGAAAAACTTACACAATACGCAGAAAGAGTTTGGGGAATTTCTGAAGGAAGCACCCATGAAAAAGCTGAAAAAGCTATTGTAAAACTTGAAGAATTTTTCCACAGCCTTCATATACAGACCAAACTTTCAGATTATACAAAAGATTTTGCCGGAACTGCAGAAAAAGTTGAGAAAGCATTTACCGAAAGAAAATGGCTTGGCTTAGGAGAACATAAAAATCTAACGCCTAAAGACGCCTTTAAAATCGTAGAAATGAGTTATTAAACCGTTTAATTTTTATTATTTTGTAACAAGAATCTAAAAACTAAACTATTTTTGAAATTAAAAAATATATTTTCTTCAAATTATTGTTTAAAAAAGCACGTTTTCATTATATATATTTCAAATTTATTTATATTTTAGCATATTATAAAATTTGTGAAAATGAAAAAACACCTACTTTTATTTGCCTTTTCTGCATTAGCACTGACTTCTTGTGAAAAAGATGACAACCAAGGGTATGAACTAGATATGCTTAAAGGCGAATGGAAAACTGTAAAAACCGAAGTAATATCGGGTGCTGATAACAAAACTGTACTTCAAACGATGATACCAACAGGTTGCGAAACAAAAAATGTTTTGGAATTCCGAACAGATTATTATGCTTCATACAACGCATTTACAGGATCTGGTGCAAACTGCAGCAATACAAAAGTTGAGGGAAAATATTCCTATGATAATGAAACTAAAATATTGGTTACAGATTTTGTAAATGATGTAGATCGACCTTACAAAGTTGTAATTCTCAGCAGTTCAGAATTAAGAATAATGACGATGAGTGACAATATAGACCAGAACGGCGATACAAAAATAGATTACACTTACATTACTTATAAAAGATAACTTAACTCCCGAAAATTTCGGGAGTTTTTATTACAACTCAAATTTCAAAAATAAACAGAAATGAAGAACATCTTTTCATTCATACTTATATTTACATTCGGTTTTTTTCTAGCTCAGATTAAAAAACCAATTTTTTGGGACGACATTCAGAATTTTAAAAAGATAGATCAGCAAACAGCACCTCCAGAAAATGCCATTCTTCTGTTAGGCAGTTCATCTTTTACCAAATGGCAGGATGTTTCAGATTATTTTCCTGGTAAAACTATTATCAACAGAGGTTTTGGGGGTTCCAGACTTAAAGATCTTAATGATTATGCCGATGATTTGCTAAAACCTTATCATCCAAAACAAATTATCATCTACTGTGGTGAAAATGATTTAGCAGATAATACTCATCTTAAACCTGAAACGGTAGTGGCTCGCTACAAAGAATTTTACGCAAAAATTAGAGAAAGATTCCCAATGGTTCAGGTAGATTATATTTCTATAAAATTTTCTCCAAGCAGAGAACACTTATGGCAGAAAATAAAGGAAGTAAACAGTAAAATATCAAAATTTATGAAGAAAGAAAAAAATGCAGATTATATTGATATTACTCAGGTAATGAACGATTCTAACGGCAACATCAGAAGAGATCTTTTTCTTGATGACATGCTTCACATCACTCCGGAAGGTTACCGGCTTTGGTCTTCTGTTATGAATCCTTACATAAAGTAGTTTCTGTTTTTTCAAAGAAGTTTATTTTCATTAGCATTATTTAAAATTTTTACTCGTGCAGAAAAGGGTATCAAAAAACATTTTGCAGATTATAAAATTTTTCATTACTTTATGAACTTTATAAACTATTTTAAATGAAAAAAATATTATTAATGGCAGTTGTAGCAGGATTCGCTCTTACTGCATGTAAAAAAGACGATGATGAAGTTCCGTCTATCGTAGGTACCTGGAAGGTTAATAAATACACTTACAAATATGCCAATGGTAAATTTGAAACTGAAACTCCAGATGCTTGTGAAGCTAAGACCAATTTTACCTTCAAAGAAGGCGGAAGCTTAATTAGTGATGAATATTATTCAGGTTCAGGAACGTGTAAATCAGATTATTCTACTGGTACTTACAATTACAAAGAAAACGAAAAAGATCTTTACGTAAGTCTGGATGGAAATACTATGCGTTTCAAAGTCATCACCATCAACAATTTTGAACTTGTTTTGTTAGGTGAAAAAGACGATTATGATGGAGACGGAAAAGATGATGAATATACAATGTATTTAAAGAGATAAAAACAAAAAAGTCCGTTATACAAATTGTAAAACGGACTTTTTTTATTTCTTTCTTTTAGATTTGGATATCGCTTTCTGTTGCGCTCTGTTGGCTCCAAATTTTTTAGGAGCTTTTCTTTTGGAAGGTCCGCCCCAGTTTTCTTTCTTGTTTTTATCTTTTTTCTCGTGGAAAGCACCGCCTCCTTCATACATTTTAACCTGATTAAGGTTTTTCATTACCACATGTTCTTCTTCTGAAGCAATCTTTTTAGGATTAATTTTAACTTCTTCAGGAAAAGCAAGATATTGTAGTTCTTTATCCATTAGAAGTTCAATATCTAAAGCAAGTGTTTCTTCTTTTTTAGTGACAAAAGTAACCGCTTTCCCGTCTTTATCGGCTCTACCCGTTCTTCCTATTCTGTGAATATATTGTTCCGGTACCTCAGGAATTTCAAAATTAACTACATGGGTAATATCGGAAATATCCAACCCTCTTGCCATGACATCGGTTGTAATTAAACCTCTTATTTCCTCATTTTCAAATCTTTTCATCGCTTTCAAACGATAATTCTGAGATTTATTGGAGTGGATTACATCAAACTGACCAGGAAATAATTCGTCTATTTTCGTAAAAACAAGATCCGCATGCTTTTTGTTGTTGGCGAAAACCAAAACTTTAGACATGTCTTCATTTGTTTTCAATAAATGCTCGAGTAGATTTATTTTAGTATTGAAATTTTCTACTTTATAGGCTGTTTGTTCTATTTTTTCGAGCGGAGTTCCAGATTTTGCCAAAGATATTTCTACTGGACTCGCAAAATACTCATCAAGCATATCATCAACAGCTTCTGTCATGGTTGCAGAAAAAAGAATATTCTGTCTTTTTTCTTTCATCATTTCAAAGATATGGGTAAGCTGTGGTCTGAAACCTAAATTCAGCATTTCATCAAACTCATCAATAATGAGTTTAGTAACTTCACGCAGGGAAATAGCATTATCAATCGCCAAATCCATCACTCTTCCCGGAGTTCCCACTAAAATATCGCACCCGTCATTAAACAATAATTTTTGGGTATTGATGTTTTTACCTCCGTAAATTCCGATTACTCTTGCAGTAATATTTTCTGTAAGCTTTTCCAGAATTTCAGTTACCTGAACAACCAATTCCCGGGTTGGAACCAAGATTAAAACAGTTGGATTTCCCGTTTTATTGTACTTCCAGGTTTTAAGAACAGGTAAAAGATAGGCTAAAGTTTTACCTGTACCCGTTTGTGCAATTCCCATTACATCTCTACCTGAAAGAATGGGTTTCAAGCTTTTTTCCTGAATTGGTGTAGGCTCAAAAAGATTGAGATCTGCCAAAACATCCAAAATTTTTACGGGTAATTCGAAATCTGCAAAAGTGATTTTATCCATTTTGCAAAGATAGGCAATTATTTGAATTGCTTTTTAAACCAATAACAGGAGTAAATTTTACAGTTCAATTATTGAATTTCAGGTAAAGTCTTGCCAACTTAAACGGTTAGATTACTTTCTGGTAATTCTCAGCAAAAGAATTACCGTTAACACCATAGAAAAGCTAAATCCTAAAACTGCAACTAAAGACAGCTCTCCTATTTTGGGACCTTTTTCGGACACAAAAACGATTGCTGTAGCAATAATATTAGCTCCTAAAACCATTGTAAGTATTAAATTGATGATGCTTGATTTAATTAAATGGTTCGTCTTTTCGATATTTTTAATTTCGCTTGAGATAGTAAACTGCTCATCATCTAACTTTTGGAGCACAGATCTGAGTTCTTTAGGAATTTCATCTACATTATCCGTGAAATTCTGAATTTTTTCTAAACTCTTTTTAAAAATTTTTTCCGGACTTAATTTTTTGGTGAAAATTTTCTTGGCATACGGATGCAGGCTTTTTACGATGTCCAAATCCGGGTTAATAGTTCTGCCAACTCCTTCAATAAGACCAATTCCTTTAAAAAGCAGATAAAAATAATCGGGCATGTAAAGTCGGTTTTCCTTCAAAACATCTTTCATTTTATTCATGATTACCTGAGGATCAATATCTTTCAGAGAGGTACTGTGAACAAAATTAACTACTTCTTCTACATCGTTTTCAAACTTTCTGTCGTTGGGAATTTCATAACTAACAGCCATTTTTTTGAGATAACGAACAATTTTTTTAGAATTTTTTGCAACAAAACTTACGATAAGATTTTCAAGAATTTCTTTATCATTTGGTTGAATTTTTCCTACGGCACCAAAATCTATAAAAACGACTTTTCCATCTTTTTTCACCATTATATTTCCCGCATGAGGATCTGCATGGAAGAAACCGTAATCTAAAATCTGAGAAACAAACAGTCTTAAACCTCTTTCTGAAACCATTACGGGATCAATTCCGTATTTTTGAAGAGTTGTGGTGTCGGTAACTTTTATTCCGTCGATAAATTCCATGCAGAGAACATTATTATTGCACAGCTCATCGTAAATTTTAGGAACATAAGTTTCCGGATTATTTTTAAAATTCTGAGTAAACTGATGAATATTATTTCGCTCATTTACCAAAGAAACTTCTTCCAACAAAGATTTTTCGAAAGTGGAAACTGCCTGTTTTAAGTTGAGTTTAGAACCTATTTCAGAATAAGTAGAAATAAGTTTTACCAAGTCTTTAATAATGAGCAAATCATCTTCGATTACAGGAAGAATATCTGGCTTTTTAATTTTCAAAATAACATCTTCACCACCGATTAAAGTTCCTTTATAAACCTGAGCAATAGAGGCTGTTGCCAAAGGTTGAGGAATAATTTCCTGAAAATAATCCGGTACAGAAATATCGAATTCATTTTCCAGAATTTCCTGTATGTTCATATCAACCGTTTCTACTCTGTCCTGAAGTTTCTGCAACTCCTGAATCATTTCAGGTGGAAGCAAATCTTCGCGGTTGCTGAAAGACTGTCCTAATTTAACAAACGTTGGTCCCAACTCTTCCAATGCAAGACGAATACGTTCATAAATGGTTCCTTTAGAAATGACTTCTTCAGAATTTTCCGGTTTTTCATCAGATTTTTTATTCCCATTCATTCTGGAAATTAAATCTTTAAAACCATACTTACTAAGAACGGAAATTAGTTTTGCAGACCTTTTGAGTTTTCGCTGTTGTTTATCGAACATAATCTTGAAAATAATAATGTAATTTAAGTCAAAAACTATTCCTTGTGCGAAAATTTATTTTGGAATATTTTTAAATACAAAGAACACAGAGATTTTTATAGCTGAAAATTTTTAAGATTTCAGCAAAAATTCTTTATAATTACCTAGAAATTTAACTTCTGCTCCAATTGCTTTTAATTCATCAATAGAATTAATATAGAGAACATTATCCCAATCGCCAACCACTGTCAGAAAAAAGAAATAATTACCCAAACCCGTTTTTAAGGTACGGCTTTCTATTTTGGAAAGATTCATATTTCGCCATGCAAAAACCGATAAAACCTGATGAAGACCTCCAGCGTGATCTTGCGGAAGCGTAATAAGAAGTCCGGTTTTCTTTCCGGAAGCATTTAAATTACTGCCAAAGCTTTTTCCTGCTGTATTTGAAGATGAATTATTAGAAATTACAATAAATCTGGTATGGTTTTGCTCAAAATCGTGTATGTTTTCATCTACAATTTGAAGACCATACAAATCTGCTGCAAATTTGTTGGCAACTGCCGCAATTTTTCTGTCCGGATTATCGGAAACCCTTTTTGCTGCCGCTGCTGTTGATGCAAAATCCTGTTTTGGAACTTGGGGATATTTATTATTCAGAAAATGAAAACTTTGGGCTAAAGCTTGTGGATGAGAGTAAATTTTCTCAATAATGTCATTGTTATGATGATTGGGATGAACCATCAAATGATGAGCAATTGGGAGAACAGCTTCCGCTTCAATTTTAATATCCTGTGTGAGATAAAGATAATCTAAGGTCATAGAAACCGTACCTTCGATAGAATTTTCTAATGGAACCACTGCTTTATCTACTTCATTGTTTAAAACTGCCAAAAAGCAGTCTAAAATATTTGCCTTCGGAACCAATTCTTCTCCTAGAAATAACTGAATCGCTGTTAACTGTGTAAAAGAAGCTTCCGGACCTAAAAATGCTATTTTCATTCCACTAATTTAAAAATTAAAATTAGAAAATGTTTGTTTTACTCTTTTTCGATGAATATTCATCATGAAAAAATCTTCGTTTAATGAATTTTCAAGAATTAAAATTAAATCTTTGCTATTCCTAATTAATTTATTATCATTACCATATAAAAATCTAATCTTTAAAAATGAGGAAAAATTTACTCACTTTATTGGGAATCTTCACATTACTGAGTTGCGGAAGAGAAATTATAGATGATGAATATATAAATTTATTTAATTATAAAAATGATACCCCATCTAACATTACTATTTTTTCTTATCAACAAGGAATAAAAACCAGACACGACTTACCGAAAGACAAGATTTACAGTCAGAAGTTGGATAATAATTTTGGTTCTACAGACAAGATTATTTTTTATGCCGACAGCGTAAAAATTGTCTATGATAATTCGAAATTTAAAGTTTGGAAATCTTCTGATGAAAGCCCAAGAAACATTATTAAAAGATTTGAAAATTACACGAAATTAAAAGAAGAACCCAATTATTCTGAATACTCATTTGCATTCGTACCATCAGATTTAGACCAGACTGCCGTTTGTAAAGGAAACTGCGATTAGTTAAAATTAATACAATCTGAAATAGTTATCAATTTGTTATTTATTGTCAGATTTTTAATCATTCGCCGTCATTTCCTTCACTGCTTACAAACATTTCGTTGGATTCTTCAGATACAATAGTGAGAAAACGCTCGTAATGCTTTAAAACATCACTAATTAATTCATTTTTTGTAAAATACTGTATATCATAACCTTCCCGCGTGTCGCCAAAATAACTTTTTGGAAAATATCTAATACTTCTATCCATTCCCGGTAAGTTTTCATCACTCACCACCTGATCTGAAATTTTACTCTTAGAAACCCGAACTCCATATAAAAATTTATTAACTATTTTGTGGCGAATTTCAAATTCTACCTTCAATGGCTTGGTGTAAATATTAATTTCTGCGTTGATTCCGTTGTTTAAAAATTCGTGTTTTAACTCCTTTAAAGCGGTAGTAACTTCTGTATTGATGAAGGTTTCGACAGATGATTTGGTTTCATAAGATAACATTTGCTTCAAACGTTCTCTCCAAAACTTTCCGGACCATGGAATTGTGGTAACAGAAATCCCTTTTTCATAATATTTATAATCTATTATCAAAGCTTTCATTAAGGATATGGCGAACAAAACCATTATGACTGCAAATGGCAAAGCTGTGATTAGAGTCATCGTTTGTAAAGCTTGTAAACCACCCGCATTCAACAACATTAAAGAAAGCACAGCCAATAAAACTCCCCAAAATATCATTTGCCATTTTGGAGTATTCTTGGCATTTTGAGAAGATATACTGTTCATCACTAAAATCCCCGAATCTGCTGATGTTACAAAAAAGATGATGATAATACCAATAACAAGATAACTCAGTATAGACGATAGTGGTAAATATTCTAAAAACTCGAACATTAGACTGTCTGGATCAGAAACTAATGAACTTAGAGCACCGTTTGCAACATTAATATCTATCCAAATAGCACTATTCCCAAAAACAGTCATCCAAATAAAATTAAACAATGTAGGAATGATAAGAACGGCAGCGATAAACTCTCTTATTGTTCTTCCTTTTGAAATTCTTGCAATAAAAAGACCTACAAATGGCGACCAAGAAATCCACCATGCCCAGTAAAGGATTGTCCAATTATAAAACCACGGAAGCGTTTCTTTTTCATAAACGTGTGTATTAAAAGTAAGATCGAAAAAGCTGTTGATATAATTTCCCAATCCGTTGGTAAAACTTCCTATTAAATATACTGTCGGACCTAATATCAAAACAAAAAGCAATAAAATAATTACCGCCAGAATATTAATATTACTCAAAATTTTTATTCCTTTATTCACCCCTGAAGTAGCAGAAATAACAGAAATTGTTACCAATACCAGAACAATAATTACCTGATAAAGAAAACCTGTATCCGGAAAAAGATTCAGTTTATCTAGACCCGAATTAATTTGGACAACTCCAAAACCTAAAGTAGTTGTAATTCCGAAAAACGTACTGCATAAAGCAAAAATATCGATTATATTTCCCCATTTTCCGGTAATTTTATCTTTCAATAAAGGATAAAGACCACTTCTTAATGATAACGGAAGACGATAACGATAGGCAAAATACGCTAAAGTAAGTCCTACCAAACCATAAATTGCCCATGCATGAATTCCCCAATGAAAGAAAGTGTAAAGTTGCGCATTTTTTGCCCGGTTAATAAAATGATTTTCTTTAAAAACATCGCTCGAATAATGCTGCATAGGTTCTGCAACGCTAAAATACATAAGACCAATCCCCATTCCTGCTGCAAAAAGCATAGAAATCCACGAGAAAAATGAATGTTCTGGTTTACTGTCATTAGAACCTAATTTGATGTTTCCGTACTTACTGAACATTAAAAAAACGAGAAAAATCACAAAAATAGTTACGCACCAAACGTATATCCAGTTGAGATTAATAAATATGAAATTTTTAATGATATTCAGCACCGAATTAACCTGCTCTGGAAAAAGCACCGAAAAAATGCAGACTCCGAAAATAAAAATAAGACTTGGTACTGTAACTCCTCTATCTAAATTGGTCTTGAATAACTTGGATAAAAGTTGATTTTTCATGGTATAAGTATAATTAAATTTTGAAATGACAGAAAAACTAACTTTAAAATCAATTTTTATGAGAAATAAAAACTTGGTTTTCTAATATTTAATTGAAGCTTTAAAAAATTAATGAAGAAAGTTTTTAATACTTCTAAAAGCGTAATAGTTACTTAGGTTACTAACAATTCTAGTTTTAGAATTATCATTTAACCGATCTGTCATTTAATAAGATTTTAAAAGCTTACAAATATTAAGCCGTTGCTATGCTACAAATAAGTAAAAAGAAAATGTATGACAACTAGAGTTTCGATAAACATTTATTTAACAATGGATTAAGCATTATTTAAAAAACTAATTCATTAAATACAAAATAAATCCCTTCTTTTAGAATAATATATTTTTATTTACATTTACTATAAAATTTCTAGAGATGATAATAAGAGAAGCTAAAATTGAAGATATAAAACAAATCCAAATAGTTAGAAATGCAGTAAAAGAAAATGCACTTTCTAATCCAAATCTCGTAACAGATAAAGATTGTGAAGAATTTATAAGTGAAAGAGGGAAAGGTTGGGTTTGCGAAATTGAAAATAATATTGTGGGATTTTCAATTGTTGATTTAAAAGAAAACAATATTTGGGCATTATTTGTACATCCCGATTATGAGAAAAAAGGAATCGGAAGATTGCTTCATAATATTATGCTAGATTGGTATTTTAATCAAACTAAAAAAAATGTTTGGCTTGGTACAGCTCCAAACACGAGAGCGGAAATTTTTTATAGAAAAAGTGGCTGGAAAGAGATTGGAACGCATGGAAATGGAGAAATAAAATTCGAAATGACAGAGGAATATTGGGCTAAAAATAATTAATAATACAGTTAATACTACTTTTAATTTGCTTAAAATAAAACTCTTCAATTCAATCTTCTGTGACTTCGCCAATTCTTTTTCCGTTAATTAAACAACAATTAAAAATCATGAAAATTATCAAACAAAAAACATTAAATGAAATTCAAAAAAAAGAAATTCTTGAACTCTGGAACAACGAATATCCCGAAAAACTCACCTATAAATCAATTGAAGATTTTGAAAATTATTTGAATAAACTTACCGAACAAAATCATTATTTGCTCATTGATGAGTATAATAAGATTAACAGTTGGGCAACAACTTTTAAAAGAGAAAATGAAACTTGGTTTGCCATAATTATTTCAGAAAAACTTCACGGAAAAGGCTTTGGAACAAGAATTTTAGACACTATTAAAGAAAATGAAACCATTTTAAACGGCTGGGTTATTGATGGTGATTCAGACAAAAAATTGAACGGGAACAATTACCGTTCGCCTTTAGAATTCTATATTAAAAACGAGTTTGAAGTGCTTAGTGACACACGTCTGGAGCTGGAAATAATGTCCGCAGTAAAAATTAAATGGGTAAAATAATTTAAAAACAAAATATTGTTTTATTCCAAAATTATAAAAATAGAATTGGGTAGTTATTTAAAGATTTGTTTAAATAAAATATTGTTAGTTATCATTTTTTTATAAATTTACAATCTAAAACAACTTTTAGATGACACAATGAGGAATCAAAATTAAAATTTTGATAACTATTTCTGTATAACTAACAACCATTATTTGAATTTTAAAAATTAAAGTTCAACATAATTTTTATAATTAAAAAAAGATTTAATATGAATGATTATAGACTCTCTAATGAAGTTTGGAAACCTATTGAATTTGACTTTGAATTTACAAGCAACAGTCGTTGGGAAATTTCTAATTTGGGAAGAGTAAGAAGTTTTAACAGAGCTTCGGATGGTAGAATTCTGAACGGTTCTTTAACAGAAGGCTACAGAGTGATAAGACTTAAACTTTATAAACCAAGAGAGGAAAAAGATCAGGAGAAATTCGACGAACTTAAAAAAGAAATCTCAGATCTGCACAAAACCCGAAGAGAAAAAATTGCCGAAAAAGATTTTTCTCACAATATTGAAAGACTCACGAAACTTATCGACAAAAAGAAAAATGAACTCAGCAAAAAACTGGATCGAAATCTAAAAAAAAGAACCATAAACCACCATTTTATGATCCACAGAATGGTTGCCACTTATTTTCTTCCTAAAACAAATCCCAATGCAACAATTGTTGGACACTTAGATTTTGATAAACTTAACAATCAGGCGAACAATCTAAAGTGGATGACACCCGAAGAAAACATCATCCATCAAAGTAAAAGCCCAAAAGTAATTACCGAAAAAAAATGGAAGAAATATACCCAGAAAAAGAGACAAAGCGGGATGAAACTTACATCTACACAGGTAATTCATATTAAACAACAGCTGAAAAGAAATAGACCTTACAAACAGATTGCTAAACAGTTCAATATTACGTCCATGCAGATTTGGAGAATAAAAAGCGGTGAAAACTGGGCACATGTTGAAATCCCTGACTAACAAGAAGTCTTTTCCTTCTTTTTCAACAATCATTTAATTCAAATAAAAAGTTTCACGATGCCGAATTAAGAATCTAACCATAAAAAACACAAATTGAAAAATAAAAGATATGGAATGCTTAGAATGTGGTGAAAAAATCTTAGGAAGATCAGATAAAAAGTTTTGTGACGACAATTGCAGAAATGCTTTCAATAATAAGCAAAATAAAGATTCTACCAATCTCATGCGTAATGTGAACAACAAATTGCGTCGTAATTACCGAATCTTGTCTGAAATAAATAAAGAAGGAAAAACAAAATTTCCTAAATCTAAACTCGATGGCTTAGGTTTTGATTTTAATTATTTTACCAACATCAAAATTTATAAAAACGGTTCAGAATACAAGTTCATCTATGATCAGGGCTACAAAATTCTGGAAGATGATTTTGTTTTGATTGTCAAAAATTAATTATGAAAGAGACAGTACTCATCACAGGAGCAAGCGGAGGAATAGCAAAAGTTCTTTCGGCAAAGTTGAAAGAAAATTATTCAATCCGATTTCTTACGAGAAAAAAAAGAGCTGAAAATGAGTTCGAATGGAATTTGGAAAATCAAACTATAGATGAGAAGGCTTTTGAAAATGTTAATCATATAATTCATCTTGCAGGAGCCAATATTTCTGAAAAAAGATGGAGCGAAGAACGAAAAAAAGAACTAATTTCCAGTAGAATTAATTCTGCAAAACTGATTTTTGAGACTTTAAAAAAGAATAATCAAACAATACAATCTTTCATTTCTGCATCGGGAATAAATTATTATGGAACAGAAACTACCGAAAAAATCTTTTCAGAAAACGATCCTCCGGGAAATGATTTTTTAAGTGAAGTTGTAATAGCCTGGGAAAATTCAGCAAACCAATTTTACACTGAAAATATCGCTGAAAGAGTAGTAAAAATCCGAACAGCTGTAGTTTTATCCGAAAAAGAGGGGGCTCTCCCAAAAATTTCAGCACCAATTAAATTGGGAATTGGTTCACCAATAGGTTCTGGCAAACAGTATGTACCGTGGATTCACATTGATGATATTTGTGGAATTTACGAATACACTTTAAAAAACAATGAACTACACGGAGTTTACAATGCTACTTCACCAGAGCATACTACAAATGAAAATTTAACCAAACTCATTGCGGAAATCCTTAAAAAACCTTTATGGATGCCGAATGTTCCGGAATTTATGCTAAAACTGATTTTTGGTGAATTATCTACCATTTTATTGAAAGGTTCCAGAGCATCTTCGAATAAAATACAGAAATTAGGATATCAATTTAAATTTCCAAATCTTAAAATGGCATTAGAAGATTTATTAAAAAATAATAAAAAAGTATTATGAAAAAGAAATTTTCAATTATAGCTCTTACGCTTTTCTCTGTTTTTTATTTTTCACAAAATACTGAAAAATTGAATGATCATAAAGCAACTGAATTTTTCAAAACTCATTATAAAAAGAAAAATTATAAAAAATTCGAAGGGAAAATGATGGTTAAGAATCATGTAATTTCCTTTGATAATAAAACAATTTATTACGATAAAAATGATAAAATCGTAGCGACAATATTAAAGCAGGGTCTTATTTATCCACAGCTTTTAACCGATTATCAAATGCAGAAATTTTTGGATGAAACAACCGATAAAACTCAGAAAAGATTTCTCAAAATGCAGAAAGATCCTAAAGCTTCTTTCGATGTAAATAATATCGAACTGAGTGATTTTTCAGAAATTTCTACTGGAAAATTAAATAATAAAGTGCGTAGATTTAAGGTCGATTTAAGGGATAACCGATTAAACACCCATTCCATCTATTATTTTGAATTAACCAACGATAATGCCTCAGCAAACCTATCACTGGAGAATTTCATTTTGGGTTCTAAGCTTACTTATATTGGTAATTAAACAAAATTTATTATTCTACAACGAAACAAAATTCTATATAACTTACAGTTTATCAATTTAAAAGCTTAATTTTGCAACCCGAAATAAGGAATTACCCACATGAAAAAATTAGGCGAATACAGAAAGCTTCTGGAAGTAGATAAAAATGTAACTTTGAAAGAGTTGAAAACCATTTACAGAAATGTAATGAAAGATACGCATCCCGATAAATTTATTAATGATGAAATCGGTAAGCAACAAGCTGAAGATATGAGCAAATCTGTAATCGAAGCCTATCATTTTTTAGTAAGCATTAATCCTGAAACTCAGGAAAAATATAAAGAAGAATATACAGAAACCATTACAAAATCTAATATTCAGGATTTTTATTTGGAGAAATCTATTCTTACCGTTCAGCATCTTAACGGAAATATCTACGAGTACATCGGCGTTCCGAGAAATACTTATATTAAAATGGTGAATTCTGATTCTCCAAGCCGTTTCGCAAGAAGACACATTTATGGCGGGTTTGTTTACAGAAAAGCAGGCGAAGTAATGGCTGACTAATTACTCATCTAAAAAAATATTGAGAGCTTCTGGATTAATTCAGGAAGCTTTTTTTATTACTCAATACTGTTTCTGATTTTTTAAATTGAATTATTCAACTCTTTTTTTTTGCTTTTAATTCTTAATAAAAAAAGTGCACCATTTCTGATGCACTTTAGGTTAATTTAAGGTTGTTATATTAATCTACATGTTTTGGCGTAAAACCATCTTCACTTAATTCTCTGTGTTCATAATCTGCTTTCATTTCTGCTTCATAATCTACTTTTTCATCTTTACCCATTCTTCGCAAAATAGAATCGAATAATGAATATACAACAGGAACAATAATTAAGGTTAAGAATAACGATGAAGTTAAACCACCAATTACTACCCATGCCAAACCTTTATTCATTTCAGCTCCTGCTCCATTTGCCAAAGCGATAGGCAACATCCCGAAAATCATGGCAATTGTTGTCATTAAAATCGGACGAAGACGTGCATGGTTTGCCTGAATTAAAGCATCATGGGTGTCTGCTCCAGCAGCTTTTCTGGAGTTGGTAAAATCTACAATTAAAATTGCGTTCTTAGCAACCAGACCAATCAACATAATCATTCCTAACATGGTAAAAATATTCAGTGAGTTGGCTGTTAATGCAAGAATTACCATAACACCAATCATCGCCAGAGGAATAGAGAATAAAACGACGAAAGGATATACAAAACTGTCATACAGCGAAACCATTACAAGATATACCAATACTACTGCCGCTAATAATGCAATCCCTAAAGTTCCAAATCCTTCCTGCTGATTTTCCATATCACCGCTCCAGATATATTCTACTCCAGCCGGTTTCTTACCACTGTTCATAAATTTTGCCGACCATTCGTTGGCAACATCTCCTACCGGTCTACCCACTGCTTTAGCTTTAACTTTTACCGAAGGAGATTTATCTCTTCTTTCTAGTAAACTAGGTCCTGAACCCATTTTAACCTCAGCAAACTGACTTAATCTCACCTGCTCTCCGCGAGGATTGGTAAACATTAAATTTTTAACATCATCAATAGACTGTCTGTTCGCATCGCCAAATCTGATGTTGATATCATATTCATATTCTCCCGCTCTGAATTTACCATCTGTATTTCCGTTAAAAGCAGTCTGCATCGTTTGTCCGACAGCCGATAGATTAAGCCCTAAAGAAGCCATTTTATCTCTGTCGATATTTACCTGAACTTCCGGGCTACCAGAATCTGTAGACAATTCTGCATCTACCGCACCAGGAACTTTTTTAAGTAAATCTAAAATTCTTGTTGCTTCTTTTACAGCAGTCTCGTTATCCGGAGCAGTTACTACCATTTCGATAGGTGCATTTTCTGCACCCATAATACCAATTGGAGCTGTTTTAAATTCTACCCCGGTAAATTTCTCTTCTAATGTTCTTTTTACTTTTGCAGCCTTAATATCTGTACTCTCAGAACGTTCAGACTTATCTGTAAGATTTACCTGAACTTCAGATTGATAAGTAGTTGCCTGTGCACCTCCAAAACCTGTAGATTGCTGACCAACAGTGGTAATAAGATCTACAACATCTTTATCATTTCTTAAAAATCTTTCCACTTCCAGAGTCAGTTGATTGGTTTTTTCGATGGTTGCATCTTTTGGAAGTTCCATCTGTACTAAAAACTGACCACGGTCTGTTTTAGGGAAAAATTCTCCCCCAATAAATCCGAATGCCACCAACATGAAAGATCCTACCAACAAAACAAATGTAATTACTACAGTAGAAATTCTTCTTAAAGTGGTTTTTAGACACCATTCAAGAATACCGGTGATCCAATGAGTAAACTTATCAATTAAACCTTCAAACCAAAGTATGAATTTCTCGAACCAGTTTTTTCCTGTTAAATGTTCCAGCTTACCAAATCTTGATGACAACCAAGGAATAATGGTAAACGAAGCCAATAAAGATAACATGGTTGCAATAACTACCGTGACGCAGAATTGTGCTAAAATATTGGCTACAAGACCAGAACTCATCGCAATCGGAAGGAATACCACCACAATTACCAATGTAATTGCCGCTACGGTAAAACCAATTTCCGAAGCACCGTCATAGGCAGCTCTAATTTTGCTTTTACCCATTTCCATGTGTCGGTAAATGTTTTCGAGTACCACAATGGCATCATCCACCAAAATACCAACTACAAGAGAAAGTCCCAGTAAACTCATCAAATTCAGCGTATATCCCATAAGATTCATTCCGATAAATGTTGCTACCAACGAAGCAGGAATGGATATCATTACGATAAATGCATTTCTGATACTGTGTAAGAACAGCAACATTACGATTGCCACCAAAATAATCGCCAAAAACAAGTCAAAAATTACGTGGTTGGCAGATTCTAAGGTAAAATCTGTTGTATCGTTTACCACTTTTACTTTTACGCCCTGATTTTTGTAGGTTTCCTGAACACTCTGAATTGTTTTCTGAATGCTTTCTGAAACGGTAACCGCATTGGCATCAGACTGTTTCTTAACCTGCATTAAAATAGTAGGAAGCTGGTTGAATCTGGCTACTTTTTCAACATCTTTCTGAGAATCGAAAACAGTTGCAATATCTGAAAGACGAACCTGTGCTCCGTTTTTATTGGAAACTACGAGATTGTTCATTTCAGCAACAGACTTATATTTCCCAGATAATCTAATGGTAGATTTTGAGGTTCTTGTCTTTAAACTTCCGGTAGGAAAATCTAAATTCGAAGATAAAATTGCCTGCTGTACATCACCTATTGAAAGACCATAACCCTGTAACTTTTTTTCATCCAGATTTACCTGAATTTCTCTTTCCTGTCCTCCGACAAGATCAACTTTAGCTACCCCATTCACACGGGAAAAAATAGGCTCAATTTTTTTGTCTAAAAGATCATAAAGTTCTTTGTTATTCAGTTTATCCGAAGAAATACTCATGGTGATAATCGGTAAATCATCTAAAGAGAATTTGTTAAGCGAAGGTGCCTTAACATCATCCGGAAGATCTGCCTGAATAGCATTTACTTTTCTTTGAGCATCATTTAGAGCATAATTTACGTCTGCTCCATTATTCAGCTGAACCATGATAACCGATAAACTCTCAAACGAAGAAGATTCTACCTTTTTTACGTTTTCCAGAGAACCTACCGCATCTTCAATTTTTCGGGTCACCGAAGTTTCTACTTCCGCAGGAGAAGCTCCCGGATAAATGGTAGAAATTGTAACCATATTGGTTTCGAATTTCGGGATCAGCTCGTACCCCATCATGGAGTAACTTAAGATACCTCCCAACGTAAGAATCGTAAACAATACGATTACTATGGAAGGTCTTTTTATTGATATTTCTGCTAACTTCATCGGTTTTCTACTTTACAATATTTACTTTAGCTCCGTTATCCAGATTAATCTGTCCGCTGGTTACTACTTTTTCTCCACCATTCAAACCGCTCAATACCTGAACTTTATCTCCAAAAACTTTCCCGGTTGTTACTTTAATTAATTTTGCAACCCCATTCTGAACAATAAACAACTGCCCGGAACTCACACCATTTACGAAAGCTTCTGCAGGCACAGTAAGTATATTTTGAGTTTCTGCACCGTTGTTGGTTTTAAATATTGCAGTAGCATACATCCCGGCTTTTAGATTTCCTCTGTTAGGCACTTCAATTTCTACAGGAAAATTTAAAGATGCATCACTTTTAGGAGCGATAAATGTAATTCTTCCACTGAAAGAATCTTCAGGCAATACATTTACATTAATCGGCACTACCTGACCTAAAGAAATTTTCCCGATTTGGCTTTCGTCTACCAAAACAGAAAGTTTAAGGGTATTGATGTTGACAATTTCGAACAAAGGCGTTCCCGGAGAAACTACACTCCCAGGTTCTACCATTCTTTTATTGATGGTTCCGCTAATACCGGCTCTTATACTGGTATCATTTACTCTTACGCCTTGTGCTCTAATTGCCGCCTGAGCATTTTTAAGCTGTAATCTTGAATTATCAAGCTGTTGTTTAGTAACACCTCCTGTTTTAAAGGCATTTTCATAACGCTGATTATCTATAATTGCATTTTGAAGGTTATTTTGAGCTTGAGAAACATCTACTTCAATAGCATCTCTTTTAATGGTTGCCAAAACCTGCCCTGCTCCTACTCTTGCTCCTTCTTTTACCATTACGCTTACAATACGTCCTGCTATTTCTGCAGACTGATTCATTTCCTGTTTCGGAATAAATGTTCCGTTCGCAGAATAATCTGTATTGATGTTTTCTCTGGTAACATCTACCACATTCACGTTGATTTTATCTACCTGCTTTGCAACTTCTTTTACTTCTGTCTTCTGTTGCTTTTTGTTATCTGCGATTTTGTATCCTGCCAAACCTATTAAAACAGCAGCTACAATAATGTATATTAAAGATTTTTTCATAACTTAATTATGGGTTTTGTAGTGTATTGAGTTCTCCTTTAGCTTTTATTAATTTAATTTCTGCCTGTTTATAATCCAGCAATGCATTGGCATAATTCTGTTTTGCCTGTGTAAGTGCATTTTCGGTATCTAAAACTTCGGTAAGTGGTGCAAGACCGTACTGATAGTTTGCCTGCGTATCTTTCTGAACTTTTTCTGCAAGAGTTACATTATTTTTCATGCTCTCAATATTAATGAGTGCATTTTCTATATTGGTAACCGCATTTTTATAATCCAGATTAAGGCTTTGTTGAGTATTTTGAATATCCTGATCCAAATCCTGAATATCTATTTCAGTCTGCTGAATTTTAGATTTTGTAGCTCCACCTGTAAATATTGGAATATTAATATTTAAACCTATTGCAGAATAATCGCTCCACAAAACACCATTGTTAAAGCCGTTGGTAAGAGGAAATTTAGAACCCATTCCTGCCCATCCGTAATTTGCCTGCAATGCTACAGTAGGATAAAGATATGCTTCGGTTGCTTTTTTATTGAAAACCAAAAGTTCTCTGTTTTTATTCAAAACTTTAAGTTCTGTTCTGTTGTCTAGATTTACAGCACTTTCTAAAAGTTGTGGTTTTGGTTCAATAGATTTTTCTTCAACTTCAATTGCAGTATCAATAGGTATTCCCATGTAAAACTTCAATGCATTTTTCGAAAGCTCAACTGCATTAATTAACTGCTGTCTGCTAGAACCTATATTGGTAAGCTGTACGTTGGTTCTATCTAAATCTATCGCTTTTGCCAAGCCATTATCCACAAGACTTTTAATAACGTTTCTTACTTTTTCTGTATTGGCATAGCTTGCCTTAATGGTTTTCAGATTTTCTTCCTGTACAAAAACCTGATAATAAGCAGTTGCTACATTTTCGATGAGCTGTTCGTTGGTAAGCTGAGCATTTAAAATATAAAATTCTCTTGTAGATTTGGCAGCTTTAAGACCTGTGAAAACTCTTTGGTCGAAAATATTCTGATGAAGCTGAACGGCAGCCTGCGAAACCCAAGGCTGCCCCAATTGAGCTCTCATTCTTTGTCCGCTAAATTCAAGAAGCGATTCCTGAATTATGGGGTTATAAGTTAAACCCGCAGTCGCACTAATTTGCGGTAACGCTCCGGCTCTAGCTTCATTAATTTTGTACTCAGCTTTTTTTATCTGCAGTGCAGCTTTTTTAGCTTCAGCTTTATTTTCAAGAGCCTGTTTTATGGCTTCCTGCAAAGAAATCTGCTGTTGTGCAAATAAAGAAGAAGAGGTAAACAACATAAATGCAGCAGCAACTCCCATTTTGAGTTTTTTAGCAGTTATACGTTTTCTGTTCATAATTTATATTTCGTTTATTATTTTAATGTTATTGTTAAAAGACGGCGTAAACCAGCATTTACTTTAAAAATTATTTTTTAAAAAGCATGTTGATAATTATTTCCCGACGTTCAGATATTATTTTATTGAATTCGTCTTCGTTAATCATCAAATTCTCCATCAATAAAGGTCTTACTGCACTTGGGAAAACCAAAAGAGAAATCATGTTGATAATAAACTGAATAGGTGACATTTTTTCTATATTCCCTTTATCCATTTCTAATTCAATATCGTTGTATAGCTTTTTAAGATCTTCTTCCTCAATATCTTTCTGATGGCAAGTTCCCTTGTTGAGCTGCGAAACAATGTACGTTTCCAAGTAAGGATATTTTAAACTTGCAGAAAGACTACTTTCTATAAACTGGCTTATTTTCTGTTTAAAAGGAAGATCAGAATTCATAATAATTTCCGATTTTTCTTTATCCACACGTTCTGCTTCATCAAAAACTATCTGAATAAGATTATCTCTGGATCTGAAATAATAATTAATCAGCGTTCTGTTAACCCCCGCTTCATCGGCAATCTCCTGAGTTGTTGCATTAAATTTTCCCTGTACAAAAAATAAATTCTTCGCAGTTTCTTTAATTAACTCCTGAGTTTGTTCCTTTTTAGTAAGATTTGACATTTTTGTTAAACAAATTTGTGCAAATTTATATCAAACAAATGTTTTGACAAAATTGTTAAACAAAATAATTAAAATTAAAACTATGATATGCATCATATTTTTAATTGATATTGAATCGAAACTTGAAAAATTAACGCAAAAAAAACGGACAAATTTTGTCCGCTTATAATAATCTTATTTTATCTTCGAGTATATCGATAATTTTATCTTTGTAAAGTCCGCCAATGGCTTTTTTAAAATTCTTTTTACTCATCTGAACTTCATCTTTAATTTCTTCCGGCGAAGATTTGTCGGACAAATGAAGCAATCCAAAATTTTCTTCAAGCTTATCTAAAATTTTCTGTTTAAATTCATCAATATTTTCAAAACCTTCAGGCTGCAACGACACATCTATTTTGCCATCTTCCCGAATCGTTTTAATATATCCCGATTCCTCAGAAAGCGGATAAATCTTTTTAAACACATCCGAACTGTAAATTAGTCCTATATATTTTTTGTTAATCACCACATTCCATCCCAGTTCACTTTCATTCATCATAATTAAATCTACTTTGTCTCCTTTTTGAAATGGAAGATTTTCATACTGAGGATTTCTCTTGAACTTTGTAGTACCGGTAATAAGCTCCAAATCTTCATCTACATACAAGTAAACCAAATATCTTTTTCCTTCGATAATTTTGGTTTTTTGCTGTTTGTAAGGAATAAAAAGGTCTTTAATAATTCCCCAATCCATAAAAGCACCGCTTGGAAGACTTTGCACACAATTCATTACCGCATACTCTCCTACTTCTGCCAAAGGAATTTCGGTGGTTGCTTTCAGTTTATTGTCGTCCTGAAAAATAAAAACTTCAATCTCCTCTCCGATTTCTTTTTCTTCATCAATAAAAATTTTAGACAGAAAAGCCTTTTCTCCTGTAGCATCTTCCAAGATCCATCCTGAATTGTTTTTTTCTGAAATTTTTAAAGTCTGAGTTTTTCCGGGTTGCATTGATGATTGATTTAGTTGGCAAAGGTAAGAAAATTAGTTGGAGCAGATGAATTAGAGAAAAATTCGGAATTGATTAAAAAAAAATTTACTTGTATTGTTTTAAATCATTAATGAGATCCAAAGATTCTCGAACATAATCGGGATTTTCTTCTCCGTCTTCATTTCCTGTTTTTTTATATAATTTAAAATTCATAAAATAGAATCTTTTCTCCGACACCAATTTAGGGTTAATTACCTCCGCATTTTCTCCTCTTGTTAAATATCTTTTTTCATAAACAAAAATTATTTGATTTTTTTCTGAGAAAAAATATTGGGTAATAACATTCCAGACAGATAAACCCACAAAATACTCCATCTTTCTAAGTTTTCCATTTTTGTAGAAGCCTTTAAGTTCAATTCCGCTGTCGGTTACCACAGATTTATTTAAATAATAGGAATATGGAACTGTTTTAATCTTAAAATCTTTAGTTTTATTAATAGATTGTACCATATTTTTAATTTCATTCATACTTTGTCCGAAAGTAAATCCAGAAACAGAAATAAGTAAAAACAGAAGTAAATTTTTCATTGAATTTTAAAATAAACTGCAAAAAAAGAGAGACCAAAGCCTCTCTTCGTAATATTATAAAATCTTATTGAGATTACATGTGAATTGCTCTTTTCCCTGTAGCATCCAAAGCAGCTTCTTTTACAGCTTCTGCATACGTTGGGTGAGCGTGAGAACTTCTTGCGATGTCTTCTGCACTTGCACGGAATTCCATTGCCATTACACCTTCTGCAACCAAATCTGCTGCTCTTGCTCCAATCATGTGGAAACCAAGAACCTCATCGGTTTTTTCGTCTGCAATAATTTTCACCAAACCGTCTATATCACCACTTGCACGGCTTCTTCCTAATGCTCTCATTGGGAAAGTTCCTACTTTGTAGGCAACACCTTCTTCTTTCAATTGCTCTTCAGTTTTACCTACTCCGGCAACTTCAGGCCATGTATAAACCACACCAGGAATTAAATTATAATTAATGTGAGGCTTTTGTCCTGCTAAAGTTTCAGCAACAAAAACTCCTTCTTCTTCAGCTTTGTGAGCCAACATTGCCCCTTTTATTACATCTCCGATAGCGTAAATATTGGCAACATTAGTCTGTAAATGATCATTGGTTTTAATTCTACCTCTTTCATCCAGCTCAACACCTGCTTTTTCTAAGCCTAAACCTTCTGTATAAGGTCTTCTACCTACAGAAACTAAACAGTAATCTCCTTCAACAGTTACCTCTTCACCTTTTTTATCTTTAGCAGTAATTTTAACACTATCTCCGTTTCTTTCTACTGCAGAAACTGCTGTAGAAAGCATAAATTTCATTCCCTGCTTTTTAAGAACTTTAGTTAATTCTTTACTTAAAGCACCATCCATTGTAGGGATGATTTTATCCATAAATTCTACTACAGTAACCTGAGAACCTAGTCTTAAATAAACAGAACCCAATTCCAGACCGATTACTCCACCTCCGATTACGACCAAATGCTTAGGAATTTCTTTTAAATTTAAAGCTTCTGTAGAAGTAATCACTCTTTCTTTATCTAAAGTAATGAAAGGTAAAGATGACGGTTTAGAACCTGTTGCAATAATGGTATATTTAGATTCGATGGTTTCGGATGAACCGTCGTTTTTAGTTACTTTAATCTGAGTGGCAGATTCGAAACTTCCCAAACCTTCAAAAACAGTAATTTTGTTTTTATCCATCAAAAAGTTGATTCCTTTTGTAGTCTGGTCTACCACTTCATTTTTTCTGGCAACCATTCTCGCAAGATCTGCTTTCGGCTCGTTGATGATAATCCCGTGGTTTTCGAAATTATGCTTAGCGTTTTCAAAATGCTCAGAACTGTCTAAAAGTGCTTTTGACGGAATACATCCTACGTTAAGACAAGTTCCTCCCAAAGTTGAATATTTTTCGATAATTGCAGTTTTGAAACCCAATTGTGCTGCACGAATAGCAGCTACATAACCTCCAGGACCAGAACCGATTACGGTAACATCGAATTGACTCATTTTATATTTTAATTTATTTATTATCTGATGATTAATTCTTACAAATTTACTGATTTATTACCATGTGAGAAAGTGAATTTAATCAAGTTTTTTTTCAAAACTGAATGAGGGTTGATTAAATTTAAAAAAACGATTAAAAATCCAAAGCCAGTTTACCTTCTCCAAAAGTTTCTTTATTTCCAAAAAAATTTCCACCACAAACATACCATGGTAGATTTTCTAAATATTCTACTGCATTTTCAGGTTTCATTTCTGCAACTTCTTTTTTGGCGATAATTCCTTTATACCATCTGCTTAATTCTGGAGATTTTTCTGATTCTACGAGATATTTAAGCCAGATTCTTTGGCAAAGTCTGCATTGAATAATGCTTACTTCAGCATTTCTACCTTCTGTAAAATCTGTTCCGACAATTGAAGTTCTGTATTCAGATTCTATTAAATCATGCTTTTCACAAGCACACCCTAATTTCGGGAGTTTTTTCATGAGAATAAAAAATTTGTCCGCAAATTTAGAAATATTATCGGTTTATGTTTATTTTACAATATCCATTAAAACCTTTTCGTAGCGGTTAAGAATAATATCTTTGGAAAATTTAGATTGTATACAGTTTTTAATGGCGTCTTCATCATGTTCTCTGTGCAAAATCTGAAGAATCATTTGCGAAAACTCTTCATGGTTTTCAATATCTGAAATTTCTCCATTTATTCCTTCCTGAATAATTTCAGTAATTCCACCAGGACAGTTGTTGGCTAAAGCATACGTTCCACACGCACCCGCTTCTAGCAAAACATTGGGAAAACCTTCGTAGCGCGAAGAAAGTATAAAAAGATCTGCAAACTTCAAAAATTCATACGGATTCTCCTGCCTTCCGTGAAAAATTACGTTTTTCAATCCCAAAAATTCTTTCATCTGATGAAGAATTTCTTTATCTCTCCCATCTCCCAAAATATGAAGAAGAACATTCTCATTTTTCAGTCTTGAGAAAACTTTAAGCAGATTATCAAACCCTTTTCTGGCAGATAAATTGCCAATTGCAACCACATTTTTAAAATTATATTTAAAGCTTTCAGGTTTTGAAGAAAAATTCAGTTTAGAATTGATAAAATCGAAATCTATAGGATTATTAATTTTAATAATTTTAGATTCTCTTACACTAAAATTCCCGATAAGATCCTGTTTCATATCATCACTTTGAGCAATGATCTGATGGTAATTATTGTAAAATTTATAAAAAAACCTTATCTCTTTTCTGGTAACGTGTTCAGAAACAACATTGGTTTCTCTCGCGATAAATTTTGTACTTGGAAAAAGCTTTATGAATAACGATAAATAAGCATTAACTTCCCCGAATCCTGAAAAAACTATCTGTGGTTTTCTTTTGTATATTTCTTTCAAAATAGGCTTCAGAGAATGACGTATTCTTTCGGTATCTATATCTATAATTTCAACATCTTCTTTTACTAAATTCAGATAACCGCCTTCTTTCCTGAGAAGGAGAATTTTAGGATCGAAAAGATCTCTTGACAAATGATTGGCAATGGTGGTGACAATTCTTTCTGCACCTCCGGTTTCCAAATCTGGCAAAATAAATATGATGGAAATCTTCTTTTTCATAATAAAAAACCTTACCCAAAACGGGATAAGGCTGTATTCTAATTGGCTACGTCGCTAATAAACTTAATTCTGAGCATTCTTACTTCTTCATCCGAAAGTTCGTCTCCAAACTCATCTAACAAAACTTTCATATTGTCGCTTTCAGATTCCCGCATAAATTCCATGAAATCGTCTACGATATCTTCATCAAAATTATCTTCAATGTAATAATCAATATTCAATTTAGTACCCTGATACACAATACGTTCCATTTCTTTCAAAAGTTCACTTATGGAAAGATTTTTGGCTCTTGCAATATCTTCAAGATCAATTTTTTTATCCGTATTCTGAATAATGAAAACTTTATGGCTGGATTTATTCGCAACCTGCTTCAGAACCATGTCCTGAGTACGTTCTATATTGTTATCTTCAACATATTTCGCAATAAAATCGGCAAATTCTTTACCGTATTTTTTAGCTTTACCCTCACCTACGCCGTATATTTTCGCGATTTCTTCTACTGTAACGGGATACTGAACGGTCATATCCTCCAAACTCGGATCCATAAACACCGTGTAAGGCGGAATTTCGTGCTTTTTGGCAATTTTCTTTCTTAAATCTTTCAGAAGTGCAAAAAGATTTTGGTCTAAACCTCCACCAGACTGCATCTGAACCTGATCGCTTTCTGCTTTTGTCTGAGATAAATCGAACTCCCTATCTTCTGCAATTTGAAAAGGTTCTTTAAAATTACCATTCAAAACCTGTTTTCCCTTTTCGGAAATTTTTAGCACACCGTAGGTTTCTATATCTTTATTTAAAAAATTCTGAACAGTTGCCTGTCTTAAAATTGTTTTCCAATAATTATCTTTCTCATTTTTCCCGAAACCAAAGAATGAACTCTGCTCTAATTTATACGACTTTGTAACAGCATTTTCTTTCCCGACAATAACAGAAATTAAATCTTTGGATTTGAATTTTTCTTTTGTATCATCTATAAGTTCAAGAACCCGTTTTAAATCTCCGGTAGCATCTTTCAATTTTGGAGGATTGGAAGAATTATCGCACATATTGGCTCCATCACCATGCACAGGATCAAACTGTTCACCAAAATAATATAAAATATATTGCCTTCTGCTCATGGAAGTTTCGGCATAACCAACTACTTCGTTAAGAAGCTGCAAACCGATTTCTCTTTCGGAAACAGGTTTTTGAGCAAGAAATTTTTCAAGTTTTTCAATATCTTTAGGATCATAGAAAGCCAAACAGTAACCTTCTCCGCCATCTCGACCTGCACGACCCGTTTCCTGATAATAACTCTCCAAAGATTTTGGAAAATCGTAATGAATTACAAAACGTACATCCGGCTTATCTATCCCCATTCCGAATGCTATTGTTGCAACAATAACATCGGCTTCTTCCATAAGGAACTTGTCCTGATTGGCAACCCTTACTTTTTGGTCCAGACCCGCATGATAAGGAAGTGCATTAATGCCGTTTACCTGCAGAAGCTGTGCAAACTCTTCCACTTTTCTTCTGCTGAGACAATAAACAATCCCCGATTTTCCTTTATTTTTATTGATGAATTTTACAATTTCCTTATCAATATTTACTTTCGGTTTTACTTCATAAAACAAATTGGGTCTGTTGAAGCTTTCTTTAAAAACCATTGCATTAGTCATCCCTAGAGTTTTCTGAATATCATCCTGAACTTTAGGAGTTGCCGTTGCGGTTAAAGCAATAACAGGCACATCTGCTATTTTATCGATAATAGATTTTAAATTTCGGTATTCCGGGCGGAAATCGTGTCCCCATTCTGAAATACAGTGTGCTTCGTCTATGGCAAAAAAAGATATTTTTACATCTTTTAAAAAATCCACATAATCTTCTTTAATTAAAGATTCCGGAGCTACATATAAAAGTTTGGTTTTTCCAGATTTAATATCATCAAAAACCTGCTTGGTCTGAGTTTTGTTGAGAGAAGAGTTAAGAACATGCGCAACGCCGTTTTCTGAAGACAATCCGTTAACTGCATCCACCTGATTTTTCATCAGGGCAATTAATGGGGAAACAACAATCGCTGTACCTTCCGATATAAGAGCCGGAAGTTGGTAACAAAGCGATTTTCCTCCACCAGTAGGCATTAGCACAAAAATATCTTTACCTTCCTGAAGATTACTGATGATTTCTTCCTGCTGTCCTTTGAAGGTTGAAAACCCAAAGTATTTTTTCAATTCGCCCGATAAATTGGCTTTTTTTGCACTCATCTAATTTTGTATTGCTAAATTTGCATCTAATTCAAAGTTATAAAAATTTTAGTTAAAACAAAAGCAATAGAATTTTTAAGACCTTTATTTATATATTTTACAAATTAAGAACTTTGATATTCTATACATTAATTTTCAATGAAAAATGGAAAGAGACAAGATCATTTCAATTGCAACAAGTACACTTTCGATAGAAATTTCAGAACTGGAAAAACTTAAACAGAGAATAGGTGACGAATTTGTAAAAGCCGTAGAAATTATTCATTCAGCAAAAGGAAAATTAATTGTAGTAGGCATCGGAAAATCTGCCCATGTGGGAAATAAAATTGTTGCTACACTCAATTCCACCGGAACTCCTGCACAGTTTTTACACGCTTCGGAAGCAATACACGGAGATTTAGGCGTTATCCAAAAACAAGATGTCGTTCTATGTATTTCCAATTCCGGAAATTCTCCTGAAATTGTTAACCTTGTAACCTATCTTAAAGATTATTCTTCCGCTTTAATAGGAATGACGGGTAACAGAAAAAGCAAATTGGCAGAATTTTCTGACGTAATATTAGATACGCACGTAGATGTTGAAGCCTGTCCTATACAATTGGCACCAACAAGTTCTACCACAAACCAAATGGCTTTGGGAGATGCATTGGCAATCTGTCTGATGGAATGGAATCATTTTAAAGAAAATGATTTTGCAAAATTTCATCCGGGTGGCAGTTTGGGTAAAAATTTAACCGCCAGAGTGGAACAGTTTGTATCTTCGCAAAAACCTCAGGTAAGCCAGGAATCTTCCATAAAAGAGGTAATTATTTCCATTAGTGCTTCAAGCCACGGAATTACAGTGGTTACCGACCACGAAGAAATTATTGGAGTTATTACCGATGGAGATTTACGAAGAATGCTTCTAAATGGAGATGATATTTCTAAAGTTTTGGCAAAAGACATTATGTCTGTAAACCCTAAAACAATCGAAAAAGATGCTTTGGCAAAAGATGCTATGAAAATCCTAAAAAACAACAATATAGGACAACTCATTGTTACTGAAAACAGCAAGTATTTTGGGATTATCGATTTGCATAAACTGTTGGATGAAGGAATTAATTAAATGTTAACTGCTTTCTTAAAAATCTCAGAAAACATATCAGAATTTGTAGAGATAAAGGATTAAACTTCTTTTACTGAAACTTTTTCCTAAATTTGAATCTTTAAAAAATTACCCGTGAGTGAAGAAAAAGAAATGTCTTTTTTTGGACATATTGGCGAACTGAGAGGGCATCTTATCCGAGCTATCATTGCAATAGTAATTGCTGCATTTGTAGTAGGTTTTAATATTAACTGGATTATGGACCACATCTTTTTTGGTCCTACAAGAAACGATTTTCCTACTTTCAAGCTTGTAAACGATTTTTCAAGATGGATTCTTGGGAGCGACAGCATTACTTTACCCGAAGAATTTCCTGTGCGTGTGCAAAGGTTATATCAGCAGTTTAATGTAATGATGGCGGTTTCTATTTTTGGAGGTTTGGTTATTGCATTTCCTTATATTGTTTGGGAACTTTGGAGATTTATAAGTCCGGCACTGCATCCCAACGAAAGAAAAAACTCAATCTTTATTATTAATGCCGTCTGGATTCTTTTCATGACCGGAGTTTTATGCGGATACTTCCTTATTTTGCCTTTTGCTGTAAATTTTGGGGTGATTTTTAAAATATCGGATATTATCATTCCCCTGTATGATTTAAGCGATTATACTACTCTTTTTTTACAGGTGGTTTTAGGTATGGGAGTTGTTTTTCTGTTTCCTATCGTTATTTATTTTCTTACCAGCATAGGAATTCTTACTCCAAAATTTATGAAAACATACAGAAGACATGCAATTGTACTTATTATGATTGTTGCAGCAATTATTACTCCTGCAGATGTTTTAAGTATGATTATGGCAGCGTTGCCACTATTGTTTTTATATGAATTCAGTATTATTATGTGTTCTTACACCTATAAAAAAACACTTAAACGAGAAATGGGTTTAGAAAAAATGAAATAAGCTAAAATATAATTCAATTCCGTTTACAAAGACACTTATTTTTAAATATCATTCATTACAGATATTCAAAAATATTTATATGATATCAATCCGTTACACTTCATTGTTGTAACGGATTTTTTTAGTTTAAATCTTATCATTAAAACGCCTAAAGTCATCCTGAAATACAGGATTTATTAAATTTCAGAATTTGTTGAATAATATTCTTTATTTTTGAATATCATTTATAAAATTTAAGATGAAAATAATTTCGTTGGCACTTTTATTCTGTTCAACTTTACATTTTGGGCAACTTTTTAATCATGATAAAACGTTCACAAAACAGGATACTTTAAAAGGATCTAACACAGAATACAGAAATTTTTGGGATGTAAAAAGGTATGATCTGTCTATTGAGCCTGAATTTGAAAAGAAAAGCATTTCAGGAACTAATAAAATCAGTTTTGAAATTACCAAAGATATTTCCAATCCTATATTTCAGATAGATTTGCAGCAACCCTTAGTTGTTCATGCAGTACAATGCAGTTTTCCGACTTCTAAAGCTTTTAAAAGAGACGGCGATTTTATTTTTATTTCTTCTAACAAAGATTTCAAAAAAGGAGAAAGATTCTCAATAGAAATTTCTTATTCCGGAGAGCCTATTATTGCTAAAAATGCACCTTGGGACGGCGGATGGATTTTCACTAAAGATGAAAAAGGAAATCCTTGGATGAGTGTTGCAGACGAAGGAATTGGTGCTTCTGTCTGGCTTCCTGTAAAAGATATTTGGAGCGATGAGCCAGATGAAGGAATGACCATGAACATCATTACCAAAATGGGATTGGTCGGCGTCGGTAACGGAAGACTGATAGACAAAAAAGTAGCAATTGGAAATTCTATTGGAGATAACAGAACGGTCTGGACTTGGGAAGTAAAAAATACCATTAATCCTTATTCTATTATCCCGAGTATCGGAAAATATGTCAATTTTAAAGATACTTATGACGGCGAAAAAGGAAAGCTGGATTTAGATTATTGGGTAATTGACTATAATTTAGAAAAAGCAAAAAAACAGTTTCAGCAGGTAAAACCTATGTTGAAATCTTTCGAATATTGGTTCGGTCCGTATCCTTTTTATGAAGATTCTTACAAGTTGGTAGAAACGCCGTATTTAGGGATGGAACACCAAAGCAATATTGCTTACGGTAATGGTTACGCAAACGGTTATTTAGGAACAGATCTTTCGGGAACCGGAGTGGGGCTTAATTGGGATTACATTATTATTCATGAAAGCGGACACGAATGGTTTGCCAATAATATTACGGCAACCGACAAAGCAGATATGTGGATTCATGAAGCTTTTACCATGTATTCTGAAGTTTTGTTTACTGAAAGTTTTATGGATAAAAAGTCTGCTGATATTTATGCCCAAGGGCTTCAAAAAAATATAGAAAACGACATTCCGCTTATTGGGAAATATGGTGTAAATAATGAAGGAAGCAGCGATATTTACAATAAAGGAGCAAGTTTAATCCACACCATAAGACAGGTCATTAACAATGATGAAAAGTTTAGACAAATTCTTAGAGGATTAAACAAAGATTTCTACCATAAAAATATTACTACACAACAGGTTGAACGATATATTTCTGAAAAATCGGGTATCGATTTTTCTACGGTATTCAATCAATATTTAAGAACTACAAAAGTTCCGGTCTTAGAATATGTACAAACAGGTAATAAACTGAAATTCCGTTATACGAATACAGTAAAAGGCTTAAAGCTTCCCATTAGAATTGATAATCAAACAATTAACCCGACAGAAGATTGGCAGACTGTAAAGCTTTCCAACTCAAATGCAGTGGAATTCAACAGAAATTATTATATCAAATATAAAACGGCTAATTAAGAGCCACTTAAAACTATACTTACTCAGTAAAAATTAAAAAGTCGGAAGAAAAATCCTTCCGACTTCCACAGGAAAATCCCTGTACTTTACTACTTCAAAATTATTTATATAAATCTGGTTCTATAAAATTATTATTCTTTTTAAAACTCTCTCTTAGGTTTTTTTCGATTTCCCTAAAAACTTGGTTTGGATCTGAAATCTCTCTACCATCTGCAGATTTGGATTTAAAAATAACCTTATTATTACCATCCGAATTCTTCATCATCATTTCCCGCATATTTTTAGTAGGATCGTTTACGTAGTTTTTCCATACTTTTTTAAATTGCTTTTCATTGGTTTCGATTTCTTTACCACCCATCCCGAACAATTGAATCCCTGCCGGAAGATCCTGCTCCTGAGTTTTTACGGTTTGAAAAGTTTTATTACCCACCAAAGTCATCGAGTGAGAACCTGTTTTATCTTCAATTTTCACAATTAAACCGGGAAGACCGTAAAATTTATAAGGTCCGTCCTGAAAAGGGATGTCTGTAGAAAACCAAGCAACCCATTCTCTTCCGCCAAAATTGGTAGTTGCTTTTTGAGCATTATATTCTCCTATTTTCTGCTTATCCTGCAATATTTTCCATTCTGGTTTCTGGTCTTCTTCAACTTTGTAGGTATCTGAAGAAACTTTTAAGTAGATAAACGTTTTAAAATCCGGATACTGCTTTGTTACTTTATACCCTACTACGCCACCTTTTTCGGTTCTTTTAATGGTGAAATTTCCGGAAGAAACTTTCATTTGCTTTTCCAGTTCCGCTTTTGTGGTAGAATCTGAAATATATTTGTCTTGACTATAATAACTGGATCCGTTTTTATCAATATCCAAAAGCATCATTTCTTTTTTTACATCCGCTTTATTGGTAGAATCCGGGATAAATTTATACTCGTAAAAAAAACGATTTTGTGCAAAGCTGAAAAAACCGCTTATTATCATTAAAAAGGCAATAATTTTTCTCATTATTGGGTTTTGTTTAATTTAGTTCTATTAGTTTTTTTCATTTAGAATAAATGATACTGTATTTTGAAAGCTATTTTTTCTTCAATTTAATATGAATCTCTCCTGCTTGCTTTCCATCAACCTTTGTTTTATTAACATTCATAGATTCTATATCTTTAGGATTAATATTCTGCATTTCTTCTTTTGATATAGGATTTCCATCGACAAAATATTTAATATTTTCATCAGAATTAGCTTTAATCATCTCTGCAGCAGTAGTTTTGAAAACCGTGCCACGAGAAAGAATTGGAGCATTTGGTGGAATTGGAGGATTTGGAGTTTCTGTATATTTCGTTGTTGCAGTATATTTTACTTTAGAATCGTATGCATTCACAGAAATCATCCATGGATTTCCCTGCAAATCTTTTTGTTGCTTTTTAATATCGCGTAACTTTTCTTCAACTTTAGCTCGCTCTTTTGCAAGTTTTTCTAGTTTTCGAAGTTCTTTTTTAGAAAGGTTTCCTTTGCCATTTATAATTTCATTATTCAAATTACTAAGTTCATTAAATAAAAATTTACCGCCAAGATCTTTATCCAAATCAAGTCTTTTAACACTTGGGAAACTACTTTTACTATCTCTACTCTGTATATAAATATTATTAGTTTTACCAAGCTTTTCTTTAAAATCTGAAGAATTAAACTTATCTCTTAAAAATTTTAATACTTTGGCATCAACATTCAAATCTTTAAAAACTTTTGCATCAAAAATTTTATCGAAATCTTTTTCCTCTCCATTTACGGTTACTTTATAATTGTCTCCGTCCGGAAAAATTCTTTTAATCTCTACTTTATCAACATTAAATTTGGGACTAATTGCTGCAATATTATTTCTAATATCTTCTACCCTTTTCATATCCATATCGAATAATTTGTCTTTATCGACAATTTTATCCATTTCTCGGGTAAGACTTTTAAGTTCTTTTGCTTTTAGCTCAAACTCATAGCTATTCTCACCCTTTTCTTTGGCAATTTTTTTAAGTTCTGCAGATTTTTCTTTGGATTTTTCGCTTAGTGTTTTTAGTTTTTCAGATTGTATTTTCAGTTTTTCATTGGCATTAGAAATTTTATCCTGCTGCAATTGTACTATCTGCTCAACTTCATTTTTGGGTGATAAAGTGTCTTTTTTTATTTCGGAAACAGCTTTATCGATTTCGATATTGGTTTCCTTAATTTCTTTATTTTTTGCATTTACCATATAAGCAAAGGCAACAGTAAAAAGCACAGGTAGGGCAAATATTCTTCGCGCATAACCGAATTTTGTTTTGGGTTTTTGTAACATTTTAAGTCTTTTTTTAAGGTTTGAACTAAGAAACGGACTTGTAGCAGGCAACTGTGTTCCGGAAAAGTGGCTTGCTAAAAGCATCTGCGCAAATGCTTTGGTATCCGATTGTTTAACGGCTTTTTTATCAGCCAGATATTCGTGTATAAGATTGATTTCTTTTTTAATGATGTGGAAGAAAGGGTTAAACCAAAAAACTGAAGTTATAATTTCCACAATAATTTTGTCGACAGAATGTTTCTGTTCAATATGAACCATTTCGTGCTTCAGAATCTGTTTTCCTACTTCAGAGTTCAGCGTAATGGTGTTTTTCCAAAAAAGATTTTTGAAATAAGAAAATGGTGCTTCCGAAAGATTGGTCTGATAGAAATTAACTCCTTCAAAACTTTCTTTCTGAAACTGTGTTTTCAGTTGTTGTATTCTGAAAATTCCGTAAAGAAATTTCCCTAAAAAATAGAAAGAAACCACTCCCAGAGCTGAAAAAATAATTTTAAGATAAATGTAGTCATTGTTTATAGTATTTTCTTGGTTAATATTCTGAAACTGACTGAGTAATAAAAACAGATTCTTACTTACTTCAATGGTAAAATCTTCTACTTTTATTAAAGGCAGCAAAATGGAGATTCCCATAGCCGAAAGAAGATAAAACCTATTGTAATGATGAAACGTCTTGTCTTTTAAAGACAACTGATAATAGAGAAACATTACACCGGAGCATAAAATTACTTTACCTAAATAAAAAAATACAGCTTCCATCATTAATCTTTATTTTTTAGTTCGTTAAGCAGCATCTCCAGATCTTCTACGCTCATTTCATTTTTTTCTACCAAAAAAGACACGGCACTTTTGTAAGATCCTTTGAAATAATTTTTCACAAGATTTTTCATGGTTTTACCAGAATATTGTTCCTTCGTTATTAAAGGGTAATACTGATGTTGTCGCCCAAAAACTTCATAATCAACAAAATCTTTTTCCTTCAAAACTTTAAGAATCGTAGAAACCGTATTGGTATGAGGTTTTGGTTCCGGAAAAAGATCCAGTACATCTTTAAGGAAACCTTTCTGTAATTTCCATAAAAACTGCATTACCTGTTCTTCTGCTTTGGTTAAAGTGTGTATTTTCATAATTTTATTTCAATCTAAATGGTAGAAACATCTACTTTTTCATTATATAAAAAGCATTTAACTTTTTACTGTTTTAAACTACGATCTGCATTGGTACAGATTTTAGTTTTCCGACAATTATTTTCAAACTTCACTTTGAAAAACTATCACTAATGAATTAGTTATACAAATGTAGAAATTATTTCTAATCATACAACTATTTTTATAGTTATAAACTGTTAAATTATATAACACCTTGAAAATAAAACAATTAAATTAAAATTGAATATCAAATCTAACTGATTACCAATCTCAAGTTATCAGTAAAAGTTAAATAAATGGAGAAAATCCCTAAAAATTGTTAAATTATATTAAATAAAATCGAAATGAATAGGCATAAAATGAGAAAATATATTTATTTTAGTGCTTTAAAAATTACTCATGAAAAGATATACGTTATTTTCTGTATTATTGTTATTAATATTTAATGTTGCAGCCGCACAGTCTTCATCTGTTTTTGGAGCTGTTTCGGAAGCAAAATCTAAAATTGAAAACACTGTTCCTGTTGTTTTAGAACATCTTAAAAAAATAAGTGAAGCACAAGGCGACAATTCTATTTATACCAATGGAAAACAAGCTCTGAAAAAAGAATATGAAACCTTATCTGCAGAATTTGATCTCTACAAAGGCAATATGGCAAGCTGTATTGTAAACAAAAAAAACTCTACAAAATGTATGAACTATCATACATTATACTTTAGAAATACTTTGGGAAATTATAATAACTACATTAATTACATCACCAAAAAAAATGGTTACCTTGGAGTAGAAGATGAATCTGTAAAAAAAGATTTTAAACCAACAGAGATTGCTACAAAAGTAGATTCAGATTTCTTAGCAGCTTCCAAAGCCATGAAAAAACTTAAAAGCAACAGCAAATCTTCTTATTTTGAGCAGGTAAAATCTGATGATTTTAAATTGGCACCTTTCGACACGCTCGTTAAATAAAAGATACTTTATCTAAATATTAATCCGGCTTAATGCCGGATTTTTTTGTTTTTACCTAAGTTTGAGATAAGGATTTATAAAACGCAAAGCTAAACAATAGGTTAAATTTTTGATTTATATATGTTTAAGATAAACCATGACGTATAACTTAGCAAAGTAATACAAAACTTTGTGTTATTTTGCTAAGCAAAGTGCCTTTGTATAGCTCAAAAGCATTTCAAGAAGTAAACTTATCTTTGTTTTTCTTTGCGATAAAATAATTAATATCTGAATATCAGAACTATTTAAATATTTCTTATCCGAACTCAGGTTGAATTAGCCATTTTATTAAACAAAAAAATTGGGAATGCACATTCTGTACATTCCCCAAAATATATTATTGAAAAAATTTCAATTACATATAAGCTTCAATAGGTTCGCAAGTACAAACCAAATTTCTGTCGCCATAAGCTTCATCAATTCTTGAAACCGAAGCGAAGAATTTATGATCTCTTACCCAATCCAACGGGTAAGCTGCTTTTTCTCTAGAATAAGGCTTATCCCAAGAATCTGAAACAACAATTTGTTCCGTATGAGGAGCATTTTTCAACACATTATTCGCAGGATCTGCTTCTCCATTGGCAATCTCATCAATTTCATGCTTAATGGAAATTAAAGCTTCCGCAAAACGGTCAATTTCTGCTTTACTTTCAGATTCTGTTGGCTCTATCATTAATGTTCCGGCAACCGGGAAAGAAACTGTAGGAGCGTGGAATCCGTAATCCATTAATCTCTTTGCAACATCAGCAACCTCAATTCCTAGAGATTTAAACTGTCTGAAATCTACAATACATTCGTGTGCTACTCTTCCGTTTGCATTAGAATATAGAATCGGGAAATGTTCTGCCAAAACTTCTTTTAAATAGTTGGCATTCAAAATTGCATGTTCGGTAGCTTTTTTCAATCCTGCTGTACCCAACATTTTAATGTATGCGTAAGAAATATTTAGAATTAAACCAGAACCGTAAGGTGCAGCCGAAATTCCTTCGATAGCTTCTTTAGAACCTACATTAATATTGGCATTGGTTGGAAGAAATGGAACCAAGTGTTTTGCTACACAAATAGGACCAACTCCAGGACCTCCACCACCATGAGGAATGGCAAAAGTTTTATGAAGATTTAAATGACAAACATCTGCACCAATATTTCCCGGACTGGTATAACCTACCTGTGCATTCATATTAGCTCCGTCCATATAAACCTGACCTCCATGCTCATGAACTAAAGAAGTAATTTCTTTAATGTTGGCATCAAAAAATCCGTAAGTAGAAGGATAAGTAATCATTACACAAGCAAGATTTTCAGAATGCTGCTCTGTTTTAGCTTTCAAGTCTTCGAAATCTATTTCCCCGTTTTCAAGGTTTTTAACAACAACAATTTTCATTCCTGCCATTGCTGCAGATGCAGGATTGGTTCCGTGTGCAGACTGAGGAATTAAAACAACATTTCTGTGACCTTCACCTCTCGAAATATGATACTCTCTAATTACCATTAAACCTGCATACTCTCCTTGAGCTCCGGAATTCGGCTGTAAAGAAGTTCCTGCAAAGCCTGTAATTTCTGCAAGATCCTTTTCCAATTCATGAATCATTTCCTGATAACCTTTAGCCTGTTCTACAGGAACAAAAGGATGTACACTTCCCCAGTTATCCCAAGAAAGCGGAAGCATTTCTGTAGCTGCATTCAACTTCATTGTACAAGAACCAAGAGAAATCATAGAATGTGTTAAAGACAGGTCTTTTCTTTCCAAACGCTTGATATAGCGCATTAATTCGGTTTCTGTATGGTATCTGTTGAATACTTCTTCTGTAAGAATTTCATCTTTTCTTAAAATATCCGACGGAATGCTGAATTCTTCTTTTAATTCTAATTTGAAAGCCTGCTTATCTTTAAACTGGGCAAAAGAAGTCATAAGATAATTCAGTTTTTCTAGCGTAGTACTTTCATTAAGAGCAATACTTACCACGCCTTCTGTGAAATAATTGAGATTGATTTTATGATCTTTCATCATTCTCATCAATTTCGATTTTTCATCTTCATTCATCAGGATTTTTACAGTATCAAAAACAGGTTCTTCCACTGTGTTATATCCTAAAGCTTTTAAACCGTTATTTAAAGCATTTGTTTTAAAATGTATTTGGTCTGCAATATAATTTAATCCTTTCGGACCATGATAAACTGCATACATCCCTGCCATAACAGCCAATAAAACCTGTGCTGTACAGATATTAGAAGTCGCTCTTTCTCTTTTTATATGCTGTTCTCTTGTCTGAAGTGCCATTCTTAAAGCACGTTTGCCGTAAGCATCCTGAGAAACACCAATAATTCTTCCCGGTATATCTCTTTTGTAATCTTCTTTACAAGCGAAAAATGCTGCGTGAGGACCACCGTATCCCATAGGAATTCCGAATCTCTGCGTAGTTCCTACAGCACAATCTGCTCCCATAGAAGCAGGTGATTTTAATTTAACCAATGCCATCGGATCACAAGCTACAACAACCTGAAGATCTAATTTCTTGTATTCTGTAATATTTTCTGTATAATCTAAAACAATTCCGTTCTTACCAGGATACTGCAATAGAACACCATAATAAGATTCATCAAAAGAATGGTTACTGTGATCTCCAACTACGATTTCTATACCTAAACCTTCTGCTTTAGTTTTAAGAACAGATACTGTTTGAGGCAACACCAAATCTGATACAAAAAATTTGTTGGCATCCGATTTTTTCTGATCTTTCGTTCTGTTGTTAAAAAACATGTGCATAGCTTCTGCAGAAGCTGTAGCTTCATCTAAAAGTGATGCGTTTGCTAAGCCAAAACCGGTAAGATCGCATACAACAGTCTGGAAATTAAGGAGAGCTTCTAATCTTCCCTGAGCAATTTCAGCCTGATAAGGAGTGTACGCAGTGTACCAACTTGGGTTTTCGAAGATGTTTCTCTGAATTGCCGATGGAAGCAGCGTATTGTAATATCCAAATCCTATATAGCTCGTAAACTCTGTATTTTTAGAAGCTAATTCTTTAGAATGATTCAGCATTTCGTATTCGGAAAGCGGCTCCGAAATCTGAAGATCTTTTTCTAAACGGATAGATGTTGGGATAGTTTGAGAAATAAGTTCCTCGATATTCGAAACGCCAATTTTCTCCATCATTGCCTGCTTATCTGCTTCATTCATGGAAATGTGACGGCTCACAAACTGTTCTGTATTCATTTTTATATTAGATTTTGTTTGTAAAAAAGATTCGTAAAAATACGATTTTTTCAAAGATTGTGCAACAGTCGTTCACATAATGAAAATAACAAATACTATTGTTTAAAATCTAAATTTTCCTACAAACAAGCAATCTTTAAAACAATCTCCTATTTAAAGTTAAAATTCAAAAAAATTAATTATATTTATTCTAAATTAATATATTTGCAATATGAATGCAATAATTCCTTTTAAAGTTCCGCCATTGGTTCCCATATTTTCTTCAGCAGGCCAAGAAATGCTATGTGAGAAAAAGTCTTGTTGTAAAAAATTCAAAAAAGGTAAAAGGTGTAAGAAATGCCCTGGAAGAAAGAAATTGGCATAAAAAATATCTACTTACAGTAAACTGTTGATTAAAAAATACAACGCCAAAGCCAAAAGCAAAATAGCCAATATTATTTTTACTATTTTTGGCTGACCGTGAGGGTTTATCGCTGTTTTTGGCTGCGATTTGAACAAATCTTCGGCCTTATCTATAATTCTTTCTTTATTACTTTCAAAAACTTCGGTAATAGTAATACCCTGCACCACCGTTTTATGTAAAAGTGAGTTAGTTGCGTGCAGCAAAATCTGAAATTTACCGTCTTTAAACTCAGTTATTCTAAAAATTCTTTCCCCGTAAGCTTTTTCAAGACCAAAAGGCAAAACTTTTACCACATCTGCGTTCTGAGTCTGCCATGTAATGATGATTTCTTCACCCTTTTTAGCATGAACTTTATTAGAACTGAAGCTTTTGATGGATGGCGGAGTATTATATCTGAACGTTTTTTGATGACTATCCAAGTTTTCGTCGTAGGTTTTTCTTTTGCTTTTATCACTCAGCATTTCATACGCTTCCTGAATTTCTCTAAATCGGTTTGCAAAGAAATCATCATTATCATTTTTATCCGGATGATATTTTAATGAAAGTTTTCTGTACGATTTTTTGATGTCTTCTTCTGAAGCATCCCGAGAAATTCCAAGAAAATAATAGTAATCTTTCATAGACTGCTGCAAAAATAAGGATTTGATTTTTTATTTTGAGAAAACAGTTCAGTAATTAAATAACCATTTTTTAAAGTTTCAAAAAATCTATTATTAATAGTAAAAAGATCACTTTATATTATGTTGGATTTTAAATATCACATTGTTCAAATAAAAAACAGCTATACGAAAAACGTAAGCTGTCTTTTATTTTTTTTCAAGAAAATTTAAAACCGACACGAAACAATATAATTTCGCATCGGTTATTGCATTTGTGTTTTATTATATATACTGTGTTTTTTTTAGGGCTATTAATACAAATATTTTTTATAGTTGAATAAGCTTTACAGGTTTAGCAATAATAGCTTTTTAATTCACTTTGTTTCTTAATCATAGATAAATGCAACTTGTTTCAACAATACTTCAGTACAAAAATCTCCTCGTTAGTAACCTTAATTCTCTTTTCTATAAAAAAATATTACACCATAATCATTTGGATTTATATCTTTGTGAGTAAGTAGGGATAAAGAATATTTGATCACAAAAATTATATGAAAACAATAACCATATAACCCCTAAATATTTTTCACAAACAATAAATTACAAATCTTTTCATTAAGTATGGAGCAAATATAAATCGATTTACAATTACAAATAAACCATAAACCAAAGAATTACAGTAAATAGTTTAGAATTAATAGTTATCACATTTTCAATAACTTACACAAATCAATTACTATAAATAACTTATACAATGATAAATTCTAGAGACAGAGACGAAAAAATAGTACAGCTGAAAGAGAAATTAGCAAAAACATATGTGTGGATGATGACGTTTCTTTTATTGGTAATTGCTATTTATAGTTGGCTCTTTCTGAAGAATAATTTTGTAGGCTATTACATGCTTTTTGGGAGCATAACCATTTCTGTCTTGTGGCTTTTCTTTAAAGACAAGTTTGAAATTCATAAAATTGTTAAGATCTATTTAATTTTTGGACCTCTTTACAATATATTAATGATGTTCTTATTTTGGACTAATTCTATTGTTAGTTTTGTCTGGCTAATTCCTGTTCCTCTTATAGCTTATATATTCTTTTCCAAAAAATATATATTTTATTACAGCATTTATTCTGTTGTTTTAATTGTAATAGTATCAATTTTTGCAAAGAACTTCTCTACTTATAATTTAAAGCTTCCTTTATCAATTATTAGAGTAGGCGATTTGCTTCTGCTTTTATCAAACATTGCAATTATTACTCATTTATTAATTTTCAACGATAAAATCAGAAAGTTACAGGCTGTAGCAGAATATAAAGAACGAGAGAAAATTGATGTTTTAAATTCTTTTGATAGTAAAGAAATAAAACAGTATAGCGATTTATTCGACAGAATAGATGATTTGATGAAGACTGAACAAATCTTTAAAGATCCCAACTTTAATATTTCTTCTTTATGTACAACTCTAAATGTTAGTACAAGCTATATTTCTAGAGCAATAAGATATAAGGAATATCCTAACTTTAATAGCTACATCAATAAACTTAGAATAGATTATGTGGTTGATTTATTGAACACTACAGATTTGGAGAAAGTTACGCTGTTATATATTTATACTGAAGCCGGATATAAAACGCAATCTACTTTTAACAGGGTTTTTAAAGAAATAAAAGGAGTTACCCCATCCGAATTCATTCAAAAAATGAAAGTAGTTGAAGATGAAAAATAATTATTTTTCCATTTACAATAAATTCGGCTCGGAAAACTTTGCTTTCCGAGCCGATTTACAATTTCAATAAGACTCCTGAAGATTATGCCTCTACAAAATTTTCTTTTCTATCGTCTCTTCGGCAACATTTAGAAGCAAATTCATGCTTGAATTTACCTTTCAACTGCTGATAATCTTCATCACTCATTTCTCTGATTTTGTCTGCCAAACCAAATGGCGATTTCTCTTTAATGCCATATTCTTCGAAAACACCTTTCAAAAATCTTTTTCTCCGAATAGCTTTTTTGGCAACCACAGCAATTCCTGCTACTGCAAGTGCTCCAAGAGCACCTTTTAATACTGAATTTTTCATTTTTTTTAAATTTTAAATTTTACTACTTTTTTATAAAGACGAATGAACATCAATTTTACTTTTACTACTTCTTAAAATTGTATCAATCGTTATTTTTATTAAAAAAACCTCCAGAACATCTTTGTTTCCATATTTCTTTGAACTTTTCTTTTTCTTCAGCAGACATTCCTTCCATTCTGTGCTCGAAATGTTTGGCTCTTATTTGCTTCATGCCTTGACCAAATTTACCGTGAAAACCTCCAAAAAGAATTTTACTTAAAACAAGAATTCCCATCGCCTGCCAAAATCCTATGGTTTTAACACCTAAAATTTCGGGTAAAAGACAATTCCAAAGCAACATTACGATCCATGAAATCAGTAAGAAAATAACCGGCGGACAAAGTATTATACAAAACCACCAACCTTTATTATATTTATATTTGTTTCTCATTTCCATTTTAATTTTTTAAATCCTCATATAATCTTCTCAATCGGTTTCTCAAATGTTTTACCGCGTAATTTTTTCTACTGATGATGGTTTTAATATTATCTCCCTGTTCATCTGCAATCTGCTGTAAAGTTTTATCATTGAGTTCGTTTTCTATATAGACCAATCTTTGTTTTTCTGGCAATTCATCCAAAGCATCAAAAAGTTTTTTCCATATTTCGTCCTGAAACATTTTTATTTCCGGACCGGCACTCTCATCCATCAGCAAAATATCTTTAATAGAAAACTCGCCGTCTTCATCTTCGTAAACAAAATCTTCAAGATTTTCTGTTTTCTTTTTTCTGTATTTATCGGTTATTTTATTAGCTGTAACTCTATACAGCCAACCACCAATATTTACTATTTCAGAAAGATTGGTAAGACTGCTGAACTGATACCATACTTCCTGAAGAATATCTTCTGCATCTTCCGTATTTTTTACTTTTGGACGAATATAAGACATCAGTTTCCCACCGTAACTAAGTACGGTCTGAGAAATAATGTTTTCCTTTTCGTTCTGTGGCATTGATATTTTTTCGACAATCTCCATATTGCTATGACGATTATTGTTTTGCTTTTACTTTATTAATTTAATTTTTTTTTAGGCTGAATCTTCAATCGCTTTGTCACAAATAAAAAACAGGAAATCTGGTGATTTCCTGCCTAAATATTCTTTTAATTTTTATCTGTAAATAACTACATTATCTTTTTTCAGCTGATATCCATATTTTTTATACGGAACCAAAATATAATTACCTTTCTTCCAGATTTTGCCCTTTCCTATTCTGTATAAAATAATACTTCCAGATTCCTGATTTGGAAGAAAAACCTCTGCTTTCTTTTTATTGGAACTGAAAATAACAGGAGTAAAAGAAGTAGATGTACTCTTTGGATTAACCTCAGTAAGTTTGATTTTTTGATCAAAAAGTTTTACACAATCATTTTTTACCTGAGAATAGGTATAACCTGCAGAACCAATACAGCCATGCTTATCTTTATCATTCCCCACCATCTGAGAAAATGCCATTGAAGTACAAAACAAAGCGAAAGAAACAATTATCTTTTTCATATTTTTAAATTTAAAATTTTTCTAAAATTATTTGAGTTTTTTCAATTTCAGATGATAAGAAAATTCTTACGAATCATTCATAATATCCTTACTTGAAACTGACTATAAATTTAATGCAAAAAAATAATTTTAGCAATAAAGTAAACCTTGAAATCAACAATTACGCCAATTTTTTAATTATAAATTTTCAATTGCTTTCAAAATCTCATTTTTATCTTTGGTTTTCATTCCCTGCAGATGTTCTCCCGAAAATTCCAAAAACTGCTTAGGTTCCGGAGCATTGTTATAAATAAGCTGTCCATGTTCAAACGGAACAGAAGAGTCATTCTTGCTGTAAATAAAAAGCTTTGGAAGCCCCTGTAAAGATTTAATATCTTCTTTCGCAGAATACGGAGAAATAATAACTTTCTGTATAAATTCTTTATATTCTGGCTTATATTTAATCGCAATATCTGTAAAAGACGACATCCCTCCGTCTAATATTAATCCTGATATTTTAGACTGATTATCTTTAGCCAAATGTGTTGCCACCTGCGATCCTAAAGATGCCCCATAAATATAAATTTTGCTGTCGCTTATCTCTTTTTTAGACAAAAGATAATCAAACATTTTCTGTGCATCTTCTGCAACATTTTTATGGGTAGGTTTACCGGTAGATTTTCCGTATCCTCTTACATCCACCATTACTACCTGAAAACCGTCTTCAACCAGTGGTTTTGTCATGTATTGATAGGTAGACACATTTCCGTTGGCTCCATGAAAAAATAATATGGTCTTTTTAACTGAATTAGATTCCGGCTTCAAAACAATTGCGGTAATGGTATCATTTTCCACTGGCAGACTAAGATTTTCAACTTTTTTAAACTCTAACTTTTGCATTTTTTTGTCTGGCTGATAGAATTTATCATCCATTTGAGCTTTGGATAACGTTGATGAAAAGGCTAATAACAAAGAGAAAAATATTGTTTTTTTCATTATAGTATGAATTATTTTATGCCTCAAAAATAGTATTTTAATTACTTTGAAAAAAATTTTATAATACTGAATTGTTGAAATCAATACTTTGTGTAATAAATCTTTCGTATATTAAAATACCCAAGATTAATTTTCAAAATATTAACATCATACTATAATAACTAAAAAACTGCATTACTGCAGTTTTTTTTAATATTAAATAAGTATAACATTTAATCCTTATTTGTCCAATAAATAAGTGTAACTTTTATGTTCGCAATATTTAAAACAAACTTTCATCCACAAAATTCGGTAACGTCACTTTCAGATTGGGTTCGGCATCCATTGCACGTTGGATGGCGAAAACAGCGCCTTCGTTTCTTGCCCAGCTTCGTCGGGAAATTCCGTTGTTCACATCCCAGAAGAGCATTGATTTTAAACGTCTGTCGGCATCATCGCTACCATCCAAAAGCATCCCGAAGCCGCCATTGATGACCTCTCCCCAGCCAACGCCGCCGCCATTGTGAATGCTCACCCAAGTTGCGCCACGGAAACTGTCGCCAATCACATTCTGAATTGCCATATCTGCCGTAAATCTGGAGCCGTCATAGATATTGGAAGTCTCACGGTACGGCGAATCTGTCCCCGAAACATCGTGATGGTCTCTACCCAAAACTACGGCACCGATTTTTCCATTTTTGATGGCTTTGTTGAAGGCTTCTGCAATTTTCATTCGGCCTTCTGCATCGGCATAGAGAATTCTTGCCTGCGAGCCAACTACTAATTTGTTTTCCTGCGCCCCTTTAATCCATTGGATGTTGTCTTTCATCTGCTGTTGGATTTCCTTTGGCGAAGTTTTAATCATTTCCTCTAAAACTTGGCAGGCGATGTCATCGGTTTTTTGCAAATCTTCCGGTTTTCCGCTTGTGCACACCCAACGGAAAGGACCGAAACCATAATCAAAACACATCGGTCCCATAATATCCTGAACATAAGATGGATATTTGAATTCTCTTCCCAAGCTCGGATTGGGGTTCATTACATCAGCTCCGGCTCGCGAGGCTTCCAGTAAGAACGCATTTCCATAATCGAAGAAATAGGTTCCTTTTGCTGTGTGTTTGTTGATGGCTGCAGCATGTCTTCTCAACGTTTCCTGAACTTTTTCTTTGAATAACTCAGGATTTTCTGCCATCATTGTATTCGATTCTTCAAAACTTTGCCCAACCGGATAATAACCGCCCGCCCAGGGATTGTGAAGCGAGGTTTGGTCTGAACCGATGTCAATTCTCAAGTTTTCTTCATCAAATTTTTCCCAGACTTCAACAATATTTCCGAGATAGGCCAAAGAAACTGTTTCCTTATTTTGCTGAGCTTTTCTTACTCTCTCTACCAATTCATCCGGATTTTCGTGGATTTCGTTCACCCATTTCTGGTCGTGACGGATTTTGGTGATTTTTGGATTCACTTCTGCAATCACCGTTACACAACCTGCAATATTACCGGCTTTTGGCTGAGCTCCGGACATTCCGCCCAGACCAGAAGTTACAAATAATCCGCCTTTTGGTTCTTTATTGATTTTTCTGAAAGCGTTGAGAACCGTAATCGTCGTTCCGTGAACAATACCTTGCGGACCGATGTACATATAGCTTCCCGCCGTCATTTGCCCATACTGAGTCACCCCCAAGGCATTGAATTTTTCCCAATCATCCGGTTTGGAATAATTCGGAATCATCATTCCGTTGGTTACAACCACTCTTGGTGCATCTTTATGAGAAGGAAACAAGCCCATCGGATGACCGGAATACATTGTCAAAGTCTGTTCGTCCGTCATTTCAGAGAGATACTTCATCGTCAGAAGATATTGCGCCCAGTTGCTGAAAACCGCTCCGTTTCCGCCATAGGTAATCAGCTCGTGCGGATGTTGTGCCACAGCATAATCCAGATTATTCTGAATCATCAGCATAATGGCTTTCGCCTGTTCAGATTTTCCGGGATACTCTGCAATATCTCTGGCTTTCATCTCGTAATCCGGACGGAATCGGTACATATAAATTCTTCCGTATTTCTCTAATTCTTCTTTAAATTCCGGCAATAATTCTGCGTGGAATTTCGGTTCGAAATACCGTAAAGCATTTTTAAGCGCAAGTTTTTTCTCTTCTTCCGTTAAAATCTCTTTACGTTTAGGAGCGTGGTTGATGTTGTTATCGTATGGTTTCGGCTGCGGTAACTCGGAGGGAATCCCTTGTTGTATTTGCTCTTTAAAAGTCATGATATTGGGTAATCTTCTTTAATTTAAGGTTGAAATTACAATTGAAAAATCAAGTTTTTAAAGATATAAAGAAAAATTTACCCGTGAAACAGACTGCAATAGATGTTCAGAGCAAGAAATGAAAAATATTTTGAGATTATTTACGTGTTTTTAGGATAAATTTTATTGAAACTATTAAAAAAACAAAGCAAGTTGTTTATATTTGGCACTTCACAATAAGGAGATAAAATCTATGTAATATTTGCAGGTTATGGAAGAAAAATTTATTGTTTATTATGCCGGAGACAGAAAAGGACCTTTTACAATTAAAGAATTAAAGCAATTTAAAATACAGAGGTATGATCTTATTTGGCAGGAAAATACTTCTACCTGGATTGAAGCCCATAAAGTTGAAGCTCTGAAAAGTCTTTTTGATGATTTTTTACCCGCTCCAAGAAAAGAAAATTTGCCAGAAGTTGATAAAAGAGCAATGTACAGCAATTCCAATGTCGGTAATATTGAATTTCTTTCTAACCGTACTGTAAAAATCTACTATCCCAATTATATTGTGCATTATCGTTATGCAAGCTTTATAGAAAGGCTGTTAGCGAGAATTATTGATATTTTCATCATTATTATTCCTGCTGCAATTATTCCTATTTTACCGGCTTGGCTGTATTTTTCTCTCATGCATTGCAGTACAGACCAACAGACTTTGGGACAAAAAGTTTTCAATATTAAACTGGAAAGTGCAGACGGAAAAAAAGTAACTTTCGGACAGTCTACCGGTAGATTTTTTGCCAATATACTTAATGCTCTTACTTTTCTTATTGGATATCTGATGTTTTTCTTCAACAGTAAAAATCAGTGTCTACACGATATGCTTGCGGATACCATTGTAGTCTCTGAAATTGGGAGGGAAAAGAGATAACAAGAATATAAATATCATTTTATCAGGCTTTATCGTGCTTCACCCAAATTAAATCATCTGTATTATATCCTAACTTTTGGGCTTTGGCAATAAATCTCTGTTTGAAACTTTCGGGAATTTCGGTGGTTCGGGATAAAATCCAAATGTATTTTGTATTATTTCCTACCACTAAAGCATATTGATAATTTTCGTCAATATCAATAACATTGTATCCAGACCAAATAGGTTTAAAAAACGAAACTTTAAGTCTTGCTTCGGATTTATCATTAACAAATTTTGCTTCTCCTATAGATTCTTTCCATTGTTTTTTCACATAATCGTAGCCTCGATTCTGAACTTTAATGGTTCCATCCGGATTTAGAGAATAAGAAGCGGTAACATTATCCAGATTTTTCTCGAATTTATAATCGAATCTAGCAATTTCGTACCATTTGCCGAGATATTGATCGGAATTAAAATTTTTAACAGCTACAGCTCCCTTGGGAATTCCTACTGAACAAGAATTCAGAATCACAAATCCTAAAACACCTAAAGAAATCGGAATGGCAATTTTTTTAAAGCTTTTCATAATATTTTGTTTATGATATATGAAAATTCAAAAACAATGCCCAAAATAGCCTTTTAGAACTGATTTCGATTTAAAAATTTAGAATTTTTACGCAAAAACTCTCAGAAACTGATCTTTAAAACTTCCTGAAATTTCAATCTCTGTTTGATCGGAAAGTGTTGCGGTTCCGCTTTTGTGATACGATTTCACAAAATTGGTATTGATGATATGAGAACGGTGAACCCTTACGAAAGGCTTTTCCAGCAAATCATCAAAATGCTTCAGAAAACGGCACACCATTTTCCTGGAACCGTCCGTAAGATAGACCTGCGTGAAATTTCCATCTGCCTGAAGTCTCATAATATCTTCCGTTTTCACGACATCAAAACCTTGGAGAGTAGGCAGAATCAGCTGTTGCTTTTCGGGCTTTAATTTTAGATTTTCGAGGAGAATTTTATTTCGGTTGAGCTCTTCTTTATTCTGAATGCTGTCTGCTGCTTTATTTACCGCCAAAATCAGCTCCTGAATGTCTATCGGTTTTAAAATATAATAGCTCGCAGATTTATTTAAAGCCTGAAGAGAATACTGTGAAAATGCGGTAATGAAAATAGTTTCATAGGAGAAATCTTTGGTAGCTTCCAATACATCAAAAGCATTTCCGTAAGGCATTTCAACATCAAGAAAAACCAGTTGCGGCTGTTTTTGGGCAATCATGGGAACAGCTTCTTTAATATTTTCCGCTTCACCCAAAATTTCAATCTGCGGACAGTATTTTGTGACATAACTCCGGAGAACTTCTCTTGCAATAAGTTCGTCATCTACGATTACGGCTTTTATTTTCATTCTGTAAGTTTGGTTTAAAGTTTAACCTTTTTAAATTAAAATCTAGTTTGATAATTTATAAGTTATTTCAACAAAAACACCTTGTGAATCTATCTTATCCGTGATTTTGCATTCTATATTTTGTTTGTACAAATCATTCAACAGCGCAATTCTCTCCAAAGTATTTTTCATTCCGCGGCCTTTTCGGGTTTTCTGATGTTCTGTTTTTTGCTTTTTGCTTTCTTCAATGCCGATTCCGTTGTCTTCAATGGTAATTTTCAGGCTTTCTGAAGATTTTTCGAATTTTAATTTTAAAAAACCTTTAGTTGTTCGGTATCTTAAGCCGTGCCAAACCGCATTTTCCATAAAAGGCTGCACCAGCATTCCGGGAACTTTCAGGTTTTGAGTGTTTAAATTTTCATCAACTTCAATTTCGTAATCAAATTTGTCGGCGAAGCGGGTTTTTTCTAAAGCTAAGTAATTTTCCAGCAAATCTAATTCCTGCTGAAAAGGAATAAAATCATCCGCAGAATTTTCCATCACGCCACGCATCAGTTTTGAAAATTTGGTTAAATATTGGTTGGCTTCCAATTCATTATTCGTTGCTATAAAATGGTTTACGGAGTTTAAGCTGTTAAATATAAAATGCGGATTCATCTCACGGCGAAGCGATTGTAAAGCAATTTTTTTGTTTTTAACCTGAACTTTTTTCAAGGTCCTGAAAATGAAAAAAATTAAGCCTATTAAAATAATTAAAGCTCCAATCAAGCTATAATTGAATAGATTTTTTTTGCGGATAAGCTCGTCTTTTAATTTTTTTTCCTGCTCAAGCTGTTCAATTTTCTGTTCGGTATCTTCCAGAATTTTTTCATCTACCAGACTTTTGTCTTTAGAAACCAGGGCGGGTAATTTTCCCAGAAAATCTCGGTATAAACCTATGGATTCATCAATATTTTTAGAAACCTGATACAAGCTGTCGAGCTTTTTTACACTTTTCTGAGCTTCCAGAGTGTGACCTTTTTCAAGGGCAATTCCGTAAGATTTTTTCAATAAATTAATAGCTTCTTTAGGGTCATCTTTCTTGATGTAAATGTCTGCAAGCTCCTGAATTTGCTCTACCTGCTTTTTTGAATTTTCTTTTACGAAGTCTTCTTTCAAAACCTTTTTTTTGACTTCAATTGCTTTGTCAAAATTTTTATTTTCAACGTAAAGGTCTGCTAATTTCTGATTAATCGCTATTGCCTGCAAAGGGGCTTCCTCTTTAGAGATTTTATAGGCTGTATTAAGGTTTTCTTCTGCCTTAGGAACATTATTCTGTTCAATATTTATGTCTGCCATCTGGCTGTATCCTGCAGCAAGATCTTCTTTATTATTCTCTTTTTCGCTGATGACAAGATTGTTCTTTATCGCCAAAGCTTTTTGCACGGTTGAAGGAGCAGAAACTCTGGATGCATCATTAGAATTCATCGTTTTCGCTGCTTTGGAATATCCTATTTTTGATGCAGTTTCGTAATTGGACACGGCATCTTTAAGCTTATTCTGGCTTTCCTGGGATTGGGCGAGCTTTCTCGTGGCTTTTTCTAAATTCTTTTTGTCATTGATCTTTTCGTAAAGGTTTTTCGACTTTAAAAAATACTCTTCACTTTTGGCAAAATTTCCGTTTTTCAGATAAGTTTCTGCAATATTATAGTAAGAATCGGCTTCTGCAGATTCGTCTTTAGAATCCACTGCTTTTTTGAGCTTTGAAGATTCTGCCACAATTTCTTTTGTGTTCGCACTCTGCGAATAGAGACAACCCGCAGAAAGCAAAAAAGAAAACAGCAAAAAAGTCCTGAACAAATTCATAAAACAAAGATATACATATAATTGATGTGCAGAAAATGATTCACCAAGTGAAAAGTTTGCTTCACCAAGTTTAAGGTAATATACTTTTGGTAAGCCACTAAGTTTGCTTCATAATTTAAAAATTAATCGTTATGAAAAAGCTTATTCTATCATCTTTAGTTTCATTGTCGTCATTTGTTTTTGGGCAAGTTTCAGGAAATATTAATTATCAAAACCAACAGAACAGCCAATACCAGTTTAGATATCCTGATTATAACATCAATATAGGTTCTCCGTCGTCAAATGATATTTTTGTTAATATTAAAGGTTTGGCAAACGTAAAAGCAGATCAATACGTTGCTATTTTCAGTTTAACACAGGTTGCAGAAACCGCAGAAGAGGTTAACCATTTGATTGATAAGCGGATTAATTCTTCAATTGCTCAGATTAAACTTTTAAAAGGGATAGACACTTTTACAGACATGATATCATTTGTTCCTGTATACAATTATGAGGTAGAAAATAAAATATTTAGTAAAAAAACGTACAATGAAGTTCCTAAAGGATTTGAATTAAAGAAGAATCTCCATATAAAATTTTCGGATCCTACAAAGCTTAACGAATTAATTATGATACTTTCTAAAAATGAAATTTATGATTTGGTAAGAGTAGATTACTTTGCAAATAACCTTGAAGCAGTAAAAAAAGAATTAATGAATAAAGCAAAACTTTCTTTGCAGGAAAAAATTAAAAATTATGAATTGATGATTGGCGAAACTTTTACAAATTCTGCTAAAAGCTTGAGCGATGGCTATAAGATTGTTCTTCCTGTAGAAATGTACAAATCTTATGAGGCTTACAACAGTTCGTCTTTTTCATTTACCAAATCGGCTAATGTGAATCAGGTAAATAAATCTACTACAATGTTTTATCAGCCAATAATGGATAAGGAATTTGATTTTGTGATTAATCCTACCATTTTAGAACCAGTAATTCAGATTATGTACGAAGTGAAAATCTTGATAACTAAAGAGAAAAAACAAGAATCTAAAGACAATAAAAATTATATTCTGATTACGCCTAACGGAGAAATGAAAGATTTGAATATTGTTAAATAGATGATTAAAACTAAAAAACCGTCTTGAAATACTCTTCAAAACGGTTTTTTACAATATTTAATCTAAATTTTATAAACCTGCCACCAAATCTTTCCACTCCTGAAGTTCGGGAACGCCAGGTTTTCTTTTTCCGAAAAGCTGAACGATAAATTCTCCATCTTTATTAAAGACCTCAACTGCAGTAACTTCTCCATCTTCAGTAGGTTTTTTCACAATCCACGCTTCTGCAATTTTGGTAACGTCCAGATGAAGATTAAAATCCGGATCCATCACGTTAAACCATTGCTGATGCCATAGAGTTTTTTTCACATTCCCTGTATGAATCTGTATAATTCCTCTGTTTCCTACAAAAACCATGATAGGAAACTGTTTTTCTGAAGCATCTTCAAGCAGATTAACCACTTTAGAAGGCTCTATTTTTATGGCAAAACCTTCAGGAGCCAGTCTTAAAGCCTGTGTTCTGTTTACTCCGAATTTTCTGGTCATCATAAAGAAATCATGGGTATCTTTAAGGTTTGTCCAAGCATTTTGGAATCCTTCTTTATCAATTTCAGAATCGGCTTTTTCAGGAGCTTTTGATGCAACAGATTCAAATTCTGGCTTAATATTTTGATCTTCTGCTGAAAACTGTTCTACCAAAGCCTGAAAAGCTTCTTCATTGCTATCTTTTGTAAGGTAAATTTTATGCAACGCCAAACCATCTTTCCCGAAAAACTGAATGCTCTTTTTATCTCCTTCTACAACTGCAACTGCAAATTTCCAGTGATTAAGGAAAATTCTAAGATCAATATCCTCACCCACAAAAAGCTGAGCATGAGGGCTGCTGAAATCACCATTCTGGTAAATTCCTTTTCTTTCGTGCACACATTCATCATTTCTCGTGAGTGCCATTACTTTTCCTAATTTTTCTACTTCTGTTAAGATATTGGCAAATTCCGGCTTCAATACCGTAACTCCCTCACCTACATTGGTTAACAGTAATTCTGCTTCGCTTACCCCAAGCTGATCTGCTGCATTTCTTATTCTTACATGTGGGTTTTCTGCTTTTAGAGCTTCCCATTTTTCTTTCAGTTCGTTTACTAATGTGCTCATTTTTACTTATTTATTTATGGTTAAAACTGTGTATTTTCTTTTGATAAATTCTTCTCCGGTTTTGCTTTTTATTTCTTCTTCTTTTTCGGAGATTTTCATTCGTTTGAAATGGCTTTCAGAAATCAACTGTTCCATTTCATCATTATTGTAAAGCTTAAAATTATAGGACGTAAAAGGTAATTTCTCCATGAAATTTCTTTGCCCAAATGTGAGAACAAATGTTCCGTTATCTTTAAGGATTCTGTAAATTCCGTTTAAAAAATTCACTGGGTTTTCCCAGAAGTAAACAGTGTTTACGGTAAAAATTTTGTCGAAAGTTTTATCCTCAAACGGAAGTATTTCTCCTTCATATAAAACAAATTCAGCCTTATCTTGAAAGTTTGTATTGTTTTTTTCTGCTTCAACATGCATTGTTTCAGAAATATCAATACCTATATACCTTAGATTTTCTGCTCTCGCCAAAAGGTTTTCTACGTGTCTGCCATTGCCATGTCCGATTTCCAGAATATGGTTGCCATCTTCAATCGACAAAGCTTTTATGCTTTCTAACGTCATCCCGAGATTGGTTTCATTCATCATTTCTCCAATCTCAATACCTTTCTCACCTTGCGGATTTGCAAGATTCTGTGCCAATATTTTCAGTTCGTTCTGTTCCATTTATCCAAAAACAATCATTGGGTTATCATTTACGGGATGTTTGCAAATTGTACAAGGAAAATGATATGCTGCCGAAATATTTTCTTCGGTAAAAACTTCCTTTGGTGTTCCGTATTTTGCAACTTTCCCTCCTTTCATCAGCAAAATTTTATCTGCAAACTGGGCTGCAAGATTCAGATCATGAAGCACCACTATGGCAGAATTCGCTTTTTGAGTAAATTTTTTAATGATCTCTAATGCTCTGTACTGATGCTTAATGTCTAAATTATTAAGAGGTTCATCCAAAAAAACCAATTTGTGAGCGATTTCATTTTTCATCTGTGCCATGACTCTCGAAATATGTACCCGTTGCTTTTCGCCTCCCGACAAAGAATTATAATCTCTCTCTTTTAGATGAATAATTTCCGTTTCCAGCATCAGTTCATTTACTGCTTCTACATCATTTTTGTGCGGTTGAGCATCAAAATAAGGATAGCGTCCCATCATTACCACATCTTTTACCTGTAAAGGAATTTCGGCAGAGTTATGCTGGGAGAATTTAGACTTATGTTTCGAAATTTCTCTCAAATCCCAATCGGCAATCGGCTTATTTTTGAATATAATTTTGTCTTTTTCTGCTTTCATTTCATTGGCAAGAATGCTGAGAAGACTAGACTTCCCTGCTCCGTTTGGACCTACTATGGCTAAAAATTCTCCATATTCTACCGAGACGTTTACCGCATTGAGAATATGAAAATCTTTATGCTTATAATTAATATGATCTGCCTTAATCATTACAGTGTTTTTCTGAATTTAATTAAAATAGCGATGAAAACAGGACCTCCCATTAATGCCGTTAAAATTCCTATTGGCAATTCTGAAGGGGCAACTATACTTCTGCTTACTGTATCTGCCGACAAAAGCAATATACTTCCCAAAACTGCCGATAACGGAAGTATGAAAACATAATTAGATTTAAACAAAAGCCTAAGAATATAAGGGGCAATTAAACCTACAAAGCCAATAGTTCCTGAAAATGCTACACAAGTTCCTATCATGAGTGCTGTGGTAAGAACTATTTGCTTTTTCAGTCTTTCTACATTAATACCCAAATGTTCTGCATCTTTTTCGCCCAACATCATTGCATTCAAAGCCTTTCCTTTCGGTAATAAAATGAGATAGGAAACTATAAGAACAACAGTAAGGATGAGATTTTTCGTCCATGTTGCTGCCGCAAGACTTCCCATATTCCAAAAAGTAAGATCTCTCAGCTGCTCATCTTTGGCGATATAAATTAAGAATCCAGTAATAGAGAATCCTATTGCGGTAATGGCAACCCCACTTAGTAACATCATTACAACATTGGTTTTTCCTTCGCTAGTAGAAATCCTGTATACCAGAAGCATTGCTAATAATGCTCCCACAAATGCAGAAATTCCTACTAGAGAAAACTGAACTGCTTCCGGCAAATATTCTTTAAAATAACTGCCTAAAACAATTGCTATTGCTGCAAGTAATGTTGCTCCGGAGGTTAACCCTATTAAATCTCCGGTTGCCAAAGGATTTTTGAACATTCCCTGAAGACTTGTTCCAGATACTGCAAGAAGGCTCCCCACCAAAACAGCCATCACAATTCTGGCACTTCTCACTTCCCAAATTACATATCGGTCGCTTAAAGAGACATCTGTACTACCCGCCAATATTTTTTGCAGGATGATGAATGGTGAATTTCCTCCGAAATCGTAAACACCAATATTAAGAGAGCCTATTGCAAGTAGAACCAGCAATAGAAAACTCAAAAAGAGATAAAAATATAATTTACTTTGTGCTTTCAACTAAAAGTTTATTTAATGCTACCGCTGCTTCACCTAATCTTGGTCCGAATGACGAAACCAAACCACCGTCCATTGCAATAATTTTCTTATTCTTACCTGCATTTGTCTGCAAAACTCCCGGCATTTTCAGCACTCCTTCATTTCCGCCTGCACCTTGCAAACCAGAAGAAAAGAAGAATAATACATCCGGATTGGCTTTTACAACAGCTTCAGGTGTAAGAGGTTTAAAATCTTCAAAATCTTTTACTGCATTTTCTCCGCCTGCAATTTCTATTAATGAGGCCATAGGAGTATTTTTACCAGAAACCATCATCATATTTCCTCTTGCATAAATAAAGAGCACTTTAGGCTTTTTTGCAATGGGCTGAATCTGTTTTAAATCTGCATCTATTTTATCATTAAGTTTTTGATAATCTGTATTTCCTAATGCTTTTGCTACTTCTTCAATCAGCTTTTTGGTTCCGTCTACCGTATATTCCTGCTTAAAAAGTTCTGTTTTAATTCCGGAAGATTTCATTTTACCTAAAAGTTCAGGATTAATGTCTTTATCTGAAGCCAAAATTAAAGTTGGGTTTACTGCCATAATTGGCTCAATCGTCATAGATCTTACGTGTCCTAAATCTTTGGAAGTAGATTTCAGCGATTCGGGATAGGTACTGGTAACATCGTTTCCTACAATTTCATTTTCGTGTCCCAGAGCACTAACAATTTCTGTAATTCCGCCACTTAGAGAAACAATTTTCTGATTAGATTTCGGAGTTTCCGAAGCAATTTCTGTTTTATTTTCTGCCTGATTCTGATTTTCTTTTTTACAAGAATAAACTACAGCCAATAAAGATGCTGCAAGAATTATTTTTTTCATTTTTACTATATTTTTATAAAGGTTGATATTCGAATTGAGGATAACCGCGTTCTCCCAAAGTATTGGTTATTCGTGTAAATTTTAATTTAAAATAAAATCCGTCTGCATCTTTTATAACATAAAAACGATCTCCATACACTTCCAGACCATTGGCTCCTACAGGGTTTCTCCAGTTTCCGCCAATAACTCTCTGGTCGTTATAAACCAGTTTTGAAGGATCTATATTTTCTGCCTTAAAATTATTATACGCTTCTGTTCCCGATGTCTGTGCTGCTACTTTAACTTCATAAGCTCCCACTCCACCAACATTATTATTTAAAACAAAATCTGCATAAACATAACTTCCTGCATTGAAAATTATATTGGTAAATACTGTGAAACACAAATCCCACTGTTTTTTCTCAGGCTGAATAAATACTTCTTTATCCTTTGTAAGACTTACAAAATTGTAATTGTATGAAGGATTTTTTTCTACCAGCAATTCTTTATGAGTTGTATCATTCAGTTTGGCATATTTTATTTTGTACCCCGAAGAATTTCTTACAATCTGAACTTTCATCCAACCCCGGGAATCTCCACCAGTAGCTACAGAACCAACTGCAACGCTTCCAGTGTAAATTTCTTTACCCATATTTACAAGATAAACAGCATTTTGTCCTTCGTTTTCTTTTATACCTTCTATTGCTGTATAGCCCGTTGGGAAATTTCCTTTTACATCATCTATATAATGTTCGTTATCCGGATTGAAACTTCCTACCTGAACCAGTTGCATTAAAGCCGAAACATCCGACTGAGTAACAAGATCAATATTATTGGCACCTTCAATTTTAGCTGCCGCCATCATTATGGATGAGTTGAGGATTACTTTAAAATCGTTTCCGGTATATAAAGCAAGATCCCAATCGGTACGTTTGGTAAGAATTTCTTTTCCTTTGCTTAAATCGAACCATATTTGGTTAGGCTGCGTTGCTCCTCCAACATGCGGACTTACAACAGAACCCTGAACCGGTGCAACAGGCACAGGATCTTCATTATCGTTTATGCAGGAATGAGAAATAAAGGACGTTCCCAAAATGAACGCAAACAGTATTTTTTTCATATCTAAATTTTATTTTTCTTGTTGATGTATAATCTTACAGATTTCTATGCTTCAAAATTTAAAACTGATAATTGAGTCTCGCGAAATAGCTTCTTCCATAGAACAAATTTTGTGATCCTGTTCCGGAATTGTGTGCACCACCGGAAATCACCGTATTTCTTACATCAGAAACATCAAAAATGTTTTTAACGCCAAGACTTACCTCTAAATGATTATTAAAAAATGGCTGACTCACCGTAAAATTCATCATATTAAATGCCCCTATTTCTCCCAAAACATACTCTGGCGTTTGACCAGGATTTTCTAATGCTTTCTGCGTAAACTGTTTTTGCACACCTGTATATTTATAGTAGAGCGCGAAAAGCGTTTTCACTTTTGGAAGGGTATAATTTGCAGAGAAATTGGCTTCTGTATAAAAGTTGTAATTTTCTGGTGAATTCATATTGCCCGTTGTAAGACTTTGCGAAATACCCATCACTGAAACCTCACCATTGAATGAAAGCTGATCTTTTCTCACACTGAAACCTCCTCCAAAAAGCAAAGAATTATAATTATTGACATTCAGAAATGTGTATTTTAGCGGACTGTTGCTTATAATAACACTTTCAATTCTGCCTTTCACATCCAGATACATTGCCGAAATACTGATATTGGTTCTCCATGCATGGGTTTTAGAATTGCTGAAATCATAAAACAAACCTAAAGAATAGCCCGTTTCAGGCTTAAGATTTTCATTTCCTCTGATGTCGTGGTTGTTATCTACTACAAAAGTGTAGAGTTCATCGTAGACAGGAAATCTGTTTGAAGATCCAAAAACAGCCCTAAAATCCGATTTTTCCGATGGATTAAATCTTGCCGTAAATGAATAATTATATTGAGAATCGAATTTATCGCTCAGTGCTAATCTCACACCGGGACGAAAGGAAATTTGGTTGTTTACTTTCCATTCAGCAGAAAGAAAATTGGCATAATTAAAAATAGATCTGTTGATATTAATTCCGTTATTGTTAAATGCAAATGTTTCAGATCCGGCAAAACCACTGGTACGATCTAATTCGTAACCCAACTGAAAATCTATTTTTTCGTTATCCAGAAAATTACTGAACATTCCTCTTGAATAGAATACCTTAGATTCATAGAATAATTTTTTATCTTCTTCAGACAACGTTTTTCTGTTGGGAATATCGTAAACAAAGTCCTGAGATTTTCGTTCCTGACTCTGATATGAAAAATCTCCCAAATAATTAATTCTAGAACCTATTTTTGTCTGAATATTAAACTGATGAATCCATCTTGTAGTAAAATAATTCCTATCGTTTGCAATATAGGTACGGTTACCATTTCCTAAAGGTAAATCTTCAATTACGCGGTTATAAAAGTTAATATTTTCGTTGAGAAAATTCGATTTTAAAAAGAATGAAGTATTATTTTTAGAATATCTTACGGCTGCATTAGCTGTAATCTGGTCTTTTGGCAACCAATTATAACCTCTTTTTTTATCATTGTTATCGCTAAAATATTTGTAACCTTCTAGTTCGCCCTTATATCCCTGAAAATCGTTACGGTTGACATCTGCTGTAAGAGACCAATTTTCTGAGATCCTGAAACCCAGATTAAGGTTCTGAATATGGCGACCGTTTCCTTTCTTATACCAATCATAATCTTTACCAACGGTTTCCTCCTGCAATGAAACCAAAGCAGAAACTTTCTTAGAATAATTTTTCTTAGTAATTATATTAATAACTCCCGCAACAGCATTATTACCGTACTCTACACCCATCGCCCCTTTTACGATTTCAATTCTTTCGATGTTGTTTACGTTAATTTTACTTAAGTCAACCTGATTTCCCATACCCTGATCGCTTACTACAGGAATATTGTCGATTAAAACTTTAGTGTAAGCTCCTCCAAGTCCCATGATTTTAGCATTAGAATCTCCACTCCCACTATTAGGTTCAATAAGGATATTAAGATTTTGGCTTAAAACTTCAGATGCGGTTGTTGCAGCCATATTTTTAATCTGTTGCGCATCAATCACTTCAACTTTATAAATTGATTTATTAATAGACTGCTGCTTATACTGACCGGTGATAACCACCTCATCTATTTTTGAGAACTGTAAAGAGTCTTTATTCTGAGCTTTTATCCAAAAAACAGCAGACAATAAACCAACAGACAATACCTTCCTATTCATTACCTAAATAATTTTCAGCAAATATATAATTTTATTTAGAATGAATAAAAATTAATTATTACTTTTGTGGAATAATTCTAAATAAATTTAAATAATAAATTATGAAAACAAAGCTACTTTTAGCAGCAGGACTTATTTTAGGCATTCAGCAGGTAAACTTTGCACAGACAGATGCAAATGGTTACACCACAGTAAATATGTCTATGGGCAACGGTTATCAAAACAGAGTCTTTTTCGATTTATCTTCTAATACAAGCATTTCTCAGGCAGCAGATACTTGGGATATTGCATTTTACAGAAATAATGCAATGGATAAGGGAATAAAAATTAACGATGCCAAAAATGTAACCGTTTATCAGACTTCTGCTACTCCTTCGTCTTTCGATACGGTATTACCTTCGCAAAAATCTTCTTGGGGAAGTCCTATTTATAACCCAGATCAAACAACAAGGATTCAGGACGGGGTTTTCGATTCTGCAACACTAATTCCTGCAGGACCTATGAATTTTGGCTGGGGAACCTACGACGTGGCAACTCATAAAGTATTGGGACAGGTGGTTTTTGTACTCGATTATGGTAATGAAAATTATTATAAATTCTTCATCAACGAATTTTCTGGGGGATATACATTTAAGTATGCCCAATGGAACGGTACTTCTTGGAATGCAACCCAAACCAAAACACTAGCCAATGGTACAGATGATGCTTTCTTCAATTACTTTTCCTTTACAACAGGTGATAAAGTGAATAATCTTGAGCCACAGAAAACCAATTGGGATTTTATGTTCACCAGATACTACACAAATTATACTTATCCGGGTGGAGCAATGATGTATAAAATGGCGGGAGTTATTCAGAATCCAAGTATCTCAATAGCGAAAGTACAGCCAGAAACACAAGCTACTTCAACAGCAACATTACCTGCATCGACATCTTTTTCAAATATTATTACCAGTGTTGGTCATTCTTGGAAACCTGCTACTGGAGCACCTTACTCTGATGTTGTATATTATGTAAAACAGGGGTCAGACTATTACAGAATGTATTTTATAACAAACGAAGGTACTGCTACGGGAAATATGTATTTTAAATATAAAAATATTACTTCTACATTAGGTGTAAAAGAAATTGGTAAAGCAGCAAACTTTGGAATTTATCCAAATCCTACAACCGCTGACAAAAAAGTAACTGTTCTCTTTGATGTAAAAGAAAAATCTGACAGCAAAGGAAATATTGAAGTATTCGATATGAATGGCAGAAAAGTTTACAGTGCCGAACTTACCAACAATACAGGCTTTTATAAGCAGGATATCAGTTTATCTCATCTTACATCAGGAAATTATTTAGTTAAAATTACTTATGCAGGAAAAACCGAAACCAAAAAACTGATTGTTAAGTAACATCATCTCTTACACAAATAACAAACTCTTAATATTAGTACTTTCTATTTTTTCTAAGAAAGGCAGATTCAAACCACTGAATCTGCCTTTTATTTTTAATAAATCTTAAATCCTTTATATACCTGTGTACTTTCTTCTAGAATTGAAGAAATATTTTTTCTGAAATCCACGAGATGCTCAACACTGTCATGAATATGATGATGTTCTTTGCTTTCCCAAAGCTCAATAAGGAAAAAAGTTCCTTTATTTACAGAATCTTCAATTAAATCATACTGAAGACATCCACTTTCTTTTCTTGTTGCATATACCAGTTTCTGAAAAAGCTCAACAGCTTCCATCAAATGATTTTCTTTAATTCTGAAAAGTGCAACGATATGTAAATTCATATTTTATTTTTTTGAAATATAAATGTATAAAAATTTTCCTCTGAAAAAAGGGCTTAAATAATTAATTCAGCCAAAATTCAAAACTGTAATCTGTTTCATCAATACGAGTATTTGATGGTTTCGATAAAAAAATCACTAACTTTGAAGTTCAATTTTTAGAAATGGAGAATTTAGTTCAGGATACAACCGTTCAGAAACCGAAATGGATTAGAGTAAAACTTCCTACCGGTAAAAATTACCGAGAACTTAGAACTTTAGTAGATAAGTATAAACTCAATACCATTTGCCAGAGCGGAAGCTGTCCTAATATGGGAGAATGTTGGGGTGAAGGTACAGCAACTTTTATGATATTAGGAAATATATGTACAAGAAGCTGTGGATTTTGCGGTGTAAAAACGGGAAAACCTCTTGATGTAAATTGGGATGAGCCCGAAAAAGTGGCAAGATCCATCAAACTCATGAAAATAAAACATGCTGTTTTAACTTCCGTAGACAGAGACGATTTAAAAGACATGGGTTCTATTCTCTGGGCAGAAACTGTAAATGCTGTAAGAAGAATTTCTCCAGGAACTACAATGGAAACTCTTATACCAGATTTCCAAGGAATTACAAAACATATCGACAGACTTGTGGATGTGGCACCCGAAGTAATTTCCCATAACATGGAAACGGTTAAAAGATTAACACGCGAGGTGAGAATCCAAGCTAAATATGAAAGAAGTCTGGAGGTTTTAAGATATTTGAAAGAAGCTGGACAAAGACGTACCAAAACCGGAGTTATGCTTGGTTTAGGAGAAACAAAAGATGAAGTTTTTCAGACCATTGAAGATATTAGAAATGCCAATGTAGACGTAATTACACTTGGACAATATCTGCAGCCAACCAAAAAGCATCTTCCTGTAAAAAAATTCATTACTCCTGAAGAATTTGATGAGTTTGGGGATTTTGCAAGAAATTTAGGTTTCAGACATGTAGAAAGTTCTCCACTCGTAAGAAGTTCTTATCACGCAGAAAAACATATACATTAAAACTTAAAAATCGCTTCTTTTATGAAGCGATTTTTTTATAAATAAATTTCCTAATCAAACTAAACCTCTACTCTACTCAAATGTTTCTTTTTGAATGCAGATGGAGTTTCTCCAATATATTTTTTAAATAATTTATTGAAATAAGAAAGACTTTCAAAACCCACATGAAAGCAGACGTCTGTTATAGATTCATTCTGAAGAAGCAGTAATTTTGCCTGATTGATTCTGTAATTATTTACAAAATCTGTAAACGTCATGTTCGTTTGTTTCTTGAAATAACGACAAAAAGCAGGTGTACTGAGATTTACGTCTTCTGCAATTACATTTACATTGGGATTTTTATCATAATTTTCGTGGATATAATCATAAATAGTTCCCATTCTTATTTTATCATTAAAGAACCATTTCACTCTTGTATCTTCTGTGTTCAACTCTTTACAATCGTTACTTTTCGAAAGAATTTGTAAAATTTCTATTAAACTCATAAAAGAGTTAAAAGAATCTTCATTTTTAATTTGAAGAAGCTTTTTTACAACCATTTCTTTGGTTTCTCCGAAGAATGATAAGCCGAGATAAGAACGTTCCAACAATTCTTTAATACCTTGAAATTCTGGAACAGGCATTATTACTTCATGAAAAAAATTTTCTCTCATCTGTAAAACAAGCTGTTTGCATTCGGTCTGAATTTTATAATCGAAATTAAGATGCGGAACATTAGAACCAATCAGCAACAGATCACTTTCTTCAAAATCAGAAATATTTTTTCCGACATGCCGAATTCCTTTCGATGCTTCCACATAAACCAATTCTATTTCGGGATGATAATGCCAGAAGAAACAATCCTTCAAAGAAGGCGAAAACAATTTAAAAGATTGATTATCTTCAAAATAAATTTCTTCTTTCTGAATTTTCATTTTGTTCTCTTTTGATTAATATTATATTCAAAAATAATTAAAAAAGTTAATACAGAGCAAACAATTATCATTTCAGTTAAAGTGAGAATAATAAATTCTTTAGAATTTTGCATCTTAAAAAGTAAAATATCATTTTTACTAAAAAATAGGTTTTAAAATATTTTCAGATGCAGATTGATAAAAGAATAATTCCGCTCGCAATTGGCGGTTTGGGAATAGGTACGACAGAATTTACCATCATGGGACTGTTGCCCGATGTAGCAAAAAGTCTGCATATAACGATTCCGGAAGCAGGTCATCTCATTTCTGCTTATGCTTTTGGAGTAGTTGTTGGTGCACCGCTATTAATAGGATATTCGGTAAAACATCCTCCGAAAAAGGTTTTAATAGCACTTATGATTATTTTTACATTATTCAATGCTTTATCTGCGATTGCTCCGGATTACGGAACGATGATGGTTATCCGATTTTTATCAGGACTTCCACACGGTGCATTTTTTGGGGTAGGAACCGTTGTTGCAACAAGAATGGCAGCCAAAGGTAAAGAAGCTTTCAATATTTCTCTAATGTTTACAGGTCTTACTATTGCCAATTTGGCAATGGTTCCTTTGGTTACTTATATTGGGCACGAATTTCACTGGCGGTGGTATTTTGCTATCGTTGCCGTAATTGGGCTTTTCACTTTATTATTCCTGAAATTATGGTTGCCCGCAATGGATGCGAATCAGGACACCCATTTCAAAAAAGAAATTAAGTTTCTTCAGAGAAAGCAGACATGGTTCGTTCTTGCCATTACAGCGATAGGTTTTGGTGGTCTTTTTACATGGTTCAGTTATATCACGCCTTTAATGACGGTCGTTTCAGGAATTTCTCAAAGCAATATGGCGTATGTAATGATTCTTGCCGGTGCAGGTATGGTAGTTGGAAATCTTGTGGGCGGTTATTTATCGGATCGATTAAGTCCGGAAAAAACATGCATTATTCTTCTCGCATTAATGATGACAGCTTTATTAGGAGTGTTTTTATTTTCAGAATATCAAAACATTTCTTTAGTTCTTACATTTATCTGTGGTACACTATCCATGTCTGTTGCACCTCCTATTAATATCATGATGATGAAGGCTGCTCCAAATAGTGAAATGATGGCGGCTGCTTTTATGCAGGCTGCTTTTAATATCGCCAATGCAATGGGAGCATTTTTAGGCGGAATCCCTTTAGATCAGGGTTTATCTTACAACTACGCATCTTTAGTAGGCGTTTTTATGACATTAATTGGATTGATGATCAGTATAAGATACTTTTACAAATACAGCTCTCAGAAGTCATTAGAAGAGAACGTAATGATGTAATTTCATTGGTTTTAATCTAAAAAAAACAACAGCCGATTTAATATCTGAATCGGCTGATTTATGATGTATGAAGAAATATTAGAAACCTTTAATTTAACTCTGAACTTCATTACCGTTTTGGCACCAAAACAGAGCATTATAAAGGTTTTCTTTAGGAAAAGATTTGAATTCTCCAGGCATTAAAACGCTAAATATTTCAGTAAAATTTTGTACTCCGGATTTATCTGTTACAATCGCTGCACGATTCCATTTAGAAAGATTTTTTATACCAAGTAAAACATCCTGAAACCAAGCTCCTGCGGTAAAGTTTTCTAAATCTGTATCTAAATACATAAGATAATTGAGTTCATCGAACTGTTCTACTTTCTTTTTAACACGCGGAATAACAACATTTTCGAAATCTTCTTTGGTAATCTCTCCACTTGCACAGAATGCGGCAACATTTTCTGGGGTATCATTAATAATTGTGATCATATATTTTAATTTTTATTGGTGTTTGTGTGATGAATTTATCAATAATTAAACCATATCGAAAAATTGCGACAGTTAAGGCTTAATTATTGATAAGTTTTTGAAAAATAAATTTTTATGGATCTGAAATCTAATGAACCTTTTTGGCTGATTAAAAATGGATTGATTTCTTCTTATCCGTCCTTGAAATCTGACGAAGAATGTGATGTTCTGATTATAGGAGGCGGAATTACAGGAAGTCTTATCGCCCATCAAATGATAAAAGACGGACACAAAACTATTCTCATCGATAAAAGAGAAATTTGCAACGGAAGTACTTCTGCAACAACCTCCATGCTTCAATATGAAATTGATACTCCTTTATACGAATTAATGGAATTGATCGGCGAAAAAGGAGCAGTAGAAAGTTACAAAGCCTGTTCTAAATCTATAGATGAATTGGAAAAACTCACCAAAGAAATAAAATCCAGAGCAGGCTTCAAAAGAAAACAATCCCTTTATTTTGCAAGTAAAAAGAAAGATGCGGTATGGCTGGAAAAGGAATTTGAAGTCAGAAAAAAAGCAGGTTTTGAAGTTTCTTGGCTGGATAGTAAAGATGTAGAAGAAAAATTCAGTTTTCAGAATACATATGGAGGAATTTTATCTAAACAGGGTGCAAGTATTGATGCTTTTAAATTCGCCCATGAACTCCTCAGATTTAATGAAAAGAAAGGACTTAAAATATTCGACAAAACCGAAATGAAATCGGTGAAATATCTGCGAGATTACAATTTGGCTTTAACGACAACAGGACACAATATTAAGGCAAAAAAAATAATTTATTGTGTTGGTTATGAAAGCAGTACAATGATTAAAGAGCATTTTGTAGATTTAAAAAGCACGTATGCCATTGTGTCTGAAATAGATCAGGATAAATTTAAAAATATTGAAAGTACCTTAGTCTGGAATACCGATGATCCTTATATTTATATGCGAACTACCGACGATAACAGATTATTGATTGGTGGTGGCGATGAAGATTTTTCTGATCCTAAAAAAAGAGATTCTCTTATTGACAAAAAAGAAAAAGAAATCTTACGTGTTCTGAAAAAAATAAAACCCGATTATCCTTTTTACACCGATTTTGTCTGGACAGGAACTTTTGGAGAAACAAAAGACGGACTTCCTTACATCGGAACGCACGATAACTTTAAAAACTCTTATTTTGTTTTAGGTTTTGGCGGAAACGGAATTACTTTTTCTGTTACCGGAATGGAAATGGCTTCTGCCTATCTTAAAGATAAAAAACATCCACTTACAGAATATTTCAGATTTGGAAGATAGTTTACTTTATTATTTCATCTTGTAAATTATCGGGCACGGCAAAGCCGTGCCCGATAATTAAGAAATATTTTCTTATCAGAAACTGTAACCATTTTTCTTTGCAATTTCTTCAATAGATTTTTCTATTGCTTTTCCCAAATCATCCTGATCCGAATTACCCCGTTTTTTAACTTCAGAATTAATAAAATCTTGTCGTTTTTTAGCTAAAACTTCAATTTCTCGTTGAATTTTTTCTCTATCGGCTGATTTTTGAGAAATAATATTTGTAATTTCTGCTATTGTTTTTCCTTTCAGTTCCGCAGGTAAATCTTCTTCTTTGAGAGTTGAAATATAAGACTGATCTTTTTCTACCTTATCAACCAAATCCCAATGATCGTTTTTGTAAGCATTTTTCTTAGATTTGCTTACTGTTCTTTCTACAGCATTAGAGGCCGATAAAGATTTTGCATTCGAATCCTGCAACATCTGTTTATTTTTCATCTCATAGCCTTTGTTTCCGTAAGAAATATAAGTATCATTAAGCAAACCGTTGCACTCATAAATTTTCTCATCAAAAGGAGTTTTAATAAAGATGACTTTCTCGTTACTGTCGATATTGAAATATTTTCCTTCACCCAAAACAGAACCATTTTGCCATAATGCCTTAATTCCCTCTTCCTTTCTGCCACAGAAAATCGTATTGGTATAGATATTTTTATTTTTTGCCTGATTAACAGCATCTTTATAATTAATTCTACCTTGGTTAAACGGTTCATTTCCGGCTATATAAATGAGTTTCATGCTTTTTTCATTGGCATCCCAATTCAAATTTTCAGATGCATCTCGAATTACCGCTCCACAATATTCGTTTCCCCCATTGGTTTGTAAGGCGAAGAGTTTTTCCGAAATCAAATCTAAATCCTGCGTAAGCGGAGTCACCTGTCTTATGTAATTTTCGTCCTGCAATCCATCGTTTCCATATTCATACAGTGCAATTTCCACTTCGGGAGCTTTTCCGTTATACTTTAAAGTTGTTAAAGTGTTTACAATATTCCAAAGTCGGGATTTTGCCTGTTCGATAAGTCCGTCCATACTATTGGAAGTATCCAGAAGTAAAGCAACCTGAATTTTATTTTCCTTATAAACTGAATGCTTTGGATGAAATGAAACATTTTTTTGAATTATTATTGAGTCTTCTATTTTTCCGCTGTTGAAATTTTTAAAAATTTCTCCTGTCCCGATAAAAACAACGGAAGTTGCAGCTAATGCTATAAATTTTATTGTGTTCATAATGATTCTTTTTATTAATATTTTTGATGAATTTTCAATTGAAACCAATATCTGCACTCCTATCGACTGTAATATTGAATCTGCATTTCTTTCGGATATTTTATCTCATAAGAAAAACTGATTTTTTCGGTAGTTCCGCTGTTTATTTTTCTATTCCAAAGAATGCTTCCTGTTTTATCATCATACAACCCATCTCCGAGATTTAAAGTTTTAACGGTAATTTTCTGATTTTCACTTAGCGGAATTTGGTCTAAAATTTCGAGTTCAATATTTTCTTTAGTATTGTTTCTTACAGATATTTCGTAAGCTTCGGTTTCAAACTTATTGGAGCTGAAAGATTTTTGAGCAGTCTTGTCCTCCAATTTATTTCGTTTTAGCACAATTCTTTCATCAACACCGAGAGAAATAGGAAATTCATCCTTTACATAATTACTTGTAATGTTGGTTTTCCCGATATAATTGTCTTCAAAATAAATATTTGCTTCACCGGAAATAAGGTTTAAATTCTGCCAGTTTTTCACAAATGCCATTAAGAATACCTGATTGTTTATCTTCGGAACTGTGTGATATTTATATGTAGATTCCACATTTTTTTTATCTAAAATGACATATTGTTCTTTTTCCTGACTCAGAATGGTTTGGCTGTAATTCAATTCATACAAAATATTCATCTGACTGTCTGAAACGGTTGCCACAGGAATCTCACTAGGTGTTGCAACTTCAGCTCTCATCTGATAAGAATTGGATATATCGGCTGCCATTTTCTTAGTATATCCCAACTTTACGTCTTCATTATTATATGCTCTATATTCTGCAACATACAATGGAGATAAAATAGGCCGGTTTTGGTTGTAAGAAAGTCTGTAAGTAGAAACAAAAAGCTTAATATTACTCCAATCCTGACCGGTTTTTTGGTAAATTTTACCTTTATAGACAATTTCTAACGGTTTTTTAGTAGATAAAGCTCGCAAATCATACGATGGAACCCAACCTGCATTAGAAACAATATAACTTAGTCCGAGATTCAGATTCATTTCATTTTCTGCAAGAATCTCAAGAATCAATTCTTTTCTGTTGGTATTTTTATGAGTCTGTTCTTCAGAAAACTGATTGTTGATTTTGGTAATACTTTCATCCAAAACAGATTTTTTTTCGTTAAGTTCAAAAACCAGATTATCTATTTCCAGCATTCTTTTTCTGTAAAATTCAGTCAGTTTTATAAGCTGTTCCTGAGGCGTAGATTTATCATTGGTAGAAACTTTAAGATTATCTTGAATGATGTTTTGTTCACCAGTAAGATTTTTAATCTGAATAGCAAGCAAATTTACCTGTCTTTGCAATTTTTTTCTTTCATCGTCGAGTTTTTTTTCGCTCTCTGTAAGTTCATCGTTTTTAAGATAGTTGCTTTGCGGTGTAATGGATAGAAGTGTTGTATTTTTTTCCAGATTTATTTTGTAGGTATTTTCGTCCAGATCATTAGGAAGATTAAAAATAGTAACAGTATTTCTACCTTTTTTAAGATTTACATTGGTGGTTCCAAAAACTTTGGCACCTTGCAGAAATACAGTTGCCTGTTTTACCTCAATTTCTTTTTTAATTTCCTGAGATTTCAAAAATAAAACCGCAAAAACGAGTATGAGAGAATAGATTTTCATTGTTTATTATTTAAAGTTCTAGAGTAAAATTACCCTGAAATAACAATGAATCTCTTCAGACTTGGTAAACTGCCATTTTCACTTGGTGAAATTTAAACTAACCTGAATTCTTATAACTGTTTTAAAAATATTCTCAAAAAATGAATACAATTTTTCTTAAAATGTTTTTACAAGATGATTTTTATCTATTTCAATTCTCAAAAAAAATTGAAACTAGTTGAGAAAAAATGCTCTTAAATGAAAAAAACTTCACGACCTTTACATGCTGTAACCATTTTATAATTTTTATGAAAAATATTCTTGTTGCGATTTTCGTTGTAGGGTTTTCCGTCTTAAATGCACAAAACTTTAAGCCATATCAGTTTTACAATAAAAAAGGAAAAGCAGTGAAAGCAGAGAAAATGATTAAAAATCTGGCAGATCACGATGTCGTTTTCTTTGGTGAGTTTCATAATAATTCAATCGTACATTGGCTTCAGCTGAAAGTTACCCAAGCTATGTACGAAAAAAAGAACAAAGAAATTACGCTGGGTGCTGAAATGTTCGAAAGGGATAATCAACCACAGATTAACCAATATTTAGCCGGAAAAATTGATGCGAAAAACCTGAAAGATTCTGTTCGTTTATGGAATAATTACAACACCGATTACCAACCTCTTTTGAATTTTGCCAAAGATAAAAACCTGAATTTCATTGCCACCAATGTACCCAGAAAATATGCTTCCCAAACAGCCAAAGAAGGTTTAGAATCTCTCAATAAACTGTCCCAAAAAGAAAAATCTTATATCGCAGAATTGCCCATAGAAGTAAGTTTAGAAACTCCGGGGTATCCCGAAATGAAAAAAATGATGGGAGACCATGCAGAAGGAACCAAAGTAATGAATTTTATTTCTGCACAAGCTATAAAAGATGCTACAATGGCAGAATCTATCATGCGAAATTTACAGCCGGGTAAAACTTTCATTCACTTTAACGGTAATTTTCACACTAAGGAATTTGGCGGTATTTACTGGTATTTAAAAAAGAAAAATCCCAACCTTAAAATAGCGGTTATCTCAGTTTTCGAAACGGAAAACCCAGAATTAAAGATACCTGAAAAAGATTACTTCCCAACAGATTATAATTTAGTTATCCCAAGTGATATGACAAAGACTTACTAAAAATTCTATAAATTTTAATTTTTAAAAAATATTCTACTTACAAATCTGAATTTGCTCCATAATTTAAAATGAAAAAAAGCCTATTATTTTTTATTGCATTCACTACTTTTTTCCAGGCACAGAAACTATCGAGAGATGAAATTAAGCTCATTAATGAAGGCGATCTTCATTTGGCGTTACCCATTTATCAGTCTACAGACGAACTTCAGCATCGAACTTTGCTTGCAGTTTCCCAAGAAATAGATCCTTTGGATAAAAATACTGCGGTTCTCGTAGACAGAATGAAACTTGCACTACTTTCTACCGATGGCGGTGTAGGAATTGCCGCTCCACAAGTCGGAATTAACAGAAAAGTAATTTGGGTACAGCGTTTTGATAAACCTAACGAACCTTTAGAATATTTTATCAACCCAATTATCACCTGGAAATCTGAATTGCAGAATCTCGGGCCGGAAGGAGATTTATCGATTCCTGAGTTTAGAGATTTATTTTATAGAAGTAAAGTCATTCAGCTTGAATATGTAGATCTACAAGGTAAAAAACATACAGAAATTGTTGAAGGCTTTACAGCAGTCATTTTTCAGCACGAAATCGACCATCTTTTCGGAATTTTAATTTCAGACAAAAAAAAGAAACAAGAAAATGATGAATATCTTAAAGTGGATGCCTTTAAAAAGAGTGATTCTCTCGGAAGATAATTCTGCATGGTGTTTAAGATTCATGCGTTCATTCATATTAAATTATATATAACAAAAAGTTCTAAAGTTTCATGTTTTGAAAGGCAAAATTGTAGTGCAAAATGATTATTTAATCTTCCGTAATTTCGCTATTTCTTAAAAAAACACGACATTTGTACACTCAAAATTCATGGTTGTGAAGCATTACAAAAATGATGAATTCACCATCTGAAATTTAAATTTTAAAATTCTACCAATGAAAATATCAGGTAACTGGCTGAAAGACTACATTAAAACAGATTTAAAAACCGAAAAAATAGGAGAATTTCTTACCGATATCGGTCTTGAAGTAGAAGGAATTGATAAGTTTGAAAGCATAAAAGGAAGTCTTGAAGGCATCGTTGTAGGAAAAGTTTTGACGTGTGAGAAACATCCGAATGCAGATAAATTAAATAAAACAACAGTAGACGTAGGAAACGGAAAAATCCTGAACATTGTTTGTGGTGCACCAAATGTTGCAGAAGGACAAACAGTTCCGGTAGCTGTAGTAGGAACTAAAATTTATGCGAAAGACGGTAGCTTTTTCGAAATTAAAGAAGCAAAAATAAGAGGTGAAGTTTCTCAGGGAATGATCTGTGCTGAAGACGAATTAGGTTTAAGCAACGACCACGGCGGAATTATGGTTTTGGACGAAAGCAAATATGAAGTCGGAAAAAACTTTGCCGATTATTTTGAACTCTCCAATGATGAAGTTTTCGAAATTGGTTTAACGCCGAACAGAACAGATGCCATGTCTCATTATGGTGTAGCAAGAGATTTGCATGCATATCTATCTACCAATCAGCAGAAATCTGAGTTTGAAAAACTTTCAAGTGTTTCTTTAAACAACGAAGGGTCTCACAATTTCAGTCTCGAAGTAGAAAATACAGAACTTACCCCAAGATATATCGGTGCTGTAATTAATGATGTAAAAGTTACAGATTCACCCGACTGGCTGAAAAACAGACTGAAAGCTATTGGATTGAGTCCTATTAATAATATTGTAGACATTACCAATTATATTCTTCATGGTTTGGGACAGCCGCTTCATGCTTTTGATGCAGATAAAATTGCCGATCAGAAAATAAAAGTTGGAACCGTTGCAGAAGGAACAAAATTCACCACATTAGACGGTGTTGAAAGAACGTTGAACGGTTCTGAAATCATCATCAAAGACGGCAAAGATACTCCATTATGTATTGCCGGAGTTTTCGGTGGACTAAATTCAGGAGTTTCTAATGAAACAAAAACTATTTTCTTAGAAAGTGTCTATTTTAATCCGGTAGCCATAAGAAAGGCAGCAAAAGCTCATGGTCTAAATACAGATGCATCTTTCAGATTCGAAAGAGGTGTAGATCCTAATATCACAAGAACTGCCATTACACACGCTATCAAAATGATTGAAGATTTGGCAGAAGGAAAACTTACAGGAGAACTGCTTGAAGAATATCCTAAAAAAATTGAAGATCATTATATCATTCTTAGATTCTCAAAAATAGAGCAGATATTAGGAACAAAAATTCACAGAGAAAAAGTGAAAGAAATTCTAAAAGCTCTTGAAATTCAGGTTCTAAATGAAATTCAGAATGGCTTTGAGATTTCGGTTCCTGCATACAGAGCAGATGTTACCCGAGAAATTGATGTGATTGAAGAAATTCTTAGAATTTACGGTTATAATAAGATAGACGCTCCTCAGAAAATATCGTTCACTCCTGTAAAATTGAGTAAAAACGATCAGGATGAATTAGAAAATTCTTGGGCAAGAACTTTACAGAGTTTAGGTTTTAATGAAGTTATGAACAACTCTCTTACTTCTGTAAAAGACGAAACAGATGCGGTAAAACTTCTTAATCCTTTAAGCGGAGATTTGGCATTTATGAGAAAATCTTTACTCGAAGGGCTTTTACAGAATGCTGCCTATAACATCAACAGAAAGAGCCAAGATATTAAGTTTTTTGAATTCGGAAAAATCTATCATAAAAAAGAAAAATACGAAGAAAGAAAACAACTGGCTGTTTTAGTTTCTGGAAGAAATGTTGCCGAAAACTGGTTGCAGCCTAAATCTGCTACCAATTTTTATCATCTTAAATCTTTTGTAAAAGTACTTCTAGAAAGACTTTCTATAGATTATAAAGAAGTTGCGTTATCTGATGATAGATTTTCGGATGCTATTGCTTACGAATGCAACGGTAAAACTTTGGTAAGAATAGGAAAAGTTTCTGCCCAACTTCTGAAAGATGCAGATATTAATCAGGAGTGTTTCTATGCAGAAATAGAACTGGAATTCGCTCAGCAACTGCGTTCAGACAATCAGCTTATATTTAGAGATATTCCAAAATTCAATAAAATAAGAAGAGATTTGGCATTGTTGATTGATAAGAATATTACTTACGAAGAATTATTTCAGTCTGCAAAGAAAAACAAATCGCCTTTCATTAAAAACATCAACCTTTTCGATGTATACGAAGGCAAAAATTTACCTGAAGGTAAAAAATCTTACGCAATGAGTTTTGAACTTTTAAATGAAGAAAAAACTTTAGAAGATAAAGAAATTACCCATGTAATGGACTCTTTAATTAAAACTTTCCAGAAAGAATTCAGTGCAGAATTAAGATAAAACAATATATTTTTCATATAAAAACGGGCTTTTGTCCGTTTTTTTCATTTTAAAAGCATAATTTTAAGTTTTTAGGTTTACATATGAAAAACGAACAGCTATTTCCACTTATCCAAAAGGCAATAGAAAAAGATCAAAAGGCACAAACGCAGCTCATTAATATTTTTTGGGTAGATGTTTTTTCTTTTGTGATGAAGAAAGTACAGGACGAAAATGATGCAGACGAAATTACTGTAAATGTATTTTCTAAAGTCTTGTCTAAACTGGATATGTTTGATGCTCATTTTCAATTCAAAACCTGGATATTAACGATTGCCCAAAACACTATTATTGATTTCTGGAGAAGAAAATCCAGAGAAAACCAAAATACAACGGAAAATCTGGAAGAAGTAAAAAATCAGTTTGCCAAATCCCCTGAAGAACTGATGATATCGGAAGAGGAACAGAAAAAAATCATTAAAACTATAGAATCTTTAGACTCAAATTATCGGGATATTATCCGTTTGAGATTTTTTGAAGAAAAAAGTATTAAAGAAATCGCCGAAGAATTGGGAATTTCTGTAGCCAATACCAAAGTCCGTGTAATGAGAGCCAAAAAAGTACTCGCAGAACTACTGAAAAATAACGGTTTGGGAGATCACAGCTGAAAGAGATTACCCAACCAAATCCAAAAGTGTTTTTTCTTCCAAGATTTTAAGCGAAGCATCCCTTACTTCAATTAAAACATCGTGCAAACCGCAATGATCTTCTGTGCAGTTTTCACATTTTTCGTAAAAATTAAGACTTACACAAGGCAGTAAGGCGATAGGACCATTCACCAGTCTTATAATTTTAGCCAAATTAACTTCTCCCGGATTTTCTCTGAAGAAATATCCCCCGCCTTTCCCTTTTTTACTGTCTAAAATTTCTGCTTTTTTAAGCTGAAGAAGTATATTCTCTAAAAATTTTAGCGGAATTTTTTTGTTTTCCGCAATTTCAGAAATAAGAACAGGACCTTCATTTCTCTTTTCTACAAGATACGAAAGTGCTTTAAAGGCATATTGAGATTTTTTTGAAAGCATTACAGCAAAAATAATAAAAAGTTAGGATATTTTACAGTTTCAGAACTTTAACTGCAATAGGTCTTCTTTATAAAATATTATCTTTGTATTATGTTCAGTAAGCAGGAAGCCCAACAGTTAAAAAAAGAATTTTGGATCGCATTTGGAAAATCGTTTCCAAGAAAATGGATTTTATATGACACGAAGATTAAAGATTTCTCGTTCAAATTTTATGCAGATAAAAAGAAAGCAGAAGTTTCTATAGACATAGAAATGAAAGATGAAATTTTCCGAAATGCTTATTATGAGAAAATCTGGTCTTTAGAGGATATACTTAAAGATTTTGTAGGAGATTTTTTTAAAGACGAATACTATACATTAGAAAACGGAAAAGTAATTAGCCGGATTTGGGTAGAAAAACATGATGTTTCTGTTTTCAATAAAAATACATGGCAGGAAATTTTCGAATTTTTCGTTGAAAAAATGGACGGTTTCGAACGGTTTTATTATGAATATGAAGACTTTATAAAAGATGTATAAATTTCATCAAATAAAAAAAGATTTGAAAATTTAAACCATCATAAAAAAAGACATCTGCAAAAGCAGATGTCTTTTTTCAGTGAAAATATCAACTGAATTATTTTTTACCAGCTTTAACATCAACGTTAATCTCGATATCTTTGCTGATCATCCATTCTGCTGGATCAGTTTCATCTGTTCCGAATTTAATACCCCAATCTGCACGGTTTACAGTAAACATAGCTTTAAGAGAAGCAGAATTTTCTACAATTTCTACTTTTGCAGGGAATGTTACATTCATTGTTTTACCTAATAATGTAAGATTTCCGCTGATTGTTTTGTTTGCTCCTTCTACAGCTTTTGTAGCACCTGCTGCTAAATCTTCAACTTTGGTAATTTTAAAGTCTGCAGTAGGAAATTTTTCAACATCAAAGAAATCTGCATTTTTAAGGTGAGCTTCAAGCTCTGTATATTTTTTGTCTTTTTCGGTTACAGATGCAGGATCTACTTTTAAAGATTTCATATCGATTACAAATTCACCGGAAGCCAGATTATTTTCTGCTACAGTAAGCTCTCCTGTACTTACATTAAGAGTTCCCCAACGTGGTGCAAAACCTCCTTTGTGGAAGGCTTTCCAGTCTACTTTAGATGCCGCAGCGTCTACTGCAAAAACATCACCGCTTTTTTCTGCTACTGTCTGCTCCTGAGATGTTGTTGCATTTTCTGCTTTTTTATCGCCACAAGATGACAAAAGCAAACCTAATCCTGCTAAAGCAATTACTCCAAATTTTTTCATTTTTTAAAATTTTAATTTATTATTGAATATTTTTTGTTCATTTTATTTTGCAAACCTCCGAAAATTTATTCTTGAACTCATTGACTTAGGATAAGATTTTTCATTTACTGAATTTTATGATATATAAATTCCATTTAAGAAAAGAACAGTTCATTCTGTGGGTTTTCGTGTTCAATGATACAAAAAAGTTTTGTTTTGAAAAAAAAACAGACTTCCATTTATAAAATTTTAACAATTTAAAATATGCTTTTTGAACAAAAAAAAGAGAAACCTCACAGTATCTCTTTTTTATTATTTTAACCAAACTTTTTCTTTCTCAACCAGAAGAATAATCCTCCCAAAAGACCAATAATCGCTAATGGCAGAAGCAAATTAAGATATTGCCATTTTGATCGTTCTTCGCTTATTCTGTGTCGGTCTAGAAGTCGTTCCTCAATATTTCGGTTTCTGAGATCCATAATATTGCTGTCATCCAAAAGATAATCTAATGAATTTCGAAGAAACTGTTCATTACCAAACTGCTCGTCGGTTAACATATCTACACCCAAAGGCAAAGGTTGCCCTTTAATCACTTTATTTCTACCGACATCTCCATCTGCAATAACAATCATTTTATTTTCCGGACTTGTAGCTTTGAATCCCGGATAAGATTTTCTTTCGATTCTTGATGCATAAGCAGAACTGAATTTCCCTTCCAAAGCAACCGCAAAAATCTTCGGAGTACTTGGCTTTTCCATTTGCCCAAGGCTGTCTACACTTGCAATTTCTTTCAGCTCAACATAGTTGGGAACCTGCTTTAATAAAGTTCTTTCACTGGATTCAAACAAAACATGGGTTTTAAACTTTCTTCCACCCAAAGTATCTATTGATGTTGGAAATTCCAGTTTTACAGGATTAATATTTTTCGTAATCGGATGGTCATGTTCTGCAATTCCCAAAGGAAAATACGGCCACGGAAGATTTGTATATTGTGCATTTCCTCCTACTTCACCGGTAACCAGTTTTAAAAGTGCATATTTTTTCACATCTTTTACCAGAGCCGGATTGATTCTTAAACCATAATTAAAGAAAAAATCGGTCATATTGATATCCACAGGGAAAGGCATTACTTTTTTGGATCTTGTTAAAGTATCCATTTCAGCATTTACTGCATCGATCATCCAAAGCGTTTTTCCACCGTTCATAATAAACTGATCCAAAATAACTTTTTCACCGTCTGTAAAAGCTTTTCTAGGCTTGGCAATTACTAAGGCATCCATTTTTTTCAAAAGAGGAAGATCTGCCAAAGTTAATTCTACATTATTTTTTGGAACAACAGGACCTGCATCGTAATTTTCTAAGGCAAGATGCATAAATCCTTCGAATTCTCTTGGACCCAACTCATCCTGATTTACGAGAATACCAACTTTTTTTCTTTTATTTTCTGAAACAGATTTTATATTTGAAACCAGATTGTATTCTAAATTTTCTATAGATTTTCTAAGCTGTTCGTCTGCGTTAATATTTGCCTGTTCTACCACCAAAGGTATAGAAACACCTTTTCTATTGTATTTTATGACAGCATACGGAAAAAGACGAATCTGGGTAACTTTACCATCCTGAACATCGGGAAGAATAGAAGGCTGCATTCCCATCGCCATTAAAGTATCCTGAGACATTTTGGTTTTGATGGGATCTATAAACTTATAATCTATTTTAGGATTAATTTTTCTGAATTCTTCCAGCATAAATTTTGTCTCGCTCTGAAGCTGCTTAAAACTTGCCGGAAAATCTCCTTCCAGATAAACCTCAACAGTTAAAGGTTTCTTTACAGATTCTAAAACCTTTACTGTACTTTCTGAAAGTGTATATCTTTTCTCTTTTGTTAAATCTAATCGTATTCCGGAAAACATCATGATTATTGCCAAAGGCAAAATAATGATAAGTAAAATTCCGAATGGAGATTTCAAGTTGATCTTCTTCATGCTCTTACTTCTTTTTGGTAATAAAATGATTAGACAAAGCTAAGCTCAAACCGATGACAAAAACGAAATATGCAACATCTCTGAAATCAATTAAACCGCGTGTAAATGCTAAAAAATGACTGTAAAACCCAAGGTTCTGCAAGATATAATCTGCTCCACCCAAAAGTTTGTAGCTGGCTAACTGCTCAATTCCGAAATACATAATGAAGCACATAAAAACTCCAAGCAAATAAGCCATAATCTGGTTTTGTGAAAGAGAAGATGCTAAAATTCCTACTCCTGCAAATGCTGCAATAAGAATAATGAGCCCAAAATAACTTCCTAAAGTCATACCGCTGTCGATATTTCCTTCCGGAACACCGAGAACAAATACCGTATAATAATAAATTACCGATGGAATAAGACATAAAATTCCGACGATCCATACCGAGAAAAACTTCCCAAAAACCAAATCGGAAATTTTGATAGGTTGAGAAAAAAGCCAGTTTAATGTTCCCGTCTGTTGTTCTTCCGCAAAAGTTTTCATAGATAATGCAGGGATGATGAACATCAAAAGCCACGGAACCAAAACGAAGTAACTCTGCAACGAAGCCAGACCAATATCGAAAATATTAGAATCATTTTCGAAAAAAAACAAAAACAGTGTAGTAATCAGACTGAAAGCTGCAATGATTACCCATGCGCTCCAGTTACCGAAATAACTCCAAAGTTCTTTTTTTAAAATTGCAATCATGTAATATTCAAAAGTTTTAGAAGGTAAATAGATGGTTACAGCTCCTCATTTACCGTAATATCTGTTATTAATTTTTATTTTTTCCTTTATTCACCAATTTTACAGTCATCATAATAAGAAATACCAAAACGAAAAATCCTGTAATTAATTGCCACCAATATTCAATTACCTGAGATTTTAATATTACCGTAAAAACCACTAAGAACAAAATAAAAGTAGCAACTTCATTTGCCTGTCTTAGTTTTAAGTTGGGTGTCTGTAGAGTATTTCCGTTCAAAGCAACTATTTGTTTTACTTTTTTCCAGCACCAGTAATGGTAAATGGCAAGTCCGATCAAAAAAGTGAGCTTAAGATGAAACCAAGGCATTTTCATCAGACCAAAATTCAGAAAAATCATTGTAAGACCGCAAACCGTCATGATTATCCCTGCAGGAACGGTGATAATATTCCAAAGTCTCCGAGCCATAAAAGCATACTGTTCTCTAAGGATTTTCTTTTTTTCGTCCTGAAATGCATCTGTATCTTTATAGTAAACAAAAATTCTTACGAGGTAAAAAATCCCCGCAAAATAACTTACCATAAAAACAATATGCAATGCTTTGATGATGATATACAACATCCTCTAAATTTGTGTGCAAATATAACGATTTTGCAGATGATGAGTTTAAAAATTATTTTGTAAAAGAAAGACTATCAACTTTTTTCCCTTTATCGTATTTCTTAATGTATTTCAGATTTCCTTGCTCATCATAATACTTCCAGTCTCCGAAATAATACCAGTGGCGTTCATTTGTGGAAATATCTACTTTAGAGATTCCTTTTTCCATTATTTTTCCGTTTGGATGATGCACTTTTGTTTTGGTAACATTATTTCGAGTTACATCTTTTTGGTATAGTTTGTTTTGATAAATTGTTTTCCAAACTCCAATTTTTTCACCATTTCTATATCTTCCGGACGCTGTCATTTCTCCCTCTATTGCAGGATAATGCTCAACCCATTTCCCGTGTCTTTGCTGGGCTTTTCCCGGAATTTTGATGTACTGATTTATTTTTTGATTGCAAGAAAACAAACAGATCAGCATAAATGCAGATAAAATTTTATGAATTTTCATCAGTTAATATTTTTAGTAAAAATAGAAAAATAATATTATTCTACAAATGTAGAACATTAGAATTATAAAAAAACAACTCCTTTTTTAAAGAGCTGTTTTTAAATATTTTGAATTGAATTATCTATAATTAACCTTCAATAAAGAACTTTACATTTTCTACCGGTCTGCCAATCATTGCCACAGAACCTTTAATAAGAATAGGTCTTTGGATAAGAGAAGGGTTTTCTGCCAAAATTTCTAACCATTCGTCTTCAGAAAATTCTTTACCTGCATATTTTTCAAGATAAAGCTTTTCATTTTTACGAACCATATTTTCTACTGGCTGATTGAGTTTTTTGAGAATTGTTTTAAGCTCCAGAACGGTTAAAGGATCTTTCACAATATCAATAATTTCAAACTGAACACCATTTTCATCCAAATATTCTAAAACAGCATTGGATTTGGAGCAGTTACTGTTGTGTAAGACCTTTATCATAATATACTAGATTTAAAATAATCCGTTGAGTTCCGCATCTATTTTCTCGAGAATAAAACCAAAATCTTCAGGTTTTTCTACAAAGTCCAGATCATCTACTTCAATAATCAGAAGTTTGCCTTCGGTATAGTTAGAAATCCATTTCTCGTATTTTTGGTTGAGTTTAGATAAATATTCTATGCTGATAGAAGCTTCATACTCTCTTCCTCTTTTATAGATTTTTTTTACAAGATTAGGAACATCAGACTTAAGGTAAATAAGCAAATCGGGTGCCGAAACAAAAGTTTTCATTAAATCGAAAAGCGAAGCATAATTGCTGAAATCTCTGTCTGAAAGAAGTTTCATATCATTAAGATTTTCTGCAAAAATATGAGCGTCTTCATAAATTGTACGATCCTGAATAATATTTTTTCCGCTCTCGCGAATTTCTTTTACCTGACGGAATCTGCTTCCCAAAAAATAAATCTGTAAAGCAAAACTCCACTTATTCATATCTGCATAAAAATCTTCCAGATAAGGATTATGATCTACGTCTTCGAACTGTGCATCCCAACCGTAATGTTTAGAAAGCATGGTAGTAAGTGTGGTTTTTCCGGCTCCAATGTTACCTGTAACAGCAATGTGCATATTTTTGTATGAAGTTTTTTCTAATTAAATACCCAAAGATTCTACTCTGGAAATTTCATCTATTATTTTTATAATATCTCCTTTTTCAGATTTTTCTTTTTCCAGCCTTTCTATCTCTTTCTGCAATTCTATTTTTTTCTTTTCCAGTTGTTCAAGAGTTTTTTCCGGCTTCAATTTCCGAAGATTTTCAAGAGTGTAAAGATAGAGTTTGTTGCCTTTTACTTCAAAATAAGCCAAAGAGTTTTTATCCACAATCTGCGTTGCAGGATCCTCAAATAATTTCGAAAGTTCTTTATCCTGAACATAGGTAAAAACAGCGGTATTGGTAATCACCATAATATTTTCGTTTTCTCTGCGAAATCTTTTTGCGTTAACAACAGGCGCTTCAAATAGTTTTTCGAACTTTAAACTGAAAACACGAAATGTATCCTTAGATAAAATATAAACCTTACTTTCATAAACAAGTAAATCTATGAGATCATCTACATTTACACTATAAGGAAAAGAATTGATGGTGGTATCGTTTCTGAAATTATACTGCAGCATTCTCTTTGTACTTTCATCGAGTACCCAAACCTGCTGAAGATCTTCTGCATAGGCATGTTTCACAAAACCGAATTTCTGTTTAAAATCTAATTTCTGAATTTCGTTAAGATTCTGGTCTACAAATTTCATTTCCTGAGCATTTTCAGAAAAAAGTGCAACGCTGAGAGGATTCTGCACTCCCTGAACTTTGAAAGGAACGGTAAACATCATTTTACCCAACTGTTTCCCGAGAGAATCGTATTTGGTAAAACTAAAATCTTTGTTTTTGTACAAATAGATGCTTCCGTAATCATCGGCAAACATATCTCTAACTTCGCTGAGTTTCAAGCTGTCGAAAGGCAAAACTTTCTGAGCCGAAACGGAACAGAAAAAAAGAATAAGTAAAAATGATAATATTCTCAAATCTTCTTTAATAAGATAGCGTCCCGAAAAGGAACGCTACCAATTTACATTTTTTATTTATTGTAATAAAATTCTGAAGGTTTTTTAACTACTTTAAAGCAACTTCATAAATTTTAGACCAATTTTTACCGGTAACCAGCATATTATCTCCTTTAAAGGCAATACCGTTCAGTACATGTTCAGAATCTACATCTGTGAAAGGATCTGCCAATTTAGAAAAATCGAACTTACCTACAACTTCTCCGTTTGCAGGATTTATTTTCAGAATAATTGGTTTATGCCACACATTAGCGTAAATAAATCCTTTGTAATATTCTAACTCGTTTAGCTGATCGTAAACACTTGTATTTCCCGCTACCGAAATGTATCTTACCAATTTAGATGGATTATTAACATCCAGAAAATAAAGATTTTTGGAACCATCTGAAGCAATAAGGTTTTTGCCGTCATAAGTAAGTCCCCATCCTTCTCCTAAAACACTTGGATAATCGAATTCTGACAATAATTTCAAAGTTTTCTTATCATAAACAAATCCTTTTTTGTTTTTCCATGTAAGCTGATAAACTTTGTCTCCCGCAATGGTACTTCCTTCAGAGAAAACATCTTCAGGCTGTTTGGTGCTTAAAACCGGAGTTGTATTTCCCAACTGATAAGTAAGAATTTGTGAAGAACCATTTTGCCCGTCGCTTTCATAGATGGTATTTCCGTCTAACTGAAAACCCTGTACAAAATTTTTAGGATCATGAGGATATTCTGCAACAACTTCATAATTAAGCGTAGTTTCCGGAGATTTGCTGTAAACATTGATGGTTGCATCCTGATACAATGTTTCCCCACCTTTTGTTTTCACATTAAACGTAACCGCATTATCACCTAATGTAAAATACTTGGGATCAATTACAAGATTGTTCGTTTCTTTTTCTCCAAAACTTATGGTAATACTTTCTGCATTATCTATAACTTCTTGCGGCAAAGTAAGTTTATCGCCAAAATGATATCCTTTCTGCTCCATTCCTGTATTATAGTCTGCAAGAGAAGTGAGGATTTTTTCGTCATTTTTACAAGAAACAATCAGTAATAATGCTGCAAAACCTGCTATTAATTTATTTTTCATTGTTTTTATCGAAATTTTTTTCAAAAATAACAAAATTTATTCCTCTCTGCTAATTTCTTGTACAGATTCGCCAAACTGAAGGATATATCCGTTGTTATCGTAAATGGCAAATTCTCTCATTCCCCAATCGAAAACTTCGAGTTCATAACAAATTTTTGCTGTAAACTTCAAAGAATCCCAAAAAGACTGAATATTTTCAATATTAAAATAAAAAGATCCGGAAAAACATATTTCCCTTTTCTTTTCATGAGAATTGGGCAAAGAAATCATGATTTGAATTTCATCTTTCTCCAAAACAGCCCAATTCCAATCTGAATTTTGGTTTTTTAAAGAAAATTTCAAAACATGAGTATAAAACTGAATCGTTTCTTCAAATTTTTCAGTCCACAATACCGGAGTTAAAGAATTTACTTTCATTCTCAGTTCATTAATGGGTAAATCCTGTAATTTTAGCTTCATCAAAATCGAGCTGCATTTCTATACCCCGTAAGACTTGATCATCAAATATTTTTTCGCGTTTCATTCTATGAAGTTCGTTTCTCTGTGCCTGAATTACCTGACGAAGAACATCCTTACTCTCATGAAGAGAGGAAGAGAAATTTTCCGTAGAAGCCATGCATTGCGTTTTATCTGCCATCATCATCATTTCATTTTCAAGTTTACGTTTTTGATGACGAACCAAGCTGTTGGTTTCTATTAACTGAGTATAATCGTTCTCTAATGTATGTAAAGCCGTTTCTTTAAGCTTTCTCCAAAGTATAACTTCTTGTTTTTCCTCCGGAATATCGCTTTGTACATCTTTAATTTTTAAAAGTTTTAAAATAGGTGAAAGCATTAAGCCTTGTCCCACCAAAGTAATAAGAATGATAACAAAAGTGACAAAAAGGATAATATTTCTATGTGGAAAAGCCTCACCATTCGGTAAAAAAGCCGGAATTGAAAGTGCTGCAGCCAAAGAAACTACCCCTCTCATTGCCGCAAAACTAATGATAAAAGGTTCCCGCCAATCTGGTTTTGGAAACTTCAGTCTATAATCTTTCGAACACAGCCAAGGCAGATAAGCCACTGCATAACTGTAAAAAATTCTGGTAAAAACTATTGCTCCTCCGATAACAACACTATAGATAATACCTTCAGAAATCGTATAATCTTTCATTCCCGCTACAACCACCGGTAATTCTAGTCCGATAAGGATAAAAATAATGGTATTCATTAGGAAAATAAGAACATTCCAGACATTTCCTGCCTGAATTCTCGTGGTATGACTCATATAACAGTGAGAATTATATGACATTAACAACCCACCTGCAACAACCGATAAAACACCGGAAAAATGGAAATGTTCTGCACCTACATACATTATATACGGTACAATAAGAGTAATAACTGTATCTATATTAGAATTAGAAGGAATGTATCTTAGAAAAAATCCAAAAACAAAACCGCAAGCAATACCAACTGCTACTCCACCAACTGCCATCATAAAGAAGTCTTTAGCAGCATCAGCAAAGATAAACTGTCCAGAAATAACTGCCGCCAAAGCAAATTTAAAAACAATTAAACTCGAAGCATCGTTAATTAAACTTTCCCCTTCTAACACACTGGTAATTTTTTTTGGAATTTTCATGTGCTTCAGTACAGAAGTTGCCGCTACAGCATCTGGCGGAGAATTTACTCCTCCTAAAAGAAATCCCATCGCCACAGTAAGTCCCGGTATAATTGATGATGACAGATAAGCTACGACGATGGAGGTAAGAAAAACCAATCCAAATGCCATAGAAAAAATCTGCTTTTTCCATTTCCGAAAATCCTGCCAAGAAGTAAACCATGCCGCTTCAAATAAAATGGGAGGAAGAAAAATAAGAAAAACCAAATCTGGCTCTATTTCGATATGTGGCATACCGGGAACTAAACTTATTAAAAGCCCTGCAATAACCAAAAATATAGGATATGCAACTTTAAGCTTTTGCCCGATCATTACCAAAATCATCACCGCCAACAATACTACAATGGATAAAATGACATAATTGTGAATCATTCGTTTTTTATGTATTAAGTTAAAAAAATAATTAAGAATTTATTATAAAGCTCTGCTTATAAAGACCGAATAAAAGTATTTTTACTTTAATTTTTTGTAAAAGGTATATTATTATAAAAACCAATCTGTATTTGCCCGCGGTTTTTATTTTCCTGAATTTGGTTCATATAACCGGCTTCAATACGCATGTTTTTATTAATCACAAAGCCAACTGCTCCATAAACGCGGTTTCTATCGAAAACAGGGCTGTTGAAATGCAGGAAAATCTCATTATATGCCGAAGCATACCATGTTTTAGGCAACATTTCTTTATTGTTAATGGGAATATTAATCCCAAGCAAATAACGGAACCTCATTCTGAAATCATCCTGTAAAAAACGCTCTTCTAAACGATAACGATGCTGAAGAAAAACTCTTCCGAATTTTTGTTTTGTAATATATTGCTGAAATAGTCTATGCTCAATATTTTCGGATTTTTCTCCATTGATGTAGGGTTTACTCAAAACAAAACCATATCCTACCAAGACATTATTATTATTCTCAGTAAGATCGTACCCAATCCCAGTACGTATTAATAATTGTTCTAAATCTGTTCCTGCATCGAAATTTCTGTACTGAATTTCATTATGAAAATTAAATCTATCACTAATTTTATTATTTCCGAAATACATATACCAAGCTCCCAATTCGTTTTTCTGTGCAAAAACTGAAATACTCAAGAAACATAATACAACAACAATTACTCTGCGATAAGCCTTCATATTTAATAATTTAAAATAACTATCATTAATTACAAAATTAATAATAATTATCTATCAATCAAAATATAAATTTCAGACTTTATTTAACTAAAAAAACCGGCAATAACCGGTTTATAATTTTAAGGATGTTGTTGCATTTTTTCAGGATCATCATAATTAACCATCCATTGGATTCCAAATTTGTCTGTAAACATTCCAAAATAAGCTCCCCAAAAAGTGTCTTGCAAAGGCATGGTTACAATTCCTTCATCCGAAAGACCTTCAAAAAGCCTGTTTGCTTCCCCCTTAGATTCTGCATTAATAGAAATCGCATAGTTATTTCCTTCTTTAAAAGGATAATCTCCCATAATATCGCTTCCCATCAACATGGTTTCTTTAGAAATCGGTAAACAAACATGCATAATTCTGTTTTTATCTTCTTCCGGTAATTTTTTACCGTCTGATGCAGGCATTTCGCCGAAAGTTCCCATGTATGGAATTTCTCCGCCAAAAACTGACTGATAAAATTCAAAAGCCTGTCTGCAGTTTCCATTGAAAGTAATATATACATTTACTGTTGCCATAGTTTATTACTGTTTAAATGTTTTTAGATTAAAATTTACAATATTTCTATCTGTGCTGGTCTATAAGAATCATATTTCCGTCGGGATCTTTAAGATAAATATGTTCCGGTCCAGAAGAGTTTTCGTCTGCTTCTTTTTGCAATTCTACTTTATTATTTTTCAAATGTTTCTGAATTTCTCTTACATCATCAAAAATTTCCAAGTTTTGCGCATTTTCATCCCAACCCGGATTGAAAGTGAGCATATTCCCATCAAACATTGCCTGAAAAAGCCCGATAAGTGTGGTTCCGTTCTTCATTATAAGATAGTTTTGCTCTACGCTTCCACCCATTTCTTTAAAGCCGAGTATTTCATAAAACTCTTTAGATTTCAAGAGGTCTTTCACACTCAAACTAATAGAAAATGCACCTAATTTCATATTCTTACTGATTTTTAAGTTTAGTTTTAAGATTTAAATCTCCATCATAACTCTTCCAGTTTCCCACTAAATCAATAGTCTGATTTTCGATTTTTTCGGTTGCATTATTCCAGCGAAAGGCAAAGGTGAATTTACCGGAGAAAACACCAGAATGTTTTCCTTTATTTTCTTCTGCCAATTCGTAATTTCCGAACACTAATCCTCTTTTTCTACCGTCTTTATATTGGGGTAATGGTAAACTTACCTTCAAATTTTGTATAATTTAAATCTACCAAAGAGTAGCCGGAAACAAAATATTCCTGATCGTTTTTCTTATTCTGTTCCGAAATAGTAATTTTCAACTTAATCGGCTGGTTTTTGTTGCCAATTGTACCTATGTAAGGATTAGAATTATTCTGCCAAACATTGGAAATATTCGGCATTTGGGAAAATAGGAACTGAGCAATGAACAGTAATAAAAGAAATATTTTCCTCTTCATAAAATTACTGTAAAATTACACTCCAAATTGACTTAAATGATGATTGAGATGTTTCGCAAGCATATTATTCCATTCTTTTGACGATAATCTGCCGAAAGAGAAAGATTCTTTATCTTCAAACGCTGTAGCTCCCAATTGTTGGGTTTTTTGGATATATCCAATCAGTCTTTTCTTTTCATCATCAAAATTCTTTCTCTCTTTAATTATAAATTGGGGAGCGGTCGGAGAATCTTTCGTATAAGATTTTTCGCTTACAACCTTAGATTTCACAAAAGTTTTCAGTATAAATTTAGCAACTGTACCCGGCTTTTTATGTTTTTCGGGTTCGTAGATCATTTCGTAGGATACACAACAATGTGCCAACATCTGGTCGACAGTCATTCTCCCCCACAACCCATGAGTATCTTCAATTAAATTATTGATTCTGTTGATATAATTCTGTGCATCTTTTGCATCGAATACATTTTCCATGATAATTTACTCTTTTATAACAAATATATCAGTTTTTTTTCTTGTGTGAAATATCAGAATGATTTCAGTTTAAGAAAAAATATTTCTTATGATTAAGACACAAAAAATAGGAGCAGAATTTCTCCCGCTCCTATTATAATATTCAAAAAGAATGTTTAAAAATTATTTCTTGATTGCTTTTACAGTTTGCTTAGTACCGTCATTCATATGAAGAACAACCAAATACATTCCAGCATTCAATTCGCTTAACTGAAGATTAGCTGTTGGTTTTTCGAAAGATTTCACCAATCTTCCAGCAACATCCATCACAGAAATAGATTTTATATTTTTAATGTCTGAAATATTCAATACATCAGTAAACGGGTTTGGATATACTTTAATATCGTTTTTAGTCTTAACAACTTCTGATGTTGATAAACTCGCATCATAAGCAGAAACTTTGAAAGTTCCGTTGTTAGTAGCACTGTAATTCCAAACTCCAATTAAGAGTGTTTCTCCAGGAGTAATAGAATTAGCAGATGTTAAACTAAGTTTAGAAAACGATCCATCGTCTGAGCTATCGTCATCACAACCAATTTCTACGAGAGATCCACACGATCCGGAATATACTCCAAGAACTGTATCGGTAACTGAAGATCCTGCATCTGAATTTGTTTCTATAGTAATACTACCACTTGCCGGGACAACAACTTTATACCAAGTGTCCGCATATCGTATGGTTTGACAAGTTGTTGTTGCAGTAGCATCACTCGTAAGAGTAGCACCAACAGTGGTTCCTACAACAGAATTCTGAGCAAAATTAGCTCCAGGAGTTAAAGTAGTTGCATTTGAACAATTATCATTTACAGGAGGTGTTTTAAATGTACCTGTTATCCAATTACTATTAGATGTAGTTGTACAGTTAGTTCTTATCCAATAATAATAGGTTGTATTTGCTACTACAGATGGTAAATTAACAGATGTTGCCGATGTAACTGTTCCTGCTGTTGGAGCTGTATTCACTGTTGAAACATAGTACTCATAACCAACTCCTGGTACAGGAGATACTGATGACCAGTTTAAAGTAGCTGTATTGTATGTTAAATTTGTAATTGAGGAAGATGATGGCTCCGAACATGCCGGCTTAAGATCAATATTAATATCATCTAAATATATCTGATTCATATCTTCGTCCGAATATGCCTGAAAGCCAAAATAATAAACCCCTGTTGTAGCTGGAGTAAAATCTACAAAATCATTGGTAATAACACCGCCAATTACACTAGGATAATCTCTAAGCAGATTAGTCATTCCGGCAGCGTTATTTGTACTTCCGTAAGCTACTTTCATTTTTTCGTTATATTGATAGCCAGTGGCATTAGAAAACTTATATTTTATTCTGTAATTAACACCAGCTGTTAAATTGATTCCCTGTGTAAAAAACCAAGTATCTGCTGGTTCATTCGAATTATATGAATAATTTAGAACATTACCATTGAAACCAGCTGGTACAGTAGAAGATTGAGATATATCTTGCGTTTTCCAAATATTTCCTAATCCATAATTTACCGCAGTAGTACAACTTGGTAATGATGGAGCAGTAACACCATCAAAATTTTGAGCATAAGGAATAGTAGTTGAAACACAAGGAGTATTAAAGGTAAGAGCTCCTATCCAATAACCCTTATCTGAAGTAGAACATACAGATCTAACCCATACATAATAAGTACTATTAGCAACCAAATTAGGCAAATTTGCAGATGTGGTATTAGATGTTACCGAATTGGTTGCATTTAATACAATTGTACTTGTAGGAAATGTTGATGAAGTACTATAATAAACTTCATATCCATTCGCAGGAACTGTTGAAGGTGCAGTCCACGATAATAGTGCATTAGATGAAGAAATATTTGATGCCGCAATTCCTGATGGTTGCAAACATGTTGGGGGAGCAGATTGTGAAATTGCTACATTATCGAAATAATAAAATGAATCTCCTGAATTATCAGAAATTACATTAAACCTCACATAAAAAGTTGCTGAATTTGGAGGTATAAATGTAAATGTCTTTGTAGCACATGATGCGCTTTCTGTGTGATTATTTTCATCGATTGTATAAACAGCTGTCCAAGGTCCTGATAAACTCGATGCATATTCTACAGATATACTTCCAATTAGGTTAGATGCTGTTGGACTACCAGGACCTGACCATGAATAATCCAATACCTTATAATCAAAAGACATTGTTATTTGCCCCTGATTATTTCCAGTCATCTGAGGGGAAGTTAACTGCCCAGCGTTCCCATAATATCTTTCTCCTCTAATAGTTCCACCAGATGAACCACAAATTTCGGAAGGATCTGTTATATCCTCAAAAACATCTCCAAACAATTTTTGAGAAGAGGTCCAGCCATTAAGACCAGAAGCTGTCCAGTCTTGTGTGTATGACACCTGAGCCATCATAAATACTCCAAAAAGTATTTGACTTAATAATAAAATTTTCTTCATATAAATTTTTTTTGAATTATTTAATAAAATTATAAAATAACAATGAAGTCAACAATAAAAAATAAAAAAAATATTTTTTTATTAATAAAAATTTAAAATCATAAAAATATCTACATTTTACAATAAAAAAGGTGGCCTTCTCAGACCACCTTTAGTATAATAACTTTAAAAATTATTTTTTAATTGCTTTTACAGTTTGCTTAGTACCGTCATTCATATGAAGAACAACCAAATACATTCCAGAACTCAATTCGCTTAACTGAAGATTAGCTGTTGGTTTTTCGAAAGATTTTACCAATCTTCCAGCAACATCCATCACAGAAATAGATTTCACATTTTTAATGTCTGAAATATTCAACACATCAGTAAATGGGTTTGGATATACTTGAATACTTTCTTTAGCAACAGCTTCAGAAGTACCTAAACATCCTACAGAACTAACAGTAGCTGTAACCATTTGTCTTGGACCTTCACAAGAACTTGAGAATTTCCAATTATATATATAATACCAGTAATTTGTTCCTAAACTGAAATTATTACCAGTTACGTTAATTGCAGATGATGTGTATGGGTAATTAGCACCCTCCGTATTTCTATTTAAATTAATTGCCACACCTGTTCCCTGACCAATTCTATACCCTGTACCTACAGATAATGGGTAATTTAACACAATTGTCTGTGCAGTATTACCTCCAGTCACTGTAACGGTATAAGGAATATTAATTAATGTTACACCTGCACTATTACGAATTTCGATTGCAGAATTAGCTCCTACAGCAGCTGTAGGAAATACATCAATACTTACTAAAGTGGTTGGTACGGTAACATCGAATATTTGATAGTATGTTGTAACATCATAACTTGTTGCACTGATGCTTGATAATGCACTTGGATTTACAGGACCTACATCACCTGACACTCCATTAGATTTAGCTGAAGCATAATAATTAGTAGTCGTTGATAAAACTGGCGTAGTATATGTTAATCCCGTACCTAAAACTGTACCTGCAGTCGCTGCATCATACCATGTGATAGTAGCTCCACTTTCTGCAGTTGCTGAAAGAGTTGCTGTATTACCAGGACAAACCGTTGTTCCTGTAGTAGAAAGCAAAGCTGGAGGTTGACATAATGTTACAAAAGTTGCTACTGAAGTCCAAGAACTTCTATCAGGACCATTACACACCGATCTTACCCAAACGTAATATGCTGTAGAAGGAGATAATCCACTTATTGGGGCTGAAGTTGTTAAAGAGGTTACTGAGTTTGTCGCATTTAAAGGAGTTGTAAATGTCGGTGCTGTACTCGAAGAACTATAATACACCTCATATCCATTAGATGGAACTGTAGAAGGAGCAGTCCAAGTTGCAGTAGCTCCAGACGTTGTAACACTTGAAGGAGTTATTGCCAAAGCAGTAGGAACAAAACAAGTAACTACAGTTGTGAAATTCCTTTCAGAACATCCTAAAGAGGTACTTGTTGCATTATATCCATTAATTGTATAAAAATATTTTAAACCATTATTTAAAGGCGTTGGTAAAGTATAAGTAAGAACATTACCTACATCAAAAGCATTTAAAACATCATTACCACCAGAAGTAGTTCCAATTGTAATCTTATATCCAGTTGCATTAGCACTCGCTGCCCACGTAAAAGTAGGAGTAACAGAAACTCCTGTTGCTGCTGAAGCAGGAGCACTTACACTTGGACAAGCCGTTAAAGTAGTAAATGTTCTTTCAGAACAACCGGGAGTAGTACTTGTACTATTGTAGCTATTTAAAGTATAATAGTATTTTGTTCCTAGAGCCAAAGAATTTGGCAAGGTATAAGTTGTTACGTTACCTACATCGAATGCATTTAAAACATCAGTTCCTCCAGATGTAGTTCCAATATTTAATTTATAACCTGTAACTCCTGTAACAGCAGCCCAAGTAAATGTTGGCGTTAAAGATACCCCAGTTGCAGCTGAAGCAGGAGCACTTACTGTTGCACAACCAGCTGTAGTAAAGCTTCTTTCCGTACAACTTAATGAAGAATTATAAGAATTATAAGCATTTAAGGTATAATAATACTTTGTCCCAATAGTTAAAGATGTTGGCAATGTATATGTTGTAACATTCCCCAAATCGAAAGCATTAAGAATATTATTACCACCTGGAGTTGTACCTATTGTTAACTTATAACCTGTAGCATCAGTTACAGCTGTCCATGTAAAAGTTGGAGTAAGCGAAACATTTGTAGCAGAAGATGAAGGCGCACTTACAGAAGGACAATTTAAGTTTTTAGTTGTAAAAGAAAATTCTGTACATCCTATAGCTGTACCATATGAATTGCTTGGTAAAACTTTTACATAGTATAATTTACCATACAATAATGGAGTTGTACTAGGTATTGTATAAGTAATTACATTACCCACATCAAAACTATTAAGAATATCAGTACCTCCAGGAGTCGTTCCAAGATTTATTTTGTAAGAAGTTGTCCCAACAGATGAAGTCCAACTTATTGTAGGAGCAAGAGCAACTCCAGTAGCATTATTAAGAGGAGCTGTAATAGTTGTACATGCAGGAGGAGTGGTATTTATTGATATATTTACATTATCCACATAGATATCACTGCCACCATTATCTCCAGTTGCCAAAAATCTTAAAATCGCAGTACTACTTACCGAAGGTAAAACAAAATCTTTGGTAGCCCACGTATCCTGAACTCCTATAGAAGAACCAATATTCGTAAAAGTATTTCCGCCATCCGTAGATAATTGAACTTGTAAAATATCAGTTCCTGAAGTATTAAGGTAATTAAATGTTAAAAGTCTATCGCCAGAATTTCCCGAAAGATTTACGTATAAATCCATGTATCCAGATACATATAAGCAGTTATAAGAATGGAATCTGGCAGCTGGTGTTACTGCAGGTGCAGAAACTGTTGAAGATCCTCCAACACCACTCCATCCTGAAGCACTTGTAAAACCACTATCGGTAATATCACTCGCTCTCCAAGAATTATCACCTCTTGAAGGCCAAGTTCTCCAATAGGTTGCATTTGGCAAGTCTGCAGTAGAGTTACCATTTACCCAGTTAGAAAAATTTTCGGTAAAAGGAATGGTTGCATAGGTAGTTGGAGCAGCTAACCAAGTTCCTGGGCTATAATTAAACGTTAGTCCAGATGCTGGTATCGTAACTCCTCCAGTAGTTCCAAATGTTACTGTAGAAGTTGTTGATGTACCAACTGCTGTTGAGGTCCAATCTGCCCCGGTCCTATTATTAAGATCAGATGCTTCCGCTCCCTTTAATCCAACCTGTCCTGTTGCAGTTGCACTTCCCGAAGCACAAGTTCCATAAACAATAGCAATAGAATTATTTGACGAATCTAATTGAATCTGAAAATTAAGTAATTGAGAAGAAGAACCTCCGCTTACTTTAAGATCTGTAAATTGTACTACAAATTTAGAACCAACTGTTTCATAAGCAATTTCGGAAGTTGTAGTATTAGCATTTACTAAATTGGCAGAAAAACCTGCTATTGCACCTTCTATGGTATTTGGAGCAGACGAATCAGTGGAAAGACCTGTCGTAGTTGAAGCTAAACTAGACGTTGCTCCAAAAGTAACAAACCCATTGTTGCTAATATAGACAGAATTGTAAGTCTTCCCATTATACTTAAAAGATGGTATTGTTACCAAACTAGAAATACCATCAGTGGAAAGGGCAGATCCAGACTGCCAAACAGTTCGATTTGCCGAAAGCGGCGTGTAGGTACCAGATGTTTGCGAAAATCCATAACCATTGTTAGCATTTGGATTTACCGCAGTAGGTGGTCCTACCTGTGCATATACTCCAACGCTGAGAGCTAACATGCACGTTAGTAAAAGTTTTTTCATACTCAGTTAAATTAAAATTAGGTGGCTAATTTAATAAAAATTAACATTACAATTTAAATAAATTATTATTTTCTTTAAAAATTTACTATAACAAACTCAAAAGCATTAAAAATTTACTAAACATTTGTTTAATTCTATGATAAACAATCATATTCTATTTATTAACAATTAAATTAATTTCAAATAAAATCGCAGTTCAAAATAATCTGAACTGCGATTTATATTTAATATTTTAGAGATACATTAATTCAAATAAAACTCATACTTATTTAAAAGCTGAATCTCCTTTATAAGATCTCCATTAAGATCGACAGACTGTTTCATAGATTGTAATTCTATTTGAGAGTCATCATCATTGTTTTTAATAAAAAACTTAATTTTCTGTGAACCTTGATTTCTCTCCAGAACAGTACGGAAAAAGTTTAAATCTTCCGGACGGAAATCCATCACATCCATTACTAAAGAAATACTTTTGGCGTATTTTTCAAAAGCTTCCTGTAGCTCAATTACCTCATTTACATTCACAAAAACTCTTCCGTCTTTTACCTGTGCAAATTTTATTTTTAAAATAACAAACCGCTGTACTTCAAGCTTTTCTTTCAGTTTCATATAATCTCTATCGCCTAATCTGAAAGAATAAGATCCTGAATAATCTTCCAAGGTAAGAAAAGCCACTTTTTCACCACTTCTGAAACCGTCTTTTACCACATATTCAGTTATTAAGCCTGCCACAGTATATTCTTTTCCGCCACCGCCGTTTTCTCTTTCTTTCTGAATTGTTTTCCAGTCTTTTTTCTTTTCTTCAAAGAGTTCTTCCTGTTTGTTGGCAAAAGCCTGCTCTTTATAAGTATCAACCTCATCCAGATTCAAAAATCCGAAAATACCCTTTGGTTCTGCTTTTTTAGTGATTTCTTCAATAATTTCTTCCTCTTCTCCCGCCACAATATCATCCGAAATAATTTCTGCTAAATCTGTTAAATCTTCCGTTTTATCCTGCTCAATAATCGGAACCTCCTCAATAATAGGTTTTATCTCCTCACCTTTTTCCAATACTGCATTTTTAGACAGTTGCCCCTGCATAAACTGGAACTGATATTTGAATTCATCAAGCGGATGTGCCGAAAGGTAGAAGCCAATAATTTCTTTTTCTTTATTGAGCTTATGCATGTTTGGCCACTCCGGACAAGGAAGCAATTTTGGCTGCTCAATCTGAACTTCTTCGGCAAAATCGGCAAAAAGAGAATTCTCCATTTCGTTTTTACTTTCCTGAAAACTTTGTCCGTAACGGATCAATCTTTCTAAATTGGTTCTTCCAGCCATATCAATATCAAAATACTGACCGCGGTGATAGGCATCCAATTCATCAAAAGCTCCTGCCAAAACCAAACTTTCGGCTACTCTTTTATTCATTTGGGAAGGTAAAATTCTTTCAAAAAAATCATAAATATTTTTGAATTTTCCGTTTTCTCTTTCTTTCGTAATCGCTTCACTTGGTCCCTCTCCAATTCCTTTAATCGCTCCAAGACCAAAACGGATCTGCCCTTTTTCGTTTACAGAAAATTTATACTGAGATTCATTCACATCAGGCCCCAAAACATCTACACCAATATTTTTACAGTCTTCCATAAACATGGTAATAGAGTCGGTATTGTTAATGTTATTGCTCATTACACTCGCCATATATTCTGCCGGATAATTGGCCTTCAGATAAGCAGTCTGATAAGCAATGAAGGCGTAGCAAGTAGAGTGAGATTTGTTGAAAGCATATTCTGCAAAGGCTTTCCAGTCATTCCAGATTTTTTCTAAACGTTCTTCATTAAGGTTATTTTTCCTTCCGCCCTCAATAAATTTCGGGTACATTTTGTTCAGAACGTCTATCTGCTTTTTACCCATTGCTTTTCTCAGCGTATCGGCTTCACCTTTGGTAAAGTTCGCCAGTTTTTGAGAAAGAAGCATTACCTGCTCCTGATAAACGGTAATACCATAAGTTTCTTTTAAATATTCTTCGGTTTCGGGTAAATCGTAAACAATTTCCTCAATTCCGTGTTTACGGTTAATAAAATTCGGAATATATTTAATAGGTCCCGGGCGATAAAGGGCGTTCATAGCAATGAGATCGGCAAAAACCGTAGGCTTCAGTTCTCGCATATATTTCTGCATTCCCGGACTTTCATACTGGAAAATCCCGACCGTTCTTCCTTCTTTAAAAAGCTGATAGGTTTTTGCATCATCAAGCGGAATCAAATCCGGATCAATATCAACATTATATCTGGCTTTTACCAGTTTTAAGGCATCTTTTATAATGGTTAAAGTTCTGAGCCCCAAAAAGTCCATCTTCAAAAGTCCTGCACTTTCTGCCACCGAGTTATCAAACTGAGACACCAAAATATCAGCATCTTTTGCCGCAATGGTTACAGGAACCAAATTACTTACATCTTCAGGTGTAATGATGACCCCGCATGCGTGAATTCCTGTATTTCTGATGCAGCCTTCCATCTTTTTGGCACTTGCCAACACATCGTGTCGGGCATCATCTGGAGTATTCAGAACGTATTTCATCTCATCAACGAGCTGCTGTTCTTCCGGCTTCAGTTTATCATATTTAGATAAAGCTTTGGCAATATTCATCCCCGGACTTGGCGGGATAAGCTTCGCAATATTATTGGTATCGGGAATCGGCACATCTAAAACTCTTCCGGCATCCTTAATTGCCGATTTGCCACCCAAAACAGAATAAGTAATAATCTGCGCCACCTGAGTTTTACCGTATTTTTCTACCACCCATTTAATGATTTTATCTCGACCTTCATCATCGAAGTCAATATCAATATCGGGCATAGAAACCCTTTCCGGATTCAAAAATCTTTCAAAAAGAAGATCGTATTTTATAGGATCTACATTGGTAATCCCAATACAATACGCAACGGCAGAACCTGCTGCAGAACCACGACCGGGACCTACCCAAACTCCCATTTTACGGGCTTCGTTACAGAAATCCTGCACAATCAAAAAGTAACCCGGATAGCCCGTATTGGCAACTACTTCCAGTTCGAAATCAAGACGTTCTTTTATTTCGGGAGTAATTCCGGTTGCTTCGTATCTTTTTTTTGCACCTTCGTATGTTAAATGAGTTAAATAGGCCATTTCGCCCCGCTTTCCGCCATCTATATCATCTTCAGGATGAATAAACTGTTCCGGAATATCAAATTTCGGCAAAAGAACATCTCTTTTTAAAGTATAGGGTTTAAATTTAGCCGTAAATTCTTCATATGCCTCAAAAGCATCGGGATAGGCTAAAAATGCTTCTTTAATTTCATCAGAATTTTTGATGTAATACTCGCCTGTCGCCAAACCTCTTCTTTTACCAAAACCTTTACCTACAGGCGTTGTAAGCTTCTCTCCGTCTTTAATACAGCTTACGATATCCTGAATATTGGCATCATCTTTATTGGTATAAAAAGTTTCGTTCTGAGCTAAAATTTTAACACTGTATTTATCTGCAAAATGAAGTAAAACATCATTCAAATGTTCTTCTTCGGGCAGCTTGTGATTTTGAATCTGAACATAGAAATCATCTAGAAAAGTATCTTTCCACCATTTGAAAAGCTCCTCTCCTTTCTGTTCACCAGTATTGAGAATAGCATCCGGAATATCCCCGTGAATCCCCGATGTTAAAGCAATAACTCCTTCCTTATATTCAGCAATAAGTTCACGGCTGATCCTTGGAACTCCAAAATAAAAGCCTTTGAGAAAACCGATACTTGAAAGTTTAGCTAAATTTTTATATCCGTTAAAATCTTTTGCCAGCAAAACCACCTGTGTTCTTCTGTCCGGATCATCTTTGGTAAACTGCTTCTGTTCGTAGCGGTCTGAAATGTAAAATTCGCAGCCTACAACCGGTATCAAAGGTTCTGAAACAGGTTCTTCTTCATTAAATTCTTCTCCCTTTTCTTCTGCTTCCTGTTTTTTTACCAGATATTCTTTATGCTTTTTCGCCCGGTCACCATTCGCACCTTCTATTGCCGAAACAAACTTGAAAGCCCCCATCATATTCCCCAAATCTACCATTCCCACAGCAGGAAAATTGTCGTCTGCGGCTTTTTTAATTAAATCATTAAAACTAGAAGTAGCCGTTAAAGTAGAAAAAACACTGTGATTATTAAAATTAAAATATTTTCCAAGATCAATATCTTCAACACTTCCAAAATCCTGTTGCTTTTTCTTACTGTTGAAGTCTGCAACCTGCCTTCTGATAACAATATTGAAAGGCTTGATCGGATTGGGATAAAGCGTTTTAAAATAAGAGAGCTGATCTTCAGAAATTTTTAAAATCTCCGCCGGAATTACCCCGATTCTCATCATTTCAAAGAAAACCTGAGCCGTTGCATTAACATCGGCAGCCGCATTGTGAGCTTCATCAAATTTATGACCGTATAGTTTTTCATACAATTCTTCCAGTTTGGGAGATTTGTAACGTCCACCTTTTCCGCCACCAAGCTGACAATAATCTGTCCCCAGAATCATGGTATCGGCTTTAGGCTTTTCCTGAAGGTTATCCTTTATATTTTTTCGGTAAAACTCGGCTCCTACGATGTTATAGTCAAACTCCACATTATGTCCGGAAACTACTCTTACTTTTTCTAAAACTTTAGAAAATTCGTTAAGAATTTCTTCCAGATTGCGACCTTCTTCCTGAGCAATTTTGGTGGTAATCCCGTGAATTCTTGCCGCGTTGAAAGGAATATCATATCCTTCCGGTTTTATGATATAATCCTGATTTTCAATTAAAGTTCCGTCATCATCATGCAGCTGCCATGCAATCTGCACCATTCTTGGCCAGTTATCTGAATCCGAAAGAGGAGCGTTGAAATTCTTTGGTAAACCCGTGGTTTCTGTGTCAAAAACTAAATACATGTAACTTTTTTCTAGCTTTTTATTTTAAAAAAGAGAATGTAAAGTTAGGGTAATTTTTCAGTTATAACAATATCTGGATGTAGTCTTCCAGACTAAAACTGCAATAAAAAATCCTCAAACCATACGGAATGAGGATGTATCAGTATTTTAGTGAATTTAAACTTTTTTGGTAGCCAGAGTATATATTTTTTTTCCAGCACTTATCAAAATCAAAGCTATTAAACCGCCTGTAAGACCGTAAATAATATGTTTAAGCATTTCATTCCAATCTGGTAAAACATGATGAAGTACGGCTATATTATGATCGAAAATTCCCCCTGCAACCAAGATTAAAGCAATAGTTCCGACTACGCCCAAAGCCTTAATCACGAAAGGAAGAGCTTTTACAAGCAAATGTCCTAATTTACTTATTATACCTTTATCGTTACTTTTTTTAATCAGTTTAAAACCAGCATCATCCATTCTAACAATGAGTGCGACAATTCCATAAACCCCAATCGTTGCAATAATGGAAACAATAGAAACGGTAACAATTTCCACTAGAAAAGGATCAAATTGAGATTTTAAGCTTTCGTAACCTGTTTTTGCAGAAGCAAGTGCTATGATGACGATTTCCAGAGAAAGAATAAAATCTGTTGTGATGGCAGATTTTACTTTTGTTTTTTCTGCAACTTCGCCATCTTCCACAACATCATCCGATTCTTCTATAACTTCCTGTCCTTTTTTCTCTCTGTGAAATAAAAATTCTACAATTTTTTCTACTCCTTCGTATGCAAGGTAAAATCCACCAATAATTAAAATAAAACTAATTGCCGGAGAATAGAGCCATTCTAAAAGAAATACAAAAGGTATAATAATCAATTTATTGATGAATGACCCCTTCATAATCTTCATTAGTACCGGAATTTCTCTTGAAGATAGGAAACCGGTGGCTTTTTCTGCATTTACCGCAAGATCGTCCCCAAGAATTCCTGCTGTTTTTTGGGTTGCAATCTTACTTGTAACCGCTACATCATCCATTAAAGCAGCAATATCGTCTAAAATTGCAAAAAAACCTGAAGCCATATTTTAAGTAATTTTTAATCTTTGTTAATACCCCGCAAAAGTATAGATTTTTTTAGGATAAATTTTAATTTTGGCAACTTTTCGATTCTGTTTTCAGCATAAAAGATTGAATAATTCCTCATTAGAAATTATAGTTTTCTTTATATCTTTACTTAATGAAAAAACTGGTTCTGAAATTCCCTATTATTTTTTTAGGATTAAGTGTTTTTATTTTGAATTCTTGCAACACAAAATTTCGGGTTTGGGTGGGAAATAATAGTCAGAAAATCTACAATTTGAAATATGGCGAACATAAACGCCAAAAAATGGACATTTTTTTACCCGCAGAATATTCTAAAGATTCTCCTGTCGTTTTGCTTGTGCATGGTGGTGCATGGAAATACGGACGCAAAGAACACATGATTAATATTCAGAAATTGTTGTTTGAAAATAGCATTCCAAGCATCAACATCAATTACCGTTTGGTTTCTAAAAATATTACTTACAGAGATCAGCTAGAAGATATTCATTCAGCGATTGAAAAATTCAATTCTCTTTCGGAAAAAGCCGAGCTTCTTCCAAATCATTATATCATTTTGGGCGAAAGTGCAGGAGGACATCTTGCTTTGCTTTACGGGTACAGAAACCCAGAAAGAATTAAAAAAATCATCTCTCTAAGTGCGCCCACAGACTTCTATTCTTCAGAATATTTGCATTCTTTTTATTCCAGATACACTTCTAGAACTGTACAAAAAATGGTAGGTTCGAACTTTAACCGAAAAAATCTCTCGGAAGAATTCAAAACAGCAAGTCCGATAGCAAATATCAGTAATGTTCCGACTCTATTATTTCAGGGAAATCAGGATTTTTTAGTGAATTACAGACAAGGTTTAGCATTAGATTCTGCTCTAACTGAAAAGAAAGTTCCCCATCAATTTATTTTTATGGATAAAACAGGGCACGCTCCGAGATTTTTCAATAAAAAAAAGAGAGATACCATTATATATCCCGCAATTTTGGAATGGATAAAAAAATAACCCGCAAAAATGCAGGTTATTCTATTTTTTAATCTTCTTCTTTATCTATAAGCTCTTCCAGTCTTTCGTCTTCAAGTTTTGGATTTCCTTTTGGGGCTCCAAATACAAATTTAAGAATAACAGGGACAGTGGTAATAAGAACAATAACGATAATGATAAATTCCAGTTTATCCTTTAAATCTATTCCAAACTGAGCTCGGAAAAGTTCATTAAGATAATGTCCGGCAAAAATCAGGATAAAAGACCATAATATACCCCCAATGATGTTATCTCTTACGAACTGTTTTCTGTCCATCTTTACAATCCCTGCAACAATCGGCATAAAAGTTCTTACAACCGGTAAAAATCTAGCCATTATAATTGCCAAAGCCCCATTTTTTTCAAAAAAATCGTGAGCCTGATACAAATATTTCTTTTTGAAGAGCATTGTATCTTTTTTATTGTACAAAGCAGGACCTGTTTTACGCCCGAACCAATACCCTACCTGATTACCAACAATTGCAGCAAAAGCAACCGCAGAAGATAATAATGTAGTATCTAAAAAATCACTACCTGTAGAACCAAAAGTTTCTTTAATAATTTCAACGGCGTAAATTCCTGACACGAAAAGCAGTGAGTCTCCCGGTAAGAAAAACCCAATAAATAAACCTGTTTCGGCAAATACGATGAATAAAATAAGCCAAAACCCTCCCATTTTAATATAAAGTTCAGGGTTTAATAAATCTTTCCAACTATTGATATCTTCCATAAATAATGATGTGTAGCAAAAATAAGCTTAATACTCTTGAAAAGGAAATATATTAGCATATTTTAACGAAAATTCTTATACCAGATTTATAGGTCTAAATCGTCTTCTGAAACCGCTGTTCCGTCTGCCATTAAAAATGCTTTTAAAAATGGAGTAAGGTTACCATTCATTACCGCATCTACATCGGAGGTTTCATAACCCGAACGGACATCTTTTACGAGTTTATATGGATGCATCACATAATTTCGGATCTGACTTCCCCATTCTATTTTCATTTTATTGGCTTCAATCTCGTTTCGGGCTTTCATTCTCTCTTCAAGTTCCATTTCATATAACCTAGAACGCAACAACTGCATGGCTTTTTCTTTATTCTGAAGCTGAGATCGAGATTCTGAATTTTCGATGATAATTCCTGTAGGAGCGTGACGAAGACGAACTGCTGTTTCCACTTTATTTACATTCTGTCCTCCAGCTCCGGAACTACGCATGGTTTCAAAAGAAATGTCTGCAGGGTTAATATTAATTTCTATGGTATCGTCTACCAAAGGATAAACATATACAGATACAAAACTGGTATGTCGTTTCGCATTAGAATCGAAAGGAGAAATTCTTACCAAACGGTGTACTCCGTTTTCGCCTCGTAGATATCCAAAGGCAAATTCACCTTCAATTTCCAGCGTAACCGTTTTTACCCCTGCAACATCACCTTCCTGAAAGTTCAGCTCACGTATTTTATAGCCTTGTTTTTCTGCCCACATGGTGTACATTCTCATAAGCATCGAAGCCCAATCGCAACTTTCAGTTCCCCCTGCACCCGCTGTAATTTGTAAAACAGCAGACAACTCGTCGCCTTCATTAGAAAGCATATTTTTGAATTCTAAATCTTCTATTTTTTCCAAAAGCCAAGGAAAAGACTCGTCTAGTTCTTTTTCGGATTCGGGATCTTCTTTGGCAAACTCTATTAAAACCTGCAAATCTTCAAACTGAGTATTGATTTCTTCGTAAGCTTCCACCCATTTCTTTTTAGAACGAAGCTGTTTCAAAAATGCTTCTGCCGTTTTAGGATTATCCCAAAATTCGGGAGCAGCTGTTTTTTCGTCATCATTAGAAATTTCAATCTTCTTTTTATCAATCTGAAGGTATCTGTGAAGATCTTCTATTCTTAGCTGAGTATCTTTTATTTGTTCGTTATTAATCACAATTATGATTTTTTGCAAAAATACGGATAAATTAGAATTGAAAACTTCAATATGAATAATCACTCAATTTGAAGTTCCTGCTCGTTAAAATCCGTTATTAATTATAATTTCTAAAAAAAATCCTTTCAAATTTCTCTGAAAGGACTCATATTATTTTGTAACCTGAATTATCGAGCAATATTTACGGCTCTGGTTTCTCTGATCACCGTAACTTTTACTTGTCCCGGATAAGTAAGTTCATTCTGAATTTTCTCTGAAATATCGTAAGAAAGCTGTGCTGCAATCTCGTCATTTACTCTGCCACTTTCTACCATAACTCTCAGTTCTCTACCAGCCTGAATTGCATAAGCAGAAGATACTCCTTCAAAACTTAAAGCTGCAGCTTCCAGATCTTTCAATCTCTGAATATATGATTCTAAAACCTGACGTCTTGCTCCCGGTCTTGCTCCCGAAATAGCATCTGCAACCTGAATAATTGGAGATAAAAGAGAAGTCATTTCCACTTCATCGTGGTGTGCACCGATTGCATTAACAACTTCTGCATTTTCACCATATTTTTCTGCCCACTGCATTCCCAATAAAGCATGTGGAAGTTCAGACTCCTGCTCCGGAACTTTACCAATATCATGTAATAAACCGGCTCTTTTCGCTAATTTTACATTCAGGCCTAATTCAGCAGCCATTGTTGCCGCAATATTGGCAACTTCTCTTGAGTGCTGCAAAAGATTTTGCCCGTAAGAAGAACGGTATTTCATACGACCAACAATTTTCACCAATTCAGGATGCAAACCGTGAATACCTAAGTCTATAATCGTTCTTTTCCCTACTTCTATAATTTCTTCTTCTATCTGTTTTCTTGTTTTCTCTACAACTTCTTCAATTCTTGCAGGGTGAATTCTTCCGTCTGTAACCAATCTGTGAAGTGATAATCTTGCAATTTCTCTCCTTACAGGATCGAAACATGAAAGTAAAATTGCTTCCGGAGTATCATCTACAATAATTTCTACACCTGTAACAGCCTCCAAAGCACGGATATTTCTACCTTCTCTACCAATAATTCTACCTTTTACTTCATCAGATTCAATATTGAACACAGAAACTGAATTTTCGATTGCCTGCTCTGTACCAATTCTCTGGATTGTCTGAATTACAATTTTACGAGCCTCACTCTTTGCATTTAGCTGAGCTTCTTCCATGATGCTCTGAACATGTGCCTGAGCTCTTGTTTTGGCTTCAGCTCTCATGGTTTCTACCAATTCTGCCTTAGCTTCTTCTGCTGTGTAGTTAGAAATTCTTTCCAGCATTTCTACTTTTTTAGCAGTAGCAGAATCAAGTTCATGCTGTTTTTTCTCTAAAATTTCATTCTTTTTTGCGTAATCAGCAATTTGCTTATCCAGATCTTTTTCTAGTTTTCCGGTTTTACTAAGCTCATCATTCAGCTTATTTTCTTTATCTTTAATACGCTTTTCCCCCTCCTGCATTTTCTTTTCTCTTACCTGAATGTCTGCATCATGCTGAGATTTAAGTTCCAGAAACTTTTCTTTTGCCTGGAGATGTTTTTCTTTTTTTATGGATTCTGCCTGTACTGTAGCTTTATCCAACAAATTATCTGCATTTTTCTTTGCATCGTCTATAATAAATTTTGCCTTGGTATTCAGCGAACTTTTAGAGAAAACCATCCCTATTACCGCTCCGATTACCAGACAAATAACGCTTATAATAATAGCGGTTGCTGTCATAGTATATATTGAGTTTTAATTGTCTAATTGTTTATTGATATTGTATAAATTAAACATTTTCGCAATGTTATATTTTCATAAATACCCACAAAAAAACCTACAGTAATCCAGTGATATAGAGTAAACTCCTAATCAACACGATTTGAACTGATTTCCACTGTCTGTAATCCGGAATTCCGGCACGCCATTCAATGGACATTTGTTCGGTAATTGTTTAGCGTTGAGTTTACCTTTAATGTGTTAGAATTACTGTAGGCAGATTTTCTTGGGAAAATTACTAATTCCCAAATTCTTCCAGAGTCTGATTTATGTTTTTCAATCGTTCGCTGGAAGATTTTATATTTTTTTCATGATTAAGACTCACCACTTCAGCATTAGTTCCCAACTTAAGGGCACACATAGCCAAAGCATCCTGTTTATCTCTTACATCAAAATTTTGTTCAAAATCTTTAATCATATTTTCTATTTGCTTCCCCACTTTGCGTAAGGTTTCTTCCTCGGCTGCGGGTACGTTCAGAGGATAAATTCTTCCTGCAATATTAATGGTTATTCTCCTTACCTCCATTATAATCCGCTGTTTTGAAGCTGCGCAATACAAAAGTCTACTTCTTTCACCAATCTGTTGATATGGTTTTTCATGAGTCTGTTGTGTTCAGGATTTCCTGATATTGCCGAATACAATTTTATATTTTTCTGTTCTTCTGCTAATACCTGATTTTTCTTTCTTTCCTCTTCATATTTCTTTTTCAGTTCTTGATGCTCCTCGCTGAGATCAGAAAATTTTTCAGAAAGATTCTGATAACTTTTCTGAAGATTCAGAATCCTTTTTTCCAGTTCTGAAAATTGAGTTTCTAGTTCTTGAAGCATTTCAGGCTTTATATTCTAACTTATAGCAAAAATAGGAAAATATTGCCATCAATAAAAATAAATATCTCTATATTTTGAAAAAAACAAAAAAGGAGATGCCAAGCAACTCCTTTTATTATTAATTTTTTGTTATTTTATTCAAACTTCAAAACAAACATTACTGCTCTTGTCTGCAAAGTAGAAATTGCAGCAGACCAATATGGCGGCGTTGTAGCATTATCTGCTACCATTTCGTTATTCATGAAGAAAGTCCCTCTAACCGCTGGAGTTAACTTAAATTTATTGAAATAAAACTGAATTCCCATTTCTGCAGACCACGCAAAGTTATGCGTTGTAGACCTGAATGTCTGCTGTAAGTTATCATCCGGAGAGGAAGAATTCGACTGTAAATTAACGATATAATTTACACCACCTGCAATGTAAGGTCTAGAATTATACCATCTTTCTCCATGGAGTTCTAAAAGTACAGGAACATCTATTAAAGTTGATTTAATCTCTCTTACTTTGTCTTTATCTTGCAATGCAATAGGAATAAACGGTGCGTTTTGAGGATTCCCGTCTTTGTAAAAATCGTTGGTCTGTGTATTAAAAGTAAGTTGTCTTTGGGCAAACTGCAAACCTGGCTCTACTCTTACATCCAAATAGTCATTCAGTCTGAATTTGGTAATTAAACCAGCACCAAAACTATAACTTTCTTTAGATTTTACCAATGTATGATTATCGTACATCCCATATCTAGGATCCAGCACAATGCGATAATCCATTTTATTCCCGTTCAAAAAGAAACCCCAACTGAACTTTTGCTGGTCGAATTCCTCCAGCCTGTCCATCCTGTTACGAGTTCTAAATTGAGCGTCTGCAAAAACTGCAATATTTACTGAGGTCAAAACCAGAGCTTTTAATAGAAATTTATTCATAGGTTATTTTGTTGCTTTATAAATTGTGGCTATACCTAAACTTAGCTTTTTATATTCTACTTTTTTAAATCCTGTATCTGTAAGAATCTGTTTCATTTTTTCTCCATACGGGAAAGCGTTCACAGAATCAGGAAGATAAGTATATGCCATATTGTCTTTAGAAACCAGCCTGCCAATTGCAGGAAGTATGTTTTTAAAATAAAACATATAAAAAGGTCCTAAAAATCCTTCTACCTTAGAAAATTCAAGAATATATACACTTTTATTTTCTTTTACCACTCTTCTTAACTCTGCCAAACCTTTGGTAAGGTTCTCAAAATTTCTCACTCCAAAAGCTACAGAAACCGCATCAAATCTATTATCTTCGAAAGGTAGTCCCTCTGCATCACCCTTTTGCATGGAAATTTTGCCGTCTAAATTAAGTTTTTTTATTTTAATAACGCCAACATTTAACATTTGTTGCGATAAATCTAAACCAACTACTTTTGCACCGGTTCCTTTTTGTACTGCTATGGCAAGATCACCAGTTCCGGTTGCTACATCCAAAACCTCTCCGGGGTTATCTTTTTTCATCCACTTCACCAAAACATTTCTCCAGAGCACGTCTATTTTCATAGACAAAACATGGTTGAGCAAATCGTATTTAGGCGCAATATTGTCGAACATATCCTCTACCTGACTTTTTTTGCTTGAGTCTGAATTGTAGGGAGTAACTTGGTTGATATCTTTTGTCAAAACTTAAAACTTATAATATTCTTTATAATAATTGAGATAATCCTGTTTGCGGAAAATCTTAGAGCGCGATTCTACTTTCTGGATATTCTTAATTAACTGATCGTAATCTTCGTCTATATTGTAGTAAAAATCTTCTGTGTAAAGCTTATTGAAATGCTTTGCACCTCCAAAATAGGGTTTTCCGTCTATCATGGTTTTATTCAGTGCCAAAAGTAATGAATCTTTTTTAAGATTGTAGCCATAATATTGATCATTAATGTAATAATCTTTATGAGCTATATTAATTAAGCCTCTTATTTTATTAACTTCGAAAGCAGAATCATAAAGCATTTTTTTGTTCTGATCGAAAACCTTTATAGAGTTTTTCCCTTTATTCAGGTCTACTTTCACGTACTGACCGGCAGAAATAATCCCTTCTTCCCCATTGTTTATTTTGAAATAATAAGTATTAGGAGTAGGATTATCTACGAGATAATAATTTTTTTTCGCCAGAAAGAAATAATAAGTGGCAAAAGCAGCTATAAAGACAAGAAATGCAACAAGTAAGCCTTTTAAAGAAGGATTGTTTTTCATAGATAGTCTGAGACAATTTTTGCAAATTTAATAATATTTTTAATTCTTTCTTATTAATATTAATTATTAACTTTGCAACTTTAAAAAATTATACAAACGAATGCCGAATACAATCATTATTGGTTCCGGATCTTATCTTCCTAACAGAATTATTGGAAGAGATTTTTTCTTAGATTCAGAGTTTTATACGGAAGATGGGCTGAAGATTGACAAGCCAGCTGAAGAAACCATTTCGAAATTTGTAGAAATTACAGAGATAGAAAACAGAAGATTTATTGAAGATGACCTTTCAAATTCAAAAATCGGCTACGAAGCGGCTAAAATAGCTCTAGAAGATGCAGATATTAATGGTGAAGATTTAGATTATATTATTTACGCAAGCAATTTCGGGGATGTTACTGTAAACGGTTATGCCGATTTCATGCCTAACATGGCAGCGAGAGTAAAAAATATGCTTGGCATTAAGAACAGAAAATGTATTACCTACGATATGATGTTCGGATGTCCTGGTTGGGTAGAAGCAATGATTCTTGCTGATAACCTAATTAAAGCCAAAGTGGCAAAAACTATTTTGGTAATTGGTGCAGAAACCCTGAGCAGAGTAACAGACCTTCACGATAGAAACAGAATGATTTTTGCAGACGGAGCCGGAGCTGTAGTTGTAAAAGCTACCGATGAAGAAAATGTAGGAATTATTGCCCATAATACGATATGCGATAATGGTGTTGAGCTAGAATATCTTGCTAATGGACCTTCTATCAACAAAGAAGCAGACCAAAGCAGATTATATGTAAGAATGATGGGAAGAAAAATTTACGAGTACGCTCTTAAAAATGTTCCTGTGGCTATAAAAGAAACGATTGATGATGCCGGATTATCTATTGAAGATATTGATAAGATATTGATTCACCAGGCAAATGCAAAGATGGATTATGCAATGATAGAAAGACTTCACAAACTTTATGATATTAAAGATTACGATCATTCTATCTCTCCTATGACTATTCAGGAGTTTGGAAATTCTTCCGTTGCAACAATTCCTACGATGTATGATTTAATTATTAAAGGAAAACTGGAAGGTCATTCGTTTAAGGATAAAGGCAACATTGTAATGACTTCCGTTGGTGCAGGAATGAATATTAACGCTATTGTTTATAAATTTCCTTAAATTATTTATCTATAATTAAAATAAATCTGCACAAAAGGAAGTTTTTCTTTTGTGCTTTTTTATATAATTTATTGTATGCAAAAAAATTTCTTGATCATTACCGGAATATTCATTCTCCTTGAGATTTATATTTACCAGGCAATAAGAACTTTAACCGATAATTCATGGATAAGATGGGGTTATATTGGTATTTATGTTCTTATTTACGCGCTTTTTACTTACGAAATTCTCAATTTTCAAAGAAGTGACCGAGATGCTACTAAATCTCATATCATCAGTATTTTGTTATTGGTTTTCATAATTCCTAAGCTCTTTGTGTTTTTATTTTTGTTAATTGATGACATTTTCAGAACAGGAAGTTATTTATTCGGGTTCACCCGCTCGTCAGAAAACTTTTTCCCTGAAAGAAGAAAGTTTTTAAGTTTAATGGGACTTGGTTTAGGAGGTGTGCTTTCGGCATTATTTATAGATGGTGCTACTTTTGGCAAATACCGTCACAAAGTAAGAAGAGTTAAAGTGAAAATAGCCAATCTTCCTAATAGCTTTAAAGGGTATAAAATCATTCAGATATCAGATGTCCACAGTGGAAGTTTTTCGGATCCCAGCAAACTGGAACACGCTATAGATTTAATTAATGAACAAAAGCCAGATTTGGTTTTATTTACCGGTGATATGGTAAATAATGTTGCAGACGAATTTAAGCCATTCATACCACTTTTTTCTAAAATCTCCGCAAAGGATGGAAAATTTTCGGTATTGGGAAATCATGATTACGGAGATTATGTAACATGGAAGTCTCTTGACGAAAAGAAAAACAATCTGGAAACACTCATAGATTATCAAAGAAAAGCAGGGTTCGATTTATTAAGAAATGAAAACCGCATCATAGAAAAAAATGGCGAAAAACTTTATATTTTAGGCGTAGAAAACTGGGGTTTGAAGCCATTTCCTCAATTTGGAAAGATTGATGAAGCTTTGCTAAACGTTCCAACCGATGCACCAAAAATATTAATGAGCCACGACCCTACCCATTTCGATTATGTGGTAAAAAAACATCCCGGAAACATCCATTTAACTTTATCAGGACATACACATGGGATGCAGTTCGGTTTAGATTTAAAAAACATCAAATGGTCGCCAGTACAGTATAAATATCCAAAATGGGCAGATTTATATGAAAGCGAAGGCAAATTATTGTATGTGAATCGGGGTTTTGGAGTTTTAGGTTACCCCGGAAGAGTTGGTGTATTACCGGAAATTACTTTATTTGAATTATCTTAAAACCATAAAAAAATCCGAAACTCATTGAGTTTCGGATTTTTTTGTTCAACTATTTTATGCGTTGAAATGTTTTTTCACGGTTTCTAAAACCTCTTCATCAGACATTTGCTGTGCGGTATCTAACGTAATTTTAAGATTTTTAAACTGTGCTGTATCATGCAAATAATGTTTAAATTCTTCCTGAATGGTACCCGGTCCGGTTACATATACTTCTTCTGAATTGGTAAGTAAATGCTCCACTTCCTTAAAAAACTTCACTTTATTGGTTTGCTCGGCATTATTAGCTGCATTTTCACTAGAATTCCCATACTGAATGGTTGCTTTTACCGGACTGCACAAAAAGAATTTGAACGCATTTTGAGCATCATGATTTTTTACAACAACCGCTTTATGCGTATCTATCCAGATTCCCGCCAATTTTTTTTCTGACATAATATTTTATTTTTAAAGTTATGCCATACAAAGACAAGAATAATGCAAAATTATTGTTAACGGGTGTTAAATTATTTTCCCAAGACAAATACAGCAGGAATTTTATGAAGCTCTGGCTTTTGTTTCTGCCATTCTTTAATGGTTTTTGTTTTGATGAATTCCAGTTCGGGATCGTTAATGTTTGCTGCGATACAGAGTTTTGTATGGGGAGAAAGAAATTTAATTAAATCCTCCAAAAGCTGATTATTTCTATACGGAGTTTCCATGAATATTTGAGAATATCCTGTTTTATCAACCAAATTTTCCAAATGCAGAATTTGTTTTTTCTTTTCTCCTTTATCTATGGGAAGATATCCGTTAAAAGTAAATTCCTGACCATTAAATCCACTGGAAATGAGTGCCAAAATTATAGACGAAGGCCCAGAAATAGGAATAACTCTTATATTTTTTTCATGACACCACTTTACCATGAGATTTCCGGGATCTGCAATACATGGAAGTCCGGCTTCGGATAAAAGTCCGAAATCCTGTCCTTGAAGCATCAGTTGCTGAGCTTCTTTTACATCTGAATTTTCGGTATATTTATCTAAAAGAAAAAGTTTCAGTTCCGACTGCTTTTTTTCGGGAGCAAAAAATTTCACCACTTTTCTTGCCGTTTTTTCATTTTCGACAAAAAAATAATCGGTCTGCATAATATAATCTTTTATTACCGGAGCAAAATGATTAACAGATGTATTCTCTGAAAGATAAGCAGGAATTAAAAAAAGCATAGTTTAGAATATGAATTGTTTATTTTTGATTAATTGTGAGATTCAGCAAAAGATTTTATCAGTTTTTTAGAGATTATTTCGCAGGCATCATATATCTGTCTGAAAACTTTTTCAAAGCCTTCCGCACCGCTCCAATAAGGATCGGGAACTTCTATTGAATAATTTTCCAGACCGAGATCCTGCATCAGTAAACTGACTTTACTTTTTTGTTGCTCATTTTTAGCAAGAGAAAGCACATCACGAAGATTATTCTTGTCCATACAGTAAATTTTATCATAATAATCTAAATCGCTTAACAGAATTGGCCTTGAACATTGTTCCGAAATATCCAAACCGTTTTTAAGAGCAATTTCCACCGATCTTTTATCTGGTTGGCTTCCTTGGTGCATATCTATTGTACCTGCCGAATCTACTTCAAAAGTATCCGGAAGTTTAGATTTCAAAATTCCCTCTGCCAAAGGGCTTCTACAAATATTTCCTAGGCAAACCATTAATATTTTCACTGATTTCAAATATATTTTAAATAAAATTTCACAACAAAACTAAATAAAAAAATGGAGAATAAAATTACTCTCCATTTCTTTATCTTATATAAAAACGATTAGCTTTTAATCTTTTCGGTAAGCTCTTTTACGTATTTTTTTACTTCTTTATCTATCTTAGAAACATCTTTTATTGTTTCGCATGCGTACATTACTGTAGAATGGTCTTTTCCTCCCATTTCTTCTCCAATTTTGGTAAAAGTGGCATTGGTAAACTCTTTCGCGAAATACATCGCCAATTGTCTTGGAAGAGCAATTTCTCTTTTTCTTGTTTTAGATAAAAGCTGTTCTCTTTTAATACCGAAATAATCGCACACCACTTCCTGAATATAAGGAATATTGATGATTTTTTTCTGATTGGCAGCTATTTTATTAATAGTTTCCTTTAAAAGCTCTAAACTGAGATCAGATTTGTAAATCGTAGAATACGCAATTACTGAATTGATTACTCCGATAAGTTCTCTTACATTCGTTTTAGCTTCCGAGGCAAGAAAATCCAGCATATCTTCCGTAAGAACAATTCCGTCTCTGCTTAATTTATCTTCGATAATTTTTTTTCTGGTATCTAAATCCGGAGATTTTATTTCTGCAGAAAGTCCCCATTTGAAACGGGAAACAATTCTGTCCTGAATATCCATAATATCTACCGGAGCTTTATCGGAAGTTAAAATAATCTGTTTTCCGTTTTGGTGCAGATAATCGAAAATATGAAAGAAACTGTCCTGTGTTGCAGATTTACCAGATAAGAACTGAATATCATCAATAATCAGAACATCTACCATTTGATAAAAATTGGCAAATTCTGTCTGTTTATGAGCTTTAGCAGCAGAAATAAACTGCTGGATAAATTTTTCTGATGAAAGATAAAGCACTACTTTATCTGGAAACTGGCTTTTTACCTCTAATCCTACAGCCTGACCTAAGTGAGTTTTTCCCACTCCATATCCTCCATACAAAAACAAAGGGTTAAAAGCGGTTGCTCCCGGTCTTTTGGCAATAGATTTTGCTACTGTTGCAGCAAATTTATTGCTTTCTCCCTCTACATAATTATCAAAAGAAAAATCTGCTTTAAGATTAGAATCTATATTTACTTTTTTAATTCCCGGAACTACAAAAGGATTTACAATATTAGAAGAAAACCCTTGAGGCATTGTTTCCTGAACTTTTGGTGTAGGAACAGATTTCCCTTTCATATTCATGGTAACGGGTTTTTCCTGACCTATCGGTTTGTTTTCCATTACCGAATACCAAAGTTTAACACCTTTGCCAATATTTTTCTTCAGGGCAGCAGAAAGCAATGACAGATAATTATCTTCAATATATTCTTTATAGAAATCGCTCGGAACCATCAACGTAAGATTATTCTCAACCAAAGAAATTGGCTGAACTTTGTCGAACAGTAAATCAAACGATTTTTCAAGTTTTTTGAGATCAGAATTGTCTTCGGCTGCGTTAAGATTATCCCGCATAAACTGAAGGCACTTCTGCCATACCATCATTAAATTTTCATCCATATTTTATGCCCTGATTTTTACTATGATCTTCGTCTTTATAGAGGGAAGACAAAGGTCTAATTTTTTAATTTAAAAAAAAATATTTCTCATATTGATTATTTAAAAATATATTTGTATGAATAATTTAAAACTCAAAATGATACACTCAACACACTCATTAAGAGTACGTTACGCAGAAACAGATCCTATGAAATATGTTTATTACGGAAATTACGCAACCTATTTCGAATTGGGTCGTGTAGAACTTTTCCGCAGCATAGGAATCTCTTACGATGAAATCGAAAAAAGTGGAATTTGGCTTCCGGTTTCAGATTATAAAATTAAGTATTTAAAACCAGCATTATACGATCAAAAATTAGAAATTCATACTTATTTAAAAAAAATTCCGGGAGTGAGAATTGAATTTGAATATGAAATTTATAATGAAGAAGGAACAAAAATTACAGAAGCAGCTACTACACTATTTTTCTTAAATTCGGAAACCCATAAAATTATTAAATGTCCCGATTTCTTAATGAAGCTAATTGAGGAAAACTGGAAAGAATAAAATTTGGAAACAATATTTCAAAGATTGAATGAAAATTTCATTCATAATTTCTTAATCTGAAAGAATTACTTCCTATTGAATAAACAAAATTTGATTAACAATATAACCAAATGAAAAACATCAAATTACTTTTAATCCTGTTTTCGGGTTTTATATTTGCCCAACAATCGGTTTTAAACAAAAAAATAAATTCTATTATTAAAGATAAAAAAGCAACGATCGGAATTTCTGTTTTAGGATTTGAAAACAATTTTCAATATCATAAAAATGGTAACAAAAAGCTTCCCATGCTCAGTGTTTTTAAATTTCATATTGCTGCAACAGTCTTGGATTGGGTAGATAAAGGAAAACTTTCTTTGGAGCAGAAAATTTTCATAAAAAAGGAAGATCTTCTTAAAGATACCTGGTCGCCTATTCGTGATCAATATCCCGATGGAAATATTGAAATGAGTCTTGACGAAATCATCCGTTACACCGTTGCATGGAGTGATAATAATGGTTGCGACATTCTTCTGAAATTGATTGGCGGCACAGAAACAGTACAAAAATTTATAGATTCTAAAGGAGTTAAAAATTTTCAAATTAAGAATAATGAAGAGCAGATGCATAAAGCCTCAAAATATGTTTACGAAAATTATACAACTACCCAATCTTTAGCATTGCTTTATAAGCAGTTTTTTCAGGGAAAAATTCTTTCAGAAAAATCTACACATTATTTATATAATATCATGCTGAACACGGAAACCGGCAAAAATAAGCTTAAAGAACAACTTCCTCCGAAAACTATTGCACACAAAACTGGCTCTTCAGGAAAATATGAAGGCTTAACAATTGCTGAAAATGACAGCGGAATTGTTACTTTGCCCAACGATAAGCACTACTCTATTGTCGTTTTTGTGAATAATTCTACCGAACCGGAAGCAGTAAACTGTAAGATGATTTCAGATATTTCAAAAACAGTTTGGGATTATTTTAATAAGTAAAATTTTAAGCTTAATTTTAAAACCATAAAAATGAAGCAGAATTTAGAAGATGAAAATATTTAAAGCAGCTTAAAAAATTTGATAATTTAATTATAAAAGAACTTTTAAAATGATTAAAAACATTGTAGTTATCGGAGCAGGAACCATGGGAAACGGTATCGCACACACTTTTGCACAAAGCGGATTTAGTGTAAATCTTGTTGATGTTTCTCAGGAAGCTTTAGATAAAGGTCTGAAAACCATTACTACCAATCTCGACAGAATAATTGCAAAAGGAAATCTTACTGAAGAGAAAAAAGCAGAAACTTTAAGCAATATTACAACGTACACGCAATTAAAAGATGCGGTAACCAATGCAGATCTTATCGTTGAAGCTGCTACAGAAAACCAAGATCTAAAGCTGAAAATTTTCGCACAAATGGATGAATTTGCTCCCGAAAATTGCATTTTGGCTACTAATACATCTTCAATCTCGATTACAAAAATTGCTGCCGCTACCAAAAGAGCAGACAAAGTAATAGGAATGCATTTTATGAATCCTGTTCCGATTATGAAGCTGGTAGAAATCATTAAAGGCTATTCTACATCGAAAGAAACGTTCGATTCTATCTACGAAATGAGCAAAACTTTAGGAAAAGTACCGGTAGAAGTGAACGATTATCCTGGATTTGTTGCAAACAGAATTTTAATGCCAATGATTAATGAGTCTATTGAAACATTATACAACGGCGTTGCAGGAGTTGAAGAAATAGACACGGTAATGAAATTGGGTATGGCACATCCTATGGGACCGCTTCAGCTTGCAGATTTCATCGGTTTGGATGTTTGCCTAGCAATTCTGAATGTAATGTACGACGGTTTCAAAAATCCAAAATATGCACCAAATCCTTTATTGGTAAATATGGTGATGGCAGGTAAATTGGGTGTAAAATCCGGTGAAGGTTTTTATGATTATTTTGAAAGCAAAAAAGCTGAAAAAGTAGCTAAAATGTTTTCCAAATAAACATTAACTGTGAAGTTTTGTTTCTGGCATTCTGTAAAACAAATTCTATTTTGTTGATATATTGACTTGCATTGGGAAATTCATTACTTTCACAATCCATGAAATTTAAAGAAAAAAATATTCAGATAATATTGGTCATCATCACAGTTTTGATGACCATTTTTCGTTTTCTGCTTAATGAGAAAGGAAGAACCAGCCCAGATTCGATAAGATTTATGCATTTTGCAAAAGTTTTTCCGGTAATCGACAATACTATAACTCCATTGGGATATCCTTTAAGCATAAAATTTTTCACATTTTTTGGTTTTGATGAGTTTTGGAGCAGTAAAATTGTAGGCTTAGCTGCTTTGGCTTTTATTCTAATTTTCACCTATCGCAAAAACTTTTTCTTTCGAGAAGCGTTGGTTACCTGTTCATTATTCAGTTTAGTTTCCCTCTTTTCTTTTACGATGAGTGAAGCTTTAATTCTGCCCTTCGTTATTGGGTTTCTTTACATTTCATCACAAATTATTATCGGGAATTTAGAAAAAGGGAGAGCAGTCTTTTATTTAACCATAAGTTTAATTTTACTGTATAACATCAGATACAGCGCCTTATTTCTAATGGGTGGAACAGGGCTTTACGGCTTAATATTTTGGAAAAAAAAGCACGCATCTTCATTTATTATTTCTGGAATTCTGGCGGGTATTTTTGTTGTACTTTACAAATTATTTTTCATCGATTATTTTAATGAAAATTACGTTAAAGAATCGCTAGAAATGGGTTTATATCCTACTTCCCAACTTTTAAAAGAATTATTTTGGGGGCTTTGCACCACCTTCAACCCGTTTATTCACATGGCTAATCCGAACAGAGGAATTATTAACTACGGAATTTATGGTTTAGGATTAGTAAACATCCTGTTAATGATTTATTTATTCATTGTAAAACCGCTTAGTGAAACAGAAGTCTATTTTATTTTTATAGGAATTTTCGGAATTATCTGTTCTTTTTTCATTCAGTATTTTTATCCTGTCAATGCAATCGATTTCCGGTTACTTTCAGCTTTCAGCTTACCCATCTGGTTGGTATATTTCAGAAAAATATTTCAGAGATTTAAATGGAAAACGTATGCAATTGGGTTTTTAAGCATTTGTTCGGGATTATTCTTTACGCTTCTTTCTAAAGGCAACTATCTTGAAAACAGAAAAGAAGTAAAACAGTTTCTTAAAAATAAAAATCTGGAAAACAAACCTATAAAATTTTATCTTGAAGCCACAGAAGATTTAGAAAACATACAGATTGCAGAACTAATAAGTACCGTAAATGCCGATTTAGACATTACTTTCAAACCATCGGACACGCTTCAGAAGAATACCCTTACCAAGCATAAAGTTTTACAAAAAATTAAAATTGACAAGAACAAATACCAATAATTTTATATATCTTTGAGAAAGTTTAAATATTAAAAAAATGAAGTTACCAAAGTTTTTATTGGCAGATAATTCTGAGTTTCCTGAAGATTTATTTGTTGTACACACAGAATATCCAAGATTTATCTTAAACGTTGAAGAAGAAGAAGTTGAATGGCTTGATGATCTTGAAGGAGATGATGAAGAAACCATGGCAGATGAAGCTACTAAAGTAGTAGAAGCAGCATTTAAATGGTGCGATGAAGAGTTGGCAAAATACGACGAAGAAGAGGAAGATTAATTCCAATTATAAAATGAAGCTGCCCAATGGCAGCTTTTTTTACAAACTCACCATACAAGAGGCTGTCATTTTTTTTGGCAGCCTTTTTCATTACAAAAAACAGATTTTTCACTTTAATGTTCTTCATTTTTCCACATTAATTATCATATAATCTTATGGAAGAATATTTTATCAATTAAAAATTCCGAACGTTAAATTCTACATTTTTTAGCTCCTCCAACACAGTTTTATATTATTTATCCGGATATATTAGTAAATTTGGAATATGGAAAGTTTTGGAAAAGATTTATTACAGAAAATTAAAAAAGCATCTCTCGAAGGTCAGAATGCACACGGAATTTTTTCCCCACCATACAGACCTTTGTTCAGCTACGATCAGATTTTAGAAAAAAATCCAAAGTTTGCTGCAGTTAACATTGTTCTCTATCTTAAAAATGATGAATGGCATTTTCCGCTCATTGTAAGATCTATTAACGAACACGACAGACACAGCGGACAGATTTCTCTTCCCGGAGGAAAACGCGAAGAACTGGATAAAGATTTTGCCGAAACTGCCATAAGAGAAACTTCTGAAGAAATAGGAATTGAAAAACCTTACGTAAAAATAATTCGTGAGCTCTCTCCTATTTACATTCCGCCGAGTAATTTTTATGTGTATCCTTATATTTCTTATACGAAAAGAAATCCTGAATTTATCTTACAGCAAACCGAAGCTGTAGAAGTGATAGAATTTCCCATTACATCGTTCCTGAATCTTTCCGGAACGCCAGAAATTATGGCACTTCCCGGAGCTGGAGGAAAAGAAGTTCCTGTTATTAATTTCAACGGATATATTATTTGGGGAGCCACTGCAATGATTTTAAGCGAATTCAGCCAGTTGATTAAAAAAATGTAACTTTGCGGATATTATGTTTAACTGAAATATGGCGAAGAAAAATATTTTCACCGATTCGTTCGGAACTCCTTATTTTTTAAAAAGACTTATTATTTTCATTCTTGGATTTATTTCTTACAGAAGATTTAATGGTTTCAACAAACTGAAAATTACAGGAACAGAAAATTTGGTAGATCTTCCCGACACGAATGTATTATTCGTATCTAATCATCAAACCTATTTTGCGGATGTCGCTGCAATGTATCATGCTTTTTGTGCTGTAAATAACGGATATTTAAATACCATTAAAAATCCTATTTATCTTCTCAACCCCAGAGTAGATTTTTATTACGTAGCCGCAGAAGAAACCATGAATAAAGGTATTCTTCCGAAAATCTTCAAAATTGCAGGAGCAGTTACTGTAAAAAGAACATGGAGAGCAGAAGGAAAAAACGTTAACAGAATGGTAGATCTTAGCGAGATTGATAATATCATGAAAGCTCTGGATAACGGTTGGGTAGCCACATTTCCGCAAGGAACAACTGCTGCTTTTGCACAGGGAAGAAAAGGAACCGCAAAACTGATAAAAAACCAAAGACCTATTGTAATTCCTATAAAAATAAATGGTTTCCGAAGAGCATTTGATAAAAAAGGACTTCGCGTAAAAGTTACGGGAGTAAAACCTACTATGGAATTCAAGAAACCTTTGGATATAGATTACGACAACGAAAATGCTCAGGAAATTCTATATAAAATAATGACTGCGATAGAACAGACGGAAGATTTTAATGTACTTCATACTTATGATGAAGAAATTAAAGCCAAAAAATCTGAACAGAATAAATCTCAAAATTAAAAATCAATGAAAAAGTTTTTAGGAATCTTTTTTATAGCATTGCTTGTATTGTCATGCAATTCTCAAAAAATATATTCCGATTACGATATCAGTTTTTCCAGAAGCGGAGGATTTGCTCCCACTTATGAAAATTTATTAATTAAAGGCAATAATGCTCATTACTCTTTCGAAGGTCGCGATCAAAAAATAAAACAAACCTTCAAAGTTTCCGATGAAGATCTTAAAATTTTGAATGATGTTCTGTCTCAAAACAACTTCAGACAAATACAAGAAGATCACAAAAAAATGTATGATAATATTACCACTTCGGTAAATGTAAAAAACGGCAAAAATTCTGGGAGTAAAAATGACGGAAGCATGATTATGCCGAATTATAAAACCAACTGGGGAAATATTGTTACTGCCTTTCAGGAAATTATTAGTAAAAACATCAAAAAATAACACAAAGTTGAGAACGCATTTCATTGCTATCGGCGGAAGCGCCATGCACAATCTCGCGATTGCTTTAAAAGATAAAGGTTATATAGTTACAGGATCAGACGATGCTATTTTCGAACCATCCAGATCAAGACTGCAAAAAAAAGAAATCTTACCTGAAGAATTAGGATGGTTTCCCGAAAAAATAACTTCAGATATTGATGCAGTGATTCTTGGAATGCACGCTCATCAGGATAATCCGGAATTGGCAAAAGCAAAAGAATTAGGTTTAAAAATCTATTCTTATCCAGAATTTTTGTACGAACAGTCTAAAGAAAAAACCAGAGTTGTTATTGCCGGATCTCATGGGAAAACAACCATTACATCTATGATTCTTCACGTACTGAATTTCCACCAAAAAGATGTAGACTTTATGGTTGGAGCTCAGCTAGAAGGATTCGACTGTATGGTAAAACTTACAGAAGATAATGATTTTATGGTTTTAGAAGGTGACGAATACCTTTCATCTCCCATAGATTTACGCTCCAAATTTCTTTTATACCAACCTAACATTGCTCTGTTAAGTGGAATTGCATGGGATCACATTAATGTTTTTAAAACTTTTGATGATTATATAGAACAATTCCGAAAATTTGTTGCTAGCATTACTCCGGGTGGTGTTCTTGTTTATAATGAAGAAGATAAAGAAGTAGTGAAAGTGGTAGAAAGTGCCGATAATTATTTCAGAAAAATACCATACAAAACGCCAGAATACGAAATTGCAAACGGTAAAGTTCTCCTTAAAACTGAAATGGGAGACGTTCCGCTTTCTGTTTTCGGAGCCCATAATTTATTGAATCTGGAAGGTGCAAGACATATTTGCCATACTTTAGGAATTATGGATGAAGACTTTTATGAGGCGATTATGAGCTTTAAAGGTGCATCTAAACGTTTGGAGAAAATAGAAAGAGAAGACAAAGGCATTTTATATAAAGACTTTGCACACGCTCCCAGCAAAGTAAAAGCTGCTGTAAAAGCTTTTTGTGAGCAGTTTAAAAACCAAAAAAAATATGGTTTTCTGGAGCTTCACACTTATTCGAGCTTAAATCCTGTTTTCTTAGAACAGTATGACCACGCAATGGACGGATTGGATGAAGCAATAGTTTTTTATTCTGAAGATGCTTTAAAAATTAAACGTATGGAGCCTATTTCTCCGGATTTAATTAAAGAAATGTTTAAAAAAGATGATTTAAAAGTTTTCACGAATGCTGAAGATTTACATCATTATTGGGATACTTTAGATAAAACTCAGGGTGTTTATATGATGATGAGTTCAGGGAACTTTGGCGGATTAGATTTAACTCACTAATTTTCTGGATTTTTTGAATTTTCTGTACAAATTTCAATTTTTTTTAAAATAAAAAGAGACTGTTTCATTTTTGAAACAGCCTCTGCTAACAATAAATCTACTATAATAAGGAGTGAATTTTAATAATCACTTACTCGCTTAAATCAATTTAAACCATCCATTAAAGGAAATTTTCAATGAAATTGAGCTGTTTCGGTAGAATCTTTCATAGCAACTGTTGCTGAAGATCCGTTGGTAACAATATTCTGTACCTCATCAAAATAACCCGTTCCCACAAACGATTGGTGTTTAACCGCTCTGAAGCCCTGCTTCTGTAAAGCAAATTCCCTTTCCTGTAACTGAGAATATCCTGCCATTCCTCGTTCTTTGTATGCCAAAGCCAATTCGAACATTGCTGTATTGAGTGCATGGAAACCTGCCAAAGTAATAAACTGGAATTTATAGCCCATTTTAGCCAATTCTTCTCTGAAAGTTAGCATTTCACTTTCGCTAAGTTTTGCTGCCCAGTTAAAAGATGGAGAACAGTTATATGCCAACATTTTCCCAGGAAATTTCGCATGAATACCTTCTGCAAACCTTCTTGCCTGTTCCAAATCCGGGTTAGATGTTTCCATCCAGATAAGATCTGCATATGGTGCGTAAGACAAACCTCTGTCAATCCCCTGTTCTACTCCATTTTTCACTACATAAAAACCTTCACTGGTTCTTTCACCGGTAACAAATTTTTTATCTCTGTCATCAATATCCGAAGTTAAAAGATCTGCCGCATCGGCATCGGTTCTGGCAATAATAACACTAGGAACACCCAAAACATCTGCCGCCAAACGTGCCGCGATCAGTTTATTAATAGCTTCTTGAGTAGGAACCAGAACTTTCCCTCCCAAATGCCCACATTTTTTTGCTGAAGAAAGCTGATCTTCAAAATGAACTGCGGCCGCACCTGCTTCTATCATTTGTTTCATTAATTCATAAGCATTGAGATTTCCGCCGAAACCCGCTTCTGCATCGGCAATGATCGGAACTAAATATTCTTTTTCTCCTGCACCATTTACCGATTGTATTTGGTCTGCTCTCAATAAAGCATTATTGATTTTTTTAACCACAGAAGGCACAGAATTCGCCGGATACAAGGATTGGTCAGGATACATTTCACCGGATAAATTGGCATCTGCTGCAACTTGCCATCCGGAAAGATAAATTGCTTCTAAACCCGCATCTACTTCTTGTACCGCCTGATTTCCTGTTAAAGCTCCTAAACCGGCAACAAAATCCTGATTATTCAATTTTTGCCAGAATTTTTTAGACATTTCTGTGGCAATGGTATAGTCTAATGTATATGAACCACGAAGTTTAAGAACATCTTCTGCAGTATAAGGTCTTTTAATACCGTTCCAACGCGGATTTTCTAGCCAGTCTTTTTCTAATTCCTGAATTTTTTCTTGCTTTGTTTTCATAATATTTGAGATTAAATTATTTATTTTCTGAATTTTTACATGAAATTTTAAATAAACGGATAGGCTTTTAAGGTTAAAAACTCTTCAAATTTTTCATTGAGAATTAGTTCGTTGAAAAGTTCTTTAGCCAAGGAAAATTTTCCATTTTTAAAACGATTTTCACCTACATATTGCTCGATGCGTTCGATTTCTTCAAATTCCCATTGCAAAATCATTTCGCGAGTCAGTTTTCTTCCATCATTCAAAACGGCATTATTTTTTAACCATTGCCAAATTTGTGTACGCGATATTTCTGCTGTCGCTGCATCTTCCATAAGGTTATAAAGAGCAGCCGCACCAATTCCCATAAGCCAGGATTCTATATAAAGAATACCAACATTAATGTTTTTTCTAACCCCTTTTTCAGTGATTTCCCCTTGCGGAATTTCCAAAAGCTCTTTTTCGGTTATTTGATAATCAAATTTTTTATCAATTTGATTTTTTGTTGGCATAAAACGGTCGAAAACATCTTTAGCAACAGAAACCAAAGCGGGATGGGCAACCCAAGTGCCGTCATGACCATTTTTCACCTCATGCTCTTTATCCTGTTTTACTTTTCCGAATGCCAAACTGTTGGCTTCATAGTCGTTTTTAATAGGAATCTGAGCCGCCATTCCACCAATTGCGTGTACATTTCTTTTGTGGCAAATCTCAATTACCCTTTTCGAGTAAGCACTCATAAAAGGAGATTTCATAGTAACCTGATCTCTATCCGGAACTAAAAACTGAGGCAGATTTCTAAATTTTTTAATGTATGAAAATATGTAATCCCATCTTCCGCAATTTAAACCTGAACTATGTTCTTTCAATTCAAATAAAATCTCATCAATCTGAAAAGAAGCAGTAATAGTTTCTACTAAAACAGTTGCTTTAATACTTCCCTGTGGAATATTAAGATAATTCTGGGCAAAAACAAAAACATCGTTCCACCATCTTGCCTCTTTGTAATGCTCGAGTTTTGGAAGATAAAAATATGCACCGCTGCCATTTTGGATAAGTTTTTTGGCATTTCTGAAAAAATAAATTCCAAAATCTATTAATGAAGCCGAAGCCAAACTTCCATTTATTTCGATATGCTTTTCAGAAAGATGCAAACCTCTCGGACGAACCAGTAGAACCGCAGTTTTTTCATTAAGTCCGTAAGATTTCCCATTCTCATTCGTGAAATCTATTTTTTTGTTGACAGCATCAGTAAGATTAATTTGTCCTTCCATGCAATTTTCCCACGTTGGAGCATTGCTGTCCTCAAAATCTGCCATAAAAGTAGAAGATCCTGAATTTAAAGCATTGATAATCATCTTCCTGTTCACAGGTCCTGTTATTTCTACTCTTCTATCCAACAAATCTTCAGGAATCGGAGCACAAACCCAATCTCCGTTTCTGATATCTTCTGTTTCAGATAGAAATTTCGGAAGTACTCCTTTGTCGAAATCCTCTTGCATTTTTCTTCTTTCTTCTAAAAGTTCTAATCTTTTATTGTTGAAATTTTGGTGTAATTCAACTAAGAAATCGACAAGATTTGGTGTAAAAATCTCTTTAAACTGCTGTTCCGATTGTATTTTAATTAAAGACTTAGTTTCCATAAGAAGTGGCTTTTGTAATTTTAATATTGCAAACATAAATAAAAACTTTCACAATTAGCGAACTTTCGCTAAATTTTATATAATATTTTTTTGTGAAAAAATGCTTTTAATGCTTATTTTTGAAAAATGAACGCAGAAAGTGACTATATAAAAACGGTTTTTGGACTAAAACTAAAACAACAAAGACAGAAAAACAGCTGGTCTTTACAGGATCTTTCTGTAAAAACAGGTCTTTCAAAATCTTATCTCAATGAAATAGAAAACGGAAAAAAATATCCCAAACACGATAAAATAATCCTGCTTTCTGAAGCAATACAATGTACTTTTGATGATTTGGTTTCTACAAAACTGGATAAAAACCTTACACCATTCAGCGAGATTCTGCAGTCGGATTTTTTCAAGGAAATTCCACTAGAGCTTTTTGGCATCAATAAAAATAATCTTATAAGCATTATAAGCGATGCACCCAAAAAAGTAACCGCTTTCATTAATGCATTAATAGAAATTTCGCAGAATTACAACCTTGGGAAAGAAAGATTTTACTTTGCGGTTCTTCGTTCATTTCAAGAATTGTACGATAATTATTTTCCGGAAATTGAAGAAAAAGCAATAATTTTCGCAGAAGAAAACACTATTACAATAGGAAAAAGCTTGCAAAGTGATACTTTAGAAAAAATTCTTACAGAAAAATTAGGATATCAGATTCAATCTGAAAATTTCGAGCAATATGGTACTTTGGGAAATCTCCGTTCTCTTTATATTCCCGAAAAAAAATTACTTCTTCTAAACAACAAGTTAGAACCAGATCAAAAAACTTTTATTTTCGCTAAAGAAATAGGATTTAATGTTTTGGATCTTAAAAATCGCCCAAATACTTATTCCTGGCTGGATTTTGGAAGTTTTGAAGAAATTCTCAATAACTATTATGCTTCCTATTTTGCAGGAGCTTTATTGATTTCGAAAACAGAAATTATTGACAAAACCTCTGATTTTTTTCTTCAAAATGAATGGAAACCCAATGGTTTTGAAGAATTAATTGAAAATTTCACACATTCTCCTGAAACTTTTTATTACAGATTAACCAATATTCTCTCTTCAGAACTTGGGATTAAAGATTTGTTTTATCTCTGTCTTGTAAAGAAGAAAAATACAGATAAAATACAGATTTTAAAAGAGTTACACCTCAACCATCAACAAGCGCCCCACGCAAATGCCACCAACGAACATTATTGCAGACGTTGGATTGCCGTGAAAAATCTTCAACATCTTAAAGAAAATGAAATTTTAACAGACGCACAAATTTCACATTATAAAGATCTTGGTTTTAGTTATCTGGTTATTTCAACATCGCAGAAGAATCCGTTTTCTGATGGAAGCAACAGAAGTTATTGCTTAGGAATTTTACTGAATACCCAAACCATTAAGAAAATTAATTTTATAAAATCTCCTACTCTTAAAACAGTAGACGTTGGAGTTACATGCGAATCTTGCAGTATTTCTAATTGTGAAGTAAGGCAGGCTCCTCCTATTCGTCTGGAAAAAGATCACTTTAACCAAAACATGAAGAATGCCATAAATAAAATTAGAAAAGATTGTATGGGAAAGTAAAAGATGTGTAAATATGGTATTCAATTTATAAAAATGAAGTTTTTAAATACAATAAATCAAAAGTTGAAGAGTTAATAATAAGTGCCTTTTAAAAACATAATTAATGAAAAACATTTTACTCCTGATCTGTTGTACATGCTTCATATTGATAAAAACACAGGTAATTTCTCAGCACCCATATATATTACTTGGAGAACCCACTCACGGTGATGGAGCAGTTTTTGACGAAAAGGTAAAAATCATCAAGCAATTATCAAAAGACCACAACTTCAAAACCATTTTATTTGAAGCAGGATTTTATGACAATTTCAAAGCATGGGAATTGTATAAAATAAATGGTGACATTAATATATACAACAGCAGTATTTTTAAAATATGGTCTGAAACCAAGGCTTTTCAAGAGCTAATTTCATATATTAAACAAAATCCTGAAATAAAAATCTTAGGCATAGACTGTCAGGAAGGACAACTTTTTGAACAATACTATTTAGAAGATTTAAAAAACACCCTCAGTAAGAACAAAATTAATATATCGGAGGACGAACTTCAGATGATAGACAAAATCATTATTAATAAAGATTTAGAAAATCTAAAAAATGATGAAGATGAAAAATCAAAATACAATTCTGTATGCCAAAAAATTCTTTCGGCATTCGCTTCGTTACAAAATAAAGATTATAAAACAAAAGTTATAGAACAGTCTTTTAAAAGTTCTAAAGCAGAAGTAGATTATACTTTAAGACAATTAAATAAGGAATTTTTTGCAGTACAAAATCCAAGAGATTTGCAGATGGCAGAGAATTTTATATTTCTTCAAAAAGAGCTTAAAAATGAAAAACTCATATTATGGGCAGCAAATTATCATATTGCGAATAACTTAAAGGATTTTAAACTGACTGATATTTCTGTTGATTATATTAAAAATTTCCAAACACAAGAAAAGCAACTAACCGGACACAACGAAGAATCATTAGAAGATAAAATTAACCAGATTAACGAAATAAAAGAAAGTATTACTCTTGGTAAAATTCTTAAGGATTATTATAAAGATCAACTCTATGCTTTAGCATTTACATCTTACGAAGGCAACTATTCTGGTTTTCATGAAATGGCAACACCAATACTCACTCCTCCAGAAAACAGTTTGGAATCTGATCTTTTCATAAAAAAGAGTGAACCTATTCTTATCAATTTAAAAATCTATCCTAAAGAAGAATTCTACACTTCAGCCTTCGGATATCTGCCAATCTTAATGAAATGGAAAAATGTCTTTGACGGTATTTATTACATTCCTAAAATGTATCCTCCAGAAATTATTTCATATCGAGAAAACATCAAAAAAACGCTAAAAGCTGAAGATAAGAGGAAAATTACCGGCAAATTATTAGATGAAAAAACTCAAAATCCAATCAAATACGGTAATATATATTTTAAATCTTCCAATAGAAGTGTTGTAACCAATGATAATGGCGATTTTAGTATAACTTCACCACTATCCCCAGATTATATGATTGTTTCGGCAATTGGCTATAAGAATGACTCTGTGAGAATTACCGGACAAAATAAAATAACCATTAGCCTTAAATCTTCTGGTGAGAAAATATCTGATATTGATGAATTAGTTTTAAAAAATAAAAAAGCCTTATCCGCATCTGAAATTCTTGAGAAAGCAAGAGATAATATTGAAAAAAATTACATTCAGACTCCATATAATCAAAAATTTTATGTGAGTACGGAAAGATATAACGATAAAAATGTTCTTAAATATCAGGAACAAGCATTGGTAGAACTTTTTAATTCAGGAGGAATGAACAGTTCCAACAATGCAGAAAAGGGCATTTTCGGAGAAATACTTCAATATAAAAACTCCTCAGAAATACCTGTTAAACAAAATTGGGACACAGGAATTGGAAATCTTTGGGTACAAATTAACAGAGATATTATTCTCAGCAAAGCCAATGTTCTTTACAGAAGCAATTCTTATGACTTAACAACTAAAAAACTGATTGAATACGATGGTAAGAAAGTTTATAAGATAGATTTTGTCAACAATTCTCCCGGAAGTTATTCCACTGGTTACGGATATCCCGCTCCGGAAAGCTCAAAAGGTACCATCTACATTGAAAATAAAACTTTCGCAGTAGTTCGTTACGAGCATTGCATCGTAAGAAAAGTGAGCCAAAATAAGTATATGAAGTACCCAGTTCAGAGTTTTCACAAAATCATAGAAACTTATAAAGAAATTAACGGCAAATATTTTTTGAATTTTTATAAGCAAATCAATAAAAGTAATTTTTTGAACGAAGATAAAATTGTAGGAAGCAACTACGAAAATTTTTATCTAATGTCTGAAGATGTAAAAACGAATGAATTAACAGAATACAAACGCCCTCTAATTAAACTGAAGCCAGATTTTGAAGCAAAAACTGATGAAAAGTTTTGGGAAACATCTAATTTTTATATCGAAGATCAAAATTTTAGGTTTGAAAATTGCAGCTTTGAGGATTAAAAATCCGAAAGAATAATTTTTAATTAAAATGCACGCTAAATCCACTCCAAGACAGACTATAAAAAAAATTCTGCCATTAATATTAGCAACCGCTATCTTTATGCAGATGCTGGATTCTACTATTCTAAATACATCATTGCCTTCTATAGCAAAAGATTTAGAAGAATCTCCGCTGAATATGCAGAATGCAATTATAAGCTATGTTCTTACTTTAGCACTGTTTATGCCGGTAAGTGGATTTTTAGCAGATCGGTTTGGTACCAGAAAAGTTTTTGTTTTTTCACTCATTATTTTTAGTTTGGGCTCCATTTTTTGTGCGATTTCGCAAAACCTGACACAATTGGTTATAGCAAGAGTTATTCAGGGAGTTGGAGGAAGCTTAATGACACCGGTCGGAAAACTTGCACTTATAAAAACATTCGACAGAAACGAACTCCTTAAAGCAATGAATTTCGCAATTGTTCCGGCATTAATAGGCCCTGTTCTCGGTCCTTTGGTAGGCGGTTACATTGTAGATTGTCTTTCTTGGCATTGGATTTTCCTCATCAACATTCCTTTTGGTATCTTAGGAATTGTTTTAGGATTAAAGTTTATGCCTAATTACAATTCTAAATCTACAGATTTTGATTTGAAAGGATTTTTGATATTTGCAGCAGCTTCTCTGCTTTTATCTATCTCTCTTGAACTTTTTGGAGAATCTAAAAACATAACACCGGTTCTCATTGTCTTTATTCTTGGATTTTTGTTTTTGTATTACTATTACAGACATGCTAAAAAAGGAGAAAACCCAATATTTCCTTTAAGCCTTTTTCAGGTAAGAACATTTCGGGTAGGAATTGTAGGAAATCTTGCCACAAGATTAGGGATTAGTTCTATTCCGCTCTTGCTCCCGCTCATGATTCAGGTGGCTTATCACCAAACTGCAGTGGTTTCTGGATGGATTGTTGCACCAATGGCATTAACTGCCATGTTCGGAAAATCTTCTGTAATAAAAATTCTCAATAAATTCGGTTACAAACGTACACTTATGGTAAATACGATTGTAATCGGAATTTTAATTTGTTGTTTGGCAATCCCGAATATCCACAGTTCAATTTACTGGTTTGTTCCTATAATTGCAGTGATGGGATTTTTCAATTCTATACAATTTACGTCCATGAATACAATTTCGATTGCAGATCTAAGAAACTTCCAGACAAGCAGCGGAAATTCACTTTTATCTGTTAATCAACAGCTTGCCGTAGGATTCGGAATTGCATTTGGCTTAATTGTTCTCAAAATTTATGAAAACAATACCGAGCTTATTCATCACGAAGTCCATCAAGCATTTAGATTTACATTTCTTACTGTAGGAATACTAACCATACTTTCCTCACTTGTTTTCAGAAGATTGCATATTTATGATGGTAAAAACATGAAGTCTCAAGATTAAGCAAAAAAAGTTTTTTATCATTAAACCGAAATTTTCAGTAACGCTTTTGTCTTTAATAATTGAATTTTATATTTTTTATACTTACTTTTCATTAAAAGCAGAGGTAAATTATATTATTTAAAAGTGACTTCCTGTAGTACTGATGAAAAACCAAATCAGCATCAAAATATAAAACGAAATTATAATTAAGGTAAGAATTCCTATAAATTTATAATGAGCTTTTAAATATTCAAAAGAACATCTCAATGCTGCCTGATTGTTGTTTTTCAGAGCAAGTTTCATATTCGATGAAAATTTGTACAGATAATTTATCGGGATAAAATAAAATCCGGCAACGATTAAATAAATAAGACCTGCCGCAAAACCTCCAAACATAGGTCCGAATTTTAAGCCCATGAGCATCATTCCCAATGATATAATGACAAAAAAACCAATTCCTATAAAACCAAGAATGGATAAAAATGAAGTCCATTTTACTGTTTCCGTTAAAAATTCTTTGCTAATACGATCTATTTTCAGTTCTTCAAACTTGTCGAAATGTGATTTTGTTTCCATGTGAAATTTTGTGCAAAATAGTAAAAAATTCATGATTCTATTGGATTAATAATCCAATCGAGAAATATACTTTAAGATGATAAAAGTAAGTATTTGTAGAATGGTTCAAAAATAAATAACAGTATCTTTGTGGATATATAATTTACAGATGAAAGACTTAATGGGACAGGCAATTTCAGATTATTTCCACAACAAAAATCCTGAAGATCTGCAGACCGAAACTTCTATTTCCGAACTCGATGAACTTCCGGTAAGTTATCTTTTCAGAGATTTTGAAGAGATGAATAGTATTGAGAAAAAAGCCCTTACTTTATCCTCAGGTAAAGTGTTAGATATTGGTGCTGGTGCGGGTTCTCACTCTCTTTATCTTCAGAATGAAAGAAATTTGGATGTTACTGCACTGGATATTTCACCAAAATCTATTGAAGTTTGCCAATTAAGAGGAATAAGAAAAACTGTCAATCAAAATATGCTGGAATTTTCAGGAGAAACTTTTGATACGATTCTTCTTTTGATGAACGGCACAGGAATTTTTCAGAGTTTAATTGTAATTGATATTTACCTCAAAAAACTATATTCTCTTTTAAATGAAAACGGACAAATTTTAATCGACAGTACAGATATTATTTATATGTTTGATGCTGATGAAGATGGCGGGGTTTATATTCCGGCGGAAGGATATTATGGCGAAATAGATTACATTGTACACTATAAAGCTGATACTGAAGATCCAATAAAATGGCTTTATTTAGACTTTAATACTCTTAAAAATGCTGTAGAAAATAATGGTTTCAAAATAGAAAAGATGATTACTGAAGAGAATTCTTATCTGGCGAGAATCACAAAAAGGTAATTACAATACTTATTGATTGTTTTTTTACAATGTATAATTCTAAATTATTAAATGAATTTATTTTAGATTGACTATAAATTACAGGTGTAAATAATTGAAAATCACCACATTGTAATTGATACGAGTTTCGGTTTTTATAAAAACACTTTCTGGGAATCATTTTTGTATTTTGATTACTAATTAAATCAAAAATATACAATTATGAACACCAACAGACTTTCATCTGCGATGGAAAAAGCTCTAAGCGACCAGATGAATAAAGAAATTCACGCCTCACACATATTTTTATCCTACGGAATTTGGGCAGATGATAAAGGATATCAAGGAATTGCCAATTTTCTTTACCGCCATTCGCAGGAAGAGAGAAATCACTCGATAAAATTTATGGAATATGTATTGAATCGTGGTGGAAAACCAAAAGTAGAAGCAATACCTGCTCCGCCAAACGACCCAAAGTCTCTTACAGAATGTTTTGATAATGTTTTTAAACATGAAGTAGATAATACAACCTCTATTTATAAGATTGTTGATATGGCGTTAGGTGAAAAAGATTGGGCTACATGGAATTTCATGCAATGGTTTGTTCAGGAACAGATTGAAGAAGAAACATTGGCTCAAAACCTAATAGATAAATTGAAAATTGCGGGTGGCGACAGAGCTACTGATGAATCTTTATTCACCTTAGATAAAACCCTTGCCAATGCACCGAATGATGTGCCTTTAGCACAGGAAGCTACCGGAGATAATCCGTAAAAATTCAAACATAATAATAATTAAAATCTGTCAATTTTTTCGACAGATTTTTTTGTGTTCATTTAAAAAGGATATAAAATAAAAACAGGAAATCAATTTGAAAATAAATATACTTATAGATTTGAAATAAGGTTAATTATATTATCTTTGCACGCTGAAAGTAAAAGCTAATTAGCGAAAACTTTTTAATCATCAAACTTTGAAATCGCTGTTATAAACCAAACGGTTAATAATGCAATAAAAATATAATTTCGTTATGAAATGTGGAATCGTAGGCTTACCAAATGTAGGTAAATCAACTCTTTTTAACTGCTTAAGCAATGCTAAAGCACAGTCGGCAAATTATCCTTTCTGTACCATAGAACCCAATTTGGGAACAGTTTCAGTTCCGGATCAGAGGTTATTCGAACTCGAAAAATTGGTAAATCCTGAAAGAGTGCTTCCTGCTGTTGTAGAAATTGTAGACATTGCAGGTCTTGTAAAAGGGGCAAGTAAAGGAGAAGGTCTTGGAAACCAGTTTCTTGCCAATATTCGTGAGTGTGAGGCGATTATTCATGTTTTAAGATGTTTTGATAACGGAAATATTGTGCATGTTGAAGGTTCTGTTAATCCTTTAAGAGATAAAGAAATTATTGATATTGAACTTCAGCTAAAAGATTTGGAAACAGTAGGAAAAGCTGTTGAAAAAGCTAAAAAATTCATCAAATCTGGGAAGAAAGAAGATATTTTAACGTATGAAACGCTTCAGGCGTTGCAAAAGCATTTGGAAGATGGTAAAAATGCAAGAGAATTTGTGGTCAACGATTTAACAAAATCTATTATCGGAGATGTGCAGCTTCTTACCAACAAACCGGTTCTTTATGTATGTAATGTAGACGAAAATTCGATTAAAAACGGGAACGATTGGGTTCCTAAAATCGAAGAAATGGCAAAAAATGAAGGTGCTGAAATTGTTGTTTTAGCAGCTCAGATTGAAGCAGACATCAACGAGTTGGAAACTTTCGAAGAAAGAGAGATTTTTCTTGATGAGCTTGGTCTTACAGAGCCGGGTGTAAACCGTTTAATTAGAAAAGCTTACGATTTACTGAAACTTCAAACTTATTTTACAGCGGGGGTTAAAGAAGTGAGAGCCTGGACAATCGGACAAGGTTGGACTGCCCCTCAAGCAGCCGGAGTGATCCATACAGATTTCGAAAAAGGTTTTATCCGTGCAGAAGTTATCAAGTTTAATGATTTTGTTACTTACGGATCAGAATCTAAAGTGAAGGAAGCAGGAAAGCTTTCTGTTGAAGGCAAGGAATACATCGTTCAGGATGGTGATATTATGCACTTCAGATTTAATGTTTAAAATATTAAAAGTTAGTTATATAATATTTTTTAAAACGCTTCCATGAATTTGGAAGCGTTTTTTCACTATCTTAGAAAAAAGCTATTATGAGATATTTATTTTTATTATTTTTGATTTTTTCGTGTTCAAAAACTGTGGAAGACAGATGTTTTGAATCGTCTGATAGCTTAACGAAGCATTTAAAAAATGATGAAGATTTAATCATTGATAGCCATGATATGCAAATGCAGGAATATGATGTGAAACGGATTATAGCAGAAAAACCGGATTATTTACAGATTGTTAATCTCAGAGAGTTTAGAAGTTTTAAAAAAGATAGTATAGAATTGAACTCAGAAGAGATTATGGAAAAGAAATGGAAAGAATATGATTCTGAATTTAAAATTTTTAATGATAAATTTTCAAAACAATTCACTTTTTCTAATCAACAAAAAATAGATAATATACTGTATGCTTTTGGCAGAAATCAACTTGGATTTTGGCTTTGTAAGATTGAAAACGAAAAGCCTTCTGCTTATTTTTTAGGATTAAGTTTCAGTCATTATTATATTAACGAAGTGCAGGAAAAACCAATTATTAATAATGGTTTTTTAGAGATTGAGGGAAGTTTTGTTAAAATCATAAAAGTTCCTGGCTTACCCGGTTATGATGATTATTCTGCAATTGAAGATGGTAAATTATTTAAAATAAAATTAGATGATTTAATAAAAGATTCTGATAGTGATGGATATAATGATATTTTCGAAAATAGTTTTGGTTTAAACCCTCATAATAAAGATTCAGATGGTGATGGAACGGATGATTTTAATGATTTGAATCCGATGTTTAAATCTGAAAACAATAAGTTTACGCAACTTTATGAAATGTTATTGCCTGATTACGGGACTGAAAATCTTCGAGATAATAATTACTTTTTTCAAGTTTTTATCAGTGACTGCGATTATTTTCATCAAATAAAACCTAAATACCATGTTCTGTTTGTTTCTGAAGATTTAAAATTACAGCCAAAGTATGTGAAAATTACTGATGTTTCCAGTTATGGAATCGATAAAATCAGGAGAAATAAAAGTAACCCTAATGTTTTTTATATAAAGCAATGGGGAAGCAGTAGCATGACAGATTATTCTGCAGAATATAAAGATGGTCAATGGATTTTGAAAATTGGTGGAGGATATATAATTTAACTCATTTTTCATAAATTCCTATATTTGAATTATACAAATTCCACATCCTGGAAAAACTAGCTCAAGCTTCTCTGGAAGATTTTTATTTAAAGCATTCTCCAATTTTTTGTGTTACCAAAAATGACTTAGGAATTGGAGGTGTTAAGAAAATTCTTCTGTTCGAAGTGAGACGAAAATTCGAAAGTAAAAACAATTGAGAATCGCGCAAGTTTAGAATTTTTAGAGACTAAAATTTATTTTTAGCCGACAGTTCCAGTCTTGAATTTTGTTTCTTTTGTTTCAAGACAAAAGAAAAATTACTTTAAAGTTTCGCTAAATTTTCAATCGCTTTTTCCAAAGTTTCAGTTTTCTTGGCAAAGCATAACCTTATTACATTTTCATTCATTTTATCCTGATAAAAAGAAGAAAAAGGTATCGTAGCAACTTTATGCTGAATGGTTAATTCCTGAGCAAAGTCGAAATCATTTTTATCGGAGATTTTATCATATTTCAAAGCCTGAAAATACGTTCCCTCGCAGTCGAGCAGTTCAAATGAAGTTTGGCGAAGACCTTCTCTTAAAAAATCTCGCTTTTCCTGAAAAAAATTGCTGAGGTAGAGATAATTACTATCATCTTTCATATAATCTGCCAATGCGAGTTGCAATGGAGTGTTTACACAAAAAACATTGAACTGATGCACTTTTCTGAACTCTTCAGTAAGAGCCTTCGGAGCCGCACAATATCCTATTTTCCATCCGGTGATATGAAAAAGTTTACCGAAAGATGCAATAAGAAAGCTTCTTTCTTTAAGTTCGGGATATTTGCAGATGCTTAAATGTTTTTTCTCATCAAAAACTATATTTTCGTAGACTTCATCGCTCAAAATAAATATCGAGGTTCCTTTTACAATTTTAATAAGTTCCTGCATATCTTCTTCACGCAATATCTTTCCTGAAGGATTGTTTGGATTATTAAGAATGATAAGTTTTGTTTTTTCGGTAACCAAATTTTTCACGATATTCCAATCTATTTCATAGTTCGGAGCCTTCATTTTAAATCTCTTTACTTTTCCTCCGAATAATTCTACGGTAGGTTCGTAGCAGTCGTATGCAGGTTCAAAAATAATCACTTCATCGCCTTCTTTTACCAAAGTTGCAATGGTTGTGAAAATTGCTTGGGTTCCGCCTGCGGTAATCGTGATTTCGGTTTCAGGATGATATATAGCTTGATGAGAATTTTCTATTTTTTCGGCAATCCGCTCTTTAAGAGGTAACATTCCACCCAACGGAGCGTATTGGTTAAATCCTTTTTTCATATACTCATCTGCTAAAGCAATAAGTTGAGCATCTGCGGGGAAATCGGGAAATCCCTGAGATAAATTGATGGCTTGATGCTCATTCGCAAGCTGAGTCATCTGGCTGAAAATAGTTGTCCCGACATTCGGAAGTTTAGATTTAGGAAGCTGTATCATTGGTGAATTTCAGTTTAACTTACTAAAATAAAGTATTTTCGTTAGTTTTTAGTGAAAAATCAACAAAAAAACAGACAAAATTGGTTCGGTAAGCAGAATAGTAAAAGTATAATTTGGTTATATCCCATATTCCACAGGCTTTATGTGAAATTTGATGTTGATTTAAAGTGAAAAAGAATAGAAAAACATGCTTTAAAATTCGTATTTTTTTGTTCTTATTCGTATTTTTGTCTGTTTACTGATTTTTATATGTCACAAGATTTACAACCCAACTATTCCGAAGAAAATATCAGAACCCTCGATTGGCAGGAACACATTCGTCTCCGTCCCGGTATGTATATCGGTAAACTGGGAGATGGATCTTCTGCAGATGACGGTATTTATATTTTGCTGAAAGAAATTCTGGATAATTCTATTGATGAATTCAGAATGAAAGCAGGAAAAAGAATCGAAATTAAAGTAGATGAGGGTAAGGTTTTAATTCGGGATTTTGGTCGTGGAATTCCTTTGGGAAAAGTGGTAGACGCTGTGTCTAAAATGAATACCGGTGGTAAATACGACAGTAAGGCATTCAAAAAATCGGTGGGTCTTAATGGAGTGGGAACAAAAGCGGTAAATGCATTGTCTGATTATTTTCGTGTACGTTCGTTCCGTGATGGTAAAATGAAAGTAGCGGAGTTTTCCCGAGGTCTTATTACTGAAGAATTTCCTGAAAAAGAAACCTCAGACAGAAACGGTACAGAGATTTCTTTTACTCCGGATGCTGAAATTTTTGTTCATTACAAATTCAGAAAAGAGTATATCGAAAGAATGCTCCGAAATTATGCCTATCTTAATCCAGGACTGAAAATTATCTTCAACGGCGAGACATTTTTTTCTGAAAACGGTCTAAAAGATTTGCTTGATGAAGAGCTGGAAAATGAAACACTTTATCCCATTATTCATTTAAAAGACAGCGATATTGAAGTAGCGATAACCCATACCGATAAATCTCAGACAGAAACGTATTTTTCTTTTGTAAACGGACAGAATACAACGCAGGGAGGAACACATTTGAATGCTTTTAGAGAGGCTTTTGTAAAGACTATTAGAGAATTTTTCAACAAAAACTTTGATGCATCCGATGTTAGAAAATCTATTGTTGCTGCCATTTCAATTAACGTAGAAGAACCCGTATTCGAATCTCAGACGAAAACAAAATTGGGTTCTAACGATATAGGTCCTAATGGTCCCACTGTCCGAACTTTTATTATTGATTTTCTAAAAAGCCAGTTAGATAATTTTTTACATAAAAATCCGGAGATTGCAGAAGCCATTCAAAGAAAAATTTTAATTTCCGAAAGAGAAAGAAAAGAACTTTCGGGAATTCAGAAACTGGCTAGAGAAAGAGCTAAAAAAGTTTCGCTACACAACAAAAAATTAAGGGACTGCAGACAGCATTACAACGATCAGAAAGCAGAAAGAAAAGGAGAAACTCAGATTTTTATTACCGAGGGAGATTCTGCATCAGGTTCAATCACAAAATCTAGAGATGTAGAAACTCAGGCAGTTTTTTCATTAAAAGGAAAACCTTTAAACTGCTATGGTTTAACCAAAAAAGTGGTTTATGAAAATGAAGAGTTCAACTTGCTTCAGGCAGCCTTAAATATCGAAGAAAGTCTTGAAGATTTAAGATATAATCAGGTAATTATTGCAACAGATGCCGATGTAGACGGAATGCACATTAGATTGTTGATGATAACATTCTTTCTTCAGTTTTTTCCTGATGTTATTAAAAACGGACATTTATATATTCTTCAGACTCCTTTGTTCCGGGTGAGAAATAAAAAAGAAACCAGATACTGTTACACAGAACAGGAAAGAATAAAGGCTCTGAATGAACTTGGGAAAAACCCTGAAATTACGAGATTTAAAGGTTTGGGAGAGATTTCTCCGGATGAGTTTAAGCACTTTATCGCTAAAGATATCAGATTAGAGCCGGTAGTGATCGGAAAAGACCAGACAATAGACCAGCTTCTTGAGTTTTATATGGGGAAAAATACTCCCGACAGACAGGTTTTTATCCTCGAAAATCTGGTGGTTGAGGATCCTGATATAGATAAAAAGGAAATCTTGGATGAAATAGAAATATAAAAAACACACAAAACACAAATAGAATGAGACTAAGTAATAAAAAGAAAGTACCGCTTTATAATTTTTTCAATACTTTGTTATTGTTATTGCTTTCACTGGGAATTATTGGTTTTATTTTCAATGAAATGAAATTCGATATTTTAGGTAATGCAAGTTATGTATTAATTATATTTCCTTTGTTATTACTCTGTATGCTTCATTTATTGGGAAGACAAATTTTCGAATATGACAGCGATGGCGAGGCTCTCAATTTTAAAAACAGAAATTTTATTCCGTTTTTACATAAAAATTTAAGCGATGAGTTCCCAAAATATAAGCTGATTAAGTATGAAGTAGTGTCGATATTGTTTGTAAAAAGATTATACGTTACAGTTTCAAGTAAAAATAGTGGTACAACAATGCTGAAATATGAAATTTCATATTTAACAAAAAAAGAAGTAAATGATTTAAAGTTTTCTCTGAATAAAGTAGTAAAAGCTAACCAAGAGAAAAATATCAAGAATAAATAATGATAGAAGAAAATGCTCACGAAGGCGAAAGCTTAAAAAAAGTTTCCGGACTGTATAAAGACTGGTTTCTCGATTATGCATCTTATGTTATTTTAGACAGAGCAATTCCGTCTGTTTATGATGGTTTTAAGCCTGTGCAGAGAAGAATTATGCATTCCATGCGAGAACTGGAAGATGAAAGGTATAATAAAGTTGCCAATATTGTTGGGAATACCATGAAATATCACCCTCACGGTGATGCTTCTATCACAGACGCAATGGTGGGAATTGGGCAGAGAGAACTTCTTATTGATACGCAGGGAAACTGGGGAAATATTTACACCGGAGATTCTGCCGCTGCTGCAAGATATATTGAAGCACGACTTACTCCTTTTGCATTAGAAGTTGTATTTAATCCTAAGACTACCATTTGGTCTAAATCTTATGATGGAAGAAATAACGAACCGGTAGATCTTCCCGTGAAATTCCCTTTACTTTTAGCACAAGGCGTTGAAGGAATTGGAGTCGGTCTTTCTACTAAAATTCTTCCGCATAACTTTAATGAACTTATTAATGCTTCGGTTGCTTATCTTAAAGGAAAGAAATTTGAGGTTTTTCCTGATTTTTTAACAGCAGGTTATCTTGATGTTTCTGAATATAATGACGGAGCAAGAGGTGGGAAAGTAAGAGCGAGAGCAAAAATTTCCCAGGTCGATAAACATACCTTAATGATTACCGAACTACCTTTTTCCAAAAATACTGGCGATCTTATAGATTCTATCCTGAAAGCCAATGAAAAAGGGAAGATTAAAATAAAGAAAATTGAAGACAATACCTCAGACAAGGTAGAAATTCTTATTCATCTTCACAACGATGTTTCGCCAGATAAAACTATAGATGCACTCTATGCTTTCACAGACTGTCAGGTTACTATTTCTCCCAACGCATGTGTTATTGTAGGAGATAAACCTATGTTTTTGAGTGTTTCGGAAATTCTTAAAATGAATACCGACCACACCGTTTCTTTATTAAAGAAAGAGCTGGAAATAGAACTGCACGAACTTCAGGAAAACTGGCACTTTTCTTCACTCGAAAGAATTTTCATAGAAAACAGAATTTATCACGATATTGAAGAAGTTAAAAGTTGGGAAGAAGTTATTAAAACTATTGATGAAGGCTTAAAACCTCATACATCTCATCTTTTGAGAGCGGTTACGCAGGAAGATATTCTCAGATTAACGGAAATCAGAATCAAAAGAATTTCAAGATTCGATTTAGATAAATTCAAAGAAAATATTGCAGCTTTAGAGGGCAAAATAGAACAGGTAAAGTTTCATTTATCCAACCTTATTGCTTATGCAATAGATTATTATATCAATATTCAGAAAAAATACGGAAAAGAAAAAGAAAGAAGAACAGAACTCAGAATTTTTGATACTATTGATGCTACAAAAGTGGCGGTAGCCAATGAAAAGTTCTATGCTAATTTCGAGGAAGGCTTTATTGGAACTTCTCTGAAGAAAGATAAATATCTGTTTGACTGTTCGGATATTGATGATATCATCACTTTCAGAAAAGACGGAAGTATGAAGGTTGTAAAAGTAGAAGCTAAAACTTTTATTGGTAAAGACATACAACACGTAGCTATTTGGAAGAAAAATGATAAGAGAACTGTTTATAACATGATTTATCGTGAAGGTAGAGAAGGACCTTATTATATGAAGCGTTTTTCGGTGACAGGAGTAACCAGAAATACAGATTATCCTTTAGCTTCCGATAAAAAAGGTTCAGAAATGCTTTATTTTTCTGCCAATCCTAATGGCGAAGCAGAAGTGGTAACCGTTCTTCTAAAACCAAACCCAAGAATCAGAAAAAATAAAATGGAAATAGATTTTTCTGAGTTGGCAATTAAAGGAAGAGATTCCAAAGGTAATTTGGTTACAAAATATTCTGTGAAAAAAGTAGATTTGAAGGAAGAAGGAGTTTCTACTCTTGCACCAAGAAAAATCTGGTTCGATGATACTGTAAGAAGACTAAATGCTGATGCGAGGGGAACTTTTTTAGGCAACTTTAAAGGAGATGATAAAATTTTAACCATCAATTCTCAGGGAGAAGCCAAATTGATAAGCTTCGATTTGGGTAACCGTTTCGACGATGAATATATTATTTTAGAGAAATGGAAACCGCAACAGGCAGTTACCTGTATTTATTATGATGGAGAAAAAGACATCTATTTTATTAAAAGATTCTTGTTGGAAAATACCACCAATGTTCAGACGTTTATGCCATCCGAACATCCAAAATCTTTTATAGAGAGTATAATTGTTTCGGATAATGCTTCTGCTGAAATTGTATTTGCTAAAGATAAAGGCAAAGATAGAGATCCTGAAACTGTAAATATTGACGAATTTATTTCCATCAAAGGAATAAAAGCCATCGGAAATCAGTTTACCAAATTCAAGGTGAAAAATATTAATATTACAGTTCCCGAACCTGTTGAAGAGGAACCGGAATTGTACGAAGAACTAGAATTTGGACTTTCCGTAGACGAAGATGGTGGTACAATTGGAGATTTATTTGAGGACGATAACACAGAAGCTTAAAAAAAATGAATATTATTATATTAATTATTGCAATTACTGCTTTGGTAACTTTTACAGTTCCTAACGGAAGTGCAAATTTCGAGAAATACAAGTTTAATGTAGGAGCTATTCTTCATAGAAAAGAATATATAAGATTGCTTTCTTCCGGATTTTTACATGCGGATTTTATGCATCTCTTATTTAACATGATGACATTGTACTTTTTTGGTCCCGTGATTGTTGAAGGATTTGGTAATCTTGGATTTCTTTTAATTTATTTCGGATCGATACTTTTAGGAAATATTTTTTCTCTCTTCATTTATCAGAATCAATCGTGGTATTCTGCTATTGGTGCAAGTGGAGGAGTTTCTGGAGTATTATTTTCTGCTATTGCATTGGTGCCGCAAATTGGCATTTACTTTTTCTTTATCCCGATTCCGATTCCAGGGTTTATTTTTGGTTTGTTGTATTTCAGCTATTCTGTATATATGATGCTGAATCCGAGAATGAATGATAATATTGGGCATGCTGCTCATTTGGGAGGAGCATTTTTCGGATTGGTTTATGCAGTTATTGTTCATCCTGAAAGTGCCATCCAGAATGCATTGTTTATTGCAATCATGTCTTTACCTTTGATCTATCTTGCTTACGAAATATTCATCAAAAAAAGAATCGGTTAGAAATTTTCTAACCGATTTTTCAATATGAAGCTTTACATGTTATAAATCCTTACCTCGAATTAGCTTAGATTAATGAAAGGCTATAAAATATAAACAGACCTTTAAATCAAAATATTGAGGCTCGAAGGCTGCACTTTTATATGAATGGGAGATTTAATTTTATTGAATTCCCCATCCAGATGCCAATTTTTAGTATTGACTTTAAATTCTATTTCTGAAACCGGTAAATACGTGATGTAATTGTCCTCTTTCAGCTTTTTGGTAAACATTCTGAACGCAAAAAAAGGAGAATAAGTAATCGGAAATTTCTTTACCAAAACCATATCCACCAAACCATCGCTTTTACTCGCCATTGGAGCAATATAAGCATTGTTACCAAACTGGCGGGTGTTGGCAATATTAATCATTAGATATTTTCCGTTGTACTGCTTATAATTTTCATCAAAAAACTTCAGCTTGATGGGTTTATAACTGAAAAATGTTTTCAGGGAAACTTTAATGTAATTTTTGAATCCGCGTGTAGTTTTTTCAAACTCTTTCACCACTTTTCCGTCGAAACCTGTCCCTGAAACATTAATAGAAAGCTTTCCGTTAACCGTAAAAGTATCTATTTTTCTTGATTTTTTATCTTCAAGCTTTTTTAAAAGCTCTCCTAAATTTTTACTGAACTGTGTTTCGTTGGAAAATCCATTTCCTGAACCTGCCGGGAAAATAGCGAGAATTTTTTCCGTATTAATAAGATTCTGGGCAACGGTTGAAATGGTTCCATCTCCGCCTATTGCCACAAAAATATCAACATCATTAAAATGTTTTAAAATAAATTCATCGGTTCCCTGTATAGATTCCGAAATATAATATAAAGGATCTTTTACCTTAGATTTCAGATCGTTAAGAAACGGATGATAATTTTTCTTCGCCGAAAAAGGATTAATGATAAACGCAATTCTTTCCATTCCCGCAAAATTATAAAATGGAAATGTATTGGAAAGCATTAAACTGTGTTAATCTTACCATATCCTCAAAAAACTTCATTGCTTAGCTCCATATTCACCATTGCTCCTGTAAAATTTCCTGTATGTACAGCATTGGCAACCGACCGCAGAATACTGGAGTTGTCTCCACATGCATAAATTCCGGCTTCTGTCGTCATTTGTTTATGATCTACGACCAAATGACCATGCTCTGTAAACTTGCAGCCTAAAGATCCGGGAATATCCGAATGCTGTTTGAAATGAAATGCTCCGTAAACGGCATCAAAATTCAATTTTTCGCCGTTATTCAAGCTCAAATAATCAACATTTCCTTTATGATGAACCATTTCTTCAATCTCTGTTTCGATGATGGAGATTTTATTTTCAGAAAGTTTCTGAAGTTGCTCTTCAGTAAAACAAGCTTCTCCTCTCGTAAAAATGGTAATGTCATCCGTAAGGTTTTTTATGATTGAAGAAAGATGAAAACCTCTGTCGCCATTGGCAATAATTGCAGTTTTTCTGTTTCGGAATTCGTAACCGTGACAATAAGGACAATGAATAAGCGAAATTCCCCAACATTCTTTAAATCCTTTAATATTCGGAATATCATCTGTAATTCCTGTAGCAAAAATCAGCTTTTTGGCTTTGAACGATTCGCCGTTTTCCGTAATAACTTCAAAACCATTTTCTGTTTTTTTCCCTTCTATGGCTAATCCTTCAAAAAATGTTATTGTATCATAATTTTCAACCTGTTTTTTTGCATTTTTCAAAATTTCTAAAGGTTTTTCGCCATCATGAGTAATAAAATTATGAGAATAGGGTGTTTGGCGGTTGCACGGCTTTCCGTTATCCAGAACTAAAACATTCCTCAAAGATCTTCCTAAAGACATTGCTGCAGAAAGTCCGGCGTAACTTCCGCCAACAATAATAACATCCAATAAATCTGAATTTTTCATATCTAATCTTTGGTTTAATTGGTACACAAAGATATATAAAAAGTGAACCAAGATTTTATAAAATTCTTTTGGTAAAATCATAAAAAAAGTGACTCCGAAGAATCACTTTTAATTTGAATAATATTGATGAATTACCAGTCTCTTTTCTTTAATATTAAATAAGAGCCTAAAATAAACAAACCGCACCAAACGACACAGGCAATAAGACTGTCTATAGGATAAGTAAATTCGTATTTTAAACCTAATGCTTTTGCCATATTAAGCCTGAACATAGGATTAGGAATTAGACTAGACATACTTTCTAACGGAAGTAACTTACTGAAGAAAAAATCATGCTGAAGAATTTCATTTCTTTCTGCCATCTGTGTACCTTGAACTTTTGCAAAAGTTTCTATTCCGCCAATAATAGATTCGCCAACCCATAATGCGAAAAATGCCAAAAACACAAACATAGATTTTCTTAACAATATGGATAAAAACATCAGAAAACAGAAGAATGTAAACAACTTAAGAAAATAACTTCCTATAAAGTACATTTCCTGATACACCAATGCAGAATCGGTAGTTTTAGAATAATTCAGCCCTAAAAACAAAGTAATTCCGAAAACAAGTATTGTAGAAATAATGGTAAAAATACTTATCGTAAGAAGCTTTGAACCGATAAACTCTTCTCTACTCAGTCCGTCTATTGTATTTTGTTTAAACATCCTGTTGCTGAATTCTTGGCAAATGGAGAAAACAATGATAAGTCCTAAAAATATCTTCAGCAATGCCACAATATAGGTGGTAAAATTCCAAATTTCAGGGAAATTATACATTCCCTGTTCTTTTAAATTAATTGTACTGCCAAAAATTTCCAGATCTGCCAAACCCATAAAAAGAAAGATAACAAGAATGGCAAAATACATAATTGTAAAAACCTTAAATGGAGTGTAATTCAGGTTTTTATAATATTCTAATTTTAATAGCTTCATCATGATTATTGTTTGTTTTTTACAAGTTCTAGGAATTGATTTTCTAAAGATTTCTTTTTCTTTGCCAAGTGAGAAAGATAAATACCTTTCTCTGCTAATTTCTGATTGAGTGCTGAAGCAGAAATTGAAGCATCATCACGAATCTGTGCTTTAACCATATCGCCTTCTGTAGATACAGAACTGAACCACTGCAATTCTTCCAAAGCACTCAATAATGCGGTATTTTGATCTGCTTTCAGTTCAAAAAAGCCCTGATTGCTGGTCATTTCATCTACTCTTCCCGAATAAATCGCTGTTCCTTCTTTCAGAACAATTACATGGCTGCAAATTTTTTCAATTTCATCCAAAAGATGACTCGCAATGATAATAGTAATACCCTGTTGTGCAATAGAACCAATTATTTCTCTAATTTGAATAATTCCTTCCGGATCCAGTCCGTTGGTTGGCTCATCCAGAATAAGAACTTCAGGATTATTCAGCAAAGCAGAAGCAATGGCTAAACGTTGTTTCATCCCTAACGAAAAAGTTTTGAATTTATCTTTTTTTCTTTCCAGAAGCTTAACCATGTTCAAAACTTCATCAATTCTTGCAGACGGAGTTCCCTTTATTTCTGCAACAATTTTAAGATTAGTTTCTGCACTTAGGTAAGGATAAAAATTGGGCTGCTCTATAATTGCTCCAATTCTTTTTAAAGTTTCGGGATCGGTTCCTTTTTTACCAAACCAAAACCAGTCGCCACTTGTAGGATTAATGGTGGAAAGCAACATTCCGAAAGTAGTAGATTTCCCACTTCCGTTGGGGCCGAGAAGTCCGTAAACATTTCCTCTTTCTACATCGAAAGAAATATTGTTCACCACCACTCTTTTGAATTTTTTCGTCAGATTCTTTACTGATAAAACTTTTTCCATGTAATTTGAGTTAAGTTATATGTAAAAAGTCTAAAATTTAGACCAATTGTTACAGAAAAGAAAAATAAGTTTACAGTTTCCTTAATCTGAATAAAAATTTAAAGAAAATTCTTATTTCTCGGAAATAAATATTCTTATTCTATTATTAGACTGCGATTGAAAAGGAGCATCATTTTTTAATCAAAAAAACGTAACTTTGCATCCTACGAAAAATTTTATGGAAAGTATACAAGTACACGACAAAACTTTTGTACCCTATCTAAAGGACGCCGAAATTCAGGAAATTGTAAAAGCTACCGCTTTAAAAATATACGAAGATTACAAAGACGAAACACCAATTTTTGTGGGTGTACTGAATGGAGTAATCATGTTTTTCTCCGATCTTCTGAAACATTATCCCGGTTCCTGCGAAATAGCATTCATCCAAATGAGTTCTTATGTAGGAACAGAATCTACGGGAATTGTTTATCAGAAAATGGAATTAACCAAAGATATTAAAGACCGCCACATCATTTTGGTAGAAGATATTGTAGATACGGGAAATACTGTAGAAAGTCTTTTTAAATATTTCACCGAAACACAGCGTCCTAAATCTGTAAAACTGGCTTCTTTCCTATTAAAACCCGAAGTTTATAAAAAAGATTTCAAGCTGGATTATATTGGAAAAGAAATTCCTAACAAATTTGTTCTCGGTTACGGTTTAGATTATGATGAATTAGGAAGAAACCTACCAAATCTTTACCAGTTAGAAGAAGGACAGATTAACCATTAAGCGCTGTTGGCTGAAAGCTGATAGCTTTTAGCCCCAACTTAAATTAGAAATAAATTTAATAATAACTTAAAAAAGCTAAAAGCAAAAGCACCCTGCAAAAGCCAGACGCCTATTGCAAAAAGCACTTAACATTATGATAAACATTGTTCTGTTTGGTCCTCCGGGAAGCGGAAAAGGTACACAAGCTCAAAACCTTATCGACAAATTTAATCTGAAACAAATTTCTACAGGTGATCTTTTCAGATTCAACATGAAAAACGATACCGAACTGGGGAAATTGGCAAAATCCTACATCGACAAAGGAGAATTGGTTCCCGATCAGGTAACCACAGATATGTTGGTTGATGAAATAAGAAAACCTACCGATGCCGCAGGATTTATTTTTGATGGGTATCCTAGAACAGCAGTTCAGACAGAAGCTTTGGAAAAAATTGTAAAAGAAGAACTGAATGATGAGATTGATGTTTGTCTTTCTTTGGTTGTAGAAGATTCAATTTTAGTAGAAAGATTACTGAAAAGAGGTGAAGTGAGCGGAAGATCTGATGACAGCAATGTGGAAATCATAGAAAACAGAATTAAAGAATACTACGCAAAAACTGCCGAAGTAGCCGAATTATACAAGCAGCAAGGTAAATATGTAGAAATTAACGGTGTTGGAGACATCAATGAAATTTCAGAAAAACTTTTCGCTGAAGTAGAAAAAGTAAAATAAGGAATTAGGGTTTAGAAATTAGGTAACAGGTATTAACCTAAATTCTAAGCTCTAAGCCCTAAATCCTAAGTAAAAAAATATGTCAAATTTTGTAGATTACGTAAAAATCCATTGTAAAAGCGGTCATGGCGGTGCAGGTTCTGCCCATCTACGTCGCGAAAAATATATTCCTAAAGGAGGACCTGATGGTGGCGACGGAGGTCGTGGCGGACACGTCATCATGAAAGGAAATGCCAACGAATGGACTTTACTTCCACTACGTTACACCCGTCACATAAAAGCAGAACGAGGTGAAAACGGAGGAAAAAACCAACTTACAGGAGCTTACGGAGCAGATGTTTACATAGAAGTTCCTATCGGAACTATTGCGAAAAATGAAGAAGGCGAAATTATTGGTGAAATTCTGGAGGACGGACAGGAAATTATCCTCATGGAAGGCGGAATGGGCGGAAAAGGAAACGAGCACTTCAAATCTTCTACCAACCAAACTCCACGTTTTGCACAACCTGGAATGGATGGACAAGAAGGCTTCGTTGTTTTCGAGCTTAAAATTCTTGCAGATGTAGGATTAGTAGGCTTTCCAAATGCGGGAAAATCTACACTTTTATCTTCTGTTTCTGCTGCAAAGCCGAAAATTGCCAATTATGCATTTACTACTTTAACTCCCAATTTAGGAATTGTAGATTACAGAAATTACAAATCTTTTGTAATGGCAGATATCCCGGGAATTATTGAAGGAGCTGCCGAAGGTAAAGGCTTGGGACATCGTTTTTTAAGACATATTGAAAGAAATTCTATCCTTTTATTTCTCATTCCTGCGGATTCTGAAGATCATTTTCAGGAATTTAAAATTCTTGAGAACGAGTTGAAAGAGTACAATCCTGAACTTTTAGATAAAGATTTTATTATTTCGGTTTCCAAATCTGATCTTTTAGATGATGAACTGAAAAAAGAAATCTCAGCAGAGTTTCCTGAAAACAGAAAGCCTTTATTTTTCTCCGGTGTAACTGGAGAAGGATTAATGGAACTTAAAGATGCTATCTGGAAAAGACTGCACGGATAAAAATTATTGAATTTTATTCGCTAAAATATAAACAAACCTCGGAATGCATTTCGAGGTTTGTTTATTTTGATTTTCAGAAAATAATAAGAAAAATTTACAATTATTTTTCGCAAACAATTACCGTTTCGTTTTTTGAAAAACCTAAATAATCGTTTTCATCAAAGACTTTTACTTCAGTTTTAAATCCGGCATTTTTCAGTCTGTTTTCCAAACCTAAAACCGAATAAATTCTTACATGATCTTCCTGTCCGAAATACTTCAAACGTCCTTCAGGAGAATTAATACTGTAATCTTCATAAATTTCTCCGTCTTTAAAAGGTGTTTGAATTAAAACAGTTCCATTAGTTTTCAAAACCCTGTACAATTCCGACATTGCTTTTTGATCTTCAACAATATGCTCTAAAATATGGTAACAAACCACAAGATTAAACTTTTCGTTCTCTGCATTAATATTGGTAATATCAAAATGATAATCCGAAAGAAATTCGTTTTCGAAATCGGTTGGAAAATAAAAAATATCATTTCTTTTTTTCCATTTTTTATACAACATTCTGGAAGGTGAAAAATCAAGAAAAAGCATATTGGGCTTTAGATATTTCTGTTCTAAAAGCTGGTTGAGTCTTCGTGTTCTCGGTAAACTTCCGCAGACTGGACAAATTAACTGCCCGTTTTCCAACTCAGCAAATTTCTTCAGTTGAGTTGTGCAAATATTACATTCATAATTTTTTCCTTTATAGAAAGGCTTTAGCAACTTTCTGAAATTATCCTCATTTTCAATAAGCAATTTCTGAGGAATAATATTCTTTACAATCGATTTTAAAAAATTATACATGTAAACGTTTTTCTGACTTCAAAATAACAAAAATTTATACGAACTCAATCGGTTTTTGAAGAATTAAAGCATCCTGACAACCCGAAAAAAGCTGAAATAGAGCTTTATGAAATTTTTACACTATCTTTGCATTATATTTCGCGGCATTCTCAGCCATAAAGCTCATTGATATGGCTTTAAAATTCTGTTAATAATTTTAGCAGATCTGCTAAAAATGATGAAGTAAACTGCTTCACCCGCATTATTTAATACACATTAAGAATTTGTTATTTACCGACTTAAAATTGATTAAGCCCATCTTAGATGCGCTTCAAACTGAAGGATACGAAAAGCCAACTCCCATTCAGGAACAGGCAATACCTTCCATATTAGAACACAGAGATGTCTTGGGTACAGCCCAGACCGGAACAGGAAAAACAGCGGCTTTCGCCATTCCTATTCTTCAAAATCTTACAGAAAGAAAAGCTCCGAAAAATAATTTCATCAAAGCTTTAATTCTTACGCCAACCAGAGAACTTGCCATTCAGATTGAAGAAAGTTTCAATGCATACGGCAGAAATTTACCGTTAAGAAAACTGGTAATATTTGGTGGAGTAAAACAAGGAAACCAAGAAGCAGCACTTAGAAAAGGAGTAGATATTTTGGTTGCCACACCCGGAAGATTATTGGATTTTGTTGCGCAGGGAATCATCAGCTTAAAAAATCTGGAAATATTCGTTTTGGATGAGGCAGACAGAATGCTGGATATGGGTTTTGTACATGATGTAAAAAGAATTATTAAGCTTTTACCTCAGAAAAGACAAACACTTTTCTTTTCTGCTACTATGCCTACGGAAATTCAAAAACTTGCAGATTCTATCCTGAATACTCCTATAAAAGTTTCTGTAACACCCATTTCTTCTACTGCAGAAACCATAAAACAGGCGGTTTATTTTGTTGAAAAAGAAAACAAACTCGACCTCCTCACTCATATATTAAAAAATAATATTTCGGATTCTGTACTTGTTTTTGCCCGAACAAAACATGGTTCGGATAAAATTGCGAGAAAGCTTCAGCAAAGCCAGATCACGGCAGAGGCAATTCATGGTAATAAATCGCAGAATGCAAGACAAAATGCTTTAAACAACTTCAAATCGGGCAAAACAAGAGTATTGGTTGCTACAGATATTGCTGCAAGAGGTATTGATATTGATGAGCTGAAATATGTAATTAATTTTGAATTGTCTGATGTTGCCGAAACGTATGTGCACCGAATTGGACGAACCGGTAGAGCTGGTGCAAAAGGAAGTTCAATATCTTTTGTAGACGGATTAGATTTGCTGAATCTAAAAGATACCGAAAAACTAATCGGAATGAAAATTCCTGTAGTAAAAGACCATCCATACCATACAGACGATTTGGTTGTACAAAAAAGAGATTCTAATAATAAACCTTTTGTACCAAAACCGAAATCATCCCATCCAACTCAACAGAGAAAAGATATTGGATTTAAAAAACCGAAAAACAAAAGCAATTTTTCTCGCAAAAAGTAAAATAAAAGGCTGTCTAAATTTCTAAGACAGCCTTTTTATTTATATGTAAGCAATAATCTATTCAGATTTATTAAATTTCAAAAGCAAGAGATTATCCTGATACAATTCTAAAGTATCTCCAGAAACAACATATTTGTTAGCTTTCTGAAGCATATCCAGAAAATTCTTTTCTACCGACATATTATTGCAAGCCATTCTGGTAGAACCCACCCCAGAAGTTTCAAATTTTCCAGATGTGGTATCCATCACTACTCCACCAAAAAATCTGTTGCAACCAGAATTTCCATTAATTTTTGAACCTTCAATCTGTAACGTAGGAATCTGTCCTTTTACGTTATCTGCTAAAGCCCATTTCGTATTGACAATAGATGGTTGCTCCTTTCCTACTTTTGCAGCAGAAGCATTTTTGGTCGTTCCGCAAGATGCCAAAAGAGCAAATGTGCATATACTTAAAAAAATATTTTTCATTTTAAAATTTTACTTTTAGGATTAATTTGAAATTCAAAAAGATTTGAAAAAGCTTATTATAAGCTAGAATAAGCCAAATTTACGCAAATATGTTTGAAATATTCTTAGTCTTCATTGATATTTTATTGGAATTGAAGAAAAATATCATTGAGTAATTTATTTTTATTGAATTTTCATTCTTTCAGCAAACTGAGGATTAAGTGTACCTTTCAATTCCTGCCAAGAAACGGGGATTACAATATCACCTGCCGCAAATGCGGCTATTTCGTAAGGGCTGTAATGAAAATAAAGATTTTTATTATCAAAATAGAAATTATTATTTACAGGAATAACATCTACCAGAAGCATATCAGAATTTTTCACGTTTCCTTTATCGTCAGTTGTTCCACTAGGAATTTTATTGATATTTTTCTTCAATAACTCCTGAAGCTTCAAAGTTTTTATGGATGTAATATCTGTAAGCTGAACTTTTTTATTGTTTTTTAAATCGAATACTCTGTCTGCAAAACCATAATTGCCGTGAGCTCCACCTTCATAAGAACTGAACATATATTCAATCTGAAGAAAATCGTCTGAAAGAGATTTCAGCTTCATTAAAGAACTTGAATCCCAAGTTTGAGGGTTGGGTAAATCTTTCATCCAATCCTCATCTCTACCTCTTAAAGATGAAAAATAATTATTTTTTTCTTTTTCTATAAAAGAAGTTAAACCTTGTTTTGAAAAATCTGAAATTCCTTTTTTGTCGTAATAAATACTATCCAATAGCGATTTATCTGTTATGGAAGGAAATAAAAGCACTTTCGATTCGTATTTCAAAGATAACTTTTCGTTTACTTTTACAGAATCATTTACTTTAAGAGAATCTATCGCAAATTTTTCTGGACTTTTATTTTCTGTTTTTAAATCAGTCTTTTGGCAAGCAGTAAAAAGAAAAGAAACAGAAAACAAAATGGGAAGAACATTACTTTTCATAATAATTTATTTTCCTATCAAAATGCAAAAACCATTCACAAAATGAATGGTTTTTAAAATTTATATAAAAATAATAATCTATTATTTCTTAATTAAGCTCATAACTTGACTTTCACAATCCGAAATTACCTTCCATATTTGTTTGAATGCCGGGTAATATTCTTTAGGATAATTTCCACTTGCAATATTATATTCTGAAAATGTTAGAATTTTATTATCTTTTTTCTCAACAGTATAAGAATAGCTAATTTCTTTATCTTCCGTAAGGATTTTTTTATTTTTTGGCAGTTCAGCAACTTCATATCCCTCAGGAATTTCTATTTCCACCATTTTTATTTTACTCATTGGTGAAATAAAATCTATTCTATATTTTCTTTCATCCTGCTGATCGAAATCATTTTTAGTTTGATGTAAAAATAAAAGAGGATTCAGAATCATTTTTTTTCCAATAACATCAATCATATTATTTGAGGTAAAAGCCATAGTAGATCGAAACTCTACTCCATTCAAAGCTCTAGAGTTGATATTCGTGAAATCCACTGAAAAGTTATTCTTATATTGTTTTTTATATTTATCCGGATTTTCATCAAATCTTTCTTTTGCATTCATTGCTAACATACCTTCATCTTGATCTTGATACTCACCTGAAATGGTACCATCAGAATTTATTTTTGCTTTAAGTTTATAATTACTGTAACTTATATTAGTATTATTAATAGAAATAATTTCTGCTTTATTATCTTTCAGTATAAGCCCATTATCATTCCATACTCGTAATGGTAAAAGATTAGCCTTAGATTGTTTAGAAGTTGCATCAAAAAGGTAAAATTCTTTGTTTATTTCGACTCCTACAATTACATAATTAAAATTGCCTAGATTGGGAAGTGTTAAATTAACGCTTCCATTACTCACGGTAGAAATAAGAATAGGATAAGCAGTAATATTGGCACTCCTGAACATTGCAGTCAACATTAAATTAATATCAGAATCATTCCCCGTTTTATTTTTAATAAGATCTCTCACTCCATTTTCTGCATAGATACCATTATTTTGATTCCATGTAAAGTTAGTCTTTACATATTCTAAAATTTTATTAGCCTTAGAAAGATCATCTTTATCACCAAGAATTTCTGGAGTAATTAATTCTTTTACCAATCTATCTTTTTTGTATTGAGAGCCAAAAAATTCAGCATCCCATAGTTCTCTTCTAATATCCTCCCAAGTAGTAGTATACATTTTAATGTTATTTCTTATATAGGTGGAATGAAGTTCTGCTCTGATTTTTGTTCTATAATTATCATTATTTTTTACAAATTTTTCAGTCTTAAAACTTTTAAGATTATCGTACCCAAATCTATAAGTCTTATAATGTGAACCATACATTATTGCTTCATTAATAATTTTATATTTGGGAAATAACTCTCCTGTAAAATCTACACTATAAGAAACTTGTATTGGTGAATCTAGAACATATTCTGTATAGACTGAAGGAGTATCCAATTCAATGTAGATTAAGGGAATTTCATATATAAACGGTGAAGAAACTTCGTAATGATACTCTAAAATTGACCCATTTTTTATAGCTGGAAATGCATATTTATTTACGGTTCTATATTTATTTTCTTTCGATCTGAATTTAGAACTTTTATCCACTTTAGTTTCTACTATATTATCTCCTTCAAGATTGTACACTAATGCATTCATATTCATCAAAACTTCGCGGTCTCCGGAATTGTTATCATAAAGAGAAACCTCCAGATTATGCCAATCTTCAGATTTGTCTTTGTCATAGATTTTCACACGATAAGTATATTCTTTAATAAGGTTTCCGGAGTTACTATCTATACGGAAGTGTATGGAGCGATATAATATTTCTGCAGGAGCTTTCGGTTCAATTTCAGATTTTTCTTTTTTAAGATCATCTTTATTAAACTTAGGCATCTTCAAGAATTTTTGTTCTTGTGCAAAAAGAGCTGTACTCATACAAAATACAGCAAATAGCATGATTATATTTCTCATTTAAGATTTTTTTGAAATTAAAATTTTTGAGTTGTCGGAATTCATAATTTTTTTTCTGAAACTTACATAGTCATTATACTTTTCTTTAGGAAAAAGCCCTTTGTTTACCTGAAAAAACCTTTTTACAATAAGCTGATCTTCTTTCTTTTCGAAAGATATTTTATAACTGCCAAATTCTGAATTAATGCTTCCATTTTCCGGCATTTCTTCAATAGTATATCCTAGCGGAAGCTTATAAATAATTTCATATTCATCTTCATAAGAAAAACGAATTTCAAAAGGAAGGTTTCGTTTTTCATTTTGATGATATATAGAATTCGTATAAATAGGAACAGCTCTGAAAATATAACTAGAACCCACGATTTTAGAATAATTAACAGCCTTGAAATTCAAATCAAAATCGATTGTTGCTAAATCTCTGTTATTTTTGAAATCAGACATCTCAATCTTTTCAAAATCTAAAGTACTGAGCCTATTTTTTATGGTATTATTTTTTTCGCTTTGTCCTAATCCGGCAAATACTAAATTAAAATCATACTGATTTCCTGTATAAATAAATTTCCCATTTCCTGTGATTGTTTTATCCGGATTTAGCTGAACATTTAATACCTGTTTTTCTTTATTCTGCTGAGAAGAATAACTTGGAGTTTCCATGATGTCGATTCCATTTGGTTTTACAGCCAAAACATTTCTATCCGTCGTATTGAAACTTAAATGATTATAAGCCATTTCCTGAGATGTATTTTCCAGCCAAATATTTCCCTTTTCTGTGGGAACTACCAAAATCACATGGTTACCTGCCATTTTTGGAAAATTAACATCAAAACTTATAGGTGAAGAATTAGAATTAACAATTACATAATAAGAATTTATTCCTGCTTCATCCAAAAGTGTTTTCATATAATTGGTAAGACCTTTACAATCACCATATCCTTTTTTTTGAACTTCATCCGGCATCATTGGCTGCCAACCTCCAATTCCCAACGCTACGAATACATATCTTGTTTTACTCTGCATATACTGATAGATTTTCTTCACTCTTTCCTCCGTAGATCCAGAAAGATTAAGTGCAGCAATTTCAGATTTTATTTGCGGAGTAGACACAGAAACTGGTTTCAGAAGATTGTTATAATACCATAAACCAAAATCTTTCCAAGTAGTGATATTCCCTTTTTTTCCGACTAAACTAAACTGATCTAAGGAAAAACTTACTTTTGGAAGTATTTTTTGTGGATTAGGAACCATATCTTCATGATCCATCGCCGGAATATTCTGATAGGTATACAATTTACCACCATCCTCATCTGATACATTTACCGAAGCAAAGCCAAAAGAAGAATCATAAGTTTTTGAACGTAAATTAATTCCTGATTTATTAATAATTTTAAAACTGCTTTTCTGTAAAGAAATATTAAAACCATAATAGGGAATGAAATCCGGAATAAAAACCGTATTCTGATCTTTTTGATCGTAACTAAACTCTATGGTATAAGGATAACTTGTGGGTGTGTAAGACAGATACATCATCCTGTTATCTGAATAAAATGAGCCTTGGGAATTTGCTGCAACATCGGAGAAATCACTTCTAGAGTAGCTTTTTACTTTAGCTCCTTTCTCATCATATATTGTTACTTTTATATTCGAAACTGTATTTCCTTTTTCATAATATATTTTAGGAACAGAAAAACCAACTGCATCTTTGTTGATTACAGTAATAGCTGAAGAATTTCGGTAGAATATTTCATCTATTTTATTAATTTCCAAAACTGTACTTTCATTCCTGATAACAGCACTTGCATTCTTTTTAAGTACATCACTAATTTCGGATACTGGATAATTTTGAGCATAGTAAAAAGAAGCTAAAGAAAATGCTCCTATACACCATAATTTCATCATTAGTTATTATTTTCTCAAAAATATAAAAAATCTTAATAAAATGTTAAAAAAAACTATCCTTCAGATGAGAATTATTGTGTTTCTAAACAAAAAAAAGACTCCATAAAAATGGAGCCTTTAAAATATTATTAATGAGATGATTATGCATCAATCTTAGCATATTTTGCATTTTTCTCAATAAATTCTCTTCTTGGCGGAACTTCATCGCCCATCAACATAGAAAATACATTATCTGCTTCAACTGCATTATCGATGGTTACCTGTTTTAGAATTCTGTTTTCAGGATTAAGAGTTGTTTCCCAAAGCTGTTCAGGATTCATTTCTCCAAGACCTTTGTAACGCTGTACTTCTACACCTTTTCCATCTGGAGACATTTCTAAAGTAAAATCTTCACGCTCTTTTTCGTTATAAGCATACACTTTTTTGTTTCCTTTCTTCAAAAGATATAAAGGAGGCTGAGCAATGTAAACATATCCGTTTTCTATAAGTTCTTTCATAAAACGGAAGAAAAACGTAAGAATTAATGTCGAAATGTGAGAACCATCTATATCGGCATCGGTCATGATAACGATTTTATGATATCTCAGTTTTGTCATATTCAGTGCTTTGCTGTCTTCTTCAGTTCCTACAGAAACACCAAGAGCTGTATAAATATTTTTTATCTCTTCATTATCATAAACTTTGTGGAGCATAGATTTTTCAACATTCAATATTTTACCTCTTAGAGGCAAAATTGCCTGAAAATGTCTGTCACGTCCTTGTTTAGCAGTTCCACCCGCAGAATCTCCCTCTACTAAGAATAATTCAGATTCCTGAGGATCTTTAGAAGAACAGTCTGAAAGTTTTCCCGGAAGCCCAGAACCTCCCATTGGAGATTTTCTCTGAACCATCTCTCTAGCTTTTTTCGCTGCCTGTCTTGCCTTTGCTGCTAAAACTACTTTCTGAACAATCTGCTTAGCTTCGTTAGGATTTTCTTCTAAAAAGTTAGTAAGCATTTCTCCCACGATTTTATCAACCGCACCAGAAACTTCAGAGTTTCCTAGTTTTGTTTTTGTTTGCCCCTCGAACTGAGGTTCCATAACTTTTACAGAAACCACAGCGGTTAATCCTTCACGGAAGTCATCCCCTGTAATTTCTACTTTTTCTTTCTGAGGAATACCTAAATCATCTGCATACTTTTTCAAAGTTCTTGTTAAAGCCCTTCTGAAACCCGCCAAGTGAGTTCCTCCTTCGTGAGTATTGATATTATTAACGTAAGAATGAAGATTTTCGCTGAAAGATGTATTATATCTCATCGCAACCTCCACCGGAATATCATCACGATCACCTTCCATGAAAATTACACTTTCCATGATAGATTCTCGGTTTCCGTCTATAAATTCAACAAACTCTTTTAAACCGCCTTCAGAGTGAAAAACTTCAGATTTGAAAGAACCGTCTTCAAGAACACTTCTCTCATCTGTTAGCGTAATGGTTATACCTTTATTAAGGTAAGAAAGTTCTCTTAAACGAGTAGCAAGAGTATCGTAATTGTAAACTAATTCTGTGAAAATAGTATCATCCGGCTGAAAAAACTGTTTTGTACCTCTGTAATCACTTTTTCCTATTTCTTCTACGTTTGTCTGAGCTTTTCCTTTAGAATAAATCTGCTGATAAACATTTCCGTCACGATAAACAGTCGTTATCATTTCATTAGAAAGTGCATTCACACAAGAAACCCCAACTCCGTGTAATCCTCCGGATACTTTATAAGAATCTTTATCGAACTTACCTCCGGCTCCAATTTTGGTCATTACTACTTCAAGAGCAGACTTTTGTTCTTTTTCGTGAAAATCTACAGGGATACCACGCCCATTATCCATCACCTCAATAGCATTTCCTTCTTTAATGTTTACCGAGATGGTATCACAGTACCCTGCCAAAGCCTCATCAATAGAATTATCTACTACTTCATAAACCAAGTGGTGAAGACCTCTGAATCCTACATCACCAATGTACATTGAAGGACGCATACGTACGTGCTCCATTCCTTCTAATGCCTGAATACTACTTGCTGTATATTGTTTCTGACTCATATTTTTGTAACAGCTACCCGATTTTATCTGTAGCTTAATAAGATTATTTTTTCAATAAAAATGCTTACAAATATCGTGATTTTTTTCGAGTTATGAAAGACAAAAGAACACCAATATTATCATCATATCATGAACATTTAACGAAAAATAATTTAAAGTTAATTTTAAATTATTTCGCTTCATTGCTGTTATAAATCATATTTAAAAAAGAATATTTATCCCTAACTTTCATGGGAAAATTTGGTTTTATGGATGATTTTATTGCAGCCCGCTCGCAGATGGCTCTTTCTTTAGGTTTTCATATTATTTTTTCCTGCGTCGGGATGGTGATGCCTTTCTTAATGGCATTTGCCCATTGGAAATACTTAAAAACCGGCAACGAAGTTTACAAAGGTCTTACCAAAGCATGGAGCAAAGGAGTAGCAATTCTTTTTGCGACTGGAGCTGTTTCGGGAACGATGCTTTCTTTTGAACTTGGCTTATTGTGGCCAGGATTTATGAAGCACGCCGGACCTATTTTCGGAATGCCGTTTTCTTTAGAAGGTACCGCTTTTTTTATTGAAGCTATTGCCATAGGCTTTTTTCTGTATGGATGGGACAAATTCAATAAGTGGTTCCATTGGTTTTGCGGATTTTTGGTAGGTATAAGCGGTTTAGCTTCGGGAATTTTGGTGGTTGCCGCCAATGCCTGGATGAATTCGCCATCCGGATTTGATTATATTAATGGAAATTACGTGAATATAGATCCTGTAAAAGCAATGTTCAATGATGCTTGGTTTCCTCAGGCTCTTCACATGACTGTTGCTGCTTTTTGTGCTACAGGATTTGCCGTTGCAGGGGTTCATGCATATTTAATTTTAAAAAAGAAAAATGTAGAATTTCATACAAAAGCTTTTCGTATTGCAGCTTCTTTTGCACTTATCGGAGCTTTCGGTGCACCTTTAAGCGGTGATATTGCTGCAAAATCTGTTGCCGAAAGACAACCTATAAAACTTGCCGCCATGGAAGCTCATTTTGAAACTGAGAAAGGAGCATCTTTTGTAATTGGTGGAATTCCTGATGAGAATAAAGAAGAAATTAAATATGCGATAAAAATCCCAAAAGTTTTAAGTTTTTTGGTGAGCAGCGATTTCAATTCCGAAGTAAAGGGATTAAAAGATTTCCCAAGAGATGAATGGCCACCGGTTTCAGTGGTTCATTATGCGTTTCAAATCATGATTTTTTTCGGTGTCATCATGATTATTATTGGCAGTGTTTATGTGTATTCAACATTCTTCAAAAAAGAGTGGCTAGATAAAAATTGGCTTCTGAAAACTTTTGTATGGGCAACTCCATTCGGATATATCGCTTTGGAAGCGGGCTGGACGGTGACTGAAGTAGGCAGACAACCCTGGATAATATATGGAATTATGAGAACCATAGACGCGGTGACTCCGATGCCCGGAATACAATATTCTTTTTACTTTTTTACGGCAATTTTCGTTTCATTATCGTTAATCCTAATTTTTCTTCTAAAAAGACAGATTAAAATGGTGCCCAAACTGTATGATTCTACAGATGTTGAATATCAATCTAAAAACAAAAAATCATGAATTATATTGTTATAGGATTTCTCTGGCTTGCAATATGTCTTTATATTATTTTAGGAGGTGCAGACTTCGGAGCTGGGATTGTAGAACTTTTCAGCAGAAAAAAAGAGAGAAAGTACACACAGAAAATAATGTATGAATCTATTGCTCCAATTTGGGAAGCAAATCACATGTGGCTTGTTATTGCTATCGTAATTTTATTTGTTGGATTTCCTGATATTTACAGCTTTGCTTCCACCTATCTTCATATTCCGTTGGTATTAATGCTTGTGGGAATTATTGCAAGAGGAACGGCATTCACATTCAGACATTATGATGCGGTTGAAGACCAATGGCAGAACGTTTATACTCATATTTTTTATTATTCTAGTTTGCTGACGCCTTTTTTTCTGGGAATGATTGGTGCGTCTTCTATTTCCGGAACCTTAAATCCTGATGCAAAAAATTTCTTGGATCTTTATGTATTCAGTTGGTTTAATTTTTTCGGAATTTGTGTGGGATTATTTACGGTGGCAATATGCTTTTATCTTGCATCAATATTCAGTTTGAGAGAAACAAAAGCAGGTTACAACCTCAATCTCATGATAAAAAAAGCCAAGCAGTCTATGATTTTTGTAGTAGCGACAGGAATTTTAGTATTCATCTCTGCTTACACTTCCGGAATTCCTTTATTGGAAAGAGTTTTTGGACATTGGATTGGCATTGCAGCAGTTGTTACCGCTAGTATATTTTTAGGAATGCTCTTTATTTTCATTAAAACAAAAAAACTTTTGTTGGTAAGAGTTTTGGCGGGAGCACAGATTCTTATGATTCTTGTTGCAGCAACTTATCAACTTTATCCCGATATTATTCTGCTTCACAACGGAAATCACTTATCATTAACGGAAAATATAGCTCCGGAAAAAACCATCAGTTTTTTAGGATGGGCACTTATGATTGGATGTATTTTTATTTTGCCTTTCCTTTTTTATCTGATGTATTCATTCAGCAGACGGAATGCTAAAGATTAGTTTTTTGCAACAAAAATGATTTGAAAAGAAAACTCCCTACAAAAAATGTAAGGAGTTTTTTTACGCTTATAATTTTCCAACAGCTTTCTTCATTAAATCTGGGCGTAAAATCCTGTATCTTACTTCCATATCTTTAGGAACATAAAGCACTAAAGGCAATTTACTGTTATAATTAGCAATTTCTGGCTGCAAAGAAACAAACTTAAGAGTGAGTTTTTGATCCGGACATGCCATTAATGTGCTTCCCGTTTCTCCTTTAGAATCTATTTCATAATAATTGTATCCCCAACCCTGAACTTCTTTCAGTTTTTTATCGCCAATTAAGAAATGTCTGTTACAATCTACTTTTTTTTCAATTCCTGCAAAAAATTCTACTTTTAAATCGTTCTCATTTTTCTCAACAGGAAGCTGAATATATACCATTTTATATCCATCTTTTGCTTTAGGAAACATTTCGATCTGGAGTTTTTCAAACTTTTTAGTTTTCTTTTGTGCCAATATATTTCCGCCCATTAAAAGAATTGCAGAAAGACAAATTATTTTTGAAAATTTCATATTATTTTAAATTTTGAAAAAGTAAAATTCAAAAATTATTCCACAAATGTGGTATCAAATTAACTTGTTAACTTTCAACATTATTCAAACCTGCAAAAAATAACTTTCGGAAAAACTTTCTTTAGCTGCTTTGTACCCAATATTAAAAATCTGTTCCAACCTTTCTTTTTTTCGTTCAAATGTACCAAAACCAGAAAGTTCCTGAGAGGAAATAAGCCAATCGCAATGATCGAACTTAATTTTTTCTATCCTGTAAGAAAGTAAATCGTATGAACGGGAAACAATTGCTTTTATCGATTTTAAATCATTTATTTTAATATCATTTGGCGGAGAAACAAATACACCAATCATTTTATCGCAATCATTCCGAATAATATCTGCTGGGAAATTATTAAGCACACCGCCATCGCAAAACATCTCTTCTCCCAAAATATAAGGTGTTGTAATCCCCGGAATTGAGCAGGAAGCAATAATGGCATCTGTAACCAAAAAATCTTTATCGAAGATTTTTTCTGTTCCTCCCACAAGTTCGGTAGCAACAATTCTCACGTCTTTATCCAAATCACCTATTTTAATTCCCTGAAAAATAGGTTTTAGATAATTTTTAAAAATAACAGACGAAACAAGCCCGGGTTGATTAAAAGCAAAATGCTTCCAGTTAAAAAAATATACCGATTGAAAAAAATCTAAAATTTCTTCAGGCTTTTTACCAATAGCATAAAGGCACCCAACAATAGAACCGGCACTGCAACACGATAAGACATCTATGTTGATGTTTTGTTCATTCAGAAATTTTAAAACTCCGGCATGAGCAATACCTTTTGTTCCGCCGCCGGATAAAACCAATCCTATTTTTTCAGAATTCATTGAATAAATTTAAGAAAACATCTTTAAAAGTAATCTTTAAGATTTCTAAATTTTATGTTAATTATTAAGAAAATAAAAAACCACAGACGTAAATCTGTGGTTTAGTTTATATTAAGTTGAAAATATCAAATTAAATATGAATTACCTCTCCATAAGCAGCTGCAGCAGCTTCCATAATCGCTTCAGAAACTGTTGGGTGCGGGTGTATAGCTTTGATGATTTCGTGACCTGTAGTTTCTAATTTTCTTGCAACAACAGCTTCAGCAACCATATCCGTAACACCATCACCAATCATGTGGCAACCTAACCATTCACCATATTTTGCATCAAAGATTACTTTGATAAAACCATCTGTATTTCCGTTGGCAGTTGCTTTTCCGCTTGCTGAAAGAGGGAATTTACCCACTTTAATTTCGTATCCTTTTTCTTTAGCCTGCTTTTCTGTAAGACCAACAGAAGCCACTTCTGGATGGCAGTATGTACATCCCGGAATATTGCCATAATCTATTTTCTCAACGTGCATTCCCTTAATTTTTTCTACGCACGTAATTCCTTCAGCAGAAGCAACGTGTGCCAAAGCCTGCGTAGGAATAATATCACCGATGGCATAGTAACCAGGAACAGAAGTTTCATACCACTCGTTTACCAAAACTCTGCCTTTATCTGTCTGAATTCCCACTTCTTCAAGACCAATCCCTTCAATATTTGCAGCAATTCCGACAGCAGACAATAAAATATCAGCTTCAAGAGTGATGTTTCCGTTTGCCGTTTTTACCGTTGCTTTTACGCCTTCACCGCTTGTATCAACACTTTCTACAGAAGCATTGGTCATAATATCAATACCAGATTTTTTCAGAGATTTCTCAAGGTGTTTAGAAATTTCTTCATCTTCTACAGGAACAATGTTTGGCAAGAATTCAACAATGGTAACTTTGGTTCCCATTGTGTTATAGAAATCTGCAAATTCTACTCCGATAGCTCCGGAACCTACAACAATCATAGATTTCGGTTGTTCAGGAAGAGAGAGCGCCTGTCTGTAGCCAATTACTTTTTTGCCATCCTGAGGAAGATTCGGCAATTCTCTAGAGCGGGCTCCGGTTGCAATAATGATATGAGTTCCTGTATATTCGGTTGTTTTACCTTCTTTATCTGTAACAGAAACTTTTTTACCTTTCTGTACTTTGGCAGTACCAAGAATTACGTCGATTTTGTTTTTTTTCATCAAAAACTCAATCCCTTTGCTCATTTTAGAGGCTACACCACGGCTTCTCTGAATAACATTCGGAAACTCAAAACTTGCTTCCACTTTATTCAAGCCATAATCTTCAGCGTGATTAATATAATGAAAAACCTGAGCAGATTTCAGTAAAGCTTTAGTGGGAATACACCCCCAGTTAAGGCAAATTCCTCCTAAATTTTCTTTTTCGATAATTGCAGTTTTAAAACCCAACTGTGCCGCTCTGATTGCGGTAACATATCCACCAGGACCACTTCCGATGACAATAATATCGTAATTCATTAGTTTAAAATTTTTATGCGAATTTAAGGAAAAATATTGGATCTTGAACGTTATCAAACAGCAGACTTCCACTACTGATTAACAAAAAAGAGCATGCTTTGCGCACACTCTTTATTATGTTCTTCTATACAATGATTTTTTAAGAAAAATTATCTTACAGATTTTAATAGTTTTTTTTCGTTTCTGTACCTTTCATTTAAAGCTTTCAGCTGCTGGCTTTTCATTTTTTTTGTGGCAAGCGGATGTTTCAGAATTAATTTTTTCTCAAAATTATATTTTTTATCCAGCTCTTTTGCCTTAGCATTGTACAATTCAGTTTTTGAAGGATGTGGCGGAACAGGCGGGCGTTTCTGTGAAAAAGCAGTTGTGGTGAAACCAAGCAATAATACTGTTGATATAAATAAGTTTTTCATAACATTTTATTTTTTGATATTTAAAAGAAAACCATTCATTGGATTTTGAAATGAATATTACACATACTATACCAAATTATTCATTGCTATTTTTAAACTATTTCTTTACTTTTATATCTTGAAAATTCATTTGCATTTATGAAAAAAAGTACTTTAACCCAAGACAACATTTGGATGAAAGAGCCCGAAGAACACGACTTCCCCGCTGCTCAGGATTACCTGGAATTACTTTTGGTTCCCGATGCTGCAAAAAAAATTGTTGAAGATCTCAAAAAAGCTCCCACGATTATAAAAAAATCTAAAGATATTCTGAGAGCAAGCAGGCTTCCATTATTGCCGGAAACCAATATTCACGTTAAAGAAAATCTGAAAAAAGTACAGAAAAATAAAAAACTGTCGCCCATATTGCTGATGAGAGGGCAAAATGATCTCATTATTGCAGATGGTTACCATCGCTTATGTTGCAGCTATTATCTTACGGAAGATATGGATGTTCCGTGCAGATTAGTATAACCCCAAATCAGAAATTGGTTTGGGTTTTTACTTTAAAATACATTTCAAAACCCATTACTGTATTTCAATATTTTGTTTTAAAGGCAGATTTTTAGAAGAATTTCCTACAAAAATTCTGAACGTACCTTTTTCTACAGTCCAGCTCATTGTTGAATCCAAAAACTGAAGTTCTTTTACAGGAAGCTCAATAGAAATACGTTTTGATTCTCCGGGTTTTAAAAATACTTTTTGAAAGCCTTTCAGCTCAATAACCGGTCTTGAAACTGATGCCAGTAAATCTTTTACATAGAGTTGTACAACTTCGCTTCCTGCTTTTGAGCCTGTATTTTTCACATTAATTTTTGCAATGATGGTATCATTTTCTGCAAATTTTGACTGATTTAATTTTAAATCTGAAATCTCAAAAGTGGTATAGCTTAACCCAAAACCGAACGGGTATAACGGTTCACCGCTCAAATCATAATAATCATTTCCTCTTCCTGTTGGATGATGATTGTACGTTAAAGGCAATTGTCCCTCCTCAATGGGAAACGTAATCGGCAATTTTCCTGAAGGATTTTCTGCACCAAAAAGCACTTTTGCAACCGCATTTCCGCCTTCTTCACCGGGATACCAAACGTCTAAAACTGCTCCTACCTGATCTTTCCAGTCCGTGGTTTTTATGGCAGAACCGCCCACCAAAATAACTGCGGTTGGTTTGTTTAGTTTTGAAATTTCATGAATAAATTCTTCCTGATTTCCCGGAAGGCTCAATGAAGAACGATCCTGAAATTCACCTTCATGAATTCCTGCCGTAACGATAATGTAATCTGCATTTTGAGCTAATTTTACAGCATCTTTAAAATCTTTTTGATAATCATTTAAACCATAATTCCAAACCAGTTCTATATTGGCTTCTCCTCTGTTTTCACGGAATTCTACAGCAATATTATATTTTTGACCTTTTGTGAAATCCACATCTACTGTTTGGGTTGAATAGCTCAGTTTTTCCCAATTATCAATCAATAATTTTTCATTTAAATATAATCTGAAACCATCATTTCCACGAAGTCCCAATTGATATTTTCCTGATGTTGGAGCTTCCAGTTTGCCTGTCCAGCGGATGCTGTAATTATCCGGCTGAAGCTTTTTGGGATTTGGAGAATATAAAGTCCATTTAAAATTCAACTGTTCGTCCTGTTTTTCAAACTCTGGAGTTCCTTTTAAATCGGAATTAGAAAAATAAATCCCTTTTAAGCCTTTTTGGTTTTCAGAAGATAAAAATTCGGCAGGAACAGTTACCAACTTTTTCAAATTCCAGTCAATTCCTTTGGAGTAGGTGATTTCTACATTTTTATTTTTAACGAAATTTTTAATCCCTTCCAAAATACTCACTTTTTTATTTCCCGGTCCCGAATATCCTCCCAATCTTGCATCTACAGCATCTGTTCCAACCACCAAAATCTTTTTATAATTTTCTGAAATGGGAAGTGTTTTGTTATGATTCTGAAGCAAAACAAACGATTCGGCAGCTGCCTTTTCCGCCAACGGTTTATGATTGATTTTCTTTAGCTCAGCCAAATCTTTTTTGGAAACATAGGGATTTTCAAAAAGACCCAATTCAAATTTAGCCCTCAAAACTCTTGTAACAGCATCATCAATTCTTTTCTTTGAAATTCTTCCATCCAAAAACGGAGGAATAAATAATTTATAATGTTGATATTCGGTTTGAAAAATTACATCAAGTCCTGCATTAATCGCCTGTGCAGAAGCATCATCATAATCTTTTGCCGTAAAATGCAGAACATTCGCCCCGCCAACCGCACTTGCATCACTAATCACGAAACCTTTGAAATTCCATTCGTTTTTCAATTTTTCGGTTAATAACCAATGATTTGCGGTTGATGGCCTTCCGTCCAAGAGATTATAAGAAGTCATCACAGAACGGCTTTTTCCCTGATTAAAAGCTTTTTGAAAGGGAATTAAATGCGTTTCTTCCAAATATCTTTTGCTCCAATGAATTGGATATGAATCTCTTCCGCCATCGCCCACATTGGCCAAAAAGTGTTTGGGAGTAGTAATAATTCCCTGATTTTCAAAGGAAGAGACGAAATTCACCCCCATCACGGAAGTCAAAAACGGATCTTCGCCGTAGGTTTCTTCTGTTCTTCCCCATCTAACGTCACTCGCCAAATTCACAACGGGTGTCAAAATCTGACGAATTCCTCTCAGTTTAGATTCTTTTGCAATCGCTGTCGAAACTTGTTTCATCAACTCAGGATTAAAAGTTGCCGATAAGCCTATTGCCTGTGGAAAAGCCGTTGCTCCTTCACGCATCAACCCATGCAAAGCTTCATCAAAAGGGATGATGGGAATTCCCAATCGGGATTCTTCCACAAAATATTTTTGAATGGCATTGATTTTTTTGGCCAACCTTTCTGCATCTTCATTGGCATTATATTTCAGCAATTGTCCGGCAACGCCACCTCCCTGATTTCCTGCACTCACTTGTAAACCAAAAATTCCGTGGGAATACTGACCTTTCGGAACGTTATCCAAATCTCCGGGAATCATAAAACACTGCCAGAATTTTTCTTCGGGAGTCATCCTTTTCAGTAAATCCTGAACTCTGACTTCCACAGTCTGTTTCGGGTCTTTATACAAAGGTTTTTGAGCTGAAATGATTACAGAACTCAATAATGAAAAAGCTATTATTTTAAAACGAAACTTAAAGCACATACATAATTTGATTTAATTATTGTTCTTTTGTCATTAAATATAAGAACCAAAAGTTCAAGACGGATTCTTCTGCTAAAATTTGGAAAAACTTCCTTAACACTTCCGAATCCTAAGTCATTTTTAAGTCTTCGCCAATTCAACTATTGTGTAATTTGAATTACCGTAGAATATTTTAATTGAGTTCTTTCCTTTGGTAAATTGAGTTCAATTGAATTCCCATTTTGTTTCCAATGGATTTTGTTTGATAATCCTAAAACTTTTAATGATTTTGGTTTAAAATTTTCAGGAATAATAAATTTCAGCGTTGATGGCGATTGATAATCTGACTGATCGCTCAAATGAAAAATATTTACTGTTTTTCCGTCTTTACTCTGTGTGTAATAAAAATTCCCTTCGTGGTAAGGAGCAATACTTCTCGTTGCAAAAACCGCCGACTGATTTTTATCCATCCAACCGGCAATTTCGCTTAATCTTTTATAAACAATCTCATCATAATCTCCGTTGGGCCCTGGAGCAATGTTCATCAGGTAATTTCCACCTCTTGAAATGATTTTCACCAGCGTTTCAATAATTTTCTGGGAAGATTTATAATTGTCATTCGGGACATACGAAAAAGAATCGCCCATCGTAATGCAACTCTCCCACGGAATCGAAAGTGCTTGTTCCGGAACAGCCTGTTCTGGTGTCACATAATTTTCCCATTTTCCGGGCACAGTGCGGTCTACAACAATAATTCCGGGTTGGTTTTTTCTTGCCATTGTCCCGATTTTATCCATATCAATATCCTGCTCTACTTTAATCGTTCTTTGCCATTCAACATTTGGATCGATGGTATGAAACGGGCGAACCCAGCCTCCGTCTAGCCAAAGAATATCAACTTTACCGTAATTTGAAGTGATTTCATTCAACTGATTAAAAGTGAAATTTTTGAAATTATTCCATCTTTCAGGATATTTTTTCGGATCATAATTTACATTTCTGTCTTTCGGCGGAAAGTATGACCACCAATAATTATCGGAATGCCAATCTGGTTTCGAAAAATAAGCTCCGATTTTGAAGCCATCTTTTCTGAATGTATTGAAAATTTCCCTCGTTACATCCGCTTTAGGATTTTTAGAAAAAGGCGTTTTGGAAGAAGTGATTTTATAATCAGACTGTTGCGTATCAAACATTGCAAAACCATCGTGATGTTTTGTAGTAAAAACCACATATTTCATTCCTGCTTTTTTGGCTGCATCTGCCCATTTTTGTGGATTGCATTGTCTAGGATTGAATGTCGTCTGAAGATTTTCGTAATTTTTCACATAATCGTAGTAAGATTTGCCATGTTCGGGTTTTCTCTGCGTCCAGGATTCGTCTTCCGGGCAAATGCTCCAGCTTTCCACTACTCCCCACTGGCTGTACGTTCCCCAATGCATAAACAGTCCGAATTTAAGATCCTGCCAATTTTCAAGATTCTGAATAACAAGTGGATCTGTAGGTTTCAGATAACCATCAGACACATTATGAGCCTGTGAAAAAAAAGCGGAGGACAGGAGAATTGAAGAAAAAAAGAAGGCTTTCGTTTTTAGCGTGGCAGACATTAATTTAGTTTTTGCTAAATTAATATTTCCTCAAGAAAAGGCACAAAATATTTCATTTTAAAATAAAAATTGAGAATAGCACTTCATTTCAGGAAAATGATGTATTAATAAAGCTTCTTTAAAAATAAAATTTGAATTTTATTGATATTCATTAAAGAAAAACGACTTCACTCAGTCTGACAACACTTTAAAATTACAGGTGCCATACTGAGTAAAATGAAATATCTAAACAAATTTTGTCGATTTTATAAAAGAAATTTCCTCAAGAAAATAACCATTACTATTTATTTTTCATAGTTGATCGATACGCTTCTACCAATCTCACAAACTCTGCTCTGTAGCCTTCTTCGTCAATACCTTTTCCTTTTTTGGCAAGATTTTGAATGTCCTTTAAATCTTTATTTTCAATTAAGTCAGAATTTCTTAAAACCAAACCAAACCATGCTACGGCAGAAGCAAACTTAAAATCTGCACTTGCAGAACTAAAGGACGGACTGCTGTTTTTCACTACCTCAACAATTTCATTACTTTTGTCACCATCAGGTTTTTTATATCGGAATTTTACGGTTGCCAGTTCGTCGCTGAAATTTTGTGAAACTATACTGTCAGAATACTTCAACTCTGTTTCTTTAGGTAAAAATTCAGAAAAAACATTGTTAGGAATAATTTCGTACAAAGCCGTAACGGTGTGACCACTTCCCAATTCTCCTGCATCAATTTTGTCGTTGGTGAAATCTTCATTTTTCAGTTTTCGGTTTTCATAACCTATTAAACGGTAAGATTTTACATATTTAGGGTTAAATTCAATCTGAATTTTCACATCCTTGGCAATGGCATACATATTCCCGGCAAATTCTTTTCCCAGAAACTTGTTGGCTTCCTGAAGATTATCAATATATGCATAATTTCCGTTGCCTTTGTCTGCTAAAGTTTCCATTCGGTTATCTTTAAAATTCCCCATTCCGAAACCTAAACAGGTAAGAAAAATTCCCGATTTTCTTTTTTCTTCCACCAAAGTCTGGAGGTCGCCCGTTGAAGAAGCCCCAACATTAAAATCTCCGTCTGTTGCAATAATAACACGGTTATTTCCCCCTTTTATAAAATTTTCCTGAGCCAATTTATAGGCCAATTCAATTCCTTCTCCACCTGCGGTACTTCCGCCTGCCCGAAGATTATCTAAAGCTTCAATAATTTTGCTTTTTTCTTTGGCTGAAGTTGGTGGTAACACCATTCCTGCGTTTCCGGCGTACACAACAATTCCTACTTTATCACTCGGTCTCAATTGATCGAGAAGAACTTTAAAAGAAGATTTCAAAAGCGGCAATTTATTGGGTGCATCCATCGAACCTGAAACATCAATCAGAAACACAAAATTTGAATTCGGAAGTTGATCTGTCGGAATTTCTTTTCCCTGCAAACCGATTTTTAATAATTTATGATTTTTGTTCCATGGAGAATCATTGTATTCTGTATTGATTGAAAAAGGTTGGTCATTTTTCGGGTGTGGATAATTATATTTAAAATAATTAATCATTTCCTCTATTCTTACGGCATTTTTATTAACATACTCGCCGTTATTAATCATTCTTCGGATATTGGAATAGGCTGCATTATCTACATCTATGGAAAACGTAGAAACCGATTGGTTTTTCGTGAGTTCAAAAGGATTTTCTACAAAAGCATCATATTCCTCATTATTTTGCTGAATCTGACTGGCTTTTCTGATGCTGTCCTGAATTTTTTGAATTTGCTTGAAAGCTTTTCTCTCTTTTCGGGAAAGTTTTTTGGTTTTAATAACAATAACTCCGTTTGAACCTCTGCTCCCATAGATTGCTGTAGCAGAAGCATCTTTTAAAACTTCTATACTTTGAATTGAGTTTGGGTTTAATTTCCTAAATTCATCAGCACTTTTTGGAATACCATTAACAACATACAAGGGCTGTGTATTTCCGCTAAAACTTGAAATCCCTCTAATAACAATTTGTTTGGATGAGCCAGGAATCCCTGAGTTGGGAACTACCTGCAAACCGGAAACAGTTCCGATTAATGCCTGAGAAATATTATTTTTTTGTTTAAATTCATTTCGAATATCAAAATTTGAAGAATAATTCTGATAATCACCCATTGCTATAATAGGCGCAGAATGATTCAGAATTGAATATTGATTTCTTTCTTTAACGACTTCAGAGGAAGTATTTGATGTCCCACTTAAAATATTAGATTGATTTTTTACTGTTTTATAACCTTTTACAACTATTTCTTCATTACTAGGCTTTACATCTTCTTTATCTAAAACCCCATCATGATCTGGTTCCATATAAACAAGATTATCTTTTGCTATATTGGAATTTTGTAAAGAAATTTCATTATGATAAACAGGTGATATTGTAGGTTCTGGAATTATGGTTTGATGTACCAAAATTTCAGGTTTCTGAATTTCTTTTTGAACACTCTTTTCCTTTTCAATATTGGTTTTCACTACACTATCAATTTCCTGAATTTTAGAATTAACTTTTGGTGAAACCGTATTTTGGGCAACAGTATTTTTTCCGTTTTCAGAACTATTATTTTTCTGAATGAAATAAAATGCTCCCAAACCGATCATTAAACTTGCAGCAATGCCGTAAGGAAACCAAATGGGCATTATTTTCTTTTTTTCGTCTTTTTCATCTAATTTTTCTTCAACTTTTGACCAAATTTTGTCAAACCCAGGAAAAGTAACAGGTTCTTCCCAAGATTGGGAAGCCTCATTGAATTTTTTATCTATATCGTGATTGTTTTCCATTTTGTAAAATTTTTAAATGTTCTGATTAACCAAAAGTTCCTGAAGTTTTTTTCTCGCAAAATTCAGCTGCGATTTTGAAGTTCCTTCGCTTATCGAAAGCATGGCTGCAATTTCTTTGTGAGGATATCCTTCAATGGCAAAAAGATTAAAAATTGCTCTGCAGCCTTCCGGCAGAAAATTCAGTAGTTTAAGAATATCTTTCTCGAAAGAAATACTGTCTGTAGGAGAATCTGCCGATTCCAGAAACTCTTCATCTAAAGAAACATTAAGGGCTTTCATGCTTCTTAACTTCTGCAAACATTCATTTACTGTAATTTTCTTTGCCCACGATTCGAAAATATCATGATTCTGAAGCTGATTAAATTTTGTGAAAATTTTATAGAATGAATCGGCTAAAACTTCTTCTATATCCTCATCATTTTTAAGGTAACGCTTACAGACTGCGTAGAGCTTACCCGCCATTTTTTCGTAAACTTTCCGCTGGGCATTGCGGTCGTTTATTTTACATTGTAACAGTAATTCTTTATCCATACTCTGGCTTATACTCTTAAAGATGCGGGAAATCTATGAATGGTTGGAAAACATCATTACTTTTTTTTAAACTATCAAAATAGATTGATTGAGCTTATTTTTTTTCAATTAAAAAATGAAAATACATTAAAAAAACTTATCAAAACAAATAATTTTAACCCTTCTTTAACAATAAATCTTGTAACATATTCTTAACATTGCTGACTATTTAATTACTGTTTAAAGCTGATAGGAAATTTAATTATAAGTTAACAATCATCTTTAAAACTAATAGATTTGCTTATGAAAAATAAAAGATTTGCATCTTTACTTTTGGTTTTATGTACCGGAAGTATGATGTTTGCTCAGGATGACTTAATTAATAAATTAAAAAACAATCATTCTCAGAATGCTAATTTCCAATTTACTACACTGAAAGATGTTGGAGCTACTTCGGTGAAAAACCAAGGTTCTTCGGGAACTTGCTGGAGTTATTCCGGAAACTCATTTCTGGAATCTGAAATGCAGAGAATGGGTAAAAAACCTGTTGATTTAGCTGAAATTTTCACCGCAAGAAATTCTTATCATGATAAAGCTAAACTCTATGTTTTAAACAGTGGGGCAATTAGTTGGGGCGATGGTGGAGAACTGCATGATGTTATTAATATGTATAAAAAATATGGTGCAGTTCCGCAGGAAGTTTACACAGGTCTGAAAACCGGACAAACTTTAAATAATTTTAAAGAAATGCTGGATAAGCTGAAACCAGTTTTAGACAGTTTGGTAGCAGCATCTTCTAAAGCAAAACTCTCAGATAACTGGATGAATTCTGTAGATGCTGTTTTAGATGCTTATTTGGGTAAAGTACCAACCAATTTTACGTATGAAGGTAAAAATTATACGCCAAAAACTTTTGCCAAAGAAGTTGTGGGAATAAATCCTGAAGATTATGTTGAAATTTCTTCTTATAAAGATTATCCTTATTACCAGAAATTCGTAGTTCCTATTCCTGATAACTGGAGCCATGATTCTGACTGGAATGTTCCGATGAAAGACCTTACAGCCATAATAGACAATGCAGTAAACAAAGGATATTCTGTAGGTTGGGCAACAGATGTTTCTGAACCTTATTTTTCTTATAAAAATGGTGTAGCCTATGTTCCGGATACCGATTTGGATCAAATTACCAAAGCCAACAGCGGAACTCTGTTCACCGAGCCTAAGAAAGATAAAACCATTACGGAAGATATGCGCCAAAAAGCATTGAATAATCTTTCTACAACAGATGACCACGGAATGCACATTGTAGGTTTGGCAAAAGACCAAACAGGTAAAGAATATTATATGGTGAAAAATTCCTGGGGTGTTACCAACGATTTTGCAGGATATTTATATGTAACAAGACCTTATTTAGAGTATAAATCTACCGCAATACTGGTTCACAAAAATGCAATTCCGAAAAGCATTAGAAAACAGCTGAAACCAACGAAAAGTATCGGTCTATAAATTGCCGATTTGGAATAAAAAAACAGAGTCGCTTTACAATATGAAGCGACTCTTTTTTTATTTTATAAGAGAGGTAAATACCTTTCTGAAATAATATTGAGATGATGAATATTATGTCCAACAATAAGCTTCCCTATTGTTTCCGCAGATATTCTGTTTCCGTTGGCATTTCCCACATTTTGTAAAGCTGAAGAACGGGCACTTTTTAAAAGAATTTCAGATGAATTTCTAATCAATTTATACTCTTCAATTAGACTTTGTAAAGACCTTTCGTTAGCAAAAGAATTGTTGGCATAGCTGTTTTCATCAAAACCGGGTAGCTCATTTTGATCTCCTCTTGCAATCGCGAGAATTCTGTACTGAAAAACTCTTTCAGTATCCGAAAGATGTAAAAGCAGTTCCTTTAAATTCCATTTTCCTGTATCATAAGCAAAAAGAGATTGCTCTTCGGAAATATCAGAAAAGATTTCCACAGTTTTTTTACCACATTCCGTAAATTCTTCTATCCAGTTGTCAGACGAAATTAAATTTAAATACCTCTGAACATATTTTTCAAAATCATTCATAATTTAAGTTGAAGAGTTAATCGTTATCAAAACAAAAATGTTATTCAAACGAAACCAAAAAAAACATCCGCTTTAAAAACGGATGCTGAATATATTTTAAGAAAAAGCTCTTTCTAAATCTGCAATAAGATCTTCTGCATCTTCAATCCCAACACTTAGGCGAACCAAGTCATCTGTAATTCCTAATTCTGCACGTTTTTCGGCAGGAATGGAAGCGTGAGTCATTAAAGCGGGATGATTTGCCAACGATTCTACTCCACCTAAAGATTCTGCCAAAGTAAAAACTTTCAATTTTTCTAAAAACTTAATGGCATCTTCTTTTTTCCCGGACTTAAATGTGAAAGAAACCATTCCTCCAAAATCTTTCATCTGAGTTTTTGCCAATTCGTATTGAGGATGAGATTCTAATCCCGGATAAATAACCTGTGCAACTGAAGGATGAGATTCTAAATATTTTGCCACAGCCATTCCGTTTTCAGAATGTCTCTGAACCCGTAATGCCAATGTTTTAATTCCTCTCAATACCAAATAAGAATCGTGTGGTCCTAAAATACCACCACTGGCAAACTGAATAAAATGAAGTTTCTCCCCTAGTTCTTCATCTTTTGCTACTAAAGCACCTGCAATAACATCCGAATGTCCTCCTAAATATTTTGTAGCTGAATGCATTACGATATCTGCTCCCAAATCTATTGGACGTTGCAAATACGGCGTTGCAAATGTATTATCTACTGCAACCAGAATATTTTTTCCTTTGGCAATATCTACAACCGCTTTTATATCTACCAACTTCATAAGAGGATTGGTTGGAGTTTCAATCCAGATTAACTTAGTTTTCTCGGTAATAACATCATTTATTTTTGAAGCATCATCAAAATTAACAAAGGTAAATTTTAACTGATATTTTTCGAAAAGTCTGGTAAACATTCTGTAAGTTCCGCCATACAAATCGTCTACCGCAATTACCTCATCGCCCGGATTTAGCAATTTCAAAACACAGTCTATCGCAGCCAACCCAGAGCCGAAAGCCAAACCTCTTGCACCATTTTCGATGCTTGCCAAAGAGTCTTCTAATGCCTGTCTTGTAGGATTTGCTGCTCTCGAATATTCGTATCCGGAATGTACTCCGGGAGATTTTTGCGCAAATGTGGATGTTAAAAAAACGGGAACATTTACGGATCCTGTTGCAGATTCGTGGTGTTGCCCTCCGTGTATAACTTTTGTATTAAAATTCATTTCTAAATATTTTTTGAAAGAAACTTCAAAGTTAATAAATATACCTTTTCAAGGCAAAAATAAAGCGGAAAGGCAACTGCTTTTCCGCTCTAAATTATCATAAAAATTGTTATTTTTTAATAATCTTATAAGACTTTCCTTCTTTTCTTGTACCGATATTTACCATATAGACACCGGAAACCAAATGAGAAACATCTATTTTTCCTTCTGTAGAAACAATTTCGCTTTTTACCACTTTACCATTCATGTCGACAATAAATACCTTTGTTTTTTCTTTCAAATTCGAAATATTCAGAACGTCGTTAACAGGGTTAGGATATACATTTGTAGAAGATTTAAGATCGCTCTCGTTTACAGATAGAGAAGGAGGTGTTACTGTAAAATCAGTTACAGAAAAGTTCAAATTATTAGGTGATGCCCAAATTCCTACCGCAATGTAAATAGTCTGATTGGCTGCCAAATTAGCTGTTGTTAATGTCGCTGTTCCTGCCGAAGAGTTATACTTGAATGCCAAACATCCATCTATTGAAGTTCCTGTACAATTGGTAAACATTGCAACTCCTTGATATGGAGTATGAGTTTGAATTGTTATAGAAACTGATTCGCCCGGAACATTTCCTGAGGTATAAGAAAAGAGATAATCTCCCCCTGTAGAAGTAAATACACTTCCAAAATATTGTCCTCCAGTTGTTGTAAGACATTGGCTACTGAAGTTAGTAACCCAAGATTCTGGTGCGGTACCTGTTCCGGCTGTTGTAATATTAGCCTCAGTAAATCCGTTTGTGATAGGACGAGCATTCGCACAACTTCCAAATTGTGCCTTTAATAAACCTGAGCACAAAAAAGCCATAATTGTTAAAAAGTAAAGTTTTCTCATTTTTAAAAAATTTAAAATTAGATTTAAAAATAATAAAAAAAATATTGATAACCAAACAATTATACTTTTTAGCAATTATGGTTTACTAGAACTAAATGCAAATATCTACATTTTTATTGCTGATTTTATGGCAAATTCTTCTGCAATCTGCTCAATCCATTCTGCAACATCATCTTCACCGGTTGCTCTCTGGTAAGTATTTCCTAGGGATACCAAAATCTGATGAATAAACATTTTCATTTGGTCTACAGGCATATCTTTTGTCCATAAATCAATTCTTAGAGCTTCCATTGTTTTGTCGTCCCACACGGAGATCATCGTTGCTTTTGTTTCTTCCTTTTCAACGCCTCCGTCCTGTGCATTCCAAGTGATGTTTTCCGGAATGTGATTTTCGTCCAGCTCTACATCTATCGTTATCTGAGTTTTTCTCATTATTTTATTATTCTGAATTTATTATTTTGATATTAAAAACTGCTTTCAGCTTTAAATTTATTTATCTAATTTCGGCTTGTAGCCTGCTTTGTTGAATATATCTGTTGCATCCATTTTCAAAAAATCGGTAAGTTTTATCTCCGGATTTTTTTTTAGGAATTCTTTACATATTTGCCAACCGGTGTACACTCCCACCATTGGAGAAGATTCATTATCTATTTCTGTATAAAATTTCGAAAAAGGTCCCGGATTGATGAAACGGTCTACCAAACGATGATCGTCACCAAAAATTAGATTATTCTCTACAAAATAATTGTAAATATTAGCTTCATTGGTTACAGCCCAATTGTATTGCTTTTGATCGTAATCCATTTTAAGGTAATTCGGCAAATCGGGAAGAAAAGCATCCTGAAGAATCATCATTTTCCCGTTATAAACCAATAAATCTACAAATTTCTGATGATCCGGAGAGAAAGGAACAATTTTCTCAATAAAAACCTTAGAAACTTTTGGAATAATATTGTTGGGGTTCATTGATTTTTGAAAATACTCTTCCAAGCCTTTATAATTAGGATTTTTATACCCCATAAATCCGGAAATATCAATAAACAGAAAATTGGTTTTCTCATCATACAGAATAGGATTCTGAATCATCTGTAAGCTTGATGAAAACAAAAATACTTTGGGATTTTTAAAATCCGGAAAATAGTATTTAATATGCGAAAATAAATCCTGAAGATCTTTTTCTAATTTTGCCTGATCTATTTTAGAAGCAGCTTCTTTATAGATCTTAATTTCATCAGCATTCACTTTATTTTTAGCAAAATCCGCATCCGAAACGGTACCCTGAAACCAAGGAAACTGAGCTTTAAATTTCTCCAGCGGAATATTAGGATCATAAAACATTTTAGAAAGATCCGTAATCTGCACTTTTTCAGCAGGATTTTTGATCTCTACTTTCCATTGTGCTTCCTCTTCCTTTTTACAGGAATTCAAACTAAATACTAATGCCGCAGATATAATAGCAATTTTAAAAATCTTCATTATTTTTACATGAAATTTAGGTTTACAAAAATAAGGATATAAATATAAAATCTTGTGGGAAAAGTTTTTTTTGTACTCAAAGAATTATATTTACTGAATTAAAGGAAAAAAAACAAAGGAAACCATTCCTCAACCAAACTAGCATTTTAAGGTTACCACCGAATTTAATTAAAAAGAAAAAATATTCGTTTGGTGTGAAATAAAAATATCAAAAAAAATAATAAACAATCAATGCAAACACAAAAAGTAATAGACCATATTGTAAAATGGTTGAAAGATTATGCTGAAAAAGCGAATGTAAAAGGATATGTTCTCGGCGTTTCAGGAGGTGTAGATTCTGGTGTTGTATCTACACTTTGTGCAATGACAGGGCTTGAAGTTCTTCTTCTGGAAATGCCTATCCGCCAAAAAGAAGATCAGGTGAACCGAGCAAAAGAGCATATTGAAGATCTGAAAAAAAGATTCCCTAACGTTCAGGGAGAAACCATCAACCTTACTCCGGTTTTCGAAACATTTGAAGATATCGTAGAAAATCATGTTGAAGGCAGATGGAGCAACAATCTTGCTTTAGCCAACACAAGATCGCGCTTCAGAATGGTTACGCTATATTATTTCGGACAGCTTCACCAGCTTTTGGTTTGTGGAACCGGGAATAAAGTTGAAGATTTCGGCATCGGTTTTTACACTAAATATGGTGATGGAGGTGTAGATGTTTCCCCTATCGCAGATCTTTATAAAACTGAAGTCTATGAATTGGCTAGAGCTTTAAATCTTATTGAAAGTATTCAAAATGCTATCCCAACAGACGGATTATGGGATGCGGAAAGAACAGACGAAGACCAAATTGGTGCTACATACCCAGAACTTGAAAAGATACAGAAAGAATACGGAACTAAAACTGCCGAAGATTACGAAGGACGCGACAAAGAAGTTTTCCTTATTTTCGACAGAATGCACAAAGCTGCAAAACACAAAATGATGCCTATCCCGATTTGTGATATTGATGAAGACTGGAGAAATTAAATTCACCCTACCTATAAACAAAAATATCAATGCGATTCTGCATTGATATTTTTGTTTTTTTTAGATTCTTAAATTATTTCATCTTACTTATTCAGAATCATAGCGGCTTCTTTGGCTGCATACGTAAAAATCATATCTGCTCCTGCTCTTTTGAAGCACGTTAAACTTTCAATAATTGCCTTATCATTATCCAGCCATCCATTTTGAGCTGCAGCTTTCAGCATTGCATATTCTCCGCTTACATTATAAACTGCAACAGGCAAATCTATTGCTTCACGAACTTTAGAAACAATATCCAAATACGGAAGACCTGGTTTAATCATGATAATATCTGCTCCTTCTTCAATATCTTTAAAAGTTTCGTTAAGTGCCTCCCGGGAATTATGAAAATCCATTTGATACGTTTTTTTATCTTTCGGAATTTCCATATTATCTTTTGGAGCACTGTCTAAAGCACTTCTGAAAGGGCCATAAAATGAACTTGCATATTTTGCGGCATAACTTAATATTCCTACATCCTGAAAACCACTTTCTTCAAGAGCCTCACGTATCGCAAGAACTCTTCCATCCATCATATCACTCGGAGCTACAATATCTGCACCCGCTTCCGCATGAGAAACAGACATTCTTGCCAAAGCTTCATTGGTGGCATCATTTACAATTTTACCATTTTCTATAATACCGTCATGACCATAAATAGAATAAGGATCCAAAGCAACATCGGGCATAATAACCATTTCCGGAACTGCATCTTTAATAGCTTTAATGGTATTCTGCATGAGTCCGTTTTTATTCCAAGCTTCTTTTCCTGTATTGTCCTTAAGGTTATCCGAAACTTTCATATATAAATTTACCGCCTTTACCCCTAAAGAAAAAAGCTCTTTGCATTCTTTCACCGTAAGATCTATGCTCCTTCTGAAAATTCCCGGCATAGAAGAAATTGGTTCTTCTTTATTTTCGCCTTCCATCACAAAAATAGGCATCACAAAATCGTTAACAGAAAGACTGCACTCTCTTACCAAACCTCTCATCGACTCGCTTACTCGGAGCCTTCTATTTCTAGAATATATCATTTTTGGAATAATTTTTGAATAATTTATTGCAAATTTAAAATAAGTTGTGCAAAAAACTATTGCATTATATCATAGAATATATTATTTTTGTTAGTAATTTTTATACAAACAGTTTATTGATGAAGAAATTTTTACTCTTAATTATATTTATTTTCTCCTTTACAGGGTTTTCCAGCGGAATTAAAGGACAAATTAAAGAGCCTGCGTCATTTTCTCAAAAATCCGATGACGGTGTTCTTACAGCTTATCCTAATCCGGCGAAAGATTTCCTGATGGTAAAAGCAAAGGATTCCGGGCTTAAAATAAAGACTGTAAGTTTCTATTCTATTTTGGGTACACAAGTTGCAAATTACGTAATTAACAGCAACAGTGTAGAAATTAATATCCAAAGGTTAAAACCCGGAAAATACCTAATTCGATATATTTTGAGTGATAATACACAAAAAGTTACTCAAATAGTTAAGCAATAACAACATAATCCTGATAATCATCAGGATTTTTTATTTGAACCCTTTCAGCTTTAATAATTTAAAACAATTTTAAAATTAAATTATTGAAATAAAGCATTTTACGTTTTCTCTATTTTCTTTCATATACTTATTGCGTAACTTTCGCATAATTTTTAAACTAATTGTAAAAAAACAATTTCATGCTAAAAGCAGAACACATCACTAAAACCTACAATGCAGGAAAGAAAACGGCATTACAAGATTTTAGCATAAACGTTCCCAAAGGTAGCATCTATGGACTTCTCGGTCCTAATGGTGCAGGAAAAACATCTTTCATTAGAATCATCAACCAAATTACGCAGGCAGATTCAGGTGAAATTTTTATTAACGGTGAAAAACTCAATCCTAATCATATTAAAGATATCGGATACATGCCTGAAGAAAGGGGTTTGTATAAAAATATGACGGTTGGAGACCAGCTTCTTTACTTTGGAGAACTGAAAGGCATGAAGAAAAATGATGCCTTAAACGAAGCTAAAAAATGGTTCGACAAGCTACATATTGACCAATGGTGGAAGAAAAAACTTTCTGAACTTTCTAAAGGAATGGCTCAGAAAATACAGTTTGTGGTTACAGTGCTTCACCGCCCGCATCTTCTAATTCTGGATGAACCTTTTTCGGGTTTCGATCCTGTAAATGCGAACCTCATCAAAGACCAAATTATTGAACTCAAAAATAACGGAACCACAATTATTCTGTCTACCCACAGAATGGAAAGTGTAGAAGAAATGTGTGATTATGTAGCTTTAATAAATAATTCTAAAAAAATAATCGACGGTAAAGTTTTTGACGTTCGAGAAAAATTCAAGAAAAATATATTTGGTGTTACTTTATCCGATTTACAAGAGGATTTATTTCTTCAATTCAAAGAAAAGTACGGAATTTTCAACATCACCAACGAAAACAATTTGGTTTCTTTCGATCTGAAAAATGAAAACGACCAAAACCTTATTTTATCCGACCTCATCAATATAGGAAAAGTAAGATCTTTTGATGAGAAAATCCCAAGTATGAACGAAGTATTTATTAATGCAGTAAGCACTAATTCCTGATTTATGAATAATATTTTTTTAATTACAAAAAGAGAATTTCTTACCCAGGTTAAGAAAAAATCTTTCATCATACTTACGCTTTTGGCTCCCTTAATGATTATTGCTTTTGGTGCCGTAATTGGGATGATGTTTAAAGCCAACGAATCTCATATTTCGATTCAGGTAGTAGATAACAGCGGGATTTTTAACAACCAGTTGAAATCTGATGACAAAATACAGTACGAATTTATCCCTTCCGCTGAAGAGCAATCTAAGCTGAGAACTTTAAAAAGCAATGAAAATCTTGACGGAATTTTAATTTTACCCGCTTTAGCCTCGAACAATTTCGATGATTTGGAGAAAAACACACGTTTGGTAGTAAACACCAAAATAGGTTTTGATACCAAACAGAGAATCGTATCAGATATTACCAATGTTATTAAAAAAGAGAAAATAAAGCAGCTTGGCATAAAAGAGACCCAACTAAATGATCTTGATAAAAATTTCAGTCTTAAAACCATCAATGTATCCGAAAACAACAAAGAAGATTCAGATTTAGCACATGGAATTAAGAGCGGACTGAGCATGATTTTGATGTATGTTACATTTATGTTCATCATTATTTACGGTGTTCGTGTCATGAGAAGCGTTTTAGAGGAAAAGAACAACCGAGTGGTAGAAATCATCATATCTTCTGTAAAACCTTTCGAATTGATGATGGGTAAAATTTTGGGCGTAACCATGGTTGCACTTACCCAGTTTATCGTTTGGATATCTATGTCTGTAATTGGAGCATTGATATTGAATACGAGCTTCAACTCGGTTCAAACCAACATACCTGGAGGAAATGATACACCTTTGAGCAAGTTAGATGTTCCTCAAATTGCTACACAGATTTCTCACGGTTTACTGGAGCTGAATTTCCCTCTAATTATCTTCGTTTTTATTGTGTACTTTCTTTTAGGATATATTTTTTACAGCTCAGTTTACGCAGCAATCGGTTCGGCAGTAGATAATGAAACAGAAACACAGCAATTCACTCTATTTGCTATTTTACCCCTTACTTTGGGTATGTACGGAAGCTTTTCAATATTAAATAATCCGGATGGACCTGTAGGATTTTGGATGTCTATTATTCCGTTTACGTCTCCTGTTGCAATGATTGCGAGAATTCCTTTTGGTGTTCCAGCATGGGAAATTGCCCTTTCTATTGCATTACTTTTAGGAACAACAGTTTTCATGATTTTCTTAGCAGGAAAAATTTACCGAGTAGGAATCTTGATGTACGGAAATAAAGCTACTCTGAAAGAAATTTGGAAATGGATAAAAAACTGATTTTTTTGAAATTAAAAATCATGTTTAGTAAATTTGCACAATAAAAAGTTATTATGAATATACAAGGTAAAAATGCCATTATTACTGGTGGTGGCAGAGGTTTAGGCAAAGCAGTTGCTTTAATTTTGGCTCATGAAGGAGTAAACATCGGGATTACCGGCAGAAATGAAGAAAACCTAAAAATGACCGTAGACGAACTGCAACAGATTGGCGTTAATGCTTATTATTCAGTTTTCAGTATGGATAATGAAATTCAGGTGAAAGCAGGATTAGAATCTCTTATCGAACAATTGGGAAGTGTAGATATTCTAATTAACAATGCAGGGATCGGAGATTTTGGATCTATAGAAGATATGCCGGTAGAAACATGGGAGCAAGTGATAAAAACAAATCTTTTTGGAGTGTATTACGCGTCAAAAACAGTTCATCCTTTTATGAAAGAAAAAGGAGAAGGTGACATTATCAATGTATCTTCTACAGCAGGTTTAAAGGGCGGCCCCAATATGTCTGCCTATGCAGCATCGAAAGCAGCCGTAATCTCATTATCTCAATCTATGATGGCAGAATGGAGAAAGCAAAACATCCGGGTTATCACTTTAACACCTAGTACAATTGCATCGGATATGTCTATTCAGGGAGGTCTCACCGATGGAAATCCTGAAAAGGTTCTTCAACCTGAAGATTTTGCAGAATGGGTACGAGATATTCTAAAAATGAACAGACGAGCCCTTATTGCTAATGGATCCATCTTTTCTACTAATCCTTAAAAAAACAAAACCAGCTTTCGAGCTGGTTTTTTTGTATATTTAATCCTTTGAAATCTTTTTACTCTGAAAAATTTTCGGAGTAATTCCTTCCATTTGTCTGAAAACACGAATAAAATAATTCATATCCGAAAAACCTGTACTGTAAGCCACTTCTCCTACCGAATGATTTTGCTTTAATAATTCTTTGGCTCTCTTTATTCTTTCCTGGACAATAAATTCGTTGGGTGAGATCCCTAATTCTTCTTTAAACATTTTAAAAAAGTTAGACTTACTTACATAAGCCATTTTTGCTATAGAATCTACAGATAGTTTCAGATGAAGATTTTTCTTGATGTAATCTGCTACAAAACCTATTCTCGATTTATTTTTCAAAGTATTTTTCTCCACAAGATTTCTTGCCTGAGTCTGCATGAGTCTTATTAACAGCTCTTTTAATGCAAAATCTGCGATTACATCTTTATAAGAATTGTCATCCATTGCAATTCTCATAATATTATTGGTTGCAGAAGCCAGAGATTTGTTGTTGAGAAGATAAAATTCATTCAGAGAAATATTCCATTGAGAAGAATCATCCACCTTTGCAGCATTAAAATTGAGATGATCCAAAGCTTGCTGTACAAATTCGGGATTCAAAGTGAGAGAAATACACTGTGAAGCATCATCATCAGCTTCAGGAAAATCAATCACCATAGTTTCGCCAGGAGCAACCAAAACACTTTCTCCTGGAAGATATTCAAAATAATTGGTTTTATTTTCAAGTTTCATCCATTTCTTCCCTCTCAACATTCCTGTAAAAGCTAAGTCTTCAAAATGCAGTTTTACATTATACGCACTCCTGTGGGTTTCATAAATGCTAAATTCACAATTATTTAAACTGAATTTAGTTTGGTTTTCTACCAATGTATTCAGTTTACTTTCTTGTGTCAGATTGGGTTTGATGAGCTGAAATCTGTTTTGGTTCATTATAGAAGATTTTAAAATCTCGTATTTCCAAATATAATGATTTTTAAAAAACAGAATGAATATAAATTTCCTTAAAAAATCTTAAAAAGTCTTAAAAAGATAATTATCCTATTTTTTTGGACGATTATCCTATGACATTTATCACATTAACTTCTAGATTAGCAATAATAAATGTTAATTGAATATTAATTAAAAAAAGTGAATAATATGAGCACAACAGCAGAACAAACCCAGAATTCATCGACTTTGGCGTGGCCTGAGTTTAAATCTAAATATGATAACTATATCGGAGGAAAATTTGTTCCGTCATTGGGCGGACAATATTTTGATGTTGTTTCACCGATAAATGGGGAAGTTTTCACTCAAGCAGCACATTCTAATAAAGAAGATTTGGATGCAGCTGTTAATGCAGCTTCAGAAGCTTTCAAAACTTGGAAAGATACCTCTCCAACAGAGCGTAGCATCATTCTGAACAAAATTGCAGACAGAATGGAGCAAAATCTTGAGTACATTGCAACTGTAGAAACTATTGATAATGGTAAAGCAGTAAGAGAAACTTTAGCTGCAGATATCCCTTTGGCGATTGACCATTTCAGATATTTTGCTTCGGTAATCAGAGCAGAAGAAGGATCTCATAATGAGTTAGATAAAGATACGGTATCATTAATCGTACACGAACCGCTTGGAGTAATCGCACAGATTATTCCTTGGAATTTCCCAATCCTTATGGCCGTTTGGAAACTGGCTCCGGCTCTTGCTGCTGGTAACTGCGTAGTTTTGAAACCGGCAGAAAGTACTCCTATCTCTATTATGGTTTTAATGGAATTGATTGGTGATTTGCTACCTGCAGGTGTTATAAACATCGTAAATGGTTTCGGTGCCGAATTAGGAAGACCTTTGGTAACCAATCCAAAAGTAGCTAAAGCAGCGTTTACCGGTTCTACAGCAACAGGACGTATGGTGATGCAGTATGCTACAGAAAATATCATTCCTGTAACTTTAGAATTAGGTGGAAAATCGCCTAACATTTTCTTCAATTCTGTTATGGATGCAGACGACGAATTTTTAGATAAAGCTATCGAAGGAGCTGTTCTTTTTGCCTTGAACCAAGGTGAAATCTGTACATGTCCTTCAAGATTATTGGTTCAGGAAGATATTGCAGACGCTTTCATTGCAAGAGTAGTTGAAAGAACAGAGGCTATCAAAGTCGGAAATCCACTAGATAAAACAGTAATGATGGGAGCTCAGGCTTCAAAAATTCAAAAAGATAAAATTGAAGGTTACTTAAAGTTAGGTAAAGAAGAAGGTGCAGAAGTGCTTACCGGAGGAGAAGCTAATAACATCGAAGGTTTCGAAAACGGTTTTTACATCAAGCCAACCATCTTCAAAGGAAACAACAAGATGAGAATCTTCCAGGAAGAGATCTTCGGTCCGGTTGTAGCGTTTACCACTTTCAAAGACGAAGCAGAAGCTTTAGAAATTGCAAACGATACCATTTATGGTCTTGGAGCAGGGGTTTGGACAAGAGATGCGCATCAGTTATACCAAATTCCGCGTCATGTAGAAGCAGGAAGAGTTTGGGTTAACCAATATCACGCTTACCCTGCAGGTGCACCTTTCGGAGGTTACAAGCAATCAGGAATCGGTAGAGAAAATCACAAAATGATGTTAGACCATTATCGTCAGACTAAAAACATGTTGATTTCTTACAACAAAAACAAATTAGGATTCTTCTAAAAAACACTTGTTATATATATTAGGGGCGTGCCCCTTTGTTTTCCAAAACTAAAAAACCTCATAGGTTTTTAAACCTATGAGGTTTTCCCCAAGCAAAAACAAGCGGGTCGGGCTTTTCAGGGCTCCACTACGTTTCGGTGCTTCGCTACGCTACGCACTGGCTTGTTCCTCGCCACCCTTACAATCCCTCACGCAATTACGTACAGAGCATTCAAAAATAATTAATTCTAATCATTAATTAAAGAAATCTAATCCTTAAATAAATAGTAATTATGATCCCAAAAACAATGAAAGCGGCAGTCGTACAAGGTTACGGACAGCCATTGAAGATTATGGAAGTTCCTGTAAAAACTCCCGGCAGATACGAAGTTCTTGTAAAAGTAATCGCTTGTGGTGTTTGTCACACCGATTTACATGCAGTAGACGGTGACTGGCCGGCAAAACCAAAAATGCCATTAATTCCAGGACACGAAGGTGTAGGAATTGTAGTGGCTTGCGGACCGGAAGCTCAGGTAAAAGAAGGTGATGCTGTTGGAGTTCCTTGGTTGTATTCGGCTTGCGGATGTTGCGATTATTGTATAACAGGATGGGAAACATTATGTGAAGCTCAGAAAAACGGAGGTTACAGTGTAGATGGTGGTTTTGCAGAATACGTTATTGCAGATTCCAGATATGTAGGACATCTAAAAAGCAATGCAAACTTTCTGGAAATTGCGCCTATCCTTTGTGCTGGTGTAACAGTATATAAAGGTCTGAAAGAAACTGAAACCAAACCGGGCGAATGGGTAGCTATTTCCGGTATTGGCGGATTGGGACACGTTGCTGTTCAGTATGCAAAAGCAATGGGAATGCACGTTGCCGCGATAGATGTAGCAGATGATAAATTAGAATTGGCTAAAAAATTAGGTGCAGATTTGGTGGTTAATGCTAAAGAAACCGATCCGGGAACTTATCTTCATAAAGAAGTGGGCGGTATGCACGGAGCATTAATTACTGCTGTTTCTCCAATCGCTTTTAAACAAGGGATTGATGTTTTGAGAAGAAAAGGAACCATTGCTCTTAATGGTTTGCCACCGGGATCATTTGAATTACCTATTTTCGAAACTGTTCTGAAAAGAATTACCGTGAGAGGTTCTATCGTAGGAACCAGAAAAGACTTGCAGGAAGCATTAGATTTTGCCAACGAAGGATTGGTAAAAGCAACCGTAACTTCTGCAAAACTGGAAGACATTAACGATGTATTTGATAAAATGAAAAAAGGACAAATCGACGGACGTATTGTTCTGGATATTGCCGGACAAAATTAACTTATTGTTATTTGTGATTTTTAAGCCCGGCAAATTATTCTTTGCCGGGTTTTTAGTAACTTTATAGAAGAACAAGGAGAATTTAAACGGCGTTTTCCTTAGAGTGATATACTAAAATGGCAAATTGATTTAATTTGCGACTCTTAAAATTATTTTATCAATCAAAAAGAAAAATATGGATACCAAAGATAAAACATCAAGACTTTCCGTAACGCCGGAAGCTATGGAGGTAGTTTGGGAATTGGAAAAAAAACACGGCGATCTGATGTTCTACCAGGCTGGTGGCTGTTGTGAAGGGACGCAACCGCAATGTTTCGAAAAAGGTGGCTATTTCCCCAGAATGAATGATGCAATGATAGGCACCATCAACGGACACGAGTTTTGGATAGACCGCGACCTGTTCGAATATTGGAAGTATTCTCATTTCACTTTGGATGTGCTGGACGGTTGGGGACCAGGCGGATTTTCTCTGGAAACACCTTTGGGAAAAACGTTCAAAGTTCATTATCGTTTATTCACGCCAGAAGAACTGGAAAAGCTGGAACCTGTGAAGCGCAGCGAATGAAAAAAAAAACCGTCCCAATTACTATAGGACGGTTTTTTTTTATTATTTGTAACCCAAAAGTTTAAGAACTTCTTCCGGTTCTTGTTTTTCTCTGAAAATTTCATACTGAAATTCTCCGTTTTCATCTTTCTGAATAAGAATATGCCTTGGCTGTGGCAATAAACAATGATGAACGCCACCATAACCTCCAATTGTTTCCTGATATGCTCCGGTATGGAAAAAACCAATATACAGAGGCTTTGTATCGCTAAAAACAGGAAGATAAATAGCATTGGTATGCTGTTCAGAATTATAATAATCATCCGAATCGCAGGTTAATCCGCCTAAGAAAACTCTTTCATAAGAATCTTCCCAACGGTTTAAAGGCAACATAATAAAATGTCTGGAAATTGCCCATGTATCTGGAAGAGTAGTCATAAATGACGAATCGATCATATTCCATTTTTCTCTGTCGTTCTGACGTTTCTGAGAAATAATTTTATACAGATTCGCACCACTTTCTCCTACGGTAAAACTTCCGAATTCAGTATAGATATTAGGTTCTTCAACGCCTTCTTCTTCACAGAATTTTTTAATTTGAGAAGCAATTTCTTCTACCATATACTGGTAATCGTAGTCGAAATTAAGGGATGTTTTTATCGGGAAACCACCTCCAATGTTCAATGAATTTACTTCAGGTGCAATTTTTTTAAGTCTTGCATATACGCGAAGACATTTATACAGTTCGTTCCAGTAATATGCAGTATCTTTTATTCCTGTATTAATGAAAAAATGAAGCATTTTCAGTCTTGCATTAGGATGCTCGGCAATTTTCTGACTGTAATATGGAATAATATCTTTATAACCTATTCCTAATCTTGAGGTATAAAATTCGAATTTAGGTTCTTCTTCGGCAGCAATTCTAATTCCTATGTCGAAAGTGGTATCGATACTTTCGGTAAGTTTATCCAACTCGCGGTAATTATCCAGAATAGGAGTAATATTTTCGAAACCTCCGTTGATCATTTCTGAAATTTTCACCAAATAATCATCCGTTTTAAAGCCATTACAAATTACCTCAATATTTTTGTCTACTTTACCTTCTTCGTACAGCGACTTTACAATATCCATATCGTAAGCAGAAGAAGTTTCTATAGAAATATCGTTTTTTAAAGCTTCTTCAAGTACAAATTTAAAATGGCTAGATTTTGTGCAATAGCAATATCTATAACTTTGCTTATAATCAATCTTTTCAAAAGCTTCTTTAAACCAGCTTTTTGCTTTTTGAATATTCTGGGAAATTTTCGGCAGATAATTTATTTTTAAAGGAGTGCCAAATTTTTCTACGACATCCATCAGCGGAATATCGTGAAACAACAAATTGTTCTCAGAAACATTGAATTCTTCAGTAGGAAAATACAATGTCTGATCAATAAGTTCCGAGTATTTTATCTTCATTTTTTAAACGAGTAAATTAAGAATGCAAAATTGCTAAAAAAGTTTGGTTTTTTAGTTTTAAATTGTATTAAAATTTCATCAAAAAACAAACATTATTATTGTCTGAATTAAAGATAGCGACTTCCCACAAATACTAGCAAATCTCCCTTTTCGTACTCCACAGAAACATCTTCCTGTACCGCAAAATTTCTGGTTCCTATTCGCGAGGTAATATTCAGGCTTTCACCATTCAGGCTCCAGTTCAAACCTTTTGTAAAAACATTTTCTGCGATGGGGAACGGATAAAGAGAAATCATACAACCTTTTACATTTTTCAGGACAAAATTTTTAGGAATAAAAAAGTATTCTGAAAACTCATCATAAAACTTAATATTCAATTTTTCTTTAAACGAAAATGCTACCGTAAGATTACCCAGAAAATGATCCTGCTCTCCTCCACTCGCTCCCCAAACATCAATATTCTTATACCCTTTTTGTAAAATAATTTCCAAAGCTTTGTGAAAATCGGTTTTATTTTGATCTGGCGTAAAAATGAATCTATCATCATAAACACTGTCATCCGATCCAAAATGAGAATCGAAGTCGCCGGAAATAAAATCCAGTTTTTCTAATGGAAAATTTAACTGTTTCAAATAATGAAAAGCGCCGTCTGTACAGGCTATAAGACCAAAACCGCTGAGTACGGGAAAAGATTTGGGCGGTTCTCCGTTAATGAATAATAATGCTTTATCTTTCATTAGGATTCCAGTATTCTTCCGGTTCGTTATTTATTTGAGAAACATATCTCGCCAATACAAAAAGATAATCTGAAAGACGGTTAAGGTATTTTATAAGTTCTGGACGAACTTCTTCGGAATCATTCAGAAAAACCAACGAACGTTCTGCTCTACGACATATTGTTCTTGCTGCATGCAGAAAAGTTGCAGATTTATCTCCTCCCGGAAGGATAAAAAACTGTAAAGGTTGCAATTTTTCATCAAAGGAATCCATCCATTTTTCCAGCTCTTCGATTTCTTTATCTGAAATAATGATTGGTAATCTCGATTTTCCATTTGCCAGCATTAATTTATCTACAGGAGTTGCCGCTTCCGAACCTACTGTAAACAAATCGAACTGTATTTTCTTAAGCTGTTTAACAATCTGCTCATCTTCGATATGGCTTTTAGCGATTCCGATAAATGAATTCAGTTCATCAATATTTCCATAACTGTCTACTCTTGCACTTGCTTTGGAAACTCTCGTTCCTCCATACAATGCTGTTTCGCCTTTATCTCCAGTTTTTGTATAAATCTTCATAAAAATCATTTTTGTGGAAGCAGTTCTGCATCCATATTTTTGTAAGACTAAATTACTTTATTATCCTGTTTCGGGCAAATAATACCTCCACTTAGTTCAATAATAACCGCATTATCGTAATAGAGATACCTAAAATTATAATGAACACTTAAATCACTCAAAAAATATCATAACAAAAAACTAATATTAAAATTAAAAAATCATTAAATGGTTAATGAGTTAATAATTAATTTAATTTTTGTTAAATACTATTAAACATTTCGCAACACATACCACACTAAGATCATTTTGCGTTTTATTTTTTTTATCTTTGATTCCTTATACGTATATATATGAATTTTGTGGAATGCCACGATGAACCCATCCATATCCCGGGTTACATCCAAAGTTTTGGTTACCTGATTGGCGTAGACACAGCTTCTCATACCATTTCTTTTTTAAGCGAAAATATTGCTGAAATTTTCGATATCGAGAATGCAGCATCTCTTTTGGGTAAGAAACTATCTCAATACCCTGAAGTTTTCAGAACAGTTTTAGATTCTGATATTTTCGAGAATGCAGAATTTCTTTCAAGACGAGAAAACGAAACTTATTTTGATAAAATTGTTATTCAGGGTAAACTGTATCATTTTTCTGTTTTCTTGTCTAATCAGTTTGCATTTTTAGAATTTGAAGCGGTTGTAGAAAATACCCTGAAAAAAATTACCAGTAAATATGATAATTTCTACATCATAGATAATGAACAGGAAATCTGGAAACAGCTTCTCAACATCATTTCTACCATTATAGATTATGACAGAATGATGGTTTATCAGTTTATGGAAGATGGTTCGGGCAAAGTAGTTGCTGAGAAAAACAATGACAATCTCGAAAGTTATTTGGGATTGCATTATCCAGAACACGATATTCCTAAACAAGCTAGAGAATTATATCTGAAAAAGAGAAAAAGAATTTTTTCTGATGTGTATTCTCAACCTGTTAAAATTTTGAGTCTTACCGAAAAAAATATTGATCTCACTTTTGCCGTAACAAGAGCCATGTCTCCTATCCACGGGCAATACATAAAAAATTCGGGTGCAGCATCCAGCTTTAGTATATCAATAATTATTGATGATAAACTTTGGGGATTGGTTACCTGCCAAAACAGAACAGCAAAACATATTGATCTTGAAGACAGAGTACAATCTGGTATTTTCACGGTATTGGCATCTAACGCTTACTCTTCATTTAAATCGAAAAAAGAGCTGGAATACAGGCTCGATCTTAATGAAAAACTGAGTTTTCTGAAATCTGAATTTCTGAAATCTGAAAATCTTTTCGATGCACTGGATGCCAATAAAAAGGAATTGAGAATAATTCCTAATGCAGACGGACTTGCAATTATTTCCGATCAGGACATCGTTTTGGAGGGAATTACCCCAAACAAAGAAAAGGTAAAAGAAATCATCAACTGGGCTTACAAAAATGTTTCTGATAATATTTTTGCAAGCAGCAGTTTCCTGAAAAACCACGGACAAAAACTTGGTCTTAATCCTGATACTGCAGGAATTATTATTTATTTCGTGGAAAAAAGCAAACGAGAAATACTAATTTGGTTCAGAAAAGAGTTTGATGAGCATATCAGTTGGGCAGGAAATCCGGAAAAAGAGATTAATATTTCTATGCAGAATGGCGTAGAAAAGCACACCGTTTCCCCAAGAAAATCTTTTGAAATATTCTTAGAAAATATTAAAGGAAATTCTAAAAGATGGAGTTCCAAAAACGTAATTGCTGTTAATCTCATTAAAGACCTCATCCTAGAAACATCTCACAAGCAATACATTACCATCAAAAAACTGAACGATCAGCTTAAAAGAGTTAACGAAGAGCTCGACAGTTTTTCTTACACCATTTCTCACGATTTGGGAACACCGCTTACGGTAATGAAATTAAATGCTCAAATGCTGCTTAAATCTCTTTCTGAAACTGCAGATCGAAGTAAAATCAATTCTATTATTGATGAAATCGACAGCATGGCAGAAATGATGCAGAATGTACTCCAGCTAAGCCGTGCAAAACACAGCGAAATTAAGCTGGAAACCATTGAAACCAATGCTACCATCCAAAAGATTACTGAAAATGCTAAAATTACATTTGACAGCCCAAAAAGTTTGGTTGTCATAAAAGAATGTCCCGAAGTTTTGGCAGATAAAACAATGCTGCATCAGGTATTTTTAAATATTATTAATAATGCTATAAAATATTCTTCTAACCAGGAAAAACCGGTTGTAGAAATTGAAGGTAGTGAGGAAGGTAATAAAATTATCTACCGAATTAAAGATAACGGCATTGGGATCCCCGAAGAAAATAAACATAAAATGTTCAAAATATTCAACAGGATGGATAATGCCAAGCAATTTAAAGGAAATGGTGTCGGTTTATCTATCGTACACAGAATAATGAGCAGACTTGGAGGAAATATCGATTATGAAAGTGATAAAAACGGAACCTGTTTTATTCTTACCTTTCAAAAACCTTCCACAATAACAAAAGAACTCAACAATGCTTTCTGATTATCTTAAACAAAAAACAGCAGAATATCACGATGCAGCAGAATTGCTTTTCAACTCTCAAAAGATATTCAGTAAAACATTTACATTAGAAGATTACAAAAAAATAATTTACAACAATTATTTAATGCTTTTTTACGCTGAAGATAAAATATTTAGGCTTCTTGAGGATAAATATGGTGAAAAACTTCATCTTGTAGACAGAAAAAAATTACCCCTTATCGAAAAAGATTTCCAATCTCTTCATTTAAGTAACGATCAGCCTTATTCTTTCGATATTGAAAATGAACTTGAAGCATTGGGGGCTTTATATGTAATTGAAGGCTCTACTTTAGGCGGAAATGTAATTGCTAAGCAACTTTTCAAAACAGAAGGATTTGAAGAATTAAAATTCAATTTTTTTGGATGTTATCAGGAAAATACCGGACTAATGTGGAAAAACTTTAAAGATGTTATCGACAGTTATATTGAAGAACCCAATTACGACCAGGTTTTATCCGGAGCCCGAAAAATTTATCAGTTTTTGTTAGGAATTTCTTAAATCTATTAAAATATAATTAAAATTCCCGAAATATTGCTCAATTTTTCGGGAATTTGTACATTTGGGAAATTCAAGATTACAATAATTCAAAATAATAAATAATTAAAAAGTACACATTATGAAACTGTAAAGTTCCATAATACCATTAAAAACAATAAATAAAAAATATTATGAAAGTAACTGTAGTAGGTGCAGGCGCAGTAGGAGCAAGTTGTGCAGAATACATCGCTATGAAAAACTTCTGTTCGGAAGTAGTTTTAGTAGACATCAAAGAAGGATTTGCTGAAGGAAAAGCAATGGATTTGATGCAGACAGCATCATTAAACGGATTTGATACAAAAATTACCGGAACAACTGGCGATTACAGCAAAACAGCAGGTTCTCACGTTGCCGTAATCACTTCAGGAATCCCAAGAAAACCGGGAATGACCAGAGAAGAACTTATTGGTATTAACGCAGGAATTGTAAAAGATGTTACCGAAAATCTGGTAAAAAACTCTCCTGATGTTATTATCATCGTAGTTTCTAACCCAATGGATACTATGGCTTATCTTGTGCACAAAACATCTGGTCTTCCAAAAAATAAAATTATAGGAATGGGTGGTGCTTTAGATTCTGCAAGATTCAAGTATAGATTGGCAGAAGCTCTAGAAGCTCCAATTTCTGATGTAGACGGAATGGTAATCGCAGCGCACAGTGATACGGGAATGCTTCCTTTATTGAGCAAAGCTACAAGAAACGGTGTTCCTGTAACAGAATTCCTTAGTACAGAAAAACAAAACTATGTAATTGAAGAAACCAAAGTAGGTGGAGCTACGCTTACAAAACTTTTGGGAACATCTGCATGGTATGCACCAGGTGCTGCAGTTTCTGTAATGGTTCAGGCAATTGCTTGCGATCAGAAAAAAATGATTCCTTGTTCTTTAATGCTAGACGGAGAATACGGAGAAAGTGATATCTGCCTTGGAGTTCCTGCTATTATCGGAGCCAACGGAGTTGAAAAAATCGTAGATATTACCTTAACAGAAGAAGAAAAAGCAAAGTTTGCTGAAGCTGCAAAAGCTGTAAGAGAAGTAAACGGAGATTTGAAATTTTAAATATAGCTTTCTTTTTTAAGCATAAAAAAAGCCAAAACAGAAATGTTTTGGCTTTCTTATTGAGAGTAACTCAATTTTGGATTACATTTTTAATTCTTACTTAAAACGAGTATTTCTTTTCAATTATAATTAAAAAAGAGGCTGTCTACACTTCTCTTGAGACAGCCTCGTGTTGTTTTTTTGAAGGATAATAACTTAATTGCGGATTAATTAAGATAAGTTTAAAACTGTTGTCCATTAATTACTTTTTATCTACAGCAAAAAAAGAATGTATCACATTTGTGATACGAAGTCTGTCTTCATCAGAAAGATTAGATCCTGAAGGAAGACACAAACCATTATTAAATAATTGTTCTGCTATATTAGTTCCATAATAGGGAGCATCAGTAAAAACAGGCTGCAAATGCATTGGCTTCCACAGTGGTCTCGATTCTATATCATCCTCTAAGAAGGTCAATCTTAAATCTTCACGATTTTTACCTATAATTTCAGGATTTACAGTAATTGCAGAAAGCCAATGATTGGAGAAAAAATCTTCTGATGGCTCAGTAAATACTTCTACCCCTTTAATATTTTTAAAGAGATTAATATAAAAGTCATGCATTTTTCTCCGGGCTTCTACTCTATCCTCTAAAACTTCCATTTGTCCACGACCTATACCTGCAACAATATTGCTCATACGATAATTGTACCCAATGAATGAATGCTGATAATGAGGTGCATTGTCTCTTGCCTGAGTTGAAAGAAAAACAGCTTTATCTTTATCTTCCTGAGTATGACAAACTAAAGCTCCACCTCCGGAAGTAGTAATGATTTTATTGCCGTTAAAAGATAAAATACCGAATCGCCCAAAAGTTCCGCAAGCTTTGTTTTTATATTTCGAACCTAACGCTTCAGCCGCATCTTCAATCACAGGAATTTCATATTTTTCTGCAATCTCAAGTATTTCGTCCATTTTAGCAGGCATTCCGTATAAATGAACAACAATAATTGCTTTTGGTTTTTTCCTTTTTGAAATTCGGTCTTCTATGGCTTCTTTTAAAGCTTTCGGACACATATTCCAAGTATTTTTTTCTGAGTCAATGAAAACGGGAGTAGCGCCGCAGTAAGTGATTGGATTGGCGGAAGCTGAAAATGTCATCGACTGGCAAATCACCTCATCCCCGTGTTTTACATCACATTCTATTAAAGCTAGATGCAATGCAGCTGTACCAGCAGAAAGGGCTGCTACTTTTACCTCTATATTGAAGTAACTTTCTAAATCTTTTTCAAAACCATCTACATTGGGACCTAATGGAGCTACCCAATTAGCATCAAAAGCTTCTTTTACATATTTTTGTTCATTCCCACCCATGTGTGGTGAGGAAAGCCATATTTTAGAATTGATAATAGTAGTTTTTTATAAATGTAAATGTATGTTTAATTTTCTCCAATACTTTTTAATTACTATTCATCGTTAAAACTACTCTTATAGTCTTAATTATTATTTCAAAATCTAATTTCATGGAGTAGTTTTTAATATAATATAAATCATACTCTAGTTTTTTCAAATTATCTTCGGGTGTTGCTTTTGGAAGATTGACTTGAGCCCAACCTGTAACTCCGGGTTTAATTACATGTCTTAAATCAAAAAATGCATTATCTATGGTACATTGGTGTACAAATTCTGGTCTTTCTGGTCTTGGACCGATTAAACTCATATCACCTTTTAAAATATTATAAAGTTGAGGAAGTTCATCAATTTTAGAGAGTCTTAAAAATTTGCCCACAAATGTAATTCTATCATCATTTTGTGTTGTAAAACCACCACTATGATTGGTCTTCATAGTTCTAATTTTATAAATTTTAAAATTTTTGGCTCGAATTCCAACACGTTCTTGAACAAAAAAAACTTTTCCGGGAGAAAATATTAAATTTATTATACAAGCAAATATAACCAAAGGTAGAGCAAAGGGTAAAAGACAAATAGCAACGGTAAAATCAAAAAATCTCTTCATCGATAGTTTAAAATTCTTTTTCAAACCAATCGAAAATATATCGTCAGCCAAATACTCGTTTGAGCTTAGCTTAACCAATGGAATTCTCCGATTTACGAATTCATAGAATTCATGTGCATCGTAAACAGTTACTCCTTTTAATCTTGCATGAATAATATCATTAACCAAATTTTCAGGCAATCTATTTAGACTTGATGTTTCAATGATAATATTCTTAATGTTTAATCTATCTAAATACTCTAAAATACTTTTGGAGTTTCTTTCTGAGTTATAGATAACAACTTTAAAAAATTGTTTCAATTTTTTTCCTTTAAATAGCTTCATAGATATGTCACTTACATTGATAAACAGACATCTTTCTATGCTATTTGCTACATTAAAATACGTTTTAAATTTCATACAATTTTTAGTTACTAATACTATAAATAATACATAAAGTATTTCTGCAAAAATATTAATTTTATATTAGAATTAATTTAAACTTTAATAATAATTACAATTACTTTTATGATGTAATAATTGCTTTTATCAACAATACTATTTTATCTGCAATAATTACAATTTTTCTAATTATTAAAACACTATAATATTTATAAAAGTCGCTTAAATAAAGTTACTAAACTTTAAGAATATCCTTATAAATATCTATTGTTTTTTTTATCATAATATCTCTAGTTAATTCTTCGTTATACCTTTTAACGGCATTTTTTGAAAACTCTTGGTACAAATTTTCATCTTTAAGCATCGTTCCAATACTTTCTGCAATTATTTTAGAGTTCATTATAGGAACTGTTATTCCTGTATACCCATTTACGTTTACCCAATCTACACCGGATCCAGGTATTTGTGTTGATACAATAGGCAAACCATAAGACAATGCTTCTACTTGTACAATTGCGTATGCTTCAGTTTTAAAAATTGAGCTTAATGCGAAAATTTTTGAATTTTTGAATAAAAAATCTTTTTCAGCATCAGTAATTTTTCCTGGTAATAGAACTTTATCTTCTAATTTATTTTCTTTAATAATCTCTTCTAGTTTCTGTCTTTCTTCACCTTCTCCCGCAATAACAATAATACAATCGGTAGGGATCGTTAATGCTGATTTTACAAGGTACTCGTAACCTTTATAATAAGCCAATCTTCCTAGAGAAAAAATAATATTTTTATTTTTTAAACCAGAAAAACGATTCTTTTCAATCTGCTTATCATTTGTTAGTATATTAACTCCAATTGGTACAACTACACATTTATTCCTATAAAGGTTTAACAAATCGGAACCTTCAATATAATTGGGGCTTGTCGCAACAATAACTGAAGATTTACTCATTAGCCATTTTAACAGAGGACGATAAAAAATTAATAAAATTTTTTGTTTTAAAATATCGCTATGCCAATGTAAAACAATTGGTTTTTTAGGCTTTGATAAAAACATAGCAATTGCAGCCATTGGATCTGGAGAATGAACATGTATTATGTCATAATCATTTCGAATTTTCTTAAATATTTTTATAACCTGCAAAGAAAAAAGTGTGGAAAATTTTTTAATATTAAGTTTTGCTCTATAAATATTGCCTTGTTTATAGTGATCTACTTTATATTCAGAAATATCATTTACACCTAGAGCATCACAAGTAATACCTTCGTCATTGAGTCCTTCTGTAAGTAATTGTATTACGACTTCAACACCGCCTAAATTTGCTGGTGGATAGGCTTTACCAAACTGTAAAATTTTCATAATTCTAAACTTTTTTCATGTTTTTCCCCAGAAATTGTCCAAGTAAATTTCTCTAAGAATAAGTCATAATTTTTCAAATCATTATCTTTAACAAGAAGTTTATTCATCTCATTAATTAAACTGTTTTCAATTTCTATTTCAAAATAGTTTATTTCATCTCCAAAAATCTCTTTGAAAACAGGAATATCTGAGGCTAATATTAACTTTCTAAAATACATTGCTTCAAGAATAGGCAATCCAAACCCTTCATATTTAGATGGAAATATCAAGAAAGAGGACTTTTCATAAACATATTTTAAAGTTGATTCGTTGACAAAGCCCGTAAAAAAAATATTATCTTTCCCCAAATTATCTATATTGTCGTTAATAAAAAAAGAATCTTTTTTACCTACAATTAATAAAAGTACATCTTCCCTATTCAGCTTATTAAAAGAATCTACTAAAAATTTTAAATTTTTGTGCGGTTTTACGTTTCCGACAAAAAGTATAATTTTATTGAATGAATCTAGTTTTTGTTTAACATTTTCATCAATATCAGTACAATCAATTTTATTCATTTGTTTATAGCCATTGTAAATCACTTCAATTTTAGACTGATCAATAGTTATAAATCGTAAAATTTCTGTTTTTGAAAATTCTGATACTGTGAAAATTTTATATGCATTTCTTTTAATAATTTTAAAAAGAAATTTAAAATATAGAATTGCCAATTTCGAATAATAATGCGGATTTGCTAAATGAAATGCATCATGAATGGTAATAAATAAACTATTCTTTTTTACAAAGAATGGAATATTTATATGAGGAATAAATATTTTAGCATTTTTGGGAAGTTTTGTAATGTACTCGTATTGTTCTCTCAAAGAAAATGGTAACGACTTAAAAAAAATAATCTCAACTTCTGATTCTGAATTTTTTAAAACTTCTTTAACTTTTTCGTCACTTTCATTGTTGCTAATCAATATTAAAGAAAGCTTTTTATCTTTTAAAAAATAATATAACAATTCTTCTACATAAGTACCTATTCCAGAATTATTAATCATTCGGCAATCAAAAATAGTTTTCATTATTTGAATAAAATAGAATTATATGGTTCCAAACTATTATTTAAAGGAGACAATGTTTGGAAAATTTGTAATACAACATACCCGAAAATTAATAAACCAATTAAAAATTTAAGAATATTATATCTAGTTATTGCAGGCAAAAAAGAAAAAAATATGCATTCACTAAAACGATAATATAATGAAAGTCTAGTGGCAATTAATTCGAATTCACTAAAAATAAGATAAATAGAAATATTAATAAGAGCAGACCACAATAAAATATTTTTTAATCTACTATCTAACTTAATTTTTTGTAAAGCAAAAAAAGTTATAAATAATATCGCCACCCTTACAGCTGTACTAAAACTATATAAAATATTACTATTATACATATCATCTTTACTGTATGCACTTGCTTTATTTGCAAAGTGATTTTCACTTCCTAAAAATGAACTAATAAGATTAATAATTGGCTGAGCAATTTTAGTGGTAGCTAAAAATAATACCGTAAAAAAAACTATAAAAAATATTTTTTTTGAACAGATTACATTTCGAGTAATTATAGCTAAAGGTAAAAAGACTGCTGCGGAATAATGATTAAATACAGCCAATACAATGGCAAAATAAAACATTTTGATATTTCCTTTGTTGAGATAACTTAGCCCCAAACCTACAAAACCGAGTGCTAATCCTTGCCGTATTCCGTTCATGTCATAAACAAGAAACCAGAATCCTGAATACATTAACAAAGATAGTATTATGTTATTGGATGTTAATTTGAATGATAACAGTTTAAGAATAAAAGATAAAAAGAAAAAAATAGCTAAAAATGAATTAAAGCTACCTCCAAAAAATTTTACGACTTTTGTTAAAAATTGATATCCTAATTCTATATTATCTGGAAAATTAAACACTCGATAATATTCATATGTATCTGTTCCTACACTAATATCTCTGAACATTCCTATACATAGAATAAATAAAATTGCAGGCAATAATAAAAACAAAAATTTATTTTTGTTTCTGAAAACTACTTGTAAACTATAGACAAGAAATAAGTATGTGGGTACAAGATAGTATAACATATATTAATTAATCCTAAAATTAAGGTAACCTTTTATTCTACCAATTAGAGTCTTATAATAAAATTTTTTATTGCCACTTAATAAAATTCCTCCCGCACTTCTTAATAGATATTTGTAAAACTGTAATAAAACTGATAATTTTTTTGTACGTAAGTATTCTTTTTTAAAAATAGCACCAAAGCCTAAACCATACTTATAAGCTCTTTCACTATCTTTTGATGACAAATTGGCTGGATGATATACTGTAGCATTTTTTGCGAACCCACCTCTGCTTTTGTCATTCAGCACAGCCCACATATAATCTGTTTCTTCTCCCGATCCAAAAAAACTACCTACACCTAATTGAACGTCAAAATTTATATTTTTATTTAATTTCGTAAATACGTTGTAAGAAATACATTTTTTAATAATATCTTTTTTGGATAGAATTCGGTTTTCTACAGTAATAAAATTAAAATCTGTAATAGGGTCATTAGCCTTTAATAATACAAAATCAAAGTTATTTTCTGTAAATGAATTTTTAACATCTTCTAAAACATTCTCAGAATACGTACAGTCATCATCCGGATATCCAACAATTTCTCCTGTTGCAACATCCAATGCAATATTACGATTATAAGAAAGACCTTTTCTATCACTTCTTATATATATTATAGTAAACTGAGAATCATATCTCTGAACAATTTCTTCAATAAGTCTATGAGGATTCTGATCTACCAATATAAGTTCAAAACTCCTATATGTCTGGGCTGATAAAGAAATTAATAGTTCTTCTATTTCAGAAACTCTACCTAAAGTAGCCGTAATTAGTGAAAACTTCATTTAATATATAGTTTCATTTAATTTGTAAAATAACTCTTTAATGTGAAATTCATCATTATAGTAAGTAGTAAAAGCGTTAGCTAAAAAATCGTCATAAATCGAGTTTTCTAATAAATTGTTACTTTCAAAACTATTAAGTTGTTGAAGTAAATATTCTGAATCTAAATTATTTTTCAAAACAATTTTAAATTCAAGATTAGATAGATTCTCTTGAAACGAATTTATACAATTACTAAAAATAGGAATTATACCATTTGCAAGATAGCTATTCATTTTTGTAGGAGTTGCCACTCTGTTCATTTCAATATCTTCTCGTATTATAAAGCCATACTTGTACTTCTTTATTTCTTGAGACAATTCTTTATATGGTTTATAATCAATCACAACATTTTCAATTTTATACTTATTTACATACTCTTTTGCTTTGTCTTGATCAGGAGTAAACAAATACAATTTCGCGTTCTTAATTTTTAGTTCTATTTCGGAATACAAAATCAGCATTTGATCTATACATTGCCAATCTGACATGGTTCCTGCGTATAAAAATGTAGGAGTGCTATATTTACTAGGCTGTGTGAAAGCTTCCTTGTTAACATCCAAATTAAAACAAGGCATTATATAAAATTTATTTTTAAAATCTACTTTATATTTTTTCTCATAGTGTGTTTTCATTTTATTTGAAACAAAAATTGAGAAAAAATTACATCTCAATGAGATAAACTCGAAAATAGTCCATAAAGCAATTTTAAATACTTTGTCTTTATGGTGGTAATTAACGAACAATTCTTCGGGCATAATACCTTGATACCAACATATCACTTTGATGAAAGGATTTTTAATTAAAACCTTTAAATGTGATTTTGCATTAACAACAATAATAATATTTTTTCTTGAGTCTATTTCTTTTATAGATTCAATTATTTCGACTTTAGCTTCGAAATTAGATAAAGATTTTCTTATGATTTCGACATAATGTATTGTAGCATCATGCCTATCTCCTTTTTCAAAAAGAATCTGAAATTTCATCTTAATGTTATTATAGTTACTTATATTCTAAATGATAATCTTTTTTAAATAAACAAACTGAAAAACAGTATGAAATATATAACTTATTAGATAAGAAATTGAAATACCAACTGCTCCTAAATTGAGTATTCTAATCGTATAATATGAACATGCAATTAAAATAATTGCCCAGAATAAGTTAAAATAAAAACCAAGCCACATTTTGCCTTTACTTGCAATTGCTTGTCCTACTACATTATTAACAGCGATAAAACCGGTAGTAATGAACATAATAATGATTGGTACAAGGGCATCATCATATTTATGTCCATAAAAAAATGTAATTAAAGGTGAAGCAATAACAAAAAACAGCACCAATCCAAAACCTATATAAACACTTACTCTCAGATTTTTATTAAACACTTCTTTGTATGTATCTATATTATTTGCATTAGCAGTTAACATAGGCAATGCAATCTGAGAGAGCGCAGCAGGAATAAATAAAATTGTATTTCTCCACTGGTTGGCAATATCAAAATTAGCCATCTGCTCATATCCTTTTGGTTGATTAACAAGTAAGTAATTACAATACCAAGTAACCGGACCAACCATTAAACCTCCCAAAATTGCAGGTAAACTAAATTTCCATAAAACATTAAGTTCTTCGAAATTTTTAATATCAAAGATTTGAATATTAAATTCTGAGTAAAAATATTTTTTTAATGTTAAAAAATTGAGTAAAAACAAAATCACAAAGTTAAGACCAAATGCAATTACCACAGCGTTCAGATCAAAAAATTTGGATGCCAAAATTAATCCTATAGAGGAAATAACTCCTGCAACAACATTATTTATAGACATTTGTTTAAATTTTTCCATTCCTGCGAGAATGCCATTTTGGATTCCGTTAAGAGAGGAAAAAAACAGAATAAAAGAACTTAATCTAATTTCGTTAAAAATTACCGGAGCTTTTATTTGGATTGCAATTTCTTCGGCAAATACATAAACTAAAATAGAAACAAATATGCTTATTATAATTGCTAGTAGTGTAGAAATACCAACAATTTTTTCAACTTTTGCTTTGTCTGAAAATCTATACTGAGAAATATATTTTGTTGAAGTAATACCCAATTCTAAACCCGCAAACATTACAAACATAAGTATTGTAGATTTAATTATCCCAAACTGACCATATTGCTCTTTACCTAAATATCTTGCCATTAAAATTGTGGCTAGTAGTAGAATAAATTTTGACAACAGGTTTCCTAATAGAATCCAAAAACTATGTGAAAAAATTTTCTTATTAATGTCGGATGATAGAATTAACTTTACTTTTGATTTGATATCCATTGCTAATTATAATGAACGGATAAACTCTACAATTTTCTCACAAGCATTTCCATCCCCGTATGGATTATGAAGTTCACTCATTTTTTGGTAGATTGTAGTATTTGTTAAAAGTTTATTTGTTTCTTCTACAATCTTATTTTTATCTGTCCCAACCAAAATAACGGTACCCGCTTGTACTGCTTCTGGCCTTTCAGTTGTGTCTCGCATAACCAAAACAGGTTTTCCTAAACTAGGAGCTTCCTCTTGCACACCACCAGAATCGGTAATAATTAGATAAGACTTCGCCATCAACCAAACAAATGCAGGATAAGCTAATGGATCTATAAGCCTTATATTGTTAATACCGGAAAGTATTTTATATACTGGTTCCTTTACATTAGGGTTAAGATGAACAGGATATATAATCTGTGAATTATGGTTGGATAGCGCAATTTCTTTCAGTGCTTCACAAATATTGATAAATCCTTGACCGTGATTCTCTCTACGATGCCCAGTTACCAGTATTAATTTTTTTGAAGGATCAACTATTGTTTCTAAAAAATCGATTTCAGGATTCTTAATTGTTTTTACTCTTTCGGAACTCTCTAATAAAGCATCAATAACAGTATTTCCAGTAATAACAATATTTTGTTTTGGCAGATTTTCTTTCAACAAATTATCATAAGATTGTTGTGTTGGTGCAAAATGAAAATCTGCAATTCGTCCCGTAACCTGCCTATTGATTTCCTCTGGAAAAGGCGATCTTTTATTATGAGTTCTCAATCCTGCTTCTACATGACAAATCTTAGCCCCACTATAAAATCCAGCAATACTAGCAGCCATTGTCGTTGTTGTATCACCATGAACATAAACATAGTCTGGTGAAAAATCATCCAAAACCGGTTTCAGTTCAGATATAATGTCTGCAGTTAATGTAAATAGATTTTGGTTAGGCCTCATTAAATTCAAATCATAATCAGGTCTAATCTCGAAAAAATCTAATACCTGATCTAGCATTTCGCGATGTTGAGCTGTAACGCAGACCTTTGTTTCAAAAATATTCTGATGTTTTTGAAATTCTTTTACCAGAGGAGCCATTTTAATTGCTTCCGGTCTCGTTCCAAATATTATAAGATTTTTCTTTTGCAATTTTTAATTTTTAAATTATTAGTATAAATTAAGTTGCTTTAAAAACTTTAGTAATTTATTATAACTTATTGCTATATCAAATGTTATAAAACATTTATCTTAAAGTAGATTGATATTTTTCTAACTGATTATAAATCTTTTTAACATCTTGAGATTTCTCTTTCTGTAAAATTAAAAACGCATCGGGAGTATAAACGAAAATAGAATCTTTAAGACCTACAAATGCAGTGAAAATTTCTGTACCGATGACCATATTACCATTTTCATCAACAGAATGCCCTGTAGAACGTAAATAATCATATAAAGACTCGAAAGACCCTAAATCACTCCATCTGAAATGAGCAGGTACTACTTTTATCTTTTTAGATCTTTCCATTACAGCATAATCTATACTTATGGATGGTATCTGTAGAGAGGCTTCTATATTCAGAGACTTATTTTCAGATATACTCCAAGCTTCTACACATTTTTCAAAGACTTCCGGTTGATACTTTTTCAGTTCATCTAAAAATACACCTGCTTTAAAGCAAAACATTCCGGAATTCCACAAAAAAGTACCTCTTTCTAAAAATCCTTGTGCTGTTTCAGTGTTTGGTTTTTCTCTGAAAGAAAGTACATCTTTCCCTTCATATTCTATGTAACCATATCCAGTTTCCGGTTTTGAAGGAACTACTCCAAAAGTAACAAGAAAGTCTTTCTGAGCTAATTCAATCGCCTCTTTAATTGCTTTTTCATAAGCATCTTGGTTCTGAATAAGATGATCAGATGGAGTAATAATCAATATATCCTCAGCATCAACAGCAAGAGATGCAAAGGCAATTGCGGCTGCTGTATTTCGTGCTGCAGTTTCTGTAATAAAAGTTTTAGGAATAGAAATGTCATTCAAAAGCTGTTGGCTCCATTCGATATGATCTGTATTTCCTACAACCATAATTTCATCTACCACTTTTTGATTTCTTTCTGCAGTTAATTCAAATAAAGCTTTACCAGAAAATAATTTAAGAAACTGTTTTGGATGTTGTTTCCTTGAAAGAGGCCAAAGCCTACTCCCTACACCTCCTGATAAAATTACATTATATATTTTCATGCTCTATTATAATCATCTTCAACTCTTACAATATCGTCCTCACCAAAATAAGTTCCATATTGTACCTCTATAAAAACAACAGGCTCATTAGTTTTGTTCTCCATACGATGATGTGCTCCTAAAGGAATTTGTGCTACCTCTCCCGCTTTAAAATCTTTAACTTGATCGTTAATGGTTATGGTTCCAATACCAGAAACTATTGTCCATACTTCAGCTCTATGGTGATGGTACTGAAGAGAAAGCCTACCTCCAGGATTCACTAATATTCTTTTTACTTTATGAGTTTCAGCATCTTCCAAAACCCAGTACTCTCCCCAAGGTCTAACATCGTGTTCTAGCATTACTTATATTTATTTGTATTAAGTCTGCAAATATACTCAGTTTTTTCCAAGAATTACATTAATAAAATTTAATATCACATCTAAATTCTTTTATTTATCAAAAAAAATATTAATTAAATAATAAAAACGGTTTAATAGTCAAAAATAGTTGGTGAAATTCTTTGCAACGCTGATTATTACTGATGATACAGAAAGTTTATTGAACTTTGTTTCAATAAACTTTTTTTATGTCTGAAAATTCAAAAAAAATCGCTGTTGGAGTTGCAAAAGTTTGGAGGTGATTTCTTGAGGTAAACAAAATGGCAAACGCCGTTTTAAATGTAAAAATTGTGGCATTTATTTTACATCCGAAAACAAATCTGTGAGCTTGAAAAACAAAGAAATTTGGTTTAAAAAATGGATTGTCTGTAAACAAACCTATGAGCAGATTTCAGATGAATCAGGGTATTCAGTAAGTACGCTTCAGCGGTATTTTAATGTGATGCTTGGAAATGCTCCTAAGCTGACCTACAGCCAAAACAAGGAAGTAAGTTTATCTGCTGATTGATGGAACCTATTTTTCCAATGAAATTTGTTTGGTTGTTTTCAGAGATAATGTTTTTAAACAAACCCAACTTTATAGAATCACTGACGGGGAGCATTATGAGGAGATGAAAGAAGATTTGGAAAACATCCTTAGTTTGGGAATAAAAATCGGCGGAATAACCTGCGACGGCGATAAATCATTACTCAAAGCCATCCGAAAAGTCTGCCCGAAGGTTCCCGTTCAAAGGTGTTTGGTTCATATCCAGAGGATGTGTAAAATATGGCTCTCTGCCTATCCAAAGTCGAATGCGGGATTTGAACTGCGGGAAATTGTCTGCAAACTGCATTTCATTGATAATGAATCTAAGAAACAGTATTGGATAAAAGAATTTTTGGATTGGTTTGACAAGCATAAAGATTTTATTGATGAAAAATCCTACAGCCCGGAAACCGGTAGATATTGGTATACTCACAAAATGGTCAGAAGGTGTTTCTCTGTTATCAGAAAAGCTTTGCCTAATATGTTCACTTTTCTTCAAAATCCTAAAATCCCAAAAACAACAAACGGAATTGAGTCTTTTTTTGGTCATTTGAAAGGAAATTTAAATATTCACAGAGGGCTCACGAAAAGCAGGAGAAAAAAGTCCATTCAGTGGTATCTCTTCTACAAGAACCGAAAGAAGTAAGGTTTTTTTAGCCATAAAGCTGTTCCAATAATTAATGGAAAAAAGGATGGAAAAACCCATCCTTCTAAACTATTGTTTACAGCGCTGATTGTATTGCTGATGAGTTGCTCCTCAGCATTGCTCATTTCCTCTTCCAATCAACAGCCAAATATTACGAATTATTTCTGGGAAAAACACCAACTATTTTTGACCACATTACCATAAAAACTCAATGGAAAAGAATTTATATCATTTTTTACATCTACTTGAAATATATCAATTACCTAAGAATTAACTAAAACTGGACTATAAATAGATTTTTCAACTTTCCAATTTAATTTCTTGAAAACTGTTATATCCCAATATATTCTTTGTAAAATTGGAAGATTATTTTGTTTCATATAAAAAATAGTTGAAAAATTTTAACTATTATTGAGCATAAAATTTTATAATAGCAATATTACTATATTTTATAAAATTTATATGACAGAAGCAAATAACAGTATACGAGAAAAAAAATTAAAATTTCACACATAGTATGACTAGATCATAAATAACTTGAGTTCGGTATAAGCAATATTTTAAATAAATGATATTTTAGTTGGTTATTACTTTATCACAAAGAAAACAAAGAGATGCTTGATTTTTAAAACAATTTTAAGTTATAGAATGGCACTTCGTTTATCAAAGTAATAAAAATTTTTATTACTTTGGTGAGTTCCACGCTTTTGTTTGCTTTACGTATAAATCAATTATTAGTATTTTGTTTAACTTTTCGATTTATAAATCCTTAACCCTAACTCAGATTAAATATTAAAAAGACAAATAATTTACAATCTTTTATTTACAATATTTTTATTTAGAAGACCTTTAACATCATAAATAATTCCATTTTCCTTAAGAAAACTTTTTAAATCTAATGTGAAAAATTCTTTGTGTGATACGGTGAGAACAATAGCATCATATTTTACCTCATCTCGAAGTTGTGAAATACAATGAATGTTATATTCGTTTTTTACTTCTTCAGGGTTTGCCCAAGAATCATATGTAATTACCTCTGCACCATAATCTTGTAGATTGGTAATAACATCAATCGCTTTTGAATTTCTTATATCAGGACAGTTTTCTTTAAAAGTAATTCCGAGATTTAAAATTTTAGATCCTTTTACTTTAATATCGTTTTTAATCATTAATTTAACAACCTGGGATGCGACAAATGCCCCCATAGAATCGTTCAGTCTTCTTGCTGCTAAGATTAATTCGGAGTAATATCCTATTTCCTGTGCTTTTTGAGCGAGATAAAAAGGATCTACTCCAATACAATGCCCACCCACCAAACCAGGTTTAAATTTTAAAAAATTCCACTTGGTTCCAGCCGCTTCTAAAACATCATGAGTATCAATATCCATTAAAGAAAAAATCTTAGCAAGTTCGTTCATAAATGCAATATTGAGATCTCGCTGAGAATTTTCAATTACTTTTGAAGCTTCAGCAACTTTTATGGATGGAGCTAGATGCGTACCTGCAGTAATTACCGATTGATATAAATCGTCAACAATCTTCCCTGTTTCGGGTGTTGAACCGGAAGTTACTTTCAAAATTTTATCTACTGTATGCTCTTTATCTCCCGGATTAATCCGTTCCGGAGAATATCCAACAAAAAAATCTTGATTAAATGTTAATCCTGACACTTTTTCTAATACAGGAACACATTCTTCTTCGGTAACTCCGGGATAAACTGTAGACTCATATATAACAATATCTCCTTTTTGTAATACCTTAGCTACCGTTTCACTGGATTTGTAAAGTGGAGTTAAATCTGGTCTATTGTGTTTATCTACAGGTGTTGGAACGGTAATTATATAAATATCAGCATTTTTGATATCTTCTAGCAGAGAAGTACAATACAGACCCTTTGGATTTGATTCTGATTTCTGTAAAGGATTTTCTTCTAACAATACTTCATGAAGAAAATCATTATTCAATTCCTGAGTAACGTCATTACCAGATTTAAGTTCGGCAATTCTTTTCTCATTGATATCAAAACCTACTACAGAATATTTTGTAGCAAAAAGTCTGGCAAGCGGTAATCCCACATATCCTAAACCTATCACACAAATATTATATTTACTGTTCATTATCTATTAAATTACTCAGAAAAGACTAAAAATTATTCTATTTACCTAATAGTCTTTTCCAGAATGACTTTTTATTATCAGCAGAATATCCATACCCGTATTTGTAACCATAACCATATCCGCTGTGTATTTTATTCACATCATTAAGAACCATTCCAACATTTTTAATTTTCTTTTCTGCAATCTGTTTATTGATGAATAATGCCAATTCTTTTTCTGTGTAGCCAGAACGAGATACATACACCGTAACATCAGCAGTATCAGCAATAAGAAAAGAATCTGTGACAAGCATAAGAGGTGCCGTATCCAAAAGGATATAGTCATAATCCTGTTTTAAACTTTCAACCAATTCCTGATATCTTCCATTGGATAAAAGCTCTGTAGGATTTGGCGTAATTGCGCCAGAATATATTACATCACAATGAGGATTAAAAGATGTAGGATGAATAATTTCTGAAGCTTTCATACTATCATCGTACATAAATTCCGATAAACCTATCAATCCTCTTCTATTCTCATTATATCGCTGTAGTTGTGGATTTCTGATATCAGAACCAATAATAACCACTTTTTTTCGCGGAGTGGCTAAAGTTAATGCTAAATTCACTGAAGTAAAAGTTTTACCTTCCCCTTTCACCGTTGAAGTTACAAAAATAACATTCCCTTTTTTACCCTTCGGAAGCATAAAATTAATATTGGTAATCAGTATTCTGAATGCTTCTGCCAATGGCGACAAATCGTTCATCTGAACTATTTCAGGTTCACCTTTCTCTAAAGAAGGCAGTTCACCAATCACTGTAGCACCATGTATAAGTTTTTCCAGATCATTTTTAGTTTTAATCTTATTATTGAATAATTCGATTAAATAAATAATACCGAACGGAATTAAAAGTCCGATAATTAAAGCTCCTAAATAAATAATCAGCTTCTTTGGAGAAACCGGTATCGGATTCGTTAAAGCATCGTCTACAATTCTAGCTTTTGGTGCGGCTATAGCCAAAGAAATTGCAGCTTCCTCTCTTTTCTGAAGCAACAGTAAATAGAGCTGCTCTTTAATAGTCTGTTGCCTTTCTATGCTTCTGAAAAGCTTTTCCTGAACCGGAATTTTAGAAATTTTTCCCGATAAACGGTTTTGTTCACTATTAATATTGTTTCTTGCTATTTGAAGGGCAGATCTGCTTTTCTGTAAACTTTGAATTACAGAGTTCCTCATGCTATTCACCTGGTTGGTAAGATCCACAACAAGTGGATTGGCTGTTGTAGAATTTTCTAACAAGCGGCTTCTTTCAATCACCAATTGGTTGTACATTCCAATATTAGATGAAGCATCGGAATCTGAAAGTCCTACGTTGAGAGGTAAAACCTGATAATTGCCCTGTCTGTTAATAGAACTCAATAAACTGTTCACCAATTCCAGCTGAGATTCATTCTCTATTTGTTTTTCTCTTCCTTTAGTAGCTGCTTCCAGTGAAAGTTCTGCCTCAGTCTGTATATCTGCAATATTATTTCTAACTTTAAAGTCTTCTTTTTGGGTTTCTACAGAACCTAATTCGTTACTAATCAGTTTAATTCTATCATCTATAAAATTAGCTGTTTTCTGCGCCTCAGAATTTTTATCAATATTAGCTTCTTTGTTATAATTTATGGCGAGAGAATTTAATATATCTTCGGCCTTTTCTGGTACAGGATCTGTAATAGAAAGTTTAAGTACTGTTGCATCTTTCTGAACAAGAGAGACATTTAGCTTTGCAAGATAGTAACGAGCCCTATTCATTCCCGACATAAAATTCAGGAAGAAAAGATTTTGGTTATTATCTTCTTTTTTTGGACGGTATAATGAGTTTTTCTGAAACATTATAACACCAAAAGGCATTGAAACAGACTTATTAAATTCAGCAATAATATCTTTATTAAAAGACTTAGATTTTAAAATTATTTTATTTCCTTCAATTTCTGCACTAACTTGCTTTTTAGGATATTGTCCGTTTTTATTCTCTTTTATAATTCTTACTATAAATGGGGAAGTTTCTTTATAAAGTTCAGATTCTTTAATCTTTCCTTTTGCATAAATTCCTGTTTCAAGAGATTTGTCTCTTACCACAGAAAGCATCAGTTTTTTAGACTTCAAAATTTCAATTTCGTTATCTACAGAATTGGTACCCATGCCTCCAATTCCTCCCAATTCGGAGATAACTGACATTTCCGGTTGTCCTGACGCAGATTTTTTAACTTCTTTAATTAGTAATGTAGATTCTGTGCTGTAAATAGGCACACTATATCTCAAGAAAAACCATGCAATTATTAGTGCCGCAATGACTCCAATGACAAACCAATACCACCTAAACAGATAAGGTTTAATTATTTCTCTAATATTAAGATTTTCTTCCTGAAATTCTTCTGGGTTCTGACTGTAATCCACTATTAACTATTGTGAGGAATTAGAAATTTATTTTTTTGTTAATGCTAACACACCTAATGCAATAGAAGCGATTACTGAAGCAACAGATATATACAATCCTGTATTAGGATCTATTCTGGCTGCTTTTTCACGAACTTCATTGGGTTCAACATAAATTAAATCATTTTGTCTTAAATAATAGTATGGCGAGTTAAAAAACTGAGCACTCGTTAAATCTACCCTTTCCTGTGTGAATTTACCATCAACATTTCTAACAATCAAAACATTTTTTCTAATTCCAAAAGGAGTAAGATCGCCTGCTAAACCAAGAGCAGCGGGTAAAGTTGTATTTCCGTCCGGAATAACATAAGTTCCAGGTCTACTAACTTCTCCCAATATGGATATTTTAAAATTAACCAGCTTAATATCAACAGCAGGATCCTTTACATATTTTGAAATTAAATCTACAAGTTTTGTTTTCAAAGATTCTACTGTTTCATCTTTTGCCACTACTTTTCCTATTTGTGGAAAATTAATGTTCCAGTCCGTATCTACCATGTATGTGGGACCTGAAACAGGTAATTGCTGAGGAAGATTATTGGAGCTAGGCATAGAATACTGCGTAATAGTGGTACTCGACGAATAATTCTGATTGAATGGCTTTACAACATCCATATCCTTAGCTGAAACAGATATAATTAACTGATCTCCCGGCTGTAAAGTACTACGACTGTTCTTTATAGAATTATCAAGTGCAACACTTTCAATATCTTTCATATAGTTGATCTCTTGTCTTGGAGTACAGGAGAAAGCAGCTAAACCAATAGCTCCGCAGATCATATATCTTCTTAAATTCATTTTTGAAATTTTTTTCACAAAAATAGGATTATTATTTATAATATACATTTTTTTAATTATTAATCTTCTTTGTAACCCAACTCTCCCAACTCTGAATTTTATTATTATTTTCTATCTAAAATCTCAAACTCAGAATTATTGCTTATAAATTCTGGAACAATGTCTTTAAGGATGCTTACAACTTGGAATTTATCTCTTTTAATTGCAGCTTTAATGATTTGGTTACAAAGTCGATCTATTTTTTCAAACTCTATATTGACATCTTTAGAAATCATAATTTTCTGATGTAAAGTAGACAAGGTTTTTGTATTATTTTTTAAAATTTCTTCATATAATTTTTCTCCAGGTCTTAAACCAATAAATTTTATTTTTATGTCTTCATCTAAAGTAAACCCCGATAATTTAATCATTTGCTTAGCCAAATCTAAAATTTTAATAGGTTTCCCCATATCAAAAACAAAAATTTCTCCGCCATTTCCTATTGTTCCAGCTTCCAAAACCAGTTCACAAGCCTCTTGTATTGTCATAAAATAACGAATAATCTCTGGATGTGTAACCGTAATAGGACCACCTTTTTCAATTTGCTTTTTAAAGTGAGGAATTACCGAACCATTAGATCCTAAAACATTACCAAATCTTGTAGTAATAAATTTGGTAGAATTATCTCTGCATCCATAAAGTGCCTGGACGTACATCTCTGCCACTCTCTTTGAAGCTCCCATAATATTAGTTGGATTAACAGCTTTATCTGTGGACAACAGCACAAAATGTTCTACATTATATTTTTTTGAGAGTAAAGAAACATTTTTTGTTCCCAAAACGTTTGCAAATATTGCTTCATGGGGATTTTCTTCAATAAGAGGGACGTGCTTATATGCCGCTGCATGATAAACCATAGAAAACCAATAATTCTCAAATAAAACTTGTAAACTATAATTATTGGAAACATCTGCTAAAACAAACTTAAAATTCTGCTCTGGAAATTTTTCTAAAAGATCTAATTTCAGATTATACAAAGGTGTTTCTGCCTGATCTACAATAACTATTACTGAGGGTTTAAATTGAGCTACTTGTTTTATGATTTCACTACCTATTGAACCCGCTCCTCCCGTTACCAAAATACTTTTCCCAAAATGCCTTTTTCTAACTTCAATATTTTCGCTTTTATTAGACTTTCTTTTGAGTAAGTCTTCAATTTGTAAATTACTAATTCCTTTTATAACATTAGACTCATTTATATCATTTAGATTTGGTGCTTTTAAGACTTTCAGACCATTGTCTAATGCTAAAGTCACCCATTTATTAAGCTCATCTTCAGAAACAATTTCTTCGATAATCAATATAGCATCAAATTTATTAAGTATATTTTTATCTTTAAAAAAATTATCAATATTATAAATTTTATTTCCTAATAACATTTTTTTCTGAGAATCAGACTGTTTTATTAGAAAGCCTTTCAACTTGTAAGAACAATTCCGATTATGCAAAATTGCACGAGCTACAGATACCGAATTACCATCCACTCCAATAACTGCAAGTTTAATTTTTGAAAAAGAAGCTTGAGCATCAATCAAATCACTAAACATTTGTTTTATTAATAATCGGAATAAAAACATTAAAAAAACCGAAATAAAAAAATATAAATAAATAAACAGATTCGAATATATATATTCATCGAAAATGCTTTTAAGAATTAAATTGAGCAACAAAATAGTTAATAATGTACTCCCCGAGCAAAGTATTATTTTAAAAAAAACATAGTGATGAGCGATTTTAGTAAATTTTTGATAAAAATAAATGAAAATAACATTCACAATAACTACAAGAGCTATTTTAAAGAAAATATATCGAGAGAAACTCTCTTTTACATGAAGATTATCGAAAATAAAATATAAAATAGAAATAGATATAATTGACAATAAAACATCTAAAACAAACACAACCCATTCTGATGGATAGCTTAGCTTAATATTTTTAAAATAATCTCTTATAGAAAGAGATTTAAAAGCATGTATAAGCTTTTTCATCTAACAATTAAATTCCTAACTTACAAATATATTTAGAATAGATATTTAGAATGATAAACACATTTTATTGAACTAAAACAAATTGCTCTATTATTTTTTAACGCTTAACATATTTATTATTAAAAAAACATGTAATATTTAAAATAATACTTCTTTTTTATTTAAAAGTAAACTTACCCATTCTTCTTTCTGCAATTTCTTTTTAAGGACTAAATTATTTTCTTCACAGACTTCTAAAATATCATCAACATCGAAAAAACATAACCCTGAAAGTAATAATTCGCCACTATTATTGAGTACCGATGTATAAGTGGGAATATCCGAAATTAAAATATTCCGATTAATGTTAGCCAGAATAATATCAAACTTTTCTTTTCCAAGATTTTCTGCGGTCCCTAATTCTATATTCAGCTCAACATTATTTCTAACAGCATTTTCTTTAGAGTTTTCTACCGACCACTCGTCTATATCGATTGCTAAAGTATCTGCTGCACCATTCTGTTTCGCATAAATTGCTAAAACCGAGGTACCACAACCCATATCCAGAACTTTCTTATTCTGAAAATCCATATCCATCATTTGCTGAATCATTAAATGGGTAGTGGGATGATGCCCTGTTCCAAAAGACATTTTAGGCTGAATAACGATCTCATGCATTCCAGGTACAGATTCATGAAATTCTGCTCTAATTAAAACTTTGTCATCGATATTAATTGGCTCGAAATTTTTCTCCCATTCTTCATTCCAATTAATGTTGGGCATTTCTTTATAAGAGTATTGAATTTCAACATCGTTGTTCTGGAGAAGAGAAATTCCTTGAAGCTGATTTTCATTGAATATATCTTTTTGAATGTATCCTAAAATACCATCAAATTCCTCTGTAAAACTATCGAAACCAATTTCAATAAGCTCCGCCATTAATATTTCGTTCCACGGATAAAGGGGAGATATTTTAAAATCAAATTCAAGATAATTCTGCATACAATATATTTTTGCAAAAATAGTGTTTTCAATACTTAAAAACTAAAGCCAAACAGAATAATTTTACTTATCATAATATTCGGCAGATTTTTTGCACCATAAAATTATGTAAGTGCTTGAAATACTTACAAAATATTCCACCAAAACAAATTAAAATTACAAAACATCTATTATGAAAACAACATTTGCCATTGTCGCAATCTCCGCAATTAGTTTGTTGAGCTGTGCAGATAAAAAAGAAAACAGAGAAGAATTTAAAGAAGAACACAATAAAGATTTCATGAGAAATGATATGGGCGAAACTGCTGCTGCTCATTCCGAAAAATCTTCAGATCGGGATAAAGATACTCCAAAAGCGTTAAAAGATACTGCTGCAACACCTACAGATTATAAAAGTAAAGAATCCAGACCCAATACTTCTGTTGGTGGTTCCAGATAAACTAACTCATCTATAATTACAATAATCCGTTTCAAAATTGAGACGGATTAATTTTTTATTGATTGCTTGCAATCAGAAATAATTTTATTTCAGCATTAGTTTTAAATCTAAAATGTGGATTATTTCAAAATAACAAAGGCTCATTGATTTTTAGTAATATGATTAAAACTGACATTCTTATCAATTTCAATATAAAAACAAATCTTTCATAGATTCGAAATTATTTTTATTAAAAAAGAATAAATATTTACCATAATTATTACATTTGTTCAAACAAAAAAAATTCATGAAAAAGACAGCAATATTTTCCTTATTATTCTTTGCAGCATTAGCTTTTGCACAGGGAATCAAATTTGAAGAGGGAAATTTTAAAACACTCTTAGCAAAGGCTAAGAAAGAAAACAAACTTATATTTATTGATGCTTATGCGGTATGGTGTGGACCGTGCAAATTGATGGTTAAAAACATCTTTCCGCTTCAATCTGTTGGAGATCATTACAACAGTCATTTCGTCAATGCTAAAATTGATATGGAAAAAGGAGAAGGTATTGAACTTGCCAAAAAATATAATGTAAAAGTTTTTCCTACTTACCTGTTTATTAACGGCGATGGCGAAGAAGTTCACAGAACGATTGGTTACGTAGAGGAAAAAGATTTTATCCAGTTTGCAAAAGATGCAGAAGACCCAAGCAAAAGGCTTACTTCCTTAAAACAAAAATTTGAAAAAGGAGAAAAAGATCCAGAATTTTTGTTAAAACTTGCAGAACTTACAATGTATAGCGATGCAAAACTATCCAATATGGTTCTTGAACGTTATTTTGCTGCCAAACCAGAGTTGAATCAAACAAACTTACAGCTTTTGTTTCAAGTTATGAAAAGCACCGAAGATCCATCATACAAAATTTTTGTGGACAGAAAACAAGATATTCTGAAAATGTTGCCTGAGAAAAATTATGATAACATCAATAAAAATGTAAAAGTTAATACGATTCTTGCTAAGGCATACAATCCTGAAACAAAAAAGTATAATGATGCATATTTCTTAGCGGAAACTCAAAAATTCATGACTCAGCCAGAAGCTGAAAAGCTATTGGTAAAAGTAAAATCTAACAAGGCTCTAAAAGAAAAAGATTTTGCAACTTATGAAAAGCTTGCTTTAGAAACGTATAAAGATTACTCTTCTGCATCTTCTGAAGAACTTAATTCTGTAGCGTGGAACTTTTTTGAAAATATCAGCACAAAGACCTCTTTAGAAACTGCTATAAAATGGGCTCAGGAATCGGTGAATAAAAATACAAATTATGCCAATACCGATACTTTGGCTAATCTTTACCATAAAATTGGTGATAAGAAAAACGCAAAAATCTGGGCAGAAAAATCTATTGAACTTGCAAAAGCAAGTGGAGAAGATTCTACTGATACAGAAAAACTTTTAAAGAGCCTGTAAAAACAATCTCACTTTAAAATTCTTATAAGCGATGCAATATAATTATGCATCGCTTTTTTTTTATTTGAATATTTATCTTCAAAGCTATAGATATTAAATAAATCATCATATTGAAATAAACCAGCTTTTGTCATTATGAAAAAAGTCTCAACTTTCTGAAATACCAACAGTTTAAATTCCTTCGGAATGACAAAATCAATACTAAAAACTCATTGCTAATTGCAAACAATCAGGATACTAAATCATATAAGAGTAATTTCTTTCAATTTATACCATACAGATATTCATTATATTACAAAAAAAATCCGCTATACTTTTTGTATAACGGATTTAAATATTTTAAAGAAATTTCTTAAGCTTCTTCAGCAGGAGTTTCTTCTTTTTTAGCAGGAGCAGCCTTTGGAGCTTCTACCGGTGCGTCTGATACGATATCAAACTCGAAGTTATACTCTACATTTCTGTGTAATCTGATGTTAGCAGTTACTTTACCTGTTCTCTTAATTGTGTTACCAGGAATTTTGATGTATTTTTTCTCAACAGAAACACCAGCTTTCTCAAGAGCAGCAGAAAGATCTGCATTGTTGATAGAACCGAATAATCTGTCTCCTGATCCTACTTTTGCAGGGATTGTAACAGAAGTTTTCTTCAATTGTTCCACTTTAGCGTTAGCTGCAGCGATCAATTTAGCTTCTTCTTCTTTTCTAGCTTCTAAAGTAGCTTCTAAAGCAGCTTTATTTTTTGGAGTAGCCAAAACTGCATAACCTTGCGGTAATAAGAAGTTTCTTGCGTAACCAGGTTTTACACTTACTGTGTCGAACTCAAGACCTAAGTTTTCTACGTCTTTTTTTAGGATAATGTCCATTGTTGTTGTCTTGTTTAGATTCTAGATTTCAGATTCTAGATTTCAGATTTTTTCTGATGCCTAATTTCTGATGTCTAAAACAGTTAGAATTAAATAATTTATTCAGCAACAAAAGAAGCAAAAGTCTTTCATCTTGCTTCTTTTATCTTTTAGTCTTATTTTAATAAATCTGCTACGTAAGGCATCAAAGCAAGGTGTCTTGCTCTCTTAATTGCAGCAGAAACTTTTCTTTGATACTTTAAAGAAGTTCCTGTATATCTTCTTGGTAAAATTTTACCTTGCTCGTTTACGAACTGTAATAAGAAATCAGCATCTTTATAATCTACATGCTTAATTCCGTATTTTTTGAATCTACAGTATTTCTTTTCAGATTTTGTATTGATATCAAGCGGAGTAAGGAATTTTACTTCAGATTCTCCTCCAGCTGAGGCTTGTTTAGCCATATCATCTATTGCCATGTCTTTGTCTTTTTAGATTGTGGGTTAATAAATTAAGCTTTTGCAGCCTTTAGTTTAGTTCTTCTTGTTACAGCATATTCTACAGCATGCTTGTCTAGTTTTGTAGTAAGGTAACGGATTACTCTTTCGTCGCGTTTGAATGCCAATTCTAGATCAGCTACTACAGAACCTTCTCCTTTAAACTCAATTAAAGTATAGAATCCATTCTTTTTCAATTGAATAGGATAAGCTAATTTCTTTAATCCCCAATTTTCTCTTGTTACAATTTCGCAGTTCTTTTCTTTTAAAAGATCTTCGAATTTTTTCACTGCTTCCTCCACCTGAGCATCAGATAGAACGGGAGTTAAAATGAAAACAGTCTCGTAATTGTTCATAATGTAAATAAATTTGTTAATTATTTCGAGGTGCAAAAATAGGAATTAATATCATAATATACAATACACCTATAAAAATTCAATTAAAAATTTGAATTCAACAAATAATTCCTCTAGGAAAAAGCCTTTTAAATAGACAGATTTTTATAAATTCGTTTAAATTTTTTACGATGATGACTTTCGGAATTGAAGCAGCAAGCTTTTACGCACCATCTTTATACCTGGAAATTAAAGATTTAGCAGAAAAAAGAGGAATTGAACCCGCAAAACTTGAAAAAGGTTTAGGCTTACACAAAATGGGACTTCCAGATGTACACGAAGATGCCGCAACTTTCGCAGCAGAAGCTCTTTTGAAACTGATAACAGACTATCAGATTAATCCTAAAGACATTTCGAGAATATATATAGGAACAGAAAGTGCACTGGATGCAGCAAAACCAACAGCTTCTTATGCAATGCAGATGGTGGAAAAATATCTGGAAAATGAATTTGGTGAAAGATGCTTCAAAAACTGTGATGTGGTAGACATGACTTTCGCCTGCATTGGTGCGGTAGATGCTCTACATAATTCATTAGATTTTGTACAGGCAAATCCCGACAAAAAAGCGATTGTTATTGCAAGTGATTATGCAAAATACGAACTATCTTCACCCGGAGAATACACTCAGGGAGGTGGTGCAGTAGCACTTTTAATTTCTTCTGAGCCCAACTTAATTGAAATTGAAAATAAATGGGGCGTAGCTACAGAAAGTGTTTTCGATTTTTTTAAACCAAGACGTCAATTCAAAAAAGAGGACCTGAAAGAATCTCCCGAAAACTTTCCCGATAAAATAGAAATTTTTACAGATGAACCCGTCTTTGATGGACACTATTCTAACCAGTGTTATCAAGACAGAATTCGTGAAGCTTACCAACATTATAAAGAGATTACTTCTACAACAAAACCGTACGAAAACTGGAGATATTTAATTTTCCATCTTCCTTATGCTTTCCACGGAAAGCGTGTTTTTACAGAAATTTACAGCCTAGAAAACGGGATTTCTTTCGATACTCTTGAAGAACAAAAATCTGTAGCAAAATCTGAAGAATACATCCAGTTTATCAATTCAAAAATAGAAAAATCGCAACGGGCATCATCAGAAATAGGAAATATGTACACTGCGTCCATTTTTATGGCGTTGCTTTCTGCTTTTCAGTCTTCTTATGATGAAAATGAAGATTTATCGGGTGAAGAAATTGGCTTCTTGGCATACGGAAGTGGTTCAAAATCTAAAGTTTTTGCCGGAAAAGTTTCACCGAAATGGAAAAAAGTAGTTTCTAAATGGAATTTGTTTGAAACGCTGAAAAACCGATTAGCCATCGACTTCAACACCTACGAAAAATTGCACAGAAAACAGCTTGAACATTCTGTAAACCCAGATTACAACGGTTTCGGGCTGGATCGTATAGAACTCGAAAATCCTGTTCTGAAAGGTGCGAGATATTACCAGCACAAATAATATTCAATTTAAAAAATAAAATCTGTCCCATTTTCTGAGACAGATTTTTTTTATTTATAAAAGTGATGAAATTATAATTGAACCATTTCCGTTACTTCAACATCATAACCCCCAACCTGCGGTCTGATATTAGGATTCTGAGTAATTACTTTGAATTTATTGATGCCTAAATTTTTTAAAATCTGCGTTCCAATACCATAATCTCTATAGTTGAATGCCAAAGTAGGATGCTGTTGCTGTCCGTCCTGATAATTCAGAAACTGCTGAAGTTTTCTTAATGTATTTTCTGAATTGGAAACATTATTAATGAAAATAATCGCTCCTTTTCCTTCTTCATTAACCATTTTTGTTACTTTTTCCAACAGTGGTTTTTCTCCGTTATTCAATCTGGTCAATACATCAAAGTACGAATCTGAAGACTGAACTCTCACCAAAACTGGTTCATCTACCGTCCACGCACCTTTTGTTAACGCAAAGTGAATCTGATCGTTAGAGGTTTCTCTAAAAGCAAAGAAATCGTATTCTCCATACGCTGTTTTTACCTTTCTTTCCTCAATTCTTTCAATTAAATTACCTTTTTTAAGCTGATAATGAATTAAATCTTCAATAGAAACAATTTTCATATCATGTTTCTGAGCAAAGGCATATAACTCTGGTAAACGCGACATGGTTCCGTCTTCGTTCATGATTTCGCAGATTACCCCACCCTCTTTAAGACCGGCAAGACATGTTAAGTCTATCGCTGCTTCGGTATGACCTGCTCTTTTCAAAACACCACCTTTTCTCGCTCTTAAAGGGAAAATATGTCCCGGACGCATAAAATCCGTAGGTTTAGAATTTTCGTCCATTAATGCAAGAATTGTTTTAGCTCTGTCTCCTGCAGAAATTCCGGTAGAAGTTCCTTTGCCTAAAAGATCTACAGAAACGGTAAAAGCTGTTTCTTTAGGGTCGCTGCTTCTGCTTACCATTACTTCAAGCCCCAGTTCGTCACATCTTTTTTCAGGAAGCGGCATACAGATTAATCCTCTTCCGTGAAGTGCCATAAAATTGATGATTTCTGGTGTTGTAAGTTCAGCTGCACAAAGAAAATCTCCTTCATTTTCTCTGTCTTCATCATCTACTACTATGATTATTTTACCATTTTTAAGGTCTTCGATAGCCTCAGGAATAGTATTTAATTTAATATCAGACATTTTTACTTTAAATTTCTGCAAAGATACTCATAAAAAAATGCATCTTCCAATTATTATAAACTGTTTATTATTCGCCAAATACGGAGTTTTTTGCTTTTCTGAAAATATGATAAGACTCCAGTCTTTTGGCATGGTCGTAAATATGCGAATTTATCATGATTTCATCGACCTTAAATCTCTCCTGAAAACTTTTTAATTTTTCTTCAATCTCTTTTTGATTTCCAATTAAAGTAAATTTAAGTTTTTGAAGTACCATAGATTTTTCCATAGGCGACCAAATATCATCCATATCTACCACGGGCGGTGCAAAAGGTTTTCTGTCGTTTCTTATAATATTAATAAACGCCTGATACAGAGTGGTGGAAATTAAATGAGCTTCTTCAGAAGTTTCGGCAGCAACTCCATTTACACAGGCAATAATGTATGGTTTTTCTAAATATTTGGAAGGCACAAAATGTTCTCTGTAAATATTAAAAGCCATTTCCATCTGTTCCGGAGCAAAATGCCCTGCAAACGCATAAGGCAAACCAAGTTCCGCAGCAAGCCACGCGCTGTCTGTACTCGATCCTAAAATATACATCGGAATATCTAGTCCTTCTCCCGGAATAGCTCTAACCAAAGCATCAGAATTTTCTTTGGAGAAATATTTTTGAAGTTCTAAAATCTGTTTTGGAAACTGCTCATTAATTATTGCCGGATTTCTTCCTAATGCCTGAGCCGTTAAACCGTCTGTTCCCGGAGCTCTTCCCAAACCGAGATCTATTCTTCCGGGGAATAGAGATTCTAATGTTCCGAACTGTTCTGCAATAATTAAAGAACTGTGATTGGGAAGCATTATTCCTCCTGAACCCACTCTTATTTTTCGGGTTCCATTCGCGATAAAACCTATAAGTACCGAAGTTGCAGAACTCGCAATACTTTCCATATTATGATGTTCTGCAAGCCAGAATCTTTTATATCCTAAATCTTCAACATATTTTGCCAAAGATAAACTGTCCTGATACGTGTCGTGAATGGTTTTATCCCTTTTTACCGGAGCCAAATCCAATACAGATATTTCGAAGTTTTTCATAAACGAATTATTGAATAACAAATGTAAGGCTTATTCAATTTCACCGGTTGGTTCTGTAATTGATTGCATGGATAATACAATATAGAAAAAACCATCAATAAAGGTTCTGAACTTTTATATTTATTCTTTTATAAACTTGAAATTCTTATAATCGATCACTATAAAATACACTCCTTTTTCTAAAGATGAAATATCTACTTTTTGGTTTGTAATTCCGGATTTAATTAATCTTGCATCGGAAGAATAAATCTTAAATTCTGCTTCTTTTCTGAGACCAGAAACAAACAATTCATTCTTTGCAGGAATGGGATAGATATGTACTTCAGTATTTTTCACCTCTTTAACATTCAAATTATTATCCTGCGTAACTGTAGAATTATTCTCGATCATCTGATAATCATAATTGAACTGAATACTGGAGATGGGAAACGTAATATTTTCCGTAAAATACTGATTATTTGCTGTATTATTAAGCACCAGATAAGCGGTCTGACCGCTAGTTCCTGTAACTTTTATTGGCAAAGGCATTTCAAAAAAAGATACTGACGGATGACTTTGCGTTTGTGATGCTTTTACAGTAAGCTGATTTCCCACCTGCTTCCATCTGATATCATACATGGGATAACCTTGTCCGTAAACCCAATCATTAAAAAACTCTGTAAAATCTTTTCCTGTAGATTGCAATAAAGATGCATTAAGGTCTGCTGTTTTTACATAATTATATGCTAAATTAGGTCTTGCGTGATAATCTTTAAGTGCCTGATAAAAAACAGTATCTCCTAAAATCCATTTAATCATTCTTACCACATATCCTCCTTTAGCGTATGATAATCGACTGTTAAATATCGCATTGATGTTGCCAAGACTACTGTCCGGAACATACACACTTCCCCCCGGAGAACTTGTAATATAATTTTTTTGATTGAGTAGATAGCTCAGAAACTGAGAATTCGTCATCAGTAATTTTTCGTTGGCAACATGTTCTCCAAAAGTAGCAAAACCTTCATTAAGCCATATATCATTCCACAAACCGCAGGTTACTTTGTCTCCAAACCATTGGTGGGCTAGTTCATGAGCAATTAAATCTTTACTCCATGCACCCATAGAAGACATTGTCTGATGCTCCATTCCGCCACCAGCCTGAAATTCCATGTGCCCATATTTTTCGTTTCTGAAAGGATAAGCACCAAAATAGGTTTCAAAAGTATTCATTACAGTTTTTGTCCAGTCTATATTAATCATACTTGAAGTATTGAGAGAGGTAGACGGGAAAACGTAATTAACAAACGGAAAAGGAGGATTTCCCATAGTATCGTTTATTTTAACAAAATTCGTAATAGAAAATGCTATAAGATAGGCAGCTGTGGGATATTGCGTTCTCCAAAAAGTAAGTTTTTGTCCGTTGGGTAAAATGTTTTCAGACATCAGTTTACCATTGGCTGCTACATTATACTGAGAAGGAGTGGTTACTTTTATATCGAATCTTTCAATTTTATCGTTAAGACTTTGTTTTGTAGGAAACCAATCCTGTGCGCCATAAGGTTCATTTAGAGTAGATAAAACAGCATTACCGTTTTGTGTCCCGTTAAAAAAAGCTCCGTTAGAGGCAGAAGGGACTCCAGAATATTGTATAGTGAGAGAATCGAGCACATTTGCAGGCAGAGATGATGTGAAATTAATCTTCAGTTCTTTAGTAGAAAGCTGCTGAAAATTAAGACTTTGCCCATGATAAGTAACCTGCGACACAGGCATATTATTATTCAGATCAAAATAAATAGCGTTGAGGGATTGAGAAGGTTTGAAATGAGAGGTTACCGAACCAGAAATCTGCAAAAAAGCAGGATCTACCGTTACATCCATTCTCTGATACTGCAAATCGTAATTCAAAGTATTGTTATTAATATTTCCTGCTTCCATTTTTGCAGAAAAAGATTTCATTTCTTTAGCAATTAATCCCTTTTTTTCCAGGTTTATACTCTGAGCTTCCAGTGAATTGATAAAAAAAACACTTAAAAGAACTAGATATATATTTTTCATTGATAGATAATTAGAGGTTAAAGATAAAAAAAACCTTTCAATCTCAGATTAAAAGGTTTTGTATGAATTCATTCAATATTTCTTAAAGATCCAATGCCGGTCCTATAATTTTTTCCATTCTGCTTTTTACCTGATCTACAGATCCGGAGTAATTATTAACCATTAAAGAAAAAACCAATGTTTTACCAGTATTTGTTTTTAAATATCCTGCTAAAGTCTTTACCTTATTTAAAGTTCCGGTTTTGGCAAAAACCTGACCGTTTCCGTTGGTTAAAAACATCCTTTTCAAAGTTCCGGATTGTCCTCCAATAGGTAAAGAATCAAAATAAGTTTTGTAGATTTTAGTATTCATCAGAGAAGAAAGATATTTTACCTGAGCAATAGGTGTTACTTTATTGCTTCTGGATAAGCCGCTTCCGTCTATATAATTTAAACCTTCTACATCAAAAGCAATATCTTTTAGGTGGTTGTTCACCACTATTCTACCCGATTCTGAAGTTTGGTCGCCCATTTTATAAAAACCAACCACTTTTAGTAAAGCTTCCGCTAAGGAATTATCACTTCTTTGGTTCGTATAATACACGATATCTGCCAAAGTTGGAGATTGATAAACACTCACTTTTTTTCTGATTTCCGGAGAAGAATCTGATATTTTCGGGGTAACTTTTCCTGTAACTGCCACACCGCTTTTAAGTAAATTTGCCTTAAATGAATTGGCTAAAAATGCAGGTGCATCGGGAAGTTTTGTAGTTAAAGTTCCGTTTCCTTCATATTTTTCGGCATAAACCATTTGATCAGCGTACGGAGAAACATAGAAAAATTTCTTATCCGAACCAGGCGTCATAGATTTTTTTACGATAAGCTTCTCGTTTGCAGGATTAATCTCTTTAGTGGTACCTGCGGGCAAATAATAATTGTTATTTTCCAGCCAAACCACATTTTCCGGAAGTCTAGAGATATTCCCTTTGAAAAGTGCTGTCTGAATAATGATATCTCCATTTACCTTTTTAATTCCTTCATTTTTAATTCCCGAAACAAAATCGGCAACAATATCTTTATAAGACGCAGCTCCCGCTTTATTGGTTCCTAAAGAAGGATCTCCACTTCCTACAATATAAATATTACCGTTTAATACCCCATTCTCATCAATATTTCCTGAATACTCTAACTGAGTCATCCAACGATAATTTTCTCCCAATAAGCTTAAAGCTGTTTCTGTTGTAAGAAGTTTTGTAGTAGAAGCAGGAACAAGCGGAGTACTTTCGTTGTAAGATGAAATAATCTTTTTGCTTTTCGGATCATATACCACAAATCCCCAAGTCGCATTTTTAAGCACAGGATCTGTCATCATCGTATTAACGCTGATGTCTACTAAATCTTTAGGAGACAAAACCGCTTTTTCTACAATTTCAACAGGAGAAGGCAGACTTAAAACTCTGGAATTATCTGTATTGTGAGAGTAAAGAACCGAAGATACGGTAGTCTGCGCCAATAAAAATCCGGCAGCTAAAACCGTAATACCTGAAATATATTTTCTGAAATTTACCATCTAATTTTTATTTTTGATACTATTTGGATACCGTAAAAAATGATTGGTTAAATGATTATTTACAATTCAAACATACTATCAACGTTCAAATGTAGAGAATATTGCAATACAGTGATGATAAGAGGCATTATAAAACAATATAAAATTTGTTAATATCTGTTAAAAATCTACAAAAACATCTTTTTTAACACTTTGATATGCAGTGATTTCATCAAATTCTTTCAAACTTAGCAAAACTAAAGATTTATATTCCTGATATTTTTTTCCTCTGGGCAATTTAAGTAAAATCTGAAATTGATATAAATTATTCAGACGCGAAATCTGGGATCTTTCCGGACCTAAAACACAATCTTCCGGAAGATATTTTCTAAGCACAGAACCTAAGAACTGAGAGGCTCTATTCACCTTTTCATCTCTTCTGTGCTTCAGTTCAATCATAATTAATTTGGTAAATGGAGGATAATTGAATTTCTGTCTTTCTGTAAGAAAATATTTATAAATTTTAGAAATATTATTCATTTTAATCAACTGAAAAACAGAATGATCCGGATTATAAGTCTGAATTAAAACTTTACCTTCTCCAGAAACTCTCCCTGCTCTTCCGGAAACCTGCGTAATGAGCTGATAAGCTCGTTCTTCTGCTCTGAAATCCTGTACATATAGCATAGAATCTGCTTTTGGAATGGCAACGAGTTCAATATGATCAAAATCTAATCCTTTAGAAATCATTTGGGTTCCTACGATAATATCGGTTTCCCTTTCTTCAATCTTTTCGTAGAGTTTTTCGTAAGCAAACTTTTTGCGCATAGAATCTACATCCATTCTGTCTACTTCACTATCGGGAAATATTTTCGACACTTCCTCATGAATCTGCTCTACTCCCACACCTCTTTCGTTCAGGTTTTCAGAAAAACATTTAGGGCAAACCTTTGGTTTCGAAGCTCTTTGTCCGCAATAATGGCATTTCATTTCATTTGCAGATTTATGGTACGTCATTACTACATCGCAGTTGGAGCAATAATTTACATATCCGCAAGATTCGCATTCCAAAACACTCGCATAGCCGCGTTTGTTGTGCAGAATAATGGTTTGGTTTTTATCTTCGAGGGTTTTCTTAATTTCATCAATCAGACGAAGAGAAAAATTACCCGACACCTTTTTAGAATCCTGAGCTTCTTTAAAATTAATCAGTTCAAACTCAGGAAGTTTTACACTCCCAAACCGTTCTCCGAGAAAAACGTATTTCATTTTTCCTTTTCTGGCAGAATAATAACTTTCTACGGAAGGCGTTGCAGAACCCGAGATAACTTTAGCATCATAAAATTTAGCCAAAACCAATGCAGCATCTTTCGCATTGAAATAAGGCGAAACTTCACGAGGTCTGTATCCAGAATCGTGTTCTTCATCCACCACAATTAATCCTAAATTCTGGAATGGCAGAAACAGAGAAGATCTGGTGGCAATCAAAATGCGGATGTCATTATTTTTTATTCTTCTCCAAACCTCAACTTTTTCAAAATCGGTGAGTTTTTGATGATAAAATGCAAGCTGTCGCCCATATTTTTTTTCTAACCGCTGAGTAATTTGCTTTGTTAGAGAAATTTCGGGCAATAGAAACAGTACATTTTTCCCTTCAGAAATACAGTCTTCAATTTTTTCTAAATAAATATGCGTTTTGCCGGAGGAAGTTACCCCGTGCAACAACACATTTTTACCTTCCGAAAAAGCTTCATTAATTTCCGCTTTGGCTACTTCCTGCGTTTCTGTAAGTTCCTCCAATTCCTCAATTTCACCTTCATAAGATTCGATACGGTCTTTTCTCAGATAATATTCTTCAACCAGATTTTTATCGGCAAGAGATTTAAAATGAGCACTCACAAAATATCCGTCCTCAAAAAGCTGGGATTTTTTGATGGGTAAATCCGGATTTTCGGTTTGCTTTTCTAATATATGAAGAAAAAGGTCTTTTTGTTTTTTGGCTTTATTGAGTTTTAAGAGGATTTCGGTAAGATTTTGATTCCTAAGAACTTCATCGTTTATTTTTACATACGCAACTTCTTTCGCTTTGTATTTTTCTGAAATTTTTTCGTCTATTTCTATGTACTGTAAATCAATAAGCGAATTGATGGTTTTTATAATATCTTTTTTCGGAATAAAAGCTTCAATATCGGTAAGATTAATCAGTTGTTTTACTTCCAATGCCTGAATAAGATACATTTCATTCACATCCAGATTCTCAAACTCTATAACTGTATTGGGTTTCAATTTAAGATATGTTTCGCTTTCCAATTTCAAAGAAGAAGGAAAAGCAAAACGGTAAATCTCTCCCAAATTGCATAAATAATATTCTGAAAGCCATTTCCAGAAGCTGATTTGTTCTGGTGGCAGAATCGGCTGCTCATCTAAAATACTGATAACATCTTTCGGGATAAACTCTATCGGCTCTTGGTTGTGAAGTTCGAAAACAATACCAGTATAAATCTTTTTTCCGCGGAACTGAACCAAAACCCTCATCCCTGGCTGAATTACAGAAAACAATTCATCAGGAACTTTATAGGTGAAAGTTCCTTTCAGATTGAGAGGTAAAATAATTTGAGCGTATTGCAAAAGAGTAATTATCCTGTAAAATTAAATTTTTATTCAGAAAACAGCAATTTTGTTTGTATTGAATTACATTAAACACTCAATTTAGATTCAATGCAAAAATTTTAATTCTGAAAATGCTTTAGAAAACCATTTCAATAATTTCAAACCAAATAGCCGATGTTACAAACCCAGCAATAATGCTTACCCCAATAATAAGATTGGTGAGTTTGGTATTCAGCCTGAACTGTTCTGCTATAATACTAGAAGTAACCACCGTGGGCATTGCTGCTTCAAATACAGATATTTTTGCCACATTCCCTTTTATATTGAACAAAAGAGCCAACGCCAATACAATTGCCGGAGCCAAAATGAGTTTATAAAGCATAGAAAAAGACATTTGAGGAATGAGTTTTTTCCAGCCATTAAATTTTAGTTGTAACCCTACAGAAAATAAGGCTAAAGGACTTACTGTTGCAGCAAGCTTATCGAAAAAAGGTTCTGCAGAAGAAAAATCTATAAATTGTGATAATCCGAGTGCAAAAACACATCCCAAAAGCGGCGGAAAAGTAATAAGTCTCTTTAAAATAAATTTTGCACTTACCTTACCCGATTTGCTGCCTCCTTTAACTGCAGCTATAATTCCTAATGTTGACAATGCCAAAAACATGGTCTGATCACAAATGATGGCAATACTTAAAAGACTTTCTCCATAAAATGCCGAAATAAGCGGAAAACCTATGAAAGATGTATTGCTGTATCCGCTTGCCAGTTCCAGCGTACTTCTTGATCTTCGCGAATATCCTTTATACTTGCTGTAAAACATCATTATAAAAAAACAGCATACCGCTACTAAGAGTGTGGAAAGTATAGGAAAAAGCATTTCTGCAGACCACTTAACTTTGGGTAAATATTTAAAAGAAACCGCAGGGAGAGCAATATAGAGAATCCAGGTGTTGATGCCTTTGTGGGCATCCGGATGAATAGACTTTGTTTGTTTAAAGATCATCCCTGCCAAAATACACACTGCAATTAAAACAAAATTCACCATGATTATAAAAAAATATCTGCAAAGTTACGCTTGATTTTAAAAACCTGACAGTTTTACGGGACTTTTTATTATAGAAATTAAATTTTCATTAAATAGAAACATTTAATTTTTAAAATACTTTCGCGGAGAGAAGTTAATATTTATAATTTTAGCAGATATACCGACCAAATAGCAAAAATTAACAATTTACATTTTAATAAATTTTTAAAAATAATTTTTAATTTAAGGAATTTAAAACTTAAAATTACCAAACATCAATGTCTATCTCATCAGAACATATTATTTTAGTATCCATAAAATATAGAAATTATGAAAGCAGAATTTGAAAATATTCCACTTAAAAAAAATGAAACTTTAAAAAGATTTGAAATTGAAGTCAATGGGCATTTTGCATTTATTAATTATAAAGAGAACGGCACGCAGATTTCACTTATTCATACCGAAGCAGAACCCGAACTTTCCGGTACTGGAGCAGCGGCGGCTGTGGTAGAAAAAACACTTTATTATATTGAAGAAAGCGGAAAAAAACTTCTTCCTTTTTGTCCTTATGTTTTTGCATTCATCAAAAAAAATCCTGAATGGAAAAGAATTGTTGATGAGAAATTCAATGGATACGAAAATATTTAAAAGATTCAATCATAATTAAAAAACAAATAAAAAGTAACTGAGATATGATGTCAAATATTGGTTTAATCGTTGAAGAAAGAGCTGCAGATATAGGTAATTTTTTAGTCGGAAGACTTTTACCTTTTCGGGAAAAAAGATCTGTAGGTCCTTTCATTTTTATCGATCACATGGGACCAACCTGTCTAAAAGAATATCAGAATTTTGATGTTCCTCCACATCCGCATATTGGGCTTTCTACCCTAACTTATCTTCTGGAAGGATCTATTTTTCATCGTGACAGCATTGGGTCGGCAACAGAAATAAAACCGGGAGCCGTTAATTGGATGACTGCAGGAAAAGGGGTGGTACATTCTGAAAGAACTCCCGAATATTTAAGAAATTCACCACAATTTCTTCATGGTTTCCAGATTTGGGTGGCTTTACCGAAAGCATTAGAGCAAAGCGAGCCATCATTTTTCCACATAGAAGCAGAAGAAATTCCTTCGTGGAAGGATGGAGATACTGAATATAAACTTATTGCCGGAGAAGCTTTTGGCAAAAAATCTGCTGTTCCCACTCACAGTCCGCTTTATTTTGTCGAAATTAAAAGCAAAACGAAACAAAAACTGAATATTGGGCATCATATTTTTGGTGAAGTAGGAATGTATGTTTTAGAAGGTTCGGTAAATATTGAAGGAAATGATTATGGCACCAAACAACTTTTAATTGCAAAAAACGCTTCTCTCTGCGAGTTTGAAATCAACGAAAATACTACGATATATCTTTTTGGTGGTGAACCATTTCCTGAAGAAAGACATATTTTCTGGAATTTCGTGCATTCAGACAAAGAAAAAATTGAGGAAGCAAAGATTAACTGGCACGATCAAAACCATGAGGCATTTCCTCTTATCCCGGGAGATGATCAGGAATACGTTCCGCTTCCTAAAGCTATTCTGAATAGAAAATAGTTCTCTACAGTTTTATTTAAAACCCATCAAAATGAAAATATTAGCATTCGCAGGAAGTACTTCTTCCACATCCATCAACAGAGAACTCGTAAAGTTTGTTTTAAAAAGTTTTCAGGAAAACGAAATCAATTTAATTGATCTTAATGATTATTCTATGCCTGTTTTCTCTGTAGATCTTGAAAAGAAAGGATTTCCAGAAGAAGCCCATCAATTCTTACAACAGATTGAAGATTGCGATGTCATTATCTGCTCTTTGGCAGAACACAACCGTTCTTACGCTGCGGCGTTCAAGAATATTTTCGATTGGGCATCGAGAATCAATGTAAAAGTTTTTCAGGATAAACCAATGTTTCTAATGAGCACTTCTCCCGGAGGTTATGGGGGCGGAAATGTGATGAACGAAGCAAAGAAGTTTTTTCCAAACTTTGGAGCAGATATTAAAGAAACCTATTCACTTCCAAAATTTTACGAAAATTTCGATTTGGAAAGTGGTGTTATTAATCCAGAAATGCTGCAAGAACTCAATGACAAGATAAAACTTTTCAAAACACGATAAAAAAAGGGATGAAATTAATTTTCATCCCTTTTTATTTAATTTTCAAATTTCCTTACCGCTTCTAAGGTTTTGTTGATTTCTTCATCCTGAATAGCATCGCTTATAAAATACGTTTCATAGCCACTTGGCGGAAGATAAACGCCGTTATTCAGCATGTGATGAAAGAATCTGTTGAATTGTGCATGGTTCGCTTTTTGAGCATCATCAAAATTGGAAACTCCTTCAGTATCGAAGAAAACCGACATCATAGAACCTTTTCTGTTGATTTTATGAGCAATTCCTTTTTCATTTAAAATTTTTGCAATTTCAGTATCTAAGACTTCTGTTGTTTTTGCAAGTCTGTCGAAAAATTCAGAATCATTTTTAATGATCTGTAAAGTTTTCAAACCGGCTCTCATTGCCAAAGGATTTCCACTTAAAGTTCCCGCCTGATAAACAGCACCTTTAGGAGCCAAGCAATCCATAATTTCGTTTCTTGCGGCAAAAGCACCAACAGGAAGTCCACCACCAATAACTTTTCCGTAAGTAACCAAATCTGCTTTTACATTAAAAAGCTCCTGAGCTCCGCCAAAAGCAAGTCTAAAGCCAGTCATAACTTCATCAAAAATCAGTAATGCTCCATTTTCATCACATAGTTTTCTCAATTTTTGAAGAAAATCATTTTCTGGCAGTACGCATCCCATATTCCCTGCAACAGGTTCAATGATGATCGCAGCAATTTCCTCAGGGTTTTCTTTAAACAGAGCTTCAACCTGATCTATATCATTGTATCTCGCTAAAAGAGTATCTTTGGCAGTACCTTGTGTTACCCCTGGAGAATTGGGATTTCCAAAAGTTACCGCACCGCTTCCGGCTTTAATAAGAAAAGAATCTGAATGACCGTGATAGCAACCTTCAAATTTGATAATCTTATCGCGTCCCGTAAAACCTCTTGCCAATCTCACCGCACTCATACATGCTTCCGTACCAGAAGATACCATTCTTATCTGATCGATATTCGGAACATTTTCGGTAATAAATTTTGCGATTTCTGTTTCCAATTCGGTAGGAGCACCAAAGGAAAACCCTTTTTCTGCCTGAATTTTCAGTTCTTCTAAAACTTCAGGATGCGTATGCCCCAAAATTGCAGGTCCCCACGAATTGATATAATCTATGTAAATATTTTCGTCTGCATCGGTAAGATAAGCACCTTTAGCAGATTTCATAAAGACAGGAACTCCTCTCACAGATTTGAACGCACGAACAGGAGAATTTACTCCCCCCGGAATATATTGGTTAGCTTCGTTGAATAAAGCTGAACTTCTCTGGTATTTCATATTCAGTTGTTTAGAAGTCTAACAATCTCGTTGTAAGATGTTAAACTTTCAGCAATAATTAGTTTCTTGGTTTTTTATCAATTAAATAGATGACTTGTCCTGCCAAAGGCTTCTGTCCTTCATTCATTCTATTTTTAGCATACAGTTTATTAAGTTTAATCCCAAATTTCTGGGCAATATCGTACATATTTTCACCAAATTCTGCTTTGTAAGTAGGTGTATTACCTTCAGAATTTTTAGATTCAAGAAAGACTATGGCATTTTTTTTAAGTAAATCAGATTCAAGCTCATTCCACTTCATGATTTTACTTTCGCTGATTCTGAATTTATCTGCAATAAATTTTACATTAGTATCTTCTGGTATTACTACATATCTTAAACCATCATTGGGATGGGTTTTAATTAAAATAGTATTGAGGGTTTCTTCTTTTTTAATTTTTTCTACCCTTTTCTTTTGTTCTGCATAAGAAGTCGCCTTATAAGGAACTTTCACAGTAACAGGTTCGGATATTTTCTTTATCTCTTTTACTTGTTTTGCGGGTTCTAATCTTGCCATGAAAGTTCTATCATCTTTCAAATCAGGATATTTTTTCAAAACCGCATACAGAACCTCCTTAGAATTAACATCATCGAATTCGTAAAGCTTATATTTTTCGATCTTTCCGATTAATATAGATGCATATCGTGGATTTGTAGCGTAGCCTGCTTTTTTAAGACCATGAGCCCATGCTTTGTAGTCTTTCATATCCAGCTCGAAAAGTTTTGTATAATATTTTCTTGTTGCCAGAAAAACTGAGTGATCTTCGTAGGATTGTTTCGGATCATCATACACTCTGAAACACTCATTGGGAGCATCATCGGTATGCTTCATGGTTTTACCAACCCAATCTTCTTTACATTTTATTCCGAAGTGATTTTTGCCTTCCTGTGCAAGTCTGCTCTGCCCACCTCCTGTTTCCAAAAGTCCTTGTGCAAGGGTTATAGAAGCCGGAATTTTATATTTTTCCATTTCTTCCACAGCATACTGTGCAAATTTCTGAATGTACTGATCTTCTGTAGCCCAAGTTTGAGCTGAAAATTTTGATAAAACTAAAAGGCTTACCAATGAGAAAAGTCTTTTCATTTTTCTATTTTTTTGATGAGATAAAAACCATATAAAAGTTTGAAAACTTAGATTACAATAGAATCACTTAACTATTGATTTCAAACAAATTACACAGCAAAATTTCATTATAAAATTATACAATTACAGTTTTGTTTTGTTTTTCCAAAAGCATATTGGCTCCCTCAATTCCCTGCAGACCTCCTGTATGAAAACATAAAATCTTGCTTCCTTCAGGAAAATAGCCTTCATTAATCATCTCAAAAACATTCTGCATCATTTTTCCTGTATAAACCGGATCTAAAGGAATATTGTATTTCGCTTTAAAATCGTTAATAAAACGCACATTTTCTTCATTCAACTTACCGTAACCACCTAAAGATGCGTCTATTAAATGATAATTATTTTTTGTGGTAAGTTCAGAAATTCTATTCTCAAGAGAGTCATCTTGCACGACCTTAAAACCGATCACTTTCTGCCCATACTCACAAAATTCCGCAATTCCGGCTACTGTTCCCCCCGTTCCAACTGCTGTGCAAAGATAATCAAAATCTTTTGTATGCTCATTCAGCATCATTTTAACACCTTTTACAGCACTATGGTTTGTTCCTCCTTCGGGAATAATCAATGCTTCAGGAAATTCCTGCTGCAAAAAAAAGGTAAGCTGATCTTTATGCCGGTAATCTTCACGGGTAACAAATTTCAGATTCATCTCGTTTCTTTTCGCAGAAAGCAAAGTAGGATTATGAATCCATTTTTGCTCCAGCTCCTCTCCTCTTATAATACCTAAAGTTTTTACGCCATATAAGTTCCCAAAAGCTGCAACCGCAGAAATATGGTTAGAAAAAGCTCCTCCAAATGTTATAATAAGTGAGTTTTGGGGTCGATGTTCCAAATACTGGTTAACATTCCAAAAAAGCTTCCAAAACTTATTGCCAGAAATATAAGGATGAATAAGATCCTCTCTTTTCATAAAAAGTTTTACGTTTTTTTCTGTAGGAATCTCTACGATTGGAATATGAATATTTGGAATTTTCATTACTACAAATTTCTTTATTTTATTTGAATTGAATGAATATCTGAACGTTAAACAAAACTTAAAATCATTTTAACCTTGTTAAATCCTTCTGAATTTCCAAAAAGACCATAACTTCCTGTTCTTTAAATAATTAATATCGTGTTCCATAGCATATGCTTCTCTTTCAAACGAAATAGATTTATATGCCTGATATTCATTTTTCAATTTAAAATAATGATAATAATATTCTACAACATACCACACGTAAAAGAACACAATAAGCAGCTCAAGCTGTTGCCTTAAATGAATTTTCTCGTGGTTAATAAGAACTTTATTCCTTTTATCTTCGGGTTTTCTAATTAAAATAAAAGGATAAAGGGTAATGCCGTTTATTTTTGTATTTTTGAGGAGGAATTGGCACACAATTATCATAATAACAAATATAAAAGTTTTGATTTAACTTATGGCAAATTTTGACATCAAAGAGCATGAAGACTTTTACTATAATGAACAGGGATATAAAGTTTTCACAGAAAAGTTTCATTTAAAAAGAGGTTATTGCTGTAAGAACGGCTGCAAACACTGCCCTTACGGTTACGACAAAAAAACCGATACATTTACAAAAAACATTAAAAAATAGATACAATGAAAAAATATATTTTTATTTTGCTTGCAGCAAGTTTAGGATTAAGTTCTTGCAGCCCTTTCAGAGTACAATCCGATTATGCACAAACTGCTAACTTCTCTACTTATAAAACTTACAAACTAAGAATTGATGATCTGAAACTGAATGACATCGATAAAGACAGAGTTTTGAATGAGTTATCCAAACGGCTCCAGATGAAAGGTCTATCATCATCAAATACTCCAGATTTAATCATCAATGTAAAAGCAAATCATAAAAAGATTACCGACATCAACACATCCAATCCTGGCGGAATGTGGGGATGGGGAGGCGGATTCGGCTGGGGAATCGGCATGAACCGTACTTGGACAAGCAATTATAACGAAGGTGCCATTATTGTAGATATGATTGATGCACAGAGCCAGAAACTTGTTTGGCAAGGTATAGGAAGCGGTATTTCTGTAGACAGACCTGCTGCAAAACAAAAACAAATTCCTCAGATTATGTCTGAAATCATGGCAAATTATCCTCCGGGAATGAAAAAATAGTATAAAAATTATCATTATATTTGGAAGCCGTTACGAGTATGTTTCGGCTTTTTATTTTATATTTAAAGACACTTCACTGCTTCATATATTAATGATTCGTGTGTTGGAAGAGCGTAGAATAATACTAAACATAAAATTGTCAGCGATTTAAGTAAAATATTTTAGTGGTTAATTTGTTACTATTCAATTTTTTTAACTAAATTTGCACACCTAAAATTTAAAATTTACAAAGGAAATGACAAAGGCAGAATTGGTAAACACCATCTCAAATAAATTGGGGACCGAAAAGAATGAAACACAGAAAGTTGTAGAAGCTTTTATGCAGGAGATAAGAACTTCTATGTACAACGGAGATAATGTTTACTTAAGAGGATTTGGATCATTCATAGTGAAAACAAGAGCAGCTAAAACGGGAAGAAACATCTCTAAAAATACTGCAATAGAAATTCCTGCACACAATATTCCTGCTTTCAAACCATCAAAATCTTTTGTGGAGAAAGTTAAGACAAAAGTTGCAGTAAAATAAAAAATTAATATTAACGATTTACTAAAAAATTAACATTATGCCAAGCGGAAAGAAAAGAAAAAGACACAAGGTAGCAACCCACAAAAGAAAGAAAAGAAGAAGAGCAAACAGACATAAGAAAAAATAATCTCACAAGAGGTTTTTAATATAATAATATAGTTGGTGCGATTTATTTTTAATATCCACCGACTATATTTTGTTATGTAAATAAGTTAAAAAAATTAAGAGCTAAAAAAAATCTTAATTTTATCAATCTTTTTATCTTTAATTTTAACAATGAAGAAAGAACTAATAGTTTCGTATGAAGATGATCTTACAAAGATTGCTTTGCTGGAGGACGGAAGACTATGTGAACTTCATGAGGAAGAAGACAAAAATGATTTTGTAGTAGGAGATTTATTTATCGGAAAAGTAAAAAAACTCGCTCCAAACCTTAATGCAGCTTTTGTAAATATCGGTTACGATAAAGACGCTTTTCTGCATTATCAGGATTTAGGACCGCAGTATCTCACGTATAGAAAATTTCTGAAAGATACCGTTTCGAAAAAACAAACGACTTCTAGCCTGAAAAACTTTGAAATTCAGCCTGAAATTGATAAAAACGGAACCATCGACAAAATCATTGCAAAAGATGATATCGTTTTATTACAAATTACCAAAGAGCCTATTTCTACCAAAGGACCAAGAATATCTACACAGATTTCTCTTACCGGCCGTTTTTTGGTTCTGATACCTTTCGACAACAAAGTATCTATATCTAAGAAAATAGGTAGTTCTGAAGAAAAAATAAGACTTCGCACTCTCATTAACAGCATAAAACCTGAAGGTTTTGGCGTCATCATCCGAACAGTGGCAGAAGGAAAAAAAGTAGCAGATCTTCACAATGATATGAATCAGCTGATTCAGAAGTGGGAAAATACTTTTAAAAATATTCAGAAAAATAAAGTTCCGTCTAAAGTTCTGAGTGAGGACGACAAAGCCTCATCTATTCTAAGAGACAACTTTAACCAAGATTTTGTAAATATCATCTGTGATGATGAACAGATGGTAAATGAAATGAAAAACTATCTGGAAGTTATAGCTCCTGAACGTAAAAATATCGTTCAGTTTTATGACTCCCACATTCCTCTACTCGAATATTATAACGTTGAAAAACAGCTTAAACAAAGCTTCGGAAAACACGTTAATATTCCCAGTTCTAAAGGTGCTTATCTTGTGATAGAACACACAGAGGCACTGCACGTCGTCGACGTTAATTCCGGAAATAACATTACTGCCGGAAATACTGCCAATAAAGAACACGCACTGAACGTGAACAAAATGGCAGCAACAGAAATAGCAAGACAACTTCGTCTTCGTGATATGGGTGGTATTATTGTCGTAGATTTTATTGATATGACAAACCCGGATCACAGAAAAGATCTTTACGAGCATTTCCGTACAGAAATGAGCAGGGACAAAGCCCGTCATAAAATTTTACCTCCAAGCAAATTTGGACTGATACAAATTACAAGACAGAGAAACCGTCCCGAAAAACAAATTGATACCAAAGAAGAAAACCCCAATAAAGACGGAGAAATTGTTGCTCCTATAGTTATTGTGGAAAGAATGGGTGAAACCATTAGAACCATTATGCAAAAAGAGAAAGGCAAACTGTTCTTACATGTACATCCTTTCGTAGAGGCTTATCTTACCAAAGGTTTGAAAAGCATCCAAATGAAATGGTTTTTAAAATACAGAAAATGGGTTAACATTATCCCAAGAGATTCTTTTAAGTATCTGGAATACAAGATTTACAATTCTAAAAAAGAAGAATTAAGCAGTTATTCCAACTAAATTACAATTAAAACCTCCTTTTCGGGAGGTTTTTTCTTTCAATTCCTTCATCATTACATTGAAATTTAAATATGTAAAGAAATAAATTTAGAATTATAAAACAATACAAATTAAAGTTCGTCAAAAAATTTGATAACCATTCTGAATAAATTTATTAACCAGAATAGTATTGTTTTTAAGGCTACAAAGGGCTCACCAATTGTAAAAACCATTCTTTTACTTCGCCTTGCAGATGTGGTGCAAGCTTTTCTTCACAGGTTTTGTGGTAAGTATTCAGCCAATTAATTTCTTCAGAAGAAAGAAGCTCTTTTACCACAGTATCTTTAAAAAACGGACAAATCGTTAAGGTTTCGAATTCATAAAAAATTCCGTTTGCAGTAGCTTCAGATTCTTTTACGGCAATAAGATTTTCATGACGAATCCCATATTCTCCCTCTACATAATATCCAGGTTCGTTGGAACACACCATTCCTACCATTAATTCCTGAGGATTCAAATCTTTTCTTATATTTTGTGGCCCTTCATGTACATTCATAAAACTTCCCACACCGTGTCCTGTTCCGTGGTTGTAATCTTTACCGTTCATCCACAAAGGCAATCTTGCGATAGCATCCAGCTGAACTCCTTTGGTACCTTTAGGAAATTTCACCATTGATAAACGAATCATCCCCTGCAAAACCAACGTAGAATTGATTTTAAACTCCTCCGAAACTGCCCCTAAAGCCAAAGTTCGGGTAATATCGGTTGTTCCTTCTAGATACTGACCTCCGGAATCCACCAAAATACTTGCATCATTGGTAACTTCATTACTTCCTTCAGATTTGGCAGAATAATGAATCACAGCACCATTATTTTTATATCCTATGATGCTTCCGAAACTTTCTCCCACGAAGTTTTCTCCTGCCGCACGAAACTCTCTTAATTTTTGCCCGATAGAATATTCATTCATAGCTTCTTTGCCGGCATTTTGGATAAGCCAGTAAAGAAATTTCACCATAGCAACGCCGTCTCTTACCATCACTTTTCTGAAACCATCCAGCTCGGTTTCATTTTTCTGAGCCTTCATCAAATTTCCAGGAGGATTAGCTTTTATAAAGGTATTGCCCGCTTTTAAAGCTTCAAAAACAGATTGATTGCTGTTTGGAGACACCAAAATATTTTCATTGCTGAAGTTTCTCAAATGACTGTAAAAATCTTCATAAGGCATCATTTTTACGAAAGATTCATCCATCTGCTTTCTGGCTTCCACATCCATTTTATCAAGATCTGTGAAAAGAATAGCATCATTTTTTGTAATGATAATATACCCTAAAAATACAGGATTGCTCTCTACATCACTGCCTCTAAGGTTCAAAGTCCATGCAACATCATCAAGACTTGAAATAATATGAACCGTAGCCTCCAGCTCTTCCATTTTCTGGCGGATTGCAGAAATTTTATCACTTACAGATTTCCCAGCTCTTTCTATAGGATGCGTATAAATCGGATTTTTTGAAGGAGTACCTCTTTCTTTCCAAATTTCTTTTAATAAAGGAAGATCTACCAGAGTTAAATTTTTTGCATTCAGTTTCTGATGCAAGAGTTCCCAGTTGGAGTGGGAAGTTGCCAAAGCATTTACCGCAACTTTTCCGTTGGAAGGAATTTCAGAAATAATCCAGTCGATATAATTAGGAGTTCCCTCCATTCCGTCTTTAAAAAGATCAATCCCCGAACCAGCCAGTTCTACAGGAGCCTGAGTAAAATATCTTCCATCTGTCCACAGCCCTGCTTTATCTTTTGTAACTACCACAAAGCCGGCAGAACCCATAAATCCCGAAAGCCAAGCTCTCTCCTGCCATTCCTGAGGCAAATATTCGCTCATGTGAGGATCTGCAGAATATACTATAAACGCATCAATATTATTTTTCTGCATTTCTTCACGAAGTGCAGCTACTTTTTCCTTTGAAGTCATTTTTTTACCAATTTTAAAGATGGAAAGTTACGGAATTTTAAAATTTTGAAATCATCTGAACCGTTAAAAAAAACCTAAGATTATACCGTTTTGCATTTCAAATTTTGTTTTTCAGAAGTAAATGAAACGGTTTTGTTTGCCTTTATTTTCAGTATTTTTTTTAAAATTACTTGTCTCTACTTGCATTTTTTTCATTATCAGAACATGTTTTTCTCTTTTTGCCGATTCAATTTAAAAAATTTGGAAAGGTTATTGCTATTCTGCTCTTATGAAACCACAGAATTATCAAAACCACAGAAAATTTTATCCGCTACACCACTTCGTTTTATTGCCGATACTTTTCTTTTTAGAAATATTAGGGATTTATAAAGTTTTTAAAGATTCTGAAAACGAACTTATATGGATTTTATTTTCCGTACTCATTTTTTTAATTCTTTTTTTTAGCATTATGGTTCGCCAGCATTATGCATTAGGACTTCAGAACAGAATCGTAAGGCTTGAATTTAAACAGAGATATTTTGAAATCTATGGTGAAAGATCAGATGAAACTGAAGGAAAACTGAAATTCAGCCAGATTGCAGCTTTACGTTTTGCTTATGATGATGAATTTAAAATTCTTCTGGAAAAAACATTAAAAGAAAACCTGAGCGGTGATGAGATTAAAAAATCTATTAAAAACTGGCGCGGAGATTATCACAGAATTTAAACAATATTAAAACAAATCAATAAAATTAAATTATTATGAAAAAATTAGCTTTATTCAGCGTTACATTAATGTCTTTGATGCTTTTAACAAGCTGTGAGGCGGTAGAAACAATCTTCAAAGCCGGTATGTGGAGGGGAATTATCGTAGTGGTAGGAATTCTGGGTCTTATCTTGTGGTTATTTTCAAGAGGTAAAAACTCATAAATCATGGAAAATTCTGATCTTGAAATTATTTCGCACCTAAAACCTTCCAAGATCATCAAAATTATGAAAGATCCGGTGGCTTCTGCAAAAGCGGTAAATTTAATTTATACGTCGGATGCAGAAGCTTCCGGCATTATTCGCCGAAAAAGAGGAAAAAAATTTCAATATTTTAAAAACGATGAGAAGATTAAGGATAAAGATGAAATTAAACGCATCAACAGTTTGGTAATTCCTCCCGCTTGGGAAAATGTATGGATTTGTGCATTAGATAACGGGCATCTTCAGGCAACAGGTTTTGATGTAAAAAAAAGAAAGCAATACCGTTATCATCCTTTATGGAGTGCTCTCAGAAACCATACCAAATTTTACAGAATGCTTCAGTTTGGGTATGCTTTGCCTGAAATCCGTTTACAGCTTGAAAAAGATTTAGCCTTAAAAAATTTTGAAAAAAGGAAAATTTTAGCCTTAATTGTAAGTTTGATGCAGCGTACAAATATCCGTATTGGAAACAATATTTACGAAAAACTTTACGGATCTTTTGGACTGACTACTCTTAAAGAAAAACATGTAAAAGTAGAGGGGCAAAAGATCAATTTTTCTTTCAAAGGTAAAAAAGGGGTAATGCACAACGTTAATCTGAAAAGTAAGAGGTTGGCAAAACTCATCATGAAATGTAAAGAAATCCCGGGAAAAGAGCTTTTTCAGTATATTGATGATGAAGGAAAAAGGCATTCTGTAGATTCCGGAATGGTAAATGACTATATAAAAGAACTGAGTGGTGAAGATTTCACAGCTAAAGACTTCAGAACATGGTCGGGAACCGTAAATGCTTTAATTGCTTTTAAAGAAATCGGCTATGCCGAAAATAATTCTCAGTATAAAAAGAAAATAAAAGCAGCTCTGGATATTGTGGCAGAACATTTGGGAAACACCAGTACCGTGTGCAGAAAATACTATGTACACCCATTAGTCATTAACCTTTATGAAAATAATACCATAAAAAAATACCTGGACGAGCTGGAAACTATTGAAGAAAATGACGGAAAAGCAGGATTAACTCACGAAGAAAAGCTTGTTTTAAAAATTCTTGAAACAGAGAAAATGTAAATTTCAGATTCAATGATTCCAAACTTATTTCTGAAATAAATCACATCAGAGAATCTTTTATCATAAGTTTTAAAAGTTGTAAATTTGTGAAAAAGCAAAACAAACAATACAACGATATGTCAAAAGCAATTTCGCAAGTCCCTTTTGCAGTAAATGAGCCTGTAACATCTTATTTACCAGGATCTTCAGAAGTAAAATCTCTTCTTGCCACTTACAAAAAAATGTGGGCAGAAAAAACTGAAGTACCAATGATTATTAATGGTAAAGAAGTTAAAACAGGAGATAAGGTACAACTACAGTCACCACAGGATCACACTCATGATTTTGGTTTCTACCATAAAGGAACCATGCAGCATGTAGATGATGCCATTAATGCCGCTTTAGCAGCAAAAAAACAGTGGAACGAACTGGGTTGGGAACAGCGTGCAGCCATTTTCTTAAAGGCAGCTGATCTTTTGGCAGGACCTTACAGAGACGTAATTAATGCTGCAACCATGATTGGGCAGTCTAAAAATGTTCATCAGACTGAAATTGATGCAGCGTGTGAATTCATAGATTTCCTAAGATTCAACGTAGAATTTATGACGGAAATGTATTCTGAGCAACCAGTCTCTGATGCAGGAATCTGGAATAGAATAGAATATAGACCATTAGAAGGTTTCTGTTTTGCAGTAACTCCGTTCAACTTTACAGCAATTTCAGGAAACCTGCCAACCTGTATGGCAATGCTCGGGAATGTAGTGGTTTGGAAACCATCAGACAAGCAAATTTATTCTGCGAAAGTAATTATGGATGTTTTAGCAGAAGCTGGTCTTCCTGCAGGTGTTATTAACATGATTTTTACAGACGGAAAAGAAACTGCTGATAAAGTTTTGGCACACAGAGATTTTGCTGGACTTCATTTTACAGGTTCTACAAAGGTTTTTCAGGGAATGTGGAAAATGATTGGCGATAATATTCATAACTACAGAACGTACCCTAGAATTGTAGGTGAAACAGGAGGAAAAGATTTCGTGATTGCCCATTCTTCTGCTAATGTGGATGCTGTAGCTACTGCTTTGGTAAGAGGTGCTTACGAATATCAGGGACAGAAGTGTTCCGCAGCTTCCAGAGCATATATTCCTAAATCTATTTGGAATGATGTGAAAAAAGTAATGGAAACTCAGATTTCATCTATAAAAGTAGGTTCTCCTGAAGATCCTTCCAATTTTGTGAATGCTGTAATTGATAAAAACTCTTTCGAAAAATGTAAAGGATACATCGACAGAGCCAATGCTTCTACCGAAGCCAACGTAGTGATCGGTGGTAAAACAGATGATTCTAAAGGTTGGTTTGTTTATCCTACCGTAATTGAAACCACAAATCCTCATTACGAAAGTATGGTGGAAGAAATCTTCGGGCCTATTTTATCTATCTATGTATACGAAGATGAACAATGGGCAGAAACTTTGCAGTTGGTAGATTCTTCATCTCCTTATTCCTTAACGGGATCTGTTTTTGCACAAGACAGATATGTAATTAATGAAGCATTCAAAGCTTTGGAAAATGCATCAGGAAACTTTTATATCAACGACAAGCCAACGGGTGCCGTTGTAGGGCAACAGCCTTTCGGCGGAGGAAGAGCTTCCGGAACCAATGATAAAGCCGGTTCTAAGATGAATCTTTTGAGATGGACTTCAGTAAGATCCATCAAAGAAACTTTTGTTTCTCCTAAAGATTACAAATATCCATATTTGGGATAAAATTAAAAATACCATTAACAAAAAAAGCCTTGAAAATAAATTTTCAAGGCTTTTTTACTAATATGTTTTATAAAAATATTATTTTTTATCTTCTAATTTATGTACTTTCTTAGTACCTTCATACATTTCGTATTGTAAAAATCTTGTTTCCAATTTTCCGTTGAAAAGTTTAATTTTTCTTGAAGGTCGAAGTCCAATTTTCTTTACCGCTTCCAAATCTGAAGAAATGAGCCAAGCCAAAGTATTTGGATAATTCGTTTTAAATGTATCCCCTATTTTCTTATAAAAATCGTCATCATTTATAGAAATTCTTTCATCGTATGGAGGATTGAACACCATTAACAAAGGGAAAAGATCTTTTTTAGAATCGAAGAAATTCTGTTTTTTCACTTCAATAATATCTTCCATTTCTGCAGATTCTACATTGGTTCTTGCGGCATTCAGCATTCTCGCATCAATATCATAACCAACAATTTTTCCTGTAAATTCTTTCACTCTGTTTACCCTTACTTCTTTAATCTTAGAAAACAAATCTGCATCGTAGTTTTTCCAGTTCTGGAATGAAAATCTTCTTCTGAAAATCTGAGCAGGCAAATCGAGTGCAATCATTGCAGCTTCAATTAAAAGAGTTCCTGAACCACACATTGGATCTAGAAAATTTCCTTTTCCGTCCCAACCAGCCAACTGAAGCATACCGCTTGCCAAAACTTCATTAATAGGAGCTTCTCCCTGCTCTTTTCTGTAACCTCTTTTAAAGAGCGGATCACCGGAAGAATCGAGAGAAATGGTAACCAATTCGCGATCAATATGCAAGTGAAATTTTATATCCGGAGATTTTGTTTCTATACTTGGTCTTTTATGGTATTTGTTCTGAAAATAATCTACAATGGCATCCTTCATCTTAAAAGTCATGAATTGGGAATGCTTGAATCTTTCAGAATTTACCGTAGAATCTATTGCAAATGTTTGATCTACGTCCATAAACTCGTCCCATTCAAACTTAAAAAGCTTATCATAAAATTTACTTTCATTGAACGCTTTAAACTCCAGAATAGGAATAATAATTTTAAGAGCAGTTCTAGCAGAATAATTTATTTTATATAAAAAGCCTAAATCGCCTTCACAGTTTACTGCACGATTTTTAATTTCTACGTTTCTCCCGCCAAGCTTTTTTATTTCTTCCGCCAAGATAACTTCCAGTCCGAAAAATGTTTTTATCTGAATTTTGAGATTTTCTGTATCCATTCTGCAAAAATAGTCAAATTTTAATCGTTAAGTTGTGTTGATGAGTTTTGATAATAAAATAATCTCATAATCTCATGAATACTGTTTTGATTCATGATTTTGCTTAGGTTAAGCTTCCAACAAAAATCCTTACTTTTGCAATATGGAATGGTTTGAATCTTGGTTTGATACCCCTTATTATCACATACTTTACAGCAACAGAGATTACACAGAAGCAGAAAATTTCATTACTGCATTAACATCTGAACTTCAACTTGCAAAATCATCAAAAATAATAGATTTAGCCTGTGGTAAAGGAAGACATTCGGTTTTTCTGAATCAGCTTGGTTACGATGTTTTAGGCTTAGATCTTTCAAAACAAAGTATTGATCATAATAAAAAATTTGAAACTCATGACTCTGAGCCTGCACTTCATTTTCAGGTTCATGATATGCGAAATCCCATAAAAGCCGAACCTGTAGACGCAGTTTTTAACCTTTTTACAAGTTTTGGATATTTTGATAATGAAGAAGATGACCGAAAAGTTTTTCAGTCTGTACATGAAATTCTTAAACCAGAAGGTTATTTTGTTCTCGATTATCTTAATGAACAGTTTGTAAGAAATACTTTAGTTCCTGAAGCAACTGTAAACAGAGAGGGAATTGATTTTAAAATTTCCAAAAAAATCGAAGGGAGACACATCATAAAGGATATACAATTTGAAGCTGATGGTAAATCTCATCATTTTTTTGAAAAAGTGAAGCTTCACACTTTAGAAACCATTGAAAATTACGCTCAAGAATGTGGGTTTGAAAGAATCACAATTTGGGGAGATTATCAACTGAACGATTTTGAAAAAGAAAAATCTCCACGTTGCATTAACCTATTCAGGAAAAAATAACAGCATTTATGATTTTTATTTTACTTATATTAAGTGTTGTTGCTGGAGTTTTACTGGGAAAATACTTTGGTAAAAAAGAAAAGTTCGCAAAAAATCTTTTAATTGTAAGCGCCGGTTTTTTAATTACAATCTGCCTGAACGAAGTTTTTCCGGAAGTTTATCACAGCGAAACTGAAAATTTAGGCATTTTTGTTATCGGAGGTGTATTGCTTCAAATGATTTTAGAGGCTCTTACAAAAGGTTTTGAGCACGGACATTTTCATCATCACAGCGAAAACAATATCTTGCCTATGGCTCTCATGGTAGGGCTTTTTATCCATGCATTTATAGAAGGAATTCCTTTAGGAAATGAAGAAAACCCTTTTTCTCCGTATTTAATGGGAATTTTGGTACACAACATCCCAATTTCTTTTATATTGGGAGCATTTTTATTTAATAGAAAGAGTACTAAAGCATCTTATCCATCAATACTCATTGTCGCTTTATTTGCGTTGGCTTCACCTTTTGGGATGCTGTTAGGAAATTATTTCAATCCAGAATGGCAGCCTTATTTTCTGGCTATTGTAGGAGGAATTTTTCTTCATATTTCGTCTGTAATTATTTTTGAAAGTAATAAAAATCATAATGTAGACTGGACGAAAATTGGGTTGGTGCTGTTAGGCGTCTCTCTTGCATTAATGATACATCTGTTCCATGTACATCCTCATTCAGAACATATTCATTAAAAATCATCAATAACGAAAATAAAAAAGGCTTCAAAATTATCTTTCGAAGCCTTTTTTTATACTAACTTATTGATATTAAAATTTCCAACCAACAGTTACAAAAATATTGTTTCTCACGTTTTTCACATCCGAAACAACAGAATTTGGAGTTGCAACATCAAAATCTGAAGAATAATATCCTGTTCCGAAATCTGAATGACCCGCTAAGAACGGATTTTTATAATTTGAAGTAATATTCTGATAAGCAGCATCTATATAGAATTTCCCAAAATCATAGCCCAATCCTGCCCCAATCATATTTCTATCGCCCAAAATCATATTGCTAAAATTGGTCTGAGCAGTAGATCCTGAGTTGGTAAATGCGCTAACCGTCATATTATCAAACGGGCTGGATGTATAAGAATACCCTCCTCTTAAACGGAAAGATTTAATTCTATATTCTGCTCCCACTTTTATTTCAGATAAATTTTTGTAGGTATCACTGAAAAAAGAGTTTAATTCTTTTTCTGCATCTCCCTGAACTTTATAATGTGGTTTTGTAATACCTAAAGTATAATCTACATCAATGGCAAAATTCTTACTTGCTACAAAAGCTCCACTTAAAGTTGCTTTCATTGGAGATCTGAAGGTTCTGTCTTCAACAAAGCTATCCTGATAAACGTATCCGTCTGTTCCAGTATAATAGTCTGTATAAACTCTATCCAAAGACCACCAAGTAGGAGTTTCTATAGATGCTCCCAATCTAAGCTGATTTGTAATTTTTCCTAAAACTCCGACCGTTGCAGAAAACCCGTTAGATTTTTCTGAGAAAGGAGTATATTGTTTATTGAATGTATATGCCGTTTTATCTAAATCTAGACCAAAACTAGCACTGTCGTACTGTTCTAAATCTACATAATGCATATTTACACTAGCTCCTAAATAAAGTGAGTTATTGTAATTGGCACCAACACCTAAATTAAATTTAGTTTGAGTTCCGTATCTGTTATAAGCATGTCCTAAATAGGATAAGTTTCCTACTACATTATTTCCAGAACCATCCACAAGATTTTTAGAAATAACAACATTTGAATTTCCCGGAGATTCTACATAATTTTCCAGAGATGTTGTAGACATATTTGCTCCTAAATTGATGAATTTCCAAGGTGTTTCTGTCATCAGTTGAAATGCTGCCACACCTCCTACATTCCCAAGATTAACTTTGCTGATGTTATAGTTAACCGAATTTCCGGCTAATGTACTTGTATTTTTATTGTTTTCCACAGAAAGCGTTACGGAAACATCACCCGCAATAGCCACACCTAATCCGGCAGGATTGGTAAGCAAAGAAGAAGCATCTCCTCCTAAAGCACCATTAGAACCCGCCATAGCGTTAAATTTAGAGCTTCCCGTCATAGGTGTGTTAGAATACACATCTACCGAATTTCTGATTACCGATATATCCTGAGCCTGCAGATAAAAAGCTGCAGTAACACTCATTAGTACAAGAGATTTTTTTAACATTATTTTCAAGAATAGTTATTAATTTATATTATCTACCACCAGATCTAAAACCGCCGCCTCCGCCGCCAGATCTGAAGCCGCCTCCACCGCCTGAAGAACCACCTCTAAATCCACCACCGCTTCCGGAGTTAAAACCACCAGATCTGAATCCTCCATTATCGCTTGGTCTGTTAAAGTTGTCATTTCTTCTTGGTTGAGACTGAGGTCTGTAATCGTAATTAGGTCTTTGCTGATTCATGTTACCGTTAGGATTTCTCATCCCTGGCTGATTTCTGAATCCGCCATTATCCGAACCTTGTCGGAATCCGCCGTTGTTAGCACCTTGTCTAAATCCTCCATCTCCAGTTCCTTGTCTGAATCCTGAATTATTACTACCTTGACGATAGCCATTAGCATTTCCGGATCTGAAACCATTTGTATTATTACGGAATCCTGAAGCTGTATTCATATTTCTATATCCATATAAAGCTCCTCCATTAAAGCCAGATCTGCCATTTGCTCCGCTTCTTCTATACGAAGGAACATAATAATTTCCTCCCCAATAACCATTTCCCCAACCCCAATAAGGATTGCCATACCATCCACCATAATAAGGGTTTCCCCAGTTATTCCAGCCCATTCCCCAATAAGGATTGTAGCCTCCCCATCCCCAACCGGATCCCCAGCCGAAAGACATGCTCATACCCCAACCAGAACCCCAGCCCCAGTAAGGATTATATCCCCAACCCCATGGAGAACCCCAACCCATCATTCCGTAACCGTAGCCCCAAGAGTTATCATAATAATTGGTTTGGCTTCCTGCAAAATTTCCCCAATCGGAATCTGTTGCATTGTTATTCCAATTGGTATTGCTCCAATCGTTGTAACGGTTATTCTGTTGTTGCTGGTTAATTTGAGAATTTTCAATTACACTGCTGTCGCTATAATAATCGTAGTAATCTCCTACTCTGTTTCCTTCATTATTAATAATTACACCTTCCGGAAGAGTATCTTTATTGGGATCGTAATAAACACCGTCTGTCTCGCTGTATCCTCCCATTTGGGCACCACATGACATTAACAATAAACCACCTGAAACAGCTAAAATACCTTTAGATTTTAGAGTTTCAAATAAAAATTTATGTATATTTCTTTTCATGATAATGTATTATTTTTTTTAATTTAAATTATATTTGCATTCGGTACCAAAAATATACCAATTGTTGGTGCGAAAAATCTATCAAAAATAAATCTTTATTTTTAGATTACATAATTTTACAAAAGTTAAAATATTAAAAAAAAATTAATGGCAAAATTAACTTCAAGAAGCGAAGATTACAGCAAGTGGTACAATGAGTTAGTTGTAAAAGCAGATTTAGCAGAAAATTCCGGAGTAAGAGGTTCTATGGTTATAAAACCATACGGATACGCAATTTGGGAGAAGATGCGTGACGAAATGGACAAAAAATTCAAAGAAACCGGTCACGTTAATGCTTATTTCCCTCTTTTTGTTCCCAAAAGCTTGTTTGAAGCTGAAGAAAAAAATGCCGAAGGGTTCGCAAAAGAATGTGCAGTTGTTACCCATTACAGACTGAAAACAGACCCTAACAATCCTCATAAACTCATCGTAGATCCAGATGCAAAGCTGGAAGAAGAACTTATCGTAAGACCTACTTCTGAAGCCATTATATGGAATACCTACAAAAATTGGATTCAATCTTACAGAGATTTGCCAATTCTTATTAACCAATGGGCAAACGTTGTAAGATGGGAAATGAGAACCAGATTATTTCTAAGAACTTCAGAGTTTCTTTGGCAGGAAGGTCACACAGCACATGCTACTCGTGATGAAGCCGTAGAAGAAGCAGAAAAAATGAATAAAGTATATGCAGATTTTGCAGAAAATTTCATGGCAATTCCTGTTATTCAGGGATTAAAAACTCCTTCGGAGAGATTTGCGGGAGCTGATGAAACATATTGCATTGAAGCATTAATGCAGGACGGTAAAGCTTTACAGGCAGGAACTTCTCACTTTTTAGGACAAAATTTCGCTAAAGCTTTTGATGTTAAATTTACCAACAAAGAAGGAAAAATAGAATATGCATGGGCAACTTCTTGGGGAACATCAACACGTTTAATGGGAGCTCTAATCATGACTCACTCTGATGATTTTGGTCTCATACTTCCTCCAACATTAGCTCCTATACAAGTGGTTATTGTTCCTATTTTCAAAGGAGAAGAACAGCTTAATGAAATAAGTGAAGTTGCTTTGGAAATTCAGAATAAATTAAAATTAAAAGGCATCTCGGTAAAATTTGATAACGATACCCAAAACAAACCAGGTTGGAAATTTGCCGAATACGAACTAAAAGGAGTTCCTTTAAGAATTGCCATCGGACCGAAAGACTTAGAAAATAAATCTGTTGAAATTGCGCGAAGAGACAATCTTACAAAAGAAGTACGTCCTTTAGAAGGATTAGATTCTTATATTGAAGACCTTTTAAAAACTATTCAGGAAGATATTTATAAAAAAGCGTTCAGTTTCCGTGAAGAAAACATTACAAAAGTAGATTCTTACGAAGAATTCAAAAAAGTTCTTGAAGAAAAAGGAGGATTTATTTATGCTCATTGGGATGGAACGGCTGAAGAAGAAGAGCAGATTAAAGAAGAAACAAAAGCAACCATACGATGCATTCCGCTGAATGATGATATTGAAGAAGGAGTTTCTATGGTAAGCGGAAAACCTTCTAAAAGAAGGGTTTTATTTGCTAAAGCTTATTAAATTTAACATAATAATTTACTAAATCTATAAAAATTTTTAAAATTTTTATAGATTTTTTATTTTACAACCACTTTTGGATGAATTTTTGTTTAATTTTAAATAACATTAATTTTAAAAAATAAATTATTATGGCATTAAACATTATTGATCTTATTAAAGGGCAACTTGGAGCCGCATTAGTTTCTCAGACAGCCTCACAACTGGGAGAAAGCGAATCCGGAATTTCTAAAGCTATTTCAGGATTACTTCCTGTGGTGATTGGAGGTTTGGCAAACAATTCAGACAACCCAACTGTATTAGATACTGTAGCAAACTCTTCTTCAAACGGAATTTTGGGGAGTTTATCGAGCGCAACATCAGGCAATTCTTTTATATCGGGATTATTAACATCAATTTTTGGAGATAAACTAAGCGGAATTATCAACAGCGTCGCTACTTATGCTGGAATCAGCAACAATTCTTCTTCATCTTTATTGAATATGGTTACAGGAGCAACCATAGGATCTATAGGAAAATATGCTTCTGAAAACAATTTAGACCGAAACGGAATTGCATCTTTATTAAATGACCAAAAAGGAATAATTTCTACTTTATTACCTGCAGGTCTTTCTTTAGCATCCCTTAATGTAGGAGATTGGGCTAAAGGATATGGTTTTGAAGGAAATGAAAATCCTGCAACAAAGCCAGTAGTAGATGCTCCACGCGTAGAAGTAACAAGAAGTACGGCAGAAACAGGAACTTTTCCGGATAGAACTACTTCTTCAGAAGGTGGATCTATATGGAAATGGCTTTTACCAGTAATTCTTTTGCTTGTTGCATCTTATTTTCTTTGGCAACAATGCCGTAAGAGCGAAACTACCACTACTACAAGTGTAGAAGGCGATTCTTTAAAGACCAAAACCGATACAACTACTGTGAATTCTACAGCAACTACCACAAAAGTAGATGAAGATATCGACCTTAATGGTACAGCTCTTAAAGGATACAGAAACGGTATGGAAGATCAAATGATTTCTTTCCTTAAATCTGGAGAATACACCAATGCAAAAGATGACGCTGCACTAAAAAACAGATGGTTCGATTTCGACCATGTAAATTTTAAAATGGGAAGTGCAAACCAACTTGAAGCAGGTTCAGAAAGTCAGTTACAAAATTTAGTTGCTATTTTAAAAGCTTTTCCTGATGCTAAAATAAAAATTGGTGGTTACACCGATAAAACAGGAAATGAAGCTAACAATTTAAAACTATCTGCTGAAAGAGCTAACTTCATTAAAGATTGGTTATCTAAACAAGGAGTAGCATCGCAAGTAATTGCTGCCGATGGATATGGAAGCGAATTTGCAAAAGTAGACGCAAAAGCTTCTGATGCAGAAAGAGCAGTAGACAGAAAAATGTCTGTAAGATTTACAAAATAAACTTTATTTAAAAAATAAATGATTAAATCCTGAAAAATTTTTTCAGGATTTTTTTTGATACCTGCGATAGAATTCGTTTAATTTAATTAATTTTGTTAGTATATTCTAACAATACATGAATTTCAAAATAAAAGAAGGCTGGAGAAAAGAAAAAGTATCAGATTCCTTGCCTGAAGTTTTCTCTTCTATTCCCATTCCGAAAAAATCAGGATTTTGGCGAAAGTATCTTGCATTTGCAGGGCCAGGCTTAATGATTGCAGTTGGGTATATGGATCCTGGTAATTGGGCTACCGATATTGCCGGTGGTGCTCAGTTTGGGTATACTCTACTTTCTGTAATTCTTATATCCAATATTTTTGCTATGGTTTTACAGCACCTTTCCGTAAAACTTGGGGTTGCAACCGAACGAGATTTGGCGCAGGCTTGTAGAGATCACTTTAGCCCAACTACGAATGTTATTCTTTGGATTCTTTGCGAAATAGCAATTGCTGCTTGCGATCTTGCCGAAGTCATCGGTTCTGCAATCGCACTCAATTTACTTTTCGGAATTCCATTAACATGGGGTATTGTTATTACAACTATCGACGTACTTTTAATATTATTGCTTCAGGCAAAAGGATTCAGATGGGTGGAAAGTATTGTTGGAGGATTAATTTTTATCATTCTAATTTGTTTTGGGTATGAACTTATCATTTCAAAACCAGAAATTAATCAGATTTTAGGCGGATTAGTTCCACAGAAAGAAATCATCACCAATCCTGCTGCACTTTATATCGGGATAGGGATTTTAGGTGCCACAGTAATGCCTCATAACTTATATCTTCACAGCAGTATTGTGCAGACAAGGGATTACGATAGAGATAGAGCCGGAAAAAAAGAAGCTATAAAATTCGCAACTTTAGACAGTACAGTTTCCCTTTTAATTGCTTTTTTCATTAATGCAGCAATTCTTATTTTAGCTGCAGCAACTTTCCATACTACGGGAAATCAGCACATTGCAGATATTCATGATGCCTATAAAATGCTGACTCCAATTTTGGGAGCTTCTATGGCGAGTATTGCTTTTGCCATTGCTCTTTTGGCATCCGGACAAAATTCTACGCTTACAGGAACGCTTGCCGGACAAATCGTAATGGAAGGATTTCTGAACATCAGTCTTAAGCCATGGCTCAGAAGGCTAATTACCAGACTTATTGCGGTGATTCCTGCTCTTATTGTAGCAATACTTTACGGAGAACAGGGCACTACAGATTTATTGGTTTTAAGCCAGGTTATTCTATCCATGCAACTGAGTTTTGCCGTAGTTCCTCTGGTAATGTTTACCAACGACAAATCTAAAATGGGAGAATTTGTGAACAAACCCATTCTAAAAATTTCTGTATGGATTATCTCAGGAATTATTATTGTGCTTAATCTATACCTTTTGTATCAAACAGTTTTCGGGTAATTTTTTAGGAGCTTTTTCCCGCTTTCCGTTGCAATCTTTTTTTTCAAAAAAGGATTTCCACTGCAATCGGGGCTAATGATGAATACTTTTGAATGATAGAACTACTATTTTAATTTAAAATTTTCAACTTTCAATATTTATTAATTACGTTTCAAAAAAAAGAGATTTTTAGCCCAGATAGTAACGGTTACCCCGCAACTTGTAAGGGACAGCCTCGGAATAAGCTAAGGACAGAATAGGCGTGAGGAGTATGAGTGGATAGCTGGAAATAGCTCCCTGAAATCTTAATTACTTTCATATTAGAAAACAAACTCTGCCTAATTGTCATTATTTTTTATTTGGCAAACTGTTTGACAAATCACAATGTAAAAAGTTATTGAATTATGGAAAATCAGGATATCAACGAAGAAAACATCAATAAACACGAAGAAAACGCTAACGAATCTCAAAATAATCAACAGGAAAATGTGGCAGAAACTCCTACTGCAGAAGAACTTTTGGCAGTGGAAAAAGATCGTTACATTAGATTGTATGCGGAATTCGAAAATTATAAAAAAAGAACTTCCAAAGAAAAAATGGAATTCTTCCAATATGCAAACCAAGACATGATGATTTCTATGTTGGGAGTATTGGATGATTTCGAAAGAGCTCTAAAAGAAATTGCTAAAAACGGAAGTGAAGCAGATCTTCAAGGTGTTGAATTAATTTATAATAAATTCAAAAACAAACTTACTGAAAAAGGATTAAAAGCAATGGAAGTAAGAGCAGGTGATAATTTTAATGTAGATTTTCATGAAGCTATTACGCAAATCCCGGCTCCAACGCCCGAACTAAAAGGTAAAATAGTAGATGTTATTGAAACAGGATACACTTTAGGAGACAAAGTAATCCGTTTTGCTAAAGTAGTAACCGGAAACTAAAATTCGTTAATGATAAATGATGAGTGACTATTGAGGAAAATTTTCACTTAGTTTTATGAAGCATCAATAATCATTTATCAACATCAATTATAATATATCATGTCAAAAAGAGATTATTACGAGGTTCTAGAGATAAGCAAATCTGCCAGTTCCGAAGAAATAAAGAAAGCATACCGAAAAATGGCTATTAAACATCATCCAGACAAAAATCCGGGTGATAAAGTGGCTGAAGAAAAATTTAAAGAAGCAGCAGAAGCTTATGAAGTTTTGAGTGACGACCAAAAACGTGCTCGATATGACCAGTTCGGTCATGCCGGTGTTGGAGGAAACGGAGGCTTTGGAGGCGGAGGCTTCGGCGGAGGTATGAACATGGAAGATATTTTCAGCCAGTTTGGAGATATTTTCGGAGGAGGTTTCGGAGGTTTTGGCGGCGGAGGTGGTCGTCAACAGGTAAAAGGTTCTAATTTGCGAGTTAGAATTAAACTGAATCTGGATGAAATGGTGAACGGAACCCAGAAAACTCTCAAAGTAAAAAAAATGAAGCTTGCGGAAGGTGCAACTTCAAAAACATGTCCTACATGTAACGGTTCCGGAGTTCAAATGAAAGTGATGAACACCATGTTCGGACAAATGCAGACCCAAACTACCTGCGGAACTTGTCAGGGAATCGGTAAAGTTGCAGACAAAATTCCGGCAGGAGCCAATGCTCAAGGATTGATAAAAGATGATGAGGAAGTTACAATCAGTATTCCTGCAGGAGCTAGAGACGGAATACAGCTTAACGTAAGAGGAAAAGGTAACGATGCACCTTTTGGCGGAGTTCCTGGAGATCTTTTGGTTATTATTGAAGAGGAAGCAGATGCTACTATAAAGAGAGAAGGCGATAATCTTCATCAGGAATTATATATTTCTTTTGCAGAGGCAGCTTTGGGGACTAAAAAAGAAATCCCTACAGTTGGTGGTAAAGTGAAAATTACCATTGATGCAGGAACACAATCCGGAAAAATATTAAGATTAGCAGGAAAAGGATTACCAAGCATAGACAGCTACGGAAAAGGCGATATGTTTATTCATATTAACGTATGGACTCCGCAAAAGCTTACAAAAGACCAAAAAGAATTCTTCGAAAAGCAAATGAACAGCGGAGAAATGGTTGCCGAACCCTCTGGTAAAGAAAAAACTTTTTTCGACAAAGTAAAAGATTTATTTAATTAAAAATAGGAGGCTTTTTACAAGCCTCTTGTCTATTTTATCATAAAAAACTTATCCACAAACTGCGCTAGAAACTACTGAACTCATAAATAGATCTTAGATTTTTTTGTAATTTCGACGCGCAATTTAAAACTATTTCAAATGAATTATCAGCTTCAGCTGCGAACGCCCGAGTCTAATCTTACCCTTGTTTTTCATGCTATTGTGTTCGATTCTTTCAAGGTGAATGTTATTGAAAGATATACCGGGAAAGGAACAAAATTGTGCGAGGTAGTACTTAAGGTAAGAACCTTGGATGACCAAATTGTCCACAGAAAAGACGGATTTATAAAAATAAAGTTGAAAGATGAAGATTTTGAAATGTATAAGAACTTAACAAGAACTCTTACTTCTTACGACTACAAAAACAAACTCATCAACAGAAATAAAGCAGATGAAGATTTTGTACATTTTCTGCTAAGGATCGTTATTATTAATTACGATTTCAATTAAAATCATTTCAAAAAATACTTTAAAGACAGCTTTTGGCTGTCTTTTTCAATCCCTAACTAACTACAAAAGATATTTAAGTTTTTATTGATAAAAACCAAAACAATACTCACCGGTATTAATACTGATATTAAAATAAGAACTTTAAATGATTTAATTTCTACAAACCAACTCGATTTCATAATAAAAGGGTGAACAAAATAAATAGCTGTAGATAAATTTGCCAATATTTTGGAACTGCTTTTTACATATCTTTTCTGTGCATACAAAAAAAGGATAGGACTGGTAAAAAACAGAGAAAGCAAAATATCTGTATTTTCGTGGCTAATGAATATATAGTTGAGATATGCTTCTAAACCGACCAAAACACACCCTATAAAAACCCAAACTGATGAATATTTAATATTGCTAAGGCTTGCCTTTTCTTTATTGATTAAAAAACCAATGCTTAAAAAAGGCAGACAGACAAATAAGAAATTACGGTACATCAAATAATTATTCAGTAGAGAATCGTTTGCATTTTTCAGAATATGAAGATTCCCCAATACCTGTATACAGTAACCTGTTAAGAATAAAACTGCAATAATCGCCATTAAAACTCCTGAAGACAATTTTCTGAGATAAAAAAGAATAATTCCCGAAAAAAAAGTACCGATTAAGTACCACAAATGATGGTATCCGAAAATAATAGTAAGAAGAAAATCATCTGTATTTTTCCAAAAAGAGTAATAGATAGCCATCCAAACAACATACAGCAATAAAGTTCTGAAAAGCCATTTCTTCAGTTTTTCTTTATTATCTATATGAAAAAAATAATAACCGGTGATTATTAAAAAAACAGGCACTGCCAATCTAAAAATCCCATTTACCAACATATAACTGAGTATAGGATGAGATTCTTTCAGAAAATTCATGTGCAGAAACACAACGAAAAATGCAAGAATAATTTTGAGAATATCAAGAGATAAATTTCTTCCCATTATTGAAGATATTTATTTTAAAAAGGCAAAATACTTCTCCAATCCCATCTCCAGCTTATTGTTCTATTTTTCCCCCAAGTTCTTGTAGCTCCTTTTTCTATAGATATGCTAAAAAACAAAGCTATTAACAAGACAAAAACTGCAATTATAAAAAATTTCTTTTTTCTTACCATATCATTACATCTTTCACTACTCCATTATTTTGAGTATGCTGCAACAATTCAGATTCTATGAATGACTTTATTTGTTTTTCTGAACCGTCATTTGGGAACAAAAGATGCACATTGGCTCCGGCGTCTAAAGTGAAAAATAAAGGAAGATGAGTAGATTTTCTGAAATCCCAAATTTTATTGATGACTTCCAAAGTTCCTGTTTTCATCAGAATAAATGCAGGTTCGCTCATCATCATCATGGCATGGAGAGTTAAGGCCTCGTGCTCTACCAATTGTATAAACTGCTCCATATTTCCGGATTTCAGGATCTCTTTCATGGGAACAAAATTTTCTCGTGCTTCCTGAAATCTTCTTTCAGCGTAAGGATTAGTATTCATCAAACCATGACCAACCGTAGAAGAAACACTTTTTACCCCTTCATGAATGAGCAAAACCCAATCATTAAAATTTTTAAAAACAGAATGAATCTCATCATCAGAATATTTAACGGCAAATAGATCTGAACTTCCGGACACTTCTTCAGATTCTCCCCAAACAACCAAACCACTGTACAGACTTCTGCATGCACTTCCGCTTCCCAATCTTGCTAAAAATGACGCTTTTTTTAGTATAAATGATGATAAATCATTGGCAATTGATGAATCTTGGCTTTCATAAGAAAATTGTTCATCCAAACGCATAAGACATTTTGCAATAGCTCCGAAACCTGAAGCTGAACTTGCAATCCCTGAACTGTGAGGAAAAGTATTTTCTGTTTTGATAATATATTTTCCTTTTAAAATCCAAGGCAAATATTTTTCGATATTTCTAAAATATTTTTCGATTTTTTCGGCAAATTTTAATTCTTCTTTTCCTGCAAGAAAGGTCTGAACTGAAAATGATTCATTTGCTGAAAATTCTATTTGAGTATTGGTTCTACAGTGATTCAAAGTATAGCTGATACTCGGGTTTGCAGGGATTTGGTCTTTATATTTTCCCCAATATTTAATTAAGGCAATATTAGACGGGCAGCTTTCTGAAACCGTTGTATTCTGTATGGTAAAATTTTCTTTTCCTAAAAATTCGTTTGTTGTCATCATTTAAAAATGTAGAAACTGTATTTCATTAAAATACAAAATTAATACTAATGGATTTTTATTTCGCCCTTTCAGGGCTCCTCTTTTATGGTTTTATCCTCAAATCAATACATCTTCTCAATAATATCGGCATATTTTTTCAGAACGATGTTTCTTTTTACTTTTAAGGTTGGAGTGATTTCTCCGCTGCTGATTTCAAATTCTGCGGGCATTAATGTAAATTTTTTCACTTTTTCAAAATCCGAAAGAGGCTGCTGAATTTCTTTAATTTTCTCTTTATAAAAATCGATAATTTCCTTTTTATGAACAATTTCTTCCCAATTGGTAAAACTAATTGAATTCTTTTTTAGATAATCCTTCAAAAATTCAAAATTAGGAACAATTAAGGCAGAAACAAACTGTTTACCTTCTGCAATTAAAACAATTTGCTGGATAAAATTATTATTGGTAAGAAGATTTTCAATCATTTGGGGAGCGATATATTTACCGTTGGAAGTCTTCATCAGATCCTTTAATCGGTCTGTAATGGTAAGGTTTCCTTCGGCATCTATTTTACCGGCATCACCGGTCTTAAACCAACCGTCTTCTGTAAAGACTTTCCTCGTTTCTTCCGGCTGGTTATAGTAGCCTTTCATAATACCGTTTCCTTTTGCCTGAATTTCGTCATTTTCTCCGATGCGCAGCTCTACTCCGGGTAATGCTTTTCCGCAAGTTCCATGTACAAAATTTCTGAAAGGAAAAGCCGTTAAAGTTGCGGTAGTTTCTGTAAGCCCGTATCCCACAGTGATATGGATATCTACAGATTCGAAAAACTGGGTAACTTCCGGTGATAAAGAAGCTCCACCACAAGGAATAAACCAAAGTCTGCCTCCCAGCTTTTCTTTAATTTTGCTGTAAACCAACAAATTCGCAATGGTTTCTTTCGCTTTTAAGCCAAAAGGAATTTTGCTTCCTGTTCTTTTATATTCGGCGGTCTGTTTTCCGTTTTGCAATGCCCAACCGAAAATTTTCTTTTTTAAAGGTGAACCTTCCTCTGCTTTATCTAAAACTCCTGCAAAAACCTTCTGCAAAAACCTTGGAACCGTACACATCATTGTAGGTTTTACCTCTACCAATTCTTTGGCAATATCTTTAGGATCTTCAAGAAAATAAACTCTTGCACCGCCATATAAACAAAGTAAACTCCAGCTTCTTTCGAAAACGTGAGTTAATGGTAAAAAAGCTAGAGAAAGTTCTTCTTCGAAATTTTTAAATTGGTAATACTCAAAATGGGCATTAAAGACATTGATGAAATTTCCGTGCGGAATAACAACTCCTTTAGGATTCCCTGTGGTTCCCGAAGTATAGATAATGGTAGCAGTATCATCTTTTTCTCTGGGCGTAAATTCCAGTTTTGATGATGATTTGGCAATAAAATCTTCCAGATAAAAACTGCTGAACTCTTTTTTAATCCAAACTGCTTTTTTTGATATGATGATAGACTTTAATTCGGTCTCTTCTTTCTGCAAAATTGACAGACAAGCATCGTATTGAATCTGATTTCCTACCAAAACCATTTTAGAACCAGAATCCTTCAGGATAAATTCTGCCTGTTCCTGATTATTGGTAGAGTAAATAGGAACCGTAATAGCTCCAATAGACATTATGGCTAAATCAAAAATTACCCATTCTGCAGAATTATCTGCATAAATGGTGACTCTGTCATTTTCCTCAATCCCCATATTTTTCAGGGAATTGGCAGTTTTATAAATAATTTCGCTTAATTTATTCCAACTCAGTTCTTTCCAGCCTGCATCTTTTTTCTTAAAGCCAACTGCTGATTTTAAAGGATGTTTTTCTACATTTTTTTTGATGATTACCTCTGCAAGATTCATTACTTTGTATTCAGCTTTTTGTCGTTAATATAGTTATTGAGATGAAAGGCGATGCTTTCTTTGATCGGAATAAATTGATAGTTCAATTTTTCCTTTATTTTATGATTCGAAATTACAGTCATGGTCGTAATTGCATCAATATTCGTTTTGGTAATCATCCTTAGCGAAGGAACCAGCCATCCGAATAGAATGTTCAAAATTCTTCCGAAATTCAACAGAGATTTAGACATTATTTTAGCTTCTTTCAATCCTAGTTTACTTCGAACCTGACCAGCTATTTCTGTATATTTTTTTCCTTCAGAAATGAGAATGAAGCGTTCTCCGAAAGCATTTTTTTCCATTAAGAGAAGAGAAATTTCTGCAACATCCCTTACATCAACATAGCTTGTTCCGCCAGAAAATGTGAAACTGTTTTTTTCAAAAGTCGGGAATATATCGCCACTGCTTTTACCCCAATTTCCGCTTCCTACAATCATTCCGGGATTAATGATGATAACATTTAAATTTTCTGCAGAAGCTCTCCACGCTTCCATTTCAGAAAGATGTTTAGAAATTGCATAAGCAGAATGCTCTTCTTTAGGATTGAAGTCTGAATTCTCATCCAGCTCACCGTTTTCGTTTAACGTATCCAAAACAGCAATAGAACTTACATGAAGAAACTTTTCAACCGAAGAATTTTCGCAGACATAGAATAAGTTTTCTGTGCCTTTAATGTTGGTATGATACATCTCTTTTTCATCTTTTGGATGAAAGCTTACTTTAGCTGCACAGTGATAGACTTCTGTAACATCTTTCAGAGCCATTTCGAGAGAAAAAATATCATCAAAATCTACATCAACCCACTCTATTTTATCAAAAAAAATATTGGGATTGTCGGTATAGAAGCGGTAAGATTCCTTAACTTCCTGAATATTGCTAGAAGGTCTTTTGGCAGCTCTTACTTTTCTCCCTTTTTTTAAAAGTTCAAGAACGATAACTCTGCCTAAAATTCCGGTAGCACCCGTTACTAAGACCATAAATTGAAATAAATTTTAATGATTCTGCAAATTTGCGGAAATATAAATTATTAAAGGCTAAAAGATACAATTTTTAGATTGAATTTATTCCTCATTAAAAAGGCACAGTTTCAGACTTTAAATTTTTAAAAATTCTTTTACAGCCGTAGCAAAATCTACAGGATTATCTGCCTGAACCCAATGTGCAGCGTTTTTAATTTTCACAAACTGAGCTTTCGGAAACTGCTGTTTAAGTGAAAATTCGTCCTGCGGCAAAATATAATTGGACTTTTCACCGGCAATAAATAAAGCTTCACCATTAAAAACTCCAAATTTAATTGCATTAGATACAAACTGATTGTATTTTTCTGAAAGTGTCTTCAGATTGAATCTCCAGTTCAGCTTTTTAGAATCTCCATTTTCTTCCCAATACAGATTTTTTGCCAAAAACTGAATGGTAGATTTTTCCGGAATATATTGTGATAATATGTGCTCTACTTCATTTCTGGATTTTACCTCATCGAAATTTACGGTTTCCAATGCTTTAATAATTCCCTGATGGTGTGGCGGATATGCTTTCGGACCGATATCTACTACAATTAATTTATCCACTTTTTCGGGATAGCTAATTGCAAACTGCATTACTGCTTTTCCGCCCAGAGAGTGTCCCAAAACATGGACTTTTTCTATCCTGTAATGATTCATATAATTGGCAATATCGGTAGCCAAATCATCATGAGACATATTTTCTGAGTGGAAACTTCTGCCGTGATTTCTTAAATCTATTAAATGTACCGGAAGAAACTCGCCCAATTCTTTTCCGAAACTTCCCCAGTTATCCAGCATTCCAAACAAACCATGGAAGACTAAAAGTGGCGTAGAAGAAAGATTTTCTCCAAATATTTTTGAATGTAAGATTTCCATATTTTTTTATATAAATTTTCAGACAACAGATTTCAGATGACCATTGGATTATTTTTTAGAAAACGATTACCTAAAATCTAAAATCCGGTATCTCATTTACCATTTAGCCAGTCTTTTGAGATATGACTGTACCGTATTTTCCATTCCCATATATAGGGCTTCGGAAACCAGAGCATGACCAATGGAAACCTCTAAAAGATTGGGGATATTGTCTGCAAAATATTTTAAATTATCTAGACTTAAATCGTGCCCTGCATTAATTCCTAAACCAAATTCTGCTGCTTTTACAGCGGTTTCATAATACGGTTTAATAGCCTCTTCTTTATTAGCCGAATAATTTTTAGCATACGCTTCTGTGTATAGTTCTATTCTGTCTGCTCTTGCTTCTGCGGCGTATTCTACCATTTCAGGGTTAGGATCAAGGAAAATAGAGGTACGGATTCCTGCATTTTTAAATTCTGAGATAATTTTTGTAAGAAAATCAAGATGCTTTTTAGTATCCCAACCTGCATTAGAAGTAATCGCATCATCTGCATCGGGAACCAAAGTTACCTGTTCAGGCTTTACCTCCAGAACCATATCAATGAATTCCCGATGAGGGTTTCCTTCAATATTATATTCTGTGGTTACCAAAGGTTTTAGATCATACACATCTTTTCTGGTAATGTGTCTTTCATCAGGTCTTGGATGAATGGTAATGCCTTGAGCTCCAAATTCCTGAATTTTAACTGCAGCTTCGGTTACACTGGGCGTTTCTCCACCTCTTGCGTTTCTTAACGTAGCAATTTTATTAATGTTTACACTTAGTTTTGTCATGATTGTGTTGGATGATGAATACAATTCAAACTTTGAAAAATTCATCCTAAATTATATTTAACTGTATTATTTTTTTAAAATTTATTTATCAAATTATGTTTATTTCGGCAAACCTATCTGCATAATCTGCAAATCAAATTCTTTGGAAGCCACCAGTAAATGATCGAAAATATCTGCCTGAATCTGTTCGAAACGCTTCCATTCTGAATCGTTGGCAAAACAGTAAATTTCCATTGGAAGTCCTTGCGTGGTAATTTCTAACTGGCGTACCATTATGGTGTTGTCTTTCACTATATCCGGATTGTTTTCTAAATATTTCTGAGCGTAATATCTAAAAACTCCAATATTGGTAAGCTGTCTTCCGTTGATGATTTTATTACTGTTCCTCAAATCCATTTTTTCTTTATGAATTTCATCTTCTTTTTTAGCTAAATAATCAGAAATGAGATTAATGTCCTTCAAACGCTCTATTTCTTCATCGGTTAAAAATTTGAACGAATTAATATTAAAGAAAATTGATTTTTTTATTCTCCGTGTGTTGGATTCTGACATTACCTGAAGATTTTTAATCTCCGTTGTCAATAAATCATAGGTAGGAACCGAAGAAATTGTTTTATCAAAATTTAAAATCTTTGTAGTTAAAAGACTTATATCCAATATATTACCTTCAATATTGTATTTAGGAATCCCGATCCAGTCGCCAACTTTCAGGCTTTTAGAGGTTGCAACATGAATCCCGGTAACGAATCCCAAAATGGTATCCCTGAAAACCAATACCAAAACCGCCGTAATCGCTCCCAAACTCCCTACAATGGTAGTTCCTTTAATTCCGAAAATCACACAGATTCCAACAATGGTAAATATGAAGATTCCTAGAATTTTTATGGTTTCGGAAACAGCATTTATCGCCATCACTTTGTAATAATCCTGCTTTATGGTAAAGTAATATCTGAAACCTTTTAACGCTCTGTAAAGCATACCTGCAAGAATGAATACCATCCCGAGATTAACACTTCTCACGATAAATATCGTAGTATCTTTCAAAGCTCCTGTAAAAATTGACTGATGAATGCCTCCCACTATTGCCAAAGCGGTAAAATGCGCCAGAGAATTGGTGATTTTAGATTCGTAAACCGATTTAATTACCGGAAATCTGTTTTCATCTCTGAAAAATCTAAATACCTGATTGATGATGACTTTAAATATAAAATCGAACAGCAAGAAAATTATCAGCAGCAATGTAAGCTTTACAATAATGTGAAATATAAATGCGGTACCTTCCGGTGCTATATTTGAAATATACACATACAACTGCTCACTCTGCTCCTGAAAAAAACTCTTGGTATCTTTTATTTCGTCTTTCATCCTAAAAAATCGTTTATCATCGAGATTAAACACCCATAATCGTACCTTTTCACCTAATAAAACATACAAAAATAATGCGTGAATATTTTACTTACGCAAAATTAGCAATTTCCTGCTGTTTGCCATTTATAACTCAGAAAAATTAAGGTATACTAACCGATCTTATTCTTCAGATCTGCCTAAAAATTCTATATTTCTTTTCAAGCCAGCAAATTTTGTACGCTTTACCGGTGATTTTCTGAATATTTCTGAAAAAAGTTCTTGTGTGAGCTCTTTCCAATCATTTTTTTTAAAATTTAACAACGAATTGTTAGGCTTGAATTTTTGCTGCAAATTCGGACTCGAAAACCGATTCCAAGGACAAACATCCTGACAAATATCGCAGCCAAACATCCAATCTTCCATCTTATCCTGAAAATAATCCGGAATTTCGTTTTTCAGTTCTATTGTTGCATAGGAAATACATTTACTTCCATCCACAATTTTGTCCGAAACAATAGCATTCGTAGGACAGGCATCTATACATTTTCTGCATGTTCCGCAATGGTCTTTGGTTTCATGGTCTGCCACCAGCTCAAGATCGCAAATAATTTCAGCCAAAAAATAAAATGAACCGCTTTGTTTGGTAATGAGATTTGCATTTTTACCAACCCAGCCAATTCCTGATTTTTTTGCCCAGCTTCTTTCCATAACCGGAGCAGAATCTACAAAAACCCTGAAAGAAAATTCGCCAATTTCTTCCTGAAGTTCAGCAACCAAATCTCTCAGAATATCTTTTATAACTTCGTGATAATCTTCAGCATACGCATATTTAGAAATTTTAAAATTTTCTAACGATGAAATTTTTTCTTCGGGAAAATAATTATAAGAGAGTGAAATAACCGATTTTGAACCTTCTACCAACAATCTCGGATCCAATCTTTTATCGAAATGATTTTCCATATATTTCATTTCTCCGTGGTAATTGTTTTTCAGCCAGATCTCCAGGTTTTTTGCATCATCTTCAAGAAATTCAGCTTTAGAAATTCCACAATTCTGAAATCCAAAACGGTGTGCTTTGGCTTTTATGAGTTGTGAATAAATTTCTGGGGTTGAATTCATAGATTTCGTATTGCAAAACTAAGATTATTTTATAAATTTGTTTGTTTTGATTTTCATTATTAGACGAATGGAAATTCAAATTATTAATTTTAACCAAAAAATAAAAATTATGTCATTAGCAGATGTACTACAAACGGGAAAATATACATTAATCGACGTTCGTGAACCTATGGAACTTGAAATGGACGGAAATATAGAAGGTGCACAAAATATTCCTTTAGGAGAAGTGGAAGATAGAAAAGACGAAATCTTGTCTATTGAAGGACCGGTAGTTTTGTTCTGCAGAAGCGGAAACAGAAGCGGAAAAGCTTTGGAATATCTTAACTCTCAAGGTCTAAAAGACGGTTATAACGGCGGAGGCTGGGCAGAATTAAAATCTCAACTATAATCTAAAAGGAACTTTTGAGTTCCTTTTTTTATTGAATGAAGCAAAAAATAAAGCCTAATTTTTAACAAAAAATCCTGTTTTATAAAACAGGATTTTTTGTATCATTAAATTCTTTTATCAAATTTTCGAAAACTTTTTCTACCGGAAGAATTTCATCAATTAAAGCAGAAACCTGACCAATTTCCAGTTCGCCTTCAATCATATCGCCTTCAAACATTCCTCTTTTAGCCCTTGCTCTTCCCAAAGATGCAATCAAAGCTTCGGCATTTCTTCCTTCATCATATATTTTTTCCAGTTCATTATAGAAATTATTTTTTACCATTCTTACAGGAGCGAGTTCCTTCAATGTAAGTTGGGTATCGCCTTCTTTAAGCTCTGTAATTTTATCTTTCCAGTTGTTATGCGAACTTGCCTCTTGTGTTGCAGCAAAACGGCTTCCAATCTGCACTCCGTCTGCTCCGAGAATCATAGCAGCTTTCATTTGAGAGCCTAATCCTATCCCGCCTGCTGCAATTAGCGGCTTTGAAATATTTCTTTTTACATTCGGAATAAGGCAAAGTGTTGTTGTTTCGTCTCTTCCATTATGTCCGCCAGCTTCAAAACCTTCAGCGACAATTGCATCAACGCCTGCATCTTCACATTTCACCGCAAATTTTGTAGATGAAACCACATGGGCAACTTTAATCTCTTCTTTCTGTAAAGTTTCCGTAAAGGTTTTGGGATTTCCGGCAGAAGTAAAGACTATTTTCACTTCCTCTTCCAAAATAATATTGATAATTTCTTCTAAATTAGGGTAAAGCAATGCTACATTAACCCCGAAAGGTTTGCTCGTAGCTTTTTTACATTTCTGAATATTTTCGCGCAAAATATCGGGATACATACTTGCAGAACCAATTAAGCCCAAACCTCCGCAATTGGAAACTGCAGATGCCAAACGCCATCCCGAATGCCAAATCATTCCGCCCTGAATAATAGGATATTTTATATTGAAAAGTTCTGTAATTCTATTACTATTTTCCTGCATATCATGAAGCTTTTTAGCCGTTCCGAAATCTATAAAGTTACTCATAGCGTAAAAATACCAAATTTTATTGACGTCTGAAAACAAAAAACCTTCAGAAGATCTGAAGGTTTCGGTATTTATTTTTTTACTGTTTCTTTTTTCCAGTTGGCACTGAAATTACAGTTATCGTATCTGCTGTCTATTTTAATAAAGGTTGTAGGCAATTTAGTATTCACATACTTCTCTACCATTTCGTTTTTTCTTTTATTAAGAGCCATTTGTTTTATCCTGTCGTAATCGGTTTCCAGTTGTATATGATGGGCAGGAATTACATCTTCAATTTTTATGATTTTAACTACTTTTCTGTCGCGGTCTATCACATCATCAAATGCTGTGGTAATATCTCCTTTATTTAAACCTGCAAGTTCATAAGTAACGGTTCCCGCTAGGCTTTCTCTTTCAATTTTGTTGGAACCATCAGCTCCAGAGAGAACGCCGGCGTTGAATTTCGTTCTTTTATCATCCGAATATTTGAAAGCTGCATCTTTAAACGTAATTTTCTGATTTAAAATTAACCCTCTAATGCTGTCTAATTTTTTTCTCGCAGATGCCATTTCTGAGTCTGTCGGAATTGCCTTTAGAAGAATGTGTCTTGCATCGTAATTTTTACCGGACTTCTTCACCAACTGTATAATATGGTAACCAAATTCAGATTCTATAGGATCTGAAATTTCGCCCTCCTGCAAATTGAGAGCAGCAGCCTCAAAAGGCTTCACCATCTGTCCTTTGCTGATGTTTTTATATAAACCACCATTTGCAGCAGAACCCTCATCTTCAGAATAAATTCTTGCCTGACTTTCAAAAGTTTCTCCGCCTTGGATCTCTGCTTTTATTTTTTTAAGCTTGTCGATTAATTCGTTTTTATGAGCTTCTGTAAGTTCAGGATACATCATAATCTGCGATAAAGAAACTTCATCTTTTACTTCCGGAAGCTGAGACTTGTATAAATTATAAAAATCGGTAACCTCGTTTGGAGTAACATCTGCTTTATCGGTAATTCTTTTATATTTTTCTTGTCCGTAATACTGATCTGTATCAATTTTTTCTATTGCATTTTTCAGTTCATACGAAGTTCTGAATTTATATGCTGCAAGCATCGTTTTTTCGTCCGGAAACTGAGAAAGAAACTGCTTATATTTTGCGTTTACTTGTTCTTTAATTGCTGCAGAACGGTTTTCAATAAGGGTATCTTTTTTAGCGGCATACACCAAAAACTTATTGTTGATGAGACGTTCCAAAAATTCACATCTGTTGGTTGTGGCAATCCCCTGCTGTTTTCCGTAGTTAATTTGCTCATCAACATCAGATTCTAATACGATTTCATCGCCAATTACGGCTGCGATACCATCTACCAACTGTCCTTTTTTAAGCTGGGCATTTATGTTTAGCGAACAAAACATCATCAACACTCCAAGAAGAAAAGTGATTTTTAGTTTATTTGTCATTTCAAATTTTTAAACAAGTTGCAAAATTATAATTCTTAGCGAATTGCACTCAATTTTTTATTATAAATATTTCTTAAAAAAAGGAATATTACTGAAGTTCTACATTAAAAGTTGTTAATTCCTTAAACTGTGCAAGTCTGTTGGTAATATCTGCTTCGGTTACCTGCTGCAATCTTTCTGTACCGAATTTTTCTACAGTAAATGATGCCATTGCAGAACCTACAATAAGAGCAGACTTCATCGTATCGAAATCGAATTTTCCTTTTTTAGCAAGATAAGCTGCAAAACCACCCGCAAAAGTATCTCCTGCACCTGTAGGATCGAAAACATCTTCTAAAGGAAGTGCCGGAATCGCAAAAATCTTATTATCATGAAATAAAAGTGCTCCGTGCTCACCTTTTTTAATGATGACAAATTTAGGCCCCATTTCATGAATATTCTTAGCTGCTTTAACCAAAGAATATTCTCCGGAAAGCTGTCTTGCTTCTTCATCGTTGATGCTGATTACATCTGTTTTTGCAATCATCTGCTCCAAGATATCCATCGCAGAATCCATCCAGAAATTCATGGTATCAAGAATTACAAGTTTAGGACGGGCGTTCATTTTCTCAAGAACAGAAAGCTGTACTCCGGGATGAAGATTTCCCAACAACAAAATCTCTGCATCCTGCATAGAATTTGGGATTTTTGGATCAAAATTTTCCAAAACATTCACTTCTGTTGCCAAAGTATCTCTGGTATTGAGATCATTATGATATTTTCCTGCCCAAAAAAAGGTTTTACCATCTTTTACGATTTCAATACCTTCAATATTTACGTTTCTTTTGTTGAACATATCCAGGTGCTCTTGTGGAAAATCGCCTCCCACTACAGAAACAATCCCAGAATTTACTCCTAAAATAGAAGATGTAATACCTATATAAGTTGCTGCTCCTCCTAAAATTTTATCTGTCTTACCAAACGGCGTCTCAATTGCATCAAATGCCACGCTTCCTACGACTAATAGTTTCATATGTATTTTATATATTATTTAAAGGTAATCATCCACCGCATTTTTATTTCTCGTCATGCGATTTCTTAATCTTAATTCATTTTATTTTTTCCATTCGAATGTATCCAGAAGATGAATAACATCTCTTTTGATGTAATCTATTGCCGGAGCAAGAGAGTCTGGTTTTGGTCTGGAGTTGAAATATAAATATCCTGTTACAAAATGTTTTGTGCTGTCTGTAGCATAAAACTGTAAATTGGATGCAGCCTGACCTTTCAGTTCATAAAAATTGCCGTACACTTTTCTATCCGGATATTCGAAAGACTTGGTATCTATTGAACTTGCCTTAATGGTATGTTTATAAACCATTTTTTCTGTTTCCTGAATTTGTTGGGCAAAGTCATTATTTATAGGATAATAGGTAAGAAAAATCTTTGCTTTCATTTTGGGATAATTCAGATAATACCAACAAGGTTTTTTAGCATCATAAATCTTAGCAAAATCTGAAATTTCGAAAGAATAATTGCAGTTGGGATCGAACTTTTTATATTTCGGAGCCGGATATTCTAGTCTAAGCTCACCATAAGGCTTTGGCGATGCTTCCTTACCGCAGGAAATAATAAGCATTGAAACAAAAAGAAAAATGATTTTTTTTATCATTTGGCAAAAATACAAATTAGATTTGATTTCGTCTAACTTACACTTCAAATTTCAGTCTTTCAGCAGATTTTGAATATAGTTTTCTAAAGGTTTAGGAAATGATCTGTTTACGGAAGATTCTAAATCTGTCACTAAATAATCATGTTCCGAAACAAAATGATCCCAAATTTCGTTGGATGTTACCTCAACATCATAGATATCTATACTTAAATTTTTATGGGTAAGCTTATGCTGAAAAGTTTTACATCCTTTGCTGAACTGCTGTAAAACTTCTGGAATGGCAGTTGGAAATTCAAATAATTTTTTCCAGATAAAATCATCTTTTCTTTGCTGAATTAAAAACTGTTCTTCCCGATGCACAAAAAAGTATTGCAAATTCAGATTTTCGCTTTTTATTTTTTTTGTTTTTACCGGAAATTGGGAAGTTTTCTGTAAAGAAAATGCGATACAATCCTCATTAAGCGGACAATCTCCGCACAACGGATTTCTTGGCTTACAGATTTCCGAACCCAAATCCATCATTGCCTGATTAAAATCTCCAACATTATTTGGCATGATCCTATAAGATAATTCCGAAAAATATGCAAATGCCCGAGAGGACGAAACATCAAAATCGTCTGCAAAAATACGACTCAAAACTCTGTAAAAATTACCATCAACAGCTGGCATTTTTCCTTTAAAACAAATACTAGAAACTGCAGCAGCAGTATATTTTCCAATACCTTTAAGTTTCAGAATTTCTTCGTACTGAGATGGAAAAATGCCATTGTAATCTGATATAATCTGTTTTGCCGCTTTATGAATATTAATTGCTCTGGAATAATATCCCAAACCTTTCCAATACAGTAAAACCTCATCTTCTGAAGCTTCTGCCAATGTTTTTACATCTGGAAATCTTTCTACAAATCTATTGTAATGATTAAGCCCCTGTAAAATTCTTGTTTGCTGAAAAACAATCTCACAAATCCAAATCTTGTACGGATCTTTGGTCTTTCTAAAAGGAAGATCTCGCGCATTTTGATAATACCAGTTGAGCAGTTTTGTACCTATATGGAGCAAATCGTGGTTATTTTTCAAGTGTTATGAGAATAAAATTGTAGGGTGCAAAGATAGATATTGTTATTTCTTTTTAAGAATAGAAAAAAAATAAAAAAGCTGTCCTTTTTACAAGACAGCTTCATTTTTTATTAAAATTACCAGATTTTTATTCTTTCTTCCGGAGCTTTATACAATTTGTCTCCTGGTTTAATATCAAAAGCTTTCATAAAAGAATCCTGATTCACTAACGGTCCAAACGCTCTGAAATATCCCGGAGAGTGCGGATCTGTTTTTACCTGATTCATCATATACTGTTCTGTAGATTTGGTTCTCCAAACTGTTGCCCAACTCATAAAAAATCTTTGATCCTGGTTGTAACCACTTATTAATCCCGGATTTCCGTGATCTTTAAGATACATCTGAAGCGCATCGTAAGCAACCGCTACTCCACCCAAATCTCCAATATTTTCGCCACTTGTAAATTTACCATTTACAAAACTCCCTTTTACAGGTTCGTAAGCGTTATATTGTGCCGCCAACTGACTTACTTTTGCATCAAAGTTTTTTCTGTCTTGCTCTGTCCACCAATTATTCAAGTTTCCATCACCATCGAATCTGGAGCCACTATCATCAAAACCATGAGAAATTTCGTGCCCGATTACAGCTCCAATTCCACCAAAATTTACCGCTGCATCAGCTTTAGGATTATAAAACGGAGGCTGGAGAATAGCCGCTGGGAAAACAATTTCATTATTAGAACCACTGTAATAAGCATTAACAGTTTGAGGAGACATTCCCCACTCTGTTTTATCTACCGGTTTACCTACTTTTTCCAAACTTTTCTGGTATTGCCAAGCTGAAACATTTTGCAGATTAGAATACAAAGTTGCACCTTGCGAAGGAGATTCTACTTTCAGTTTAGAATAATCTTTCCACTGATCAGGATAGGCAATTTTCACCGAAAATTTAGACAGTTTTTCTTGTGCTTTCACTTTAGTTTCCGGCGACATCCAATCCATGTTATTGATGTGATTTTTGAATGATTTCAAAATATAATCAATATACATTTCCATCTGTTTTTTAGATTCCGGGCTGAAATATTCATCAACATAAAGTTTCCCGAATGCTTCTCCCAAAACGCCGTTCACAAGAGCTAAACCTCTTTTATCCATAGAGCGTTGCTCTTTTTGTCCCTGAAGATATTTTGAATAAAAATCGAATCGTATAGTATCCAGATTATCACCAAGATTACTTGCATTTCCGTTAATAATATGGTATTTTAGGTAATCTTTCAGTAAAGGAAGATTTTTCTGATTGATAAACTGATCCATATTCTGATAATACTTTAACTCTCCAATAATTACCCTATCGGTTTTCACTCCTGCATCAGAAAGATATTTTGCCAGATTTACATTTTTAACCAACCCTGAAAGTTCAGAAAGATTTTTAGGATTGTATCTTAAATTGGCATCTCTGTTTTGCTCTAAAGTTAAGAGATAATTGGCAAGCTGCTTTTCAAAATCTACTACATTTTTTGCAGCCTGATTAGCATTTTTATATCCTAAAACTCCAAATAATTTTGACACATAATTCTGATATTCTGCCAAAGTTTTAGTATTGGCATCATTTACTTTTTGGTAATAATCTCTTCCCAATCCCAAATCCGGACCTCCAAGGTAAACAGCATTCATTTTAGAATTTTTCAGGTCTGCACCCACTCTCCATCCATAAAAAGAATTATCGCCCAGTTTTGTAGCTTCCAAAAGATATTTCTGAAGATCATTTACATTTTTAATTGCATCAATTTTGGCTAAATCAGATTTAATAGGGGTAATTCCCTCAGCATTTCTCTTGCTTATATCCATAAAAGAAGCATACAGATTCTGAATTTTCTGACCTTCTGAACCATCGGCATATTTTTCTGATAAAATTTTATTCAGAATCGATAAAGAAGCATCATCTACATTTTCTCTTAATGCATTAAAAGATCCCCAACTGGCTTTATCTGACGGAATTTGCGTGGTTTTAATCCAATTACCGTTTACATAATTAAAAAAATCGTCTTGCGGACGAACACTTTTATCCATATAAGAAAGATTCAGACCTTCTTCCGGCATCTCTTTTTTCGGGGTTTCTGTCACAGCTTCAGGCTGTGGTTCTTTAGATTGATTAGTGGCTGTATTTTTGGATGCGCCACAAGAATTTAAAAATACAATTCCTGAAAGTGCAAGAACTGCAATATTTACATTTTTCATATTTTTTATTTTAAATTTAAATGTGATTTCATCATGTTTATTTATTTTCCGTTTCTGAAACATGATGGAAATTCATATAAATTTTTATTTTAAAGGATTTAATTTTAATATTAACTAAGCTAAGTTTACCATTATGATTAGATCAAATATAAGAAATTATGTTAAATAATGATTTCGTATTTCTCCCAACAAATATTACCTTTGATGCTTAAATAACATTATGAATAAGCAGATTTTAGACTTTTGGGTAGGAAATTTCCAGACTGAAGAAGATTTTTACAACTTCGTAGAAGAAGACGAAAATTATTACACTAACGAAGAATCTGATGACAGCTATATTTCTAAATTTGCTGAATCTCAGGATACTGTATGGTTCGACCAAGATTTACTGGAATATGGTTTTGAAGAAGGCATACAACATTTTGCCGAATATTCTTTTGCCGAACAGTGGTTACCTGTTTTAGTAAATAGAATGAACGAAATGAACCTTAAATTTGAGGTTAATTCTTTAATTTTTGTAAGCCACGGACAAATTCCGCAGCCAAAATCTGTAGAAAATGACGATTTCTCTTTATCTTATTTAGGCGGAATAGAATTCGAGTTTTAAGATTTATCTTCGCTTCTCAGTTCTGCAAGAAAAGTATGTTTCAGAACATCATAAAGAGAATGTCTGCTTACTAATATTGATGCTATGGAAGAAATCATTCCGGCAAGCATCAGATGAAAAATGAGAGAATGCCTGTCTGTCATTTCCAAAACAATTATAGCTGATGTAAACGGAGCTCTGGTAATTCCTGTAAGAAAAGCAACCATTCCGGCAAGTACCACCACATTGGTTTCATTAGGAGATAAATGTATAACTCCCGAAATAACAGATCCTATACTTGCACCAGCCGTTAAAGCCGGAGCAAAAATCCCTCCCGCTCCACCAGAAGTAAAGGAAAGTGCCGATCCCAACATTCTTAATAATGGAACATACCAAGCTTCATGTTTGTTTTCTGTAAAGAGAATACGCTCCATAATTTCTTTACCGGATCCAAGAATTTCCTGACTGATAAAAAAAGAGATACACGCAATAATTAATGCACAAACCACCAAAAAAATCACATTTGCTTTATTGGTTTTGAGTTTATTTTTCTTCCAACGGTTAATTTTCAGCATACTTACGGAAAGTTGGCTTGCCAAAATCCCCGAAATTCCCGCAACTAAAATAATAGGAAACATCACCATTAGAGAAACATCGCCAGTTTTAGGATATCCTAAATAAAGGTAAGAACCTGCCAAAGTTTGTGCAGTTAAACCTGCAATAATTACAGCCGTAAAAAGCGCTGTTTTAAAATAATTGATATGTGTTTTCGAAAGTTCTTCCACCGCAAAAACAATTCCGCCTAAAGGAGTGTTGAATGCCGCAGCCAATCCCGCCGCAGCTCCGGTCATAATCATATTTTTCTTGGAAATCTTGGGCCACCATTCGGGAAGATATTCATTCACCTTTCTGAATATAGATCCTGCAATCTGTATAGTAGGACCTTCTCTTCCGACTGCTCCACCTCCAATGACCAAAACTACCGAAGAAATAATTTTGAAAATAATAATTTTCAGACTCAGAAGGTTAGGAATTTTACGGTGTTCTTTGGGATTTGCCAATTCCACAGCCGCCATCACCTGCGGAATACCGCTCCCTTTAGCATTCGGAGCAAATTCTTTTACCAACCACCAAGACAGAACAAAACCTATAGGTGCAATAATAAAAATCATCCAATCATTCCAATTCAATATAAAATGTAAGAGATTTTCTCCCCAAGCAAATATCTTCGCATACATTACTGCAAAAAAACCTGTAATTATCGAACCTATCCAAAAAGGAATTGCCTGAAGAAGATTATTTTTCAGCTGTTCGTTTCGGATATTGTCAAAAGATTTTTTGAGAATTTTACGGATGTAGATGAGTATTCCACGCATAGTTCAAATTTAAATCAAATTTTACGAAATCTGAAAAAAAACATTCAAAAATGATGTTAAAATTTAGACATCCATAATTCAAAATAATTAACAAGTATTTCGCACTAAAAATTAGTTATAAAACATTGCTCAATTAATCCCTAATACTAAATTAAAAATTAATTTTTTAGAACATAGAATCAGTTATTAAATTAATTTTTTTTAAAATCATTTTAAGAAAAAAAGCGTCCAAAAAAATATTTGGAACGCTTATCAAATCAAACTATATGGACTTACATTTATAAATATCTTCTGCAATTATACTCTACAGTAGTGTTGAGAAGTTTATTTTCATTGAGAAAGAACTCAACTTTTTGAAATTCTTCACTGTTTGCATTAATACGTAATTGAAATGATCCAAAATTATTACCATCCACAAATTCTACATCGGCATTCAGCAGACTATAGCAAATACCCATGTTTTGATCTATGCAATATAGAATTTGGTCGAATTTCAACTTCCCGTTAAGTTCTATTTCCAAAATAAGGTCTTTTCTGGTATCACTTGCAGCAATGTCTTTCTGTAGAAGATTAGGAATAATCATGATGGAGATTTTAGTTACACTTCAATTACGTTTTAATCATTAATTCTTAGCAAAAATATAAAAAATATTTAGTCTACCAAATTAGTAGGGTATTATTTGTAAAAAAAAAACAGCAATATAAATACTGCTGTAAATAGGAGATTGAATTTAATCTGCTATTATTGATGAAATAAGCTAAACAAATTTTAAGTAAATCTTTTTCCATTTTGCGACAGTATTTCTACTAAGATTGAAATGTATCGCCAGTTGAGTATTATTTAATCTATTTTTAACCTGATATTCTAAAATTTGCAATATTGTTTCTTTATTATAAGATCTATACTTTTGGTTTTCCTGTTTTATTTCTTTACTTAAATTATTAAACAATTTTTTATTGAGATTAATAATGTCTAAAAATGTAAGTGCTTCCTTATTCAAAATATTTTGACAAAGTTCTTTTTTGGAAGGAAACTTTTCGTTAATAATATCAGTATAAATTTTTTTATAATTAGGAGTACTTAAATTATTCATGATTTTGCGATTTATATAATGTATTTTGGATTGCTACTGTATTAACTTCATAATTCTAATTTAGACTTCATCTTTAGAAAACTTACTTAGCCATTTATAAAGAGTAGTTTTTGGAATTCTATATTCTTCTATTATCTGGTGTTTTGTTTTCTCCCCTTTGGTAATTTTTTCAATGATAAAATCTATCATTTCTTTGGTATAAATATTTTTCCTGAAACTGGGTAATGTAGTTTTATTAGGTTTTCCTTTAGATCCGGTAGGAGAATGAAATATAAGGTGTTGAGAATATATTCTGAAAAAATCATATTCTAAAAGTTTACTCCATCTTAAGAGAATTTCTGTATCCAAACTTTTAGAATTGAGCATTTCTTCAACTTCTTCTTCTGAGCAATTCAAGAAATTACAAATTCGAGACATCTCGATTTCACTTTCGGATAAAGCATTTCTAAGCATATTACCAATATAGATGTCTTTAAAAAAACTCATAACATTATTTTTTAGAAACTCATTAAAGAATTATAGAAAAGATGATTATCCGCATTTGCTTATATTTGAAGATTACAAATAATATTCTATATTATAAGCATAATGCAGATAATCGGTATATATAAAGTGTTTTTACTTATTTTTAAAGAACTTAGGGTACTTGTGTCATTATCATTGAAGAATCTACAGAGTATCCTCCATCAAAATGACCATCGCTCATTCTTTCTACATTTATTAAGTATTTAGAATTACCCGAAGTACTTGCACTTCCTGAAGGACTTACCTGAACCATTGTAAAGGTAATACGATAATTAGATCCCGTAGTTCCATCGTTTATTTGATAAATAGCAATATCATTTACATCTACACCCCCGTTACTGAAAATTAATTTTCTTCTTTCGGTATCATTAACATCGGAAGAAACAGGATATCTTGTTAAAAAAGTAACTAATGGTCTATCTGTTCCTTGCGAAGCATATGCTAGCTGTTTTCTATCGGGTGTAAACCAGCCGGAATTATCAATATCCATCTGTGGATTACCTCCAGAATCCTTATAGAGTTTATAGATAGCTACAGATGAGAATGGAACATTTGATAGAACATTAGTAGAAGGGTTTACATAATTAGATTTTATTTCTAGATAAGCTCCTGTTGGAGCTCCTGTATGTCTTACACATATTGTTCCTACGCATACCTCACTTTGTCCTGCGCCAGTAGGGTTATTAAATGTAAACGAACTTACAGAGATATTTGGAGTTCTCCCATTTATTGTTGCATTGTTACATTGCCAAGTTGGGCTGCGTGAGGAAACATACGTTTGGAAGCATTTTTGTTCTTTATTATAAATGGTAAGTCCTGAAATTGGATTTGTAATTCCATTACGTTCTGCTGTAAGCATCCTAGGTATTAAAATTCCTCTTTCTGTACTTTTTATTTCAAATGCAGCAGAAGCATCTGGAGAAGTTGTCCCTATTCCTATAGAGCCCGATGTTGTTACTACTACATCATTTGCATCTTTTTGCACTTGGGTAAGTGTTGTCGAGTTATTGTCTTTTCCTGCATCGACGTGTAAAATAGTACCGGAAGCTGGTTTATCTGTATTAATGCCCACTTGAGCAATTAAAGAAAAATTAAATAAAACCAAACTAAGTAATGTATAATATCTTTTCATTATTTGAAGTAGAATTTAATTAAAACGTTCTGCTACTATTAGGTAACGACCTGCACCTTGATTGGGTAAGTAATTGGTTTTACTATTGGATAATAAAGTTAAAAATATCCTGAATGCGTGTCCTGTTTGTGGCACAATGATGGTATAATTAATAAATTCACCACCACTTGCACCACCTCGGTACATTGTTGCTGGAGTTCTGTAATAAGTTTGGTTTGCATAGGTTTGTGTTTCTATATACGCAGGGCCTTGGCCATCTATATAAGCATAAACTCCTCCACCTTCTTTGTTATTACTCGTAGCATTTTGCCAACCATGAATAAGAACATGATTTAGAATATAAGAATTATCTGTTCTTACAGTTAGATCTCCTTCATTATCAGCACCATTATGACCTATAATTAAATTCGTTAAAAGTGTTCCAGAAGCATCTTTGATATCGAATTTCAAGCTACCTCTCGGACTTTGTGATCCATTTACAATATTGGTGCTGTTGGTGGAATATGAAGGTAGGTTATAAATCATTTTCTGGTTGTCCGGAACCTGAGTCACGCACTGCCATGATGGTGATGATTTAGTTCCCACATTCACCTGTATGCAAGATTCCGTACTGTTGTAAATCATTAGACCGGTTTCTGGCTGACTAATATTACCTCTCTCTGTCGTGGTTAATGAAGGAGGCATAAATCCCTTGTTGTTTGCTTGTATATCCAAGTAAGATGATGCATCGGGTGCTATATTTTTCACGCCTATCTGACCTGTATTGGTAATAACAAAATCATTTGAAGCTTCTGTAGCGCTTATGCTTCCAACTGTGGCTGTACCATTGTCTTTTAGACCATCAACATGCAATTGGGTATTTGTTGCAGGCTTATTAGTATTAATACCTACTCCCTGTGCCATCAAAAAACTCCCGAAAACTAGTGAGATAATACTGTATATTAATTGTGTCATTATTTATTTCTCTATGTGTATTTTTATTTATCTTAATTTCTCTACAACAATAAAATATTTTATTCCTCCTCTGTTTGTCCATCTCGGTTCACCGTTGTATGGAATCGGACTACCAGGAGGAGAAATTGATGTAGCTCTTACCATACCTGGATTCATAAGCTCTGCGGCGGTAATGCGGTAGTTCTCCCCATCAATGGTAGTTACATGATATGTAATAACATCCCCACGATAAGGATTAAGTTGTAACATGTCTACATTTACGTCTGAACCCGAAAGTTCTAAGAAAGTGCTGGGATCAAGATTTCCTGAATAGAAATATCTTCTAAAATTTACTCCATCAAAATTATTATTTTGGGGAAATTGATCCGGCATCATACGAAAATCCGTAATAAAACTTTGGTATCCTCCTATGCTTACTTTTAAAGGTTTGCCTGTGTTAGAAGCTATTAAAATTTTACCATACTTTGCATCGATTGGCCAAGGATTCCAATCTGAATAATTATATATAGGATCTGCACCGTTATGGCGAACTTTAATTGACCCTAGAGCAACTTCGCCGTTGTTAGCATCACCAGCTAAAGTATAAGAGTATTTAGAAACTACAAAAGTACCTTCCGGTCCTTGCAGACCAATAGCACTCCAATTGGGAAATTGTGGGGTACCATTGTTTACTTCTAATGCTTTGGTATCTAAATTATAAATAAACAAACCTGTTGCGGGAAGAGAAATTGCATCGCGTTGCTTGGTACTCATTCTAGAGGGCAAAAAACCTTGATTTGTATTCGTGCCTGTTCCGACTCCATTTACAGATAAAGCAGCACTTGAAGGTACAGTTGCCATTTTTACACCTAAAGCACCATTTTGCGTAACAACTACATCATCAGTGTTTAAATTTATTCCGGATGACGAATTGTTACCTTTACCATCTACATGTAAAATCTGAGTAGGCTGATTAGTATTAATCCCTACTTGGCAAAGTGCATTTATTGAAACCGAAATCAATAATAATATTACTAGTTTTATTTTCATTTTTTGTTTTAAGTTATTCTATAATTTTTTTTTAATTTCATTAATTTGAAATTATGAAAATGATAAAAAAAGAAAATTATAATAATACTACTTTAAAAAAAGAATGCTTTCAAATTTCATTTTTTAAAATCAAATATTATATTTTCGATCTCATTTTAAATTCAAAACTATTTTTTTTAATAATACTAAAAAAATGAAAATGTACCTTTTAACGCTATAATACAGATGCATTACGTATCTAATACGTATGTTGGAAATATATATTTTTATTAAAGCTGGGAAGGTAAGTAATTATACTATGTATAGGATAATTCTTTATTCTAGCTCTTGCAAAAATTATTTTTGTTTGTGAAAACTAAACAACAATAAATGTTTATTTTTGTGAAAAATAAATTCATACTCTTGGGAAATTTCATTAAAAATAATTTCTTGTTAATTCTGGTTTTTTGTTCTGTATTTTTATTTGCAGGAGAACCATCATCAGCTTTAACAAGGAAGATTGATGAAAAAATAAACCTTATCGCCATGCAGGCAGTAGAGGATATTTATAATGACAAATACATTCATCAGTTAAATGTTGTAAACGAAGAATCCAAGAAAATAAATTATTCAAGAGGGATTTTAAATAGTTATTTTCTGAAAAATTATATCTATAATTTTCGTGGAGATAATGAGAAGTTACTAAAGTCTTTTGGAGAGCTCGATTCTAAATTTTTAGTAAAGAAACCTGAAAATGACAACAATATTAATAGTTTTTATTGGCAATTAGGAGGAGTTTTTCTAGATTTAGGCTTTCACGAAAGGTCTATCGATTATCTTAAAGAAGGAATTTCTAAACTTACCCACAAAGATGATTTTGCATTTCAATTTAACACAGATATTGCATACAATTATGGTGAACTAAAAAATTATCGCCAATATCTATATTATATAAAAGAGGCCGAGGGTAATTATATAAGGGCTACTCCGCAAAGTGTATATTATAAAGATCCAGATTACAGATATTATCTTGATTCTTTTTATGCTTTGGCGTATTCTAACCTAAAGAAATTTGGACAGGCAAATCATTATTTGAACTTAACCAGAAAAAATCTAAAGAATGTAAATTCACATTCGATGCTTTTAAACATCTATAATAATCTTTCGGATACAGAGGTTAATTATAAAAATTATAATCAAGCATGGGACGATATATTTAACGCAAAAAAATATTATGAAGAAGTTAATGTAATAACACTTAGCTCCGATTTAGAATTAAGCCAAAAAATTCTGAATCTTTCTATTTTAACCCAAAAGAAAGATAGTATAGAAATATACACAAAAAAGGTAGAAGAGATTAAAGAAAAAATTAAAGAAAGAGATCGTAATGCCAAAGATTTTGCTTTAAATTGGGCTCTGAATGATGAAATAAAAAAAGATAAGAATGAAGTTCTGAAATACGTAGTTTCAGCCGTTGTTTTAAGTGTTTCAGCAGGTATCTTGGTTTTTTTATATTTAAAAAAGAAAAAGAAATCTCGCTATAATAGTAAGACAGTAGAAAATAATGAGGAAGAGCTGTCAACAGAAAATAAAATATTTCAAAATAATATAGAACCCAAAACAGTTGAGTTTTCTAATGAAAAATTTATACAACTGAATGAATTGGCAAGAGCAAACAGTCCTGAATTTTTAACTCTCTTTCAGGAGCTATACCCTAATTTTATGCCTAAAATATTGGATATTGATCCTAAAACCAATATTACAGAATTGCGTTTTTATGCGTATTTGTTTTTAAATTTTTCCACTAAAGATATTGCTCAGTTTACCAATACATCTATAAGAACGGTACAGACGAAAAAATCTAATATTCGTAAGAAATTAAACATTCCAAGTGGTGAAGATGTGTATTTGTGGTTCGGAAAATTGATGAATTAACTTTTTTTATTTAGAAAAAAATAGCAGGATACTTCCGAGGTATTCTAGAAATGATAAGCGTTCGTTTTTTTTGAAATTTCTTCAAAAAAAATGTAATTTTATGAGCAGAATGAAAGAAATCCAATTACAGCCACGCTTTAAAAACGCTTCCCATTTTCGGAATTTCTGGGAAAAAGGAAACGGAAAACAACTTATCGACTTTTCGGGAGCTCAGGTAAATTTCAACGATTTTGAAAAGTTTTCTCAATTCTATTATCATACAGATTCAGCGGGAGATGAGGTTGTAAAAGATATTTATTTCACAAGAAGTTTTAAGAAAGCATCCGAAGAAATAGAACAGTATATCCGAAAAGGAGTTTTAGTTGATGATGATGTTCCCGAAAGTGTTAAGGCACTTTTTCTTCAAACTCAGAAAATACCCGATTGGTTAGATTATCAGTTAATTAATAAAGGAGCGGAGCTTTGCATGAGAAGCAATCTCGATTCTCTTATTTCCCTCAGAGATTATTGCCTTATCGGAGGATACGATTACGCCTATCTGAACAAGCCTCTCATCGCCACTGAAGCTTTAAAGAAAGGAGCTGTAAAAAGGCTTTCGGAAACTTTAGATTTTTGGGTGAATGTTACTCGCTACAACGCCTTGGAAATTCATAAAAAAGGGTATGAATTTGCCATTAAAACAAGACTTATCCATTCTTACGCAAGGCTTTCTATAAAGAAACATTATAAAGCCTGGGATACCGAAAAATGGGGAGAACCCATTAATTCTTGGGATATGATGGCAACTTATATCGGTTTTAGCTTGGTTTTTATGCACAGTCTTAAAAAATTGGGAAATACCATTGCATTAGAAGAAGAAAAGGGGCTTTTCCATCTTTGGAAGTATGTAGGATATCTTTTGGGAATTCCGGAACAGCTTCTGCCGGATGATAAAAAACAGGCAACAGAATATTTTTATTTGTGGACTTCAGTTCAGCCGTCATCCGATGAGGATTCCGTTTTACTTGCGCATTCACTTTTAAATGAATCTTTGGAAAATCCTATCCTTAAATATAATTTTCAGCGTAAAAATCTCCGTTATCTTCACATTTGCTGTACATGGTTTTTGCTTGGTGAAGAAGTATGCGAACGATTGAAAATTCCAGATGTTCCCTTTAAAAGCGGTTTTCCAGTAACTAAAAAATTCTTGAATTTTATTTATAACAATCTCGTAAGCCGAAAAGCACGAATCGAAAAAGGAAATAAAGATCAGATGAAAGTGTTGGAAGATTACCTTAAAATATCTCAGCATTCAAATTTTCATTAAATGATTTTTTAACGTTTTTAATGATTTTCAGACTCAAATAAAATTAGCTTTTCAAATTAAAATTGCGTAATTTTGATAAATTATATTTAATCGGAATGAGTAACATAGAAGATAAGAAAAAAGCACTTGCACTGGTGCTGGATAAATTAGATAAAACATACGGAAAAGGTACTGTGATGACTTTAGGAGACGATTCTGTAGATAATACTATAGAGGTAATACCTTCAGGTTCTTTAGGATTAGACATTGCTTTAGGTGTAGGAGGTTATCCAAGAGGAAGAATTATTGAAATCTACGGTCCTGAATCTTCAGGTAAAACAACCTTAACGCTTCACGCTATTGCTGAAGCTCAAAAAGCTGGTGGTATTGCCGCTTTTATTGATGCTGAACATGCATTCGACAGATCTTATGCTTCAAAATTGGGTATCGATCTGGAAAATCTTATTATTTCTCAGCCAGATAACGGAGAACAGGCTTTGGAGATTGCAGATAATTTAATCCGTTCCGGAGCTATTGATATTGTGGTAATCGACTCTGTTGCAGCATTAACTCCTAAAGCTGAAATTGAAGGGGAAATGGGAGATTCTAAGATGGGGCTTCATGCAAGATTGATGTCTCAGGCATTAAGAAAATTAACAGCAACAATTTCTAGAACCAAATGTACGGTGATTTTCATTAACCAGTTAAGAGAAAAAATCGGGGTAATGTTCGGAAATCCGGAAACTACTACCGGTGGAAATGCTTTGAAATTCTACGCTTCAGTAAGAGTAGATATCAGAAAAGCCAGTGCACCAATTAAAAATGGTGATGAGGCTATCGGAAGCCGCGTAAAGGTGAAAATTGTTAAAAATAAAGTGGCTCCGCCATTTAAACAAGCTGAATTTGATATTATGTACGGCGAAGGGGTTTCTAAAGTTGGAGAAATTCTAGATACCGCTGTAGATTTAGGAGTTGTTAAGAAAAGTGGTTCTTGGTTTAGCTATGAAGATTCTAAATTGGGACAAGGTAGAGATTCTGTAAAAGATGTTCTTAAAGATAACCCTGAACTTGCAGAAGAAATCGAAAATAAAATTAAAGAAGAACTGAAGAATAAATAAAATTTTTTATTTACAAAATACAATGAGTTACCGATTTTTCGGTAGCTCATTTTTTATAACCTGATTAATTATTTAGCTGAGGTATTATAAACAAAGAAGATAATTCTGTTTAATTGATATAGATCAATAAAATTGCCAAGCAAAGATGATTATATTTGCAGCTTCAAAATTATTTAAAAAAATGAAAAAATTATTGTTATTGGCAGTATTGGCAAGCGGATTGGCTTTCGGACAGACAAAAAAAGTAGTAAGCTCCGATGTGCACTGGTGGGGATATAAAGTAGCTAAATCTGCAGCGAGTTCTCATGACGGAACCATTAATGTAAAATCTGGAAATGTTGTTGTAAAAGGCAACGAAGTTGTTGGCGGATCTTTTGTGTTGGATATGACTTCGATTAATGCAACCGATGTTTCCGGCGAAATGCAAGGTAAACTAAACGGACATTTAAAAGACGGAGATTTTTTTGAAGTTGAAAAATACCCTACAGCCAATTTCAAAATTACTTCTGTAAAAAAGAATAATAATAAATCTTACAACAAAACCGTTACGGGAGATCTTACGGTAAAAGGGAAAACAAGTTCTGTTTCTTTCCCTGCCAATATAATTGTGAAAGACGGTGCAGTGTCTCTTACTTCCGCTAAATTTTCTTTCGACAGACAAAAATTTGATGTAGCGTACAAATCGTCCATGAAAGATGTTTTTGTGAAAGATGAAGTAGATATGACGGTAAAGCTTACGGCAAAATAATTTATTTAAAAAAAGATTGTTAAAAGTGTAGAAGTTCTACACTTTTTTTTATTTTTGTTGAATTGTAAATAAAAAAGAATGAAAAGATTACTATTGTTTGTTTTGATGTGTGCATGCATGTCATCGGTTTTTGCCCAAAAGAAAGGAGATAAAGTTTCTAAGGTCGTTACTTCTGAGATAAAATGGTGGGGACACAAGGTGGTAAAAACAAAAGCGACATCCCATTACGGAACCATAAAACTGAAAAGCGGTAAATTTAATTTCGACAAGACAGTTTTGGTAGATGGTGAGTTTGTAATAGACATGAGAAGTTTAATGGTGGCAGATTTATCGGGGGATGACCAAGTGAAGCTTACCAATGATCTTAAAGGACCAACTTTTTTCGATGTTAAAAAGTTTCCTACAGCAACATTTCATTTAAAAAGAATTATTCCTTTGGCAAACGAAGAGTATAATTCTACAATTGTTGGAGATATCACTATTAAAGGGGTGAGAAAGACTATCTCTTTCCCGGCTAATGCACATATCACGCAGTTTACAGTAGAGATTGAATCTTCTAAATTCTCTTTAAACAGAAGAGATTTTAAAGTTTTCTATCAAAGTTCAATGAAAGATTATTTCATTAAAGACGAGATGGAAATTCAATTTAAACTTTCTACAGAAAAAGTAGATAACGAAAGACCTAGATAGGGTTAAACTTTCATAAATTAATCAGGACTGCTTTCAATTAAGCGGTCCTTTTTTTATTTTAGCTTAACGAAAAAACAGTTTATACTGATGAAAATTTACGTAATAAGTGGTCTCGGTGCAGATTTTAAAGTATTAGAAAGGCTTCAGTTTCCTAAACAGCACGAAGTGGCTTTTATAGATTGGCTAATTCCCGAAGCAGATGAGTCATTTTCTTCGTATGTCGGTAGAATGGCAGAAAAAATTAATCATGCCGAACCATTTTATTTGCTAGGATACTCTTTCGGTGGAATTATAGTGCAGGAAATCAACAGATTAAAACCCGCTGAAAAAGTGATTATTTTGGGAAGTATAAAATCTGATAAAGAAAAATCGAAGCTCATTAAAATGGGAGAAATAACCAAAATACCCAAATTTCTTCCCACCAATTTTTTTGGAGAAAAAACATCTCTACTTTATACAAGGTTAAGAAAAATGGTAGATCCTAAAAACCCTAAATTACTGGAGTATTTTCAGGTTCGGGATCCCTATTATCTTAAATGGTCTGTAGAAAAAATTTCAGAATGGAAGTTTGAAGAAATTCCCAATGTAATTCAGATTTTGGGAGATCGCGACATTGTTTTTCCTATTAAAAATTCTAAACCAGATTATATTATTAAGGGCGGAACGCATTTGTTTCCGGCAACAAAATCTAAAGAGGTTTCGCTAATTTTAAATAAACTATTCAATTAAGATGTAAATAATTTGATATAGTGTATTTTTTTAAGGGTTGTTTATTTAAAATATGTGTTTTTATAAAATTTATTTATAATTTTGAGGGGGTTAAAAATAAATTTTATGAAAGTTGGTTTGAAATGGAAAATTTCATTTGTAATTATTTGCATTGTTGCCATCGGTGGATTATTTTTCAGGCCGGATGTTGATCTTCCCAATACAGGTAATTTTTTAAGCGAAAAAGAAATTGTAGGCTCAGATGTTGCCTGGATTTTGGCAGCTGCAGGTTTGGTTCTTCTCATGACTCCGGGTTTGTCATTCTTCTACGGCGGAATGGTAGGTAAAAAAAATGTGATTTCTACCATGTTGCAAAGCTTTATTGCTTTGGGAGTAATTTCTATTTTGTGGATTGTTATCGGTTTTTCTCTATCCTTCGGAGAGTCTATCGGATTCACTATCAATGGTGTACATTATGGGATTATAGGAAATCCTTTTACGTATCCATTCTTTAACCATGTAAGTATTTATCCGCATAAAGCGATGGCATCTACCATACCTTTCATTCTTTTTGCACTTTTCCAGATGAAATTTGCCGTAATTACCCCGGCTTTAATTACCGGTTCTTTTGCCGAAAGGGTAAGATTTATTTCTTATTTGGTTTTTATGGTACTTTTCAGTCTGTTTATTTATACTCCGTTATGTCATATGGTTTGGCATCCGGATGGGCTTTTAAATAAATTTTTCGGTATTAAAGATTTTGCAGGAGGAACAGTAGTTCATATGAGTGCGGGGTTTGCTGCATTAGCCGGAGCTATTGTCTTGGGCAGAAGAAAAAATCCTCATCATGAGCCATCCAATATTCCGTACGTGATTCTTGGAACGGGGATGCTTTGGTTTGGATGGTTTGGGTTCAATGCGGGATCTGCTTTAAGTGCAAATGCAACGGCTGCTATTGCATTCGGAACAACAACTATTGCATCGGCCTCCGCAATGATGACGTGGATTTTTTTTGACAGAATTAACGGAAGAAAAGTTTCTGCTTTAGGAGCCTGTATTGGGGCTGTAGTAGGTTTGGTGGCGATTACTCCTGGTTGTGGATTTGTTTCGGTACAGGAAAGTATTTTTATAGGTTTTGTTTCTGCAATTGTTTCCAATATCATGATGAATTGGAAGTCACTGAAAAAAATTGATGATACTCTCGATGTATTTGCCTGTCACGGTGTTGGTGGGATTATGGGAATGATTCTTACGGCTATTTTTGCTCACGGTGAGAATGCAAGCCTTCTTCATGGAGGATTTGGAGTTTTTGGACATCACATGATGGCTTTGGTTCTGGTTTCTATTTTTACGTTTTTCGGTTCTTTGATTTTATATAAAATTACTGACAGGATTATAAGCTTAAGAGTAAAAGAAGATTCTGAAGAGATGGGACTTGATTTGTCTCAACACGGAGAAAACCTGAAATGGTAAATCAATCATTATATTAATCCAATAATTACATTAAGTAATAACTCATTAAAAAAAACGCTTCATGACTGAGGCGTTTTTTTAATGAGTTATATTTTAAAATGAGGATATCAATTCAATCTAGATTATTTTATATTCGTTCAATATCTGCACCAATGGCTTTTAATCTGCCGTCAATATTTTCGTACCCTCTGTCGATTTGTTCAATATTATGAATGATGGATTTCCCTTCAGCCGAAAGAGCAGCAATTAAAAGAGCATTTCCCGCTCTGATATCCGGAGAAACCATTGTAGTACCACGTAAAGGAGATTCCTGATTGAGACCAATAACGGTAGCTCTATGCGGATCGCACAAAATAATTTGCGCACCCATATCAATAAGTTTATCAACAAAAAACAATCTTGATTCGAACATTTTCTGGTGAACCAAAAGACTTCCTTTAGCCTGTGTAGCCACTACCAAAATAATAGACAGTAAATCTGGTGTAAATCCTGGCCAAGGTGCATCTGAAACGGTAAGGATAGAACCATCAATAAATTTCTGAATTTTATAGTGTTCCTGAGCCGGAATATAAATATCGTCCCCACTTTGTTCAAGCTGAATACCCAATTTTCTGAACGTATTTGGGATTACACCAAGCTGGTTCCAGTTGACGTTTTTTATGGTGATTTCAGATTTAGTCATAGCTGCAAGACCAATCCACGAACCAATTTCTACCATATCAGGAAGCATTGTATGCTCTGTACCATGAAGATTGTTGACACCTTCTACAGTGAGAAGGTTAGATCCAATACCAGAAATATTTGCTCCCATCCTGTTTAACATCTTACAAAGCTGTTGTAAATAAGGTTCGCAGGCTGCATTATAAATCCTTGTTTTACCTTTTGCCAAAACTGCAGCCATTAAGATATTTGCAGTACCTGTAACAGAAGCTTCTTCCAAAAGAATAAATTTTCCGTTCAGTTCTTTGGCTTTTAAAGAGTAAAATGCTTCTTCGTCATCATAATGAAATTCTGCACCCAACTCTACCAACCCCTGAAAATGAGTATCTAATCTTCTTCTACCAATTTTATCACCGCCCGGAGTTGGCATATACGCTTCTCCGTATCGTGCAAGCATTGGTCCCATCAACATAATTGAACCTCTTAATTTCGCACCGTCTTTTTTGAATTCAGTTGATTTAATATAATCGAAATTAACCTCATCAGATTTGAAGGTATAATCTCCATGACCGTTTTTAGTCACTTTTACACCAAAATCTCCTAAAATTTCGATAAGCCTGTTTACATCATGTATATCGGGAATATTTTTAATTCTTACTTCCTCGTCAGTTAACAAAACTGCACATAAAATCTGTAAAGCTTCATTTTTTGCTCCTTGCGGAGTAATTTCGCCTTGCAGTCTTTTTCCTCCACGTATTTGAAATGTTCCACTCATTACTATCTTCTGTTCTTATGATTGTTGTTATTATTAAATCTTCTTTTAGCAGGTTGGTTTTTATTGTTGCTATTTTTATTATTATTCCGATTGTTATTATTGGCGTAATAAATTTTACTTTTTTCCAGGCTGTCGATACCGGTAAGATCGAGTCTGTTGTTTGAAAGCTCTTTCAGGTGACGGAAAATAACATCATCTGTAACATGCTCTTTATTATAGACATTGTAAGACTTTTTCATGTTATTGGCAATCACTTCAATAAGTGCTTCTTTCTCGTCTCCACTTTCCAATTCTATTGCTTTTTCAATTAATTGGAGAATACTTTTGCCATAAAACTTAAAATCTCCCTGAAGTTTAGGATATTCCATCCTTTTAGGTTTTTCTGCAAGCTCTTCTCTTGTAGGAAAAGGATAAGGAGAATCTACATCCATATCATAGTTTGCGAGAATAAAAAGATGATCCCAAAGTTTATGTTTATAGTTTTCTTCGTCTCGAAGTTGCGGGTTTCTCTGCCCCATAAAATCTATTATAGCCATTGCCATTTCGTTTCTCTCTTCACGGTCTGAAACTTCTTTGCAACGTTCAACAAGCTGTTGTATAATTCTGCCGTATTCCGGCATATTTAGATGTGTTTTTTGGGTATTGTATTCCATAGAATGCAAATATATGGATTAATAAAAAAAAGAATTTAAAAACTTTCTTATTTATTGATGATTTAACAGAAAGTTAAGCCTCAATAGAAATCAAACTCCAAAATGTAAACCAATTATTAAAACTCAATAAACTTCTTCCTTTGATTATAGTCGGGTACAAAGCATTTTTGATTGGCTAATTTCTTCCTGTTTTTCGATATTACATCATAAATACTGTCTGTAATTTGCTTTGGGAACACGTTTGCAATGAAAGAAATTTTATAAATACCACCTAATAAATTGGCAATTTTAAGCACAGCTTTAGACTTTATCAAATAGTAATGATTAGGTTTCCAGAGATACAAAGTATTGAATTCGATACTATTTAAAGCCCTTTCTTTTAAAAATTTTTGCCCGAAATCTGACTGTAACGAAGCAAATAAAAACTCATCTTTCTTATCCTTTTCCAAAATCCATTGTACCCAAAAATTGCAGAATCCACAATCTCCATCGTAAAAAACAACATGTTTTTCTTGCCAGTTTTGCTCACTCATTTATTGCAATTTACGTTTAGTTTCTTCAATCTCTCTTTTGAAATATTGGATAAGTTCTTGTCTTTCGCTATCGCTAAGTTTCGCATCCTGATGCCCAAGATAATAAGACTCCAATGGCATTTCATGTTTCTCCAACATTTCTACACACTCTTCCATCTTATTAATTTGCCTTTTCGGTTCATACATAGCAAAAGTGGAAAAATTAAGATGCTTTCTTCCCTCGTTGATATGATTTTTCACCCACCATGAAGCTGGAGCAATATTAGCATACCACGGATATTTTGTTTCATCGGAATGACAATCATAGCAAGAATTATTAATAAGTTTAGAAACTTGAGATGGTGTCTTTTTAATCTGCAAAAAATCCATTCCTTTATCTACAGGTTTGTTCGTTTTATCTATCGGAAAAAACTGTATTATGATGAACGCAACCAATATAACGACAAGTATTTTTTTCATGAAATAGATTTTTTAGATTTTTTTTAATAATTTCAAAATTAATGTTCAAAAAAACATACTAAATATAGCTGATTTTTTTGTTTGAAGAGCTATTTGTAGAAATAATTATATAATTAAAAACCAAAAATTATCAGAAAATGTCAATTAATGTATTATCATTTAGTTGTATTATGAGGCTTAGAAAATGACGATTATTTCCCGATACAGTATTTAAAGAAGTGGTTATTAATGGTGGTTTACACAATACAAGGTGTACAAAAGTGGTACAGGATTAAGATGCTGCAACATCTTTTTTTTCTACTTTTTCGCACGAATCTCGTCGCGCTAAACAATTGCAAACCAATGCTTTAAAGTTTTTTATGATAAATTTAAAAATACATTTGTACTACTTCTGTACACCTTAAACCTTGTAACTTGCAGTAAACTAAATACTTAACACTTCCCGAATACTACAGTGATAATTGATAGATTTCGCCAGTACAACTCAATTTTCACTAATTGTGTAGGACGAAATAATTTACAGTTTTTACATTATAGCTCAAATTTCTATCAAATATTTTAATCAATTATGAACACAATCTTTCAACCAAATCCTCCTGTATAAACTCCAGTTGCGAACGTCTCTCACGGATATTATCAACTATTTTTATTGTATTTTGATTAGAAAATAAATAATATAATAATATCTATTATTACTAAGTAATAAATAATATCACTGTATTACAAAATATATTGAATTTATTGTTCCAACTTACCTATCGTCGAATCATTTTTTACTGTTTGACACTATAAAATTAATTCAGTCTTTTTTGAGTTGTTACTCAAAATGAGTTAAAGCAAATCAACAAGATGTTTTCCAATTGATTCGTCCAGTTTCCCTTCAACATTAAATATAGAAATCCTTCCCAAACCGCATTGATGATTTGGATCTTCTTTTATCTGAACAAAAGATTTAAAATCATTTAGATTGTTATTGTTTGAAGGATAAAGCAAAAGTGATCTTTTACTTTTCCAGTATTCGTTGTACACATACATCTGTCTCAAATCATGAGTATTAGGTTGAGACTGATCGATATTTTTCCACTTGGTATCAATAATTAAAACTATATCATTATCTTTTTCTATTACAATATCAGGACGAATGGTAATACCATTCCAAAATAGCTTTGAATTTTGACCGTAGACTGCAATATCATTATCCTGACATGCTTGTTTTAATCTTACCAGAACATATTCTTCCCAAAGACTGTTCATATCAAAAAGCAATGCCAGCATCTTTTCAGAACCACTTGAAATGTTGGGAGCATAGTTCAGAATAATTAATCTAGCGATGGCTAATGCATTTTCATACGGAGCTGACTTTCTCGATTTTAGAATTCTCGTAAAAGTATTTTCATTGGCGTTGATAGATTTTACTTCAGGAAAATTGAGCTGTACCGTCTTGCATTTGCTGTACAGATAATTGCCTTTTGATAGAGTCGAAATAATTTCTAAAGCTTGACCTAAGATTTGGTGAATCAAATGGTCTTTATCATACACCTGATGCGTAGTGTAGAATCTTTCTTTATGAACAAGATTTTTATTGATATGACCTGCAAATTCGAGTTTTCCTTTCAATGCTTTTACATTTCCTGTTTCTTTATAATATTGCTTGATTAATCCTTGATGTATCAACAATTGCACTTCATTCAGAAACCATTCGAAATAAATATCTAATAAGTGGATAGATTGTCTAGAAACATTCGCCTGACCTACCTGTTGAATGTTCAGTTTTTTAGTGACACGCAACATTTCTATTAATACCTTTTGCCACTTTGTTTTGTTTTCCTGATCTTCAGATTCGTAACGGTCAATCTTGGGAAGGATTTCAATAGTCAGATTGTCAACCTGAATGACGCCAACAAACTGCTTAAATCTTACTCCATTATGACTCAAATCAAAATATTTGTTACTATGTAAAACATTTAATTTTGAGAGAGCTACAAAATGTCGTTGTTCAAAATCACTGCTTCCAATAGGTAAGAAGCTGTACTCAAAAACTTGAATGGTATTTTTCTTCAGCATTTTTAAGCAAGCAATGTCTCCAATGCAATATCAAAATTAAACGCGTCATCCTCAAACGGAATTAATTCATAAGACTTCAAGATTTCAATTTCATTTCTTGTCTCAAACTCAGCAAATATGTTTTGAGTATTGATTTTAGAAATTTCTTTTTCACGAACAAATCCTTTTCCAAGAATCAGTCCGATTTTACCATAATCATTGTAAAAATATTCTTGAAGTAAGGGAATAATTTCGTTTTTAAAAGACTTTTTGAAATCTTCTTTAATGAAATAAGAATGCCCAAGTGTGTAATTTTTATCTAACAACAACTCGATTCTTTGATTAATCTTCTCCATAATATCAACTCTCAAGTAGTCTATGAATTCTTTCTGTTCTACAACTTTCAATTCTGGCATCATTTCAATGAAACTAAATCTTCTCCTAAGTGCTGTGTCCAAAGCTTCTACACTTCTATCCGCAGTATTCATCGTCCCTATGATATATAAATTAGATGGGATACCAAAATCTCTTTTGGAATAGGGTAATTTTATTTTAAGTTCATTCTTTGCTCCTAGTCTTTTATCTTCTTCAATAAGAGTGATTAATTCCCCAAAGATAGCAGAGACATTCCCTCGATTGATCTCATCTATAAAAATAGCATAATTACTATCTGGATCTGCAGTGGCTTTCAAACATAATTTTTTGAATATTCCATCTTTAATCTCAAAACCTAATTCTGTTTCATCCTCTTCTAATCTGGGTTTTATTCCTTCAATAAAGTCTTCATAGCTGAATGACTGGTGAAAAGTAACAAAATCATAATTTTTAACCAATGTTTCTGCATTTCCAATAAAATTCTGAGTAGAGTTTAAAATTTCAGAGGCTTCCGGATAATATTGGTTCAATAGCTCAACATCAATTGTCCAATTTGAATCTTCATCCTTACTAAAATAAAGTGGTTCTGATCTATCTCTTACTTTTACATTTGGACATTCTAAGATTGTGTGACTTTGCAATTGTCTCCATATAGTAGGTCTCACATTATTGGAATTAGATAACTTTTCTTTAATTTTTACTAACTCGTGATCATATATTGTATTGACTTTAGCAGTTTCTAAATCTAGTAATGCAATGCTTATTACTTGCCACCAACTCAATTCTGATACTAAATTTTCAAGAAATTGATCTCTTGATAATGATGAGCCTTTAAGCGTAAATTTATCAAAAAATTCATTTTGGAGTCTATGAGTCTTTCCTGTTCCAGGTGGACCATATAAAATTTGATTTAAATTGTCGTTGTCCATAATATTCGACTTACTGTCATTTGAGATTGTGTTGTTTTTTGATACTGTCAAAGAATCTATCAGACTAAATGTATCACTATAACCTTCTTTTACCTTTTGAATCGTGTCGGCAGTAGCAATATTAAAACCTGACCAGTCACCTATTGCATTATTCAATTTTCTCTGTGATTTGTTAATCCAGACAATTTTAATCACTTTATCTTCAGCATAACCATTTTCTAAATATTCGTTATTAAGAATTACACCTATGCCGGCCATATTTTTGGTTCCTCTTCTGACTATAACTATATTACCATCAAATACTTTATCTAAAGGATATTCACCACCTCGTGTTTTATGATCTCCTGAACTACCAGCACGAACCTCATTGTTGCGGACAAAATCATCGTAATAATCATTGTGCTTTTGCCCATCAACCATTGTGCTGATTTGGCAGAAGTTTTTCTTTAAAGCATGTTGTTTTTCTTTGCCCGTAAACTGACTAAGAAATAGATTTACTTCATAAGGGTAACAATTTGGAAATTTCTCTTTGTAGAATTCGAGTAGTTGTTCATATTTTGCAAGTCCTATATTATTAATTTCTTTCCCAATATTTGTTGAAGTTGGAAGTAGTGTAGCTGTTCTTTCATCAATAGGTAAAAACTTTTCAGCATTTATCAAAAATAATGTCTGTGTTAGTTTTACAACACCAACATTGATTATTGATAGTATATTTTTAAATTGTTCGTTATTAAGATTTCTATCATTTATAGCATCTGAAAATAATCCCCAGATGATATCTACAGAAATACTAATTCCATCATTATCAATATATTCTCCTTTTTTATAATATAAACTTTTTGTTTGAGGCGTTGGCGTAGGAAAGTGCCAATCTGTTGGCAAATCTATATCTAAAGAAAAAGCATCTATACAATTTTGAAAACTTACAACTCTTTGATTTTTTGTATTTTTTTGTGCCAGTGTATATACAAACGATAACGGATCTACTTCCGGGTTCGTATATATTGGATGGGTTTCACCAAATACATCTTTGGCTTTTTCTTTTAAGAGTATATTTCTTTTTTCTTTATCTTGACCAATCAGATCTATTGCTTTACAAACTGATTTGAAAAAATCAACCCAATCATATAATTTTACATTTTTAAATTCTTTCATACTAATTAAAATAACTCACATTAACTACCTATTCCTCTTAAAATTCTCCGCCTGCTCCAGCACATTCTTATACACCTCATCCTGCGTGATCGGCGGATAGCCAAACTCGTGCAGCTTCACAATGATTTCCATTTTCAATTGCGCTTTGATGTCATCCCTGTCGCTCCAATCCGGAAATCTGGCAGTGTCATCTACAATCTTTTTAATTTCTCTGGCGAGCTCCAGCATTTTGTCTTTGTCGAACTCAAAACCATATTGCTTGCAGATCATATCCAGAATGTCGTAAAACGCTTTTTCTTCGTAGTCAATGCCTAAGTCTTCAAAAGAAGCCATTTCAGTACGCAATTTTAGAATCAGGTCGAGAATTTGTTCCGAAGTATCCGCTTGGATACCATCGTAATCCAGCAGGTCGGCTTCGCTTCGTTCGTTGTAGCTGTTGATAATTTTTTGTAGCCTTTCAGAAAATTCGATGCCTTTCACCTTGTTTACCTTTTTGAAATCAGAGATCGCCTGGTTCAGCAGTCTTTCCAATATTTTAATCTTGGTATTCGGCAGTTCAAGGGCGTCGATTTTTTCTAAAAACTTATCGTTGAACAGATCTATCGCATTGGCTTTGTTGTCATCCAGTTTAAAGATTTCTTCCACGCCTTCCGAGACGATGGCATCTTCTACCATTTTGCTCACTTTGGCATTCATCTGTGCCGTGTCGGGAGCTTCGCCTTTGGTCAGTTTGACGACAATCGATTTAATGGCAAAGTAAAAATGGATCTCATCGGTTTCTTTGTCATTAAAGATTTCCGAACCGCAGGTTAAGTTGTAAGCGGCCTTCAATTTTTTCGTGACATCCACAAAGAACTTTTCCGACTTTTCGGTGAGCAATACCAATTCAGAGGCACGGTTCAGACAATGCAACTGCTCAACGAGCGAACCTTTGAAATAATCCGTGGTATCAAACTGATAGAAAAACTGTCGCAGTAAATCCAACTGGTCTTTTACAATAATCACCGCCTTATCAAGGTCTTCAAAATCATCGGCTGCAGTCGTGTTATTGAATAATCCCAAAGCGTGATTCAGATTTTTCTTAATGCCAATGTAATCGACCACTAGGCCTTTATCCTTACCTTCAAACTTTCTGTTCACACGGGAAATCGTCTGAATCAAATTATGCGTTTGCAAAGGCTTATCGATGTAGATCGTGTCCAAAAACGGAACATCAAAACCAGTGAGCCACATATCCACAACGATAGCTATTTTAAAGTTGGAATGGATCTGTTTAAACTGTCTGTCCAGTTCTTTTCGGTCTTCTTTATTGCCGAGCAGATTCCACAAACTCTCTTCGTCATCTTTGTTTCGGGTCATCACCATTTTGATGCGCTCGATGGGTTTGATGTCTTTCTGCTCTTTTTCGCTAAGGTTTTCTGCAACACTTTTTTCACTCCATTCGGGTCTTAGCCTGATGATTTCTTTATAAAGTTTATAGGCAATTTCACGTGAGGCACAAACGAACATGACCTTTCCGGCAACGGTCGCTTTCTCCTCGATTCGTTTTTCATAATGCGTAATGAAATCCTGTGCAATCGCTTCAATTCTTCCAGGATCGCCCAAAATCACTTCCATTCTGGCAATGGCTTTCTGGCTGGCTTCCACGTGGTATTCCGAAGCGCCTTCTCCTACAGCGTTTTGATAATACTGTTCAATTTCCACCACTTTTGAATGGTTCAGATTAACCTTGGCAGCACGACCTTCATAAACCAACCGAACCGTAATCTCATCCACCACCGATTCAAACATGGTGTAGGAATCTACCACAGGACCAAAGACATCCAGAGTCTTATCAATCGGCGTTCCCGTAAATCCTACATACGTCGCATTGGGAAGAGAATCGTGAAGGTATTTGGCAAAGCCGTATGATTTTTTCACACCATCTTCATCGACGCGGACTTTCAAATCCAGATTCACCTGTGAGCGGTGGGCTTCGTCGGAAATACAGATGATATTGGTGCGATCACTTAAAATCTCGCTGTCCTCTGCAAATTTCTGGACGGTCGTCAGAAAAACGCCGCCACTTTCCCTGCCCCGCAATCTGGTACGAAGATCGGCTCTGCTTTCTATGTTGATAATATTTTCATCGCCAATAAAATCCTTGGCGTTGGTAAAATCTCTTGACAGTTGGTCATCCAGATCGGTACGGTCGGAGATGATAATGATGGTCGGACTTGCCAATTGCGTGGAACGCATCAGCAGTCTCGACAGGTAAAGCATCGTATAACTTTTCCCGCAACCTGTTGCTCCGAAATAGGTTCCGCCTTTTCCGTCGCCTTCCGGTTTTCGGTGCTTTTGGATATTGTCAAACAGTTTGTTGGCAGCATAATACTGCGGATAGCGGCACAGGATCTTTTCTTCTTTTTTAGTCGTATCGGGAAACCAAATGAAATGATGCAAAATATCACAAAGCCTTTCCCTGTTCAGCATTCCGTGGACAATGGATGTGGCGGTATGAATGCCCGTCAGTGCTTTCTTTTCTTCACCTGTTATTTTGTGCCAACCATAGAAGAAATCGTAAGGCGCAAACAGAGAACCTGCTTTGTTGTTCACGCCATCGCTGATGATGCAGAACGCATTGTATTTCATCAGTTCCGGAATATCTCTTTTATAACGCTTGGTTAATTGTTCGTATGCATTAAAAATTGTAACGTTTTCTTCAATCAAAGTTTTAAACTCAAAAACCACCACCGGAATCCCGTTGATATACAGAATCAAATCGGGAATGCGCAGTTCTTTTCCCTGAATCTCCAGCTGGTTCACAATCTTAAAGCAATTGGTTTCCAGAATACTGGTTGAATCAAAATCTATATAACGAATGTGTAAATCTTTTTTAGCAGGATTGTTTCTCTTAAAAATCAGACCGTCTGCCAAGAGTTTGCTAATGTATTTATTGCTGTCATACAGATTAGATGAAGGTTGGTACGCCAGTTCATTGATAAGGCTTTCCAGCTCTACCGCTTCCAAATCAGGATAACGCGACAGCAGAAAATCACTTAAATCTTCCCGAATCAAAACATCTTGGTTTGATGCCCGAACTACGTCTTTGCCATTCACGTACTCATAGCCTTCCTCTTTCAGAAGATGGATGAATGATTTTTCTAATTGGGATTCGGTGTATTTCATTGGTTTTCCGTATTTCCTTTTGGTTTTCTAATATCAATTTTTTTTGCTAACTGTTCAATCAGATCGTTGGATTCTCTTTTTTCATTAATAGTATTTCGAAAGCCATCTTTATCAGTTGTCGGCGCCTGCTGATAAATATTTTTAGCGAAATCTGAATTTGAAATCAGAAATTTCACAAAATCGCTATCAGATAAAAATTCATTCTTGATAATTAATCTAAATATATCCTTTTGATTACTTAACAAATCATATTTTAAGAAATATGGTAAAATTAATTTTGCAACTTCTAAATTTAAGGTTATTGAAGAATTTAAAATCTGGTCTCTAATATTTTTTAATGTATTTACAACAGAAAGGTCAGCATTGTTTTCGTCATACTTTTTCAGAATCTTCCACCATTGTTTATCTATTTTATTACCAGATTTTAATAATTCAATAAACTTATTTTCATATACATCCAACGATTCCTGAGTTAGGCTTTCTAGCTCTAAATGTTCAAAATACTTAAAATGAACATCTGATTCATCATCAAAAACAGTTTCATAAGTATCTTTATAAAAATTTTTAAAATCACTATTAAAAACCTCCAAGAAATCTTTTGTCATTCTAGAGTCCAGATTTTTAATGGAATCGCTAATAAATTCATCATCTAGTTTATTTACGTCAAGATTATCCTTGTTAATTTCCCACTTATTTAATTCGGTAATTAATTCGCTGTCATCTATTTTTAAACTATCTTTAATTTCTTGATATTTGTTTATTAAATCAATAATATTTGCAGTCTTTTTTACAGAAGTTAACGGAAACATTGACAAAATAATCTGCCTAAACAATGGTGCATTTTCAAATGTCTTAGACAATAAAAGTAATTCACCATAAGAGATGTACTGCAAAATTATTTGTGCAATTTTACTAGCTCTTTCTTCATCTTCTGTATTGAGAACATTATTAAAAGTACTTTTGTAGGAGGTACTAAATGTATTTCCTTTAGCGATTCTCATTGATATAAAATCATTTACTATTGGCAATTCTGATGTTTTATTATTTGTATAAAAAGTATATATCTCATCATCATCTAATAAATTTTGTAGCTCAGCACTTTTTTTAACCGTTTCCTTTATTTTAATCAAAGTATCATTTGCTAGCTTAGTATCATTTTGATTTATAAATTTTTTAAATGCATTTTTTAACGATTCACTATATTGTTTTGAACTAGTAGTTTGAGCAATAATATCGGTGTGCTCTAGCGCTAAAACATCTTCAATTTTCAATTTGGAAAGATGTAAATCAAGTTGATAAAAATTTGTTTTTAATTTATACTTTTTATAATCATCACTTTTGTATTCGATTAATTTTATAAAATTACTAGCAGAGATTGTTTTTTCATTTAAAGCAGCATTAATTCTATCATCACCTAAATCTTTTGAGATATCGTCTATCAAATCTGCATAGTTTTCTATATTACTGTCATCTATTAATGTATAATAATTTGCTAATAATTTAGATAAATAAGTATCATCAGAAATATTTCTTAATAAAGTCACTTGCCAATTTTCAATTTCTAATTTTCTTACAATATCAAGCTTTAATATTTTACTATAAAAAAAATCCCACGCTTGACTTATATGCAACTTAGAAAGATTTGTTTCTTCATCTAATTTTGACAATGTTAATATTGGATTTTCTAAAATCTCCAATTCAGTAATCGCAGAATTAAATATTGAGTCAATAAACTCAGATTTGCATATAGTATTAAATTGTTCTACATCATTTTTATTCATTGAATCTTTCAACTCTTGAGTGTATATGAGCTCTATTGCATTTTCTACATCAATATGGTAAACTATTGCAGTTAATTGTTTTGCAAAATCTTTATCGTTGCTATAAAACGATTGTAGACCTTTTAGGTATTCTAGATTTGTAATAGCATCTAGAGGATTTTTTAAAATATCATCCTTTTTTAGAACAAAAATTGCTATATACCTTTCTTTAAAGCTGTCGTCTAATAATTTAATTGTGAGTATTTCATTTATAAAAGATATAATTTCTCTCGGCGTTATTCTTCTATTCAAAAACTCATAAACTTGCATAACCAATCTTAACTCATCCTCATCATAGTTTATAAAAGCTTTCTTCCATTGTTCAGTAAAAAACTTTTTCCAGTTAGACATAATTGGCAAAGTGATTCTAAATACAATATCAAAAGTTTTATTTACATAATCATCCCCAAATTTAGTATCTAAACCGTTCAATTCTTTAAATGCATTTTGAATGTGCTCTCGATCGAAGGGAATGATAACTTTAATATTATCATAAACTTCTTCAGCAAAAAAGATATGAATTGATGACCATATGCTTTGAATATGTTTTTTAGGCAATCTGTCAAAATTGTCAAATACAATTACGACTTTTTCTGTAAGATCTTCATCAATTTGTTTCATCCATTCTCGAAACTCTTTAACAGTAGGTTCTTTTTCACTGATTACTTCAATTTTAGTTTCTGACTCCTTTTGGCTATGATACACTTTAAATAATTCTTGTGCAGCATCTTGTCCATATTTTTTAAATCTTCCCCATCCGGTTAAATCATTTTTATCATTTAATTTGCCCTCTTTTTTGTATTTACAATAAAATTTTATGAACAATCCAAATAAGAGTATGATTGGCAATAGAACAATTGGAATTTTAAGCCAAACATTTAATTCTTTTGCAAACGCATTCACGGTTGGCACATAAATAATAAGCAACAAAGAAAGTATAAACCCAATACTCAAATGTGGTATATTTGTGGTTGTTGTATTCTTTTCCTTACTAGTAAGTGACACTAATTTTTTTTTCCAGTCGCTATTTCCTTTAACAATACTCTTTATGGTTATAAAATCAGTAAGTTCAGATAATATTGAATGTCTCTGTTCGTCTTCTTGATGCCCCCAAACATCATAAACAAAAAATTCATGAGTACTTTCAAGCTTTTTATCCAGTAGTCTTATCAAGTTACTTTTACCAGAACCCCATTCACCATCAATTCCAATAATCTTAAATTCTGGATCATCTATGATTTTTTCACTAATAACTTGCGCTATTTTATCTTGCGATTTATTTTCAAACAAATCTTCACCTAGAGGTTGATTCGTTAGAAACTTTAATTTGCTCTCGTTTGTAGAATTATCTGTCATCTTTTTGTGATTATTAGTTTTAGTTTTTTTATTAAGTACTCACTTCCTCCCCAACCGCCAACCGCGACAATAACAAACTTTGTAGTTTTGTGAGTATTTGGTTTTGATCAGCTATATTTTTTATTTGCTTGAAAAGCTTTTTTACAATTTCTTCAAATTTTATATAAATTATATTATTATCCGCTTTCAAAACATCAATATTATTTAAAATTCCTTGTGTTAAGAGTGGGTGACTACTTCCTTCGCTTTTAGAATTAAGATTTAAACTATTGAGTAAAAGAAAATCATAATATATCGTATCATTTTTTGAAATTCCAGCTAAAGCATTATCACTAATCCATATTTTACTATCGTTATAATAAACTGAACCACAATAAGCACCTACACGACCAATAATATTTAATCTTTCATAATTATTTTGATTTACATACTCAATAATCCCATTACCTCCATAAACAGGAATATTTCCATTACTATTTGGCTTAATTTTGCCGTTTTTAATTAAAACAAAATCTTCAAGCTTACCAACTTCCCACCCGTCCGGAATCTCCTTCCCAAGCTCGTCATTCAAAACCATTTTACCGCCGGAAGATTTGTAAGGTTTCCCTTTGACCATCCCGTCCTGCGGACACCCCTCCGACGGAGGGGAATAGGGAAACTCAAAATCCACAAACCAATGTTTATACAAAGCCTGAGCAGTAGCTTCCAACTTTTCGCAAATCTGCTCGTTGACTTTTATTTTGTTGGCTATGCTTTGGTATTGCGAAACAATTTGTCGTTGTTCTTCGATGGAAGGAATGGGTAATTCAACTTCACACATTTCTTCCATATCAAAAAATTCGTGAGCACTTCCGTGAGATTTGAAGCGTGCATATCTGTCAAATTCGGGTCTTGTAAACCACATCTGTAAATAATCAGGATGCAACACATTCTCATCTCTTACCTCAAAAATCCTATACGATGGAGAAACAATACAACTTTCGCCTTTTCTCAAAGCAATTGATATCTTATCGCCATTACGTGTAGTTGCTCTATTAAAAACAAATTGATTATAATGAGCTACCCGATATTTCGACAAGTCAATCCCGATGATGTTTGTTTTCGCCTTTTGGAAATATTTGTTATTGCTTACACCTTGCAACAATTTGTATTTATCCCCATCATTGAACTCCACTTTTTCAATGATATAATCACCAAGTTTTTTATAGCTCATAACCTAATGATTTAAAGACATTTTCAACTTCAATTTTTAATGAGGATTCTTTATCAAAAAGAACCTTTAGATCTGATGTAATATCATTCATCTTTTCATCGAAATTGAAATCCTCTTCAATGTTTTTGAAGTCGATATATTTACTTGGAACCAATGAATAATCTTTCTTACGAATTTCATCCAAAGAAACACTCTTGCAATATTCATCTACATTTTTATAGTTTTCTTGCCACGTTTGCAATTGCCATTGATGATAATGTTGAGCAATTTCTGAAATTGAATTTTCATCAAATTCTATAAATTTCTTCTCAAACGGAACACCTTGCTTTCTTAAATCAAAAAACAAGACTTCATTGGAACGATCTCTATAATCTTTTATAACATCATTTAATTCAATAGTTCTTTCTTTTTTATTTCTATTAATAATCCACATAGAAACACTGATGTCTGTCGAATAAAACATACTTCCAGGCAAAATCAAAATAGCCTCCACCAAATCATTTTCAATAATCTGCTTCCGGATTTTATATTCTTCGCCACCACCACTCAAAGCACCGTTTGCCAAAATAAATCCGGCTACTCCATTCTGAGAAAGCTTGGAGATCATATTCAGGATCCACGCATAATTGGCATTGGATTTTGGTGGCACTTCATAGCCTGCCCATCTTGGGTCGGTTGTGAGTTCGTTTTCTGCACGCCAGTCTTTTAAATTAAAAGGCGGGTTTGCCATAATGTAGTCGGCTTTCAGATCTTTATGCTGGTCATCGCCAAAAGTATCTGCCGCTTTATTCCCCAGATTAGAAGAGATCCCACGTATGGCGAGATTCATCTTGGCGAGTTTATAAGTGGTATTAGTGAGCTCCTGACCGTAGATAGAAACGTCTTTTTTGTTGCCCTTATGTTTTTCAATAAACTTCAGCGATTGTACAAACATCCCACCCGAACCACAGGAAGGGTCATAGATTTTCCCTTTGTACGGTTCTATCATTTCAGCGATAAGGTTCACGATAGACTTAGGCGTGTAAAATTCTCCTTTTCCTTTCCCTTCGGCAATCGCAAATTTGCTCAGGAAATATTCGTACACACGCCCCACAATATCGTGGGCTTCGTCGCGCAGCGTATCAATATTGTTGATGGTATCCAGCAATGCCGAGAATTTAGACTGATCCAATCCGAGACGGGAAAAATAATTATCGGGCAAAGCACCTTCCAGAGATTTGTTGGTACGCTCAATGGTTTTCAGGGCAGAATCTACAATCAATGTAATATTTTCCTGCTTGGCGTTTTCCATAATGAAAGTCCACCGAGATTCTTCGGGAAGATAAAAGACATTCTCAGCCTGATAGAATTCGGGAATATCCAAAAATGCTTCTTTGTGTTCGTTGACAAGTTTCTGTCTTCTTCTCAAAAATTTGTCATTTGCAAACTTTAGGAAGATCAGACTCAACACAACGTGCTTGTATTCTGATGGTTCTACAGAACCTCGTAATTTATTTGCGGAATCCCAAAGGATTTCTTCAGTACTTTTTGTTTTTGCAGCTGTTTTCTTTGCCATTGTATCTTTTGTGAACAGAGTATTTTAAATAATCGTTAAATATAACTAAAGGACAACAAAAGAAAAAACGGTTAACCGTATAACAAGTATTTTTTTTAAAATTAATTTGAAAGACGCTATTGCTCGCTTTACTTTATTTCTCTGAAATGCTAGTCGATCAATTTTAGTGTAAAAAAAATACCAACTCTCGTCGGTATTTTTAAATATTGTACTTTTTTAAAGTCCAGCCATCTCAAAGAATTTAGACAACTTAATATTCTTTGCCTCGCAAATTCTCATTATAGTAATTAAACTAATTTGATAATTGGTATCTTCTCTAATTCTTCTTACAGTCTTCTAGTCAATATTATTTTCAGTTGCAAATTGACTGTTATTATTCCTTGGAATAACCCATTTATCCCTTATAAATTCAACAATCTTTCTATTTGCAATTTTCATAAAAGCAAATAAAAGTGATATTGCGTAAAATAATTCGGACTAAAATCCGAATTATCCAATTTTTTTATATATTTGTAAAATAAGTTACTGCTTTGTAACTTTGCGATAGTTCAAAGAAATATAGAAGCTATTGCTTAGATTCTCGACTAGAAAACTGGCACTTTTCAAAAAGCGATGAGATGATAAGTAAATGTGCCCACGACTTCGGCGTGGGCTCACTTATCGTTGCTTGGTATGCCAGTACCTCTAGTCGGTAAGTTGAGTTCCACGCCTTTTCTTTTGTGCAAGATATAATAAACTAAGGAATATAGTAAAGAGTAGAATTCACCTTATTAATTTAAGCAGTTCCTTCCAGCAATAATTAGCTAAAATCCGCTGCTTATGAAAAGAACAAACTCTTTACCCAAAAAATTAACCAATTTTCAGTTGTACGAACTGCTGAAAAAAGGTAGTCCAATTGCTCTGGAATACATTCATCTGCGCTACAAAAGACTTCTTTTCTGGTCTGGATGGCAGGTGCTGAAGGATGATTTCATAGTGGACACTATTGTTCAGGATACCTTTCTCAAATTGTGGCTGCACCGCGATACCATTGAATCGCCTAATCACATTACCGGCTTTTTACGGTTTGTGATGAAAAGGGATTGTATTGCGTATGTCACTGCGCCAAGGAATAAATTCACGCGCTTAATGGCTTCCCTTGACAGTTTTGAGAATTATCAGGAATATCTTGCAGGTTACGATCCTTTGAAAGATAAAGAGTATTTACATAGCCAGGAATCAGACCAAAAGAGATTCGATGAAATCACAAAGGTTTTACCCGTACTGAACCCCAAAAGGAAACACCTGATAGAACTTTGCCTAGAATACGGCTTTCAGTACAAACCCATCGCAGAAGCTATGGGAAGCAGCGTGACAGGCATCAGCACGGAGGTGAGCAAAGCCATACATGATCTTCGGAAAATTCTTAAGGTAACTACTTTTGAGCAGCCAGAAGAAAAAGCTTTTGACAAAGAAGAGCAGTTAGAAAAACTCAGCAGTCAGCAGCTCGAGATTATTAAAAGACGGTTTAAACAGAAGTCTTCATTTGCGGTCATTGCACAAGAACTTAAACTTTCTGAAAAGGAAGTGCATCGGGAATTTCTTTACGCCTATCAGCATCTGCAAAATCAAAACCTATCTGAAATACTCCTTTGAAATGGAAAAGTCTACGATAACCTTAACACGGAAAATTCAGCTGGTGATTGATGTTCCATCTGAGGATAAAAGCAAAATGTGGGAAAAGCTCTATAGGTATCAGAACCGCTGTTTCAGGGCGGCTAATCTAATTGTTTCCCATTTGTACGTACAGGAAATGATCAAGGATTTCTTTTACCTCACTGAAGAAATCCAATATAAATTAGTTGACGAAAAAAGAGATGAAATGGGAATCTTCAACCGTTCTAAAACAAATACAACTGCACGCATGGTCTTTGACCGTTTCAAAGGAGAGATCCCCACAGATATTCTGGGATGCTTAAACAATACAATTCAATCTACCTTTTCCAAAAACAAAGCCGACTACTGGCAGGGAACAAAATCACTGACAAACTTTAAAAAAGACATTCCTATTCCGCTTCCGGTCAAGTGCATCAGCAAAATGAAGTATGACCCTGAAAAGAAAGCGTTTACCTTCAATATGTTTGCGATTCCGGTCAAAACCTATTTAGGGAGAGATTTCTCCGATAAACATTTGGTACTGGAGCGGCTGTTAAGAGAAGAGATCAAGCAATGCAACTCACAAGTCCAGCTGAAAGACGGTAAAATATTTTGGCTATCTGTCTTTGAGTTTGAAAAGGAAAACCATGGCTTAAAACCAGAGATCATTGCCGAAGCATCTTTGTCTCTGGAACATCCCATCGTGGTAAAAGCCAACAATGTGCGAATGACTATTGGCTCAAAAGAGGAATTCCTCTACCGCAGGTTGGCGATTCAGGCGAGTAATAAAAGGATTCGAGCAGGAGTGGCTTACTCCCGTTCGGGAAATGGAACCAAACGGAAACAGAAGGCATTGCAAAAAACAGAGAATTTGGAAAACCGTTTTGTGAGTCATCATCTCCATCTGTACAGTCGGCAGTTGATTGATTTCTGCATCCGACAGCAGGCGGGCACATTAATTCTTAAAGATCAGGAAGACAAAATAGGGATTGCAAAAGAACAGGAGTTTGTACTTCGTAATTGGAGCTATTATGAATTGCAGACAAAAATAAAATACAAAGCAGAAAAAGCCGGAATCGAATTGATTATCGGATAGCTAAAAAATGAGGGTGCTTGTAAACCCGTAGGGTGAGGTTTTGAACACTCACTAAATACTGGAATTAAATACTTTTTCCGGTGTATACAATGGCGTGGGTTTCTTTTTTCTAAAAAAAAGCATGAAATTAGAATAGTTGGTGGAGGATAGAAATAAAATTACAGAATAAATCATATTCTTTAAAAAAACGAGTTCCAAAACAAAAAAAAACGAGTTCCGAAGTTTTTTCACCCTTTTCGCGGAAAAGGCAAGAGAGTCTAGGTAGTATAAAATGTAAATTTTGTACGTACAAAGACACATCTTGCTGTAAAGTTTTCAAAAGTCAAAATTTTATTTAGTCTACCTTAATTTAGACCAGTCGAATAGTTGATTTTAATCTAGGTTCGGTCTTTTAATTAGTGGAAGATTAGATAACGAAGAATTTCCATTAAAGTGTGAAACCTCAAGGGTATTCATATTTTTTTCAAGAGTAGATTTCCAATTCAAAATAGGTCTTCCCAATGAATTTTTCCAATCTGCTTCTTCCCATTTCTGAAATTTTTGAATCAATAAATCATCTAGTTTTTCTGAATAGTCTTTTAAAGTTTTTGCAAAATCTATAAACTGTTTTAAGTTCGGATATTTTGAAAATGAGCTATTGGTATTAATTTCCGATTCCTCAATGGTTTTTAATTCATCACTAGGTTTATCTATTGTTTCATAGGTATTTGGTGTTACTTTTGGCATTGGGTTTCCATTTAAAATAAAACGATTTGGAAAACCCTGATTTCTATTGTAATCCAAAAGTCCTAAAAGTTTGAGTTTGTTTTTTGCAGTGATGACCGTTTGCCTGGAAAGCCTAAGCTCTCTTGCAATTTGATAGTCTGATAGAACTATTTCTTTTCGTGGATCTTCACATTTATATAGGATAAAAGTAAAAACAGCTATAGTATTTGCTCCGATTTTATTTTCTGAATTTAAATCAAACATTTTATCAAATAAGTTAATATCAAAAGTTTTTGAATTTTTCATCTCTTAAATGCAGATTTGTATTGTTTTTGAACTTCTTCAGTTTTCTTAACAAGATATTCATTCAAGTCCTTAAAATTAGAATAGAAAGCTCGACAGTCTTTTACATTTTGTAATACATCACTGATGATTTCTACAGCACGATTCCCAGCTTGGTCATTATCAAAATAAAGCTCAATATTTTCATATTTTTCAAGAGAATTTTTAATATTTTGGATCATCGAAACAGAGTTCAAAACGAGATAATCAGACGGTTCTTTTGCCAATTGATTTTCTACAGTTTTAAATGAAAGGAAATCAAAAAAACCTTCAAAAATCCTAATGAAATTTGAATTGTTTTTAATTGTTGAAACATCTTTTTTACCCAAACAAATCTTAGAGTATTTATTGCGGAATTCATAACCACCAGAATCATTTTTGAAACCTATCCCAAAATAATTCTTATCGTCTATCCGATAATGAATCTCTTGTAGAAATTCGGTTTGATCTTCAACTTTTCTGCTCTTTAAATATTCCAAAAGTGCAGAATGCCTGACCGCTTTCACGCTAGTTATCTCATAATTTCTGCGTTGGTTATTACACTTCAGACTAGGACTGTTTTGCTTTTGAAAAGAAGAAAAATTTTGATTGTCAGCCCAATTCAAAACCCCATTGATGGAAGTATTCAGGTATTTTTTCATAAAGTCTGTATTATTCCCACCAATTCCTTCTGAAAATAGGTACCAATAGTTGAGGCTTTTATTGATTTTAAAAGAGGCCTGGGATTCGCTGGCAAAAGGATTGAGATACCAGGCTTCTTTTTCATTTTGTTTCGTGGGAAGGTGTCCGAGAGAAAGGAGGACTTCTTCCAACGAAATGCTATTGAATTGTTTGCAGTTCATAAAATTTTGTGTTTTGTTTATAAAGTTTTGTAATTCACTTACCTTATTACCTATGCCTTTATTCATTGAGAGTTTTAAACATTTACATCCTACCTCCCTTTACCTGCTTACCTATATTTTAAGTAATTAGGTAAGTTTACTTTTGTAAGTTACCTTATCATAAACTTTGTGTCAATGGTGGTTTTCGCAATGTTGAGGTAAGTGGTAAGTAATTTTAGATTATATCATTCATCAATTTTCCTTCGGATCAAATATCCATAGACTTGTCTTTTAGGATGTTTAATTCTGTCGTAGTTTAGTGCAGTCAAGGCTTTACCAACTTTTATGATATTTAGACGTACCCCTAGTGCATTATTCATAGCAAGCATAATGTCCGAAGGTGTTAGAAATTCACTTTGAAGTTTTGATTTTTCGAAATGACTAAGAATAATTTCCTGTTCCAGAGATACCTGTTTGAATTTTTCATTCCGCCTTTCGTTTTCCAGGATATCTTCAGCCGTCAGTTCCGGATTGTAATTTTTCCTTTCAAAAGCATTGTAGTATGCTTGTGACCAAACTTTTTCAATATTGATTTCCTTAGAATAATTGAAATCAATCTCCAAAACTTCAAAAATCTGCCACCGCACACTTCCGGTTTCATCGGTTAAAAAATCCGACCGGTTGGTAGAGCCACAAAACGAAGCTGTCCGGTGCATCAATGACGATTTGCGATCGTAAGGCAAACGTGCATTGACGGTATTTTTAGAAATGAAAGACTTAAGAATATTGACATCCGTTTTTGACATTACCGAAAGTTCATCAATATTGACCAGAAGGTTTTTGCATAAAGAAATTAAGCCATCTTTATCAACACCAATGTCTTCTGTATAATATTGTTCAAGATTTGCAGGAATGAGAAATCGCAGAAAACTCGTCTTTCCACTATTCTGCTTAGTATTGAAAAGAACAAAACACTGTTTGTTGATGTAACCAGGTTTTAAAGCACAAATTACAGTCCTGGTTAACCACTTTTCGAAATACTTTAGGAATGATTTATCATCAGTCGTCTTTACATAACTGCAAAGCTTACCGATATGATTCTCGTTGTCCCAATCTTCCAAATTTTCGAAATATTCCCGAATCGGATTGTATTGCTGAATCAAATGACTTCTGACCAGAATTTCCAATTTATTAATTGGAATATCAATTCCTGATCTAACAAGTTCTATAAATAAAGAATTCAAATTGAGCGCTGACCATTTTTTATCCGATACAAGTTTAATTTCAAGCTCAAGAGAGATTCTATTGAACCTAATTGAATATTTTGAATTCAAATAATTAATCGCTCTGTCAAATATTGTTTTCGTTTCAGTCTCGATTTGATACAGAATTTTATTTTCTTCCATAAAGCATTTTTTGATTTTGGAAGAACTCGCAAATAATTTTTATATTTGCTCTTTACTTCCAGTAAAACAAACATTTAAACCTAACTATGGCAGTAGTTAGGTTTTATTTTTTGCGTAAAGAAAATTCTATTGCCTCTTGTTGGATTTCGTCATTTGATTTATGACTGTTTTTCAGCAACCATTCGTCAATTTTTTTCCGTTCAAAGAATAGAATTTTGCCAGATGGTTTTGAAAATGGGATAGAGTTGGTATGAACCAATTTGTAGATATACGATTTCTTGAACCCTGTGTAATCTGAAAGTTCTTCTACATTAAGAATTGCTTTTAGTCCGAAAATATGCTTTTCAATTCGGTTGAGCTTATGAATGATGATTTCGTTATTTTCCATCTGTTTCTTTTAATTGATTTAACAAAACAAAAGTCAACAATAAAAATCACAAACAAAAGACTATCAATAACATGCGGGCTAAATAAGAATATTTTGGACTAATCTGAAATGTTAAAAGGCTAAATAAGATTATTCTGGATTCAACTGAATTAAAAAGCCATTTTCATTAAGGTAAAAAAGTGAAAATGAAATTAATGACTCAATCACTGATTACGTTATATCCTTTCTCATAAATTCGTGTAGGAATTGTGCAAAATAATCTAGATAACTCATAATAAAAAATAGTTAGTTATCTTTAAGATATTCTAATCGATGACTAAGTAAATCTTTATATATTTTTTTCTTTTCTTCATCAAGGAAAGAAATACTTATTAATTCCTTCATCTTTTCTTCCTCTTTTATAAATCTTTTAAAAATATTTTCTATCTGTCTTTCAGTCAATCCAAATTTTAATCCTAAATTGATAAAGTCAGCTTTTGTTAATCGGCTCTTCTTCCCCCCAATTGTCAATGCTGTTTCTTCTTTATCTTCCGGTAAATGAAGTTGGACATTAAGTAAATCATAAGCGGGCGATAATACCCAATCTTCACCTTTCAAAATCATAGAAAAATTCTTTAGGTGCATATCATTATTCCCAGTGATGTAACTAAAAATAGATACTTCATAAAGTCGTACAACATCAAGTAAGGTATTAGAAGAATACTCATTCACAGCTTTGCCCACCTTCTCCATAGAGCTTTTATACTTATCAAATGCTTCTGTTATTTGAAACATATCCAGCATATGTATTTTCCTAGATCCTGTTCTATCAATTCTTTTGGTTATGTAAGAAAGTTCCCCTGATTTCAATCTTATCAATGAAGAGATTACAGCTTGGATTCCTAATAATTCTGCCAATTTCATTGTCAAATGTTCGTTTTCAGGCATTTGAGGAAAAACTACATTTTGAGGTTTCAAGATGTAATTTCCGCCTAGAGCTTCCAGAACGGTTAATCTTCCTCTAGTCCCATCTTCCAATTTTTCTTTTACAAAACTTAAAGACAATTTTGGTTGTACACCTGGTACTGAAATCGATGTTTCTATGACTTCCTTAGCTAAAAGTTCCATTTCGCTCAGAGTGTAATTAAGCAATGGAGCTGTTTCTGTTCCAAAGATTTTTTTACTGCATTTTTTATGAAAGTCAATCTCGTTGTCTTTCAAAAACTGATAACAAAAAAGACACTTATTCATCAGTAGATAAATCTAAAGGTTCAACACTCACCGATCCGATACAATTTTTACAACAAGCTAAAAGTAAGCCCATCCGATCATTTTTATTGATTTTCCAGTTATCAGAAGCAATATCCAAAAGCCAACCTTCAGGAATAAGTCCTTCAAAAAAAGGAAATAATCTTTTGTCTTTGTACACTTTGTCAGTTACAGGCATAGAAAATGTCAGAAACTGTTTAGGATATTCTTTAATATAAGAAGACTCATAGGCGAATGTATATTCGCCATCATTAGTTTCTGTAATGATTCCTGCAAAAATATCATTGTAAAAAACTTTTCCTTGTCTCATTCTTCAACTTCTTTAGAATTCATTGGAATAAGCTTACTCCCAAACATCAAAAGAACCTGATTGACCTTTGCTAGACTCAAATTATCTTTTCCTTGTTCGATTTTACGAACTACAGTAAGAGCAACGCCTGTTCTATCAGCAAATTCTTCTTGGGTTAAATTAGCTTCTTTACGTTTTTGCTTTACAAAATTTGATAAGTTGGTGTACATAATTATATGCTTTTACATCTATTGTGATACAAATTTACAAAATATATGCAAATAGATATAAAAATATAGAATAATCATATATTATATTTAAAAGCATATAATTGAAATATTATAAAACTAGTTTAATAAAGCAGATTTTTTTAAGATAAGAGTTATATCACAATTCAATATTTAATTCCGGAATAATCTCAGCAGCTTCTTTCATTTTGCTATCCACTATTCTTGCATAGATCTGTGTCGTTCTTAATTCTCGATGTCCTAATCTTTTGGAAACTGTGTAAATATCTGCACCGTTTTCCAACAAGAGAACTGCATTCGTATGTCTGGCAGAGTGAAAAGTAATATGCTTAGGAACTGCAGCACGATTACACCAGCGTATAATTTCAGTATTGTAGGTCATTCCATACTTCAAACCTTTGAAAACTCTTTCTTGCGGATCTTGTCTTTCTCCTAACAATTCTCTTGCTTGTTTTGAGATATAAAGATATTCTACACCATCTGTTTTTTCCTGTCTGAAGTTGACTTTTGATATATCACCTTCATCACGAACTTCTTTCCAAATCAAAGTATTGATATCCGACCAACGTAGCCCCGATAAGCACGAAAAAAGAAAAGCTTTCTTCAAAACCGGATATTTACATTCAGCTTTAGATAAACGTTGTAATTCATCAAAAATCAGATATTCTCTTTGGCTTTCAGCCTGTTCAAAGGATTTGACTTTTAATGCGTAATTTATAGTCAGATATCCATTATCGAAAGCACTTCGGAGTGAAGCTTTAAACTTATTGAAATATGAATATTTTGAATTTTGAGAAAGTGGTAGCTCACTTTTAGTAAGAGCATCTTTTTCGAAATATCGGTGAACTTTCTTGACGAAACTTTCATCTATTTCTTCGAAAGTCATATTTTTCGGAACAATCTTTTTGAGATGTTGTAGAGTAGATAACCAATTCCCGTAATTGTTAGAAGTATCCTGCTTTTGCTTTTCTTCTGTCAGTTCAGCAAAATAATTTAGAAATATTCTTTTGGACTTTGCAGTGTTTTTTAATTCAAATCTCCCTTGCGCATATTCAGCTTTTCTAATTGCAAGTACGTTTTCTGCAAATTCTAAAGCTTCTTTATTTTCTTTTTTTTCTTTTGCTGTTTTTGGATCTGAAATTAAATAAGAATCTAGATTCTCAAAGCTTCTGAGATGTTTTCTTTTTCCGTCTTCAGTAATTTCGGAACCACGATAAAACTCAATAGACAGACTGATTCTTCCATCTTTCAATTTTCTTTGACTAAGTGATATTTTCATAACTTTGGATTTGTACTACTTTGTACTACTTTTCACTATTTTAATATCCTGAAGTGGTACAGAAGTAGTACAAATATATAAATAAACTCCAAAAAGAGAAAATAAAATTTTTATAAATAATTGATAATCAAATAAAAGAAAGAAAAAGAAACTAAAGAAAAGCTAAATTATTTCCCGATACAAAACTTAGAAAAAATATTCCCCAACACTTCATCATTAGTAAATTCGCCGGATATTTCTCCGAGATTTTCTAAAGCATTGCGGAGTTCGTAAGATAATAACTCTGTGGTAATTTGAAAATTGACCGCTTCTTCCACTTTCCTTACGGAAGTAAGGGATTTTTGCAAGGCTTCATAATGCCGCTGATTAGTGATGATAACATTTCCTTCTTCAGATTTCAGTTGCTCTACATAGGAAGATAATTCATTTTTCAAATCTTGGATATTCTGATTTTCAACTGCTGAAATTTTGATAAAATCAAATTCCTGAGTGATAGATTCTCTTAAAACATTTTCTATGCTTTCATATTGATCAGGAATTACCTCATCAATTTTTGTGGCACAGATAATCAGTTTCAAATCCTCTCTCAATAAAGATTTTAGCATATCAATATCTTCCGAAAAATCTTGGGTTGAAGCATCTATAAGATAAATAAGAACTTCAGCATTTTCTACTTTTTCTTTAGCTTTTTTGACACCAATAGCTTCAATTTCGTCCGATGTTTCACGCAAACCTGCTGTATCAATAAGTCGGAAAGCATGTCCTTTTATATGAAGAATTTCCTCAATAGTATCTCTTGTAGTTCCTGCAATATTGCTTACAATAGCTCTTTCTTCTTTCAACAAAGCATTTAAAAGTGTAGATTTTCCGGCATTCGGTTTCCCGATGATGGCAACCGCAGTTCCGTTTTTGATGGCATTTCCATATTGAAAACTTTCAATCAGAGAATTCAGTTTTTCTTCAATTTTAGAAAGCAGAGATTTCAGTGCAGCTCTGTCGGCAAATTCTACATCTTCTTCTGCAAAATCCAGCTCTAGCTCAATAAGTGAAGTAAAATTCAGCAAGTCGTTTCTTAGGAAAGAAATCTCATTAGAAATTCCGCCTTTTAACTGATTTAAAGCCACTTTTCTACTCGCTTCATTTTCAGATGCAATCAAATCTGCAATAGATTCAGCTTGGGAAAGATCAATCCTTCCATTCATAAAAGCACGCATGGTAAATTCACCTGCTTTTGCCATTCTTGCTCCGTTTTTTATTAAAACCTCAAGAATTTTTTTGGCAATATAAGGCGAACCGTGAAAAGAGATCTCCACAGAATTTTCTGTTGTAAAAGTTTTTGGGGCATGAAATACCGAAACCATCACTTCATCAATTACCTCATAATCATCTTTTATAAAACCATACTGAACGGTATGAGAAGCTACTTTCGTTAGATTTTTACCTTCAAAAACCGCATTTACAATTTCAAAAGATTTTTCTCCGGAAATTCTGATAATTCCGATTGCTCCCATTCCGTTGGCAGTTGCCAGTGCGCAGATTGTGTCCTGATTCATAATGCAAAATTACGGAAATTTAAAAAGTGAAAGCTTTAATTTTCGAGGATGTGCACACCAAATTGAAAAACTGATTTTTTCAATTTAATTTCAGTACAAAATAAGGAATAATTTAAGCAATTTAATACTACCATATAAACAAAAAAACTCAGAGTCGCCGCTCTGAGTTTTTAAAATATTTGTTTTGAAAGATTAGTCTAGCCAGCCCATTTCTTTCATCCAGTCGTCATTATAAATCTTACCAACATATCGCGAACCGTGATCGTGAAGTAAAACAACAATAACATCGTCTTTTGTAAACTGGTCTTTCATCTGAATTAGCGAAGCAATAGCACTCCCAGCAGAATATCCGCAGAAAATCCCCTCTTCTTTTGCCAGTTTTCTTGCATAAATTGCTCCGTCTTTATCGGTAACTTTTTCAAAATGATCTATAACAGACATATCGTAGTTTTCCGGTAAAATATCTTCACCAATACCTTCTGTTATATAAGAATATGCATTTTCTAGGTGAATTTCTCCTGTTTCGTGAATTTCTTTTAGAATTGATCCATACGTATCAACTCCAATTACTTTAATATTAGGATTTTTCTCTTTAAAGAACATTCCACAACCTGTAACCGTTCCACCAGTTCCTGCTCCAGCTAAAAAGTGAGTAAGTTTTCCTTCAGTCTGCTCCCAGATTTCTGGTGCAGTAGATTCGTAGTGAGCCGTTCTGTTGGATAAATTATCATACTGGTTTACATACCATCCGTTTTCAGTTTCTTTTGCCAATCTTTTCGATACGGAATAATAAGAACGCGGATCTGTAGGCTTTACATCTGTAGGACAAACAATAACTTCTGCACCAACAGCACGAAGAATATCACATTTTTCTTTAGACTGTTTAGAATTGGTGACAAAAATACATTTGTAGCCTTTAATAATAGCGGCTAAAGCAAGCCCCATACCTGTATTTCCTGACGTACCTTCAATAATTGTTCCTCCCGGCTTCAATCTACCGTCTTTTTCGGCATCTTCAATCATTTTAAGAGCCATTCTGTCTTTTACAGAATTTCCTGGATTGAAGGTTTCTACCTTTGCCAAAACCAATGCGGGAAAATCTTCTCCAAGAACTTTATTAAGTTTCACAAGAGGCGTATTTCCAATGGTTTCGAGTATATTTTCTGCGTATTTCATAAACATTTTTATAAGCGCGGCAAAGATACGGCTTTATAACTTAAACTCTATTTAAGTTTATTGTAATTTGCTAAAACATTCATTTAACATCAATACTTTAAACTCATTAAAATATTGATCGATAAAGATGATTTTTAATTATATTTAATGGCTTTAACCGGAGATATTTTACTGATAAGATAACTTGGAATTACCAAAGCCATCCCGGAAATAATAAGAATTCCGACAGAAATAGAGATAATAACCAACGGATTAAGATCTACGGGTACAACACTTACGTAATAATTTTCAGGATTAAGTTTGATGATTTCGAAATACTTTTGTGCAAAAAGAAGCCCTAAACCTATAATGTTTCCACATAGAAGTCCGGGAATCATGATAATTAATGTATAATTGATGAATGTTGTACGAATTTGTCCGTTTGTCGCTCCTAAGGTTTTAAGCAAGCCAATAGAATTGGTTCGTTCGATGATAAGAATCAGCAAAACCATAATAATATTGATAATCACAACAAGAAGCATGATAGAAATAATAATCCCCATATTGGTATCGAAAAGACCAATCCAATCGTTAATCTGCGGATATTTATCGGTTGCTTTTTCAGCATAATTTTTATAGCCTATATATTTTTCTACTTGAGGAAAATCTTCATCTACATCGTTGACATTCTTAAAGAAAATATCAAGCCCTCCAATTTCTTCAGGCTTCATATCCAGAATTCTTTTTACATGGTTGATGTCTCCAACCACAAACTGATCGTCAATCATCTTTATGTCTGTCTTAAAAATACCTGTAACTTCAAATTTTCTGTAGATTGGTTTTTGATCTGCTTTCGAAAATACGGTTACAATGCTGTCTTTCACTTTTAAATGAAGATCATTTGCAATTTTTTCTGATATTACAACGCCATTATTATAGCCATCACCATCAAAAAAGGGAGTTTTCCCAGCAATAAGAAACTTTTTGAATCTTAAACTATCAAAATCTTTTCCTACTCCTTTGAAAATAACACCGCAAAAACTATGTTCATTCCGCATAATCCCCGTTACCATCGCATATTTCTGTACAGAAGCCACATCGGGAAGAGATTGTATTTTTTTTATGTCTAATCCTGCATTATCCAACACAGATGTATTGTAAGAAGAATTCGACTGGGTAGATTTTATGGTAACATGTCCGCTGAAATCCCCTAACCTTTCTTTTATTGCTTTTTTGGAACCCAAACCGGTAGAAACCGTAATGAGCGATACAATAACCCCTAAAGCTACAGAAAGCCTGCCAATAAAGATGATCACCCTAGAAAGGTTATTTTTGTTATCTTTGGAAAACGCTATTTTTCGGGAGAAATATAATGGAAACTTCAAGCCTATGATTTTTAATTTCAAAAATAAAACATTCGTTCTTATTTGCCTAATTTTTTTAGGGATATTCAATAGATATTATTCTCAGACAAACGCTCAAGAATTTAAGACCGGAGCAGATCAGCCAGAAATATATTTACCTCTTTTAAAAAACAAAACAATTGGGATTGTCACCAACCAGACTGGTTTATTGAAAGATAAAACTCACCTTGTAGATTTTTTGGTAAAAAACAATGTTTCTATTAAAGCCATTTTTGCACCTGAACACGGTTTTCGTGGAGATGCAGATGCTGGAGAAAAAGTAAAAAACGGTGTGGATACCAAAACAGGAATTCCAATTATATCTCTTTACGGAAATAATAAAAAACCTAAACCAGAGCAATTAAAAGGGATGGATTTGGTTATTTTTGATATTCAGGATGTTGGAGTTAGATTTTACACCTATATTTCTACCCTTACTTATTTAATGGAAGCCGGAGCCGAAAATAATGTCGAAATAATGGTTCTGGACAGACCAAATCCTCATGACGGATATATTGACGGGCCCGTTCTCAAAAAAAAATGGGAAAGTTTTGTAGGAATGCACGAAGTTCCGGTTGTGTACGGACTTACTATTGGCGAATACGGAAAAATGGTGAATGGCGAAAAGTGGCTGAAAAATGGAGTTCAGGCTCAATACACTTTAATTCCCTTGAAAAATTATTTTAAAAATAAACGTTATCCTATTTCCGAAAAACCTTCTCCCAACTTACCGAACGATAAAGCGATTAATCTTTATCCAAGTTTATGTTTTTTTGAAGGAACACAAGTTTCTGTAGGTCGTGGCACCGATTTTCCTTTTCAGATTTATGGATCTCCGTGGACTAAAAATTTGCCTTATCAGTTTACACCAAAGCCAAACTACGGAGCAAAAGATCCTTTTTTAAACGGCCTTATGTGCTATGGAGAAAATCTGTCAAATTATCCTGAACCATTACGTGAATTAAATTTAGAATGGCTTTTAAAAGCATATAAAAATTATAAAAATCCTCAACAGGATTTTTTCCTGAAAAACCTGTTTTTTGATAAACTTGCAGGTTCGGATGAACTCAGAAAACAAATAATTGCAGGAAAATCTTTAAAAGAAATAAAAGCTTCCTGGAAATCTGATCTTGAAAAGTTTTCCAAAATAAGAAGCAAGTACGTTATCTACAAAAATTAACATAAAAAAACTCGAATCTTTAGAGGATTCGAGTTTTTTATTTTTAGAGTTCTTTTCTTAATCTTGCCACCGGAATATTAAGCTGTTCTCGATATTTAGCAATAGTTCTTCTTGCAATATTATAGCCCTGTTCTTTAAGAATTACCACCAATGCATCATCGGTAAGCGGTTTTCTTTTATTTTCTTTACTAATAACCTCCTGAAGATGATTTTTAATTTCTTTGGTAGAAACTTCCTCTCCATCATCATTGGTAAGACTGTCAGAAAAAAGATCTTTCAAATAAATAATTCCGTTTGGAGTATCTGCATACTTACTTTTTACCACTCTGGAAATAGTAGAAATATCAAAACCTGTAATATCTGCAATATCTTTAAGAATCATAGGTCTTAGAGATTTTTCATCACCGGTAATAAAATAATTATGCTGAAATTTCACAATAGCCGTAATGGTCTGCAATAAAGTATTTTGTCTTTGGTTGATGGCATCAATATACCATTTCGCAGCATCCAGTTTTTGTTTAATAAACAATGCAGCCTGTTTGTGTTCAGAAGAATTTTTATCGTGAGAATAAGTTGTTAAAATATCTTTATATTCTTCCGAAACACGCAAAGTTGGAGCGTTCTTACTGTTGAGTAAAGGAATTACCTGCCCATCTTTCACCTGAATAACAAAATCCGGGATAATTTCCTGATTAATGGTAATGGTTTGAGTATCAAAATTTCCTCCAACTTTAGGAGACAGTTTAGAAATTTCTTCCAAAGCAGCTTTCAAATCCTCTTCTTCGATATCGTATTTTTGAATGATTTTATTATAATGCTTATTAGTTAAAGCATCAAACTGAAATCTTAAAATATTGGCTGCCAAAGAAACAGCTTTATCAGAGCTTACTTTTTTTTCTATCTGAAGTAAAAGACACTCCTGCAAACCTCTTGCTCCTACACCAGGCGGATCCAGCTTCTGAATATAGTTTTCTAAAATATCTTCTACTCGTTCCTGAGTTGTATAAATCCCTTGAGAAAACGCTAAATCATCAACAATAGATTTTATTTCACGTCTTAAATAACCGTCAGTATCTAGATTTCCGATGATGTATTCTGCGATTTTAAGATCTTCATCAGAAATATTAACAAGATTAATCTGTTCCATCAGATAATCGTATAAAGACTGCCCTTCTGTTAGCAGACTTTCATTATCAAAATCTTCATCATCTGCAGAATAATTGCTGGACGCCGTTTTGTAACTTGGTTCATCATCATAAAGATATTCATTTACATCGAAATCGGTTTCTATGCTTTCTGTTCCTTCTGTTTCATAAGAATCGTCCAATGAAGAATATTCATCATCCGAATTATCTTCTTTGGCAATTTCAAGTGCTGGATTTTCTTCCAACTCTCTTTCCAGCTCTTCTTCAAATTCCAACGTATGAAGCTGAATCAACTTCATCAGCTGAATTTGCTGCGGGGCAAGCTTTTGACCTAATTTAAGTTGTAAATGTTGTTTTAACATATCTTACTTTGTGTGTATTATTTGTAATTTAAAACGAATTTACTATATTTTTTTGAATTGAACCAAATTTAGCACGATTTTTGCTTTAAAAACATCAAATACCAAATAGATACGTACAACACGCATTTTTTCTATAAAATGCCTGATAATATTTGTTCAAATTTCTTTAATATTCCTTTTTTTGAAATATTTTTCTTGTAATTTTTATTAATTCTTTATTATTCTAAATTTCAAATTTATTTTAAAAAAAATCGGTGATATTACACAATACCACCGACTCATATTTTCTAAAAATTCAATATTATTGAATATCCACAACGTACATTGTACCTTTATCCGTCTTTCCTGTTTTTGGAAGAATTTTAGCTTTAGGATTTCCGTTTCCATCATCTACAATTCCAAAATCATCATCATTAAATACAGCTAGTTTTTTATTTCCTAAATAAACTATTCCTTCAAACTTATCGTGTTCGTATCCTAATTTAGAAACCAAATCTACTGCAAGAGTTTTGGTAACCGGTTGGTATCCTGCTGCCGCAATTTCGCTCCAAGTAGATTGTTCTAAAGTTTTACCGTTTATTTTTAACCCGTCTACCGCACTGATATCAGATCCATTTACATCTGAAGCACCGGAAATATTGATTTTGTAAACTTTTTTAATACCTCCCTGAGAACCAAAATTACCATCTCTTTCGATAACCAAAAATTCTGTATTGCTTAAAGCCGTGATATCGCAAACGGAATCTGACGCTCCGCCATCTTGCTGATAAAGAAACTGCTTCGTCTGACCTGTTGCAATATCGAAAGTTACAATTCTTGTAAGTGTTTTATTGGTAGCCAGATTTTTGCTCGGTGCATACATCATAGACTGCATAGTTCCCACTAAAGTTTTACCATCCGGAGTTATACAAAGCCCTTCCATACCTCTGTTTGGTCTTCTTTTAGCTAAAACGGCAGGTAATTTTCTAGTACCAGTATTTACCCCAATCGGGCTGATTCTTTCCATCTCCACACCTTCTGCACTATAATGAACGATGTGCGGTCCGTACTCATCTGAAACCCAAAAAGTACCATCCTGAGCTGCAACAATACTTTCGCTATCTAATCCATAATTGTCTGTTCCCAAAACATTTCCATTGGCATCATAAGCAACTTCACCTGTACTTCCCATTCCAACAGGATTTGGTAGACCTGTAATAAGCTGTCCGGAAGGATTTTTCAGTTTGATATATTTTATTACTTCTATATTTCCATCTGCATTAATCTTTAAATGCATAATGGTAGGAGTGAAATTCGGAACTAAAAATTTTTTACCATTAAGATAATCTGTATTAGGACCACGATCGGTGATAACATAAAATTCTCCTTTCCTTGTAGGATGCGCAGCAGCACCAGAACCATATCCTCCGTTAATAACATCTACTCCATTAATTGTAGCCATTGTAGTAAACGGAAATTCCTGAGGAAGTTTAGAATAATTTATATCCTTATTGTCATCGGTAATACTTGCTTCATTTTCTCTGCATGCAGTTAATCCAGCCAACAAAAGCATAGATAGTAATGTTTTTTTCATGTAGTTTTATATTGTGCCGCAAAAGTAATTACGGTATATAAACTAATTTGAGCAGAAATATTAAGCTTTCATTAATATATCAACAGTAAATATTAATTGAAAATTACTTCCATTTTGGATTATGCTTGAAAATTTCATGATTTATCGGACAGTTTTCAGAATGCGCCCCTTTAAGAAAGCCAATACTCATCAAAAATTCATTTACAATTTCTCCACCGGTAAATTTGAATGTTTTTTTGAACAATTTCATCCATTCCGGCAACGTTTTCGGATGATGATAATCGAGCCATTTTTCGAAAGAACCAAATTCTCTTTGAAGTTCTACTATCGTCTTTGCATTTTCGATAGCCGCGTTTACTTTAAGTTTATTTCTGATGATGCCGGAATCTTGCAACAATCTTTCACGATCTTTTTCATTATAAGCCGCTACTTTTTGAATATTAAAATTATCATAAGCAGCTCTGAAGCCTTCTTCTTTTTTCAAAATAGTTTCCCAGCTAAGACCTGCCTGATTGATTTCCATAATAAGTCTGCCGAATAATTCATTATCGTCATGAATAGGAAATCCATAAAAATAATCATGATAGTTTTTGTGTAATAATTTCCTGCTTTCAGGCTGCATATTTTCTATAGCGGAACAGTAGCTCATTGTGGTAAAATTTATTCATCAAAGATAATAATGATTTACGACAACAGTCTGTCAGCAGAAAACTATAAAAAATCAATCGACTTTTCCAGTGCAATTCCTCTGGAACCTTTCAGCAAAATATTATCAGACATAATTTTGTTATTTTTGAGATACTCGATTAAATCCTGAGTAGATAGAAACGACAAAGAAAAATTATTGATTTTCTTAAACTGATTTCCTACGGTAAAAATTTCATCAAACCCTAATTCTTCTGCGAGATTAAGAATTGCCTGATGTTCTTTTTCGCTCTCTTCACCTAGCTCCAACATATCTCCAATGATAATGGTTTTGGAACCTTCAAAGGTTTTAAAATTATGAAGTGAAGCAGTCATAGAACTTGGATTAGCATTATAAGTGTCTAAAACTAAAGTTTTCCAGTCTTTTTTCACAATCTGAGACCTCATATTGGTCGGCGTATAATCTTCTAAAGCAGTTTTAATTTCTTTAATATCTACCCCAAAGTGAAGCCCAAGACTTGCCGCTGCACAAACATTGGTAAAGTTATAATCCCCAGTAAGTTTTGTGAGAAGATGAGTATTTTGATACTTTAAACCCACAAAATGTTCTTCATTAAATGGAGTAAAATAATAATCAGAATCCGGTTTTCCGAAAGTTATTTTTAAATTACATTCGGCAGTTTTTTCAATTTGAATAGGATCATTTTCATTCACTAAAACAGTCTGATTGTTTTCTTTTATATAATCATAAAGTTCAGATTTACCTTTGATAACGCCCTCGAAACCTCCAAATCCTTCAAGATGAGCTTTTCCAAAATTGGTAATATAACCTATATTTGGTTTTGCTATTTGACACAGAAACTCAATCTCTTTTTGGTGATTTGCTCCCATTTCAATAACCGCCATTTGATGTTCAGATTTAATAGAAAGCACTGTTAACGGAACACCGATATGATTATTTAAATTTCCCTGCGTATATTGTACATTATACTTCTGCGAAAGAACAGCATGAATAAGCTCTTTGCTTGTTGTTTTACCATTACTTCCTGTAAGACCGATAATAGGAATACTAAGTTGACTGCGGTGAAAAACAGCTAAGTCTTGCAAAAATTCTAAAGTAGAATCAACATAAAATATATTTTTATCGTGATCTTCAAACTTTTGATTTTCTACAATTACTGCAAGAGCCCCATCTTCAACAGCTTTGAGAGCAACCGTAGCGGCATCAAAATTATCTCCTGAAAAGGCAAAAAAAACATCATTTTCTGATACTTTTCTACTGTCTATTGTTACTTTTTGTGATTTTAAATATATAGGATAAAACTGTTCTGGGCTCATAAAGTAAATCTGTTTAAGTAAAAGCCAAACTATATTTTCAAAACAAATTTTTCAGCTTAAATTAATGGTTCAAAAATAAAAAACCTCCCGAATATATGGGAGGTTTTTTGAAAGTATTTTGATAAATATTTTATCTTCTTGTTCTAGCTTTATCGCTTGCTCTTGCATCTTGCGCAACACGGAAACCAATCCATCCATACGCAGTATTCTGGCTTTTGAATCTTCTTTGTCCCGGATCTAACCAATAAGCTGAATCCATCCAAGAACCACCTTTTACTACTCTGATATCGTTAGAGATTTCTGAAGTTCTCTCTTTAGTATCTTTCTGTAAAACAACTCTACCGTTAGCATCAACGATAAATTTAGTTTTTGGAGAATTATACATATCGTAAGAAGCAGCAGAATCGCTTGCGTTTCTATAATCTAGAGAAGACATTCTGTCTCCATCTCTATAGTTTCTGTAATCAGCAATAGTTTTTCTTTCGAACTGACCTGGTAAGTTTTTATAAACCAATCTTCCATCAGCTAAAGTATCGTACTGAATAGTTCCTTCTTCTACCATTTTGTAAGTTCCGTCACCATTTCTTACGATTGCCTGTGGCATATTTCCTCTGTAATAGTTGAAATCACTAGCTTCCTCATCAATAATTGGTCTGTAAACATCGGCAGTCCATTCTGCAACGTTACCAAACATACCATATATACCTAAATTGTTTGAAGGGTATTGTCTAACATCTGAAGTTTTAGAAGAACCATCATTTTTCCAACCAGCAGTACCAGAATAATCTCCTCTTCCTTGCTTGAAGTTAGCTAAAATTTCTCCTTTTTTATTTCTCAACATTTCTATCTGAGGTTTTTTATCAAGATAGTTGTTGTATTCTCTGTTTTTCTCCATTCCCAAAGCTGCAAATTCCCATTCTACTTCCGTTGGAAGTCTGAATTTAGAAACCATTGCAGAAGAAGGAGATCTGTTTGCAGCAAGCAATCTTTGGTTGGTAGTTTTCATACCAGATTTTTGCTGTAATCTTTTCTCGTTAATGTAACCTTGCATTTCTGGATCATTCGATTTGAATTTATCCATATTGAATGCAGTACCACCCTGATTATTAGATTCGTTAATATACAAATCTTTTGAAATAATTCCTGCTTGCATTAAAGCCTTTTCGTTGGCTCTGTCTGTCAACCATTCACAATATCTGTTTGCCTGAGTCCAAGAAACTCCCACTACCGGATAATAATCATAATTCTGATCTCTGAAATAAGTCTCACTATTATCATTTCTAGACAGTTTATTATCCCAAAGAAGAGTATCTGGCAAAGCACCATTGTAAATTTCTTTGTAACTTGGATCACTTGGCGGGAATACATACTTCAACCATGTAAGGTATTCGCGGTATTCATAGTTAGTAATTTCAGTTTCGCCGATAAAGAACGAACTTACCTGCATTCTGCGAGGCGAATTGTTCCAATCGTGCATTACATCATCTTTCACTAATCCCATGGTAAAAGTTCCACCTTCCACATATACCATTCCAGGCCAACCTTTTTGTTTTTGTTGCTTTCCTGCAAAAAACCAACCCTGTTTTTCGTTTGGTTTCCAACCTGTCTTGCTGACAAATTTTTTAGTACCACCGCCTTTGCTGGTACCCGAACCGCCACAACTGGTTAATGCAAGTGTAGAACTCAATGCTATTAATGAAAACAACTTTAGTTTTTTCATAGTCGATATAAATATTATTCAAAGTACAAAGAAAAAATAAATTATTCAATAAATCAAATAAAGATTTGATTTTTTTGAAAAATCTTAACAAATTAATTTTATGGTATCGTAAATTAATTATAAAATTTTCATTTATTTTGTAATTCAGAAATTTCAAAAACAAACATGAGACTAAAAATCACGCTTTTATTTGTATTTGCTTTTGTATCAGTCGCTTGGGCTCAGCGAATTTCCATAGATTGGAATGGCGCTAAAGTTCACGATTTTGGCGATACGAAAAAGAATCTTCCTAATTTCAAAAATGAAGGTTTTTCATACAGCCAAAATAATATTTTTATAGTAAATACACAAAAAGTTGGAGAAAAACAACTTCGTGTTGCCAATTTGAATTGGGAACCTGTTTCTGCAAGAGATTTATATGATCTTGATAAAAATTTGATTCAGGACAGAGATATAGCTGAAATTAACTATTATTACTCTGAAGGAGAAAGATTCGCAAGTGTATATGTATCTTTATTTAAAAATGTAAAAGGAAGTATTTTAAAACTTTCCTCTTTTGATATTTCTGAAAACAGCTCCACACCTCCTTCTTTAGCAAGTAAAGTAGGAAGCACACAAAACCCGTTATCTACCGGTACATTTTATAAAATAAAAGTAGACAAATCGGGAATTTTTAAAATTACCAGTCAGTTTTTGAGAGACAATGGAATTAATCCCTCTAACGTTAATCCTAAAAACTTCCGAATTTACGGAAATGGAGGAATTATGCTGCCTGAATTCAATCAGGATGTAAAATACAGTGCTTTGCAGGAAAATGCCATTCAGGTAGTAGGAGAAGATGATGGAGTTTGGAATGATGGAGATTATGCCCTTTTCTACGCCCAAGGCCCTAATGGATATAATTTATACAACAAAAATAATGGTAAAGGTTTTAAAAGAAATGATACAAGAAACGATAGAAGCGAAAATGTAAAAAACATTTATGAAGACGTATCTTATTATTATATAAACTTCGACAAAGGTGCGGGAAAAAGAGTTCAGAATTCTGATGCGAATCTGCCTACTAATCTAATTTCGCGTTATGACGATTACCAAGTCATTAATAATGACCAGAAAAACTTAGTAAAAGTGGGAAGAATCTGGGTAGAAGACCAACCTTTTACCACTCCAAAAACTGTAACATTTAATTTGAATTCGCCTATTCAGGGAGGAGATGTTATTCGTTACAGAACTCAGGTTATCGGATGGAGATCACAACAAAACAGTATTAGTTTTAATCTCAATAATCAGAATACAGTTTCGTATGCAATACCTGCCAATCAGCCGGGATATGTCTATGATTTCTTTCCAACAAAATATACAGGAACGATTTCTAACCTTTCCGGAAATACCATAACAATTAATTATACTCCTGATATCTCGGTTAATCCTAATGGCGTATTTCATTTAGATTATGTTGAAGTTCAGTATAAAGAAGATTTAAAATTCAACGGTTCCCAAATGAATTTCCGTGATTTTTCTTTGGAAAGCGGTTCAAACTTCAATTATGGTTTCAGTATTTCGAATGTTGGAAGTCTGGAGCAAGTTTGGGATGTTACAGATATTACTAATGCGAACAGAAGAGTAAATAAAGCAGCGGGAAGCGGAAGTTTCAACTTTGGATACAATGCATCGGATCCTAATTTCAATAACGAGTTCGTGGCATTTCGTGCTGATGCGGCTTTTTCTCCTCAGTTTGTTGGAAGAATCAACAGCCAAAATATTTCTGCTCTTCAGAATATAGATTATTTAATTATTACCACTCCTCAAATGATGGCTCAGGCTCAGAGGATTGCCAATTATCATCAGCAAAAAAATAATTTCACTGTAGAAATTGTTGACACAGATAAAATCTATAATGAATATGGGAGCGGAAGCAGAGATCTTACTGCAATAAGAGACTTTATAACAAAACTGAATACTCCTGCAGGAAGTCTAAAATATGTTTTGATTGTAGGAGATGCATCTTATGATTATAAAAACAGAGTTGCCAATAATTCTAATGTTGTATCAAGCTATGAAAGTGAAGAATCTGCAGATTTTGTAGGCTCATATGTTACAGACGATTATATTGTAATGACAAAACCTCAGACTGTTTCTTCTGTGGCATTTAATTTACCCGATTTACCCATTGGGAGAATTCCTGCCGCAAATCCTACCGAAGCTGCAAATATGGTAGATAAAACCTTAGCATATTACAATTCTTTATCTGGACAATCTACCCCTTTCGGAGAATGGAGAATGAAGCTTGATTTTGTTGTAGATGATGATAACGATGGTGCCAATGCTATCCCTTTTCATACGGTGATGAATAATACTTTACAAAGTATATTCGAAATTCCTGCAGTAAATACATTAAAAGAATATAACGTAAGAAAACTTTATCTTGATGCATTTCCTGCACAGAGTTCTGCCGGCGGACAAAGATACCCGCAGGTAAACCAAGCGATAGCAAATGATATTAACAACAGTTTGTATCTATTTTATTTCGGGCATGGAGGTATTAACGGATGGTCTCAGGAAAGAGTTCTTACCACTACGGAAATTCAAAACGCTAATAATTTCTCTAATGTATACAGCAGATTTCCTTTTGTTTCTACCATCACCTGCGAATTTACCCTTTGGGATGAACCTTCTACTTTTTCAGCAGGAGAACAGTTCATTAAGCTGAAACAGGGAGGCCCTGCTGCAATGATTACTTCCAGCCGTGCTGTAGGCGTAGATTACGGTGTAGATTTCACCAATTTGTACACTAAGGAAATGTTTAAAATGGTTAATGATGATTTTATATCCATTGGAAACGCTCATCTGAATGCCAAAAAACTAAGGATTGATGCCAACCATTTAAAAGTTAACTTTTTAGGCGATCCCGCAATGAAATTGAGCAGACCGCAAAGGCTTTTGGTGATTGATAATATAGATACGCCAGTTCCAGGTTTAATTAGAGGTTTAGATTTTGTGAAGGTAAGCGGTCATATTAATAATTCAAACGGAACTATAAATACGAATTTCAACGGAAGAGTTGTCATCAATATTTTTGATAAAAGACTGAATAAATCTACTTTAAATAACGATGGTAATCTTACCCCTATATTAAAGTACACTGAAGAAGGAAGTGCCATTGTTAAAGCTTCCGGAACAGCAGTAAACGGAGTGTTTACCGTAGAATTTTATGTTCCTAAAGATATTAACTACACTGTTGGTGAAGGAAGAATTTTAGGGTATGCAGATAATAGATCTATTGATGTTTTCAACAATCAGTCTGTACAGGTAGGTGATATCAATCCTAACGGAATTAACGATAACCAACCACCCAAAGTAAAGCTTTACATGAATAACACCAACTTTGCGAATGGTGGAATTACCGATCAAAACCCTATGCTTTTAGCCTGTGTGACAGACGATACAGGAATAAATTCTACAGGTTCTGGTATTGGTCATGATATTACTGTATATTTGGACGGTCAAATTATCAATACCGTAGTTTTAAATGACTTTTATTCTTCTGGAGAAGGAAATGGATGCCTTAATCCTTCTTTGGCAGCATACCAAAAAGGAAATGTAACTTACCCTTTCAGAAATCTTTCGGTAGGACAACACCAGTTAACATTTAAAATTTGGGATATTAATAATAATTCGACTACAGAAACGTTAAACTTTGAGGTTAAAGATGAAGCAGATCAGCATTTAATAATTAACAGACCGCTGAACTGGCCCAACCCTTTCACCAACAAAACTTACATTCATTTCGAGCATAATTGTGATGATATTTTGGATGTTAACGTGCAAATTTATACGATTACCGGAAAATTAGTAAGAACTTTAACAAATGTTGTAATCGCAGAACCGTTCCTACAGGGCTTTAGAACGCCACGTCAGGCAATAGAATGGGACGGAAAAGACGATTTTGGCGATACAGTTGCAAAAGGTACGTATATTTTTAAGATATTTGCAAAAAGTCAAAATCAAGAAAAATGCAAAGGTAGTGCTACAGCTGTAGAAAAAATGGTACTTTTGAAGTAAATAAATAATTAAATAAGAATATCAATAAAAAACTGATAATATATAAAAGACAACATATGAATTTAACTACTAAACTGCTTTTAGGGATTGGTTTGAGTGCTGGTTTTCTAAGCTACGCACAAGATTTGAGTCAGGTAAGACCTGTATTAACAGGAGCCCCTTTCCTAAGAATTGCACCTGATGCAAGATCAGGAGGTATGGGAGATCAGGGTGTGGTAACATCTCCAGACGCATTTTCCCAATTCTGGAATGCTGCAAAATATCCTTTTAGCAGAACAAGTTCTTCTGTAGGTTTGAACTATACTCCATATATGGGGAAACTTACCAATGATGTATTTTTATTGTATGGTGCTTTCCACAAATTTTTAGGACAGGAAGAAAGATCTACAATTTCTGCGAGTATTTATTACTTCAATATGGGACAGGTAGACCTTACTACACTTGTTGGTAGCGATGTAACTTCTTTGGGTACTTCTAAACCAAACGAATTCTCTATTGATGTTGCATATGGTCTGAAACTTTCAGACTCTTACTCAATGGCTGTTACTGGTAGATTTATCCGTTCAGATTTAGCCGGAGGATTCAATACAGATACTACACTGAAGCCTGCCAATACTTTTGCAGTAGACATCTCTGGGTATTATACTTCACCAAGATTTTCGAGTTTTGGAGGTTATGAAGGAAAACTAAACGGAGGTTTCTCTATTCAGAATTTAGGTCCTAAACTAGATTATACAGGAGACGATAACTCAAGATCTTATCTTCCAAGTATGGCAAGAATTGGGGTTGGGTACGATATGTTTTTGGATGACATGAACAAAATCGGATTATCTGTAGAAGGTTCTAAAATTTTAGTTCCGGGATCAGAATTAATAGGTACAGATCCTAATTCTAGACAGCCTATCTATGCAGTTCCTAACGTTGGTGTAATGTCTGGGATAGGAAAATCTTTCAAAAACCCTAATTCTATTATGTATAGCGGTGCTTTGGAATATTCTTATGATAATGCATTTGCAATTAGAGGTGGTTATTTCCACGAAAGTGAACAGCAAGGTGCAAGACAGTTTGCAACTGCAGGTATTGGTTTAAAATATAGATCTTTCGGATTGGATGTTTCTTATTTAATCAACATGTCTAAAATTAATACAGCTTTGGATAACACATTACGTTTTGGCTTAACATGGAATATCGGTGACGAAACTTCTAATGCAGAAAACTAAAAAAAATATTTTATAAGCTTAAAAATCCGTCTTACATTTTTTGTAAGACGGATTTTTTATTAAATCTAAACCAATAAAACATTGTTAAGATTTCAAAAAAAATAATTTTAAGGCGTTAAAACTCCGAAGTTCATTATTAACTCTTATTTTTGCAGTATGAACTATTCTGCGGAGCTAAAAAAAATCATCACAAGCCAATATTTGTATTCTGCCACCAGAATTACATTAGCAACCGTGCTTCCGTGTTTGGTTCTCTCCTATTTTGGAATACTTAAAGAATATTTTCTATTTCCTTTAGGAACTAGTTTTGTTGCACTTACCGACCAACCCGGTCCATTTATCCGAAGAAGGAATTCCCTAACTTTTGCTGTAATTTGCTTCGTTTTTGTCGCACTCATTGCAAGTCTTGTAAAAGGAATTATTGCTTTAGTATTTCTGGAAATCATTATTTTCGGAATGTTCTTTTCCTTAATTGGTGTTTACGGACAAAGATTGGGTGCCGTTGGATCTTTAGCTCTAGTCGTACTTGCCATTTTTATTGATGGACATTTAACAGGCGAACATATTTTTAAAGGTCTTCTGATTTTTACATCGGGATGCATTTGGTTTTTACTTATTTTTCTTATTGTCACCACTATTCAGCCTTATAAACTTGCAAGCCAAATGATTGGTGAAAACTACTTGCAACTTGCAGAATTTTTAAAAATAAAAGCCAATTTCTACCAGAAAAATCCAGATTTTGATAAGCTGTATTCTCAGGTAATATCCAAGCAGATAGAAATTAAAAACCTTCAGGAAGAAACCCGTGAAACCGTATTTAAAACGAGAACCATAGTAAATGAATCTACTACATTAAGCAGATTGCTGATGATGATGTTTCTGAACTCTATGGATCTTCACGAAAAACTGATGACCTCAGAAAGTGACTACAAAAAATTGCAGGAAAGCTTCGATAAAGGAGATATTTTGGTTAAAATGCATAATTATCTGAATATTTTGTCGGATGAACTTTCTAATATCGGAATTGCACTTCAAAGCAGCAAAAGAGCAAAACCTCTTTATAATATTGAACTCGAATTTCAGGAACTTAATGTAGCATATTTTGAACTGAGAAATCGCCAAATATCTCCGGATACTTTAGAAAACTTCATGATTTTGAGACAAATCATGATGCGTATAAATGAGATTACCAAAGAAATTGAAGAAATCTACAAAGTTTTTTCTCAAAATGTAAAGTTGGCAAAAAGTCTTTCTACTGGATTAGATCTTAAAAAATTCCTTCCCAATCAGGAAAAAATTAACTTTAAAGTTCTCAAAAGTAATATATCTCTTTCATCATCACATTTTAGACATGCTGTTAGGGTTACTATTGCATTACTGATTGGATATTTGGTTTCTTTGCTTCCGTTTTTGGTTATTGGGCATACTTACTGGATTCTTATCACCATTATTGCAATCCTAAAACCAGCCTATTCTATAACAAAACAAAGAAATCTGCTTAGACTGTATGGCACAGTCGTGGGAGCGGTAATAGCGTATGGAATTTTGTATCTTATAGATATTAATGCCGTTCTACTTGCCATTCTACTAATCAGCATGGTACTTTGCTTTACTTTCCTTAAAACAAAATATTTTTGGGCGGTACTGTTTATGACGATGTATATTTTCTTAAGTTTTAATTTTTTGAAACCAGGAAATGTAAATGTCATATTTAAAGACCGAATTGTAGATACTTTTATTGCAGGTGTTATTGCCTTTGCCGTTTCTTATCTCGTTCTTCCGGTTTGGGAGCATACACAGAATTTAGATTTAATGAAAAAATCGGCTACTGCCAATCTTACTTATTTTCATAGTGTAATGGCTAAGTTTCTCAATCAAAACTACAATCTCGAAGAGTACAAAGTAAGAAGAAAAAATGCTATTATCTCTTTGGCAAACCTTTCGGATAATTTTCAGCGAATGATCTCTGATCCAAAAAATCAGCAGAAAAAACTGGAAGTAGTTCATCAATTTGTAACCACATCACACTTAATTACGGCTTATACAGCATCTTTATCTCAATACGCAAATGATGAAAGACAGTATAGTGAAATAGATTATGAAAGCTGGACAAAGAAAATTGAATCTGAAATGAATCAGGTTTCCGCATTGCTGAGCGACCAAAAGATAAGTGAAACACTCAAAATGGACAGCCATATTGAACCCGAAGATTCATCTCTTGAAGATTTAATTCTGAAACGAAAAACAGAGATTAAAGAAAATGATTTCTACGACCGCCGTGATCCGGATAAAATCTCACGTTTAACGGAACTTAAAAACATTCATGATGTGTTGGAACTTATTTACAGTGTAGCCAAAGAACAGAGAAAAGTTATTGAAAAGTATAGATATGAGAAATCTACTCTTCTACAATCGTGAAGCAGTAATCATCAAAAAACTCAACTCTTGCCCTCAATTCATCGGATATTTTATCATCATGTACTCTGCATTTAATATGATGCAGATGTTTCAGCTCGAAAGGATAAACTTCGTAATGCTTTTTTAGTGACCAATGTTTAGAGTGATGAATTTTGTACATACTTTCCTTTACACTCCAAATGATCGTATAAAAAGTAACTTCGTTATCCAACGGGATAAATCCTCTTTCTTCCTCGAAAGTAAATTTATCTATAAGCCTTAATATTTTAGGATTGAATTTTTCTAGATCTATCCCTATTTTATTTTTAGAAATTGCAATAGCAGCAAATGGAAAAGAATGGGTAATTGAAATTTCCGCATCCTTAGGATAAAGAAATGGCTCTCGTTCCTGATATAAAATTTTAGACATTGGCTTCAAACTTTTCAAAAGTTTTCTCACCATAAGAACCTCTAGAAGTTTTTTGGGATGATAATCTTTTACTTTATCTTTATTTTCGGGTTCAAGAAGATAGTTTATATCCAAATCATCACTCTCGTCGTATTTCCAGACCAGAATGGTTGCGTTATTATCCGAAAAATCACGGTAAAGAGGCATCTGTTTTTATTTGAGGTTAAAATTAGAAAAAAAATACAACAATATTCTCTGCTGAAAGTCATATCTCCGAACCTTAAGACTCCGTTTTTTTATCTAAAAGATATGTTGTAATTTTGTCGCTCAATTTTTTAATTTAATTATCAACAAGATATGAGTACAACAACACAATACGTTCCTTACAAAGTGAAGGATATTTCCTTAGCAGAATGGGGAAGAAAAGAAATTACATTAGCAGAAGCAGAAATGCCTGGTTTAATGGCTATTCGTGAAGAATACGGACCATCTCAACCGCTAAAAGGTGCAAGAATCGCGGGATGTCTTCACATGACTATTCAGACTGCAGTTCTTATCGAAACTTTGGTGGCTCTTGGTGCTGAAGTAACTTGGTCTTCTTGTAATATTTTCTCTACTCAGGATCATGCTGCTGCTGCTATTGCTGCTGCAGGAATTCCTGTTTATGCGTGGAAAGGTCTTAATGAAGAAGATTTTGATTGGTGTATTGAGCAGACCATTTTCTTTGGTGAAGACAGAAAACCATTGAATATGATTTTGGATGACGGTGGAGATTTAACAAACATGGTTTTTGATAAATATCCTGAATTAACTGCAGAAATTAAAGGTCTTTCTGAAGAAACTACAACCGGAGTTCACAGATTGTACGAAAGAATGAAAAACGGAACTTTGGTAGTTCCGGCGATTAACGTAAACGATTCTGTTACCAAATCTAAATTCGACAACAAATACGGATGTAAAGAATCTGCTGTAGATGCAGTAAGAAGAGCTACAGACGTTATGTTGGCAGGAAAAAGAGTGGTAGTTTGCGGTTATGGAGATGTTGGTAAAGGTACTGCAGCTTCTTTCAGAGGTGCAGGTTCTATCGTTACTGTTACTGAAATCGACCCAATCTGTGCATTACAAGCTGCAATGGACGGTTACGAAGTTAAAAAACTGGATACTGTTGTAGACAACGCAGATATCGTAATTACAACGACTGGTAACTTTAATATTGTAAGAAAAGAACATTTCTTAAAATTAAAAGATAAAGCTATCGTATGCAACATCGGTCACTTCGATAACGAAATAGATATGGCTTGGTTAAACGAAAACTATGGTCACACTAAAACTGAAGTAAAGCCACAGGTAGACATTTACAATGTAGAAGGTAAAGAAGTAATTATTCTTGCAGAAGGTAGATTGGTAAATCTAGGATGTGCAACCGGTCACCCATCTTTTGTAATGTCTAACTCTTTCTCTAACCAGACTTTAGCTCAAATTGAACTTTGGAATAATTCTGAAGCTTATGGAAACGAAGTTTATATGCTTCCAAAACATTTAGATGAGAAAGTTGCTGCTCTTCACCTTAAAAAATTAAGCGTGGAACTAGAAACTCTTTCTCCTGAACAAGCTAATTACATCGGTGTAAAAGTGGAAGGTCCTTTCAAACCTGAATATTACAGATATTAATTGTCTTTAATAACTCAATTATAAACTGCAAAACGCTTCAGAAATAGTTTCTGAAGCGTTTTTTATATTCTGACAAAATAATCACCTATTCAAACAAAAATGATATATTTGAAAAAGTATAACATAAAAAAGACAATTTAATGAAAAAACAAAATGTATCAGGAGCTTTTATTGCAGCCTCTTGGATTGCTTTAGGAGCCGGAATGGTGGGATTTATTGTAGGTCTTACAAGAGCGGAAATGCAGTTGAATGAAAAAGGATATTATTTAGTAACACTTTTATACGGATTATTTGCAGTTATTTCTCTTCAAAAAGCAGTTAGAGACCGACTTGAGAATATAAAAGTAACTGATATTTACTATGGAATATGCTGGTTTGCAACCATATCATCCATTATTTTACTGGCTGTAGGACTATGGAATGCAACTATTCTTCCGAGTGAAAAAGGTTTTTATGCCTTTGCCTTTTTGCTTTCCTTATTTGGTGCAATTGCCGTTCAGAAAAATACACGCGATAATATGATGAATCAGGAATAAAAATTAAAACTCACCAAATTTGGTGAGTTTTTTTGTTTTGTTTCGTTTATTTCACTTAAATTTGATTAATCACAAAAAAAATAAATGGTATGTACAGAAAATTTACAATTTTATTTTTTATCATTTCTTTTGTAGCTCTCCAAGCACAAAATGAATTTATAACAATATGGAAACCTGCTGAAGGCAATCCTCCTAACATCAACCCCGCACCTCCTGTTTGTGGCGATACCCAAATATGGTTTCCGGGAATTGGTACAAACTATACAATTACCTGGGAAGAGATAGGATTTCCGCAACATAACGGAACCATGACTAATGTAACGTCTACAGACCGCGTTCTTATTGATTTTGGAGCACCACTCAACCCTAATTCCGGGAATGCATTATACAGAGTAAAAGTTTCCAACGGAAATGGAAATTTCAATCAAATAAAATTTGCCAATAATACAATAATTCAAGGCACGTTCTTCGATTTAATAAGTGTTCAGCTGGTAGGAAGCAGCAACAAAATTATGGCGATTGAACAATGGGGAAATATTTCGTGGACCTCCATGAACAGTGCTTTTACACAATGTCTGAATATGCAGCTTACTGCAACCGATACACCCAATCTTCAGAATGTAGAAGATGCGTCTATGATGTTTTATAATAGCTTTAATTTTGAAGGAAATAATTCTATGGCTCTTTGGAATACCTCAAACATCAAAAATTTCAAAGCCATGTTTGGATACAGAAATGCTAATCCTACAATTAATTTAACAGATAATTTTAACCCTCCGATAGGAAGCTGGAATACTTCTAATGTAACAGACATGAGCTATATGTTTATGGAACGAAAATTATTTAACCAAAACATTAATTCTTGGGATGTTTCAAAAGTAACCGATATGGCATATATGTTTGCACAATGTACCACCTACAATCAACCACTCAATAATTGGAATACATCCAAAGTTCTGAACATGCAATTTATGTTTCATTTTATGCCCGACTTTAATCAGCCTTTAGACCAATGGGATACTTCTAAAGTTACAACTATGGCACATATGTTTCATGGGACTAATTCATTTAACCAACCTTTAGACAGTTGGGATACCAGTAATGTTACAGATACCAATACGATGTTTACGGGGGCATCAAGCTTTGATCAGACACTGGAAAGTTGGGATCTTCCTAGTCTGGTTATTGCCGACAATATGTTTTTGGGCTCAGGAATAAATTGTGATAATTTCAGTTTCATACTTGCAGGTTGGGCAGACAATCCTGTTACAGCAAACAATGTATACTTACAAAGTGTGTATCCTCTAAAGTATTCTAGCAATGCTATTCCGAAGAAAAATATTTTACTTGGAAAAGGATGGTCAATGACTGGTGATAGCGTTGGCGAATGCCGCAAATTAGGATTAAATGAGTTACATTTAGAAAATAAGTCTTCTATCTACCCAAATCCTGCCGATGATTTCATTTTCCTCAAAAATATATATAACGTTAAAAAATTCATCATTACAGATGCAAGTGGCAGAATAATAACTCAGGAAAATCTGCGTAATGATTTTATTAATATTGATTTTCTTCCAAAAGGCAGTTATATTCTCCAGCTAATAACTACAGACAAAAGCTACTCTTTAAAATTTATAAAAAAATAACAAAAAAAGCCGTTTCAATTTATTAGAAACGGCTTTTTAGAATTTAATGAATAAAATTTTCGTTAAAATATTTAATCATTTTTTATTTGAATTCTAACTATTAAGACTTAATCGAATTGATTAGGATGAATTTTTTTGATATCATCTACCGTTCCCAAAACTTTATCTTTTAAAGAATCCTGATATCCCTGAAGTTTCTCAGAAACTTCATTATCTGCACTTCCTAATATTTTCGCAGCTAAAATACCTGCATTAAGAGCACCATTCAGGGCAACTGTAGCAACGGGAATTCCGCCAGGCATTTGAAGAATAGACAGAAGAGAATCCCAACCGTCTATAGAATTACTAGACAAAATGGGAACACCAATTACCGGTAAAGTGGTACAACTAGCAACCATTCCCGGAAGATGTGCTGCACCTCCCGCACCTGCAATAATAACCTTCAATCCCCTATCCTTTGCTGTTTTTGCATAATCGAACATTCTTTCGGGAGTTCTGTGTGCAGAAACTACCGTTAATTCGTAAGGAATTTCTAAAGTTTTAAGAAAATTTGCTGCCTGTTCCATTATTGGTAAGTCGCTCTGACTTCCCATGATGATTCCTACCATTATTTTTCAATTTATTAGATCTTCAAAGATAATCATTTTAAAGATGAATTCTAATATTCTTATTGGGTGGAAATTACCTTCAATTCTAACATTTCTATAAATTCTGAAAAATGTTTGCATAATTTTTGAAGACAATGAGTAATATTCAATCAATACTAAATAATCACCAAAACTAAACACCTGAAGTATCGTTAACGATTTCTTTTTTCTGGTTTTTTTTTATATCTTTTGGTACAATTTAAAAAATATGATAAAAATATCTCCTTTCATTCTGCTTTTTTCGTTCTTACTTATCATAAGTTGTAATGATAAAGAAAAATCTCAACAACTTACCGACAGAGAAAATAAACTTCTGGAAAAAGAAAAAGAATTTGCCAAAAAAGAATCAGAATATCAATCTTTAATCAAGATGCGCGACAGTATTTTTGCTCAAAAAGATTCCATACAAATTATGAAATGGCCTTCAGAGATTTCCGGTTTATGGAGCGGAAAAGTAATCTGTACCGAATCTAATTGCAGCGACTACGTAGTCGGAGATCAAAGAATCGACAACTGGGAATTCGACAGCGATTCTACCCAACTGGTTACAAAAATCATCAATAATAATAATTTGGTAAGGCTTTATACTGCCAAACTGGATCAGCAGGAAATTAAACTTAATTACAAGACCGATTCTACTGCCAAAAAAAATGTTGAAATGAATGTTATACTGAACGAAATAACACCCAACAAAATACGGGGAACCCGAAGCATCACCGTAGATAAAAACTGTCTGGCAAAATTTTCTGTTGAGTTGACCCGTCCTTCTAAATAAACACTATGATTCTTAGTTTACACAACCTTACTCTTCCCATAGAAGATCCGGTACTGAAATTTCTTTTGGTGCTTATCATTATTTTGGCAGCACCATTATTACTCAATAAAATAAAAGTTCCGCACCTGCTTGGTTTAATTATAGCGGGAGCTATTATTGGCCCAAACGGATTCAATGTACTATCAAGAGACAGCAGTATTGTGGTAACGGGAACTACCGGATTGCTGTATATAATGTTTCTTGCCGGTCTGGAAATAGATATGGGCGACTTCAAAAAAAATAAATGGAAAAGCTTAACCTTTGGGATTTATACTTTTCTGGTTCCTTTTGTATTAGGGTATTTGGGCGGATATTACATCCTTCATTTTTCTGTTCTTACTTCGGTACTTTTTGCGAGTCTTTTTTCTTCTCACACGCTTATTGCCTACCCATTAGTAAGTAAAATGGGAATTGCCAAAAACCTTTCTGTAAACATAACCGTTGGAGGTACGATGATTACAGATATTCTTGCATTACTTGTTTTAGCGGTAGTTGTAGGAATGTCTCAAGGAGATGTGGGAACAGCATTTTGGACGAAGCTTTCTATTTCTGTTATCCTTTTTTCTTTAATTGTGCTTATCGTATTTCCTATTATAGGACGTTGGTTCTTTAAAAAAGTAGACGATAAAATTTCTCAGTACATTTTTGTTCTGGTAATGATTTATCTCGCTGCATTATTAGCAGAATTGGCAGGAGTTGAAGCCATTATCGGAGCTTTTTTTGCAGGATTGGCATTAAACAGATTAATTCCTCACACCTCATCTTTGATGAATCGTGTAGAATTTGTTGGAAACGCCATTTTTATCCCGTTTTTTCTAATAAGTGTGGGAATGCTGATAGATTTTAAAGTGTTTTTCAAAAGCTGGGAAACCTTAGAAGTAGCTGCAATAATGCTTATTGCGTCTATCGGTGGAAAATACATATCGGCAGTAGCCACGCAAAAAACCTTCAGATTATCTAAAGAAGAAGGCAAGCTTATTTTCGGATTAAGTTCTGCTTCGGCGGCTGCAACACTAGCTTCGGTAATGGTTGGTTATAATATAATTATTTCTGAAAGCGAAACCGGAGAACCTGTTAGATTACTCAATGAACATGTTTTGAACGGAAGTATCTTGCTGATTTTAATTTCCTGTACAATTTCGTCATTTGTTTCGATGGCAAGTGCCCAAAAAATAGCTGAAAGCGATAATGAAGATACTGTTTCCGGAAATAATCACGAAGAAGAAAGCATATTATTGGCTCTCAATTATGAAAAAACAGTAGAAAGAATGGTGAATCTTGGAATATTGATAAAAGCTCATTCTAATATTCAGGATTTATTTGCTCTCAACATCATTAATGAAGAAAATAATGAATCTTCCCTAAAAAATGCCGAGAAATTACTTCATACCGCTACAGACGCTGCCGCATCGGCAGATGTAAAAATTAAAACTTTAAAAAGATTCGACAATGATGTTATCAACGGTGTAAACAACGTTATTAAAGAACAGAAAATTACAGATTTGATTATCGGAATTGAAGATGAGAAGGGATTTTCTCCATCGTTGGTCTACAATCTTTACAACGGTTACCTTCAGAATGATGATGTAAATGTTTTGGTGTATCATGCAGCACAGCCTTTATCTACCATTAAAAGATATGCAGTAATGATTCCTGAAAATGCTCATAAAGAAGCGGGGTTCTTCCATTCTTTGGTAAGAGTATGGAATATTGCGAGAAATTCCGGAGCAACCATCATTTTTTATGCACCCGAAAACATTTTGGATATCCTTCAGAATATTGTAAAAAAAGCCAATATCGAAGCAGAATTTATCATCATGAATACCTGGAAAGATGGTGAGGAAACCGCAGCACAGCTGAAAGATGATGAGGCTTTAATTATTTTTATGGCAAAGAGAGGTATGAAATCTTATATTCCGAGAATGCGGCTCATTCCTGATCTTCTGAATAGAAGTCTATCGGACAAAAATTATCTTTTAATTTTCCCTTATTCTGAATTTGATAAAAATAATCCAGAAAAAAGAGCCGTAGGAAACCATGATGATTTCATGGAAATAGGAAATGTTATTAAAAAAATATTTAAGTAATTTAAAAACTTTAGCTTAGTTTTGAACTGCTTTATTATTTAACATTTTAAAAAATTGAATGAAGAAGAAAGCCCTTATTATAGCCTTATCAACAATAGCCATCATTGTTTTATCATTTATCGTGTATTGGAATCTTCCGATTGAAATTACCTACCACTCCGAAATCAAAAAAGGAAATACAATTGTGGAGAATATCGAAGATTATAAAAAGAATAGTTATAAACTTCCCGAAAATGATGATTGGCAAACTTTGGAGCAACTCGGTTTGGAAAAAGATCAGGCAGATAAACCTATTTATCAAAAATATGATACCGAAAATTATGAACTATATTACCCCGATCAACTTGGAGGGCCTTATTTAATTTATATTTCAAAAGAGAAAAAATGGTCTATTGATTATCCTAAAATCGCTACCAAATAAAAAAAGACTGCTTTTTGGCAGTCTTTTTAGTTTTCAAACAATCTTAAGCAATGACTCTTACCATAGATTTTACTTTTATCAGTTTTTCCATGAGTTCTTCGCGCGAATCTGCTAAAACATTAATGTGTCCCATTTTTCTTCCGGGTTTAGTTTCGGTTTTCCCATATAAATGTACATACGTTTTGGGAAGCTTTAAAACATCATCCATTCCTTCATAAATAACTTTTCCCGAAAAACCTTCTGCTCCTACCAAATTGAGCATTCCACTGAATGTGAAAGTATCGGTATCTGCCAAAGGAAGATTTTTTACCACACGATACATCTGCTCAAACTGAGAATTGGCATTGCCTTCCTGGCTTTGGTGTCCCGAATTGTGAAGTCTTGGAGCTGTTTCGTTTACCCACACTTTTCCTTCTTTATCTAAAAATAATTCAATAGCAAAAAGACCAGGAGAATGTACTGCATTGAGGAATTTCTCGGTAATAGATTTAATCTGACTGTCGATATCTTCACTCAAAAAAACCGGACAAACATTAAAATCCAGAAGATTAAGCTTAGGATCTGCCACCATTTCTGTTACCGGAAAAGTTTTTGTTTCTCCATTTTCGTTTTTTGCAACAATAACAGAAAGCTCTTTATCAATATCTACAAGTTTTTCGATGACAGAATCCTGCACCCAAAGGTTTTTCATATCCTCGTTATTTCGAATCACCTGTACCCCTTTTCCATCATAACCTCCGGTATTCATTTTTTGCACGAAAGGAAGAGGCATTTTTATTTCGTCTGAACTTCCGTCCATAATTTCAAACTCCGGACTCGGAATATTATTTTCTTCATAAAACTTTTTCTGAAGAATTTTTTGCTGAATTGTTTTTATAATTCTTGAATTTGGAACCACTTTAATACCCTGATTTTCCAGTTCTGCCAATGCATCTGCATTTACATGTTCTATTTCTATGGTTACTACATCCTTATCTTTACCAAATTCTAAAACGGTTTCATAATCATTAAAATTTCCTTGCGTAAAATAAGAAATATGATGACATGGTGCATCTGAAGCCGGATCTAAAGTATAAAATTCATCATCATATTTTAAAGCTTCCTGAATGAGCATTCTTCCCAACTGTCCGCCACCTAAAATTCCTATTTTCATTTTTAAATTTTATTTTTTGTTAGATTTATTTCGTTAATAAAGAGATTATCCTGTAAATTCCGAATAAAAAATGATTTTATATTTTATCAATTTTCAAATACCCGGTTTCTGTAGGATTTAACTGATTATTGCTTGTAGATTTTTTTAACACAATCGAATATTTTTCTTTCATTTTTTGAGGAAGTATATCATGAACATTAAAAATATCATCAATATCCACTCCATGTTTATCGTCTATATGACTTACTGCACCTTCAAACCCCATCGTTTTGTAAAAATGGGTACTTTTTGCCTTTTTAACAATTTCTGCCATAGAATTTCCAACCATTAAATGTTGCTCGTGAAATTCTTCAAAAAAACCCTTTTTATATCCTCCTAAATTAATGAAGTACAGTTTATTTTCTGAAACCTGTTCCGTTCTTTCTACAATTTCAACTTCAAAACCATCTGCAAAAAGAGCTTCCTGATAACAGTCGATATGGATTTTACCATCGGCTTCTTTCCAAAATTCTTTCATATCCGGAACCAGTTCTTTCAGGCTTTGGGCAATGCCGAAAAAAACATCGTGCTGCTCAATATTTCTACCTTTAGGAGTCGCTCCCAAAATGACATAAAAAAGTTTTAACCCTGTCTTCATGGTACAAAAATACATCAAATTTATTTTTTCCATGAGTTTAGGAGCAGCTTTTAAATTACATCTCAAAATCTGTAGTGAATATTAAATTTTGTTTTTCAGAAATAATTGAAATAACTTTTTTAACCTTTATTTTAGTATTTTTTTAATCCTTAAAGAAATACAACCTTTGAAAGAAAGTTGTTTGAATTTTAAATACTAAGTTAACGTGAGTTCGGGATAAGAAATATTTTAAATAGTTCTGATATTCAGATATTAATTATTTTATCGCAAAGAGAAATTTATTTTTTGAAATGCTTTTAAGCTATACAAAGGCACTTTGTTTAGCAAAATAACACAATGTTTTGTGTTACTTTGCTAAGTTATACGCCTTGGTTTATCTTAAACATATGTAAATCAAAAATTTTAATCTTTTGTTTAGCTTTGCGTTTTATAAATCCTTATCCCGAACTCAGGTTAAGTTGATGCATACATTTAGATTCTATTTTAGTTATTTAAAAAAAAATTAAAAATGATGTTTCTGTTATGTTTTGTTTGTCGGAAAACCTCAAGAGTTTTATATTTGTAACATGTCGGAGATCATCATACTTTTTCTGGGCGCTATTTCAGCAGGTCTTTTAGGTTCGCTCACCGGTTTAGGAGGTGGGGTTATTATTATTCCATTATTAACGCTTGGTTTTGGCGTTCCTATGCATTATGCCATTGGCGCATCCCTTATTTCGGTTATCGGAACTTCTTCGGGAGCTGCCGTTGCATTTGTAAAAGAAGGTTTTACCAATATGCGGATAGGAATGTTTTTGGAAATCGCTACTACTGCAGGAGCCATTGCAGGAGCTTTGGTTTCCGGAATGCTGAATCCTAATACCATTGGAATTATTTTCGCCAGTATTCTTCTGTTAACGGTAATCTTAAATTTAAAAGGAAAACCCGATCATCAGGAACCTCTTATTAAAGGGAGCCTTGAAGATAAGCTGAAACTGTACGGCACTTTCCCAGACAAAGGCGTAATTAAAAGTTATGCAGCAAGAAATACCATCCCTGGATTTTTTATGATGATGTTTGCAGGAGCCATGTCCGGACTTTTAGGAATAGGTTCCGGAGCTTTGAAGGTTTTGGCAATGGATAATATGATGAGACTTCCTTTTAAAGTTTCTACTACCACAAGTAATTTTATGATTGGTGTAACAGCAGTTGCAAGTTCGCTTATTTACTTCCAGAGAGGCGAAATTATTCCGGTAATTGTTGCTCCTGTTTTGGTTGGTGTTGTAGTAGGAAGTTTTATAGGATCTAAAACCTTAATGGTATCTAAAACCAAAAAACTGAAAACCTTTTTTGCAATAGTAATCACTATTCTTTCAATTTACATGATGTATAACGGTATAAGAAGCAATTTCTCATGAGAAAAGATTTTACAGACCTAGACCTCAACCGTTCTGTCGGAAATCTTCTTCGTTTAGGAGTTATTCTTTCGGTAAGTACTTCCATCATTGGCTTTATAAAGCTTTTTACTGAAGGTTTTAAAATGCCAAGAAAATATACCTTGCTGGAAATGGGAAATTCTTCGGAAAAAGTATGGAGCCATTTTTGGGAAACACTCATGAAAGGTGATGGTATGGCAATTATTCAGTTGGGAATTCTGATGCTTATTTTCACCCCTTTAATGAGAATTATTTTCGCATTAATCGGCTACATGAAAGAAAAAGACTACGTATATGTAGTGATATCTACAATTGTTTTGGCAATTATGGCGATTAGTTTCTTTACGGGTTATGCCCATTAATAATAATTAATGATTGATGATCGATGATTGATGATTGATAACGGTAACTGATTTAATTCTCATAAAATTCAAGCGGTAAATAATCCGGATCTTGGGTAAAGAAAAATTCTTTTCCGGTAAACTCATCGATGCGGATTTCTTCACAGCGTAATCCTTTTCGAATTAATTCTTCGCGTTTTTCATTAACATTTTCCACAGAAAACGCCAAATGCCTTAAGCCACATACTTCTGGTTTTGATGAACGTTTTGGAGGGTTGGGAAAAGAAAAAAGTTCAATAACATAGTCCTCTCCTATTCCAAGATCTAATTTATATGACTGTCTTTCTTGGCGATACACTTCACGGAGGATTTTCAAGCCCAAAACTTCTGTATAAAATCTTTTAGATATTTCGTAATCTGAGCATATAATTGCAATATGATGAATTTTCATTTCTATTTTTATAGGTTTTTCAAAACTATACATTAATCTTCAAAAAGACAAAATTCCGGTTTATAATTACTTGATTTAAATGAAACTTAAAATGTAAAAAAGTTTTCAAAATTTTAAATCTCACCAACACAATATTGCGGAGAAAAACCTATTTTTATCGCTTTATAAAAAAATATGCAGACTGCTTATTATATACTTGTACTTTTATTGTTTTTATTTTCTGTACTTCCAAAAATCCCAAGTCAGCATTGGATTTTCAGGGTGCCAGATTTCGGAAAAATTCAGGTAACCATTATTGCTGCATTTGTTTTTTTTTCGGCATTCCTTATTCAAGATAAAATTCCTCATTTTTGGTATTATCAGGCATTTTTACTGTTTTTATTAATTTATCACTCTCTAATTCTTATTAAATATACACCGCTGTATAAGATTAATAAGCATAAACCCGGTAAAAATTCTTCAGAAAAAATTCATTTTATATCTGCTAACGTTTATCAGTTCAACAAAGATTATCAACGTTTTATCCACTTAATTAACGATTGTAAACCAGAAATGTTTCTCACGATGGAAAGCAATGGGAGTTGGGAAAATGCCTTAACGGTATTAGAAAAAGATTATCCTTTTCACCATAAAGTAACGCTGGAAAACACGTATGGAATGCACTTTTATTCTAAAATAAAAATTGAACAATCTACAACTCATTTTTTCGTTGCCGATGATATCCCAACCATTGAAGCCCATTTGAAAACTGATGACGGGTACAAATTTGTATTTTTTGGAGTTCATCCGCCGCCGCCAAGTCCTACTGAAGAAGAAACTTCTAAGGAAAGAGACGGCGATTTGTTATCCACTGCAAAAAGGGTGCGCCAAATAGAAAAACCCGTGATTGTAGTGGGAGATTTCAACAATGTAGCATGGTCTAAATCTTCTATATTATTCAGAAAAACAAGTGAGCTGATTGATCCCAGAATTGGTCGTGCTTTGGTTTCTACATTTCATGCCAAATATAGACTGTTCAGATTTCCTATAGATTTAATGTTTCACAGTGAAGAAATTTTTATCGAAGACCTGAAAACATTAGACAATTTTGGTTCTGATCACCTCCCTGTTTTTTGTGAATTTTTTATCGATCATAAAAATGATGAACAGGAATCTCAAATTGAAACTGCAGATTTTCAAGAAAAAGCAGAAGCTGAAGAAATGATTCTGGAAGGAAAAAAAGAAAGCAGCGAACGTGAAAAAATTGCTACCGAAGACTAATTTTGGTAATATTTTCTACTAAAATACAATCCAAAAAAAACAGAAAATCTAATGATTCTCTGTTTTCTGGAAATTTATATTGAAATTACTCATTCAAAAGACGATTAATTTCTTCATAAAATGAATTTTTACTGTAATCTGCCATTCCATTATGCTGCATTCTGATTTTTCCTGATTTATCTAAGATTACAGTAGTTGGAAGAGATCCATTGAAATATTTTTCTGAAATAGAACCACTCGGAGTTAAAAACGGGATGCTGAAATTTTCTTTTCTAAGATACATTTTCCCGGCACTCGGATCATCATCCAAATTTACCGTTAGGAAAACCAGATATTTATGGTTCTTATACTCATTGTAAAACTTTTGAACTGAAGGAAATTCGGCACGACACGGAGGACACCACGATGCCCAGAAATTGATGAAAACTACCTTTCCTTTAAGATCAGAAGTCTGAATAATTTCATCATTTTCATATTTAACGATTAAATTTTCTGATTTTTCTTCTATCTTTTCAGTACTCGTTTCGTTTTGTTCTTCAATTTTCGGATTGAATATTCCGGTTGAAACAATTTGTCGCATCGTCCATGCTTTTGCATCTTTATTCACCAGTAATACTACAAATAATGAAAAAAGAAATACTGTACTCCAATTTTTTTTAAGCCAAAGTTTAAACTTTTCCAAAATTTTAACGTTTGATTTCTGAGATTTGCTTTTTCACCTGTTCTTCTGTCACAAAACCAAGATTATCCCAAACCAACTGATTGTTTTTATATAATTTAAGAACCGGAAGTGCAGAAACACCCAATTCTTTGCATATCTCGGTATTTTCGTCTGCATTAATTCTTACAATTTTTACTTTATCCGGCATTTCAGCAGACATTTTATTTAAATAAGGTTCCATTTTTTTGCACGGAGCACACCATTCTGCATAGAAATCTACCAAAACAGGAAGATCATTTTTAATCATTTCATTAAATTGAACTAAACTTATTCCTTTGGAAGTAGACTTTTTAATTTCAGAAAGATTGGCACTCCTCCATTTCATCATTCCACCTTGCAAATCATAAACATTTTTAAAACCCATTTCTTTCAATTTGGCAGCTGCAGCGGTACTTCTTGGACCGCTCATGCAATAAACAAAAACAGGTTTTTCTTTATTAAGAGTTTTTACTTTATCCGTAAAATCATCTGCATTCCAGTCGATATTCATTGCATTTTTCAGATGCCCGTTCTGGAATTCTCCGGGCGTTCTCACATCTACTAACTGTGCATCTTTGGTCTGTTCCAGCTTTTTAGAAAAAACAGCAACGGAAAGACTGTTTTCATTGGTATTTTGTGCATTTCCGACCCCAAAAAATGCAATAACAAACAGAATTGTGATTATATTTTTTCTCGACATTTTTAGCTGTTTTGTTTAATGAGTTTTTCCAGTTCTTCTGCTTGAAAAACACCGGACTGCTTCCATTTTACTTCTCCGTTTTTAAAAATCATCAAAGTAGGAACACTTCGAATTCCGAATTGTGCAGCAACTGCCTGATTTTTATCAACATCAATCTTCACAATACTTGCATCATCACCAATTTTCTTTTTCAAATCCTGAAGAATAGGAGCCTGCATTTTGCATGGACCGCACCATTCTGCAAAAAAATCTACCAAAACAGGTTTATCCTGATTAATAAGTTCCTGAAATTTATTCATTGTATTATTTTTTAATTTATTTTCCGTTTCGAGTGTAAATTGAAATTTTAACTTTATAAAATGTTCATTTATTGCATTCTATGAATCAAAAATTTCTCCAAAAAGAATGAATATAGAGTTTTTATTATATCTTTTCTAAAATATGAACTAAAATACAAATTTCAGTTTTTAAAGTTGACTCTGCATTCTTTTTTTCGATTAAATTTACTTTATCTACACATCAATGCGGTAATTTTTCCCGGAAATATCCATAAACCCATGTTCCGAAAACAGCACTTATTAAGGTAACCGTTATAACCAAAGCTCCTGTTCCTATTTGTGCAAAAAGTGGCCCCGGACAAGCTCCGGTAATTGCCCAGCCAAATCCAAAAATAAGTCCGCCGTAAATTTGACCTTTGTTAAACGTTTTCGGAGCTATAGAGATTTTCTCTCCGTAGATAGTTTTGATATTGAATTTTTTGATGATGAAAACCGATAGCATTCCCGTAACAACAGCACTTCCAATAACACCGTACATGTGAAAAGACTGCAAGCGGAACATTTCCTGAATCCTGAACCAACTGATAACTTCTGCTTTTACAAATACAATCCCGAATAAAATGCCCAATAAAAGATATTTCAGATTGTGATACCATTGGTGCTTCAGATGGCTTTCGTTGGTACAAACACTGTCCTGATGACGGATATCTTTTTCTTTTTCCATAGATTTTAAAATTAAAGTGAAAGAATAATGGGCAGAATTACATTCGCCATGAAAAAGCCACCTACCATAAAACAAACTGTTGCCACCAAAGACGGCCACTGCAGATTAGACAACCCCATAATAGCATGTCCGCTGGTACACCCGCCCGCATAACGGGTTCCGAAACCAACTAAAAATCCACCGACCACCATCATTATGAAACCTCTTAATGTTAATAGACTTGCAAAATTCATTAATTGAACAGGAACAAGATTGCTGTAATCTGTAATTCCGTAAGTTGCAAGTTCTGTTTTAAGTGCAGAATTTACGGACATTTCTCCGGGATTTATTAAGAAATGGGAAGAAATAATTCCGCCTAAAAAAATTCCGAAAACAAAAAAAAGATTCCAAAGTTCCTTTTTCCAGTCGTATTTGAAAAAGCCAATATTGGCAGGGACACACGCTGCACAAATATGCCTGAGCGATGAGCTAATCCCAAATGATTTGTTACCCAAAATAAGCAAAGCAGGCACAGTAAGACCAATTAAAGGGCCTGCAACATACCACGGCCAGGGTTCTTTTATAATTTCTAACATTGATGTTTTATTAAATATTTAAAATTTTGGTTTGACAAACAAAATCACTTTTAGGAATATCAGTTTCTGCAATGGCATTGAAACCGCCCTCAATTTCGGAAAAATTTCTGTAACCTCTTGCCTGAAGAATGCTTGCAGCCATCATACTCCTGTAACCTCCCGCACAGTGAAGGTAAAAATGCTCAGCAGGATTTATCGTATTTATCCAATCATTAATATAAGCCAAAGGTCTGTTGAAAGCCTCCTGAACATGTTCTGCATTATATTCGGATTCTTTTCGCACATCCAGAATTGTTGCTTCCTTTCCTTTTATTTCTTCTTCAAATTGCTTCGCAGAAATTCTGTTGACTAAGTCTATTTCTTTTCCACTATTTTTCCAGGCCTCAAAACCACCTTGCAGAAATCCGAGAACATTATCGAAACCAACTCTGCTCAGTCTCGTTACCGTTTCTTCCTCTTCATTTCTGTTGGTAATGAGAAGAATTGGTTGTTTTACATCTACCATCAACGCGCCTACCCAAGGTGCAAAATCACCATTCAGCCCAATATTGATGGATTGTGGCACAAAGCCTTTTGCGAAATCCCCATTTTCCCTCACATCCAATAACAGAGCTCCGGAATGTTCTGCCAATTCTTCGAACCCATCAGGAGAAAGTGCCTGTAAACCTTTAGATAAAACCTCATCGAAGCTATCGTATCCTTTTTTGTTCATTGCAACATTCATCCCGAAATAAGCAGGTGGCGGTAAAAGGCCATCCGTAACTGCTTTGATAAAACTTTCCTTATCTTTCTGATTCAGTGCATAATTGGTCTTTTTCTGATTTCCCAAAGAGTCCACCGTTTCTTTCTGCATATTTTTACCACATGCAGAACCGGATCCATGCGCTGGATATACGGTAATATCATCATCCAGAGGGAGAATTTTATTATATAAACTCTCGTAAAGCAACCCTGCTAATTCCTCCTGAGTCATGTTTGCCGCTTTTTGTGCCAAATCCGGACGACCCACATCGCCCAAAAACAATGTATCTCCGCTAAATAGGGCTTTTTCTTCACCATTTTCATCTATTAGGAGAAAAGAAGAACTTTCCATAGTGTGACCAGGCGTGTGCAGAACTTTTATTTTGATATCACCTACCGAAAAAGCCTGATGGTCTTCTGCAATAATAGCTTCGAATTCTGGTTGTGCAGTGGGACCGTAAACTATGGGTGCATTGGTTTTGATACTTAAATCCAAATGTCCGCTTACAAAATCGGCGTGAAAATGCGTTTCAAAGATATATTTGAGCTTTACATTGTCTTTTTGCAATCTTTCGAGATAAGGTTGCGTTTCTCTTAAAGGGTCAATAATTGCGGCCTCACCATTAGAAACGATATAATATGCGCCCTGTGCAAGACATCCTGTATAAATCTGTTCTATTTTCATTTTTTTATGATTTAAATTTTATAATTGATTTTATCTGATACAAATTTCCGGGTTTATGATTTTCTGTACAGTCACTTTTGTTACATAAGAAACTCATTTCTAAAACAGAGAATTTCTCGTGGCTCGGTGAAGCCAAAACATTTATAAGAAGATTTCCTTTATAATGATATAAATTCCCATCACCAAAATAAACCAACCGAATGCAGGTTTCAACTTTTTACCATCAATTTTTTTTGATAATTGTGACCCGATAATAATCCCAACAATAGCAATGGATGAGATTGTTAAAAGTAATTTCCAGTCGATTGCCAAGTTGTTGGCTGATGCAAAAAATCCGATGAGCGAATTGAGTGAAATAATGACGAGAGAAGTTCCAATGGCAATCTTCATAGGTGTTTTGAGTAGATTAACCAATGCCGGAATAATCATAAAGCCACCTCCTGCACCTACCAAGCCTGTCAGAATACCGACAACGGAGCCTTCGCCCACCGCCAAAAGGGTATTATCTTTCTGAAATTCAGGGTTATTAGCCATGTTTTCAGAATTTTTGCCAATCATTTTATAGGAAGCCAAAATCATCAGAACAGCAAAAACCAGTAATAGCAAAATATTTTTGGTCAGAACGAAACTATTAATGGTAAAAACATTATTCGGAATCATCGGTAAAATATAATTCCGGGTAAGAAAAATAGAAATGATGGAAGGAATCCCAAAAACCAAAGCTGTTTTAAGATTAACCAAACCGTTTTTAAAGTAAGATACAGAACCTACTAAACTGCTTATTCCTACAATGAAAAGTGAGTATTCTGTTGCCAAAAAAGCATCCAACCCAAAAAGATACACCAAAACGGGAACGGTAAGAATACTTCCGCCGCCGCCGATTAATCCCAATGAAATTCCTATAAAAACTGAAGCAATATATCCGAAAATTTCCATTTCTCAACTTTATGCTGCAAAGATGAAAATCCTGGAAAAGGTGTACCGCTACTTTTGTTACATAAGCCTAAATTGTACTTAAAAGTTCAATTTTGTTTCTTCCCAATTTCAGCTTTCCCGAGTATTCCAATTGTTTTAACAATCTCGAAATGACTACTCTTGCAGTTCCAAGTTCGTTGGCGAGTTGCTCATGCGTTACGGAAATCGTTGTAGAATGAAGGATTTCGGATTTTTTATGGAGAAGATTCAGTAATCTTTCGTCCACTTTTTTAAATGCAATAGCATTGATAATATCCAGCAATTCTTCAAAACGCTTGTGATAAAGCCTGAAGATATAATCCAGCCATTCCGGATATTCTTTGATGAAAAGAGAAACTTTGTCCACGGGGAGAAAAAGAATTTCGGTATCTTCCTCAACTTCAGCTTTTACAATGCTTTTTTCGTTGTGCATTCCGCCGAGAAAAGACATAATGCAACTTTCACCCGCTTTAATGTAATACAACAGAATTTCTCTGCCGTCTTCTTCGGTACGGATGACTTTCAGCATTCCGTTCATCACAATCGGAATAGAACGGATGGACGCATTTTCATCTAAAATAATATCACCTTCACGATACGTTTTTGCAACACCGTTTTTGTAAAGTTTCTCTACCAGTTCCGGCGAAGAAGTAAATTCTGAATTAAGAATAGATGACTGCATATAACGAATTTAGCATTATGAACCTGCAAAGTTCACTAAATTTTATGTTTAATACAATTCCATCATGATTTTTCCCATAAAACTCTGTTTCTTTTTTTAAATAAGATATTTTTATCCGATTAAAGAAGTAACTTTGCTACGATAAAAAAATATTCATTTTCAATTTCAAATACAGTCAAAATGTATAAAAAAATCACCATTGTAGCTTTAATTATTTCCCTTGTTTCAAACGCAGTCCTCATTTACAAATTCTTTTATCAGGGCGAAAAAGTTGAACTTGCAAAAGATGGAAGAACAGAAATAAAAATGCCTAAAGAAAACCGCGAGTTTATAATGAAAGAAATGCGAGGTTTTTTGGAAAGTGTACAGCAAATTAATGAAGGTATTGCTAAAAATGATCCTCAAATTATTGCTAAAGTGGAAAAACAATCCGGAACCTGCAAAATAAATGAAGTTCCACAAGGGATGATACGTTCCCTGCCTCTCGGGTTTAAAGAAATGGGCTTCAATACTCACGAACTTTTTGATGCTATGGCAAAAATGGCTCAAAAAAATTATGACCGACAACAGATTCAGGAAAAAATGAACCAACTCCTCAACAACTGCGTTTCCTGCCATAAAACCTACAAAATAACTGCTGAGTAATTTAACCACAAATACTTAACTTTGTTATACTAGAAAATGTAAATGCTGATTTTTTCCAACACCTGTCAATACGCAATTAAAGCCTGCATTGTTCTCGCCAACGAGAATGAGAAAACCGGAATAAAAGCTATTTCTGAAAAAATTGGTACACCTGCAGCGTTTACTTCCAAAATTTTGCAGCAACTTACAAAAAAAGGACTTATCTCTTCCGGAAAAGGAAAAGGAGGCGGCTTTTTTATGACCGAAGAACAAGTTGAGAAGTTGACGATACAGGATATTTATGAAAATTTTGAAGGAAAAGAAGTTCTCACTTCATGTCTTTTAGGGCTGAAAACGTGCAATTCGCAAAACCCTTGTCCCATACATCATTTAGCGGCTGAAATAAGACAGAAAATCATCATGATGTTTCAGTACAAAATTAAAGAACTGAAGGACTTCGGAACTCTTATGATTTAAATTTCAATGTTTTGAACAAAGTAACAATGGAAATCATCATCACCAACGAAGCAAATAACAGCCAAAATTTCGCACTTAAAAAAGGAATATAAAAGACAGAAAATATCCCTGAAAGTCCTAAAATTAGTTCATTCAAAACAATTCCGAACACCAGCATTAGAATACTTATTTTAAGTATTTTATCGATTTTAATATTGGATACCATTACGATTTTCCAAATCAGGAAAATGCTAATTCCCATCAGCAAAACCAAATGAAGATAGGCAATAATCAGATTTATATTATTGAAGAAAAACACACCCAAAGCTGGTATTACCGACAAACTCTGAAGAACGGATTTCCCCAAAAAAGCCAATCCAACCACAGACAAAAGTAATTTACCCATAAAATTCTGATTCTGAAACCAATCGATTTTTCTTATCCACCTTAAAAATAAAACCGCTCCAACTAACTGAACAATGGCAATCAAACCGAAGAAAAAGAGCCAATAAGCACTCATTGTTATCCATAAAATGGAAAGTCCATATCCGAAGAAACAGCCTATTGACAGGAGATAAAAAATCGTTTTATTCCATTTTTCCGAAATGTTGATTTGGTGTTTTTTTAATGTTATCAAAAACAAACCAATGCACGAAAACAAGAAGAATCCGTTGTACTGGTAATGCAGGTAAAAATAAGTAGAAGCTCGGAAAAGCACTTCAAACTCCTCTTTCCTCGATGAAAAATAAGCCAATCCAAAAATTCCTACCGCAGAAAATGTGGCAAAAAAAGCACCGGCTTTCAGCCAGATCATTTCGGGATTTTTATTGTTTTTGGTATCGAAAAGTAAAAATCCAAAATAAGCGAAACCTGTAAACAATGCCACAGAAGAAAAAACGATGGAAAGCCAAAAATAACCGCCATACAAAAAACTGAACAGCATCCCATAAGAACCTATCTGATTGAAAATCATCATCCATTGGTATTTTTGGAGATTGATTTCTTTTTTATTTTCACTGAGATATTTCGTCACAAAAAGATAAATCGTAGCACTTACCCAACCGTAAAATGCAAAATGGGAATGCGATTCCTGCATAAACTGATGAGAAAACCAAGGAAGGGAAAACGCCATTTCGTACCGCATCATTACGCCCACAATAGACACAATAAAGAAATTGAAAAGGCAGAGTTTCACCCAAAATCCAAAGTTTTTCATAGTTAATCTGCGATTCTTTCCATTGTGCGGCATTTGGTTTTATCACCAGTTTTCACCACTGAAACGTCCAAATATTTTACAGTTCCGGAACTGGCTTTTTCAAACTGTTTTGCTTTTTTGTCGGCATATTCGTAGGTATATCCAATTCCCATTACCACTTTGTGCCCGTTGCACTCTCCCATTGCCAGGTAAAGATATTCTCCTAAAGTATGATTCATTTCAGTTAAAGTTTTTAATGTAATTTTAAAGTTATTTTTTTGATTTGTTGTTGAGCAATTGTTCCAGATAATCCCTTAAAACCAAAGGATGACAATGTTTTTCATCTTTTGCCGCATAAACCAGCGTTATTTTTTCCTGTTGCCCATTTTTTTCTAAAAAAGGCTTTCCGGGATTTCGCTCCAAAAGCTCTTCTTTATATTTCCGGGAAAACTCGTCCCAAAGTAAAGGATCGTGATGAAACCATTCCCGAAGCTCTGTTGATGGTGCAAGGTCTTTGCCCCATTCATCCAAAGCGGCTTTTTCTTTTGAGATTCCTCTTGGCCAAATCCGGTCTACCAAAACACGGTAACCATCTTCGGGAGAAGCATCTTCGTACACTCTTTTTAATATGATTTCCATTGATTTATTTTTTTAAATTGATGATCATTTCCAAAACTCATCCACATAGTCATCTTCTTCTTTGTGATGATGATTGCTTAATTCTACACCTATTGTATCCATCTGTTCATCGGAAAGATGTTCTTCAAGATAAGGAAAAACACTTCTTTCCTCAAAACGGATATGTTTGTATAAAGCATCAGCAAAATCTGATAGCAACTGCTGGTTATCTGATTGATTGATACTTCCAATTAAACGGCTAATTTCGCGATGTTCTTTCTCAATTTGGTTCTGTAAACCCTCGTTCGACAATTCCGGAAGCACATCATCTTCAGTCTTGAAATGGTTATGAAGATTGTTTTCCCAATAATAATTAATGTAATTTTTGATTCGTTCGTAAGAAACCTCTTTTTTGATGCCCTGACGGATTTTCCAGCAACAAAGCAAACCAAAATGATGGTCTCGGGACAAGGGTACGAGATTTTCGTTTCTTTTCATAGATTGAATTTTAATGATTTTTTATTTTTAAAATTAATGAAAAAGAACCGCCAAAATAAGATGACGGCTCCTGCTTTTAATCATATTTTATCTTTTCTCTTTTAGCGACCAACCGGTTTTCAGTCCTATAATGAAAATAACTAATAAAAATTCGCCTACCGCAAGCATAATATCCCCCGGAACACGTAGCCATCTCAAGGTTTTCATCATATCCGTCTGCATAAATTCGGCAGAACGGGCGTACCAATAGCCTTCTTTTATGGAAGCTACCGACTGCATAATGCCGATTGGCAATAAACTGATTGTTACCATTACCAAAAGTCCGATGTTGGTGAGCCAGAATGCCCAACCGATCAGTTTGTCATTCCATTCTCTGTCGGGATAAAGTCCTCTCAGCATAAACATCATCAATCCGATTCCCAAAATCCCGTACACTCCGAAAAGTGCTGCGTGACCGTGAACAGCGGTGGTATTCAACCCTTGAATGTAGTATAATGCAATCGGCGGATTAATGGCGAATCCGAAAATCCCTGCTCCTAAAAAGTTCCAGAAACACATCGCAACGAAACAGTAGATCGGCCATTTGTAGGCTTTGATCCATTTGGTTGATTTACTTATTTGATAATTCTGCCAGGCTTCAAAACCGATCAGTACCAACGGAACAATTTCCAAGGCGCTGAATGTCGCACCCAATGCCAGAACAGCCGTTGGCGTCGCACTGAAGTACAAGTGATGGAACGTTCCCAAAATGCCACCTGCAAGGAAAATAATTGTAGAAAATAATACTGCATGCGTGGCAGATTTAAGTCTTAATAATCCTAATCTTGTAAAGAGGAAAGCGGCAACCACGGTGGCAAAAACCTCGAAAAAACCTTCAACCCAAAGATGCACTACCCACCATCTCCAGTATTCGGCAATTGCCATGTGGGTTTGTCTGCCATACATCAATCCTGCACCGTAAAACATCGCAATTGCAACCGCAGAAAGAGTGAAAAGTAAAAGCAAATGCCGGTCGGCATCTTTTTTCTTGAGTGCCGGAAGAAGTGCGCGAACCATCAAGACTAACCAAAGAATCAATCCAACTAATAAAAGGATTTGCCAGATTCTGCCCAGCTCTACATATTCGTAGCCGGAATGTCCCCAAAGGAAATTATCTACATAACCTAATTTCTGCATTACACCAAGCCATTGTCCAGCCAAAGAACCGAAAACCACAATCAGCAACGCTCCGAACAATACATTGACGCCTAAAACCTGATATTTCGGTTCGTAACCTGAAACGGCTGGTGCAATATATAAACCTGTGGCAAGCCAGGAAGTTGCAATCCAGAAAATCGCCAACTGCACGTGCCAGCTTCTGGAAATGGATTGCGGAAGAACCTCATCCAACGGAATGCCGTAAAAAGCACTGCCTTCTACCCCATAATGGGCGGTAATAACGCCGGCAAGCATCTGAACCAAAATCAGCAATGCCACTACCCAAATATATTTCAGAGTCGCTCTCATAGAAGGTGTTGGTTTCATATTTCTGAGCGGATCTTCCAATGGCAGCATCTCGCTTGAATTGATTTCCTCTTCCTTGTTTCGGGCGTGGTAAAATACCAGCAGACCAACACATCCCAGCAACATCAGCACGCTGAAACCAGACCAAAGGTGAAGCGATGGCGGTGGTACGTTGCCAATCAGCTCATCGTGTGGCCAGTTGTTGGTGTACGTTACATCGTCACCGGGACGATCCGTAATGCAAACCCAGGCTGCCCAGGAGAAAAAGGCATTCATTTTTGCCATTCTTTCCGGAGTTTTTACTGTATTTTTCGGGATGGCGTACTGGTCTCTTAGTTTTGCCATTTCCGGAGCGTTCATAAATATTTTAGCATAGTAATCTGCCAATTCTGCCTGTACTTTTGCTCTTTCGGGAGAAATCACAATTGTATTTTTGGCTTCGTCCAACGTATTTTTACGAAGTTCCTTTTTCAGTAATACCTGATATTTTGCCTGCTCGTCATCGGGTAAATCTTTATAGACTTTCCCATCTTTTTTAGCTAGTTCTTCCAGAAGAAGCAAAGATTCACGATGGAGATAATCCGCACTCCAGTCCGGTGCAATGTAGGCACCGTGTCCCCAGATGCTTCCAACGGTTTGTCCTCCGATAGATTGCCAGACATTCTGTCCGTCTTTGATGTCTTGTCCGGTAGCCACCACTTTGCCATCGGTGGTTACCACTTTATCCGGAACGGGCGGAATTTTCCTGTAAATCTCCACGCCGAAGAAAATAAGGACAGCAAAGGAACCAATAATAACGGCTGCAAGCCACGTCCATAACTTTTTAGGTGTCATATATTTTTGTTTTGATGCTTAATGTTCCACTGAAAACTCTTTCTCCAACTCGATAGATTTTGGGAAAAGGATATTATTTTCAAGATGGATGTGTTTGTGTAAATCGTTCTCGAAATCCTGAAGCATTGCAAATGTCACTTTGTAGGTGTTGCAGGCATCGGCTGGCGGCGTATATTCGTTGGTGAGTTCTGCAATTTGTCGCAGGCGTTCCCCTTCCACGGTATGTTCGTGCTTCATCATATTTACCGGATTTTCCACAGTTCCGAAAGGCGGCTGCGGAATAGCACTGCCATCAATCTTAGCTTTCACCATATTTTTGATGAATGGGAAAAGCATCAGTTCCTCTTTTTTCAAATGTGCGCCCAAATCCTGTGCAGAAGCATCAAACAATTCTTTAATTTCGAATAATTCTGGATGACGACCGCCGTGCACTTTACAAAGTTTGTCTAAGAAAGCCTGTAAAACGGGCGTTTTTTCATACACGTAGCGGTGATGGGTTTTCTCTACATAATCTGTCAGCAAATCCAACGGCCAGCTTTTAAAATCTATGGAGCCGCCATTATCCTGAGGAAGATTTTCGATTTCTGCATAAATTGAGTTGGCATCCAGCATTTTGTTTTCGCAGGCATCCTCTATCGTTCTTCCGCCTTTGCAGCAGAAATCGATACCATTTTTTTTGAAAATAGCTGCCGTTCTGAAATCTTCAGCCACAATCTCTCCTATAAAATCTGTCTTGATATTCATAATTAAATACTTTTTTATCTTTTATTATTTTAAATTTTTTTTATGTTGATTTTCTGGTCTTTAGTTTTTGAATTGGATATAGTTCATTAGCAATAAATCTTCTATTCAACTGTAAACAACCCTATTTTTAGCTTTTTTCAAGCCTATTATTTGTCATTCCGAAGGAATCCATTTAGAATAAGTCCTTAATTCATCATCAGCAAATTGAGATTCCTACGGAATGACAAAATAATATTGATTATGTTGTTAATCTATTTTTTAAGTGAAAGGATATATTTTACCATTTTCTGAGCGTTCTCTTTGCTGAGTCCGGCGTGCGGCGTCATCGGGATATCGCCCCAAACACCTTTTCCTCCTTCTATTATTTTAGTTGCAAGGTGGTCAATATCGGCGTCGGTATATTTTTTAGCTACATCCTGATAAGCCGGTCCCACCAATTTAGAATCTACCTTGTGACAAGACAGGCAGTCTGCGCCTTCTACAAGAGCTTTGCCTTCGTCTTCGGGCTTTGCTGCGGCTGTTGTTGAAGCAGTATCAGCAGATGCTGCAGGTTTTGGTTCCTCCATCATTGTATTGGATTCTGTTGTGGGCTGTTGTTCTGCCACCTGTTCTTTTTTTTCTGAGCAAGAAGTGATGGTAAGAGAGAGCAAAATTGCTGTAAAAAATAAGTTTTTCATTACTAAAGATTTTTATGGATTATAATTCTATTTGTTTTTTAATTTCTTTTACGAGGTCATCATCGCCGGAGTCCAGACCTTCTTTTTGATAAGCTAAAGTTCCTTTTTTGGAATAGACACTAATGATATTGGAGTGGGAAAACTCTATCGGCGAGATTTCTTTGTATTTAACAGCCATTACGTTGGCGAGTTCCCGCGTATCATCCTCGTTGCTGCGGATAAATGTCCATTGTTTTTCATCGAATTTATTGGTATCCAGATAAGCTTTCATTACCTGCGGCGTATCGTTTTTCGGATCAATGGAAATCAAAACATACTGGATGTCTTCCGGATTGGTTTTTCCTACTTTTTGGGAGATGGTTCTCATCTCGGCAGTGAGTCTCGGGCAAGCGGTTTTACACGATGTAAAAATCATTGCAGTAACCAGAACTTTCCCTTTCATATCAGAAAAAGTAATGGTTTTACCGTCCTGTTTCTCCCATTTGGAACTGACATTATAAATGGAATCCGGACTTATTTCTTCGTTTTTTTTGCTGCAGGATAAAGTTGCCATTGCCAACAAAATATAAAGTAAGTTTTTCATTATGATTAATTTTTAAAATCTCTCGCACATCGGAAACCGAGATTGTTGAGACAATTGTTAGCTTTGATACTTCCGCGAAGTGCATATCGCACAAAGGCAGCATAATTTCTAAGATCCGAAGCGGTAATGGCGCCACCGGCACAAAACAAAGACTCGTTGGTGGTATTGTCTTTTCTGGATTCTCCGCTCATCATCACCGAATTGAAATCGTACGTCCATTCCCAAACCATTCCGTACATATCGTAAACACCGTAAAAGTTAGGTTCACTTTGTCTCACCACTTTATTCATATTGCTTTTCCGCTGCTGGTATTCTCTAAGTATAAAATCTGTAAAATCAGGTTTATTAGAAGCATTTTTAGAAGTGCGGTCTGCAAGTCCTACATATTCCCATTCTTCTATTGTTGGAAGCCTTTTGCCCACACTTTTGGCATACGCTTCTGCGGAAAACCAGGAAACATTGGTTACGGGAGCGTCGGGATTTATTTTTTCCGGAAGCTGATAATCGCCTTTCCAATGTTTGAGGTAAGTGCTGTCTGCGTATAACCGAAGCACTTTGCTTCTGGTCCATTGAGGATTAGCTTTCAGAAATGTGAGATATTCTGCATTGGTCACCGGGCTGTCATCAATATAAAAAGATTTTACTTTAATTATATTGTTAGAATCTTTTCCGATAAAAGCTCTGTACGATCCGCTGTCTATTTTCATCATTTTTTTTGAACTGGAAATGAATTCTAACTGATGATCTGCTACAGACGTACTCTGATGACTTTTGGGAGATTCTGAACAGGAAGCTAAACCCAAATTAAGGATGACTGCACAAATGATAACAAAAACTCTCATTGCTTTGTATTTGCTAAACCTCAATGAAACAAGAAAAAAATTATGGATTCTTTTTATAAACTGCAGGATTATCCGGTCCTGTAACTTTAATTTTACCTAAAGCTCCTTTATTGAAAGCTCTGAAAATTGCATGGTCAACAATCACATATTCACCCGGAACTGTAGCTTTGAACTCTACGATAGACGCTCCACCAGGAGGAATAACCGTGGTCTGTACATTTTCATTGATTTTACTGCCGCCTTCCATATACACTCTGTCGAAGATTTCCCCGATAACGTGGAAAGAAGACGTAAGGTTCGGACCACCGTTTCCTACGAAGAAACGCACCGTTTCACCTACTTTTGCCTGCAACTCGCCATCGCCCAAAAGAGCTCCGGTTTTTCCGTTAAATACTACATATTCCGGATGTTCTGCAATGGCTTTATCCATATCGAATTCCTGAAGACCTTTGTCACCAAATTTCCCTTTGGTATAGAAATCGCCCTGCATAATGTAGTATTCTTTGTCCACTTTTGGCAGTCCGCCTTCCGGCTCTATGAGGATAAGACCGTACATTCCGTTGGCAATGTGCATTCCTACAGGAGCTGTGGCACAGTGGTAAACGTAAAGTCCAGGATTCAATGCTTTAAAATTGAAAACTTTTTCCGTTCCCGGCGCTACAAAAGTGGCTTCTGCACCACCACCGGGACCATTAACAGCGTGGAGGTCGATGTTGTGAGGGAATGTATTGTTTTCATTATTTTTTAAGTGAAGTTCTATTTCATCGCCTACCCTTGCACGGATAAAACTTCCCGGAACCGTTCCGTTAAAAGTCCAGAAATTATATTGCGTACCGTCTGCCAATTCGCCGGTCTTCTCGATGGTTTCGAGACGAACGATAACCTTCTTTGCTGCACGATCTCCAACAGGAGCCGGCACATTGGGCGGTGCTACAGATTTTTGTTCTTCTACGGAGCCGTCCGTTTTAATTTTCTCTGTATCTGAATTATTTTCAGAGCTTGTAAAATTGTTTTGTTTGCAGGAATTCAGACTGATGAAAGCTGATAAAACTGTTGCGATGATGAATGTCTTTTTCATAACTGAAATATTTGAGTAACACCTGATACTAATACATTAAAATTTTAAAAAGATAAAAACACCTTTTAGTATTTTATTGTAGTAATTTTTTTTTATTTTTTTAAGAATGTCAGTTTTAAATCCAGATCTTCTACAAAAAGTTGAATTCTAGATTCTTCCAACATTGTTTTTATTGCCTGACGAATATGCTTAAATTCATTATGGATTGGACAAGGATGGCTTTCAGAACACTCTTTTAAGCCTAATCCGCAACCTGAAAAAAGTTTATCTCCATCTATTTCTCTTACAATATCTGCGATGGATAATTTAAGATTACTGCCGTCCATAAAAAAACCGCCTGTTGGACCTTTCGCTGATTGTACAAATCCTTTTCTGCTTAATTCCTGCAAAATTTTAGCAATGAAATATTCTGGAGAATCGATACCTAATGCAATCTCCTTAATCCCTATCCTACTTCCGTCTTTCGACTTCTGTGCGATATATATAAGGGCACGAATGGCATATTCACAGGTTTTGGAAAACATTATCTCTTATTTTATGTGACAAAGTTAGAAATAAATTTTAAATAAAAGAGTAAAAGGTATTTTATTTATTATGATTAATATCAATTGTTTTGAAAAGAAACTTCTTTAGCAAATAAATAATATCAAACTCATTAAAAAATCATTAGAGAAATTCTTCAGATTAAAACCTATGAAGAAGAAAAAATTAAAATGAGGAATTAAAATTTTAGAAAATATTAAAAATAAAAACTCCGGAAGAAATCCGGAGCTGAAATTTTATTCTGTAAAGTAAGCGGTGTAAAGTGCAGCACCATTAATACTTATGCTATCTGTATTTACAATATAAATCGGGATATTCTTCAACATATCCTCCATCTTATCACTGATTTTGAACTTCTCATAAAACTTATCTCTGTCTATGTAATTTCTTATAATCTGAGGAATATCTCCTGCAATAAGCAAACCTCCGGTTGCTTTCAGTTTAAGAGTAAGATTGTTGGCTTCTCTTGCTAAAAATTCAAGGAAAGTATCTAACGCGATTTTACAAATCATAACGTCTTCTTCCATTGCGGCTCTATACAATTCTTCAGTAAAATTACCGTTGGCAAGACGTTCTGCTAACCACTCAGGTTCTGGGTGTCTCTTTACATCTCGTAAAAATCTGTAGATATTAAACAATCCTGTTTTGGAAAGCACAGATTCCCAACTTACAATTCCGTAGATGTTATTAAGAAACTGATAAAACTCTACTTCTACATTTGTTCTTGGTGAAAATTCTGAGTGTCCTCCTTCTGTAGCAAATGGTCTTAAATATTTACCATCGAAGAAATATCCTGCTTCTCCCAAACCATTACCCGGAGCAAGAATAGCAACATTTCCTTTTTCAAGATGTCCGCTGGTATAAATGGCATCCAATTCAGAGTCGTCTAAAAGACCAATTCCGTAAGCAGCAGCTTCCTGGTCATTCAGCATATTTACTTTCTCAAATCCGAATTTTTCCTGATATTCTGAAATATCTAAATTCCAGTTTAATCTTGCAGGATGGCTTTTTCCATCGATTACAGGCCCCGGAACAGATATCCCTAATCTTTTCACATTCTCCAGCTGAGATTCCTGAATAAACTGGGCAAGAACATCCGAAAACGAAGCGTATTCTTTAGTAATATATGTTTTTTTTAACTGAAGCTCTATACCTGCATTTCCAGAAATATAATACCCTATCGTAGTGGTATCTTCTCTTAGATTTGCTCCGATGATAGAGACATTGTCATTGGTATTATTTTTTACCCCCGGTAAATAAAGAGGAAATTTTGGATTTAAGTTCATAATCTCAAATTTTATCAAATATAACAATAGTTTTGATATTTTCTGTATCCTAACAAAAAACCTTTTCAAAAAAACGAAAAGGCTTGGTTAATAATTGTTTATATATCGGTTAATTATTTTCCTAAAGGAATATTATAAGAAAATCCTGCTCCAATGCTTCCCACATTGTAGTCTTGTGAAGCTGGAGAAACAATATCTCCATTGCTTCCTGCAAAAACCTTTTGGTACTGAAGGAAGAAATTCCAGTCTCTATTGTGATATCCTACCTCTGGTTTAAGGTAAAAACCTCCGTTGGGTCTGCTAACATCAGAATTACTTGCCACCTTATCATCTCCCAACAAAAATCCGTAACCTAAATCTGCACCGAAGTAAAATCCTGTCTTTTTAGGATAAACTCTAAAAAGTGCAGCTACCGGAACCACTCCTACATCGTTGTTTTTATATCCGTTGTTATCTTTACCAAAATAATGTGTATATCCTGTTGCAATACCCAATCCGAAACCTGGAGTAATTAGATTCTGATAAGCTACATCTACTCCAATTGCAGCCGAAAGATTATCTGCCGGAACTGCCAAACCTGCAGTAGCCCCTACTTTAATCATGTTATTCATACTTACATCCTGTGCACTTAATAATTCTGCAGTTAAAATCCCCGCTGCTAAAATGCTTTGTTTAATCATTTTCATAACTCTGATTTTTAAATTTTACCTTTTGCTGGATGTAAAAATCATGCCAATAAAAAAATTAAGACTCAACAAGACTTAAATAAAAATATATAATTAATTCCAAATCAAAACATTATACGCAAATGATTTTTTTTTGATTTTAGGCTTTGTTTAAATCTTGATTGTTTATTCTTTTTAAAAATTAAGATTTTTAGATTATTAAGATAAAATGATTAATAAATCAATTTGTTGATTTCTTTTAAGTAATTTAAGTATTTAAGATAATCTTAATTTCTTACTGTAAAATAAGTTTGAAATTTAAACTATTAAAAAAATATAATGGATGTCCGTTTTAAATCATAATTCTCAAAAATCAACAGCCATTATCATTCTGAAAAAACACAGACATACTGAAATACAATATTTTAGATTCTTAAAAAATGATAAAAGTAATGCTGAAAACTAAATTATCGCTCATTGCGCAAAAGCAGTAAATATATTAAAGTCTGTTAATATAATTTAACTCGAACGTACAAAATAGCTCTAAAAAGAAAAACAGCAATGAGTTCAGTACTAAACAATAAACATCTTATTTCCAGAGCAGGTTTTGGAGTAAGCATTAATCAAATTAACAATATGGAAGACTGGACTCCTCAAAAGTTGAGTGATGTACTATTCCGCAATTATAATTTTACTGAAATTACTTACCAAACTCCAGATTTTGTAAAAACAGAGACAGATGATCCTAAGCTGATTGCCAACCAAAAAAGACAGCAACTGAAAACATTTCAAAAGCAAAATGAAGAACTTAACCTGAATTTTCTAATGAATATGGTTCATAATGAAGACCAGCTTTTGGAAAAAATGGCTTTTTTTTGGCATGGTCATTTTGCAACGAGAATCAATAATTCTCAATTTAACCAGCAGCTTCTCAATTTTATTCGAAAAAATGCATTGGGAAATTTTAAAGATTTGCTTATTGGAGTAAGTAAATCTCCGGCAATGCTTAATTTTTTAAATAATCAGCAGAATAAAAAAGATCATCCCAACGAAAATTTTGCACGAGAGGTAATGGAGCTTTTTACACTTGGAAGAGGCAATTATACAGAAACCGATATTAAAGAACTTGCCAGAGCTTTTACGGGATGGTCTTATGATAAAGATGGTAATTTTCAGGAAAGAAAAAACCAACACGACAATCGGGATAAAACATTTCTCGGCAAGAGAGGCAACTTCAATGGAGATGAGGCTTTAAAAATAATTTTAGAACAGAAAACAACGGCAAAATTCATCACAGAAAAAATTTATCGCTTTTTTGTGAATGAAATTCCGGACAAGTCTATTATTGATAAGTTAAGCACAGATTTTTACGCTTCAGATTATGATATTAAAGGTTTAATGAAAAACATATTTACCAGTAAATGGTTTTATGATGAAAAAAATATAGGAAACAGAATAAAATCTCCTACGGAACTTATAGTCGGGATGATGCGAATATTACCCATGGAAATTAAAAATTCTGAAAATATTGTTGTCTATCAAAAACTTTTGGGACAGATGCTTTTGTATCCGCCCAATGTTTCGGGATGGCCTAACGGAAAATCTTGGATAGACAGTTCTTCTCTTATGTTGAGAATGCAGATTCCGCAGATTTGGTCGGGAATACGCCCAATGGAATATTCTGCCAAAGAAGATGATGATATGGATATGGGAATGAAGTCGAGAGAAGCACTGAATAAATCTTTCAAAAATCCAAATATTATAATTGACTGGAAAAAAGTTGAAAATACTTTTAAAGACAAAAAACCCGAAAATTATATCATCATCAATTCCGGAAATATTAATATGGAAAGTGTTAAACAGTTTTCAGATTCAGATAAAATTAAGGCAATCATCAATATGATGTCTACTCCAGAATACCAGTTGATGTAGATTACAGCACAAAGATTTTGGCAAACAATTATTTATTTTTCACTAAAAACTTATGTTATGCTCATTAAAAGAAGAGATTTTTTAAAGATAAGTTCCCTTGCAAGTGCATCTTTACTATTACCTGGTTTTCTAAAGTCTATGACTTTTGAAGGAGCTCTAAACCCTACGCAGAAAAAACTGATTGTTCTTCAGTTTACCGGAGGAAATGATGGCTTGAACACCATTATACCTATAAAAAATGATATTTATTTTAGAGAACGAAACAAAATCGCAATTCAGGATTCTCTCAAATTAAATGATGAAACAGGAATAAATCCTGCTCTCAGTTATTTCAAAAACCTTTATGATAGCGGAGAATTATCTGTAATGAATAATGTTGGGTATCCCAATCCGGACAAATCTCATTTCAGAAGTATGGATATTTGGCAATCTGCAAGCCGAAGTGATGAATATCTGGATACCGGTTGGATAGGAAGATTTCTGGATGAAGAATGTTACCGATGCCAACATCCGACCCAAGCTTTGGAAGTAGACGATATGCTAAGCCTTGCTCTAAAAGGAGAAAACAATAAAGCTTTTGCTTTTAAAGATCCTAAGAAATTGTACCAAACCAGTCAGGAAAAATATTTCAAGTCGATTTACGATCATCATCACAGCCATGATGACGAAACGGTTTCTTATCTATATCAGACATTGGGTTCAACCATCAATAATGCAGATTATATTTTCGATAAAAGTAAATCGGTAAAAACAGCAGAAGATTATCCAAACACCAAATTGGGTAAAGACTTCAAAACCGTTGCATCTTTAATAAAGTCTGATATTAATACTCAGGTATATTACCTATCGATCGGCAGTTTCGATACTCATGTGAACCAAAATGAAAGACAGCAAAAGTTATTTGAAGAAATAAACGGAGCCGTAGAGTCTTTTGTAGCAGACATGAAAAAGAACGGACTTTTTGATGATATTCTACTGATGACTTTTTCTGAATTTGGAAGAAGAGTCGCCCAAAATGCCAGCAACGGAACCGATCACGGCACAGCCAACCAAATGTTTTTTATAAGTGGCGGATTAAAAAAGAAAGGATTATTAAATGACTTACCCAATCTTGAAAAACTGAATGACGGCGATCTGATTTACACAGAAGATTTCCGAAAAGTGTATGCTACAGTTCTTAAAAAATGGCTTAATGCAGATTCTTCCAAAATTTTGGGATGGAAGAACGGAATGTACGATTTTATATGAAAAAACCTTACAAAAGTAAGGCTTTTTTCATTTAGCGGGGAGAAGGAATTTGCTTATCAGTGGTTTTCACTTCCTTCTTTCCTGTTACTTTTTTTATTACATAATCTATCACAATAGGTGCGAGAAGAGTAAGAATTGTTCTTAAAATTCTTGATTTCATATTTGAATTGTTATTTTGAATTAATATACAATTTGAATTGCTTTTTTTTAAATTACAAAAACAGTTACAAGAAATAAGCCAATTGCAATTCTATTATCTAAAAGTTATTTCAGTTGTAAAGCTTCTCCTTCAAAAGAAATTCCGTTCCAGCCAGACTCAATAAAATTTCTGATGTTCTGATGATCTGTACCTTTTGGATTTTGCAAAACATCTATTCTGTAAAAATCTCCAAACAACGCTAAAGTTTCTTCTTTTGATAAGTTATTCAGTTGAGCAAAACTGAAAATTTTACAAGAACCATTGTTCTGATTGGCTTCGTTTACTGTATTTCCGTTAGTGAATTTTGTGGGCGTAAAATCATATTTCTCATCAATGAAAGCAATGACATCTTTAAAATCGATACTTTCAGATGAATTTTTAAGTTGTTCTAATATCATTTTAATAAATTTATTTTTATTTAACAGTAAAATACAATTGTTTAATTATCAAATATTTAAAAACGATGTTAATATTTTATTCAACAGTTAAGATGGTATGATTAATTCCATTCAAAACAAAACTTTCATTTGCCGATTTTCCCTGCATGGCTTTTGCTAAAGGAGATTCTAATGAAATTGACATTATTTTTTGGGTATCCAACATAATTTCTCCCAAGGAAACCGAAATAAAAAACAATCCTTTTTCCGTACTCACCAAAGCTCCTTTTTCAACTTTTTGAAGCGGATTTAAAGAGATTCCTTTAAGATATTCGCGTTGTTGGAAAACCGCATTAAGCTGAACCTGAAGATTATTGATTTGTTGTTGCAACATTTCTCTTCCGGTTTCATACTTATCGCCCATAGAACTTTTTGTATCATTATTGGATGCTCTGGTTTCTGCGATAAGATTTTCCAGATTTTTGATTTTTTCTTCTATTTTTTGATGCAGAACATCAATTAGATTTTGTTTATTCATTCCTAAAATCAATCATTTACCTTTCAAAAACAGCATAATCGGACACTTTGAAACTAAAATTTCTACCTTCATTAAAATTTCTTTTCATCCCGTCAAAAACATTTTTAAATATTCCCGAGACACGATCATCATCAATATTAAAATCTACTGGTTGTTTCGAAAAATTAAGAACAGTAAGAACTTCATTTTCTCCATTTTTACGGAGATAGGCTAAAATTTTATCGTTTGCCGTAGTGTTTAGAAGATAAGTAGTAACGTTTGGATCGCCGCCTCTTAATGCAGGATGAGAAGATTTCAGTTCGAGCAATACTCTGTAAAAGTCTGCCATTTCGTAATTGTTGGTCCAGGATATGGTATCTTTTTCAAAAAACTCAAGCCTTTTAAGATTGGGAAGCTCCTGACCGGAATACAACAGAGGAATTCCGTTCCATGTGATCGAAAAAACAGCCATAGGCAAAGCAATATCGCCATATTTTTCGTATTCTGTTCCGTTCCAGGAGTTTTCATCATGATTGCTGGTAAACCAAGCCCTTATAGAAGAATCGCCTATCTGAGAATATTGTTTGAGTAAGTCTGTCAATTCATGCAAAGGCTGATTATATTTATAAAAATCTGCAGATTTGTGCATCCATTTCCAAGAATAGCTTGCGTCGAACACTTTTCCATATTCTGGATTTTCGAGTTCGTCGAATTCTCCAATCCAAAAAAGAGGTTTCAGTTTTTCTACTTCTGGTCTGGCTTCTTTCCAAAAATCTACTGTAACCCAAGATGCCAAATCGCAACGAAAACCATCAATATCTGTTTCTGAAATCCAGAATTTCATAGCTTCAATCATTTCTTTTCGAACCTGAGGATTTTCATAATCCAATTCAATAATATCATCCATCCCGGAAGCTTTTTTGAAATCTCCGTGGTCGTCTTTCTGATAAAATTCAGGATGGGTTTTTGTCCAAACATGATCCCAACCTGTATGATTGGCAACCCAGTCTATAATTACCTTCAACCCTAATCGGTGAGCTTTTTTCACCAATCTCTTAAAATCTTCCAAAGATCCGAATTCGGGATTAACAGAAAAGTAATCCGCAGCCGCATAAGGACTTCCTAAGCTTCCCTTTTTATTTTTCTGTGCAATAGGAGTAATGGGCATGAACCACAGTGTTTGAATCCCCATATTTTTAAGGCGCGGCATTTCTTTTTCGAAAGCCTGAAAAGTACCTTCTGGTGTATATTGCCTTACATTAACTTCGTATATATTGGTAGTATGCTTCCATTCTTGTGATAAATTCATCATTTTTTCTTGATTTTTATTTTTTTGCAATATAAAATTGATTACAAAAATTATTATCTTCTTGTATTAACTTATCATAAATAACATAATTTATTTAAAATTAAAAATTTAAAATAATGTTCTTAATACTATAAAATCAGATGTAGAAATAAAAGTTTACAACTTCTGAAACCAAGCTAATAAACTTGGCAAAATTAAATTACAGAAATAATTGTAGCAGCAGCAATCGTAACAGCAAATAAATTTTTATGATTTTGTGAATTCTTAACCTATTATAGAAAAGAACCTTTTTAAAATTCGAAAATATTGTAATTACATATCTCCCCCGTGACTTTCCAACTGACCTTCCCATTTTGAGACAGCAGAAGTTGCCAATGCATTCCCTAAAACGTTTGTCATACTTCTTCCCATATCACAGAAATGATCGATAGGCAATATTAGTGCAATTCCTTCCGGAGGAATCCCAAACATAGAACAAGTTGCCACAATAATTACCAAACTTGCTCTTGGAACACCAGCAATTCCTTTGGATGTAAGCATTAAAACTAAAAGCATGGTAATCTGTTGACCAATCGTCATTTCTACTCCGTAAATCTGAGCAATAAAAATAGAAGCGAAAGTCATGTACATCATGCTTCCATCAAGATTAAAAGAATATCCTAATGGTAAAATAAAAGATACTACTCTATTATTGCAGCCAAATCTTTCTAGTTCTTCCACCAATTTTGGGAAAACTGCTTCTGAACTTGTTGTGGAAAATGCAATTAGTAAAGGTGATTTTATTCTTTTCAAAAGATCAAAAAGACGGTTTCCTAAGATCATGTAGCCTACCAAAAGCAAAACCAGCCACAAAATTCCTAATGCAAAGAAAAAATCTCTGAGGTAAATTGCATATACTTTAAAAATTTCAAATCCGTTGGTCGCAACTACTGCTGCAATGGCTCCTAATACGCCTAAAGGGGCAAACCACATGATGTAGCCTACCATTTTTAAAATTCCGTGTGCTACAACATCAAAAAGTTTTATTACTGGCTGTGCATAATCATCACCCAAATTTGCCAACGCAACCCCGAACATAATAGAAAACACAACAATCTGCAAAACTTCATTTGTAGCAAAAGCTTCAAACAAACTCTTTGGGATAACGTGTTTTACAAAATCTTCCAAAGAAAATCCTTTGCTGGATTTCAACAGTTCATCAGCAGAAGTTACATCCTGAATCGGCAGTTTGGTAACGTGTCCCGGTTCCAGCCAGTTTACCAAAACCAAGCCTATGAAAAGAGAAACCAGAGAAGCAGAGATAAACCAAAGCATTGCTTTTGTTCCTACTCTGCCAATCATTTTAATATCACTCATTTTGGCAATTCCTACAACAAGTGTTGTAAATACCAACGGAGCGATAATCATTTGCACCAAACGTATAAAAATAGTACCCAAAAGTTTGATGTTTTTAGAAAACGGCTCTGCACTTTCAGGATACTGTATATGAACCAGTCCTCCAATTCCTACTCCTATTATGAGTGCTGCAATAATTGCAATAAATAATTTGTTTTGTCCTTTCATAAAAATAATTCAAGAAACACAAATATAATGCTTTAATTATTTAAGCTTAAGATTTTATTTGAAAATAGAAAAACGCTATACATATAAAATTAAGATTCAGAAAATGAAAACCTTAACAATTTCCCTTTGGATATTTATTGAATTTTTAATCTGTTGGTATAATTTTTATTATTACATTTGGTTGTAATTAAAACATTAAAACAATCAATTATGAAAAAAACAATCGCTATTTCTGCTCTAGCTTTGGCAGTATCGTTTGGATCTATTTCGTGTAAAAAGAAAGTTTCTGATGCCGATCTTCAGACTCAGGCAACAACAGTAGTAACTTCTAATCCGGGAGCAACTGTTGAAGTAAAAGAAGGTGTTGCACATCTTGGCGGAACATTCGCTTCTCAGGAAGAGAAAGATGCTGCCATTAAAGCATTAAAAGAAATTAAAGGCGTAAAAGATGTTCATGATATGGCTAAAGTAGAGGCTGCAACAGCACCAGTACAGACTACTTCTGCTGTTGATCCTGCTATTCAGCAAAAAGTACAGGATGCTGTAAAAGATTTCCCATCTGTAAAAGTGGAAGTTGTGAACGGAGAATTAACTTTAACAGGAAATGTTTCTTCTGTACAGGCAAGAAAAATCAAAGAATCTGTGGATGCTTTAAAAATCGGAAAGTATAACAATAATTTAGTTGTAAAATAAGGAGTTATGAGTACATTACAAGATAAATATTCAAGCGTAGTTTCTGCGGCTCAGTCTGCAGGTGTTACCAATCTTCAGGTTCAGGAACAAGACGGAATTCTTTATATCTCCGGAGGTGCAGCCAATACAGCTACTAAAGATGCGGTATGGAATGCTTTAGGAGCTATTGATTCTACTTATTCTGCTACAGACATCAATATCGATGTACAAGTTACAGGTTTGCCTGCAGGAGCTAGCTTAACTGTTGCTACTGAAGAATCTAATCTGAACATCAGACAAGAGCCTTCTACAGATGCTGCTGTTGTTGGAAAAGCAGCTAAAGGAGAAACTGTTACTTTGGTAGAGCAAACTTCTGATGACTGGTGGAAAATTAAAACTGCCGATGGAGAAGAAGGTTATGCTTATTCAAGATATTTGAGAGCTTAATTGCAAAACAAAATTTCAGAACACAGAGCATCCTTTTTATGAAGGGTGCTTTTTTTGTGACTGCGTTTCAGAATGCCATATTTTATCAATAAATTAGCAGCAAATTTTTCCCATGAAAATATACTTTTCTTTGCTATTTACTTTGTTTTTCCTTTTTGGAAAATCGCAGTCGGACAATTCAAAGGACAGCTTCGTAAAAGATAACTTTACAAAGAAAGAATTTTATATCACAATGCGGGACGGAATAAAATTGTTTACGGCAGTTTACATCCCAAAAGATATTTCAAGAAAAAATAAATATCCTTTTTTAATGCAGAGAACCTGCTACAGTATTGCTCCTTATGGTGAAAATGAATACCGAAAAAGTATTGGTCCCAATAAATACCTTATGAATGACAAATATATTTTTGTTTTTCAGGATGTAAGAGGAAGGTATATGAGTGAGGGAACTTTTACCAATATGACTCCTCAGGTAAATCATAAAACAAAAAAAGATGTAGACGAAAGTACAGACACTTATGATACTATAGAATATCTTTTAAAGAACATTAAAGACAACAATGGTAAAGTTGGGCAATATGGCACTTCTTACCCGGGTTTTTATACTGCTGTAGGAACTCTTTCTCAGCATCCGGCATTGGTAGCTTCTTCTCCACAGGCTCCTATTTCAGATTTCTGGAATGATGATTTTCTTCATAATGGAAAATTTATGCTCGGATACTTCAAAACATTTCCTGTATTCGGTGTTCAGAAAACAAAGCCAGAAACTAAAGCATGGTATACCGATTCTATGATTAAAACAACTTCTGAAGACGGATTGAAATTCTACAGAGAAATGGGTACTCTAAAAGATGGTTATGAAAAATATTATAAAAACAACTTTTTCATGACCGAAATAATGAACCATCCCAATTATGATGAATATTGGCAAAAAAGAAGTCTTTTACCTCATTTTAAAGACATTAAGCATGCCGTAATGACTGTTGGAGGCTGGTTTGATGCAGAGGATCTTTCCGGACCTTTAAACATTTATAAAACCATAGAAAAGACGAGTCCAAAGGCAAAAAACACAATCGTAATGGGGCCTTTCTCTCACGGAGGCTGGTCTAGAGAAGAAGGAAAGCATTTTCACAATCAGATATACTTCGGAGATAGCATTGCAACGTATTATCAAAAAAATATTGAGAGAAAATTCTTCAACCATTATCTTAAAGGCAACAGCACGAAAGATGCCGGTTTACCTGAAGCTTTAATGTATGATACAGGTTCTAAAGAATGGCGTGAATTTTCGGTTTATCCTCCAAAAGAATCCCAAAAAATCAGATTTTATTTATCTGAAAAAACATTAAAAAACACTCCCGAAAATGGCTTTTCAGAATATTACAGCGATCCGGAAAACCCAGTTTTAAGTTCGGAAAACTTAAAAGATTTCAATGGATTTACCCCAAGAAATTATATGTCAGAAGATCAGCGGTTTGCAGTTGGAAGACCGGATGTTCTTACTTTTACGACAGATATTCTTAATGATGATCTTACTTTTGCCGGAGAAATTTTGGCGAAGCTGAATATTGCGTCTACATCAACAGATGCAGATTTTGCGGTTAAAATAATTGATGTTTATCCTGAAGATTTTAAGCCTACAGAAAAAAAAGAAGGCGTTATTTACGGAAATTACCATCAGATGGTAAGAAGTGAGATTATGCCCGCAAGATTCAGAAATTCCCGTGAAAAAGCTGAAGCTTTAGTTCCCAACCAAAAAACAGCAGTCGATTTTAGGTTGCAGGATGTGGTTCATACTTTTAAGAAAGGGCACAAAATACAGATTCAGATAAGTTCAACATGGTTTCCTCTTTTCAGTGTCAATCCGCAAAAGTTTTTAGACAACCCAAACTCTGCCACAAAAGAAGATTACACCAAAGCTTTTATAAAAATTTTTGAAGACAGTGCCATTGAAGCAGATGTTTTAAAATAATTTAAAGAGAGAGTTGTAAATTTTGTTTCTCTCTTTTTTAAACCAAGAAAAAATCACTATTTAGTATTTCTTCTACTCAGATATTCTTTTTGATATTGTTTCACTGTTTTCCCGGTTCCATCATGCTTCCAACCGGGAGAATTGAAAATATAATTTATTCTGTCTGAAATTTTTAATCCGGGCTGCTTAATATCTTTCCATATTTTACGCCATTCATATAAGAGAACTGTATCCGGATTATTGTTGGGCATTTTAGGATAAATCCCAAATTTTACTGGCACATTAGAATCTTCTTTTTCGAATGTTCCGAATATTTTATCCCAAATAATAAGGCACATCCCCATATTTTTGTCGAGATACTTCACATTACAGGCATGATGTACTCTGTGATGAGAAGGTGTTACCAAGATGTATTCTAACACTCCCAGACTTTTTACAGCCTGAGTATGAATCCAAGTTCCGTAAACCTGCCCTATTGCATATACCACCATAATATGCCAAGGATTGAAACCTAAAAAAGCCAGCGGAGAAAAATACAGATATCGGTACAATGGCTGCAGAACGGGACTTCTGAAACCCGTCGTAAGATTAAAATATTCTGAATTGTGATGTGTAATATGAACTGCCCAAAAAGCTCTTGAATGATGATCTACATAATGTAAAACATAATATGCAAAATCTGTAGCAATAAAACAGAAAACCCAATACCAAACAGTAAATTTCCACGTAAAAAGACTATGATTGTAAAAAAAGAACATTACTCCCATCGCAAAAACCTTCATTATCAAGTCTAAACCGAAATTCATCAGTGCAAGATAAATACTGGTTGCAACATCTTTTCCGTTGTATAATTTAGCTTCAGAGATATGGCTGTAAATCATCTCAGCAAGAATTACAGCAGCAAGAATAGGAATAGACCACGCATAAACACTTTCGAGACCATCTTCTCCCACAAAGAAATCCATCATTACCAGTTTATTTTGGTACAAATTTAGGATTTTAGAAAAGTTCTGTAAAAGATTTTTTCTTTTTTAATTGAAATTTAATTAATCGGCAGATTTATTTGCCAATTGTCCGCAAGCAGCATCTATATCTCCACCGCGGCTTTTTCTTACCACGCAAACAATACCGGCATTTTCCAATTGTCGGATATAGTTTTCTTCTGCCTGTTTATTACACTGATCGTATTTTCCGTCTCCTATAGGATTATACTGAATTAAATTAACCTTAGAAGGAACCTGTCTGCAATATTTAATGAGTGCTTTAATATCTTCATCCGTATCGTTAATTCCTTTCCAGACACAATATTCAAAGGTAATAACAGAACCAGTTTTAGAATACCAATATTGCAAAGCCTCCATAATCTCAGTCAGCGGAAATTTATCCGAGAAAGGCATTATTTCATTCCGTTTGGTTTCTATTGCCGAATGGAGAGAAAGTGCCAATTTTACTTTCAATCCTTCATCCGCCAACATTTTAATCATTTTAGGAATTCCGGACGTAGAAACGGTAATTCTTCTTGCCGACATTCCCAATCCTTCCGGCTGGGTAATTTTCCTAATAGCTTCAACAACATTTTTGTAGTTCATCATCGGTTCTCCCATCCCCATAAAAACAATATTGGAGAGAGGTCTATCGAAATACATTTTACTCTGACTGTCGATTAAAGCAACCTGATCTACAATTTCTGCTACTTCAAGATTTCGCATTCTCTTCAGCCTTGCAGTAGCACAGAATTCGCAGTTTAGAGAGCATCCAACCTGAGAAGACACGCACGCCGTAGTTCTTGTTTCGGTAGGAATTAAAACAGATTCTACCAATAATCCGTCATGAAGTTTTACTCCATTTTTAATGGTTCCATCTCTACTTTTCTGCAACAAATCTACAGAAACAGGATTAATGATATATTCTTCGGCTATTTTGTCCCGAAGCTGTTTAGAAAGATTGGTCATTTCATCAATCGAATGGAGATTTTTACTCCACAACCAATCGTAAACCTGTTTCGCACGAAAAGGTTTTTCTCCCAAAGAAACAAAGTAATCTTTGAGTTGGTCGAGTGATAAAGTTCGGATATCTTTCATTATGTTGTTGGGTATGGGATGTCAGAAAATGGAAGAAAATTGAGTGCCGAATTATAAACTTCCAGCACCCAATTTTCAGCTTCCTGCTTTATAAAATTAACATGGCATCGCCATAAGAGTAAAATTTATATTTTTCTTTAACTGCCTCTTCATACGCATGCATAATAAAATCTTTACCTGCAAACGCTGCAATCATCATAATTAAAGTAGATTTTGGCGTGTGGAAATTGGTAATCATAGAATTTGCAATTCCGAAATCGTGGGGCGGATAGATAAATTTGTTTGTCCAACCCTGAAAAGCAGATATTTTCTTATTAGAAGAAACTGAAGTTTCTATTGCTCTCATTGTAGTTGTTCCTACTGCACAAACTCTTCTGTTTTCCTGTACTGCTCTATTGATGATTTCTGCATTTTTTTCATCAATAATAACCTCTTCAGACTCCATTTTATGCTTAGAAAGATCTTCTACCTCAATTGGGTTGAAAGTTCCCAATCCTACGTGAAGCGTAATTTCTGCAAAATCTACCCCTTTAATTTCCAATCTTTTCATAAGATGTTTAGAGAAATGCAGACCTGCAGTAGGTGCCGCAACAGCTCCTTCTATTTTAGCATAAATTGTCTGGTATCTTTCTGCATCTTCAGGTTCAACCTCTCTTTTGATATATTTCGGAAGTGGAGTTTCTCCCAACTCCTTCAACTTCGCTCTGAATTCTTCATAAGAACCATCAAATAAAAATCTTAAAGTTCTTCCTCTTGAAGTGGTATTATCGATAACCTCAGCAACCAAAGATTCATCTTCTGTAAAGAATAACTTGTTCCCAATTCTTATTTTTCTTGCAGGATCTACCAAAACATCCCAAACACGAGTTTCTTTGTCTAGTTCTCTTAATAAGAAAACTTCAATTTTGGCACCTGTTTTTTCTTTATTTCCGTAAAGACGTGCAGGGAAAACTTTGGTATTATTGAAAATAAACAAATCTTTTTCGTCGAAATAATCTACTACATCTTTAAAAAGTTTATGCTCAATGGTTTCAGTTTTTCTGTTAAGAACCATGAGTCTTGCTTCATCTCTGTGCTCTGAAGGGTGTTCTGCCAGCAATTCGGCAGGAAGGTCGAAATTAAAATCGGATGTCTTCATTTTTTAAATTACGGTTTAAAAATTATACAAAATTACAGACTGTAATTTTGAGAGGTGCAAATATACAACATTCTACACCCCTTTGTCAAGCATTAATTTCACATCCTTTTATTCATAAGGGATACAAGAGGGTAATTTGTTATTGAACTCCTTTTTTTGAGAAAAATTTTCGCTATTTTAGCATCCAAAAATAGAAACGATGAGCAAATATTCAATTGAATCTTTTGTACAGGAAACAAAAGAGAACCCTTTAGAAAGAGATTATTTCGAACTGGAAAAACCAGCACTTTTAGAAATTAATTTGAACAATCAATCAGTTTGGACAAAAGCAGGAAGTATGGTGGGCTATGTTGGAAATATTAATTTTGAAAGACAGGGTATGCTTTCCGGCGGACTGGGGAATTTATTAAAAAAAGCAATCAGCGGTGAAGGTTCTAAGCTGATGAAAGCGGAAGGAACAGGTAAATTATATGTCGCCGATGATGGAAAGAAAGTAAGAATATTACATCTGAATAATGAGACTGTTTGTGTAAACGGAAATGATGTTTTGGCACACGAACAAAGTATAAAAAGTGATATTACAATGCTGAAAAGTATCGCTGGGGTTATGTCGGGCGGATTATTTCAGGTAAAACTTTCAGGAACGGGACATATTGCTATTACAACTCATGGAGAACCGTTAACATTATTGGTAACTCCAGACTCACCCGTTTTTACAGATCCAAATGCAACCGTTGCATGGTCTGGAAATTTAAGTCCGGAACTAAAAACAAGTGTTTCTTTAAAAAGTTTGATTGGAAGAGGAAGCGGAGAAGAGTTTCAGATGAAATTTTCGGGTAATGGTTGGGTATTGATACAACCGTATGAAGAAGTTTATAGGATTGAGAAGTAGTAGCCATTTTAATCTATGAAAGTAAAAGCAAGGAAAATTCCGTGCTTTTTAATTTAATCTTTAAAATCAGACCAATGCTCAGGTTCTTTTAAAATTTTAGGTAATTCTATTGTTAAATCAACTTTTTGAATTCCTTCCAAAATATTAAATTTACTAACATTAGAATTATATTTATACTCAACAGATTTAACCATAAACTTTTTATTTGGGTCTAGCATACCTCTCAATTGTTTTTCAGCATCCCTCGTAATTATATGATCTATTCCAAAATTAATATAGTCAAAATCTCCAATTTCCAGATTTACTGTTGCATCAATAATCTTTTTTTTTCGGCTTGCATCCTTATAGACTATGAACTCATATTTCAAAGAATCTAGTTTTTTAATTTGAAAAACCTCATTCCTTTTGTAAGAATTTTCAGGATTATACCCTTTATTAATTTTTCTTGAATACTTATAAATGAAACTAATATTGGACTGTAATTTATTTACTTTAAAAACATGTTTAACTTTAAGATCTTTGGAATAAATTATCCCGATAATTTTATTGTTTTCATTTTCCAAAAACATTTCATCCTCATTTTTCGAACTATAAAACCATTGTTTGGTGAAAGTATCTTTATTGGTTTTATAACTTTCTTTCAAAAAGTAATCAAAATGATATTCCTGAGATAGTAAAACTGTTGATATAAAACAAAAAAATATTAAAAGAAAGTTTCTCATTGCAAAAAATTTTAGCACAAAAATTTAATTAAAGATATCTTTAGATTATCTGCTTGTTATAGACTAAAGAGATTTTATTTTTAGTTTATTAATTATTTGTGAACAACAAATATATCTTTTTTATTGGAAATATTTTACACTTATAAATGATCCAATATTTTCTTCCAATCCTCAAATTTTCTTTTAAAAGAAATGGTGTGAAGCGGACTTGTCGATGGCAATAAGTAAATCGGAATTCTAAAGTTTTTACCTAATAATTTCTGTAAACTTTTGTAAGATTTGCCGCCATTGCAAAATATTGCTGTAATGTTGGGATAATTTTCTAAAAGTTCTTCAACTTGATTGGCTTCTTCATTTTTTATTTCTGAATCTAGGCTTCCTTTTCTTTCACAAGAATCGATAACATCCCAAAGTGCAATTCTATGCTTTTTTAAAACGGCTACTCTTTCTTCATAATCTTCTGTAAATCCTTCATTAAAAAGCTGAAAGATAATCCTCCAGAATTTATTTTGAGGATGACCGTAATATTGCTGTTTTTCCAAAGATTTCACTCCAGGAATAGAACCTAATATTAAAATTTTAGAATTACGATTAATAATAGGTGAAAATGAAGATATTCTGTTTTGCATCGCAAGAAATTTTTCTAAAGCTAATCAACAAAAAACGGACAAATGAATGTCCGTTTTTACTATATTTTTTCAATTATGTTTACAAAGTTTCTTTCAGCCAATCGAAAAACTCTCTTTGCCAAACCAAACCATTTTGCGGATGAAGCACCCAGTGATTTTCGTTCGGGAAATACAGAAATTTAGACTTTAATCCTCTTAACTTAGCTGCCTGAAACGCTTCCTGACCTTGTTCGTAAGGAACTCTGTAATCAATTCCGCCCTGTATAATCATAATCGGTTTATTCCATTTTTCTACAAAATTACTTGGGTTAAATTCTGTATATGCTTTAGGAAGTGGTTTTTCCCATGGTGAACCAAGATCCCAATTGGCAAACCATAATTCTTCAGTTGTTAAATACCAGGATTTCATATCAAACAATCCGTCGTGGGCAATAAATGTCTTGAATCTGTTATTGTGAATTCCCGCCAACATAAAAACACTATATCCACCATAACTTGCACCAACAGCCGCCACTCTATCGCCATCTACATAAGGTAAAGTTTTAGCAAAATCTGTCGCTGCCAAATAATCCCTCATTGGTTGTCCGCCCCAATCTTTGGAGATTTCTTCGTTCCATTTTGTTCCCCAACCCGGCATTCCTCTTCTGTTTGGAGCTACTACAATATATCCATTCGCAGCCATTAAAGAAAAATTCCATCGTGTGCTGAAAAATTGTGTCAACGCAGATTGAGGACCACCTTGGCAATACACTAAAGTAGGATATTTTTTATTCGGGTCAAAATTTGGTGGATAATGAAACCACACTCCCATTTCTTTTCCGTCTGAAGTTTTCACCATTTTCAGTTCAGACTTTCCTTGAGCTAATTTTGCATAAACATCTTTATTGGCATCGGTTATCTGCTTTAATGCTCCGTTTTTAAGATTAACGGCATAGATTTCAGAGGCATGGTTTATGTCTGTTTTGGAAACTAAAAGTGAAGTTTTCTGATCTGCAAAAATCTCATTAATATCAAAATCACCTTTTGTAATCTGCTGAATTTTAGAATCTTTAGGATTTAAAGAAAACAATTGTTTGGTTCCTCTATAAGCTGCTGTAAAATAAATAGATTTAGAATCTCCGCTCCAAAAAACATCTCCGGAAACAGATTCGTCCCAAGATTTTGTAAGATTTGAAGTTTTCCCGGACTTCCAGTCCATTAATTTAATATCATTTTTATCTGCTTCATAACCATCTCTTTCCATACTTTGCCAAACAAGAGATTTACCATCCGGACTGAATTTAGGGTTCAAATCATACCCTTTATTCGACTCTGTTAAATTTTTTGTTGTTCCGGAAGCTAAATCGTAAGCAAAAATGTCGGTATTGGTACTTGTAGAATAATCTTTTCCGCTTTTCGGCTTCGTAACATATAAAAGCTGAGTAGAATCTGGACTGAAAATAAAATCTTCGGCACCTCCAAAAGGTCTCTGCGGCGAATCCCACATTTTGCCTTCCAGTAAATCCTTTGCAGAATCTATGTTTGCCGCAGCATCTACTACAAAAACATGATTGTATTTGCCTTCATTAAAATAATCCCAATGTCTGTGATTGAGATCGGTATAAACCTGAGCTGTAGTTTTGGGCGTATCCGTAAATTTATCTTTACCCATCACTTTTTCAACCAAAACCTGCTTGCTGAAAGCTATTTTCTTCCCATCTGGAGAAATAACGATATTATCTGCTTCGTCGATGGTATAAAATTCTGTCCAAGTTTTACCGCTGTCTTTAGAAAGGTAAATTTTATCGCCTTCCTGTGCATATAATCCGTTTTTATCCCACTGAATTAATGCTTTTTTACCTAAATCTATTTTTGCAGACTGATTATTTATTACATTCAGCAGATAATTCTCATTTTTCGTTTTTTCTGTTTTAAGATCAACCTGTCCTATTTTGTAAATTAGCGACGACTGATCCGGAGAAACTGCCTGAACTCCGACTTTCTTTAATGTCCAAAGAATTTCCGGCGTCATTACTTGTTGTGCATTCATGAGAAGAGGAGCTGCTAAAGCCAGCAGACTGTGTTTCAATTTCATATTACATTCATTTTTAAAAGAATTTTCTGTACAAAAATTCAAAGATTGCCAAAGTTAATATTTAATACAAAATTAACCGAACGAAATTGAAATGAATTTAAAAAACAGTCTTCAAAATTAAATTAATTTGTTTCCTGAACTAAAGAAAATCAGTCTTATAATAATAAAAAATCCCGCTCACATTGGCGGGATGATATTAAGAAATGAGATCTTCATTGGTTTCTTCGTGGTCATCTTCATTGTCACTTGTACTATAAAAACTGTTCTCTTCATCAGGAAGCTGGTTGGTAATCTGTTCAAAATTATCATCATCTTCCGCACCGGGAACATCCAACCCAAAAGGCATTTCATTGTTTACTTCATTGGGATTGGTAATGGGATTTCCGTCTCCATCTAAGGCAATATGCTCTTCTCTGTTGAATATATCTTCACCTGCATTATAATCCATTTCCTTTAGCTTTCTGTTTTGTTCATTAAGGTTATCTTCCATGATACTAATATTTTTTTGATATGATGAAACAAGACAAAAATAGTTCCAATTGTTTATTGAACTTTTACTTTTTTTAAAAGTTTTTACTGATTGGTATTATTCAGCATCGGTACAAATTTGTAAGCTCCGAATTCTTCTTTCTGAATTTCGGTAGGCGAAATTTTGGTAAATCTGTATAATACCTGTTCGTCTGTAGGACCGAGTGGAATTACCATTTTCCCTCCTACTTTCAGTTGTTTTAATAATTCTGTAGGCAACACAGATGCACCACATGTAACTATAATTTTATCGAATGGGGCAAAAGTAGGCAACCCCGCAAAACCGTCTCCAAAACTTTGAAATTTCGGATAAAAATTCATCTCACGAAGTTTTATTTTAGAAAAATCGAATAAATCTTTCTGCCTTTCTACCGTGTAAACCAAAGCTTCCATTGCAATTAATACAGCAGTTTGGTAACCACAGCCGGTACCAATTTCCAAAACTTTTTCGCCAGATTTTATCTGCAAAAGTTCAGACTGCTCTGCAACTGTTGAAGGATGAGATATGGTTTGATGTGCCAATATGGGAAAAGCCCGGTCTTCATAGGCAAAATCTTCAAATATACTTTCAATAAAAAGATGTCTGGGAACGGTATTCATCGCTGCAAGAACACGTTCATCCGAAATCCCAATTTTCTGTCTGAGATATTCTACCAAATTCTTCCTTTTTCCCTTATGTACAAACGAATCTACCATGTCACAAAAATAATGAAATGATTTGAAATTTCAAATCTGAGAGGTAAGTTTGGAGGTTAAAAATTGATTCTATTATAATTTGAAATTCCACATATCAAATTAAACTTTTATCTTTACAAAAATTTGAAAAGCTATGTTAAAAGCAGGTTTGGTAGGTGCCGGACATTTGGGTAAAATACATTTAAAACTTTTAAACGAGTCTTCAGAATATCAACTGGTTGGGTTTCATGATAAAGATGCAGAAAACGGAAAAAAACTGGAAGCTGAACTTGGATATACTTATTTTGAAAATTTTGATGATCTTCTGAATGAAATCGAAATGCTGGATATCGTTACACCGACAATCTACCATTATGATTATGCTCTTAAAGCGATTGAAAAAGGTCTTCATTTCTTTATTGAAAAACCGGTTACACATACTCTTGAACAGGCAGAAGAAATTGTTGCATTGTGTAAAAAAAACGGTATAAAAGCTCAGGTTGGGCACGTAGAAAGGTACAATCCGGCATTTATTGGAGCTAAAGCTTACATTCAAAATCCTATGTTTATTGAAATTCACCGTTTGGCGGAATTCAATCCTCGCGGAACAGATGTTTCCGTAGTTTTAGACCTGATGATCCACGATCTGGATATTTTACTGAGTGTGGTAAAATCACCGGTAAAAAACATCCACGCAAGTGGTGTTTGTGTAGTAAGCAAAACTCCCGATATAGCCAATGCCAGAATTGAGTTTGAAAACGGATGTGTTGCCAATCTTACGACTTCCAGAATTTCTATGAAAGCCATGAGAAAAAGCCGTTTTTTCCAAAAAGACGCTTATATTTCTGTTGATTTTTTAGAGAAAAAATCTGAAGTTATCCGAATGAAAGAAGCACCTGAGAATCCTACTCCGTTCGATATGATTATTGAAAATTCTGAAGGTGAAAAAAATCAGATTTTATTTGAATATCCTAATATTCAGCCCAATAATGCGATTCTGGATGAGCTTAATTCTTTTGCCAAAGCGATTACCGAAAACAAAAATGTAGAAGTTTCTTTGGAAGACGGTACAGAAGCTCTTAAAGTTGCCCTAGAAATTATGAAACTGATTAGCTAAACATATTTTTCTCAAAATAAACGAGAAATTTTCGGCAGAAGAAATTACATCAAACAGAAGAATTCAAAATAAATTTTCATCTTTTGTCTGATGTAATTTTATTTTTAAGGATTAATTAAAAGCTTCTATAATCTTAGAAAAATCTTCTAATTTTAAAGCAGCACCTCCAATAAGACCTCCGTCTATATCCGGCTGAGAAAAAATTTCTTTTGCATTATCTGGTTTTACAGAACCTCCATACAAAATAGAAATTTCTTCAGCTACTTCTTTACCATATTTTTCGGCAATTGTATTTCTGATGTGTGCATGGATTTCCTGTGCCTGTTCTGGTGTCGCCGTTTCTCCGGTTCCGATTGCCCAAACCGGTTCGTAAGCAATAACTACTTTTTTAATTTCTTCAGCCGAAAGCGTAAAAAGAGCAGTTTCTGTCTGGTTTTTTACCACATCCAAATGTTGCTCTGCTTTTCTTTGGTCTAAAGTTTCTCCGTTACAGTAAACAGGAATTAAACCTTTATCTAAAGCTAATTTTACTTTTTTATTGCAGCTTTCGTCTGTTTCGCCATGATATTGTCTTCTTTCAGAATGCCCGATTAAAGATCCGCTTACATCAATAGACTCCAACATATTCGCAGAAATTTCTCCTGTATATGCACCACTTTCGTATTCGCTCATATCCTGAGAAAAAACTCCGATTTCGTCTTTTTCAAAAATATCTTTTGCCATCATAAGATATAATGAAGGCGGTGCGATCCATACTTCACAGTTGGTTTTGTTTTCGTTTTTGTAACCAAGCAGCTGTATCATCAACTGTTGAGCTTCAATTACGTTTTTATTCATTTTCCAGTTTCCTGCAACTATTTTTCTTCTCATAGTTTTTGTATTGTAGTTAAAATGATTTTAATCTTTTGTTTAGTTCAGTTTCCAAAGATTTTTCAGCAATTTGTAAAAAGTATGTTCTTCATCTGTTACCACCTCATCTGCTTTTATTAAAGACTTTGCAAATTCTGCAAATTTTATACGTTCTTTTTCGGTAGAATCTTCTAAAAAACAACGTGCATGAAATTCAAAATGATCTTTCCATTCTTCTGGCTGTAGCAAAGCAATGGTTTCTAACTCGTTATCTAAATTCATTTTGAACGGAAATTCGTCTGCAAGATACTGCTGAATGAGCATTCCTTCTTCCGGAGCAAATTCTCCGTCTATCGATGAAAGAATCATCAGCAAATGATATCCCGCAATAGGTTTATTAGATTTATGCATATTTTTTTATTAATATTTATACTTTAATTTTATAGATAAACTTTGAGATAAATAAAGTTATTTTTATTCTTCAACAAAATTTTTAGCCGTCTGTTTATCTGTAATTTTACCATTTTCGATAATCAAAACAAAGGGATTACTTCTCGCAATGGTTTTAATAGCTGTACCGTCCATCATTGCATTCTTAATTGTTTTAAATGTATTAGGCATTGTAGAAACGCCATAAATAACAGTAGCATTTTGTGTTTTTACCTTATTTTCTATTTTAGCTAAAAGCTCTTTAGAAACTTCTTTTGGATGATAAGAAAATACCAGAACCGCTTTGGGAGCATTAATAACTTCTGCTGTTACGTCCTGACCGGTTGGATCTTCAATTTTAAATTTAGAAATTTCAGATTTATAGCCTTCTTTTACGAGTACAGATTCATTTTTACCTTCTTCTGTTTTCCACGGGGTTCCTTCTTCCCAATATTTAGATTCCTTCACATAATCGTCCTGATTAATACGGATTACCTCGCCCGTTTTTGTGTTTTTTAAAGAATAAAAAGTTTTGTATTCTGACGGATTCTTGTTTATCTTTTCTTTTTCTGCCTTCAAATCTGTTCCGATTTTATAATCTCTGAAATCAATAATCGGTTCATTGATAATACCTTGAGCCATTACAAAAATCATCAATCCAACAAAAACTCCGAAAAATGCAGACTTCAATTTGTTGCTTTTAGGTTTCTCACTGTAGATGTAAGGATCGTCTTTACTGCAAAATTCTTTTTTGTAGAGAACGAATAAAATAATAAGCCCTGCTAAAAGAACAATATCTTTAATAAAGCTTTGCCAAGGTGTAAATTTTATAGCATCACCAAAACATCCGCAATCTGTAACAACGTTATAATAAGCCGAATAAAACGTAAGGAATCCGAAGAAAATACACAATGCAATGAGTGCAGAAATTGTGAACTTCAGCTTGAATTTTAAAAGCAGCATTACACCTAAAAGAAGTTCTAAAACCACTACAATTACAGAAAATATTAAAGCAAATTTTTCCAAAAACGGCATATTGAAAACGCTCGGAGAAAAATACTCTTCCATTTTGAAAGAAAACCCTACCAAATCGACCGCTTTTACGAAGCCGGAAAGGATAAAGATAACTGCAATAACGAATCGTAGTAAACTTTTAATCATTTTTTTTAATCTTTTAAAGTTGTTTTTGATGATTTTGCTCGGAAAATTTAATTAAACAGAACACGGCATAATTCAGCATATCAAAATAATTGGCATCCAAACCTTCCGAAACGAGTGTTTTACCTTGGTTATCTTCTATCTGTTTGGTTCTTAAAACTTTTTGATAAATTAAATCGGTAATAGAAGAAATTCTCATATCTCTCCAGGCTTCACCATAATCGTGGTTTTTCTTTTCCATTAAAGCGTGTGCTTTAGAAGCATAATCGTCGTAAAGCTTTAAGATTTCTTCTTTATTTTCATTAAAATCATCGGAAAGACCTTTTTCTAACTGAATTAAACCAATAATTGAATAATTAACGATAGCCACAAATTCTCCTTCTTCGCTTTCGTCGATCATTTTAACATCCGTCATCTGTAAAGTACGGATTCTGTTAACTTTAATATAAATCTGATCGGTAATTGAACTTGGACGTAAAACCCGCCACGCAGCACCATAATCCTGCAGTTTTTTACTGAATAAATCCCTACATTCTGAGATGACATTACCAAACTGCTCTGAAGTTTTGTTCATAAATTTCCTTAATCTTTCAAAGATACAAATTTTTGTTTTTCGAGATTGTTTATCAGCTCTAGAGTTTCGATTGCAGAATAATTTTGAAGCGTTTTATATAAAGTTTTACAAGCTAAAATTTTAATTTAAAACTGATACTTTGCTTTTCATTCGTCGTTAAATTGTTTTTTTAATCTTTCAGTTATGGTTTATTTCAAAATATGCAATGGATGATCTTTTATCAACTTTTAGTTTAATTTTGTATCATTCATAAAAATCATCAGAACTGATGCTTCACAACAAATCATCTTTTTTCTCTCCCGATTCTCCTGTACACTCTATAAACTGCAACGGAAGACTTATCGAACTGGATACGCCGAAGATTATGGGAATCCTCAACATTACGCCGGATTCTTTTTCAGACGGCGGCAAATTTAACAACGAAAAATCTGCTCTTCTGCATACCGAGAAATTATTGAATGAAGGTGCCGAAATTATTGATATTGGAGCACAGTCTACAAGACCTCATGCAGAATTTCTTTCGGATAAAGAAGAAATGAGAAGAATTGGCAAAATAATTTCAGAAATAAAAAGAAATTTCCCTGAAACGCTGCTTTCTTTAGACACATTTTATGCTGAAACCGTACAGTTTGGCTATGATGAGGGGATCGACATTATTAATGATATTTCTGGCGGACAATATGATGAAAACATGCTGAATGCGGTAGCAGAAACTCGACTTCCCTATATTTTGATGCACATTAATTCTACTTATGAATCTATGCACGAAAAAATTAATTTTACCGATATTACATTATCAATCAACCAATATTTCAGCAAAAAAATACAGGAACTAAGAAAAAAAGGCATTAAAGATATTATTCTGGATCCTGGTTTTGGATTTGGAAAAACCGTGGAAGACCAAATGAAAATGATTGATGAAATCCGATTTCTAGGATTTGGACAATATCCTTTACTGATAGGAATTTCCAGAAAATCTTTCATTTATAAACCTCTTGGAAAATCGCCTTTAGACATTAATCCGGAAACCCAAAAACTGCATTTAAAAGTATTGCAGCAAGGTGCAAAAATATTAAGAGTTCACGATGTTGCAGAAGCAAAGAAAACTGTTGATGAGTTTTTAATAAACCGCTAAAAAAAACCTCCTAATTTCATCAATCAGGAGGCAAATTTATTTTTAAAAACCAAGTAATTTCAGCTTAAACTGAATGGCAAAATTATCTTTGAATTTGGTCGTATTATAATAACCAACTCTATAAAAGAATCCCAAATTGAACTGTGTGGAAAGGAAATTATTCCACTCTAAGCCTACTTCATTATAAAGATGGTTTAATTTTTTGAAATCGAACTGATGAAATTCAGGATTCTTCATATTACCAATCGTTCCTCGGTAAATAACATCAAAACTCGATACATTTTTACCAAAACTTTTAAAGTACCAAGGAAGTCTGTGCGTAAGATAAGCTCCCACAAATTTATCGTTATAATATTTTCCGCCTTCCATTGTAGCGAAGCCTAAATACGAAGTGAGGTTAAAATTAAGCCCTCCGTTTCCTTTACCCAAACCATTCATGGTAAAATTCTTCCAAATGGGTGCATCTCCAAAAACAATTCCTCCGTAAGCACGCAAACCGGTAACACCTAATTTAGTTTTAAAATTGTGCACCAACAAAGCGTCTAGCCTACTGAAATTAAAATCACCATCTAAAGATTTGAAACCCTGCTCATAATTGAAATAAAATTCGGGGAAATTTTGTTCGTAGGTAAACTTCCCATTTTCAGTCATGATATTTTTCGAATTTGGAGAGTATTTTAGGGTAATTGTAGACGAAGTGACATCAAATGTATTTCCTAAGCCTTTGTAGCTGTAATCGAATTTAGCATCTTCTTCGGATTTTCTTGCAGATACATTTACGGTTAATCCGTTTGTAATATCATTTTCATAACTCACTGCAAAACCTTTGTATCCGTAAAAAACACCATTATTTAACGAAACTCCGGAATTCATAATCATCATTCTGAAATTCCAGAGATTTTCTGAAAATCTTCCTGCTGCGTTTACATCATCAAAATACTCTACTCTGAAGAAAGAATTTTTCTTTGTAGTGGTACGAATGTCTACACCCGCTCCAAATTTGAATTGTTTATCGTAAATTCCATAGGCAAAATAAGCATCCGGAGAAATATATCTGCTGAATTTTTCATTGAGTTTGGCTCCTAAACCTAATCTGAAATGTTCGTATTTATTATAACCCACAATTTTTGAAAGATCGAAATCTACCATTCCGAGTCTGAGTTTTCCTTTTAATAAACCAGCCAAAGCTTTCACTTTATTATCAAGATTATATTTGTTGCTCAAACTGTCTATTTTCAAATAGGTAGTTTGTTCTCTTCCTGTTAAACTGTCTGTTCTGTACTTGTCTATTAGACTTCCGTCAGAATTATTCACCTCCATGCTGTAACCTCTGAAATTCTGACGTTTTTCTTCAATTGGAGTTTTAAAATCGAAATAATCTGCAGTAACAAAAGCGTAGGTTCCGAATTTGCTTCTGGTCTTTTTATCTTCTTCTTTCTGTTCTTTAGTTTTATTTTTATCTGAATCGCTGGTATTGGAAAACGTTGTGGAAGCCAATTTTATCTTGTAATTCTCCTTAACCAAAAACCATTTATTATCGAATGGTTTCCAAATACTGGTTATACTGCCTTCGCTTTTAATTTTGCTGTTGCTTACAATCTTTTTCAGAGCATAAGTATCTTTATCTACATAAATATATCCATTGAATTTTGTCTTATTAGCCGATTGTTTATAACCAACCTCCCGAAATCGGATTACATAATTTTCTCTCCCATCTATTTCTATAGAATCTGTTAAAAAATAACGGTAAAGATTTCTGTTTTCTTCTTTTATTTCTTTGGGAATCTGAGTTCTGTTGGAACGAAATGCCATCAACTCGTAAATCGGTTCTTTAAGACCAGCAATTTTATTATCTAAAACAATGGTTTTTTCGCCATATTTTTTAGAATACAAATTTTCCAGAGCCCTTTCCCATAAAAACATTTTGCTGCTTCCCATAAGCTTCATCAATCCGACCGATTGCAGAGAATCTTTCATTTCCTGCTTTTTCATGGGTTGTTGAGGAAGTTTTTTAAGAGAATCGATTCGGTTGCCGATGTAATTGTTGTACGCTTTTATGCTATCCTCATCAAAATCTAAAGAAATTTTTTCATACGATTTGTATGAATAAGAATCTAAACTCTTTGGTGAATTTTCTTGATAATTTTCATTGATTTTTCTGAGAATTTCTAAAGCTTTCGGATCGCTTTTATCCTGTAAAACAACACTTTGAATTTCTCGCGTTTTTACATCGGTTTTGGTAAGAAAAACCTCCATCAGTTTATCGGTTACTACATCTTCTTCGTAAAATCCTTTTGCAGAAACTTCTACTTTGCTACATTTTGTATTGAAAATAAGAGTTCCGGAGTGATCCGTTCTTCCTAATACCTGATTTTTGCAGGAAATTTCTGCTCCATGAATGGCAGTATCATCTGCCGCATTTTTCACAATAATTTTAGATTGCGAAAAAGCAAAACAGAAAGAAAAAGAGAAAACAATAATAAAAATATTCTTCATAAATGTAACATGGTTTTAGATCGGGAAAATTTGCTTGTCTAAAAGTTTCCTCAGACAAAAAAAGTGCCGTAAATTATCCCATATTACAATATTACATTATTTTTAATTCTGGCTTGCCATTTTATCTGCAAACTCTATTGAAAATTGTTTTCTATCTTCCTCTAGTTTTTCAGCATTTACCGGAAGAATATAATTGAAGAGAATTTTTTCTTCGTTATCCAAAAAAATAATTTCTTTTTCTTCTCCGTCGATCATCTGAGCAAATACAGACCACATAGAAGTATCTTTAAGCTTTAATAATTCAAAAAACTGTTCGGCTTTTATTTCAATTGTTTTCATTTTTCAATATTTATTTTTTTAAAATTCCAGAAGTTTAAGCTTAAACTGTACCGCAAAGTTTTGTTTAAAATTGTGAGTGGTATAATATCCCACACGGTAGAAAAAACCGAGATTGAAATAAGATGATAAAAAATTATTCCACTCCAATCCTACTTCCTGATAGAGATGATCGAGTTTCTTAAATCTGAAATCGTGGTAATGCGGGTGTTTCATGTCTCCGATGGTTCCACGAAGAACAAAATCAAAACTGGAAACATTCTGACCAATACTTTTGAAGTACCACGGTATTTTATGGGTTAAATAATACGCTATAAAACGGTCGTTATAAAATTTTCCGCCTTCTAAAGTTGCAAAACCGAGATATGAAGTAAGATTGAAATTAATATCTCGGCTTGGAGAAGCAAGACCATTCATGGTAAAATGTTTCCAAATGGGAGCTTCGCCCAAAACCAAACCACCATATAAACGGACACCCGTTTTTCCTAATATATTCTGAAAATTATGCGCAAACAAAGCATCAAAACGGATATAATTAAAATCGCCTCCAAAAACTTTCATACTTTTCTCGTAGTTGAAATACAGTTCCGGATATTTCTGGTCGATTTGAGATTTCCCCTGCGGCGTCATGATATTGGTAGAATTTGGAGAATATTTCAGAGTAATTAACGTATTGAAATTTTCGAAAGCATCTCCTTTTCCTCGAAAATTATAATCGAATTGTGCTGTTTCTACATTTCTTCTGACTGCAAAAGCTAAGGTTAACGCATTGCTGATATCATTAAGATAAGATAATGAAACTCCTTTGTAGCGGTAAAATTTATCGTTATTAATGTTGTTTCCATAATTCATCATCTTCATTCTGAACGTCCAGAGTCTGCGGTAGAATTCGCCAGAAGCACTTACATCATCATAATATTCTATTCTGAAAAAGTTATTTTTTTCCAGAGAAACTTTCATATCCACTCCGATTCCGTATTTCCAACGCTGGTCTTTTAAACCATACGCAAAATAATAATCGGGAGAAAAATAGGGTTCGAAAGTTTCATTAAGTTTGTCTTTTAAACCCAAACGGAACCCTTCGGATAAGTTATAATTAACAATTTCGCCAATATCAAAATCGAAACTTCCCATTCTGACCTGACCGTTGATTAACCCTGTAAGAATTCTGGCTTTTCGGTCTACATTATACAATTTCCCGATGCTGTCTATGGTAGAATAAGTCTGAATTTCCCTTAACGAAAGAGGTTCATCCCGATAAAGATTCAAAGTATTTCCTGAGGTATTTTTTACTGAAAAGGTATACCCGTTAAAATCTCCTTTGTTTTCTTCTATGGGCGATTCATAATTAAAATATTTCGAATTGAGAAACACATACGTTCCGAAATTTCTTTTTTCTTCACGATTTTCTTCGCGGTCTGTAAATTCTTCACCTAATTTCAGTCTGCTGAGTCTTAATTTAAGATTTTCTTCTGCCAGAAACCATTTTCCTGCATAAAAATTCCATGTACTGATGATATGACCTTCGTCTTTTTCTTTGCTGATGCTCTCAATTTTTTTTATTCCGAATGTTTCTGCATCAATATAAATAGCACCGCTGAATTTTCTTCTTTTCATCGGTTTTTTGTAATTCGCTTCCCTAAAACGAATGACATAGGTATCTCTATGATCTATCTGAATGCTGTCTGTAAGGAAAAAGCGATATAAACCACGGTTTTCCTGCTTAATTTGATCCGGAATTTTGTTTCTGTTGCTCTGTAAAGCAATCAGTTCGTATATAGGCTGCTTTAATCCGGATATTTTATTATCCAGAATTGTAATTTTCTCACCATATTTTTGGGAAAATAAAAATCTCTGAGCTCTCTCCCAAAGAAAAAGTTTACTTTTTTCAAGAATTCGGCGCGACGAGAGATTATTAATACTGTCTCCTTTATTTTTTTTCTTTAAAAACCCAAAATTCCCGTTAAAAAGGTCTCGATATGCAGAAATACTGTCCTGATCGATATCTACCGATAATTTTTCGTAAGATTTATAGCTGTAAGAATCTAAACTTTCCGGGGAATTGCTTTTGAACAACCTCTCAACTTTTCTTAAAATTTCCAGCGCTTTGGGATCGCTTTTATCGTTAAGAATAACCGCTTCGATATCGTTAATTTTATATGAAGCTTTAATTAAGGAAACTTTTATAAATTTTTCTACTACTGCGTTTTCCGTATAAAATCCATCCGCTCTTATTTCTATATTTTTGCATGAGGATTTAAATTCTAAAAATCCATAATGATCTGTTTTGCCTAAAACAACATTATTACAAAGAATTTCTGCATCTGGAATAGGAGTATGATTTGCTTCATTAAATATCATAATCTTTGATTGCGAAAAACCAAAAACATACAGCAAAAACAAAACAAAACTCAGAATTTTTTTCATAGGAAAAACCTGCCCAAAATTACAGATAATTTTCTGTTTCAGAAAGCTGAATTCTATGTCTTTACCGATATCAATAGTTGCTACTTTTTATCATCAAGCGCCTTCAAAAATTCAATTACATCATCCATTTCCGTGTCGGTAAGATGAAGTGGAGTATCCGAAAGCGTTTGATTTTCAATTTTAAATCCAAAACCAACACCTCCTCCTTTATTATAAAATTCCATTACCTGCTTTAAAGTTTTATATCCTCCGTTATGCATGTAGGGAGCTGTTTTATTGATGTTTCTGAGTGTTGGTGTCTTGAATGAATTTTGTAAAAATGCTACCGTTTCATGGAATTTCCCCCTTCCCGGATCGCGGTCTAATTTTTCATTACTGAAATTTTCTGCAACACCCAAAACTTCCTGTTCTGTTTTTTTGTAATCCGGAGGAACGGTTCCATTGAAAAGCGGAAGAAAATGACAAATTGCACATTGTGCTTTTCCCATAAATAAGTTGAATCCTTTTTTCTGTCTTTCAGACATCGCATTATTATTCCCTCTCATATACTCATCAAAATCTGAACTGAACGTGGCAAGTGATCTTATATATGTTGCCAAAACATTCTGAAGCTGCCAAACCTGAGCCTTCTGAGAACCAAAAATCCTCTTAAAATCTGAATTGTATTTTTTATTGTTATTTATTTTGGCAATAATTACATTTAGGTCGCCGTGCATTTCTTCTTTATTGGTAATTACATCGGAACTCTGCCCTTCGAGATCGTCTTTTCTCATATCCCAAAACTGACCGTGCTGAAATGCTGAATAATTAAGCGAAGGTGTATTTCTTACCAATGCGACATTCTGTAAAGACATCGATTTTTCTTTTCCGTCTGTAAACGCTTTTTCGGCAACATGACAGGTAGAACAGCTTCTTGTACTGTTGTTGGATAAAATAGGGTCATAAAAAAGTTCTTTTCCCAATTCTGTTTTTTGCGGAGTCATTGTATACTCTTTTCCCGCTGTAAATGCATTGGCATCGAAAGCATTTTTCGAATAAAAAGTAGCAGCATTTTTGCGGAGTACCGTGGTAACTTCCACTTCAGGAATACGCTCTTCTTTTCGGAACTGAAGAAGAGTTTCAGAAATTTTATTTAAGTAAGAAGGAATAAACACTGCATAATTGAATGTTATTTTATCGGAATTCTGCTTCAGTACATTAATTGCCGCGTCGATTTGTGTACTTAGTGTTGTATAAGAATTGTGTTTAGATTTTTCTGTTGAAATTTGGCTTAAAACTTTTTTTACAGACTCCATCGCATAAGGCATTTCCTGTAGAAAAGCTCCGGAAATCGGGGTATCAAAACCGGCAATTCCCAGACTTGAAATTCTAAAAACTTCCTGTCTCAAAGCATCAAAAACCTGATCTTTTCCTATGCTTATCGCCAGAAAATTGGTTTTAATGATATTGCTTTTATTCAGAAGTTTTTTCAGAAGTCTTATTACTTCATCTTTGTTAGATGGTTTATAAGGATATAAAAGTTCCTCCAAAGCCTGTAATCCTTCGGGTTCTATCTCGGTATGCTCCGACATTTCTATTTCGGGAAGTGCAGCTCCGTTAATAAATCTTGCAGAATGGGGAAGAAAATACTCTACAGCCCATTCCATTTTTTTGTACGTTTTTCTTAGATTTCCAAATTTTTCCTGCAACGTTTTTTCTGTAGCATTATGAGAAACCAAATCAATAAGATGATTGGTCTGTTGCAGAAAATCATTATTATTCTTTAAAATTTCATTTTTTACATCCGTAAGCGAATCTACAGGAGGAATTTCGTTCTTTTTACACTGTAAAATACCAAAAAATAAAAATACAATGAAAAGAAATGCCAAGAGCGGATATTTCAGGATCAATTTCATAGGAAACAGAATATATAAAAAAGCATCAACAGAGATTTCTATTGATACTTTTTTAGGTTATTAAAGATTAGTATTATTTCTGTACGTTTCTGATGATTACAATTTGTCCGCCTTCTTTGTTGGTATTTACGCCCGCTCCATCTGCATTTTTAAATGCGTCTTTTTGCCAAGTATGAGAGTGAATATTTACCGCAAAAGTATTCGGAACCCCAATGATATCTGAAATATCTATCATTGCACCAAATTCCCAAGAACCCAACTTCGTTAAATTACCAGACTGGTTGTATGCAGTTTGCCAAGCAGCATCGTTTCTGTTGTGTTTCATATTAAGCCAAGGCTTATACTGTTTTGTTCCGATATTCAGCTGCCAAATGTATGAATCGTGATTGGCTGCAGAATAGTAAGAATCTCCATCTTCCTGAATGTAAACATAATTCTCGGTTACACAAAGGTTATCGGGATTAATTAAATTATTTCCAGGATTAGAATCTCCTTCTGCAACAACTTCCAGTTTTCCTGCAAGCATATTGTTTTCGTTAAGAACAAGCTTATAAACTCTTCCCCACATGGTAAGTCCCGGTTTTGGATTTACACCATCCGAAGATTCTCCAGTTGCTGTAAAATAAATTTCTCTACCCTTTCCTGCTCCTTTTCTGTAATCGACATCTTCTACTCTCGAAAAACGGATGGCATTAAGATCCATATTTTTTTGGTTAATCTGGGCTCCTGTAAGATTTTTAGCATTGCTAATTTCTACAAATTCTACATCATACTGAGAACCTTTTACCATATCTGTCTCCGTATAATTGTTGTTGGTTCTTTTTAAAGAATAAAGTTTTCCGTTGTCTAGATCTCCTTGTGTATTCGAAACATACATCAAAAGCTGTCCTGCTGATTGATGAGAAGTAGAATAAGACTGATCTTCGCCAATCATAATATATGTTTTACCACCAGAAATATCTTTAGGAAGAGGAACTGCATTTTCCATAGAAGCTTTTCCTAAAGCCGGTTTTACTCTTGTTTTATCTGAAGCCTGAGAAACAGGTGCCAAAGGATTAAGAGCGTGTACCATACTTTCTTCGCCAGATTCTCCTGCTGTAAGAAATGCATCGAAGCCATGTTCTTTCTGTGTTGCCAATGTTGCAGAACACAATCTTGTCATCCCACCAATTCCGTTAAGAATATATTCACCTTTTACAGGTTTGAAAGTTTTGTCTAAATATACTCTGGAAACAGACTGGGTAATTTCGTGGTTGGTAATCATCAGATACCCGTTAGAATTAGGATCTTTCATAATTCCCATTCCGTCTGGCTGTCCTGCAAAAACAAAGTTCGGACTTTGAGAAAGCACATCAGAGCTTGAAATAAGCGTTGTAATGTTCAAATTCTCGAAACCAGGCATTCCGTATACAAATGCAGGTTCTTTAGAAAAATTTTCGATTTTCACTTCGTTGTTTACCGGAGTTTCGGTTGTTTCTACATCGTCTTTACAGCTCTGCGCAAGTGCTGCAAATAAAAATAACGCACCAATAGATCTTTCAATTTTCATAATATATTTTTATAGTTTATCTGTTTGCAAAACTATAAGTCTATTGTTAACTGCACTTTAATAACAGCAAAACTGCAATTAACTTTATTTGAATAATGAAAGTTAATTGTTAATTAAAAGAGAACTTTAAAGTATTTCTCAAAAAAAATAGAAATTCAAAATCATTGAATTTCTATTTTTAGAGTTTATGGGGCAAAGTTTAATTCAGTAGATTAAATCTTAGTTTAACCCCAAAATTTTCTTTAAATACAGGGGTCTGATAATATCCAAGTCTATAAGAGAATCCTAGTCCGAAATTTCTTCCCAGAAAACGGTTCCAGATTATTCCAGCTTCCTGATAATAGTGATCTAAAGGAATAAAATCGAACTGATGATCTCCTCTATTTTTGAAATTACCAATTGCCGACTGATATTCCAGTTCGATATTGGAGTATCTTTTGCCAATGGTTCTGAATCTGAAAGGTAAATACTGAGAAATTTTGAATGCTACAAATTTGTCTGCAAAATAAGTCCCCGAAGGCATGGTCGCAAAACCAAAATTAGAGGGTGTACTTACGCTGGAAAACCAATGCTCTAAACCTCTTTCAGTTTGTCCTGCTATTTCAAAATTTTTCCAGATAGGCGCAGTTCCTGAAGAAATTCCACCTAAAAGTTTCAAGTTAGTATATCCTAATTTGGTTCTGAACTGATGTACAACTAATGCATCAAATTTCTGATAGTTCAGATCTCCGCCTAAAATATGATATCCTTTTTCGAAATTGGCAAAAACCTGAGGAAAACCTGTTTCAAAAGTATATTTTCCGCTAGGAGTCATAATATTTTTATCATTGGGCGAAAATTTCAGAGATAAAGTAGTGCTTACATTATTAAAATTATTCCCTAAATCTCTGTACTGATAATCGAAAAGTGCCTTTTGCTTCTCTTTATTCACCGCAATTTTCATACTTAGAGAATTAGATATATCATATAAATACGACGCACCAAATTTCTGGTTTTTATAAAAATTAGCATTGTGAAGATCCAGATTGATGTCGGTTAATTTCATCATTGTATTCCACATATTGTTGCTGAATCTTCCTGCTGCAAAAACATCATCCACATAATCTATTCTGAAAATAGAAGTTCTTTTCTGCGATAATTTCACATCTAAACCAAGCCCATATTTCCAGGTATGATCTTTAAAACCGTAGCCAAAATATCCGTCGGGAGAAAATGTCTTACTGAATTTTTCGTTAAGCTTCACTCCTGCTCCTAGTCGAAACCCCTGATATTTGTCGTAATTGAATACTTTCGTAATATCAAAATCAATCATTTTATATCTTAAATTACCTCTCAGTAACTGCGTATAAAAGCCTAATTTCTTTTCAAAATCGTGCTTTTCTACAAATTTATCAATATTATCATAAGTCGTATTTTCTCTTGTGGTTAGGCTGTCGGTTCTGTATTGATTAAGCAGACTTCCATCAGAATTTTTTACTTCTAAAGAATATCCTTTAAATTCGGATGCTTTCTGTTCAGGATTAATTTCAAAATCGAAAAATCTGTTTTTAATGTAAAGATAATTTCCGAAAGTTTTTTTATAGTATTTCTGTTTCTCGCCGGCTTTTACACTGTCTTTTTTAGCAGTATCGAAAGACTGATCTCCCATTTTCATCCTCATGTCTTCATAATCGAGAAACCATTTATTGTTAATAGGTTTCCAAACGGAAACTATGTTGCCTTCATTCCTTTTTTTGCTTGAACTTTCAAATTTTTTGAGGGCAAACGTTTCGGTATCAATGTAAATTTTACCGTTAAATTTTCTGGGATTCTGCTTCTTTTTATCCATAATTTCTTTGAATTTAATGACATAAGTGCTTCTTCCGTCTATCTGTATGGTATCTGTAACATAAAAATTAAACAGATTCCTATTTTCCTGTTTTAATTGCCGTGGAATCCTGTTAAGATTAGAAAAATTCATTGCTAAAACTTCATAAATAGGATTTTTGAAACCCGACATTCTGTTGTCTAAAACATTGGTTTTTTCGCCAAACTTGTCAGAATACTTGTATTCTGTCGCTTTTTCCCACAAAAACATTTGTCCATCTTTGGCTGCATCTAGAAATTCTTCACTAAGTAACGAATCTTTTTCATCGCTTTTCTTTTTAAAAACCTCCTTCTTTTCTACTTTAGACAAAGAATCTTTTCTGCTTACAATAAAATTTTTAAATGCATCGATAGAATCTTTATCCACATCAATAGAATACTTAGAATAAGATTTAAATTGATAAGAATCTAATGATTTAGGAGAATTATTTTTCTCTCGTTTATTGAATTCATCGAGAATTCTGAGTGCTTTAGGATCGCTTTTATTTGAAATTACAATCTTGTCTATGTTGCTGGATTTTTCGGAAGAAGTTTTTAGAAGAACTTCCATATTTTTCTTAACATCAGCCGTTGCATCTTCGAAATTGTTGGCTAAAACCTCAACTTTCTTACATTTTGTTTTAAAATTCAGAATTCCTTCATCATTGGTTTTACCAAGCAGATCATCATCACAGTAAACAGCGGCATTTCCTATCGGTTTTTTATCGTTTTTACTTAAAACTTTAATTTGATTCTGACTGAAAATGAAGATACTCAACAATAAAAATAATGGAGATAAAAATTTTGTCATGTAGTTTTTATTAATGAGACAAAACTATTGATAAGAAAGTTACAAAACCATGAGAGAAAATATAAACTTTTGTTAAAGATGTAAATGTCTGGACGTTAGTCATTTTTTATAGAAATTAAATCTACTTGAGAGGATTATTTCTGAATTATTTTTAAAAATCATAAAGAATTTAACGAAAATGAATAACACCTGATTTCTGCGGAATTTTAAAATAATTATCCGAATCAGTTTCATGACATGTATAACTTGGAGGTAGCCTTAATTTATTAAAAAAATTGTTACTAAATTTGCCGGAATTTTTTTAAGCATATACAATGATCAAAAAACTATTTGCAATTTTATTTTTTGCAGGAATCGGAATTTTCGGAACTGAAATAAAAGCACAAACGATTGATGAAATTAAGCAGAAACAGGAGTTATTTAAAATTTATTCTGATCTTTTAGACAAAAATATGGATCTTGCCAAAGAAAGACAAACCAATGTAAAATTAACTGAAGAGGTAAGTGTTCTAAATAGAAAATCAGATAAAAAAACAGATAAATTTACTTCTTCTGATCCTAAAAGCACTTCTTCTGATGCTAAAAATACGGCAAAACTTCTTAAAGAAACAGAATCTGCTAATCGGGATCTTGCCAAAAGCAACAGCAGGATTAAAAGCATTGAAAATGATATGAAAAAAATCGTAGCTAAAATGGAAAAGTACGATTACGCCGTTGAAATCAAGAAAAAGTAAATAAAAAAGGCTGTCACAAAAAATGAGACAGCCTTTTTTATATTTTCAATTCAATTATAAATTCAGAGCTTTCTGATAAGCATTCTCTAAACCATCAAGATTTTTACCGCCAGCCGTTGCAAAGCCCGGATTTCCGCCGCCGCCGCCCTGGATTTCTTTCGCTAAATCTTTCACGATTGTTCCTGCCTGATAACTCGATGCCAAATCATCCGAAACACCAACTGTAATCATAGGTTTTCCGTCTGCATCAGATAAAATTACCGTTACCGAAGTCGGAATTTCTTTCTTCAATTGGAACACTATATCTTTCACAGAAGCTGCATCCAAAGAGGTTTTCTTCACTAAAAGAAGTTTGTCGCCTTTTTGTTCGTAAGCATTTTTCCAATCACCGATTTCACCTTTTGCTTTTTCTTTTTTGAAGGCTTCAACTTCAGATTTTAAAGTGGCATTTTCTTCGATTAATTTCTCAATAGAACGCACCACATCTTTAGATTTCAGCAATTGGGAAAGCTCGGTTATTTGTTTTTCCAGATTTTTGAAATATTCATCGGCTTTGTCTGCAGAAATGGCTTCAATTCTTCGGATTCCCGCCGCTGCAGAACTCTCGGAAACCAATTTGAAATGCCCGATTTCGCTCGTATTTTTAACGTGAGTTCCACCGCAAAGTTCCATTGATGTTCCAAACTGAATCATTCTTACATTGTCACCATATTTTTCACCAAACAAAGCCATCGCACCTCTGTCCAAAGCTTCCTGAATCGGGATGCTTCTGAACTCCTGCAAAGCAATGCTGTCTTTAATTTTGGCATTCACTTTATCTTCAACCAATTTCAGTTCTTCATCGGTCATTTTATTGAAATGTGAAAAATCGAAACGCAGATAATCCGGACCTACAAACGAGCCTTTTTGTTCTACGTGCGTCCCTAAAACCTCTCTCAGAGCCTCGTGAAGCAAATGCGTCACCGAGTGATTCGCCTGAGAATTTCTTCTTTCAGAATCATTGACTTTAGCGTAGAAAACAGCACCGGCATCTTTCGGAAGCCCGTTGATTAAAGAAATAATCAGTCCGTTTTCTTTTTTGGTTTCAAGTACTTCAAAGCTTTCGGCGGCATTTTCAAGAACACCTTTATCGCCGATTTGTCCACCACCTTCCGGATAGAAAGGCGATTCGCTCAATACGATCTGATAAAATTCTCCGTCTTTATTTTCTACTTTTCTGTATCTGGTAATATACGTTTCAGACTCGGTTTTATCGTAACCGACAAAGTTTTCTGGCTTCTCTTCCAATGTTACCCAGTCATAAACTTTCTGTGCAGAATCTGCTTTGGAACGTTGTTTTTGTTGATTCAAAGCCTGCTCAAAGCCTGCTTCATCTATGGTTAAGCCTTTTTCTTCGGCAATAATTCTCGTCAAATCATCAGGGAAACCGTAAGTGTCGTACAATTCGAAAACTTCTTCTGTCGGCAATACTTTTTTACCTTCAGAAATTGTCTGTTGAATGAGTTTTTCAACTCTTATTAATCCTGTCTCAATAGTTCTGAGGAAAGATTCTTCTTCACTTTTAATCACTTCAGTTACCAAAGTTCCCTGCTTTTCAAGCTCCGGGAAGAATTTGCCCATTTGCTCCTGAAGAACAGCCACTAACTGATAAAGGAAAGGTTCTTTTTGGTCTAAAAAACGATAAGCATAAGAAATCGCTCTTCTTAAAATTCTTCTGATAACGTAACCAGCACCGCCGTTGGATGGCAATTGTCCGTCTGCAATCGCAAAAGAAACCGCTCTGATATGGTCTACCACAACACGAATGGCGATGTCTTTTTCATCCGTTAAAATTCCGGTATATTTTTTACCTGAAAGTTCCTCAACTTTAGCAATCAAAGGGGTGAAAACATCCGTGTCATAATTAGATTCTTTATGTTGCAATGCCATACAAAGACGCTCGAATCCCATTCCGGTATCGATGTGTTTTGCAGGAAGATTTTCCAGAGAACCGTCTGCTTTTCTGTTGAACTGCATAAATACGAGATTCCAGATTTCTACAACCTGCGGATGGTCGTTATTAACCAATTCCAATCCGGAAATCTTAGCTTTTTCTTCTGCACTTCTCAAGTCCACATGGATTTCCGAACAAGGTCCGCAAGGTCCACTTGCTCCCATTTCCCAGAAATTATCTTTCTTATTTCCGTTGATAATTCTGTCTTCAGAAATAAATTCTTTCCAATAATTATAAGCTTCATTATCTCTTTCAAGATTTTCTTTTTCGTCTCCTTCAAAAATGGTGACGTAAAGATTTTCTTTTGGAATTCCGTACACTTCTGTCAACAATTCCCAAGCCCAAGAAATGGCTTCTTTTTTGAAATAATCGCCAAAAGACCAGTTTCCCAACATCTCAAACATCGTATGGTGATAGGTATCACGACCCACGTCATCCAAATCATTATGCTTCCCAGAAACTCTCAGACATTTTTGAGTATCGGCAATTCGGGAGGCTTTCGGTTCTTTGTATCCTAAAAAATAATCTTTGAACTGCGTCATCCCGGAGTTGGAAAACATCAGCGTGGGATCGTCTTTAAGAACGATGGGCGCAGAAGGAACAATTAAATGTTCTTTGCTTTTGAAAAAATCTAAAAATTGCTGTCTTATCTCTTGTGAAGTCATTTTAGTTATCGGTTGTTGGTTGATAGTTGATTGCTGTTTACACACATCAACTTTAGGTTGGCAAATTTAATGTTTTATATGATTTGTTGCTATATATTATTTTTGCTCAAAAATTAATCTGTTTGTCCCATATAAAAAAGACCCAGACATTTCTGATTTTCTTCAATCGTGAGCGAATTTTTTAAATAATCTACTAGTTTTGGTGAACTCCAATAACACCCGATATGATGAGCTGTACAAGTAAGATACATATTCTGAACCGCCATAGAAACGGCAGCAATTTCTTCCCATTCCGGAACTAAGCCGCTAAAATTCACAACAATAGAAACAACCGTATCTGCTTTATTAATTTTAAAACCGATATCATTGTATTTTTTCTCTAAAAAAGTTTGAGGAGCCGTTACAGATTTATAGATTTCCTGCATTTCGGATGCAAGTTTTACCTTTTCTGCTCCTTTGAATATTTTAAAACGCCAAGGCTTTGTTCGTTTATGATTAGGTGCAAAATTAGCCGAGTTGATGATCTCTTCAATAATATGCTGAGGAATTTCATTTTCTGAATAATCTTTCGGAAAAATACTCCTTCTTTCTTCTATAATTTGTTTTAAAACTTCTGCTTGATTCATGTAACGAAATTATCGAAAAAACTTGAATTCTGAATGTAGCATCATCAATTTTTCCAGAATAAAGGCATAAAATGGTTAATTCTTCGTTTTATACTTTCATTCAATTTCAATTACAGAACTTCTTCAATTTTTTGATGAATTCTGTTTAAAGTGAATTCTTCGCCCGCTTTCATGCCGATAATTTTTTTTGCCATCGGACTTTCGGGAGAAATTGCGTAAAAACGATCTCCGTTATAAAAAAACTCTCCCAAAGAAACAGAAATGTAGAATCTTGCCTTATTGGTTATAACCAAAGAACCTAATTTGGCTACTTCAGAATCTGTACTTAAAACTTTCTTCATTTGCTGCTGCATACTTTTAAGATTAGCCATTTGTTTATCTAAATGGTAAATCTCATCCTGTATTTCTTCCCGAATAGAATCGTATTTGGAAGTTTTTTTAATATCTCTACTTGCTTCCAAAGTGAAATTGAGATAAAATTCTAATGTTTTCACTTTACCCGAAATCATATCCCGTACAAAAACCCGCAAATCATTTTTATTGTAAGTCACCTTCTGCATATATCTTATTCTTTAAAGATAAAGATAGCATTTTTAAATGAATTTTAAAATGTGAACGAAGTCTGATTATCATTCAATAAAAAAAGATTTCTGACATTTTTTCGAAGATTCAGCATTTTTGTCATACTATTTCTCAGGGCATTCTTTTTGACCATTGTAAAACATAATTCAGACTAAAAAATAATTACATTTACGTATAAAAATAGATTTATGAGTATTCTAACGGAAAAATTCACGACTAAATATAACTCTGCACCTTTTAACCAAATAAAAAACGAAGATTATCTTCCTGCTTTTAAAGAATTAATACACAGTTCTGAAGAAGAAATTAATGCTATCGTTAACAATCCAAACGAACCTGATTTTGAAAACACAATTGAAGCTTTGGCATTTTCTGGTGAACAGCTAGACCGAGCTTCAAGTATTTTTTTCAATTTGAATTCTGCTGAAACCAGTGATGAGTTGCAGCAAATTGCACAGGAGGTTTCTCCTATTTTAACGGAATATTCATCGAAAATTTCTCAAAACAAAGCTTTGTTTCAAAAAATAAAAAAAGTTTATGATCAAAAAGACAGTTATAATCTGAACGAGGAGCAGCAAATGCTTTTAAATGAAACCTACAAAGGTTTTGTACGAAGCGGAGCACTTCTGAATGAAGAAGATAAAGAGAAATTACAAAAAATAAATATGGATTTATCTCTTAAATCTCTTCAGTTTGGGCAAAATGTTTTGGCATCTACCAATAACTACTTTAAGCACATAACCAATAAAGCAGATTTAGCCGGAATTCCTGAGGCTATTTTGGAACAATTTGCAGAAGAAGCCAAAGAAAGAAATCTCGATGGATGGGTAATTACCTTACAATATCCCAGCTACATACCGTTTATGACGTATGCGGAAAATAGAGAATTGAGAAAAGAAATTGCATTGGCAAACGGTAAAAAATCTTTTCAGAATGATGAATTCGACAATCAGAAACTTATTGTAGATATTTTAAAATTAAAGCAGGAAAAAGCAGCATTATTAGGATTTAAAAATTATGCAGATTATGTATTGGAAGAACGAATGGCAAAATCTCCAACCAAAGTGCTTGATTTTTTGAATGAACTATTAACAAAAGCTAAACCATTTGCAGATAAAGAAATTGAAGAATTAAAATCTTTGGCAAAGAACGACGGAATAGAAGAAATGCAGAGTTACGACCATGCATTTTATGCGGAAAAACTCAGAAAAGCCAAATACGACCTCAACGATGAAGAACTGAAGCCTTATTTCCCTTTAAATCAGGTTCAGGAAGCCGTTTTTGGGCTTTCACATAAACTTTTCGGACTTAGTTTTGAGGAACAAAAAGATATCCCAAAATATCATGATGATGTGAAAGTGTATGAAGTATTTGAGGATGAAAAAAATTCAGGTGAAAAAACTTTTAAAGCACTGCTGTATGTAGATTATTTCCCAAGAAAAGGCAAAAGAGCCGGAGCCTGGATGACGAGCTATAAAAATCAGTATCAGAAAGATGGCGAAAACTCGCGTCCGCATATTTCCATTGTTTGTAATTTCAGCAAACCGACTAAAGACACACCGAGTTTACTTACTTTTCAGGAAGTAACGACATTATTCCACGAATTTGGTCATGCTCTTCACGGGATGTTGGCAAACACACAATACCCTAACCTTTCCGGAACTTCTGTAAAATGGGATTTTGTTGAACTTCCTTCTCAGTTCCTAGAAAATTTCTGCTACGAACCCGAATTTCTGAAAACTTTTGCCAAACATTACAAAACAGGAGAAGTTTTGCCGGATGAAAAAATTGAAAAAATATCGCAAAGTAAAACCTTCATGGAAGGATATCAAACGTTGCGACAAATAGGTTTTGGTTTGCTGGATATGAATTATCATACAAAAGTTGAAGAATTGGAAAGCAAAAACATTAAACAGTTCGAAGATTATTACACCAAACAGACACAGCTGTATCCTGTAAATCCTGAAACTGCGATGAGCCCAAGTTTTTCTCATATTTTCCAAGGAGGTTATTCTGCGGGATACTATTCTTATAAATGGGCAGAAGTTTTGGATGCAGATGCTTTCGGCTATTTTAAAGAAACCGGCATTTTCAATCCAGAAACAGCAGCAAAATTTAAAGTTCTGCTTTCTTCTGGCGGAACAAAAGACCCAATGGATTTATATAAAAATTTCAGAGGCAGTGAGCCAAAAGTGGAAAGTTTGCTAAAAAGAGCATTCGGCGAATGAGGACGCATTTTTTAAATTAAAAAAATTTCTTTTTAGAAATTTCTGAAACTCCAAAGAGAATATCTTTTGGAGTTTTTTTATGTGGTATTCTTCAATGTTTTGGATGTAAAAACAACATTTATTTTGAATTTTAAACCATCTTTTTTCAACTTACAACCAAATGATTATCAATATAATACCATAATAAAATGTAAAATTTTCCGAATTTTTACATTCCTTTTATAAATCATTACAAGCTCTTATTTTTCCACACCTCTAAAAAGTTAAATTTGTAAAACAAACATTTAATAAAAGTTATTTTTTTTAAACCAAAACTTGTATTAATATTTATTTTATCAACCAAATAATCTTTATGCACAATGAAAATTTCTAATTACAATTTCACCCGCTCATTAGCATTTTGTGTTACTTTTAGTGTACTGATAATTTCGCTAGCTTTTTTAACAATTTCAGAAGGATTAATTTCGGATTTAGCACTTATTGCAATTGGTACTTCAATGCTATTCTTGATTTTTCGTATTCAGAGCGTTTCTTATGAAATTTCCGGAAATTGCCTTACTATAAGGAAATTTCACCCTTTTACATCGAGAAAATTTAATCCTCCATGTGTAGAACTTCCACAATCCAGCATTAAAAATTATCATCTTTCCAATTATTTGGGATTAACGACACTTACTCTTAGAATTAATACTCACAGAAAAAAAAATTATTTAATACGGATTTATTTTTTTGGATTCAGTACCAGTCAGTGCAGAAAAATACAATCGAGCCTTCAGATGATGAAAGTTTCAGGATAATCTGTAATAAGAATTTCAGCATTATCAAAGAATAAGAATTTATTCTAAAAATCACTAAGACTTTTAATAGTTATTTGGATAAGTTCACAATGGTTTCAGGAAAAATTAACAACGGATATAAAAAAGGTAAATTAATCAAATAAAAAAAAAGATTATTTTTGCAGGAATAAAATTGGCATCTGGCTATAATTATCAATAAATTAGCAGTCATTTACCAAAATATTAAATTGAAATTCGCATGAAAAAAATAATTTTATTTCTTACCTTTTTTATAGGAATATCTGCTTTCTCACAGATAAAAGTGCTTAAAAATGAAACATTGGTAGAAATTGGAAAAGAAAATTCTGTAGGTCTTTATAAAAAAGAAAACAGATTTACCTTCAATTATCAGGATATCAATACCAGTAATCTTAATACGTTCAGATCTTTTTCTTTTAATGATCTTAATGGAGATGTAAGTGAACTTTATAAAATGATTAGCGATGGTTTTATTGATGAACCTAGCGGAAACATCACTTTAGAACTTCCAAGTGATATTATTGAACTGCATTTTGAGAAAAATTACGGACAACCTACTGTTCAGTTTATACAGTACATCAACAAAAACAAAAAATACGTAGGTAAATCTCAGTTTCTGAATAAAAAACAGATTGATAAAATCTTTGGGATAGGAACTACAAAACAAAATCTTTACAAAAAAGCTGTTGAAAAGCATACAAATGCCAATCAACCTAACGCAACACAGACCTATCAAAATCAGGTTACGTATGAGCAGCCAAAGAGCAATACACCGGCTTCAATGCCTTCAAAAACTAAGAAATCCAGAAAATAATATTCATTACAGCAATATATTAAGACTCATTCTACACGAATGAGTTTTTTTATTTCTATTTTTGCTGAAATATTTGTTTTAATATGTCACTTCAGGTTATCAATTTAACAAAGAAATTCGGAGAGCAGACCGCTCTTAACAATATTAATATTTCTATCGACAAGAACGAAATTATCGGTCTTCTTGGTCCCAATGGAGCAGGAAAATCTACCTTGATGAAATCTATCGTAGGTGCTTTGAAAATTGATGAAGGAGAAATTATTTTTAACGGTAAAAATATATCCGAAAGCGAAATTGAAGCTAAAAAGAACATCGGTTTTCTTCCTGAAAACAATCCTTTATATTTGGAGATGTATGTAAGAGAATACCTGCAATTTGTAGCCGATCTTCATAAAATTTCACATGCAAGAATTGATGAAGTAATAGAATTGGTTGGAATTACCCCAGAAAAATCTAAAAAAATCGGACAGCTTTCTAAAGGTTATAAACAGAGAGTTGGCTTAGCACAAGCAATTATGCATCAGCCGGATTTATTGATTTTGGATGAACCTACCAACGGACTAGACCCTAACCAAATTCTGGAAATACGAAATGTGGTAAAAGAAATAGGTAAAGAAAAAACCGTTTTACTATCAACCCATATTATGCAGGAAGTAGAAGCACTTTGTACCAGAGTAATTCTTATTCATAAAGGCAATATTGTACAGGATTCTAATATTGAAGATTTCAAAGGTAAATTTTCGAGTCTGGAAGAAGCTTTTGCTCATTATACGCAGACGGAAGTTACAGAATAAATGTATTCAGTTATAAATATAAAAACGGTTTCAGGAAATTTCTGAAACCGTTTTTCTTTGGTAAGCTCGGTAAATTATTCTTGTATTACAATATTGGTACCTTTTGTATGAGCACTCATCTGCGGAGCATAGTAATTCTGAATGGTTGTAATTCCGTTCGAAAATTTCCCCGAAGCATTGGTAACATAATCATATTCAAAAACATATTTACCTTTCGGCATATATTGAATATAAAAATTGGTAGACGCATCTTTTGTTGACTGATAATATCCTAAATTATTTTTCCACTGATATCCGGAGATTACATCCAACGGCTCAAATCCTGCCGCTCTCATGTCTTTAATATGAATAAACTCCATTGGGCGGTCTGTATTCAAAATCATTCTTACTGTAACTTTATCGCCTACTTTCAGAGGGGTTTCAGAAGAAATTTTCTTTAATTCTTCTCCATTTACTGTTTTTACCTTTTTATACAGCTCTTTGGTTACAGAAAGATAATTTTCGGAAGATTTTATTTTATCTAAATCTTCATAATACTGCCAAAACAATCCTCCCTGAACAATTCCCGCTCCCGGTTTGGTAACCGTAACTGTTGCTAATTTTTTGTCTAAAATATCTGTTTGAACAGTAGATTTAATATATCCTGTTGCTTGGTTATCGGCTTTCACTTCTTTTCCGCCCCAGATTACTGTTGCTTTATCGCTTTCAGCAGAAGTCCAAGATTTCCCTGAATTCAGAATTGTAAAAATTACTTCAGCAGTTCCTCTAGAACTTCCCCAAGAATTTACTTCTTTCTGCGTTACAAGCCAGATTTTCATATCTTCTATCCACTTTTCGTCGTTGGGTTTCAATTTGCTGAATGCCTCCAAAGCACCCGCCTGATTTACTACTTTAGAACTGAACCAACCCCAATCGTTCAAATTCTGTTTCCAGTAAACCCCTTGTGTTTTAGAATCGACAGAAGTTTCTTTTAAATAATTTAAAAACCTGTCTGAAACAGCTTTCAAACCAAAATTATAAGTAAGTAAAGCCATACGGTGCAATCCAAAGAAAGTAAAATCTGTAAGTTTTGCCGATTGCGAATTACTTTTTACTAAAGATTTCAAAGTTGCAGATTTTCCACTTAAAGGATACTCTTTTTCCCAGTAATTTCGGGTATCGAGATAGTCTAAAGTGAAATTATTCATTACATTTTTATCTTTAGGATTATAATATTTAATCATTTCTTTATCTACAAAACCAACCAGTTTCTTCACCAAATCTTTCTGTTCGGCAGTTTGATAATCTTTTACATTATCTTTGAGCCAAGAATTTATTTTTCCTAAATTTTTAAGAATATACAAAGATGTAGAATAAGAACTTGGATATCCTTGATACCACGAAAAGCCACCATCCGGATTTTGAAGCTTTTTAAACTCATCCCAATCCTGACGAATAGAATTTTTCATCGTATTGACATCAAACAGCAATGCCAGTTTCTGCATTTGCTCGTTTTCGTTTTTACTTTCTAAAACCCATGGCGTTTCTTCGAGCAATAACTGTTTCAGCTCTTCATTTTTTTCAAGATTTGAATTCACTAAGCCTTTGCTCTGATATTCTTCAAAAACTGTTTTCAATTTTGGATTAGCTTTAAAAATTTCTGAAGCCAATACATCGGCAAACCATTTATTGAAGACCACATCCGCCGAACTGTTCTGATCGTTTTTCAGACCAGGAAGAGCAAACAGAATTTCCCAAACAGGATTTGTTGTTAATTCTAAAGTATTGGAAACATTAGTAATGGTGGAAGAATTAGAATTTTTCAGGTTTTCCAGCTCAAAAGTTTTCGTTTCTCCTTCTTTCACAAAAATGGGTAAAGCTTCAGTAACCAACATTCTGTTAGGTAAAACCGCCATAGCTTTCTGTTCACCGTCAGAATACTGTCCGGCTTTTGCCACAACCTTCATAATAACAGAAGAAGCATCTTTCGGAACTTTAACCTTCCACGTAAGAGCAATATTTCCATTTTCATCAACCGAAAAAGCCTGTTCTGAATTATATCCTGAAACTGCCGTAATTCTACTCAAACCAAATTTCTCTGAAATATCTTCATTCGTAAAAGCATCCAAAATCTGGAGTTGGGCAAATCCGTTCAGTTTTTTTGATGTTAAATTAGACAGTTTCGACTGAAAATTAAGTTCATCTCCTTCTCTCAAAAATCTTGGGTAATTTGGGGTTACCGAAAATTCTTTCTGTGTAACCACCTCTTTTTCTAAAGTGGCCGCTCTTGCATCTTTTGTATGAGCCAAAAACATCAATTTCCATTTTGTTAAAGCTTCCGGAGAAGTAAATTCAAACTGAACATTGCCTTCAGAATCAGTTTTTAAATCTGGATAAAAGAAAGCTGTTTCATTAAGATTTTGGCGAACCGGAATTTTATTTAATTCATCATCAAGAATATCTTTAGAAGAACCCGGTGTTCCAGAACCTGTAATAAATACTCCGGCAGCCGAACCTTGAACAGCATTCAAAACATTTGCATTAGGACGTTTTTTTAATACTGACTTACTATATCCAAGAAGCACCACCTCTTCATTTTGCTTCACATTATTATCTAAAGTATCATAAGATTTTACAGCAACTGGAGCAGGTGCATTTCCTCTGTAATATTTCAAATCGGTGTTATTATCAAACCAATTAAAAAGCGGCAAATAAACATTTCTTCCTTTAAGATATTTTATTCTCTGCTGAAAATTAATTTGGCTCAAACTATTTCTCATGTCATAAGAATTGACAAAAGAATATGGATTGAACAGTTTTTCCCATGTGAAATTATTTGCAGAGAACTGATCCAAAGACATATCGTACATATTTGCCAAAACTTCTGCATTTATTTTCTCTTTATCGTTTCCTATTACCTTTACAGACCATTTTTCTTTAACATTGGGCTCAATTTTATCTCGGAAAGTTGTCGTTTCAATTTTTAAAGGCTGCTCAGAATCTTTAATTCTTAAATTAACCTTTTCCGTCTGAATATCATTAAAAGCAACCACCTGAAACTGAAGATTAACCGAATTAATATTTTTGTCTTTAGGAATTTGCACTTCATATTCTAAAATACCATTTTTAATCGGATAAACTTCAGAAACCGTATTCTCCAAACCATACTGAACAAATACATTTACCAAAGCATCCGGAACCGAAGAATAAACATATATCTTCGCTTTTTCTCCTCTTACAACCTCATCTTTTGGTTTAACAACAGAAAGAAAAGTTTTTTGATTGTTTTTTAGCGTTTTTCTATCCCAAACCGCAAAATTCTGTGTGGCTTTAATGGTATCTTTTCCTTCAATATTGTAAATTTCCAGGTAATAATTTCCAGATTCTAACTTTCCTAAATCTAAAGATTCGCCAGTTTTCTGTTCTCCATTGAGAATAACCGAAGCAACTTTCCAGTTTTTAATACCATCATTTTTATCATAGAAATCGTGAGGAAATTTCTTAATAAATTCTTCTTTAGAAAATTTCGGCAAATCCTGAATTCCTTCAATAAAATTACTTCTGAAAATTCTCTGCGGAGCTTCCAATTTCGACAATTTTACTTTGTAAGGTTTTTTAAGATTCTGTTCGTTATAATTCTTGGTTTCCACCTTAACACTAATTTTTTCATCAGAAAAAACATCTTGTATTTCCTCTGCAGTAATGTAATGAGAGACAGAAGCAACTTTCAGATTGGTATTTGCCGACTGAGTTTCTCCGTTAATATCGGTAACCGAAGCATTAATCTGATAGTTATCAATCTGAATTCCTTTTAGTTTTTCATCACTTTTAAGGTTTAAACTTATCGTAAATTCGCCTTTTTCATCTGTTTTCACTTCTCCCAAAACAGAATTTTCGTTATCATCATTATTAGGATACCACGGGAAATATCTCCATCGTATATTCTGTTTCAGAATTTCATAATTCACATTGGTATTGCTTAAAGCCACTCCGGAAAACATGGTTGCCTTTCCTTTAATCTGAATGGTTTTTCCGTATTGATATTCTTCTTTTACAGGTTCAAAAGTCACTTCAAACTTCGGACGTTTATATTCTTCTACCTGAAAATATTTGTAGCCATTTGTATTTCCGTCTGTTGTGATGTTAAAAGTTCCATTAAGTGCACCTTTTGGAAGAATAAAACTGCCATGATAAGAACCAAATTCATTAGTTGAAAAATTCTGAACAGAAACTTCCTGATTGTTAACATCCTTTAAAGTAATTTTTTGCTGAAGACCAGAAATAACAGATTCTGTTTCATTTTCAATTTTAGTATTAATAACTTTAAAATAAACCTTTTGTCCTGGTCGGTAAATTGCTCTGTCTGTAAAAATCTGAGCTTTTATACGCGTTTTTTTATTCGGATTTCTTTCATCGCTGTTGTAGGAAGTATTGCCATACACTTCCATCATCTGAAAATCGTTGGTTTTAGGTTGCTGAACTAAAAAAGTTCTGTAATAATCATTATTTTGAGATTTTGGAAATTCAAACAATCCTTTTTCAGATGTTTTACCTTGAGATGTATTCAATTTTTCATTCCCGGTAAATTCATAAAAAACAAGATTATCTATTACAGGCTTACCATTCTCCGAACTTACAAGTTTCAATTTATTTTCCAGCGGGTTTCTCTCGTCTCTGTTTTGATATATAATTTTATTTCCGGAAACCAAAAAGTAAAAATTCTGCCCAGATCTGGAATCTTTATCTCCCACTCCGTCTACCGAATATTCTGCAAGATAAATTCCGGAAGGAAGAGGCTGTATCTCCAATGAAGTTTTGTGAGATTGATAATCTTTTTCATCTTTAAGCTGAAAAACCTCTTTTCTCACCAACGTTTTTTTCACTTTTCCGAATGCATTATTATACGGATTTTTAGTGTACTTTAAGAAAGACAGCAAATCTTCTTTCACCTCGTATAAACTGAGCGAAAACTGAGAAACATTTTTGTAATCTGCCACAATATGAATAGGCATATTAGGCTGAGTCTGCTCCTCATATTGAATCTCTAAAACAGGATTGGTTATCTGATTTTCTTTATTGATAATATTATTTAAGAATTCGGATTTCGGATATTGTTTCTTTATAGAATCTGCAATCTCTAACGCTTCTTTTTGTTTGTTTTGAGAAACTAAATCGTTAATTATCTGTTCTGCAATTAAAACTTTGTAATCGCCATCAATATTCACTTTCAGTAAATCCTGAAGTTGGCTCAGAAGGTTGTTGCAAGAATTATAACTGCAGTTTCCTATTAATTTCTGATGCATAAAATACAGTTTGGAATTCCCTGAGTTTTGCAATATCAGATCATCATAAACCGTATTAATAATTTTTTTATTTTCGACAAGTTCATTTTTGGTAAACAAACCATTCTGCGACAAAAAAGAAACTTTTTTCATCGCATACCAATCTGCTAATGTTGGGAAATAATCTATATTTTCGGTATTAGAAAAAACATCTTTGTACTTCGATAAAGATACCTTTTTCATTGCCTGATTCTGCAAATCCAGTTCAGCAAAATTTTTAGACAAATAGTTTTTAAAATCCAGTTTACTCCATGTTTCTATCTGTTTTAAATTCTCAGAATTAATATTGGTTCTAGAATTAACCTTCCAAGAATTCTGGCGATAATAATCCAGCAAAAAACCAGAAACTAAGGTTTTGAAGAACAGCAAATCTTCTCCATTAATTTTTTTTTCTACATTCTGAAGTTTAACAAAATACTGTGAAGCAGCCTCATTTTGCTCATCATCAGACGTCTGGTTCATGATGCTGAATTCGGCTTTTAAGGACAAAATGAGTTGTACTGCATTATTTTCTTTCATCGCTTTATTCTGAATTTCTAAAACAGTTGGTAAATTAGATTTAAAATTGCCTTTTTTGGCATTTTCCTGAATCTTTTTCCATTGTTGATCGTAATAATTCTGTGAAAAAACAGGGCTAAAACTCAAGAAAAGCAGGAGCACGAACAAAATCTTGGAATATCTTTGCATAAATGTTATTTTTACTGAATGAATTGCTTAAAATTACTGAAAAAATCGGTTATAGACAGCCAAATATACGTCTCTTTAATGGGAACCTTTTTTGCAGTTTTTTTCATGATTGAGCAAAATACATTCCGTTATCCTACGTTTTTTCTAATTTTCATCACCTATTTCAGTGGTTACCTTTACACCAAGTATCAAAAAACGAAATATTTTTACCGCATTCTCATTCTCAATGTTTTTGCCGGAATTATTTCTGCAATTTTAATTATTTTCAACCATAATGAAATACGTCTGCTGAAATGGTTAATTATTGTAATTTTAGGCTTACTCTACAACAGTTTTTTCTTGGAAAATTACATCCGTAAAATCCCTTTTTTAAAAGTTTTCTATGTCGGTTTGGTTTGGGGACTTGTAAATTGCTGGCTTACTTTACCGCAGTTTAATTTCCCCATATTTTTCATTAGTTTTTTCTTCATTACCGCACTGGTTTTACCTTTTGATATTCGAGACATGAAAAATGACACCATCCAAACATTCCCTAAACTGATTGGAGTACAGAACACCAAATATTTTGCCTATTTGCTGGTATTTTTTGCCTGTATTTTATCAATTTTTTATTTGAAATCTGAATTTGCATTAAGCTTTTACATAACCTCTATCATCACTTTTATTCTTATTTATTTTTCTGAGAATGAAAATAATGATGCTTATTTTTCATGGGGTGTAGAAACTTGTTCGATACTTCCTTTTTTATTTTTAGGAATAATAAAGTATTTTTGACAAATGAATATCAAAAAACTTTCGTTGTACAATTTTAAAAATCATTCTGAAAAGGTTTTTGAATTTTCTCCACAAATCAACTGTTTTGTAGGCAATAACGGTGCGGGAAAAACCAATATTCTGGATGCTTTGCATTACCTTTCTGTTGGGAAAAGTTTTCTGGGAAATACCGATTTTAACAACATTAAAAAAGGCGAAGATTTCTTTACGATTAATGCTGAAATTCAAAATGAAGAAAACGAAGATATCATCAAAATATCCCAACCAAAAGACACCAAAAAAATCATCAAAAAGAATGATAAAACCTACGAAAGATTAGCCGATCATATAGGATATTTGCCCAGCGTAATGATTTCCCCTTACGATTCTAATCTCATTTCGGATTCTGGTGAAAGCAGAAGAAAATTTCTGGATTCGATGATTTCGCAAACCGATTCCGAATATCTTTTTGGCTTAATGCAATATCAGAAAACCGTTCAGCAACGAAATGCTCTTCTAAAATATTTTGCCAAAAACAGAACTTGGGACAAAGATTCTCTGGAAATTTATGATGATCCAATTACAAAATTAGGAACTCTAATTTTCGAAAAAAGAAAGAATTTTGTAGAAAAGCTCAATCCTATCGTGCAGAACTTTTACGAAATTATATCGGGAGGAAAAGAAGCGGTTTCTGTAGTCTATGATTCTCATCTTCTTTATGATTATTTTATCAATCTCCTTCAGGAAAATGTGGATCGCGACAGAATGCTTACTTACACATCAAAAGGAATTCATAAAGACGACCTTTTGTTTGAAATGGATTCTGTTTTATTAAAAAAAACAGGTTCTCAGGGACAGCAAAAATCATTTTTAATTTCTTTAAAACTGGCTCAAATGAGTTTGGTGAAAGAACTTACTCATAAAACACCTATTCTTTTGCTGGACGATATTTTCGACAAACTAGACGATACCCGTGTTGCACAGTTGATAAAGCTGGTCAATCAGGAAAATTTCGGACAGATTTTTATAACAGACACTCACAGAGAGAGAACAGAAAATGTGGTGAAAAAGATAAACGAAGAAAGCATCATTTTTGAAATTTAATCTAAATGAAGAAAAATAAAAAACGTGAGTTTCAAAGTTCTGAACTCGTAAAATCTTTTGCCAGAATTCATGGTTTTGAAGATAAACTGACTGCTTTCGAAATTAAAGATTTCCTTGAAGACTATCTGGACGAATCTCTTTTCATGGAAATTGAAAGTGTAAATCTTCATCAAAAAATCATTCAGATTAAAATTAATTCGCCATTGCTGAAAAATGATTTCAAAATGCGAAAAAGCTTTTATCTGAAAAAATTTCAGGATAAATTCGGTGAAGAAAAATTTACTGATCTTCTTGTTTTATAGGAGTCTGGCTTTTAACCATCGCATTTACTTTAGAATCGAAACTGGAACGTAAAGGAAAGAAAAACTTCAGCGGATTTCTTAAAAAATACTGAAAAATAGCCTTGTAAATTTCTCTTACTTCCCCAAAATTCATTTTTCTGGAACGAAATGCCAAAAACATCGAAAGACTGAAACTTACAAGAAAGTTGAAAAAACCAATCAGGAAAACAGTAAGTAAGGAAATCCAAAATGTGTAAGAATCTACACTAAAATCTTTTCCATACAATCCTAAAGCAAAGTTTCCTGCCGCAAAAGTAATGTGGCGAATATCCAAATCTAAACCAAAAAACAAACCTATCGGTGCAGTTGCTCCAAGAAAAACACCAAACCAAAAGTTAGAAACAATTCCTGGCCAGTTTTTCGAGTAATATTTAGATAAACTTTGTGCAAATCGGTCACCAAAAACTCTTTTTATAGACTGGTTTTTAGCAATTCTGTCCGGTATCTGAAAAAACACCGAATTGTTCCCGATATTCCCCGAAATAATCCCCGAAATAAACAGATAAAACCCAGCAATACATGCATGAAGAATAGCTTTAGATTTAAAAGGATCTAAATCCTTCAAAAGCTTATCGGATTTTTCTACCGCAAGATTTTGCGAGAAAAATACGTCCAAACCATAAATAATCGCTATCGCAATCGGGAAAGCAAGTAAAACGTTCCCGACAAAAGCAATAAACTGACTTCTGAAAAGTTTGGAAACCAAATCTGCAAATTCTGTGTAATTACTGTCGGATCTTTCCTGTTCAGACAAAACTTTCGTCATTGTAGCAGCCGTCATTGCAGGTTGTTTAGTTGCCAAAGTATAACCCATTAAATAAATCATCACAAATCCCATTGCATAATTGAGGGAATACAAAAATGCATGAAAGAAATCGCTTCCCGGCATAAAACCGTATAACATTTTCAGAACGCAGAGTGCACCAACAATAATTCCGCCCCCACTCGCTTTGTAAAACATTTTCATGTACTGTTTACGGTTCGAAGTAATATAATGCGTTCCGGTTTCGGCAGTATGATTGGTAATTAGGTGAGACAGAAGTCTTGTACTGTCATTAAAAAGGTCTGAAATATTATTTTTAGAAGATTTGTACCTTAGGATATTAAAAATCAATAGTTTAGACTTCAGAACCACATCCTGTTCATTGTCGATTACCAAGAGATTGAGAATTTCTGAAATACGTTTAATTTGCTGTCTGATTTTCAGTAAAGACTGATTAATTTTTCCTGAAATTCCGTATTTTGAAGAGTTTTTGAAGGCAATGCTAACAAAATCCTGACATTGCTGTAGATAAATTTTAATCTGTTTATATCTTTCGTCTTTAGAATTAAGCTGAATTTCAGGGTTTATTTTAAACTCCTCCGCAAAAGCTTCCAACTCATTTTGTAAAGCTAAAAACGGATTGTCGAAATTTCTGTATTCGGGAGCCATTCTTACCACATCCACTTCTAGAGCCATCCCTGTAACGCGCCAAGAAAGAATATTCATAGAAAACACAAGTTCTTCTTTTACCTTAGTATTTCTTATAAATCCTGAAATTCCTAAGATTTGCATCATTTCATCTACTTCGTTTTCAGGCAGATTTTGGAAATATTCCAAATCTTTTTTGGGTCTGAAACTTACGTTGTCGATAAGATACCAAACTGTATTTTCGTTTTCTACAGGAGGTAAAATTTTATTTAAAATTCTTTTCTTCAATTCCGGAAAAAAAGCATTCTCCGAGAGAATACTGGCTTCCGTTAAGGAAAGATTGAATGGTCTTTCAGAAAAAATTCCGTAGAGATAATAACTGAAGTTATCTGCAAAATTCTGGTTTTGCTTGAAAAAATTGAGAACATCGGTAAAATCTGCCTTTTTTACCGCTTCCAAAAACTCGGCTAAAGGTTCCAATGAAGCAGTTTCATTCTTAAAAGAAAAATATTTCTTAAGAATAGATTTAAAGTTTCCGTTATTTGAACTAAGGAATTTCATTGGTGCAAAGATACTATTTCAGACTTACATTCCTCATTTGTCTCATAATCCACGCATGTTTTTTTCTGAGATAAGGAGAAGGATTTTTAGGATCGTATTTTTTAGGATTGGGCAAGACGGCAGCAATCCATGCTGCATCCGAAGTACTTAGATCTTTTGAGGATTTTCCAAAATAATATTTGGAGGCTGCTTCAACTCCAAAAACCCCTTGTCCCATTTCAATGGAATTCAGATATCTTTCCAGAATAATATCTTTACTCCATACTTTTTCGATAATAAATGTATAAATCGCTTCCAGCCCTTTTCTAATCCAGCTTCTACCCTGCCAAAGAAATACATTTTTGGCAGTTTGCTGAGAAATGGTGCTTCCTCCTCTAATTTTCGTGCCTTTTTCGTTGTATTTCATGGCTTTTTCGATCGCGGTATAATCGAAGCCGTTATGAGAAAAAAACTTTTGATCTTCTGAGGCTATTACTGCTTTTTTAACATTATTCCCCATCTCATCGTAAGAAATGTAGTCGCGCTGAAGTTTGCCGTAGCTTAAAATACCCCCGATTTGAGTAAAAGTAATGGGTGGATTAAAAAATCTCCCCCAAATAATGAAAAACACATTCAACAAAAGGATGATGAATATAACCTGCTTTATTTTTTTCCACATAAGCACAAAACTTACTGCAAAAATATAAAAATACTGCGAGTTACTTTAATTCCTTCATAAAAGTGAGTTGGTAATCTGGCAATAATTCGGGATGTAAGATTTTTATATAATCCTTTAAAACAACATCACAACGTACGATTCCACTTTCGAAAAAATCGTTGGCTTTACCTTTCTCTTTCCCTACCATACTGTACATTTTACCATGATTGAAGACATTAAGCTTAGCATAAAACGGATTTACAGTCAGCAATTCTTTTTTGGATTGGTGATTTCCTACATTCAGCCAAAACTGAATATTTTTTGATTTTGAAAAAACTTCTTCAAAATTCATTGTTACCGCTTTTGTGTCGGAATTATCCTTCAAAATATAATCTCCATGAGCATCTGAAACAAGTTTTGCAAAAGAAGTATTACCTCCCGGAAGATACCAAATGTCACCATACATTTCGTTTGCTAAAACCCCTGGACTGTTGGGCGCTTTCGAAGCCAATGTTTTTAAAGTATTATAATTTTTTTCAATCTCTTTAAATTTAGACTCTGCCAATTCCTCTTTTCCAAGCAGCTTACCAAATACTTTGATGTAAGCAGCTTTTTCTAAAGGATTTTCTTCGTTAAATTCATCAAGAAAAATAACTTTAATTCCGTTATTTTTTAATACCTCATAAGTATTCTGAAAATTTGCGATATAGTTCGTAAAAACAGCATCTGGTTTCAGAGAAATAATTTTTTCTATATCATATTTCTGTTCACTTCCGACATTATGAATTTTCTTCTGCTGTATTAAGTTACCTATTTTCTCAGAATAAATATATTCCGGGCTGGAAACTCCAATAATTAAATTTTCAGCATTCAGCTCGCCAATATATCCCGACATACTTGCGCTGAGCAAAACAATTCTTTTAAAAGGCAGAACATTTTTCTCAATGGAATAATTAAAATTACCCGATTTAAGGTGAAAAGAATTTTTATCATCCCGTAATTCTACTAGCTTAGAGACCGAAACCGTTTCAAAAGAATCATTTTTTGTTTCTCTTTTACAGGCAATTAATGTAAATATGGTAAATAGAAGTAAAATTTTGGCTTTCATCTTTCAAAGAAAAGAAAAAAGTATTATATTTGCAAACCTTTAAACAAGGCCTCGTGGCGCAACTGAATAGCGCATCTGATTACGGCTCAGAAGGTTACAGGTTTGAATCCTGTCGAGGTCACAAGACCGACATTAGAAGATAATTCACTTCTTTGTCGGTTTTTTTTATTCCCTAACTCCTTCTTAATCAAAAAGATACTATTAGCAAAACTATTGATTTTTGTGGTTTGAAAATTCTCTCCATCAAAGATTAACTTTTCAGGATATATCAAACCAACAATAGCCCTTTTATCCATTGTGTTCGCATTTTTATATCTTTCAGAAATATTTATAATGGAATCAAGTGCTTTATTTATCCTTTGTTCAAAATTATTATTTTCAGCTGAACTCTTTAAAGCATTTAACTTAACCTTCAGATTTTCTATTTCAATTTTGTATTTATTTTTTATGCTTCTAAAATCTTCTTCATCTAATTTATCTTCAATGAACATATCTCGTGCTTTTTCAATTCTTTGCTCTATTCCAGTAAGCTTATTTTGAAGTACTTTGCGTTCATCACCAACGCTATTTGACGCAACTGCAAAATTTTGAACAAATATTGCTTTCAATATTTTTGCTGCACCATTGTTAAAGGTGAATTTTGAAAGTTCTTCCACAAATAAATCATTGACAATTTCAGAATTGTGTCTAAAACCACAATCAACTGTACAATGGTAGTAATAATAATGTTTACTTCTTCCCTTTGCACTGCTGGCTGTCAAGTTTTTATTACACTTTGGACATAGTAAAAGTCCTCTCAAAGGATAGCGTTCCTCATTTATTATACGACCAGCAGGTAAAAAGTCATCTTGATTACTTTTTCTAAATAGAATGCTTTGTACCTTCAAGAATAAATCCTCTGAGATTAAAGCATCGTGCTTTCCCTCAATTATTCTCTCTTCTTCATCATTATAAGCTTTTAACAAAAGTTTGCCTGTATATACTATATTTCTTAAAGCTTCCATAAACGAATTTTTTGTAAGTTTCCTTCCTTCACGTTTATTCATTTCTTTAAGAACCACAGCAGTAGGAAGATGTCCTTTGGCTACCTGTTTAAAAGCCCAAATTATATTTGATGCTTCAGGTTCTTTGACTGCAACATATTTTCTCCCGTCCTCTTTACTTCTATTAATATATCCATACGGAGCTATTCCCATCATCCGCCCTTCTCTGATAGCTCTTCTCATTCCATAAGTCACATTCATTGCCCTACGATCATTTTCCACTTCGGGAGTAGACAAATAAATCGCAAGCAAAAGTTTATTTTCCGGCACTCTCAGATCAAGCGGTTGTTCAATAGCTTGTGGAGTAATATTTAGCTTGTTTAAATTGGAAATCATCTGATAGGCTTCACTCGTATTACGACTGAAACGATCCCACTTTGTGAATAATAACAGTCTTCCTTCTTTAATGTTCCTTAACCTTCTAAATCCATACATATACTTTTTCCATTCAGGTCTTTCAAATGTTTTAGCTGAGTGATCTTCATAAATTACATTACCTATAGCTATATTCAAAGAACTACAATGTTTTCTCAATCTTTCCTCTTGATCACGCTGAGAATATCCTTTATCAGCTTGTTCGTCTGTTGATACACGTATATATAAATCAGCAATTTTCATATTCATTTAATTTAAATTGGAAATAAAGCATAATATAAAACTTACAAAGTTGTTAAACTAAGTAATTATGAATCACTAAAATAAGAAATTAATCGTTATTTAAAAGAAACTCTTTGATCGTAACTTTAGCAAGAGTATGTAAAAGTGATAATATCTCGGAAGCTTCTTCCTCCGAAACAAAAATTTCTGAAGCTTTGAGCATTTTAATAGCAACCTCCAAAGGCATTTCTTTAAAATTAATAATCGACTCTACCTCAAATAAATTTGAAGCATTGGCAGACGGCCGTTTATTTTTTTTTGCTTTGGACATTTAAAAAATTTGAATACCGAGGAGATATAATTTCATCCTCTATCTTGAAGTTTGAATAAAATTCGTAATTAATTCGCAGAAAAAAGCCCTCTACAAGTGAGTAAGGGCTATTTAAGATTTGTCTGGTATAAAAAAGAATTCTTCGACAATATTGATTTGATTTTCATGTGATGTCTCTTCTATCTCTTTCGTAAAACATTTATAGGTTGATCTCCTATTTCACTATCTGCTGTTTGCCTAGCAACAACTTTGATGTCGATTGAAGCATCATTATTAAGTTTTCTATTTTTATGTGCAAAGAGCTTAAAATTTTCATCCATCCTCTCCTTTACATTATCTCTATTTTGACTCAGTTCTTGTCTTTTCTCCTTTTCAATTTTGTACTTAGTAATCAGCTGTGTCTTAATAGCTGGGAGCTCTTCCAACTTTTTGTCTAGTTCATCAATCCTGTCATTGGTGGTCATAGTTTGAAATTCTATTTCTGAAACATTCACACCTTTTTCAGCTAAGTATTCGATAGTTTTCTGAACTTCAGCTTTAGCCAAGTCAATAGTTTTCTGGTAAGAAAAAAGTTGGTTTTTCCAATATCCCGAATTTTCACCTTCATCATTTGAATATCCCAAAATCCTGTTATAAGAATGTTGAGCTTTAGTAACCATCTCCTGTACTTTTAAAAAATTCTCATATTTCCGCAGAACAAATGCACTATCAGCCAGGTGCTTATTTTTCTCACTTTCAATCTTTCTTTTTAGCAGTTCAATTTCAATATTTGCTCTTGTTTCAGGATTGGTTATGATGGATGTTTTAAGTTCCTGTGTACTGATATCAGAAATATCCAAAACATTGGCTCCTTTTTTCATTGCTTCCAAATATCTTGCTTGTTTTGATTGAAGCTTCTGAAGCATAAACACATCGATGCTATCATTGGTAAGCATAAAATTGACCCTCACATTTTCGTGCCTGTTTCCCTGTCTCCAGGCACGGCCTTCGACCTGTCGTAGAGTGGTAAAATTATAAGGAAGGGAAAGCATATATAAATCCGTGGTATTTTGCTGAAGATTCATCCCCTCCTGAATACCTTCGCTGCCGAGAATAATTTTGACTTTCCCGGAATTAAAATCATCCTGAATTTTCAGTCTGTTCGGTTTGCTTGTTGCCCCTGTAATGACGCCAATTTCTTCAGGTTTATAACCAACTTCCGTAATGAGATAATCTTTTATTTTCGGAAATTCTGAAACTGCTAATTCTGAATATATGATTTGACCAAAATCAGGCATATCTTTCTTATTTTGTTGTATCAGTTTCATCGTCTCTATCAGCTTAGGGGAATTCTCAATAAATTCTTTTACTGAAGGGAATTCTCCGTCATAATAAGGAGACAGATAAGGAGAAATAGCGATAAGTCGAGCATTGAGAATATGAGTAAGAATTGCTCCCTTTTGAGAATCGTCGAAATTCTCTGTGAGTAAATCATATTGTTCCTTAGTTAAGTCATTCTGCTCAATTTTATATTCTTTATTAATCTTGGTTGGACGGATTAATTCAGGATTATCTTCTTCTCCTTTAATATCAATAAACTCAGATAGGAGCTGTTGAAACAAAGAATTATTTTTAAACCTCCGAACATTAGCCTTGAACTTTACATCTCCTTTCGCATCAATTTCCATATCATTATCTGCCTCCATAAAGGTTTCAAAAAAGGTATTGACATTGAAGTACCCTGATTCTTCAAGACGCTTATTCGCAATTAAGGATAATATCGAATAATACTCCAGAGGTTTATTGGTAAAAGGTGTTGCTGAAAGAAGCGTAACATTTCTACCATCATATTTATCCTGAATATATTGAGATGCCATCCAGGTATTAATTCCTAATCTGGAAGTCTGTTGATTTTGACTTCTAAAATCAGAAGCAAATCTTCGATCCTCAATTCTTACCTTTCCAACAATGTGATTTGCATTATGAACTTCATCAAAAGTAAAATGATCAAAACCAAAATCCTCCCAGTCATAGATTTTGCCACGCTTCATTTTTCCCTGCAGCTCTTTTTCTTTTTCTAATTCTTTTTGAAAATCTCTTTCGCTGATGGAATTAACACTACGCAATTCACTCTCTGAAATGTAAGAAAACTTTGAAGCCAAATCTTGGGTAATATTTTCGGAGAAACCGATATTATTAAAACCCTCATAAGTAACAATTGTGATTTCACCATCTCTGTTTACAAATCGGGAAAGGTCATAATCCTTTCCTAGATTTCCCAAGACATTTACTTTTGCGTTCGGAATTGTTTCAAATATTGTTTCGACCCATTGTTTTAAAATACTGTCATTGGGTACTACAATCAATGGCCTTTTAGAATTTCCACGCTCCATCGCTTCGTGCATAGAAAATATTCCGGAAAGTGTTTTTCCGAAACCCACTTCGTGTGCCAATAAGCCAACTCCTTTTGTCGTCAGCCTTCCGATTCCTGCTTTTTGTACTTCGGTAAGGCTAAGTTCTCTCCCTTTAAAATTGAGATGAATTTTTGAAAATAGAGGAAATCTGGAATAGTCCGGAACGTAGATATTATTATAATTTCTGTTGAATTCTTTTATAAAACGCTCTCTTAATTCGTCTGATAGTTCTTCACGAATGAACTTTTCAAAAAGGTCATTGGCAGCAGCCTTCCTTCTTTCACGGACTAATGCATTCCTTTCTTTATCACTCCCTGTAACCGTTTCGTTATCTACGTAACTTCGAACTTCCCAGGCTGAAGAACCTGCAAAAGCTTCGCTGGATAAATTACCAACAAAATCTTTGAACTTCTCTGCAAGATTATAATCAAAAACAACTGTTTCAACCTGCTTTGTAGAATGATTATATTTTTCTTTCTCTACTTGTCCCAATGCAAATTGGTGTACAAATTCGTGATTAGGGCTGATAGAAATATCATCCAAAGACTTGGGAGTCGGAAGAACACTCAAGAGCAATTCCTTTTGCTTCTCATATTGGTTTTCAGTTCCACCGATGGCATATTTATCTGCAAAGTCTTTTTCCAAATGTTCAAGCTTGGAATAGATATTTCCTTCAGCATAATAAAAATCGTGCACCCATTTCCCATCAATAAAATTGGCAAATTGATAGTGTTCACCTCTATTATTCAACGTCCCATCATAATCTGTATCACGAAAAGCAGCGATTTGCTCTGCTGAAATATCTGAGCTGTTTTGTAATGAAGTGTTGACAATTTCGTCTGACTTTGAAAAAAGATATTTTAAAACACCTTTTTTTATCTCAGGTTTTGTCTGAATTCTGTACTCGGATTCAAGTTTCTTCTGGGATTGGATAAGCTTTTCAGATTTATCACAAATCTCCTTTAGCATTTCTGCAGAAAATGATTTTATATCTTTATCGATTTGCTCTTTTAACTCGAAATATTTCTCAATTTCTTTTACAATAGCAGGGGATTTAAATTTAATTTCTTGAAAGGTTGAAAGAACTTCATCTATTTTTTCTTTAGCTTCGAAAAGATACTTTTCAGCTGGAGTTTGAACTGAAACCTCTTTTTTAATCGCAATTTCCTCTTTTACTTCTGTTTCCGTATTATCGAAAAATAAATCTTCGAACAAATTACCAATGCGCTCGTTTTGCTTTTTAGTTCTGAGTTGTTCTATTCTGGCTAATGCTTCATCCAAAGTACCGTGGACATAATTTTCCATTCGTCCAAAACGATTACTTTTCTCTCGAATTTCCCCCAGAATATTTTCAGGGTTATTCTCGAAATAATCAGAAACATCTTGTGTGATTTTTTGTGAACTTTTTTTCAGAATGACGATATCGGTTCCAATCTGCGTTCCTGCGAAAGCACCTGTTGGTAAACGATAAGCACTGGAAAATTCTGCATTCTCTAATTTCTTTTGTCGATTGAGCCAACCAGAAGGAAGCACCATTGCCAAAACTCCATTCGGTTTTAATGAGTCTAAAGAACGCTTTACAAAATAATCTTCGTATTTGCTTATTTTGGGTTCTTCTCCCAGCCCTTTGTATAAACCTCGGTGTTCTCCGTACGGAGGATTCCCAATTACCAAATCATACTTTTCAGCGAATTCTTTCGATTCTCGCTTAAAACCTTTTTCGTCAATAAATTCAGTTTCAAATGAACGTAGGTTTACATCAGCTTCCGGATGAAGGATCTTAGAAATTTTAGCGGTTGATTCATTAATCTCAAAAGCAGAAATATTGATTTTTAAGCCCAGGTCTTTTACAGCATACAGAAAATTTCCAGTTCCAATACTAGGTTCTAAAACTGAAATTTCTTTTTGATTTTTGAAATGGTCTTTGATTAGGCTGCGAATAGTATCAACAATCTTAGAATCCGTGTAGTACTCATCTAAAATTCCTCGACCTTCTTTTGCAGTACCACCGCTTTTATATTGATTACAGATGTTTTTTAATTCATCAGTGACGTCCACAGCCGGATGAATAATAACTTTATTATCTTTAGAAACAAAACAAGCTGCAGAAACCACTTCTTCAACTTGGTCATTGGTCAGTTTTTGACCTTTGTATCTTGAAATGAGAAATTCTAATTCCTCATTATATTTAGAATTGTCTAATTCTCCTTCGTCTCCGAGGGATATAGTTCTCCCGGATATGATTCTGCCCAAACGTTTTTGCTTGTCTTCATTTTTTTCAACATTTTGCGGTTGTGTTCCGTCAATAGATCTTCCTGTTCCGTTTCCTGAATCGCTCCACTCTGAGCCTGTAAATCCATTTCCAGCATTTGCGCTGCCGACAGTTTTTCCTCCAGTGTAATCTCTGTTTTGCTTGGATTGGCTGTTTTGCAAAGTTCTACCAGAATCTCGTCCAGAAATTTCGGATCCCAGGTAATGAGTGTTGGATATTCTTTCTGATCTAACATTAAGGTTTGCATTGTCTGAATTTTTGGATTCAACTAAAGTACTATTTTTATTCTGATGATTTATTTTGTTTTTAAGATATTCAGTCAAGTCTATATTTCCTTCATCTGAAATCTCATACATCTTACGGATATCCTTAATATTCTTCTCTTTATATGCCATCTGGATTTTAAGTGTTGCGGCATCTCCTATCCTATCTCCTTCCAAACACAGAAATATTTTCCCGTCAAAATTTTGGTATTGATTTAGAAATTCTGTTGTATTACTTGCAGAATTAAGTGTAACAAGACTTCTGTTGTTGACTTGATTATTTAATTTTAAGAGTTCCAGAAATGAAAGCATATCGGTTTGTTTTCCAAAAACAACTACCTCATTCTTAGTTCCATTGACAATAGAAATCCCATCTGCAACTTTTAAAGAATTTACTCCTTCCATTAATTATTTTTTCTGTTTTTTACGAAGTGATTAAACTCAAACAGCTCTTTAGCTTCATCATCCCAGCTTTTTCTTGGTAATAGCTGAAGTGTTACGAAAATATCTGTCTTTTTATTATAAGAATCAATTCGTTCAAGTCTCCCGTGATAGTCTTTTTCAGCATGTCTGTAAAATGAATAGGGCAAAATGGTATCTGTTGGATAAATGTAGAATCTGGTATAATTCCAAGGTGAGTTGATTTCAAAGCGTTTGTATTTCTTTTTGAATAACATAGTATCAGACAGATTTCTTCGGTTTCTGTAGTTTGGAATCCAATCTTTTGAGAAGACAGCTCCTTCTTTCTTTTCCCATACCGATTGAGAAATTTGTCTTTTGGAAATATCTTTTAATATGACATTACTTCCCGATGCTCCAATTGGATAACATATTGAATCCTCGATGAAATATATCTGCTTGTTGACCTCTGAATAGTTATGATCAGGCACTAATTCGATGAACTGATTTTGCGAATAGTTCATCTTTGATAAATGAAAGCTCTGCATCTGATCCAAACCCTTTGACGCATCGAAATAGACATTCGAGATTAGGTCAATGCCTCCCTTCTCTGATTTGATATTTTTCTGACACGAGTTTAGTGCGAAAAGAAGTATAAAAAATGAAAGTAATAGTTGAATTTTCATATCAATTGGATTTAAAAAAGCGGCAAATCTTTTGATGACTTACCGCTTCCTGTAGTTATTATAGGTAAGAAAGATTTTTATCGCTTAATGCTCTGCTCACGAACATTGGCTTTATCGTGACTATTATCTTGTTCCAAGCCTTCTAAAGGTTTATTGGTATTTATTCGGTTCATCTCATTGTCATACAGTTTAAGATTTCTATTCTGGGGATCCAGAACAGCTTTTGCTTCTACGACCTGATCGTTTTCTTTAAACCTAACTTTAACAATATTTCCTTTTTCCAAAGACTTTATACTGTTTTCTTTCCATTCCGGATTATCAAATACCAGATTAGATTTTTCAACAATCTTAGCTGTATCAACCCCATAATTTTTGTAAAAATTCTGGAAATAGTAATTACCCTTATCCGTCTTCGGTTCATTAAAATTAAATTGACCAAATGCTGGTTCTGTCTGATTGCTCTTAGGATTGACAAATTCAATTTTGACACTTCGTCCTTCCAAAAGGTTTACAGCTTCTTTTGCGGTAAAGGAGTTTTCCCGACTTACAGGAAAGTTGTGCGATTTTTCTTCATTATTATCATTGGTCAATTTGGCATTGTAAGAATTGAGGAAAACGCCTCCCTGATCACTTTTGCTAAACTTTAATATAAAATCAACCTTGTTTTCGGGCAAAGTCTTGTCGGAAGAAGTTTTGATTTCAAATTGTTGTGCTTTCCCTTTGATACCTTTCTCTAAATCTTTGTGGAGTTTTTCATCTTCTCCAAAACCAAGATATTTCATTTGGTCTTTCAGGTATTTTACCTGGTCGAAATCTTTTTGTGTTTCCATAATTTTTGGATTTTGATTGTTATTAAATGTTTGATTTGCATTTTGTTGATTTTTATCTACTTGTTTTAGTTCCTTTAATTTTCCACGACTATCAGTATCTGTGATGACATTATATTTTTCTTTATATGAATCGAGAGAATTTGGATTCTCCTCTCCATAAGCATCATATATCAAATCATCAACTTTTTTAATAAGCTCAGGAGTTTTTAATAGAGTCTCATATTTGAAGCCGTCTATATTAGAATCTATCTCATTTTGCAAAGCATTTAAGTAAGTTTGTTCAGACGAATAATCCATCACATCGGCGATTTCTCCATCGTAATCATAGATAGATATTTTACCAACTTTTACATCATTCTCTCTTTCGTAAAATTCATATCTCCGGTAATGATCTGCTTGTCTTTCATCAATTTCTGAAGTGGTCATCCCTAAACTTAAGTCTGTCCTTACCTCCAATTCCTTTGCCCAGGAATCCGAAAGATATAATTGCTTTGTAGCTTCGTTATCGATGGTTACTTTTTTTAACGCTATATTATCTTCTATGATTAAAAGTCTTCCATCTGTCTTTTGTTTATCAATAAAGCGTACTACTTCAGCTGAGCTTTTAAAATTAGTTTTCACAGAAGTATCAGTATCTGTATTGAAGATTGTATTTACAGCATAATTAGAACCTATAATCATTTGGCTTGCTGTGGATTTATAAATCTGCATAAACTTTTTCTCCCGCTCAGAAAACTTCCTTTCTCCATCTCTGTAAAATATTTCAGGAGAAGTATTCTCTACCTCTTTTGCAAAATCTTTGTAAGCTTTGGTCTTTATAGTAATCACTCTGTCGAACCAGGACAATTCATTCTCCACAACTTGTGATTTAATTTTAAATATTACCTTCTGAATCCTCTATTTTTCTCACGCTCGTCGGTTTGTTCTTCTTCCTGATCTTGGCGATTTCTGTTAGCATCTTCGTATATATCCTGATCATTGACATTCAACTGAATATCTGAATTTCCAGCTTTCGAAATTTGTTTTTGATCTGCTGAAATACTGTTCACAGAATCTATCTCTCTGGAAACAACATTTATATCAATGGAGATTTCCTTGGCTATTTCGGGGTACTTATCTGCTTTGTCCTGCAAAAAACCTTTAAGTTTGAACAGTTCATTTTTATAGCGGTTGAGTTCTTCCGGCTCTTTTTTTTCAGCAATGATGGCGGTAAGCTCTGTTGCATTTTTGATGAAATCGAATTCTACCACTTTTCCTGTCTCACTATCGAAGATGAAGGCTTTCTTTTCAATAAGTGGATAATCACCCGAAAGTTCTTTAACATCGGTATACTGAACTCTGCCTTTACTGTTTTCAATGATTTTGTTAAGGCTTTTGTCTCGTTCAAGAAAAATGACTTTCAGCTTGGTATTATCTTCACTGAGCTGAAACGTAGCTCTGTTCTTATCATTATCAGCAACTATGGTATATCCCTGTAGAAATTTTTCGATATCATCCGGACTCAACTTTTTTGAAAATGTAAGGTCATCATTAATGATTCCAAAATTTTTAAGTTCATCAGTAGGTAAATTGTGATTTTTCATAATAGTAAATATTTTATTGTTGTATGCGTTTATTTTTTCCTGCTTCATAATTGTCAGCAATTAGATTATTAGCATTAATAAGGTCGTTGAGAAACCTAATTGGATTGATGTATTTGCCGTTTTCCTGAACTGCAAAATGTAAATGCGGACCTGTGGAATTTCCGCTATTTCCGCTTCTTGCAATAATAAATCCTGCTTTTACACGCTCTCCAGTTTCGTAATATATTTCTGAAAGATGCAAGTAAGAGGTTACAAATGATGCAGAGTGCCTGACTTTAATATATTTTCCACCACTTCTTGAATTACCTGATTCTATTACAGCACCATCTAAGACTGCGTAAACGTTTTCATAATTAGCTTTGAGATCAGTTCCGTTGTGCATTTTTCCAGTTCTGAAAATTGGATGCGTCCGCCATCCAAATGGAGAAGTAACAATAATTCTTTTGTCCAATGGCATACTTATTCTTGATACAAAATCCTCTTCCTTGATGAATCTGAATTTTTTAATCGGTTTTTCTACATTCTCAATCTTTTCATAGAACTGTTCTTTAATCGTCAGAGAGTCATTATTAGTTTTTATCTTTAATAGTTCACGCTCTTTTTTTGACAAGCTATATTCAAACATCATCGTTTTCAAAGAATCAATTTGACTCGTTAACCACTTCGTCGAACCTCTGGTTTGTTTTTTTAAATCCGATTTAGTAGGAGTACTGAAAAGTTTATTAAAGAAATTTTTATTGTCTTTTTCCTTTTTCAAATCAGGGTTTTCTTTCTGAAATGTCCGCATTTCTGTATTAAATTCATTGGAATTTTCTTCTTTTCTGGTCAGAGTATTGAACTGTCCAAAAGCCAATGAATAACAAAGCGAAACCATTCCTATCATCAAGTATTTTTCGATTGATTTCATAATTTTATTCTTTGATATTTTCCTTGACTATGAGCTCCACTTCTTTATTGATTTTTCTGAAATTGGTCATCAGAACTTCCTCTTTACGGTTGATACCTTTCTTATCCACGAATGAATAGTAATTTGGCATTGTTGGGTAATTTTGTTCTTCTTCCATAATGGCTTTCATATCCAGATTTATTTTTCCTCTTATGGCAGAGGTCTTATATTCTTCAGTCGTGTTATCATTGCCTTGCGCTATCATTCCCACCATCTCTCCAGTTTTCAAGGCTGCAATTTTTCCCGCAGGAATCATAAAGTCCATTTTCTCATTAATGCTGGTCGTTGTTCCTTGTTGAGAGATAGATTGGGAATAAGATTTCTGCTTAATTTTTCCGAATAATTTTTCAAGCCATTCCAATGTATTCTTATCTCTTGCAGAACCGGAAAGTATGTTTCCGACAATTGCAGAAATGGTATCTGCAACCTCTTTTTTATAAAATTGACGAAGCTGTGGAATTTCCTGAAGTCCTAATACAACAGCAACTTTGTTACTTCGTGCCGTTGCAACGATATTGTCAATTTTATGAATATAGATTGTCGGAAATTCATCAGCTATAACTCCTCCAGGTAAATTATGTTTAGAATTGATCAGACGTAAAGTCCTATTAAGGATTGAAGAATACAAAGCTGAATTGATATCCTGCGTTGCAGGATCTGATGCCAAAATCATAATTGAGGGATTTTGTTTATCAGTTATTTTCAATTCTACTTCATCTCCTGAGAACACCCAGAAACTTTCCTTAGTTGCCAAGCGGGAAAGAAATATTTTCAATGTCCCAATCTGTCCTTCCAACTGATCGAAAGCTTTATTGTCATAAGCCGTTTTGAATGGAGAAAGCAAAGAAAAAATCTCTTCGTTCGTAAAAAGAGTATCAAAAATCTCTTTATAACTACGGTTCATAAAAGATAAGATATGTGGCAGATCCGAATATTTCCCATTCTCGAACGTGGCAAAAAAGTAGATACAGGATGACAGAAAGTTGATAGCTGATTGTGTAAAAAAAGCTTCTGAACCACCTCCAGAACTTGCTCCGCCCTTTTGTAATGATGACACCATTGATTCTGCCATTTCCTGAGCTTCCGCTAATGTTTGAATATATTTTTTATGAAATGCATTGACTCTTTTAGACTTTTCAACTTCGTTCAGATTAATGACGTGAAAACTATAATTGTATCCGGAGTCTTTACTCTTTTTCAGCAAATAATGGTAGTAAGCAATTTGAGCTAAATCTGGAAATTTAAAATCGTAAATACAAAGACAGAAACCTTTAGCAATCATTTGACGTATTGAAGGATTAATTATACCAAATGACTTTCCGCTTCCCGGTACTCCGATTACAATTGTACCTCGAAAAGGGTCTATGTTAATATAGCCATTATAGGTTTTGTTATTATATCGAAATCTGTAAGGAATATTAATAGAGGTTTCCGTATTGACTAGCTTTTTATTTTGATTAAAAGATTCCTCTTCCACATTCCATCGGTCTTTTCCCATCTTCTGCTGCATCAACTTTGAAATACTGTCTGCTCCCATCTGAAGAATGACTGCTCCTAAAAAAGAAAGGACAGCATAGATGACCTGGTAAAGATTAAGTCCCGGAAATATTTTTGGTAATGTGCTGCTTCCAGCTTCTTCTTGCCAACTCAATGACGAGAAAATCATTGCTAATCCAAGCACCATCGGAACAATGATTTCAGTGGCAATATTAAGGTCTCTCTTTTTCTTTGCCTTTGTTCCAATGGCAACAAGCCCTATAAGAATGACCGTTGCAATCTTTGCATTTATCGGTGGATAAATGAAACTCATTTTTGAAAAATTCTTCAATAAGTTCGAGATTACTGGAACGTCAGCATTCAGATAGAACAATGAAGCGCAATCCAATGCCACGACAGCATAAACAACTTTCTGTAGAAAGCCATAAATCTTTATTTGATGTTGTTGCTCTTGCATTTTCTTGTTAAAATTTAATATTTCGAGAATGATTAAATGGAAGTAACACTTTCGCTAGAATGTATCTGCTTTAAGGATGTCTGAATAATTGACTTTCATTTCAATGGTTCTTCCGGAAAGCTGTTCCTCAATCAATCTTATCATCATAACCTTGGAATTCGGATACGTAAATTTTTTGAAAACATAAATATTTCGGAAGTTCTTTTTAAAATGCTTTTGAGGATTCAGCTGAAAAAGTGGCATCATCTCAATACTTTGATTATTGGTAGCTTTATGAATTTTTTTGTCCTCAATTGAAAATTTCAAAGCCTCAATATCATAGCTCAAGTTAGAGTTATTTTTAAAGGTCATATCCAGAAAGATGTAATCGCTGATGACATAAACATTATTGAGCTGAAAGCTTAGATTAAAATCTTTCTCTTGTCTGATCGGATTGTTTTCAGATTTCTTTTGAATGATATCCACTGCAAATTTTCGCAGTTCCAGATTGGAAAATATCATTTTGTCAAATTCAATAGGCTGCATTGCTTCGGCTTGAATATGAATATTTGTAACGGTATTCAAGTTTTCTGAATTTCTGTAAACTGCTTTGTATTGAGCAATGAAAGATTGTCCCATAACAGTAATAATTCCGATTTTATCTCGATCAAGAAATGCACTGTGATTCACTTTCTTTACTTTCTCATCAGATTTTTGCTCATCGGTAATCTTAATCCTTGCAATATTGGTTGTTGGTAAATCACCTGTCAATTGTGCGGTTGATAAATCAACATATTGAATGGGCTCTGGCGAGATAATATGCAGATTTATCCCTTCTGTAATTTCGATTTCTGGTAACTCAGAGATAATCTGTTCTTTGGTTGCGGTCTGTGCATTAACAGTTATAGCAAATAGTAAAAGTGTATATAAAATTGATTTCATTTTATTATGGTTTTGATTGGGTTTGAGATTCTTTCAGCTGTTTTTCGTCAATTAGAAATACATAAGAATTGTACTTCAAATTGGCTTTATTGGTTTTGATCAGATTAGCGATTGATTTGGAGGTGGATGTAAATAATTTGGACCCGATGGTTGTAAAAAATCCTTCTCCTCCCATATCCATCTGGGTTCCCTGAACGGAATTGCTTCCCATCTCGCGAATCATATCTCTGAATACACTTTGTGGAACATACAGACCTTTCATCCCATCAACATCATAGATAGAAAGGTTGATAGGTAAAATCTCCCCTTTAGCAAATACTGAAATGATTTTCAGATCCACTCTTTGCATTGTAAATCCAGAGATCTGACCATATAAAATTGAACCTTTGCTAATTTTTTTATTGCCGACAAAAATGTCTTCGAGTAATCTGAACCGAATCCGGCTTCCTAAAAATCCTTTGTTGTCTTCATCAATAACCGCCTTGATAAAACTGTTTTCCTTCTCCTTATAAACTGCGTTAAAATCATTGTTAATCCCTGATTTGCTGACGTTAAATGTTGAATTAAGAAACTCTACCATTTTCTCTTTATTGGCTTTAAGCTTATTTTCTGCTGACAATTTATTTTGATAATCAGGATCTCGTGCTTTTTCCAAGGAATCCATTACCAACATCTGCTGTTTCAGATATTTTACGGGATCTTGCTGGACGCTTTGTTTATTTTCTTTCGGCGTATCTGCATAATTACTTTCCTGCTTTCCATAGGATTTTTCATTCAGCATTTTTATAATCTCGGATGACCTTTTATAATCCTGGTCGTCTTTCTCGTGTTTAGGATTATAATAAGATGACAGATTTCCATTAGCCTGATATTGATTTTGTCGTGAGTTCACAGCTTTTAAAGAATCTATTTTTCTTTTCTGTGATAAGGATAACTGATCCTCATAACTTAATAGACTATCCTGCTCCTTGTCAAGTCCACCGAGCATTGTCCTGTTATCATCTTTTTTAAAGAAAGCATCATATGCATCATTTTTGTTCATAATAGAATCCTGCGATTCGCCCAGTGAAATAGAAAGTTCTTTTGGTTTTTCCTTCGGTTTCTCCTCTTTCACAAACTGAGCGCCTACATAGGCAAACAGAAATATAAATGGTAAGGCAAGGAGTGGCAGAACATATTTTTTGTCTTTAAAGTTGATTTTTTTAATGTCCATTTTTAAAGTTTTGGTATTGGTTAAACAGATATTCTATTCGCAAACTATCTACTTTTAATAATTCCCCGCGATCTCTTTTTGCTTTAAGCAGCTGCAACTCACCTACAATTTTCTCCATTTCCTTACTATTTTTTGTCTGATTATTTTGAGCTACCGAACTTTTTGAATAAAGAATGGGAGGTTTTATTTTGAATGTCAAATCAGACGGAACGAAGATGCCTTGTAATATGGATACGAGGAAAGAAAGTGATAAGAAGACCATTGAATATGTGAAAAATTTCTTCGGATTCTCTACCGACCAGTCCACCCATTTCTGTCCTGTATTTTTAATAAAATTTTTCATTTTAGTAAGAATTTTTAGTTTGATTGGAAAGCTCTTCGTTATTAATAATCCGCCAGTTTTTGAGCAACACGCCGTGAGGATTGTTGGGACTCCGGATGATATCCTCAAAAAATCCTTCGGTAAATAATTTCCGGGTAATGACAGATGATTTTCTGGTTATCATCTGCTTTCCGAAAAACTGAAACTTACTGTTTTCTCTGTCCAAGGAAATGGAATCCGTGTGAATACTTACCATTGAACTGGAAGCAACAATCTGATTGTAAAAACCTTTTTCTCTCAAATTGGTATATTCTTTCTTACCGCTGTCATCAATGAGATAAAGGGATTTTTGAATATTTTCCTTTATATAGGAATCGTCGGGAGCTAACGTAAAAAACAAGCGATGGAATAGTTCTATTTGAGCTTTATATTCCACTGGTCTATTCAATAGGACATCGGTTTGTTTGGCAAGAACCGGAACGCCGTTATCCAAAATATAAATCGATTTTCTTGAATCCTGAATCAATGTGTAAGCAAAAAGAAATCCTGCTACGACAATAAAAACAGCAAACGCAATCGCTCCCAATGAAACTATCTTATTGATCTTTATTCTTTGTTCTAAGTTTTTAATAAGCATTTTTAATAAGTTTAATGAGATTATTTTCCATTTTTCATAGCTTCTTTAACTCTTCCGGATGCAGTGCCTGCTGCTGCTGATTTCACTGCGGAAGCTCCGCCTGTCTTTACCGCGAGCACTGCTGTTTTTGCACCACTTGCCATTCTGCCTACTGCACTTTTCATTTTTGTCATCGCTCCTGCCCCACCTGCTGTTACTATCGTATCGGCAATGGTTGGTGTCATCAGCACTCCGATTCCGGTGACGATATAAGCAACACAGGTAAAAAGTTGGTTGTAAATCATTCCTGAATTACTCACATAGACCATTAAAGCATCTAAATTGGTAATGGTTCCGTTAGTTAGAAGCGTATCATAGCGCTCAATTTCCATTGTATAGCCTGAAGCAATTAATTGTTGTCCGATATTGATAATGGTGTATGCAACAAAAGTGTAGAGATTGATATTGATGAATTTTGAAACCCAGCTATACAAAGAGTTTTCGAATCCCGGAATCAATGCCATTCCAACAGCGATAGGTCCAAGAATGATTAAGATATAAGCCCAGATCTTTTGAATAAAAAAGATGAGATAAACACAAACACGGAGAATGGAAAGGCATATAAACTCTATGATTTCTGCTACCAGTTTCTGCATTTGGAATTCCATCCTGATCTGCCATTCTTTGATGGGTTGTAATAATTTGTCAATACCATCACTGATATCAAACCAGGAATCATCGGCATCTTTCGATGTATTATCAATAACATCCTGTTTGGCGTCCTCTTCGGCATTAAGCTTAATAACTGCATCCAATAACTGTTGTTGTTTTTTAAATCTTTCGATTCTTAAATCATTGACCTCAGATTCAATATCACTAAAAATGGCTATTCCCGGTTCTGCAATAGCTTCAAAAGGAGCCTGAATGAGATTAACAAATCCTGTCCAGTAAATCAAAGTAAACCCGATAAGAATTGGTTTCAGCATTGGTCCAATTTCCCATTCTCTGTCTCCGGCTGCCATCTGCCAACCCATATATCCGAGGTACATCAAAGCACCTAAGCCACCAATAGCTCTACCTACCAATGCTGATCCCTCTGCATTGTCTTGAACGCTGTTGTCCAATTTTGTAAAAACTTCCATAAACCATTTTTCAAAAGCTCCGTCGCCTTTTAAAAACTGCAACAGATTACTGTAATCACTGTCGGTCTGTGCAAAGCAAAAAACAGGTAGTAATAACGCCAGACAGGAAAAAGTAAATGTGATTGATTTATTCATATCTAATACTTATGTTTATATTTTTGCATCACATCCTGAACAATTTGTTTGTCCGAAGCGGAGGTCGATTGTGAAGGTATTGCTGTAGGCAGATGGTTGTTTAAGATGTTTTTATAGTCCAGAAGAAGTGTCGTTTTATCATTATGTTTTTTTAATTCCTGAACAAATTTTCGCCATTTGATCAGAATTTCGTGATACATAATAAAACGTTTTCCTCGCGGCATATCCATTGAGCGGGACATGGAATATTTTTCTTTAATGAGATCCAGTTCTTCCTGCAGTCTTTTCAATGTTCCCGTTGTGAAAAGTGTTTCATAGGTCTGCTGGTCTTTCAGCCTCCACTCCATAAAATTCTGAGGTGTATCGGGAAATTCTGTGATGGGTTTCAACATCCTTTTGTAATACAGCAACCAAAGTGGATCGGCATCAACAGTTGCAGAAGTCCAGTGAGCAAGATCCTGAACACTTCTTTTATAAATCGTGTCGGAAGCAGCTTTGATTTTCTTGGCTTCTTCTTCCTGAAATTTCAATTGCGCCAGTCTTAAATTCTGTTCTCCTGTTGGTTTTAATGGTCTGATATCAGCACCATCTTTATAATCCCTGTTGATTTTAGGAGCCCACATTCCCCATACAGTAGCGTAAGCAAAATTGGTTTGGATGCCAAGAAAATATTTCGGATAAGGTCGCCAATCGCCCCAGCTTTCGAAAGTCATTCTCTTGTGCTGCGCAACAATGGCAGGATCGTTCAGTCTTTTTACGCTGACTTGTCCGAAAACATTTGCGGTAATAAATAATAAGAGGAAAAGTTTTGTTTTTTTTAATAGATTTTCCATAGGTTTAGTTGAATAGGTGTTTGTATTTTTGAATGATGTCTCCGACTATTGCTTTGTCGATATTGAGATAGTTTCGGAGTACCGGAACCTGATACAGATATGGAATCTTCTTGGCATTCTCCAATCTTAGGATGATATAGAGAATGTTTCCATTGATATTCCTTACTCGTGTAAAGATCTTTTCAATCAGCATTTCCCTATCCATAGCATCCATCAGGAAATCTTTATCTTCATTGAGTATATCCTGGGTAATCTCCTGCTGAAGTTTTAGAGTCTGCTTACCTATTTCTGCATAGTATTTTGAAACTAACACCGCATATTCCGGATGTTGGGCGGACAAGTCGAGCATCTTATTTGAATTGGTCACAATCTTACTGAGATACTGATACAGGTAAATCAATTTCTTACTTTGAGTAAGCGCTGAATTGACATTTTTAAGCTGCCCGTAGATGTATTCCTGAATAGCAATAATTTGGGTAGTTTTATTATTGATATCATCATAAAGCTGTTTTTGCTTTTCATAGGAATCTAAAAAAGCCTGCTCACTGGCTAAACGAACGCCGTGGTTGACCGTAATTTGCGATAAAAGTTTATCATTGATAACGATCTGCTGGCTCTTAATCATAATCCCTGAAAATGCAGCTATTAAAAAGGTTATTATTTTCTTCATCTTAAAAGGATTTGATATTGTTCATAATACTTTCCACCACTTGTCGATCTCGATTGACATAATATTGGAATGCTCTTTTATTTCGTAAAACTTTGGCTTTGATATCCCTGATTTTTAGAAGCATATAGGTGGAATTCCTATTGAGTGCTTTGACTTCACTTAATGCATAATCCAACAAAATCTTACGTTCCGATTTCTCCATTTGGTTAATGGCTCCGTATGACAGGATCATTCCAGTTATGAGTCTTGTGACCATCTGCAAATCATCCACAAATTGAACCTGAGGAGGCAAAACACTTACGATAGAATAAGGTGCTGTATTGATTTCATTAATAATGGCAGTCTGATTATCTGTTATCTTCGTTATTTCCCTGCTCATTGCAACACCTGTAGGTATTGCCTGAATTGCAAATGATACAATTCGCAGTCTGTCCTGCACTTTGGTAACCTTCTCTTTGAAGTTTTTCCATTGCGTCTGATTAGCTGTCTCTACAGTAGCATTTAGCGTTTGTTTTTGCCTCATTTCTTTCTGCCTGTCGTGTTCTTTCATCGTTGCATTGATCTCCAGATCCATCATTGGAAAAGAAACATTTTCCTGCTGCCAGGCCGGTGTAGAACCGCCACCGGAAGAAGTCATTAATATGTATATCAGTACAACAGACGATATTTGCAAAATCCTTTTCATCACTTCATTTTTAAAAGTTTCGCTTATATCTGTTCATTATGTTTTCAACAATACCTTTGTCAGTATTCATGTATCCAGCAAAAGGATTAATAGAATTCCAAAATCCTAATCTGTTTGCCTTTTCCAATCGTAATTTGATTGCCAAAAGCCACAACTTCAAAGTTTTTACATTGCTGGAAATGTTATGCAGAATTTTGTATCGGTCACCTGCAGTAGCCAGATTCAGTTCACCGGACGCAAGAATGTCGGTAACATCTGTTACGATCTTCAAACTTTGCTCGTAAGTTTTTTGAGAAGCTTTTGTCCCAAAAATGGCATATTGCGGGTGCTGCGAAGCCAATTGAACTACCTCTGACGAATACGTGTAGCACTTGTTAAGTTCAGAGTAGATTTGCTGTACCTGAATTCCGTTTTGGAGAGTTCCGGAAACTTCTTTCAGTCCTTTAAGTATTTTATTCTGAATATCATTGGCTGCAACTATTTGTGTTCCCACCCAGGTTTGTGCATCCTTCAATTTGGAGGTTTCCTCAATGACATCATTCTGCTTTGCTTTGAGATTTTCAGAATACAAGATCATTGCAGCTGTAACGGTAGGATCGATATAAGTGTTCTGGGAAAATAGAATACTTCCGCATCCTAAAAAAAATAAACTAAGCTTTTTCATAGTGTAATTTTTTACTGATTAATTCTGAAAAGTTCATTTGGCTCTCTTCTAGTTCCTTACTGATAATTTTGAAAACATTTTTTCCTTTGTTTTCACTTTTCATCATTTTATAAAATGAATCAAGTCTTGAGTCCAAGGGATTTTGATATAGATTGACTATCGATACAAGATTTTCAAGACTGTCTCCGAAAGATTTTAAATCCGATACAATTTTGATGAGTGCTTCATCGTAGCTTCCGTATTTTTGAACATAGTACTCGACTGCCGACTTCTCAGGTTTTTCAGTAGTGTAGGTCAAGTACTGCTCTATTGAAACTTCATTTCCGTAGACTTCGCCTTTAGAACCTCGTTTGAGATAAAATTCTTTGAACCTGCTTCTACCAAATTTGTTGTTTAGATTGTTGATGGTAAAAATCTTATTCTGCTCAACTTTGTTTAATGATAGTAAAGCTGCAATGCGGTCAAAATTATCTTTGAATTTGGTTTGATCAAGAAGAATGAAAGTATCAGAGTTATTAATGATGCTGTCTTTTACGACTGCATTTCCGATGATATCATCCAGCTCCTGTGTTACCACCACTGCTTCTCCCCAGAATTTCCTTACTGTTTTATACAGATATAAAATATATCCTCCCATCAGCTTACTGGCAATTGCCTTCCAGGCTTCTTCGATAATGAGTGCCTTTCGTCTGTCTTTCCTCAGTCGCATTTTCTGAATGAACGTATCCATAATGATCAGGGTCACAATTGGAAAAAGCTTGGGATTGTCCTTTACATTATCAATCTCAAAAACAATAAATGACTCCTCAAAGAGACTATTGTCTCCTTCATTATTCAAAGTAGTTCCATAACGTCCGCCTTTGTAAAAGTCCTTTAGAACAAACAGAAAAGTTCTCAGATTGAATTCTCTTTCTGTAATACTGTATTTTTTATTATTTAAATACAAAGGCAGAAATTTATCGCAATAATCATAGAATCCATTAAATGAAAGCTCCTTTGCTTCCAGCTTTTCTTCGAGTTCCTTAATTTTTTTAATGATAGTTTTCCTGAACGTTTCACTCCAGTTTTCATCCTTTTCGGGTTGCTTGATGAGCTCATTTGACTTTATTAGAATCAAGTGAGTTTCATTATAAATCCGTCTTCTTTCTTCATCATTAAGCGTATCGTAAGCCTCATAAATTTGATAAAACTGTTCGCTGTCATAATCAGGGTTATTGATATTCTTATCTGGATGATAGAATTTCAACAGTTTTCTCCCCGCATCTTTAATTTCTTCAGAACTTGCATCGAATGCAATTTCTAAAATGTCATAATATGTTCTTTGTCCTTTATTTTCATTTTCCTGCTGGGCATAAATATCCTCTTCGTGAAAATTGTACTTATTAAGATAGAGAATCAATTCCTCAGAACTTTTACGGTCATACCACTGAGTTCCAGAGTTGAAATACTGATGGTAATAAGACATTAGCACATTATCCAAAATTGATTTCTGTGCTGACGACATTGAGGCATCTGGACCTTGCCAGATCAGGAAGATAAGATTGGTTAAAAACTCTATTTTTTCAATATTGAACTCTTTCTTATCCATCAGGAAAGGATTCATTGTGATGGGTTTTTCCTCCGTGTATTGAATGTAGCGCCCTCCCTTATATTTACAGGTTCCCGAATAAGAATCTCCGGTGTCAACGATGACCACATCATAATTATAAGTGAGATATTGCTCAATAATATTATTCATCAGAAAGCTCTTTCCCGATCCGCTAGGCCCCAGAACAAACTTGTTACGGTTATTAATCCGTCCAATTTTCATCGGTAAATCAGCAGGGTCAACCTTTAACGGAACACCCTGCCGATCTGTAAACCTTAAATAAAAGTTGGATTCTTCGTTCACGGGGTAACTCTCTTTAAAAAAAAAACACAAGGCCGCTTCGCTTGTCGTCATAAAAAGGTCATACTCTCTGAGTTCAGTGGCATTTCCTGGAATGGCGGAGCGGAAAAGTTCCAGCTGATTGTAGGCATTCTTGGAAACGATGATTCCTTTCGTGAAAAGCTTATTCTCAATCAGGGACTGAACCCCTTCCATTTTTTCGAGAGTGCTGGCTGAAAATAGTAATGAAAAATGAGCATTCACAACCAATTGCCCGTCAACTGCAATGTTGTGCAAAAGAGTTTGGATTTCTTCAGCTATGATGGCATTGGATGGAGAATTATTAGCCGCTCCCTCGTGCTTTTTCTTTTTCTTGTCAAGCTCCCTCTGCTGTTGTGCTTGAAGAGGAATGGTAATGACCTGATTGTAGATGATGGTCTCATAATCTTCCAGTTCATTGATGAATGTAAAATTATCAACAGCTGTCTCAGAGGCTGCACCGTTTCCTCCAAGAACAGAATATGGTTCTATTTCAGAAGGCAAATCGATATTTTCAACATCGACAAAGGAAATATTTTTGACAAATCGGTTTCCAATCTGTAAGTATTCATTGGTACTCTTGATATTATCAAAACTTGGAACATCGGACAAGTGCATTGATAGTACACCTGATATATAATATTCAAAATCCTTTTCAAACAGAAGCTGCGGTTCGCAATCATTCTGTTTCAAAAGCATCATTACCTTCTGGCATTTATCCCGAAGCTCTTTGTAGCTTTTATCGGAGAAATGATAGTGCTTCATTTTCTTTTTCAGCTTATCATCCACAATATCTGTGAAGAAAAGTACAGTTTCAATCGTTTTGAAAAGTCTACCATCAAAATGCTCTGAGTATTTCTGCTGAAGGAATTGATTGGAATGTTCTGCTGTGTATTTCTTCTTTGAAAAAATATCGAGCTTTTGTACAATCCTACCCTCTCCAATAATGGATACGACTTGATTTAAAACAGTATGAAAATTCAGGTAATTATCGGGATCAGCAGAATATTGCTCAACAGCGTTTTTGATACGGATACCAATAATTGGATTTCCGTACTGCCCAAACAATACATCAAAGTCCCATCCGAAATCTTTCCCGTAGTCAAACCCGATAAATGGGATGTCAAATGCGTGCTTCTTGGTTTTCATATTGATTTATTTAATTGTTGATTTCAAAACCGTCTGGTTTGTTTTGCTTTAAAAGCTTAGCGTTGATTATCCTCTTAGGAAAAATTAAAATCTGATTGAAGTTTTTGGTCTTGGCATAAAGACCGTGCTTATCCTGTCTTTTGAAAATGAGATAAACACCTCCTGCTGTCACTGCAAGTCCGAGTAGCGAACCCAGTAATCCGAATTTTGATAATATCAGTGAAGCAACAACTCCAACACCTATTACTCCAACAGAATAAATGATATACTTGCCTTTGAGTCCGAAGAATACAAGGGGTTTCTTAAGCCCCTTGTAGAGATAGAAACCCATATTAAGCAAAGAATGCTGTTACGAATTCCGGAACTACCAGTAAGAAGATCATCGCTCCTCCATAGCCCAGAATTTCTTTGTTGACATCCTGATCACCATTCGTCCACTTATTATAAACCCTTAGACCTCCAATGAAACCTACCAATCCTCCGACTGCTTTTAGAATAAGCTTGATGGGATCCCAATAATCCTTAATGTCATTTGCTGCATTCGAAATTGCTGTTGCACCGCCCTGAGCAAACATTGGTGTTACTGCAAGAAGCAATAATGTGGCAGTAAATAATTTTGTAATAACTTGATTACGTGTACTTCTGTAAGTCATAATAATTTAAATATTTATGGTTAGAATTGTGTTTATTTTGCTCAGAAAAAGGCATAAGGGGTGTGCTATCCGCCATTTATTAGAGGATCACAATAGAATTAGAAAGAATTGTTAAACTCTTAGATCAGCGACTGATAAACCTTGTAACCATCACGGTCTGCGAGAACCTGTACACTGGTTTCAGCAAGGTTTAAGAACTGATAGAACTGCTTTTGATAGAGTTCATATTTTGATGGAAGCTGATCTTCTATTGGTTCTTGGGGAATGTTTTCAATCTCATCCAAAGTAGCAATATCTTCTGTTTCTTTCTGGTGTTCATCTATTTCAAATCGCTCATCAAAACTGTCAATATTATTTTCAGACTCGAACTTGTTTCGCCAGTATTCTAAGTCTCTATTTTCATCCTGTTCTTCCTCTCTTACGGGAGAAAGTTCTTTTTTGTTGAATGAATTAGGAGTATTTATATTTTCGACATCATCAATGCTGACTTCTTTTATTTCAGTTGTATTATTATCAAGAAAATCATTCAAAGAATATTCTTCGGTTTCATCTTGATTCTTAGAAATATCCTTTTTCAGGAAAAGATCATAGATGATGTTTCCTGCGTAGTATAGAAGATAAACAGAGATAATGCTGATAATTATTTTTGTCATTTGAGATGGTATTAATGATTTTGTTATAAAGTAATTTCAAGGCATTTATTAATATATTCTGTCAGTTCCAAAAAGGAGTTTTTAACTGCATATTTTTGTTCATAGGTAAGTTTCCTAGTATCAATTGTCTGCAAACAATTCCTTTTAAAGACCGGGCGTTTTAACAGAAGACCATATTTACTAATCTCGGCATCCATACCTTCCTGATTCTGGTATTTGTAGCCTTTATCATATTTTGATCGGATAAAAACCCTCTCCGCCTGGCTTTCCAAAAGACCTAAAAAGTTGATAAACACCAAAGTTGATTTTGCCGATACATTGGAGTATTCAAAAGGAATAACTATAAAATCACTATAAATAAGCAGATCACTGTATTTTGCATCCAATGTTCCTGCAAGGTCAAACACATTAACGTCTTCACTTTCCTTCATTTCAATCAAATGTTCAAAATCTGAAAAAGGCTGCTCATTCTCCTCATCAATGATTTGCACATCATAGAGTTTGGGAATTTCGAGCAACTCATCTTCTTTCCATTTGTGGTAAAAAGACTTCTGAAAATCAAAATCGAATACATTAACCTTCCTCTCGGAAGAAAGTGCAATGTAGTTAGCAAAAGCAATAGCTAACGTTGTTTTACCTGTTCCTCCTTTCTGTGTCCCAAAAGTGATTATCATATCGATTGGTTTATATTTTTCAGATTAATAAATAGCCTTCCACTAACGGCGCTTTCTTCTCTTTTTACGTTCATCTTCAGCAGGATCTTTGGCTGTACCTGAACTTTTCATCAGTTCAAAAAACAACTCGTTGACAACTTTATTCAATTGATTTCCTGCCTTGTTTTCAGTTTTTGATGTAGCCTGTATCTGAGGATCAAACAATTTTTGATACTGCTTTTCTCCGATCAATGCCACCACTTCTCCAATATAATGTAGTCTCGAATGGATGACATAATACTTTCCATCTTCTGACTTAATAACATTGATATCTTTATTATTTTGAGTTTTTAGATAGTCTCGAACATCGTTTCTGACAGTATTGTATATTTCTTTGTTTTTAAGTTTTTTATTCCCAAATAGCATAAATGCCTTTAACTCACTTTCCAGTGCTCTAGCTTTGAGAAAATCCAGTAATAGAATTTTACTTTCACTATCTCTTACATTGTAATCCTTCAGACTTTCAAACAGCTTTTTGTCTATTTTTTCAGAAGTGAACTCAAACAACTCCCTCATTTTCATAATTTCGCTACCTTTATAAACTGAGCCTGTTTTATGGTCAATTAAAGTGTAACCAAAAGGCTGATACTCATCTTTGTGATGAAATACGATGTCAATCCCAAAAACATCTCGGAGTTTTTTCTGAAGCTCACTTTCAAATTCAATCTTAGGAACAAGCTGATCTTTTTCTTTTACTTTTTCTTCAGGAAGCATTCCTTCCTGTTTCCTAAAATCCTCGACTTTAAAAACTTTATTGGAATAGATATTTTTATATTTCCACAAAATTGCCCGAAGTTGCTTTGTTCTGTTTTTATCATTTTTATTATCGAAGACCAACTGATTTTCAGATAAAGTCCGTTGAGTAACTCCGTTTTTTAAAATCGTCAAATACTGTTCATCAGGCGCGTTCTTGCTCAGTTTGTATCCATTCCTGATAAGTAAAGTTTCTAATTGATGGATAGAACTTATTTTGTAATTCAGAAGTCTATTCAATTTTTCTTCTGACTTAATTTCGTAAAGCTTTTCTAAAGTATCGCTTAGTGCTTGTTGAGCATTCAGCTTCTCGTAACTGTCATTAATCTTCTTCCCTGTCTCTTTGTCCACACGGGTCGTGACAATATGGACGTGATTATTTTCTGTATCGTTGTGATGAATTACGATAAATGGTTGTTTCCCATATCCCATCTCATCCATAAAATCTTCAGCAATCTTAGTCAGCTCCTCTTTTGAGTGTTCCTGAAATTTAGTAGAGATCATTGCGTGAAACTGAGGTTTCAAAACCTTTTTGTTTCCATTTGAAATCGCTTTCAAGTAATCCCGAACCTTTTGTTTATTGCTATTCTTATTGATAAATGATGGGAAATTTTTCATCTTCATCAACTCGCCTTTTCCTTCATTGATCTTCTTGTCATTATAATTTACTCCCGGAAAACCTGAACCTGCCGGAGCCATAATTTTAATAATCATTTTGCCAGCAGGGCATAAATATTTTCAAATATCCTATTCTGCACCTTTTTCAATTCCAAAATCTCTGTGAGCTTGTCTGAAAAATTATCCAGTTCTTTAGAACTGATAAACTTCTGAGTATTGACAATTTTTGCTACCTGATTAATATTGGTTTCAATTTTAGTAAAGATGTTATCTTGTTTTTCAATGAACTCTAAAACATTTCTTCTCTCATCATCCATCAATCTGTTCTCTACAGAATTGACAATTAGGCTTGTTAAGGAAATTCCTTTATTTAGACAGATTTTTTGCCAATTATCTTTCTGGATAGCAGAAATCCTAATTTTGATAGAATTTTTCTTCTCATTTATCATTCAACTACATTCAGATAGTTTATCGGAAAAGTGGTCATGCCTTTTATCTTACCATTAAATTTTTCAATCTGATTCTTCCACAACAGCAAATGAAAATCGACGTTTGTCAATGAAACTATACCTTGTTCGACACCTAAGCCTCCTCCATTAGGACTTCCGCTTACCAATATATTGTTGAGCGAACCGACACTTCCACTGGTCATAAATCCTAAATCGCGTAATGGTTTTGAGAGATTGAGCATGATGTAGTTTGAATTGATGGGTGCTGAACAAGTGATGCTTACATCTAGGTAGCCAATTGTTCCAATTCTCCTTGCATCAATTTCTCCGGTTATTCCAAGACCAGATGTTCCCAATCTATATATTTTTGTTGATAAAGTATGCTGTCGGGGATTCGTTGGAAATGGAAGATACTTGTTCCAGGAGGTTTGTTCAGAAATAGTATTTATCGGAAGTGTCTCGTCCAATACGACAAGAGCATCATAGTAAGTAGGCTCAGTAAGTATCTGATTCCAAAACTGACCATTAAAATAATAGTAGCCTTCTTCAACAATATGAATAACTTGACCCAAAAGATTAGATGCAGGTTGAGTTACATAGACAATAGCACCTTTTTGCAATACCGAATAATTTTTAGTTGCAAGCTGATCACCTGTAATTCTTGGTGGAATTATGCCGTCATAGTGATTGGGTAAATCTGGCTTGCCAATAATATCCAAAGTTGCTGAAGGTGTCTCCGTATTAATTCCGACCTGAGCTCTAAGGATAATTGTAAAAACAAATAGTAAAAGGCTAAATAATTTTTTCATTTTTGATAAAATTTCTACTGCAAAGTTGAAGCATAAAAACCTCTAAAACAATAGCTTTGACCGGAGATGGGCTAGTTAAGAATACTCTGGATGAGTCTGGAATCTTCAAAGATTGAAAAAGAATAATTTGGTCTAATTTGGAATATTAAACCTGATTTTATTCAAAATAGAAAAACAAGTTCCGCCGTTTTTCCTCCTTTTTGCAGAAAAGGCAAGATCGTCTTTGGACTCAGAAATTTGGCAAAATTTGTGGGTACAAAGACACATCTTGCTACGAAAAGCAGTTTAATTTTTCAGAGATTAAAAAAATTAAATTTAATACTGATAATTAATTGGTTACATATTTATTGCATTTTTAAGAAAAAGACAATCAATTACTTTAAATAAGAAGTTGTGTATTTTTTATGTAGGTGTTACTTTGGATTTGTAAATTTCTACAAAAGTATTATACAAACCTAGGTAAAATTTACGTAGGTTGTTTGAAAGCATTGGTAAATTTTACTTAGGTATAAAAGAAAGCTATTTTTTTTTTGGCGTCTGGAATCACAACCAAGCATAAGATGTTTCGATCTAATTTGGGTCTTTTAATCCGCAAGATATACTTTTCATAATCTGCTCTTAAAATAAATTCAATTTTTCAGGTTAAAAATATTTTAACAACTGCTCATTAAACGGTTATGTATTTATTGCTTATTAACAGAAAAAATAAACAATAAGTTTTAAAAGAAGCTTGAATTTTTTATGTAGGTGTTACTTTGGATTTGTAAATTTTTACAAAAGTATTATAGAAACCTAGGTAAAATTTACGTAGGTTGTTTGAAAGCATTAGTAAATTTTACTTAGGTATAAAAGAAAGCTATTTTTTTTGGCGTCTAGAATCACAACTAAGCATAAGATGTTTCGATCTAATTTGGGTCTCTTAATCCGCAAGATATACTTTTCATAATCTGCTCTTAAAATAAATTCAATTTTTCAGGTTAAAAATATTTTAACAACTGCTCATTAAACGGTTATGTATTTATTGCTTATTAACAGAAAAAATAAAGAATAAGTTTTAAAAGAAGCTTGTATTTTTATGTAGTTAAACTCTGATGTTATAAATTTTTATCAAAGTGCAATTGCAACACACGTACAACTTACGTAGGTTGTTTTCAAATATTAGTAAATTTTACGTAGGTATTAAAAAGCTGGGTTTATCTTTTAATAAAGCGTCTGTATTTTATAACTGAGTTACTATTTAAAAGATAATACCAATCTAATGTGGGTAATCCAAAAAATACACTATTTCACAACCATTTTATAAAAGCAGGCTAAGGAATTGTGATGGTGTATTTTTAAAGTGGTTGTATCTTATTTCAAGCAAAGTTGCGTTTCCGATTATAGGGTAGAAATGCTTTTCCTGCCTTTTTCGTTTTTATAACTATATGGGATTATTATTAAATACCTGATGATTTTTTACTCCAATAAAAATCTTCCAATTTCCAAGTATGATTTCTAATTTGATTAACCAAATCTTTAAGTTCTTCTGAATAATCTGTATTTCCAAGATTCATTTCTACTTCGGTTTGTATTGCCCAAAGAGACCTTCCCAAATAATTGATTTGTTTTTTAAGCTCATTGATTCTTTCTAAAGAAAATGGGGTGTCTATTCCTACGTTATCATCAAATATAATATTTGGGGTAGGTGATAGTAAATATTCTCCATCTTCGGAGATTGTAAATCCCAAACTTATTGCAACTTTTTCGGAAGCTGTAAAATTTTCCTTCCCAATATCATTTTCCTTTATTGTTATCCGTTGTTCATCTCTACTCAAAAATAAATGAGGAATAATAATGTCCTTCATTGCCATTGTCAAATATCCCTTTCCTCTATAATCTGGAAGAACAAACCAATGTAAATCTCTTCGCATATCAAAAACAATTGCAACATATTTCTTATCATCGTTTTTAATTAAATAAAAATTATCTGGTCCATCTGAATTAGTAACACTATCCGTACTTTTTGGTTTATCAGTCCAAATTTTTGCAAAATCTACATTGGGACTTAATGGTCTCAGGAAAAATAAGCTAGATGATTTGTCGTTTGCATTTAACTTTTCCAGTAGAGATTTTAGAGCTTTGTTTGTCATATTTTTTTATTATGTTGCCTTTAAAACTTACCACTCTATTTCATAAATTTTATCGTTATCACTTAATTCCAAATCATCAATTTTGCAATTATGTTTTTTAGCTTCTGAAGTAAGGAAATGTAAGAAATCGTTAAGCAAATAGACGAAAAGGAAAATTTGACTGAATTGGATTTAACAATTATCAATTCTATACAATTATTTGCAAGAGCAATTTATCAAAATAATTTGAATAAAAGAGTAATAGAGTTGTTCACTCAATTAGAGTCAGTAATTTTATCGGATTCAAATGAACCAATTTTGAACTGTTTAACGAAATACATTTCAAAATTAGTAACGAAAAATATCGAAGAACGGAAATTTATTATCTTATTACTAAAAGAAATGTATGGAATCAGAAGCTCGTATGTTCATCATGCTAAACAGCGAGAAATAAACATCCAAAGTTTAGGTAAATTTCAATATTATATTCATAATTTGATAACTATATTAATCGAACTTTCTACATCGCATACAACAAAAGATACGATCCTAAAAGAAATTGATGATGCAATTCTAGCAGCCTACTAATAACACTAGGATTAGCCGTGAGAATAAAATAGCAATAAGTAAATTTCAAAAAACGATAAATAACTATTTTAAAGCCGTTATTAACTAACGGCTTTTATATTAATATCCATATTTTGAAAAATGAATAGATTTGTCTATGGTTGAGCTTATGTATTCGCTAAACGTTTTATTTAACGGATAAATATAATATTCATCATCTCCACGATACGTTACTCCCCAAACATTTGGATTCTCTGTGTTCTCATCAAGATAAAAGAATGTAAATTGGTCAAAATTACCATATTCTGATATTACCCAAAATGGTCTTGTTATGTTTAGCTTATTTCCTTTTAAAGTTTCTTTTAAATAGCCTAATACTTCGTCATGCGACAACATATCTAAAGTACTGTGCCCATCAAAAAGTTGCAAGCCACCTGTATATTCCCCAGCTAGCAACAAAAACTCTTTGTAAGCTAGTGGAAATTTGATATTTAATTTATTTTCCACTTTTGTAATCTCAGATGGAGATACACCTCTTATTTTCTGTGTTCCTATTTTTGGCGTATTTGCCAATTTTTGCATGTATATATAGCTCATAACTATTTATTTAAAAATTCTAATAATTGTTTATTTCCTTTTACATATTCTTTTGCATCAGATTTTACTGCTTCCACGCTCAATTTTTTAATATTATACATTTCTTGTCGTATAATAATTTGCTTTTTGCAAGATGGGCAAGGTTCGTATAGAGATTTAAAATTATTCTCCAAAACTTGTACATTTTCTTTGCCATGTTTTGCCATTAATGTTGCCAAATCGTGATCGTTTTGCGCAAAAATTTTGTGTTCCGAGTCTTTAAATCGTAACATTTTACCATCTTTCTCTAAAGTCTCGTAGTGCAAATCTAATTCGTCCATAGAGATTCCTAGTTGCTTGGCAATGTAATCTTTGTTAGGATTTCCACAAAACCCTGGTGCATTTTCAGTTGCAAAAGCTTTATACTCTAATTCAATTACTTCACCGTTTACTCTCACTTTTTGTTTCATTGTAGCGACGTTTGATGCTTTTCTGTCTCCTAAAAACTTTTTTCTCCACTCCAGCATCATTTCCATATCTTGTTTAGAAAGCTCACGCATGGGTTTAAGCTTATTCCACTTTTTAATTACTTTGGTTACATCTACATATTTTAGAAGTAAATCTTTAAAGCCAGTATAAAATGCTTTCATCAATCTTTTCTGTAAAGCGATCTCTGCCGGTCCTAAAAAAGGAAGCTGCATATTCAAAGAGCTTCTCGTTTCTTTGGAGTAAAGTTTAATGGCATCAAAGATTTCATCAATCATTTTTCTTATCTCATCTTTACCTTGCTTCATGAAATCAATAAAAGCATCTAAAATTCGGATAAACTCATCTATTGCTTTGCTTACAAATTTAGCACTCTTTTGCCAGGCCTTTTTTACTCCTCTAGCAAAACTAGTAAAAAAACCAAATAGTTCCTGTCCTAATCTCCTTATTATTTCTTCTACTGAAAGCACTCCTCCTGTAAGCAAAATTCCTATAACTACCTCAATAAGTAAAGATATAACGAATCCTAGAAATCCACCTATGAAGTAAGCTAAGTGAACGAAATCTATATTTATTGAAGCTGTAATTGCTTTTTGTAAAAAATGCAGTGTAAGTTGCCAAAGATCTAATTTTTCAAAGCTTTGCAACCCTTCTTCTACACGTTCTATTAATCTAGGTAAATGCGTGTATAGATTTTTCATCAACTCTTTGCTGGAAGTACTAACGTTAATGATCATCTTTACCATGTCTAAAAGACTCGTAACAGCGTCTACCAGAGAATTCCACACTCCACAAACAAAAGCATTCCATGCTCTTATCCCTGTTTTTAAAACGTCAGAAATATCTATGTTTTCTAAATCATTAATAATTTCTTTGCATCTTAAATAAATTTGTTTAAAAGCATCATATACAATTTTATTTAATGAAAAATTTTGGTGATTCTTTTGAGAGACGGAAGAAATATTTAAAAGATTACTAAAATAAGTATCATATACTTCAAAACTATTAGTAAGATCCTGAACAATGGTTCTTATCTTTTTATTCAGCTCATTGTCATCTAACTTATCCAGTTCTTGCTCTAAAACAATGGGATAAAACTTAGGGTCAAAAGGTTTTTGTGCCTTTGGATTCCAACGATGGTCTTCTATCTTTCCTTTGTTTAGAAATTCTATAGCTTTGTCTAATAATAAACATATACCATAGTTTGAAACTTCGGCAAATGCCCCGAATGAAATAAAGTCAATCATCGTGTAGATGGCAGAAATTGTTTTTAATGTAGGATATTCAGCTTTTCCATTTTTCAAAAGCTTTTTTACAAATTTTTCATCTATGTTATATCCAGTTTCCATTACAAAAGAGTCTAGAATCTCACGAATAAGATCACTATTTTCCGTAACGTGACTTGCATAAGTTGACAGAAGATTTTCTCTTAATTTATTTCCTACCGTTACTGCACCATAGATAAAATCTGCTTTGTCGGAAACATTATCTTCTACAAAAATCAGTAATTCATGTTCTCCTGCCAAGGTATTTTTATATGCTTCTTCTAGTTTTTTTGCGCTGGTCGAAATAAAAATCTTCACATGATACGCAAATTTTTTGTTCTTACTTTTTGGATAATAGTAAAAATCTTTTTCTACAATTTTTATTTCATCAGGATCTGTTCCGACATCATTAATTACCATAATTCCATTATAGTCAATAGATTTTGAGTCGATGAAATAAGTGTCTTTTGCTAATATGCTACTTCCTGAAATGGCTCCCATGGCTAGTACTGGACTCACATTATTCATTCCCCTAAAGCTTTCTCCGAGCTGCATGATACTTGTATTATTTTCAGTTTGCAGAAGATCCTGAAACCCATTGTAGCCCATTTGCTGCATCATAGATGTGTTGTCTAATGGAATGAGATTTTGAAAGTCAGAGATAAGCTCCTGTTTTGTGATATCGTCAAAATCTTCTATTTCGTTTAAATATTCTTCGTAAGTCATAATTTTTATGATTTTTTAGCTTTTGGCTTATGGCGGTTAGTTTTTTCCAACCGCCACTTGCCTAAAGCAGGTTAATAATTAGTTGACTATACTTTTATGGAAGATTATTTTTGATGCTCTGCATAGAGATCTGTGCAATTACTTTTCGGGGATCGCTATCCGTAGTAAGCTGTAGATTACCGTTCTTAATGTCGATGTTTTCTACAAAACGGTGCTTTCCTGAGCTTAATTGTGCATCTGTAATAGCAAATTCTGATTTGGTAACCACATCTTCAGGGTTCTCAAACTCTTCAGGATTTTCATGACTAAATGGTAAAGCTGTTGCCGTTTTCAGACCTGCAGAATCTTGCTGCAGTATCGTAAGGGTAGTAGGAAGCTTTGTGATCCAAGGTTTACCTTGTTTTAATCCTACAGGTTCTCTCATTTCATCTACAATACTCATGTACATCGGATCTCCGATTACAGGAACTTCTTCTCCGTTCCAGATCTTACCAGTGCTCAAAAAGAACTGAATCGCATCTTCAAATCCAGGTCTTACCGTTACAATGACTCTTGCCATACCGGATTGTAAGAAACTTCTGAATAACGGATCTACACTTTCGCTGATGTACATTTCCTGCCAGTGTTTTCTATTTGCCCAATAGTAAGGGTAGAAACTGTAGCTCATAATGTTCCATTCGAAAGCCTGTTCCATGAATTTTGCTAAAGCAGTGTACTTATCAAGATTTTCATTTAAGAATACCTGAAAGTTTTCCATTTTATCTCCGTCGGTAAAATTTTGTCCGATAGTATTTGGAGATAAATAATCCTGCAATAGATAAGCAATACAGTTGTGCTTCAGGACATCATTCTCCATATAACGGTAGAAATTACCTGTTTTATCTTTAGCTTCCGCTTCTTTCTCTTTCTGTTCTTGATCTATTCTTGCCTGTTCTTCTTTAAATTTCTCATAAGCTTCTTTATAGGCTTCGATAATCGCATTGAAGTTTTCAGTTTGCCAAGCCATGACGTTTGCATCATTTGGAACACAAGGGAATTTTAAAGCGATATTAAATCCTCCGATGTTCTTTCCGGAAACTCTGTAATTAAATACTCCTGTAAGATTTAATCCGCTTACACCTTCTGTTCCGTTAAGAGTCTGGTTTCGGGTTTCTTTATAATAACTACCTCCTTTTAGGTTACCGAAAGATAAATAAGCAGGTAAAATATAGTTCCCCTGAAAGAATCCTGATCTGTTTCTCTGCTTGTTGTATGCCCAAACGATAGATGCTGAAGTTGCTTTATAACCATCAGGAATTTCAAGGTTTGAATCAAAGAATACACCTTCGCCTTCAGTCTGTGGACTTCCGTTGGCATTAAGAATAACTTCCTTGCCCGGCATTTCTGCGGTCAATGTAACCCCATAAATATCTGCCCAATATTGTAAAAGCTGTCTCGTAGCTTCTTTATGACTTGCCATTGTATAAGGAGCAGGAGCCTTTCGCGGATCGATAGGTGCTGTTAATACATCCGCTTTTGCCACTGCCGTAGCCAAACGGTGTAATCTTGCAGGTTCAGGAATCATAAACTCAAACATTGTACGTTTCCCATAGTTATAGATCTGGTTTTTATATTTCATATCTACCCATCGGTAAACACCTACTACGTGTCGGTCTCCATTTCTGTTATCAAAGCCGTGAGCATTATTCTCTTCATATTCTTCGATGATCTTTTCGATCCTTTCTTCAGAGATTTTCGTAAGAAGCTTATCGGTAGCTTTATTGGTAATTTCCTGTGACTGGGTCATTGCCTGACGAACGCTGTTTTCCTTTGCATTATGGGTTGCAAGACTTCCTCCGACTTCAAATCTACCATAAAGCTCAGTATCTTTGCTCCAGTTTGCATAAGCCTGTGCAGTAGTATCTTTCATGATAACATTGGCAACTTCAGACTGCATATCGTGTCTTGTTGTAGAAGTTGTATCGGTAAGCGTTTCACGTTCTGTAGACTTGGAAGCTGTCGTCTGAATTTCAGTTTTTCTGAGTCTTCTTGTGGATTTCTGCTTAAACTCTCTCGCCATGATATTCTCAATATGGGTGACATCTCCCGGAACATACGCATGGGTGCTCTGTACCACCTTCATATATTCTGCAATCCCCAATCTTTTAAGCCCGAACAGCTTTCTGGAAACCGGTGTTCCTTCTGTTGGTTCTTCCTCTCTCGGTCCTTCTTTTCCGGGTTTTAATGTTAATAATCCTAATTGAGCTTCATTATTAGGAATTTTAAGTAATTCCAGATATGCTTCTCTTCCATTGTTGAAGTAGATATCAATCCTGATCTTGGAAACAGATGAGAATTTATTGACCATTACCGCTGTGAAACTCACCATTCCGTTTAGAACATCTACATTTCCCAATGCTTCTTCGTGATGCCCTGTATTAGAATCCAATATAATTCTGGCATTGGCAACACTCCAAGAATTATCCTGAACCTCAAAGGAGAAATTAATAAATCCGTTATCCGGAACAAAAGCAGACCTTCTCCATACCGCCAATAAGTTGTATGCAAGATGTGTTCTTGTTAATGATCCTCCCACAGGAATCAATGCTCCTGCCAAGTTCGCATATTGTGTCTGGTCTAATACCGTATTGTCTAAAGCTGTCTGAATAGCAGCAGAACTATGATTCTGTATTTGCATAAACACATTATCAAATGTCTGATAACTGTTGTCAATTTGAAGCGCCTGTGTTCCTATTTTTAATTCGGAATCAGACACCACTTCCATTTTTGCACTGGATGGAATTTTAGAATAGAAATCTTCATTTACATTCTGAACAGCACATATGCTTATGAACAATTCAAATGATTCCGGAGAAAGTTTTCTTTGAAGATCTGAAATATCAATCTCATTTTGATAAGAAAATTCAAAAGCAGGAACTTCCAGTTCTCTTAACTGCTCGTACAATTTTCTTAACTCTTCTTCCGAAGCTTTGTGTTCGGTTAAATATTCAATTTCAGAAAAAATCCTGTTATATTCTTCTCTTTGAGACTGATAATTAGCATTATATCGATCATAGGCAGCCTGATAAGCATTTGCACTGGAACTGTTGTAAGATTTTTGAATTTTCTCAAGCTCTGTATACAGTTTCTCCAATTGTTCTTTTCTTAAAAGAGCTTGGGTAACCACAAGATCATTTTTTGCATTGACTTTTAATCTTTCCAATGCTTTTGACGAAAGATCCGAAGTTCCGGATGCTGTTGACCTGCTTGCCAAAGAAGATCCGACCACTTCTTCCTCAACAAAAAGATCTTTAGGCATGACCACTTTGGCATCCAATGCTTTAGTAATTAAATCTGACCCATTAATTTTCACAAGCTCTTCCGTTAAAGATAAGGTTTGCACATATCCTATATGTAACGCTTTTAAAATATGCACAATAGCTTCTTTTGCGTAGAAATCTTTTTGTGTAATTACTTGAAAAATCAAATTATCCCAAAGCTTTTCTATTTCTACCTGTCCTGAAGAGTAGCGTTCCTTTGTTCTGGCAAGCTCTTCAGCTGAAATAGTTTGCTTCTTCGTGATTTTTCTTCCAATTTTAAGAAGAGATACATATTGACTGTTTTCCAGGTCTTTTTCAGTTAACGGTGAGGAAAATGATCTGCACTGATTTTCAAGAGCTCTCAGTTTAGAAATTCCAGACCTGTTTCTTACTGCCTGATCAAATGCATTATTTAATCCGGGTCTGTGTATAAACCCGATATTTTCTTTTTTTGTTTCTGTAAGCTGAGGGTTTCTCATGCTTATGAATCGGAAAAGTGTCTGCGATGTATTATTGGTAGTGTTATTCCCGCTTTCGTTAATATTATTAGTGTCTGACATTTTTTTTGTAAATTTGTTTGATTTTATAAAGGTTAAGATTTGAAGGCTCTTTTTATTAGGGCTACTTCAGGTTTTAGCCTTATTTTTTTAGGTGGTTTCCGGCAAAAGATATCCACCTTTCTCTTTGATAAGGAAAGTCATATTGTACTTTTTAACTGTTGGGTTTAAGACATATTTCTGGCTATTCGGACTTTTCACAAGCCTAATTCAGAAATCTGTCAGTAAAAATCTATGATTGTTTTGCGTTTTTATTGATACTTCAAAAGTACTATGGAGGAGCGACAGAAGTTGACGTATTTTAAATTTTTATTGTGTATTTATTTGTAAAATTCTGTCGTAAAGCATTGCATTCAAACTCTTCCCTCAAGAAGTTTTCAATATCATTAAAATAGTTTTCATTATCTACTTCTATATCTTCAATACCGCTCCAACTAATGGTGTAGAGATTGTGATTGTTGATTGTATCGAAATTGTGATTTGGTGTTTCCATGTTTTGTGTTTTAAAAATTTTGGTTGTTTTTGAATATTATTCTTGCTGTTCAGCATACAGAAATGTTGAATGATATAGTGTTTAAAAGTTTGAGGACTATGTTTTTGTGTCTTTGTTTATAGTACAAAAGTAAAATTGGATAACGACAAAACTCGACGTGTTTTTAAGCAGTTTATAATTTATTTTAGTATAATCAAAATAGCTTATATTGATTGTTTATAAGTTGAAAAGCTTATATTCTATTCTTAATTAATTTCTGCACAATTTGATTCAAAGTTTCTCTGTTGTCATCAATATAGCTTAATCCAGCCTGAATAAGATTTTCAATATTTGATCTTCTTACATTATCCATTGCTGGAGAAGCATTCTTTAAAGACGGATTTATTCTGTAATAATTCTTCTGATTTCTTGTTCCTAGAGTCTGAAACATTTGACATAGCTGATAATCTACCGTTTCTGCATTGGCAGACATCAAAATGTCTATAATCGGAGTTACCCAACCAATTTTCCCTGCTTTTTCCATCTTTTTAAATGAATAACTTTTAGATTCAAGCCCGGTTCCGATCGAAATGATAATCATATCATTTACAGTGGGATGATTGGCTTTCTGATGATTTTTTAAAACTTCGGCAAAAGGGATTTTTCTGGCTTCCGCATAAGCGCAAAGTGCAGGATTATTGGCAAACATTCCGCCATCAATTAAACTGAAAATTTGTCCGTACATTGATTTAATCTGAACAGGAGTAAAATAAGTCGGAGCAGCTGAAGTCGCTCTGCAAACATCTTTTACGTAAAAATTATCTGTGTTTAAGCTGGCTTTCCATGAGTTGAACAATTTTGCTCTTCGGTTTTCTATGTCATAGCTTGTTATTAAGCATGGTTTAATTAATTCTTTTAACTCTAGCTTTCCAAAAAAATCATTCAGGTTTTTTTCTAAAGCTTCCTGACAAATTTTTTCATTCAGCAATCCAAAAGGATTTACCAATTTTTCCCAAAAGGAAACCTGAAATATATCTCCTCCTTTTTCAGAATACAATTCCAAACCTTTCTGTATAGAATATTTTGCTTTTCTATGTTCGTCGGGACACAAAATAATCGCTGCTATCAATGCTCCCGTACTGCTTCCCGCAACCAAATCAAAATAATCTCCAAGCTTTGCACTCGGTGTATCGTGAAACTGCAGTTGCTCTTCTATGTAGCGTAGAACAATACAGGTGATAATGCCTCTTATTCCGCCTCCATCTAAAGAAAGTAGGGTTGTTTTTTTCATTTTTCTACTGTTATTTTGGTAAAGTAAAGATAGGAGCGGAAAGCGACAGAACTTGACGTATTAAATAAATTATGATAAATTATTTTTCAAATATTACATATCCATCCTTATCCTTTTTCAGCTTAGAAAGCGCTCTCCAACTCGTTTTTGCCAAACCCTTTTTAGTCGGAAAATTCTTCTTCTCAAAATGAGGAAGGTCTTTGAATGTTTTCCAGTTTCCACCCCAGTCCCAACCGTGTTCTGCGAAAATTTTCACGCATTCGTACCAGTCGGCAATCTTGTCGTTGTCCCAATCTTTTGCAGTGTCCCAGTTTGCGGTTTTTCCGTCAATAATTAAGCACATATCAACCGCCAAACCGTAGTTGTGGATGCTTTGCCCTGCCTTTGCATTGGTTACTTTTTTTCCTGAAGTCACTCTTCCGATAGCATACAGTTTTTCCTGTTCCTCAAAACTTCGCAATCCCTGGGTTATCCTGATCTTGGCTTTTCCTGTTAATTCTTCATCGCATTCTTTAATAATTTGTTTTACCTCTTCTCTTACAAAAGGGTGAAGTTTTTCGATTCTTTGTTGGGTTACTTTATCCATAATTTTTAATTTTTTTCTGAAACAAATGTATCATTGGAGTACGACAAAACATGACGTAAAATATAAGACTTAAGCATTGATTAATTTTGCTTTACGTAACAAAAAAAAACGATGCAAAAAGAAACAAATTACATAAAACAACTTTTAAAATTAGCTAACAGCAATTGTATTTAATAAAATTCCTATAGATGGCGCATCCTATTCAGAATTAAATAAGACAGTAATAAAAATGTGACTTCGTCTTAAACAATATTTATTTTAGTTAAATATTATTATTTACTTATTAGCCTTTTGTCAATCCCTACAGTACCATTCACTCAAATCCTTGTAGCCAAGGTAAATATGGGAGCAATCCTCCACATTATTATACTGATTTGCAATTTTAGACTTAACAAGCTGGCCATTAGCATCATTATCTAAAAATAAAGAAATCTTCCGGTACTTTTTTAATTCTTTCTCAACCTTGAACAGCATAGAAGTAGAATTTAGGATCAGAAAATCTAAATTCTGCTCCCTACTTATATTTTTAAACGTCAGATAATCGAAAAAACCTTCGAATACAGCAATTTCATTAAACGTGTTCTGTTGATTTTTGATTAATGTGACATCTTTTTTACCAAGGCAAATCTTTGAATATTTATTACGGATCTCCACTCCACCAGAATCATTAAAGAATCCCAACCCAAAAAACCTCTTTCCATTCGTCTCATAATTTATCTCTTTAACCAAGTGCTTTTGTGCACTCACTTTTCTTGATTCTAAATAGTCAATTAATGCAAAATGTTGGATATTGTTCACTTTTAGAATTTTATATTGCATTTCTTCATCCGCTATCAAATTCCGCATTTTATCACAACTTGAAAACTCATACTTTTCTAAATATTTTAAAGCATCGGAAACTGAGCATTGATTTATCTGCTGGACAATCGAAATGACATCATAACTTTTACCGGTGCCAAAATCAAAAGCTCTGTTTTTTACAAAATCTACAGACAAACTTGGTGTTTTTTCATCCCTGTCGAGCGCAAAGTAAAATGCTGTTTTTCTGTTTTCTTTCGAAGGAAACAAATTATAGTGTTCAAGTACATCTTTGATCATGATGTTTTGTCTGGCTTCTTCACAATTCATTTTTTTTCTTTTTAAAGCAAATTTTTTATCCACATTTTCCTTTTAAATAAAAAAAACTTTTTAATTTCTTTTATTATACTTTTAGTAATTGCGCGGATGTACGATGTATAAAGACTATGGTTCACTTTTGGAATGAGTGCAATTCCGAATTTGGAATCAGCGGAATTCCGAAACTGGAATGAGCGCAATTCCGAATAAAACATCATATAAGGATGAGCGTAATTCCGAAATCACTTTTTCTCACTGTCTACAAAGTCCTGCACTTACTGACAATTTTGAGCTCTTATCTACAGTTTAGAATTCCTGCACAATTTTGAAATGAGTTCAATTCCGAAAACAACTTCTGAAAATAGTATATTTTAAGATACTTTTAACTTCAACGACCGCAATTCCGAATTCCGAATGAGCGCAATTCCGACTTTACAATATTATTGGATAACTATTGGGAAGCATTTTTCCGGCTCTTGTCTCCCGGTAAACCTCTATTAAAAGTTTTTGAATTTCCTTTAAAAATTCCATCCCTTGAATGAGGGTTGATTTTATCCTTTTGAATCTGCAATTTTTTATAAATCTCTTGAAGGCTTTCTCAATTAACAGCCGGGTTTGCGGGATGTTTCGGTATTGATGAAAAAATTGCTTCATTTCATTTTCCTGAAGTCCAAATCTTTTCCGAAAATAACTTAGTCTTTTGTTAACTTCTGTAAGTTTATTGGGATATACTAAAACTTCCATTTCAGAAATATAATTTGTTTTTGATGGAATAATTAAGATAAGATCTTCCTTGTACTTATAATTGAAAGACAGGTTATTATATTTGTCAAGGCTGATCCTCACCTGTTTTAGAAATTTGAAACAGAAATCGTTTGCTGTTTTATAGTTAAGACCAAACTTCTTATTCAGTGTGGCGAGCTTAAGGGAAGTTCCCGTTTCCGGCAGTTTTGCAAGCCACATTGCAAATATGATATGTTTGTTATTCCTGACATTATATACCAAATTGTATAGGACATAATTATACTCCGGAATGACCACAAGCTTTTTAAGCCAATAGCTGCTTACTAAAAAAGTGGTGTAACCTCTTTTATCGTAACTAGGTGTGGAAATCAGACCTCCAAAGGTCTTTATCTCTTTTCCCTTGGCATTTAAAGACTTATACCAACCCATTTTAAATCGGGCCAAAAATTCATAGGCATCAATGACCTGCTTAGTAGAACCACTCGGTGAAATCTTACTATTCCGTATTTTAATGGATGCAAAAATATTGTTGCTGGTTTCAAATTCTTCATCAAAAAGAGTCAGCTGTTTTGGGCGGTCTTCCGGTCTGAATTGCTCACTGCTGATGATTGAAATCATATTAAAAATGACACGAAGGGCATTAATCGGAATGTCAGCAGCCTCAGAATCATCAAAAATAAAATCATCCACAAAATGGTTTCCCACCCTTATTTTTTCGGGACTAACTTCTTTTTTGTTTTCAAAGTTCTTTCGGATCAACCGTAAATCTTTATCATCAAAACTCATAATATCAGAAGTGATCAGAGGTTATTTGATTAATTTGATTTTTTCGCTCTTAAGTGTCTTTGAACCATCAGAAAGGTTATAATATTTGAAATTATTTACTTCTAGCTCTTTAAAAACTCTCTTTTCAGCCTTTCCAAAATTTGGAATCCGTACTTTTTCAATGCCTTTATATTCTGCCAGTATTCCATTGATATTTACTTTTTGTCCGGGTCTCAGATCGGATATGATTGTAGCTTTATCTTTCATTTTTTTGATTATTTAAATAAATTCATTAAACTTCAGGGCGTGTTATATCGGGAATGTTATCAACCGAAATCGATTTTTCAGTATTTCCATCCCTCATATAAGGAATAGCGCTTTTCATTGTAGCCTTCCAATTGGTTATCGGACGACCAAGAGCATTTTTCCAATTGTTCTGAATCCAGCCATCGTATTTTATCCTGATATTTATATCAAGAGTCTGGGCATAGTTTTCTAATGTTTCAGCATATTCAATAAATTCTTCCCAAGATGGAATATCGCTGTTTGCAGAATCAGGAACTCCATTTTCCTGAAGTACTTCCAATACTTTTAAGACTTGAAAATTTTCTTTACTTGCAACCTTTTTATTTTTTTTCTTATCAGGTTTAAAATCTAAAGCATAATTTAACAGAAGCCTATAAGAACAGGGACGACCAATTGCGGTTTGAAATTGTATAATACCTGATTTTTCTAATTTCTCCTTAGTGGATTTTACTGTTTTCTGAGTTAATCCTAACTCGCTGGCGATTGCAATATCTGACATCGTAAAATCATACCGGTCCTTTTCAAAACCAATCTTCAGCAGATACAAATACAGCATCACTTCCGTGGGACTCATTTTTGCAGTTTTGTTAAACATCCAAAACCGTTGGATCAGTTCTAGGTAATACATCTTATTTCTCGGAGAAAAGCTGCAGTGCTTTTTCTTTATCAATGATGATGATATTTTTCCTTTGAATGATGGCAGCATCCAAAATTCCTGAGGACTTTATTTCGGAAGCTTTTGACACTGAACATCCCAGGATCTTTGCCAAACCCTTTAATCCGTATTCATATTTTTTCTCATACAAAAAGCTTTTGGAAATTTCCAGGAACTCCGCAACCGTCAGTTGAGACAAAGGTGTTTCAAGATTTACATTCTTCATAGTCCTAACTTTAAGTGTTAATTTTGAGTTTAGAAATCCACATTCTTGCGGCTGATCTCCAGTCTTTCATTGGATAATTGTTACAAAGCTTCCAATCTTTAGATTGATAAGCTGAATAAAATTGCTTCGCTTCTTCTGAAGGCAAATCCCGCTCATTAAAATATAATTCAATCTCATCAAGTTCTGGTTTAATAAATACAACCTCCGTATTCGGAATCAATACAGGATACTTTTCAATATTTATTTTTTGTTTATCAAGTGTTTCAAAGTCAATAATTTCAACTAAGCTTCCTTTGTATGAATTGTAATTTGGGCTGTAAACAATAAAACCTGCATTGTGAATTTCTTTAATACATTTATGATAGGTTGCAAAGGATTTAATTCTGCTTAATTCCATTGCATCCTTCCGAGAAATTGAGAATGGCGTTTGAAACCTGCTTTTTTCCCACAAGTGGAAAAGCGCAACATATAAGCTGATATGTGTGGGACACATCCGGCTGTCCTGAACAAATCTCGCAAAGTAGCCGATTATACTATTTGATTTTTCCATAAGTCTTCGTTATAGATTAATCTTTAGAACCTTGCATAAGTTTTCTCAATATCCTTAAAATTATAATAGAGCGTGCCCCCAATTTTGCTATAAGAAAGAGTTCCGTTAATTCTTAGGTTTTGTAATGTTCCCGATGAAATATTAAGCAGCTTTTTAACTTCAGAAGTGCGCAGCCACAATTTTTGTTCGGTTGTACTTCTTCTTAGTAAATTTTCGATTGCTTCCAGCAGTTTTGCTTTAAATTGCTGAAGGTCTTCTTTGGTGATAATTGATATTGCCATAATTTGAAAATTATTTTGTTTGACAAAATTTCAAAATGACACGGGATATCTTTCGGTAGATTATCGTACTACCGAAAGATTTTTTTTAAATATAAATTTTAATATTTGCTAATTTTATTAAGACTTTTCAAGCTTATACAGCACTTTGAAACCCACATTTTCACTGTAAATTGTAAAAAATTAATTGATGACTTATACTTATAAACTTTTCGGTAGTTTTTCGTACTACCGAAAGGAAAAACATCTACATATCCAAATCATCCAAGTGTTGATTAAGATTTTGCTGAAGTAAATTAAGAAACTTTGAACGCTCAGTTTTTCTAATTCTGATTTCGCCTAAAGTCTTATGATAATTACCCAAACTAATATTAAAAGCCTTTTCGGCCCACCTGAAAATTTCAGACAATTCTGCTTGGCCTGCATTAAAACTATTACTTTGGTGTAAAGCGTACAGCAATTCGGTCAAGGCAACTTTTGAAGCTGTCCATTCTAACTTCTTTACTTCAGTAAGAGAACTTCCTGCCTTGCTTTCTAAATTAATTTTATCTGATAAATATTGCTCAAGAAGATCGTTAGCAATAATTTGTGCGACAATATGATCATGCGAAGTAGAGAAATCCAAATCGTAACTGTATAGTTCCGGGCTTAACTTCAACTTAAAATCAAATTTAAACCGAACAAAGTATTTCTTATCCAAAAATGTTGATTTCCTACGATAGTAATTGATAAAGTCTTTGTTTTCATTGTAGAAAAACAGTAAGTTGATCCGCTCATTTTCATAATATGATAGAAGAGCAGCTGCATCAGCAAAAGGTCTTGAAGCTTCTATTAAAAGAATTTTTGAATAATAAATATAAATAGCAACAAACTGAGGTTTCGTATTCTTAAAAAAATGTATTTCTTCAGCCCAATCTTCAAATTTATGATGATTTACAATTTTTTTTAGCTCTCGAATCGCAGTATCGGTTTCCATCAGGATTTCTTCCGAGCGTAAAATAATATCAGCCTGTCCTCTGTTTATGTGGTCTACTGATTCCATTAAGCCATTCCACAAATTGCCTATCTGCAATCTGATGTTTTGTTCTTTCATACGGTAATACTTTTAGTACCGTAAAATTCGCTTATAATATCAAGATATATCTATTCATAAACTATTGAGGTACTTTTCCAAAAAAACAAACAAGACAAATGTCTTTGTTTGATAAAGAAGATAATTGAAATTGTAAGCAATATTTGCACAGCTTTCCACGAGTTGATCTACATAATTGTCGTTTAGATTATAAGAGCTCTATTAAAATAATATTACTCTACCTATTGATTATCCAACTCTTCAAGTCTCTTTCTAATAAAATCTGTTGGTCTCATTCCTGTTACTTCGAGAAAATGAGTTGAAAACATCTGCCTTGTGGAAATTCCGCACATCTCAGCGAGGGTATCTATCTTATAATTTAAATTCCTCTTATCTTCCAACATAAATGCTGTAATATAATTTATCCTTAATTTCTTTAAATATTCGGGAAATGTGACATCTAGATGTTCATTTAGTACAAAAGAAAGTGTGGTACGGTTAGAACCTATCAATGTTGCAACCTCTGGAAGTTTAATATTTTTCTTAAGATACTGTTTCTTGTCTTCAAAGACTTTTAGATTTTGTACTACATCATTAATTTGTTCAGGAGTATACAGACTTTTTACGTGCTCTTTAACAGGTTTTGATACTTCTTCTGATTCTTTTATCTGACCAATGGTCATTTTTTCTATCAAAATATTATATTGCTGAGTCAAAAGCGCTTCTTTTTTGCGAGATCTGTACACTAAAAATATAATAAGAAATACTGATAAAGTTATTAGAACAGCAAATAGAATTTTCCATTTTTTATGCTTTTTTATAAGCTGTCCTTTTTCCTCATTAAGCCGATCCGTATCGTACTCATATTTTATTTTTGTCGATAGCTTAGCAAAATCTTTAGCAATGATCGAATCTGCCCGTAAAAGCTGATTGGTGTAATAGAGCTGAACAGAATCATTATGCTGCTCTTTGGCATCATTGATGAGAAATTCATAGCTGCCCCTAATTTCCGGCGTTATAAATTTGTATTTATTTACAATAGAATCGACCTTTCTAAAATAGGAAAGCGATTGTTTTCTATTATTATTAATCCAATATAGTTTTCCTAAATAAAAATTAACGGTTGCCAGTGAAGCAAAATCATTATTTTTAAGGAGAATATCCCTTGAAAAAATGAGATGCTTTAAAGCTTCCTTTGTCTTTTTTTGGCGAATAAGTTGGATACCCCGACCTTTCTGAAAGTATGCATATTCAATCGAATGCTGATCTTTATTATCCAAAAGACTTAAACCTAGGTCAATCAACGAATCTTCTTTTTTATGCATCCCGATATTTGCGTATGCTTTGCTTAGACGATAAATACTATTTAAATATCCCGACTCATTATTTAATTTAATATTTTCATGAACATGATCAGCATTCATATTTCTCTGGAAAAAATTTGCGGTCTGTATAAAATGTTGGCTCGCTTCGTCATAATAACCTAAATAACACTTTACTACTCCAAGATGATAAATAACCTTATTTGTTAAATACTGATCTTCAGAATTTTTTGAATATTTAAAAGCAATCAGATAGTTCTCCAGTGCTTTTTTAAAATTTCTACTGTTGTAATAGTATACAATCCCTTTACCAAGATAGGCCCTGGATATCTGGTCTTTATTTTTAGATTTTAATGCTGTAACGATTGCACTGTCGGAGTATATTAATTTTCGCTGTGAAGTATTGCTATAATATATAGCTTCTTCATATCCAGCAATTAGCTTTAAATAATTTTTCTCTGACTTAGCCTTTTCAATATACATTTTAACAAATACCAATGCCCTTTCATCATTTTCTTGATACGAGTTGAAAAGAGACGAAAGCTTCTTATATGAATTTTGTTTTTCTTGACTTTGAAAAAAACCAACAAAAAAAATAAAAAGTATTAAAAAGTAGGCATTATTAGTTCTCATGTGACATTGGTTAAGCCAAAATTAACTAAAATATCGCACTAAAATATGGATATGTACCTCTAAAAGATAAAACCAAAACAAAGTACTGATACGCAATAAATTAAACAACAATTTAATGGGAGTAATAGATCAATTATTCCCTAAAGTAGGATCCATCACTCCACCATTTCCTTTCTAACAACGGCTGATCATCCTAATTTCGAATCAGAATTCTAAACAACCTGGCCGGGATAACTTTTTAACAATCACTTAAAACATCATGAAAAAGTATATCTCAATTTTTAGTTTATTATCTGCCTTCCTAATGATCTCATGCGAGCGATCATCCGATCTCGAATCTGAAACTCAGGAAACAAAGATCATAAATGAAGTAAAAAATTACGACAACAATTCAGCTTCGGCAAGAACCGAATCATCAAATCCTGATATTTCTGATTTAGACAATCTTGATACTGGAGATGATGATGAGCCGAGAAGAGACAAGCAACATTGGAGAGTATCCAGTGATAGTGCACAGTAAAATACTGTTTTATTTAAAAAAATCAGTTAAGGTGAGTTCTGCAAAAGAAAAAGTGATTCTTGAATCTGGGCAAATTTGCACAGTAAGTGGCGAATATGAAACAGTTGGATCTATTTCCACAACAGTCTTTGTATCTGAAGGAAAATTGATGCCTGAATACTGTGGTAAGAAAGTAAAATGGATTTTAGTAAAAAACGGATAAAACAAATAATAATGAATACCTTCAAATTAAAATTCGTAGAATTTACAAGCTACTTTTTCATCCTGTTATTTTGCTATGCTTCGGTAAGCAAAATTATGGACTTTGATAATTTTCAGGTTCAGATAGGGCAATCACCTCTTCTAAGCGCATATGCTGGAGTAATTTCCTACGGAGTAATTCTTGTTGAAGTTGTTATCGTCATTTTTGTTTCCATTAAAAAATTAAGAACAATTGGTTTATATGGATCAACAGCGATAATGTCCGCATTTACAATTTACATCTTCTTAATTCTGAATTATAGTGATTTTGTTCCCTGTTCATGTGGTGGTATATTGGAAAGTTTAGGCTGGACAGAGCATTTATTCTTCAACCTATTTTGTGTAATTATAGGTACTATAGCAGTTTTTATAAGCGAAAGAACTTCAGGTTATTCTAAATTGAGTACTGCAGCTTTATTATTGTTATCAAATATTCTAAGTTGTTTGGCTGTTATTTTTTTATTTCTCAGCTCAGAAAACATTATTAAAGAGGATAATAATTTCACAAGAAGATATTTAATGCATCCTATTGTAGAAAAGCAGAATACATTGTTGGATAACTCTTATTATTATTTTGCAGGAGCAGATAATAAAAATGTTTATTTAGGAAATATAAAATTTCCTCAGCAAATTCTTGTATTGGATTCTGCAATGGTCATAAAGAAGAAAATGAATATCGAACTGGATATTAATGAACTTCCTTACAGAAAACTGGAAACAAAAGTTCTTGGATCTCACTATTACATTTTCGACGGAACAGTTGCTATGATAAAGAGTGGATTATTAAATCATTCAAAGCCTGAGACTGTTAGTCAAAATGATGCTTACTTTTCTCAGTTGGCTGTGATCAATGAAAATAATTCATTTATATTAAGAACCCAAAGCAGCAGAACAAAAGATTTAATCATCGCTTCTCTGCACCCTGATAATGATAATAACAAAGTACAACTACACGCAGATTTTCTACAGAAACAGTCTGATGGAGTTTTCGATAACGATGGTGTTCTTAATGTGGACAGGGCAAATGGAGATATAGTTTATACATACCGTTACAGAAATCAGTTTATTGTCGCAGATTCTACTTTTAAGGTAAAGCACCGTTTAAATACCATTGATACTGTAAGCACCGCACACGTTAAATCGGTGAAACTTCCGGATGGGAAGTACAAAATGGAAAAGCCTCCTTTAAAAGTAAATGGATTTTCTACAGTATACAGAAAACTGCTTTTTAATCAATCCTTTTTGAAAGGAAGATATGAATCTGCAAAACGATGGAAAAATTCTAAAGTGGTAGATGTTTATAAAACAGATTCAAAACTGTACATAGGCAGTCTCTACATGGAAAACCGCGGAGAAAATAAAGTCAGTGATATTATAGTAACCGATCAGTTTCTGTATGCCATCGCCGGAAATCATCTTATTCAGTACCAATTAACAAAGCCTTTGTTAAGGCATTTAAAATAAGGGGAAGCCGAAAACCTTTACCAAGAGTAGGCACCAATTCAAATCCTTTTTATTATGAAAAAGTTAATTTTTCCTGTAGTTCTGGTATTAATGGGCACAGGTTCAGCGTTTGCTACCAAAATGGTTAAAGAAAGCAAACAAGCCATCGAAGCCGGATACCGTCTTGTCAACCACGGTGAAGGTCAGTTTGAATGTATCAATGCAGACAAAGACTGCAGTACATTTGCTACGGCAAATGTTTGTACATGGAGCGCAGATCCCTCTGTTCAATTAAGAGCTGTCGGTTCCGAAACAATGTGTGGCGAACTTCTTTATGAGATTCAGCCCTAATTTAATCTTTGAAGGACGCCGTTGGCGTCCTTCTTATTATTTAATTAATCTCATCAGAAAAAAATCTTTATGTGATTACTTGTTAGTTTTGGAAAATAACATAGTAATATAAATCGAAAAAATTTGAAACTAATTCACTACTTATCCTTTAATTTGGCAAAATATTGGTTTCCGATATTCACACCAGCAGAAATTACAAGACCTCGTATAAATGACCAAAATAATATTTCGTTTAATTTGCTCGTAGTATAATCTCCTGCACTATACAAATTAATTTCCATTAAAAATAAAACGATGGTCATCAGAAATGTACCTAATAAAATTTTCTCAATTCGTCTTATATCCATATTAGATCGTATTTAAATTTCTTAATCAAATCAGCCAGTTTATCTTTTTTTGAGTTGAGTTTATCAATAAAGATTGCTGCTTCTGGTAGCACAATCTTCACCTAAGAGTTTATTCTTTAAAGATAAAATTTAATTATTGAATGCCAACATAATTTAACATCTTAAGCGTTCTCTATTTAAATCAGAGTATCAACCTTACTCCACCTAATTCATCAACACGATAACTGAATTTCTCGCCAGGACTGCTGATAAACATGAAATTTTTAGGAATATTCCAATCATTGCTTAGCTTTTCAACAAGTTCAGGAGTAAATTCGCCTATAATTGTCACATATTCCATATCAACATCAGGATATGCCCTGTCTAATGTATCGAAGTCTGTAAGAAACTTCGGGTCAGGGTGTGCTGCTTTATCCAGAACAGTAACAATTTTTATTCTGTTGGTCACTTCATTTTCATGAAGGTACATCATCACTTTGTTTAATGTTGCTATATCATCACCTTTTGAGAAAAAGACAAAATTCTGTTCATAAAGTTTTTTCAAGTTTTGATTAAGCTCACGTTGACGTACAACCGTATATTTCTTATATCCTTTTGAGAGAGACTGCATTACATTTATGATAAAATGCATAATATCATTTCTCATCAGCATTGCCAAAATAATGAGAACTGAAGGTATAAAATATTGAAGGAATGTCAGTAAATATTGAGGTTTTGCCTGAACCGTTCCGTATAATGCAAGCATTATTGCAAAGAGTGCTATAATAACAGCACACGGTCTGGCATTTTCTGGCCTAGGCAATCTAGAACGGCGTAATTTTAAAAGTATGTTTCCGATCGCGAAAGAAGCCATTACTGTTAGAAACGATAATGCATAAACTGCAGCTAAAGGTCCCAACTCCCCGCGGGTGACCAAAAGAACAGAACAGCATAGGAGAAAAAATAAAATTAAAATTCTGTATGTACTTCCTCTTTTATTTTCTTTTAAAAAATAATTCGGAAGTATTCGATCTAAAGTCATTCTCTTAATTAGGCCATTAACTCCTACAAACGAAGTCAAAACAGCACCGCTGAGTACGGAAACTGCATTGATGGAAATAATTGTCGACAGCCACTTCCCTCCTGTTAATGTGCCAACGTAACTCAAAAATGAATTTTGATGAGATTCAACTGCCGAAACTGGAATAATACAGATCACAAGAAATGCTATTAGTGGATTAAGGATTGAAACCGCAACCCACATATTTCGCAATGTCTTTGCAAAAACACCTCTCTTCTGTTCTTCCACAAAATTTGAAGAACTTTCAAAACCTGATATTCCCAGCATTGCTGCTGAAAATCCAAAAAAGATGGCTGTTAAAATACTGCCATTCTTAGTAGGCAGATGAAAATTATTAATCATAATGGATAATCCATTGTTGCTCACAAAATAAATACATGATCCAATTAAAAGCATCATTGTCGTAAGGTGAAAAATAAAAATTATCAGAGCAACTACCGCGCTTTCAGAAATTCCCTGAATCGTCAATCCCAAAAATAACACAAGCAGTAAAAACGTTGCAATATTAACATTAAAGTGAGGGAAAATGTGATGAAGGTAATGCATCGCTTCACTAGAGGAAATAACAGCAGTAGCCATATATGATAATATTGTTAGACAAGCTGCAATAGAAGCATTACTTTTAGTTGTTGTGTTAAGCAATACATTATAGGCTCCTCCATTCAAGGGTAATGCCCCAACGACTTCACCATAGATTTTACGGAATAAATACAGGACAGCTGCTACAAGTAAAAGGGCTATCCATGCATACTGTCCAGCAGCTACAATAGCAAGTGCAGAAACATATAAGCACGAAGAGGTAATATCATTTCCGCAGATGGCAGTTGCAGACCATTCTCCAAGTTTTTTTGATGACATTCTATAGGTGGTTTGATTAATATGATGTAATAATAAAAATTTATTTTTAAAAAAAAGAAGATTTTAGATTAAAGAACAAGAACAAAAATTTACTTTTCACTTAGACCACAGTAAAACTCTATTCTTACTTAGATTTCGTAAATTTGCAGTCAAATAATTTTCTATGGACAATAACTATGCTAAAAAACCTATTGACAAAATCGTTCAACCTATGCAACGTTTCATACAACAGGAAAAGTCAGGAGGATTATTACTTGGTATCAGCGTTGTTATTGCATTAATCTTAGCAAATACATCGCTTTCTCATTCCTATCATGAAATTTTAGAACAGTCGTTTGGATTCCGCTGGAACAATGAGACTTATTTCGAGTATAATATTCACCATTGGATTAACGATGGTTTGATGTCCATCTTCTTTTTCGTAGTAGGTCTTGAACTGAAAAGAGAAATTATTGGCGGCGAATTATCTGATGTTAGAAAAGCGCTTCTTCCGATTGTCGCAGCTGTTGGAGGAATGGTTATGCCTGCACTAATTTATTTACTGTGCAATCCGTCCGGTGAACCTCATAAAGGATGGGGAATACCCATGGCAACAGATATAGCATTTGCTTTAGGAGTTTTGTATTTATTAGGTAACAGAATTCCTCTCGCTTTGAAAGTATTTTTGACTGCTCTTGCCATTGTGGATGATTTGGGTGCTGTACTGGTTATTGCATTCTTCTACACTTCAGACATCAATATGCTTTACCTGATTGTAGGATTATTGATTCTTGCAATCATGTATTTAGGAAACCGTCTGGGAGTCCGCGCTATATTATTTTATGCGGTTTTAGGAATTTGCGGAGTATGGACAACTTTTCTTTTATCAGGAGTTCACGCAACGATCGCTGCGGTTCTTGCAGCCTTCACTATTCCTGCAGATGTTAAAATAAAAGAAAACATCTTTATCTCAAAAATCAATGTATATCTGCAAAGGTTTAAAAATATTGACCCTACCGAAAATACTCCCACCCTAACGAACGAACAGCTTCATGTCTTAGAAAAAATGAATGAGGCAACATTGGAAGCTACTCCACCCCTGCAAAGACTTGAGCATGCCATGCATCCCGCAGTATCATTTCTCATCATTCCAATTTTTGCGATTGCCAACGCAGGAGTATCGTTAAATATAGATTTTGAAAGTCTGTTCAACAATAATATCGCCTTAGGTACGGCTCTCGGACTCGTAGCTGGAAAAGTTTTAGGAGTAGTTGGATTCAGCTACTTATTTATAAAACTTAAAATTGCGACAGTACCTGAAGGAATGAACTTTAAAAATCTTCTCGGGCTAGGCTTTTTGGCATCGATTGGATTTACCATGTCACTGTTTATCACCTCCCTTGCTTTTTCTCATGAAGAGTATCAGACTCAGGCTAAAATCGGTATTTTCGTTGCCTCCATTATAGGTGGAATTATAGGATACATAATTTTAAGCAGAAATTCTCAAATAAATAATACAAACACAAATGATCAATAATATTTTCAATTTTATCAATCTTCATAATGGTGAAGAAAGAAAAGACAAAGTACTGGAAAACGTAACAGCCAATATTTCTTTCCGGGGATCCAATCTTTGGATTCTTGCCTGTGCCATTATTATCGCATCTGTCGGATTAAATGTAAACTCAACTGCGGTAATCATCGGAGCCATGTTGATATCACCATTAATGGGACCCATCGTAGGAGCAGGTTTTGCTTTGGGCACCTATAATTTTCCGTTGCTGAAAAAATCATTTAAAAATTTACTGATCGCAACATTTGTAAGCTTGACGGTTTCTGCCATCTACTTTTATGTAAGCCCTTTCAAAGATGTACAGTCAGAGTTGCTTGCAAGGACAGCTCCAAATATCTACGATGTCCTAATAGCTTTTTTTGGCGGCTTAGTGGGAGTTATAGCAATTACCAGAGTCGAAAAAGGAAATCCCATTCCGGGTGTGGCGATAGCGACTGCATTAATGCCACCATTGTGTACTGCCGGCTTTGGATTGGCAACATTCAATTTTTCCTATTTTTTCGGTGCATTTTACCTATACAGTATTAATTGTTTTTTTATCTGCATTGCTACTTTTTTTGTTGTTAAATTCCTTCAATATCCTTCATCTATTATTGATAACAAATATGAGAAAAGAATTAAATACGGTATTTCAGTATTGATTTTAGTGATGATCATTCCAAGCTTTTATTTAGCTTACAATCTTTTTAATGAAAAAACATTTACAAAGACCGCAGAGGAATTTGTACATAAGGAATTTGAAAATAAAGGCTTTACCGTTATTTATAAAAAAATTAATTATAACGCCTCACCTAAAATTATTGATATTGCTTTTCTCAACGAAAAGATCACCGCAGATGAAATTTTATCCTATAATAAAATACTTGCAGATTACGGACTATACGATACGAAGCTTAATGTTAGACAAGACGGAACAGATATTAAATCTGAAATTCTAAGTGAAATCAGTAAAACAGACCGAAGCATTTCTGAGAAAGACCTGACTATTGCACAACTCAGACAAGAGCTTAATAGTTATAAAATTTCCGACTCCACTCTTCTTCAGGAAATTAAAATCCTGTATCCATCGATGCAAAACGTCACTTATGGAAAAACTGAACTTTACCCACTGACTGATAGCGCAAGACTACAGTTTACCCTATTGTATACAGGGGATAAGATCGATCAAACACAACTTAAAAACTGGCTGCAGAAAAGACTGAAAGAGAAGAGTGTATTAATTATGAATACGGATGCCAATTAATAAAGATTCCAGTTATTTAAACCGATGATTTGAATCACTACTGATAAACATTGTATTTTTCTCTTCCGATATAATATTGATGAATCGGTCATAATGTTTTAAAACATCCGATATTAATTCGTTTTTTGTGAACAGCTTCACGTCATATCCATCCCTGTTGTCACCAAAATAAGATTTGGGGAAATAAACGAGATTCTCTTCTGCGTCAGGTAGATTGTCTTCATTCAGCAGATATTCAGACACTATTTTTGATTCGCTTCTAACGCCATAAATAAAATTGTTGATCAGATCATATCTGATTTCTATTTCGATTCTTTCTGGGTTTTCTCCATAATTCAATTTTGCATCTATCCCATTAACAGCAAACTCAGACAGAAGTTCACCAAACGCCTGCTTAGCCGTCGTTTCTATGTATCTATGGGTAGAAGCTGCATCATTAAAGGAAGCGATCTGCCTTAGCCTATCTTTCCACTGCTCTCCCGACCAGGGAACGGTCGTGGATGAAAAATCTTTGTCATAATAATTTTTGTCAACCATTAAACCTTTTGTTAGACTAACGAGGAACAGAAGCATGATTATTGAGAAAGGAAGTGCTGTAATCAAGGTCATACTTTGGAGTGCAGCCAATCCTCCAGCATTGAGCAGTATCAGTGCCAAAACAGCGAGAAGTGTTCCCCATCCTATCGTTTGCCACCGTGGCGAAACTTTAGCATTTTTAGTTGCAATACTGTTCATCACAAAAATACCACTATCAGCAGAGGTAACAAAGAAGATGATAATGATACCAATAACTAGAAAACTAATAAATTTTGTAAATGGAAGATACTCCAGAAACTGAAACATCAGTCCGTCCGGATCGTTAGCCATCTGGCTTAAAAAACCATCGGCAACATTCATATCAAACCAAATCGCACTGTTGCCAAATACAGACATCCAGATAAAATTAAATAAAGTAGGTAAAATCAGCACTGCGGCTACAAATTCCCTGATTGTACGTCCTTTTGAAATTCTCGCTATAAACAATCCTACATACGGAGACCAGGAGATCCACCATGCCCAATATAGAATCGTCCAGTCATAAAACCATGTCTGGGTTCCTTCTTCATAGACGTGAGTATTGAATGTGAGCGTAAAAAAACTATTGATATACGTCCCGATACCTTCAGTAAAGCTCCCGATCAGATAAACCGTAGGACCTAAAAAAAGTACAAATAGAAGCAGTATTACGACAGCGGTAATATTTATGTTGCTTAATATTCTCACCCCTTTATCCAAACCGCTGACCGCTGAAAATATAGCCAGTGAGACCAAAACAGCAACGATAAGAACCTGATAAAGAAAACTGTTATCAGGCAATATATTTAGGGTAACCAGTCCTGAATTGATCTGCACTACACCAAACCCTAAAGTGGTGGTGATACCAAAAAAAGTACTGCATAAAGCAAAAACATCGATGACGTTACCCCATCTGCCTTTTATTCTGTCTTTCAATAAAGGATAAAAGCAACTTCTTAAAGACAAAGGAAGTCTATATCTGTACGAAAAATAAGCTAGCGCCAAACCTACAACTCCATAGATTGCCCAAGCATGAATCCCCCAGTGAAAAAAGGTGTAAAGCTGGGCATTCTGAGCCCTTTGAACAAGAGATTTGTCAGAAAATATCTCGTTGGAATAATGCTGCATCGGCTCAGCAACACTAAAATACATTAACCCAATACCCATTCCCGCAGCAAAAAGCATTGATAGCCATGAAAAAAATGAATAATCAGGTCTGCTGTCATTTCGACCTAATCTGATATTACCGTATTTACTGGTCATGATATACACGAGGAAAATCACAAAGATCGAAACTGCCCAAACATAAATCCAGTTCAGGTTCACAAAAATAAAACCTTTGACTACTGTCAGAAGACTATCTGTAATTTCAGGATACAATGCAGAAATAAGACAAACTCCGATTATAAAAATAAGGCTCGGGATTGTAATCCCTTTTTTTAGTGTTGTTCTGATCTTAGTTTTTACCATAAATTCCATATTTATTTTGTAAGTGCTGAAAGTTGCTGAAAGTTGCTGAAAATTAACAATTTTTTTCTTCGAAGGAGAATTTTTTCCGAAGACTATTTAGAAAACGATATTTTTTTCATTGATTTTAAATCTTGTCGTTCAAATTCAAAATATGTTTGGAAACTATCGCATCAGTAATACTGAAAGTTCAAATCGTGTTTTTGCATTGTACTCTTTTTTTAATTTCGCAATATAGTTATTTACCGAACTAATGCTACAGGTCTCAAATTTATTCTTTTTCAGATGCTCAGATATTTCATTTGCGCTACAGCCATCTTTTACTAACTCCTTTATTTTTTCTTTGTAATTCATTATTAACTATTTGTATTTTATCTGCTGTATTTTATTACACAATATTTTAACAGTCATCTATTTACTAATTAGTGAAAGCACAACAACGCCGTTTAAAGGTTTTATAATCATTGAAAAAAAGATTTAATCCTTAGAATTATTTTATGAAATGCTGTATTCTCGTATCCAATCCGTTCACAATTCAGAGCCTCCAAGAACTCGGCAAGATTTGAATATAAACTCTCTTTTAAAGTTGCAATTTTTCTATTGCGGTTATCATATATTGTAAAGAATTCATTTGAATTTTCGTCTACACCATTTTTATACCCTTTAATTTCCTTTAATTTTATTTCCCTTTTTAAAAATAATAAATTGTAATAGAGTAATTTTTCATCGTAAATCTTTGCATTAATCAGTTCGTAATAATTGGTTTTCACCAGAAAATAAATCATTAAAAGGAAAATTACAATAAAATAGAGAAACCAGAAATAATGACCTTCTGAAATCATATTATCGTATGCTGCATTGCTAAATACAAATGGTAAAGAAAATGAAAGCAGCATGAGAATAAATCTAAAATACACAGTTAAAGGTCTTTTTATTTTTAATTTCATTTTATTAATTTTATTTTTTTTATCAAGTTATACTTAAATGTAATACAAAACCAAACTCAAGATGATATGCAAAGATAATTTTTTAAATACTTTTGATAATAGCAATACCGATATCATCAGTTACCACAGCTAAATGATCAAAAAAAAGAACGCTTCAAAAACGTTCTTTAATTATCAGTATTTTAGTTACCAGTCAACTCCTTTTGTATCCAACCTGTACTGTTCCTGCCCTTAAGAAAATAATCCCACCATTCTATTACCCTTCGATTCAAATCAAAAGTTTCAGGCGTCATAATGCCCAAGCTGTGTGACTGATCCTTGTAGTGTAAGGCAATAACAGGTTTCCTATTCCTCAACAAACCAACGTAAAAAGCTTCCGTCTGCTCAGGAACAACATTCGTGTCTTTTCTACCAGTCCAAAGAAGAATTGGTGCATTTACATTTTGTACAAAATTTATCGGATTATTATTATCATAAAGCTTTGGATTTTCGGCATAAGAAATATTCATATCAAATTGCCCATCTTCAAACCTCGCATAATCAGGAACTTCAAAAAGCCTGTTGTAAGAAAAATAGCTTTGAACTGTATTTGCAACAGACGCACCTGAAACAAAAGCTGCAAAACGCTTGGATTTCGTAGCGATAAAGTCGGTCTCATAGCCACCCATCGAATGTCCTGTTAACCCAACTTTCGAAAAATCGATAGAAGTATTATTTTGAATTGCATCCAAGGCTTTATTCACACAATCCAAAGCTGAAATCCCCGTTCCTCTGTCATCAAACACAATATCCGGCTGAAATACAAAATAACCATGTTCAACCAAAATCCTTTTGCTGATTCCATCCTGTGCTACATCACCAGTTAGATAAGTTGAAGCAGCACTGGATTGCTGCTGATAAACCTTTACAACCATCGGATATTTTTTCATAGGATCATAATCCATAGGATAAGTCAATATTCCTTTTAACGGTACCCCCAAAGAATTATTAAAATGCACCACTTCCACTTTCATTTTATCCAACATCAAGTCCTGAGTATTGGTCTGATAAAGCAACTTCTTCTTACTCCCATTATTTGAAACTGAATACAACCCATCAGGCAGATTAAAATTCTCCTCAATGGTAAAACCAGACTTTGTACCACTACCCTTTCCAAAAGCAATTTTCTTAATCTTCCGGTCAGTTTCAGGAATAAGAACCAATCTCTTATTTTTATTCAACTCCAACACTGATGTTGTACCTTTAAGTGTATTGTTTAACTGCAGACGCAAGGGTTTACCAGTGTCTACCGTAACTGTATTGAACTTCGTCTCCAAAAGAGTAAATCCCATTATTACCTTCTTATCCATCAAGACAACCTCCGACTCTTTTGAAATCTCCATACCACTCAAAACACCCGTTTTCAGGTCATAAGAATACAAATCTGTCTTTCCGCTAAAAAACAGTTTTTTGCCATCCAAACTATAAACAGGATTTCTCAAATCAGAACCTTTAACATCAGCCATCTTCTGACTGTGAAGATCAAACAATTTCCATATTTTCTCTTTTCTGTCAAAAGATACCACATACCTCCCATCCGCTGAACCGAATATTTCAGAGGACTTCGGAAATATCAGCGAATATTTTTTCAATTGAATATCATACAAAAACATATCATACTTCGGATTAGCACTCACATAATCAAAAACTTCTCTGTTACTGAATGCCCACAAGTATCGGCTGTTGTTCAGTGAAGTAAAAATTTCAAATCTATCCGTGGGAAACTCTTCAACAGTCCCTGTATCAGTCATAATATGCCAGAACCGATACTTAACCTTACCATTTTTTGTAAACCGAAGCTCCCTGTCCGTTCCGTACCAAAGTTCAACCATTGGAGTCTTAGGAACCGGAATATGGGTTTCAGCACTAACCAAAAAAGATTCTCCTTTCCGAATTTCAGTGACCTTCACAGTTTTCTCAGGAAGATTCTGTAACTCTGCAGGAGCAATGAGCCTGCCGCTCTGTAAATCCAAGATCTTCAGCGATCTCAAGGAAGCTCCCTGCCCAATCTCACGAATACTCAAATAACTCCCCGAAGGCATCATTTCAATCTTCTCAACCGTATCATCTGTCTGATACAAAGCCACAGCCTTTTTACCATCCCATCTCATCAAAGCAAAACGACCATCAACCGATTTAACTGAAAACAAAATCTTCCCATCGTCTCCCACCAGTTTATCAACATTGTCAATCTCATACAAGAGACGCCCATCAGAATGAAAAACCCGGATCTTCCTTTGACTATCCAAAATGTAAAACTGTTTTACATCTTTAATAATACCGCCATTAACAGCGGTATTATATTCAGATCTTTTCCCGGTTTTCAGATTGACAAAAACAGCTTTGCCGACACCCTGAGCAAATAAATAATTCTTGCCTAAAAAATTCCGTGATATATTATATCCTACAAGAGTATCTATAGCTTTTACCCTATTATGAGAAAACACAAGCACTGTATCAATACTCCCCATATACGATTTTGTGACCGCAGCGTAAGAAACATCCTCATTGACCGTCAGCAGATTTAAAGAAGAAAACTGCGCTACCCATTTCTTGAGCCCCTCATCCGACATATCCTGTGCACTAAAGAAAGATACAGTACAAAATATCATCATCAACGATACCTTACTCAAGGGACGCTTAAACTTCAGTCTATTCATGATCAGTACCCGGTATTTTGAGGATTAAGGTTTGAATTAAGCAGCAGTTCCTTCTGCGGAATCGGCCATGCTCTATGAAATTCTTTCCAGTTCGGCTTGGAAGCCGTTAGTACACTCAAACGATCATTCCTTTTCAAATCCAGAAAACGGTGCCCCATCTCCGTAAAAAACTCCCTCCTGTTCTCATTCAGAATTTCCGCCAAAAGCAAATCCTTCCCAATCCCTGAACTCAATGTCGGAAGTCCCGCCCTTTGTCTAGTTTTATTCACAAAAGGTACAGCATCAACCACATTGTTCTGCTGAGCCAAAGATTCAGCAAGAAGGAGATACACTTCCTCCAACCTGAACACAACAGAATACTCCAAAGTATTGGCAGAACGGAGCTTATATTTTTCAGCCCTGTACCAGGTATTCCCACCCACGGTAACAGCAGCCATCCAATTCTGCTTTCTAAGATCCCCGGATGCAAAACTGCCGACCAAAGACGGTGTCAGTGAAAAAGCAGTAGGTGCCGCATTGACAAAATAATAGATCGATGCCTCCTTCGTCGCATCCCCTGAATTCTTAGGCTTTAACTGCCATAGAATATGTGTTCCTGACTTTTGAAAAACCTTAGTAATATCGTTCTGAAAAGTATACAGCGGGCTTTGGAGAATATCCTTCAGCAAAACCTCCGCATGCATATACTTTTTACGGTGCATATACACTTTGGCTAGAATCAGCTCAGCGGTTTTCTTGTTAACAAAAATACGTTCAGCATTCCTATAGGAATCATTCAGCGTTAAAACAGCCTCCGACAAATCCATTTCCAAACGATCCAACACTTCATCGGAAGCCGTCTTGGAAATCGTCTGATTAACCGAATAATTGGTCGTTACAGGATACGGAATATCACCATATATCTGCTGCAAATAAAAAAACAACAAAGAACGGATGGTTAAAGCTTCAGCTTTAATCCGAACCTTATCCTTCTCAGCAATTGCTGCTGAATTCTCAACACCTTCCAAAATACTGTTCGCATAATAAATCTTCTGATAGGCTGCCGTCCAGAATGAGTTCACAGGAATACTTGAATCAATCAGCGTATTGTTAAAAATCTCAGGAAAACCATTATTGGTTGCCGTCGTATGATACGTGAGGTCATCAGTATACATTCCAAACAACCGTCCCGACTGATCCCCTGATATCGGTGAACTATCCCAAAGCCCTGCATACAATGCAGACAACGCTGCATTGGCAGTCTGCACATCATTAAACACATCCTCGGTATCGATCTGATTCTGGGGAAGGTCAGTTTCAATCATCTTCTCACAGGAAACACAAGCCGTTATCAGACATAACGCTCCTGCCAAGGTCAATATATAAATCAATAATTTCATTATTTTTTTCTATTAAGGTTAAAAAGGATTTTAAGATTACAGTGACAATGTTGCACCGAAAGAATACGTCCTCAAAGGCGGCAGAAAGCCCACCGAACTAAACTCAGGATCAACCCCGAAGTATTTCGTCCACGTATACAGGTTCTGTCCCTGAAAATAAAGCTTCACTTCCCGGAACACCTTCCCCTGAAGAGGAATGCTATAAGCCAGCTGAACATTCTTCAGCCTGACAAAAGAAGCATCAGACACCGTCGCATCACTCACCTGAAACAGCTGATGCGAAGCCGTAGGTGCCACGTGATACGGCATATAAAAACCATTTGGATTTTCAGGTGACCATACATTCAGCGCTTCCACAGGAAGATTATTCATCAGTCCCGGCGAAGCCATCAGACTATTGTAGTTCCTACTCTCCTGCTTCACAAACTGCAACAGCACAGATAAATTCCAATTACCATACTTAAAATCATTCGTCAGACCCCCGTAAAACTTCTGTCCCAGGTTCCTGATCACCTGACGGTCATCAGGCGACGCAATCTTACCGTCACCATTAAAATCCGTAAACGCATACTGCCCTGTAGAAGGATTAATACCATTAAGCTGATACAACTTAATAATGTTCACAGGCTGCCCCACCACATACGTGTTGGCATAAGAAGACCCTTCCAGCCCAGGAAAAGACAACAGTTTATTTCTCGGAAAACTGATATTGAATCCGGCATCCCACGAAAACGAATCAGCAGAACCCCTCACCAAATCACCCTTCAATTCAAATTCCCAGCCCTTATTCTGAACCGTTGCCCCGAGATTCGCCAACACAGAAGTAAACCCGGTCACTGCCGAAAGTTGATAACCCAACAGCTGGCTGGAAGACCTGTTGTCATAATACGCAGCCGTCACATTAAACCGGTTTTTAAACAAACCAAGTTCAAGTGCAGTCTCAAACTTCAAAGTCTTCTCCCAACTAAAATCAGGATTATACAACCTCGACGGAATCAGCCCCACCACACCATTATAAATCAATGTTGAGGTCACAAATGTGTTGAGGTATTGGTTCTCCCCTATATTATCACTCCCAGAAGAACCATAACTCCCCCTAAGCTTTCCAAAACTCAACCACGAACTGTCTTTCAAAAACGCCTCCTTCGAAAACAGCCACGCAGCTCCCACAGCACCAAATGTTGCAAACTTATTGTTAGGTCCAAACCTGCTGCTTCCATCCCTACGCCCTGTGAAGTTCAAAATGTACTTACCGTCATATTGATAATTAACCCTACCGAACAAAGCAGCATAGCGGTATTCAGTCTTCACATCATCAGACACCACCTTCGTCTGAGCAGCACCAATATTATTAATAAACACATTGCTCTCAAAACCAAACCCCTGAATCGCGGCATTCGTATTCGTATCCCTCTGATACGTCCCACCAAAAAGAACATCAACCGAATGCTTCCCTGTCTTAAAAGAATAATTAATCTGCGGTTCTACCACCATCGACAAACGGTTCTGATTGCTCTTTGAAGCCGCAGACTGACCTGATGTCATCCCCGATGAAGGATTATTAGCCGTATGCGGACGCAGCGACCATTCCTCAAAAGTCTGATAAGTCAATCCTCCATTCAACCTTAGCTTCAGATTCTTCACCACCTCATATTCCGTGGTAATATTATTCAAAAACTGAAGCTGGTCATTAGTATAAGTATTCCGGTAAGTTGCCAAAGGATTATTGAATGTATTATTCTCCCAATTCAGATTCCCATAAGAATCATACAATGACGGTGCATTCGGAGGAAGCAGATACGACGTATTGGTAATGTCCGAAGTCAGCACATTATTATCCAATGCAGAAAACATGTTCGACATATTCAGGCTGAACTTCCTGTCCTGAGATTGATGTGCTATATTTGCAGAAACAGTATTCGTCCTGTACTTAAAATCCTCACCAAACACCGTTGTCTGTTCATTATGACCCAGGCTCACCAAAAACGAAGTCGTATCACTCCCACCACTCAAAGAAAGCTGAGAATTCGAAAGCGTGGCATATCTGCCAATCAATTCCTTTCTCCAATCTGTAAAACGATTCTGATCCCAAGTCCCGTTCACATCATACGCATTGGCAGGATAAACAGAGATATTATCATTGGCAAAAGCCTGTTTACGCATCTCAATATACTGCTCCGTATTCATCATCTCCAATCCCGATACCGCACGGCTCAAACCATACGAAGAATTCAATGTCAGCCTGAGATTCCCTTTCCTCGCTTTCTTAGTCGTAATCAACACCACCCCATTCGCACCACGTGATCCATAAATAGCCGTAGCATCCGCATCCTTCAGAATCTCAAAACTCTCTATATCATTCGGATTAATACTGTTCAGAGGATTCACATTCGCCAATGCCAGCACCGTTCCACCATACCGTGAATTCACGCCACCTCCTACAGGCACACCATCCACAATATATAACGGCTGATTACCATCAATCTCCGAATTAGATCGAGTACGCAATGAATTCCTGCCCCTGATCTGAATATCAAATCCACCTCCCGCAGTCCCTGAATTCTGAGTAATCGAAACCCCAGGCATTCTACCTTGCGCAGCCGCAAGAACATTCGTCACAGGCTGATTCTCAATATCCGTCGAACCAATCTTTGCAATACTTCCCGTTCTCTCCCTCTCCTTAACCTTATAATAACCAGCATTAAGAACAACTTCCTCAATGCCTTTCACTTTCTGATTAAAGACAACATCTACTACACTCCGTTTATCAACAGCAACAACTTGCTCTGCATAATCAGAATGCCTAAAAACAAGAAGAGGATTATCTCCTGAAATACTAAGATGGTAAACACCGCTTTCATTAGTAACCGAACTCTCATCACTGCCCTGCTGTGAAACAATAACACCGGATAAAGGTAAATTCTCTGCGGTAACTTTACCGCTAATAGTCTTAGTCTGAGCCCTAGCCGCACCACAAACAATGGTCAACATAAAGACAAGACTCATGCTTCCTATGTTAGAATAGGATTTTTTCATAGTTTTGTATGGGTTTTAATTTTATTAAACTCCTTGATTATTATTGAAACTCTTTCTGCAACTGTAAATTCCACTTCACTAAGCAGGAAGAGTTCTTTAATTAAAATCTACATAATAGAATCAAAGAGAATTTCTGTTTCATTTTTATACGTTCTTGTATTTTATATTAATATCACTACCGGATTCAGATCTTTGAAAACAAAACTCTCTAAGTGCCCCTCAGCAAAAAAAGCATAAGGATATCCCTCCAGCCCACCTCAAGGCACCAGAAAGCTTTAATTAATATGAATGAAATTGTGTCCCGTAAAAAGCTTTAAAAGCCGCAATGAGTTGTACACCCCATTGTATCGTGCAGTCAGTTATTATACTTTAGAAAGCAGCTCAGGGTGTAGAGAAAATATCGTACAACAGTGGAAATAAAACGGCATGGAACTCTACTTACCGGATTGGGGCACTGGTATACCTGACAACGATAAGAGAGCCCACGCCTAGGTCGTGAGCATCTTGCTTATCATCTCGTTGTCTAAAAATTACCAGTTTTTCAATCCGAGAATCTAAGCGAATGCTTCTAATGTTTCTTTGAAGTATCGCAAAATTACTTTAATAAGTAATTTGTTCCAAATATAATAAAAATTCTTTTCATTACCGAATTAGGTAATGAAAAATGTTGTAATTAATATGAAATTGCAGGAAAGACTGCAATTATGAGTGAATTTAAAACTGATGAAATCAAAAAATTAGTTGCTGAAAAAATTAAAGAAATTAAAGGTGATACACCTTATTCTAAAATCGCAGATAGGTGTAATATTACTACTGCAAGAATTAGTGATGTATCAAATAATAAGATAGATTGTCAATTAAGTACCTTTATTGAAATAGCAACCGGTTTGCGTATTCATCCTAAAGAGCTATTCGACATAATTTTTGATTTTAAAGAATATTATTCAGAATTAGATAAGTAAAGCCTTATGAGAGTAAGAAATTATTTGTTTACGGAAAACCGTAAAATTTGATGAAAAATAATTATTAGCTTTGGATCAATATAACTTATATGCATAATTATTATAAACCTAACGTTTAAAAATCATTTCATATATCGTAATATAATAATAAATTTGCAATTTAATGATTAGAGCTAATTACTATTCGGTAATCGAAGAAAAACTAAATCTACTATCCGTTCGAATTACTTCAAGGGGTAAATTAAATATTTTAGATCTTCATTTACACTCCGAAAGTTTTTATCATTACTTTTTAAATGAATTGTATTCATGGAATGTTCAGAACGAGAATGAATTCAAACCTAATATTGAGGCGATTGACCTGATTGACCGTACTAATTTTTATGTTATTCAGGTTTCTGCTACCAATTCAAAACAAAAAATTGAATCATCACTAAAAAAAGATTTGATTAAAAGTTATACTAAATACACTTTTAAATTCGTATCTATTGCTAGTGACGCAAGTGAACTTCGTTCAAAAACGTATGACAATCCTCACAGAATTTCATTTAGCCCAGTTCATGATATCATTGATAAAAATTCAATATTAACAACCATTAAAGGATTAGGACCAGATGATTTAAAAAGAGTATATAATTTTATAAAAAAAGAATTAGGTTCGGAAATTGATCCTATCAAATTAGAAACGAATTTAGCAACGATTATAAATATACTTTCCAAAGAAGATTGGAATACAGGAGATGATACTCCTGAAAAAGTGAAGTTTGAAATTGAAAGAAAAATTACACATAATAAATTGAAAGCTGCAAAATTAATCATTGAAGACTATAGTATCCATCATAATAGATTGGATAAGATTTACTCAGAATTTGATAAACAAGGCAGTAATAAAAGCAAAACGGTACTATCAACAATCAGACAAGAATATGCTAAGCTATCTGTTAACCTTACTGATGATCAGCTATTTTTTACAATCATTGAAAAAGTACAAGAAAAAATTCTTGGTAGTGCTAATTATCAAGACATTCCATTTGATGAATTAGAGCTGTGTGTGAATATTTTGGTAGTTGATGCCTTTATTCGTTGTAAGATTTTTGAAAACCCAGAAAATTATAATTATGCTACTACCTGATAACATTCATCCCGAAAATACCATTTATTATAATGGTGCATTTGTCTTGGAAACAATCAAGAACAGTAGTCCAAATAATCTTTTAGATTTGTATCAAGCCACTAAATCAAAAAAAGAAATGTCATTTTCGATATTTGTTTTGTGCCTCGATTGGTTATATTTATTGAATATTGCTACAACTAACGATAACGGAGAAATAAGATTATGTTCTTAAAGCAATTAATTATCTCTACAGAAAAAGAAATCATAAGAGAAATCCCTTTTCATAAGGGATTGAATCTGATTGTAGATGAAAGTAATGATCAAGTTACAGGAAATAGTGTCGGCAAAACAACTGTTTTAAAATTAATAGATTTCTGTTTAGGTGGTAAGCCACAAAATATATACATTGACCCGGAAAGCAAACGTCAAGAATATAAGTTGATCAAAGATTTTTTGATAGCACAAAAAGTACTTATCACACTCATTCTTACCAAAGATTTAGATGTTGAAGATGCTGAGGAAGTAATAATTGAAAGAAATTTCCTTGCAAGAAAGCAAATCGTTAGAAGAATCAACGGGGAACAATATACAGAAGATGAATTTGATGTAAAATTGTCTACATTGATTTTTCCAGAGCATTATGCTGATAAGCCAAGTTTCAGACAGATTATTTCACATAACATAAGGTATAAAGATCAAAGTATTAATAATACTTTGAAAACATTGGATGGATATACTTCTGACGCCGAATATGAAACTTTATATCTATTTTTATTTGGGTGTGATTTTACCAAAGGTAACAATAAGCAAAGTATTTTAGCCAAGTTAAAACAAGAAGACACCTATAAAAGTCGCCTTGAAAAAAATCAAACCAAAACAGCATATGAAACAACTCTCTCATTAATTAACAATGATATTGAGGAATTAAATCAAAAAAAATCATCATTTAATATTAATAAAAATTTCGAAGCCGATTTAGATAGACTAAACTACTTAAGATATAAAAAAAATAAATTAAGTTCTGAGATAGGAAGATTAAATATTAAAAAGAATCTAATATTAGAAACTGAGGAGGAGTTGAAAAATAACATTTCAACTATTGATGTGAAGCAATTAGAAATCATCTACTCTCAAGCTACAAATCTAATTACAAATATTCAAAAATCATTTGATGATTTAGTGGCCTATCATAATCAGATGCTTATCGAAAAGGCAAAATTTATAACGAAAGAATTACCATTAATTGACTCCGAAATTTCTCGAAAGGAAATAGAGTTACGAGAATTTCTTTTAAAAGAAAAAGAACTTGCTGAGATTATTTCAAAAAGTGATTCTTTTGAAGAGTTGGAAAATTTAATTGTAGAGCTAAATCAAAAATATCAAAAAAAGGGGGAATATGAAAATATTATTCAACAATTGGAAGAAGTTGAAGACAATGTAAAAGAATATAACCGCCAATTGAATGAAATTGACGATGAGCTTTTTTCAGACGAATTTGAGAAAGTTGTAAAAACTCAGCTTAATAAGTTCAATAAGCATTTTGCTAATATTTCTAATAAACTTTACGGAGAGCAGTATGCAATTAAATATGATATTGTAACCAATAAGAAAGGACAGAGATTATATAAATTTAATGCATTTAACACAAATCTAAGTTCAGGTAAAAAACAAGGAGAAATTTCTTGCTTCGATCTCGCATATATAATGTTTGCCGAGGAAGAAAATATTCCATCTCTACATTTTATTTTAAATGATAAAAAAGAACTTATGGATGACAAGCAATTAGTAAAAATTGCTGAGTTCGTAAATAATAGCAACATTCAGTTCGTCGCTTCAATTCTAAAAGACAAATTACCTGTAGAGCTAAACGACGAAAAATACTTTATAATCAAACTTTCTCAATCAGAAAAATTGTTTAAAGTTGTAGAAACTGATAAATTATAGTTTTTAAAAATACTACAAATTAATCCTAACTTTAGTTGGGATTTTTTATTTACAAATATTTTGTTAAAATCTTTGTAGTACGTTATTAATAAATCTCATTGATATTTTATTAATTTCATATAAATTCAGTGAAAATACTGATAGTGTACTTTAAAATGTTCATAATTTTGTTATTTACGGAAAACCGTATTGAAAAGATGCCTTTGTTATATACATTTGATGACTAAACTTTTGTACTACTCTGCTCATTAATAAAAAATAACTCTTATCCATGGAAACAAAAAAACGCTCTATTTTAAAACTAGACATTCCAAAATCCGACAACGGGATTATAATTTCAGATCTTTTTAATTTATTAATTTCAACAGATCAAACGGCAAATCAAATCAAAGAAATCTTAAACAAACAATTTGAACAAGATGAGTTTATTCCAATACCTGGAGCTCAAACACTTGTAAATACTCAAATTGTCCAAAACAAAAATTATATCAAGAAAGATTTAATTTCAACTCTTGAGAATATAACTTTCTATTCAGATAATACTTTTACTATTAATTCAGACCAAAGAAGGATTTTTGTACCTAACAACAGTGATTGATTTGTATGATAGAAAAATCATTGGATGGAGTTTAAGCAACGGAATGAGTACTGAGGAAACAAGCCTTGCAGCTTGGAAAATGGCTATCAAAAACAGGAAAATAGGTGAAAGTCTAATTTTTCATAGCGACAGAGGCGTTCAATATGCAAGCAGAAAATTTGCAAATACTTTGCAATTTTATAGCATTACAAGAAGTATGAGCCGCAAAGGAAATTGCTGGGACAATGCAGTGGCTGAAAGCTTTTTCAAATCATTAAAAACTGAACTCATTTATGGAAACAAGCTCATCACAAAAGAAAAAATGGAGTTGGAAATATTTGAATACATTGAAATCTGGTACAACAAAAAAAGACGGCACAGCGCCCTGAGTTACCAAACTATTGAAGAGTTTAACAGTCAAAACAAAATTCATCAAAATGTAGCTTAACTTATACTGGAATTTTTATTTGCATATCCAGTATAAAAAATTTTGTTTTGTGAGAGTCTCAAATCTATATCAAATCAAAAATAATTTTTATATTTTTGCTATTAAATTTAAGAGTGAATAACTATATACTTTCTAAATATATTTTAAAAATAATAAAGACTTTGCAATTTTATTGGATATAATCTTACTCACTATAATTTATGATATTAAATTTTTCTTTTAAAAGCCCTTCAGTGTATGTTTTACTAGCTACAACGATTAACTGTTATTCCTTTGCTCAGGTTGGAATTAATACAAGTAATCCACAATCAACTTTAGATATAAATGCTGGCAATACTTCTTTGGTTCAAGGATTACTATTACCTCGGCTCACTTCAAATGAAATACGGACGATGAGTCAAAATTTATTAAGCAGTTCTCATAACTCTTTAATCGTTTTTGCATTAAACGCGACAACCACTGGAGATTTTGTAACAAGTAAAATTACTGAGCCTGGATTTTATCGATATGTTTACAATGGTTCAGGGGGCACTCAAAAATATTGGAAAAAAATAGAACCAACTGCTTTCGAAAGAATTGTACAAGACGGTAAATCCGGAATTCGAATAATAGATGCTGATATTCAAAAATACGGTTTAATTGGCGAGAATGCAGTAGATGTTTCTTACAGTGATGAAAATTATGTTTGGCTATCTACAGCTAATGGAGCTCGGGGTGATAATTCTTTTGCGGCAGGTCTTAATACTATTTCTCGCGGGAACGCTTCAACAGCAGTTGGTAATAAAACTGAAGCTGGCGGAAATGGATCTTTCTCTGGCGGTCAAAATACGCGATCTGTTGGAGCCAATTCCTTTGCTTATGGAGAAGGTTCTTCTGCAAATAATGCTAATTCAGTGGTCTTTGGTAAGACAAACGTAAATTCCGGTAGTAATTCTAGTATTATAGCTGGTAGAGATAATACTATAACGAATGCTATGAATTCGGCTATCTTATCAGGACATAATAATAGTATAGTCTTTAATAATACAGCTATAGATAATTACCCATATAATTCTATAGGAGTTGCTAATAATATTGTTAGTGGTAATTCAAATAGTATAATAGGGAGTTCTGCATCGACCAAAAATGTTATTGTTGGAGGTACTAATAATGTGCTTAGTGAAGGAATATATTCTATAATTGGAGGTGGGGCTGGTAATAAAATTAGACCTTCTGCAGCTCCATATGATTATGTTTGGTATGCTTCAAACACTATTTCAGGAGGAGAAGGAAATGAGATTAATGCGGACAGATCAGTAATTGGGGGCGGCGATCGGAACCTTATAAGACTTGAAGGGTCAGGGACTTATCCTCAGGGTGCAGGTATGGGAGTAATTAGTGGCGGTCAATTTAATAAAATTCTTTATAAAGGACATTTTGGATCTATTATGGGAGGAAGAGGTAACAATGCCAGGGGTAGCTATTCTTTTGTTACTGGAGCATCGAATGTCGCACAATCTGTAGGAGAATTTGCTATAGGATTTTTTGGAACATTATATAATCCTCAATATCCAAATGCATATACTCATGATGGAACTTGGATTGTAAATTTAGCTACAACAAAAGATAGATTGTTCAACGTTGGAAATGGTGCCGCCCCATCAGAGTTTGATTTTTCTACCGACATATCATCAGCATATGCCTCACGAAGCGATGCTTTTACCATTCTTAAAAACGGACAAGTAGGTATAGATATTGATAATTTTGAAACCAATACTACAACGGCAAAGTTACAAGTTAATGGAGGAATAAAAATCAGTTCTCCATCTAATACACTTGCTGGATCAGCATGTGATAATAATAATAGAGGTCAAATAATTTTTGTAGAGGACAATTTTTATGGATGTAAATCAACAGGATGGGTGATTTTAAATAATTGACAAATTATTATAAACATTCTCATGTTGAAGTTAATTACACTGAAGGTATCGCGAAATAATTCTTATTCCAACTGCTATTTTTTCGCACTCAGGTGGAGAGAATAAATATTATAGAGTCTATGATACTTCAGAATACTATAAGCAGAGTTTTAAAATTTAGAAATGATGGTTTTAAATCGACTATTACTATTTCAAATAAAGGATTGTAAGTCTCCCCAAACGTTGGACAGAATTATACCCTCATTTTGTATTGTAAAACTATAAAATATTTCATTCTGTTGTTGATGTTGGCAAAATTTGTTGAAAAGGATAAAACTGAGTATTTTGATGAAACAAAATCTAAAAGCAAAGATTGGATTACAGACTTACATAAAGTGTAAATTATTTCTTTAGTTCTAGTAATTTTTTTTCAAGTTGTTTCAGCTTTAGATTTAACTCTACTTTTCTATTAAATTGTTGGCAGTTGGCAATAGAAGTTTTGAGTTGTGCAATTTTCCTTGTAATTAAATCATGTTCTCTATTAAGAAATATTAATTCATCTAAGCTATTTGTTTCTTGAAATAAATCATTAATCTGTTCACAAAATTTTTTGTAGACCCAGTCCAAATTATTTTTCAGTTCAATATAAGGATATAGTTCGTTTTCATCATTCCAATCTGTCGAAAATGTATAATCAACCACCGCATTGTCATCATTGGTTGGGTGGGAATGTTTTGCAGAGGTTGAGATATAAAATTCATTATTAAATTTAACTTGGAAAATAATTTGATACGGAATTGCTTTATCAATAATTAGAAGTAAATCCTTAATGTAAAGCTTTTCTTTTAAGTCAATTTCAAAAATTTGTATTTCCTGTATATCTTTCCCTGTGAGGTTTATGGTATCTTGTGATAATTTGTTAGCCCAGGTTATTCTTAAAATCTTTTCACTAATAATCTTTTTCTGCTTAGAGTTGGTGTAAGCATCAAAAGCATTTTTCGGAATTACTTTTTTAACAACAGTAGATTTCGGTAGATCAAACATTCAGTAATTTATTTTACAATTAAAAACGAGATTAATTTAAAATCCTCAATACCCTTAAACTTTTCTTTCATCACGTTGGTGCCGCCAGATTTGAATAAGCTCAAAACTTCTTTTTCATCTTCAGTTTCTAAAATAGTTGCGATGGATTTCTTTAATAATTCTGAATAAATTGACATATCATGATACTCTTCAGTTTCTTTGTTAAGTTCCTCACACAATGCAGTTATAGGTTCTTTTACTCCTTTACATAACATCCGAATAGCATCCAAGATTTTCTTAGAATCAATATGATTAAACAATAACTCCCCCTCATCACTGATATAAACTAAATAAAAAGGATGTAATCGATTTAGCTTATTGATATTGATACTTTCGTTAATATTCTTCAAAACATATATCACTCCAGGTTTCAAAATTTCTGTAGAACGAATAACTGCGTGTATTCCTTCAGGGATATTAACTAGCTCTCCATATTCCTTAATGAAATTGGATAAATCGATTCTAAAATCATTTAGTCCTAAATCTGTTATATCAATTCCTTCTCGTAAATCTTCCAAGTCTGTAACTTCATCTTGTAGTTTTTTTAACTGAATTTTACGGTATTCCAAATCTTTTTGATTCTCTTTCAGAATATTATCATCAGCTGTACTCGCCATATCTGAAATAAGCATCCTATCTTCCACTCTTTGTTTTAAATTAATATAATTATCTAATGTGATATCGGGCCAAAAGTTGACCAAGGTAATTGTTTCGTTGGTTGAGCCAATTCTATCTATCCTGCCAAAACGTTGAATAATTCGAACTGGATTCCAGTGAATATCATAATTAATCAGATAATCACAATCCTGTAAATTTTGACCCTCAGAAATACAGTCCGTAGCTATGAGAATATCAATTTCTTCAATAATTGTTGGAAAGATCAAGTCTTTACCTTTAGACTTTGGAGAAAAACAAGTCAATAATGCATTGAGTTCCGTAGGTATAGTTTTAGCAGTTGTAACTCGTCGTGATCCCGTAATCAAAGTTGTATTAATTTGAAATTCATCTTTAAAAACCTTACTTAGATTTTTATACAGGTAATCTGCAGTGTCAGCAAATGCCGTAAAAATAATAACCTTCTTATTATTGGCATTATGCGGATTTTCTACTTTATTCTTAATTGCCGAAATAAGTTTCTGAAGTTTATAATCTACTGATGGAGTTATTATATTAACTTTCTTTAAAAGTTCATTTAAGGTACTCAAATCTTCTTCCAAATCCTCTTTCCATTGCATGCGGTCGATATCCGCAAGATGAACTTTTACTTTTTTCCCAAAAACATTTTCTTCATCTCCCCAATTGGCCTCCCAGTCAAAGTTTTCATCTTCTGTATCAAACTGAGGACTGATCAAATCCTCCAAACCATCTTTTGACAAAGCTCCTACAGTTTGTTCTATTTGTGAAACAATACCATTAGTTGTAATTCTGAATGAATCTATGGAACTTTCAATTCGTTTCAGTAGGTTGATTCGCATAAGAATCTTCAAGCTTTTTTCTCTATCAACCTGTGTTAGCTTTCCACCTTTGGTTTGCTTATCATAAAGTTCCGCATATTTTGAAACCTGACTTGGCAAAATGTATTTCAGCGGTGTATAAACTGAAAGATTCAATTGTCCTAATAATTCAGCTATTTCCACATAAGTTAGAGAATGATCTACCGTTAAAGGACTTTCTATTGATACAGGCTTATTTCGTTGAGGAAATTTACCAATATCTGTGGTGTCATAGTAAGTTGTAATATGTTTTCTGGATCGGGCAATGGTAAGAGAATCTAATATCTCAAAAAAATCAAAATCCAACATGTCCAGAAGCTTTTCTGTCGTTCTTTCAGATAAATCTAGTTTTGTCCAAACGTTAAATGCTTTCTGAGTTCTTTTGAAAATATTGTCAATACCTAATTCTGTATCTAATTTCTCATCAATAATTTCCGAATTACCTTCATAGGCTAGTGCCAATTGATTTTTAAGGTCATTAAATTTATTATTCACTGGTGTGGCAGAAAGCATCAATACTTTGGTTTCGATACCTTCACGCATTACCTTTCTCAAAAGAGCCTGATAACGGTTTTCTTTTTCGGAATAAGTCAAACCTGCATTTCTAAAATTATGTGACTCATCAATCACCACCAATCCATAATTTCCCCAATTGACATTGGCTAGATTTCTCCCATTACTCATTCCTTTATCTCTCGACAAATCGGTATGGAAAAGCAAATCATAATTAAAACGGTCTTTAGCTAAAATATTGGTTTTGTCATTATGGCGATAGGTATTCCAGTTGGCTTCAAGTTTTTTGGGACAGAGAACCAAGACATCTTTATTACGCATTTCGTAATATTTGATGATACCCAAAGCTGAAAAAGTTTTCCCTAAACCTACACTGTCTGCCAAAATACAGCCTTTGTATTTTTCCAGTTTATTGATGGCACCAATCACCGCATCTTTCTGGAAATTAAAAAGCTTATTCCAGACAACAGTATCTTTAAAACCAACTTTATCATCAGGAAGATTGTCGATACTTAAATCATCAAGAAAATCATTGAAAATATTATACAATGTAATAAAGTAAATAAACTCCGGACTGTTATCTTTAAAAGCTTTTTCAAAATATTGCTGAACTTTTTCGGTCACTTCTTCCAGATTCTCATCATCTTCCCAAACCTGATTAAACCAATCCAAATATGCTCTACTATTTGGGAATTCTGTTTTGTGAATCAAAGTAGGAAATCCTTTTTTAGGTGTGATTCCCAAATCTGCCGTTGTAAAACTGTTCACACCACTCCATGCAATAGAAGACTCATCTTTATCTGTTAAATGAATCATTCCCTGCATTGGGTAATTGGTTTGTTTATTAGATTTGAAGTTAACCTTCTCTTTTACCCATTTACTGCATTCCTTTGCAATGGCTCTTTGTGTCAACTGATTTCTTAAACGCAATTCAAATTCTCCACCACATAGATCTGCTTCTTTAAACAAATGAGGAATAAAAAACTTAGGTACTTCTTTTTTCAGATTCTCTTGCAGAAAACTCGGTGAAGTAAAAATAAAACGCAACTCATTAATACCCTTCAGTTCTTTTCGCAAGGCTTCAAAGGCGTAAATTGAAAATGACGATGCGGCAATAGCCAATTTGCCTTTCTTATTGATGTTCTCTTTGAGGTCGTCTATCAGACGATGGTTTATGTTGTCAATAACCTTCATAATAAAACTTTTTTTTCATGTACTCAATAAATTCTTCAAAGGACATGTTGTTTGACCAAATTGATTTATTTACATAAACCGATTCCGTTTTCTGATCTAAAATAACATTAATGTTCTCAGTTTTAGAAAGATTATCGAGTCCATTATCCCAGTTAATTATCTTGTCTCCAATTTGATAACCAATGTCTTTTACAAATTTCGCATTTTTGATAAAATATTCTTCAGTGATTTCGGTAATATCATCAGGTCTTGTTACAACACATAAAGCATAATTATCTTTTTCTTTAACGGCAGTACGTCCTTGCAAAATAGACATACGTACATTTGGCTTATATTCAATAACATTTTTAATCTCAACAGAAAATTTATCTGATTTAAGAATGAGTTCAAAATCTTTTCCAACATCAGGATTTGTAACCTCGATATCAATTGCAAGATTAGAAAAAACATTTTTAAAGGCATCTTCTGCAGTTTTTCCAATTTGTTTCCATTTTTTGCGTTGTTTTTTAAGAATTATCATTTCATCCGCTTTTTTCAAAAGCTCAGTTGTTCCTAATTCATTGGCAACACGTTCTAACTCCCTCATTTCAGATGCAGATAAATTTATTTGCGCTAATTCAGCAATATCTTCCATTGATTTCCCTGAATTCCTTAATGACATTACTTGTTTCCCAAAACCTTCTCCTAAAGCTATAACATATAACATTGCTCTCTTATTTGCGAAGGTCTTTAAATCTCCCGCAGCTTCAGGATATTGTTCAAACCAATTATTTAAATTTAAAAACGCGTCATGTAAAATCCCACCGTTTTTAACTTTTTTTTCTACATCTGAGTCATCGAAAAGTTTATCGATTTCCTTTGTTAAAATATCAATATTAATTTTCTTAATAGCTTCAGTTTTAATTCTGTTATCTATTAAAAAACCCTTAGGATCACCCTTTCCAGTAAAAGTTTTATATATACTCTTAACCGTTTCATCAAAATACTTAGGATTATCCTCTAAAAACCTAAATTCAGAATAATCTTTAAAATCCCCAGTCTGCATAGGAATTATTCTTCTTTGGAAAAGAACTGTCTTGACCTCATCAGACATTGAAAAGACATGACTTAGAAAATCATTAATCCATTCAAAACAGGCAATTTCATTATCCCCGAAATATGTTTTTGTAAAATTTACAGTTGTATTTTGAGTCTCAATTAGATGTGAAATATATTTAATAGTCCATAGCTCGGCAGAACTTCCAAAATATTCGTAATCAATTGAAATATATTTTTTATCTCCAATTTGATGTGGTAACAACTGTTTAACTATATTGTACCATTTTTCTCTTTTTGTAGCTCTATCGCTTCTAAATAACGAACATACATGAAGTATTGCGTTAATTTGATCATTTGTTGCATTTTTTTCCAATACTTTACTTATCAGTTCTGTATTTAAAGTTTTATAAAATTCAGTTAACTCAAATTCTTTTATACCTTCTATTTTCCCTAACTTTTTGTTTAGGAATTCCTCATCCAAGTTTCTTCCTAAACCTAGTGATACAACTTTCATTTCATCATCAATCTCAGGATATTGAGAAACTTCTAATCTAGTTTTAAATTCATTTTTCTCGTTGAGATAAATTGGATATGATTCTCCCAACTTCGAATTTTTTACTTCCAAAAAATGATAAACTTTCTTCAGCTTTTGATACGTTTCCGGCTTTGTAAAATCGACAGAATCAGGTAAGCCAGCCAGCAATTGTTCCAACGAAATTGTAACTTCGGTATTCCAACTATGATATTCTTGATTGATAATTTTATTCCAGACGTCTAAGCTTTCAGAGGATGGAACTTCATTCGGTAATAACTCCTCTAATAATTCGAAAAATTCCTCGTCAGTCGACAAGTCAATTATTGGAAATCTAGTCTCCTTAATTAGCCTAAGATTTCCTTTTGCATTTTTAACAATCGGTTTGTCTGACAGTAAAATTCTAATTGGCTTCTGTACATTTTCTAAATACCAATCTTCATTATGATACTTCTCTATAAATTCAGGTAATCCAGATAGAGCTAAGTGATGTAAATTATTACAGTTTGATTCAATTAAAATCGAAATAAACTTCAAATACTCGTTAATAAATTCTTTGAGATGGAGGCGGTTACTATCAGCTGTCGAATCTGCAGTATTATCATCTTCTTTTTTTGTTCTAATTCCATCTCGTTCTTCTGTTGGTTTAAATTTTTTATGCTGTACAAAAACAGGTAAATGGAAGTTTTCAGAACCAATTAGCGGAAACTCTTTGTAAAGTACCGACTTGCCCTCAATACTTTCTATAGTATAAAATCCATTATTATTTATAACAGGAAGTCCAAAAATTATGGATTCTGTTTCTTTATATAAAATACCAGAATTATTTTCAACTTTAATATAATTTAATCCATCGATAGAGCTTGGGGTAGGATTAATTTGAAAAACTTTCTTAACTCCATCTCTAATTATTGTTACGGAATTAATGTGTTTTTTCTCCTTTTTATTGATTAAAAGGACGAAGGGAATATTTTTTTCCAACTCGTCTAATCCATTAATCGCATACTTTTTTGTTGTAGGAGAGAATAGGTAAATGAGTGAAGCAAATCCGTAATAAAATCTGATGGGTTTTCTACAATTTTATCTATTTGCTGAAATGCTGTAAATAATGACTGCTTCATTCTCGTTAAAGCTTCAACTTCATCTAATCCTGCTGCTGTTCTATCAATATTCAGAGTAAATTTTCTTAAACTTGCATCTTCAGTTTTTTGATGAATCCCATTAATTGTAAGCTTTTTACTCAAAATATGTGTTGTCACAAATCCTGTCCCATATTTACCTGTTGTGCCATCATCCCCACTTAAAGATTTAGTAGAAGTTTTGTACAATATTGCTAATAAATGTTTAGTTTCAAATGCAGAACCATTATGGGAAAATATAATGTCATTATCTTTTAATTCATAAGTCACATCGACACCATTTTCAGTAGCAATATCTTTAGCATTTTGTAATAACTCCCAAACCCATCTTGATTTCTTATTTTCAGGAAAAGTATTTAAACGGTCAATATCGTGTATAATATCTCTTGCTTCACTTTCGCTACGTTGTAATTCTCTTTCTCTTTGAGCTTCTGTCATTTTCTCCAAGTTATTAGTTTTAGTTTTTTTTATTTAAATAAGCTTCCAGTTTCAGTTCTACAAATCAGTCTCAATCCGTCAAGTTTATCCGCAAAAACATTATATTTTCTTGTACGCTTGTCCAAATCTAAAGACGGTTTAAAAAATTTAATTACTTGTTCCTCAAATTTGCGTAACTCTGAATAAGAAATTGAATCTTCATCATTCCAATAACCAATTATCAAATTTTCAGTCATCCAATCTGTCAAAAGTTGCTCTCCATCTGAATTGAACTTATAATTTAATATTTCCCTACTGCTATTTGTTCCATTTCTGGAAGATGCGGTTAGCTTAAATTCTTGTTTTAAGATTGCTCCAATTGAACGTCTTAGGGTGGAGCGACCTGTACTTTTGCTGCTAAAATGATTTCCCAAATCCCTCTTTTTCAAACTGTCTTTCGCTATTCCAACGTAAAGCACTTGGTTTGGTTTACCAAATTCATTCAAATGGGAGTCTTCTCTCAACATAAAAGCATAAATTCCTGGGCAGGTCGGATAATCAAGATGGTCATTGAGACCTTTAGCCGTCTCTTTAATAGATTTTATAATTATATCTAACATATTACAGATTGAGATTAAATAACCCTCATCTCCGTCCCACCACTCAACTGCTTCAGCAATTGCTTCACATTCTCCTTCGCTGTATCATCTTTAAAACCCTTGTCTATGAAAACAATACGCAATGGTTTTTCTTTGGCAATTTCTTTGGCAAAATCTTCATCGATGCCGTCATCAAAACAGCAGTACAGCGAATCTCCGGCTACAGCATAGACTTCTTTACTCGAAACAGTTTTGCGTTCTATGGGCAATGAAAGTGGCAATCCCCAATCGAGCATTACCTGAGTGAGTAAATCTTCTGCAGTACGACCTTCTTTTACATTGTCTGCAAAAAGATCTAGCGTTCCTTGGTTATAATCCTGCGGTTTGTAATACACATCGTGCATATTGGAAGAATCTAAACGGTACACCCGGAAACCATAATCCTGCTCATCTTTAAAATCTGAAAACAAACCGTCTTTTTTGGCTTTTTCTATTTTTTCTTCTTTTATTTTATTGGCAGCACGGCGTATTCTTTCTTTGCCTATTTCGCAGATATTTTTGTAACCCACCTTATTAGCTTGACTTTTCTCAGAAGTTAATTCTGGTACTTGAACCATGATGTATTTTCTTTTGCCAACTTGTGCTAAGCCTGCCGAAGCTTCTTCTGCATTGAATTGCATGACGGCATGAGCCGTAGTAGCGGAACCAGAGAAAAAATCTAATATGATCCCATCTTTAGCAGAAATTTCAATACATCTTTTAATAAGCAATGACGGCTTTGGTGTATCAAAAATATTCTCTGGGATTAAATCCTTCATTTCATAACGAGCAATTTTAGTATCAGCTGCAAATTCACGATGCCACCATGTTTGTGGTGTTATACCATCTTTTACTTCAGTTAAAAATTTTTTTTGCATCGGTCTAGCGGTTCCCGCAACTCCAAATGTTATCCTTTTGTCATTTAATAATTCTTTAAATTTAGTTTCGGAAACTCTCCAAGAAGTTGATTCTGGTGGCCAATGGACCTGACCGTCTGGACCTGTTATAGAAAAATAACAATTTTCAGAAAAAGTTCTTACCGAAAGGTCACTTGCCCTCCAAACTCCTCGTGGGTCGTTATCCGGATTTTTATATGCAGATAGTTGCTTTTCATCTCTCTTTAATAATATTGGTGACCACTCCAAAGCATTTTTAGCATATAACAAAATATGTTCATGTGTAGCAGACATTCCTTGTGCATCATTTGCAGGACCATATTTTTTTTGCCAAACAATATTCGCAATAAAATTCCCTTCCCCAAAAATTTCATCACAAATCTTACGCAGGTTGTGCACCTCATTATCATCAATGGAGATAAAAATAACCCCATCTTCCGTCAAAAGATTTCTTGCGAGTTTTAATCTTGGGTACATCATAGAAAGCCAATCACTATGGTAACGTCCGTTGGTTACGGGATTAGCTACCAAACGTTGGTTGTATTCGTCTTTTTGCCCACTTTCAAAGAGTTCTTCTTCGCCATCTTTGGTAAAATTGTCTTTATATACAAAATCTTTCCCTGTATTGTAAGGCGGGTCTATGTAGATCATTTTTATCTTATTCAGGTAGCTTTCCTGCAAGAGTTTCAGCACTTCCAGATTGTCGCCTTCTATGTAGATGTTTTCGGTGGTATCAAAATCCACAGAATCTTCCCTTACTGGTCGCAAAGTATTGGTGGTGGGGATATTGGCGGTAACAATAGCTTCGCGTTTTCCTGGCCACTCCAGTCGGTAACGTTCTTTGTTGCCTTCTACTATTTCGTTTGACAATTCCTGTTTTAGTAAATCAAAATCTATCTTTTTACCATCTGCTGTTTCGGTAACGCAGTTGGGGAAAAGTGTGGCGATTTTTTCAATGTTAAGGCTGGTTATATCAGTAGATTGTAGGTCTAATTTATGGTTCATCTTGGTTTATTTTAATTGTGCAATATCTAAAAGTTTACTGTAGGTAGTAATAACATCAAATTTCACTTCGCCATTACTGATGGTTTTAAAGTGTTCTTTGGCACAATGTATTTTTAATTGTTCAATTCCTCTCAGCTCGTTTATGTTTTCAGAGCCTTTGGTTTCGGCTACAAAATAGATGTGTTTCACTTTTTCACTATCCAAAACAATTGCCCAGTCGGGACTGTAGTTGGCAACTGGTGTGGCAATGTAAAAGCCTTTCGGTAATTTTGCATAAACTACAACTTCCGTAGCCTGTTCTAGATTTTTAGTAAATTCTCTTTCTATTTTAGAATCGGTTTCCAGAAAATCATAAATATGTTTTTGAAGGATTTCTTCGGTGCGCAAAACATTTTTCCCATTGGTGAAAACCGTTTTTGCATCAAAAGATTCTTCTGTTTTGTGATACGCAATATTGTTGATGATTAATGATGCTTTGGTTTCATTGATCAGCTTGGCACATTTGGCAATAAATTCTTCGGGATTTTTTCTCAGAAGTTCAAAAGTATTAGGTTTTATCTTTTTAAGAATGGCAACAATCGTTATTCTTTTCAGATTGGTCAATGCTTCTATTTCGCCTACAATGTCATAAGCTACTTCTGTGTAAAGATCAGAAGACAGTTTTTTAGAATCTGTTTTGGTTACACTGATTGCCGTTCCTTCTTTCAATTCTTTTTTAGAAACCTCGCGCATTTCTCCGGTCTTGATTTCATATTTACGTTCAGAAATATGCAGGTCTGCATCAATTCGGATTTTACTGTCTTCAATCAATCTATCCGTGTCAAATTTTACCTCATAAACCGTTTTCAGGCTGATCTTTTTCCAAAGTTCCTGAAACTCTTTTTTTGCAAAGTTTTTATTGATGGTCAACGGAACCGTATTTCGGTCGTCGTCTGGCTTAGGTGCTTCTCCATTATAAACTGTTTTTAATAAATCGGTAATTGCAGAAGCATAAGCTGCGAGATGTTCCGGCACAGGAACTTCATTTTTTTCGATGCGTTCTTTTCCGTCGGGAGTTATTTTATCGTCTTCATCCAGAATGTCGTGCTTGTAAAGAAACTTGTTGAGCTTTTTGGCATCCTCATCCGTCAAGCGAATGGTTTCTCCCAATTCATTTTCAAGCACTTTTCCAAGGAAGAATTTTGTATCTGCTTTTACCGGTCGGTCTTTCAGAGATTTTGCTATTTCATTCTGCAAACCTTTGGCAAATTCCTCATAACTTTCAGAAGCTATTACCGTCAAGACATTAATATCGTGAACCTGTTCGCCCACCAATTCAAAATCCTGACGGGTACCATTTTTATCAACACACAAACGCATCCCACGACCTACTTCCTGTCTTCTTCGGGTCTGGCTTCCGCTGTCTACATTTTTCAATGCACAAATCTGAAATACATTGGGATTGTCCCAGCCTTCTTTTAATGCCGAATGTGAGAAAATAAAACGCGTAGGTTCTTCAAAACTCAACAGCCGTTCTTTATCTTTCATAATCAGATCATAAGCCGACACATCATCAGAATCTTCGCTTCCTCTTTTAATAGTCGGGTCAACGGGTTTTCCTTTTTTGTCGATTGAAAAATAGCCGTTGTGTACACGGTCTGCATCATCACGCTGCAGATAATCTAAATAACTTCCAGGCGCATATACTTTTGAAGTTTTATTGACATCAGTTTCAATAACATAATCGGTATAATCTTGGCGAAACAAATCGATAAATTGATTGATGCAGTTCTTATATTCCTCTTCAAAGATCCGAGCATATTCTCCCAATTCTTCCTCTCCCATTTCATCGTACTTCCTATATTTCTCAACAGAATCAATGAAGAATAATGAAAGAACTTTAATTCCTTTTTCGTACAGTACTTTTTCCTTCTGCAAATGCGAAAGAATTGTTTCCCTAATTTGAATTCTGCGGAAAGCCAGCTCATCTTTATCATTAATCATATCGCCCGGATAAATATCCTGACCATTAACCACGATCTTATTAAGATAGCCATTGACTTCTGTTACCAAACAATTTTTATAAGCCGGCAAACCACCGGAAACTTCATATAAATCTGTGCCCTGTGCAATTTTTTCGCGAACACGTTTTACACCATTGCCGTTTCTTTTTTCATATTCTAAATAAGCTAGAGGAGGTTTATTTGCACTCAAACTGATATATTCCAAATACAAATATCCTGTTGTACCCGACGATCCTTTTAGATTAATCCCTTTCACCTGAATCTTCTTCACTAACTTTTTATTGTAAGCATCCAAAGCATCTAAACGGAAAATTTTATTGTATTCTTCTAAATGCGTAGCAGAATATCGCAGGGTAAAAAGTGGATGAAAGTCTTCCATACTTTTTAAGGTAACAGAACCTTCTTTGCCTACTGACTGAGGTTCGTCAATAATGATAATGGGTTTTGTTTGTGCAATAATATCTATAGGTCTTCTTGAACCAAAATGATCTAACTCCTGATGAATACGTCTTGCATCAGCTCCTCTAGCAGCAAAAGCCTGAGTATTAATAACCATTACGCTGATTCGTCCATCTGAAGCAAAAGTTTCGATATCTTGAGGTCTTGCAGAATTATAGATAAACGGACTTATTTTATGTCCGTAGATTTCCTGAAAATGATCCTGTGTTAATTCAAAAGTTTTAAAAACCCCTTCTCGGATAGCAATACTTGGAACAATGATGATAAATTTGCTCCAGCCATATTTTTTATTCAGCTCATACATTGTACGGAAATAGGTATAGGTTTTACCAGTTCCTGTTTCCATTTCAATTGTCAGGTTATAGCCAATGTTAGCTCCCTTTACTCTATCTAACTCTTGATTTTCGATTAAATAATTCTCTCTTTGGACATTGATGATATTATTAAACATCTGTGAATCTGTGATTTGTATATTACTGTTCCGGTAGCCAATTTCCTCAAGCATGTCACTTTCGAAAGCAGATGCTTGATAAGCATTATTAGAAGCTATTTCTTTAGTTCTTCTCAATATATCCTTACTTCTTTCTAAAGTAAACTTATTGGTTTTTAGAGTTTGTCCCTCAAAACACTTCACAACTGCCTCTATGGCGTGTATTTGAAAATCTTGCTCTTTAAATTGTAACTTCATTAAACATTTCTATTTTATGCGAAAATAACTATAGTATCTTTAGAAACAAAATAATAAAGTCTACATTGTGTGAACTGACTTTAATTTATATTATTTTTTAGAATAAAACAATCTAAGATTGATATAACTTAAATTTCTGCAATCTTTTTTCAAAACATAAACCACAGCCGTAGCTAGGACTGTTTAGAAATGTGATTGCTCCTTTTTTCGCAAAAATGCGGTTCCGACCAGAGAGAGGAATCGCATTTTTGCCACGCCATTTTTCAAGAACACTCCGCGAATTCCGACACAATAACGCCCATTCATAGCTAACGTAAAGTATACAGTACTTGAAAATCAGAACCACACACCAAAATACACGTATAAAAAACTGCAAGCCTTCCAACTTGCAGTTCCCTAATCCATTTTTAATAAATCTAAATCAATTCAAAAAATATCTCAAAAAAACAACATCAAATCTTATCTCGGCTTTTTAAAAGAAAACACAATCTTCCCCACTTCCTCATCAAAATGAATATATCCCTGATACACCTTCCCTTTCTCACTGATTAACCCACTAATATAAGCTGCTTCTCCAGCCTTCAACTTATCCATCTGCCATTTACGAAGATACCTTCCCCGAAAAACCGTCGGAATTCCAACACTAACTCCATTTGCTAAGCCGTGAACTTTCACTTTCTTATAAAAGAAAAACTCCACCCACTGCTTTTCCGCATTAAACTGCAACGTAGCATTAAAAAGCCTTTTACTTTTAGAAAACATATTTTCAACATACAATTGCTTCCCACTATGAAGAACCTCCGTTTGCTCCTCACTTAAAACCACACCACAAATCACCTTCGGAATCCTCACAAACTCCATCCTTAAAGAAAACAATTCATTGGTTAACTTATCCAAACTTACAAGCGACGAAACCCGCTCGCCAGTAACAGGATTAACAAGCTCCACCACTCTGCCCATATTCCCGCAACACAAAAGATTCAACCGATCCTCCTTAGAAAACCTATGTCCCAAAAACTTCTTTCTGAAATCAACCCTATTCTGTACCCGATGAACATGAACCACCACTTCCCCATTATCATCTAACTTTAACTGCAATCGTGCACCTGCCGTTTCATCCGAATCTCCATTATCATTACACTTAACAGGAATCAACACTGGCGTTTTATATCCTTTCAGCAAACATTCCAACACATCCAATTCCTCCAACTTCGCTTTATCAAGACCTATATCAGCCATCGCATCCCAATTTACATCTTCGACCTGAAAACGGTATTTTGGATTAACAGCCACAGAAGCTGATTCCGTATAAGAACTCTCCCGATCAACTCCATCCAAATTCTTTTTATTTCTCAAAGCATCCACTATATCAATCGAAACTTCATACTTTTTCAATTCCTCTTTCTCAATCATTGACGAATTATTTACATACTCCTGCAAACCTTTCGCTGTTTCATGTGCTTCAAATTCCGTCACCTTAAAAAATGAAAATTCGTCAGGATTTTTTAGCTGATGATAAAAATCTGCATAGAAATCCATGAACGAACCTGCCGTAGAATCAATCCTCATCATAGTATCTAAACCATTACTTTCAGGTTCCAATTCAATAAGATTTCCGTTGGGTGCTACGGACTGCACAATTCCAACGGAATTGCTACTGTGACGAAGCACCAATAAAGTGCTGACTGCTGAATTTGCTGTATAACTTGCTGTATTATTCATAATATTTTTATTAATTGTTATTTTGTGATTTGTATTTTCTCAGAATTCAAAATAATCTCATACTATTTCAGATTTTAAACTTTCATTCTTTCAATCCTCCCTAAACATATAGCCGGGCTTAGGCTGCATCAAATCCATATTTTTCCATATAAAATCAAAAACCTCTCTGACTTGCTCCTCACTCAATTTATTAAGAAGAACAGCATTGCTGTAATCGTCATACATAACAATTTCCCTATTCGGAAAACTCCCCGTAGCCATACGAATTGCAGTCCTTCCACTACGGATACACAAATGGAAAACACTGTCACTCCAACCCTCATAACCTAAAACCAAAGTTTCATCCAAAGGAACCGCTCCCGCCACTGCTGTATTCACAGAATCATCTGCAAAACTCAATTTAGCCAACCGATTACAATACGATATTCCTTCATATTCCGCCACTTTCTTAGCAAATAAAACCTGTTCGATATTGCCTTTAGGATTCTCAAATCCAAAAAGCAACGATTCAACTGAAAATTCAAATGTTGTCTTCATATTCTAAAATTCATTTTACATTTATACTTTAAAATTTGTTTTCATTTTCAATGCATTTTTTCTTAATCTTTTAGAAATGTTCGCTCCATAATTTCTCATCATACCTACTAACCTACTCAAATAATAAACTACCCATCATCCAACCATCTACCCAAACCCGCTTACCCTCCCTCAAAACATCAAAAACATTAGACCATGTAGTAGCTACACTTACATTCTTACCACTCTCAATTAGTCAAAAACCCACACCTACCTACCTACCTACCTACCTACCTACCTACCTACCTACCTACCTACCTACCTACCTACCTACCTACCTACCTACCTACCTGAACCAATTTACACTAACCTAATACCTAAAAACTACTGACACGCCATCCATCCATCCATCCATCCATCCATCCATCCATCCATCCATCCATCCATCCATCCATCCATCCATCCATCCATCCATCCAACCAACCAACCAACCAACCAACCAACCAACCAAAACCTATATCAAATCATCCCATCATCCGCAAAAGAATAATGCGCATCCGAAGTCAAAATAACATGATCCAGCAACGACATACTCATAATTTTCGAAGCCTCTTTAATCTGTACAGTCATCTTAATATCACAACTAGAAGGTTTTAAATTTCCTGAAGGATGATTATGCGCAACAATAATTCCCGAAGCATTGCAAAGAAGACCCGCCTGCATCACAATCCTAACATCCACCAACGTCGAAGAAATCCCACATTCAGATATTTTCTTAATCCCCAAAACCTTATTCGCCTGATTCAGATACAAGGCAAAGAAAGATTCCCTGTAATCCATTTCCTCCGCATCAAAATGCTCCCTGAAAATATCCACCGCATCCACAGAAGATGTGATTAACTTTTCACAATTTCCCTTTCTTGAATAACTCAACTTAATTTCGTTTACAATATTGAATTTCATAAGACTTGCTCCGTGTGCGGCGGAGACCTTTAATTTCCCGCACCTACCATTAAAAACCTGTAGATTGCAGCTTGAAGGAAATCTTGACCTTTTCTATTTTTACTTTATCGTAAATCTGAAAATTTACATAAGCATAGATTCTATAATTTATCTTTTATTAAAAGCTCATATAATGATTTATACTAAAAGAATAATAAAGGGTTAAAATTTCAATGAACTGCATTTGCATCTTGTGAGGTTTCTGACTTTTCTATGCAGAATTACCATTCAGGCAGGCACAAGGAAAACTGCAATCAATTCCTTGAAAACAATAAGAAAGCACATTGATAAAGCTTGAAATCTTTTTGCGGAGGTTCTGTAATCTCCGATTACGGATACCCAAAAAGATTTTTTTCCGCAGGGACAACGGAATATATTTGCTAGAGAAAAAGCGGATAGCTTTACAGAGCAATTAGTTATTTACAATTTGTGATAAGAGAATCTTTGTAATAAAAAATATGATTGTAATATTGTAAAATTTACTTTTATGGTTTTTCTGATTATCTTATTATACATTTCAGGTTTCCAATAAAATCCATTAAATAGCACAATATCTTCTAAGTATTCATATTAAATTATCTCATTCAAAAAAAATCTATTTCATTCTTTTTTTGGTATGCATTTAGCAACAATTTGAACTGGAATTATTCTGAAAATCACCATTTAAAATGGCTAATGATAGCAGAAGTATATTTAGTAAAAAAAAATTGACGTGAATACAATTTCATTTGATAAAGAAGTTCATCAGGAAACAATTGACAAAAATGCAGAAAATTTAAAAATCGCTCAACTCAATCTTGAAGATTACAACAAAAGAACGGGTAAGGAGTATGATCTTCTATGCAGGTTTACAAATAATCATCCCCGATTTTTTTTAATGCAGGAGTTAAGATATCCCGAAAACACCAACACAATAGCGAGCCAGATCAACTGGCTGCTGATGTGGAAAAGAGAAATTAACGACAGAGTATATTTTAAAATATTTTTTAGTGATATTCAAAGAGAATTTGAAGAGATTAGCCGATACCATTCTCCCTACATTCAAAAAGATAACGTATACTATAAAGCGGTGGAAGATTTTAAAAAGAAATACACGGATTACGCACCTTTGGGATTTTTGAGTAAAGAAGATGAAGATTATATCAAAGATGAAATAAAGAAAAAATTTCTGCATTATATCGAATAAAGGTAAATCATAGGGCTAAAACGAAATGATGAAGAACAGTTATATTTTAAGATCAACATTTACAATGAATAACCATAAATGCTGCATGCCGGTATAGATTTTGAATATTAGATAATAATTTTTCATCATAACACTCAAATTTAACAATTAACCCGACCCTTGTCGGGTTTTGTATTTATGATACTAAAACAAGTCTCAAAAAATTTAATCATTATTTTTACGTGCACTTGTGCTTTCCACAGCGTTTTTTTCATTCAACTTCGAGCATTTTAATGAAAGCAATATTTTTAGATTACCTCTAGTGACACAGCTACAGAGATCCACTCACTGTATGGCAAAAAACAGTAGTAATTTATCGTTTCTAAGGTTTATTTTATCATACTTGCACTATATTTCTTAATGATAATTCGTATCAACCAAAAGCCACTTCGCTAAAAAAAACGAAATGGCTCCAAATTAATATGAAAAAATATGAATGTATTCTTAATGAATAACTACTCTTTGAGAAATACTTCCCTCAGGTGTTTTAATCAAGAGCAGGTAAACCCCTTTGTGCAAATTCTGATCGCTAAAAGAAACTTCATTTTTTCCGAATGAAAGTCGCTCCTTTTTCTCTGAAATCAGCTTTCCGGACATATCAAAAAGTTTTAATTCAATATCTCCTCCAGAATCTGATTGCACGGGTACTCGGAAATTTCCCGAAGAAGGATTAGGGTAAACAGCACCGATACTGCCCTTTTTATTAAATTCTACCGTTGACAAAGCATTTAGCTCTACTATAGGGAATAAAGAGAAATATAAATCAGGTGAATAATTACTAAAATTTTCAGTCTGATAGTCTACCCAATCCGGTGCACCACCATGGCTGTGAAAACGGATAGCATTTCTTCCATAAATACCTAGATCTGAGGACGGTCTCGAGCCATGCGGACTATGAGAAACCGCAATTCTTTTTGTTCCCAAGCCACCATGCGAATAATCGCCTAAATTAAATGAGACAAAAAAACTTCCCGTGACGTTCACCGGAGTTGAAAATAACTGTGATGTAAGCGTGCCATTAACAGGAATTTGTGAATAAGCTACCGTTTTACTTACCAGTTGTGATCCTGGAAGTCCGTTGGCAGCTACGGTATAAGCTTTGTAATTTGCGTTTAAGGTGGCGGTTCCGTCCTGTCCTAAATGAATAGCAGAAACTCCTACAAGCTGCGCAGATCCGGAGATTTCATATTTCTCCGCAAATTCTTCATCTCCATAAGAATTATGCCCGGTGTAGTAACCTACACCTGAACCATAACCCTGAATGACCGGAGTGGTAACTGTGGGATCAAAATGTTGAAGCGTGGTTTGCTGAGCCGCCAACAGACTTGAAGCCACAGCCAATAAAAGAGTAAAACTTTGTTTTCTCATAACGAATAGATATTTAAATTATAAAAATTGATAAAAATCGGATAGCTGAATTCTATACAGAAATCAGATGTAAAAAAAGTAGCTTATTGATCATTTTGCCTTTATTTTAAGCAGGAGATCATAATATAAACCCATATTTTATTCCTTCACCGCAGGAACATTTGTTAAAAAGAGAATAGAAAAAAAGGAAAGAATTAAGCTACAATAGAGGGCGGTCCCCTGAGCAAAAACAAAGAATATAATCTGCTTTTCAGTATAAAAAATGAAAAATAAAATACTGAATACAGGGTGAATATTAAAATCAGATTTGCAACATAGGAATGAGAATGATCTGATTCACCAAAATGATGGGCGAAATGGAAACAGGCGACACAATGATGATCCGCAAAAGAAGATTTTTCAACAAAAGATCTTTTCTGTTCAAGCTTTGAGTATTCTAATAAATCTGATCTTTCTACCGGATATTGACGGACTTCTGAAGAATGATCATGAAAGACATGAAGCAACTGAGACGCTATAAAAATTAGCGCCAAAAGGAATGCTGTATATCTGTATTTCTTCTTCATTAAAATTTTCTCATCACAAAAGTAAGAAAACTGTAATTAAATGCAACAATGTTGCTATAAATTAATATTAAAATCCTAACCGCAATCTGGACAAATTCCACTTACCACAAAATTGTAATCATGAATAACATAATTTGCTGGCAACTGAATTTCAGGAACTACATTTTCTATGCACACTACTTTCTTACAGTTTTCACAACTGAAATGCAAGTGATCATGATTGTGCTTAGTTTCGCAATTATGGCACATCGCATATTTTACCACGCCATCAACATTCACAATTTTATGAACAGCGCCCTCTTCAGAAAGCCTGTCTAATACACGATAAATCGTGACACGATCGCACAACCCATTCAAAGCGGTATGAATTTCGGCATGAGATAAAGCCACTTCTGATGAATTTATCAGAGTTAAAATCTCTGTCTTTGATTTGGTATTTCTAATCTGTTTCATATTTATTAATGCAACGAAGTTGCAATTATTGAAATTTTGTTTACTTTTGCAACAAAGTTACAATAAGATAAAATGAAAACAAAAATTATAGATATTCTTGGAGCATCCGCGGCTATAATCTGTTTAATCCATTGCGTTGCATTTCCTTTACTGATGATCGTTCCACTTGGAATATCTCATAATGCGTACATCGATTTATTCTTTTTCATCATTGGAACAGCAATCGTGTTTAGAATAACGAAAAAAGCAGAAAACCGTTGGCTTCGTTTGTTGTTTTGGGCTTCCGTTATTACAATCGGTATTTCCGTTGGTCTTGATTTGATGTTTCATCTCCATTCAGAGTTGATTCTTGTTGGGGCGTTGGGATTAATTAGCGCACATTTATTAAACTTTAGAAATCATAAACCTTAAATAATACTAGCCTATCATGCAGAAAAGAATTCCTGTTACCGTACTCAGTGGATTTTTAGGAGCCGGAAAAACTACTTTACTCAATCACGTTTTACACAACAAACAAGGTCTGAAGGTCGCCGTTATTGTAAACGATATGAGCGAGGTCAATATTGATGCCCGCTCGGTGGAAAATCAAAACGTACTTTCAAGAACAGAAGAATCTCTTGTTGAAATGAGCAACGGCTGCATTTGCTGTACTTTGAGAGACGATCTTTTGGTAGAAGTGGAAAAACTGGCAAAAGAAAACCGCTTCGACTACCTTATAATCGAAGGAACCGGAATTGCAGAACCACTGCCGATTGCCCAGACTTTTTCTTATACAGACGAAGAAAGCGGAATTGATTTGTCACAATTCAGCTATATCGATACAATGGTAACAGTTGTTGACTGTTTTAATTTTTTTAAAGATTTCGGAACTAACGAATTGTTGATGGACAGAGATCTTACCGACATTGAGGACGATTACAGGACCATAGTCAATCTTCTTACTGATCAGGTGGAGTTTGCGAACGTCATTATTCTCAATAAGACCGATCTGCTAACGGAAGAAAGTGTGAAATTCCTCAAAGCAGCCATTAAAAAACTGAACCCAGATGCAAAATTCATTAGCTCAGAATTTGGAAAAGTAAATCCTAAAGAAATTCTCAACACTGGTTTGTTTGATTTCGAAACGGCTCAGCTTTCTGCAGGTTGGCAAAAGGAACTGCAAAACCCGCATCACACACCGGAAACTGAAGAATACGGAATTTCCTCTTTTGTTTTCAGACATAACAAACCATTCCATCCTACAAGATTCTACAATTACCTTAATGAAAATTATCCTGAAGGTGTGATGCGTGCGAAAGGACTTTTCTGGATCGCCTCGAGACCTAATGATGCTTTAAATTTTTCTCAGGCCGGAGGTTCATTCAGATTGGAAAAAGCAGGAGTCTGGTGGTGCAGCATGCCGATGAGCGAACGTGAAATGTATAGTTCATTTGCAGAAAATAAAAAGTTTATTGAAAGCAAATGGGACAAAACCTGGGGTGACCGACAAAACGAGATGGTCTTCATCGGTCAGGATTTGGAAAAAGAAACGATGATTGCTGAACTTGAAAAATGCCTGTTGAAAGACAATGAAAAATATATGTTTGACCAGCAGATCAACTTTGCGGATCCTTTCCCACAACATATTTAAACAAATATTAATATTCTATTGATACTGAGTTTTTTAATTAAAAATAATTTAGCCTAAAATAAATAATAAGAACTAATGGACAGAAGGCATTTTTTAAAAGGAACAGCATTATTAACGGGAGCACTTTCACTCGATCCACTAGATTTATTTGGAAAAGAAAGCGAATCCGACGTAGTATTTAGAGGAAAAAAAGCGAAGAATATTATTTTCATGATCAGTGACGGAATGAGTAGCGGTACACTTTCCATGGCGAATATCTATTCCAGGAATGTGCTAGGTAAAGAAAGTCACTGGATGGATCTATATCATCAGAATAAAGTATCCCGAGCTTTGATGGATACAGCTTCTGCGAGTTCTATCGTGACAGATTCTGCTGCAGCAAGTTCGGCTTTTGGAGGTGGAAAACGAGTAAAAAACGGCTCTTTGAACGTTAACGAAAATGGAGAATTTAATCTTCCGATTTGGCAGAAATTCAAGAAAAAGGGTAAAAAGGCTGGTTGTGTAACAACGGTAACCATAACACACGCAACTCCTGCCGGATTCTGCATCAATTCACCCAAAAGAAATGCAGAACCCGAAATTGCGGAAATGTATGCAGACTTTGGCTTTGATGTTTTAATGGGTGGAGGCGACGAGTTTTTCAACCCTGAAAAAAGAGAAGACAAAAAAGATGTTTATGCCAAATATGCTCAGAAAGGCTATCAAATTGTAAAAGACAAAGCGTCTTTGCAAAATCTGGAAAAAGAAAAACCTGTTTTGGGAATATTCAATTCAGGTGCGTTACCATACAGCATTGATAAAAATAATACTCAGGCTCTGAATACAAAACCGAGTTTGGCAGAAATGGCAAAAGCCGCCATCGATCAGATGAAAAGTCATAAAAAAGGTTTTGTCCTGCAAATTGAAGCAGGAAAGGTTGACTGGGCCGCTCACGCTAACGATATTGCAGGATTGATTCATGATCAGCTCGCTTTTGATGAAGCTATTAAAGTGGTTATGGACTTTGCTGAGAAAGATAAGCAAACGCTTGTCATTATAACCACAGATCATGGAAACGCCAATCCGGGAATTATCTACGGTGCAGATGCTACGAAAAATTTTGAGTCGATCTCTCATTACAAATTTACCAATGAGTTTGTTTTAAATAATATCAAACCAAATTTTAATTTGCAGCAAATTAAAGACTGGATTTATGAGAACAATAGAATCTCGATTGCTGATGAAGATGCCAATCATTTACTCAACTTTTATAAAGGCTTGGAAAAATCTGAAAGCGGATTGTACAACTATAAAAACCTTCCATACAAAGCATTTTCTGATATTCAGAAAAAACACAACAATGTAGGATGGATTAGTATGGATCACAGTGCTGATCACGTTGAACTGGCGATGTACGGTCCCGGTAGTCAGCTATTAAAACCGTTTGTAAAAAATACAGATCTTCATAATCTGATGCTGGAAGCTGCGGAAGTGGAAAATCAATTCTAATTAACCTTAACTCAATAAACGTATTGGATGTTTTCACTTCAGGCTAGGGATTGTAATCCTTTTTTAGTGTTGTTCTGATCCTACTTTTTACCATGAATTCAGTATTTATTTTGTAAGTGCTGAAAGTTGCTGAATATTAAAGAGTTTTTCTTCGAATGAGAACCTTTTCCGAAGACTGTTTTGAGAACGACAATTTTTTTTTCATTGATTTTAAATCTTGTCGTTCAAATTCAAAATATGTTTGGAAACTATCGCATCAGTAATACTGAAAGTTCAAATCGTGTTTTTGCGTTGTACTCTTTTTTTAATTTCGCAATATAATTAGTGACTGAACTAATGCTGCAAGTTTTGAATTTATTTTCTTTCAGGTAATCAGATATTTCCTTTGAGCTATATCCTTCCTGAAGTAACTCCCTTATTTTTTCTTTGTATTCCATATTAACAATTTACAGACCTAATTACAGTTTAATATTTAAACTTCCATTTATTATAAAACAATCTGCATTTTATCTGAATCTAATCTTTTTAGAAAGCATTTGTAAACAGCCATCTAAATAGTAATTATTAAAATAAAGATTTAATCCATAAAATCGTTTTATGAAGTGTTCTAACAACCAATACTTTAACATTTCAGGGCCTCCAGAAACTCAGGAAGATTTGAGTACAAACTCTCCTTTAAAGTTGCAATTTTTCTGTTGCGATAATCGAATATCGTAATGAATTCACATGAACTGTTATCCACTCCATTTTTATAACCTTATATTTCCTTTGATTTTATTTCACTTTTCAAAAATAATAAAATTATTATAGATTAATCTTTCATCGTAAAGCCTTACATTGATCAGTTCGTAATAATTAGTTTTCACCAGAATGCAAATCGTTAAAAGGAAAATTACAATAAAATAGATAAACCACAAATAAAGACCTTTTTTAATCATATTTTCGTATGCTTAATTGCTAAATACAAACGGTAAAGAAAATAAAAGTTGCATGAGAACAAATCTAAACTACATGGTTAATGGCCTTTTTATTTTTAATTTCATTTTATTAATTTTTATTTTTTTATAAAGCGATACTAAAATGTGATACAAAACCAAAATCAAGACCATGAAATCATTTAATACTTTTCAATAAGATATCTTTAAAAATTTAAATAACTACTAAACTATGTCTTTAGTCTTTAGTAATTTTTTTCATTGATGCTCAGTTGTTGAGAAAGCAAAGCTTTTAAATATTATAAATATCAATTGGCAAGATCGTAATGTCATTATAAAAAATAATATTGGGTATATCTTTGCACTTTAAATTTGTGTCTATAAGATTGCTTCACATTAAATCATTAAATATTCAGATATGGCATTTGGATTGTAGTAAAATACAGACGTAAATATAAATCTCATGAAAAAATTGTCTTTAATCGTCATCTGTGCGCTTGGTATTTCAGCTTGTAATAAACCTATTAAAAACACAGATAATTCAAGTAAGCAAGTACAATCGGTTGGAAATGATGAAAATGACCACGGATGTATTGCCTCAGCAGGACAAACCTGGAGTGAATTGAAAAAAGACTGTATTCAAATATTCAATCAAGGTTTTCGTCTAAATCCCATAAATTCTAAAAAAGGTGAGGAGGTAATCAGTGCATTTATTCTGGTAAGCGAAGATCAATCAAAAGTCGAGCTGTTTCTTCCTGATAATTCAGATCATAATTCTATTATATTAGACAAAACCGGGAAAAATACTTATCAAAATAATCAATATAAATATGATTTGTACAGCTCCATTCTGTATGTCGATAATATAGAAAAATATAAAGGTAATGTAGAGTAATCGGACTCATAAACTTGCTTTCAAATATGTTATTGGCTGCATTCAAATCATAATGTTTACTTCTTAGACTGCTATTCAAATCTAATTCATAAAACGATACACAAAAAAAAATCCGCCTCAAAAAATGAGGCGGACTATCTTTTAATAATTAATGGAATTTAAGCTTTGGCCTCATCCCTCAATGCTTTAATCTTATCGTGCGAAACTCTCAAAGACTGCTTTTGTTCACGAAGCAATACTTTCGTTTCTTCCATAACATCTTCATCTTCAATTGCTGATTTGTAAGCCTTTTGTGCTGCATCTTCCCCTGCTTCACAGTTGCTAAGCACAGAGGCTCTGTCTCCTCCCGAAAAAGCTGCTCTTACATCCATCCATGCGCGGTAAAGTTTTCCAGACGTTGTCGTACCCTCATCAGTAGATCCACCGTAAGCAACAACTTTACTTTGTAATTCTGATTTATATTTGCCACTCTCACTGATCATCTCCGAAAATAATGATTTGAGATCACTATTTTCACCATCCTGCAATTCATCAATTGCTTTTGCATATCCTTCAATTCTGTCATTGTTGATTTTGATGAGGTCGTTCAATGCCTCAACACATGCGTCGTGATTCATAACTTTTTATTTAATATTAATATTTAATTGGTTGTCTTATATTTTGCAAAGACTGTTCCAGAAATAAATCATAGTTTGTGAATTACGAATACCCAAAAATTTTTGTTGCGTAGACACAACAGAATATATCTTCTTTTAAAAATCGGAGAAACTCAAAAGCAAACTGATTTCATTGAAATCTATTCTGAAAGAAAAGAGCGAGAGAGAAAAAACTATCTGTTTGAATATGCAGGTTAGGCGAGAAGTACGAACTAATGGTGATAGTTATGTAAAAAATTATTAACCTTTCGATAATACATTATTTCGATAAAGATTACTTTACTTTGGAGATTACTAAGTGGTATATTATGCAAAATAATTAGTAATGATTCAGAAACTATATTGTTTAACGGATGCAAATAGAGCAGTAGATAGTAATTGAACTAATCATCAATAGCAGGCAAAATCAGTTCAAAAATTTGAAAAATATTCTGAGTCTAATTTTGAAAGTAGAGGGAAGAAAATAACGAAGATTTAATCCCGTTAATGGATAAGTAAAATTTATTAATTAATCCGGTAAAATAACATCATTTTGAGCCGCATTTAAACTCATCGTACCCTGTTGCGGGTCAACAAATACATTCAGATCATTACCTCTTGTTCTAAAGGCACTGAATATTTTTACTTCTTTGTCAGGAAATGCTTTTTTAACCTTTAGTGCCGCAGCCAATGTTGATCTTCCCAGAGTTAAAAAATCATCAACAATAATAATATTCTTTTCTGTTACCAGCTGTGGCTGAATAGACAGACTGTTCAGATTAGTTTCAAAAGTAGGTCTGGTTGCAGCGGTAAAATTACCGCTTGATTTGGGAATAGCATGAGTCCGAAGCAAGCCAGCAAATGTCCTATTACCCAAAGTTTTTCTAACCATAACTTCACAAAAAATTTTTGTAGGAAAAAGAGCTCCATCAATTAAAGGAGTGCTGCGTGGTACAGGAATCAGAATTGAATCCGCAAAATAACCTTCAACTCCTCTGTCAAATATTGTTGCAGCTAGCTGTCTTGCAAATTTTGGATTACATTTTTACACTGACCTTTATGTAATTGCGAAAGCCTCGCTTTCTCAGAGTTACCCCTCGCACAATATACAAGCAATGTCAGGTAATCAAATTGCATAAAGCTCCTTTGAAGTTAAGAAAGGAAGATCATCCAGAATATCCTGAATATTATCGTTCGTGATTATCTCCGCTCCATACTGCAGCATTTCTTTAGCCCAAGATATATTATGTTCTGAGATAATATTTTCCAAAATATAAAGACTTCTGCCCAATCGAAGAGCCTCCCAGCCTTGATGCATAGTGCCACTCTTTTCAGTTGCTTCCACAATAATAGTTGCATCACTAATAAGTGCCATCGTTCGATTACGCATTGGAAAATTCTTAGGGGTTGTCGGATAACTTTTCGGAAACTGTGAGATCAGCAAATGTTCTTTAGCAATCATATCCTGAAGATCTTTATTTTTTTTAGGATAATACTGATCGAGCGAAGTTCCAATGACTGAAATTGTATTACCGCCGTACTTTATTGCGGAACTGTGTGCTGCAGTATCTACACCTTCAGCCAATCCACTAACTACTGTTATATTGTTCTGAACCAGTTTTTTAACAATCAAGCCAACTCTTTTAACTCCAAGATCCGACACCTTTCTCGATCCTACTACAGCAACTCGACGTCCCGTTTCAAGCAATGAAAAATCACCCTGATAATAAAATGTTTCTGGACTGTTTTTACGCTCTATAGCAGTTAGCTGATTAAGATATTCTTGAACTTTTTCCATTAGAAAACTAATATACAACTAAAAAAATTTCTGACAAAAACTTTACAATAAATTAGCTATTATGATATCGTGAAGATCAAATAATTGCTATTGATATAGGCAAAATCGAATTAGCAGGCATATTTTCAAGAGATCTGATAGAACAAAAATTATAAGAATAAGATAAAAACTTTATCGTTACACTCTAACAAATTAATTAAAACAGATTACTTCTGTAAGTATTTGTATTCAACTCTAAGAACTTCTTCTGTAGATGATTTTAAGGTCATTGACGTAATATAACCATCACTATCATAAGTATTTTCAGAACTTAAAATATTCTGCTTACCATTATTGGACAAAATTATTGACTGAATAGGTCGGGTGCTTAAATAGTAGTATTGAAAGGTTGAAAACAGCGTAACCGGAAATAAATTTTTATCAGGTAGATTATACAAAGGTCCTTTCCTGTTATTATCATAGACAAATTTTTCATTTTCAGAAACGTTGTTAACATAGACTATATCTTTACCCTCAAGCCCGAAGCTCAATAAATTTCCTACCGAATAGCTATTCTGCTGGCTGTTGTAGGTTACCGGGTGCGCATTGGAATAATGTTTTAATCCGGACAGGATCCCATTGGTGTATTGTAAAACATAAGGAACAGAAGTATTGTTTTCCCTTACTTCCACTACCCTGTCATCTTGATAACGGAAGGTAATGTTTGAATTGGGTTCGGAATAACCAATAATCTGCATTTTATCATTGTAGGTTATTTTTGTTGTAGTTGACTCACCGTTTTGGGTCAGGATAAATGATTCCGGATATTTTTTAATTTCCGTTTCAGGAGTATCGTCATCACTATTACAGCTAAGTAAACTTAACGCAGAAATACTAAAAATCAATATATTTTTATTCATATAATTAAGGGTTTAGATGGAAAAAAATTTGTTATGAAATTATTTGTTCAAATCGATTCAATACAACGATAATGCCAACGCTTGACGGTAATTTGCTGTTAAAAATAATTAATCTACAAATAAGGCATCTTGTTTGTAACCTGATTACTATGAGCACAGAAAAACCAACATATCTGAACTTTAATAAGAAAGATTATTTCTGGAAACCTGATATTGACTATCGCCTTCATCCGGAAATGTATAAAGTTGGAAAAGGCGAACAAGGGGTTTTGATATGTGAACCTTACAAATCTGAAATAGGCAAACACTGGCGGTTCAAAAATGAGAAAATTGCCAAAATAAGTTCTGAAACAATATTCTCAATGTTTTTGGATTACCTTGAACAAGACGATTTCGTCGGTGCAGATATGGCAAGAAAATATCTTCAGATGGGCTTTACAAGAGCCAGAAGATATTTTAATTATAAAGGTGGCAAGAAATACGATGCAGAAAAAGGATATCAGCAGTTAGAGAAAGGTACTGGCGATCCTGAGAAAGCCAAGTCAGGAGATATTTTTTATAAGAAATGGAAACAGGCGGAAAAAAATCCAGTCTACTCCAAACTAAAAATTAATTGGAAGAATAAATTTGGGTAAAATGCCAAACCTTTACTTGCCGAGTTGAACCATCTAAACGCTAAAATCATCTGACAATTTCTTCTTTCCCTAAGATGATGGCACAAGCTTTGAATCTTATAATTCAATTTTTTCATCATAACTTACTTGACAATAAACCTGATATTAGTTGGGTTTTTATTTTAAATATTCTGCAAATCCACATAAGACATACTCGATTCACACTAATAAAAAATTTTACTGTGATCAATTTTGAGAATCCCTGATGCTTGCATTTTTTTATGACTCTGATGATTGTTTCAACCCTCAGGCCAGTAAGGCTTGCCAGTTGATTTCTTGTGAAAGGAACTTGGAAACTATACAGTTCTGTGTATCCAAAATAGTCTTTCAAATGATCAAGTAATTTTTGAATTTTTATCAGTGGATCGCTTATCGCCAAAAAAGAAGAAACTAAGTACCTGAAATGAAGACGCTCAGCGGTGTAGCGATTGACATCCAATAAAACCTGAGGATTATCAACAACCAAATCTAAATAAGCAGTTTTGGGCAAACAAATTATTACAGAAGCTGTCAAAGCTACTACGTTAATTGCATATGGCTTATCAGTCAGTAAATAGGATTCTCCAAAACAATGACCAACGAATGGAAAGCCATGCGCAAACTCTTTACCGTCATCAAATGTGTTACAGATTTTCACTGTTCCTACCTGAATCTGATAATAATACTTAGCCTGAATACCCTCTTTGAAAATAATATCATTTTCGTCATAGGATTTCAGAATGGCTCCATGTTTGAATAGTAGTTCGTCGTTTATAATCATATTCGGTTATTATTACTAAAATAATAACAAATGAATTATCTCAATCTACACATGGTATCAATTTTTAAAATTCAGTCATTATTATAAGGATGCAATAGTAGCATACTGTATTTACTTTTAGGAGCAAGTAGATTCTATAATGTGAAGTACATTCTTGCAAGTAAAATTATATAGATATTTTTTGCGTCAGGCACTTGCGGTAAAATATCTTCCACGTTTATTTTTTACTTAGTACAGGAGAATGAAGCAGCTCATATCCTGTCCAACAATACGTCATTATCAAAAAGGTCCAGAGACAAGAGGAAATAATTGCGGGAATTATCGATTAAATTTTCTACCCTTGAATCGATATCAGAAAGAGTGATTCAGAAAGAGTTTTTAAACAAAATCTAACTAATAACAAAATATCCCATAGAGCAAAATTTATTCTATGGGATATGTTCGAGAATCAGTTGCATGCACGTACTAACAATACATGAATTATCAATATTGGCAGATTTTTCAAGGATGGATGTGATCACCCCATTAAAGTAAGAGTTTAAGAATTGATGATTTTTCTCTCCTTTAGGCTCACCATTTCCTTTAAAATAAAATTTTTTCACGTTCATTTTATTCCAAGTACCGTTGTAGTTCATAATTTCAGCATTAAAAGTCGGACTATTACCTCTTATCTTTCCATTTTTAAACAAAAAAGATAAGGTATAATCGACATTATAATAAACAGGCGAGATGCCAGCGGATACTTTAAGTCCTTTATTCTTGTAAGCTGCTAAAGTAATAGCTTGCCCAGAAACCAAGGTTAAGCCATCTTTGGGATTTGAATATAGGGTATTGATCGACTTTAATACTTTGTCATAAAGCTCTTGCTATTTTGCACCAGGAACTTCCACTACAGTATAATCCAAATTATTTTTAGACAAGAAACCTGTTGGTGCTAGGGTAAAGTATTGTGAAAATGCGGAATTTGTAAATAATAGCAAAAATATTGCGCTTAATACGTAATTTTTCATATTTAATTGTTTAAGAAACTCCATCAACTGTATTACGTCAGTGTTAAATTGTTATTTTTTTGTAATTAACATCCTTTTGTAAAAAAGTCAAAAAACGAGAAGGTTAATGATCTTAAAAAGCCATATGGAGGCTGGTGATGTTGGAACAGATAACCATTTAATAATATAGAGTATCTTTTTTCTTAAAATTTTACAGCAGAACATAAAAACAACAACTGTCTAACGAGGTGGTTAATTTTTGTTCCTTAAGAAGATTATTTTTTTCTCCAAATTTACCATAGGGTATGGTTGTAAACTAATAACACATTAGGAAAGTTATCATACACCATACTGTCAGATAAAGAGTTAACAGTGTTATTTAGAATTCATACTTTTTCTTTTTACATTTGTTGATAAAATATAAACTAAAACTCCTTTTAGTAACAATATAGCACCAACAGAAGTTCGATTAATTCTTTGGAGAGGTACTATAGCCATCAACAGCATGCTTGATTTAGTGGTATATTTTGATTTCTCTATTTTGCAAACTTTCAATGCCTGATTAAGTTCAAAAAATGCTCAAGCCCTTTTCATAATATCTGTAATAATAATATTCATTAAACTTATCATTAAATTCATGCTAATCATAAAATGCTTCCCATAAAAATGATATATTTGCACACTTAAAAAATTATATTGAGAAAATTATTTTATTGATTAGCAAATTGTTAAAAGGTAATTTAATTTTCTTCGACTCATCAAATCTTATTGCAATATTTTTTAAAATGAACTTTAACTATTTTTTCAGCTACTTCGATTCCCACAAGATGAATCGAAAACCCATTCTAACAATTCTGCTTTTCCTAGGTTTCTTCGGCTCGTTTAACGCTCAAATGGGACCTAATGACGATTTTGATGGAGATGGAATTATTAACAGTCTTGATTTGGACGATGACAATGATGGAATTCTCGATTGTATTGAACGAGGATATTCCCAAACCGCAAGTGTTGACGATATTTTCAAACTTAATGGATCCGCTACTGAAATTAACAGCAAACAAATACGTTTAACTCAGGCTATTACTTACCAGAGCGGTCAAGCTTGGAGTAACGGTAAAGTTGATTTTTCAAAGAGTTTCGTTTTACGTTATGAAGCAAATCTCGGAGCTAATGATAACGGAGCTGACGGAATTGCAACAGTCTTTCACAATTCTCCATTAGGTGTAAACGCAGTAGGAGGAAGTGGAAGTGGTATGGGAGCAAACGGTATTCAAAATGGTATCGTCCTCGAAATAGACACCTATCAAAATGGAGCGGCTGAGGGTGATATTGCTAATGACCATGGTCAAATCTGGGTATCATCAAATCAGTCGGGAGCAGGACTGCTCACAACTGCAGCTGATCTTGGTCAGTTAGAAGATAATGTTTGGCGCGAAGTTGTTATTACATGGAATTTTACCACTAAAACATTATCATACACTGTCGGAGGTATAAACGCTGGAAGCTACACATTTCCTGCATCCACTCCAATAACAAGTTATTTCGGTGGGGCGAGTAAAGTGTTTTTTGGTTATACCGCATCAACAGGAGGTTCAATCAACGAACAGAGTGTTCGTTTTACAGATTTCTGCTCTCAATTACCTTTAGAACTTGACACTAACGCGGATGGACTGAATAATGAATATGACAGAGATTCAGATTCAGATGGATGTCCCGATGCTATAGAAGGTGATAAATTGATTACGCAGAGCATGATTAACGCAAATGGAAGTATCGCAGGTGGTGTTGATGCAAATGGCATTCCCCTTGCCGCTACTGGTGGCCAAGGAATCGGAAATGCATATAATGCTGCAGTTAGCGATTGTCGCAATACAGGATTATGCTCATCTGGCTGTAATGGAAATGCATATGTTAATAGTACTACTCCTAACACCATTGAGTATGATAACATGGTGAGTGTATTTCACTCTTCAATGGTCAAAGAGTCAGACGGAAAAGTCAAAGTATGGGGACAAGGCATAGCCTTTAATGGAACTGGTCAAACCAACAACGTCCTTATACCACAAGAAATGAACAGCACAACCTATCCTGGATTGACGGGCACCATTTTAAAAATTGCTGCAGGCAGTAACAGTAATAATCAGCAATTTGCAGTATTGACAACTACAGGTCTCTTTGTTTGGGGTGGAGCGACAGGCTCTCTGATTAACCCTACAATCAAGAGTACAAATGTTTTTGGATCTGTAGCGATAGGAACTTCAGGTGTAACAGGTACAAAATCTGACGGGCTACCGGCAGGAGTCTTGCCTGCAGATGTAAAAATGATGTTTGGTACAAGAAACACTTTAGCAATTGTTACCTGCTCAGGGGCTGCTTGGATGTTGAGCAATGGGGGTTCAAAAAATGGCGATGGCACTACGGTCACTGACGCAGTTTGGCACAGAGTTAAAATAAATGCAACTACAGATTTAAATAATGTCGTTGCGATGAGGGGAACTTTAAACGCGATGTTTGCATTGACTTCGGATGGTGAGCTGTATACTTGGGGAACTGGTTCTCGCATAGGTGGAACAAGCGATGTGCCGACGAATAGATCATTTGCCACATTGATGTCTAAACCTGCAGGTATCACAATAAAAATGATTGGAATGACAAACTCAACGAGTGGTCAAAGTTATTTCTTACTTGCTACCAATGGAAATCTATATAGTTTAGGCGAAAATGAATCCAGGCAGCTTGGGATCTTCTCAACTGTTGACAGTAATGTTTGGGTAAGGGTTCAACGAACAGCTGCTGCCGGTGATTTTCTTACCAATGTCGTGTGGATTAGTCCACAGGAACATGAAGGTGGAAACTATGCTGCGATTAATATCCTGACAGCAGACGGTAAGCTATGGGCATGGGGAAATAATAACAATTCTATGTTAGGGGCGACAGGCGCTACTGTAGACCCAACATTAATGCCAGGAAGCATAACAGGAGCTTATGATGCAACTAAACTTAATAGCACTGACACCCTCATTGCTGTGGAAACAGGGGGTCACACAACACTAATTATCAAGCAGTGTAGCACAAAATTCGGATATGTAGGACACCGTATCAGTGGTAGTATGGCAAATAACAGCTCAGGTTCAGGAACAGAAACAGTTTATAATTTTGGGGATACAGCGCCATTATCTATATGTGGGGCATTAGCAGGACCTGCTGTTACTGATTTGAAAATTTGTACAGGAACTTTGGCTAATCTGCAAAACGCTCAACCCAGTTCTCTTCCGCCTGGTGTAACTACTATAGAATGGTGGACAACAATAACAAGGGATTCTGGAACCCAGCTTACGAACATCACTGCTGTTCCTCCAGGAACTTATTACGCATTTTACAGTCCACTTGTTGTAAGCTGTCCGACCACAATGACGGTTTCTTATTATCTTCCGACCGATGTCGGAAATACAAACAATTGTGTGTGTTATAACCCGGCTATAACACCAGGAACAGGCCCCGAAACTAAAATGGGAATAACTCTGCTAAAAAGAGCATCATCGGCTGATAACTGGCCAATGGGAAGAAAATCAGGGCATATAGTTTTAGAGTCAAATTCCAAAGGTTTTGTAGTATCCCGTGTAACTACAGCAGGGCTGTCGGCGATAACCACACCGCAGGAAGGAATGATGGTTTACGATACTACCGCAAGATGTCTTAAAATTTATAGCGATGGTGCATGGACCTGCTTTAACAATCCTGCATGTCCGTAATCATTATAACCCTTACAATTAATTTTGTTATAAATTAACATCCAATAAAATGAAAAACACACTCTTAATCATAACTATAATTCTTTCAGGTTTGGCAAATTCACAAGTCATCATTGGCGATGCTGTAGGAACAGCACCTGCAGGACAAAAAACTTCGGTCCTTTTGGAATTTGCAGCCGGTCAGAATAAAGGAATAATCCTTCCGTACGTCAGAACGATTCCTGCCGGCACAGGTTTAGCCGAAGGAACTATTATTCTAGACGCCACTAATCCAGCAGGCGCAAGAGTACGCTACTATAACGGAGTAACAACGAATGGTGCTACAGGATGGGTAGATTTAAGCAATGGCAATAATGGTAACATTACCTCAGTCATGGCATTACAGCCTACTTCAGCACAGGTAAATGAAGATGCTAATGCTAAAGTGATTATCGGATCGGACACATCATCTGCTGCAGGAGTTTTAGTTCTTGAATCATCCTCGAAGGCAATGATTTTACCGATAGTAAGTGATACCAACAGCATACCAGATCCTGCTCCAGGCATGATGGTTTTTATCAATAAGACCGGGGCGAAAAGATTGGCAGTTTACAACGGTAGTGGGTGGACCTATTGGAAACCGTAAATAATAATTGCTAAGATATAAATTCATAGAATAATATTATTGCAGTTTTGTAATATTGAAATGAAACAAAGTGCTAAAGATTTTATCTTATGTAAGACCTTTAATGTAAATAAAATTAGCATACAGTTATAGTCGGAAGAAAATCTTCCGACTTTTTTTCTTTAAAATTAGGACTTGAAAAGTTCTTAAATCCAATATATATTAAAAGGTAGTATAAAATTTTCTGGACGACTGTGAATAGTCGAAAAACTTAAAATTAAATGGAAGGAGCAATTAGGTTGAAATTCTAAATCCTTTAAAGAACATAATCGTTATCATCTTCAAAATTACACTTAAAGATTTGATAATATTTTGTTTTCATGGCACGGGCTTTGAAACTCCTATTATAGTTTTTTCATCATTTACTTTCTTGACAATTAACCTGACATAAGTCGGATTTTTGTATATACTGACTCGAAACCTTAATAAGACCTAACACTTCTCTTTAATAGTAAATCTTACTGTGATCAATTTTGAGAACCCCTGATGACTCCATTTTTTTTATGACCCTGATTATTGTTTCAACCCTAACGCCTGTAAGGTTAGCTAGTTGATTTCGTGTGAAAGGTACCTGGAAGCTTAATTCTTTAGTATATCCAAAGTATTCTTTTAGATGATCAAGTATTTTTTTTACTCTCATCAGAGGATCGCTGATTGCCAAAAAAGAAGAAACCAAATACCTAAAATGAAGTCTTTCAGCAGTATAACGACTGACATCTATTAAGAGTTCCGGCTTACTCATTACTAAATCTAAATAAGAAGTTTTAGGCAGAAGAATAACAGTACAGCTTTTTACAGCAATTGCAGAAACGGCATAACTTTTTTCAGTTAGTAAATAAGACTCTCCAAAACAATGCCCGTCAAATGGAAAACCGTGAATGAATTCCTTACCATTGTCAAAAATATTACACAGCTTAATGGTACCTTTCTGAATTTGATAATAATATTTAGCTGAATTTCCTTCACAGAAAATTATTTCATTTTCGGCATAAGATTTTGTGAAAGCTCCGCATTGAAATAAAAGTTCTTCAGAGATAATCATGAGATAGTAGTGCAAACAAACATAAAAGTAATCAAAAAAATCCCAATTCACACATGCTCACGATCAAAAATCGAAACTTTAATCAGATTTTAATCACTACTATTATCATCCAAACTTTTATCTTCAGAAATGGTGTATATAAATACTAATGATTAATCATGCTAACCATTTTAAAAGACTGTATATATTTACTGAGTATTTGACAAAACTATTTTACCCTTAAAGATAGCTAATACATTAGCAGCTTGTAGTTTTTTTATTGTTCTGATCACAGTTTCAACACGAAGACCTGTTATCGATGCTATTTGCTGCGTGGTAAGAATTATGATAAATTCTACATCTGACTCTACAGAGTTTGTCTCCCGCAGGTAACCGCACAATATGAGATTCTTTTTTTTTTATCCGCAAAAGACAATGCATGCATTATTAAATTATTATAGTGCATCATATCCTCAGTCTGTATTAAAAATTTTTCATTGTAATCTTAGCGCCATGTGATATTAAAATTTCTTCTTCAATAACCATTAAAATTCTTTTTTTGTTAATTGTATATAAAGTACCTAATTATTGAGGTAAAATGTACATGTGAACTTCTTCAGTATTCCACGATCTGAATCATAATGAAAGCTGTTCAAAAATGATTAAATGAATTAGCAATAATCTTTTCCAACACAAAAAGAAAGAGGCGCTGTAAAACTTGTGTTGGTCAGGTGTAAAGTAAGTTCAAAATAAATTATATTGTGCTAATCTTAATAAAATTTAATGAAAGTTTTATTCGGGTAAATAATAATGGGCATAAAACTTGTAACCCTGTTACCGAACACATTTTCATATACACCATTTCAACACAATATTAATTTGATCAAATCCCCATAGTTTTAGGATAAACTGGGGATTTTTCTATTCGTAGCGCTTGTCATTATTAAAAAGTTATATTTTTTTCAAGTTCACGCCCGTTAAAAATAAAAATCTTATTACCGCTAAGTAAACAACAACAACAACAACAACAACAACAACTATTCGAGTTAATGATGTCTGCCTACATTTTCAAACCTTAAAAAAACAATCAACTTTTGTATTTCTAATTTCAGATGGTTTTTTACCCAAATGTTTTTTGACAAAATTGGTAAAATTACCTTCATCATTGAAACCCAGTTTGTAGCCTATTTCCGAAAAGCTTAACTCTGTAAACTTAATTTCTTTTTCACATTCAAATTTAATTTTATCAATAATTATTTGTTTTGCTGACTTATTACAAACCTGCTCGCATATTTCTGTAAGCCGTCTTGGTGACATGAACATTAAATCAGCATAGTATGACACCTTTTTAGATTTTTTAAAATCTTTTTGAAGAAGTACTTTAAATTTATTGAAAGAAAAATTGATAGTCTTAACAGGCGTATCCGACTTGTTCTTATTCGTATGGAAATGTGCATCCAATAAAAGCGATTCAATGGAATTATGTGCTGCAGCAATAAATAATGACTGATCGACATTTGAGAATTTTTGCAACCGATCAATTAAAATTATTTATGCATATCCGTTATCACTCATACCGCTGTAATGTTAGCAATAATGAGCCTTTCGAAGAGTTGGTCGCCGAAATATCTACGATTTAGTTTGTAAATGAACTCATTTAAATACAATTGAAGATACTTTCTTTTGATTTTATGATAATTTCCCAATAAATTTCGTTTTGCATTACTGATGGTAATATGAACCCATCTTAAAGTTTCACTGGTAGTTTCTTTGTCCGATTTCTCTGTGATATGAAGCTCAACAAAATCAGAGATATCAACGTATGAAGTACTTTTATCAGTGAAAACAATACTCTGGTTGTCAATCGATTCCTTAATGGTTTCATTGATTTCCAAGGAAAGATGCGTTTCTAAAACTTTAGCTTTAAAGTATCTGTAGGATTTTGATTTTTCACCAGTCTCCATGTTTTCCAAAGGCGTAGACTCGGCCATCACGGCAACATTTTGTTTACCCACTGCACCTCTGCCACGAATTCCTTTTTCTTGCTCAATCTCACTGGATTCTACTGTAAAATAGCCTTCATCAAACTCAATCATTCCTTCCAAAGTATATTTTTCATCACGTGTTCCCATTGCTTTTCTTAGTTTATGAACCATCGCCCAAACAGGCTCATAGCGTTTCAATCCCAATTGTTTCTGAATTTCTTTAGACGAAAATCCTTTTTTTGTAACGCTCATTAAGAACATGGTTTTATACCAAATTAAAAATGAAAGGTTAGAGTTCTGCATAATGGTGCCGCTTTTCAGAGAAATCCTTTTACGGCACTTTTTGCATTCGTAGCTCCAAATACTTTTAATCCAGAAATGTTCTTGATGACCACATTTGCAAGACACGCCAATCTTATCTCTCTGCTCCTTAAAATGAATTCTGCAGTCTTCCTCTGTCCCAAAATGAGCTGTAAAGCTAAATATATCCATCTAATTATTTAAATTACAGCTAAATATACGAAATTATTACTAATTACGGATATACATAAAATTATTCGATTATAGTCGTTATTTCCAAAATAAGGAGCGGTAAAAATAGGTGAATGATTATTGAAAAATATTGCAGAATTGAGTAGCAAACTGTCCTTTTGAGAACTTTCAAAAAAAGCTGCTGTAAAAGCAATCACATAGAATTCTTTTCCATCAGGTTTGCTAATGAGCTCAACAACTTTTTGAGGACCTACAAAAATAGCACTTCCACCTCTTACATTGAAAATTTCATCCTCAACTTTGAAAGACAGATCATCAGCAGTTAAAAATATACAAAAATATTGTAATGTATTAAACCGCTTAGAATAGTTATTTCTTTGAATAATCTGTACTAACGAACTAATGCTAAACCCATTACTTTCGAGTTGCGATGCTATTTCATTCATAGTAATTTACATTCTCCTACAATCAAACTCTAAATTACATAATTAAAACTTCGCCTCATCTAAAATGATGGAATTTAACATAAAATTTCCCCATTTTAAATAAACTTACACGAGAAATAAAGGCAGATTATTTATTATTTCCCGAAAAAACCAGTTAATTTTTATAACTTTAAACAACCAATAATCACAAAGATGGAAAGTTCAGATTTAGTCGGAATTTTTTATAATTCTGAGTACTTATTAAAAATCACTAAACGATATGTTCAACTCAATACAAATATTGATACTGATCACAAACCCTTTTACACGTCTGTAATTTGGCGGGAGAAATATGAATTTATTATAAAAGATGATTGTATCATGTTATCTGAAAATATAAGTATGCTTTTATTAAGCAACGCTTCAAAATGTATATTTATTAAGTTCCCTGCTGACCAGCAAAATGAAATCCATTTGATGAGCGTACCTAAATATATTTTTCATTCTATATAATAATAAGACCGTTATAAACTGCACTGTAAAACTAAGTGCTACAAATGTTGAATCCCACTAATTGTTGAACTTTACAGCCTAAATAAAAATAAAAAACATTTATAAAATACAATTGAGTTATAAAAAAAATACCGCCATATGACGGTATTTATTGATAGCATAAAATACTAATTTAAAAATCTCTGTTTTTAAGCCTAATTAGGAGTAGCTTTCCAAAAGCTCCAAACTGTACCGTTAAATACAGCTAACCTTTTAGAACCTGCTTTATTTACATAGACCATCATACCCGGTGAAGGACTGATAATGTTTTGTACATCTTCAACCGTAGGCAAAACCAAAGCTTTATTAGATGATTCAAGAACCAGTACTCCATCAGCAGAAGTAGATGCACTTCCAATTATTGTTTTTGCTCCTGCCAATTCCGGTGCTTGAACTGCTGTTGGTTGTGATGCTAAAGCAGAGGTAACATTTCCATCCTGTCCACTGAGATCCATCCATGAGCCATTAAAATACTTCACCCTAGCCCCTGTTGCTGAAGTTGCATCCAAAGCGACAGTCCCTTCCGCAGGATTAGATGGTAAAGTTCTTAGGTAAGGTAATATCATACCCTTATTCTGTCCCGCAGCAAACTCTAAAAGTACGGAGTTTTTTTGATTAGCCGGTGCTGTTCCGATAGCATCACCGATAACGATTTGAGCATTAATCATTGAAAATGCTACAGAAAAAACAGTTATATATATCTTTTTCATTTCTTTTTTTATTTTCTTTAATAATTCTATGGGCACGACGGTGTAGAAAAACAAGACCATCCTGTATTAGCAGGAACAGCAGTATCTACTGTATAAATCTTCAGACATTTAGCAGTAGTATCATACACCATCATCCCATCTACCGGTTGTGTAATAGCTGAAAGACCTGCCGTTGGAACTCGTGTAATTACTAGACCTTTTGTGTTTGATTCTAAAACCGTGTGAGCACCGGTTCTTACCATTGGCCAATTGCCATTGGAAGCACCCGCTCTATTAAGAAGAGTTATACCATGTTGTGCTGAAATCCCGACAGTACTTGTATTGGGTAGATTATAACATGCGCAAGGAACAATATTTTGTCCATACCCTCTACCGGTGATATTTGTCGTTTGAACAACATTTTGTGTAATGACAATGGTGTTACTTGAAGATGCATTCCAAGGTATTGTGTTGAATGAGTTACCATTGAAAAGCTCCAGCGGGAAAAGGGCTCCGCCTGCTGTCTTACTCCCATACATTGATATTGCGCCGGTCGGACTAATAACTACTTTAATAAGCGGTGCAGAAGCTGTTCCCGAATAATTATATATTAAGGGGGTATTAATTTCATATTGGTCACCATCAGCAAAACGTATATTAATACCTGGAGCAGGAGTGCCATTCGATTGAAACTCAATCTCTGATGATGCAATATTCACTCCATTAATACGCATATTGAATGAATTATCAAGAGAATAAATATCAAAAACAAACCCATTATTTGTAGCGGGCTGGACAAAAGTCTTGGGAGAGCCATCTGTAGCGGTAAATGTTTCACCTCCTACCTGCTCCGTACAAACTGCAGCGGCAGTATAAGACAGATTTAGGCTTCTAATGTTGTTACAATTTCCTCCAATACCATTGTTGGTGCACTCATCCTGTGCATCAGTAGGTGGAACTGCCGGGTCAGGATTCGTAGCGTCAGGATCTGTAACATCATTAGGTCTTAAAATACCGGCTCTGAAATTCTGGTTTCCAGTCGCTACCGTATTGGAAGCTACCAATTTAATCGTATACCCGATTTCGCAACCATTAGGTAAATTAAGTGATGAGGAATAAGTTCTTGTAGCTGCATTATAGGTCACTGCAACTGACTCGCTTCCGCAACCTTTCCCCTCAAACATAACTGACTGTGAATTAAAACCAACGGGATGGATAAAAGTAAATTTTGCACCTGTAACTGCACTGGGTCCGTCATTTTTTGCCTTTACATAAAATGTTACAACATCTCCCGGAACAACAGCAGTCTTATCTGCTACTACCTGAGAAATTTTCATATCTGAAATCTGCGTTACAATCGGTAAAGGCTGCGTTGACATAGGTCCTTTTACAAAAGCCCATGTATCTATAGATCTAAGATCTCCAAACTGGCCTCCAGTTCCTGTACCATTTACTCCCCATATATGACCATTTACAGTACTATTAGCTCCTGAACTATTTATTGGTGGAAGGTGGGAATTGTTGATTGGAGAAGACATACTTCCATTTGTAACGGTTTGAATATCTGTATCATTCCAATAAACTATATTCGATTCTACCTGAGAAAGATTATCTTTATTAAGCAATTCGATGATCGTTCCGTTTTGGTTGTACTCCATATCAATATACGGAAAATGAACTTCTGCTCCCTGAAGCTGTACCGAGATTTGCGCTTGATGCGTACCGGCTGGTAATGACTGACCTGCTCCATCTTTTCCATCCCACAAAATACTATTGGCGTTAGCATTAGCAAAACCCAGTAAAATCCTTTCCGTAAAAGCTGCGGGCGTGGTGCTGCTTTTTATGACAATCGTATATTTTGCAGGTCTATTGGAATTAAACTTAATATACCCACCCTTCGAGCTAATCTGTCCCTGAGTACCTTCAACTCCTGTTGTGTTTAATTGCGTGACCACAGGAACTATAGGTACTTTTTTTAGCCATGTGCTATTTCCTGGTACTGCGCCAATGCTTGTCTCCGGTAGATTCGGATCAGGAAGGGTATAAAATATTTTGTGCGTTATTTGCTGGTTCGTTGAATTTGATATATCCGCAGATAACGGATTATGAACGTCGCTTGCCGTCAAATCGGTTTTATTCAAACTTTTGTAAACCGAAACTCCGTTAGAATTCGTAAAACCATTATTATTGATAAAAAAAGAAAAATACAGTCCGTTATTACCATTGTTATTAATTCGATAAGTAAATCCATCATCAGTTAATCCATAAACGATACCACGAAAACCATTGGTATTTGGGTTGCCGTTTCCGTTAGATAGATTAAGAAGATTGGCATAAACACGTCCACTTATAAAAGCTGTATTGGTTGTATTAAGCACCGATATGTCCCATGCAAAGATACCAGCAGTGGAATCTTGTGTCCAAGCGGCATCTGCTAAAATTGTAGTACTTGGAATTGCTGTACCGCGTGCTAAAAATTCCACGCGATAAATACCCGTGCCTCCTTGCGGAACCAAATAATAAATGGGGGTGTATTTAGTTGATGAATTTTCATTAAATCGTTTTGGACCATTTTTTTCCTGTTCTCTATTAGGAATCTGACCGTTAGCAGAAGCATCGTCAACAACGAGAGCTCCAGAAGGGCTGTAAAGCTGGATGGCTGATGGGCCTGTCCCTAACTGAGCACTGGAAGCCAAAGTAATACGCTCCCCTTCCTTTGCATAAACATAGTGCGTACCTGTCGTAGGAAAAGGCCATCGTTCAGAATCCTTTACTATACTTGAACGCAGATAAGCACGATACCCCAGCTTACCATTTGGATAAAGGTCCTTGGAACCATCTGCAAACAAAAATGTATTGCACATCACAGTAAAGAGAAGTGTTAGACAAAATTTAAAATTCGTAATCAGTTGATATTTATATTTCATAAATGAAGATTGTATAATATTTCGACCTTAATTTTCACCTATCAAAAAAAGAATAATTATAAGGTCCATTTAGATTGTTCGAGTAATAGTCAATTAAACCAGTGTTCTATTACACAGTAGATTGCAACAAAATTTTCGCAAAAGTTGTGAAGTCGAGAACATTTTTTTTAAATTTAAGGAAACTGGTCACATGGAACTACTCCGCACAAAGAAATCGAGCAACCTCCTGTAAGACGCCGATGTATTGCCGTAGAAATTTTCATTCAGTTTTCTATTGAAGATGCAAAAATAAGTAAAACAGATGAAATCAGTTCATCTATGGTAGCTTTTTAATTATAATTTAATTTTAAAAGACTCAAACTACTTAAAAATATATAAACCGATTGAAAATTTAAAAAATTCTATTAATTGCAATTATAATAGTATAATATTTCTAAAATAGTCAGTAAACATAAAAAATATCTTTCGATTTGAAAAATGATTTATTTCTGTTCACTTCCTATTTTATTATGAAGTATTGATCGCTTTGAGTTGTAATTATTCAAAAAATTACTATTTTGTAATAGTTAATGGTAGAATAAGAATAATCCGTAAAAAAAAGGTATTTGAAATGAATACAATTTCATTTGATAAAAACGTTTCTCAAGAAACAATCGATAAGAATCAGGAAAATTTAAAAATTGCTCAACCCAATCTTTCTGATTTTAATGAAAGAATGGGTAAAGATTATGATCTCCTTTGCAGGTTCACCAATGATAATTCCCGTTTCTTTTTGAAGCAGGAACTGCGGTATCCGGAAAATACCAATACGATAGCGAGCCATATCAACTGGCTGCTAATGTGGAAAAGGGAAATTAGCGACAGAGTATATTTTAAAATATTTTTTAATGATATTGAAAGAGAATATGAGGAAATTAATCGCTATAATTCTCCTTACGTACAAAAAGATGAAGTGTATTACAAAATTACTGAAGAATTTAAAAAGAAATACACAAACTATGCACCTTTGGGATTTTTAAGTGAAGAAGACGAAGAGTATATAAAATTGGAGATCAACAGAAAATTCTTGCAGTATATCTAGTAACGATAAACATTTTCCTAAAAGAGATAATGAACACATTTTTTTAGATTAGATTTAAAATTGATAATCGGAAATGGCACTGGTGGTATACGTTTTGAATAATAGAAAGTAATTTTTTCATTATAATTACTCAATTTTAACAATAAACCCGGCTGATGTCGGGTTTTGTATTATAATATCAACCTAAGCTGTAGAAAACATCATAATAGACTACATAAAGTAAATTTGCAGAAGGCTGAAAAATTCTGATTTTTCATCTCTGATTAATACCGGATTTTTATTCAATTATGATTATTAATTGAAAGGCATATTTTTAGATTACCTTTAATAAATTACATTAAAAACAGGTACAATGAATTTAAAAGAAATATTAAATGAAGCGAATGCGTGTATTTCCACGGGTAATTACGATCAATTTTTAACCTATTGTACAATTGATACGCACTGGACATTCATAGGCGAAGCATCACTAACAGGAATTGATGAAGTAAGGGATTATATGAAAGAAGCCTATATTGAACCGCCTAGAGTTAAGGTTGATTTAATGATACAAGAAGGAAACTATCTAACAGCAGTAGGTAAAATAAGCATTGTGAATATAAATTCTGTATGGGTAGAATATGAGTATTGCGATGTATGGAGATTTGAAAATGGCAAACTAGCGGAGCTAAAGGCTTTTGTTGTTGACTGAAATTGTTTCAAGATAAATTATAATATTAAAAGACATTTATCAGGATCATCAAATAATCAACTCCGATATACTTTTACAACCTCCCGTTATTAAAAACATCATTAAGCAATCTCATTAACCTTACGAAATGTCAGATTGATGCGTTCTTTCATTAATTTAGATGATTTAGCAATACGGTGTTCCCAATGTTCCTGAAGGTCACCTTTCATCATCAACAATGAACCATTGGGCAGCGGTATACTGTGTCTGCTCTGATGGTAGTTCAACTTTCTGAAATCAAATTTTCTAATCTGTCCGAGACTTAATGATGCAATAACAGGCCGATCTACATACCTGCTTTCTTTATCTCTATGCCAGGCAACGGAATCGTTATGATCCCTATACAGATTCAGAAGAACTGAATTAAATTCACAGCCGAAAGATTCTTCAATTCTACATTTCAAGGAAAGCAGCTCAGGTGTCCACGCATTCACTTCAAATTCACTACCTCCTAATTTGTAGGATTTCTCACTATCACCATACCACGCAGTAAGACGTGGAGTGACCACCTTTTTATCATACATTGTCTGAACTTTTTGTTTCCATGGCGTATTTTCAAGAAGTTTTGTAAAAAGTAAATCTGCTTCTTCAGAAGTCAAGAAATGTTCTCTGAATTCCAACAATTCTTTTGGAAATGTATAGAATTCCTCGGCACTGAATAAACTAAGTTGTCCCATTGCGATATTGACTTTTTTTATTATTTTTACTATATCCTATTTACAACATAGGATTTTTTTTCATCATTTGTGTTTTTACTTCCCTTCGGGGAAGTTTTTGTTGAATGGCGCTGCGATTATACCTTCACTTTTACCCTTAACAAAAAATGAATTAATTCCTATCTCCCATTTTTTCCTTGATCTGCCTTATATCGGTCTTAATCTCTGAAATGAAATTTTGCATATTACGTTCTGCAAATTCATCAGCTCCATACTCTTTTGTATTAATACTGCAGGCAAATTCCCAAATTTCTTTTATATCAGGTAATGCTATTTTATAAGGCTCATAAAATTTATTATCAGCCTTAACCCAAATGCCATCTGCTTCATGAAACTGAAATCTTTTATAACTGATTCCATCATTAGTGGTAATAAAAACATATGTCCTGTCCGTTTTCAGATCAGAAAGATTCTCGACATATTTTCCAACAATGTAGGTTCCGTTTTTGTAAGGTGGCATGGAATCTCCATCTGCAGGAAAAGCCCTGAACTTTCCGCCTTTTAAAAAAGGTAACGATATGGTCTCAAGTGCTTCTATGTACTCCGGATCTCCATAGCCGTTTAGGTATCCCATCGAAGCCTTTTGGGGAATAATTTCAATCTGATCGTTTCCGTCCTGATCGACCCTGATGGGAAGAACAATCCTATTATCCGGAAGTTCCATAATTTCATCGATAGAATATTTACTTACATTGACAGTCAGCAGTAAATCGATGCTGACATTATAATATTTTGAGATTTTAATCAAAATCTCAAGGGGAGGTTCTGCGGCAGCATCTTCATACTTACCGTACCTTCCTCTGGTAATCAAAAGATCATCGGCAACACTTTGTTGCGAAAGATTTTGCTTGCCTCTCAAATACCGCATGTTTTCTGATAAAATTGACATTGCTATAATTTATAGCAACAAATATACAACTTTTTGCTATAAATTGTAATAATTTTACAGCATGGAAAGAGCAATAGTGCATATGGATTTGGATACGTTTTTTGTTTCCTGTGAACGGCTGCAAAACTCCGAACTGGAGAAAAAGCCGATTATCATTGGAGGCGGAGACCGTGGTGTGGTCGCGTCATGCTCTTACGAAACACGATTTTTCGGTGTACGAAGTGCAATGCCCATTAAGATGGCATTAAAGTTATGTCCCGAAGCAAGGGTAATTAAAGGTGATATGGAAATGTATTCCAAGATGTCTCATCTTGTCACTGAAGTAATACAGGAAAAAGTTCCGGTATTGGAAAAAGCAAGCATCGATGAATTCTATCTTGACCTCTCAGGAATGGATAAGTTCTTTGGTTGCTACCAATGGACAAATGAAATCGTCAATGCTGTAACAAAAAATACAGGATTGCCCATCAGTTTTGCCTTGTCCACCAATAAAACAGTGGCAAAAATAGGAACGGGTGAATCCAAGCCTACGGGTAGATTTGAGATCAGGGAACAAAATATCAAACCATTCCTCAACCCTCTTTCCATCAAAAAAATTCCCATGGTTGGTAATGTCACTTTTCAACTGCTTTCGAGATTAGGTGTCCGAACCATTGAGACTTTATCTGAAACTCCCGTTGAAGTTTTGCATCAGCTAATCGGTAAAAACGGAACTGAACTCTGGAAAAAAGCCAACGGAATTGATGATACTCCCATTGTTCCTTACTCGGAAAGAAAATCTATTTCTACAGAGAATACTTTTTCACAAGATACCATTGATGTTCAGAATCTAAGAAGTATTCTATCCGGTATGGTGGAACAACTGGCATTTCAACTGCGTCAGGAAAAGTGGCTGACTTCAACAGTATCAGTTAAAATAAGGTATTCCAATTTTGATACAGAGACTAAACAATGCCGCATTCCCTATACTTCAGCTGATCATACACTCCTGAGATATGTGCTGGAACTATTTAAGAAAGTATATACCCGAAGAATGCGTATACGTCTTATCGGCGTAAAGTTCACAGGGCTGGTTCATGGCTGTCATCAAATGAATCTTTTCGAAGATACTGAAGAACTGATTTCTCTATATCAGACCATGGATAAAATTAAAAACAGGTTTGGAAGCACCAGTGTAGGCAGAGCATCTGGATTATTAAAATAAATAAGAATTTATGTTTCTCAATTGTCATTCCTATCACAGTCTCCGTTATGGAACCATTTCTATTCAGGATTTGGTTCGTCAGGCTGCAGATTGTCAACTGCAAACTGTAGCATTGACTGATATCAATACAGTGACAGGTATTTATGATTTTTTTAAACTGTGCACAGAAAAAGGTATTAAGCCTATTGTGGGAGTGGAAATCAGAGTAGAGAGCAGGTTGTATTATATATGTCTGGCTAAAAATCAAAAGAGTGTTGGAGAGATCAACAGGCTCCTCACCCATTACAATTGTGATGGAGTAGAAATTCCAAAGCACAATCCAATGCTTCAAAATACCATTATCATATACCCATTGCACAACATTCCCGAAGTTTTGCAAGATTTTGAATATATAGGTATCAGGCCCGAAGAACTTAATCAGCTTATAAAACCCCAACTTAAAAAATGGATCAGTAAAATGGTCATATTACAACCTGTGACCATTACAACCAGACAGGAGTACAATCTTCACAAAATATTGAGAGCAATTGACAACAATACCCTTATCAGTAAATTAGACGCTGAAGATTACTGCAAGGAAACAGAAACCTTTGTCGGTAAAAAAGAATTGTTAGATCAATATCGAAATTATCCTCAAATTATCAATAATACCGCTGCTGTTATTAATCAATGCAGTTTCGATTACAATTTTTCAACCCCAAAAAATAAGCAGTACTTTACAGACAGCAGAGAAAATGATTTTAAACTGCTGACTCGGTTAGCAAACGAAGGGATGGTAGTAAGATATGGAGATGTTCATCCCGAAGCTAAAGCCAGAGTCGAAAAAGAACTAGCCGTTATCGATCATTTAAAATTCAGTGGTTACTTTCTCATTACCTGGGATATTATTCAGTACAGCAACAAAATGGGATTCATGCATGTAGGGCGAGGAAGCGGTGCAAATTCCATTGTAAGCTATTGTCTTGGAATAACCGATATTTGTCCGTTGGAACTGGATCTGTATTTTGAAAGATTTTTGAACCTTAACCGTAAAACTCCTCCCGACTTCGACATCGACTGGAGCTGGAATACCCGGGACATCATTCTTGAATACATCTTCAACAAATACGGCAAAGACCATGTAGCCTTTTGCGGAACCAATGTTGAGTTTAAATACCGATCCATTTTCAGGGAAGTCGGAAAAGCATTTGGTTTACCAAAAGAGGAATTGGACGTACTAGCAACAAGACCGATGAGTGAGCATGATGATAATTCGGTATTTAAGCAGGTTCATAAATACGGTAAGCTTCTTGAAAAGTTTCCAAATCAAAGAAGTATGCATTCATGCGGAATCCTTATTTCTGAGGAGCCAATTACCAATTATACAGCATTAGAAATGCCTCCAAAAGGATTTCCGATCGTACAATTTGATATGCATACGGCCGAAGACATTGGTTTTGAAAAGTTTGATATCTTATCCCAAAGAGGGCTGGGAACAATCAAAGATACTGTGGACTTGATCAAAGAGAAAAGAGGTATTACCGTTGATATCAAAGATACTACCCTATCAAAAAATGAGGCAAATTGCAATGAATTCCTAAGCATAGGGAAAACGATAGGTTGTTTCTATATAGAAAGTCCCGCAATGCGCGGGCTTTTGAGAAGACTTAAATGCGAAGATTATAAAACATTGGTTGCCGCTTCATCCATTATCCGTCCAGGCGTAGCTCAGAGCGGAATGATGAAAGAATATATTTTCAGACATAACAACCCAAAAAAATTTGAATACTTTCATGATGTTTTCAAAAAGGAATTAGGTGAGACTTATGGCATCATGGTCTATCAGGAAGATGTCATTAAAATTGCACTGCATTTTGGAGGACTGTCTGCAGCCGATGGTGATGTCTTACGACGGGCGATGAGTGGTAAAGGAAGATCGTTATCTGCTTTGCAAAAGGTCAAAGACCATTTCTTTGAATCATGTAAAGATTTGGGGCATCCTGAACAACTCTCAAAAGAAGTGTACCGGCAAATTGAGTCCTTTGCAGGATATTCTTTTTGTAAAGCGCATTCAGCCTCTTATGCTGTCGAAAGCTACCAGAGTTTATATCTTAAGGTCTACTATCCTATCGAATCCATGGTTTGTGCCATCAATAATGGTGGTGGATTTTATAGGACTGAAGTGTATGTACATGAAGCGAAAATGTCGGGCGCAACCATTAACAATCCCTGTGTCAACCTCAGCGAATATCAAACAACAGTCTATGGTCAAGATGTCTACTTAGGATTAATGCATATCGAAAAGGTAGAAGGAAAAATCGCCATGATGATCCCTGAAGAGAGACGTAAAAACGGAAATTATACCTCTCTGGAAAATTTCGTCAAGAGAATACCTATTGGAATAGAAACTTTGCAGACGCTAATTTTTATCGGTGCATTTAGGTTTACGGGGAAACAAAAACATGAGCTGCTCATTCAGGCGAGATTTCTCTTTGGGAATGACCAGTCAACATTAAAACAACCAACCTTACTTGATGAACCGCAAAAAGAATACACACTTCCAACAATTGTTAAAAATCCTTTTGAAGATGCTTTTGATGAAATTGAAATATTGGGATTTCCTGTGTCATTCAGTCCATTCGATCTTTTGCAGACAAAGTATCGAGGATCGGTCATGGCGAAAGATTTGGTAAAATACCATAAAAAACAAATCAAAATGCTTGCTTACTTGATCTCCAGAAAACATGTTCCCACCAAAAGAGGAGCCATGTTTTTCGGAACATGGATTGATGCGGAAGGAGCCTATTTTGATACGGCACATTTTCCCAATTGTCTCGAGGAATATCCTTTTCAAGGTGGAGGATGTTACCTGTTATTAGGAACAGTCGAAGTAGATTTTCATTTCCCTACGATCACCATCCATAAAATGGCGAAGATGCCTTTTGTCCCTGATCCCAGATACTCCATGGATAAAGAAAAATCACTCGAAGCTGCTAGATCTCTGCATGAAGATATCAGCATGACCCAAAGAAAACCGTATCCTCAGGAACATGAAATTGGATTACCGAGACAGAAAATGAATTCAGTAAAATAACTATAATCAAATATTTTTCAATGAAACTTAAAGCGACTATTGTTGAAGAAACAAGCCCGAATGACAATTCAGTAATCGTTACTTTTGAAGGGGACAAAAATAAAAAACATTTTGAAGTTAAATGCTCATTTAATCCTTTTGTTCATAAAATGAGAAAATGGGACAGCTGGGAAATGGTAATTAAATGGGATAGCGAAATTTACACCGATAAGAAATCGGGATCAAGATCCTATTTCACTTACCTGCTTTGTGATAAAGCGTTTGAGATTAACTCTCCTTATGGTAAAAAGGATTAAACTGCTAATAACTAATTGATACTTAATAGCCAAAAAATATTAATAATACCCGTAGTGCATTTAGGTAATCAACCGCAATTATCAAAACCAGAAATAATTTTACTAGGTGGCACTGTCGAATATAGCGGAACTGGAGGAAATCATTTCTACAGTTTTGTTAACGGAAGTTATAATTATTTAATCTATCGATTTGTAATACACTCAAAGGACACAGCGGAAATAAAATTAAGTATACAGCATTTCAATGAAAATATTTTTTCAGAATATGGTTCAATCAAATAGGAATATGAATCATGAAAAAAATATTGGAATCTTCACGAGTTGGAGATTACGATCAGTTGGAAAACCTTACATGATCAGTTATTGATATTACGCTTTATACTTGTTTCCCTGTATAAAACTGGTGAGCTCATTAAACCAATAATTGTGACGAACTTTCAGAAACTCAACACAGAGATCTTCCTTGGATTGATAATGCTGATAGAAACTTGCCTTAGCCACCTTCGCCTCTGCAATGATCTGGTTAATCCCGGTAGAATTATAGCCCTGATTGGCAAAAATTCAAAAGGTCGTATTCAGAATTCTTTCTCTCGGTGGTATCATACTTGGATTTTTATAGGTCAACTGTATAACTAAAAAACAAAATAGACAAACTTGTCTGTATGTATTTTTATTATTTTTTATCTGTTGAGGATTTTCGGGTCTAGAAATATACTTTTGCTATCGTAGGATTGATCTTCGGTTGTTATAGTTACTAGGATACCTAGTGTAAGTAAAATACGATTGAAGATGCCTATAAGGATTGAAAAAGTAATGATACTGAATGTTGGACGGCGCATTTATCAATTTTTAAAATCAGTCTTATCATCCTTATTATTATTTTTCTGCTCGATCTCAGCATTTTCCTAGACCGACAGCATTGATGTCTTTATTCAAGGTCAGATGCAAAAACGGAGAATCCCAGGTCTGGAACTGGCGATTGTCAGAAATGGTAAGATAGTTAAAACGGGGTTCTATGGTCTGGCTAATATCCAGGATTCTATTCCGGTAAGCAGCAAATCGGTTTTTACAATCAATTCTATTACCAAAGCTTTTGTGGGCGTTGCCATTCTGCAATTGGCAGAAGAAGGAAAATTAAAACTTAACGATCGTTTATTTCACTAATCACAAATTGTCTTAACAATAATTAAATCAAAAGCTTATGTCATCTCAATCATATTAAGATTTAAAAAAATTTAACACAAATAGTTGTTATTACAACTATTGTTTAATTAACTTTGTTCAATAATAATTTTTATATGAAAGCTGAAAAAATATTAACTGAACAAGATCGATACAATCTGCTTACCGGTAATGTACCTCTACTGTTCAACCGTTTTTTGGGTCAGCAATTCAAATTGAATAATATTAACCTGACCCGGGAACAATGGTCGGTGCTAGTACCTTTATGGAAACAACAGGGATGTTCACAGCAGTCAATAGCAGATTTTACCCACAGGGATAAACCCAGCATAACTAGACTTATTGATCAATTGGAAAAAGAAGGTTACGTAGAAAGAAGGTCTCACCCTACTGACAGAAGGCAAAATCTAATATATTTAACAAATAAAGGAAAGGAGATAGAGGAAAAAGTAATGTATATTGTGAACAATGTCACCGAAAGAGCAACCAGAGGACTTTCCGAAAATCAAATTATGGAGATAAAAAACTTCTTTCAGCATATTCAAAACAACATTCAAAACGAAATGTTATGAAAAAAATAAAGTTAGCCATTACATTGATCCTATTCGGCACTATCACCAACGCACAGATTCTTATAAGTAAGGATTTGGATTATGCTATCGGAAAGGCATTGCAAAAAAATACTGAAATAAGGAATCAAGATCTTGAATTACAAAAATTAGAATTAGAACGCAAAAGCATATTGGCCAAATATATACCGAAGGTCGAGGCGTCAGGTTTATACTCTTACATCAGCAGTGATGCAAAATTAGATCTAGCTACCCTGAATTTACCCATCACAGGATATCCTGTTTTTGGGGGATCTTCCGATTTCAGCACAAATGCGAATATCCTTAATGGAGGTATTACCGCAAAAGCGGTACTGTTCAGTGGCGGACAAATCCTAAATGGAGCCAAGGCTCTCAAAGAAAAAAACACAGGAACAGCTTTTATGATGGAAAATCAGAAAAATGAGGTCATAAAAGATATCATAGGGAGCTTTGACCGTCTCAAACTTCTGGAAACCGCCGAAAAACTCATCGATAACAGCGAAAAGAGATTGAATAAGGAAAAAGAAAGAGTAGAAAAGGCGATATCCGAAGGGTTGGCAATTCCTTACGACCGAGATAAGATCAAACTTTCCACTCTGGAATTGGCTTCCAAACGTGCAGATGTTCAAAATAAAAGAAAACTTCTGATACTCAAGATAAAACAATCCACCAATCTTTCTGAAGAAGAAATTCTTAAAACCAATCATCAGTTGGAGCCCATCATTATTTTGGACAGCCTGAGCACAGCAGAACGAAATGAGGTAAAAGCACTGGAATCTTTCAAAAAAGCTTCCGAATATGCCCTTAAAAAAGAAAAAGGAAGCCTTCTTCCCACAGTTGGGGCTTTTGCGGGATATAGCTATGCATCATTATATAATGCCAATACAAAAGTGCCGATTGAACAATTAAATACGACCGCCAATTTGAAACTAAATGAATTGACACTACATCCGAACTGGATGTTAGGCGTGGCCGTGAAATGGGAACTCTTCAGCGGATTTGAACGTAAACATAAAATAGACGAAGCCAAAATAGGACTCGCCCAGGTTGAAAATAAACTAGCTGACACCAAAGAAAAAGTAGACCTGGAATTGGAAAAAAACAAGGTAGAATACAATACCACGATACATAAGGTAGATATTGCGATCCAAAGGGAAAAAATAGCACAAAATAATAATGAGATAGCATCAAAACAATACAGATTAGGGCTTATTAACGTCACTGAACGCCTGGGGGCGGAAAACGATATATACAAAGAATCCTTAAACAAAGTAGAAACCGTGATTGAACAGCGTAATGCTGCTATTGAAGTTTACCGTGCATCGGGAAAATTATCAAACTTTATTAAAATCCAAAACTAAGCAAAATGAAAAAAATTATTTACATACTAAGCATTGCAGGCATTTTAGCTTCTTGTGAGAATAAACCGAAAGTATCACAAACCATCCAGGGAAAGACCGAGCGGGAAGAGATTGCAGTAGTAGGCAAAATAGCAGGCAGGATAGATAAAATTCTGATCAGCGAGGGAGCTCTTGTTAAAAAAGGAGATACATTGGCGATATTGGAAATCCCGGAAGTAGACGCAAAAAAATCACAGGCACAAGGTGCGGTAAAATCTGCTCAGGCACAATATGAGATGAGTGTACACGGTGCTACTGCCAATCAGTTGGCACAGCTCTATGCCAAGAAATCCGCTTTGGTAGAGCAATATGAGTTTGCAAAAAAATCGCTGGCAAGAATGAATGCAATGGTAAAGGATTCACTGGTTCCGCAACAGCAATATGATGAAGTATTCGCCAAGTATCAGGGAGCCAAATCACAAATGATAGCCGTAGATGCAGAAATTGCCGATGTTAAAAACGGGGTCCGCATAGAACAGCAAACAATGGCGTTGGGACAAAAAGACCGTGCACAAGGAGCTTTGGAAGAAGTACAGGTTGCCGAGAAAGAAAGGTATATCATTGCACCACAGGATATGAAAATAGAATCCATCACATTGAAGCTGGGGGAACTGGCACTACCAGGATATACGCTTTTCAAAGGTTCTCTTAATAATTCCATTTATTTCCGTTTTACTATTCCTGAAAGCCAATTGGCAAATTATGCACAAGGAAAAGAAATCAATGTGCATATACCTTACAAGAATCGGGATATCAAAGGGAAAATCAGAAATATAAAACAAATAGGTGCCTATGCTAATATTGCTACAGCATATCCTGATTATGAAGTGCAGGACGCTTTGTATGAAATATTGATAGACCCTATTAACATCCAACAAGCAAACGATATTCTAAGCAAAACAACAGTAACGCTAAAACCTTAATAATGAAAACATTTCTCAATCTGATCAAACGGGAGTTCGGTTTGTTCTGGAGCAACAAGGTTCTCAGAATTTTGTTTATTGGGGCTCCTTTGATGTACGGTGTTTTGTTGGGATATGTTTACAGCAAAGGGAAAGTGACAGATTTACCAATCATAGTGGTAGATTATGACCAAAGCGCACTCAGCCGGAAAGCCATCGAAATGATGAATGACAACGAAGTTTTGTCTGTTGCAAGGCTGCAGTTTGATGAGACAAACCTCAATCGTTTGATGATTGAGAAAGATGCAACCTGCGTCGTTATTATCCCAAAAGATTTTGAGAAAGATGTGCTGACAAAACGATATCCTGAAGTCACTACCATAGTCAATACTGCAAATGTATTGACCGCAAATTATTCTTCATCAGCACTTCAGCTGGTCTTAGGAACCCTCAAAGCAGGAACACAGGTCGAAACATTGCGCAAACAAGGAGTTCCGGAAAATTTGCTAATGAGCCAGTATGAGCCATTTAAAACCACGTTTATAAAAAAGAACAATAGAAGCACCAACTATATGTATTTTTTGTGGCCAGGTGTTTTGGCTACTGTGCTTCAGCAGGTATTACTATTGGGGCTTGCTCTTTCTTTTGCTTCCGAGTTTGAAAACGGCACTTTCAAATATCTGGTACATAGAAGCCGTTCTGCATTTATGCTGATACTGGTTAAAATCTTGCCTTATCTCATAATGAGCTTCGGGATATGGCTGATGTACTGGGGTTTTACCAAGTGGTTCAGAATTCCTTTTTATGAAAACATTTTTCCGCTTACCCTTATAGCGGGCGTTTTTGTAATCTCGGTCTGCTTTATAGGAATTTTGGTAAGTATCCTTGTTCCGAACCAGCTGAAAGCTACGGAAATCCTTATGGTTATTGCCACACCCAGCTTTATCCTGTCAGGATTTACCTGGCCGCTCAGCCAAATGCCCGCTTGGGTTCAGTATATTGCAAATATCATCCCGCTTACACATTTCCTGCCTGCCTTTAGAATACTTATCATAGAAAAAGGCGCTGTAGACCTCACCTATCCCTATGTTATAAAAATGATAATCATAGGAACAGTAAGCGCCATTGCCAGCTATAGTGTTTTATTTTACAAAGTCCGAAAGATTAAAAGAGAGGAGCTGTAGCGAAGTAAATATAATACGAAAATTATATCAGCCTGCATAAATCTATTAAATAAGAAGCTATGAAAGCTTACGAAAGTATTAAAGAAATATTATCTTTTTATCACGTACATTGTGAGGAACCTTACTTTATATCGTCAGGAAAACTCATTTTTGAATTCCCAAAAAGACTCTTCCGAATGGATTTTTATGCATTCTGCATCTGTGTTTCTGGTAGTATAGATTTAGAAATTGATAATCAGCATTACAAGATATCCCAAAACGGATTCCTGATATCTGCTCCGTCAACAATTATAAAATTTGTAAATACCAGCAAAGATTTCCGTATGAAGGTTCTATTCTTTGAAAAGAATTTCCTGCTCAAGAACATTTCTAATCCATTTTTTATCGAGAATCTGTCTCTATTCAATAAAAATAGCTTTAACGTGGTAATTTCCAACGAATCAAGTAGTACGCACTTAATCAATTTATTGGATTATCTTCAACAGCAGACCACGAGGAATGGTCGTTTTACAGAAGATATTGTTCGTACTATTATTATTAATATTTTATTGGAAGTTGCAGTCCTAACTGATAAAGACAGAAAAGACAACGCATATCCTACTCCACAGGATAACAATAATATTTTTTTTAAATTCAATGAATTGGTGAAAGAAAATATTTTGCAGCATAAGGACGTACAATACTATGCGGACAAGCTATTCATTACCAACAAATATCTTATTCTGATTGTAAAAAAAGCGACCGGCAAAACGCCACATCAGATTATTGATGAGGCCTTATTAAAAGAAGTATACGTTCTGCTCGGCTATCCAGAAAAAAATATTTCTCAGATTGCATTTGAAACGGGCTTTAATTCTACCTCTGCATTCGGCCGTTTCTTTAAAAAGCATGCGTCAATATCGCCCCAAAAGTACCGAAGACAACAGCATTTTTAAAAAAGAAATTCCGTATATGATTTTCGAATTTAGGGATACCAAGGAATTAAGGTATATCAATACCTTTATCATATAAAAATAACCAAAAAAAATATCATATGAGCAATTCGAACAAACATGCATATTTCATCGGAGGCGGATTGGCAAGTCTTGCCGGTGCCGTATATCTGTTAGAAGACGGAGACTTTAAAGGCGAAAACATTCACATCATTGAAGCCTTGCCTATTTTGGGTGGTAGCAACGATGGTGCGGGAACTAAAGAAAAAGGGTTTATTTGTCGTGGCGGGCGTATGCTCAACGAAGAAACCTATGAAAACTTTTGGGAATTAACATCCCGTATCCCTTCTCTGGATGTCCCGAACATTTCCGTAAAAGATGAAATTATGGCATTTGACCACGCGAATCCGACAAAGGCAAAAGCTCGGTTGATTGACAAGAACGGAAACATTTTACCCGTAACGGATATGGGTTTCAACACTCAGGACCGGATGAAATTTGTGAAATTGTTTTTTGCCGATGAAAATGATTTAGACAACATTACCATTCGTGATTGGTTTGACGACCATTTTTTTACGACCAACTTCTGGTATATGTGGCAAACCACTTTCGCCTGGCAGGAATGGAGCAGTATTTTTGAATTTCAACGCTATATGAAACGTATGCTGTTGGAATTTTCAAGAATCGAAACACTCGAAGGGGTTACCAGAACACCATACAACCAATATGAATCCGTTATCTTGCCGTTGAAGGCATTTCTGGACCAGCATAAAGTGGACTTTTCATTAAGAAAAACCGTTACCGATTTGGATTTTGCCGATGATGATGGCATTACCGTAACGGAAATAGAATGCATCAATGCAGAAGGAAATACAGAGAAAATAACCGTGAATGAAGGCGATTTGGTATTCTTTACCAACGGATGTATTACAGATAATTCTAATAACGGCGATTATAATACGCCTGCAAAATATTTACCGTCAAATCCGCCAAGTTTTGCATTATGGCGTAAAATTGCCAACAAGAAACCCGGCAAATTGGGTAACCCCGACCCGTTCTTTACCAAACCTGATGAAACAAAATGGTATTCATTTACGCCAACATTCAAAGGAAATAAATTTCTGAAACTTATTGAAGAATACACTGGAAACAAACCCGGCAGCGGAGCTTTGATGACATTTAAAGATTCATCGTGGCGAATGTCAATTGTGGTGGCTGCACAACCGCATTTCAAAGCGCAAGGCGATGATACTACTATTCTTTGGGGCTACGGATTATATCCAGATGCAGTGGGAGATTATGTGAAAAAGCCGATGATTGATTGCACGGGCGAAGAAATTTTGACAGAGTTGATTCATCATTTACATTTTGAAAAGCACGAACAGGAAATAAAAGATAGCATTATCAATGTTATTCCGTGTATGATGCCTTACATCGATGCTTTGTTTCAGCCAAGAGCTAAAAAAGACCGCCCTGCAGTTGTTCCTGAAGGCAGCACCAACTTAGCAATGATTAGTCAGTTTGTAGAAATACCGGAAGATATGGTTTTCACGGAAGAATATTCGGTTCGTGCAGCACGCATCGCGGTATATACCCTACTCGGCCTCGATAAAAAAGTAACACCAGTAACGGAACACTGGAAAAAACCAGACGTTTTGGCAAAAGCCATCCATACCTCTTACAGAAATTAAAAATAAAAAAAGAGCTGCCTTTACACTTTATCGAAGTTCTTTATTGCTAAAGGCATATCTCTCTTTAATCTATAAAAGAGATTGTCTATAATAACCAATTTATCTAACTTTATTCTGCTCTTGCTTTTGTCAAGGGCAGAATATTTATTTTTAAACAAAACCAACCGACTCTATGGCAAAACAAACATCAGGATATATAAACAGGAAGAAAATTGCCAACTCAGGTACGCACAATCTTTTTTATGAATTATTCGAACCAATAAATGAACCTCCAAAGGCTACACTCCTTATACTACACGGGATGCAGGAGCATAGCGGTCGTTATAAAGATTTTGCGGAAAATCTGGCGAACAATGGTTTTGCTGTTCTATTATATGACCATCTCGGACACGGAAAAACGGCGGAAAACCGGGAAGAACTTGGTTATTTTCAAAAAGAAAATCCCAAGCAGCAACTTATAGACGATGCCGCAACGATGGCAGCATTTTTAGAAAACAACTACCCTAACATTTCTCACTTTTTACTGGGGCATTCTATGGGATCTTTCATTGCAAGATGCTTACTTCAGAATCAGGAAGCTGATTTCAAAGGCGCGGTCATCGTGGGAACGGGAGGAAAAATCAACGGAATCGGTTTTGCAAGATTTTTCCTGTCCATCAACAATATTATTGCCTCAAAACACCGGAGCAAATTCATCAACCAAACTTTTTCAAAAATTAATAATCAACATTTTAAAGGCGAGAAAGATGGCGACCTTACCAGTTGGCTGAGCCTCAGCAAATCCAACCGGGAATCATTTTGCCGGGACAGCCTATGCGGAGTACCTTTTACCAATAATGGTTTTTACGCATTAGTTTCTCTAAATCAACAGGCAACGGAAAGAAAATGGGCAGAAAAATTACCAAAGGAATTTCCTTTTCTTTTTGTAAGCGGAGCTGATGATCCGATAGGAGACTTCGGAAAAGGTGTCGAAAAAACGACAACACAAATGCAAAAAGATGGTTTTACAGATGTTAAAACTAAAATTTATCCTGCTATGCGGCACAAAATACTTAATGAAGATATTAAAGAATCTGTTTATGAAAGTATAAAGGCTTGGCTCTATGAAAAAATATCATAAACAAAAAAGTATTTTAATTAAAAATAATTGATTAATAATTAAAATACTTCGTTTTTAATGGAAATTTAGCATTTATCAAGCTTTTAAAAAATCCTTGCTTTGCCATTCCGGATCAGGATATTTGTAAAAACCTTCGCCGGATTGCTGACCAAGTTTTCCTTTGTCGATAAGTTCGGTTTTTAGCTTTTCTGCTATTTTTTGTGTTAGTTCTCCCGGGATTTCTTTTAAGATGTTATAATTGGTGTTCATCCCATTCAAATCTAAAATAGCCATCGGTCCAAAAGGAGCACCTGTTGCTATTCTCCAGGTTTTATCAATGGTTGCAGGATCGGCAACGTCATTCGCCCACAGTGCAAGGCCAGCCACCAAAAGCGGAATCAACAAAGAATCCAGAACATAGCCCGATTTTTCTTTCTTCAGTTCCACGGGAAGCATAGCAATGGATTTTGCAAACTCTACAATCTCGTTATAAACCGTTGGGTCGGTTTGATCAGAACCCATTATTTCTGCCGTATTACGAACCATTATATGATTGGCAAAATGTAAATGGATGAATTTTTCCGGACGATCGGTAAATGTGCTTAATCTGCTCGGCAAAAGTGTGGATGAGTTGCTCGCAAAAATGGTTTTTTCCGGCGCCTGCTTAGAAGCTTTTTCCCAGAAATCTTTTTTGATATCGATGCTTTCCGGTACGGCTTCTATTAATAAATCAGCATCTTGTAAAGAAGCTTTCAAATCTGTCGAATAAGTGAGATTATTTTTGGTATTTTCGATTTTTTCTCCCTCAGCTTTCAGGTAGTTTTTATATTCTTCAGCCAAGACATCAAAACGGTTTTTTGCCTTATTTAAAGCTTCATCATTAACATCATAAACCGTGACTTTATAGCCGAAATGAGCGCACTGCACCGCAATCTGAAAACCGAGAACACCACTTCCAGCCACCACAACATTTTTGATTCTGATTTTAGATAAATCGGCTTCCGGCACTTTCAAAAAATCTGGACTTTGCCACGAAGGATTTGGATATTTGTAAAAGCCTTCGCCAGTAGAAATTCCCAGTTTATTTTGGTCAATGAAGGTTGATTTAAGTTTATCCAGCACAATCTTATCATCTGTTTTGCCCTTGTCTACTTGCAGTTTGTAAATGTTGTATGGTGTCGTCAATCCGATAATATCATACAAAGCCATTGGTCCGTAAGGCGAACCAGTTCCCAGCATCCAGGTTTTGTCGATGGTTTCTGGCGTAGCATAATCGCCAATCCAAAGCTGCATTCCGGCATTCAGAAATGGATTTAATAAAGAATTGAGCACATATCCTGGAACTTCTTTTTTCACCAAAACAGGCACCATCCCTATCGCCTTGGAAAAATCGACAATTTCCTCAGTTATTTTTTCGTCGGTTCCTGGATGGGGCATAATTTCCGCCGTATTTCGCAACCATATTTGATTAGCAAAATGCAGGTTAAGGTATTGCGCTGGTCTTCCTGTCACCTCAGCAAACTGACTTGGCAACAAGGTGGATGAATTACTTACAAAAATGGTTTTCTTCGGTGCAATTGACGAGAGTTGCTTATAAAATTCCGTTTTTATTTTAATATCTTCTGGCACTGCTTCTATCAAAAGATCGGCATCTTTCACAGCAATTGCCAAATCGGATGAATAGTGCAGTCTTTCCCTGGCTTTTGCAATTTGTTCTTCGGTGGCGTCAAGATCCTTTTTATGACTTTCGGCCAAGCCGTCGAACTTTGCTTTCGCCTTTTCCAGCACCTCATCACTGATATCGTAAACAGTGGTTTCAAATCCGTAAATTGCTGTTTGAAAAGCAATTTGGAATCCTAAAACACCACTTCCAGCTACCGTTACATTTTTTATTTTGCTCATAATTTTGGTTGATTTTTGGTAATAAACTTTACGGAACTAGGACTCAGAATCTTCATTTTCAATTATAATTGATAAAACTCCGGACTGAATGCTTCCTCCAAATTCTTTGGTTCTTTACGTTTTTTGTGATTTAGCTCGTGTCTTGAGGTTGAAGATGTCACATACGCTGACTGCCGTGAACGCTGTAAATTCCCGATCGGTGAATTCTCTTCGATGGTTCTGAACGGTGTAAACGACAGATTTTCCATAATTTCAAAATTACCATCCTCAGGAACCGTTTGTTTTGGTATTGTGATTTTTGCCACCGTACGGAATGGTGATAATTCCTGCGACCATTCTTTTGTAAGGTCATTCACAGGCATTTCTTTCAGGTCTTTGCAAAGTTGTATTTGCAACTCAAACGTAAGGTCTTTTTGAGCTATTTCTTTGATAATTCCTTTTCTGTACGGCCATTCTGCGCTGTCTAGATCAATATTTTTTTCAGTGATGGCGTTCTTGGTCTGCTCAGTTGGGCTCACTCTTACTTTGGCGATATAATCACCGTGGCGAACTGCTCCCATACTGTAAAATTCATAAAGAAAACTGTTGATGGAAGGGATTTTTTGAAAAGTTTTAAGCGCTCCCAATTCCTTCAAAGCCTCAAAATTTGGAAATGCTTTTTTATTTTCGGTGACCCAAAGTGTGGCAAATTCCAATTTTCCCAAGGCTCCCTTTTCAAAGAAATCATTTAGCTTTAAAAACAGCTTTGAAATGAAAACATAATGTTCTGCCGAGTTGCAGAAAAACACCGGATTATTAATCAGGTTAAAATCAACATTGGGAGAATCTTCCTCTCCGGGAGATAATTTTTTGCCATCTATCCCAAAAATCTTTAAAGCAAATCCTTGTGCATTACCGCTAAGTTTATCGGGCAAAACTCTGGACGAACCATTGGAAAAGCGAACTGCTGCCTGGTGTTTTCCGGGTTTCGCATAAATGCCCTGCGCCAGTTCTACGGGCAGATTATCCAAAATTTCAACCTCTGCTTTCAGCACTGCATAGCCATTGGCGTGCGCATCTCTTGTATGATGGGTCGCCCTGCTTAGGTTTGGCGTATTTTTGATGTATTCGCGGATATCGTTATTAATGGTAGTAATATACTCATCGAAATTTTCTGGAATTTCTTCCACTTCGTAACTGTACTTGATGTAATCTTCCATAGTGCTTTTTTTATTTTAATTCGCTAATCCATTTTAAAGCAGAAATGCTTGGAATAAAACAATATTCGCCGCCTTTCACAATGTTGTAGGTCTGCAAACCACGGTATCTTTTGATGAGGGGTTCTCCCGGTGCAGAAAACAGTGCGTCTTCGTCCTGTACACCAATCATAGGATCTTTTTCTGTTCCCAGATTTTGGGAGTTACCATCGTTTGCCCATTGTTTTTGAAGAAATTCCAGTGTTCCCATTGCATCGGCACTAATGCCAATAAAGTACTGTCCACGTTCCTTACCGTCATTTTTAGTTACCTCCGGCGGAACAATTTCGCCAAAAGTTACACTTTTTCTGATGATCCTGTGCAAACGTTCATCCTCCAAAACAAAAGATTTGGAATCTCTTGGGTTCATCCTGCGGATATGCGAACTGAACGGACACTTTTTACCGTACTCATCATTCTTGAAAGAAAAATCATTGTTCTTTTGCATATCATCTCCTAGCGCTTTATCATCCTTTTCGGGAGCTAAAACCAAAGGTGCACCACTTCGCCAGCGACCTACCATTTTGGCAGCCAAGAGTTCTCCCTCTTCCGGCGAAGAAGAATTTTCCTTAATGAATTGATTAAATTCTGCTACCTGACTTTGGTACTTTCTGAAAACCATAAAAGAACCGTTCTTACCTAAAACTTCAGGTTGTGGAAATGGCTTTATGATGCCTGCTTCTCCAGGATAGCCCATTATAAATTCGCCTGCTTTAAGCGGACGGTCAAATCCGGGAGGAACATCTATCCCACTGCCTTCAATTTCCGGATTGCTGATGCCATCCCTGAATCCGAATACATTTTTAACCTCTTCAGATACGGCGAAATCGTGGCTCATTATTACTTCTACGCCGCTGTTATTCGTCAATTTAGAACGAAATTCCTCCAGCTGGCTTTTCCACGCCTCTTCATTGTTGGCGATAATTGCAGCAGCGATGTGAATATGTGATCTTTTAAAAACCTTTTCCCAGTTTTTAGGGTCATTGACTCCAATGTCGTACAGAAACCGGGAACGTTCTGCCATTCCCTCCTTGAAGGATTCGGGAAAAGTATCGAGTGACTCTTGAGGCACACCGATTTTTTCCAGACCTTTATAAGTGAATGTCAAAGTAACCGATGCGCCTTCATTCTTATGCCAGTCTTCCGCAGAACTCACAATCGGCAAGAGTTTTTGGAGCATTTGTCTGGCTGCCACAGCATCTTTGATTTCAATAATAGCCACTGTTCCGAAATATGGTATAGGTCGGCTTCTGAGAATTAAGGCCTGTATTTCGTTCAGCTCAATTTCAACTTTATTGGGATTAAAAATCCGCTTTAAAAATTCCAATGCCATAGGTTAGATTTTATTTGCTTCGTCAATTGCCTTATTCAGTCCTTTAATGATTTTATCATTTCTCCTTATATCATTCACCGTAAGATGCGGAACACCTACATACCAACCTGTCGCAGTAATCTGATGGTCTAGAATGAACTGTTTTACACTCGGGTTTTTTATGCCTGGCCAGCCTTCTACATTCCCAAAAATGATGTCCATTAGCTGCGGAATTTTTGTAGCGAAATCATCAATATAAGCATCCCAGTCGCCATCGTAAGCCGTGCAGAAAAGAATCTTGGTATCGTTATCAAACAAAACTATACGAAGGTCATGCAGCGTTCCTACTTTGGTTGCGCCTTTCAGATCCCCACCTGCAATTTCCATTATGGTTCTGAGATTTTCTGCACCTCCGGGTTTTAGGTCTGCCATCGCAGTTAACTCAGATACACGGCCGGATCTTAACCCTTTTCTTCCGGCAGATGTAGTGGAATGGTCATAACCATCATCGATACCTTCACTGAAATTCGCCTTTGCTAACTCGGCAGCCAATTTTACTTTGTCTATAAAACTCATAATTAAGATTTTTGATTAATACTAATTCACATTATTTTTCAAGATGAAACAATAATCTTAAAGAGTTTATTACAAATGTAAAGCCATAGCAATCTATCGTAATGTACCGAAATTCGTATTTTATGTACTGAAAATCCCTAATCCCACCTATTTGCTTTAAAAGCTTCAATTGATAAAAGGAAATATCTTATCTTTAATCTTGTTGTAATTTTGAGAGAATAAAACCTATTTAACTATAAAAAATCAATCTTTATAATTGAGATTTCTCAATATTTACTCAATAGAACATTCAAAACAAAAACCTTCCTCAAAAGAGGAAGATTGCAACAATTAAATTTAATTATAATGGATTTTTTGTAAGAATAGTTAAACGCAAAAATACAATGAAATTTGCCAATATTAAATTTTTAATGAAACTGTGCTGTTTCTGTCGAATCTCTCATCGCCACTGTTGCTGCCGAACCATTGGTTACAATATTTTGAATTTCATCAAAATATCCTGTCCCAACAAAAGACTGATGTTTTACCGCTCTGAAACCCTGCTTCTGCAAAGCAAATTCGCGTTCCTGCAATTCAGAATAACCTGCCATTCCTTTTTCTTTATATGCCAAAGCTAATTCAAACATCGCAGTATTCAAAGCATGAAAACCAGCCAATGTAATAAACTGGAATTTGTAACCCATTTTTCCCAATTCTTCTCGGAAATTCAGCATTTCATCGACACTTAATTTTGCAGCCCAATTAAAAGAAGGTGAACAGTTATAAGCCAACATTTTATCTGGAAATTTTGTACGAATTCCTTCTGCAAATTTTCTTGCCATCTCCAGATCCGGATTTGACGTTTCCATCCAGATCAAATCGGCATAAGGAGCATAAGATAAACCTCTGTCAATTCCCTGCTCTACACCATTTTTCACAACATAGAAACCTTCGGAAGTTCTTTTCCCTGTCACAAACTTTTTATCCCTGTCATCAATATCTGAAGTCAACAAATCTGCCGCATCTGCATCTGTTCTAGCAATAATTACAGTCGGTACTCCCAAAACATCTGCTGCTAAACGAGCCGATATTAGCTTATTAACCGCTTCTTGAGTCGGAACCAAAACTTTTCCACCCAAATGCCCACATTTTTTCGCAGAAGATAACTGATCTTCAAAATGTACTGCTGCCGCTCCCGCCTCAATCATTTGCTTCATTAATTCATAAGCATTTAAATTTCCGCCAAAACCTGCTTCTGCATCGGCGATTATTGGAACTAAATATTCTTTTTCTCCACCTCCGTTTACGGATTGAATTTGATCTGCCCTTAATAATGCATTATTAATTTTCTTCACAACAGAAGGTACTGAATTCGCTGGGTACAAAGATTGATCGGGATACATTTCACCAGACAAATTAGCATCTGCTGCAACTTGCCAACCTGAAAGATAAATTGCTTCCAGTCCCGCATCAACTTCCTGAACCGCTTGATTTCCAGTTAAAGCTCCTAATCCGGCAACAAAATCCTGAGAATTGAGTTTTGTCCAGAATTTCTTTGACATTTCGGTAGCAATCGTATAATCTAATTGGTAAGAACCTCGAAGTTTCAGTACATCTTCGGCTGTGTAAGGTCTTTTCACGCCATTCCAACGTGGATTATCCAGCCAATCTTTTTCTAATTCCTGAATTTTTTCCTGTTTTGTTTTCATAATATTTGGAGTTTAAAATTTTCTTCAAGTTGCGAGATCTGAGATTTCAAGTGAAACTATTAGAATTGAAATGTGGAAAAATTTTGTGCGAGAACTTTTCTTATTAAAAATTTCTAATTCTATTTTAAATAAACAGATACGCTTTCAATGTTAAAAATTCAACAAAGTTTTCACAGAAAATCAATTCGTTAAAAAGTTCTTTTGCCAGAGTAAATTTTCCGTTTTTGAAACGTTCTTCACCGACATATTTTTCAATTCTTTCCAGTTCCTCAAATTCCCATTGAAGAATCATTTCCCTGGTCAGTTTTCTTTCATCATTTAGAAATGCTTCATTTTTCAGCCATTGCCAAACTTGAGTCCTTGAAATTTCAGCAGTTGCCGCATCTTCCATCAGATTATAAATCGCAGCTGCACCTACTCCCATTAACCAAGATTCGATATACAGAATTCCGACGTTGATATTTTTTCGGACACCCTGTTCGGTAATTTCTCCTTTTGGAATTTCCAGTAAATCATTTTCTGTAATTTGATAATCAAACTTTTTATCGATTTGATTTTTCTCAGGCATAAACTGGTCGAAAATATCTTTCGCCACAGAAACCAAATCGGGATGTGCAACCCAAGTTCCATCGTGACCATTTTTCGCTTCACGCTCTTTATCATTTCTGACCTTTCCAAAAGCCTGACTGTTGGCTTCATAATCATTTTTAATAGGAATCTGCGCCGCCATTCCACCAATCGCGTGAACATTTCTTTTATGACAAACTTCAATCACTCTTTTTGAGTATGCATTCATAAAAGGTGAAGTCATTGTTACCTGATCACGATCAGGGAGAATAAATTCTGGAAGATTTCTGAATTTTTTAATGAATGAAAAAATATAATCCCATCGACCACAATTCAAACCGGAACTATGTTCTTTTAATTCGAATAAAATTTCATCGATTTGAAAAGATGCAGTGATAGTTTCAATTAAAACTGTTGCTTTAATTGTTCCCTGAGGAATTCCGAGATAGTTTTGAGCAAAAACAAAGACGTCATTCCACCAGCGTGCTTCTTTGTAATGTTCTAATTTGGGGAGATAAAAATAAGTTGCACTTCCGTTTTCTATCAATTGTTTTATGTTTCTGAAAAAATAAATTCCAAAATCTATTAATGAAGCGGAAGTTTGTTCATCATTGATTTCAATATGTTTTTCATTCAAATGCAAACCTCTTGGACGAACTAGCAGAACAGCCATTTCTTCATTTAATTGGTATGATTTTCCCTGCTCATTTGTAAAATCAATTCTTCTATTGATTGCATCCGAAAGATGGATTTGACCTTCCATACAGTTTTTCCAGGTTGGAGAATTGCTGTCTTCAAAATCCGCCATAAAAGTTGAAGCACCACAATTCAAAGCATTAATAATCATTTTTCGATCAACTGGCCCAGTAATTTCCACTCTTCGATCCAGCAAATCTTCAGGAAGTGGATTGCAAACCCAATTTCCTGTTCTGATTTCTTCGGTTTCTGGAAGAAATTTTGGAAGAATTCCTTTATCGAAATCTTTCTGTGTAATTTCTCTTTCATCTAAAAGCTCTAATCTTTTAGCATTAAAGTTCTGATGAAGCTCAACCAAAAAATCAACTAAATCATTAGTAAAAATTTCTTCAAACTGTTGCTGAGCTTTAATTCTTAATTGAGTCTTAGTTTCCATAATCAATTGATTTTCTGATTCGACATTACAAACCTAAATAAAAATTTTCACATACAGCGAACGTTCGCTAAATTTATTTTAAAATTTATTATGCGAAAAATCGCTTCCAAATATTTATCTTTGACTTATGAATTCTGAAAGTGACTATATCAAGACGGTTTTCGGGCTAAAACTGAAACAGCAAAGACAAAAGAAAAACTGGTCTTTGCAGGATCTCGCTACAAAGACCGGATTGTCTAAATCTTACCTCAATGAAATTGAAAATGGCAAAAAATATCCGAAGCACGATAAAATTATTCAGCTTTCAGAATCACTGAACTGCACTTTTGATGATTTAGTATCGACAAAACTGGATAAAAGTTTAGCTCCATTTAATGAAATTTTACAATCGGATTTTTTCAAAGAAATCCCTTTGGAACTTTTCGGAATCAATAAAAATAATTTGATAAGTATTATCAGCGATGCACCAAAAAAAGTAACTGCGTTCATTAATGCTTTGATCGAAATTTCTCAGAATTATAATTTAGGAAAAGAACGATTTTACTTCGCTGTTCTTCGTTCGTTTCAGGAATTGTATGACAATTATTTCCCTGAAATTGAAGATAAAGCATTACAGTTTGCGCAAGAAAATAAAGTAGAGATTGGTAAAAATCTACAGTCGGATATTTTAGAAAATATCTTATCTGAAAAATTTAATTATAAAATTCAGTCAGAAAATTTTGAAGAATATGGAACTTTAGACAATCTCCGTTCGCTTTTTATTCCTGAAAAAAAACTATTGCTTTTAAATAAAAAATTGGAACGGGATCAAAAAACATTTATTCTATCAAAAGAAATCGGCTTCAATGTTTTGGAATTAAAAAATCGTCCAAATACATACTCCTGGTTGGATTTTGGAAGTTTTGAGGAAATTTTAAATAATTTTTATGCTTCTTATTTTGCCGGAGCATTATTGATTTCAAAAAAAAAAATCATTAGAAAAACTTCAGAATTTTTCTTTCAGAATGAATGGAACCCCCAAAATTTTGAAAGTCTGATTGAGAAATTCACCAATTCACCGGAAACTTTTTATTACAGATTAACGAATTTACTTTCTTCAGAATTAGGAATTAAAGATTTGTTTTATTTATGCCTTGTTAAAAAGAAAAATTCAGATAAAATTCAGATTTTAAAAGAGTTACATTTAAACCATCAACAAGCTCCACACGCAAATGCAACCAACGAACAATACTGCAGAAGATGGATTGCTGTAAAAAATCTACACGATTTAACTGAAAATGAAACTTTGACGGACGCCCAGATTTCTCATTACAAAGATCAGGGATTCAGCTATTTGGTGATTTCTACTTCACAAAAAAACCCGTTTTCGGATGGAAGTAATCGAAGTTATTGTTTAGGAATTCTGCTGAATGCTCAAACTATTAAGAAAATCAATTTCATTAAATCATCAACTTTAAAAACGATAAACGTTGGTGTAACTTGTGAATCGTGCAGTATTGCAGATTGTGAAGTAAGACAGGCGCCGGCCGTTCGATTGGAAAAGGAACACTTTAATCTGAATATGAAAAGTGCGATTGAAAAAATTAAAAAGGGATGTGAAGCGGAGAGGTAAAAGTTTATAATATTGTGAATATTTTTTTCTAATCTAAATCTAAAATTAAAATTAAATGAATTTCTTATTGCGGCGAGGTAACATACGTTATTGTTTCTACTTATATTTTAGTTTATATATAATGAAAAGCAAAATACTTAAGAAAGAAATAATAGAAGTAATGTTCATATAAAAAAATCCGCCAATATTTTTTTTGCAGGACGGATTTTTCTATATGAATTATGTGTTGTCAGAACTCCAATACAAATTCCTCTTTCGGGATTCTTACTTTTTTCCTCGGCCCAATCCAGTGTTTATCGGATTTTAAAGAAAAGAGGGCTGATAACCGCGCCATCGCATATCCTGATTTCTGCCTCCAATGAATTTAAGGATAAAACCAATTTTGTACACGAAAAGTGGCAGACGGATTTTACCTACTTCAAAATTCTGGGCTGGGGCTGGTGCTATCTAAGCACGGTAATTGATGATTTTAGTCGCTATACCGTCCACTGGGAACTTTGCCGAAATATGAAAGTGAACGATGTCCAAAGAACGATGGATACGGCAATAAAGAAGGCGAACCTGAGAAAGGGACAAACCCCGAAACTATTGTCGGACAACGGTTCCTGCTATGTTGCCGATGAACTGAAGAATTATCTTGAAGACAGGCACGCTATGAAGCAGATCCACGGAAAACCCGCACATCCCCAGACTCAAGGCAAGATTGAACGCTACCACCGGACGATGAAAAAATGTGGTGAAACTGTACCATTACTACAGCCCGGAGGAACTGGAAAAGGCTTTGGAGGAGTTTGTGAACCGCTATAACAACGAGCGCTACCACGAATCCCTGCAGAATCTCACCCCGGCAGATGTCTACTTTGGAAGGGCGGATGAAGTCCTCAAAATAAGACAGCAGATAAAATCTGAAACTTTGAAAAGAAGAAAAAGAGAATATTACAAAACTAAACTAGTCCAAATATGATTTTTTTTCTTTAAAAGCAAAAAAAATGTTTTTATCGACTATATTTGAATACCGAAAACACTATCTAAGGAAAAGTCCACTTTCTTTTGAAGACGTACTGTAATCCTCCCCCAAAACCGCATCATTTAAAAATATAGTTTTTAAATTTGGAAGACTATGAAAAACAGTAAATTTTCAGAAGTTCAGATTATCAAGATTTTATCTGAGCAAAATCAAGGAAAGACAGTGAATGAGATCTGTCGGGAACACGGTATCAGCCAGCCCACATTTTATAAATGGAAGAGCAAATATGGCGGTTTGGATGTTCAGCAACTCTCCAAAATGAAAGAACTTGAAAAGGAACTTTCGCAATACAAAAAAATCGTAGTGGAACTTACGTTGGAAAATGTGGTGATGAAAGATGTAATTGCAAAAAAGCTGTAACACCTTCCGAGAAGCGAGAACTGGTTGTTTATTCCGTATCACAGCACGGAGTAAGCACTCGGAATGCGTGTAAACTTTTCATCATAAGCAGTTCGGTATTTTATTACAAAAAGAAGAAAAACAATGAAGGTGATAGAATCCGTGAGGAGCTGGTGTTGCTCGCAGAACAGCATCAGACTTGGGGATTTTGGACGATGCATCACCGTTTGAGAAACTTAGGCTTTGGGTGGAAATCGAAGATTCGACGTAGTCAATCACAAGCGGGTTTACAGGATTTACAAATCGATGAAACTGAATCTGAGAAGCAAGCGGAAGAAACGGCTTCCGGCAAGGGTAAAAGAACCTTTGCTTCGACCTATTTATCCCAATGTAACGTGGAGTATGGACTTTATGCACGACACTTTGGAGAATGGTAAAAGCGTGAGAAGCCTTAATATTATTGATGATTTTAACAGAGAGATTTTGAATATTACGATCGATACCAGTTTACCATCAGCAAAAGTAGTTTCCGAGCTGGAGCAACTGATCGACTGGCGTGGGAAACCGGAAAAAATAAGAGTTGACAATGGTCCAGAGTTTATTGCAGGAAAATTAAAAGACTGGTGCAACGAAAATGAGATTATTCTTCATTATATTCAGCCTGGAAAACCTACGCAAAACTCTTTGGTGGAGAGATTCAACAGGACTTTTCGGGCAGAATTTCTGGATGTTTATCTTTTTGAGAACATCAGGCAGATGAGAAATTACTCAGAAATATGGATGTGGATGTATAATAATGAGCGCCCTCACAAATCATTGCAATATCTCACACCAAGAGATTTTTTGTTGAAATATGGAAAACTCAAACAAACACAGGCATTAGAGTTTCCCACATTCCAACAAAATTTTAACAACCACAACAGTAAATTATTAACCAAAAACTCTACTTTTGAATATGCCTAAGATGGGTGAGATTACACAAAACCAGTTCCCGGTTGAATTATAGCAAGCACCTTCGCTGATTTTTGATTAGAGCAATACAATGCTTGATAAGTCGCAACTCCTTCTCCTCCAATAAAAATTAGACTAAATTTTTCTGGACCATGGCTGGCATCAAATTCTGCAAGCCTCTCATATACTGTACAATGTGCGAATGGTTTTGCAAATTTCTCGTGAAATCTGCTATATCTATCTAAATTAAAATTTGGAGGTAAAGGTCTAGATGTAATTTCCTAGCGAAAGCAAAACAGAAAGCGTCGTTTTAAATGTAAAAACTGTGGCATTTATCTTACTTCGGATAATAAATATAGGAACGCTCCAAAGTTCAGTTACAGTCAAAATAAAGTATCAATATTTCTATATATCAGATATAAGGCAGTGTAATCTTCCCTTATCAATATAAAGTTATCGTTTTATGAGATTTAATTTTAAACTATAAAAAAACTTGCTGACCATAAAAACTAAAAACCCTTAACCAAACCAATCCCAACCGTTTTGTTTTGATAAAAAGGCATCACCATTGCCGAACTTGTATTATGTTTTCCAGAAATCAATTTATTAATTTTGGGATACAGCCAATATGCCAATTCGGTCGAAATAATCCCAAGTCCTGCACCTGCCATCACATCACCGAACCAGTGTTTGTCATTCAGCATTCTGTAGATTCCCGTAAAAGCGGCAAATGAATATCCCGAAATACTCAACAGAAAATTGGTGTCTTTATATTCTTTGTACATGAAATGTGCTGATGCAAAAGCGATTGCCGTATGTCCTGACGGAAAAGAAAGTCGGTTGGATTGATCAGGTCGTTCTTCTTTTACAATATGTTTCAAGGGAACTGTAATTGCTGAATTAATCAACATGGAAGTTCCGAAAATAATGCTTCTGTCCCTGAAATTATGTTTGCCTTCAATTCCGGCGGCATTTAAACTATAAACCAAAACTGCGGGAGCAAACTGTGTGTAGTTGTCCAATCTGATGTGATCGGGCTGATGTTCATTAATTTCATCTCTTGTTGAAAAATTCAACTGTTTAAGATCTTTGATGGTTAAACTCGCAACGCCGTATCCGACAAGTGCAGTAGGAATAATGAAATTTTCATAATTTAATAAAGTCTCCTTTTTTATAGGTAGATCTACACTGTCTTTTTTAGGTTGATAAATGATTATTGAATCATTGAATCTCTGCGCAGAAATTTGTCCGAAAACACATAGTAGAGCAATGATTAGATTTAAATTTAATAAACGTTTGAGCATAATTTTAATAATCTGATTTTCCATTTAAATTTCAAATTTTGTAAGCTTTTTATCTTTATAACAGTAAAACTCGTGCGCAGCTTCCCTTCCGAAAGTGAAAACTTTTTCTATATACACGGTGTCATATTGCTTTTTCAACGTGATGTATTTCTGCTTTAACGGTTCAGGTAATTCTTCCGGCTGAATCGGTCTTTCTATTTCCAGACCGTCGTTTATGGCATATTCCAGAACCATATCGGTATTTCGCCAAGAGATTACCGAACTGTGTTTGCTTTCATTCACGATTGAAATTTTGTCCTGTTCGATTATTTTACCTGATGTTCCTGCCAGCAAAGCAACTCCGGAAACAACCATTGCTCCGTAACCCACTTTTTTGAAAATATTTTCGCTCAGATAAGGAAGAATAAATTTTACTGTATAGGATGAAAAGATGGTAGCTGCTGCAATCGCCAATCCAAGACATAACGCAAGATTTGAATATAATCCTAAAGAAATGTAGATCATCAGTTTAATGAGATGCAGAAATACTTCATTTGCTGCACGGGTTGCTACAATTTCTTCTTTAGAAAGTCCGAATTTCAGATAAAAACGGTTAAATAAAAGTCCGATTGCTCCTGTAATTCCTGAAACAAAACCTGCAAGGAAACCTATGATTGCCAAAGCAAAATCTGGATATGGTTTTTCGGAATTTTCTGCAGTTTTCTTTGATTTGAAAAGTTGCGGAGCGTTACATACAAGAAAAAGGGCGACAATAAGTTGAAGATAGTTTGGATTGATAAACTTGATCAGATAAGCACCAGTCAAAACCGCAGGAATTGAAAAAGGCACGAACCAAAAGAATATTTTCCAATTGATATGCTTCTTAAAGACTGCAATTCTGGATGCAGAACTTGTAAACGTCCCTATCGTCAGCGAAAATGGAACAACAGAAGTCGGTAAAAGAAGATTTAAAAGCGGAATGAGAATCAGGCTTGCACCGCCGCCACAAATTGCACTCAGCCAGAAAGCTAAGACAGTTCCAAAAAATAATCGTTTTTTGAGATTTTAAAAGTGGTTATTAACGTTTCGGGGCTTTGCGATGGTGGGCAATCGAAGCACAAATCTTCAATTTTACACAAAAGTTGAACCGAAGAACTACCGTTGAACTTTGCAGTTTCGCCCCACTATCGCAAGACCCTTGTTGAACTAAACCTCCGGTAGCTTTACAGTTCGCATAAATCAGTTACTTTGTAAAGTTAATTAAAAAATCACTAGAATGGAAACAAAAAAAAGAGTTTAGACGAGCTCAGAGAAAACAAAATTATCAATCAGGCGAAGCGCGAAGTTCCTGGTTTTACAGAACTTTTAGACCGTTTTGAACCTACCGTTTCGGTTTTGGGAAGAAGCCGAAGTACGTTCAATAATTACTCCAGACACGTCGCTGCGGTATCGCTGCTTTTCGGTAAAATCCCGACAGAATTGGATGCAGAGCAAATCTATCATTACCTTTTTTATCTTCAGAAAAAATCAAAATCACCTTCACAATCTTATTTTAAACACACGGTTTTTGGAGATGAGCCAAAACTTTGAAACCCCTAAAATCTAGCATTTGGGTAAGGAATTTATGCTCAAAAGTGAAGGAAACACGATAAAACCAAGAAAAACCACCAATATTAGTCACAAAAAAAAGAGACTCTTCTAGAAGTCTCTTGTATATCTTTAAAATTTTCCGTCGAAAAACCCATAATGCTGAAAAAAAAGCTCCCGAAGCTTACGTTCAACAGGAGTTTATCTCAGCGTTTTTTATTTTTTATTTTGTTTCGATGATTTTTTAATTAATTGTTGGCTTTTCAAGCACAAGGACACTCTCGTTATTGTGTGCTAAACTTCTTCGTCAGTCTAATCTGAATTTATTATCAAGCTGTTTTGCAAATAAAGAAAGCCTGTCGAAATTCATTTAAAGAACTATGACAGGCTTCCATTTTAGAATACTTGTGCTTTGTTTATTTAGCTGCTAACACATCTATTTTCTCAGTAGAAGGTTGAGTAGCCAACAATTCAGGTGCATTTTCCATTAATGCTTTTGCAATCTTGCCACCAAGATGAGCTTCTCTGCCTTCTTCATCTGAAAAAGTATCAAAAATTCCAAATGTAGAAGCGTCAATACGGAACGCATACCAGGTAACAGTACCTGCTTCTTCATTAGCAAGTGGCAATGCACCTGTAATAAAATCTTCAACATCTTTTTCTTTACCTGCTTTTGCTTCTAGTCGAACTAATAATCCTAGTTTTTTCATTTTTTTTATTTTTAAATTAAACCAATTTTGTTTTAACAAATGTAGCATCTTTAAACTTGTGGTGCTTTTTTATTTAGCTCAAAAACTTATGAAAAAAGGTCAAGTTTTCATAATGTTTTTTGGACTGTAACCAAATTCATTTTTAAAGGCTGTGCTAAAATTTGATAAGCTGTCATAACCGAAGTCCATATAGATTTCGGATGGTGTCGCTTCATTATTAAGCAATAATTTTTTGGCTTTGTTGAGCCGTTTTACTTGAAACCATTTTCCTGGAGACTCTTGATATAATTGTAAAAATTTTCTTTTAAAAGTAGACAGACTCATATTACATAGAAATGCGACCTCGTCAATATTCAAACTCGTGTACAGATTTTTTTCTATGACCATTTTAAAAGATAATTCTCTTTCATTGATTAACAATGAATGTAGATAAACAAAAAAACTTTGCCCATACTTATCAGCCAGATACAGCATAATTTCTTCAAATTTTAGTTCCAGAATCTTTTGAGAGATTGTTTGATTTAAGCCATAAATTTGTTGAATAGAATTAATAAAATGGATAATAAAATTGTCTTTTTGAATAAGAAAATAGGGACTATTGGTCGTTGTTTTATTTAAGTTATTTGGATTAGATAAATGCCCATATTTCAATAAAAAATCATTAATGTTTTTCTGAGAAAAGAAAAAGAGCAGGCAACTGTAACTATTTGCCCCGACAAGTTCTGTTGTTAGAAAATTCCCCGATGCAAGGAGCAAGGCTTGTGTATGATCTATTGAAACGATGTCATTAGAAAAGTGAATGTCTTTTTGTCCGTCCAACAAAAAACTGAATACATTTTTGTTTAGATTAATTTTATTTTTGGAAACATGTTTATACGCCTCGTAGTTAGCAACTTGCAGGTCTGGAGTCTCTGTGTAGTTATTATCAAATAAATGTTCAGGGAAGTTTATAATATCCATAAAATGATTGTCTTAAAAATTAGGCATTGTAAATATATTAAATTTCTATATGTATATCCGTAATTAGTAATAATTTCGTATATTTAGCTGTAATTTAAATAATTAGATGGATATATTTAGCTTTACAGCTCATTTTGGGACAGAGGAAGACTGCAGAATTCATTTTAAGGAGCAGAGAGATAAGATTGGCGTGTCTTGCAAATGTGGTCATCAAGAACATTTCTGGATTAAAAGTATTTGGAGCTACGAATGCAAAAAGTGCCGTAAAAGGATTTCTCTGAAAAGCGGCACCATTATGCAGAACTCTAACCTTTCATTTTTAATTTGGTATAAAACCATGTTCTTAATGAGCGTTACAAAAAAAGGATTTTCGTCTAAAGAAATTCAGAAACAATTGGGATTGAAACGCTATGAGCCTGTTTGGGCGATGGTTCATAAACTAAGAAAAGCAATGGGAACACGTGATGAAAAATATACTTTGGAAGGAATGATTGAGTTTGATGAAGGCTATTTTACAGTAGAATCCAGTGAGATTGAGCAAGAAAAAGGAATTCGTGGCAGAGGTGCAGTGGGTAAACAAAATGTTGCCGTGATGGCCGAGTCTACGCCTTTGGAAAACATGGAGACTGGTGAAAAATCAAAATCCTGCAGATACTTTAAAGCTAAAGTTTTAGAAACGCATCTTTCCTTGGAAATCAATGAAACCATTAAGGAATCGATTGACAACCAGAGTATTGTTTTCACTGATAAAAGTACTTCATACGTTGATATCTCTGATTTTGTTGAGCTTCATATCACAGAGAAATCGGACAAAGAAACTACCAGTGAAACTTTAAGATGGGTTCATATTACCATCAGTAATGCAAAACGAAATTTATTGGGAAATTATCATAAAATCAAAAGAAAGTATCTTCAATTGTATTTAAATGAGTTCATTTACAAACTAAATCGTAGATATTTCGGCGACCAACTCTTCGAAAGGCTCATTATTGCTAACATTACAGCGGTATGAGTGATAACGGATATGCATAAATTTCTATTTCAAAAATCGTTTACTCAAGTTTGGATGAGAAGTTGTTTAGTTTTTGTAAATAACAGTTTGGGCATTGCAAAATGATCGAAAATTGAAAACTAAGGTTTCGGCTTAGGCTACACATAGTAAAAGCCAATTTCTATATGGTAAATCTTTGGTAGAGGGAGCGGTCAAAATCCTGTACAGAAGGATTTATGCCAATCTTAAACAGGAATGCTGCGGTCTGGATGAACTGAATCGTGAGATTTGGGATCTGTTAGACTCTCATAACAAACGTAAGCTCACAGGACGTCCGTACTCCCCCTATGAACTGTTCTTGGAAGATGAGAAGCAGCAACTCCGACCACTGCCTGAGCATCGTTTTGAGATCAGGCACCAATCCTTTGCAACCGTGATGCAGAACGGACACGTACAGCTGAGCCGGGACAAGAACTACTACAGTGTTCCGTATCAGTATATCAAGAAGAAAATCAAGATACTGTACACATCTTCCACCGTGGAGATTTACTATAAATACAACAGGATTGCCATGCACAGGCGCAATTACAAGCCTTATGTTTACACGACCATTACGGAACATCTGGCCAGCACCCACCAGTTCGTGGCAGGATGGAGTGCTGCCCGCTTTATCGATTGGGCAAACAGTATTGATACTGCAGTGGGAGAATACATTGTCCAAATTATCGACAGTCGCAATCATCCCGAGCAGGCCTACAAAAGCTGCCTGGGGATCCTGAACTTCGAAAAGAAGGTAGGCAGGGAACGATTGATTGGTGCCTGTAAACGGGCATTGGATTTTAAGATCTACAGCTTTAAGACCGTACAGAAAATACTGGAGAACAATCTGGATCAGATCATTAATCTGGAAAATGAAGAAAAGGAGCAGGAACTGCCTGATCACGGCAACATCAGAGGAAAACAATATTACCATTAAATACCAACAGTTATGAACGAACCGACAGTGAGCAAAATGAAGCAAATGAAGCTTTACGGCATGCACAATGCCTTTAAGACCGCTATTGAAAGCGGAAGGACAGACCACTATACCCTCGACCAGTTTGTATCGATGCTCATCGATGCCGAATGGGATGAGAGGCACAACAGGCGTATAGAACGAAGCATCAAAAATGCAAAATTCCATTACAGATCCAGTATTGAAAGTATCAACTTCGATGACACCCGCAATCTCGACCGTAATCTGGTGATGCGTCTTGCAGGATGTGAGTTCGTAGAAAAAAATGAGAACATCCTGATCACGGGAAGTACAGGCGTGGGTAAAAGTTATCTGGGGACCGCCTTAGGGTACCAAGCATGCATTGAAGGCTTTAAGGTCAATTATTTTAATACTTCCAAGCTGTTTGCCAAGCTAAAAATGGCAAAAGCAGACGGATCCTACCTGCGCGAACTTGCAAAAATACAGAGACAGGATGTGATCATCCTTGATGATTTTGGTCTTCAGGCACTGGACAGCACCAACAGGATAACCCTTCTTGAAATTATAGAAGACCGTCACAACAACGGCTCCATCATTGTAACATCGCAGATCCCGGTGCAGGGCTGGTATGACATTATTGGTGAAAAGACCATTGCTGATGCTATTCTTGACAGACTTATCCATCAGTCTCACCGCCTGGAACTCCAGGGGGAATCTATGAGAAAGAAAAGAGCAGTAAATACGAGTAATTAATTATTATATTTGAATACCAATTGACACATGAAAAACAAGCGTTTTTATCAAAATTAAGGGTGGTCAATATAAACCGAAATTACCTGGTCAATTTGAATTGGAATTGGGTGGTCAATATCACTGGAATTTGCACGATTTACACATAGATTAAAATTAATATATATTTGATATTGCCTCAATTCGAATTGAGTATTTTTGCGACTTACTGAAACCGTTCGGTTCTTATAATGGAACATTTTAAAAAAATATATTTAGATTACAAACATCAAGTATACTTTTTTGTTAAAAAGTATATTTCAACTATGGAAGATGCTGAAGATGTTGTTCAGGAGATTTTTGTACATCTTTGGAAACATTCTTCCTCTCTGAAAAATCCGCAAACGTTAGAAGCTATCATCTTTAAAACCGCTCAACAGGAAGTTTCCAATTATTACAGAAAGAATAAAATACTTTTCTCTTACACTGATGAAAGTTTGATAAAAGATGAAGCCGATCCAGAAAAGGGAGATCATGAATTTAAAGATGAACAATTGAAAAAAATAGAGATTCTGATGGAAGAACTTCCGGAAAGAAGCAAAACTTTTTCCTATAAAAATAAACTGGAAAAAATAAGTTATTCTCAGATCGCAAAAGAAAATAATATCTCAAAAACAGCTGTAGAAAAACAGGTCAATAAAGTAATCCGATACATAAAGGCCAATCTAAATCTATTTTAACGAAATATTAACTCATGTAAACAAATCATTAAATCCACCTCTTCGGGGTGGATATTTTTATATTACTGCGTAAATATATTTGTATGAAAGATTCTCAAAAACATTTTGAAAAAACCTGGAAGACTGTCTCTACTGAAAAACAGGAAATGGATTCTGCAACAGATTCCAGAATATGGAGAGGACTAGAAGGAAAAATCAGAAGAGAACGTAGGCAAAAATATTATTGGAGTGCTGTTGCTGCTATTTTGCTGCCTTTGTTTGGGATACTGTTTTTCTATGAAGATGTTACTTTAAAAGAAACGAAAGGTGAGTTAACAGTACTTGTGTTGCGAGCAAATGAGTCATCTAAGACTTTCAGATTATCAGATAATAGTATGATTACTTTAGAACCTCATAGTACATTATCGCTAAGTAAAGATTTTGGAGAACGCTCCAGAAATGTAACATTTCAAGGGAAAGGTTTCTTTTCTATTGCTAAAGATAAATCCAAACCTTTCATCGTCAATGCAGGTGATTTTAGTGTTGAAGTATTGGGAACAAAGTTTTCGGTCGATCAGCAATCGGATGAAAAAAAGGTAAAGCTGCTTGAGGGAAAAGTAAAAATAGAACACAAGGGGAAGCTCACTTATCTTCTGCCACATGAGAACTGGAGCACTTCTCCTACCAAAAGTGATTTCCATTATTATGCAGTGAGCACGGCAAAATCTTTCACCTTTGAAAATACAACCTTCGAAGATGCCATCGCTGAAATAGAAAACACCTATGGAACTCATATTACCTATCCTCGAAAAATTGCTAAAAATCAAGTATCGGGTTCTTTTTCAGGAAATCTTAAAGAAATTCTTTCGATTATAAATTATCCTTTTAACCTAAAAACAACATTCAACAATGACCAAGAAATAATTCTCTATTAAAATAAAACAGCACTAATAATGTGGCGTTATCAGTGCTTGTATTAATTCAAAATTCGCTAAAGAATAATAATTAACTCATCAAATTTATGAAAAAAACTGCAATTTCTATTGCTTTACTCGTAGCTGTAGGGTTACCGGTGTATAATTATGCACAAACCCAGGCTAATGTGCCTGTAACCAATACTCAAAAGCAGGTTCCTCTTGTCCAGATCATTAAAAAATTAGAAAAATCAACCAAAACTAAGTTTTTTTATTCTGCTTCAGATTTTAGAAATATTTGGGTAGATGAGAGCAAAATCAACTACTCTTCATTACAGCAAAGTTTAGAATATTTAAAAAAGAGTATTCCATTAGATTATCAAATTCAGAATAATACGATAACTCTAAGAAAATCAGCCAGTACTTCTTTTGTTGAAAATAATGTACAACCGATAAAAGATACTCTGAACCAGCAGGAGAAAAAAATAGAAGAGGTAGTGGTTGTTGGATATGGCACCCAAAAGAAATCAATAATAACAGGTTCGGTATCTGTTGTAAAAGGTTCAGTAACCGAAGGGCAGCCCGTATTATCTGCAGGAAATGCTTTACAGGGTCTTGCAGCAGGTGTTACGGTTACTACACAAACAGGAGCTCCCGGTGGTGATGCCGGAAATATCAGAATCAGAGGGATCAACAGTTTCGGAGGATCTGACAGCAATCCGCTTGTGATTATTGACGGTGTTGCAGGAAATATGAACGATATTGATGTTAATATGATTGAGTCTATCTCTGTTCTTAAAGATGCCGCTTCTTCTGCAATCTATGGTTCAAGAGCAGCTAATGGAGTTATTCTCGTGACCACAAAACGTGCTAAAGGGAATAAGCTTACTGCACAATACAGAGTATATACAGGATGGCAAATGGCTACGGCAATCCCAAAAGTTACCGATGGCCTTACCTACATGAAGGTGTTTAACGATGCGAGTATGAATGACAACGGTACCAAGATCTACAGTGACGAAGCAATCAATGCTTTTTTAACCGCTTATAATAAAAACCCGAACAACTATGACTGGCAAAAGGCTATTCTTCAGGGAAGCGGATATTTACAGGATCATTATTTTTCACTGTCGGCAAAATCAGGAATTATAAGTGTAACTCCATCATTTGGATATGCAAAGCAGGAAGGGATTATAAAAAACACCGATTTTACAAGGTTTACTTTCCGTAATAATATGGATATTACCCCAAATGATCAGTGGAATATCAAATTAGATTTATCGGTAGTCAACAAAGACAGAAAACAAATTGCTGACGAAGCCACGATATGGAATTATCTTGGGAGAATGCCCACCAACATTCCCATCTATTATGGAAGTAACTATTCTGATGGATGGGTAAAAATAAATCCGGTGGGTTTCATCGAAGACGGAGGAAATCGCAAGCAAAATAATCTGGAATTTTTTGGAAATTTAAATGTTTCCTACCAACCTACGAGTTGGTTAACCTTAAAAGGACTTGTCGCTCCAAGATATGTCACTACCAATATCCATCTTTTCAGAAAAAGTGTAAATACCTATTATGAAGACGGAACTGAAGCCGGTGCAGCCAATACTTTCACTGAACTTACAGAATCTGCAAGACGACAGTTTTATGGGACATACCAGTTTCAGGCAAATGCAAAAAAAGAATTTGGAAAGCACAGTTTTGAACTTCTTGCCGGGGCTTCAAGAGAAACCTATGATGAAAAAATATTATCCGGCTATAGAAGAGATTTTCTCTATGATAATTACGAAGTCTTAGATGCCGGTGCAGACAATGAAACGAAAGATAATGGAGGTTCAGAATATGAATGGTTATTAGTTTCTGCTTTTGGTAGATTCAATTACAATTACAACCAAAAATATTTATTTGAAGCCAACATGAGGTACGATGGAACTTCAAGATTTATTGGTAAAAATCGTTGGGCAGTTTTCCCATCATTTTCTGCGGGTTGGGTAGTTTCAAGAGAAAACTTTTTCGAAAATCTAAAAGAAACCATCAGCCAATTGAAATTAAGAGGTTCATGGGGAAAATTAGGAAATCAGAATATCAGCTCTTCTTATTATCCTTTTTCAGAACCGCTATCATTGGGAAGTACTTCTATGAACGGACAGGTATATCAAACGATACAGCAATTGATCATGTCTAATCCTGATTTAAAATGGGAAGAAACCACGATGTCCGGAGTTGGTCTTGATGTATCCTTATGGAAAAAATTAGACTTAACCTTTGATATGTATGATAAAAAAACTGACGGAATTCTTTTACGATTAAACACCTCTCAACTTACAGGTATAGAACCTCCGATACAAAATGCTGCAACAGTAAGCAACAAAGGTTGGGAAATCAGCGCACAATACAATGAAAAATGGGGAGATTTTAAAATGAATCTGGGCTTCAATCTTTCCGATGTCAATAATAAAATCCTTGATATGAAAGGTCAGTCTTCGGGGACATTACTTCGCCAGCAAGTGGGCTCCTCTGTAAATTCTATCTATGGATTTATTGCTGACGGTTTATATCAAAATCAGGCAGAAATTGATGCAGGTCCTACACAGTTTGGAACTTTAAAACCGGGAGATATCAGATACAAAGATATTGCCGGAGCTTTTGATGCTAATGGTAATCCGATTGGGGATGGAAAAATTACAGATGCCGACAGGGCTATCATCGGAAGTACAGTTCCCCGATATACGTATGGTTTCAATATTGGATTTTCCTGGAGAGGTTTCAGATTGTCAGCATTGATTCAGGGAGTCGGAAAAGCCGATGGTTACTTAGATTCACATTACTCAATTCCTGCAGTTAACTCAAGTGCGGTGAAACCTTGGCAGCTTGATTACTGGACTCCTGAAAACACTGATGCCAAATATCCACGTGTTTCCCTCACCTCTACCAATAATACACAAAACTCCACCATGTGGATGAGAAGCGCTGCTTACACCCGTCTCAAAAATGTACAGATTGGCTATGAACTGCCAAAATCCTTTATTGACAATACATTCCTGACGAGTGTTTACATTTATCTCAATGGTCAAAACCTATTGACTTTTACAAAATTCTACGAAGGATATGACCCTGAAATAAATTATAACGCAGGAAGTACCGATGGTGTTTCCTTGGGAGGCGGAAACTATTATCCGCAAGTAAAAACATTCTCTTTCGGTATTGATGTTAAATTCTAATTACAAAACAATGAAAAACCTTATAAAAATATCGTTATTATTCATCATCACTGCGTGTACAAGCTCCGATATGGATTTACAACCTCTAAACGGTCCCACATCAGGAACTTTTCCGGCTTCCTACGAGGAAGGAAAAATGGGACTTTTTGCCGCATATAGAAATTTAAGCACTTTAGATGCAGCCAGTACACCTATTTGGCATGTGATGGATAATATCACTGATATCGGATACGCAAGACCGGGAACCAACTACACCTCTCCTATTACAAGTTCTATCACCACTACCAATGCACTAGCTATAAAACCTTGGGAAATTCATTATAAGACGATTGCAAGATGTCATGCCGTATTAGATAGATTAAATGATATTCCGGGGCTTACCGAAGCACAAAAGACAGAGCTTGGTTCAGAATTAAGATTTATTCGTGCCTATTGCTATTCTCAACTGATTGAGCTGTATGGGGGCGTTCCATTGGTAAAATCAACAGTAACACTTGATAATGCAAATGTTCCAAGAACATCTATTACAGAAATTCAGCAATTCATTATTGAAGAACTTGGAGCAGTTGCCCCTCAGCTTCCGATATCACAATCGCAGTTCGGAAATGTACGTGCATCGCGTATTGCAGCCTTAATGTTGAAAGCAAGAGTTGAACTTTATTCTAAACAATATGCAGCCGCAGCAGCGACTTCAAAGCAGGCACTAGATTTGGCAGCAGGAGTTCATAGTTTAACTGCTTTTAATTCTTCCGTGAATTATGTTGGTAAAGATCATACGGTAGGAGAACCTGATCCTAGTAATATATTCGGACATAGTGGTTTTTCGGGGAGCAAAGAATGGATCTGGGTTGCAGAATACAACATCAATGTCCCAGGATATCTGCATAATCAACAGTATTATTCAGCATCCCGTTTGGGTAAAGGAGTTTGCTATTGGGGACCGACTCAAAATCTTATCGATTCGTATGAAATGACAGACGGTTTGTCTATAACAGAATCTCCATTATATGACGAAACAAACCCATTCAAAAACAGAGATCCCCGTCTTGATATGTATGCCGTAAGACCACATTCCAGATACCTTGGATATCAATTTGAACCTAACACCGCTTTTTCAAAGGTAAACAACTATTGGACAGTTGTAAACGGAAGTGCTCCAAGCCAGGTTGCCAATGCAGATGCCACGAATGCCTATCGCTCATTCAGTGGTTACTTATGGCGAAAAGTGGTTGATATTGCAGACTTTAATTCTACCTCTGTAAGTGGAAATTCAGATTTAAATGTGGGAATTTTCAGATTACCTGAATTAATGTTGATTTATGCAGAAGCAAAAATTGAACTGAATCAGTTAGATAATTCCGTTTATGATGTGATTAATCAAATTAGAGCACGCGCAAAAATGCCGGCTTTAAATAATGGTCTATCGCAAACTGAATTGAGAAAAGCCCTTCGATATGAAAGAAAAGTAGAATTAGCAAATGACGGATTGAGATGGTACGATATAAGACGTTGGGGTATTGCCAACAATGTAATGAACGGATATTTATATCTGAACCGTAACGCAAACAACTGGACAAAATCTGCAATTTCAAGTTTTGATGAAAGCGCCAATCCCGTCTACAATCATCCAAAAGCTTCCACCTATTTTACCACCCAACAAGTAGTCTACAAAGTAAATAAAGATGAATATTGGCCGATACCACAATCGGAAATGGACGCCAATCCTTCATTAAAACAAAACCCAGGATATTAAGCTATAACAAAAGAATTTTATGAAAAAGAATATATCATTACTCTTACTACTGCTTTCTGCAGTGTTTTTCGCGCAAGAAAAATTTCAGGCTCCAAAACTAGACAATGAAAAATCATGGAGTATCATCCTCATTCCCGATACCCAAAACTATGTAAAATGGAATCAAAATCAGCCTATTTTAGATTTGATGGAGCGATGGATCGAGGATAATATCTCGACACTTAATATTAAAATGGTCTGTCAGGTTGGTGATTTGGTGGAACACAATAATATTCTTAATCAGGGATATGACGGCGATCAAAGTGCAGACGACCAATGGAAAGCCATACAGTCTATCATGGGAAGACTGAATGAAAAAGTTCCTTATGTAGCTGCCACCGGAAACCATGACTTCAGCATCAATAATGAAGGACGAAGATTTTCTCGTTATAATGAGTTTTTCCCTTCCAACTTTAACAGTTTAAATCAAAAACATTTAGCACAGAACTTTTTTAATGATGCCGGAGCTCCAAGCATGGAAAATTCGGTTTTGGAACTAAAAGGATTAAATGGATTGGACTACTTATTTGTCAGCCTTGAATTTGCACCCCGAGATAAAACCCTGGAATGGGCTAAAAAAGTCTTGGAAATGCCTCAATACAAAAACCACAGATCCATTTTAATAACCCATGCTTTTTTGAATGAGAAAGACAAGCGAACAAATAAAGAAAATTCATGGTTCATGTATGAGCCCTTTTTAGTCAATAATGTTCCTCAAAAGTCTAAATCTATCGCACTTCCGCAATCTAATAATGGAGAACAGATATGGGAAAAGCTGATACAGCCGTCCCAAAATATGCAGTTGGTACTAAGTGGTCACATTTCCGGTGAAGGGTTTCGCACTGACACTAACAGCTTTGGAAAAAATGTCAATCAAATGCTTTTTGATATGCAGAGCGAAGGTGGCGGTCACCGCGATGGTAACGGAGGCGATGGCTGGCTTAGAATTATTGAATTCTATCCCGATAATAAAACAGTCAAAGTAAAAACCTATTCTCCTCTATTCGGAATTTCCCCAACGACTCAAAAGAACGCTTATAAAACCGACCCTAGAAACGAATTTATTTTTAAATTTACTGAGTAATATAATGTGATAATATACTTGAATGTACCAAACTATAATTTACACATAAATCATTTTATTACTTATCGACTAATAAATCGGATTATAAAATAAATGAAATTACATTTTTTGATTTGGTGCATTCTAGTATATAATTGCCATATTTTAATGTACCAAATTATATCTCTATATAAATTATGATATCTACAACAAACTAAATATTCTATCAACTTTGTGAACTTAAAAGACAATAGAAGTAAACTAAAGCCAAGCTATGTCAATTTCAATTGTTTCAAATGCATAAATTATATTACAAAAAACTTTACAACTACAAGAGCCTTAATGCTAGATTTGGGATAGCCAATTCGTGTTTAATTTGGCTCAAACGAACCAAATCATTGATAAAAGTGTTTGAAGATACGCTCGTTAAGGTCACAAACAGCCAAATGGCTCCAATTTATTCCAAATTGAGCCATTTTTTTATTTTTTGGGTGTCAGATTAATCTTTTTTAGAGTAATAAAACCTGATCTGAATTATACAGGATCACTTCATAATTCGATGTCAAATGATAGGCTGTACATCATGTGAAATTTTATTTTATTGTTCAAAGCTAATATTGCAGTCAACGTACATCATATTGAATCGTCAATGGACCAAAATTAAGATCACGAAAAGGTCTTTCCTGTAAACATATCAATATCAGATGAAGTAATTATGGGATTTGCACCTGCTTTACTTGCTACAATAGCACCCACAGCGCTGGCAAAATCCATAGCCTTATCCGGTTTTCTATTCGATAACAATTGGGCAATCAAACTCGCCAGAAACGAATCGCCTGCCCCAACAGTGTCAGCCACTTTCACCGGATAACCGCCGTGTCGATAAATTTCATCTTCCCATAATAGCAATGAACCGTGTTTTCCCAAAGTCACGCAGATTGATTTTGTATTCGTCTTTTCTGAAATGAAACGGATATTTTCTTCCAAATCATCCGATTTAAAGCCCAACTCAGCATCAATTTCAAGGATTTCTTCATCATTAAATTTAATGAAATCGGCTATATTCATCAATTCTTCCAAAAGCCCAATGTGGTAGAAAGGTTTTCTCAGATTAACATCAAAAACCTTGAACATTCCAGGGTTGGAATCCAGTAGCCTGAAAAGCGTGTTTCTTGAAGCATCATTCCTGCAGACAAGGCTTCCGTAAAAAAAGACATCGGCATTTTTAACGATATTCAAAGTATCATTATTAATTTCAATAAAATCCCAGGCAGACGGAAATTTGATTTCATAAGTTGCAGAACCACGCTCGTTCAATGTTACCTGGACAATGCCTGTATCATAATCTTCTGTCGTAATAATTCCGCTGGTATCAAGCTGATTTTCCCTTACATAGTCACAAATTACCTTTCCATCCTCATCATTACCAACCGCACTTATCATTGCCACCGGAAATCCGAAAGACGCCGTTCTGAGTGCCAGATTGAGCGGAGCACCACCGATTTTCTTTTCTTCTCCAAACACATCGAAGAGTACTTCTCCGAAACTGACTGCGTTTATTTTTTTGTTAAGGAACATTAATTAAGGATTTTTGACATTAATATTACTGAATGAACTGTCTGCAGTACCAAAAATACTCCATTTTTTGTTAACAACATCATATACACGATTGCTGAACGCCAGCTTGTCATTCACATAGACCACACAGACATCATTGCTGATGAAAACCGTTACATTATAGTTGGTTCCCGAGATTCCGGACAAAGGATAAGCATTGGCAAAATCCTCACTTCCACCATTCATTACATAACTCGCCATTCTGTTGGAGGAAGGTTCGAATGAAATTTTAAAACCATTCTTTCCGTCATTATCCTGCGCCAAAATCAATCCTGATTTCCCGTTCGCAGAAGCATTCAACGTAAAGCTGATCTGATTGGCCTTCTGGAGTTTCCCGAACGTTACCTGAGAATTCGCAGAAAGATTAAAGTTATTCCCGTTCTGAGAAGCATTTCCTGTAATCTTATCTACGGAAAGCGGAGCATTTTGTCCAAATACAGATTGCAAGGTAGAAACAGGTTTCACCACCAACGTTCCATCCGGATTCTGAACTAATTGATGTGCTACGAGATTTCCCGCCCAGTCTTTTCCACCTGTGTTGCTTTCAGGAACTTTTCTTGCAGTCCAACCTACCAGATAACGGTTGGCATTGTCCGAAACGGTTTTTGCAGCATAGAGATAAGAGCCATCCAACCGGTCATTCGCAGGTGTAGTCCACGGTCCGTTTGGTGAAGTTCCAATTCTGTAATGTGTTCCGGTATTGTTACTCCAGTTTTCGGAGAAAACAAGATACCAGTAATTGCCCATTTTGAAAAGGTCGGGACATTCCAGCATAATGTAATTTTCTGAAGAAGTTATCGTGTAAATCGGATTTTCTAGCGTCCAATTTCCGCTGGCAGGATTGATTGTGGTAAATTTAAGAACAACCGCTTTTTTAGCAGAAGTCTGTGCAGAAACCAGCATCCAGTATTTTCCATCTTCAGCATTGAAGAAAACGTGCGGGTCTCGGAATTCATAATCATAATAGCCAGCCGGAGCAGTGATTTTAAAATTTTTCACTTTCGTCCAGTTTTTCATATCCGTACTTGTTGCCAAAAGCACACTTTCCCTCGGATTACCCGCTAAAAACGAAGCAATTGCATTGTGCCCTGTATAATAGTAGTAATACGTATTTCCAACTTTTACCAGACTTCCTGTTCCCACACCAAAATCCGGTTCAGAAGCTGTTCCGTAAGGAATTTGTCTCCCTTGATAAGTAAAATCCTTAAAATTGGTCGTCTCAAAGCTGTGAATATCGTGAAATCCTTCGCCTGCAGGTTTAGTTTTAGCATCGTGCAGGAAGAAAAGATGAAATTTTCCGTTTTCGTAATACGGCATTACATCACCAACATAACCTGCAGTGTAATAAGGATTAGTAGTTCCCATCCATTGATTGGGCGGCTGCGGAAAGATGTTGGTCTGTCTGAAAATATCTTCCGGATTCACATCAGCCACCGAATCCTGATTCTGGCAAGAATAAGTTGCTAAAGCCATCACAGCGGCTAAATATATTTTTCTGATTGTCATTGATTCTGATATTAATTCGTTACAAGATAATTAAGGCTGTTCTCCGTGATTTTTTTGATGTTATCCAAAAATCCGTTTGGCTGGCTTGGTGTTCCGTTCGAAGTTTCGTTGTACCAGTCGTAAGCACCCATTGAGATAGTGATACACTTTTTGTTGGTAGTTCCTCCCGGAAATTCGGCCACGGCAACACGTCCGTCCAAAGTATTGTCCCAGGCTTCACTGGCTAGGTTATTTCCTCCTGTTTGCGTTCTCCATCCAGCACCGTTCACATAGCCGCCCCAATCCGGCAAGAACCACCACGCGGTGTGATTCAATCTGAATGTTCCTTTCTGAAGAAAATTGGCTTTTCCAGATTCGTAGGTCTGAAGCCCGTCGAAAACAGGATGCGTTTCATTACCTTTGAAGGAAATTCCCCAATCGTTGTTCGCATCTACAAACCCGTTCGGTAAGAAATCCCCGAAAACATTATTCGGGCCTTTTCCCGAAGGCACAATTCCCAAAGCATCCACATATTGAGCAGCAAATCACGTTAACAGGATATTTCCGCCCGCATTCAGATAGGTTTTGATTTTGGAAGTTACATTTGCATTCAATGCATCACCCGGCAAAGCGGTAGCCGAGTCAAAATGCCACCAAATCACATTGATGCCCGTCAGATTCGCCGCACCACTCGCCACATCTGCCATTGAAACATAAACCGCTCCGGAAAACTTTCCGAAAAGCCAGTCAGAAGCTGCAATTTCATCAGGATTGGTAAGACCTGTTCTGGTTGCTGCAGTTCCGAGGAATGCCACTGTTGGCCCAGAAACCGGAGTGGTTACTTTTGCCGTGTAAATTTCTGTCAGATTCGCATTGGAAACAGTAAATTGTACAGGGCTACTGAAATTAATCATAGTTCCTGATGCAGGATTGATGCTCACATCATTTGCCATTTCTATCACAGGCTGCAATGCAGTAAGATTCGTTCCTTCTGGCATTGTGAGTGAAATCGTCTTGCTGGAATGGTTAATAGTTGCCGATAATCCGTTGATTTTAAAACTAATAATAGGAACCTGAGCCTGAACCGTCACCTGATAATCTTTATAAATATTACCATTCTTCACTCTGAATTTGACAGGCTGCGAAAAATCAATTACAGTTCCCGAAGCCGGGGAAATCACTGCACCTTGCGGAATTTCTATTATTGGCGATAAAGCCTTCACACTCGTTCCGTAAGGCAACGTTACCGTGATTTTATCATTTTTATTGTCAATGTCTCCTGAAACGCCGTTTACTTTAAAGGAAGATACATTCACTGAAACATTTGTTACCAGTCCATCTTCTATACTGTTGTCGCAGGACCAGATCAATATTGCGGAAACCAGCAAGATGAAATATACCGGGAGTTTATTAAATATTGTTTTCATAAATCTTTAGTTTTAATAACCGTTATTTTGCTTGTACAATCCCTGGCTGAAATTGATCTGAGCCAATGGAATCGGGCAGTATTCTTCAATTCCGTGGTCAAATCCTGCTTGGGAATAGTAAGATCTTTTCGTTTTTTCTCCGGAATAATAGGTATTCATCGTACCTGCTGCAGTTCCCCATCTCACAAGGTCGAAGAAACGGCTGCCTTCCATTGCAAATTCCATTCTACGCTCCCATCTCAAGGCTTTTCTTGCAAAATCCTGATTCCAAGTACAGTTCACACCCGGTTCATATTTGCTGATCAGATTGTTTGAAGTATAACTTCCTGTCAAAACGGTACTGTTCGCTGCACGTTGTCTCACCTGATTAATCAATGGCAACGCTTCGTTGATCTGTCCAAGCTCTATTAAAGCTTCGGCTTTCATCAGCAACACATCGGAGTAGCGGATGATGATTCTATTTTTAGAGTTACCATAAAACGGGTCAACATTTACGGTACAGCCACATCCAACCGGTACATTTTCCTTTAATGAAGCATAATAACCATACGTTCCCGGGCTTCTGTTCCAGCTTTCCTGATAGATTTTGTTTTCCTCGTATTTCCAAGGCAATCCCGGCAAAGCAACCGTGTGGTAAAGTCTCGGATCTACTTTGTAATTATTGAGCTGATTGTAATTCAAATCCGTGTCATTATACGTATCGAACATTGGCAGACCTTGTGGCGTTGTCTTGAAAGCATTCACCAGATTCTGGCTTGGTTTGTGGAAATCACAACAGCCCAAACCTTGTGGGAGAGAAAGCACATCACCGTAATTAAGCCTTCCGAAAAGCGTTCCGTCATTATCGGAATATTGAATGGAGAAAACCGATTCCGGACCATTTTCGTGTGCTCCCGGAAGAAAATTGTACCCGAAATCTGATTCAAGAGTATAATTTCCGATCACCTGATTAGCCGCATCAATGGATTTCTGAAGCGTTGCAGGATTGATTTGGGTTACCGTATAATTGTCGTCCTGCTCATAGGCCTGATACAATCTCACTTTTGCCAAATATGCATAAGCCGCACTTTTCTTTGGTCTTCCGACTTCGGATTGCGTTGACGGCAAATCGGCGGCAGCATCTTCAAAATTGGAAGCAATGGCATCCCACAATTGCTGGTCGGTTTTCGCACGGTTGGAGATTTTCGGATAATCGTCAATTGGTGTATTTTCATCCACGTAAGGCACATATTTGAAGAGGATTTCCAGCATAAAATAAAAATGTCCTCTCACGAATTTCATCTCGGCAATACGTTTCTTCTTGTTCGGATATTGCGCTTCAGAAAGCTGGTTAAGCGCTGCAATTGCTTTGTTGCATCTTCCAATTCCCACATAATGCAGATACCAGAGACGGTCCAATTCACCAAAGTCCGAACGGATATTGTTGGAAATTTCAAAAAAGTGAAATGCTTGGATATCATTGGTTCCGCTTCCGCCTTTGTAAGCATCGTCAGAACGCACATTTCCGTACGGCCAAAGGCTGAAAGGCGTGTCGTAATGGTCGTTTCCAAGTGCTGCATAAGCTGCGATCACAAAACCGTCCACATTTTCCGGCGTTACAACATCGGCTTCGGAAAGAACGCCTCTTGGCTCATTGTCCAAAAAATCGTTGCAGGAAGTTGTTCCCAACAGAAATGCGCAGGCAACTGTTAATAGTATATATTTTTTCATTGTTTTAATATTATTTTTGATTTTTTTTTGTCTCTCGCTGATTTCGCAAATCGAGCAGATTTTTTTAATCAGTTTCATCTGGATAATCTGCGAGAATTTATTCAAATATTATAGTGATAAATTAACTCCAAAATTGAACGTCAGCGGAAGCGGATAACCGAAAGCCGGCGTTTCCGGATCAATACCCGTGAAGCTTTTGGATTTGATGGTCAGAAGATTCTGTGCGCTGATGTAAATCCTGAAATTGGTAAGCTTGTACTGCTCCAACACATTTTTAGGAATACTATACCCTAACTGTAAAACTCTCAACTTCAGATAACTTCCATTTTCCACATAATAGGAAGAAAATCTGGATTCCGCATTACTGTCAACTGTTGTAAGAGCAGGAATATCAGAAGTTGAATTTTGTGGCGACCACGCATTAAGCAACCTTGTTCCTTTGTTGGAACCCACATCATCTACACTCCAGAAATCGGTCTGGTATTTTTTGGAATTGATGACATCCACATCGCTGATGCCTTGCCAAAAGGTTGATAAATCGAAGTTTTTGTAGGAGAAATTAAGATTGACACCGTACATAAATCCCGGATTGGGATTTCCTATCCACGTTCTGTCTTTATCATCGATAATGCCATCACCATTCAAATCAGCATAACGGATTCTACCTAAACCTTTGCCTGGCTGTGTGGCAGAATTATCAACTTCGGACTGTGTTCTGAAAAGTCCATCGGCAACATAACCATACATAGAGTTGATAGGTTTTCCGAGAATATTATCGGTCGTGCCGTTTCCACCATAATTGTTGATAACAGATTGTGGTAATTCGATAATGGCATTTTGGTTCATCGAGAAATTCCCTGAAATTTCGTAGCCAAAACCTCCCGAAGTTTTATCGGCATAGCCTAAAGCGACCTCAATTCCTTTGTTTTCCATAGAAGCACCGTTTATCCAGCGGTCTCCACCTTCGCCAATCACGCCTAAATATGGTGGCAACACGAGAATATCTTTGGTGTCTTTTTTATAAATATCGACACTTCCGGTCAGTTTTTGGTTAAAAAATCCGAAATCCAGACCGAGATTGGTCTGCGTGGTGGTTTCCCATCTCAAATCATCATTTTTAGTCTGAGTTGCGATGAAACCCGAAGGCAATAAACCGCTTCCTACTCCCGAAATATCGTAAGCCGTTCCGTAAGAAGTTGCCCAGGTTGGATTTCCGCCTGCATAATTGGCAATGTAAAGCGAGTACACCGCCGAGTTGCTGATTTCCTGATTTCCTGTCTGTCCCCAACCTGCTCTCAGCCTAAAATCCGAGAAAAACGGAATCACTTTTTCTGCAAAATCTTCTTTGTTGATTCTCCATCCCGCAGAAAAGGCAGGGAATGTTCCGAAACGATTATTCTTTCCAAATCTTGAAGACCCGTCATAACGTAACGTTGCAGAAAATAAATATCGATTATCATAATCATAGGAAAACTTCCCGAAGTAGGACAACAAACTGTAGTAAGTAGAACTTCCACCGTTGAAGGCATCTCCCGTTCCGGCATCAGGATACATATATTCTGGTGTCTCTATGAGAAATCCTTCTTTTCTGAGCCAGGTATTGTTAAATATATCTTTGTACATTTCCATTCCGCCCAACAAATCAAAGTGGTGTTTTCCTGCTTTTGCGGTGTATTGCGCCGTGTTGGTCCACGTCCATTTTTCAGTATCGGACTGGTCGATATTTACCGCATTAGTTTTGTTTTGAAGATATCCGGAAACATAACTTCTCTGCAACATTCTTTTATAATAGTTGGAAAAATCGATCCCGAAACTGGATTTCAAAGTCAGGTTTTTCACCGGTTGTAATTCCGCATAAACATTTCCGAAAAACCTTTGGTAGCGGTAACCATTGTCTTTATTGTATTCCAAAAGACGGACAGGATTCTGACGGTCATTCATTCCGCCAACCGGACCACCCCACCCGATTCCGTCCACCGTCCGAACAGGGATAATCGGCAAGGCTCTCAAAGCAGGGTCTAAAACGCCCGGGTCCATCAGTTCATTGGTTTTGGTATAGGTGAAATTTTCCCCGATTTTTAATTTACCATCAAAAAAATTATAGGAAGTATTCACACGCGCAGATAATCTTTTGAAATTGGTCAGCTTCACGATGCCGTCATTGTCATAATAGCCCATTGAGAAGTAATATGAACCCTTGTCTGATGAACTTGAGGCCGCTACGTCCAAAGAGTTGGCAACGCCGGTCTGGGAAACCTCATCGTACCAGTTGGTATTAGCAGATTTGATGGTTTTCGATGCATCCAGATATTCGGGAACGAAGCTGTTGTACAAGGTTGGAACACCATTCTGAACGCCCCAGTCGAAGTTGTAGCTTAGATTATTTAGATTCGGATTCAGACCATCGTTGATATTCGCCTGCCAAAGCACCTGCCCGAACTGTTTTGCGTTTAGAACTTCTGTTTTTTTGGCATATTGTGAAAAGGCTGTATAATAATTCAGGTCGATTCTTGTCTTACCCTTTTTTCCTTTTTTGGTGGTAATGATAATCACTCCGTTCGCCGCTCTAGAGCCGTAAATACTTGCTGATGAGGCGTCTTTCAAAACCTGCATCGATTCTATATCTCCTGAATTCAGCTCGTGCATTCCGGCTTTTGTTGGAATGCCGTCTATTACGTACAGTGGGTCTGTATTGTTCAAAGTTCCGACTCCACGGATAAGGACTTTGGTATTCCCGCCAGATGGCGAACCGTCTGTCGAGATATTCACACCAGCAACTCTACCTTGTAAAGATTTAATGGGATTCGGTTCAGCCTGCTTATTCAAATCTTTCATCTCAACAATGGAAACAGCGCCTGTGATGTCGGCTTTTTTCTGTTTTGTGTAGCCAGTCACAACCACTTCATCAATATTCTTGATTTTATCATTTGCCAAAGTAATGTTGAGAACCGTTTTCTCATCCACAACCACTTCCTGAGTAGAATAATCGGGATAAGTAAAAACCAGCGTATTTCCTTTCTGTAAATCATTGATTTCGAATGCACCATTATTATCTGTGGTTGTACTCACACCGGTTTCTGAAACCGTTACAGTAACGCCACTAAGAGGTTTTTGGTTCGGAGAAACCACTTTGCCCTTCACAATTTCCTGCGCAAAAATGTAGGAAAACGGAAGCAGACAAAGGGCGATTGCCATTTTATATTTCTTCATATGATAGAGTTTTTATTTGATGTTAAGCTGATAAGCACTGAAATCTAAAGAACTTCCCAGAGTATCCGTTGATAAAGTCAGTTCGGAGAAATTTTCGTTCGGAAAGAAGATTTCCGTCAGAACTTTTTCGCCGTCGTTGAAAAAGATTTCTATGGAAGTTTTATCAATAACCAGTTTCATTTTTGCGTTCACATAAATTTCGTTCATAGGTGCTTTGGTCATTGGCGTTGCGTAGTTTTTTCCGAAATCTGTTTTTCCAGATTTTGAGCGGTCTATGAACAGCTCTTTAGCTTTGTTATCAATCCCGAAAAGAACCTCTTCTCCCAAAGTATTTTTCAGCGCAAAAGTGTATTTTCCTGCACTCATCTTTTTTAAATCTAAGTCGATGACTGCTTTTGCTAAATTGATGTCAGATTTGGCAAGCAATTGATTCTCGGATTTTAAACTTATTTTTTTATTGATTGGCTTTCCCTGATATTTTTTAAGCTGGTCAACAGGAACATTTTTGAGAACATAGCCATCTTTTGTTTTTTTAAGTGAAACTTCCCTTGCAACCGTCATACTGCTTCGCCAAAACTCGGTCGGAACTTCCTGTGCGTATTCCCAATTGCTCATCCAGCCGATGATGATTCTCTTATCCTGCGGAACATTGTCAAAGGAAACACTTGCATAATTGTCTTTTCCCCAATCCAGCCACACAGCTTTTTCCCGCTGAAGCTGTTTCGTAAAATGCTCATCAATTTTAAAAGTTTTGCCATCAAAATCTCCAACAAAATATTGTCCTGCAGAACCGTTATTCGGACCACCCAGATTGATATTTACAATCAGAACCCATTTTTCTTCCTTAGAACCTTCAACTTTTAAAGGAAATAAATCAGGACATTCCCAAACACCTCCGTGACCGCCCAAATCTTTCCCAAATTCCGATTGAAAAGTCCAGTCTTTAAGATTTTTTGAGGTGTAGAAATGCGCTCTGTCCTGCGCTGCCAAAGCCATTGCCCATTGTTTTCTCTTGGCATCCCAAATCACTTTAGGATCACGAAAATCACGGATTCCGGGATTTTTGAGGACAGGGTTTGAACTATATTTTGTCCAGGTCTTGCTGTTGTCAAGAGAATATGCAATTCCCTGAGATTCTACGTCAATATTGCCGTCTTTTTCACGGTTAGGATTGTGATAGGTATAAATTGCAACTACAGGATTATTTTTGGCATCTCCAAAACCGGACGTATTATTTTTATCTACGACTGCACTTCCTGAAAAGATGTATCCCAAATCATCCGGATAAAGCGCAATCGGCTGTTCTTCCCATTTTACTAGGTCTTTGCTGGTTGCGTGTCCCCAATGCATTGGTCCCCATTTGTTTCCGTCGGGATAATACTGGAAAAAAAGATTGTAAACGCCGTCTTTATAATAGAGTCCGTTTGGGTCATTCATCCAGCCTTTTTTTGGCGTGAAGTGAAAATTGGGACGGTAAAGCTGTTCTTCCTTCTTCGAATGCAACTGAGCGTTGAGATTCGAAAAAAAGACAGAAGCGACAATTAAACTTGATATTATTTTTTTCATTGGATTATTTTTTCTCGAAGATTTTTGAAGGGTTTACTCTTTTGTAAGTGTTTTGCTTAATTTTTCCAGTGATACGCCTTTGGTTTCCGGCATCATAAAAATCACAAATAATAGCTGGAATACCATTGCGATTGTGAAGACCAGAAACACGGTTCCTGCCCCTATAGTTGAAAATAATGTAGGTATTAATGAAGGAATAATCGCTGCTAAAACCCAGTGCGTAGAACTTCCGAATGCCTGTCCTGAAGCGCGGAGGTGGTTCGGAAAGATTTCGGAGATAAAAACCCAGATCACCGTTCCCTGTCCGATGGCGTGAGAAGCGATAAACAGGAATAAAAATACAGGAATCGCTAAGCCCGACCAATGGAAATAAAACGCCATAGAAACGAGTCCCAATGAAATGATATAACCGATGGAACCAATGTACATCAGAGTTCTTCTGCCCACCTTGTCGATAAGATTAACACCAACCAAAGTGAAAACCATATTCACAATCCCGATTCCGATACTGCTGAGCAATGCGGTTTTCTCGCCCAATCCAGCCTCGCCAAAAATTCTCGGTGCATAATATAAGAATGCATTGATTCCCGACATCTGGTTGAAAAATGCGACAAGGAAAGCGAGCATTAACGGAAAACGATATTTTTTCATAAAGATATTTTCCTTTGGTGCTTCGGCATGATCTTCTTCCATCTGAGAAATTAGTAGGTCAGAATCCTGATCCGGATTTACGGTTTTAACTACATTTTGGGCTTCGTTTATTCTGCCTTTGGAAACGAGCCATCTTGGACTTTCCTGAATTATAAGCACACATAAGGTGTAGATAGTTGCCGGAATTGCCTGAACACCAAGCATCCATCTCCAGTCGTTATCTCCGATTCCGCTGAGTAGATAATTGGATAAAAAGGCAACCAAAATCCCCAGCACAATATTGAACTGATACAAGGAAACCAATCTTCCTCGGTCTTTTGCAGGAGCGATTTCGGAAATATAAGCCGGAGCTGCAATGGTGGATGCCCCAACGCCTAAGCCTCCCATAAATCTGAAAAATGCGAAGATATAAGGATCATTGGAAAGCGCTGTTCCGATTGCTGAAAGTGCATATAAGACACCGATTGCCAAAAGTGTTTTTTTACGCCCGAATTTGTTGGTCGGGATTCCGCCAAAGATGGCGCCGATAACGGTTCCCCACAATGCCATTCCCATTACTACCGCACCGTGGAATGCGTCTGAACTCTGCCAAAGCACCTGTAGTTTTTTGTCGGCTCCGGAAATCACCACAACATCAAACCCGAAAAGAAATCCTGCCAAAGCTGCAGTGACAGACCACATCAAAATTTTATTCATATATAAATATTTATTATTTTTTATTGATCAAATGGAGTCGCTCATTCTTTATTGATGTTTGCGTTTACAAACCATAGCGATTTCACCTATTGAAAAATATTACTTTGTTTGTGGCTAATATATCCTAGGACAGGAATGCGAAGGTCTAATTATGTAACAAAATATTTCGTCAAGGTTAATTATTTGTTAACTTATTTTAATTAACTGAAAATCAAAATTTTAAAATTGATGTAATTTCAAAATATGATAATGATGTTTCAAAAATGTAACATCATTCTATAAAAATGTTACGTGGATTATGAGGATTTTTAGAAGTATGAACGAATGTTAGTGTGGGAAGATTGACCGAAATTTGAGGTCGGGTTTTTGGAAACTACGGCTTTGGTTTTTATAAGATGAATACTTCGGGCAAGCAATGCATCATTGTTCACCTGAACAACGATGTCATATTAGTACCGAGAACGATATCTAGTTCGCACAGATACTGCTACTCTTTATTCGGAAAAGAAAGGAAAAAAATATATACGGATTAATTATTATTCCTCACCACCACTCTTCCTAAACACGTTTGGAGAAACCCCAAACTTATTTTTGAAAACTGTGGAGAAATAATTCGGGGAAGAAAAGCCGGTTTTATAAGCAATTTCGGAAATCGTCAATCCTGGATTTTGTAGCATCGATTTCGCCTGTTCCAGACGGATATTGTTGATGTAGTCGCTTACATTCACGTCAAACATTGCTTTTATTTTTCTGTAAAGCTGAATTCTTGAAATATTCAGTAAATCTGCAAGATTTTCCACTGAAAAATCGGGATTGTCGATATTGGTTTTGATGATCTGATTCAATTTGTTCACAAACGTCTGCTCCATACTTCCGAAGGATTTGCTGTCCACAATTCTTCCGATGTTGTTGGTGTAATAATAACGTAGTTTTTCTCGGTTGTAAAGCAACGAACACAGAGACTGTGTCAGGATCGGATAGCTGAATGGCTTCGTAAGATATAGGTCAACCCCGGATTTCAGTCCATGAAGATAAGATTCCTTATTGTCCAAAGCCGTAAGAAGAATGACCGGAATATGAGATGTTCTGAGGTCATTTTTCAGAATTTCGCAAATTTCAAATCCGTTTTTTTCAGGAAGATTCACATCGCACACAATGATGTCAGGAATTTCGCTTAGCGCTTTATCAATCGCATCCGTACCATCGGAAACCATCACATCAAATTCCGTCTGTAGCTTATTGCTGAGGAAAAACGACAAATCCGAATTATCTTCCACCAAAAGCAAAGAATACCGATCACCTGGATTTTCCTGGATTTGCATAAAACTTCCTTCTTCCACCATGCCAAAAACATCTTCTTTTGCTAACGTTTCCGCATCCATAACACTCGGTTCTTTTATCATCTGATCTTCATTGAAATGCTTGTTTCCTTTGTAAAGGCTGATGATAAATTCCGTTCCTTGAAAAGAACTCACCTCGATTTTCCCGCGATGAAGCTCCACAAACTGACGACTAAGATGAAGTCCAATTCCTGAACTGTTTTTGCGGTTGTTGGAACCTTTAAAATAGGGTTCGAAAACGTTGCTGATTTCTTTTTCTGGGATTCCTATACCGTTGTCTTTGAAGCTGATAACCACCTGATTTCCTTTTTCCTGAATTGTAATTTCAATTTTTCCATTGTCCGGCGTGAATTTAAATGCGTTTGACAAAAGGTTAAAATATACTTTATCCATCAGGTTTCTGTCAATATACAGTTCTAGATTTTTGTTTGTGGAATGGATTTCAAACTTAATATTCCTTTTTTTGGCTTCGTTTTCAAAATCCCTGAAAATGCCATAAGTGAAATCGTAAATATTGGTTTTGGAAACCCTTAAATTGAAGGTTTTATTTTCTATTTTCCTGAAATCCAAAAGATTATCTACCAACCTTAGCAAACGGTTTGAATTTTTATTAATCAGTTCCAGCTCATAAGACGGTTTTGTACCCTTGCTTTTAAAAGTATCTTTCAATGATTCTAATGAACTCAGGATGAGGGTTATTGGTGTTTTGAATTCGTGGGATAAGCCGGTAAAAAAGTTTACTCTTGCTTCATTACTTTCCTTGAGTTCGTTGGCAATGGTTTCAATCTGATTCCTTTGAATCGTCACACGTTCGTTGGTGAGAGTAAGCTGTTTATTTTTAATTTTAATGGTATAAATCAGGTAAATAGCATAGGCAATCAGGCAAAACATCAGAATTAGAAGTACAACTGACCATCGGAACAATTCTCTTTGGGAAGAATAGAGTTCGGTCTGCTTTTTCACGGCATTCACCTGATTTTCGATCACTCCCTGCTGTTCGATGATTTTATCGAACTGGTTGCGCATAATCTCAGCATTCAGCCTGTCGATAATGGTTGTACTGAGCTTGATACGTTTCGGTGGAATTTGCCCGTGGTAGATTTTAATGGCAGTTTCAATGGCTTCCGTTCCGCCGGTAGGATAAAGTAAAGTGGCATTCAATTTACCGTCAAGAACCATCTGAATTCCACCGTCTTTGGTGTTCAGACCATCCACACCGATAAATTTGATTTGATTTTCCACACCGGCGTTTCTCGCTATTTGCCATGCTTGTGTAGCGAGTTGGTCATTGAAAGCAAAAACATATAAGCTTTGATTTCCGAGTGAATCCAGCGTTTTCCTGAAAGCCTCTGCCGGAAGACCTCGGACGGTTTTTATCAGCTCTGTATTAGGATTATTTTTGATGATTTGCTCGAAACCCAAACTCCTTTCAATCGTTGGGGACGAATTGTCATCGCCTTTTATTTCGATGATTTTTTTCAGATTTTTAGAGTCAGAAAGAATATATTGCGCTGCTTCTTTCCCAATTTCTATATTATCTGCTCCGATATAAGTGGCGTATCTATCAGAATTGATTTTCCTATCCACCAAAATCACAGGAATCTTTTTTGCAAAGGCTTTTTCTACTACTGGAATCAGAGAATTGGGGTCAATCGGCGAAATAATGATAACATCTACCCTGCTGTCAATCATTTTTTGAATATCCTGAATCTGTTTTTTGACAGAACCTTCCGCTTTGCTAATGCTCAGATGCACTTCAGAATGCAGTGATGCCTGAATCTCCATTGCGTGGTTCATAGCCTGCCGCCAAGGATGATTGCCCAACCCTTGCGAGAAGCCGATATTTATTTTATCCGATTTTGTTGAAGCATCCTTGCAACCATGCAAAATCATCAGCAACAAAAATAAAACGGTACCAACCTTGGGAAAACCAAACGTTCTAAAAAGTTTTTTCATGGACATATGAACACAATATTAATAAAGATGTTTTACACCTACAATTTTTGGTGAGAGTATTTTATGTTAATTGAATATATGAACGCATCAAAATCCGCCCAAGACATTCAATAAAGGCCAAATCTATGGTGGATTGATTTTCGGTTTTGGCTGGGCGATTACTGGCGCTTGTCCCGGACCACTTTTTGCACAGATCGGAACCGGAGCTTTGGCGGTTATCATTACTTTGGCTAGTGCCATTTTCGGAACTTGGGTGTACGGTTATTTTAAAGAAATATTGCCTCATTAAAATCTTAAATCGACAAAGACTGTAATTAAAAACTACAGTCTTTATTTTTTTATTTAATAATTCCTATGCCACAGAAACTCCAAAAAGATGTCCTATCAAAGCAGTAATTCCCATGGCAACAGTTCCCCAGAAACAGATTCTCAGAACGGCAATTCCGATTTTTGAACCACCGGTCCTTGCTGAAATCGCTCCTAAGATCATTAAAAACATAATGGAAAATCCATACTGGAAATAGACCATTTGTTTAAGCGGTGCCAAAAGCGAGACGGCAAAGGGAAGCAATGCTCCCAAACCAAATGAAGCAAATGATGCGAACGCAGCCTGCAAAGGTTTTGCCTGTGTGATTTCATTAATTCCCAATTCATCGTGAGCGTGAGCTGCCAAAGCATCGTGATTCGTAAGTTCGGTCGCCACTTGCAAGGCAGTTTCTTTGCTTACACCTCTCCTTTCGTAGATTTTTGCAAGCTCTCTTAATTCTATTTCAGGCATTTCTTCAAGCTCACGTTTTTCTCTTAGCAAATCTGCTTTTTCTGTATCTTCCTGCGAACTTACTGATACATATTCTCCTGCGGCCATCGACATTGCACCGGCAATCATTCCGGCTAACGCTGCAAGGATTATCGTATTTCTATCCGGAGAAGCTGCCGCAACTCCAATAACAATACTTGTGGTAGACAACAAACCGTCATTCGCTCCTAAAACCGCTGCACGAAGCCATCCTACTCTATTAACATAATGTTTTTCTAATTGATGATGCATAGGTTGTTGTTTTAAAAAAAAATGACTTGTCAAATAACATTCAACAAGTCAAGTATTACAATCTATTTGAATCTAAAATTTAACGAAATAATATCAGAAGTCATCCCGACAGATTTCGTGTAATGTCCGTATCTGATTTCCAGCATATTTAATCTTTCTACGCCAAACAGACCATTTTTAGGATTAAATCTAATTCCTGCACCGTAAAAATTACTGTTGAATTTAGACAAATCATAATTGCTCGTATAATAATCGTCGAAAGCCATATGTTGTTGGTAAGGTAAAAAATATTTCGCTGCAGTTTGCGAATAATACCTGTAAAAAGGTGTCACAGAAACAAAAGGCGAAATTTTAAAAGGCGTTTCCAGACTCACAGTGTTCGATTTCAATCCCCAATCGTCGGTGTAATACCTGTAATACGCTCTCAAAATCACTTTATCTCCAAGAAAATAATTCGCTCTCACACCAACCGGAAGTTTAAACCTTTTATCAGGCAATGTTTCCTGATGAACCGAATTATCATTAAAATATACCCTGTGAAATGGCAAACTTAAATAACCCGTCTGTTGAACGGCATCGGTAAGAAATTCCATCTGGAAATTCTGATTGATAATCTGTGAATACGCCAAAGACAGAGCATAGGTATTTCTTCCACTCGTTCCTTCATTTTGGGCAGTTCTGAGCTCGATGGGAGCAATCAACTTCACTTGGTCAAAATAGGCTTGGAATTTTGCGGTAAATTCTCCCATTTTGTTTGGTGTTTTTTTCGCAAAACCAATATTAGCGCTATAAGACTGATAATCATATTCTGTAGAAGCCGAAACTCCCGCCAAAAGTGTTGTTCCTTTGTTTTCGTTTTCACGGCTCCAGCTTAGTGCAGGATAGATTCTAGTATCTGCGTGAGAAGCGGAAGAATTGGCTTTCAAATCAATCATATCCGAAGAAGCCGACGTGTAATGGTCTATCCCGACACTGAAACCAAACTTATTTTTCCTGTCTTTTTTATCATATTTTACCAGAGTAACATCGATAGCATTCGAGATGTCGTTGAGCTTTTCAGAACCCGTTCCTCCCGTTACCGCAGAATTATTCCCGTCTTGCTTATAATAACTTGAAACCAAATTGGCTTCATCCAGCGTTAGTTTTTTCGGTTGTGTATTGCCTGTATTCTCCTGTGCTTTTGCATTGAAAATTCCTAAAAGAGCAACAATACTTACTATAATTTTTTTCATTTTAAATCACAATTAAATTTTATTGCTACTATTTTAGTTGCAACCGCAACCACCACCTACTTTTCCGGCATTGGCTCCTGAAGAACCTTCTCTGTACGACTGAAAACTGAGTTCTGTTTTTTCCACAGTTCTGTTCCCTAAAGCCATTTCGGCGTCGTTCAGTTTGTTTTTTTCGTATTCTTTTACGGTGGTGCAAGATTGCACTAAAGCAACGATTGCCAAAAAACACACCGTCATTTTTATTTTAGTTATACTATTTCTTTTCATTTTAAATTGATGTTTTGAGATGAATAAATCTTATTATAATCATCGATAATGACGCATTCTAAATGGTTGATTTGATTCACCATATTCAGTGCGGCATCGATTCCCATAATACTTACCGGAGTTGCCATTGCATCAGCGATTTCTGCATTAGGACAGAAAATGGTGACACTTTTCACGCCCGAAACGGGCATTCCGGTTTTTGGATTGATGGTGTGAGAATATTTTTTTCCGTTGATGACTACGAATTTTTCATAATTTCCCGACGTTGCAACCGCCATATCTGTGATGTTCATATAAGAAAATGGCTGTTTTGAGTTGTCCGGGTCTGCAATTCCGACTGTCCAAGGTTTTCCGTTGGCTTGATTTCCCCAAGTCGTCAAATCTCCGGAAGCATTTACAATACCGGAAACCACGCCTCTTTGCTGAAGAATTCTTTTCGCCATTTCTGCGGCATAGCCTTTCCCGATTCCGCCAAAACCAATGCGCATCCCTTTTTCTTTGAGAAAAACGTTTTGATTGACTGAATATAGAATGATGTTTTGATAATTCACCAATTGCAGATGACTTTTTATCAATTCTGGGTTGGGAAGCTGCGTCATTTCACGGTCAAAATTCCAGAAACTTTTATCGATTCCTCCGTAGGAAATATCGAAATACCCATCGGTAATTTTGCTGATTCTGATGCTTCTTTCAATCAAATCAAAAATCTCAGCATCTACTTTTACAGGTTGTATCCCTGCATTTCGGTTGATGAGATTGGTTTGACTTTCTTCATTAAAAGTTGTTAACAGCCTTTCAATTCTGCGAATTTCTTCAATGGCAGCATCGATATGAAGGTTTGCCCAAGTTTCGTTGTCGTCAACAACGGTAATTTCAAAAGCGTTCCCCATCAGTTTTTGAGGTCTTTTGAATTCTCTCCACATATTCGTCTAAGGTTTTTGGTTGTCTTTAATGTCTCTGATCTCTTTACTGAACGCTAAAGCATCGCCGGAAATAAGACCTTCCCAACTTTTCAGAATTTTACCTTCCGAGTTTAGCAAAATCGTGTAAGGAAAAATTCCTTTTTGATTGTATTGGTCGGCAAGAGAAGCATTTTCTTTCTTGAGTTCTGCCTTAAGCTGATTCTTTTTGTTTCTCGGAAAATCTGCATTGAGATAAACAATGACATTATCGGTTTCCAACTTCTTGAAGTCTTCGGTTTCGATAATATTTTTATGAAGTTTGATGCACGGAATACACCAATCTGAACCGGAAAAATTAAGCAGAATAAGTTCGTTTTTTTCTGCAGCGATTTTTTTTGCGTTTTCCCATCTGTTTTGAGCATTGAAAACGACTGAAAACACAACCAAAAACAGGGTTGAAAATATTGTCTTCATAATATTTTAAATGAAATTTTTGTTTAACGGAGTACAGCTTTTAAAATTTAAAAAACTGTATTTATGAATGTTATGAAAACAGAATTCTAGGTGGTTCCCAAACTGAACTTTTAAAACCCTTCAGGCAAAAGTCTTCATCCTTAGATAAAATTTTAGGTGATTTCAGAAGGTTTAGAAAATCCTTTTTAAATTCAAACTCGAAATTTTGATTAACTGTAAAAACCAAAACCAATGGTTGAGAATGCATCACAAAAGGAAGTTTCTGATCTTTCCCATAATCTCCATCTTTTGCAGGATGTTCGTAATGGGTTTTGAGAAAAGCCACCAAAGGCATTTCCGGATTGAGCGCTTTATGCTCAAAGTAATGCTCTACAAGTGTAGGAATTTTTAAAAGCTGATATAGTTCGGTTGTAGAAACCAAAAACAAAGTAAGCAAAACTATGGAAATCAACTTTTTCACTACTCAAATTTAAATAATTTTAAGTTAAGAACGATTTTAAATAATTTTAGATTGTATAGAAATTATAAAAAACAAATGATTATTTCAACCATTCAACACATTTAAAATTTCCTCTATATACTCTATGAATTAAAATATTATCGACGAAAGCCAAACAACTCTGACTTCATCATAAAATGTGTCATTTTTGTTTTATAATTTATTAACTTAGAATTTCTCGAACAATTAAAAAACGACTATCTTTGCACCAATGTTAAGATGGTTCTCCATACTATGTTTGATGATTTATGTACTTGCAACAACCAATGTAGCGGAAGTATTAAAAACACCTGTCTTAATAGAACATCTAATGGATTATCAAGGAAGCTTTTCCGAGTTTTTGGTGGAACATTACGATAATCATCAACCCGATTCAGATTGGGATACAGACCAGAAGCTACCGTTTTTCAATCCTCCGATTGTCCTGATGGTTTACGCAAAACTTCCGGAAACCACTTTTCACATAGAACAAATCAAGGAGATCATTATTTCTCAAAAACCAACTGTTTATCAGGAAAAAGACTTTTCCAGCAGTTATCTTTCCCGTATTTTCCAGCCTCCTCGCTTTTGTTAATTGATTTTTAATTTAAATATCAGTGTTTTAGGATTTCTTTCTAAAGCAGTTGATTTCTATTTAATTCAATTAATAAATTTTTATGTTAAATAAAATTATTGAGTTTTCTGTAAAGAATAAACTCATTATTGTGCTGTTTACCATTGCGCTTATCCTTTTTGGAATTTATGAAACCACCAAACTTCCTATCGATGCACAACCTGATATTACGAGTACTCAGGTTCAGATTATTACTGTTGCGCCTTCTTACGGCGCTGCAGATATCGAACGTCTCGTAACTTTTCCTATCGAGCAGGCAACCAGTAACATCAGCGGAATTACCCAAATCCGCAGTTTTTCACGTTTTGGATTGTCGTTGATTACAATTGTTTTTGATGATGATACTGATGTGTATTGGGCTCGTCAACAAGTTCAGGAACGATTACAACTGGTTCAGGAAAATATTCCTGCAGGCATCGGAAAACCTGAATTAGGACCTATTTCATCCGGTTTGGGAGAAATTTTCCAATATGTTGTAAGACCTAAAAAAGGATACGAACACGTTTATGACGAAACCGAACTCAGAACCATTCAGGATTGGGTGATTCGCCGACAGTTATTAGGCACGAAAGGCGTTGCCGATGTCAGCAGTTTTGGAGGTAAGTTAAAACAATACGAAATTGCCATTAATCCCAATCAATTACAGGCTTTTAACATCAATATCAATGATGTTTTTGATGCCTTGGAGAACAATAATCAAAATACTGGAGGCGCTTATATTGAGAAAAGAGAAACCGTCCTTTTTATCCGTAGTGAAGGACTTTTAGGAAGCACAGAAGACATCGGAAATATTCAGGTTTCGAGTACAAAAGAAGGAATTCCTGTTCATATTAAAGATGTAGCGAAGGTAAAAATAGGTTTCGCAACCCGTTACGGAGCAATGACTTACAACGACAAAGGCGAAGTTTCCGGAGCAATCGTAATGATGCTGAAAGATGAAAATGCCAATGAAGTCGTTGGAAATATTAAAGAAAAATTAGAAAAAATTCAGGAATCATTACCGGAAGGTGTTGTGATTGAACCGTTTTTGGACAGAGCTAAAATGGTGAATAACACGATTAGTACGGTAAAAACCAACTTAATGGAAGGCGCATTAATCGTCGTTTTCATTCTGGTTTTATTCCTCGGAAATTTCAGAGCGGGATTATTGGTCGCTTCCGTCATTCCTTTGGCGATGCTTTTTGCCATTATTATGATGAATATTTTCGGAGTTGGAGGAAATTTAATGAGTCTCGGAGCTTTAGATTTCGGATTGATTGTGGATGGTGCCGTGATTATTGTGGAAGCCGTTCTGCATCAATTAGCCCACAAAAAACATTTTGGAAAAGACAATATACTTTCAAAAGCTGAAATGGACGGTCAGGTTTCCAGTTCAGCAACAAAAATGGTCAACAGTGCGGTTTTCGGACAAATCATTATTTTAATTGTTTACTTACCAATTTTTACGCTTCAGGGAATTGAAGGAAAAATGTTCAAACCAATGGCACAAACCGTTGCTTTTGCGTTGATTGGAGCATTTTTATTATCATTAACCTACATTCCGATGATGAGTTCTTTGGTGTTGAGCCGAAAGAAAAAAACAAAAGACAATGTTTCTGACAGAGTGATGGCGAAAATTGAAATCGGTCATCAGAAATTATTAATTAAAGCTTTAAAATTCAGAAAAACAATTATTGCAACAGTAATTATTTTGTTTGCAGGAGCGGTTTTCGTGCTTTCAAAAATGGGTGGAGAATTTATTCCGTCTTTGGAGGAAGGCGATTTTGCGGTTGAGATGAGAATTCTTCAGGGAAGTAATATCGAAGAAACAAAAAAAGCCACAACTAAAGCTTCGAAAATTTTATTAAAACAATTTCCGGAAGTTCAGAAAGTCGTGATGAAAATCGGAAGTGGAGAAATTCCGACCGACCCAATGCCGATGGATGGTGGCGATATGATTGTCGTTTTAAAACCTAAAAAAGAATGGACTTCCGCACACTCATTTCCTGAACTTTCAGATAAAATGAATGAAGCATTACAAGTCATTCCAGGACTTACTGCAAGTTTTCAGTTTCCGGTTCAGATGCGTTTCAATGAACTGATGACGGGAGCAAAACAGGATGTGGTCTGTAAAATTTATGGCGAAGATTTGGACAGTTTGGCGACTTACGCTAAAAAGTTAGGAGGAATTATTTCAACAGTCAATAGCGCTCAGGATTTGTATTTAGAACCTGTCGTCGGAGCTCCGCAAGTTGTGATTGATTATAATCGCGCCGAACTTTCACGCTACAATATTTCCGTTGCAGAAATTAACAGAGTTATCAATATGGCTTTTGCAGGTCAAACTGCAGGTGCTCTGTATGAAGGCGAAAGGAAATTCGATGTGGTCGTAAGAATGGATCAAGAGCACAAAAAAGACATTTCAAGCATTCAAAATCTGTTGGTTCCAACGCCTAATGGGGAACAAATTCCGTTGTCGCAACTGGCAAAAGTGGAATTAAGAGAAAGTCCAAATCAGATTCAGAGAGAAAATACCAAACGTAGAATTGTGATTGGGTTTAATGTTCGTGGAAGAGACGTTCAGAGTATTGTGGAAGAGCTTCAGCAGAAAGTTAACAAAGATTTGAAGTTATCTGCAGGTTACACGATTTCTTATGGCGGTGCTTTTGAAAATTTAAATCAAGCCAAAGCAAGATTAGGAATTGCCGTTCCGATTTCTTTGGTAATGATTTTCTTATTGCTGTTCTTCGCTTTCGGTTCTGTAAAACATAGTTTGCTGATTTACACTGCAATTCCGTTGTCCGCAATTGGTGGGATTTACTTTTTAGCATTAAGAGGAATGCCTTTCAGTATCAGTGCGGGAGTTGGATTTATTGCTCTTTTTGGAGTAGCAGTTTTAAACGGAATTGTTTTGATTTCAGAATTCAACAGATTGAAAAAAGATGGAGTAACCAACTTAAGCCGAATTGTTTTGATGGGAACAAGAATCCGTCTTCGTCCGGTTCTGATGACGGCTTTCGTGGCTTCTTTAGGATTTTTACCAATGGCAATCAGCAACGGAGCTGGTGCAGAAGTGCAACGACCTTTGGCAACCGTGGTTATCGGAGGCTTGATGTTGGCAACACTTTTAACCTTGTTCGTTTTGCCGATTCTTTATGTCTTATTTGAACGAATCAGTAAAAAGAAAAAGTTTAATAAGATTAAAGAAAACAGTTAAAAATATCTGGGTAAAATAACTTAGAATTTATCCTTGTTTTCCTCAATAAATGAAGTGGCATTGTTTATCTTAAAAAAGAATCCAATACATAATCTTTGTTTGACCTTGCGATAATTTAAAGGCAAAGAAATACAAAGTTTTCTTAAAAATGAAACTTTATAATTAAGATATACAAAGGCGTTTCACTTAAAATAGAAAGACAAGTTTTAGATAGAAAAAGTCTTTAAAATAAATACAATGAAATTTTCAAACAATCATAAAAAACTGACTGCATTCTTATTTCTGATTTCTTTCGGAATGATGAATGCACAGGAAAACATTACCTATGAACAAACTCTGGAAAAAGCTTTTCAACAAAACAGAACTTTAAAAAACTCAAAATTAATTTCTGAATATCAGGAAAAATTAAAGGCAAGTTATCTCGATATTCCGCAAACGGAAGTCAGTGCGCAAATCGGACAGATGAACGGTGTGGAAACTGATAATTCTTTTTCTATTTCCCAGCGTTTCAGCTTTCCGACGGTTTATGCCAAAAGAAAACAAATGCTGGATGCAGAATGGAATGCAAGTGTCATCAATCAAAATCTGACGAAAGCGCAATTAACAAAGGAAGTTTCCGATGTTTTTTACCGAATTCTGACACTTCAGGAAAAGAAGAAGGTGATTGAATATATCACCAAATTATACAGCAGTTTTGCAGAAAAAGCGAGTTTGAGACTGAAAAAAGGTGAAACCAATATTTTGGAAGAGTCAACAGCGGAAATTCAGAGCGAACAGGCAAAAACGCAACTGAATATGCTTGAAAATGATTTGAATATCGCTAAACTTCAGCTTCAGTTATTGCTTCAGTCCGAAGAAAAATTTCAACCAGTTTCGGACAAACCGATGATGAATATTAATCTTCAGGTTTCGGAAGAAATGGTTCAGCAACATCCTGAATTGCAATATTTAAATCAGCAGATTAAAATCAATGATGCAGAAGCTCAGCTCGAAAAATCTAAATTATTACCGGATTTATTGGTTGGATATACAAATCAAAGTATGAAAAACCTTAATAACAATCGTTTTAATGCGGTTCAGGTCGGTGTGGGAATTCCTTTGTTTACGAAAGGTCAACGAGCTTTGGCAAAAGCAACGAAAGCGAAAGTGGCGATTTCTGAAAACCAATATCAATTAAAAGAAATTGAACTGAAAAACAGATTCGGACAGCAAATTAATAATTACACCAATCAACTGAAAATCGTTGATAATTATGAGCAAAAACAACTTCCAAAATCTGAAACAATTTTAAAAACGGTTCAAAAACAATTGGAAGTCGGCGAAATCGATTATCTGAACTGGGTAATTCTTACGAATCAGGCGGTAAAAACAAAGGTTGATTACATCGATAATCTCGAAAGACTCAACCAAATCGGAGCAGAACTTAATTTCTTACTATCAAAATAACAGCGAAATGTATCTTAAAAATATATCAATCCTTAGTTTAAGTGTAATTCTGATTTTATCTTCCTGTTCAGGAAAAAAAGAGGAAGAAAAAACGGTGTATGAAAACACAAAATTCAAGGAAAAAGACCAGAATACGGTTCAAATGTCGGATAAACAATTGCAATCCATTGGTTTAACGACAACAACAATTCAGGAAAAAACAATGCAAAAACTCGTCCGCCTGAATGGTAAAGTTGAAATCTCGCCGTCTCACATCAGTTCGATTTCCAGCATTATGGGCGGTCATATCAAATCGATTAACGTGATTAACGGAAGTCATTTCAGCAAAGGACAGGTTTTGGCAGTTGTGGAAGACCCGCAATTTATTCAGTTACAACAGGATTATCTGGTGACGAAAGCACAGTTGGAATCGGCAAGATTGAATTTAAGCCGTCAAAAAGATTTGAATATCACCAAAGCGACCAGTGATAAAACTTTGCAAACCGCTCAGGCAGATTATTCTACATTGAATGCTACTTTGAAAGGTTTGGAAGAAAAACTGAGAATTATTGGAATCAATGCAAAAGGATTAAATTTATCGAATATCAGAAGCCAAATTAATGTTTATGTACCTTTTAGTGGTTTTGTGAGCAAAATTTTAGTGAATAACGGACAATATATTAATCCTTCTGATACTTTGTTTGAGTTGATTAATCCTGCAGGTTTATTGCTTGAATTAAAAGTGTTTGAAAACGATGTAAATGATGTGAAAATCGGACAGGAAATTTTGGTTTACAACAATCAAAACCCTGAAAAAAAATCGACAGCTAAAATTGTAAGTATTGTACCGAGTATTGAAAACGGCGGTTCGTCGGTGGCTGTTGCGAAGCTTTCAAGTCCGAATCCTGAGTTTATCAAAGGAATGTACATCAATGCAGAAGTGACAATCAACAGTCGATTTACCATTGGTTTACCGAATGAATCTGTGGTTTCCTTTGAAAGCAAAAGTTATGTTTTTGAAGATTTAGGGAATAAGAAATATAAGATGATTCCTGTGAATGTGGGAATTTCTGATGATCAATTCACCGAAATTTTGAAGGCGGATAATTTGAAAGATAAAAAGATCGTTCAGAAAGGTGCTTATGGTCTTTTGATGGCGATGAAAAATCAGGCAGAGTAGAAATAGAACTTGTTTTATCTATATAAAATGTTTAAAATACCAATAATATCAAGGAGGAATTAGCAAACTTTGAAATTCATATTAAATATCATTTAACACCTTCAAAATATTATCTATGTCTTGTAGCAAATGGTTTGAATAGAGTCCTGTTAAGTTCACCATAAAAAACGCCTAACAGCTTGTAAATAAGTGTTTAGGCGTTTTTATTTATATCTGTAGCCGACATTTGGCCGACAAACAAATGTCTATTTTCTTTTTTTGTCACTAACTCTGTCACTAGGAAAAAAATTAGTGACAGAAAATACCGCAGTTAATTCCGTAACGTTTAGTTTAGGGCTATATTCCTTGTCTTTTAAAATACATCGCTATTTGAAATTATGATTGGATTGACCGTAACAGATCAATTGTGAACTACCTCACATTTTTTTGTGATGTATGTCCTTGGTATCGATTAATTTTCCTTATAATTTTACCATAATAAAAGAAGATAGTTTAGACTTTTCAGAATTTTTAGTTTGCTTTTCTATCATCTACATTAAATCAATTATACAATGAAAAAAGTACTCATACTTGGTGCATCGGCACCTATTGCAAAATTTGTTTCTAGCTTTTTGGACGAAAATAAGGACATCGAACAAGTCTTACTGATGAGAAATGAACGGAAAATCTACGACAAAGACAGAACAATTATTGGAGATGCCACAAATGCGGCGGATTTGGTAAGCGCAATGCATGGCGTGGATCTTGTTTTCTCTGCATTAGGACCATTTCATATGGAAAAATTGGCAAAAACCGTTGTTGCTGCTATGGAAGAAGCCAACATCAAGAGACTGATTTGGACAGCAAGTTTAGGCATCTACAATGAAAGTGCTTTCTCCGAAGCCGGTGTACGGGAATTAGGAAAACCCGAAGTTCCAAACACTTATCTGTGGGATCAAAAAAACGGCGCCGATGTTATCGAGCACAGCAATCTGGATTATACCATTATCAGACCTAATTGGTTGACTAATAATGATATTGTAGAAGATATAGCACTCCAACATAGAAACGAAAAAACAGAGAGTCATTTCATTTCCAGAAAAAGCGTTGGAAAATTTGTGGCGGATCTTATTCAGAATTCTGATCAATATATCAAAGATTCTGTAGCAATATCCGCAAAAAATTAGAGAATGATTATTGTAAAATTTTGATCATCATTGTTGCGAATGCAAACGTTTCATTAATGGATCATTTAAAATCAAATTTAAAATTTAAAATAAAATATTATGAGCGATAAAAAAGTATGGTTTATAACAGGCGCCAGTAGCGGTTTTGGTCTTGCAGCAGTAAAGACACTTTTGAAACACGGTTTTCGTGTGGCAGCCACTTCCAGAGACGAAGCCAAACTGGCAAGTGAGGTTAATGACCAAAGCGGAAATTTCTTTCCGATTTCTATGCAGATTACTGATCAAAACAGCGTCGATGAGGCGGTGACAAAAGTGAAAAATCATTTTGGAAGAATAGACGTTACTATCAACAATGCCGGTTATATATTGGTAGGCGCTATTGAGGAATTAACCGATGACGAGATAAAAGCCAATTATGATGTGAATGTATTTGGGACAATGCGTGTCATCCGCTCGGTAATGAAAGTTTACAGAGAACAAAATTCGGGTTATTTCTTGAATATGGCCTCTATTTCCGGTTCCATTACTTCTCCGGCTCAAGGCATTTACAGCTCCACAAAAGCGGCCGTGATATTGCTTACCGAAGCCGTGGATGAAGAAGGAAGAGAGTTTGGTGTAAGAGCTACAGCGGTATGTCCGGGCGGTTTCAAAACCAATTTCCTTGGCGGATCTGCAAAATTTCCGCAAAATCCTATGAATAATTACCGGGCCGTGAGACAAGCCGAACAAAGTTTCCGTCAGCTCAATCAAAATCAGGGAGGCGATCCGGTAAAAGCCGCAGAAGCATTTATCAAATTGGCTGAAAGCAACAATCCGCCACAAAGAATTTATTTGGGAACCGATGGTTTCCGGGCTGCTGAATACAAAATAAGGGAAGTCGCCACCGAGCTTGAACAATGGCAACAGCTAAGCCTTAGCACCAATTACCGTTAAACTAAAAACTCCTTAGATTGCTGAAATTGATGTTTAAAAAAATTTTAGTTCATAAAGGATTCTAAATGCACTTTTCAATGGCAGATCAAATTAAAATTCAAACCAACTTTTTTGATGATAAGGCTTTCAGTGACAATTTTTGTGGTTCCGAAGGTTGTGAAATTCCAGCTGTAAAAAAGCAGAAACCAACATTAATATATGTTTTTGATGGATTATGCTCTTACTGCTACGGTTTCGATACGCAGCTGTTTATCATCCGGGATGAACTGAAAGCGGAAGTAGATCTGAAAATTATCAGTGGCGGGATGAATATCGGAAAAGACACCCCTCGCATCAAAGAAAAATTGGGCGAAACTTTCCGGAAAGATTACCAGCAGGTGGTACAGATTACGGGCGCTAATATATCAGAGAACTATTTGGCAGGAACTGTTGACAGCGAAAATTATATTGTTAATTCCGAAATCCCGGCGAGGGCATTTTCAACTTTCAAATCTTTACCGGAGATGAAAGACAAACATCTGGACTTCGTTTTTGCCATGCATCAGAATCTGTATGTGAATGGACTTAACCCGAATGAAGATGAGTTGTATAAAAAAACAGCACTTGCTTTTGGTTTAAATGCCGATGAATTTTTAGTCAAGATGAAATCTCCCGAAGCTTTGGAATGGGCTTACCAGGATTTTGACTTAGCAAAACAAATAGGCTCAGATCTGTTTCCCCAACTCTATCTGCAACAGGATAATCAAACAGAAAGAGTGCTGCGTGTCTATGCAAAAGCACCTTTAGCCATCCGAAAAATCAGAGAAAAAATAGAAGAATTAACACATTAAACCTAATTAAAATAAAATGAAACCAACGATAATATATGTTTACGACGGACTATGCTCCTGGTGTTACGGCTTCGAAAAGGAAATGCAAATATTGTATGACAAATTTCAGGATCGCTATGACTTCCAGTTGGTAAGTGGCGGGATGTTTCCGGCAGAACAAAACCGAAGAATCAAGGATATTCTGGGTGAAGGCTTTAGAGAAGCTTATGCACGGGTTATAGAATATTCTGGTGCCGATATCACCGAAAAATATCTGGGTGGATTGGTAGAAAAAGACAACTACCAACTCAATTCCGAAAAGCCGGCACAGGCATTTTCTGCATTCAAAACCTACCCGAATAAAAGCTACCGCCAGATTGAATTTGTGACGACTATGCAAAGTTTTATGTATGGTGAGGGGCTCAATCCCAATGAAGATGAGATGTACCACAAAACTGCGGAACATTTTGAGATTGATGCCGATGAATTTATAGCAAAGATGAAAACGGATGCGGTATTGGAAGATGTGAAAAAAGATTTTCAGTATGCACAAGCATTGCAGGTGACCGGCTTTCCGCAGGTTTTCCTTAAAACACCTCAAGACCAATATTACCTTATCGCCCGAGGATACGATAAAGAAGACAATATTGCGGCAAGAATTGCGGAGATTGAAAAACAGAATGTAATTAATGAATAATCTAAAGTCTGTCATTTTGCAGACCGAATCTATTGATAAAAATATAAAATGAAAGCAGTTGTTATTACAGAATATGGCGCACCAGAAGTATTGAAAACAGAGGATCGTCCTATTCCTGAAATCGGGAAAGATGATGTTCTGGTAAAAGTGAAAGCAGCCGGCATCAATAGACCGGATGTGTTTCAAAGAATGGGTAATTATCCGGCTCCAAAAGGTGTTCCTGCTAATATTCCTGGATTGGAAATCGCCGGCGTGATCGAAAAAATTGGTGCTGATGTTACCGGATTTAGTATTGGTGATAAGGTACTTGCTTTGTTAGGCGGTGGCGGCTACGCGGAATATGTAAGTGTGCCTGCCTTGCAATGTTTGCCGATTCCCCAAAATCTGAATTTTGAAGAAGCCGCAAGTTTGCCGGAAACCATCTATACGGTGTATCACAATGTTTTTCAAAGAGGAAACTTGCAAAGTGGCGAACGGATTTTGATACACGGCGGAAGTAGTGGCATTGGAATTACTGCCATCCAATTGGCAAAAGCCAGTGGCGCTGAAGTTATTGTAACCGTTGGTGATGATGTCAAGGGAGAAAAATGTCTGGAACTGGGCGCTGATCAGTTTATTAACTACAAAAAACAGGATTTCGAAGCTGTACTGAAAGAGCATCCTGTCCATCTCATTTTGGATATGATCGGTGGCGATTATTTTCAAAAAAACATCAATATTTTACAGGAAGAAGGCCGATTGGTTTATATCAATGCGATGAACGGTAATGAGGTAACACTCAATATTTTTCAAATGATGCAGAAGCGCCTGAGCATTATGGGCACGACTTTGAGAAGCCGGGACAAAGCTTTCAAGGCGGAGCTGACTGCTTCCATTAGACACAATATACTGCCGCTGATCGAAACCGGGAAATTTGTGCCGGTAATCTATAAGGTATTTTCAATGGAAGAAGCAGCGCAGGCTCATCATTTGATGGAAAGCAATAAACATATCGGGAAGATTATTTTGAAAATCGATTAAATAAAATGCTTAAAAATCATACGTATTGACCTTAAATAAGATTATTCTTCAATAAAAAAACAACTTCCGATTATTAATGGTAATCGGAAGTTGTTTTATATCTACCTCGTATTTAATCAGATAAATTCTAAGTTTACTTTTCTATGGGGCGGCGGGAAAGCCGCATCTAAAATAGCATTATCTTCTGCCGTCAAAATAATATCTGCAGCTTTTGCATTGTCTTCTACGTGCGCCACCGTCGAAGCTTTAGGGATAGAAATAACAATCCCTGACTGTATGCTCCAGGCTAATGCAATCTGTGCGGGCGTAGCATTGTGATTGTCGGCAACTCGCTGCAACTGATTTCTGGAAACAAGCCTCGATTCATCAATCGGCGAATAAGCCATTAGCGGAATACCTTCCTCTTTTGCCCAGGGAAACATATCGTATTCAATTCCGCGGTGTGAAAGATTGTAAAAAACCTGATTTGTGGCACAATCTTTCCCATTAGGAACTTCAAAAACATCTTCCAAATCCTGTACATCGAAATTACTGACGCCCCAATTCAGAATCTTACCATCTGCCACTAATTTCTCGAAAGCACGAACCGTTTCTTCCACTGGATACGAACCTTGCCAATGCAATAGATACATATCCAACCGATCGGTTTTCAGGTGCCCCAAACTACGCTCGCAAGCCGCAATAGTGCCTTGATAAGAGGCATTTGAGGGCATTACTTTGCTTACCAGATAGATATCATCACGCATCCCTTCTATAGCTTCACTAATCAGATCCTCAGACCTTCCATTGCCATAATATTCTGCAGTGTCAATGAGCGTCATCCCCAATTCTACGCCACGCCGAAGCGTATCAATTTCTTGTTGTCTTCTGTTAGGATGATCACCTATTTTCCAGCAACCCTGCCCGAGTGCAGGCACTTTATTTCGGTTTTTTAATGTAACAAATTTCATACAATTCAATGTTTTGGCTTTAAATATGGGCTATTGAAATTAGTCGTAAAACCGTCTTTCTTCAAGATCAATTTATCAGAGATTTTTCTGATAATTTCTTCATTAAGCTCCTTATCATTTAGATTTTTCTTCAATAACCATTACCCTTGATAATCTAGCAAATCCTTGACCAAATTGAGAGAATTTTTGTTATCATAATCGCGGTCCAACTTATCGATTTGAGTTTTCATACCTTCGATCATTTAATTATAGATAGGCTAGTTTGTCAAAGTATATAATCCCATTATTTATGACTGAATTTATAAGTCAAAAATCTTAATTAAAAAGACAAAACATATTAGGTTCTTCTTCATTTTGGCTACAACCCTACTCACTTTGGCAACATTTACTCCTCAGCATTTGATGAACTTTGCCTTGTAAATATTAAACAAGACAAAATGCAAAAGACAATCTTTATAACAGGGGCATCCTCAGGATTAGGAAAAACGACGGCCACACTATTTCAGTCCAAAGGATGGAATATCATCGCAACAATGCGAAACCCGGAGAATGAAAAGGAACTGACTCAACTAGAAAATGTAACCCTCTTAAAACTAGACGTCACGGATTCAGATCAAATTGAAGAAACGGTTGCTACAATAATCGAAAATCATTCGGTAGATGTTGTACTTAACAATGCGGGTTACGGATTGATTGGGCCTTTAGAAGCCTTGAGTGATGAACAAATCTTCAAACAAATTAACACCAATCTTTTAGGTGTTATCCGCGTAACAAAAGCTTTCACTCCATATTTTCGTGAGAAAAAATCAGGGATGTTCATCAATATTACATCGATGTTTGGATTGATTGGTTACCCAACTTGCTCGGTTTACTCGGCTACCAAATTTGCGATTGACGGTTTTTCAGAAAGTCTGGCGTATGAACTTGCCAACTTTAATGTACAGGTAAAAATAGTGGCTCCGGGTGGCATCCAAACCGATTTTGCAGGTCGGTCAATGGATGGCGGACAACATGAAGCATACCAATCTTTGGTAGAAAAAGTGAGCGAAGGCTATAGCGAAGAAAGCATGAGCCAGTTTTCCACACCTGAAAGCATTGCCAATATCATCTATGAAGCGGCTACAGATAGCAGAAATAAGTTGCGCTATATTGCGGGCAACGATGCTGTTTCTCTATATTCTGAAAGAGAAAAATGGTCTGCACAAACTCAATTTGAAAAAATCGTGAATATTTCTTCCTAGTAAACATTTGGTAAATTTGTATCTATGAAAAATGTACCGCAAAAATTCAACTCGATATCCGATTTACATAATGCTCTCGGTTTCCCAAAACCACTGCACCCATTGGTAAGTCTGGTGAATTATGCTGATATCAAAACACCAGCAGAGGAACTACCGAAAGCTCTTTTGCTTAATTTTTATAAAATATCTTACAAAAAGCATCTTAAGGGAAAGTTAAAATATGGGCAGGGTTATTATGATTTTGATGAAGGAGGTTTGTCGTTCATTTCACCCAATCAGGTTATTCAAAGTGTAGAAGATGAAGCAGATTATTCCGGTTACACATTGCTGTTTCATCCGGATTTCATCAGGAATTATCCTTTAGGAACAAAGATAAAAAGCCTTGGCTTTTTTACTTATTCCGCTAAGGAAGCCTTGTTTTTGTCGGATAAAGAAAAACAGATTCTTTTTGCGATTTTTGATAATATTAAGGAAGAGCTTAGCGGCAATATCGACGATTTCAGCCAGGATTTGGTAGTTTCCTACATTGAGGTTTTATTGAATTACAGCAACCGCTTTTATAAACGCCAATTTATTACCCGAAAAACAGTTAATAATGATTTGTTAAGTCAAGTAGAAAATCTTTTAAATACATATTTTGACGAAGAAAAACCTTTACAAAACGGAATGATAACGGTCGATTATTTGGCATCCCAATTCCATCATTCGCCGCGATATTTAAGCGATATGCTGCGTTCTCTCACGGGGCAAAATGCACAACAACATATCCACGAAAAATTAATTGAAAAAGCGAAGGAATATCTTACCTCTACTACCCTATCTGTATCGGAAATCGCTTATCAGTTGGGGTTTGAACATTCCCAATCATTTAACAAATTATTTAAAAAGAAGACCAACTTAACACCTTTAGCATTTAAAGAATCATTTAATTAAAATCAAAATGGACATACCAGCATTCATCAATACATTCATCATAATTAGTAACGCTTACAAAACCGACAACTATCTGGAACTTTGGCAAGACCATGCCGTTTTAGACGACCCGTCTGTCGGTCAGGTTTTTAAAGGACATTCAGGAATTAAAAACTATTTTGAAAGCTATTTCATTGGTTATAAAACCCAGACACGACTTGTAAAACTATACATTATAAGCGACAATAAAGCTCATATTGAAGTGGAATTCACAGGCGAATTTCCCGAAGGAAAAATAGGCGGAATATTTGATTTTACTTTTAAAGAAGGAAGAATATATAAAGCCAAAGCTGACCTGATGTAAAATTAAACTCAAAAAAATATGGATAATAAACAATCATACAACGATTATTACAAAGCAAGCGAACAGCCGGAAATCGTAGAAATCCCCAAAGCGAGCTATATCTCCATAGCTGGAAATGGCAGCCCTGGAACTGATATTTTTTACGAGAAGAAGAAGGCCATTGTGGAATTTGTTAAAGCCTTGCAAAATCAGTTTAAAAATACTGAAAATGCATTTTCCGAAACTATTGTTGAGATATTTTATTGGTTTGATGAAGACAAGGTTGGATATGTTGATATTGGTAATTTTTATACAACGGTGGATTTGTCATTGCTGAATTACAGAATTGCAATCCGAGTCCCGGAATTTGTCACAAATGAAAACATCACGAACATTGCAGCACAAAAACCACATATACCGTTCGCCAATATGTTTGAACGATTTGTATATACGGCAGGAAAATGTGTTCAGCTTTTGCATAAAGGTCCATTTGCAGGAGAATTAGAAACATTACCCATTCTGCAAAAATTTGCCACCAAAAACGGACTGAAAAAATCAGGAATGCATCAGGAAATTCATCTGATAAACTTTGAAAAAGGAGAAAATCAGGCTTATCTTGAAACTATTTTACGAGATGCTGTGACTGAAATGTAATCTCTTTTCGCTAAATTTAATCAAAATCAAAACAAACTCATTAATGGACATAAAAGAACTTTTGGAACGCTCAAAAAACATACGGGCGATCTATCATCAACTGGAAAAAACTCAACACGGTACAGAATGGACTGTAGAGGAAGATGTACTGGCGTTTTTAACCGATGCCGGTCTGGTCGGTCGTCACACGATGTCACAGCAAAACCGTTGGCCAGCAAAAAATACGGAGGTTATGTTGGAACATAAATTATGCGAATGCATCTGGTGGTTGGCAATTTTAGCCGACAGAATGGATATTAATCTGGAAGAATCGCTAGAAAAATTTTTAACCAAAACCGAAAATTTGTTAGGTGAATAATTCACTTAGAAAACTACGGGATGGGTTCAATATTTTCTAAAAAGAAAACCGACATTTGAAGTTTTTAGGCTTCAATGTCGGTTTTTTAATCGTTTTTGAGAATTTTATTTTTCTAAATACCGGATAATCCCAATAACATCTTCTCTTCCGAAACTTTCTGAACTTGCTTTTTCGTAGATTTCTAAATTTCTATTCCCTAAAGGAAAATCTGCTCCCGCATCTTTGGCTAAACGAATGTCTTTCAGCATGAGGTCTAATGCAAAAGCAGCCTTAAATTGATTATTGAGAAGCAATGGAGTTTTCACCTTGGTCGCACCGCTTCCACTCGCACTTTCATTGATGATCTCCAACATCATTTCACGATTTACGCCCAATTTATCAGAAAGTAAAACAGTTTCTGCCAATCCTTCATAAATCATTGCCAAAAAGTAATTAATGGAGATTTTTGTAGCTAAACCTTTTCCATTTTCACCAAGATGTTTTATTTTCCCCATCTTTTCCAAATAAGGAGTAGCACGTTTCAGATCTTGGACATCACCACCAACCATAATAATTAAAGTTCCTTCTGCAGCAGGTTTGGTGCTTCCCGCAACCGGTGCATCCAAAAAACCAGCTTTTTTAATTTTGACTGCATCCCCCACTTCTTTGGACATTTCCTGAGAAATCGTGCTCATGTCTACAAACAATTTTCCTTCTAGATTATTTTTAAAAATCTTTTCGTAAACAGATTTTACAGCATTGTCGTTGGTAAGCATTGTAAAAATAATGTCCGAATTATTCACCAAATCTTCAACAGACTCACTCACCGTAGATTTTATTTTAAAATCTTCAGATTTTTCTGTAGTTCTGTTATAAACAAAAAGTGGAAATCCTGCTTTTTCAATATTTTTTGCCATCGGATGTCCCATATTTCCGATTCCGATAAATCCTATTTTTTCTACACTCATTTTTTTTGATTTTTAATTGATACATATTACTGCTTTATTTCCTGAAGATCGCTTATTTTTAATTCTGATAATTTTAAGTTAATTTCATATTTATATTTTCGAATTTCATTAGGGTTTCTGCAAACCACATCATAGCCTTCCGGTGTAAACATCGTTTTTTCAAAATGAATAATCATCCAGTTCCGATCATCGCTCATAAATATAATTTCCCATTTACTTTTCGTAAAAAAAAGAATACCAGAGCCTCTCCAAGTAAATTTTGTATTTTCTTGGTTTAAAGGTTTATCCCAACCTTTTATAGATTTAGGTTTTCCGTTTTTCAGAAATTTTACTTCATCTGAAAGACCTATAATTCCGTTCTTGGACTTCATTTGATAGTTGAATGTTGGATTCAATTTATCGCCTTTTGTCCACATCGGAAAGTTGGAAAATACAATATACCAAACGCCCACCAAATAAGATAAATTCATCAGGATTATATTTAAGTTTAAATTTTCATTAAAAAGTACGAATTCTTCATTTAATTTTTAATATCAATTTACACAATTCTCTTTTTAGTGTATATTAAGTTTTTTAAACAACAGTTCTTTGTAAGTATTTCCGATGGACAACTTCAAATATCCGCTTTTAATGATAATCTGTGCAAACCCGTTTTCTATGGCAGAAATTTTTGATAAAGGTATAATGTGAGATCTATGAATTCTTATAAATAAATTATCAGGAAGATGAGCTTCAAGATCACGTAAAGTACCATAACCCGTAATATTTCTTTCTTCACAATGAAAAGTTACATAGTTCCCAACCGACTCGATATAATTGATTTCTGCAAAGCTAATTTTTATTAATTTTCCTTTCTGCTCCGTTTTCAGCAACAAATAATCGGGATTCCCAACAACAGAATTGTGGCTGAAATACCATTTTCTTACTTTATCTATCGCTTTAGAGAAGCGGTCATAGGAAACTGGCTTTACAAGATAATCTATAGCATTAAGATTAAAACCATCCACCGCATACTCCGGAAAAGCTGTTGAAAAGATAATCTTAACATTTTCATTTACCAGTTCTGCAATTTCCAAACCCGACATTTCATCCATTTGAATATCTAGAAAAACAATATCCGCTTGCAGTTTCTTAATAGATTTTAGTCCCTCCAAAGGATTGGTAAAAGTTCCTACCAACTGTAAATCCTGTTCTTTGCCGATATAATACTCCAAAACATCTATCGCATGCTGTTCGTCGTCTATAATAATACATTTTATTCTGTTCATTGCCGGATTTCTAGTTGGAGATGATAAAAGTTTTGTTCGTTTTGTATGCTGAGTTTATATTTTTGAGGGAAGGCGTGATCTAAACGTTGCCTCAAATTATTAATTCCTATATTGTTAGATACTATTTCAGACGAGGTTTTGCGTTTTTTGTTTTTAAGTTTTAAACAAACAATTTTTTCAGTTACAGAAATTTTAATTTCTAAAGGATGTTCCGGATCATTCAGATCACCATATTTAAAAGCATTTTCTACAAGGGTAATAAAGGAAAGCGGAGGAATCTTTTGGTCTTTGATCTCTCCGTTAATTTTAAAACTTATTTGTTTGCGGTCGGAAAAACGCATCTGCTGTATATCTATTACCCGCTGCAAATGGTCTAGCTCTTTCTGAACCAATACTTTCCCATTATTTTCATCAGAATTATCCAGAGCATAACGCATTACATCGCTTAATTTCAAAATATTTTCTGCCAATGGTTGTGATACTTTTAGAGCTTGGGAGAACAAAACATTGAGTGTATTATACAGAAAATGGGGATTAATCTGAGTGCGTAAAAATGCATATTGATATTTGATGGTTTCAAGTTCTTTTTTATTCTTCAAATCGTCTATTTTCAAACGTTCCAATTCCGAATTTTTGAGGTTTTGCTGTGTTTTTAACCATTCCACAATCACAAAATAAAGCAAAGCGTAAACAAAAAATTTAAAAGTTGCAATAATAACCTCCTGGCTATATGCCGCAAAAGAAAAAGAATCGGATTTAATATTAATTCCAAATCTTGGGAACACATTATCAATCAACAAATATCCTCCACCAAAAAGGCTAACAGATATCCCAAGAAAATAAATCGCCATTAAAACTTTACTCTTACTCGATAATGAAAATCCGTAAACGCACAAGTAAAAAAATAAAATCAGAGGAAGGCTCATCGCTAAAACATCTATAATATGAACATTTTCATTCGTCATTAAATTAAGACAGTAAGTATATATTATATAAATGCTCCAGGCTAAAATGTGCAGTAGAATTTTGGGAAAAGATTGGAGTGCTGAAAAAAACTTCGTCAAAACTGCTAATTTTTTAGTAAAAACTTTAGTAAAGATACTGGATTATCACATCCCACAAAATATGAATCATAATCAAAACTTTAATATTTCTATATTTGAAATACAACATTGCGAAAATCGACCCGAATATAAAAGGCTGAATCAACATAAACATAGTTCCATAAGAATAATGTGCAGCCGAAAAAATAACAGATGACATCAACACAGCACCCAATTTATTCCCGGAAATAGAATAAATTCTCGTCATCATATACCCTCTAAAAATAAACTCTTCCACAATACCTGCAGTAATTGATGAGATATAAATAAAAATAGGATATTGCTTTAATAATTCACTTAAATCTTCCGATGTTTGTGATGAAAAGCCTAAATAATGCAGCAAATTGGAAGTCCCAATACCTATTACAGCGAAAGCAATGATGGTAAAAAATATTGTTTTTAAATAAAATAAAGGTTTATATTTTAAGTCTTTCCATTCTGTAAATTTCCTTTTTTCAATATATATGGAATACAAAATGGTGATGAAAAACAGAGTCCAAATAATAATTTTGGAAATAATGACTTTTACGGTTAAAGATTTGACAAGAAAATTATCTAAAATTATTTTTTTACCATAAAGAATCATTAAAATATAAAGAACAACAGGAACAAAAATTCCTATAATTGCTAAAATGTTTCTACGGATTTTATTCTCAACCTTTTTTTCTGAATAAATTAAAGCTTTCATTTCTATAAATTTTGATGATTCAAAAATGCTTAGAATAAAAACTTTTCCAAAAAAAATTATGTGAAATGCAATTTGCCCTATGTGAAATGAATTAAAATACAATAATTTTGGATTTTGCACTCAAAAGCATATCATTTTCGCTATGATACAATAATAAATTCATTAATATGGAAGAAAAATCGAAAACTGAAATTGTTATTTATTATCCATCTATCTCAAGTATTAATAATTTTTGGCACGAATATTCATTAAAGAAGTTTTATAAAACTAAAAATTCTCACTTACAATTATTTTAGCTTTTTTTAATTATCTTTAAAAGTATAAAATTGAGTGCGGTTAATATCTAAATTATTGAATGAGTTTAGCAATTTTTAATCGCCAATATTTTTGTATGATCTAATTAAATAAATGATGTGGAAAATCTTAAGTTTATGAAATTCAGGAAAATTCTGTTTATTTTGTTTATATTTTCTTCTTCCAAAATCCTTTGTCAGCAATTTACATTAAAAGAATGTATCGAAAAAGGAAAACAGAATAACACGGCTGTAAAGTTAGCAGAACAATCTCTGGAAACCAGACAACAGCTTTTGCAATCCAGTAAAAACAATAATTTACCCAAAGTTGACTTTCTTGGGGGATACAATTATATTGGAGAACCAATCAGAATCAATATGCAGCAGGTAAAAGATGGTATTGTTGAAGGTTCTGCTAACCAAAGTGCCAATTCTGCGAATGCTGTTTACCAACAGATTACAGGAAATCCGCTCCCACAACAGGTTCAGAATGTGATTTATCAGACTTCAAAAGATATCATTAGTGCTGTGTATCCCAATTACAATCCTGCCATTGCAAAACAGAGCTATTTTTTGGCGGGAATTCTGGTTCGACAACCCATTTATCTGGGCGGTAAACTCAACGCTGCCAAAGAACTGACCAAACAACAGGTTGAAAGTGGAAAAGCAAATTTGGAATCCTCCCAAAATCTTACAGCATATAACATTGCATTAAATTACATTCAGGTTATGTATCTCAATTCTATGATTGAGAGGCAGGAAAAAATAGTAGAATCTCTTGAGAAAAATGAAAATTATGCTCAGAATCTTCTGAAAGCAGAAATTATCCCTCCATATTTAAAAAACTGGTCTAATATTACCAAGCTTCAAGGCGAAACCAATCTTAAAAATCTAAAACTAGAAAAAGAAAATGCCCTTTTAACCTTAAAAGATTTAATGGGAATTTCTCTTGATGAACCATTGGAAATCCAAGAAAAACTGAATGAAAGTATTGAAGTTCCTAATTTTTCTTCATCGGAAAAAAATACAGATTTAAAACTACTATTAAGTAAAAAGAAAGAGGCCGAAACCACCAATGATATTACCAAATCTTTATCAAGACCAAATATTTTTGCCATTGGAAATTATCAGTTTTTCAGGAAAGACCTTCCGCTTATCACACCACCTTGGCTGGTTGGTATAGAAATGCAATGGACAATTTTTGATCCCGAACGGAAATCCAGAAATCTCGCATCTCAATCTTTGGTAAAGGAAGCTGACCTTCTTATCAATCAAAAACAAAAGTCTTTGGATTTGGCAACCAAAATTTCTGAAAATAAATTATTGAGTTTCAAAGAACAGAGCGAAACTTTTGATACTGCCCGAAAACAGACTTACACCACTACCGAAATGGTAAGAAAAAGAATGGAAAACAGCCTGTCTTCGGTAAAAGATGTAAATGACGCATTACAATTTCAATATGAAGCCGAAAAATTGTATTATACCTCTTTAGTAGCATATCAAACCGTGATTGCGACTTATTTTTATATTACCGGAAACATTGATGATATTACCAAGTATATTCCTTAAACTGATAGCAAGATGAAAAACTTTATAAAAAATTATTGGGCAGTTTTTATTCCGATTGTTGTGCTGATTATTGCTTTGATTTATCTTTTTCAAAATAAAACCTCCGAGAATAATAAAGAAACAGTTCTGGGAATGGTAGATGCAGAATTTGTGGATGTTTCCGCTTCTTTGCCGGGAAGAGTGGTTGATATTTTGGTGAAAGAAGGTGATGAAGTGAAAGAAGGTCAGGTTGTTGCTCAGATGAAAACCTCTGAAATAGAAACTATCAAGGCTCAGGTTTCTGATGCTGTAGTCATCGCACAGAACCAACTCGATAAAGTGAATCGTGGTGTAGAGCCCGAAGTTTTGAAATCTGCAGAAAATCTTCAGCAAATTGCTAAACAGCAAATGGATTTAATGAACAAAACCTATTCCCGTTTCCAGACACTGTATTCGGAAGGAGTAGTTTCGGGACAAGAAAGGGATGTGATTTATTTTAAATACAAAGCAGCTCAAAAGGAATTAGAAACCGCCAATCTTAATGTTCAGCTTTTAAGACGTGGCAGTAATCAAGAAATGAAAAACTCGGCTCAGGCTTTACTCAATCAGGCAAAAGCGGCAGATGAACTCGCACAAGAAGTTAAAGACAATGCGTCCATAAAAGCACCTGCTTCCGGGAAAATTTCTACCATAATTTCGAACAAAGGCGAAATGGTGAATGCAGGTTATCCAATGATGACGATTCAAAAAGACCATTCTTTTTTTGT